>OZ250157.1:0-2678925 GCA_965237765.1 Phototrophicaceae bacterium
GCAATTCGCTATCGGGGAATTGCAAGAAGTGTGGCCAGGCTAACAGCCCCGCCGCCTCTGTCTGCGGGAAATCCACTGCGGCCGTGAGCAGGTGCTGGATATCGATCGCTTCCGCCAGCATTCCGCCCGGTATGATGCCGCCACGCGTGACCATGAGCATCGCTTCGAACCCGCCGACGGCTTCCAGCTGCGGCAAGAGGATATCGACCAACTGGTCCACATCCCCCCAACTCAGAAATTCGGCGCGACCTGGTTGCCAGGGCGTATGTTCTACGCTCATCTTCTCGCTTTTGCCCAACTCTAGCGAATCAGATGCGTTCAGCGATGCTCTTAGCCTGCGTGAAGAGCAGCAAATAATCTGGCCCGCCCGCTTTGCTATCGGTGCCGCTCATGTTGAAGCCGCCAAAAGGCTGCAAACCCACAAACGCGCCGGTGCATTTCCGGTTTAAGTACAAATTTCCAACGTGAAATTCGCGCCGCGCTCGCTCCAATCGCCCTTCATCTCGACTATACACTGCGCCCGTCAAACCATATTCAGTGCCATTCACGATAGCCAGACCATCGTCAAAATCCTTCGCCGGCACCAATGCCAACACAGGCCCAAAGATTTCTTCCTTTGCGATGCGCGCGTTCCCATCCACATGGCCAAATATCGTCGGCTGGACGAAGTAACCACCCTCGTCAGTATCCACCACACTACCGCCGAGCAACAACTCGCCCTCACTGCAACCAATTTCCAGGTAACCGCTGATCTTGCGGAGCGCGTCGCGGTCGATCACCGGACCGACATGGATGGATGAGCCCTCCGCCGGCGCGCCTACGGCCAGCTCAAGCGTCCGCTCGAGTACGCGGCGCTGGATCTCATCATAGACTTCCTCAACAATGATCGCGCGCGAGCAAGCGGAGCACTTTTGCCCCTGGAAGCCGAACGCGCTCGTGACGATGCCTTCTGCCGCGGCATCCAAATCGGCCGTTTCGTCCACGAGGATGGCGTCTTTACCGCCCATTTCGAGAATGGAGCGTTTCAGCCATTGCTGGCCTTCCTGCACCTGCGCGGTCTTGGCATAAATTTCCGTGCCCACTTCACGCGAACCAGTAAAGACAACAAAACGCGTTTCCGGGTTTTCGACCATGCGCGCGCCGACTACCTCGCCAGGTCCGGTGATAAAATTCAGCACGCCTGGCGGCAATCCCTGCTCCCAAAAGAGCTGGCAAATCTTATAGGCGATCCAGGGGCTTTGCTCGGCTGGCTTCAGCACGACCGTATTTCCCGAGACAAGCGCAGCCGCCGTCATGCCGCAGGCGATGGCGTTTGGGAAATTCCAGGGCGGGATGACAGCGCCGACACCGAGCGGGATATAGTACAGACTGTTGCGGTCGCCATCGTATTCGCTTAGCTCGTCGCTGCTATCGGCGATGCGCAACATCTGCCGCGCGTAATATTCCATGAAATCGATAGCTTCCGCAGTATCGCCATCCGCTTCCGGCCATGTTTTGCCTACTTCCAAGACCATCGTGGCGCTGAATTCGTGCTTGCGGCGTCGCATCTCGGCCGCGGCTCGCACCAAGTACGCGGCGCGCTCAGCGACAGGAGTATACTGCCAGCTCTTGAAAGCGGCAGCGGCGGCGGCAATCGCGTGGTCAGCCACATCGGCATCGCCATCAGCAAAATGACCGAGAATTTCTTGCGGCAGCGCGGGGTTCACCGAGGGAAAATGCCGCTCCGTCTGCTCCTCTTCGCCATCAATCACCAGCGGATAAGTCCGCCCACATTGTGAGCGGACCAGCTCCAATGCTTCTCGAAAGGCAGCAGCATTCTCTTCATCATTGAAGTCAGTGAAAGGCTCATTCTGAAATGGGGGGTACATCACAATCTCCATCTCTCACTCGGCTCTTTTCATCCTGATTATAGCCCGATAATTAGCGCCGGTCGCGCCGGTTTCCGCCGCCACGCATGTTGCGGCCACCACCATCGCGCCGCCGCCCACCGCCGCCGCGGTCGCGCTCGCGCGCTTCTTCCACCGACCAGCCTTCGAGTACGGCCTGGCGACTCAGGCGAACTTTGCCCTCTGAAGACACGTCAGTGACCATGACCATTATTTCATCGCCGAGGGCTACCTCGCTTTCTACCGATTCCACGTGATAATCGGCGAGCTGCGAAATATGCACCAGTCCATCTTTGCCGGGCAAAAACTCCACGAAAGCGCCATAGGGTTCGACACGCCGTACTTTACCCGTATAGATACGCCCCAACTCGGCATCTTCAGTGAGCAGGGAGATCTCTTCTTCTGCTTGCTCCACCGACGGCCCGTCGTTACCAGCGATGAAGATCGTGCCATCTTCTTGGATGTCAATTTTCACACCGAGTCGCTCTTGCATGCCGCGCACCGTCTTGCCGCCGGGGCCGATCACGGCCCCGATTTTATCGGAATTGACTTTGACGGTCGTCATTCTAGGCGCGAATTCGTTGAGGCCGACTCGCGGCTCAGCGATGGCTTCGTGCATCACATCCAATATTATCAAGCGTGCTTCGCGCGCCTGCTCAAGCGCTTCACGCAATGTTGCCTCGGAAATGCCACGAACCTTAATATCCATCTGCAAGGCTGTAATGCCCCCAGCCGTGCCGGCCACTTTGAAATCCATATCGCCCAGGTGATCTTCCATGCCCTGTATGTCGGTCAGCACAACGACTTCTTCGCCTTCCTGGATGAGGCCCATCGCGATTCCTGCGACCGGGCGGCGAATCGGCACTCCAGCATCCATCAGCGCCAACGTGCTGCCACATACACTCGCCATCGATGTGCTGCCATTCGAGCTGAGCACCTCGCTAACCAAGCGGATGGTATAAGGGAACTCATCCTCGGGCGGCAGCATCACACGGAGCGCCGCTTCCGCCAGCGCGCCATGTCCGACTTCGCGCCGCTTCGTCCCACGCAGGGGCCATGTTTCGCCCGTGCTGAATGGCGGAAAATTGTAATGATGCAGGTAGCGTTTGCTATCTTCTGGATGCAAGCCATCCAATATCTGCGATTCGCGCGGGGTGCCCAGCGTCGCGATAGTCAAGACTTGCGTTTCGCCGCGCTCAAAGAGACCCGACCCATGCACACGAGGGAACAAGTTCGTTTCTGCGGAGAGCTGACGCAATTCAGCTGGCGCTCGGCCATCGGGACGGATGCTCTCTGCAATGATGCGTGCACGTAATGCCTTATTGAAAGCACTCCGGACACCCACGCTCACATCGGCCAGATCCACATCGCCCGCTGCGGCCGGCTCGGCGTACAGCTCCCGTTGCCGATCCACAATGCCGCTCAAAGCTTCGCGCCGCAAATCACGGTCGGGAATATCCCGCACGATGTCGTTGACTTCCGCCTGCACCTGCTCGCACACTTGCTGAATAAGTTCTTGATTCGCGCGGGAAAACGCTGGTTCGCTCTTTGGTTTCCCCAATTGTGCACGCATCTCCTCTTGCAAGGCGATGATTGGCTGGATGCTCTCATGCGCTAGCGTCATCGCCCGCAACATCGTCGCTTCATCGACTTCCTGCGCACCGCCTTCCACCATGTTGATTGCGGCGGCCGTCCCCGAAACGCGCAAATCGAGCTGGCTATTTTCCATCTCAGAGATGATTGGGTTAACCACCAGCTCGCTATCAACGAGACCAACGCGCGCGCCGGCGACAGGACCATTCCATGGAATATTGGATATGGTCAGCGCGGCACTTGCGGCAATAATACACAGCATATCCGGGTAGTTTTCTTGGTCATGCGCAAAGGCCGTCAGAATGACTTGCACATCATTTCGCATATTCTTTGGGAAGAGTGGGCGCAGGGTACGATCGACGACGCGTGAGATTAGGATTGCTGCTTCCGCAGGCCGCCCTTCGCGCCGAAAGAAGCTACCAGGAATGCGCCCGGCGGCGTAAAGTTTCTCTTCATAATCGACGCTTAATGGAAAGAAATCCAAATCACGCGGCGATTTGCTCATGGTCGCGCTGGCGAAGATGATAGTATCGCCCATGCGCGCGGTTACGGCGCCACCGGCCTGGCCGGCCAAACGCCCTGTTTCTATCTCAATTTTCTTGCCTGCCACTTCGGTCGTAAAAGTCTGACTCTTAGCCATCGTATTCCTTATTCCGTCCGTCTTCTGTCATCATGTATGGCGATAACCCGCCAGGATGCGGGCTACTACTGTTTCCGCTAATTTGGGTCAATCTCGAAGAGGCTGATTGTGCCGCTATTGCCCGCAAAACGTTAGCGCCGCAAACCCAGGCGCGCGATCAATTCGCGATAACCGTTCGGGTCTTTCGCACGCAAGTAGCGCTGGAAACGCCGGCGCTGCCCGACCATCTTCAATAAACCCCGTCGCGAATGCTCGTCCTTCTTATGCAATTGCAAGTGCCCTGTCAGTAGCCGTATCCGCGCGGTGAGGATGGCGATTTGCACTTGCGCCGAACCGGTATCACCCGGACGAAGCCCGTATTCGCGGATAACAGCTTCTTTTTCGCTCTTAGGTAGCGACATTGCCTATCCCTTCTTCAGCCACCACAAGGGCAGGATAGTTTGCCCAGGGGTCAACATATTGAACGCGCGCCTATTCTAATGGAATGCCCGCGCGGCTGTCTATGGTGGATTCCGTCAATAAGCGCGCGCGAAGAGGGCGATTTGAGCCGAGTGCGCGCCAGTGAAGAAACAGGGTTTGTCATCCGTCGGTTGCTCCAGCGGAAAGCAACGAATCGTCGCGCCCGTCTCCTGTTGTACGCGCTGCTCATCCTCATCACTGCCCGCCCACCAACCGCGTGCCCAACCCGCGTTGCTCTCAATCACTTGCCGCAGCTCGTCATAATTGCGCACGTCTTGGATATTCTCATCACGGAAGCGGCGCGCCTCTTCGAATAGATTCTGCTGGATATCCACCAACAAATCGCGCAATATCGGCTGGCAGGCTTCTTGAGGGATCAGCAGCTTGCCCGCTTTGCCCGGTTTATCACGCCGAGAGAGCATTATGTTGCCACTGGCCAGATCGCGCGGCCCCATATCCACACGAACCGGCACGCCGCGAAGCTCCCAATCGTTAAATTTGTAGCCCGGCGAAATTCCTTCTCGGTCATCCAGGTGCGCGCGGATCCCCGCAGCGTTCAGCTCATCCTTTATCGCGCAAAGCCGTTCTAATATGGCGCAACGTTGTCCATCATCACGATATATCGGCACCAGCACCGCCTGATATGGCGCGAGGCGCGGGGGCAAGCGCAAGCCCTGGTCATCGCCATGCGCCATGATGACCGCGCCGATCATGCGCGTGCTCATTCCCCACGATGTCGTCCAACAGTAATCCTGCACGTTTTCGGGGGTGAGGTATTTCATATCAAAAGCTCGCGCGAAATTTTGCCCCAAGTTATGGCTCGTCCCGGATTGCAAGGCGCGCTTATCCCGCATCATCGCCTCGATCGTATATGTGCGAATAGCGCCAGCGAAACGCTCTTTGGCGCTCTTCAAGCCACTAATGACCGGTATCGCTGCCTCATCTTCCGCCAATTCGACGTAAATCCGCAACATTTGTCGCGTTTCGGCTTCCGCTTCCTCGCTCGTGGCATGGGCGGTATGCCCTTCTTGCCACAGGAATTCACTCGTCCGCAAGAAGGCCCGCGGCCGCAATTCCCAGCGCACCACATTAGACCACTGGTTGATAAGCAAAGGCAAGTCGCGATAGGATTGAATCCAATTCGCGAAAGCTTCGCCGACGATCGTCTCCGATGTCGGGCGAATTACGTAAGGCTCCTCCAGTTTCTTGCCACCCGCATGCGTGACGACGGCCAGCTCTGGGCTGAAACCTTCGATATGCTCCGATTCGCGTTGGATGTAACTTTGCGGGATAAGCAGTGGGAAATAAGCGTTCTGATGCCCGGTTGCTCTAAAGCGCAGATCGAGCGCCGACTTGATCGCCTCCCATAGCTCAAAACCATACGGGCGTATGATGATACAGCCCCTGACTGGCGATTGCGCCGCCAACCCCGCGCGATAGACGACCTCGTTATACCAGTTGGCGAAATCTTCCGACTGCGCTGTCAGTCGCTGATCGGACATGCCATCTCCATCATTGTTTGAAACGGCGAACAGACGAGGCCATTATACACAAGCGCGCGCCGGGGTCGGGCAAATCAATAGGCGTTGCGGCTGCTCCTCATGACGATTTGATATACCGTCCGCAAGATGATTTTGAAATCCAACCAGAGCGACCAATGCTCAACATACCAGAGGTCATGGCGTGTGCGTTCCTTGATGGAAGTATCGCCACGCAAACCGTTCACTTGTGCCCAACCCGTCATCCCCGCTTTCTCCTGGTGACGATCCATATAACGCGGGATGCGCCTGCGGAATTCCCTAACGAAATAGGGCTGTTCCGGCCGCGGACCGACGAGGCTCATATGCCCGAGCAAGACGTTGATCAACTGCGGCATCTCATCCCAACTGGTGCGGCGCATGACGCGGCCAACACGGGTTATGCGCGGGTCATTTACCACCGTCCAGCCAGGGCCCCGGCTTTCCGCATCCTTGCGCATCGAGCGGAACTTGATCATCGGGAAAGGCTTGCCATCCAAGCCCATGCGCTGCTGTATATGAAAGACCGGGCCGCGCATTTGGGCGCGGATGACAATACTGGTCAGCAACATCAGCGGCGAGAATAGAAGCATCCCCACGGTTGCGCCGAAGACATCCATCCCACGCTTCAAACTCAGACGCCAGCCACGCAATGAAATATCTTGCACCGAAACTATGCGTGTGCCGCCCATATCATCCAAACTCATATCACCGATCATCTGATTAAGTAGCTCGGGGAAAACCTTGATATCAACTTTGCCGCGCCGACACAATCCGATTACTTCGGGTAACTGCTCTAGCTCTTCTATTGGCAAAGCAACGATGACGTGTTCAATCTGTAAGCGATCCAAGATTTCCGGCAGTTGTTTATGATGACCTACAACCGGAATGTTGGCAAATCTCCCCTTTGGCAACAGCTTATTGGCGTTGCTCACTACGCCAATCACCTGATAGCCGAGCGATGGCGCTTTCTCTAGGAAGTGAATGATTTCTTGCGAGCTGGCGCCAGTGCCAATGATTAGCAAATTGTCTCTCAGGATCCCGCGCCGCCGCCAGCGCAAGACGAGCTGACGGTGAAATGTGCGCCCAAAAACCAGCAACACTAGACAAATCGCCCAGATATAGAAAAACATACCGCGCGGATAATCAACCTCCAGCACGGTGTTCTTAAAGATGAACTCTTGCAACGCGCTCGTTACCAATGTACCGACGGTGAAGGTTCCGACCAGGGCGCGCACCATATCCAGTAAGCTGCTCACACGTCGCTGGTGGTATAGCTGTGTAGCGTAAAATAGCGTGATGTTGACGGCAAGATGAACGAAGAGAACAGGCACATATCGCAGCAGAGACGGCGGATCGCGCGGGACTGGGAAGAAGGGCAAGACTTTGCGCGCTTCATACCCGAGCACGAAGGCGACGCTCAAAGCCAGCAGATCCAGTATTGGCAAGGTTGTGTACGCGAAGAACTGCGCAAGCCGGTTGGGCGAATGGCTGCGTGGCGTCGCTAAGGGCGTATAATTGTGGCTCTCTTCGGTTCCGTTTCTCGCCAAATACCAATACCTCCCTTCATGAGTATGCCCAGCATTACAAGATAATGCAACCAGAAAACCGTTTGCTGACGGTAATGCTTCTGATAAAACAGCAGCATGGCTCGGTAAAATTCGCGTCGCGCACGCACGCTTTGCCGACTAGAGGCGCGCTTGACATGACGCACTACGACCGAGGGATTATAGCGAATCTGCCAGCCCATCTGGCGGATGCGGAATGCCCAATCGAGATCTTCACCATACATGAAAAAACGCTCATCAAGCAAACCTGCAGCTGCGATCGCCTCCGCACGTACCATCATGAAGGCACCGACGACGGAATCAACCTCGATATCTTCATCCGGATCGACGAAAGTCATGTTGTAACGACCGAAACGCTGGTTACGCGGGAAACGTCGCGCTAGACCGATAAAATGCCAAAAGGAGACACTTGGGGACGGGAAGCTGCGTCGACAAGCGAGGTCAAGACTGCCATCCGGCAAAATTAATTTTGGCCCCGCTGCGCCGAGTAATGGCCGCTCATCCAGGTAGCGCAACATATCGCAGAGGGCAGTCGGTGGCAACTCTGTATCGGGATTGAGCAGCAAGATGTAGCGCGGCCTCGGCCTTCCCCTCCCAGCGAATCCCAACGCGCGCAAACCCATATTGTTGGCGGCCGAATAGCCCACATTGGTCTCGTTAGTCAATAACTCAGCTTGCGGATAACGCGAATTGACCAACTCCACGCTATCATCGGTCGAAGCATTATCGACAACGATGACGTGATATTGGAACGCGCCTTCGCTTGCGAAGATGGAATTCAGGCAGCGCGCCAGCAACGTTGAGACGTTCCAACTGATGATGATGATTCCGAGGTCGCGCATGGCGCCGCCGTCTCTTGATGCCATTCTAGCATAGGCTAAGGCGCATCCTGCGCTATCGCTGGGCGGTAGGCAGGTTACGGAGCGGGTCGCCGCGCAGGGCGGCCCGCATGGCCTCACGGTCATCCCAGGGATATTCTGTCGTGCCGAAACACATGCTCTGCTCATGTCCCTTGCCGCAGGCCAATACGATATCGCCCGCGCGCGCCCACCGGCAGGCGTGGTGCAGAGCGGCGCCGCGGTCGGGGATGCTCGTGAAATTGCTGCCATCTTGACCACCCCGATCGCGGCAAGCAACAGCCATCATCGCCAGAATATCATCCAGCGATTCCGTACGCGGGTCTTCAGCAGTGAGTACCACATAATCAGCCAGCTCCGTCGCGATCTCTGCCATCAGCCGCCTCTTTGCCACGTCTCGCAAGCCAGCGCTGCCAAAAACCACGCAGAGCCTCTGCCCACTCGAGAGCAAGCGCCGGGCGGATCTAAGCGCCTCACGCAACGCGGCGGGTGTATGCGCGAAATCGACTATGGCGCGGAATTTCTGTCCTTCGTCAATTTGCTCCATGCGCCCTGGCAAGTATCGCAACGCGGCGATGCCCTTCTGGATCGCGCCCAAGTCACCAGCGATGAACGGTGTCGCCGCCGCAGCTGCTGCCGCACCATTCGCAGCGTTATAAACGCCAGAGAGCGGTGAATGAATGTCGATGCTACCTGATGCGGAGTGCAAACGATAATGAAGCCCGTCGCGTGCCTCGCGGATATCCTCCGCACGAAATTCAGCCGCTTCGCCATAGCCGAAGGTGGTACACGGCGCTTCCGCAAATACCTGGCTCGCATCATCATCCGCATTGATGACGCGGATGGCAGGCATCACACGAAGATATTCGAACATGCGCCCTTTGGCCGCGCGATAGTCCTCCCAACCGCCGTGAAAATCGAGGTGTTCGTGCTGGATATTCGTGAGCACTGCCGCCGCCAACTGTACACCTTGCACTCGCCCCTGCGCCAGACCGTGGCTGGTCATCTCGAGCACTGCGTGCGTTAGTCCATGCGTCACCATGCGAGCCAAGTAAGCTTGCAATTGTGGCGCCGGCGGCGAGGTCACGTGCAGGCCGGTCGCCTGCTCCTCATCACCGCAATTCGCCACCAACGTACTGACCAGACCGACTCGCCCCGAAAAACGTTGTTGCAAGATGTGGTGTAGCATGTGAGTGGTCGTCGTCTTGCCGTCGGTGCCGCTCACCCCAAAGAGCGTAAGCCTGCCGGCGGGCCAGTCGTAATAGGCAGCGGAGAGTATACCGACTTGTTGTTGCGCGTCTCGCAACTGGGCATATGGCAGAGACATTGTGGAAGGCGGTCGCTCCCCGACAATCGCCGCCGCGCCCCGCGCGATCGCCTCGTCGATGAAATCGTGTCCATCGAATTGCACGCCGCGCCGTGCTACAAAAAGACCACCCTCTTCTACATCCGCAACCGTCTCCACTACTGGGGCTGTAATGGGCCGCTCCAAGTCACCGCGCGTCTCGATGATGGCCGCTGGCGGTAAAGCGCTGAGAAATTGCGAGAGAGTTTTCGTCATTGAAAATGTATATTAGAACACAAACACGCCGCCAGGCGACGTGTTTGCTTTTCGCTCGTTCTGGGCGCGCTTAGGAAAAGCGTCCCGCGAGCTCTTCAAGGTTATTGCGCACACTGCCATCCACCACCCGCTCCTGTGAGCGGATAATCAACCCACCCAGAATGGTGGGGTCCACCCGAAATTGGAGCGATTCAGCACCAGTTTCCTGTTGCACGCGCTCTCGTTCGCTTTCTGATAGCGGCATCGCGCTCACTACATCCACCGCGCCGCTCATCGCGCGCGCTTCGGCCGGCACCCTGCTGAAGAAATCCTCAATCAGAGAATGTTGCCGCCGCTCATCCAGACTCTCGCTAATGAGACGCTGCGCCACAGCGATCGCGATCGCCGAAACCTGGCCGCGCATTTCAGAGAGCTGCGCGTCGCGTTCGGCTTCTGCGCTACTGCGCGCTTCCTCACGGATGACTACCGCTGCCTGCCGCGCTTCTGCCTCTATGCTTTGCGTTAGCTGTTCGCCCTGAGCGCGCGCGCCTAACATCAACTTCTGAATTTCCGCTTGCGCTTCTAGAAGGATTGTCTCCGCTTCGGCTTCCGCTTTTTCGCGTGCGTTGGCAGCGACAGCTGCATCCTCCAAACCGCGCGCGATGCGCTCCTTACGCGCGTTGAGCATATTGACAAGTGGATTGAAGGCGAAACGCGTCAGCACTGTGTAAATCACGATGAAGGCGATAACCTGAATCAGCAAATACCCAGCATTGATGCCAATGGCTTCCATCGCTGTATCCTTTCCCGTTCCAGAGGCGGCTTATAGCACGAACAGGATAATCAGCGAGACGACCAGGGCATAGATCGCGACCGCTTCCGCGAAAGCCACGCCCAAAATCATGTTGGTCTGAATCGTGGTGGTGTGATCCGGATTCCGGCCCATCGCTTGGACGGCGCCGCCCACGGAAAGGCCGATACCGATGCCGCCACCGAGGGCGCCGACCATCGCCAGTCCCGCACCCACTGCCCTGCCTGCCAGAATGACTGCTTCTTCCATGAGACCTCTTCTCCTCCGAGAATTATGCGTTGCCGCTTCGTTGCCGGAATTTATTGATTGTCGTGCTCTTCGTGGTGATGGCTATCTGTAGCCAGATTCATGAAGATTGCCGTCAACATGCCAAAGACCAAGGCCTGGATGACGCCCACGAAAAACTCCAGAATGAAAAATGGCCAGGGTAAAATCGTCACTAAGTAGCTCATCACAAAGAGCAAGATCGAGCCAGCGAAGATATTGCCCAGGAGGCGAAAGGCGAAAGAAAGGATGCGTGCGATCTCGCCGATCAGCTCCAACAAACCGACCGCCAGATCAATCCCTCCCAAGGGCGAAGTGAAGAGCGTCCGGAAGTTGAAGAACTTCGTCAGATAGCCGAAGCCAAGGGCGCGAAAGCCCATCACCTGCGTCATCACCACTGCCGCCAAAGCCAGTGCGATCGTCATGTTGACATCCGTCGACGGCACGCGCACATAAGGCAGTACCACCCAGGGCACTTCACGCGAATGCTCATCGCCAGGAACGATATGGTGCGGGTCGGCCGCCAGGTATTCGCTCGCTGGCGCCATGGTAGCGAAATAGTCCGCCACAGCCTGCCCATCAACGTTCACACTGTCATCATCAGCGAAAGCCAACGCCGGATATTGCGGCCAAGAAGGTATTCCACCCGTATAGCAACCAGCGCGGGAACCTTTCCCCGCTACGTGCTCGTCAAACGCTTCCCTATAACTGGATTCGCGCACGGCGTTACCCGCAGGATTAATATCGACGCTTTGCCCGGCAGCCAATTGCAGCTCAGCCCTGCGTTGCGCCACCTGCGCGGCATTTACTGCCACGACGAAAGCCGCTTCGTCATTGGCGATTTCAGCGACGGGGTTAATCCATTCGCAGCTGCCATTCACCATCCAAAAACCGAGGAAACCCTTATATATCTCGAAGCCGTCGGTCACCTTGTATTTCGCATGACCCTCAGCATCGACCAATTCCACGCCCGTTTCCGCATCCAGCACCGGCTTGTAGTGTGGATGGATGAAACCGATGCTATCCACACCGGGGATCAATTCCAGCCAATTACTCAGCAGCACGATGACGAAAATCGTCATGAACATGCGGAAGATGATGCTGAGATACTGCGGTTTGACGATCCCGCCAACAAAGCTATGCAAACCCTCGACGGCCGCTTCCAACAAATTGTAGAAACCGCCGCGCGGAGCCTCTACAGCGCTCTTCGGCATCCGCCAACGGATGTAGAGCACGAGCACGATGATGAGGATCCACACGACGATAGAACCCATCACGGTGTTCGTCATCGGCGACCCGAGGATCGCGTCATCGGCGATCTCGAACTGCCCGAATAGTTCCCAATGCGACGGATAGACTTCGCCTGGCAACTGGATCACGGGGATGACAGGGCGGACCAGAAGCGTGACGGCTACTCCAGCGAGCAATAACAGCAATGCCAGCCAGCGCCGCTTTCCGCTCCAACTAATCACAGTGGGTCCCCTCCTCCAACTTTCCTCCGGCCATCTTGCCCATCTTTCTGCGGCCGTAGATATACACTGCGACGGTACTCAGGGGGGCGCTAAGCAGCAAAGCGATGACGAGGAATGTCGCGCGCGTCCCCAATATCCGATCCATCAAAACGCCAAGGGCAAACGAGCCACCGATGATGCCTAAGAGTAACGACCCCACTTGCCAGACCACGCCCCAGGCGAAGCGTTGGATGCTTCGCGGTGTATTGGGCGTTACCTCCGAGGTCATGCGCGCATTCTATCACGATGAAATCTCGCATTCCAGACCGATTAAGAAAGCGGCGTCAACGCGCTGAAGAATGAAATTGCGCCCCGCCGCGTCCACTCGTAGACCGCCTCCGCCCCCACTGTGCCGAGGAGGAGGATGGCAACGCAGCTAACGCCGAGCAACCAACCAACCGGCTGCGGGATCGCGATCGCGCGCGAATCGTCAGCGCTGCGGTCTACATACATCACCTTGACGACGATGAGGTAGTAATACAACGCGACGATGGCGTTGATAACCCCCAAGAGCGCCAGCCAGGTATAACCCGCATCAACCGCCGCGGTGAAGAGGAAAAACTTTCCGAAGAAACCGGCCGTTGGTGGGATGCCCGCCAATGAAAGCAGACCGATCGTCATCGCTAGCGCCAGCCGAGGCGAGCGTCTGCTCAAGCCAGCGAAGGCAGCAATCTCGTCGCTCCCATTCTCGCTCGCGAAACGCAACACGACCGCGAAGATGAGCAAGTTGGTGAAGGTATACATGAAAAGATAGAAGCTGACGGCGGCGACGGCAATCTCACCACTGCCAACCATCGCCGTTACGCCGATGAGCGCGTAACCCGCCTGCGCGATGCTCGAATAGGCGATTAGCCGTTTCATGTTACGCTGCGCGAGGGCGACGACGTTGCCGAAAGTCATCGTGATGGCGGCGCCCGCGGCCAAGATATTCACCCAGTATTGCTGGATGGATTGCCCACCCAGCAACAATCCCTCCGGAAATACCGCGGCAAAAAATCGCATGAGCAAGGCGAAACTGGCCGCTTTGCTTGCGACGCTGACAAACCCGGTGACAGGCGTCGGCGCGCCTTCGTAAACGTCCGGCGTCCAGAAATGGAAGGGCACAGCGCTAATCTTGAAGCCGAAGCCAACCGCGATCAGTACAAGCGCAACCAGGATGGGTAGGAGGCCAATGCCTGTGCTCGCGCCCAAAGCCGCGGCTATACCCGCGAAGCTCGTCACGCCTGTAAAGCCATATAGCAGGCTGAGGCCGAAGAGCATAATTGCCGAAGTGAAGGCGCCGTAGAGGAAATACTTCATACCGCCTTCGACCGAGCGCGCGTCGCCCCGCCGGAAGGCCGCCAGAATATAAAGTGGGATACTCGTCGTTTCCAGCGCGACGAAGAGCATGATGACATCCGTTGACGCGCTGAGCAAACAACCGCCTAGGGTGGCGACGACGAGGATGAGGTGGAATTCGCCCTTGTTGGCGAGGCGGCGTGAATCGATCGCCATCCACGAAGTCAACGCGCCCGCCAGCAAGATCATCACTTTGAAGACCTGCGAGAGGCTATCGTGCCGCACCATCCCACCCCAGGCCAGCTCGCCACCCGCAGGCGGCGCCCCAATCAGCGGCACCAATGCCAACAACGCCAGGCTCACCGCGCTGGTATAAGCGATCCAGATGCGACGCTGTGGCGGCAAATAGACTTCCAGGAAAAGGATGACGAGCGCCAATAACGTCAACCCCAATTCCGGCAAGACCGCGGGCAAGCTCGGCCAAAGCGCGAATTCCATCGTCACGCGCCTCCGCCAAGGATGGTGATCAGCGGTTGCACGCCGGATTCGATCATCGGCGCCATGATCGCCGGGTACATCCCTAACACGATGAGTGGGATGCCCAGCAAGAGCAACACGGCGCGGTCGGTGATGGCGATATCGCCTACGTCGTGATAGCGCTCTTTGTTGAATTCGCCGAAGAATACTTGGCTCGTGACGCGCAGAACATAAGCTGCAGTGATGACGATGCCGAGCGCCGCCAGCACGACAATGATGGAGTAATAATGCCTGATCGTGAAACTGCCGAATTGAAGGGTAATCGCGTCGGATGCCTGCCACATGCCTTGAAAGATCGGGAATTCGGCGATGAATCCGCTCAGTCCGGGCATGCCCATACTGGTCAGACCACCAACGATGAAGGCGACCGCCACCCAGGGCATGCGCTTGACAAAACCGCCGAGGCTGGGGATATCGCGCGTGTGGGCGCGGTCATAGACCATGCCGACGCAACCGAAGAAGAGTGCCGTCATCGCGCCATGGCTGAACATCTGCAGCCCGGCGCCGCTCATGCCGGTCACGTTCATCGTCGCGAAGCCCATGCTGACCAGGCCCATATGGCTCACCGAGGAGAAGCCAATAACGTACTTGAAATCACGCTGGCGGAAGGCGATGAGCGCGCCGTAGACAACGTTGATAATCGTGAGCAATATGATCCAAGGCAGGTGTGTTTGCGCTCCCGAGGGCAACAGCTGCACGCCCGAACGCAGCGCCGCATAGGCGCCCAATTTCATCAGCACGCCCGCGTGAATCATCGAGACGGCCGTCGGCGCGGCGACGTGCCCATCCGGCGACCAATTGTGGAAAGGGAAAACCCCTGCCAACACAGCGAAGCCGAGGAAGATCAGCGGAAACCAGAGCCGCGCGAACGAGAGCGTCTCGTTGCCCAGATAGCCCAGCTGGCTGAACGCGCCGCCTTCCGCCGCCAAGGTGAGTTGCACCATATCGAAGCTGAAACTGCCGGCTGTCTCCGGGATAGCGCCTGCCGCCTTTGCCTCGGCCAGCAGGGCCGCCCCCTCCGCGCCGCGGAAAAAGTCATCCGCAACGAGGACCATGGCGATGACGCCAATCATTGCCACCACCGAACCGATGAGGATATAGAGCGTCAACTTCATCGAAGCGTATTCGCGCAATTTCACCCAGCCCCAGGTGGCGATAAGGATGTACATCGGGAAGATGGCCAGCTCATAGAAAAAGAAGAGCAGGAACATATCCACTGCGACGAAAACGCCATAGACGCCCGCGACCAGGAACATGAAGAAGGCCATGAATTCGCGTGTACGCTCGTTAATTTTCCAGGAGATGAGCACTCCGGCCACCGCCACCATCCCGGTGAGCAGGACCATCGGCGCGCTCAAGCCATCGACAGCGACGTGATAGCTGATCCCCAGCGTATCCAGCCAGGAGTATCGCTCCTCAAAAGCCAACCCGTCAGCGAACATCTGCGTGCCATAATGCGGTGTGCGGGCATCAAGAGCGGCTTGACTCTCCGTAAGGCGCTTGACTTGCGCGTTGTAGCTGAAAAAAACAATCGCGGAGAGTGATAACGCAACCACCGCCGCACTGATGGCCACACCGCGGATCAGATCCCGCTTTTCACCATCCATCAATAGGATGATGACCCCCGCCACGATGGGGGTGAAAACGATGGCGGAAATCACCGGGAAATCGAAGAGTGTCAGCATGCCCGCTTTCTCATCCGCGTCTCAAAACCCATCAGCCACCCAACAAGCGTACGACAGAGTTGTTAATCGTCGGCAGCAGCCAATTCGGCCACAAGCCAGTGAAAAGCATCAACGCCAATAGCGGTGCGATAGCCAGCGCTTCCCGCCACTCGATCTCCAAAGGCGTATCTCGCCAGCGCAAATTGAAGGGGCCATGCAGCACCGCACGAATGCTTTTCAAGATATAAGCGCCGGTGAAGAGCAGCCCGATCATCGCAATCGCTGTCAGCCAGGTATAGACCGGCCAGCTACCCCGCACGACCAGGAATTCGCTCACGAAACCATTCAAGCCGGGCAGACCCAAGCTCGCCATGCTGGTGAAGATGAAGATGCCGCCAAAAATCGGCGCCTTTACCCAGAAGCCACCGTATTCGCGCAAGTCTCGCGTGTGCGTCTTGTGATAAATCGCGCCGGCGAGCAAGAACATGCCGGCCGAGCTGAGGCCATGGTTGAACATCTGCATCACAGCGCCGTTGGCCGCATGAATGGCGTCCTCGATCTGCGCAGCGCTCCCATCCTGCCAGGCGTGTCCATAGACTAATGCCAACACCGCCAGGCCAATCGCCACAAAACCCATGTGACTGACAGAACTGTAAGCCACGAGGCGCTTGATATCATTCTGCGCCCAGGCGGCGAAAGCGCCTAGCACGATACCCAACACCGCCAACATGGCGAAGATACCCGCGAAATTCGTCACGAAACCGAGTACATTGATTTCCGCTATCCAGATATCTGGGAAGAGCGGAATCACCAAACGGATGAAGCCATAGGCGCCCAGCTTCAACATCACGCCCGCCAACAACATCGAGCCTGCCGTGGGCGCTTCTCCATGCGCATCCGGCAACCAGGTATGGAAGGGCCAGATGGGTACTTTTATGCAAAACGCCAGGAAAAAGCCGAGGAAGGCCAACGCCTTGACGGTGCTATGGCTGATCCCCAGGAAGAGACCGCCCTTGCCAGCGTAGGCCGGCCAAATTCGTACCAGTTCTGAGATTTCGTAGGTGCCACCTGTGAGGCCGATCAGCTGAGTGGCAAGTAACATCCCCAACGTGCCACCGACGGAATAGATCATAAATTTGGTCGCCGCGTATTTGCGATTCGGCCCGCCCCACTGATCGATGATGAAATACATCGGCACCAGGCTGAGCTCGTAAAACAGGAAGAAAATCATCAAATCCATCGCCACGAAAACACCCATCAGCCCCGTCTGGAAGAAGAGGATGAGCGCCAGGTGCATCGGCGCGCGGTCTTCAATTTCCCAGCTGATGAGGATGGCCAGTGGCGTCAATATGCCGGTGAGCAAAACCATCGTCACGCTGATGCCATCCACACCGAGGTGCCATGACGAATTGAGCAGACGGAACCATTCTGACTTTACGACGAACTGGTAGGTCGGCCCGCCCTGTTCGTAAGCGAAGAAAATATCGACCGCCTGCCAGGTCAATAAAAGGGAAAGGATCAGCGCCAGCCAGCGCGCGATCTGCTTCGTTTGCGCTGCGCTCCCGCGCAACAACTGCGGCAGAAAGCCGACTACGAGGGCGAATAGCGCCGGCAGGAAAACCAGCGCGCTCAGCGGGTCGATGCCGAAGAATGCCGCCATTCCTACTCCCTAACCCGCCGCGGCCATCGTTATCGCGACCAAAGCGCCCACCAAGATCGCCGCCGCAACGACGAAGAGCAAATATTGCTGCACGCGCCCAGTCTGAATACGCCGTATCCAACCACCCGCCAACGCGATCCCTTCTGGTAGGCCATCACCCACACCATCAATGAGCCAGCTATTGACCACTTTCATCAAATCACCAAGCCAGGTGAAGACCCGAGCCAGTGTGTGCAAGACACCGTCGATGACCGTACGATCGAGGAAGCGGTCCGCAACCGCACCAGATACCCAGCGCGCCGGCCGCACGAATAGCCATTGGAAGAACTCGTCCAAGTAATACTTGTTGCGCAGCACAGCGTGCAGATTCTCGCCCAAGATCGCCACGAGCGGGTCTGGTTCGCCCGCGCGCAGGGGCCGCCGCCAATACATCAGCCAGCCCAGGCCAATGCCGCCGATGACGATGCCGAATGAGAAGAGCACCGGGACGATATTGAAGGCCAACGTGCCCGGCTCATCCTGCAACGTCGGCCCCAGGAAGTGATGGAAGGGGTTGTGCTCCGCCGAGAAGATCTGGCCAAAAACAGGGAAATCGGGGTGCACACCGACGTAACCGGCAACGATGGCGAAGAAGGCAAGGATAATGAGCGGCAAGGTCATCGTGAAGCTGACTACGCCCTGGCCCAGATTGGCATGTCCCGCCTCGTCCGTCCGCGCTTCACCCACAAAGGTCAAGCCCAGCTGGCGCATCGTGTAAAAGGCGGTCAAGAATGCCGCCAGGCCCAGCATTACGAAAACGAAGATATGCCCGGCGTAGCCGTGCGTCACCCCATACCAGGCATCGGCCAAAATCTCGTCCTTGGACCAGAAGCCGGCCGAAAGGAGAGGGAAACCTGCCAGCGATAAACCCCCGATAAGAAAAGTGATGTAAGTAACCGGCATTGTGCGCCGCAAGCCACCCATATTCAACATATCTTGCGCGTCAATGGCTTGGCCATCGCCGTGATTGCCGCCATGGTTTCCATGCGCATGGACATGGTGTTCGCCGTGCTCCATGCCGTGGATCACTGCGCCAGAAGCCATGAAGAGCAACGCTTTGAAGAAGGCGTGCATGATGAGATGAAACGCAGCCGCAATGTAAGCGCCGATGCCGAGCGAGGCAGCCATGAAGCCGAGCTGCGAAATCGTCGAATAGGCCAGGACGCGCTTTACATCGTTTTGGGCCACGGCAATCGTCGCCGCGAAGAGGGCCGTGAAGCCCCCCACAACCAAGAGGAAGGTCATCGGCAACGTGTAGTGCCCGTGGTGAGCATCGCCACCGACGGCGAGCAAGGGATAGAGGCGGATGATGGAATAAATGCCCGCGGAGACCATCGCTGCCGCGTGGATCATCGCGCTCACCGGCGTCGGCCCTTCCATCGCGTCCGGTAGCCAAGTATGCAGCGGGAATTGCGCCGACTTACCCACGGTGCCGATGATGAGGAAAACACCAATCAATCCCGCGGCGCTCACGCCCCATCCGCCTAGGATGATGGCTGGCATCGCCGCTAGCGCATCCAGGACATTGGCGTCGTAAAGGATGGCGCGGAAGCTGAGCGTGCCGGCGCTGGCGTACAGGTAGACGATGCCCAGCAACATCACCACATCGGCGACGCGGGTCGTCATGAACGCTTTGATAGCCGCCTCGTAGGCGCTCTTTTTCTCGTACCAGAAACCGATGAGCATATACGAGCACAGACCCATCACTTCCCAGCCGACAAAAAGCAACAGCAAATTATCGGCGACGACGAGCGTGAGCATCGCCGCGGCGAAGAGTGAAATCAGCGCGAAAAAGCGCGCCTGCCGCGGGTCGTGCGCCATATAGCCGACGCTATAGATGAAGATCATCATCACAGCCAGCGGCACCATGACGAGCATGACGGCCGTCAACGGGTCGACCAAAACGCCCATCCTCAGGGCCGTCGCGCCGCTATCCAACCAGGCCAGGCTATCCGCAAAAACGTGCTCGCCAAAATGGGATGTAGCAAACGCTTCGCTCACGACGGACCACGCCAGCACCCAGGCGATGAGCGCGCCTCCCAGGCCGATGAGCACGCTGAGAACGCGGCTCCAGCCTGCGACTATGGGCACCCTCATGCCTTCGTAATCCGGATGGTGTCCGCCATATTCGTGGTCGGTCGCCGCGACGAGCTTCACCTTATTACTGAGGATGCTGATGATGAAAAAGGCGAGCAGCGGTGCAACCGGTATCAACCAGGGCAATGTGTTCGGGTCGGCGAGGATTTCGTTCAACGACATGGCCCGGCTCAACCTCGCAACGCGTCGACTTCTTCGACGACGATGGAGCTGTACTGGCGATAAACGGCGATGATGATGGCCAACCCGACCGCCGCTTCCGCCGCCGCGACGACGATAACGAAGGCCGCGAATATTTGCCCAGCCATATCCTGTGGTGCGTTATAACGCCAGAAGGCGACGAGGTTGATATTCACCGCATTCAACATCAACTCGACGCTCATCAGGATAACAATGGCGTTGCGGCGCGCGAGCACACCAAAAGCACCGATGCAGAAGAGAGCACTCGCGACGACCAGATAGGTCCAGAGCGGCATCACGAGCCGCCTCCTTCGTCATCCCGCGCGAGGACAATGGCGCCGATCATCGCCGCTGTCAATAACACCGAAGCCACCTCGAAAGGTAGCACGAAGCCATCGCCGCTCACTAAGGCCACGCCCAAATCGGCCGTGCTGCCGGGTGTCCCCAGCGCAGCGCCAGCGCGCTCTCCCCAGACGGGCTCAATAACCGTGACGAAGAGAATGACGAAAGCCAATATCGCTGCGATAGCACCGAGCCACCATTGGCGCAAAAAGCGGCTTTGCAACTTCGTCATTCCGCGCGTGAGCATTACAGCGAAGGTGATCAGGATGCCGATGGCGCCAATATAAACGAGTACTTGCACAGCAGCCAGAAATGGCGCACTCAGCAGGACGAAATAGCCGGCCACACCGAATAGACTCACCATAAGCCAAATGGAGCCACGCACGAGGTTGCGGTTGTTCACGACGCCGATCGCGCCGCCCAGCGTGAAGAGCGTGCTCAGCACAAAGAAAAAGAGCTGCGGCGAGACGTCGACGTTGGCCATCGTTCAGCCCCTCGCCGAAGCCATCATCCGCTGCCGACGCCCACGCGCTCGCAGGAATTGCATCATGACCAGTACTTGCACCAGATTGCCGAGCAACATGATGACCGTCATCGGTAACGCATCGATGAAACCAGGAGATTGCGTCAAATCGACCGCCAGGCCCAGCTCCTGCAGCACCTTCAACAAGAAAGCCGTGATGAGCAAATTGGAGATAGAGAGCGGTACCAGCCATTGCCAATTGAAATGCATCACTTGGTCGATGCGCAAACGCGGGATGGTAAAACGGATTAGATCTGATGCGAAGAAGAGTACGAACGCCTTCAGAAAGAAATATATGACCCCCAACCAGGGCCAGCGGTCAATAAAGGGACCATTCCAGCCGCCGAAGAAAAGCACCGCCAGTAAGACGCCTTGTGTGAGCCAGTGCGCGTATTCGCCCGCCATAAACATGCCGAATTTCATGCCAGAATATTCGACGTTATAGCCCGCCGTCAGCTCAGATTCCGCTTCGATCAAATCGAATGGCGACCGTCCAACTTCCGCCTGGCTGGCAAGGAAGAAGGTGAGCGCCGCTAAGGGCGATAATGCGACGAACCACATGCTCGCTTGCGCTTCCACGATACTGACCAGACTTCCTGTACCCAAGAAAAGCACCGGCACTAGCAGCGCCATCACCATCGGGATTTCGTAGCTGATCAATTGAGCGACAGCGCGAAAACCACCGAGCAGGGCGTATTTGTTGTTACTCGCCCAACCGCCCATCACCACCGCCAGCGTGCCTAGCGAGGCGACGGCCACCACATAAAGAACGCCAGTATCCACATCCACGCCGACGAAATTCGGCGCCATCGGCACCACCGCCCAGACCAGGATGACCGAGGATACAGAGAGCACCGGCGCCAAATTATAAATCAGACGGTCGGCGTTAGCGGGTGTGATGTCTTCCTTAATGAGCAACTTACCCAAATCCGCGAAGCTTTGCAGCAAACCAAAAGGGCCAACACGGTTGGGGCCCATGCGGTCTTGCACTCGACCGCCAAACTTGCGATCTCCCCAAATTAGTCCAATGATAACGAGCAAGGGAATGGTGGCGACGATGAGCACGCCCAGCACAATGGCCAGAAAGAGCGAAATATCGCTGCCCAGGCCGAGCGTATCGCGCAGCAATTCGGTGAGCGCGGTTACGATATCCCGCCGTTCCACGTCAGCTACTCCTAAACAGGCGCGCGCTCGGGTTTGCGATCAGACCCACTCCAGCGCATCCTTGCGCCAGGCATAGATAAGCGCATCCAAGAGCAGGAAGATGAACAGAAAGCCAGCGCCAAACGCGAACAAATCCAGCCGCTTGTAAGCCATCGCCCAGGGGAAGAGCAACACCATCTCGACATCAAAGATGAGGAAAATGAGCCCATAGATATAATACTGAACACGGAATTGTACCCAGGTGTCGCCAACGGTCTCGAGCCCGCATTCGTAAGTCTGAGATTTGATGACGTTGGGTTTCTTCGGACCGAGGAAGCGGGCAACGATGATCGGCAAAGCCGGTAGTATGGGCGAAAGGATGAAGAAGGCGCCAATGAAAGCCCAGCTGTTGATCGATTCCATCACTACCCCTACAGCGTGCCCACCAGAAGTTTGCGCGCTTCGGAACGAACGCGGCGAGTATAACAATGCCCTTCACGATGTGCAATGCTGCTTCCTCGTCAATTTGCCGAAACGAACCGCTTGATGTTCACTCGCTTTCTGCCGGATAGTGACACCTGGGATGCCTTCGTCGCCCGCCAGCCGCGCGCCCATATCCTGCAGACTACCACCTGGGCCGCGCTCAAATCTGATTTTGGCTGGCGGCAAGCGCGCGTGGCGTTGGCTGATGACGCTGGCACTATCGTCGCCGGCGCGCAGTTGCTTTTCCGCCGCCTGCCCGCCCTCCCTTATACGCTCGCCTACCTTGGCAAAGGTCCTTATGGTGAACGACCAGCCGTCGCGAAACTCTGGCCGGCGATCCATAGCTGCGCCCGCGCCCATCGCGCCGCCTTCTTAAAATGGGAGCCCGACGTAGCGAATGTAGTGAATTTCGCGCCGCCGCCCGATTTCCGCCTGAGCGCCCAGTCCGTCCAGCCACCCCGCACGATCCTGGTCGATATCAGCGGCGACGAAGCGAGCA
The DNA here is from genome assembly GCA_965237765.1 of Phototrophicaceae bacterium. Classification (GTDB taxonomy): domain Bacteria; phylum Chloroflexota; class Anaerolineae; order Aggregatilineales; family Phototrophicaceae; genus WTGJ01. Next base: position 23,092 of record OZ250157.1, read on the forward strand.
TCCTCGCGCGCATGAATCAGGGCACGCGCCGCAAGATCCGTCACAGCAGCCGCGAACTGCAATTTCGAGAAGGAAGCAACGCCGATATTCCCGCCTTCTTCGCACTTCTCGAGGAGACCGCACGCCGCAACGGCTTCGGCATCCACCCCCTTGCCTATTACGAACGCGCGGCCTCTCTCTTCCTGTCGGGACGCGCCGCCCTCATCCTGGCCGAACGAGAAGGGCAAACGCTGGCCGGCGTGATGGTCTTCGCCTTGGGGCGACGGGCATGGTATTTCTACGGTGCGTCCTCAGCCGCGGCGCGCACTGCCAACGCTGGTTATGGTGCGCAATGGGCGGCCGTTCGCTGGGCGCGCGAACGAGGCTGCCTAGAATACGACCTCTGGGGCGTGCCCGACGAAGACCCTGCGAGCCTGGAGGCGCAATTCAAACAGCGCTCTGATGGCCTATGGGGCGTATATGGCTTCAAGCGCGGGTGGGGCGGTCAGATAACGCGCAGCGTCGGCACCTGGGATTGCGTGTATCAACCGCTCGCATACGCCGCTTTCCGAGCGGCCTACGCGCTGCGGCGAAAGCGATAGCGATCTTGAGCGCCCGCTACGAACTCATCACCGATTCCGATCGCTGGCGGCAACTCTGGTCGACCATGCCATCGCCGCATATCCTACAAAGCTGGGAATGGAGCGAAATCAAACGGGCGACGACCGGCTGGCAGCCGTTGCGCTACGCTTTTTTTGATGGCCAAACCCTCCTCGCCATCGCGGCTTTCGGCATCCGTCCCCTCGGTCCCATCCGCTTGATGTACGCGCCGCGCGGGCCGCTCTTCGCTACAGGACAACGAGACTACGCCGCTGTGTTAGCCGCCCTACCAGGCATCGCGCGAGAACAAGGCGCGCTCTGGCTGAAGATCGACCCGGGCATCGCCCTCGCTAACCGACCTATGGACGAAACGGAATGGCAAGAACATCGCGAAGGCCGCGCGCTGTGCGATTCCCTGCGCGCTGCTGGCTGGCGTCATTCCCCGCAACAGGTTCAATTTCCTAACACGCAGATCCTCGATCTGACGCCAACTGAAGAGACACTACTCGCCAACATGAGCGCCAACACGCGCCGCAAGATACGCGTCGCGGTGCGTAAGGGCGTCACGATTCGAGTTGGAGAAGAAAACGACCTGTGCTCTTTATACACCATGTATGCGGAAACGGCAGCGCGGGATGGCTTCCGCATCCGCCCTTCAACATATTACCTCCACGTCTGGCGGCACATGGTGCGTGCGGATATGGCGCAGGTGTTGATCGCCGAATGTGCCGGCGCCGCCATCGCGCATAGCATCCTCATGCATGGCGGCGAAAGCTGTTGGTTCTTTTATGGTGCCTCTTCCAATCGCGAGCGCGCCCGCATGCCAAACTACGCGCTGCAATGGGAAGGCATACGCTGGGCAAAACGCGCCGGTTACCGCGTATACGATTTCTGGGGGGCGCCAACAGAATTTGACGAAAGTGACCCATTATGGGGAGTCTATCAATTCAAGCGCGGCTTCCGCGGGTGCCTGGTCCGCGGCGTAGGCGCCTGGGATTACGCGCCAAAGCCAATGCGCTATGCTCTCTACCAATGGCTGCAACGAATCAGACGATGAAGGATTTACCGATGAATACGAACCATCTCGATGCATTTATCTTGACAAAACTGGGAGAATTCCATACCGCCGGCGCCAGCCTGGCCCTCATTCGTGGTGACTCCTTGGCTTACGCGCGCGGCTATGGCTACCGCGATGTCGAAGCCGCCCTGCCCTGCACCTCACGGACAAATTTCGCCATCGCTTCGGTCACCAAGTCTTTCACCGCGCTGGCCATCTTGCAATTAGCGGAAGCGGGTGCGCTCAGCGTCGACGATCCCGTCAGCGAGCACCTGCCAGAATTTGACATCCGCCCCGCCAGCGGCCGCATCCTCATCCGCCACTTGCTATCGCATTCATCCGGCATACCATCGCTTGCCAGCTCAGAGATGGAATGGAGCGCGCTAGTCGGCGCCGCGCCGCCACGCATCCCCCTCGCCACGCACGATTCCTTGCTCGCCTATGGCAACGAGGCTGGTGATTGGCTGGTCGCAACGCCAGGCAGACAGATGCGCTATTGCAACTATGGCTTCCACTTACTTGGCGCAATTGTCGAGCGGCGTGCAGGTATGCCCTTTCAACAATACGTGCTCGAGCAGATCCTCGCGCCGCTGAAGATGGACGGTAGCTATTTCGCCAAATCCCGCCACGAAGCGGATGATGATGTCAGCGCCGCCTACATCATGCCCTGCGGCGAGAGGCAGCAGATTCCGACTCCCTTTCGAGCGGTAACCGCCGCCGGCGGGCTCTTCAGCAATGCGCTGGATCTTTCACGTTACACCCGCATGTACCTGAGCGGTGGCGAGCTGGATGGCGCACGCGTCATCAGCCAAGCCAACCTGGCCGAAATGACCAGTGCGCAGGTCGCCCTCCCCAATAGCGGGCTGCTCAGCCAATCGGCGTATTGCTTCGGTTTGATGCGGACGGAAGATTTCCTCGGGCATACGATGATCGAGCATGGCGGTGGGCAACCCTTCTCCACCTCGTATATCGCCTGGCTGCCGGATATTGGCTTAGGTGCGGTAGTGTTGATGAACGGTAGGGGATATTCCACAATGCGTCTGGCGCAAATTGGGCTGGCGGCGCTGCTCGGCGAGGATTGGCGCGATTTACCCTTCCTACAACGCGAGCGCACGCTAGATTCGCTGGTCGGCGACTACGAAGCCTATCGATCGGGCTATCGCCTGACCGTGCGGCGGGTGGGTGCGCAACTCTTCCTTGAGCGCCGCGACGCACATTCGCAGATGTCCATTCCCCTCCTGGAAGAACGACTCGGCAAGTTTCGCTATCGTTTCACGGCGCCGCTAATGGGCGAGCGAGTCACGCTGCTCTTCCATCACAAACGCGGCGAGATCGACTTGCATTTCGACCGCTATCTCTTGCGCAAGGAAACTGGCTAAGGGGGAAAATCGGTCCAGGGTAAGCCGAGCGCGTCGACCGCCAACTGCCAATTCACCGCCAGCGTTTCGCGCAGGATTGCCCGCGCATATCTCGGCGGCGAAAGATAACCCGCAGGCGCGGGCGATGTCCACACTTCATAGCCAACGTCAGCGAAGAGCCAGCGTGCTCGCCAGAGGTGGTAGCTACTGCTCACGACAAGTGCATTGCGCCAGCTATTGTCCCACATCAATCTGGCGGACTGGATAGCGTTTTCTTCTGTGCTGCCGCTGATCTCCTCCAACCGTATCGCCGAATCGGGCACGCCAACCTGCCGCAATACCGCCGCGCAGGCCGCTGCCTCACTCTGGAATTCCTCACGGGTAACACCGCCGCTGCAAAGCACCGTCTCCGCCAGGCCGCGATGATAAAGTGCCGCACCATGTTCCGCGCGGACGATCATCGTTTCCGTCGGTTGGCCATCTTCCCGCAAGCCAGCACCGAGCACAATGATGATATCCGCCGCTTGCGCTTGGTCTATTCGGCCAAAGCGGTCGATCGTTATGAGCAATGCACCCTGTGCGAGCGCAAACAAGAGTCCTGTCAACACCGCAGCGCGGCGCAGCAAACGCTGCATTTTGATCCTGCTCAGGAGTGGCGCGCCCTCAGCACTCGCTGAAGCCGCAATTCACGCAATTCCGACACCCCGCCTGCCGGATCAAAGACGCCGAGCCACACTCGGGGCACAAATCGGCGTCATTCAACACGTTGCGTTGGTTGCCAGGCTCAATGGCCACCGTGTTGCTCGGGAAACGCGAAGTAGGCTGTGCATCGCTCAACGACAGCTGCTCCACGGCGCCATCGTCAAGATATGTGTCGCGCAGGGCGCCCGCTATGGCATCCGGCAGCGAAGATACGCGCTCTGTTCCCAGCCCAACTGAACGCTGCCCGCCGATCCCTTCCAGCTCATCGATGATCAATTTCACCATTTGGCGGCGGTTGGCTGGTGCCGTCGTGCGCAGCATCAAAGAGAGCATGCGGCCCAGGCCTTCCGCGTCAGCCTGCAAGTCGCTACCCGCTTTGCCGATGGTCACGAAAACCTCGAAGGGGTTATCGCTTTCGTCATTATTGAGAGTGAGGTAGGCGGTGCCAAAAGGTGTTTTGCGGCTGATGGTCGTGCCGTGCAATTTCTCCGGGCGAGGGAAGACATGGTGCGGCGTCGCCACTTGCTCGATCGCGGCGCTGTCTTTTTTCCCATCTTGCAATATCAATACTTGCTCGTCGCGACTGCCGTCACGGTAAATCGTGCCGCCCTTGCAGCCCGTATCGTACATGTATTGATACAGTTGAGAAACTTGTTCCACCGTATATTCCGCTGGGACGTTGCAGGTCTTGGAGATCGCTGAATCCACCCAGCGCTGGATAGCTGCCTGCACGCGAATGTGTTCTTCGGGAGTGAGTTCCATCGCCGTGACGAAATGATCCGGCAGCTCATCCGCTTCAGGATGACGCTCGAAATATTCCCGCACCAGCGGCACCTGTTCCTCGTGCATCCCCAGGCGGCTCTTGCGGAAATATTGCCAGGAAAAGAATGGCTCGATACCGGTGCTGGTATTGACCATCGTGCCGGTCGTGCCTGTGGGCGCCTGGGTGAGGATGGTTACGTTGCGTATGCCATCCCGCCGTACGCGCTCACGGATTTCCGACGGCATGCCGCGCATATAACCGCTTTGGAGAAAAGCGTCGGCATCGAATTCGGGAAATGCGCCCTTCTCCTGCGCCAAATCACAGGATGTATCGTAGGCCAGTGTGGCGATGAATTTGAAGAGACGGTCGAGGAATCGCACCGATTCCTCACCGCCATACCGGATGCCCTTACGCGCCAACAATTCGGCCACGCCCATCGTACCCAGACCGAGGCGCCGCTCTCCCTTTTGGATTTTGCGGTTTTCTTCGAAGAAGTATGGCGTCGCGTCGATGACGTTATCCAGAAAGCGTGTCGCATATCGCACGGCCTGGCCCAAATCATCCCAGGCGACATCATCGGATGACACATCATAAAAACGTGCAAGGTTGAGCGCGCCAAGGTTGCAGACCGAGAAAGCGCCCAGCGGTTGTTCCCCGCAGGGGTTGGTAGAGATAAGGGGGTTAAAATACCAACTATTGGCCATCTTGTTCGAGCGCTCATTGAACCAGACGCCCGGCTCGGCACTGGCCCAAGCGCTGCTGATGATGGCGTTCCACAATTCACGTGCCTTGACGGTTCGTTTCACGACTATGGGCAAACCAGCCGCACGCCATTTCGTCAAGTCACCATCCCAATTCTCGTCATAGTCGGGATGATCTGTGTCCGGGAAGAGCAATGGCCAATCAGCGTCAGCGCGCACCGCTTCCATCAGCGCGTCGGAAACGGCCACGCTGATATTGGCGTTGGTGATGCGATCGGCGACGCGCTTGCTATTGATGAATTCGAAGATATCGGGATGCCAATCGTTCAAGATGAGCATCAACGCGCCGCGCCGCGAACCGCCTTGTTCAATGAGGCCGGTTACGAAGCTATAAAGCGCGCCCCAAGAGACGCTGCCGCTCGAGCGGCCATTCACGCCGCGGACATAAGCTTGCCGGGGACGCAAAGACGACACGTTGATACCGACGCCGCCACCCCTCGACATGATCTCCGTCATTTGCGAGAGCGTACGCATGATACCTTCCCGCGAATCGCTCGGAGAAGGGACAACGTAGCAATTGTAGAAAGTCAGGTTCTGCTCCGTGCCCGCCGCGGAAAGGATGCGCCCACCAGGAACGAACTTCCACCCATCCATCAGCCAGCGGAAGTTATCGCGCCAGGTATCGCGCAATATCGGCGTCACTTCCACATCGGCGATACCGCGGGCGACGCGCTCCATCATCTGGGCCGGCTCCGTTTCCAGCGGTTTATCAATATGCGACAAGTCACGTATGACCAGATCGTCGTTCGCCAACCGGACGGTGGCTTCACCATTATGGATGGATTCAACGCTGCCGATTTCACGCTGGCCGGTGCCCGGTTCAGTCATGACGATGACGGTGTCGCCGCTCTTCAGGCTGGCGCGAGTCATATCTTTGAGCGCGTAGCGATCAAGGAAAATCAGTTGGCCAAGGTCGTGCAACGCGTTCAGATCCTCGGCAACCCTGGCTTCCATCATCTTCCTCGTGGTTGACATTGTTTCCACTCGCGAGCGGTTGCCATCTACAATCTCAAAACGTGTGATTACATTTTATCTGGCGGAATTCGGCGCTTAAAGTCCCAATCTGCGGAAGGGACGCTGGCCCAACGACGGCAGTCAGCGGGCCGTCACCCTGCCAGCTCATAGCACTGGTGGCCCTAGCGCCGCCGGCGGTTGCGGAGGAAGGCCGGCAGCTCGATGTTTTTGTCGTCGATGTCGGTGTGACTAGACGGGGCAAGGTTTGCGTCTACTGGCGTGGGCGGGGGTTTTTGCTCGCTGGCGTGCGTAGGACGGGTTTGGCCTGCGCTGCGGCCGGCCGGCTGGTTACCGCCTCGGCCCATTTGCGCTGGCTGTTGGACGCGCTGAGGTTGAGGGCGTTCTCGTTGCGCCGGTATGAAGGACTGTCCGACACGGCTGGTATCAAAGCCGGTAGCGATCACCGTGATCCGCACCACCTCGCCAAGGCTATCATCGGGCACCGCGCCCATGATCATATTGGCGTCCGGATGCGCACTATCCCGCACAACTTGTGCAGCAACGTCTACCTCAAACAGGCTCAAATTCCCGCCCGTAATGTTGAAAAGGATGCCGCGCGCCCCGTCAATTGTTACATCCAGCAAGCGGCTACTGATCGCTTCTTCGGCGGCCTTGCGGGCGCGATCTTCGCCTTCGGCCTCGCCAACAGCCATCAGTGCAGCACCGCCCTCTGCCATAATCGTGCGTACATCAGCGAAATCCAAATTGATGAGACCAGGCACGGTAATCAGCTCGGAAATCCCCTGAATCCCGTGACGTAACACGTCATCCGCGCGGCTGAAGGCTTGCTGGAGACTCTCGCGCTTTTCAGCAATCTCTAACAACCGGTCATTGGGGATGACGATGAGCGTATCGACCTGATCCTTGAGCGCTTCAATACCCGCGTCAGCCACCTGCATGCGCGACGGCCCTTCAAAGCGAAACGGCCGCGTTACGACACCGATGGTCAAGATGCCCAGCTCTTTGGAAATCTGTGCAACCATCGGCGAGGCGCCAGTGCCAGTACCGCCGCCCATGCCCGCTGTAATGAAAGCCATATCGGCGCCACGCAGGGCTTCGTACAAAAGATCTTGGCTTTCTTCCGCCGCTTTCTTGCCAATTTCCGGGTTCCCACCCGCACCGAGGCCGCGCGTCAATTTTTCGCCGATCTGGATGCGCCTTTCGGTGGAAGTCATTCCCAACACTTGCAAGTCGGTGTTGATGGCGATGAATTCTACCCCACCGAGGCCCTCGTCGATCATGCGATTGACGGCATTGCCACCGGCTCCACCCACACCAACTACTTTAATCTGCGCGTAGTTCTGTCCCATTTCTTGGGTTTCGCTTGTATCCATATTCCCCTCAGACAGACCACCTATGCACCTAGCAACTAAGCCACAAAGTAACAACTATGGAACGCTGTTGCAAGAGATTCATCCAGATTGCCCAGAATCTGGCAACAGTCTTCTCAACATTCCCTGGATCAACGATCCGAAGCGCGGCAAGAGCGACTGATTGCCATTGTAATCGCTTAAGGTTTGTTGTTCCATGCTCATTTCCAAACCCAATCTTAATAAGCCAATGCTCGTGCTGAAGGCCGGATTTTGCAACCCGCTGGCCGCTCCGGCCAGGTTCCCTGGTCCCGCCAATCGCACGGGCATGCCCAGAACCTCCGCTGCCAACTCGCTCAATCCTGCAAGCTCCGAACCTCCGCCAGTCAGAACTACACCCGCCCGCAACATATTCCTCAACCCAGAGCGGCTAATTTCCAACTTCACTGCCTCAAAGATTTCCCGCACCCGTGCTTCGATGACCATTGCCAGCTCCGCGCGCTTCACTTCCTGTGGTTCACCTACGCCAAAGGGTTGGATCACGAAACCATCTGCCGGGTCGATTGCGCTCTCGCTGGCGTAGCCGTGGCGCAGCTTCACACGTTCGGCAACTTCGAAGGCAACGCGCAAGAAATAGGTGATGTCTTGTGTGATGAGCGCACTGCCGATCGGCACCACGGCCGTGTGCCAGACCGCACCGTCAATGAAAAGCGCCATATCGGTCGTGCCAGCGCCGAAATCGATCACCAGGGCGCCGATCGCCGCTTCTTCCTCGCTAAGCACGCAACTGGCCGCCGCCAGGCCACTCAATAAAAAGCGGTCGACGTGCACGCGCGCGCCGCTCAGCGCCTCCCGCAAATTGGCGATCGCCGAGCTTTGTGCGGTGACGATATGTGCTTCCAACTCCAGCCGAAAGCCATGCATGCCGATCGGACTCTGCAAGTTTTCGCGGCCATCCAACGCATAATTCCTGGGCAGCACATGAAGTATCTCGGTGTTATGCGGGATGGCGATGGCGCGGGCGTTCTCGAGCACCTTTTCCAGATCCAACGCGTTGACGCTGCGTTGCCCGCTGATGCCTATCGCGCCCTGACTGCTCGTGGAATTGATCTGCCCGTCACTCAAATTGACGAAGGCGCGGTTGATTTCATAACCGCTGACGCGCTCAGCGTTCAGGATGGCTTCGGTTAAGACCACCCTAAGTTGGGGTAAATCGGTGATTTCGCCGCGACGAAAGCCACGGCTCGGCGACACACCGGAACCAATGATAAATGTCTCGCTAGGCCGCACTTCACCCACAATGACGGCAACTTTATGTGAACCAATATCTACGCCAACGACGACTTCCTTCATACTATTCTCCAACCAACGCGCGGTAATAAAGTGAGCGCGGTTGTGCGACGCTGATTTCAGCGAGTTGCTCGCCATCCTGCACAGCCGCTGCGGCAATCGCTTGCACAAGAGAATGCTTCTGCGCGAAATCGCCACCTCGCCCATACCAGACGATCGTATCTTCACCACGCCAATAACCCATGCCGCGCGACGGATGCGGGTCAAACAACAGCGTATCCGCCGTTGGCATCAATTCGAGCATGGCCAGCACATCCGCTACCATCGCTGGCGCGAACTGCGCGTTATAAGCGAGTGGCAACTCGTCGCTTTCCAAAGAACGCACGAGCGGCAAGTCGGCGTGCGAATGATATTTCGGCATTACCTGGCCATCTTCTGACACCCAAACGGCTTGCTTGCCTACTTGCCAGGCGAAGCTCGGCACCCGTTCGGTTACGCGGATATGCAAGCTGCCCGCAGGCCAACCAAGACGCACATCAGCCGCGGCGATGCCTGGTTGACGCAACAATCGGTCGCGTATGGCCGCCTCATCCAACCAGAAAACATTCGCCCTCGAAACATCCAGCAAGCCAAGTATCTCTTCATTGGAAAAATAACTGACGCCTTCTAGCGTGACTGCGCGGATGTAAAAGGCTGACGAGAATGTGAATAGCGACAAGAGCGTGACGATGCAGAGCAGCAGGGTGCCGCTGAGCCAACGCGCGCTCCAGCGAACGGAACGACGGCGTTCTCGATTGCGTGTTTCGCGGGCTTGGCGTGCGCGCACCCGCCGACGTAAGGCACTATCGGCGACCGTTCCAATTCGAGTGTCGCTGGCTAACATGCCTCCAGCATACTCCAAAAGCGCGAATCCGCAACGCTATTTACCAGGCGCCGATCCGCTCGATTTCCAGCTCTAATTCGTGCCCGCAAAATTCGCGCACTCGTTGCTGCACGCGCCGAATCATTGCGTTGTAATCAGCCGCACTGGCCTCGTCGCCGTGGTTAATGAAGAAATTCGCGTGCCGCGGCGATACTTCCACCGCTCCCACGCGTGCGCCTTTGAGGCCCGCCGCTTCGATGATGCGTCCAGCGTAATCGCCTTCCGGATTTTTGAAAATGCTGCCGAGGCTAGCGCCCGCGGGCTGCGTGCGTTTTCGCTCCTGTTGTAACGCTCGAATGCGAGATTCAATCGCCCGCTTCTCGTCATGAGGCAGCAAAAATTCCGCCCAGAGCACAATGAAATCGCGCGAATCTGCGGCCTTCCAGCGCGAATTGCGATAAGCATAATTCATATCAGCCAAATCAAATATGCGCCGCCCGCTTGCGCGTATCAGTACCTCCGCGTGAGTTAGAGAGGAAGCGATATCACTGCCATGGGCGCCAGCATTATTCACCACGGCGCCGCCTACAGTGCCGGGCACAGTAGCCAGCCATTCCAGCCTGCCAATGCCCTTCCGTTGCGCGTATCGCGCCAAGCTGCCCAAGGACACCCCCGCGCTCGCCCGGATCAGCGCGTTGCCATTCGGGAGTTCTTCGTTGTCGATCACCTGCAGCTCGTTAATGATGACCAGGCCGCGCACCCCGCCTGGCGCGACCAGGACGTTCGCCCCTTTCCCCAATACGCGCACATCCAATCCCGCATCCCAAGCCGTCTGCGCGACCGCCACCAACTCTCGTTCGTCCACGCGCGCGTGATAGAGCCAATCCGCCGGTCCACCCAGACGCGCCGCCGTATAACGCGCGAGCGAGGCGTCACGCGAAATCAGCGCACCGAAACGTTCAAGCGGATGCACGATCTCCCCATTCTTCCAGCAACGCGGTGCCAATAGCTGACGCGTCGCCCGCGCTCATGATTAGGAGGCAGGCCGGCGCTTCAATCATTGCCAGTAACTGACGTAGCGCCTCGGTCTGATCCGGAGCAAAAACAGCGGGCGGGCGCAGGATGGCGGCTGAAATACTCGCCCCGTCGATACCAATCTGCGGCTCCTCGCGCGCGGCGTAGACCTCCGTGATCAGCGCAGCGTCCGCCGATTCGAAAGCCGTTGCGAATCCATCCCACAATGTGGCGAGTCGGCTATAGGTATGCGGTTCCCAGAGGGCTACTAGTTGGCGCTCAGGATAACGTTGGCGGGCCGCCTGAAGGCTAGCGCGAATTGCGGTGGGGTGATGCGCGTAATCGTCCAGAACGGCTAAGCCAGCGATATCCCCGCGCAGGCTCATGCGACGGTCGACGCCCGTGAAATCCGCAAGCGCCCCGGCGCCTTCCGCAAGGGAGATACCATAGCGCTCGGCCGCCAAGAGCGCCGCGGCCGCGTTCCGCAGGTTATGCTCGCCCGCCAGAGAGAGGTGCAATTCGGCCACCTCTAGTCCGCCGCGCAGGCACGTCACGCAGCTCCCATCCACTGAGTAGTGGAAATTCTTCAAGCGCAAATCAGCGTCAGCACTGCTCCCATAACTGAGGAGTTTCGCTCCATCCGAATAATCCTCAACAAGGCTTCGCGCACCCGCGTCATCAGCGCAATAGACCAGCGCGCCACCCGCCGGAATGCGCCTGATAAAACGGGCGAAAGCATCTGCTACTTCTTCCGGCCGCGCGAAGAAGTCGGGGTGGTCGTGCTCGACATTCGTGACGATGGCCGTCTCCGGGAGCAATCCGAGGAACATATCGTCGTATTCGTCAGCCTCGATGACGAAAAGCTCATCTTCACCTGTGCTGGCGTTTTCTCCACCGGGCAAAGTGCTCCCCAGTATGAAACCAGGCGCACGGCCGCAGCCGCGCAGCAAATGCACGAGCATCGCCGTCGTAGTGGTTTTGCCATGCGTGCCGGCAACGGCGATGATCGGGCGCGCGCCGATGACCTGTTGGATGATTTCCGCGCGCCGGTAGGTTGGGATCCCCCGCGCCCGCGCGGCGACGACTTCCTGCCGCCCCTGATCATCCACCGCCGAAGTATAGATGAGCGCATCTGCCGCCCCAATTTGCTCGGTGTGGTGGCCAATGTGAATCCGCATCCCGCTTTCGGCAAGCACCCGTGTCATCGCGTTCGCCCGCTTATCCGAACCACTGACGACAAAACCGCGTTCATGTAAGACTCGGGCAATTGCCGAAAGCCCCGTACCGCCAATGCCGACGAGGTGGATACGCATACGTGGACGCCAATCCTGCTGCGCGCTCACATCTTGAAGAAGAGTGCAACGAGGGTCAGAGCGATGCCGATCGTCAGCAGCTCACCGGGACCGCCAGTGAGACCCAACAATGGCAGAGCACGAATGGCCTCGGCCGCGGGCGAACCTGGCGTCGGCGCCGAGATCATGGGCGCGAACGGGTATAGATTTACATCCAGAAGGTACCAGAGCGAAGCGGCAAGCAAATAGCCATTTGCCGCTCCCAAGGCCGCCCCGAGCGCGCGCAACAATAGCGAACGGCGCCTGCTGCTGGCGCCCTCGGCTGGCCGCTGCACGAACCAGCCCAGGTTGCTATGCGTCAGGAAGAAAACCAGCAACAAGACGGCCGCCTGCAAAGCGAAGAGTTGCGCCAACGATGTAAAACGCAATATGGAACTACGCAGCCAGCCATCCAGCTGCAAGATGGCGAAGATCGCTAAAATGAGGGCGCCGCCACTCAGCAATTCGCTCTTCCAACCGCGCCGCAAACCGAGTGCGCCGAAGAACAGCGCGCCGAGCCAGAGCATCGCCGTAAACGGGATCATGCGCGCACCTTATATCATGATCAAAACGACGAGGAAGATACAGAATACCGCCACTGTCAGCAGCTCGCCGCTCCCGCCTGGCCCGTCAGCGAGCAAGTACAGTGGCAAGATGTGCAGTGTTTCTGGCGCCACCGTCACCTGTTCAGACCCCAGAAAAGGATAGTCGTTGATATGTGCAAAATACCAGACCGATCCGCCAATGAGATAGCCATTGAGCGCGCCAACGACGCCACCCAGCACGCCCTCCTGCATATTGCTGCGCCTGCTTGCTGCCTCACCGCTCCTCACCGCCAACGCCCGCGCTCCGATGACTGCCCTCGTGTGATACGCAAAATAGACTACGAGGGCGAAAACCAGCAGCTGGACCAGTAGATGCAACCAAGCTGCTCCGCTCTGCAGCAACTGTCCCCGAAGAGTGTCGTCAAAGTGATGCAAACCGAATAGCGCGAGCAGGATTCCTGCCGTTGCGATGAGTTCCTGGCTGAAACCGCGGCGCGCGCCGATATAGATGAAAATCAACGCGACGAGCGCCAGGAAGATGCGCAGATCCAACATATCAGCTCGCCAGCTCCAGCAACTCAACCGCCAGCCGTCCCGCGCCATCGCGCTCCGCTAACGCAGCGGCCCGCTCCCGCATTCTAACCAATGCCTCACCGCCTTCGCTCGAAAGGTCGCGCATCATCGGCAGCAAACCTGCCGTCAGATCTTCCTCAGGCAGGACGACGGCCGCGCCCCGCTGGAAAAGGTAGTTGGCGTTCACTTGCTGGTAGCGCCAGGAGCGTGCCAGCGGCACCAGGATACTCGGCGCGGCGTAATACGGGTATTCAGCCAGCACGCTCGCACCTGCGCGCGATACAATGAGATCAGCCGCCGCTATCGCCAGGCCGATGTCCTCCAAATATGGGAATATTTGATAATTACCGTAACTCGCATCGCCAATTTCCGCGAGCGTTTCTTTCCAATTGCCCACGCCGGTAATATGCAGCACCTGCCAACCGTCATCCAGTAGGGCCGGCAAAATTGGCAACAACGCCCTATTGAGGCTGCGCGCGCCCAGGCTGCCGCCGAAGACGAGCAACGTCTGCCTTTCGGCCGACAAACCGAACCGCGCGATCCCAGCCGCGCGATCCGCGGTGGTGAAGGCCTTGCGCAGCGGATAGCCCACCACCGCACAGTGACGCTTCGGGAAGAAGGCGGCCGATTCCGCCACATTGACCGCGACGCGTCTCGTCAGGGGCGCCAGGGCGCGTATCGCCAGGCCGGGCTCGATATCAGGCAAATAGATCACGCTCGGCACGCGCAACAGCCAGGCTGCCAGCGCCACCGGCAAGCCCATCCAACCACCCGTGAGCAGCAACACGCGCGGTCGCCGCCTCACCATCAGTGCCAGCGCCTGCAACGTCCCTACACCCAGCAACAGCGCACTCCAACATTTTCGTGGCCAGCTGCGCCCGTGCAAGGGTCCCGCGCGAACCTCTGAATACTCGCTCAGCGGGATACCATATTGCGCGACCAACTGGCGCTCGTAACCGCCGACTGTGCCCACAAAGTGCAAATCAAGCCTGGGTAGGCGGTCGCGCAGCGCTTCGGCGGTGGCCAAAGCGGGATAGAGGTGCCCGCCGGTACCGCCGGCGGCGATCATGATGCGCAAGTCCAGTGCTCCGTCCTCTCAGCGATGCGTTCACCGCCGTAACGCGGTGTACGCTGAGCAGCAAGCCTACACCCGCCATCATCGTGACCAGCGACGAGCCACCATAACTGATGAATGGCAAGGGCACGCCAGATGAAGGCAATAATGAAGCCATAACGGCGATGTTCACCATCGCCTGTGTGATGACCATCGTGGTGATGCCGACCGCGAGCAAGCTCCCCAACGCATCGTTCGTCCGTAAAGCAATGAGGTAACCGCGATAGGCGAACGCGACGAAAAGGCCAATCACCGCCATCGCGCCGACGACACCCAATTCCTCCACCAGGATGGCAAAGATGTAATCGGTATGCGGCGCAGGCAGGCGTCCGGCGAATTTTTGCAGGCTGTTGCCCAACCCGAGGCCCAACATGCCACCGTTTCGAAAAGCGATGCGCGCTTGCCTGGAGTGATAATCAGCCGCCCGCAAACTATCCAAGCCGCGTATGAAACTGTCGATGCGCTCGCCCGCGTATGAAAGCGAATCACTGCCCACCAGCAGGATGAATGCGATGAACAACAGCCCTATCACGACCATCACGAGCAATTGACGGAAGGTCGCGCCTGCCAGAAAGAACATCGCCGCCGAAACGCTGATGATGATGGCGACGGTCGTCAAATCCGGCTGCATGAAAATCAGCCCAGCGATGATGCCCACGATGGCCAAATACGGCAACAGGGCCAACGTAATGCTACGGATTTGCCCGTGCTTCGTGCTCAACCAGGTCGCCAGATAGACTACCGAGACCAGCTGCGCCAATTCGCCTGGCTGAATCGAGCCGCCGACGAGGGAACGACGCGCGTTGATGAGCGTGTCGTTGCCATAAAAGAGCACCATCACCAAGAGCGCAATGGTCAAGATGAGCGCCGGGATAATCCAACGCCGCCAGAGACGATAATCGAGCGTCGCAAAGACGCACATCGCCGCCCCGCCGATGGCCGCGTTGCGCAGTTGCTGCTTGAGGATAGCGCCAACCGTCCCGTAGAGTCGGTAGCTCCAATCCAGCGTCGAGCTATAGACCATCATCAGGCCAATCGTGAGCAGCGTGCCGGTTACCAGGAGCAAAGGGATATCCACCGCGCTCAGAAGGCGACGCAGGAGTGAGTTACGGCCGACGCGCGGCTTGCCCAGACGCAGGTGTTGATGGGCGATACTGCCTGCGTAAACGTTCTCTTCCGGCATGGCTGGGTTGCCGCCGCTACTGATGCGATGATTTCATTATAAGAACATCACCAATTCGTGAAAGTGACGTCCGCGCGCTTCAAAATTGGGGTAGGCGTCGTAGCTGGTACCGCCCGGAGAGAGCAGCACGACATCACCCTCCTGCGCGAGTTGCCGCGCCAGCTGGGTGGCCGCCGCCAAGTCGTTCACGATATGAAGCGGCGGTTCTTTCATCGCCAGTGCCCCCCATTCGCTCACTATGAGGGTAGCCGCCTCACCAAAAACGATGATGGCTCGCGCCCGCTCTTGCGCCATCTTCAACAGCGGCCGCCAGGGCAAACGCTTATCTTGCCCACCCAGCAACAAGACCAGCGGCTCTTCATAACTCGCCAGCGCAGCCAATACCCGCTCTGGGGAGGTGGCAATACTATCGTTCACATAACATATACCTGCCAACTCACGGACGAGTTGCAAGCGATGGGCGACTGGCTGGAAAGAACGAATCGCGCGAGCCAACGCATCTACTGGCGCGCCACGAGTGCGGGCAATCGCGCAGGCCGCCAGCACATTACGCAAGTTGTGCGGCCCGCGCAACGGGATGTCTCTACGGTGGCAGATGCGCTCTTCTTCCCCCCCATCGCGCAGCGCCAGCCACTCGCCGTTGAGGCATGCGCCTCGTTCGACCTCAACATCAACGCCATACCATGCCAATTGCCCCTTCGCACGCGCGGCCAGACGCCGGCAGTGCACGTCCTCTGCCGCAAGCACTGCCCAGTCTTCTGTACCTTGTCCGCTCAAGATCCGTGCCTTCGCCGCAATGTAAGCCTCCATCGTGCCATGACGATCTAAATGGTTAGGGGTGAGATTCAAGATGGCCGCCGTATTTAGGCTGGCGTTAATCCATTCCAACTGAAAGCTAGATAGCTCCATCACGACCACATCACCCGCGCCGATTTCCGCCAAGTTATCGAGTAAGACATTTCCGATATTGCCACCGACCCAGACTGTTTCCCCCGCGGCGTGCAAGACATCGCCAACGAGGGTCGTAGTCGTGGTCTTGCCGGCGCTACCTGTGATGCCGACTACGGGCGCCGGACAATGCTCAAGGAAGAGTTGAGCGTCGTTGGTGATCGGCAAGCCAGCCGCTATCGCCCCTTGCACGTAGGGGTGCTCACGCGGCACACCACCAGAAACACAGAGCGCATCCCATTCGCGCGGCAGTGTGTCTTGTGCGTCACTAAGGCGAAAATCGATGCCTGGGTAATCCGCCGGCGAGAAGCCAATTGCGGCGGCGCTGCGCCGGTCGCTCACAGAAACGCGCCGCGCGCGCGCCGCCAACCACCGCGCTAAGGACTGCCCGCCGCGCGCGAAACCCAGGATGCCAATATGTGCGCTGCCCAGCTCACCCATCCACCAACGTTGACTCATAACAAAGCGAGTGAAACGCCAATCAATGCGCTCAAAATCCCCACCAGCCAGAAGCGCTGCACGATTTGTGTTTCGCTCCAGCCGCCCAGCTCAAAATGGTTGTGCAACGGCGCCTGGCGGAAGATACGACGCTCATTTTCCGGCCCCCAAAAGCGCCGCGTAAATTGGGCGGAAGCGATTTGTAATATGACGCTAACCGTCTCCGCGACCGGCACGATGGCAATGATCGGCAGCAAGAGCCAATTGCCGGTCATGACGGCTACCGTTCCCAGCGTCGCGCCCAAGGCCAGCGAACCAGTATCGCCCATGAAGAGCTGTGCGGGAAAGGCGTTGTACCATAAGAAAGCGAAGCAGGCGCCGACCAGAATGAAGCAAAGCTGCGTCAAGTATATCTGCTGCTGCAAGAAGGCGATCACGCCGAAAGCACCAAAAGCGCTCGCCGAAATTATTCCCGCCAAGCCATCCAGGCCGTCGGTGAAATTTACTCCGTTCGATGTCGCGACGATGATGAAGACCACTAACGGCACGAAGATCCAGGGGCTTAGCGGTATCGTGATATCGAAGAGCGGGATCGATAGCTCATTCGCATAATCGAAGCCGCCGTCGAATTGAGAGATGAGCAGCGCAGTAATAAGGGCAAGCAGAAATTGTCCGGCGAATTTGCGTTTTTTGCTAAAGCCTTGCCCCAGTTCGTCGGCCGATACGCGGATACCTGCTCGGTCATCCAAGAATCCTAGCATCGCGTAGCCGCCCATCACAAAAAGCGGCAACAACACACTGGCGCCCTGGCCGCTACGAATGATGCGCACCAAGTTGATTGTCAGCGCGAGAGACGCGGTCGTGAATACGATCATGATACCGCCCATCGTCGGCGTGCCTATTTTACGCTGGTGCGCCTGGCTCAATTCGACCTGGATGAGCTTGCCAACTTTCAAACGCTTCAGGATTTCAATGAAGGGCCCGCCCCAGATCACCCCCAGGAGGAAAGCGATCGCACCGACGGACATCGAGAACGGCAGGCCCGAATCCATCGCTTACTGCTCCGCCAACGGGTGATCATTTCCATTCTGCATGGATTCACGAAGCTCGTCTGGGGGCATCTCCAGCAGCACGACCATACCCTCCAACAGCCGCTGCACGGTAGGTCCAAGTACGCGATCCGGGATATCATCGCTTTTCGGTTGGTCTAATTTGAGCAGGAGGACCAGTTCCGGATCTTGTGCGGGGGTCATTCCCACGAAGGTCATTACATATTCTTCGTCACGATAGCCGGTGAGGTCAGGGATAGCCGCCTTCGCCAGCATCCCCGCCAGACTATAACCTGGCACTTCGGTTAAGGATGCAATTTCGCCGCTTATGTTCCGCGCCAATAAATCGAGCAAATAATTCGCCGTCTCCGCTGAGACGACGCGTTTGCCATAGGCCAGCGTCGAGGGCGCCAAATGTTGCGCGGCCTCTTCCTTGGAATGATCGATGATTTTCGCCACGATATGCGGCTGCAACATCAAGCCTTCATTGGCAAGCGCCGCATAATTTGCCGCCAATTGAAGGGGCGTAACCTCCATCAGCTGTCCATAAGCATTGCGCAATAGATTGTTATCGCTCCATTCGGGATGACCCGGAAGTCGCAACTCACCAGACGTTTCTCCGGCCAAATCGATTCCCGTAGTCTCGCCCAGGCCAAAGCGGCCCAGGGCTTCGTAAAATACGCTGGCGCCCATCTCGATCGCCACCTCGGCGGCGCCGATATGCGTGCCATGCAATAAGATCTCATCCACACCCACTTCGCCATACGCAAAGAGGTCAGCATTTACAACACGTTGGCCACTGAATATCAGCTCGCCGCGGTCCAAATAGCGCCATCGCGGCGAGATACTGTCTTGTTCCAGAGCGCCGGCCAGCGTGAGCGGAATGACCACTACGCCCGGCTCGTAGGATTCGCTGATGGCGGCGTTCGCTAAAAGCTGCGGGTCTTCCACATCGTAAAAGTGATTGGGGTCGTAGCCGGGCAAATTCGCCATCGCCAGCACTTCGCCAGTAGCCACATCCATTATGATGACCGTGCCGCCGATTGATCCCGTTTCTTCCAGTGCCACTCCCAGACGCTCTTCTGCTAGGAACTGCAAATCGCGGTCGATCGTCAGCACCAGATCTCGCCCACGATCTTCGCTTTGCTGGTCAGGGGGTGAGTCATAGAGATCGGCGCTGACCGCCGCGTCGCGCGCGCTTCCGGCGAGCAGATTGTGGTAATAACCCTCAATGCCGAACCCGCTCGGCCGGCTGGTATCGAAATTGATAAAACCAATGATTTGCGCGGCCAATCTCCCTTGTGGATAACTGCGCCGCTGCAAGCGTATCACTTCCAGACCGTAAATTGCCAACTCGTCCAGCTGCTGGCACGTTTCGCCTGGTAGTGGGTCAAACGAGCTGACCAGCGATTGCCAGAGCCGGTCACCATCGGCGATGTCATAGAGTTCACGAACACTGCGGTCGAGGAGCGGCGAAAGAGCGCGCGCCGCCACGAGGGGTTCGCTGATGAGCGGCGGATTGATGGCCACCGTACAGGCAGATTGATTGACGGCCAGCTCGGCGCCATTGCGATCGTAAATCGTGCCACGCGCGCCTTGGAAACGCACCGTCGTTTCATAGAGTGCAGCACGTTGCGCGTCGACGTAGGCCGCATCCGGCGCTGACAAAGCGCCAATCGCCAGCGCCGTCAGCCGCATCATCAGCGCCAGGCTGAGCAATAGCAACGCCAACAACACGAAGGGCAAGCGTTGTCGCAGCGTATCGAGCAAATTGTCTTCGGTGCCCGCTTCCATAGTAGTGCCTGTTCGGGTCATCAGGGTGCGGCGAAAGCCAACCACTGTTGCCGGAATTCAGTCAGCCAACCCGCGCTATGGACAACGACCGGCTCAGCATCCGTTAGGAAGTCGTGCGTTACAATTTCGTTTACGCTGGCGGAGTTGGCCGTTTGATAACCATCGATATTGAGGTAGCGAATGTCCTCGTTACTCGCGCGCCGAAAGCCCAGTGCCGTCGCCCGTTCCTTGAGCTCGGCCAGGTTCTGGCCTGCCGAAATCGCTTGCCGGAGCATTTCGATTTCACGCTCCAAGGTATTGCGTTGCGATAGCAACTCATCCAGATCATGACGCTTGGAAGCCACCGCCGAAATCTGCAACACGTAGACAATGCCAGCAAATAACACCAAGAAACCGGCCATCAGCAAAATCCATTTTGATTGTTCGCGCGGATTCCAGCTGGAGGGCTGGAAGACATGCTGCAACCAATCGTGCGAGTGAGTCGTCATGCCAGCGCCTCTACTACACGCAAACGGGCACTGCGGCTGCGCGGATTGCGTGCCATCTCTGCAGGGGTTGGGCGGATGGGTTTCCGGGTAATGCGCCGCACCGAGGCGACATGGCCACATTCACAGAGGATCGTTTGCGGCGGGCATAGGCAATCGCGGCTGGCGTCGCGGAAATGCCGCTTGACGATCCGGTCTTCCAAGCTATGAAAACTGATGACGGCTAGGCGCCCTCCCGGTCGCAACAATTGCGTGGCCACCGGCAACACGCGCTCCAGTGCGCCGAGCTCGTCATTCACGACGATGCGCGTGGCCTGAAAGATGCGCGTGGCCGGGTGGATCGCCGCGCCTCGTCGTTTTGGCCGCGCCAACCGCTCGACGAGCGTGCGCAACTGTCGCGTCGTCAACAACGGCCGGGCAGCAACCACGGCGCGGGCAATGCGACCGCTTTGCCGCTCTTCGCCATAGCGAAAGAATGCGTTTGTCAATTCGCCCTCGTCGGCCTCATTCAGCCAGGAAGTGGCCGGCTCCCCGACACTACGGTCGAAGCGCATATCCAGAGGCCCGTCTTGCATGAAGGAAAAACCCCGACCGGCGCAAGCCAACTGCATGGAGGACAGGCCGAGATCCAACAAAATTCCATCCACCGCTTGCCAACCAATGTCGGCCGCCGCCGCGGCCATATCGGCGAAATTACGGTGTTGCAACTGGGAACGCGGCGCGAACTGTCGCAATCGCTCCGCCGCCAGGGAAAGGGCTCCCTCGTCACGGTCCAAACCGAGCAGCATGCCCGCGCCTGCCGCCAGGATCGCTGCACTGTGTCCGCCCGCGCCGATAGTGCCATCGATCACCCGCCTCAAACTACCCGTTCCGTCCGGGCTGAGCGCCTTGAGCACCTCTTCCAATAGCACGGGCACATGCGGCTGAGCGGACATTTTGCTCCAGAATTGCGTATCGTATGCGGAATCATGATAACACAATCGCCAATTCCCGCTGGGAAGCAGAGCGGCGGCGGCGCATGATTATCGGCTATAATCCAGCGTATACTGACACAATTCCAACCTGGCCAACATGCCTTACCAACTCTCGCCGAAGCTCCGCAGCATCCTGGAAAACCTCCCCGTCAAGCCGGGGGTCTACCTCATGAAGGACGAGGCGGGGAAAATCCTCTACATCGGCAAAGCAAAACGGCTGCGAGACCGTGTGCGCAGTTATTTTGGCAATGCCAGCGACCTGGAGCAGAAGACCCGCCGCCTGCGCGCGCGCGTCACAGACATCCAATTCATCGTCGTCGAGAACGAAGTCAAGGCGCTAATTCTCGAAGAGACACTCATCAAGCGCCACCTGCCCATCTTCAACGTCCTGCTCAAAGACGACAAGCGCTATCCCTATATCCGCGTGAATTGGCAGGACCCTTTCCCAAAAGTGGAGACCACGCGCCGAGTCATTAAGGATGGCAGTCGTTATTTCGGCCCATATACGGCGATGTGGCAGGTACAAAACACCCTGCGCGTGTTGCGCCGCGCCTTCCCCTACCTCACCTGCGACCGCGAGATCACCGGCCAAGACGCACGCGCTTGCCTATTCCACGATATCAAACTGTGCAGTGCGCCCTGCATCGGCGCCATCGACCGTGCCGGCTATCGTCAGCTCATCGCCGAGCTGATGGACGTGCTGGGCGGCAAGTCTGAGCCCGTCGTCCGTCGCCTGCGTGCGGAGATGGTCATCGCCTCCGCCAACCTGCAATTTGAGCGCGCCGCCACTTTGCGCGACCAGTTGAGAGCCATCGAATTCATCACCAAAAGCCACGTCGCTGTCAGTCCGCGCATGGCCAACCAGGATGTGCTCGCCTTGGCGCGCGATAAGAACGAGGCTGTCGTGCAAATCCTCTTCATCCGTAACGGAAAACTCATCGGAAGCGATTCGCGCCAGCTGGATAACACTGCCGACGAAACCGATAGCACAGTGCTGCAGAATTTCATCACCCAGTTCTATGGCGGCTCCGGCAACGTGGCCGAAATCCCGCGCGAGTTGGTCTTGCCCAACGAAGTGGAAGAGGCGCGCATCCTGGAACGTTGGCTGTCGGATAAGCGCAACGGGCAACGCTTCACCATCTCTGTCCCACAACGCGGCAAGAAGCGCAACCTCATCCACCTGGCGCAAGAGAATGCCGGCGAGGCGATGCGCGTCTTCCGCGCCCAATGGGAAGCGGATACCACTAAGCAGGAAGACGCACTCAGCTCTTTGCAACAGCTGCTGGACTTACCAAGCCCACCCGTGCGCATCGAATGCTTCGACGTGAGCACCACACAAGGCACCGCCATCGTCGCCAGCCGTGTCGTTTTCGCCAGGGGCATCGCCCGCAAGAGCGAATACCGGCGCTTCAACATCCGCACTGTGAGCGGCCCGGGCTCCGACGATTACCTCTCCATGCGTGAAGCGCTCACGCGGCGCTTCTCTCGCTATATTCGCGCGCTGGAAGCGCCAGAGAGAGACCGTCCCATCCGTAACATCAGCGACGAAACCTGGAAACTGCTACCCGACTTGCTGCTCCTGGATGGCGGTCGTGGTCAGTTGAACATCGGGTTAGAAGTGCTGACAGAATTCGGCTTGCGGGAGCATTTCGCAATCATCGCTCTCGCCAAGAAGAACGAAGAGATTTACCTACCGCATACGGAAAAACCCTTGCGGTTGAGCGCCCGCGACCCAGGCTTGCAATTGCTGCAACGCGTCCGTGACGAGGCGCATCGCTTCGCCATCGCCAGCCATCGTCGGCAACGCGGTAAGCTGGGTATGGAGAGCCGTCTCGAGCAAATTCCCGGCATCGGCCCCAAAAGGCGTCAGGCGCTAATGAAGACTTTCGGCTATTCCAACGAAGCCATCAAGCGCGCCAGCATCCGTGAGCTCATCGCGGTGCCTGGCATCAGCGAACGCCTGGCAGCCATCGTCAAAGAAGAGCTATAGTTCGCCGCTCTTCAGCATTTCACCCAGCCGTTGTGCGCCCGCTTCTAGAAATGCCGGCGCCCCGGCCAGCGCTTCATTGAGCGGCATCGAGTGCGGCACAATTGGCAACACCAACCGAAAACCGGCAGCTTGCGCGCGCGCTTCACTCAGGTTGCTACCGCCGACGAGGGCGACCGTCGGCACATTGGCTGCCCGCGCGAACCGCGCCACCCCCATCGGAGCCTTGCCACCGAGAGTCTGTTCATCCATATAGCCTTCGCCGGTGATAACCATGTTGGCATCTTCCAGGCGTGCGGCGAAGCCATTGTGTTGCAGGAGCAATTCGACCCCCTGCTCAATCCTGCCGCCCAGCGCCGCCATCAAACCGCCAGCCAGCGCCCCGGCTGCGCCGCTGCCTGCCCGCTCACTCACCGAATTCCCCGTAGCCTTCTCGAGCAAAGAAAAGTAGTGACCCAGACTCAATTCCAACTCTCGCACCTGTACCGGTGATGCGCCTTTCTGCGGACCGAAGACCGCCGCCGCTCCTTTTTTACCAAACACCGGATTTTCCACATCGCTGGCGATGATGAGGGTGATCGCCCGCCAAAGTGGCAATATCTCCGAAGTATCGAGGCGCTCGATTTCCCGCAAACGCCCACCCGCCAGAACGGGCAATCGTGCGCCCGCCGCGTTGTATACGCCCATGCCCAACGCTTGTAACGCGCCAGCCCCACCGTCGACTGTGGCGCTCCCGCCGACACCGAGGATGATCTTCTTGCGCCCGCTCGCTGCCGCAGCTGCCAACAACTGACCTGTCCCATAGCTGGTCGCGCGCATCGGGTCGCGCTCGTCGGCGGCGAGCAGGGCATATCCGGAAGCGCGCGCCATCTCAACTACGGCGGTATTTCCATCGGGTAGAGTGGCATATTCCGCCGTGATCTCCCTTGCCAGCGGATCGAGTACGGTGGCCCGAGAAATCTCGCCACCATTCGCCAGAAAAGCCTTCAGCGTACCATCGCCGCCATCAGCAATTGGCATTCGCAGCAATTCGCCTGTCAAACCCGAGCGCCGCAATCCGCGTTCGATGCAAGCAGCGGCCTCATCGGCGTTGAGGCTACCCTTGAAGGCGTTCGGCGCGATGAGAATTTTCATTCTTCGAGTATTGCCGCTGCGCCATTAAGCCGCAAATCATTGCCCTAACACGAGAGCATTCGTTACAATCTGAGCGTCAATCTTATGCGAGGGCTCCATGAACGAGAATGAGGCTTTCAACCGCATCGTCCAAAGTCGCCTCATAGCCGGTATGCGCGGCCGCTTTGGCCCAGCAATCGCTCTGCGCACCTGCGAAACGCTAATGGAGGAAGGCATCGCCAACTTCGAATTCACCATGAATTCGGATGAACCCATTGAGGCGATGGTCCGCGCGAAGCGCGAATTCGGTGACGATGCTTGCGTTGGTATGGGCACGGTGCTTTCAGTGGCTGCAGCGCAACGCGTGCTGGATGCCGGCGCTGATTTCGTCGTTTCGCCTGCGTTTCAGGTGAACGTCGTCCAGCACGTCCTCGCGCGAAAGACGCTCGTGGCGCCCGGTGTCATCACGCCGAGCGAATGTGTAGCCGCGGCAGAATTGGGCGTTCGCATGCTCAAAATCTTCCCCATCGGCTCACTCGGCATCGGCTACTTCAAGGCGTTGCGCGCGCCGCTCTCGGATATCGCCTTCCTTTGCAATGGTGGCATCAACGCCGAGAACACGCGCGAGTTCCTGGCGGCGGGTGCTGTAGCCTGCGGCATGGCCGACTGGCTCACAGGGACGGGCGATCTGCCACAAGAGACTATCCGCGAGCGCGCCCGCCAACTCCGCCGCATCGTTGACGAATTAGCGAGTGCGGCGGCGGATTAGAACGCGGATGCCGCCCACGCTCTGCATCTTCAATGAGCGGGCCGGTCCGAATCTATCCCCACACGAACGCGCGGCACTATTCTCACAATTGGAAGTGAAACTTGGTGCGATCCAGCTAGCCGTCACTCAGACGAGCGCGGAGGTAGAGCCACTACTGCGGGAAGCCATTCGTCGGGATGTTAAGAGAGTCATCGCCCTTGGCGGTGATGGCACCGTTCATCATCTCGTCGGCGCTTTGATGCGCATTCGTACCGCTGGCGAACCGCGCGCACTACCGGCATTCGGCGAACTGCCTTTGGGCACGGGTTGCGATTGGTCGCGCGGAATCGGGCAACCGCTTGGGCGGGCGGCAGCGCTGGCCTGGCTGGCGCACGCCACCCCCCAGCCCATCGACATCGGCGAGCTCCACGCTGACGATGCACAGGCTTTCTTCTTGAATATCGCTTCCTGCGGTCTGGCTGGCGAGGTATCGCGCCGCTCGCAATCCCTGCGGCGTAAACGAGCCTGGACCTACTTGGCCCTTACCCTCCGAGCACTCCATAGCTTCCAGCGGCCGCAACTGAGCGTAGCTGTAGACGGCCGTCGCTGGTTCGAAGGACGCACCGCCCTGCTCGCTTGCTGCAATGGCTCTCACTTTGGCAGGGGAATGCGAATTGCGCCAAACGCAGCAATACGCGATGGACTGTTGGAAATTCTACTCGCACGTCGCCTCAACCACTTCGAGCTCTTGCGCCTGAGCCCCAGCGCATTCCTCGGCCAATCCTTCGGCCGTGGCGCGCTGTTGGAAACGCGCGGGCGGGAAATCCGCATTTCTAGCGCTCACACTTTCCACTACGAAATGGATGGCGAAGCGGGCGCCACTCGCTCGCTTGATATCCGCTTACACCCAGGCGCCTTGAACGCGCTGCTCACTTAGTTCAAGCGCTCAAAAAGGCCTGCCGCGCCCATCCCACCACCGATGCACATCGTTACCATACCAAAACGGCCCTCACGCCGACGCAATTCGTGGATGAGTTGCACCGTCAACTTGGCGCCTGTGCAGCCAAGTGGATGGCCCAACGCGATTGCGCCGCCGTTGACGTTCACGCGCGCTTCATCCAGTTCCAGATGCCGGATGACGGCCAGGGCTTGCGCGGCGAAGGCTTCATTCAACTCAATGAGATCGATATCGCCAGCGTTCATGCTGATGCGCTCTAGCAACTTGGGCACGGCGCGGATCGGACCCACACCCATGATCTCCGGGCGTACGCCGGTCACTTGAAAACCGACGAAGCGCGCCAGCGGTTGCAAGCCCAATTGCGCCGCGCGGCCGGCTTCCATCAGTAAGACAGCGGCAGCACCATCGCTGAGCGGGCTCGAATTCCCCGCCGTAACGCGCCCACCCACCCGAAAGACAGGCTTGAGTTGCGCCAAACCCTCCACAGTCGTGCCGCGCCGCAAATGCTCGTCTTCGCGCAGGCTGAGTTGCTTAGATTGCGGGCGTTGGTCTTCGCCGACTACGGTCTCTTCCCATTCAAAGGGCACGATTTCCTCAGCGAAATAACCTGCATCCGTCGCCGCTGCTGCCTTACGATGGCTATGGTAAGCGAATTCGTCCATATCTTCGCGATTGACGTCGAATTCATCGGCGACCTGCTCGGCCGTCGCGCCCATGCCGATATATACCTCTGGCATCTCTCGGGCCAACGTTGGGTTCGGCGACATGTGGAAGCCCCTCATGGGCACGAGCGACATCGTTTCCGCCCCACCGGCGATGATCGCATCGGCCCCATTCGCGATGATGCGTTCGGCGCCCATAGCGATGGTCTGCAATCCACTCGAGCAAAAGCGATTCACCGTCATGCCCGGCACATCGACCGGCAAGCCCGCCAGCATGGCGATGCTGCGCGCCGTATTCAGACCTTGCGCGCCTTCTGGCATCGCGCAACCGACGATGACATCATCGATATCGGCTGGATCGAGTTTGTCCTCTGTTTGCCGCATCAGCTCGCGAATGACGGTCGCCGCCATGTCATCAGCGCGCGCGTTGGCGGTAATGCCCCGCCGCGCTTTCCCCACTGCCGTCCGCGCCCCCGCCACGATCACTGCTTCTCGCATTTCAGCCTCCATCCCATTTCGTCGCACGTCGCTAATTGCGGAGCGGTTTGTTTGTCTCCAACATATGGATGATGCGCGCGTGCGTTTTCTCTTCGCCCATCAGACTCATGAATGCCTCGCGCTCGAGCGCGTAGATGTAGTCCGCCGAAACCCAGCCTGGCCGCGCCAAATCACCCCCGCAAAGAACGTAGGCCAGCTTACGCGCGATGTGGGCATCGTATTCGCTGGCGTTCCCGTTGCGGCGAATGTTATCGATGCCGATGAGCAGCGCCGCATGCGCGTCACGCCCGCAGGCCCAGACCTCCCGTCGCCGAGGCGGCTGGTATCCTGCTCGCAACGACAACGCTCGCGCTTTCGCCGCCTGAAGCAAGTGCGCCGGATTGGTAACGATGCGGTCATCATCCGCCAGAAAGCCCAGCTCGCGCGCTTCGAGGGCGCTGCCGCTCACTTTCGCGAAGGCGATGGTCTCAAATATTCGCTGCAGCTGCGGCATCGGGTCACCGTTCGGCGTTTCCATCACCGGGTTCAGGATGCGCCGCAACAGGCTAACGCAGCCGCCGCCTGCCGGGATGAGGCCAACGCCGAATTCCACCAACCCAGCATATAGCTCCATCGCTGCCACTGTCGCGCCGCCAGCCATCATGAGTTCCGCGCCAGCGCCGAAAGTATGCTGGAAAGGGGCCGTCACGATTGGTTTATGGAAATATCGCATCGTTTCCGCCAGGTGTTGCGCGTTCGCCACGCCTGCTTCCAACTCAGCCAGTCGCCCGGCATTCATCAGCATCACGCCGAGCAGGATGTTGAAGCCAACACTGAAGCGGCTGCCCTGATTGCCGATTACCAGCGCGTCGAAGCTCTCGCCATCCAATAAGTCCAGTGCGCGCCTGGCCTGCTCAATGATCGCCGGATCGATCGAGTTTTGCTTGCTGTGGAATTCGAGCAATAGCACGCGCTCGCCCATATCATGGATACTGGCGCTATCGTTTTGCGCGAGCGGGCTGGATTTGGCACGCAGCTCAACGATATTCAGCGCATTTTCGTCCCGCAGGATGGGCAGGTATTCACCCGCATACACGCAATAGTAGGCATCTGGACGCCTATGCTCGTCATAGTGGTAGAAGTGCTCATGCCCGGCCGCGAGCAGCTGCTTGACCCAATCGGCAACCGGATAACCCGCCGCTTCGAAAGCCGACACCGTTTCGCGCGCTCCCAGCGCATCCCAGATCTCGAAAGGGCCCAATTCATGCCCGAAGCCCCATTTAATCGCATTGTCGACATTGACGATGGCGTCTGTGATATCCGGCACACGTTGCGAAGCATAGGCCAGGTAGAAGGCGTGCATATGCCAAAGGTATCGCCCGGCGCGGTCATCTTCGTCCAGCAGGCGGCGGATGCGCTCGCCAACCGGCCGCACTTTGCGTTGCTTTTCCACACTCTCGAAGCTCACTTCTTTCGGCGGCTCATATTCCATCGTCTCTAAATTGAGCGCCCAAAACTCGCGCCCGCCATTCACGCGTCGCATATGGTAAAAGCCGCGGCCCGTCTTGCGCCCGAAGAGGCGGCGCTCCATCATTTGCTCAGCGATGGCTTGCGCGCGCGGATGGACGAGCACCTCTCGCGCCGGATCGTCGGGGATGGCTGGGTAAAGATTGCGCGAGACGAAAACGCTGACGTCATAGCCGACCAGATCGCGCAAATGGAAGCTGGCCGTCTTCGGGCGACCGATGAGCGGACCCGTGAGCGCATCAACTTCCTCGATTGTCAAACTCTGATCGAGCATCAAGTTGATGCCATGGCTGCCAGCGATGGTCATGAAGCGATTGCCGATAAAATTGGGCTGGTCTTTGCAAAGCACCACGCCCTTCCCCAGCACATCGCGTCCGAAGGCGACGATCGCTTCAGTCACTTCGGCATCTGTGCCAGAATGGGGGATGACTTCCAGCAGGTGCAAATAGCGAGGCGGGTTGAAGAAATGCGTACCGAGGAAACGCCGGGCGACATCCGCCGGCAATATTTCGGCGATATCTCGAATCGGCAAACCAGAGGTGTTCGTCGTCAGGATCGCATCCTCCCGCAAATGCGGCAGGATGGCGCTGAGCACCTGATGCTTGATCGCCAAATCTTCGACGACGACCTCGATCACTAGATCCGTTTCCGTGAGGAGATTCAGGTCATCTTCCAGATTCCCGACTGTGATAGCGCGCAACACGCCCTCGCTGAAGAGTTGTGGCGGCCGCGCTTTCTGTAAGCGTTTCAAGTTCGCATGCGCGATGGCGTTTCGCTGGGCGGGCGTGTCGCTGGGCAGCGTTTCGGGCGCAGCGATATCCAACAATATGGTGGGAATACCCACACCCGCTAGCAAGGTGGCAATCCCACCACCCATCGTCCCCGAACCGAGCACCGCCGCTTTGCGGACGCGCCTTGCCATAGCGAACTCCTCACCGGTAACCGTGCAATTGTAACGGCAAGCGCCTGCCCTGACCAGTGAATGGTAATTGTCCGTTACAATCTACGCAGGTGAAAGTGAGGCACAGTTTGAGCAACATAAAAGCGGTCATCTACGATTTAGACGGCACACTCGTCGATTCCGAGCGACTCTGGCACACGGCGGAAACGGCCCTACTCGCCGCGCGCGGGCATCAATATCGCGCCGAGGTTCGCGCCGCCCTGCTCGGGCAACGGCTGGATGCCTGCATCCGCATCATTCGCGAGGCATATGCACTTCCCGAAAGCGAGCTCACCCTTCGAGAGGAATTGTTGGAGCGGATGATGGCCCTCGTCACACAGAAGATGCATACGCGCCCCGGCGCCGAAGAATTGCTGGAGACTGTACAGGCACTTGGCTTGCGGACGGCCATCGCCTCCAGTTCGCCGCTCTCCTTCATTGAGGGCGTGGTGCGCGATCGCGGCTGGGATTCGAGTTACTTCCCGTCGGGCCGCCGCTGCCTCTTCAGCGCCGATGACGTAGCGGCCGGTAAACCCGCTCCGGATGTCTACCTGGTGGCCGCGGCCGCTTTAGATGTTTCTCCCAACGGTTGTCTGGCCATCGAGGATAGCGTCACCGGCGCACGTTCAGCCGTGGCAGCAGGCATGATCTGCTTCGCCGTGTGGGATTCCTTCCATAGCAGCGCCGCTGATTTCGCCAGCATCACGCCATATTGCTACGCAAACCTGCGCGAATGCATCCCCATCATCCGCCAACGAGTGGCGGGTTAAGCGTGGATCGCCTGTCCCGTCAAACCGTGTGCGGCTTCCAGCAGGGCCTCGCTGAGCGTGGGGTGGGCATGCACGTTGCGCGCGATTTCCGCCGGCGTCAGCTCCCATTTTTGCGCTAAGGTCAACTCAGGCAAGAGCTCAGTTACATCCGGGCCGATGAGGTGACCGCCGAGCAGCTCTCCATATTTCGCGTCGCTGAGTAGTTTGACGAAACCGCCGCTCTCCCCGAGGCCGAGCGCTTTGCCATTTGCCTGGAAGGGGAAACGGGCCGCCCGGACATCGTAGCCGCGTTCGCGCGCTTGCGCCTCGGTATAGCCAAAACTGGCGATTTGTGGCTGGCAATAGGTCGCGCGAGGCATCATCCTGTAATCGAGCGGTGCGATTTCTTCTCCGGCGATATGCTCCGCCGCCATGAGGGCCATCGCCTGCGCCACATGAGCCAGCGCCAGTTTCATCGTGACATCGCCTATGGCGTAGATATGCGGCACACTCGTCTGCATCGCCTCGTTGATGACAATCGCGCCACGCTGTTTCGCGTCCGTCTCGATGCCCAGCGCCTCGATCCCAAAACCCGTCACATTGGGTGCGACGCCCAACGCTTGCAAGGCCCGCTCCGCCTCGATGGTCTGCTGCTCACCCGCCTTGTCGGTTAGCACAGCGCGGATGCCATCCGCAGACTCGTTCAGCTCGTCCACGCGCGTGCCTACCATGACCTTAATGCCCGCGCGTTTGTAATGCTTAAGCAGCTCGGCAGAAACCTCTTCATCTTCGGCAGGGACGAGGCGATCCATGTATTCCACAAGGGTGACATCGACGCCGTAATTATGGAGGATATAAGCAAATTCGACGCCTATTGCACTACCGCCGGCGATGAGGATGCTCGCTGGCAATGAATCGGCCATGATCTGTGCTTCGTAGGTTACGATGCGTTCGCCGATCCGGGTATTGGGCAAGATGGCCGGCCGCGAGCCGGTAGCGATGATGGCATGGCGGAAGCGCAGCGCCTGCTCGCCGCCATCGTTGAGCGCAACTTGCACAGTGTTCGCGTCGGAAAATGTCGCCCAACCTTCGTAGCTATCGATCTGGTTCTTGCGCATCAGGAATTGTACGCCTTTAACGAGGCGGTTGGAGACGCGCCGGCTGCGCTTGTAGGCGACGCCATAATCCATCTCGACCTCGCCGTTAATGCCAAATTCTTTCGCCTTATGCGTAACGAGGTGGGCAATCTCTGCGTTGCGCAATAACGCCTTGGAAGGGATGCAACCGACATTCAAGCAGACGCCGCCCCACGTGCCCTTCTCGACAATCGCTGCCTTTAGCCCCAACTGACTGGCGCGGATCGCCGCCACATAACCGCCCGGGCCAGCACCAATCACAACAACATCGTATTGATCGGACATATTTCTCCTTTGAATCAAAGCGTAGTCAAACGTTCCGCCAGGATTTCGGCGACATCCATGACGACGGGACCTTCTTCGGCGGCGTCGCGGGCATCGGTCAGCATGCGCAGACAGAAGGGGCAACCCACAGCGAGCGTATCGGCGCCAGTGGCTTGCGCTTCGCGGAAACGCGTCATGTTCACGGCCGCGTCGCCGGGTTCTTCTTCTTTCCAAAATTGCGCGCCGCCCGCGCCACAACAGAAGGAGCCCTGCCGGTTGCGCGCCATCTCCACCAAGGACATGCCAGAATGGCGCAAAGCGGCCCGCGGCTCATCGACGATGTCATTTTGCCGCCCGAGGTAACAGGGGTCGTGAAAAGTCACGTTCGGCGCCTGATCCAAGCGCGCGCCAATCGGCAGCCGGCCCTGTTCGATCAGCTCGTCGATCAATTGTGTGTGGTGGATAACCTCGAAGGTGCCGCCAAATTGCGAGTATTCCTTGCCGATATTGTGAAAACAATGGGGGCAGGTTACCAGGATGCGGCGCTTCGGCAGCGCGTTCAAGGTCTCAACATTCGCGCTGGCCATTTCCGCGAAGAGGTATTCGTTGCCCGCCCGCCGCGCGGTGTCACCCGTGCAACGCTCTTCATCGCCAAGCACAGCGAAACTCACATTCGCGGCGCGCAGGATCTTCACAAGCGCCCGTGCCGTCTTTTGTGCGCGCTCTTCGTAACTCACCGCGCAGCCCGTCCAATATAGCAATTCGAAATCTGGATTCTCGGATACGGTGGGCACATCCAAACCCGCAGCCCAGGCGAGCCGCGCATCGCCGATCTGCCAGGGGTTGCCCTGCCGCTCCATGCCGTTGAAAGCGTTTTGCAGCTCCGCCGGAAAATTGCTCTGCATCAGCACCGCGTCGCGGCGCATGGCCATGATGTCAAACATTGGCTCGTTGCCCACCGGGCAAATATCCACACAGGCACCGCAAGCCGTGCAGGCCCACAACGCCGATTCGCTAAGCAAATTCCCCAGAAGAGCCGGCGACGTCTCCGAGCCAGCAACCAACACCCCGATTTCCTCATTCATCAAGAAACGTTTGTTGATTTCCAGCGCGCTCGGCGAAAGCTCTTTGCCCGTCACATAAGCGGGGCAGACATCCTGACAGCGGTTGCACATGATGCAAGCGAAGGCATCGAGCAGCGCCGTGGGCTCCAGATGTTCGAGGCGCGCGGCGCCGAATTGCTCGCGCGTTTCGTCATCGAAATCCAATGGCGGCAGGGCGCCGGGCGAAGTCCGCGGCGGCCGAGTTAGGAAATTGAGCGGTGCCATGAAGAGGTGCGCGTGCTTGGTATGCGGGAAATAAGGTAAAAAGAGCAGGATGCCGCCCAAAGCCAACCAGAAGAAGAAATGCCGCAATAGCAACAAAACGTCCGAATCTGCACCTTGAAAGAGCACTGCCAGCGCGCTCGCGAAGGGCATATAGGTGTCCGGCGCCGTCTGCGCGACGAAAACCGCCTCGCCAAGTAAGCGCCCGCCGACATGCAATAAGATGAAGCTGCCAACGATGAGTGAATCGCGCTGGATGCCGCCGGCGCGCGCGCGCGGGTGCAAGAGCACGTTCTCGTGGAAGCGCAACTCACGTCCATGGGGCAATACGAAGCGGCGCAACAAGAAATATGCCATACCGACGAGAACAACCGCGCTCAGGACATCCGCCAGCAAACGGAATACGTCATAAAACACGCCAAAACGAAGCAATATCGCCTCGAAATCCGACAAGAAGGCGTGTAGCACATCGACCGCGTTTACCAGGAAATAGAAACTGAAGCCCCAGACGATGCCCAGGTGAAAGGCGCTGGTCAGCGGGCGCGCGCGCAGGGTGGTTCGTTGTGTCAAATATACGCTCAATGACGCGAAAAGCCGGCGCCAAAAGCGATCGAGGTAAAGCTGCCCATCGCCACGCGCGATCGCCGCCGCCATCCGCGCGAAACCAGCGCCGGCTGCGGCAATAGTGATGATGGCCAGCCCGACAAATGCAACCCGCTCTACCAACGTCAACATACGCAAGACTCATCGCCCAGCAACGAGCGATAGTGTAGCACAAGGCAAATCAGCCTTCCTTACGCATCACCGTCAACGCCCGTGTTATAATGCCCAACGCATACAGACTGCAGAGGAGCAGCCACATGCCAGTTGATTTCACGCCCATCAGCGATGGCACTATGAAGTTGCAAGATTTCGCGAAGCAATTCACTTGCGCAGATTTGCGCCGTGTTTCCGACGAATCGTTGGATCTCATCCGCAGTTTCATCGCCGGCCTGAGCGACGCGCAAGTGACGCTGGATCCGGTCGATCCTGAAGCGCACGACTCCTTTGCTATCGAAGGCGAAGAGAATATCGGCTGGAGCCTCGCTCACCTCGTCGCGCATGTAACCGCGAGCAGCGAAGAGGGCGCTGCCTATAGCTCACTCCTCGCCCGCGGCGTGCCAGCGGAAGAGCGCCCGCGCTACGAAACCCCCTGGCGCGATCTGCGTACAGTCGATCAATGCCTGCAGCGCGTTGAAGAGAGTCGGCGTATTCGCAACGCATATCTGGAAACCTGGCCGGACAAGCCACTGTTGCAGGTCAACCGCGTCATCCCCGATCGTTATCGTGAGCGTTTTGGCGATATGAACGCGTCTGCCGCCTTCCTATTCGGTTTGATGCACGAAGTCGGCCATTACGATCAATTTCGCGACGTGCACGCGCAAGCCCTCGCCACTACCAGCTGAGAGAATTCCCACCGATGGCGGCCCTGCGGCCCAGCCTGCCGCGCGGCATGCGCGATTTCCTCCCAGCCGAGATGCGCCGCCGCGATTACGTATTCGGCGTCATCAAAGAGTATTTCGCTCGCTACGGCTTTGATGCGCTGGCTACACCGTCGCTAGAAAAGCGCGAGACCCTGCTTGGTAAATACGGCGAAGACGCGCAACCGCTCATCTATCATGCGCGGCACGAATCCGGCAAGGAAGCGCTCTCGCTGCGTTACGACCTGACGGTGCCGCTGGCGCGCGTCGTGGCGATGCATGGCAACGAGCTGCCGCTACCATTCAAACGTTACCAGATTGCCCCAGTCTGGCGGGCGGAGCGACCCCAGCGCGGCCGCTATCGCGAATTTTACCAATGCGATGCTGATATCGTGGGCAGCGCATCTATGGCCGCCGACGCCGAACTGATCGCAATGCTCTGCGAGATCCTGCGCGCACTGGGTTTCGGTGAGCGCGGGCCGCAATTCTGCGTGCGCATCAACAACCGCAAGCTGTTGCACGGTATTGGCGAATACGCTGGTGTCGAGGCGGCGCAACTGCCTGATCTCTATCGCAGCGTGGATAAATTCGAGCGCATCGGCGCGGAAGGCGTGCGCGCAGAACTCGTCGATCGGGGCATTGCCGAAGACGCAGTGAAGCGCCTACTCGAATTGCTATCGCTGAGCGGAGAAGGTGCCGAACTCGATACGTTGCGTGAGAAGCTCACAGATATCCCGAGCGCATGCGAAGGAATTGACGAACTGAACGAGTTGGCCGCGCTACTTGGCGCTTACGATGTGCCACCCCAAAACTTTCGCTTCGATTTCACGATGGTGCGCGGGTTGGGCTATTACACTGGCCCCATCTACGAAGCGGTCATCGCTGAGCCGAACCTGGGCAGCATCAGCGGCGGTGGACGCTATGATCAACTTATTGGCATTTTTCGCCGTGAGAGCCTGCCAACGACCGGCCTATCCATCGGCGTCGAGCGTATCCTCGATTTGATGGCAGAGCTGGATTTGTTCCCGCCGTGTTTGACCGCCAGCTCGGTTGATATGCTCGTCTCGGTCTTCAATGAAGAAACACGTTCCGCGGCGATCGCATTCGCCCAGGAATTGCGAGAATTTGGGCTTCGCGTCGAACTCAGCTATGAAACCGGCCGCCTTGGGCAGCAATTCCGCCTCGCCGACCGCAAAGGAATCCCGCATGTGGCAATCCTCGCTCCTGATGAATTGGCGCAGGGTGTGGTTCGTAGCAAGCACCTGGTCGATGGCGAGGAGCGCGTCTGGCCGCGCGAGACCGCCGCTGCCGAATTGCGCGCCCATATCCGCGGGATCTCTTCGCAGAGCGCCGAATGACCAACCACGCGCGCACTAGCGGCGTCCTCCTGCACCCCACCTGCTTGCCCGGCCCTTTCGGCATCGGCGAACTGGGCAATGCGGCGATCCATTTCGCCGATTGGCTGCGCGAGCAAGGCCAAACACGCTGGCAAGTGCTCCCCCTCGGCCCGACTGGATTTGGCGATTCCCCCTACCAGACGCTCTCCGCCTTCGCGGGCAATCCCAACCTCATCAACTTGGAAACCCTCGCAGCTGCAGGATGGCTGCCCTGGGCGGCGCTGCGCGATGTCCCACCCTTCCCCAGCGAGCGCGTGGATTTCGGCGCCGTCCTTCCCTGGCGTGAGCGGATGCTCGAGAGCGCCTATCGCGGCTTCCAAGCTAGCGCGCGTGCGGAAGAGCGTGACGAATTCGCCGAATGGTGTGCAAGTGAAAGCGATTGGCTCGCCGATTACGCGCTCTTTCGCGCGTTGAAGGCGCATTTCAACGGAGCGAGCTGGGTGGATTGGCCGCGGAATTATGCGCTGCGGGATGCAAATACCCTGGCGCAGGCGCAGGCAGAATTTGCGCCCGCCATCGAGCAGTATTGCTTCCGCCAGTGGCTATTCCATCGGCAATGGCGCACCTTGCGGGAGGAATGCCACGCGCGCAGCATCCGCCTCATCGGCGACATCCCCATTTTCGTCGCGCACGATAGCAGCGACGTTTGGGCGCGGCCGGAACTCTTTGAGCTGGATGAGGATGGTCGCCCGACAGTCGTCGCCGGCGTCCCGCCCGATTATTTCAGCGCCACCGGCCAGCGCTGGGGCAACCCGCTCTATCGTTGGCAGGCGTTGCGCGCCGATGGCTATGCCTGGTGGGTGGCGCGTTTGCGGGCGGCTCTGGCGCTGGTGGATGAGGTGCGGATCGACCACTTTCGCGGCTTCGAAGGCTATTGGGAAATTCCCGCCAGCGAGCCCACGGCTGTCATCGGCCAATGGCGGCCGGGGCCCGGTGCGGATTTCTTCCGCCAGATCCACTCCCAACTCGGCGCGCTACCCATCATCGCCGAAGACCTGGGCGTCATCACTGCCGAAGTCGAATCTTTGCGCGATGAATTCGCGTTACCTGGCATGAAGGTACTACAATTCGCCTGGAGCGACCCGCAAAATCCCTTCTTGCCGCACAACTACCCCGCCAACTGCATCGCCTACGCCGGCACCCACGACAACAATACGACGCTCGGTTGGTGGGAAAACGAGATGGACGAGCGAGCGCGCCAATTCGCCGCCAATTATCTGGGACAGGAGCTGCACGAACCGAATTGGTCTCTCATCCATTCTGGCATGAGCAGCGTAGCCCGCAGCTTCATCGTCACAATGCCCGATCTGCTCGGGCTGGGCAGCGAGGCGCGCATGAATACGCCCGGCCTCGAACAGGGCAATTGGAGCTGGCGCCTGCCACCCAATTATGACCAGCACCCCGGCGGCGCGCGCCTCGGGCAACTGACTTGGTTGACGCGCCGCCACCCCGAACAACAGGTCGCAGTCTATGGCGACGCGGCGCAACGATAATCAATACATTCACGGAGGCGAGCCCATGCGCTGGATCGGCACCCTAAAGCACATGCAAGTGCAAGGCGAGCGCATCAAGGACCGGCAGGCAGACGAATACGACCCGCACCGCATCGTGCGCGCCGCATCGCTCGAGCTGAGCCTGGATGGCGCAGTCGGCATCACGGTAACCGGCGACCGCCTGCAAGACGTCCACCACAACCAGCACCCCACCAGCCACAGCCGCGGCGATAACACGCTCTCAGTCTGCTTCACCAGCCACTATGAACGCGCCCGCGCGCATTTCGGGACCGCGCTGCCAGATGGCTGCATGGGCGAAAACTTGCTGGTGGCGAGCGACGAAGAATTCCACCCCGGTCTACCCGGCCGCGCGCTCGTTTTCCAACACGAAGAACATGGCGAGCGCATCCTCATCGCGCTGACCCGCGCAGCGCCTCCCTGCCGACCCTTCAGCAGCTACGCGAGCGGCGGCGCGTCCGGCGCCTCGTTAGCGGCAGCACTCCGCTTCTTGAATGACGGCGGCCGCGGCTATTACGCGCAACTGCGAGAACCCACGACAGCCGAGCTTCACCCCGGCGCGGCAGTATATCTGCTGGAATGAAAGGAGCATCTATTTGCCCGCCGTCTCTTCCAGCTTTAGCGCGTGAGTATCGAGGTGATAGCCATCAGCCTCGGCGCTATCATCCAGAAGCGTTGCATCCTTCTCGTGGATGAGCAGCTGCAGTTCGCGATAATGTTGGCGGAAAGCCCATTCGCGCAACGCGATCACCAACTGCACGGATAGCGGTTTCATCGACCACAGCGCAATTTCCACAGACTGTCGGTGATAAGCGCCCTGCCGTGCGCAAACCAGCGCCTCATGCCCGGCGAGCGAGAGCCGAAAGCGATCCACGCGCAGTCGTCCTTGCTCGACCAGCGCATCCCACAACTGCCGCCAATCGCGCTCCCATTGGCAGCGTGAGCTGCTGACGCGACCGATCGCCAGCTCCCAGCCGTCGATTTGCGCCGGATCTTCGTTTGGGTGAGCGCTGGCGCGAAAGAAGACGCGCCCGCCCTGCGCTGTCATGAGGAAGCGGCGCGCGCGCGCGACTCGCTCGAAGCCATTGGCCTCATACCACCCCTCTTCAAACGGCTGCGTACCGGTGATCAACACGCGCGCTGGCAGCTCCCGCTGGGCATAATCGCGCAGGTATTCCAGCAATGCCCGCTCGCTCTGCCCCGAGCTGGCCTTTTCCCCACGCCCCAACAAATAGGAGATGCCCCAATGCTCGCCGAATGGCTCTTTCTCATGGCTGCGAAAGGCTTCCAAATAGCCGACGACGCGCCCATTGCGCTCCGCCACGAGCGACAAACCAGCACCCGTGAGCAAACGCGAAAGGTGGATGGCGCCGGTCTCCACGCTCATCCAGGCGCCACCATGCAACCAGCGCTCGGCGATGCGCAAATCCTCATAACGGCAATCTTCGACAGCGCCGGCCTCAGTGAAGCGCTGCCAGCGTTCGATGCGCGAACGGAGCAGCGCGCTGATTGCCGCCGTATCATCCAGACGCGCTCGGCGCACTTCGCAGGTCATCATTTACAACCGCAAACCTTCATCAACCTGGCCAGAGTATAATAGGCGCGAGCGCATAATTCACATCTGTCCCGCGCTATGCTCAAGGAAGGCGCAATGCTCCTCGCGGTAGATATTGGCAATACCACCATTCAGCTGGGGCTCTGGCACGGCGATAGCTGGCGGCAAATCTGGCGCGCACGCACCGACGCTGCCAAATTGCCGGACGAATACGCCGCGCTATTCCGCCAATTCTTTCAGAACGCCGACTTGCCCATCACTGCGGTCAACGATGTAGTGATGAGCAGCGTAGTGCCCGCGCTGACGGATACCTTCCGCCACGTATTCGCCCAGCTATTTGGCTTGGAGGCGCTCGTCATCCGCCACGATCTGCCGGGCGTGCGCGTCGATATCGAGCATCCCGAGCAAGCCGGCGCCGATCGCCTGGTGAACGCGGCGGCCGTCCACGCCCTTTATGGCGGGCCGGCCATCGTCATCGATTTCGGCACAGCGACGAATTTTGATGTCGTTTCCGCGCAGGGCGAATACATTGGCGGCGCCATCGCGCCCGGCATGCAGGTCGCGCATGACGCGCTGGTGCGCATGGCCGCCCGTTTGCATAAAGTGGAGATCGCGCCGCCGCCGCGCGTCATCGGCCGCAACACCGTTCACGCCATGCAATCGGGCATCTTCTGGGGGTATGCCAGCCTCATCGAGGGCCTGGTCCGCCGCCTCCGCGCCGAGATGACCGCCGACGGGGGCGCTGCGCCAAAAGTGATCGCCAGCGGCGGCTATGCCGAATTGCTCGCGCACCACCTCCCCGATCTGCTGGACGAAATCGCGCCGAATTTGTTGCTGGATGGGTTGCGTGTGATTTATTGCGTCAATCGGGGCACAGGATAATGAAATCACATCAACGAATTGCCCGGTGCTTTGCAAAATCATGAGACTAACTGTGTAATACTTTGCCCATCTCCTTGAGCCAGCCTATCACCTCGTCCTTGGGGTCAATTTCCTTCAGCAAGTCAGGCGTCATCTTTTCTACAAATTCCGAGTTCAGTCTCTTTTTCGCCCGTGACACCTTCTTTTTTAAGGCTTCAGCATCAGACTTAACACATTCCCAGGCAACATTGCTTTCACTAGCCTCATGGACAGCTTGAGCAAACAATTTGGGGACATCCTCTGAGCAACGGCCTGTCCCTTTGTAGTTCGGATAGCAAAACTTAATAATTTTCGGATGGATATAGTTTTCCAATTCTTTGCGTTTCGTGATCCAGACAGTACAACCGCGTTCTTTCCATTCTCGAATAGTATCTTCACACCCCTTGTCACTATCCACCAGATAAAACTCCGGGCGAGAAAGCCCAGCAAGCCTGAATGCCCATTGATCAAGGTTGCTGCCTCCGAGTAGAACCATTATCAATTCTCTTGAATTCTCCGCTTCGCTAAGATCAGGAATGCCGTTTATATTGGAAATACTAAGCATCTTTGAAATAGCTCTAAGAAATCCTATGTCATGCTTTCCTTCTACTCCCAAAAAAGCTTTTACACTATGGTCCGGTAATACACCGAGAGATTTTCCAATATCCTCGATCGTGCCTTCTTCACAGCCATGTCGTATGATTGGGTGTAAACCGTTTGTGGTAACGAAACGTAATCCATCGCTTTCGAAACGCCTTGCTAGCATCGGCGAATGTGTAGATAGGAATACTTGACTATCGGAATGTTCCGCCAGATCTGTAAGCGCTTTTACTAACATAATCTGATTGTGGGGATGTTGAGTTGTCTCTGGTTCCTCAATGGCGTAAATTACTCCTGTCTTACTCTCTTTGGCCTGTTCCTCTGCTTTCACGCGGAAGAAATTCAATA
The DNA here is from genome assembly GCA_965237765.1 of Phototrophicaceae bacterium. Taxonomy (GTDB): domain Bacteria; phylum Chloroflexota; class Anaerolineae; order Aggregatilineales; family Phototrophicaceae; genus WTGJ01. The sequence goes on from OZ250157.1 coordinate 63,893, forward strand.
GCACTAACCTCCGCGTACCACTCCCACGTTTGTTGATGGGAATATCCTCATCACCTGTTAGCCTGACCGAAAACAGCGTGTGCCAGGGCTTGGTGGATATATGGGGTTCGAGTTGGCTAGCTAATTCCGGGGACATCTCCTTTATCTTCTCGACCGTTTGATCAGCAACTTTTTTACCTTCTCTGTAACCTTCTGCGCTATCTTGCCCAGAATTTCTTCTTCTGTCCGGATAGCCTCTCTGATTGCCACCTTCATAGGATCTTGTGCTTCAGCATCTTGGTCTGTACTGATGCGATCAGATTTGAACAAAGCAAAATATGGCAAATAATTCCATAACTGTTTCCAAATCGTCTTTGCATTTTCTGCATCGAGAGAAATGTGAACCTCTTGCTTATCCAAGTTTTCTGAGTGCTTCCATATCGCGCTTCTGAGTAGCGGATTTGCTCTTTGATCAACGTTGTCTAAATTAACATTCAACTGCCTGGCGCGCGCTTTTAGTTTTGCATTGGTTAGAGATAGCAGGTCCTTATACCTTGATGCTGTTGGATGAAGTGCTCTCGCAAAAATGCCTGCGATTCTGGGCTTCTCAATATCGCATTTGTAAACCTTTTCTATCTCCAGATTTTCCTCAATATTAAGTAAATGCTCGGAAGCAAGATTGGTCGGTTGCTGAGTGTCAAGAATTACCTCAGTAGGGATATCCGAAAAAACACAGGTAATGCGAATCTCAGTGTCTTCTGAATGAACACATTTATCTTCCGTGTCTGGTACAGATTTATTTTCGAAGAAAATGTCGAGAGCGTCGAACAAAGATGATTTACCAGCATCGTTCTTACCAACCAATACCACCAAATCATCAAAGTCAATGACTGTCTCATCTTTGTAACCGCGGAAATTCTGCAATTTCAACTGTTTGAGTTTCATCGATTCCCTTTCACTACAGTTTATGTGCAATTCGCGCGCCGCCGCAGATGTCAACCACCCCCTGCGCAGCAGCCAGAATTCAGCGCCCTTGTGTTTCCTGGCGCTTTGCAATGGCCGCCATGATCAGCGCCCGAATCTCCGGTCGCCTGGCATCATCAAGGGAGCGAATCTTCACATGGCGCATCTTGGCACCTGTTCCCTCCAGCAACCCTTCCGGGTCTGCCAAGTCGACACCCTGATAGAAACCGAGGTTGACCCACGCGTTGTGAGGCATAATATAGGCATACCCGTCGATCATTTTCCTCGGCCCCACGCCATAGGAAGCAGCGCGGTCTCCCAGGCGAACCTCCTCGCATACATTCGGGGCGATGTCGTAGACGATCTCCCGCAGCGCCATTACAATCGGTTGGAAGGATTCCGCCGTAATCTGTAGCAGGTCGTCGATTGTTCCGATTCGGGCCTTGGACATGCCGGATACCATCGAAAAAATAAGCTCCACAGCCTGGACTCGAACCAGGAACCTACCGGTTAACAGCCGGTTGCTCTGCCATTGAGCTACTGTGGATTGTGCGCGGATGCTAGCGCGCACCGCCGTGGATGTCAAGCGTGCGCCGCCTCGCTGCCGCTGTGTTACAATCGCGCGAAGGGCCGGGAGGGTAAATGTCCGCCGCCATCGAAATCCGCCGCGTCAGCACCCGCGCCGACCAGCGCGCCCTTTTTCGTTTGCCCTGGCAACTCTACCGCGATGACCCAAAATGGACGCCACCGCTGCTCTCCATGCGCCGTGAATTGCTCGATAAGCGGCACAACCCCGCCTGGCAATACCTGGATGGCGAATATTTTCTCGCCTGGCGCGGCGACCAGGCGCTCGGTTCCATCGCCGCATTCGTAAATCCCCGCCATAACGAACGACACGGCGAAAACATCGCCTGGTTCGGGCTTTTCGAATGCATTGAAGATGGTGCGGTCGCCGATGCTTTGCTGGCGGCTGCCGGCGATTGGGCGCGCCAGCGCGGCTTTGCGACGATGCGCGGTCCCGCCAGCTTCACCCTGCACGTCGAATGTGGGCTGCTCATCGACAACTTCGAGCCGGCCGTGCTCATGATGGCTTATAACCCGCCGTATTACGCGCGCTTCATCGAGCGTGCCGGCTTCGGCAAAGTGATGGATGTGTACAGCTGGGCATTTTACGCCAACGCGCCGACGCAAGAAGCGGCCACAGCGCGCGCCCTGCGAATTGCCGACCGCCTGCAACGCCGCCAGCGCATCCAGCTGCGCACCTTCAACACGCGCGACAAGAAGAACGAATACCGCCGCTTGCGCCGCCTCTATAACACCGGCTGGGTGAACAATTGGGGTTTCGTGCCGATGACTGATGCGGAGCTGGATGCGCTCATCGCCAGCCTCGGCATGCTCATCTTGCCCGAGCTGTGCATCTTCGCCGAGGTCGATGGCAAAGCGGTGGGATTCGTGCTCGCGATTCCGGATTTGTCCGAAGCGTTGCGGCGTGCCCAGCCACGGCCCGGAGTGCCCGAAATCATCAGCCTACTGCCCATCGCCTGGCAGCTCAAGCTGCGGCCGAGCATCCGATCCGTGCGCGCGCCGCTGATGGGCATCCTGCCGGAATATCAGAAAAGCGGCGCCGCCGTTATGCTCATGGCATCGATGGCCCAGAAGCTATATCAGAGCGAGTATGAGATCTTCGATACGAGCTGGATCCTCGAAACAAATCACGATATGAACAGCATGTTGGAAGCGCTCGGCGCGCGTCGCTACAAAACGCACCGCTTTTACGAGCGCGCGCTCTAAGCGTCGGTGCCCCGCCCTTCGAGGCGGCGGCGAATCGCGTCGGTCTCGCGCCGCACCATCCGCCAACGCCAGGAGACACTCGCCAGGTAGAGCGCCATAATGGTGACGACGACGACGATGCCAAAGCGCAAGTACGCGGCATTATCGGGATCGGCGATGGCAAATTCGCCCGGCGCGAGTAGCACGGTATCGACGATATGCAGCCAGCCATTCGACGCCACAATATCGCCCCGTAAAATTCGCGCCTCGTCATTCAGAAGCAACTCGCCATCATGGACTGACAACACCAGGGAGCTCCGCCGTTGCGGCATGACGCTGTTGCGCCCGCGGAGCTCGGCGATGCTCTGCGCTTGGGCAAGGATGTGATAGCTGAGCAGGCTGCTCAACCGCTCAGAATTGGTGAAGAATTCTTCTTGCGTCGTATCCAGGCGCGCGAAAGCGGCAGCGAACGCATCGTCTGTCGGCGCGAAGACGGTGTAAGCTCCCACGCCAGCCAGCGCCGCTTCCCATTCTGTCTCTACTAGCGCAGCAGCAAATACGCCAAGTTGCGATTCGGTTGCGATGCGCGCGCTCAGGTCGTCGCCTTCCTGCGCGAAAATGGGCGAGAGGCAAAGCACGCAAATGAACGCGCAAAATAGGAATCGCATCACACGCTACTGATCCACTGTTGTCGCATGCGCGCCAGCTGCTCCGCGCCGCGTTGCAGGTGATAACGCCAACGCAGCAGGCTGACGGGCAGTAGCGCACCCCAAGCGAGCAGATTCACTACTAGCGTGATTTGCATGCTGGCGCTCGCTTCAAAACTACCGCGCGCTTCCTGAGCGCTGGGGCCGATGACCGCGGGGTGCAACGTATCCGGGCGGATGCGGATAATGATGAGTGTCATGATGGCGGTGAAGATCGCCAGAATCCCGTATATCGCGGCGAAGCGGCGGCGAGTCTCCAACGGCTCGATCGCCCCGCGGAGGACGCCGTAGGCCGCGTAGGTGAGCACCATGATCGCATCCCAGGTCAGGCGCGGGTCCCAATTCCACCAGGTCGCCCAGATCGGCCGCGCCCAAATCGAACCGGTGACGAGATTGATGATCGCTAGCAGCAGTCCCACTTCAACGCTCGCCACCGCCAGCGCATCCCAACGTTCATCGCGGCTGCGCAAATAGCGAACGCTCGCATAGACCGTGACGCCAAAAGAAAGCAACGCGCCAAAAAACGCGGGCATATGCACGTAAAACAGCCGTTGCACCTGCCCTTGCTGGTCTGTTTCCGCGTATGTCAGCGCCATTCCTATGCCCAGCGCGAGCGCGAGTGTCGTGATTACCGGGAGAATTCGCGCTGGGGAAGTCATGTCGTGCCCTTTTTCATTGCCTACTGTCCCTCTCCTCACCCATCTACCAGGTAAGGATACAACCAGGTCGCCAACAAGATGAGGATGAGATCTTGCAAGCCGAGCAACAATAGCCAATCGGCGTCGCCTGGCCGGCCGGCGCGCGCCGCCACGGTAAGGCGCACGGCCGAAATGACCGTTGGTAGGATCAGTGGCAACATCAACATGCCGAGAATGCCCGCACTGGCCCGCGTTTGCGAGATCATCGCTGAAAGCGTCGTGCCGACGGTGGCAATGCCCAGCGAGCCCATCACGACGGCCGCTAGCACCTGTGCTTGCAGCAATGGCGTATCGAATAGCCAATTATGCACCAGCATGGACAGGGCCGCGAGCACCAGCGTGAACAGCCAATTCGCCAATAAGTGTCCGAATAAGATCGAATGCCGCGGGATGGGCGCAAGGAGCAACGCTTCACGCATTCCCGAATCGCGCGCTTCGCCGCTATGACGCTCGAAACCAAGCAAGCTGGCGAAAACGATCGTCGTCCAGAGCACGCCAGCGATGGCCTCCTGACGGGCGCCGCGGTCCAATTCCAGCGCGAAACTGAAGACAAAGGTGCTTAGCGCAGCGTAGAGAAATACCATCAGCAGGCGCTGGCGGCTGCGGAATTCATACCGCAGTTCGCGCCGCAAGACGATGAGTATTGCCCGGCCCATGGTGACTTTCATGTGCCAGAACGCGCCATTTCGCGGGCGACCCGCGCCCAATCTCGTTCAGGATCCTCGGCCGCGCTGTCAAACACCAACTTGCCAGAGTGCAGAATGAGCGCCCGGTCGGCGAATTCGCGCGCCCTCGCAAGGTCATGCGTAACCCAGAGTGTGAGGCTATCCCGCGCGCGCGCTTCAGCCAACAAAGCGAGAACCCGCTCAACCGCGGCGGCATCCAAGTTGCTCATTGGCTCATCCAACAAGAGCAGATCGGGCTCGTGCAAGCAGGCGCGCGCGATGCTGAGCGATTGTTGCCGCCCGCGCGAGAGTTGCCCGGCTGGCTCATCGGCGTAATCGCTCAGGCCGATCCGCTCGAGCATCACGCTCGCCCTTTCATTTGCAGCCATTCCATAACAATCGGCAAAGAAACGCAAATTTTCAAGCGCGCTGAACGTTTCATCATGCAGCGGCTGGTGCCCGACGTAACCAATATGCGCGCGGACGGCGGCGGCATCACGCGGCAAATCCCAACCACCAATGCGAATGCGCCCTTCGCTCGGCCGCAACAAGCCCGCGCAAAGGCGCAACAAAGTGGTCTTGCCGCTGCCATTCGCGCCGAGTAAGGCGACGATTTGACCGCGTGCCAATTCGCAATCCAACCCTCGCAGCGCGGGCAACCAGCCGAAACGCTGCGTTAGCCCTTCGATGCGCAACAATGGCAAGACTTCGCGGGTCATCGCCGCCGCTGCCAGCCGACCAGTCTGAGCATGATGAAGAGTGCGACTGCCATCAACGCGAAAACTGTTCTTGTATCCAAGAAAGTGTCGGGCGCTACCACGCTCGCCGAGCCCAAACCAAAACGCAACACGCTGCCGGGTGGCAACGAAACGTCGGCACCGTAGCTCAGGTAACTTCGGCCATTAAGCGTCTCTCCACCGAGCGCGGGCAAGTCCGCACCGAGCAGAGTCCATTCCTCCACTGGCAACAAAATGCGTAGCGCGCCATCCAGGCCATAGGGCAAGCGATATTCATAGACCGCTAGGGCGCTCCGCGGTAGCAAGTATTGCAGCCCGACCAATTCACCCGCGCCCGGCAGAATCGGTTGCCAACCGAAAATGGTGTTTTCTGCTCGATCATAGTCCTGCCGTTCGGGCGCAGCAATCTCCGGCAGATTGGCGCCGGCCGGCAAGGGCAGTTGCCATGCCTGTGTCTCCATCTCGGCGTATAGCTGCGCGGAGGGATTGGTGAGTCTAAAGGCTTGAGTCACTACGACAAAATCGCCCATCTCTTGTGTATTTGCTGGCTGGAATTGCAATGCCAGCGAATCCTGCCGCAACACCTCAGCGCCATCCGTGAGCGCATATAGAGGCAAGGATCGGATCGCTGTCAACTCCTCCACGCGATAATAGAGGCTACGGTACACCTCAACGCCGGCAACCGCATGGGCTTGATAAAGCCAATCAGTAACCAGCGGTAGATCCACCACTTGCGCGTGGGTTCCCTCCTGCATTTCCGCCGGCCATCGCTCGTGGGTCCGCCCATTGGCACTAGCGCTCACCCACACATCCGTGTCCGCTTCACCCCATTCTGCCGGCAAGCTGAGCGTAACGTTCGTCCGGGGCAATTCCAATGGCGGCAAGGGCTCGACTTCCGCCCAATACTCCACCCCACCGAGGCTGAGGCTGCGCACAAATCGCGTGAGGGCACGCAGATCTTCACCATCCAAAGCCACGGCGATGAGCAATTCAGTATGCATCGCGCGGATCGACTCCATTAGTTGCTCATCGCTGAATTGGCTGAGGCGATCCAAATCACGAAAATCAGGGAGCGGTGGACTCATGGCCGCGCTGCCTGGGCTCTCACCTTCACCCGTCGCGCCATGGCAGGCCGCGCAATTCACCGCCCAAAGCGATGCACCTTCTTCCAAATCCACATCCGAATAGGCGAGCGTGTAGCTATACCAGGCCAACTCCCAGCGGTCGGCCGCATGCAGGCTCGACCAAGGCGGCATCAAGCGCTCCAGCCGCCCATTGGTGATTGTATCGAACCACTCTTGTGGCGATTGCCCGGCCTGCCCGCCAAGACGGAAATTACCAGGTGGCGGCACCTGCCCGCTGAGCGCCAATTGGCCATCGCCCGCGCCCTGCTCGCCATGGCAAGCGGCGCAATTCTCAGAAAATAGCGCCGCGCCAACAGCTGCCACGGGTCGCGCCGATAATGAGGCCAGCTCCGCTGGCGTGGGCGAATGCGGTGGCGGCAGGGTGCGCAGGACTTCCGGCCCGGCCCCACAAGCGACAAGTAACAGAGCGCAAAATCCAAACAGGAGAACAGATTTCATTACGAACTCACGCGCCGGCCGCCAGTGCGCGCTCAATTTCCCGCGCCAGGCGTCTTTCGTCGATGGGCCCTGCCTGGAAATACAGGATTTGCCCCGCGCGGTCGATGAGAAAGGTTTCGGGCGCGCCCTGAATGCGAAAATCCTCGCTGATGCGCTGCGCAATATCCAAACCGTTGGGGTAATCGATGCCGTAATGTTCCAGATATGCGCGAGCGTCGCGCTCGGTATCCAGATAAGCGACCCCGACGAAAACGACCCCTTGCTGGCGGTAGCGCTCCCAAAGGCGCTGCAAATCCGCCGCTTCCTGATGGCACGCGACGCACCAGCTTCCCCAGAAATTGACCAGTACCACCTCTCCGCGGAAAGCACTGGTATCGATGCGTCCGTGCTCGAATGTGTCTAACCGGAAGGTGGGCGCGATCCGCCCAACCGCTTCGCCAGATTGTCCTTCCTGCCACAATTGAGCCGCGATGGCCGCCATAAACAAAGCGAACGCCAGCAGGCCGAGGAATGTCCAGCGCCAGGCGCGTGTCGGTTTGATTGCTCCTGACTCAGCCATGCGTGTCACGGCGCCGATTGCGCAGGACGACTGTCCCGGAGATCAGCACGACCAGCAGTAGCGGGATATACGTCAGGATCTGTCCGGTCGAATCCGCAGGCGATCCCAGCACTTCCGCGCCATATTGCGCGACGAAAGCGGCGATGACATCTTCGTCGCTTTGCCCCGCCGCGAGCTGGCGTCGCACTTCTTCGCGCCATTGCTGGCAGGTTTGCGTGGCGCAAACGGCTAGGGCCTGGTTCGCGCATGTTGGGCAATAGAGGCGCGCCGCCACGCGGTTGACATCATCGTCGCTGATGTCTTCTTGGGCGGCAGCGGGCGTCAGCACCAGGATAACAGCCAATATCCACACCAACCACCACCAACGGGCCATCAGTTCAACGCCCTACTCGCGCGTCTATCATCGCGCATTTCTCCCACTGACAGTGCGCTGCCCCAACCACACAGCCAGGTGCCACACGCCAATAACAACCCGCCCCACCAGACCAACCCAACGAGCGGATTCAAATAAATCTTGAAAGTCGCCCGTTCGTATAGCGCCGCGCGCGCCGCCTCGGCCGTTTGCCAGGGCACAAGCAGGACGTACAAATCATGCGCCAGCGGCCGATGCACGCCCGCTACCGTCATCGTCAAATCAGGGAAATAATCGAGGCGCGGCTGGAGGGTGGCGATCGCTTCGCCATCACGCGAGATTTCGACATTCGCGATATCGAGCTGTCGGCCGTCTTGCGCGACCGCCGCCTGGTAACCCGCATAGCGCAACTCATAGCCACCGAATTGCAGCGCCTCGCCATCCATCGTGAGTGTCCGTTGCGTCTCCTGTTGGAAGAGGCTGCTGGCAGCGATGCCGATGCCGATGACGACAATGCCGAGGTGCACCAGATACCCGCCGAGGCGCCGGTGATCGCGCCGCCAGCGACGCCAAATGATGGCGATGTTGAGGCTGCGCTGCCTCCGTTCTTGAAACGGCCGGGCCAATTCCCGCAGGGCCACCAGCCCAGCGAATACAAGCCCGCCAAAGCCTAAGTAACTGCCCATATGTCGGGCGCCAAGCGCAACCAGGAGGATTAATAACACGAGACAGACCGTCAGCGGGCCACGACCCTGCCGCCAGATGCGCCGGCCGTTGCGCGCGCCCCAGGCCGCTAGCGGTGCAACACCCATCAGCATGAAAATCGCGATGAAGAGCGGCACGCTCACTTGTTCGAAATACGTCACCCGCAAAATTCTTGTCTGACCGAGGACCAATTCGCTCACTATAGGCGCGCCGAAGCTGCCCCAGAAAATCGCGAAAATCAGCACTGTAAATAGCAAATTGTTCAACGCGAACAGGAATTCGCGGCTGCTCCAATGCAGGATGCGCCAATCGGCGCGCAGCTCGCCACGGTGGTACCTCCAGGCGATGAGCGCGCCGGCCAGTAGCGTCATCCCCGCCCAAAAGAAAAACAACGGCCAACCGATTTCGCTGCGTGCGAAGCTATGCACGCTCTCCACCAGGCCGCTGCGCGTTGCGAACGTGGCGAAGAGCACAGAAGAGAATGCCAATGTGACGAGGAAGAGATTCCAGGTCTTGAAGATGCCCCGCTTTTCTTGGAGCAGCAGGCTATGCAGCAAGGCTGTCCCAGTCAACCAGGGCAGGAAGGCGGCATTTTCCACTGGATCCCAACCCCAATAACCGCCCCAGCCGAGCACGTCATACGCCCAACGCCCCCCCAGCAACAAACCTACGCCCAAACACAACCAGGCGATAAGCAACCAGCGCCGCGTCATGCGCAACCATCGTTCATTCACTTCGCCGCGGATCAGCGCCGCCAACGCGAAGGCGAAGGGCATCACCATGCCCACGAAACCCAGATAGAGCAGTGGCGGATGGATGAGCATCGCGGGATGCCGCAACAACGAACTACCGCCACGCGCGGAAAGGGCCAGCGCTTCCCGTAGTGGCTCTTGCGCGTAGACAATATCTGCCGGCCGCAACACATAATCCTGCAAACTCCCGCTGGCATAATATCCTTCTGTGAGCCAAAAACGGGCGAACGGATTCTCGACGAAGAGCACCAATCCGCTGAAAAAGGCGACGACCATCAGCGCCACCATCAACGCCGATAAGAGCAGCGCCCGCTCGCGCCGCCAATGGATGAGGGCCGCGGCCGTCGTGAAACCACTCATCAGCGCCGACCAGAAGAGCAATGAACCCCGTTGCCCGCCCCAGAGCGCGCTGAGCCGCAAGTGAGTTGGCGTTGCCGGCGCCGTCGTTTCCCAGACAAAACTCAATTGATATTGCTCGTTCAGGAGAGCCATCCACAAGACTACGATGGCCAACAATAGCAAACCGAAATTGGCGAAGACGGCGTAGCGGATGCTGCGCGTCAACCGCGAATCAGGCGCAAATGGGCGCGGCATTTGCCAGAGGGCCGCGCCGATGCCAAAAAGCGCGGCCAACCAAGACAGGGCCAACGCACTAGAGCCAATCTCTGCGTACATCCTCGCCCCCTCAGGGCGCTTTAGCGATTAGCCTTCGCGATCAACCGATTGGCAACAGATCTTCATGCTCCGGCAGGTCGCCGAATCGAGTGGGACATTTGAATTGCAGCTGCGTGGCATGAAAGACGCCATCCACGCCCAGAGAGCCACTCACGATCGCCTGCGCGTGATCTTGCAACTGCCCTGGCATCACTTCCCCATCCAGCTGGATCGTCAACCGCGCCCGCTCAGGATCATTGGCCGCCTCAAAAAGCGCGCGTGAAAGGTCTTCGCTGCGCGTCGGCATATGGGCGACAGTGAAACGCAACCGTAGATTTTCTACATCGTACTCGATGGATGGCCCGAGTACGGCACCGACGATTTGCGCCGGCTGCCCAATGTAAGCAGTGTCGGCCTGTAAATCTTCCACCGTGATGAAGAATTGCCCACCGTTGAGGTTGCTGCTCACCAATAAATAGGCCAGCGCCGTAGCCAATAAAGCAAGGCCAAAGATATACGACGCGCGTCGGGGCCTCTGATCATTCGCGCCACCCTGTGCGCACTTTTCCCAGGCAGCCGCTTCGGCGAATTCGCTCATCTCAAGGAGCGCCATTTTCCGAAAGATTTGAACCGCCCAGTCGTTCGCGCACGATAAAGGTGAGGCCGACGAGGAAGATCGCGCCCAGCCCCATCAGCAAAACGAGCAAGCTTCCGCCAGGCGGAGCCCCGTTCACCGCTTCATCTTGCGCCAACGCTACCGTAGCGAGTGGCAGCTGGGCAACGATGACCAGCGCGCGCCTTAAACCTTTTACGCAGTTTCCCTTGACAGCCATCACTCTGCGATCTCCTGGTCCTGGCTTTCAATATACGCGATCAAATCCGCCAGGTCTTGTAAATCCAGTTGATCGCCTAGGTTCGACGGCATGAGCGCGTTGCTATAACCCGGCGCAATGTAGTCTTCTGGCAATATCAAGCTTTCTACTAGGTAACGCTCGACTGTATAACCTGAAAGAGACGGCAACCTTTGTTTGAGTACGCGCGTGTAGCTACCTTCAGTAGTGGGGGCGATGAGACCGTTGTGGCAGGTGGAGCAGGTCAAACTCGAGCCGCTGAACGTAGACTCACCGCCGTTATAAAGCGTAAGTCCGCGCAGGGGATCGCCATGTATTCCACCCAGTTGTTCTATAATCTCATCCACATCCACACCGACTCGCCTCGTCGCCAAGATATCCTGCACGCTCAGGTATTTCAATAAAAGCGCCACATGCTGCGCGAGTTGCCCTTCGTCCGGCACATAATCACAGGCTGCGGCGATCGAAAAAAGATCCAGCGCCATCTGGTGGATTGCGGGCATTGTTTCCGCCCCGCCGAGCGCGGCCTGCGCCTCAATGAGCGCCGTTTCGACTGTGGTATTCGCGCAATCTCCTCGCGCGCCATCCTGCGCAAAAGACACGGTGGCAAACGGCAAGAGCAGCGTAACTGCTATCCATCTTACCGCTATGCTTCGGCGCAATGGCATTGGCCGATTCCAGCTGTTATTGCTGTGTCTGGACGAATGCGAGCAAATCCGCCATGTCTTGCGCGGTGAGTTGGTTGGGGAAGCCAGTGGGCATGACGACCGCCCAGCTCCCTGGCGCGCCATACGCCGTGGGCCGCAGCACGCTCTCGGCGAAATAACGCTCGGGTGAATACGCGCCGAATTGAGGCTCAGACAGGCGCTGTTCGAGGATGCGCGTCCAGGTGCCTTGCGTTTCCGGCGCGTTGCCGGCCTGATGACAACTCGCGCAACCGAGCACGACTAGAGCCTCTGTCGACGTTTCGCCCAGGTAGAGCGCTTCACCGCGCGCTGCGTCACCGGTCAGATTCGCGATAGCCACCAGCGCCGCATCCACATCGTCGCCGATCGTCTCAACGTCTGCACTGGGGCCACCAAGCCCCGGTTCCAAGGCGAATTGGTTAACGGCCAGCAAGTCGGCCATCGTCCAATCGCGCTCGTAATTTGCGACGAAATTGGCGAGATCGTTGATTTCATCGTCGCGGAGTGGGCCGCCAGAGGCATTGGACCAGGCGGGCATCTGTTGGTTGCCACCCCAATAAGAAATGCTTACCGGCCGACCGCTACTGACCGAGCTGAAAACGAAACTATGGAAAGTGCCCTCCCATTCCAGATTATCGATGCGGCTCGGGCGCCCCGGGTCATAACCGCGGGCGATGGCCGTCGTCATTTCCGTTAAAAGCGCGTCGCGCGCGCGCTGCCGCTCGGCAATGGCGCTGCTGAACGTATCCAGCCCGAGGTCTTCCCTCAACTTTGCGGTTTCCTCTTCGTTACCTTCGCCTGCTTCCAATTCCGCCAAGTTTGCGAGACCACGGTCATACGCCTGTTTTAGGGTAGCCAGTGCGTCGCTCTGGTCGAAGGTTTCCGCCAACTCAGCATTCAATTCCGCTAAGCGATCATCCAGCGCGGTCGCCGCCTCCGCGTCGGGCGCATCTTCGCCTTCAATCGCGAGTTGCTCCTCGATGGTCATGATATCCGCTACGCGCGCCTCTCGAGACGCGACCTCTTCAGCAATCGCAGCAATCTGCGCGCTTAGAGAGCCAGCGCCGAGACCTGCGCGCGCGGCGGCAAGCCTTGCCACTGCCTCTTCATCACTCAACGTCAATAATTCTTTATATTCGCCGATCTGCTCAGTCAGTTGTTGGGCGGCATCGCTGCTAGCATCGAGTTCTGCCAACTGTGCTTCCCAATCGGCGATTTGGGCGGTGACAACTGCTTCGTCAGCGCCAAGCACGACGACTTCCAGTAAGGCGGCCGCTTCTTGGGCACGAAGCTGAGCGATCTGCTCATCAACCGCCGCTAAGTAATCATGTCCGAAGAGTTGGGGGTTGTTCAGCCCCGGTGCGAAACCGGCGATGCCGATGCCGTCGACGCCATGACAAGACGCGCAATTGGAGACGAAGAGCGTCGCGCCGTTTTCGATAGAACGTCCCGAGAATTGCTCTTCGAAGGCTGCCATACGTGGGCGCTCGTTGATCGCAACCCACCCCAGAAGCACCATCGTCACCACAAAAGTGGAGATACCGAAAAGGATACGGTTGTCAATGCCCTGGAAGAGGTGTCGTCCAATCATGCGCCTTCGCTCATTCCGGATGCCTTCCCGCGTTTATGCTTCACTTCTCGCGCGCCCATCGATCAATCGAAATACGCAGAATCACGGTGGATGAAGATATGTTCATCCACCAGCCGCGCGGCGCGGATCTCGTCGATCATCTCGCCTTCTTCGTCCATCATTGGCACGAATATGGGCATGTTTTGGCCATCGACCATCATCGCGTCGCCAATTTCGTTCAATTGAACTTCGTTCCAAAAAATCACGAGGTCAATGCGACGCAAATCGGGCTGCGTTCCGGTGATGAGGACCCCCCCCCAGCCGTTATCCAGGAAATCGATCTGGTGGCGAATTTCCTCATAAAATCGCTCCAGTACCTCGTGTAATTCCGCAGCGTCCGCCGGGATGGGTGCGAAGAGCGCGGCTGACACTGGCAAACGCGATGTGATGTAATTCGCAACCGATATGAATTCGCCAAGCGCGGCATCCATGATCATCGTTTCCGTGAGCGAAACGTTGATCTCGCTCAGTGCGGCCGCAGCACTTAGGCCTTCTTCTTCGGCGGCAATTTGCACGGTGGAGTAGAACCCGGGCACGAGCTGACCGAATGGCACCGTGCGCACGATACCGACATTGTTATGCGCTGGCGGGTGCGATAATTCGTGCAGGATCTCCTGATCTGCTGAAGTGCGCACGCCAAATTCCGACAATCCCATATAACTCAGCAAACTGGAAAGCGCAACGATGATCAGGATGATGCTGATGCCGAGCCGCCGGTGCGCGTAGCGCCGGCTGGGCGCCACATCCACATAAGGCCAGACCGCCAGAAAGCCCAGCATCAGGCCCGGGAATATCACACCCCAAAAGACCACATTGCCGAGTTTTAGCGCGCCTTGAATCCACAGGAAGTACCAGGGCGCCGTCGTGCCCAGCGGTGTGACTTGCGGGTCGGCGTGGTTTTCCAGCGGCGCGTGGAAAAACCAAATACTCATCACGATCAGGATGAGCGTCGTCAACCCCGTCCACATCAATTCCGTCGTCAGCACGTCAGGGATGAAGTAGACACGCCTATCGAGCGGCACGCGCTTCGCCGTATCCTCGCCAATTTCCTCACGTTGTGGCGGCAAACTCAAACCATGAATGATGACCTTGTAATAGTGCACGCTTAAAATCACGAAGAGCAACGCCGGCAAGGCCAACACATGCAACAGATAAAAACGCAACAAGCCGTTCTCAGCAATCTGTGGCCCGCCGCGGAAGAGCAAATCGACCGCGCTGCCGACGATCTCCGGCGGGACGGCGCCTGTCATGCTCGCGCCAATCGTAACTGCCCAGAGCGCCAGCTGGTCCCACGGTAAGAGATAGCCGGTGAAGCTAAGAAAGCCGGTCAACACCAACAAGATGACTCCGGTGAAGAAGGTAAATTGACGCGGCTTCTTATAACTGCCCGTAGTCCAAGTTCGCACCATATGAAGTGAGACGACCATGACCATCAACTCGGCGCCGAGGCGATGCAGATCACGCATCAGCTGCCCGAGCGGCACGTTGCCCAAGATCGCCAACATATTCTCGTAGGCGACGTCCGGCGATGGTGTATACCAGATCATCAAGAAAATGCCGGTGATCGTCTCCAGGATAACGAAATAGGTGGAGAGCCAACCCAGGCGGAAAGTGGGATAGAGACCCGTGACATCGGAATTGTAATAACTGGGGCGGATATGCAAAAAGAAGCCGTCAGCGTGGGGGGTAAGGCGGGGGTTGGGACGTCGCGTGGGCTTTTCACCGCGCAGCGCCTCGCGAATATCGGTGATATTCATGCCAGCCGAGATGCGCTCGATCGTCTCATCGATACCTTCGTATAACGCGCGGCGGAAACCCTTTTCCTTGATTTCGTCCAAGAAGGTGGGGAACGGCAGTATGGTCATCTCGTCTCACTTGCTCCGCACGCTAGACGCGGCCGGGTCGCTTGATACGCTTGCTCGTGTTGATTTCGATGAGGCTGATATCTTCGGCGTCGCGCCCGGTGAGGTCAACCGGGTCACCAGCAGAATTGGTCGTGCGCTTCTCCCCATCTAGAAAAGTGATGGTTATTTCTAAGCGGTCCAGGCTGCGGGGGGCGGGGCCTTCGATCCAGGTGCCGTCCAGCTCGTATTTGGAGCCGTGGCATGGGCATTCGAAGCGGCCACGCGCGCCCTGCCATTTGGGCAAACAGCCCAAGTGCGTGCAGACACTGTAAAGCGCCAGTAGGCCATTATCCGGTTGCGTGATATGGAAGCGCCCGGCCGGGAAGGAATTTGGTGGGTCACCAGCCGCCGGGAGGACCGTGTTATCAAACTTGAAAACTCCACCAAATTCGCCTTCTTTGAAGAGCGGCCACATGAACCAGATGATGCCAACGCTGCTCTGGCCGAGGATCATCAGCATCGACGCGCCCCAAATATAATAGAGGAACTCGCGTCTACTGGGTGTGTTGACCGTTACTTCATTGGCGCTGGCGTTGGTTGTCGGTGCTCCCGCCTCTACCGCACGGACAGATGCCATGCGCGCCTCCTGCCTCTCTGCAATCGCGACAATCCAGCCAGCATACTAATCATCGCGCCGTGGTTTGCCAATAGCGAAACATATCACAATCGGAATGGTCTGTCAAAGCGGCGACGCCGCCAAATTGATGTTGCCAGCCGCGCCGCCATGCCCCATACTAGGTACCAATGACCATCCACGAATTGCGACTCGGCTCGCACACCTGGCTCAATATTCCCCAGCCCAGCGCGGAGGACGTCTCCGCCTTGCGCGCGCGCTTTCCTTATATCCACCCCCTCAACCTCGAAGATGTGTTGAGCCACGTCGAGCGGCCCAAAGTAGATACGGACGAGCAATATCTCTTCGTCGTATTGCAATTTCCAGTGTGGGATCACGCCAACCGCATTTCGCGCGCGGCAGAAATCAACTTGATCCTCGGACGCGGCTTCGTTGTCAGCATGCGCGACAATTCGCTAAAGCCGTTGCGCCATATCTTCGCCGAATGCCAGTCGGATGAAGCCCTACTCAACGAACGACTCGGCCGCGGCACGGGCTACATCTTCTATACCATCATCGACCGTTTGGTGGATTACTGCTTCCCCATCCTGCGCAAAGTGGACCAGAACGTCGACCGCCTGGAGGATTCCGTCTTCACCGACGAAGCGCGCCGCATCATCCGCGATATCGCCGAAGTCCGTCGTGATATCATCGCCCTGCGCCGCATCATCCGCCATCAGATACCTGTTGTCGAGGAGCTGGAGAGCAGCGAACATCCCCTGCTCCATGACGACATGGATGAGTACTACGGGGATATCGCTGACCACCTCTATAAGGCGCTGGATATCCTCGATGAAAACGCGGAAGTGATCGCCAGCCTATCTGAAACGGCCGACCGCCTCGTCACGCATCGCACGAACGAGGTCGTGCAGATCCTTACTGTGATCTCGGTCGTCCTGCTACCGACGACCCTCGTCTCCAGCATATGGGGCATGAACGTAACGCTCCCCTTCGAGCGCAGCCCGGACGCCTTTGCGGTGATTGCAGCGCTGATGATTCTGATCGCGCTGGCGATGTTCTGGATTTTCCGCCACCGCCGCTGGTTATGAACAACGGACAGAACAGCCATTTTCCGCTAGCGATTTATATCGATAACATGGCCGATTTGCGGCAAATGTTGGCGGAAATCGCCGGCGAGGAAATGTTGGCTGTCGATACCGAATCCAATAGCCTGCACGCCTATCAGGAGCGCGTCTGCCTCATCCAGCTATCCACACGCCGGGCCGATTACATCGTCGACCCTTTGCGCTGCCCCAAAATCAGCGCGCTCGGCGCGATCTTTGCCGACCCCAAAATCGAGCTGATCTTCCACGCCGCTGAATACGATATCATGACGATGAAACGTGATTTCGGCTTTGCCTTCGTCAATCTGTTCGATACGATGACGGCCGCACGCATCTTGGGCATTCGCAAAGTCGGCCTGTCGAACCTGTTGGCAGAACACTTCGGTATCCGCAGCAACAAAGCGCATCAGAAAGATAATTGGGCAAAGCGGCCGCTGCCCCCAAGCAGCCTGCGTTACGCCCAACAAGATACGCACTATTTGCCCGCCCTGCGTGATTGCTTCGCCAAGAGGTTGCACGAGCGCGGGAATCGCGACGAGGCACTGGAGCTTTTTGCCGCGCACACGCAAACCTCGCCCGCTGTTCACCGCTTCGACCCAGAAGGTTATTGGTCGATCGCCAAAGCGGCCAAACTGTCATCGCGGGAGCGCGCCGTCCTGCGAGAATGTTACCTGCTGCGGGAAGAGTTGGCGCGCGAAAAAGACCGGCCGCCGTTCAAAATCATGGGCAAAGAGGCACTCATTGGGCTGGCCCAACAGGCGCCCAATCGGGCGTCAGATTTGCGCAATATCGTTGGACTGTCCTCGCAGCTCCGGCGGCGTAGCGGCGAACGTATCGTGCAAGCAGTCGTTGCCGGCCTATCGGCGCGACCGCCCCAACGTCCCGACCGTCCGCGCCTTGATGACGCAACGCGTGAGCGCTTGGCTCACTTGCTCAGTTGGCGCAAAGCGCGCGCCGCGCGCCGCGGTGTGGATGCCGATATAATCATGATGAAGACCTCACTCCTGGCCATCGCCGAGCGCTTACCCAGCGAAACTACCGAACTCGCTGGCATTCCCGGCATCGGACCTTGGCGACTGGCGGAATACGGTGAGGAGCTGTTAACATTGGTCACTTCCTGGCGAAAGTAGGCGCAGATGTGGAACATCGATAACGACCGCATGATGGATTTCCTGGTAGGGTTGCTCTCCACGCCCAGCCCCACCGGCTACCACCGGGAGAGCAACGAATACGTGCGCCGCGCCTTCGTCGAATTCCCCGCGCTGCGCTTGAACGAATTGCCCAAGGGCACACTCTCTTATTTCTGGCCGGGGGTCGAAAACGCGGCGCCGCGCGCTTTGACTGCGCATACCGACACACTGGGTTTCCTCGTGCGCCAAATCAAGAACAATGGCCGCTTGAAATTGGCGCGATTGGGCGGCATCAGTTGGCCAGGCGCCGAGAATGAAAACGTAACTGTCCGCACGCAGGACGACCAGCGGCAGCGCGGCACGCTCATCTTGGAAAATCCAAGTACTCACGTGAACCGTGAAGCGCAAAGCACTGCTCGAAACGAAGAAACAATGGAAGTTCGCCTCGACGCGCGCACGAGGAGCGCAGACGAAACGCGCGCGCTGGGCATCGAGGTCGGCGATTTCGTGTTTGTGGATCCGCGCGTGGAGATCCTGGAAACGGGTTACATTCGTTCACGCTTCCTGGATGACAAAGCTTGCGTAGCCACGCTTTACGCCGCAATTTGCGCCCTTCACGAGGCCGGTTTGATACCAGCGCAAAATTCCTATATCCACATCAGCAACTACGAGGAATTCGGCCATGGCGGCTCCGCTGGCCTGCCTGACAACCTGGCCGAGCTGGTCAGCCTGGATATGGCCGCAATCGGCGAGGGACAGGCGTCTGACGAGCATCACGTTTCGTTATGCGTGAAAGACGCTAGCGGGCCCTACCATTTCGACCTCAACAACAAGCTGCGTCGCGTTGCCAGCGATAACGATATTGCGCTCATCAACGACATTTACACCTTTTATTCTTCCGATGGCAGCGCCTATTGGCGGGCGGGTGGCAGCGGCCGCGTGGCGCTCATTGGGCCGGGCGTCGCCAGCTCACACGGCTATGAGCGTAGCCACCTCGACGCCCTAGTGGATACGGCTCGCCTCATCGCCGCCTACTTGTTAGACCCGCGCGATGACTGATAGGCCGGAAGTCTTCGCCGAGGAATGGCGCTCGTGTCTGCGCGCGCAGTACCAACGAGTTGTCCAACAGGGCGAAACACAAAACGAGCGCAGCTTGTTGCGGGTGCTCACGCAGCTGGATTTCAGCGAAACGGAGTTGGAGGAATTGCGCATGGCCGCCATTCAAGGTGCGCCAGCAGAAATTGCTCATTCTGCGCCGAATCTGGCAGAAATCCGGGCAGAAACTCGAGCAAGCGCTGCTCATGCCGCCAGCGTCACTGATGATCAGCCCATCAATTCCAAAACGCGCGATGAAATGGATGAAATCGACCCAGTGGCGGACGACGCCGACGAACCAGACGATGATTTGACTCTCCACGATGAAGCAGAAGACGACGTACCCGAATCACCCCAACTCAGTCTTTTCGACTGAACGCGGTTTAATGCGCGAGCAGGACATCCACTATATGCGCCTCGCCTTGGCGGAAGCGCGGGCCTGCGTCGCCAGCCGTGACGTGCCGGTAGGCGCCGTCGTCGTCCAAGCTGGCGCCGTCATTGCTCGCGGGCGCAATCGCCGTGAAGCCGACCAGGACCCCTGCGCGCACGCAGAGTTACTCGCGTTGCGCAGCGCAGCGGCGGCTATAGGGAGCTGGCGGCTGGATGGAGTTTCGCTCTACAGCACATTGGAACCCTGTGCGATGTGCGCCGGCGCAATGGTGCTCGCCCGTCTGCCGCGCCTGGTCTATGCAGCCACCGATCCGAAAGCCGGTGCCGCTGGTAGCGTGCTCGATCTGTTGCAACATCCATCACTCAACCACCGTGTCATCGTCGAGCACGGCCTCCTCGCCGAAGAGGCCGCGGTGTTATTGCGCGAATTCTTCCGTGAGCTACGAACTGACCGCGAAAAATGAGCACCTCATCTCGTCTTGCCAGCGGCCCTTCTCCCACTTATGATGCGTAAGCGGGTGATGGCAATTCGCCCCTGGAGAGGTGCCAGAGTGGTTGATCGGGCCTGTCTCGAAAACAGGTGTACCCTTCCGGGTACCGCGGGTTCGAATCCCGCCCTCTCCGCTCCCTGAATCGTGATTAGCATGAGAGCCAAAAGCAAACAACAGCCATTCATCAGCGTCTTCGGATCGTCATTCCCGTCAGCGGGCAGCGTGGACTACGAACACGCGCGCTCCATTGGCGCTAGCCTGGCAAGCGCGGGCTACACGGTGATGAACGGCGGTTATGCCGGCGTGATGGCCGCCGTTAGCCAGGGGGCTGCCGAAGCGGGCGGATACGTCGTCGGCGTTACCTGCCAGCAACTTGAAGGCATCGGCGCGCGCGCGCCTAATATCTATTTGAGTGAGCATATCACTTATCCCACCCTAGACGAGCGGGTTCGCCACCTAATCCACGAAGCCGATGGTTATGTCGTCTGCTCCGGTGGTTACGGCACCCTGCATGAAATCGCGTCCACACTGGAATGGATGCGCGTAGGAGAAATCCCGCGCCGTCCCTTTGTTTGCCATAGCGCCTTCTGGCAACCTCTCCTGCAACCGCTCATGATCAGCGCCTACATCCCTGAAAGCGACCGCCAGCTCCTTCAATTTGCCACAAGCAACGAGCAGATGCTGAGCCAGCTCGCCGGCGAATGAACACCATCCTCGGCTTGCTCGCCGTCGTAGGATTGGTGCTGCTGAACGCTTTTTTTGTGGCGGCGGAATTCTCGTTGGTTGGCGCGCGTCGCACGCGCATCGACCAACTCGCCGCCGCGGGTCACTTTGGCGCTGCTTCCGCTCGACACGCCATCCAACACCTCGATAGCTATATCGCCGCCACCCAACTGGGCATCACCCTGGCGAGCCTGGGTCTCGGCTGGATTGGCGAAGACGCCATGGGGCACCTGATCGAAGACATATTCGCGCTGATACTGTCGCCGGAAAGCGCCGCTTCGCTCAGCCACACGCTTGCCCTCCCGGTCGCCTTTGCCATCGTCACGACGCTGCATATCGTTTTTGGCGAGCTGGCGCCAAAATCCATCGCCTTGCAACAACCGGAAGACACCTCCGTCCTAGTTGCGCCGCTGACTCGCGTTTTCCACACACTCTTTTTTCCGATCATCTGGGTGATGAACCATATCGGCAATTCGATGTTGCGGCTCATCGGCTTTGCGCCGGCCTCAGAAGAAACGCGCGTGCATTCGCCTCAAGAGCTCGCCATGCTCATCCATGCCAGCCACGAGGCGGGCGTGCTGCAGCACAAAGAAGAACAGCTGCTGATGCGCGCTTTCAACTTCCGCGATATCCCACTCGAAGACATCATGCAACCGCGCGTCGATGTGGTAGCCTTCCCACTTCACATCTCACGCGAAGAATTGCTGCATCGCTTGCCACAACACAGCCATTCGCGCTATGTGATCTATGGCGAAACCATCGATGATGTGCTCGGCATCTTGCACCTGAAAGACCTATTCGATATCCTCGCACGTGAGGGGAATGGGGATGGCGAATTTGAGCTGGCTTCCTTTTTGCGCCAGCCCCTATATTTACCGACCAGCGCTCCCATCAGCTCCGTCCTACAACAGATGCAACGCGAGAAGAAACACTTCGCCGTTGTGCTAGACGAATTTGGCGGTACCGCCGGCGTCGCTACCCTCGAAGACATTCTCGAGGAACTGGTCGGCGAAATGCAGGATGAATTTGATCACGAAACGCCATCCTTCCGACGTCAGGGTGATGAAATCTGGGTGGATGGCGGCGTGAGCATGAGCGAAATCGAGCAGCATTTTGGGCCACCGCCGAGCGAAATTGAATCACACACTATTGGCGGTTATATTGCCGAGGCATTACAGCGCATCCCGCGCGCCGAAGACCGCATCCGTTATGGAAATTACGAGGTTAGTGTAGCCGCGATGGATGGTTTGCGGGTGGCGCGCGTGCGTTTCGCGCAACGGGGGAAAACTATCGAGAGCGGTTGACGCGCTCCATCTTGCGTGCTACACTGCCGCTCAAGAAACAGTAAATATGAGGAGAACCTGATAGCCAGTTCGGAATATCGTATCAATCAGGATATCCGCGCTTACGAAGTGCGCATCATCTCGGAAAGCGAAGGAAACCTCGGTGTCTTCTTGCTTGACGAAGCAATTGAGATGGCCAGCCGACGAGATTTGGATTTGGTCGAGGTTTCACCAAATGCTGATCCGCCGGTGTGTCGAGTGATGGACTATGGCAAGTTCATCTACGAAAAACGCCGTCGCGAGCGCCGCGCACGCAAACTGCAGAAAATGGTGGAAGTCAAGGGTGTTCGCTTGCGACCCAAAACGGATGGCTACCACCTCGGCTTCAAGGTCAAAGAAGCGCGCCGCTGGCTAAACGAAGGTAAGAAAGTAAAGGTGACCATCCTATTCCGTGGGCGCGAACGGAGCTTTCCGGAAATTGGGCAAGAGCGGATGAAGAAGATTGCCGAAGAATTGAAAGACGTGGGAAGCATCGAGCAAATGCCCAATATGGAAGGACGCACGATGAATATGCTCCTCACACCTCTCAACGAACCTCCAGAACACACGAGCAACGAGGCGAACTAGAATTCACCGTGGCGAAAAAATACAAGCTGAAAACGCATAAAGCGACCGCGAAGCGCTTCCGCGTAACAGGCAGTGGCAAAGTCTTGCGCACCAAAGGCGGTAAGAGCCATTTTCGCCGCCGCACTTCCAGCCGCGTCAAAGCCAAGCTAGGCAAAATGCTCGAAGTCGAGAACAATAAAGATGCGAAACGTGTCCGTCGCCTCGCACCCTATTTGAAGAAATACAAAGCCAATCCGCCTTCCTGAGGCGCATGCTAGGAGCCATACATGACACGCAGCAGCACCGGCATCGTTCGCCGCCGCCGTCATAAAAAGATCATCAAACTGGTCCGGGGGCAATGGGGCACGCGCGGGCGACTCTTCAAGCGCTCCAACGAGGCGATGCTCAAGAGCCTCTTCTATTCCTATCGCGATCGGCGCGCGCGGCGGCGGGATATGCGCCGCCTTTGGATCACGCGCATCAACGCAGCCTCGCGCCAACACGGCCTCAGTTACAACCGCTTCATCCATGGCCTCAAGCGCGCTTCCGTCGAGCTGGACCGCAAGTCGCTCGCTGAGTTGGCGGTGCGCGATGCGGAAGCCTTTGCCCAACTGGCAGCGCTGAGCGCGGAACAACAGGCCCAAGCATAAGCAGCGAACGCGGGCGAACAGAGCTCGCAACCGTCATACAAAGTTCGCGAAACCAATACGTCCGCCAAGCGCGCGCCCTACTGTCTTCGGCGCGCGCGCGGGCTCAAGCTGGTTTGCTGGCGCTCGAAGGGGAACGACTCATCGACACCGCGCTCGCCAGCGGACACCAACCAACGTACGTCCTCCATCACCCCGAATATTCCGGGCCAACACTGGCCGCATTGCGCGAAACTAATGTCCGCTGCCTGCTGATCAACCCCACCCTGCTGGCGCGACTATCTGATGTCGAAACGCCAGCAGGCATCCTCGCGGTCTTCCCTGAGCCGCAACTCCCCCCACCCAAGAAGATCGAGCGCGCCCTGATCCTGGATGCGGTCCGCGAGCCGGGCAACCTGGGCGCAATCCTGCGAACTGCAGTCGGCGCCGGGGTGGACATCGTCTTGCTCGCCCCCGAATGCGCAGACTCCTTCAATCCAAAGGCGGTACGAGCCGCAGCGGGCGCGCATTTCCGCATCCCGCTTCGCCGCCTCAACTGGGAGGAAATCGCCGCCGCAAGTGGTGAGCAGCGGATTTACCTGGCCGATTCGTCTGCTGGCGCAGATTACTCCACGCTCGATTGGGCGCGCTTGCCCTGGGCGCTCATTGTCAGCAACGAAGCACATGGCCCCAGCACTACTGCCCGCCGGCTTGCGACAGAACGTCTGCGCATCCCTCTGGCGAACGAGACCGACTCGCTGAACGTAGCGGCGGCGGCGGCCGTGCTCCTTTTTGAAGCGCGCCGCCAGGCCGCTCTCTAGCTCACGCTTCGCAACACCAATCACAGAGTATTGCCGCCATCAAAGCCGCCCGCCTTGGCAGGCTATCGATGACGACATGTTCATGTAGCGCATGCAGGCCATCGCCCTGCGGCCCACAACCATCCAAGGTCGGGATTCCCAACGCGGCCGTTATGTTGCCGTCAGAACCGCCGCCGCTGCTGCCCTCGCGGATCGTCAAGCCGTGTGCGCCGGCGATCCGCTGTACCTGCTCGACAACAGCCGCTGATCGCTCTAGCGGCGCGCGCGCGGAATTGTTGATGACCTTCACCTCGGCGCCGGGCATCTGTGGCTGCAGGGACATCATCTTCTCGCGCGTGGTATCCCAGGCAGCGGTCGTCACCGTACGCACATCCACCTGCGCGCTCGCGTGTGGCGCGATGACATTGACCGCGATCCCCCCTTCGCACATATCGACCGAGACGCTGGTGCCCCGCCGCAAATCATTGAATGAATCAATTGCTAGGATCTGTCGCGCCAGTTCGACGACGGCATTGATGCCCTGCTCGGGCGCGTTGCCAGCGTGGGAAGGCAAGCCTTTCACTTCAACTGTGTACGTGCCGACGCCTTTGCGCGCTGTCTTCAGCGCTTCGTTGGGCAAAGCCGGCTCCATCACCAGCACCAAGCCACAGTCACGCGCGACTTCTACGATGAGGTCTTCGGAATGCGGACTCCCTATCTCCTCATCGGTCGTCATCAGGAACAGGATTGGCCGTTCTGGGAGGAGACCTAGTTCTTGTAGACCACGGATGGCGCTGAGCGCGACGGTGATGCCGCCCTTCATATCGACCGCCCCTGGCGCGAAATACTTTCCATCTTCAACACGTGGCGGCCGCTCAGCCAGCGTACCAGCCCGCCAGACCGTATCGCTATGCATGAGAAAGAGCAGCGGCTTGCCGGGCGTCCCAGCGTTCCAACGCACCAGCAGGCGATCGCCTACGATCTTATGCGGATATTCGCGGACATCTGCGCCCATAGTCGCCAACGTTTCTGCCATATGCGCTGTCATCCGGTCAACATGGGCTTTCTCCTGCGTGAAAGTCTCGAAAGCGACGAGCTGTTCCATCTGCGTAAGCATGGCCGTTCGTTGTGTCCGGAAATGTTTGAGCAAATCAGTCATGGCATCCTCGTGAGTTGACTCATGGTTGCGGTTCGTATTGTGCGGCGGTGGCGGCCAGCGCAGCTTCGGTGTTGACCTCGCCCTGCGCAAGGGCAACGAAATTGCGGAGGATCAGCGCGGCCAACGCGTCGTCAACGCTTTCTGCCTGAGGTGCGCGAGACAATGCAGCCAGCGCAAAGCGCTCATAATCACCTGTAGCTTCGGCGGTCAGTGCCGATTGCCTTGCTGGGAGAGCCGCGACCGCGTGAAGGTAGGTGCTCTGTCGCGCTGCGTCCAACATCCAGAGCGCGAATGCGCGCGCGATTTGTTGCCGTTCCATCTCCGCATTTGGCAGGACCCAATACCAGGCATCCACCAGGGCCAATTCAGCTCCTTGGCTGCTGGGTATTGGCGCGAAGCCGAGTGTGTCACCATCGGCGCGGCGGCGCAAATATTCGTCGGAAGTTGTTAGCCAGGCCGACGCGCCCGGCTCACCATCCGCCAGCGACACGACGATTCCCAACGAAAAGGCGAATTCGTAGAAGGCGAATAGCTCCTCAAGCGCCGCCGGTTGGTAAGGCTGTGCGAGATCAGCGTCCACTATTTCCCGCGCTGCTGCATATTGAGCGACCAGCAATTCGCGAATCGGCACGCTTTCCTCAAGCGGCAGAGCAATGGACTGGCCGCGCTCCAAAATAGCCGCATAGCTGAAATCAACAGTCCCCACTTGTATCTTCTCAGTGTCATATACAAGGTGAGTGAGGATCAGGCCATAGGGCAAACCGTAACGAACGCCGTTCAACTCACCGCCGGCCAATGCGGCTGGAGGAATATCGGCGAGGAACTCTGGTGGCGCATCCGGCCAGGCGTGGATTATGCCTGTTTGCGCCGCTAAGAGCAATTCCTCACGTCGCAATAGCATCACATCCGGAATTGCGGCGGGCGCGACTTCGCTTGCGTTGCGCAACGTGGAAAAGATTCCCCCCTCCCCTTCGGCCGCTTTGATGCGCCAATCAACGAGAGCGCCTGGCCCCGAATTCTCAAAATCTCGTATGCTTTGTTCGAATATTTCGCCGGCCACCTCGTCTTGTGACGCGGTGAGGGAAACTGGCAGCCAAAATAGGAGCGGCGCGGTTTCCACTGGAGCGGGCGGTAGTGTGGGTATCGCCGTGTTCATTGGCGCGCTCATCGTGGCGACAAGCGGCAACGCCTCTGTACTATCGCTCGTCTGCCCACAGGCAACACTCATCCAGCTGCAGAAGATGAATAGCACGAGGCGAAGCGATTTGTGGGGCAAACGACCCTCTACCTGATGAAAGGGCAGCGGCCATTATAGCGAGCGAGATGCGTCTATAGGAAGTAGGGCACAGCGGCCTCGCTAAGTTATGCTGGCGAGGGCGATGTCTCCTGGCGCCGGGCTGGCTTGCGACGATAGCGCGAGCGGCAACGCATGCTGGAATGGCGGGCGCTCGCGGCACAAGCGCTTACGCGGATCGACTTGCGCGTATTCGCGGACATCCGTCAGCGCGTTCTCGAAACCAGCAAGCAAGTCGTCGTCGCTACCCTTATAACGCCGCAGGGTTTGCAAGCTGCAGGCGTGGCAACCGCGCATTGCCCGGTAGCAATCGGTCTCACAATCCATACAACCATTCATGCGCATCATGAAGAGCATGAACGCCAATCGTTCTTCGTGCTGCGCAGGCAAATCTTCGACGCGCTGCACGAGCTGTTGCCACTGCCAACCACGTTTGTCTTCCAAGAGTGGGATCGCGTCTTCTGGGAAGAGCAAAGCGTTTTCGGTGTACATCGCTACCCCTTTGCCTTCTGCGCTCTTATGACCAGACTGCGCGTTTGTGAAATCTTAACGCAATCCAAACTTTACGAACCTATAGTGCGGGATATGACCAGATTAGGCAAGCAATTCGATCCGATGTTAAGAAACTGTAATGCCGTATATGTGTTACAGCTCGATATATCGTCGCCAGACCGACGGTCCGCTGCCATAGGCGATAACCAGGTAAGAGGTACGCGGCCGTTTCGGTTCCCAGAGCAAGCGCATGCCGGCTTCATGCGGCATCTTGCCCCCTTTACGGTGATTGCAACGAAAACAGGCACAGGCTGTATTCGTCCAGACATCGCTACCGCCACGAGAACGCGGCACGATATGGTCGATCGTGAAGTCAGCCTTGTTCATTGGCCGTTGCAGGTACAGTTCGCCCAGGCGGATGCCACAATAGATGCAACGATGCCCATCGCGTTCCAGCACGCTCTTTCTGCACCAATGCGCGCGGCGACGCGGCACGTTCACGAAGCGTTGCAAGGCGATCACCGAAGGTACGGGGAAATGGCGAGATACGCTACGCAGCACCTCGCCCGTCTCCTCCACAATTACTGCCTTACCTTCCAACAATAGGTTCAACGCGCGCGGCAAGGAAATGACGATGAGCGGCTCCCAATTGCCCCCGTTCAGCAGCAAGACGCGCCGTTCCAGCACCCAACTGACAGCCAACATGAACTCCGAACTCTCCCAATGCCCAAATAATAGCGCAAGTGGCAGCGCCATACCCTTGCAATACCGCCTATTTCGCTGCATACTGCCGCACATGGCGATGAAGGAGACAGTCCGCCTTGCGCGAGTTTCCACTCGCGCCTCGTAACGTCAGAGAAACGGGCGCCTTTGACTGCGAGCCCCGTCCGTTGCGAGTGGTAGAATTCCCTCCCGAGCCGATGGGGGAACGGTTGCGCCATCGCATCCCAGTAGTCCATCCGTAGGCCCGGCGCTAACGGGCAGCGAGTGCTCGGAGGATCTCCGGGAAGCAGGGTGGTACCGCGCGAGTGAGCCTTCACTCCCGTCCCTGGATCGATCGGGGGCGGGTTTTGCTTGTCGGCAGCGATAAAGGGACGGACATGCAACACGAGTTGGAATCCATACGAGAGCGGGCAATTCGGGACCTCGCGGAAACTCATGACGACGAAAGCCTACACGCCTGGGAAATCGCTTATATCGGACGGCGCGGCGCGTTAACCGCCGTCATCCGCGAGACCAGCCAACTCGACGCGAGCGAACGGCCAGCCTTCGGCAGGCGCGCCAACGCGATCAAGGGTGAGCTGGGCGAAATGCACTCGGCCCGTGCCGAGCTATTCCGAGAGCGTGCCCTCTTGCATGACCTGGAACATGGCGATATCGACGTCACGCTACCCGGGCGGCTGCGGCAACGCGGTGGCATCCACCCCACCACGCAAACCCTGCGCAATTTCTACGAAATCTGGAGCGAAATGGGCTTTCAGGTCTTCCGCTCGCGGGAGGTGGAAGACGACGCGCACAACTTCGAGATGTTGAACTTTCCGCCCCACCATCCTGCGCGGGATATGCAGGATTCCTTCTATACCGACCGCGATGACGTGATCCTGCGCACGCACACCTCCCCCGGGCAAATCCGCGCCATGCGCGCACTCAGCGGCGGCGGCACAAAACCCATTCGCGTCATCCTGCCCGGCATGTGCTTCCGCTATGAGCAAATCTCGGCGCGTTCGGAAGTGCAGTTCACTCAGGTGGAAGGCCTCGCAGTCGGCCGCGCGCTTCGATTCAGCGACTTGAAGGGCACCATCCACGAATTCGCGCGACGCATGTTTGGCGACGAAGCGCGCGTGCGCTACCGCGCCAGCTACTTTCCCTTCACCGAGCCGAGCATGGAAGTGGATGTCGAGTGCTTCCTATGCGGCGGAGTGGGTTGCTCCGTCTGCAAGCACAGCGGCTGGCTGGAAGT
The DNA here is from genome assembly GCA_965237765.1 of Phototrophicaceae bacterium. Taxonomy (GTDB): domain Bacteria; phylum Chloroflexota; class Anaerolineae; order Aggregatilineales; family Phototrophicaceae; genus WTGJ01. The sequence goes on from OZ250157.1 coordinate 92,814, forward strand.
CGCTGGTAGCGGGATGGTGCACCCCGTCGTGCTTCGCAACGGTGGCTATGACCCCGCCGAATGGAGCGGCTTCGCATTCGGTATGGGACCTGAACGGCTGACCATGCTCAAGCACGATATCCGCGACATTCGCTATTTCTGGGGGAACGACAGCCGTTTCCTCGAGCAGTTTTAATTCGGAGGAAATATGCTCACGCCAATTTCATGGCTGCGTGATTACGTCGATATCGATATTCCCGCCGAGGCGCTAGCCGAGCGCCTGACGTTAGCCGGGCTGGAAGTCGCGCATATACTCTATATCGGTCTTCCACAACAACAAATCGTCGGTATCCATCAGCCGCCCTCCGATCACCTCGTTTGGTCTCGTGAGAAGGTGTTGCTGGGCGCGGTGCACGAAGTCGAAAGACATCCGAACGCCGATCGCTTGGTCGTTGCGATTGTAGATATTGGTGCTGACGAGCCCATCCGCTGTGTCACCGGCGCCCCCAACCTCTTCGCATACGCCGGCCAAGGTCCACTCACAGAGCCGCTCTGGGTTGCCTGGGCGGGGCAAGGCGCCGAACTTTGGGATGGCCATAGCAACACACCACGCCGCATGACGCTCAAAGGGCGCAAAATCCGCGGCATTTATAATGACAGCATGGTGTGTTCCGAGCGCGAGCTGGGCATTTCTGCTGAGCACGAGGGCATCCTCCTCATCGAAAATGATGGCCGCTATTGCGCCGGACAATCGCTACAGGATGTCCTGGGCGATATTCAGCTGGATATTGAGCTGACACCCAATTTGGCGCGCTGCTTGAGCATCCTCGGTGTGGCGCGGGAGGTCGCTGCCTTACTCGATCAACCGCTGCGCGAGCCGGATTACCAGGCGCAGATGGAAGGCGCCGCCATCGCTGGGCAGGTCGAGCTCGAAATTCGGCAACCAACGCTCAACCAGCGTTTCACCTTCGCCTTACTGCGCGAAACTCGGGTTCGCCCTTCTCCTTGGTGGTTGCAGTGGCGTCTCAAGTTGGTAGGGCAGCGCCCGATCAACAATATCGTGGACGTCACGAATTACATCACGCTGGAAATCGGGCAGCCGCTGCACGCTTACGATTATGACCTGCTCGTCGAACGCGCCGGCGGCGAAATCCCGCAAATCCATACGCGCACCCCGAGTCCTGACGAACGCCTCACCACCTTGGATCAGCAAGAGCGGGAACTGGGTGAAAAACACATCTTGGTTTGTGATTCGGCCGGTGTCCTCGGCCTCGGTGGTGTCATTGGCGGCGCCTCGACGGCGATCCATGACGAGACTCGTAACGTACTCCTCGAAGCGGCGAGCTGGAATTTCATCAACACCCGCCGCACCATGAACGCGCAGAAGCTGCATACCGCTGCTGGCGCGCGTTTCAGCCGCGGTGTGCACCCGGCCCTAGCTACACAGGGTGTGCTACGCGGCATCGAGCTGATGCGGCAGAGTGGCGATGGGCAAATTGCCGATGGCATCATCGATGAATACCCCCTCTCTGCCCCAACCATCACGGTGAAAATGACCGCCCAAGAAGTGAAGCGCCTGCTCGGCATCACGCTCAGCGTGGCGGAAATCGCTTCCATCTTGCGGCGTTTGCATTTCAAAACGCAACAGCTGGACGAAAATTCGCTAGAGGTTACGGTGCCTCCGCACCGCCTGGATATCAGCGACGATGTGGTCATTGGCCAGGCAGACCTTGTGGAAGAAATCGCGCGTGTCTATGGCTACGATCGCCTGCCCAGCACCATCCTGGCGGACGCAATGCCGGAGCAATGGGCAAATCACGAACTCCTCTGGGAAGAACGGACGCGTGATCTGCTGGTGAACTATGGCCTGCGCGAGAATATCGGTTATCGCTTCACCACGCCGGAACGCGAAGCTTCGCTGGTCGCCGCTGGGCAGCCTTCCCCTTTCGCTGCCACGGACTATGTACGTATCACCAACCCCATCGCCGCTGATAAGACCGTGTTACGCCGTTCGCTCCTGAGTGGCATGTTGATGCAATTGGCCGAGAATCGGCGTTGGCGGGATTCGCAACAGGTCTTCGAAATTGGGCCCGTCTTCTGCGCGCGGCCAGATGAACCGCTGCCTGACGAGGAAATCATCCTGGCGATCTTGCAATGCGGATTGCGCCCGCGCAGTGAATGGCTCGGCGAGAGTGATGATTCAATGCTGGATTTCTATGATATGAAAGGGCTCATTCACGCGCTGTTAACCGATTCGCATGTAACCGGTTGGGAAGAACGACGCAGCGAGCGGCCCACATATCACCCCGGCCGCGCGGTGGATATCTGGCTGGCCGGCGATCGCGTGGCAAGCTACGGTGAACTGCATCCAATTGTCGCGCGCAATTTCGCGCTGGCGGATGTGACGGTTCTCGCGGCTGAATTGAAGCTGGCCGCCTTACAAAATGCCGCAAAGGTCAACTTCGCCGTCCGAGCATTGCCCTCAACGCCGCCGGTGCTGCAAGATATCGCCCTCATCGTACCGGTGCGGACCACGCACAACGATCTGGCGCGGGTCATCTCCCACGCGGGTGGCGCCATTTTGCGAGAGTTGCGCTGCTTCGATGTCTATTCCGGTCCGCCCATCCCCGTTGGGTATAAAAGCCTGGCTTTCAAACTAACCTATCAAGCAGACGGGCGCACGCTCACTGATAAGGAAGTGGCGCGGGTGCACCGCAAAATCGTGCGGGCGGCCGAGCGCGAATTGGGCGCTAGCTTACGCGCTTAAAGAAACCTAACGCCGTATCGCTACCGCGAGCCCGTCGCCCACCGCAAACAAGTGACTCTCCAGGCGCTCGTCTTCGGCCAGGGCATTGTTGAAGACGGCGAGCGCCAGGTTGTCTTCACCTTCTGGCTCGATGACAGCACCGCGCCGTAGCGCGTTGTGTGCGCAAACGACCCCGCCCGCCCGCAAGTTAGCGATCGACCAGTCGAGATATTGCGGGTAACTCACCTTATCGGCGTCGATGAAGATGAAATCGTGCGGCCCGGCGGCTTCCAGCGATTGCAGGTTCTCCCTGGCGTCACCGACCAAGATTTTCACACGCTCACTCACCCCTGCTCGCTCGAAAGAGGAGCGCGCCACAGCGGCATGTTTGGAGTCGATTTCGAGCGTATAAATTCGGCCGTCGGTCGGCAGCGCGCGCGCCAGCCAGATACCGCTATAGCCGCCAAGTGTACCTATTTCGACGACCCGCCGTGCTCCTATGAGTAGCATGAGCATTTGCAACAGCCGGCCTTCGTGCGGCTGCACGCTGATCGGTGGCAGTTCCTGCTCACGACATTGCGACTTCACCCATTGTAGGGTTTCGTCTTCCGGCGCGAATAACCGATTCACATATTCATTGATCTCTGCACGTTTTTCTTCGTTCATCGGCCTTCTTTCCCTTCTGGTATCTTCCGGCTCATCTCGCCGCCTCGTTTGACGATGTAATGGTCCAAATCCCGTGCCAGCCGCGCCTCCGGGAAGATGGCGCGCGCCTCCGCAAGGATATCCCGTTCACGGTAGCGTCGCGAGATATGCGTGAGGATTAGGTTACGGGCGCCCGCATCCAGCGCCAGTTGCGCCGCGCGCCGCGCCGTAGTATGCCCATATTGACGCGCATCCGTTGCTTGTTCCTCTAAGAAAGTGGCCTCGCTGACGAGCAAATCTGCCTCCTTCGCCGCCTCGCGAAGCGCGTCACTGCTTTCGCCGTCGCCACTAAAGACGATCTTCACACCTGTCTCCGTTGGCCCCAGCACATCATCAGGTTCTACCTTTCGACCATCAGCAAGCGTAATGCTTTCACCGAGCACGAGCTGGCGTCGCTCTGGCCCGGCCGGCACTCCAAGCGCCGTCGCCCGTTGGACTAGGAAGGGCCGGTACGCCCGCTCCTGGAAGACATAGCCGAAATTGCCGCGACCGCGGTGTTTGGCCGGGAAGGCGCTGATATGAAATTTAGCGCTTTCCCAAATTACACCCGGCGCGATATCGATGAGGCGAATGTCAATTTGAGTCCGGCCCGCATCGAGCACGACACCAAAAAGCAACCGTTCCACCCGATTCAGGGTGTGGCGGCCGCCGTAAACCTCCAACCGCTCGACGCCCTCCCAGCGCGATAACGTCGAGACGAGCCCGCCGAGACCGAGAATGTGATCCAGGTGCGCATGCGTGAGCAAGATTCGATCCAAACGTTTGAAACCAATACCGCTGCGCAAAATTTGCCGCTGCGTTCCCTCGCCGCAATCCAAAAGGAACCGTTTGTCACCCGCCAGAATTGCGTGCGCGCTGAGGTTGCGGTGGATGGAGGGCGCTGCCGCCGAGGTGCCCAGGAAAACAATCTCAAACACGCGCGACCACTAAGTCTCCCGCCGCCAAGCGCTCAGCCATCAGGAGCTACCCTTCCTGCCACCTGGATATCGGGTAGGAGCAAATAATCGCCGAGCACGGTCGTTCCGTCATCACGATCATAGACTGGCATACGGTCGCCGGTGTCCTTGGAATATGCGCCGAGTAAGAGGCGATAATCGCCAGGCGGCGTAGTTTCTGGCAAATATAATTGCACTCGGTGCACCCAGATATCGCGCGCTTCCAAGGATTCAGGAGCCACGCTCACCGTATCTGCTTGAGCAGTGATTTGCGCCAAATCCGCTTCGTTGAAGACCAGATGCAAGTAGATACGGATGTCCTCTGGCACACCGCCATCCACGCGCCAGAAGAAATCGATGGGCAAGTTGCTGCCGGGCGCATAGGGGCCCTCTGCCACGAATTCATAGCCAAGGAAAGTCAGGTTACCGCCATAACGTATCGCGGGCGCCACGGTCCTTTCTTGCTCACGCGGATAACGCAAAGGCCGCGTGGTCGTGAATCCGCCCAACTTCGTGGCGAGAGGATCGAACACATCGAATTGGATAGCCTGTTTCGTCAGTGGGAAGCCCAACTCAGCGCCTATCTCACGAAATTCTCCTCGCTCCACCAACCATTCCTGAAACCAGCTGGGCGACGCTTCAAGCGCATCTGTTTCTGTGAGCAGGTACTGTTGACGCTCGCCGCCACCAATGAGCACCAAACCCTGACGGCAATCCGCAAAGCGAATCGGTAGGTCGTTTTCAGTCAACATCAACTGCAAAATATCGGCATCATTCAGACGTTGTGGCGCGCTGCTGGAGGGTACCGCGCAAACGACGGAGGGAATCTCGCGTGCGCTCGTGTCAAGATGCCGGGCCAAAACTTGCAAGGTGCGATGGAAGGCCTCACTTCGCCCGAGCGCGGCTGGCCAGGTGCTGAATAGATCCTGCCGCGTGATAAAGAAAAGGATTAATACCAGCGCCGAAGAAGCAATGTACCCAATGATCGTCGGCCCACCCCGCGCCGCGAGCCAACGCCAGCTAGCTACTACGCCTGTGCCGAAAAGGATCGTCAAGATGGGCAACAACGGGGCAAAAGCCAGGAAATCTGGCCCATTTGGAGCTAACAACCCCGGGATCGCCAGCACCGCGCTCATCAGAAGGAGTATTCGGGCGTTCGGTTCGCGCCAGCGGCGCAACATGACGAGAAGGCCGACCAGGGTAAGCATCGCCGATAGCGGGTCAAAGAGGGGCCGGCCGGGGATGTTGATCGTTACATCCTCAGCGCCATGCAGGAAAAAACCAGCAATATTGGTGATGATTTGGGGTAAATTCAGCGCGGCGCGCCAGTCGCCCGCTTGTATTGGCAGCCAACGTGCGACGCCGGCCAGGGTTGGGTCCTGGAATGTTGAGATGGCGTTTGGCAAGGCAATGATCGTCAGCATGACCAGCGCGAAAAGCCAATAGGGCCAAGAACTTCGTATGTGCTCCCTTTGGCGACGGAAGCTGATGAGCAAATAAAGCGCGCATCCCAGCGTCAAGTTGAACGCACTGGGGTGTAAATAGAGGCTGAAGCCGACCGTGGCACTCAGAAAGAAGAGGCGGATTCGATTGGGCGCACTGTGCTGCATTCTGGCATCAGGCGATATTTTGCGGCGCGTCAATAAGAGCATCGTAGCTAGGACGGGTAACGCCAACAGACTCTCGCGTCCGATATTGCGGCTGAGCAGTACAGGCACGAATCCCAACCCCCAAGCGGCAACTGCAAAGAGTGCCGCAGCGCGTCCACCCAAGCGATTTACCAACGCAAACAGAAAAGCCATCGTGAGGGCGGCTGCCCAGAGTGCGACAAGATGATAGCCAAGCGTAGGGTGCTGAAAGAAAAGCTGTATAGGCGCCACCAGGCCGTGATAGAGACTCTCGCGGCCCATGCCCGTGTCTATTACATAGAAAACGCGGATATCGCCCTGTTGGATGCTCTTGACGATGCGGATGTCGGTAATTTCACCATCGTGCAGGCCCATGGGTCGGCGCAACCGCTCAGCATTGCGCAACCAGATGCCCATGAGCATCAGTAGCAGCAACAAGGTCAGGGCTGATCCACGCGAAATACGGGACATTTATTGCGACACGAGCGCCGCGCTGAGCGCCAAGATGAGCGTAGCCAGGACGAATTGCACCCTCGGTATCCGCCTTTCCCATCGCAGCAATCGTTCGAGCGCTACCACCTCCTCGCTTAAAACGCTTTGACGTCGCAACGGTTCCACGACACTACTCAACAGAATCACCAGCAGAATCATAAAGCCTATGCTGATATGCTTCAACAACAATAGCTGTGACCAGCGATTGTTAAAAGAAAGCCAACCAGTATAATGTATGTCCTGCGTCATCAGGTAAACGCCCGTCAGTAGCAGCACGCCAAAGCAGATGTTTTGTAGCAGCATCAAGCGCCGCCGTAGCTGCCCTTCGACCGATGCATAACCCTCCAACCGCTTTAGCGCCGGCGTATATAGCATCCCCCATGAGAATAGCGTGCCCACCCAGACGATCGCCGCCAACAAATGCGCGGTGATGCTAAGGACAGGCAACATCGTCGCATACTTTGGGCATATCCTGGAGCGCATAGAAGCCGGGCGTCAGAACCGCCACTTTCGGATCACCCATAAAGCGAATCAGCGACCACCAGAATTGTTCATCATCAGGCGTCCAACCCGGATAGGCGCTATAAATCAGCGACATCAACCCCACCCATGGGCGCCAATTCTCGGCAGCGTAAGCGAAGGCGCGGCGCAAGTATTCCGCCTGCGTCAACTCGTCTACAGCAAACCACGCCATTTGTGATTCTGGGCGCGGGTCCGTCGTCCAACCCATTTCCAGGATGGCCATCTGTCGCGCCGAATCACCTTCCTCTACCATAATGCGCCGCAAATCTTCGATGCGCCGGAAGCTAGCCCAACGGCCTCTGTTCGTAAATTGCTCAGCATCATCAGGCGAGAATTCCGGCGCCGCAAAACCCACTGCATGGGCGCCTACCACATCCACATATCGTTGAAAATCGCCCGCATATAACTGACGGAAATAGACATCGTCTGCGATAGCCAATGCCGGGTCATTCGTACCTGTCGGGGCCAAGCCTGCGGAGATGATGATGGCCGCCTCATCCTGCTCGCGAATTGCCTCACTACAGACTCGTAGCAGCTCAATATAATCCGCCGCCGAGACCGGTCGTCCGCCCCATTCGCGCACGAGGTTTGGCTCGTTCCAAATCTGGTAACCAGCTACCTGACCTGCGTAGCGCTTAGCAATGGCGCCGCAATATTCGCCCCAAGCCGGCAAATACTTTGCGGCAGGCGGCGTATCCACAATTTCTTCTTCGATGTATTCCAATTGTCGCGGCGGTTGCGCCCAAACCGGAACGCTTCCAAGGCGAACGATGAGCCCCAAACCCTTCTCGGCTGCTTCCTCCACAATTTCATCCCCACGCTCAAAATGCCATTCGTCCGGCCTTGGCTGGATGTCCCGCCAGGCGAAGACCTGTTTCACGTGTGTGAACTGGGCCTTACTCAGCCAATACAAGGCGAGAGATGCGGCGTAATCATCCCACCAGAGGAAGGCTTGCATGCCGTAACTGAGAGAAGGGAAAGGGGCATCACGAATGGCGCTAGCGCGGAACGGGTCCTCCGAAATTGGGTTTTGACGCTGCCCCCACCAGATTGCGCCAACCGCGATGATCGTCGCCGCGAACGTGAGACTCAACCGCGCCGCGCCGCGCCGCATCTAATAGCCTGCGCGCTCGCGAAATTCTTTCATCCACTCCCCAACGGCGCCATAAGCCGGCCGATGCTGCCAATTGGGGCCGATCAACGAATAGATGACATTGTCGTTATTCGGATTCCAACCCGCCTGCGGCCCATAGTTTAGATTCCAGATGAAGGCCAGCCAGACTGTGCCCCAATCTTCCATCAACTCTAGCGATTCGACAATCCAATCACGCTGTTCAATTAGGCTGTTGTCAAAAGCAAAAGCGTGGCTATCCGGGCTTCCCTGCAAACCCTCGCTCGACGCCCAGCCAAATTCGGTGATGCAAAGTTTCTTGTCGCTCCCCCTCATGGCGATGCGCTGGGCGTACCCTTGCACGGTGCTATAAAAGCTCCAGCTATGGTGCGGGTTATCAAAGGGTCCGCGGAAACTGGCCGTCGGGTCATTGCCGGCCCGGTCATGGGGAACACTGGGGCCAAGGTTGTAACCATTCAGGTGCACGCCAACGCAATCCGTATAATCTAGCATCCCTGCATCCAGCATCGCATCTAAGTAGGCGAAATCATCGATAGCTGTGATGATCCCATCTTGCGTCCAACCGCCAGAAGTCGACGGCGCGCCGCTGATCACGATGATGCCACGGTCACGAGCCTTGATGTTGAAATAGCTGAGCTGCAAAAGGCGCACATAATCGCTAGCGTTGATACCGCGCGTGGAGGTCCATTCGCGGTCCAGATTCTGTTCGTTCCAGACTTCAATGGCGTGGATCTGGCCGGGGAAGCGCTCGAGCATGGCGACGAGGAATTTGATGAAATCTTGCGGATCGGCGGGTGGGCCATCACGTGTCAAATCTATCCCCGGCTCGCGCGCCCAGTGCGGAGTCGTAACCATCGAGAGCATGATCTTGACATCGAAATCCGCCGCCTCTTTGATGGCGATATCCAGCTGCGTCCAATCGTATTGGCCGGGCGCAGGTTCTATCTCATCCCAACGCACCTGTAACTTGAACCAACGCATGTGCAAATTGTTGCGCACATCGTTCATCCAAGTATCCATATTGTCGTAACTGATCTGCACCTGGATGCCAACATCATAGCGCTCATGCTCGGAAGGAAGGGGGGTCGCATCAGGGTTGGCGCCGGTACCCTGGCTCAAATCTCCAATTATGGCGAATGGTAAACCGCCCGGTTCCGGTGTGAGAATTCCGGGAGATGGTAAGGTGGAGGCAATTCCGACGGTCGGCGCGGCACCATCTTCAGCAGGAGCTACAGGCAGGTCCGGTTCGACGAAAGGCAAAGCCAGTGTGTTGCCTCCTTCGGTCGAAGGAAAAACCAAACCGTAGGTGGCAAAAATTGCGAAAAAGGTCACACCGCCCATTAGGACAGTCAATAGCGTCCAGATGAGCGCAAATTCACGCAAGTGTCGTTGCTGCTGTCGCGCGCTGATTGTCACGTTTCTGCTCCGAATTCCTTCCCACCATTGTAGCAAAATAATGTCAGCGCATGTCAGGTTGATCCTGGCAACTTTGGCTCTTCTGCGGCTGCGCTATGCTAGTGGTCGTCGTCCAGTAAGAGGTTCACATGCCCAGCCATTACGCCACCATTGCCCGCTATTACGACGCCCTCAATGCCGACCAGGTGGATGACATTCCGCTCTACCTGGAGCTGGCGGGAACGGCCTCCGGCACTGTGCTGGATGTCGGTTGCGGCAGCGGCCGAATCCTATTCCCACTCCTTGCGGCTGGGCACGAAGCGCATGGCATTGAGCTAGAGACAGCGATGTTGGGATTGGCGGAAGAACGCGCCAGGTCGCTCTCTGCCGCGGCGCGAGCGCGCCTTTCACTCCACCACGGAAATGCCACCCAATATGCTTTCCCCACACGCTACTCTCTGATTTTACTCTCTTACAACATGTTGATGCATTTTCATGAAACGGCAACGCAACTCATTTTGCTGCAACATTTGCGTCGAATTGCTCACCCGCACGCTCGCCTCATCATCGACCTACCCCACCCTGGCGAGGCTTTCGCCAGCCAAGATCCAGATTCCCTCCAACACGAACGCGATATCATCGACCCTGATAGCGGAAATCTCATCCAGGTATTCTCACGCAGCCGCCTCGATCTAAGCGCCCAGCTGCTCGATGTGACTTGGACCTACGACGAAATCGCCGCCGCCGGATGCCTCAGACGAATGGTCGCCAAACAACGCTTGCGCTATTTCACGAGAGCCGAGCTGAGTCTCTTGCTGCAAATCAGCGGTTGGGAAGTGCGAGATGTGTATGGCGATTATGACCGGCGGCCCTATGAAGATGGTTGCGAGCGCCTGCTCGCTATTGTTGATCTGCGGCAACCATAAGAAGGAGCCCGTCGATCGACGGGCTCCTTACCCAATTCTATGGTATTTGCCGTCTGTTGCTAGCCCAGTGTGATTACGGATGGATTGGGGCCGCGCAAGATCACAAAAGCAGCCGAGACCCAACCCAGTTGACCTTCAGTCGTCTCGACCATGAACCAGCTACCGCTCTCATTGCTGGCCAGCACGTTCAGTTCAGAACCACCCGGCAGGACGCCAAGCACCTCTGTGTTGAAATGATCCCCACTACGAATATTCAAGAAGGGGATATTCACGACGGCCATTGTCGCAACCATTGGCGCATTCTGCGCAGCCACGGTCAACGGATAGGCATCGATGTAATCACCGCGCAAGACGATATAGTTCGAATGAACCCAACCTTCTTGATCTCTCACACGGGCATACAGCCAATTGCCGCCAGCATTCTGACCCAACACATACAGCAGGGTACCGCCGGGCAATATCTCTTCCACTGCGTAGTGGATGCCATCGCCACTGCGCATATTCAGGAAGGAAGTATTCACAATGCCGTGATTCACGTTCGCCAAATTGCCATCTTCCAGGCGCTCGGCCGTCATGCTCACCGTCGCACCGCGAAGTATGACGTTAGATGTATTGAGCCAGCCTACCGAGCCATCCTCCAGCTCCACGTATACCCAGCTCCAATCCACATTACGTCCGATGAGCGTCGTGCTTGTACCGCCGGATAAGACTTGCACGATCTCGTAATCTACCCCCGCGCCTTCGCGCAAGTTGAGATAGGCACTGTTCACCAGCGCGATATTCGGCGCGAGCGCTGCGAAATCCGCCCGCGCTACAATCGGGTAACCTCGTGCGCTCATGCTCCGCAATATCACATACGCCGACCGCACCCAGCCGCTCAGCTCGCCGTCGCTGACCAGATACCAGCTGGAATCAAGGTTGCGCCCGATGATTTCGAGCTGCGAACCACCGTTAATAACCCCGAGCGAGGCGAATTTGACGCCATCCCCGCTGCGCAGGTTTAGATAGGAGGTGTTGACGATCCCATAGGAGCCCGTCAATTCCTCCTCCGCAAACGCCAAACTCGGCAACAACAAAATTGCTATCAAAACGATGGCCAAGATGATATTTTTTTTACCTATCATGATTCGATTCCCCTAGCACTCATATGCCGCTAATTCAGCGTATCAAAATTCGCCAGCAGGCGGCAATTCATAGCGCGTCTTGTTTCGGTTGTATTTGCGTTTGATAATTGCCCGCGCTTTATGGCACCTTTGTAGGCGGGAGGCCCATGGGCGTCCGCGGCGGCAGGATGGCTGTGGGTGTTAAGCTCGCCGGGATGCTCGTTGCTATCGCTGTAGGACTGGGCGGGATTGGAGGTAACGGCACTTCTGTAATCACCGCGGGCGCGCCGCCAAGGCTGGTGACTGTCAGTGCGACGGGAACAATCGCTACTGAGGGATCACTTGCCTCTCCAAGGTCAATAGGGGTTACCGTAGCCACCGGCAATTCTGTGATAGGTGCAATTGTCGGTAGCCCTGGTCCGAGCTCGCTCTCGATGCCACTGTGCTGTATCGTCAGCACGATCAGCTGCCCCCGCGCGCCCAGGTCCGAAAGCGTTTCGCCCAAATAGGTGACGCGCAAACCTGCCGCGTTCGCTGACTCTAGCCGCAATTCCGCCTCCGCTTCGAAGGCCAATTGATCGCCCATAAGCGCGAGGCCCTCATAACGTGTCTCACCATCAACGACTGCGTTTAACCAACCACGCTGCGTGATATCGACGACGACCGATATGCCGTTCTCGGACGACAGATCTTGGTCATCTGCGACGCTCTTTGCTGGCGCGAGCAGCAAAGAGGTGGGCGACGGTATCAGGGATTGCTCGATGACAGTAGGAGGACTTCCGGCACCAGCGCTCGCAATAGAGGGCGGCGCTACGTCGCGATCACCCAAGCGCGCCATGGCCAGCGCGAGCAATGCCAACACGCCGCTGAGCAATAACAACAACACAGTAATTATGAGCCAACGCCAGCGGCGCGATGCTCTCGCTTGCGGGCTACTTTTGCGCGGGTCTGCGCTGGTGAAATGGTGCGCCGGAGTGGTAGGCCGGGATATATCGCCCCCTTCTCGGGCGGCATCAAACCAGGTGAGGACCTGATTGGGATCCAGCCGCAGAAATCGCGCGTAGTTTCGAAGCATGCCACGCAATTGCAAGAGAGATACTCGGGCGCGCTCGAATTCGCCCTGCTCAAGGGCTACGAGGATTTCCTGTTTGATGTGGGTTTGGCGCGCGGCTTCAGCGAGGCTCAGTTCGCGCGCCAACCGCGCTTCGCTCAAAAAACGGCCGAGTGCCGCTGAGTCCATTTTCCTAATTGGTGAACGCGTGTTCGCGCATCATTCCACAGGCTGAGCTTCACTCACGCCTCTGTTTTCGGTGATTCCCTTAGCACCATCGTCGTCAACATTGCTCACTTCCTGCTTATCTTTGTCGAGCAAGGCAACCGCGGCGGCAACTTCTGCCTCGGCCTCGGCTTCAGCGCTATCCTGTGCTTCTTCCGCAACTGCACTCTCATTCGCTCGCGCTTCAAGGTGCTCCGCATAAGCATTCTCGTTCATGATGGTGATGCGCAGCTCGGGCGACAGATCATTGCCCAGCCGCACCGGGACGCGATGGGTACCCGTCTCGCGCAGGCTCTGTTGACTGATGCGCCGGCGGTTGATATCTGCACCCGTTTTCTCTAGCAACGCGATGGCAATTTCATGTGTCGTTACCGAACCGAAGAGCGTGCCTGTGCTGGAAGCGCGCCGACCAAAGACCAGTTCCACATCATCGATCAATTCGGCCAGCTCGTTGATGCGCTTTTCAAGCGCTGCGCGTTTGGTGGTTGCCTGTTCACGCAAAACACGCGCGCGTCGCATTTCACCAGCTGTCGCCTTAACCGCCAGGCCGCGCGGGATCAAGTAATTGCGCGCGTAACCATCGGCAACATCGATGACCTCTCCCGCCACTCCGTGTTTATAAACGTAATCCAACAAGATGACCTTCATCGCCTGCCCTTCGCGCGTGGGGCGCGTCGCTCAATGTGCTACAGTGCGCGTCATCATAATGGCCACGCGCGCCAATCGCAAGGTTGTTTCGCGTCATTCCTGCGCCGAAGCGCGCAGCCTATCCACTACCGCCATGTTGGCGACAGCGTCCTCCGGTGCGAAGCGCGGTGGGCGGTTATCGAGCAACGAATCAGCGAAATCTTCTACCATCAGCTGGTACTGATCGGCGGGCGGTATCTCGATGCTCGTCACCTCTGTGCCGCGTTTGATGATGATTTCCGTCACCTGATCGCCTTCCGGCCCAAAGCCATCCGGGACCTCGATACAACCTTCACTACCCCGGAGACGATACGCATGAGTGCGCTGTGAACGCATGCCACATCCAAAATTGCCGAGCACACCGCTAGGGAATTGCAACGCTGCGGCCACCCATTCCTCCACGCCGAAATGTTCGAGCGCGCGTACGGCCGTCGGCTCTTCGCCTGTCATCAGGCGCATCACATTCACGCAATAGGCGCCGAGATCCCGCAGCGCGCCACCTGCCATATCCACTTGGAGCCGCACATCAACCTTTCTCTTAATCGCGAAGGAAAACACCGCGTCGATGAGGTGCAATTCGCCAACAGCGCCTTCAGCCAGTACCTGCTTTACCCGGTTAGTACGCGGATGGAAGCGGTACATGAAGGCTTCTGCGAAGGGGACTTCGCGCTCGCGGAAAGCATCGACCATCGTCTGCGCTTCGGCGGCGTTGCTGGCGAGGGGCTTTTCGCAGAGCGTCGGCTTACCCGCCTCGGCGCAGCGTATGCTCCATTCAGCGTGCAGACTATTCGGGAGGGGAATGTAGATGGCGTCCACATTTGGATCCTCGATGAGCGCTTCGTAACTGCCAAGCGCACGCGGGATTCCGTTCCGGTCGGCGAAGGCGCGCGCCGCCTCTACCCTTCGGCTGGCGACTGCCACCACCTCTCCATTGCGCGAATTGTGCATGGCCGGGATCACGCGCCAAGTAGCGATATTGGCCGTACTCATTACACCCCAACGGATTTTACCCATTTAGATGTTCTCCTATGATGCGAAAGCTGCGATCTCTTCGCAACGATAGCAACTGGTCAGGTGATCGTTCACCATACCGCTTGCCTGCATAAAAGCGTAGCAGATCGTCGGGCCAGCGAATCGAAAACCCACCGACCGCAAAGCCGCGCTCATCGCCTGAGATTCCGCCGTCTCCGTCGGGATCTCGGCGCTAACCGACCAGCGATTCTGTTGCGGCGCACCGTCCACAAATTGCCAGAGGAACGCAGCGAAATCCACTCCTGCCGCTCGCAACGCTAGCAAGGCCCGCGCGTTTTCCACAATTGCACGAATCTTGGCTCGATTGCGGACGATCCGCCTATCCTGGCGCAATTCGCCCTGTTTCGCTTCATCGAAAGCGGCCACTCGCGTCGGCTCAAAGCCGACAAAGGCGCTACGGTAACCTTCTCGCTTGTGTAAAATCGTGCGCCAGGATAAACCAGCCTGCGCCCCTTCCAGGCAGAGCAGCTCAAACAAGAGGCGCTCATCGCGCAGCGGCAGGCCCCATTCTTCGTCGTGATAACGCTCCATCAACACATCGCCACAGCACCAGGGACAGCGTTGCTGGGCCATCACAACCTTTCATCGCCTGCGACGGTCAGAATAGCATACCGTGCTACCCTAACAGCTACCATGCGTAACGCCGAGTGGAGGTGAATATGCGCATACTCGTGCATTCTGGCAAAGGTGGCGTGGGCAAGACCAGCGTCTCCGCTGCGACGGCCATTCGCTGCGCAGAAGAAGGTCACCGTACACTCGTCCTCAGCACCGACGGCGCCCATAGCCTTGCCGATTCGCTGGCGGTCGAGCTCGGCCCCACGCCGAAGCAATTGCTGCCCAACCTTTGGGGACAGGAGGTCGACGCGCGCTATTCCGTCGAGCAGCATTGGGGCGCGCTGCAAGCACAGATGACCTCCTTCTTCCGCCAGCAAGGCATCGATGAACTCCGCGCCGAAGAAATCACCATTTTGCCAGGCCTCGATGAAATCGCACATTTGCTCTGGATTCAGCAACACGCAGAGAGCGGCGCTTATGATGTCCTCATCGTTGATGCGGCGCCGACTGCTGAGACCTTACGCCTGCTCAGCCTGCCGGACGTGACCCGCTGGTGGTTCGAGCGCCTCCTACAACTCGCCCAGGGTGCTCAACGCTGGTTGCAACCCATCGGCCGTTTGCTTGCCAGGAACGATTTCCCGGAAATCCAGGCTGCAGCCATTGAACAAGCGAACACCTTCTTCACTACGCTGGAGCGCGTGCGTGAATTGCTCAGTGACCCGGCCATCAGCTCGACGCGCCTCGTCGTCAATCCGGAATCGATGGTCATCAAGGAAACGCAGCGCATGCACACCTACCTCTGCCTTTATGGTTACGCGACGGACGCCATCATCTGCAATCGCATCATCCCACCAGAAGTAACCGATCCCTATTTTGCAAGCTGGCGCGCAGCACAATGCGCGAACATCGCCTATATTCGCGACGCTTTCGGCGAAATTCCACTCTTGCGCGCACCGCTCTTCGGTAGCGAAGTGACCGGTCTGGGCGCCTTGCGCGAGCTGGCGAGCGAACTCTATGGTGATGAGAGCCCTACGCGCGTCTTCTTGGAACGACCGCCGCAGCAACTGTTGACGGCAGAGGACGGCAGCAGCACGCTCTCCATTGCCCTGCCATTTGCCGCACATGAAGACTTGGATCTTTTGCATAAGCGCGACGAGCTCACGGTGCGAGTGGGCAATTACCGCCGCAACATTGTCTTGCCCTACGCGCTCTGGAAGCAGGAAATATTGAAGGCTAGCTTTCGCGATTCCACGTTGTATCTGCGCTTCGAGCATCCCGCCAAGCGCGAAGAGCAGCCGTAGCGCAGCCCTAATAACCCCGCTCGCGCGAGATACGGTTGAGCAACGGCAACTTACTTATGTAGCGTTGCAAGTTTTCCGCAAAAATTGCCGCTGCTTTTTCACTGTATAGCGGGCTATTGCCGGAGACGTGGGGGCTGATGAAGACATTTTTTAATTGCCAAAAAGGACTATCCGCCGGCAGCGGCTCCAGCGTGAACACATCCATGGCGGCGCCAGCGATCTCTCCGCCCTGTAAAGCAGCGAGCAGTGCCATTTCCTCCACCACACCACCACGAGCGACGTTGATGAAGACTGCTGACGGTTTCATAGCCGCGAAAACGGAGGCATCGATGATCGCCGCATTCGCCTCGCTCATCGGAATGGTGACAACTAAATAGTCACATAGACCGGCCATTTCGGCGACGGCCTCAGCGGGGTAGATGCGCTCCGGCAATTCCCCTTCTGAATCACCCACCCCTTCTTCGTAGTATTTGCCACGAATCGCCGGTTGCATTGGATTGCGTTTGCTGGCCAGGATGTTCATACCAAAGGAAGTTGCCAGACGGGCGAGCTCCCGCCCCACGCTGCCGTAGCCGACGATGCCCAGCGTGCGACCACGTAAGGGCAATGGCATAAAATCGCGCCAGGATTCCTTAGTCCAATGCGCCCGCGCCTGGTGTTCCAGCATCATCGGCAGGTTGTAAGCGAAAGCGAGCATCATCATCAGACAATACTCGGCCATTTGCGTGGCGTGGATGCCGCTCACCGTCGTGATTTCTACGTCATCTCGCTGCGATATTGGTTGGCGCATGGCTCGATCGGCCCCGGCGCTATTCAATTGGATCCAGCGCAAGTTGGGCGCGATCTCCGGCGCAGGATATATGCTGTTCGCCGAATAAAGCACCTCAACTCGTTCCCAGATGGAATCCGGTAAGTCTCGATATTGTTGGTGTATCGAAAACCGTGGCGAGACCGCGCGCAACAGTTTCATCAATTCTTCTGAGAAATCAGCGGTCACCAGTACGTGGATTTTGTGCTCGTTATCCGTCATCTCCGCCTCCGGATTATTGCGCTAATTATGCTGGACAATGGGCGCCTTGTCTAGCGAAAAGACACGGGCTTGTGCTAGATTCAGGCAGGTACAGGAAGGATTCCGACAATGGGTTTGATGGACGGCAAGACAGCTCTGGTTTTTGGAGTCGCGAACCGTAATTCCATCGCCTGGGGCATCGCGCAACGTTTGCACGAAGAAGGCGCGCGCATTGGCCTCAGCTATGCTGGCGAGGCGTTGCGCAAGCGTGTCCTCCCCCTGGCAGAGAGCATCGGTTGCGATTTCGCCGAACCATGCGATGTTACGGATGATACAGCGATCGACTCCGTTTTCGCCAAGGCGAGCGCACACTTCGGGACCATCGATGCGCTTGTGCATTCCCTCGCTTACGCTCCGCGGGACGACCTGGACGGCCGAATGGTCGACGTTTCGCGCGTAGGCTTTCAACAAAGCCTGGATATTAGCGCCTATTCCCTCATCGCCCTCTCACGCCGCGCATTGCCCCTCATGCCAGACGGGGGCAGCATCCTCAGCATGACCTATTACGCCGCGGAAAAAGTCATCCCCCGTTACAACGCCATGGCCATCGCGAAGGCCGCGCTGGAGCTGATCACGAAATACCTGGCCGCCGAATTGGGCGCGCAAAACGTGCGCGTCAACGCTATCAGCGCCGGAGCGATCAAGACGCTGGCGGCGGCCGGCATCCCTGGCTTTCGCGATATGCTGCGCTTCACCCAGCAGGCAGCGCCTTTACGCTCGCTCGTCCACCAACGCGACGTGGGCGACGCGGCGCTCTTCCTCTCTTCGGATTTGAGCCGTCAGGTCAGCGGTGAAATACTGCACGTTGATGCGGGTTACAATATCCTCGGCTCGACAATCACCGACGAAATGTTAGCACAATTGAAACAAACGTAATCGATCTAAGTGAGCGGCTCGATTCTGACGGCGACGGTACGATACCTGGCACGACGGAAGCGTTCGCGTATTTGTTGCCTTGTGTCTAACTCTTCGTCGAGCGTGACGCGATAACCCAGCGTCGGCAGAAAATAGCGCGTCTGCCAGCGACCATTGTGCTGCATGTTGCGGAAATAGACGAGACGTCGCTTGCGGTCCAATCGCCGCAACAGCCACTTCATGCCGCGCGCGTTCGTGCTCAGCAATTCCGTTACCAGTTGGTCAGTCGCTGTCGCCGTCAACGACATCGCCGCGCTCCATCCTGTTTTCGCTAGTGTATACTCTGCGGATAAGCGCGACCAGTGCGGTGAGAAATGGAAATCTATTCGGTTTCGCAGGTAACGACTTACCTGCGCGATATCCTGGAAGAAGATTACGATTTGCAATCGCTCTCGGTGCGCGGGGAAATCTCCAACGCGACGCGCGCCACTTCCGGACACTGGTATTTCACACTCAAGGATAGCCAGGCGCAGTTGCGCTGCGTGCTCTGGCGCAACCAGGCCTTACAACAATCCCACGAACCGCACGAAGGCGCATCCTTCATCGTGAATGGACGCATCAGCCTCTACGAAGCGCGCGGGGATTTGCAGCTTTATGTGAGCAGCCTGCAGCCAGCGGGCCTGGGCGCGCTATACCAGCAATTTATGGGGAGCAAAGCGCGGCTGGATGCGGAGGGGCTCTTCGACCCCGAGCGTAAATTGCCACTGCCACCCTACCCACGTGCGATCGGCATCGTCACTTCGCCGGACGCCTCCGCGCTTCAAGACATACGCCAGGTATTGGGCCGCCGTTATCCCTGCGCGCGGTTGATCCTTAGCCCGTCACCGGTACAGGGAGCGACAGCCGCATCAAAATTGCGCCAGGCGCTGCTCGCCCTCATCGCCGATGGCCGCGCGGAAGTGATTCTGCTAAGCCGTGGCGGTGGCAGCCTGGAGGATCTCTGGCCCTTTAATGACGAGGAGCTGGCGAGAGCAGTCGCCGCCAGCCCTGTACCGATCGTGAGTGGTGTCGGACACGAAACGGATTTCACGCTCGTCGATTTCGCCGCTGACTTGCGTGCGCCAACACCTTCCGTCGCCGCTGAGTTAGCCACCCCGGATGCTCCCGCCCTGCGAGATCAACTGCGCCATCATCAAGCGACGCTCGCGCAACGTTTGCAGCATTACCTCGCGCAGCGATCGGGAATGTTGCGCGAGCTGGGCCGCGGCCTGCAACGCCTTTCGCCACGGCAACGCATCGGCAATTACCGGCAATTGGTGGATGACCGGCGGGCGCAATTGACCACCAGCGCGCGCCGCCGGCTCGCAATCTACCGCGAGCGGGCACGGGGGCGCGAGCAGAGACTGGCTGCGATCAACCCGCTCTCCATCCTCAACCGCGGTTATGCCTACATAACGCGCGCGGCGGACGGCGCCCAAGTCGTCAGGGCCGCCGCGATTCAGACAGGCGAAGTGTTGGATTTGCATTTCCATGATGGCCGGCGCCGCGCCATCGCGGATGAGGAATGAGACGACTATGGATGATAGCGCGCACCTGACATTCGAAGCGGCCTTCGCCCAATTAGAAGAGACGCTCGCGCAATTGGAAACGGATTCCTTGCCGCTCGAGCGCGCGATCGCCCTTTACCAACGCGGCGGCGAGTTGGCGCGGCATTGCCAATCGTTGCTCGATGCGGCCGAACAACGCCTGGAAGTGCTCGAAAGCGCCACGTCAGAAGAACCTACTGCTGGGCAGGTGCCGCCGGAATTGCCGCTGGATATAGATACTGACGACAGCCCATATTGAAGCAACGCTTTATGACAGACGGCGGCGTAGAGCGGCCAGCGGCGCGCGGGCTTCCTCCAACTGCAAGAGGGCGGCGGCGGCGAAGTAGCTGAGTGCGCCAGCCACCAGCGCAAACGACAGGCTCAGCCAGGGTGTGCTTCGTGCCAAAGCCTGGTGGACAACCATCACAACGCCCCCCATCAGCGCAGCCGCCAATCCCATCCGCACCACGCTCATCAGAAGCGGCTGCCCGCATATCCCGCCCACGCGCCGCTGTAAGAGATAGACGAGCGCCAGTGCCTCAATCGTGGTCGTGGAGGCATTGGCCAGCGCCAGGCCGGCAAAGGGTCCGCGCTCGAGGCTGTGCGGATCACCAACGAGGCCTATGAGCACGAGACTCAGCCCAATATTCGCGAGCATCGCCAAGATCCCCAGTAAGACAGGCGTGCGCGTGTCTTCGAGCGCGTAAAACGCGCGGGAGAGCACTTCCAGGGTAACGAAAGCGGGCAAACCGAGCGCGAAGAACCGCAACGCCCAGGCCGTGGCCGCCGTACTGCTAGCGCTCCAAGCGCCGCGCTCCAGTAAGACGGCCAGGAGCGGCTCACTCAACAGCCACAACCCGACCATGCCAGGAATTGCCAGGAGCAACACACTCCGCAACGCTTGCCCCAACCGCTCGCGAAAAGCGGTTACGTCTCCCGCATGATGGGTGGCGGCCAGGGTCGGGAATACGGCGGTACCTACGCTTTGCCCAATGATGCCAATTACGAAGAACACAAAGATAAACGCGTTCGTCAGGGCCGCACGGCTACCGGCTACCATATGCGAGGTAAGCACGACGTTCACCAGGGAATTAACGCGGACCACCGCCAGCCCCAGCATGCGAGGCCCCATCAGGCGCAGTACATCGCCCACGCCTTCCCCGCGCCAGTTGCCGATAAACCTGAGGCGCGCGCCTAAACCACGCAAACCAGGCAATTGCACCGCCAGGTGTAACAATGCGCTCAATAGCGCGCCCAGCGCCAGTCCGAAGATGTTGGCGTCGCCGACCTGGCCGATGCCTGCATCGGGCGGCAACCAGCGCGCCAGCCCAACCGCACCGAAAATGTAGCCCAGGTTGTTCATGCCAATCGCCAGCGCCGGCAAAGCGAAGCGCCCGTAGGAATGCAACACGCTCATCAACAACCCACTGATGCTGAAGATGATCGGTGTCAGCATCATCCATTGGGTCAGCTCGGTGGTCAAGCGCTGTTGTTCAGCGCTGGCACCGCGCTCCAGAATGGGCACGAATATCGGCGCGACGGCGATCACGATAACGCTCATCGTCAGCGCCGCGCCAGCCGTCAACACCAGAATTGCACTCGCCAGGCGCCAAGCGGCCGCTTCATCTTTTTGCCGAAATCGCGCGAAAACCGGCACAAAGGAGGAGCTCAGCGCGCCGCCCGCAACCAACACGAATATCAACTCTGGCAATTGTTGTGCGGCGGCAAAGGCATCGGCTGCGCTGCCGGTACCAAATTGAGCCGCGATGACCACCGTACGCGCGATGCCCAGCACACCGCTCACAAAAAAGCCGAGCAGCATGACCAATACTGCCCGCCACAGACTTGAACGCGATAACGTGCCGGCCGTCGCGCTTTTCCCTGGTACTTGTTCGAGCGACTCGTTAACTTTCGAGACCCTCAGCTAGCGCAGTCACACCAATTCGCGCCCGACCCCCCTGTTGCTCCGCCAACCAGGTATGTTCCTTCACTCGCTGCAAAATCAACAATGAACCGACCAAGCCGAGCGCCTCAAACAAGAATACACTGCCGTATGCTCCCGCCAGCGGTAGCCCCACGGCCAACAAGACATCTCGCAGCAGGCCACCCGCTAGCACGCCTCCGCCACGCGCCAGCGTGATGATTACCGTCCAGATTCCCATGAAAGCACCCGCGCGTCCCGGCGGGCTGAAATCCATCATCAGTCCCAAAGTACCGACATTCCAGACGCCCAATCCAACACCCATCAGCAGCAAACCAGGCGTCAACAGCGCAGCGTGCTTCGCGAAAGCTGCAATGCCGAAGAGTGCAAGAGCCACAGTCAGCAGCAGTGTGCCCCAACCAGCCAGCACCTGATGCGTAATTCGCGCCACCCGCCGCGTCATGATCAACGCCACCACCGTGCTCAGAATCGACGTTCCTCCCCAATATGCGGAGAACCGAGCCGTTCGTTCCGGCGATTGGGTAAAGACGTCGCCAGCGAAGGGTTCCAGTACAATATCCTGCATAAAAGCGCAAATGAATGAGACGATCAGAAAGCCGATGAAGTAGCGCAGGCTCTGTTGTTCCCAGATAAACGCGAGATCAGCGCGGTATTCTCCCTTGCGGAGGGCCGTGTTGACGCTTGAGCGGTCGGGTTGGCTGTGGCGCTCTTCACCAAGCAACGAAACGAACCAAAGTGCCGCCACCACACCGGTCGTGATGAAGAAAAGCGAGCGCAAAGATGATGGTGTCAGCTTGCGGGTCTCCCCTACGCCTTCCGGCAACAAGATGCCGAACATGATGCCGGCGACCATGAAGCCGATCAGCAAAAACGCCCACACGATACCTACTACCTGGCCGCGCTGTCGTCGCGGCGCACGGTCGTATAGTAAAGCGAGGAAGGTGCTGCCTGAAAGCGCGCTACCCAGACTGAAGAGCAGTAATGCGAGCGCCAGGATCAGCCAATCAGCGCTGCTGATTTGGCCACCGCCAGCGAGCAGATTCGCGCGCGCTAGTTCCGCCGTCTGCCAACCCGTCAGGGCAATCCCCAACAGCATCAAGGCCCGTCCGGACCAGATCCAAAACAGGCGGCGCGTCCCCAGGAAGCGGCGCCGATCCGAGATTTCACCGGACCAGATGCCAATCGGGATGAGGAAGTAGCGCAAGCTGAGCAAGAGGGCGACAGGTGTCGCGCTGAAGCCCAGATCGCTGATCATGATGCGGTTCCAAACACCCGTCGTCAGCACGTCAGTGATGCCCGAACCAAGGTGGAAGAGACCGATTTTCAGGTTGCGGGCTAGACTGAGCGGGCGCGCTTCACTTTGCATTTTGCCGAAACAAACCTTTCGTTGGTATCATGTCTCATGTGGGTTCGTGGAAGGGGCATTCACGTACCTCGACGAGTTGGCGGATCTCCCTGTAAGCTGCCGCGACCGCGTACCGCTCAGCCGAGCTCAATTCGAGAGCCAGGTATTCCGACAGGTCGAGCAGCTGCATTTCCCGCGCCGGCGTTACGACCAGATCCAGCTCCAGGTCGTCTGCCGCCACACCCTCCGCGTCAATTTCGGCTGGCCGCGTGAAATTGCAATACCAGCCTTTCAAAGTAGCGGTCACCCCATCCTGCACGCGGAAGACATTATACCAACGGCGCGCGTAGAACCATTCGGTGAAGATATCACCGCAATACAACACAATGCTGCCCACATTCACCTGCGGCCGCGTGAATAGCGCTCGCAAGCAGAGATTCTCATCATCACGATGCAGCACTTCCTCGGCAGAATAACGAGTCACTTCGCGACCGGTAGCATCGCGCTTGATGACGATCACAGCGACCGCTCCACGGAGCCAATCTTCTGGATGGAGAGCAACATCCCTGCCGCAAATATCACTTCGGCATACGGCGCGCAAAATTCGTTGCTGATACCCCGGCCGCGGCTCATACGCAGCGTTTCGTCAATTAGTGGGTATCGCAAGCCGTTCGTGCGGATGCTCCGCACATGGTGCGTTAGTGGCAAGAGCGATAAGCGCTCGTTGAGCGCCCCGTGGAATTGATGATGCCCCGGGTGATGGACGCGCAAGATCTCATCTCCGCTGACGATCGCCGCATCGCAATCGCGCAATTCTTGCGCCGCCAGCAACAACACATTACCCAGAGATTGGTCGACGCGCCCGCCGAGCGCCGCCAATATGCGCAGGTTTCGATAACCCCGCTCAAGCGCCCAGGAAAGGCACAGCTCGAGATCAGTCTCATCTTTTACGGGAGGGTGGCGGATGATGGCCGTGCCGGCCACCGCCAACTGCTCCACCAGCGCGATTGGCGTTGAATCCAGGTCGCCGATGAGCGCGTGAACGGATAAGCCCAGGGCGACCGCATGCTGCGCGCCACCATCCGCCGCGATGACCGTGGCGGTGTCCAATTCCGTCAGAGCCTGGCGCGCGGCCGGGCCATCTCGCCACTCACCATTCGCGAATATCAACGCTCGCTTTGCTAACATGTCCATCTGCGCACGCATCCCTGCAGAGATTGTCTTGCAATCTATAATGTAGTCAATTTGCACGAAAGATGAGCGAACGAGGGACGATGCGCCAACAATTCACTTTAATCCTCACGCTGATCGCCGTGATGAGCGGCATTGGGATAGCGCCAACTGCCGCGCAGGATCCTACACCTGGCGAAGAGGACGACGTAACCATCATCGTTCCGCGCCTGGCCGAGACCGAAGAGCCCACCGAACCTATCGCGACCGTTCCAAATGCCTCGCCTACATCCAGATCGCGCGCGCCCATCCGTGAAATCGTCCAGTACGAGCCATATCAGATTCCGACAGATGTAAACCCGCTCACGGGCCTGCGCGCCGACGCTGCCACACTTGACCGCCGGCCGCTGGTGGTGAAGGTATCGAACGCTCCGGCGGGAGTACGTCCGCAAGCGGGTCTGGGCAGTGCTGACATCGTCTTCGAGCACACAGTCGAGTCAGGGCTGACGCGCCTCTCAGCCATCTTCTATGGCGAAACTCCTGAGCGCGTAGGTTCAGTCCGCAGCGCCCGCCTAATAGATACGGACATTGTGCGCATGTATGACGCGCTCCTCGCCTATTCGGGCGGCAGCCAGGGCGTCCGCGATGACATCTATTGGTACATCCCCTATCGACGCATTTTCCTCGATGGCGCAACCCGTCAATTCGTGCGCGATCGGAATATCCCCGCGCCACACAATCTATTCGCCCTGCCAGCGGATATCTGGGAAGGGGCAGCCGCATTGGGCGAACAAGCGCGCCCTGAAGGGGTGAATGGCACCGCCTTCCGCACCCTTCCGCCCGCCGGCGCCGATGACACAGCCACACACCTGGAAGTGCATCACTTATCCATCAGCGCTGAATGGTTTTATGACGCCGAGTTGCGCCAATATCTGCGCTTCACCGATGGCGAGGAACATGGCGATTCCCTCACTGGGGAGCAACTAGCCGTGGAAAACGTGCTCATAGTCTATGCTTATCATGAACTGAGCAATATCGTCGAAGATGTCTGGAATGGCTCGGTATCTTATGGCCACCGTATCTCGCTGCTGCCAGCGGGCGAGCTGTTGCTCTTCCGCGATGGCCAAGTCTACTTTGGGCACTGGTTGCGTTCCCACGCCGGGGAGCAATTGCGTTTCGTCGACGCGCAAAACAACGCGCTATACCTCAAGCTCGGCGCTAGCTGGATCCATATCGTCAGGACATCGCAACAAATGCGTCCGGATATCGAATGGGTGCGTTGGGATGATGGCGGCGCGGGATGAACGGCGAAGAGGACGCGCCTGTATTTAAGCATCGGCTTTGCCGTTTGGGCTCTAGCGAATGTCGTATCCCGTCCGCGTCGGCGATGAGTGCTTCTTTCGCCATTATGACAAGACGCGATCATGATGGTACTGTTCTCCATAGTGCCAGGCCGGGCCTCTACGCGCCGACAGCAGCAGTTTTGCGTTGACGGGCGTCTGCATCAGCCACACCCACGTTAATCCACCAAATCGCCCCAGCCGCCACCGCCCGGCGTCTCGATGATGACGCGGTCGCCTGCTTCCAGCCGCGTCGTATATTTTCCGCCGACCTCGAACTCTTCGCCCGCCTGGATCACGCGGTTGCGACCCCGTCCACCTTCCCCGCCACCGGCCAGACCGTAAGGAGCATTCAGGCGACGTTCACTGTTGATGGTCGCCGTCGCGGCGCTCAGGAATTCATACTCGCGGACAACGCCCTCGCCACCCTGATAGCGCCCCATCCCACCGGAGCCTTCCCGCAAACCATAGTGGCGCACGCGGATCGGGTAACTGTATTCCAGCGCCTCAATTGGCGTGTTGAGCGTGTTGGTCATGTGACAATGGCGGCCGCTGATGCCCGGCCAACCCGGACCCGCGCCATGACCACCGCCGATCGTCTCGTAATAGACATATTGCTCACCGCTGGCCAACTCTCCACCCACCGTGAAATTGTTCATCGTCCCCAGACTGGCGGCTGGTATTCGCTGCGGTAGTGCCTGCGCCAACGCTCCGAGCACTGCGTCCGTGACCCGTTGTCCGGTCTCCGTATTTCCCACAACGACCGCCGCCGGGAAGGCCGGGTTCAAGAAGCTGCCCGCTTCGGTCTTCACCTCCACTGGCAGAAAGCAGCCATGGTTCACTGGCACGTCCTCTTCCGCCAGCGTGCGGATGGCGTACCAAGTCGCCGAACGGACAATCGCCTCCACCGCATTCACATTTCCCGCTACTTGCGCCGCCGAGCCGCTAAAATCCACCAGCATCCGCCGTCCATCCACTCGCAACGTGACGACGATGGGTATGCGGAATTCACGCTGGCCATCGCCTTCGAGTGCATCCTCAAAACGATAAACGCCGTCGGGGATGGCAGCTATGCTCGCCTCGGTCAGGCGGCGCGAATAATCCAACAAGGCGTTCTCGTGTTCCCGCAAGCGTTCGCGGCCATGTGCAGCAAGCAATCCCAGCAAGCGACGTTCACCCACCCGTTGCGCAGCCAGCTGCGCCTGGAGATCTCCCAAGCGCTCTTTCGGGCCACGGCTATTCGCTATAATCAGCGCCAACAAGGCATCGTTATATTCGCCAGCGTCGCATAATTTCACCGGCGGGATGATGAGCCCTTCTTGGTATAGCTCAACACTCAACGGTAGCGAACCCGGTGACATCCCGCCGACATCCGCGTGGTGCGCGCGGCTCGCGACGAAATAGAGCAGATCACCGCCGGCGAAGACCGGCGAAACCATGGTGATATCTGGCAAATGCGTGCCGCCGTGATAGGGGTCGTTCAGGATGACGATATCGCCCGCTTTCAGCTGGTCGAAATGCCGCAGCGCATATTCCACTGATGCCGGCATGCTGCCAAGGTGTACAGGGATATGCGCGGCCTGCGCCACCATTCGTCCTGCCTCGTCAAAGACTGCGCAGCTGAAATCTAGCCGCTCACGGATGTTGGGGCTGAAACTCGCTCGCTGCAATGCCAGGCCCATCTCTTCCGCCACACTGCTGAATAGGTGCTTGAAGACTTCGAGGCTGATTCCGTCGACCGTCATGGCTGCTGCTCCAAGATGAGGTTGTGATACCCATCGACGCGCGCCGCCCAACCGGCGGCCACATAGCTGGTGCAATCCAGCTGCGAGACGAGCGCTGGTCCCTCGATGCGCGCGCCGGGCCGCAAATCCTCGCGAGCGTAATTTTCGATGGTCGTGCCCGTGGCGTCGCACGGACTGTCGAACGGAGTTGGCGAAGCACTCTCATCCGGTTCCTCATAAGGGAGGAGCGGTTTTTCCACCGCGCCAATCGCTTGCAAGCGCAAATTGACAACTTCCACCGCGCGATCGCGCAGCTCGTGGCCATAAGCACGCATATGCGCAGCGTGAAAAGCCTCTTCCACCTCATCGGTATAGGGAATGAGGAGTTCGTGCGCCTGCCCCTGGTAGCGCGCGTCTAGGAAAGCGCGGAATTGCGGCGGCGCATCCAGGCGCTCATCGGCCAGGGCCGTGGCAGCTCTTTCGCGCAATTCGGTCAACAGCGTCGCCAGCTGTTGCGCCCTCTCTGGTCCACCATAGTGCAAAACGGACTGGTTATAATCGAGCAACACATCAGCGACGATCAAGCCCAGCGCGCAGAGCACCCCCGGCGCCGAAGGCACGAGCACGCGCGGCAACTCCAGGCGTTCGGCCACAGCGCAAGCGTGCAAGGGGCCGGCGCCGCCGAAGGCGACCAGCGTGAAATCCCGCGGATCATGCCCACGCGCAACCGAAACGTGGCGCAAGGCACGGTCGATATTGGCGTTGGCTACCGCCAGGATGCCGCGCGCGGCGCCCGCAATATCCGTCCCCAATTGCTCGGCCAAGGCCGCAAATCTCTCCCGCGCTGCCTTCAAATCCAGCTCCAGCGCGCCATCTAGGAAGTGACCACTACTGAGGCGACCGAGTAAAGCGTTGGCGTCGCTGACGGTGGGTTGTAGCCCGCCATGTCCATAGATGATCGGTCCGGGATCAGCGCCTGCGCTCTCCGGTCCCACGCGCAAAGCGCCGCCCGCATCCAGCCTCGCGATCGAGCCGCCACCCGCGCCGATGGTCTCGATATCCAGCGTCCGCACGCGCAGCGGCAAGCCGTCAATTTCAGCTTGCGGGCGGATGGTCACTTCGCCATCGCAAAGCGAAACATCGGTGGAGGTGCCACCCATATCGAGGGTGATGATGCGCTCGTAGCCCGCCAATTGCGCGATATGATAGGCGCCAATCACGCCGGCGGCCGGCCCACTCAGCGCGGTGTGGATCGCCTGCTCGCGCACGCTCGCCGCGCGGGACACGCCACCATCCGATCTCATGACGCGCAATTCAGTATTGGTGGGCAAATGAGCTTCCAGGCGCTCGATATAGCGGTTCATCACCGGGCGCACGAAGGCCTCCAGCGCCACGGTGCTCGCGCGCTCGTATTCGCGGAATTCCGGCAGCACATCGCTAGAGAGCACCACTTGCCAGGGCTCGACGATGCCACGCTCCAGCAAGCGGTCGCGCACACGACGTTCGTGCTGCGGGTTTACGTAGCTGAAGAGGAAGCAGACGGCGATCGCTTCTAACCCTTCGCGCTCAAGCTGGTCCAGGGTGGCATCCAGCGCGCGCTCATCCAGCGGCGCAATAACCTGGCCTTTATGGTCGAGACGCTCGGGAATTTCAAAGCAGCGTTCCCGCGGCAGTAAAGGCGGCGGCAACTGAGGTTGCAAGGCGTATAATTGCGGACGGTTCTGCCGACCCAGGTAAAGCAGATCACGAAAGCCCTGCGTGGTGATTAGGGCGAAACGTGCGCCACGCCGCTGCAGGATGGCGTTCGTCGCTACAGTTGATCCATGGGCAAGCCGTTGCAGCGCCGCCAAATCGTCGCCGAGCAGCTGCTGGAGCCCAGTGAGCATCGCTTGCGAGGGGTCGTTAGGCGTGCTGAGTAATTTATGAACGTGCAGTCGGCCATCTTCTTCGAGCACCAAATCGGTAAATGTGCCACCGATATCAACGCCTACGCGCATGTTGGGCCGCCGTCTTCCTGCGCGTTGATAATGCTCTGATAAAACGCTAAGCGGGAGTTTATATCTCGCATAACTTCCTCTAATACCGAGTTCTTATCATAACAAACACCGAGCCACCGAGCCGGAATGATTAGGAGGAACATGATGCGTTACATCGCCCGTTTCAACCCCTTGCAGGATATCGTCAGTCTACAAGATGCTTTCGACCGGGCCTTCGATAATCGCTGGCGCCACCCTACCGCGAGCGAAGGCAAAAGCCCGCGTTTCCGTTTGCCGCTTGATGTCTTTGAGCAAGAGGAAGCCTACACCGTAGTCGCTTCTCTGCCTGGCGTCTCTGTTGAGGATATCGATATCAACCTCGAAGATGACGTTCTCAGCATCCAGGCCAACCTGCCCGAATTCGCAGCCGGGGAAGGCGCACAAACGCTCTGGCGCGAGCGTCAGCACGGCGAGTTCCAACGCCAGATCCGCCTGCCCGCGCCGATCCAGCGCAAAGCGGTAACCGCCGACTATGGCGAAGGATTGTTGCGACTGACCCTGCCAAAAGCGGAAAGCGCGCGCGCGCAGCAAATCCCCGTGCGCAGCCTGCAATCCGCCAACTGAGCGTGCACCTATCACCAAAGCAACCAACTAAACACGCAATCCGAACACCCGCGGTCAGCCATTGGCCGCGGGTGTTTCCATTTTCGTAAAGCCAATTGCCACCAGCGCCAGCGCCAAGCGAGCGCGCAAATCATCCTCACTGCCATCGTTGATGATGGTGTAATCGGCAAGGGCAATCGGGCCGCCCTTCTCAAGCGCTTCGATTTCCTGCAAATCCCGACGTTCCGCTTCATCCGCCGAGAGCAAGCGTTCAGTCCGCTCCGCCAACCGCTCGTATCGAAGCCGCCGCGGCGCCACCACTGCCAACAGCACCAGCTCCGCCCCCAATTCCGCGCGCAAGAACACGTATTCGCTCTGGCTATAAAGCCCATCCATCACCACGCAGCCGCGTTCTCGAATGACACGTAGAAGGATCGGTAGCGCGCGTTTCGCGATCACCGCCATGCCTTCAGCTGCGCGCAATTCTTCGCGGGTGGCGCGCTCATTCTCGGGCGTTACGGCCAGACTACGCCGCTCCACTTCCCCGATGACGATGCTGCCGAATCGGAAGGATTCGTAGCCTGCTTCTCGCAAAATGCGGGCGCAAAGGGATTTTCCGGCACCAGGCATTCCCACCAACGCTAAGGCGCGCGCGCTTTCTCCTCTTTCGCCCACCCAATCCCCTAACGCATTCGAGACCAGATCATATTATAGGGAAACGGGGGGAATGCGGTATAGTCTCTCTCAGGGACGAGAGTCAACCATGTCCGAACGGCCCATCAAACTCGCGGTCGAGAGTATCAGCCTGCGCTTCGGCGGCATCCACGCCTTGCAAGAGGTCGGATTTCGCGTGTACGAGGGGGATATTTTGGCGGTCATTGGGCCCAATGGCGCCGGCAAAACCAGCCTGATCAACAGCATCAACGGTTTCTACCGCCCGCAAGAAGGGCGTATCCTCTTTGAAGGCTACGATATCAGCGATCTGCCCGCCTACCAGCGCGCCTACCTGGGAATTTCGCGCACCTTTCAGAATATTGCCCTATACACCAATGCCACCACACTGGATAACTTGCTCGCCGCGCGGCACATCCACATGAAAGCCAACTTGCTGACTGGCGCCCTCTTCTTCGGCCCCGCCCGCCGCGAAGAGATCGAGCACCGCCAATATATTGAAAACATCATCGACTTCCTGGAAATGGAAGCGATTCGCAAATCCATCGTCGGCACACTCAGTTACGGCTTGCGCAAGCGCGTCGAGCTCGGGCGGGCACTGGCGCTGCAACCGACGCTGCTCCTGCTCGACGAGCCGATGGCTGGCATGAACGTCGAAGAAAAGGAGGACATGGCGCGCTTCATCCTCGCCATCCACCAACTGCAGGGCATCACCGTCATCCTCATCGAGCATGACATGGGCCTGGTGATGGATATCTCACAACGCATCGTAGTCTTGAATTTTGGGGAGAAAATCGCCGAGGGAGAACCAGCTTCCATCCAACAAAATCCGGCTGTCATCCAGGCCTATTTGGGTCAGGAGGCCTGAGATGACCGGCCGCGCCATGAAACCTGGCACCATCTATCGCGCGTCCGAAGCGCCGACTCCGCCACAATTCGGCGCCCACGACACGCTGCCCAAATGCTTCCTGCGCCAGGTCGCGGCCCGTTCCTCACAGGTTGCCATGCGCAAGAAGCGCTTCGGCATTTGGCAGGAATACCACTGGGAAGAAATATTTCAACATGCGCGCAATTTTTCCCTTGGCCTGAGTGAATTGGGCCTGCGCGAGCACGAAACGGTGGCCATCATCGGCGACAACGAACCACAAATCTATTGGGCACAGACCGCCAGCCATTGCGCGCGCGCGCGTACGATTTGCATTTTCAGCGACGCCTCTACACAGGAACTCGCCTATGCCCTGATGAAAAGCGAAGCAGTCTTTCTCATCGCGCATGATCAGGAGCAAGTGGATAAGGCGCTGGAATTGCGCGCGCAATTTCCCCAACTACGGCGAATCATCTATTGGGAAGAGCGCGGCCTCTGGCAATATGAAGACGATGTGCTGCTCACTTTTGATGAAGTAGAATCCCTTGGCGCGCGCGTCGCTGCCGAACATCCCGATCGATTCGAACAGTCGATCGCTCGCACGGAGCGCGAAGACATCATCATCCTCAGCCTGACTTCAGGCACGACCAGCTTACCCAAGTTGGCGATGATCACGAATTGGCAACTGCTCTACGGTAACCACTTGAGTTATCGGTATTTCCCCGTCTTCGCGGAAGACAATTGGCTCTCCTTCAGCCCGATGGCCTGGCTCACTGAGCAGGCTTTCGGTTATTCCAACCATCTGCTCCATGGCCATTGTGTGAATTTCCCTGAGGGGCCGGACACGGTGTCGACGGATATCCGAGAAATCGCGCCGGCGGGACTCGTCTTCCCCAGCCGCAGTTGGGAGAACCTGGTCAGCATGATACGCATCCGCATCGCCGATAGCACGCGCATCAACCGACTGCTGTATGCACTCTTCATGCCGCTCGCCTATCGCATCATTGACCTGGAGGATGCCGGCCGGCCGGTCGCGGCCTGGTTACGCACCCTGCGCTGGCTGGGCGAATTCGCCATCTTTCAACCGCTGCGAGATAAGGTCGGCCTCGTCCACGCTCGCAACTGCCTGACTGCCGGCGCCGCTCTCAGCCCAGATGTCCTGCGTTTTTACCGTGCGATCGGCGTCGAGTTGCGCCAAATTTACGCATCCACTGAAACGCTGGCGACCATGCACCCGCGCGGCGATACCACCCTGGCTTCCGTCGGCATCATCCCGCCGGGCGTGGAAATCAAAATTGCCGATGACCAGGAAATTCTCGTGCGCACCGAAGCGCGCTTCGCCGGCTATTTCCGCGACGAAGAGAAGACAGCCGAAGCGCTGGATGAGGAAGGCTGGTACTACACGGGCGATGCGGGCTATGTTGCCGATAGCGGTCACCTCTTTTTCCTCGACCGCATCAACGATATGCTCGAGCTGGCCAATGGCGACCGCTATAGCCCACAATACATCGAAGGTCGTTTGAAATTCAGCCCCTATATCCGCGACGTCATGGTCATCGGCGGCCGCGAGCGCGCATATGTCGGCGCTATCATCAATATCGAATTCGAGAACGTTGCGCGCTGGGCAAAAAAACGGCGCATTCCACTCACCACCTTCAACGACCTCAGCCAGCGCGCGGAAGTCTACGAGTTGGTGCGCGCAGATTTGCACGAGGTTAACGAGACGTTGCCTGCCAGTGCTCGAATCCGCCGCTTCGTCATCCTTCACAAAGCCTTCGACGCCGACGAGGAAGAGCTGACGCGCACGCGAAAATTGCGTCGCAGTTTGCTTTACGAGAAATATTCCGAAATTATCGAGACGCTTTATCGTGGGGAAGACACCGTGCATGTGCGCGCCGATGAGCAAAATCGTGATGGGCGTAAGGGCGTGGTTGAAACCACTTTGCAAATTGGCGATATGATCCCGGTGACCGATAGGGAGCGCGCATAGATGACGCTGCACCCGCGTTTAATCACCCATCGTCGCTCCGGCTCCGGGCAATTCGTTGGCGAATCGCTGATTTGCGCCGCGGCCGCCATACTCCTGATCGGTTTCGCGCTCTTGCCCTGGCACGCTGGTGACAGCGTTCAGGCTGCCCCGAGTGACAGGAGCGAGCTATTGGTCTTGTATCTGGTGCCATTGGCAGGGTTGATGGCGTTGGCAGCGGCTGGCTGGGGTGCGGCGCAACGGCAACATGCGCACAGCGCCGCGGCCCTCGCCCTCGTGGCGGGTAGCCTTGCGCTCGTATATTTCGCGCGTTTCGCGCTGACAGAGGCGGAGCCAGCGATCGGCAGCGGCTTCGTGCTGGCTGCAATTGGCGCGATATTGCTGCAGCTGCAAATCTACCTGCCGCGGCCACTCCCGCCGGGGATCACGCAGGCGCCCTTCGATCAGAATATCGTGGCACGGATGCACTGGCTGCGCGGCTACGTGCTGGCAATCGGCGTGCTCGCCTTCCTGGCCTGGCTCGCGCCACAAATTGCCGCCAAACCCACATACCGCATCGTCCAGTCGGGCATCTTCGGCGTTTTGGATGGTAGCCTATATGCGCTCATCGCCCTCGGCATCATCATCATCAATAAAGCGACTGGCGTCTTCAACTTCGGGCATGGGGCGATGATATTGATCGGCGGCATGATGATGTTTTCCTTCTTCGAAAACAAGAGCATCCACTACCTCGTTGCGCTGGCGTATGCCTGCATCGTCACCAGCGCGGTATTGTTCACCAGTGAAAATTGGCGGCAACTACGCCGCCTCGTGATGGCAATCATCGCGGCGTTGGGGTTGAGCGCACTGCTCGTCATCGGCGGTGCGGACTGGTGGTTGCTGCACGGCATCGTGGGCACTTTAATGGGCGCAATGATGCTTGGTCTATTCATCGAGCGCCTCGCCATCCGCCCACTGATTGGCCAACCTGTATTCGCCATCGTGATGGTTACGCTAGCGTTGGACATTTTGCTGCGTGGCTTGGTGCGCGCGTTCTGGGGTACGCAATCGGTGACCATTCCACTCTTGTATTTCATACCGCGGCCGTCCGTTCATTTCAGCGTTGGCGGCGGCCGTGTCTTCATCTTCACCGCCGCATTATTCGGCATGGTGCTGGCGCTGTTGGCCTATACAGCTTTCATCCTCTTCTTCCGCTATTCCCGAGCGGGATTGGCGATGCGCGCCGCCGCCGAAAATCAGCGCTTGGCGCAATCGTTGGGTTTGCAAGTGCGCGTACTGCTGTCTTTGACCTGGGGGCTCGCGGCAATTTTCGCGGCGTTGGCCGGCACCCTGCTCGGTGCTTCGAAAGGTATCGCCGCTGAAATCACGCCCGCCTTGGCGTTGAAAGCCTTCCCCGCCGTCTTGTTGGGCGGCCTCGAATCCATCCCCGGAGCGCTCATCGGCGGCCTCTTGCTCGGCATCGCTGAGCAATACAGCGTGTTGCTCTTTACGACGGATGTCGCCACC
This sequence comes from Phototrophicaceae bacterium, assembly GCA_965237765.1. Classification (GTDB taxonomy): domain Bacteria; phylum Chloroflexota; class Anaerolineae; order Aggregatilineales; family Phototrophicaceae; genus WTGJ01. Next base: position 127,868 of record OZ250157.1, read on the forward strand.
CAGTTGGTGCCCTTCGCGCTGTTAATGATCGTGCTCATCATACGGCCGCAGGGGCTCTTTGGTCTCAAGCGAATCGAGCGCATCTGATGTCCGCTGCCATTCGCCCTGCCGGCGTCTTTGATACGCGCTATGAGCAAGACATCGCGCTCAACCGCACCCGCGGTGACCGCGCGCTCAGCCTTGGCGGTTTCCTGCTGCTCTTGCTCTTGCCGCTGATCAGCAGCGCGGGGCCCTTCGGCTTTAGCATCTTCCCGCTCCATTGGCTCGGCACCATCAACAACATCGCCATTTTGACCATCGCAGTGCAAGGCCTGAATCTCCTCATCGGCTTTTGCGGGCAGATTACTTTCGGACAGGCAGCCTTCATGGCAGTCGGTGGCTATACGAGTGCGTTGCTCGGAATCCATTACGGCCTATCCTTCTGGCTGGCCGTACCCATTGCGGCGCTCTTCACGGGCTGTGTAGGCATCCTTTTCGGCTTGCCGGCATTGCGCGTTAAAGGCTTCTACCTGGCGATGGCTACGCTGGCGGCACAATTCATCATCATCTGGCTCATTAGCTTCCCGCTAGAAGGCGTCACCAACGGCACGCGCGCGCTCACCAGCATCCCACCACCCACGCTCGGACCGACGCTGCGCGAGCCGCTAGCCCTGCCCGTCGTTGGGCCGCTCGACCTGCAATACATCGTCCAGCGCGGACCGATTACTTTTACCAGCGCCGCCGAGATGTATTACATCATCGTGCCGCTTTCGGTCTTCATGATGCTCGCGGCACGCAACATCATGCGCACGCGCAGCGGCCGCGCCTTCATTAGCATCCGCGATAACGACCTGGCGGCCGAGCTGCTCGGCATCAACGTTTTCTCCTATAAGTTGCAGGCCTTCTTCCTCTGCTCGGTCTACGCGGGGGTGGCTGGCGCGCTGATGGCGTATAACGAAAATTCGCTCTCCATCGCCAGCTTCTTCATCGATAGCTCGATCCTCTATCTGGCCATGCTGGTCATAGGCGGCGGCGGCTTTCCGCTAGGGCCGCTCTTTGGCGTAACCATCTTCCAAACGCTAACCATCATCATCATCCCCGCTGTCGCGCCCAGCATCGGCGCATTCTTGCGCTGGCTACTGCCTTTCGTGCAAGCGGCCAACTTGAGCTCGGCGCTCACACTCATCTTACGTGGTGGTGTGCTACTCCTCTTCTTGCTCTTTCAACCGCGCGGTGTCGCCCACCGTTGGGAGATATTCAAGATTTCTTGGAAATTGCGTCCCTTCTCACATTAGTTGCGCAGTTGTGAGTTTTGCGGCGTTGCGATAGATTCCACATCACCTCCGCGAGATGGATTAGGATTGGGGGGTAAGAACTCATGAAGGTAACTACGCTTTTCGTAGTTGCGCTCCTCGTGGTGTTGACTATTACGCCCACGTTGGCCCAGGACACAATGCTCGCGCCGCCATCTACCCATACGGCCTGCGCTGAAGGCGTAGATCTGAGCGGGCAAGAGTTTCGCATAAATCACTTTGGCGATTTCACCGGCCCACTTGGTTTCATCACGACACCGCTACTCGCCGCCCTTGAGGACGCCGTTGATTACTACAACGCCGCTGGCGGTGTCTGTGGTGCCACCATCACGCTGCCCGACCCGACCACCATCGATACCGGCGGCGTCCCCAGCGTATCGGAAGAACTATACAACCGCTTCTCTACCGCGAATCCCAAGCCCAGTTTGCTCATTCTATATTCTTCGGATGATTCGGAAATCCTGCGTGACCGCCTCACGGAAGACGAAATTCCCGTTCTCCTTTCCGCTGGCTCCATTCAGGGACTCTACGGAGAAGATGCGCAGACGCCCGGGTGGATCTACGCTACCAACCCGCTCTATGTCGATCAGCTCGGCCATTTCTGCGATTTCGTCGCTGGGAATCCTGAACAATTTCCGGAGAACCCAACCATTGGCTACTTGAGCTGGTTGGGCGCTTTCGGGCAAGCGGCCTTCACGCCCGAAGTCATCGATTATTGCAGGGCGCAGGGCGTCGGCTTCATCGACATTCCGGAATTCTGGCATCCAGCCCAAACGACCGATATTTCGAATAGCATCCTCAATCTGGTCGGCGCCGGTGCCAATATCATCTATACCAACTCACTCGCGACCGGCCCCTTCCTGATTGCGAAGACGCTTGCGCTGCTCGGCTTGCTGGATCAGGTGCAATTGGCCGGTGTGAACTGGGCGTTGGATACTTCGGTCGGTTTGCTGAGCGCGCAAGACTTGGCGCAAGGCGTAACGAATAGTGTCGGTCTGCCGGCGGTAGATGGCCTGATCGGCTCAATGCCTTTATATTGGTGGTCGGAGGCGCCCTTCCATTCTGGCGTCGCTTTTGTGCGGCAGCAATTCGCGCTCAACGAGCGACCCGTCCAAATCCAGAATATCGCCTACCTGCTTGGTTTCAGCACCGTCGATTATTGGATTGAGCTGATGATCCGAACTGGCAACCGCGTCGGTTTCGATAATATCGACGGGGTCGCTATGAAGGAAACGATCGAGACCACAGTCTATTCGCCGCTGAACATTAGCACTTTCGACTTCCAGGGTGGCGCCATCCGCGATACCGTCCCCAACCGCATCGGTCAGCTGCGTTACCTAGGCACGAGCGGTGGGCCGGCGACGAGCATTCAAGATCTGGACCTCAGCTTCGACATCCCCATCCCCATCGTCGTGCCACTCAGTGAATTCTCCGCTTCGCCGGACTTGCGCCCTGGCGGAGCTGACGTGCCATAACCACAAAACCACTGTATGGGGGAGGCCAATCAGCTTCCCCCACAGTCACAGTCCATTACTCCCACGGAGCGCTTATGCTCAGCGTGAACAACATTGAGGTCATCTACAACCGTGTGATCCTGGTATTGCGCGGCGTTTCCTTGCAGGTGCAGCCGGGGCAGGTGGTATCGCTACTCGGCCCAAATGGCGCGGGTAAAACGACTGCGCTGAAAGCCATCAGCGGCCTATTGCGCGATGAGTTGGGCGAAATTGCGCACGGCAATATCACCTGGCGAGACGAGCGGATTGACCCGCTGAGCCCGGAGGAAATCGTCCGGCGCGGCGTGATCCAGGTCATCGAAGGGCGGCCGATCTTCCAGCACCTCACCGTGGAAGAGAACCTGCATACGGGCGCGATGGCTTACGAAGGCGGGCGCCGCTTCCGCGACGATCTGGAGCGCGTCTACCATTATTTCCCTGCGCTCAAGCGATTCCGCAATCGAATCAGCGGCTACCTTTCTGGCGGCGAGCAACAGATGCTCGTCATCGGCCGCGCCGTTTGTGGGCACCCACGCTTGATGATGCTGGATGAGCCATCGCTCGGCCTCGCGCCGATGCTCGTGGAAGAAATCTTCGCCATTATTCGCGAAATCAAGAAACAAGAAGATATCTCTGTCCTGCTGGTGGAACAAAACGCTCGAGCCGCCCTTGAACTGGCCGATTATGGCTACGTGATGGAAGGCGGGCGCATCGTACTCGATGGCAGCGCCGATATGCTTCGCGAAAACGAGGATATCAAGGAATTCTATCTAGGATTGAATGCCCGCGGCGAACGCAAGAGTTACCAAAACCTGCGTTTTTACAAACGCCGCAAACGGTGGCTCGGTTAATCACAGGAGAACATAATATGAGCGAAAACCTGGATGGACGGTTACAACAGCTCGTCGCCGACGCGCACGAGCGAACGCCAGCCATGCGCGAGCGAATGGTGGCCGCGGGCATTACGCCGGGCGATATCCAGAGCGCTGAAGACCTTCCGAAATTGCCGGTTTTGCAAAAAGATGAGCTGGTCGCGCTGCACGCCACGAACCCGCCCTTCGGTGGGATGCTGGCCATCGATATAGCAGATTTGCCGCGTGTATACATTTCCCCCGGCCCCATCTTCGATCCGCAACCGCCGTCAACCAACCGAGAAGCGGCGCTGGCGCCATTCCATTATGTGGGCTTCGGGCCTGGTGATCGCGTGCTCAATACGTTCGCCTATCACATCACGCCCGCGGGCTTGCTCTTCGATGAAGCCCTGCGCGCTTGTGGGGCGACCGTTCTCCCAACCGGCCCGGGCAACAGCGATCTACAAATCCTGATGGCCACCAAGCTCGGCGCGAGTGGTTTTATCGGCCAGCCCAGCTACTTGATGACCTTGCTGGAGAAAATGACCGAGCTGGGCATCGGCGCCGACCGCTCGCCCTTCCGCAAAGCGCTTTTCTCCGCCGAACCCTATACCCCCACGCAGCGCGCGAAATTTGAAGATGAATATGGCATGAAGACCACATCCGCTTATGGCACCGCCGATTTGGGACTGTTCGCCTATACCGCAGCGGGCGTGCGAGGGTTCTGCGTCTGCGAATCGGTACACATCGAAATCGTCGATCCAGAAAGCGGCATCGCCCTCCCCGCTGAAGAGGTAGGCGAAATCGTCGTGACGACCTTCAACACCGCCTATCCGCTCATCCGCTTCGGTACCGGCGATCTGGGCGCCTTGGCCGCGGTTCCGGATGATGGCAACCCTGGCGTTCAGCAGATCACAGGACTCTTCGGACGCAGTGGCGAGGCGATCAAGGTGCGCGGCATGTTCCTGCACCCTAACCAATTGCTGGCGGCGCGCGGTCACTTCCCGCAGATCGTCCGTTTGCGCGCCATCATCACGCGGCCGGAGAATGCGGATGTGGTCGTGGTACAGGTCGAGCTCTCAGCAGGCGCCAACGAGGAGGGATTATCGGCAGGCCTGCAGCGGCTCGTGCAGCAGGCTATCCGCTTGCGCATTGACCGCGTGGAAATCGTCGCGCCTGGCGTTATTCCGCCCGACAGCAAGCCAATTGTCGACGAACGCAATTGGGATTAGCTTCAGGGCCGCAAAGCACCACCCTGCTGGCCCTGCTGAAAACGATCGGATAACGTGAGAAGCGATGTGAGCGAAATCGGCTCCAATTCCCGTTGCGCGAGCAAATCGAGCGTTGGTTGGATGGCGAGTAAAGAAGCTTTGATCGCGTGCTGCAATACAATACTGCCCGGCCGCACGTATTTTTGCATATTCTGTAGCATTTCTGCTTCACATTCTTCGGGCTGATGATTTGACGAGCAAATCGCATCGCGCGTATCGACATCCCACAACACGAGCGGAATGTCATAGCGCAAGGAAAGTTGGCGCAATTGCGGCGTAACGATGCCATAGGGTGGACGCAGGGCAACGGGGTAAAAATTCTTGCCGAGCGCGCGTTGCAAAACGTCTAATGCGGGCCCCATCTCTTCGTCAATGAGCTGTTGCAGGCTATAGCCGCGAATGACTTTGTGTGTGAAGAGATGGCAGCCGATCTCATGTCCCATATCGCGCAAGCGGGGGTATAAATTCTCGAATCCTTCGTAAGGGCGTTCGAGGTTATTGCGAACCGCGTGGCCGATCGGAAAAAACGTAAGGCGGATGCCGCGGCGGGCGTAAGAGCGGCCGATACGCTCGGCAGTGTATTCATACCACAGATCGTCGAAGGTCAGGGAAACGAAGCGCGCGTCGGTATTCACTGATAGTATCGGCGCGCCAAGTCCCGCGTTGGGCACCATCTTCGGCTCGCCACTATGCGCCAGCGCGGGGAAGCGACCCGTGAAAGCCGCCCCCAGCGCCGTTCCTAGTCCCCAACGCAAAAATTGACGCCGCGAAATGCCTTCGCTCATACCTTAACCATATGACAAAACGATGAATTAATTCTCGCTACGGCCATGCAGCGCGCGCGTTAATGTCAACGCATCCACATATTCGATATCACCCCCGGTAGGCAAGCCGCGCGCCAGGGAAGTGATGCGCACGCCGCTATCTGCGAGCACCTTGCGCAGGTACATTGCCGTCGCGTCACCCTCCATGCCGGGATTTGTCGCCAATATCACCTCACGGATATCGCCAATTCGCACGCGCGCCTGCAATTCTCCGATGCGCAAATCCTCCGGGCCGATGTTATTGAGTGGAGAAATCACACCGTGCAGTACATGGTAGCGCCCGCGGAAGGCGCCGGTCCGCTCCAACGCGACGACGTCCAGCGGCTCCTCCACAACAGCGAGCAAGCCTACATCGCGGGCAGAATCGGTGCAGATGCCGCAAGGATCATCCACAGTGATGTTGCCACAAACAGAGCAGAAGCTCGTCTCTTCGACGAGGGCACGCAAGGAATCCGCCAATCGGAGTGAACGCTCGTCCGGCGCACGCAGGAGATAGTAAGTTAAGCGCGAGGCGGTTTTGGGCCCTACTCCGGGCAAGACTGAGAAAGCCTCGATGAGAGCTGTTACGGGTGGGGGAATGGCGCCGGTCATCTGCTACAAGACATCGCGATGGCTCAACGCGGCAACAGGTTGTCGAGCGACATATCGCCCAAGGAGCCAGTAATGCCTTCCAGTTTTTGCGCGGAGAGCGACTGGCTTTGTTCAATGGCCTGGTTCATGGCCGCCACCAGCAAATCTTGCAAATCACTGAGCCATTCTTCGTCATCCATATCCAACGCATCCGGATTGATATGGATGGCGCGAATTCGTTGGTGACCGGTGATCGTGATTCGCAGTGCACCGCCACCCACAGAAACCTCGAGCTCCTCGTGCTCAAGCGCCGCCTGCGTTTCCGCCATCTGCTGTTGCATCTGCTGCAATTGCTCCAACATGCCATCTCGGCTAGATGGGCGGCGCCCACGATTGCGTCTGGTCATTGCGCTCTCACCTATTCACTATTCGTTTCCAAGATTTCCGCGCCCAGATCCTTCGCGACAGGCAGTAGATCTTCTAGCGGGTTAATTTCGCCGCCATTCGCCTTCGCCCGCTCTGCCGACGAGTTGCTGTCGGCAAATTCCACGAGCAAACGGTCACCGAACAATTCGCGCACGCCGCGTTCCAAGGCCGCTTTTTTCTCCGCATCGCCCCATTTTTCCAGGAAGAGCGATTTGGTAAACAAGCGAAGTGTATTCCCCGTCAACTCTACCTGTACTACCTGACGCAGGAGTTCCGCCACATGAGAATGGTAACGGTGCGTGATTTCGAGCAGCTCAGGCCAATGGCTCTGGATCGTACGAAGCGTCAACTCCCCATCTGCGCTCTTTGGTATCTGACGATCGGTTGCCACTTGCTCGCTAGCGGGTTGATGCTGCTGGCGAATGGCTGTACGTGGTTGGCTGGGTGCGGCGATATCGCGAGAGCTCTCTCCAGTCTTTCGCTCCGTTCCCACAATATCGACACATTTCAGGAAGGCCAATTCCAAATCCAATTGTGGTTGCCAACCGCGGCGCATCTGATTGGCGGCGGCCGAAAAAGCGGAGAGCGCCACCAGCAAGCGCCGCCGCGGCCACTCACCCGTCGCAGCCATTTCTCCATTGCCCGCCGCCTCGCTAACGCCCGTTTGCCGCAATAGGATTGCGCGCAGCTGTTCGACAATTTGCTGGCCCAATTGCCGCGGATCGGCGCCACTATCGAGCGCATCCTGAATGCCCCGCAAGCCCGCCGCCACATCCTCACGCCGCAACGCAGCCAATATCCCATGTACCGCCTCAAGGTTGCCGGTGCCGATCACGCTGCGAACATATTCAAGCGTCAGTGTCTCACCGGGTTCGGCGAGCAGTTGGTCGAGCAGGCTGATGCCATCGCGCACGCTTCCGTTTCCTTTGCGCGCGATGAGCGCCAATGCCTCATCCTCATATTGAAAGCCTTCCGCCTGAGCGATCTTTTCCAACTGGGCGGCGATCTCCTTTTGCGGGACACGGCGAAAGGCAAAATGCAAGCAACGACTCTGGATGGTGGCCGGCACGCGCTCGACTTCCGTAGTAGCCAACACAAAGACAGCGTGCGCAGGCGGCTCCTCCAGTGTCTTGAGCAGCGCATCGAAGGCGTTACCCGTGAAACGATGCACTTCATCGATGATATAGACTTTGAAGCGTCCCTCACTCGGTAAAAATACGATTTTCTCCCGCAATTCGCGTACGTCATCGACGCCAGTGTGCGTGGCTGCGTCGATCTCGATCAAGTCTAGATAACGCCCTTCCTGTATGGCGCGACAAGCACGGCAATCACCGCAGGGCGCATCCTCGCCGTCACAATTGATGGCTTTGGCGAGGAGGCGAGCAGTGGTCGTCTTGCCTGTGCCGCGCGGGCCGCTAAAGAGGTAGGCATGACGCACGCGCCCCGCCTTGAGCGAATTGCGCAACGCGCACGTTACCTGCAATTGGCCAACGACTTCGTCAAAACGTCGCGGCCGCCACTTCAAATAGAGCGCCAGCTGAGGCATGCGATCTCCCCTGATCATCACAGTCTAGCAGCGCGCTGAGATGGCGGCAAGCAACCAACGTAACGCGGGAACGCTGCTCTTCAGGGCACCGTGAAAGTGAAATGCGATACGTCGTCCGGCGCTGTAAGAGTAACGCGTACTCCTGGGTGCCAGACTGGTGCCGCCAATCCCCAGAATAATTGGGTCGGCAAATTCGTGCCCTCTCTCGTCGCCACCCGCAATTCCGCTCCCGCAAAGAGACGTTGGCTACCGAAAGTAAATTCATGACCCGCATCGTCACTCAGGGTCCACCCCGCCAAATCGACCGAGGTCGCGCCCCGATTACGGATGACGGCCTCTTCGATCTCTAGATCGCCAGCTCCGCGTACCGTTTCGATGGCCAGTTGCGCAGGCGCAACAGTGGCAAGGGCGATCGCATCCTCCGCGCCGCCGCCCTCTCTTTGCCGGTACAAGGCGGCCACACAACTCGCCCAGGGGATGATGAGGCGATCGCCTGGTTGCAAGCTCCTTGCGTCATTCTCAGTCATGTCATTGATATCAAGCAGCATGCCCAGATCCACCCCCCAGCGCTGCGCGATGAAAGACAGCGTTTCGCCAAAAGAGACCGTGTGCAGGGTGCAGCCAGTCGGCAAAGCGGTAGCATATCCTTCAACCGCAAAATCGGCCGGCGCGCTCGCGGTAACGCCTTGTTGCGCGGCGGGTGCGCTCACTATATTGGCCGCCAGCGCCCCCGATTGAGGCGTCACAGTCAGGATGATGACGGGCAGCGTCGCTTCGGGATTGATGGGATCGTAATACACTCGGTAATCACCATCGATGATGATGATCGGGATGGCGGGATTGAGTATCTGCGTCGGCTCAACCATCCTTGGTATCTCGACCACTTCGCGCCCACCGCTCGCTTCCGGAAACCAGCCACGCTCGACGCTCAACATGATCAAGCCCAAAGAAACCAGCGCCGCGACGACAGCGCTCACTGCCAACAAGATAAGTGCCCGTAATGGCGCCACCACAGCAATCCTCAGGTTCGCCCACGCAAACCAGTATAAGGCAATTGCAATTTCCAACCGCCACTCGACGCTGCTAAAATAGTGGTTGGAGCAAACAACAATGCCTTTTTTGATCGATGGCCACAATCTCATTCAGGCTATGCCCGGCATATCACTGGAAGACCCGCATGACGAGGCCAAATTGGTTGGCGCTCTGCGAGGCCTAATGATCGGTCAGGGCAAGAAATGCACCGTCATCTTCGACGGTGGCCTTCCTGGTGGCTCATCACGATTATCTTGTAGTCGCGTGGAAGTCGTCTTCGCCAGCTCCGGTCAAGAAGCCGACAGTCGCATCATCAACCGCATACGCAATATGCGTAACGCCTCAGGTTGGGTCTTGGTCAGCTCGGACGGTCGCATTCGCGAGGCCGCAAAACGGCGCAAGATGGCGATGCTCTACGCGCATAAATTTGCCCAACTGCTAGAGCCAAAGCCGGCGCGCCCCAACGAAAATGAAGCTCATGACTCACCGCTCAGCGATTCGGACTTGCAGGATTGGCTGCACGCATTCGGCGAAGATTGTTAGCGCACATAGACGGCAAAGGCAAATCGGGCTAGAATATACGGGACGGGGCGTGGCGCAGTCCGGTTAGCGCGCGCGCTTTGGGAGCGCGAGGTCCCCGGTTCAAATCCGGGCGCCCCGATGTCAGCAACCCTGCGGGTATGGTGTAACGGTAGCACATGACCCTTCCAAGGTCCTGGCACGGGTTCGAATCCCGTTACCCGCTCCTACTTGGGTCCATAGCTCAAGGGCAGAGCACGCGGCTCATAACCGTTTGGTTGCAGGTTCGAATCCTGCTGGACCCATCGCGCGTTACCCCTCGCTGGCAGCTGCTTCTGCCTCGGCCAACGCTGAGTCCAACATGGTGGCAAAAGTCTCGTAGGATTGCGCACCGCTTATGAATTCGCTGTTCACATAAAAGCCCGGCGTGCCATTCAAACCCAGCGCTTGCGCCGCGGTAAAATCTGATTGCACTTCTTGTACGTATCGCGTTTCCAGCACGCAGGTCTCGAATTCATCCATCTCGTAACCCAATTCGCTAGCCAGTGTGAATAAGAAACTCTGGTCAGTGTATTCGTTGGTGCGCAGGAAAAGGGCATCGTGAAAAGCCCAAAAATCGCCCTGCTCCAGTGCGCATTGCCCGCCCAGCGACGCCCAAAAGGATAACTCGCCGAATATCGGGAAGTCACGGTAAATGAAGCGCACGCGGTCCTCATACTCGGCGCGAATTCGTGGTAGCGTTTCTCTGGCGAAGACACCGCAATAGCTGCACCGGAAATCGCTAAATTCTACCATCACGACGCTGGCATCTTCCGGTCCAAAATACGGGTCATCTTCCCAGCCATCATAGAGCGGGGCGAGCGTCGCCAACCGATCCGCTTCGCGCTGTTCTGCCAGGGCCACGCGCACTGCATCCGCCAACGCCCCTTCCGCCAGCTGTAATTCGCCGCTAGCAAGCACCTGGCTGATCGTCTCTTCGATGGCCACTATATTGTCACGGACCGCCGCGTCGACACTATCCTCAATACGGCGCGCGATCAGTGGCTCCGCCAGGTAATAACCAAGCGCTATGCCTACAAAAAGAAAGGTAACCGCTACCAGCGCTAAGCTCAGGCTGCGGTTATTATCGCTCGGCTTTTCCACTTCACTCATGATTACACCTGCGCTCGTTTCATCGCTATCATACATGATGGTGCACCAGACCGTAGAGAGCGGCGAATAAGAAGGCTAACTCCGGCAATATGCCAGCCGATAAAGAAAGCAACGGACTCGTCATCCGCCAGCGTAGCGGCGTTTACACCGTGCGATTCGATGACGACGGGCGACGCTATGATTGCTCCGTACGTGGCCGCTTGCTGGAGCAAGCGAGCGAATCCGATCTTGTAGCCATCGGCGACCGTGTCCGCTTCGATATTGCGGACGAAGCTGAAGGCCTAGGCGTAATAAAGTCGGTCGCACCGCGGTGGAGCGCCCTCTCACGCGCCTTACGCACAGAGGGTCCGCGCGGCGCCGGCATGCCAGAGCGTGAGCAAGTGTTGGTCGCCAATGCCGATGTCGTGCTCTATGTCTTCGCCATCGCCCAGCCCAAGCCGAGCTTGCGGATGCTGGATCGCTTCCTCGTCGCCGGCGAGCGCGCGCGCATTGCCCAATTGGTCATCGTCATCAACAAGATCGATTTGCTCGGTAGCGCCACTCCGCCCACAAATTCCGATTTCACATACTACGAGCGCCTCGGTTATCCGCTCGTTTGGACGAGCGCAGTGACCGGCGCTGGTCTCGCCAACTTGCGCACTTACTTAGACGAAGGAATCGCCGTAGTTAGCGGACCATCGGGAGTGGGCAAGAGCTCTCTCTTGAACGCCATCCAGCCTGGGGTTGCGCGGCGCGTGCGCTCGTTGGGCAAAGGGCGTGGCGAAGGCATGCACACTACTCGCGACCGAGAACTCGTCCTACTTGCCAGCGGCGCTTATCTCGCCGATACACCCGGCCTGCGCACTCTGAACTTCTGGGATTTGGAGCCGGACGAATTGGATGGCTACTTCCGCGATATCGCCCCGCACGTCCCCGATTGTCGCTTTCGCAATTGCAGCCACCACCAGGAACCGGGTTGCGCCGTTCGCGCCGCGGTGGATGCCAGTGTCATCAGCCGCAGCCGCTACCGCAGCTACTGTTCTTTCCACGCCGAGTTGGTGGCTTCCTACGAAATCTGATCAGACGCGGGAGTATCTATCGCCTCTTCGCCTTCTTCCGCCGGTTGATCTTCCCAAACTTTGCTGGCGATATCGGTGAAGAGCTGGCCATCCAGGTGATCGATTTCGTGCTGGAAAACGCGCGCCAACCAACCCCGCGCCTTCACCCGTTGCGGGGCGCCGTGTCGATCCTGCCCGGTGACGACAATTTCCTCGTGCCGCTCCACCAACCCACTGATGCCCGGGATCGAAAGGCATCCTTCTACCTCTTCTACGAGTTCACGACTACGCTTGATGATCTTGGGATTGGCGAAAACGAAAGTTTGCCCGGCCGCCCCGCCCATTTTCTCGCGCTGTTCCTCATCGCCATCATCCGGCAAGCGCACCACGAAAAGGCGCCAACGTTGCCCGACTTGCGGCGCCGCCAGGCCGACACCCGAAGCCGAAGTCATCGTCTCCAACATATCGTCGATGAGCGCACTGGCGCGCGGGCCAAAATCCTGCAGCTTATGCGCTCTTTGCCGCAGGATGGGGTGTCCATTCAGGACAATATCGCGGAGCGACATCTGGAGAGCTCAATCGCTGGCGGGTAATACGATCAGGCCATCTTCGTCGCTGGCGAGTGCATCTTGAGTGATGTAATCCCAAGAAACGGGTTGCAGGCTGCGCAATGCTGCCAGCATCTCACGATATTGGGTGTCTTCCGGCGTGGCCTGCGCATCATTATCCGTGGGCGATTCAGCGGTATACGTGAGCAGGTCAATGGCATTGGCCGCAATGCTAATTTCCGCGCGGATCGTCGTCTCGTCAACGTTGGGTAAAAGCAACCACGCACCGCTGCGTTCTTCGCCGAGCGCGGTCTCGTATGCGAAACTTAGCGCGATGCCATCTTCCCACGCTTCTATAGAGAGCAATTGTGCGTCCGCTCGGGTGGCGGCCAGCAAAGCGCGGGCATCCACTTCACTGGTTACCAAAGAGGGCAGCCCCTCCAATCGCAAGCTCGCCGCGTCGTTGATGGCGATGCTGGCGGGCCGGCCGGGCGCGCTATCTTGCAGCTCCCAAGTCCTGGGAAAACGGACCGCATAGCCAGCGACGGCATCGAAATGCGCCGACCAGCCGGCATCGTCGCCGTGGTATTGCGAGATCGACTCCAGCTCAGCCGCCATCCGTTCCGCCAGGAAAATCGTCTGCTCGATGGCATTGCTCGGCCCGACCACGCGCACCACATAGAGCCAGCTGCCATCCGCCCAGGCGAGGTGGCGTGCGTTGAATAGGCGTCGGTTGAGCGTCAAGTCATAATCGACATAGAAACGGTCGTCGCGCATCTCGCCGGGACCGCGCCGCTCAACCTGCTGGTAATTGCGCCAGGTTTGCTCCAGATTGGCAGCGCTGAATTGATCGGGCAAATCGTCGGGAGTGAGCCCCGGGGCATTGCGGACATAAACTTCGATCACGTTCAGGTCGCTACGCAAGGTCGTGCGTGCCAACTCAGCTTCGTTGCTGGGGATTATTTGGTTCCAGCCGATGGGTTGCGGGATGGGCAACGTGTAGAGCGCACTCGGGTGCAGGTATCGTGCCGAGAAATCCAGCGAATCATTGGCGATGGGTTGCGGGAAGGGCTCTGGGCTCGGCAAGGGTGTCGCATCAGCAGTCTGCGTCCTGGTGGAAGATCTAATGGCGGGCAGAATCGCCGTCGCACCCATCACGATCACGAGGAAGGCGCCGATGATAATCGACATCCGTTTCTGCATTTCCCGACTCATGTCGCCATCAACCTCTCTATACGCGCGCGCCGCCGCCTATCATACACGAAACCGCGCGCCTGGATAAAGGTTCAACGCGGTATAATCTCCGTTGAATTCAGGTGAGACGCGATGGACGTTCTCAAGAGCCAAGCGCAGGCGAAGAGCGAGACCTTCCGAGCCAACGCAGCATATCACCGCTCGCTGGCGGCCGAATTGCGCGAGCGGCTGGCACAGATACGCGAGGGTGGCGGCGAACGTTACCGCCAGCGTCACTTGGATCAGGGCAAGATGCTCGCGAGGGAGCGCATCGATGCGCTGCTGGATGAGGGGGCCCCCTTCCTGGAGCTATCGCCGCTGGCCGCCTGGGATTGCTACGACGGCGGTGCGCCGGCCGCTGGCCTCATCACCGGCATCGGCCGCATCCATGGGCAAGAGTGCGCGCTCATCGCCAACGACGCGACGGTGAAAGGCGGCACATATTTTCCGCTCACAGTCAAGAAACACCTGCGCGCGCAACAGATTGCGCTAGAAAACCGCCTGCCCTGCCTCTACCTGGTCGATAGCGGCGGCGCCTTCCTGCCCATGCAAGCCGATGTCTTCCCCGATGCAGATGATTTTGGGCGCATCTTCTACAATCAGGCACAGATGAGCGCTGCGCGCATCCCGCAAATCGCTTGCGTGATGGGTAGCTGCACAGCTGGCGGTGCCTATGTGCCCGCAATGTCTGACGAAGCGGTCATCGTCAAGGAACAGGGCAGCATCTTCCTTGGTGGGCCACCGTTGGTGAAAGCGGCCACTGGCGAGGATGTCAGCGTGGAGGAACTGGGCGGCGCGTATTTGCATACGCATATTTCCGGTGTCGCCGACCATTTCGCACAGGATGACGAACACGCGCTGCAAATCCTGCGCGATATCATCGCCAGCCTGAACCTCTCTGCCGCTCCACCGCCACCGTATGAACCCGTCGCCCCTCGTTACGATCCGCAAGAAATCTACGGTATCCTGCCCGCCAGTTTCCGCCAGACCTACGACGTTCGCGAGATCATCGCGCGCTTGGCGGATGACAGCCGCTTCCGCGAATTCAAGGGGAATTATGGCACGACACTGGTTACGGGATTCGCGCGTCTGGAGGGCTATCCGGTCGGGATCGTGGCGAATAACGGCATCCTCTTCAGCGAATCTTCGCTCAAAGGCACGCATTTTATCCAGCTCTGCACGGCGCGAGGCATCCCATTGCTCTTCCTCCAAAACATAACCGGCTTCATGGTCGGGCGCGAATACGAAGCAGGTGGTATCGCCAAAGACGGCGCCAAGCTCGTGCACGCGGTGGCCAACGCCGCCGTCCCGAAGCTTACGGTCATCATCGGCGGCAGTTTCGGCGCGGGCAACTATGGCATGTGCGGCCGCGCTTATGGCCCCCGCTTCCTCTGGATGTGGCCGAACGCGCGTATTAGCGTCATGGGCGGCGAGCAAGCGGCCAACGTTCTGCTCACCATAAAGCGCGACCAGCTGGCCCGCCGCGGCGAGGAAGATATGAGCGCGACTGCACAAGACGAATTTCGCCAGCCGATCCTCGAGAAATACGAGCGCGAAGGCAGCCCTTATTACGCCAGCGCACGCCTCTGGGATGACGGGATCCTCGACCCGGCGCAAACGCGGCGTGTTCTCGGTCTGGCTCTTGCCGCCACTTGCCGTGAGCCAATAGGCGACACGCGCTACGGCGTTTTTCGCATGTGAGGGGCCAACAGTGAACGAAGAGCAGGATAAGCGAATCGCCTGGATCGACACCGTCGCCCCAGAATCCGCGAAAGGCGAATTGAAGGCAATCTACGACGCCAATACCGATCGGCAACATAGTTGCGTCGATCACATCCTGCAAATCCACAGCCTGCATCCCAAGAGCCTGCTCGACCATTTGCGACTGTATCAAACGCTGATGTTCGGCCGCTCTCCCATCCCGCGCCCACAGCGAGAGATGATCGCCGTCGTCGTTTCCGCCATCAACAATTGTGTCTACTGACTGCGCCACCACGCCCGCAACCTGCGCCAGTTGGTGAAGGACGAAGCGCTCGTCTCACAAATCGAAGCCGATTATCGCCAGGCGCCGCTTCCGCCGGCCACGCGCGCGCTACTGGATTACGCCGCCAAGCTCACGCGCGAACCGGGGCACATGGAAGAAGCCGACATCCACCGCTTGCGAACCACCGGCTTTAGCGACCGCGCCATCCTGGACGCCGCACGAATCGTCGCCTATTACGCCTACGTGAACCGCATTGCTGACGGACTGGGTGTCCAGCTGGAAGATTATTGGACGGATGCCTGAGCGGCTAGCGCGGCGGCCCATTCATCGATGGCCGCCTCCAAACGTAAACGCGCGGCCAACCGCTGCCTCGCCTCGTAGGGCAAACTGAGCAGGGGCGTGGCCGGTGGCGAACTCTCGCCCACGTAGTAAGCGCGAAAATCGCGGCGCAATTGGCGATGCAACGATTCAGGGTTGTGAAACGCGCCACGGAAGGCCAACTCCCGTTCGCCCAGGATGATGACGCAGCGCTCCCCCTCGTCCTTTGCCCTCAACGCCCAAATGCCGAGCAATTTCAGCCGTTCATAAGCATAAAATGAGCTGCGCCGCCACCAGCCGACCACGCCAACCCAGTTCGATGCTTCGCGCGCCACTTTTGGTCCGTAGCCATACCAACCCCAAATGGCGCCGCGCCCACGCGCTTCGAGCAAGTGCATAGCGCCCACAGCATCCAACGCCGCCGCCAATTCATCCGTCGCCGAATTGGCGGGCGCCCTTACTTGTCGTTTCTGCAAGCGCGCCATAATTTGTTGGTAACGCCAATCGCGATCGTCTGTTGCGTCCATGTTGCCATTTTAGCAACCAACTTTCGTGCCTTATCAATGTCATCCGAAACTGCTACAATCTGGTTCGTTGAATTCACTGGTAGAGCATGAAAAGAACGGCCCTAATCACCGGCATAAGCGGACAAGATGGCTCCTACCTGGCGGAGCTGCTCCTCGCAAAAGGCTATCACGTCGTCGGCATCTTGCGGCGCTCGACGCACCATCATCATCCCAACATCGCGCACCTATATGGGCAGCTACAACTGGAATTTGGCGATTTGCTGGATGGCGCCAACCTGTCGCGCATCGTGCGGGAATGCAAACCAGACGAGATCTACCACCTGGCGGCACAATCGGTGCCAGCGGATAGCTGGCGGCAACCGCTAGTTACCGCGGAAATCACCGCGCTCGGCACGCTACGCATGCTGGAAGCCGCGCGTACCGAAGCGCCGCGCGCGCGCTTTTACCAGGCAACCAGCCGCGAAATCTTCGGCGCCGCGCCGCAGGAAGTATGCGACGAAAACACGCCCCTCCTCGCCAACAATCCCTACGGCATCGCCAAGGTTTTTGCACATCAGATGATGCAGAATTATCGTGAATCCTATGGGTTGTTCGCTTGCGGCGGCATCCTCTTCAACCACGAGAGTCCGCGCCGCAGCCTGCATTTCGTCACGCGCAAGATCACGCTGGCGGCCGCCTGCATTGCCCTCGGCGTGAGCGAACCACCAATGAATGAGTTAGGCGAACCGCTAGTCACCGGCGACCGTGTGAGCATAGGTAATCTAGATGCTGTGCGAGATTGGGGTTACGCGCGCGAATATGTGGACGCGATGTGGCGGATGTTGCAGACTAACGAGCCGCGCGATTTCGTCATTGCCACCAACCATTGCCACACAGTGCGCGACCTTTGCCGCATCGCCTTCGCGCATGTCGACCGCGATTGGCGGAAGCATGTAGTGGTTGACGAGCGCTTCCTGCGCCCGACGGAAATCAACGCCTCACGAGGCGACAACCGCGCTGCCAAAGAGGCGCTTGGTTGGCAACCTGAGACCAGCTTCGAAGCGTTGATCGGCATGATGGTCGAAGCGGATTTGCAGCTGCTCCGCGCGCGCAATCATTAGGAGAGCGGCAACTCGACGATGAAGCGCGCACCGCCGCCTTCTCTCGCTTCTGTCATCACGCTGCCACCGTGCGCCTGCGCGATTTGCTGCACGATCGACAGACCCAGACCAGCGCCCCGCCCCGGGCCACGCGCATGGTCGATCTGGTAAAAGCGTTCGAAGATGCGCTCGCGTTGCTCTTCAGGGATGCCCGGTCCGTTGTCTTCGACGATGATGCGCACAGCTCCGCCTCGCCGTTCCCCACGAATATTAACGCATCCTCCGCTCGGTGTGAATTGCAGGGCGTTGCTCACCAGGTTGACGACGGCTTGTTCCAGCAAATCGCCATCTCCGCGAATGTTCAGCGCGCCGCTATTCTCGCATCTCAACTCGATACCACCCTCTGTCGCTTGGATCTGTTGCCGCTCGCAAACGCGTTCCAGGATTAACGAAAGGTCCACCTCACGCATCGCTTCGGCGGGAATGCCTTCGCCCAGACGCGATAAATCCAGCAACCCCGAGACCATGCGATTCAAGCGCGCGGCCTCCAAGTGGATGATGCGCGCCGCATCACGGACGTTGTGAGTGGCGCCGTCGATGATGGCTTGCGAGAAACCCTGGATCGAGGTCAACGGCGTGCGCAAATCGTGGCTGATATTGGCGAGCAAATCGCTCTGGGCGCGTTGAGTAGCGCGCACTTGCACGCTCATATGATTGAAGGCGCGCGCCGCATGGCGCATTTCCGGCGGGCCGCTAACCGGCACGCGCTGCTCCAGATCCCCCTCGGCGACGGCCTCCGCTGCCCGCGCGAAAGCCAACAATGGCTTGCCTATGCTGCGGCTGATGAAGAAGGCCAATACCACTGCGACCAGCGAACTTACCGCCAACGATTGCAGCAGCGGCTCCCGCAATACTTCCCATTGATTCTGGCGCTCTTCAGCAAGGAGGACCGTAGTGCGTTGCGGCGCATCTGCCTGGCTGAGCGGCCAATCCCAATTCATGCTGTAAAAAACCCATTGGTCGCCATCGCCATCACGAAAATCTCCGAAGTTGCTGGTGTAACGCTCGTTCATCAGCCAATTGACGCTGGTGATGGGCCCGTCAAGATGAAAATCGCCCAGGATATCCCCCTGCTGCAACCTCTTCATACTATCGAATAGCACCACCGGCCCTGATCTGCCATTATTTGCCTGCGTCCCATAGGTGACGAGCAAACGGAATCCCATATTCTCGACGCTTCTGGCCAGCCGTTCGAGCGAAATCGGATCCGGTAGACTGTTACGAGATCGAGTGCGCGGAGACAATGGGGCCCGAGACAAAATGCGTGAATCCTTTCCAAACACGCTGCGCTCAAAGAGCAATTCCATCCCGTTCAAGTAGCTCATCAAGAATTCGAATTCGTGTTCGCCTAGATTCAACAATCCTAAAACATCCGGTTGGAAGGAACGTTCGTCGGCTAGCGAGAGGAAGCCATGTTCATCGATGCTCTTTCGCAATACCCGAAGCGATTCCTCGCGCGGCGCCGGCAATTGCCGCAACATTACGAGTAAGGGCAGCGCCGCCGTCGCCAACGTGATCACCATCAGCAACAAGAATGATGCCAACAGTCGGTAACGCAGGCTGAAGCGCATGATTGACTACGCCTCCTCGGCGGCGGGCTCCAGTTTATAGCCGACGCCCCATACAGTGACGATTTTCGGTCGCATGTGCTGGAGCGATTTCCGCAGCAACGCAATATGCACATCCACGGTACGCGTTTGGTAGGTGTAGTCGTCGCTCCACCCCCAAATAGCCTCGAGCAAACGTTCGCGGCTGAAAACAATGCCTGGTCTTTGCGCCAAGTATAGCAACAAGTCAAAAGCTTTCAGTCGCAATGGCACCGGTACCTCCTCCACACACACGATGCGCCGCTCGGGCAGAATGCTCAAATTATCCACGACAATTGCCACCGCTTCTGCCTCATTCTGGATACTGCCGTTTCGCTCCGTACGTCGCAAGATTGCTCGAATGCGCGCTACCAATTCGCGCGGATTGAAAGGTTTGCTGAGGTAGTCATCCGCCCCCAATTCAAGACCGACGATGCGATCAATGGCCTCGTTGCGCGCGGTGAGCATGAGGATGGGCAATTCAGCGCGCGCGCGGTCCGACATCGCACGTACCTGCCGGCAGACTTCCCAACCATCAACGTGCGGAAGCATCAAATCGAGCACGATGAGGGCAAAATCGTCGCACTCAATTGCTGCCAGAGCTTCCTGCCCATTGGCTACACTGGCGGTGAGGAAACCCTCATTTTCCAGATACAGCCGCGCGAGCTCAACGATATTCGGCTCATCATCGACCAGCAAGATCTTCGTATCAGCCTCCCGCATCGCTACGAAACCTTCGCTAGGCGCATATTGACCACAGTGCGCATGAGGCGAAAATCGAGCGCGCGGAGCAATTGACTGACTCGCGCCTCTTTCGGATGCTCGAGGATGGCGCCTCGATAGGGCTGGCGGCGGAGCGCCCAGCAGAACAGCGTTCGCAGCACCGCCTCGCTCGCCGCCTCGTCATGCAACAAGGTCAATACGGTGGGTCCACTCAGCTTGTGCTCCAGCCAGAGCGCGGCCGTTAGCAACCCCTTTTCGCCCATTACCACACGCCGCTCACGCCAACGCCCGGCGAGTAGCTGCGCAACCAAAGCTTGTGGGCCAGCGCGGAAATCCGCTATCTCCAGCGGCCGCAGCCAACCAATACCGCCTCGCTCCGGGGGGCGTGTCCGCGCCGCAAGCTCGTATTCCGCACGCCAGGCTAAGCGCGGCCGTCGCAACACTGACGGCGCGTCGACCGTCACCACTGGTGGCCTAATTTGACGGCTGCGCGACCAGAGACAAACTACATTTTCTTCCCCAAAGCCCGCCTGACGATAGACATGGCGCGCAATTTCATTATCTTCATCGACTTGCAATACCACATGGCGCTCGCCATACGTCCGCAATTGGGCCAGGGCCGCCGCCACGAGCTGGGTCGCGATGCCCTGCCTGCGCTGCCCTGGCAACACCGCAATATTGGCGAGGATCCACGCTCGCCCACGCTGTTGCGGCAAATCCGCGCTATATATGGAAATATTGCCAAGCAAACGGCCGCCTTCGACCCAGACGAGCGAACGATGCACGCCGCTCGCGAGGCCCTGAGAAGAGAGCCAGGGAATGCCCAAGCGGCCGGCTTCCCGCATTTGTTGGATGGCCGCGCGCCCGCCAGTTTCCATCGTCTTGGAAAAAGCGGCCTCCAACAAATCCGCCAGCGCCGGCAGATCTGTTCGCGTATTGATGGGTCGGATGCCCTGCCCGCGCAAACCCATCGCAACGGGTCGTCGCAAACGCCAAGTCACCATCGTCGCGCCTTTGGTTACCCGTTTACCTTAGCGATTCAACGATTGGCTGGCAACAGAGAACGCGCCACCTGCTATACTCTTTCTGTAAATTAATTGCAAAAGGTGGATAGCGCATGGCCTCCTTGATCTCCAAAATCCAGACTCTCATCAGCGCCAACTTGCATTCCCTAGCGGACCGAGCACTGGAGCGCAATTCGCTCAAAGTATATGACGAATACATCCGCCAGATCGAGAATAACCTCGAAGCGCTGGAAGATTCTATCGCCACCGTCGGCGGTACAGTCAAGACGCTCAAACGCAAGCACGAAGAAAAAACCGCCCAAGCAGAAAAGATGGATTACAACATCGATTCCTTAATTGTGCAGGGTCGTGACGAGCTGGCCAGCACCGCCCAATCCGAGATCAACATCATCCAGGAGCTGGCGCAAGAATATCACGAGCAATGGCAAATTCAGGATAAGCAATTCAAGTCGCTTTTGGATATGCGCATCAAATTGCAACACCGCCTCACCTTCATCAAGCAACAGCGCGAGAAATTGCAGGATCTGATCGAACTCACGGAAGCGAAGAAGATCGTCACACGTTCCCTTGGTGGGCTCAACGCCCTCGCCGAAGTGGACGATGCCCAGATCAATAACGTCGCCGAAAAGATTCGCGCGGATTTGGACCGCGAGGATACGCGCCTCGAGCTGGCGTCGAGCAACCTCTCTGCTGAGGTGGAAAGAGCCGTCCACGACGAAGAAATTCGCACTCAGCTGGAAGAGCGGCGGCAGCGATTGGGAGTGCGTAGCGCTTCCTCGTAACCCGGGGCGCGGCTTAAATGGCAAGCGACAGCAGCAAATTCCGCAACCTCTTCCCCATACTGGGCATGGCGCTCCGCCGCCCCGAAACTTTCCTCACCTGGGTGATGGCGATCGCGCTGAGCATGTTGACCGCCTCCATCGGTGATGAGGCTAGCTTGAGCGTCGGTCCGGTTGCAGTTGAGGCCTGGCACTGGCTCATCGTCGGTGCAGCAATGCAATTGGCGCTTTTTTACGGCGCGCTCCGCAATCCAAACTCCCTTTCTACTGTCCAAACCCACGCTTTCAAACGCGAGCTGGATCCCCAAAAAATCCGCAACCCGGTATCCCGAGAGCAATTCATCGAAGCGCTGAAATATCGCGATAATATGCTGGATTTCGTCGCTACTACGAGCGCCAGCGGCGCCATGCAAGCCTCATTGCGTTCCACCCTCGATGACATCAGCGAATGGGTGCGCTACATGCATGATCTGGCGCAGAAGATCGACCATTTCGAGGCGAATGAACTTGTCAAGCAAGATCTCCTGCGCATCCCCAGCCAAATTCGTGAGGTAGAAGAACAGCTCGCCAATGAAGAAGATGAGATGCTGCGCAAAGACCTCGAGGCGCGTCGCGAACGCTTGCAGCTACAACACAAGAACCTGATTAAGACGGAACGCACAGCGCGCCGCGCCAGGATTTCGCTGCAAAACACGCGCGTTTCCCTCGCGACGATCTACGCACAAATGGCGCGCATGGGCACGATGAAGAGCATCGACGGCTCCCGTGCCAACCGTTTGAGAGAAGATATCCGCGAAGAAGTCCATAAATTGGGTGACGTTCTGCAAACCATGGAGGAGGTGCATAGCGGCGAAAGTTACACGGCGGCGAGAAGCCAATAATTTTCGCCGCTATTCTTTGCGCTTCTCTGCGCGGTGCCACGAACTGCCATCAATGACATCCCCATCGCCCCAGTTCTCCCGCAAGCGGGCGCGCGCATCGGCCAGCACTTCAGCAGGCGAAAGTTGCTCGATCAGCTTCATCCACCCCAATATCACGCCGAAATCGTCCAATTGTCCCAGGATCGGGATGAAATCCGGCACGAAATCGAGTGGTAAGGCAACATAAAGCAACACGCCGATGAAACTCCATTTCAGCCAGGTGGGCGTGCGCGGGTCGCGCATGAGCTGCCAGGTCAGGCGGAATTGTTCGACGAGCCGCCGCAGAATGACCAGATTCTTGAGGGAACGCATCTTATTCTCCTTGTTCAGTGACCGTCGGCACTTTTTCCGAGCGCTGCAAATCCAATTGTAGAGCGCGCAGCGATTCTCCGAAAACCTTCATCACTGTGAGTGGGATAAGGGCCATCATCATCTCGACGAGCTCCGGCGCGGCAGCACTCGGAGCATATTTATGCGTTCGCATCTCGTGTAGGTCGTCGGCAGTAGACTGAAGGATCTCCGTGAGTTGCCGCAAGAGTGACGACAGACCCTCTCCTTCTTCGCCGCGCGTCGTGTGGGCAACCGCCCAGCTGGCGCTCAAGAGCACAGGCAAGGTGCTCAGCATCACGAGCGCGTAAGCCTGAGCGATGGCTTCGTGCGCCTCAGTAGGCAAGCGAGCCATATCTTCGCTCATGACCAGCCGGATGCGCGCCAGGATGCGCTCGGCGAGGCCCTTCGGCGCCGGCGCGTGCGGGACATTGGCCAACAGGCGTTCCACCTTTTCCAGCTGTAATTGCCAAGGTGCGCTCGTCGTTTCTGCTTCGTGCTCGTCTTGCACTTCTCGTTCTGGCGCCTCGTCCAGCTCGTATTCCACTTCGATGCGGTGGCGCATGGGGCCGGATGATCGCGCTTCAGTTCCGTAATTCATGGTCATTCACCTTCTTCGGGGATGAATAAGCGCTCTTCTGGAGTGCGGCCGCGTAGAGGCGGCAAAACGCTCTTTTCGAATGGCATCGCTTCAGCCAAACGTCGCCGTGCTCGGAAGAGTTTGCTCTTGACTGCGCTGATGCTGCTGCTGGTCATATTGGCGATCTCCGTATATGAATAGTCATACCAATAGCGCAACACGACGAAGAGACGGTAATCATCTGGCAATATCGCGAGCAGCTGCTGGAATTCCTCGCTCGTTTCACGGGAAATTGCGGCTTGCTCAGGGGTAGGCTCATCGCTGGCGAGGGCCAGGTAGGCGGCGGTCGATTCGTCATCTAACGATAACTGCGTCATACGCCGGCGGCGCAATTGGTCGATACAATGATTGGAAGCGATGGTGAGCAGCCAAGTCTTGAACGCGCGCTGGCGATCAAAACGCGCCAGATTGCGATAGGCGCGCAGGAAGCATTCTTGCGCCGCGTCCTCAGCCTCTGTTCGCTCTCCCAACATCCGAAAGCATAGGTTGTACACATCATCCTGAAACGCATAGACGATGTTGCCAAATGCCTCCTGATCACCGGCGATCGCAGCAACTACCCACGCCTGAATATCCAGGGGAATCTCCACCCGTAACGTTGGTCATCTATCCGTATTCTACGCGCCGCGTCGCTTGAAGTTGCGGCCCGCGCCTTAGAATGTGATTAGAGTAAGTCCCCGGGTAGCGGTTGATAGACGACATCGGGGTAGCCAAAGGCGGCCGGCCCGACAGTAGCCAGCGCGGCGGGCGTCTTCAACTCACGCGCGGCGGGCATCGCCAATACCGCGACGCGCAACCCATAGCGCAACGCTTCCGTGCCGACAGGCTCTCCCTCTTCCAATGTGAGTAACGAAATCAAATCTGGCACACTACACAGCGTTTGGCCCGCCCGTTGCGCAACCAGATTCTCATTCTGAAAATCAATGACCAATTCATCGCGCACATCATTCAGGGCAGTGATGCGCATCCGCCCTCGTGCGAATCCTTTCACCGTCCGCCGAAACACGTCTACGATCTTGCCGCGGAAGAGCACGTAACCGTTGGCCGCCGCCGCCACCCGCTCAGCTGGATCTTCGCCACTCGCGCGGCTATCCAACACGATCTGCCCCAGGCGCCAGGCCAGACTCAACGTATCGCGGATGAGGTGCCGTTTCAGCTCGCGCCCATTCGTCACTGGCATGACCAGCGCCGCTGAGCCGCCCATCTCGATGGTCAGGTTGCGCGCGTATTCCTCGGCCCGTTTTGGCGTATCCAGCTCGTTGAAGATCACGACGTTGCCGTGCGAATCGCCCAGCACGAAGGGAACAGGCGAGACACCACCAATCATCAAGGTATCCATCTGCAATTCGGGGAAGGCGCGGCCCATGCTGTCGCCATCAATTAGGGGCAAACCAAGGCGCAACGCGGCCACAAGCGGTTCCAGCGCGTTTCCGCCGCCTATTTCCGCGATGCCGATCGCCACTATTTTCTGTTTGGCATGCGCTTCCCAGGCGCGGCAGGCCGTCGCAACTTCATCACCGCGGCTCAGCTTCTCGACGCTCACTGTCGGCGCGCCCATACCGCTCACGGTGCAAACGATATCCTCGTCGTCCAGCTCGTCGACGCCGATCACTTGGCATTCGCCGCCAAATTGGCGAATGTGCTCGCGTGCCTCCAAGGCGCTGAGGTAGGTGCTGCCACCACCACCTGTTCCAAGTACGCCAGCGCCTACCGCGATCGCGCCGATTTCCGCCTCAGTGATTCGTTGCAGGCTACCGTCCATCAGCTGAGGCGCTCTTCGACGGAGATATAATCGACGTCATACCCGAAATAGCGTGGTCCCACTAGGGCGATACCGGCCTCTGTGCGCCATTGGGGCGCGCAGGGGAAGGCAATGACCGCCACACGAAATCCGTAGCGCAGGCCCTCAGTGGTGATGGGCTCGGCCGTTTCCATATCCAGCACGGCGATGAGATCCGGCACTGTGACGACAAATTCACCATCAATGCGCGCCGCCAGGTGCTCGTTCTGAAAGCTGAGGCGCAGGCGCTTGCCCTCGTATGCGCCCACGCCGTCAATATATGCGTCACCCCGTGCGAAGCCGCCTTCCGTGCGCCGCTCGACATCGCTCACCTTTCCCTGGAACAGCAAGAACCCATCCAGCGCCGCGCGCACCGTTTCCACTGGATTTGTCTCCTGTAGGCGCGCGTTCATGATGACGCGGCCAATCTCGCGAGCGCGGGACATCGTGCCATGGACGGCGCATTCCTTCAACTCGCCCACTGTCGCCGCGTAGAGCGCAATCAACGCCGTCGCGCCCATATCCACCGTGATGCTACGGGCGAAGGTCTCCGCCCACTTGTTGTCGATGGTCTCGAGCAGGATGGTGTTACCGCGCTCATCTGACATAGCCATCGGTGTCGCCGATTTGCCGAAGATCGTATGCGTAACCATTTGCAATTCGGGGAAAGCGCGACCCATACCGTCACAATCGACGAGGGGGATTTGCAGGCGCGCCGCTAAGTAAAGTGGTACCACCGAATTCAAGCCGCCCGCCTCAATGCTCATCGTGGCGCGGATGGGTTGGTTCAAGTAGCGGCCAATGGTCTCGAAGGCGTTGAGCACATCGTCGCCGCTGGGCATCTTTTCGACCATCACGGTCGGCGCGCCCATCATCGCTGAGGGTACAACCAGGTCATCATCTTCCAGCTCATCCAACTCCATCAACTGGATGGGTCCATATTCGCGGATGGCTTGCCGCGACATGATCTTGCCGATATAAGGGTCGCCGCCGCCGCCCGTCCCGAGCACGGCAGCGCCCAATGCCAATTCGTCGAGCGCGGTTTCGTCGATAATTTGCATCGTTAGGCTCCTTCCAAATCACCGACCGCTTTAACGGCAATTCGGATGGCGTTTCCAGGCAAATAAGCGAGCGGCACTTCCTCGACATCGACGATTTCCAGCGTTCCAAGGCTGGCGCCGGCAGCGATGGCGCGTTGACGCGCTTCTTCCTTCGCCTGATCCAGCACCTCATCACGAGTGGCGCCCTCGAGCGAAAAGATGCGGTCGCATTCGCCGCCGACCTGGGCGATGGCCGCGCCAATGGCGTTGGCGACAGCGAAATGCGGCGGTTTCAGCATCTCTGATGCGCCGGGGATGGTTTGCTGCAACAGGATGCTCCCGCCACCGACGACGATGACGGGCACAGGCGTCGCGCTGGTCTTCATGCGATCCACAGCGTTGGTGACCATCTCCAACATGTGTGCTTCGACTTCGCTGGCGAATTCAGGCGCGATACCCATCACTTTCGCGCGGTCACCTATGTCCACCTTGCCTGTCGCCACCATGATATCTGTCGCTGTCAGCTCCTCGCCTCCGAAGACCAGTGCGCGCTCGGTCAACTCGTAGCCCACGCTGCGCGGACCGACGGTCAGCGGTTCCCGCCGCACCATGCTGCCACCGCCGAGGCCGATGTTGAAAGTATCTGGCATACGGAAATTGGTGCGCACCCCGCCGATATTCACCGCCAGGGCCGCCACACGCGGAAATCCTTGCTGCAATACGCCGATATCGGTCGTCGTGCCACCGACGTCGACCACGATCGCGTCGCGCAAACCACTCAGGAAGGCGGCGCCGCGCATGCTGTTCGTCGGGCCGGAGGCAAAAGTCAGCACTGGATAATCGGCCGCGAAATCGGCGTTCATCAACGTGCCATCGTTCTGGCTAATGAAGAAAGGCGCTGTAATTCGCATCTGCTCCAGAGCCGCGCGGAAGCCATGCACCGTGCGCAACGCCAGATCTCGCAAGCAGGCGTTCATGATGGCCGCATTCTCGCGCTCTAGCAGGCCAATGCGCCCGATTTCGCTGGAGAGCGTCACGCTCGCACCGGGGATCTCATCGCGCACAATTTCGGCGGCGCGCACCTCGAATTCGGTATTCACGGGCGAGAAGACGGAGCTGACGGCAATGGCCGCGATGCCCAGATCGCGAATCTGAGCGGCGATGCCGCGGACTTCCTCTTCATCAAATGGCGATATGATGCGCCCATCGAATTCGTGGCCGCCATGCGCCAGGAAATAATGGTTTCCGACAACTTCGCGCAGGTCATCCGGCCAATCGACCATGGGCGGAAGGCAGACCGTCGCCGGTAAGCCCATGCGGATGCATGCTGTTTCCTGCAGGTAGCGGCGCTCGACAACGGCGTTGGTGAAGTGCGTCGTGCCGATCATGACACCGTCGATGTCCGCCGTATCCAAAGACACCTCTTCGATGATATGGCGCAGCGAATTGATGATGCCGGTGGTTACGTCAGCGGTGGTGGGTGTCTTGTGCCAGGCGCGCACCTCACGGCCATCCATCAGGACGATATCCGTATTGGTGCCACCGACGTCAATGCCTATTCTCATCGTTTTCCTTCCTATCTCGTCCGAAATTACCGTGCTTCCCATTCAGGCAAGCGCTCTCCTACAACCCCGCCGGGCTGCGCCTGGAAATCCAAATCGTAACCGAAGGCGCGCGGGCCCACGACGCGTAGTGCCGCCGCTGTCTTCAAACGCGCCGCACCAGGTACAGATAGAATCGCTACCCGCGTCCCGAAACGCAGCAGCTCGGTCGGCACCGGCTCGCCGCTCTCTTCTTCAATGATGCAAATCATATCGGGGACCGTAACGCGAATCTCGCCATTCACCCGTGCGATTAGGTATTCGTTCTGAAATTCAATTTGCAGTCGTTCTTTTTCATCGAAGCTATCGATCTTCACCCAGCCGCGCGCAAAACCCCGCGTCGTCCGTCGGAAGACATCCACCACCTTGCCGCGCAACAACACTTCCCCCGCCAGCATCTCTGCTGTGATTTTCGGAATATCTTCATTCGCCCGCCGCGCCGCCAGCACACGCCGCCCCAGCGCGTGCGCCAGACTTAGCGTGAAGTGCACGCCGTTCTCCTTGAGTTGTCGCCCACTCATGGCCGAACCTGCTAGACCCGCGCGCGCGCCCATGCTCGTCGCCAGATTGCGGGCGATACGTTCCGCCCAAAAATCGTCCTCCGCATGGGGCAACACCACCGAAGCGCCACGGCAATCAGCCATGGCAAGCGGCGTAACGCGAACCCCACCGTTAAAGCTGAAACTGCTCATCTGAATCTCTGGGAAGGCGCGGCCCATGCCATCGCTATCCACGGTAGGGATGCCTACTTGCAATCCCGCGATGATTGGATTGATGGAGTTCGAGCCGCCCACTTCGGCGATGGCTACTGCGTCGAATCGTTGGCCGAGATGCCCTTCCAAAGCGCGGATCGCGCGCTTCATCTCCGTGCCTTCCGGCAGCTTCTCGACACCCACCGTCGGCGCCCCGATACTGCCGACAACCAACGTGAGGGCATCATCCGCGAGGTCGAAAGGATTGACAACCGCCTGCGCCCCCTGCTTCTTCATCAACTCGCGCAGTTGGAGCCGGCCCAAGTAGGGGTTGCCGCCACCACCAGTGCCGAGGATGCCAGCACCGATCGCTAGAGGCTCTAAATCTTCCAGGCGAATTTCACGAAGCATAAGTCAGCATCTCCGGGTGCAAATGACAAGCGACTCGGTGGTCCCTGTCAGATTCGAGCAGGGGCGGCAGCAGCGTCTCACATTCTGACAACTTATCGGCGTGGCAGCGCGGCGCAAAGGGGCATCCGCGACTATCACCGACCTCTCCGATTTCACCCTGAAGGATGATCTCCTTGCTTTTCATATCCGGGTCCGGGTCCGGGATCGCCGAAATCAGCGCCTGGGTATATGGGTGCCGCGGGCGCTCAAAGATCGTTTCCGTTTCCGCAACCTCCACCAGCTTGCCCAGGTAAAGCAAACCGATTTCGTCGCACATGTAGCGAACGAGACCCAAATCATGCGAGATGAACATGTACGTCAACGCGTATTCATCCTGTAAACGCTGCAGCAAATTGAGGATTTGTGCCTGCACGGAGACATCCAGTGCGCTCGTAGGCTCGTCCAGGATCAACAGCTCGGGTTGGACAGCCAGCGCACGTGCGATACCTACACGTTGTTGCTGCCCACCGCTAAATTCGTGCGGGTAACGGTAGAAATGCTCGCTCTGCAAACCGACTTCGCGCAACAAATCCGACGCTCGTCGTTGCCGCGCCACGCCGCGCAACCCTTCATGCAACCAGAGCGCTTCACTGACGATTTGCCCGATCGTCATGCGCCGATTCAAGGAGGCCGCCGGCGCCTGGTAAATCATCTGCATCTGCGATCGTATGCGTCGCAATTCTGAGGCCCCGAGCTCGGTCAACTCGATGCCATTGAAGCGAATGCTGCCGGCGCTCGGTGGGATGATGCGCAGCACGCTCTTACCGATTGTCGTCTTGCCAGAGCCCGATTCGCCAACCAGGCCAAAGGTCTTGCCGCGTGGGATCTTAAAGCTGACATCGTCGACCGCCTTGAAGTCCCTGATTTTGCGGTTGAGTAAGCCACCACGAATCGGGAAGTACACCTTCAAGCCACGCACCTCAAGGATGTTATCTTCAGGCATGCGCGGACTCCGGCTGCTCCTCATAGAGGTGACAAAATACACTGTGTTCGGGAGAATGCGCGCTGGCCATTGGTACAATTTCGCGACAGACATCCATCACATGCGGGCAGCGAGGGTGGAAGCGACAGCCGGCCGGCGGCGATATCGAATCCGGAATATGGCCGGGTATGCCTTCCAGTCCACCGCGTTTCGCCTTGGTATGCGGCAAAGCTCTCAATAAACCCTGCGTGTAGGGATGCAGCGGCTGGCGGAAAAGGTCGCGCACTGGCGCAGTTTCGATGACACGACCGGAATACATCACCGCGACGCGGTCACATATCTTCGCAACGACGCCCAGGTTGTGCGTGATGAGCAATACGGAAAGCCCCATTTTTCGACCGAGCTCCTGAATGAGCCGCAGGATTTGCGCCTGAATCGTTACGTCCAGCGCGGTCGTCGGCTCATCGGCAATGAGCAACTGCGGCTCTCCCGCAAGAGCCATAGCGATGAGCACGCGCTGGCGCATCCCGCCGCTGAATTGGTGCGGGTATTCGTGGATGCGCCGTTCCGCTTCCGGGATGCCGACCAGCTGCAACAATTCGACCGCGCGTCCGTGCGCATCCCGCCGCTTCTGTCGCCCACTGGGAATCGATTTGCGCTTCCGTAAGCCGTTGCGCTTACCGGGTTCGCTTTGGTAAATCACGGCGTCGATGATCTGTTCTCGGATGTTGAACATCGGGTTCAGGTTCGTTACGGGGTCCTGGAAGACGACGCCCAGCTTGGTAGCGCGGAAGGTCTCGATTTTCTTTTCGCTATATTGGAGCAGATCCTCGCCCTCGAAAATAACCTCCCCTCCCGTGATGCGCCCCGGCGGCATAGGGATCAGGCGCGGGATGGAAAGCGCCGTCATCGACTTGCCGCAGCCCGTTTCGCCGACCAGTCCCAGGAATTCGCCACGGCGCAATTGCAAATTCACGCCCGTTAGCACCTTCGCTACCCCTTCAAAGGTGCTGAATTCCAGGTGTAGGTCACGGATTTCGAGCAGAGTTTCGGCCATCATCATTTAGCGGCGCGAACGCGGGTCAAGCACATCGCGCAGGCCATCCCCAAGCAGGTTCCAGCTAAATACCATGAGCCAGATGGCCATGCCGGGAAAAGTCGACATCCACCAGCGCTCAGGAAAATAATCGCGCCCGAAGTTGATCATCGCCCCCCATTCCGGGATGGGTGGTTGCGCGCCGACACCGACGAAACCCAGCGCCGCCGCCGTCAACACCGCGAAGCCGAAATCGGTGGACATCTTGACGATGATGGGCGAGAATGCGTTCGGTAAAATATGGCGGAAGATGATGCGCATATGGCCGCCGCCGAGGCCGTAAATCGCCTCCACATAGGGCTCCTCCTTGAGGGAGATCACCTGGCTACGCGTCATGCGCGCGAAACCCGGCCACCATACCAGGGCGATGCCGATCATCGCGTTGTCGATGCCCCGCCCGAGCGCCGCTGTGAAAGCAATCGCCAACACCAGACCCGGCACCGTAAAAAAGATGTCGGTAAAACGCATCAAGATTTCATCCACCCAACCGCCAAAATAACCGGCAACGGCGCCCATCGTCACGCCAATGGTGGTGGCCATGACAATGATGGTGGTCCCCACTCGCAATGCCAGCACGGTGCCGAGCATGACGCGGCTGAAGATATCACGGCCGATCCGGTCCGTACCAAAATAGTGGATGTCATTTGGGGCCTGGTCACGTGCCAGTGGATTCGCCCGATTGGCTGCCTCCGGAAAGGGCACTACGAGTGGCGCCAATAAGGCGACCATCAGAATAAAGATGAGTATGGTGAGCCCGACCATCGACATTCTGTTCGTCCGGAAACGATATAGCCCACGTCGCAAGTTCTCCCAGCGGGGATGGCTGGCTTCCAAAGGCGCTGCGTCGAGCGCCAAATAGGGCGACTGTCGCTCAACCAAAACGAATCCTCGGGTCGATGACTCCGTAACAGATGTCAGTGACGATATTCAAGACACTGAAGATCACGCCATACACGAGCGTCACGCCCATAATCGGCTGGAAATCGGTATGCAGCGAAGCATCGACGATATAGCCGCCGAGACCGGGCCACCCGAAGATCGCTTCTACCAGCACAGCGCCGGCCATCAGCCAGCCGAATTGCAACGAGATGATCGTGAAGGTCGCTGTGAAAGCGTTGCGCAAAACGTATTTTAAGACGATGACATTCCAGGGGATGCCGATGGCGCGCTCGGTACGCACCGATTCGTTATTCAGCGCCTCCAGCATGCTCGCCCGCGTGATGCGCGTGATGCTCGCCAGCGCGCCCAGCGAGAGCACAAACGCCGGCAGCGCGATGTGGTGCAGGGTACTGAAGAAAGAAGCAAAATCGCCCGCCAGGAGGCTATCGATAGTGAACAACCCCGTGATGCGCCCAGGTGGCAAATCCAGACGCGGGAAACGGCCGGCTACCGGCGTGATATCCCAATAGACCCCCAGCGCCGATTGGAAGATCATCGCCAGCCAAAACGAGGGGAAACTCACAAAAAAGAGCGTCAACAGGCGCGAGATGTGATCGGGCGGCCGGTCTTGGTGCAACGCCGATAAAATGCCGAGCGGGATGCCGATCGTCGAGGCGAAGATGATCGCCGCCAGCGTCAATTCCAGCGTGGCAGGTACGCGAGCAATCAGCTCATCCACCACATCTCGCTTCGTATAGAGCGAACGCCCAAAGTTCCCTTCCAGCAACCCCCTCATGTAGTTGACGTATTGCTCTGGAATGGGCCGGTCCAGCCCGAATTCGGCGGCCATCCGTTCGCGGATTGCTGGGGTGGATTGCGGCCCTGAAGCTAGCCCCACTGGGTCGCCGGGCACGAGGCGCGAGATGCTGAAAGTAATCAGGCTGAGCCCGATGAGGACGGGAAATACCAGAAGCACGCGCCGCAGTAGGTAGATGTAGATATTCATGTAAGGCGCGCGTCGCTCACCTGTGCTTTACCCCCCATCCATAAAGCCCCACCCCCGCGAGAGGGGGTGGGGCCGATCATGAACGCTTACGGGCAATCGACCATGGTCAGGTCTTGGAAGAGCACCGTGATCGAATAGTAAGGCGAGTAAACGAACCCGCCAACGCATGCGTTGAAGGCGATCGTACCCGCTTCGGTATACATCCAGGCGCCAACCGCTTCATCAACCAGAATTTCCTGAACTTCAGCGTACATATCCAGGCGGTTATTCCAATCCGATTCGGCGCGTGCGCCAAGCAGCAGCTCATTCACTCGTGGGTTACTGTAGAAGTTGCAAGAGAAGAAGCTGCCCCAGTTCGCTGAATGATACTGGTTGTAGTAAAACGCGTCCGGATCGCCATAGCGGGGTGAAGTATAAATGTTGATGATGTCCGGTCCCGTCTCTGGCTGGCCGCAGCTGGCGACCATATCCGGCCAGAGCATCGGCACCATGTTCATCGTAACGCCGATTTCCGCCAGGTTGGATTGCAACAACAAGCCGGGCACCTCTTCCATCGCGAGTGCGGTCACGTAGACATAATCCAGCTCAAGCGTGCCAGCTTCCCATTCGTCGGCGTAGTCGGAAGCGGCCAGATATTCTTTCGCTTTCTCCAGATCGAAGGTCGGGATATCCAGCCCTTCCACATGACCGGGGAAATTCGCCGGTTGCGGGCCGGGTAGGATGACGATGTCATTATCCAGCACATCGGGAAGGATATCGTAATTCATGGCGTGGGCGATGGCGCGGCGCACGTTGACGTCGGCCGTTGGCCCTTGATTGTTGTTGAATTTCAAGGTGTTGGTGAAAAAGCTGGGGTTGACTTCCACATAATGATCAGGTGATTCGTTCAAGCGATCGATATCACTGAAGTCAATCGTATCCGCTACATGCGTTTCGCCAGCCAGCAAGGAGTTGACTTGCGTCGAACCTTCACGCTGGATGATCCAGATGAAGCCTTCGATGCCGTTCTCGGGCCGACCACCCCAATAATCATCTACACCATGGAACTCGTAGAGGTTACCGATTTCCCAACGGCCTTGCGTGAACGGGCCGGAGCCTGCCGATGTCGTGCGCAAGTAAGATGCCCCGAAATCGTCGCCACGGTTTGCCTCGACCGTCGCCGGGTTGACGATGAAGAGCTGTGAAAGGGTTTGCGGGAATGGCGCGAAGGATTGCCCGAGCGTGAAGCGGACACTGTATTCGCCCGTCGCTTCGACGCTATCGACAATGCCTTCCCAGCGGTAGGTGGGCGGTCCGCCGATTTCCATCATGCGGTTGAAGGTATAGACGACCGCGTCGGCGTTCACCGAGCTGCCGTCATCATGGAATGTCGCGTTCTGCACCAGCTCAAAATCCCAGACGCTGGCATCCTCATTACCCTGATAACTGGATACCAGGTGCGGGAGAATATCGTTGCCGCGCGCCATGAATAGTGAGTCATATAGCGTGCGCAGGGCCGCGTCGATGGAATAATTCTCACCGGTCGCCGGGTCGATGTCGTGAATGTCCTGGTTGCCGCCGTAAAGCAGGATGCGATCCTGCGCCGACACTGCGCCGATGCTCAACAGCGTCAGCATCGACAGCACACTCAAACATAAGATCAGTTTTCGCATGGTTCTTCCTCTTCCCTATCCAATCGGACAGCGTGAATATACTCTCTCCTGTGGAAGAATTCAAACGGCAAAATATTGGGATGGCAGCGGATGAACATATTGCTAGCCGGGTTTGGCAATGTCGGGCGCAGCCTGGCCCAAATGTTGGCGGAAGATGACCGTGACCTGCGTATCGTGGGCGTCGTCACCGCGACGCGCGGCACATTATTCCACGCCAGCGGGTTGGATTGTCGCTCCCTGGCGAATATCCCCCCGCGCGCGCCGTTGCGCGCATATCCGCGCCGAGAAGGCCTGCGTTACGATGTCGCCATAGACGAATTGCTACGAGAAGATTCGGTCGATGTACTCGTGGACGCCACACCGACAATCCTGCCCGACGCCGGCCCCGCCCTCGCCTGGTGCCAATTGGCGCTCCAGCGCGGCGTCGATCTGGTGCTGGCCAACAAAGCGCCACTCGTCGCCGATTTCCCCGGCTTGCGGGAACTCGCGCAGGCCAGCGGCGCGCGTTTGCGTTATGAAGCGACGGTGATGGCCGGCACGCCCGTCTTCAACCTGGCCCGCTACGGCCTCGCCGCCGGCCGTTTCCGCAGCGCGCGTGGCATCCTCAATGGCACCTGCAACTATATGCTCACCCGTATGGAAGTGGGTCTCTCGTATCCAGAAGCGCTCGCCGAAGCCCAGCAACGCGGATACGCCGAAGCCGACCCGAGCGCTGATGTCGATGGTTGGGATACAGCGGTGAAGCTAGTCGCCTTGTCGGAAGCACTCCTCGGCCGGGAGCTGGCGCTGGATCAAGTCGACGTGCGTGGCATTCGCAACCTTACAACTGCCGACATCCAAGCCGCCCGCGAGAAACAGCGGCGTTGGAAATTCATCGGCGCCATCGATGATCAGGGCGCGCGCGTCGCCCCGATCACCTTACCCGTCACCGATCCCCTTGCCAACGTCCCAGATGCGCAAAACGCACTGATCCTGCAATGCGAACCGCTGGGCGAAGTCTCGATTCAGGGGCCGGGCGCCGGTGGCCGCGAAACCGCTTTCGGCATCGTCAACGATTTACTCGAATTGCGGCGCATGGGTTGAAGGCGACCCATTGGGATGCACACATCGGCTACACTGGCGCATGAAGAAGCATGAGCGAAAGGATGACGCATGATGGTATCGAACGTGGGCATCCTGGGTTATGGCCGGTTCGGCGCGTTCTGGGCGAATCAGCTGGCAGCCGATTTCGCTATCCACATCCACAACCGTACGCCGCGCCCGGAGCTCGTCGAAGCAGCCGGCTTCCGCTGGCATAGCAGCGAAGCATCGCTCTGTGCGGCGATCGACACGCTCTTCCTCTGCGTCCCCATCAGTGCGTTGGAAGCGACTCTTGCGCGGGTCGCCCCATTGCTGCGCGCTGGTTGCGTCCTCATGGATACCTGCTCGGTGAAAGTCTGGCCGGCGCGTTGGCTGCAGGAGCAACTTGCCACGCGCGAAGACGTGGAGATCCTCGCCTGCCACCCCCTCTTTGGCCCAGATAGCGCCACTAATAGCATAGATGGCCTGCCGCTGGCGCTCTATCCGCTGCGCTGCCATGACGAAACGCACGCCCATTGGCAAAGCTATTTTGCCGGTCGTGGCTTGAAAGTTCATGAGATAGAGCCGCACGAACACGATCGCCTCGCCGCCTATTCGCAAGGCCTTACGCATTACATCGGCCGTGTACTGGATGAGTTGCATCTGAGCGCATCGCCCATTGATACGGTCGGCTTTCGTCATCTGCTCTCTATCATCCAGCAGACTTGCGATGACACGCCAGAGCTATTCTACGAGCTACAAACCTACAATCCCTACACGGGCGAGATGCGACAAAAACTGGAAACTGCGTTGCACAAAGTCTCGAATCGTTTAAACGCCCGCGAGTAAGCAACCACACAATTCCAGAGCGCGCTCGGCAAAGGCAGTGTGCTCTTCAGCCGGCAACGCCAGCAAATCTTTAACGCGAACGCCAGATGATCGCAATCTCACGTCCGAGTGTGTTGCCAGAGCGGACAGGGCCGCGCGGGTGGCGGCGCTGGCAGGATTTTCGGAGGCCGCAGGTGCATCGTGACAGTGCAAAATCAAGCCACCACCCTCATCGACCATTACCCGCGCCATGAGCTGCGTGCAAAAGAAAGCACCCGTGAGGTTCACATCAACCAGCCGCCGCCATTCCCATTCATCCAGCGTCAGCAGCTCCCGCCGCGGCGCCAAATCGGCACAATTCACGAGCACCGTAATACGCCCGTAGCAATCCCGCGCGCGCTCAATCATGGCGGCGACCTGAAAGCGGTTGGCGATTTCTGCGCGCCAGGGCTCAGCGGTGCCACCTACATCACGGATCGCATCGGCCAGGTTGGCGGAGCGGTCAGGGTTCGCGTCCACGGCAAAGATGGCAGAGCCAACCGCAGCCATTTTCTCCGCCAGCGCCCAGCCCCGCCCTTCCCCTGCCCCCACTATGATTGCGGACTTGCCCTGCCAATCCATCTCACCCCTCGCACGTGTACGGACACCAATTCTAGCAAAATTGCAACATAACAATCATGCAAGCGTGACATGATTCGGTCAGCGCACTATTCGGACGGCCATATGCTGGGAACTCGATGCAGACGAAGACGAGACACGCCATGCAACGAGAAACGCTGTGGGAATGTGTGCGCGAAGTCTGGCAGGCCAGCGCGATCCTCATCCAACAAGAAGGACAGAAATTGAACCCTCAGCAACGCGATTCGGCGAAGACCATTCACAACGGCATCACCCGCTTGCGCCAAGCTTTGCGAGAAGCAGATCACGACGCGAAATCTCAACCGGCCCGCCATCCTACTTGTGGGAGTGATTGGAATCACGCCTTGCTGAGCCCGCTGACATCCGTGCGTGGCTTCTCCAAATTGCTATTGGATGGCGCCTTTGGGCAACTCACGCGCCATCAATCACAGTTGGTCGCCACCATCCACCGCAAAACGCAACCCCTGCCCGATTTGATTGGCCAGCTGTATCTGGAAACTGACCCGCCCCCGCGCCAACCCATTGCGAAATAGGACGATTATAAACTGGCATTACCGCACCATCGCCAATAATATAGTATCTAATCTTCATCGCGTGGGAAGGCTATATGAACAAAGCGGAACACAACAACGGCGAATCGTCACTCCGCCGCCTCCCGGCCGCAGAATTTCGGCGTCATGGCCACGAGCTGATCGATTGGGTCGCTGATTATCTGGAGCAGAGCGAGCGCTACCCGGTCCAGGCGCAGGTCGCGCCAGGAGACATCGCCGCGCGCATCCCGACCAGTGGGCCGGAAACGGGCGAAGATCTCGCCACCATCCTCGCCGATTTCGAGCGCGACATCCTGCCGGGCATCACCCATAATCATAGCCCCAATTTCTTCAACTACTTCGCCATCAGCGCCAGCGGACCATCGGTGCTCGGCGAATTGCTGACGGCCGCGCTCAATGTCAACGGCATGCTATGGCTCACCTCGCCCGCCGCTACCGAACTAGAAGAGTGCGTTACCGATTGGCTGCGGCAGTGGCTCGGGTTACCGGCGCACTTCCAGGGCATCATCACCGATACCGCTTCCATTTCATCCATGATGGCGATGGCCGCCGCGCGCGAGGATCTGGACGCAAACGTCCGTATCGATGGATTGAGCGGGCGCGATTTGCCGCGGTTGCGTGCATATACCTCCGAACAGGCGCATATTTCGATCGCAAAAGCCGGTATGGCGCTCGGGATTGGGCAAGAAAACGTGCGCCTCATCGCCGTCGATGACGCATACCAAATGCGGCCCGACGCGTTAGCGGCCGCTATCCAGGCGGATCGCGCCGCGGGCCATTTGCCCTTCTTCGTCGCCGCGACCATCGGCACCACCGCCACTACCAGCGTCGATCCTGTGCCCGCCATCGCCGATATCTGCTCGCGCGAAAAGCTCTGGCTGCATATCGATGCCGCCTATGCGGGTGTGGTCGCCCTCTTGGAGGAACATGCGGATTTGCTCGCCGGCTGTGAGCGTGTCGATTCTTTCGTCACCAATCCTCACAAATGGCTCTTGACCAACGTGGATTGCAGCGTGTTCTGGTTGGGACGGCCGGAGTTATTAAAGCGCGCATTTTCAATCGTGCCAGAGTATTTGCGCTCGGCGGAGGACGTCAACAATTATATGGATTGGAGCGTGCAACTCGGGCGGCGCTTTCGCGCGCTCAAATTGTGGATGGTAATGCGTTATTACGGCCGCTCGGGGCTGGCGGCGCATATCCGCGAACACATCCGCCTG
This sequence comes from Phototrophicaceae bacterium, assembly GCA_965237765.1. GTDB lineage: Bacteria > Chloroflexota > Anaerolineae > Aggregatilineales > Phototrophicaceae > WTGJ01. Next base: position 167,042 of record OZ250157.1, read on the forward strand.
GCTCAGTTGCTGGCAGGCTGGATCGACGCCACACCGAATTTCGCGCGCTTGGCACCAACGAAATTCAGCACTGTCTGTTTCCGTTATGCGCCACTGGGCACGAGCGAAGCGACGCGCGACCACCTCAACCGTGAGATCCACGCTCGCATTAACGATAGCGGCGCCGCTTTCATCTCCCATACAGTGCTGGCCGGGCGCTCATCGCTGCGCGTGGCCATCGGCAATTTCCATACAGCTGAACGGCACATTCGCGCGCTCTGGCAATTGCTCCAGGAGACTGCCATCGATGTCGCTCGAGAAGAAACCCCCGCCGCTGCCGACGGGGGCTAAAACTACGAAATAGCGATAATGGCGCTACTTGATTTCGACCTTTGCGCCTTCTTCTTCCAGCTTGGCTTTTGCTTCGTCAGCCGCTTCCTTGCCCACCGCCTCCATCAAAGTAGTCGGCGCGCTCTCTACGGCTTCCTTGGCCTCTCTTAGGCCGAGGCTGGTCAATGCGCGCACGACCTTGATGACGTTGATTTTCTTCGGGCCAAAATCAGTCAGCACGACGTCGAATTCCGTCTGTTCTTCTTCGGGTTCGGCGGCGGCTACCACGCCCGCGGGCATCATCATTGCCCCACCCACAGCGGCCGTGACGCCCCATTTCTCTTCCAGCGCTGTCTTCAACTCCGCCGCTTCCAACAGCGTCAGCTCGCTCAGCGCATCCACCAGTTTCTCGATATCAGCCATGCTTCCTCTCCTCTTTGCCAACTATCGGCGCGCCGCTCAGGCTGCCTCATTCTCTTGCAGATAGGCGGCCAACACGTTGACGACGGAGCTCGTCGCTGAATTGAGCACGTTGACCAGATTTTGCGCTGGCGCAGAAACCAGCCCGATGAGTTGGGCGCGCAGCTCATCCTGCGAAGGCAGCGCCGATATCGCCCGCACGCGCGCGGCATCCAACTGTTCACCGAGCAAGACGCCTCCCTTGATGACCAGCGCATCTTCCTGCTCGATATTTTTACTGAAATCCAATAGGGCTTTGGCCACGGCGGGGTAGCTGCTGCCGGCGAAGGCCACGGCCGTCGGGCCGACGAGCAAATCCGCCGGCACCGGCCATCCTTGCTCGCCCAAGGCCAATTTCAGCAGCGTGTTTTTGCAGACACTGTATCGTCCCTCAGCTGCTCGAACCTGGCCGCGCAACACTTCTGTTTGCGGTACGTCCAGGTCGCGGTAATCCAGCAGGATGATGCCATCCGCTTCCCGCAACCAATCTCCATAGCGGGCGACCAATGCTTTTTTGTATTCTCGCGTAATCGCCAAGCGATCCTCCCCTCCCCGACAAAACATCACGGCGGCCGCGCGAGGCGAACCGCCGTAGGGAACGGTCGGATCTGCGCCTCGGCAGGGTTTATGCCAATTCTGGCTACCTGCTGTCTGCGGCCCATTCGATTGCGAGCCCATTCGCGCTCACAATCGCAATAGAAACTAGTGGAGCATCATAGTTTCGATAACACTGAAGTCAAGGGCGAAAGCGAATCAGGCAAGCGCCGCCTTGATGAGGGGGCCGATTTCCGTCGGATTCTGGGCGATCGCCGCGCCGACCGCCGCCAACGCTTCGATCTTAGCCGCCGCTGTACCTTTGCCGCCGCTGATGATCGCGCCCGCATGGCCCATCTTCACGCCAGGCGGCGCTGTCATCCCGGCGATATAAGCGACGACCGGCTTGCTCACATGCTGCGCGATGAATGCCGCCGCATCTTCCTCCGCTGTGCCGCCTATTTCGCCAATCAAAACGATGGCGCGCGTCTCTTCATCAGCTTCGAAGGCGGCCAACGCCTCCACGAAGCTGGTGCCCGGCACCGGGTCGCCACCGATGCCCACACAGGTACTCTGTCCGATACCCGCTTCCGTCAATTCATATAGCGCCTGGTAAGCCAACGTACCCGAGCGGCTGATCACACCCACGGGCCCCGGTCGCGATACTTCCGCCGGCGTGAAGCCGATATTGCATTGCCCGGGACTCAGGATGCCAGCGCAATTCGGTCCGATGAGCCGCGCTTCCGGATATTCTGCGCGCAAAAAGTGGTAAATTTCCGCCTGCTCGTGCGCGGGGATGTGCTCCGTAACGCAGACGATGAGCGGCAACCCCGCCGCGGCCGCTTCATAGATCGCCGCTTTGCAAAAGCGCGCTGGCACGATCACGAACGAAGCATCCGCGCCTGTCTGCGCGACGGCTTCGTCTACCGTGGCGTAGATGGGGATACCGTCAACATCCGTGCCCGCCTTGCTCGGGTTCGTACCGGCCACGACCTGCGTGCCATAATCGCGGTTGCGCAGGCCGTAGAAACGGCCCTGCCTGCCCGTCAGCCCCTGGATGACTACCTTCGTCTCGTGGTTGACATAAATCGCCATCTCAACCCGCCGCCGCCAACGCCACGGCATGTTGCGCCGCGCCCAACATATCCGGCCGCGAATCCAACTGTTCGGGGGAAGTGGCCGCCAATATGGCGCGTCCTTCCACCGCGTTGGTGCCATCGAGCCGCACGACCAGCGGCGAGCGAATGCGCACCTCCGCTAGCGCCTGCAGGATGCCGCGCGCAATCTCATCACAGCGGGTGATGCCACCAAAGATATTGATGAAGATGACACGCACACCTTCGTCCTTATTGATGAGGGAGAGGGCATCGGCCATGCGTTGGGCGTTGGCGCCACCGCCGATATCCAGGAAGTTCGCCGCTGCGCCGCCCACCTGGTGCACGATATCCACCGTGCTCATCGCGAGGCCAGCGCCGTTGGCGATGATTCCGACGCTGCCGGAGAGGCCGACGTATTGCAAACCGTATTCTCGCGCCAACCGATCGCGCGGGTCGGCCAGCGGAATCTCGCCAAATTCCGACCACTCCTCGTGCCGATAGGCGGCGGCGGCATCCAGCGTAACTTTCGCATCCAGCGCGACGACTTTGCCTACGCCGTTGACGATGAGCGGGTTGATTTCGGCCAGCGCCGCGTCACCTTCGTGATAGCAACGATATAACGCTCGCAACACCCGCGTGAGCTGCTCCGTTTGCGCTCCGTTCAATCCCGCCGCCAGCACCCATTCGCGCGCCGCCGCCTCGCTCAGCCCTTCCACTGGGTTGACATATATGCGGGCGATGGCCGCCGGATTCTCCGCGGCGACTGTCTCAATCTCTACACCGCCTTCGCGTGAGAGCATGCCCAAATGCGTCTTGCGGCCACGATCTAGGGTAAATGAGGCGTAATACTCATCACGAATATCCGAAGCTTCCTCCAACCAGACGCGCTCGACCCGATGCCCGCGGATGTCCATGCCGAGGATGCGCGCCGCCGCCCGCGCGAGCTCCGTCTTATCCACGACGACTTGGATGCCACCCGCTTTGGCACGCCCTCCTACGAGAACCTGTGCCTTCACCACCAACGGAAAACCGATCTCGCGCGCCGCGGCGAGCGCTTCTGGCAAAGAAGCCGCTACGGCCCCGCGTGGCACCGGGATGCCGTAACGCGCAAAGTATTGCTTGCCTTGAAACTCGTATAAGTCCAATTCGCTCTCTTTACAACAGTTGCTCGGGCGCTTCAGCGGCACCGTGCTGGCTAGAAGGGGATATCATCCACTTCCTCATATCTCGTATCAAAGGTCTCCTTGGATTTCCGCTGTTCAGGGATATAGACGCTGTCATCATCTCCTTGGGCAGCCGGCGCAGGATCGCTTCGGGCGGCTGGCGGCGCGGAACTCTCGCGGGAATGACCGCCGCTGCGATCGCCCCTGTCGAATTCATCACGACTACCGCGATCCCCGCCGATGAAGCGCACCTCACGCGCGCGCAATTCCAACGAAGCAGCTGGCTCTCCCTCGCGGTTGGTGAAGGCATTCACGGAAACAGAGCCGATTGCCATGACCTGACGCCCTTTGGATAGGTAGCGATTGCAGGTTTCGCCCAGGGCCGCCCATGCGCTGACTCGATACCAAGTCGTTCGTTCCCGCTTTTCGCCGGTGCGTCGATCGTTCCAGCGTTCATTCACCGCAACACGAAATGAGCATACCGAATTGCCATCTTGCAGGTAGCGCATCTCCGGATCTTGTCCCAGATTGCCGACGATAATGGTTTGATGCCAGGTCATTTTCTATCCACCTATTTTCTCAAGCAGGACGTTACCAAAACACGCTAAAAGGGAATATCGTCCATGTCTTCATATTCCGGCTCGTTGGTTTTGCTGGATTCGCGCGCTTCAGGAATATAGACATCGGCATCGTCAGCGCGTTCGAACTGCGCAGTATTGCCGCTGCGTGCAGGAGGCGCAAAACTATCACGGGAATAACCACCGCGATCACCTCCTCCAACATGTCCACCGCTGCGGCCGCCGCTTTCGTGGTCATCTTGATCACTACGACCATCGAGAAACCGCACTTCGCGCGAACGCATATCGAGCGATGCTGCTGGTTGACCTTCTCGATTCGTATAGGCACGCACAGAAACTGAGCCGATCACCATCACTCGGCTCCCTCGGGATAGGTTGCGTTGGCAAGCTTCCCCTAACGCGCCCCAGGCGCTAACCTGATACCAGGTTGTCCGTTCCCGACGTTCGCCGGTGCGCCGATCATTCCAACTTTCGTTCACCGCAACCCCAAACGAACATACTGAATTGCCATCCTGAAAAAAGCGAACTTCCGGGTCGCGCCCCAAATTGCCGACGATTATGGTTTGATGCCAAGTCATGGTTATTCTCCTACTTCACTAATATGTTCCAACTCGGTTGATATCAGCTCGCGGACGCGGCTCGGGTTGCCACGGCCGGCGAGCGCGCGCATCACCGCTCCCATCAGCGCGCCGAACAGCTTCCGCTCGCCCGCATGATAACGCATGGCCAGGTCATTTTCTGCCGCCAATACAGACCGCACCGTCGCTACCAATGCCCCATCGTCTTCCACAAGCCACAAGCCCTCGCGCTCGATAATCGCCGACGCGCTTTCTGCACTATCCCACATCTCCGTCAGGACACGCAGGGCCGACGCGCGGTTGATTTTTCCGTCAACCAATAGCGCCAACAATTCTGCCAACGCCACCGCGGCGATGGGCAAGTCAGCGAAATTATCTCGTTCCATGCCCTTGCGGTTCATCAACGCGAACAGCTCGCCCGTCATCCAATTGGCTGCCAGCTTCGGCGCGGCGCCGGCGGCTACGAGCGCTTCAAAATAATCGGCCGTCGCGCGCTCAGCAACGAGCACTTCGGCATCATACGCGAATAGCTGATATTGCTCCTGGAAACGTGCTCGCTTTGCGTCCGGCAATTCGAGCAAAGCAGCGCGTTGTTCTTCGACCCATTCCCGCGGCATCTGGACGCGAGGCAAATCCGGCTCAGGAAAATATCGGTATTCATCCGCTTCTTCCTTATGCCGTTGGATGATCAGGCGCTGCCGCTGCTCGTCCCAACCGATCGTCGCCGATCGCACGGTATCGCCGTTCTCCCAGAGCGCGATCTGGCGCTCAGCTTCCGCTTCGATGGCGCGGTGGAGATTGCGCAGGCTGTTGAGATTTTTGATCTCGGTTCTTTGCCGCAACTTCGTTTCTCCGCGTGGGCGCGCGCTTACGTTTGCCTCCAAGCGCAGGACACCCTTGGACATATCGCCGCTATTCACGCCTAAGTAGCGCAGGATGGCGCGCAGCTTGCGGGCGTAGGCTTCCGCTTCGGCGGCGCTGCGCATATCCGGCTCGCTCACGATTTCCAGCAGCGGCACGCCAGCGCGGTTGTAATCCACCAAACTGCTGCCGTTGCCAGGGTGAGTGAGCTTGCCCGTGTCTTCTTCCAGGTGCGCGCGGCGAATGCGGATAGAGCGCGCGCCGGCTTCCGTTTCGATATCCACGCCGCCACGGATGGCCAACGGATGCTCATATTGGCTGATCTGATACCCTTTTGGCAAATCAGGATAGAAATAATTCTTGCGCGCGAATTCGTTATAGGGTGGAATTTCGCAGCCCAGCGCCAGGGCGACGCGCGTGGCGTATACGAGCGCTTTTTGGTTAATGACCGGGAGAGTGCCCGGCAAACCCAGTGAAAGTTCATCAACGGCGGAATTCGGCGCGGCGCTGGTACTATCGACGACCGGACAGGCGCTAAACATTTTGCTCGCCGTCGCCAATTCGACGTGCACTTCCAGACCGATGATCGTTTCCCATTCCGTCATGCGGCGCAATGACCCCTTTGAGATGCGCGAAACCGCGCGAGATTGTAGCACAACACCGCTAACTTTCTTCAGGAAGAATATCCGGCCGCCCTGGTGGCGGCGCTGGCAATTCATCCTTTCGCGCAGGTCGCAAGGCCACGGTCGGAATTGGCGCGACGATTTCGCTAGGAATTGGTGTCATCAGCGCAGGCATTGGCTGTGAGAAAGAGGGCAAATTGGCGGTCATCCCCGCGAGCGCCTCGGTCATCGCCGCTCGCTGCGCCTCTTGTGCGCGCGCTTCCAGTTGCCGCTGCAACTGTTCTCGCCGCCGCGAAATCTCTTGCTGCACCCGTTGCGGTTGCGGCACGCCGCGGAACCGCTTGACATCGCCCAAATCATCGCCCATGAGTGCCAGGCGAATCTCGCCGAAATTCCAAAGCGTTTGCAGGATTCCCACGCAACTGGATGTCACGTTATCCACCTTCTCCAGCAAGACTTCATCGCGCTCGCTCTGCAGCCAGAGCGGCCGGCGGTGATGTAGCGTAATCGTATTCTCGCCCAGGATGAGCAAATCGTGCCGCCAATCCCAATCCATCAAGTAGATCCAGAGTCCACCCACGACCGTCACGCAGGCGGCCAGCGCCAAACCTACACCACCCAGCGAGCGCAGCGGCGTCCACACAGGCCAGACCGTCATTAGCGACAACCCTGCCAGGCAAACCAGCGCGCCGAGCCAGATATGCGCCAGCCAAATGAGCACGTGCTTGCGATACACGCGCTCTTCGCCAATCACCGACCCGTCGTCATCGGCTGTTTGAGTCGAAGCGATCTCTTCGCCTAACAAAGCGGCCAACTCTTTCTGCCAAAAGGCGCTCACGTCTTCCGTTGCCCCATTTGGCGCAGCAGTGGACGTTTCGAGCGAGCAATGGTCCATGATTTCCTGCTGCAGGGCGCGCGGCTGCCGCATATCACTCAGTCGGATGCTGCCAGCGTCGCCCGTCGTGCGCAACTCGAGTGTCCCGTAATTCAACAGGCGGGCGAGCGGATCACCGCGCGGGAAATCGGCGCTCACCTGCTGGATGTTGCGCAGCGCCGCTTCGGTAACCAGTGTCTGCAAGCCGCTTATGGTGCGCACGATGTTGATGGCGCGCTGGTTGCTGATGATGAGCAAGTCGTTCCACCACTCTAGCGATTGATAGATCAACATCATGAGCGCCAATAGCGCGCCACCAAAAAGCAAGATCAATGTGCCAAAGCCAAATGGCAATAGCGCGGCCACCGCCAGCGCGAGCGCGATCACGGCCCCCGGCATCCAGAGTTTGCGGCAGAGCGCCCAGAGATGCCGTCGCCGCAGCAGCAAGACAATTTCATCCCTTCGTTGCCCTGGGAAAAGCGACGCATTTTCGTGATCGGCCGCCGCAGCCCAGGCGTTCAGCGCCGCTAAGGCCTGCGCTTCTTCCGTCGCCGCTTGGATCATGATGGCGGCAAAGCTCGCGCGCGTTAACAACGAAACGCGCGCTGGCGCTGTAATGATCAACGTAGCGCCCTCTCGCTTTTCGCCTACCAGGGTCGCGCCGCCCAGTGGGAGACCCGGCAACACGGGTTGTTTCGTTTCGCCATCCAACAGCTCAGCGGCGCCATCGTGCAGCCAATATAGACCGCGGGCCATTTCACCCTCGCGAAATACGACCGCTCCCCTCTCATATTGCGTCGTCATACAGGTAGCGATAAATTTCGCGCGCGTTGCCGCAGACAGATGCCGAAAGAAGGGCAACTCGGCAAACGGATCTGTCATATGGTCCGCGTTTCGCTTAGCATATGCTCATTGTATAGTGAGCGCGGCCGCGCGCACGTTGCCGCACCGACATTGATGCCCCATCTTCGCATCATCTGTGATGACATCGGCCTCTCCCCGCGGCAAAATGAACACGTCTTCGCGATGGCGCGCGAGGGCCATTTCACCGGCGCCAGCCTCCTCACCAATTACGCGCCTGCTGAAGAGGCGTGCAAGCAACTCCGATCGATCGGCCTCAAAGATATCGGCGTGCATTTGAATCTCAGTGATGGCTTCCCGCTGACTCCCCTGCCGCGCGGTGCTGCTCTCGTGAATCGTCAAGGGCAATTCCGCGATCGAATCCGGCTTTACTGGCTGGGCTGGCGAATCGGCGCGCGTTTGCGGCAGCAGATTCGTAATGAATTGGCAGCGCAAATTGAGCGCTTTTGTGAATGGGGGGCGGCGCCTACGCACTTGAGCAGCCATTGCCACTTCCACACCCTGCCGCCCTTCAGCGCGCTCCTGCGCGAATTGGCACAGGAATATGGGATCGCGCGCATCCGTGCACCGCATCTACGCGCCAATCTCTCGCCCATCATGCAGCATCATTTGCGGCGACTCGCGCGCGGCGTAATCATCGATGGGCAGAGACAATACCTCGCCCTGGTTGAGCAATGGCTCTCGCACTCGCCGCGCGCCTTGGTGGCGGCGATCGCTCGTTGCAGCGGCGATGTCGAGCTGGTCGTGCATCCCGGCCGCGCGCCCGATGCCGATTTCCCCGACGGCTTTCAAAATTCCCCCAGTAAACGCGAAAGAGAAAGCGCCTACTTGCGCCGCTTCTTCATCTCCTTTCAAGCTGATCCCCGCGGAATCGTGCTAGACGCTCCAAACTAGGCGTCGCGCTCCAGCACACAGCGCAAGCGCCCTTCCAGCTCACTGAGTATCAAAGCGGTCGCGCCCCAGACCTGGTGTCCATAAACCTCGTAATAGGGAACGCGCGCCTCGCGCCCGCGCACCTCCCGCTGTGCGTTGCCCTTGTGCCGCTTATCCAGCAAGGCCGAGAGCGACATCGTGAGCACTTCCGCGACCTCGCGCGGGTTCGGCCGCCAGGTTGGTTCGCTCAGGAGCAAACCAACTTGTGTCTGCACCTCATAATGCGTCGGCGGGATATAAACGGCGCTTAGCTCGCCGAGAAGGATGATTTCTTCGGTCTGGATGCCCAATTCTTCGCGCGTTTCCCGCAAGGCCGCGGCGCGCGCGTCTACATCGCCAGCGTCTATCCGTCCGCCGGGGAAGCTGATCTGCCCGCTGTGCCCGCGCAGGGACGCCGAACGCCGGGTAAGCACGATCCGCCATTCGTTTCCACTTGGAAAGAGCAAGAGCAGGACCGCGGCGGGGGTCGGGGGTTGATCACGTTGCGCTGGATACAGGCGCCGGCTCTCGGGCATCATCGCGCGCCAGGCCGCCACACTATCGAAATTAGAGATTGCTAGCGCCGCCCGAACTTGGTCGGGGCCGGGCGCGTGGCTCGCCTCAGGCAACATACCAGGCGCGGCGTTTTCGCAAAGACATGCCTTCCTGCGCGCTTCCTGAGCGCGAGGTTCGCACACGGCCACGGCCATCGACATTGATGCTGCCTTCTTCCATCAACCTCTGAAATTGCTCTGGTGTGATGTCCGGTGCCGCCTCACCTCCAAATTTTTCCGGGTCCGCTCGCATATCAGCTTCATTATTTGGCGTCACTTCCGCGCGCTCGTCCTGTGCACCGGTTTGGCGCGTCACCTCGTCTTCGGGCCGCGCGGGGGATTCTGGCAAATTGTTTGACTCGACCATCGTTATCTTCCTGAACCTCTTTATCTAACCATCGTTGAAATTCGCCGATGAATCGGCTTTGGAGATCGTCGCACTCAATTCTTCGAAAGAAACGGGCATTTCCCTATCTTCCGATTCTCGGAGAGCCTCTCCGCATACGAGGCACTCAGGATTGCGCTCGATTTCGACCCAAACTACGCCTTGAGCCGGCGTGTTGACCCCCTCGAAGATTTCCATATCACGATTGGCGATGACCAGGGTATTCGCGCGCAAATCGCCGTTATCATTAACGCCGTGCAGCAATTCTGTCAGGGCGAAATATGATTGCGCTGCCGCCACGCGCACCACATCCAACCAGAGCCCCGGCTCCGCACGGAGCGTTTGCTCTTCGACCGAGAGACCGTAATCAAGAGCCGGCCCACTTGGCAATTCGGCCATATCCTCGCGCAGCTGCGCCGCCCAACACGCATAACACGGCCCTTGCTGCGGACGAATCACGACCACATCGCCACCCTCGCCACGCTCATAGACACCCGCATAAACTGCGACCAAGCCGCGCTCCAGGCAGGCAGCGTTGACGTCAAATTTCGTGCGCTCGCCATCCACGCCAACGATGAGCAAGTCCAACGCGTCCAATGCTTCATGCCGTTCCTGGATGCGCGCTATATGCTGCTCAATTTGCGCCTCCGGGTTGCGCTGGCGGATCAGCTCGGCAACTGCTGTAGCTTTCGGTTGACCGACCGCGCGCAAATCGCACACATGCCGCACGACATTTCCCGGCTCCAATACATCGTCGTCAATCAGCGTGAAATGCCCAACACCGCTCATCGCTAAATTCAGAGCGACAAAACCACCCCCCGAACCGAGCCCGACTACGCCCACACGCGATTGGCGCAAATGCCGCAGATTCGCCGCCCCAATGCGATCCTCAACGCGCGACCAGTTCATTCGGAAACTCCCCCGTTCGCAAGTTGTTGGAACGCTGGCCGTGCCTTGAGCTGCATTTCAATCATGCTTATGTACGCACTGAGCGAATGATCACGAGACCAATGCCATTCCGGCGCGTGCTCGATTGGCTCTCGTGTTGACCAGACGCTGCGCACGCGCTCAAGCAGACCCTGATCCGTGTGATCCCGCCGCAATTCAATCACCCAAGCAGCCGGCGGGCTGTTCGGATAATCGCAATGGGTAGCTACCAGGAGATGGGTATTGCTATCCGGCAACTCAACCACCAGACAGTATTCGAGCGGAGGAGTGCCATCGGTGTTGAAGTATAACGCATCAAAGGTGCGTTGATCGTTCTTCAGTGAAAATTCTTCAAAATCCATTCGCTGCGGATTGTGTAAGTTCCAAGGTAACTGCGCGAGGCGGGGCAGACTATCACACGCTTCTTCACCCACAACTTCGATTGCGGTGGGTGGTTCATACCGTCTCATCGCTTTGCTCAGGTACCAGAAATCGATGCGTGTATTCCTGCTTTGTTCATCAGTATGGGTGAAGCAATTGTGATCGTCCAGATCGTGACGATATGTCGTGTCAGTTGGGAGGGTAACAATCGGTTGTAGAATGAATGGTAGCCGCCAATACATGTCGCGCAAGATTGCTTTCGCAGAATAAAAATCGCCACGGCTGGGCATGGTCATGCCGCTCGGTTGTTTATGCCAATCGCCAAGATGTTGCAAGGGAAGACGGCCCCATCGCTCATCTTCTTGATGATCTTCATACCAGTTTTCCGCCAGCCAGAGAAAACGGTCAAATTGGTCTTCATCACCCATCTGTACGGTGCCCCATTCACGAATGGTACTCTCATCCGGCGCGATGGTGCCGAGGATATAGACCACTTGCACAGCAGGCTCTTGCCCTTCGCCATCGTAAGGCGGGACGACGCCGACCAGTGCCTCACCCGTTTCCAAATCTGGATATTTCCAGGCGCCCTTCGCCATCGCGTCCAACACCGATTTTCGGGTGATGATTTTATCGATTGTTGGCGCGATATCGGGCGCATACGCGATATCATGCGGCTCCAGGCGGGTATCGTCAGGATTGGTGTGAGCGAAGCGGATTAGATAGCCACGCCAGGTGCGCTCAATGACGCGGACCGTATGGCGATGGCTCCGCAGGACCAAACGGCTCAGTTCTTTGCCATTGAAGAAAAAGTGGTATCGATCCTGCTCAGGCATCAGTTCGTCTCATGTCCTTCGGTACGCTCTCTTCCAGGCCTGGCCAATCGCCCGTCGCCTTCCAAGTGTAATACGCATAAAGCCACTGAACGGCCCACCCCACGATGGTCGCGCTCGTCGATCTCCCCGGATTCCAGCCGTGTGAGACGCCATCCCTCCTCTGGAAAAGGCAAAGCTCACCATCGAGGTATTGATGAACCTTGGACTTGATGATTGGCTGTTCACAATATGCCTCTGGCGGTGACGCGGGATAATCGCTCGGATGTACAATCCGCAGCAAATGAGAGCGTGGGTTATCCGGGGCATCCAAATTGATCTCCACTTTACCAACCCAGCAAATCCTGTCTTTATGCTTACCGCTACTCGGCATATCCAGCCAGAACGTATTCCCGAACGCGCGGCGCATCGCTTTCACTTCAAATTGCAGGCGCTTGGAAGTCGCCTTCTTCGTACCCCACCAATTGGACATCAACCCAAATCCTTAGTGCTTCGCTTCTTCCCCGGGCCATACTCCCGTCGCTTTCCAAGTGTAATAGGCGTAATACCATTGAATGGCCCAACCGGCGATCGTTACCCCAGTGCCATTACTCGGATTCCAGCCCTCTTTCTTGTGTTTCCGGGGGTCATATAGGCATAGCTCGCCGGATGGATAAATATGATTCTTAGAACCGGGGAGCGGCTTGATCAATGGCCGCACAGAATACGCTTCCGGCGCAACGCTGGGATACTTTGGCGGATACACAATCTGCAATACGTGCTCGCGCGGGTTGTCGGGGCTTCGATATTGATATGCACGGTCCCTAGCCAGCTGATTCTTTTTTCTACTCTACCAGTCTTATCCTCCCAACCGACCAATTCGAGCTGGAAGGTGTCTCCATAAGCGCGTTTCATCACCTCCACTTCAAATTGTAGCAGCTTGGATGTCTTGCGCACCGAGCCCCACCAGGCGACCATCGCCTCTCCTATTTTCAATTCGCAATGTTAACGATAACCTTGCTCGCTTTCCACATACCCTCCCAAGAAGTGGGGTATTCTCGGATTTCATATTTCTGGCATTTATTTCCCCTGTGTAAACATTTCTTTCCATCGTGGCAGCTCATCCTTCTCTGCCACGACTTTATGATTGCTCGCTGCGCAACGCCTTCCCACCCTACGGCGTGGATATTGCGCTGCGGCTCGCGCAGGATAATCCCATCGTCCATTAGCTAGGAGTTCATCATGCGCAAGATCATATTCGTGTTGTTGCTCGGCAATGTTCTCCTCTTCGGCCTGGGCGCCGCCAGCGCACAGGACAAAGGCGAAACACTGGTCATCTACTCTGGCCGCGGGCAGAGCCTCATCGAACCCATCCTCAACCGATTTGCCGAAGATACGGGCATCGCCATCCAAGTCCGCTACGCCAATACGACGGAGCTGGCGGCCACCATCCTCGAAGAAGGCGCGGCCAGCCCGGCGGATGTTTTCCTCGCACAGGACGCCGGCGCGCTCGGCGCCTTGGCCTACGCAGAGATGCTCGCGCCGCTACCCAGCGATATCCTCGAGCGCGTCGGGCCTCGCTTCCAATCGCCCACTGGCTCCTGGATTGGTGTCTCCGGCCGTGCGCGTGCGCTGGTTTACAATACCGAACTGGTATCGCTCGAAGAGCTGCCCGCTTCCATCCTGGATCTGACCGGTGAAGAATGGCGCGGCCGCGTCGGTTGGGCACCGACCAACGCCTCTTTCCAGGCCAACGTCACCGCCATGCGCGTCCTACTGGGTGAAGAGACAACCGAAACCTGGTTGCGCAGCATGATTGCCAACGACGTCTTGGTCTACCCGAGTAATACGCCCATCGTTCAGGCGACCATCGAAGGCGAAATCGCCGTCGGTCTGGTCAACCACTACTACCTGTTCCGTTTCCTGGCGGAAGATCCCAGCATCAATGCGAGGCTGCATTTCTTCCCGAATGGCGACGCCGGCTCGCTCATCAACGTCGCCGGCGCCGCTATACTGAACACCAGCTCCCGACAGGGCCTGGCGCAGCGCTTCATATTATATCTGCTCGGTGCTGGCGCTCAACGCTATTTCGCCGAAGAAACCTTTGAATATCCCCTCACCGCCGGTGTCGAACCCACCGTCAACCTCCCGCCACTCGCCGAAATCGCCGCACCAGATATCAATCTTTCCGATCTTGCGGATCTAGAAGGCACTGTGCGCTTGTTAACCGACGTGGGCACCCTGCCCTAAAATGGGCGCAATACGTTACTTCCTGCCAGACTTTCGCCGCTCAGCCGATGACCATTCGGCTGAGCGGCAGCTATCCTCAGGCGACGCTCTGGGCTGGCGGAAAATCACGTCGCCATTGCAACTGAGCGCGCTAGCCGTCGTCGCGCTGTCGCTGTTGCCGCTGGGTTATCTGCTCTGGCGGGGGCAGGAGGCCATCGCCGCCGGCAATCTCGATTATTTGCTCACACCGAATAGCCTACGCATCATCGGCAACAGCCTGCTGTTGACCATCGCAGTTGTGCTCAGCGCCTCGCTCATTAGCCTACCCTTCGCCTGGCTCACCGCGCGTACGGATTTGCCCGGTCGGCGCCTTTGGCTGGTGTTGGGGATGTTACCGATGGCCATTCCCTCTTATTTGGGCGCCGTGACGCTGAACCGGGCCTTCGGGCCCCGCGGGATGCTGCAAGGCTTGTTGGAACCGCTGGGCGTCGAGCGTTTGCCAGGCCTCTATGGCTTCTTCGGCGCCTGGCTGAGCCTGACGCTCTTCACCTACCCTTACATCGTACTACCATTGCGTGCAGCATTGATGAATGTCGACCCGGCCCTGGAAGAAGCGGCGCGTTCGCTCGGCAGCAATCGCTGGCGCAGCTTTCGGCGAATTACGTTGCCGATGTTGCGGCCTTCTCTGGCCATTGGCATGTTGCTGACTGCCCTCTACACGTTGAGCGACTTTGGTGCGGTCTCGGTGATGCAATTCTCCGCCTTCACGCGCGCGATCTACCTGCAATACACGCTACCCTTTAGCGGGCGAAGCAACGCGGCGTTGCTCTCACTCGTACTCTTGGCCATCGCATTATTGTTGCTGTTTCTGGAGCGACGCGTCTCCAGTCGCCGGCGCCATTTTCGCGATATCAGCGGCGCGCGGCGCTCGCTCAAACCAGTGCGCCTGGGCATCTGGCGCGGGCCGGCGCTTTTCTTCTGCCTGACCTTGCTGAGCGCAAGTGTGTTCACACCGATCGTGGTGCTCGTAACCTGGCTCGCGCGCAAACAACCGAATTACGCCCTGCCGCTTGATCTACCCACATTAACAATAAATACTCTTGGCGCGGGCGCGCTGACGGCACTAGTTGTCGCTGTTGCTGCCTTGCCCTTGGCCTATCTGGCTACGCGCTCGCCTTCGCCGTTGAACCGTGCCCTCGCTCGCTTGTCCTATTTGCCAAACGCGCTGCCTGGCATCGTGATTGCCCTAGCGCTCATCTTCTTCGCCACGCGCCACATGCTCTCGCTCTACCAGACATTTCCCTTTCTATTGCTCGGTTATGGAGTCCGCTTCCTGCCGCTCAGTGTCGGCGCTACGCGCAGCGCGCTCAGTAGCGTCAACACCCGATATGAAGAGGCCGCACGCAGCCTCGGCTTGCGACCCGCGATGGTGATCTGGCGCATCACGATGCCACTGGCGCGTGCCGGCATCCTGGCGGGAATGGCTCTTGTCTTCTTGAATGTCGTGAAAGAATTGCCAGCGACACTCCTGCTATCCCCCACCGGCTTCCAAACCTTCGCCACTTACATCTGGAATTCTTATGACGAAGCTATATTCTCTCAGATAGCGCGGCCGGGGCTCATCCTCATCGCACTGTGCGCGCTGAGCCTCGTGCCCGTCTTCGCATTGGAACGCCAACGACGCGACGCGAACCGTTTCTCGTAGAGATGCAGACATGACCGACGCTTTGCGTTGCGAGCAATTGAGTAAGTCCTTCGCAACGCAAACAGCTGTTCGCGATCTCACCTTGGCCGTCGCGCCCGGCGAATTTGTCACTTTGCTCGGCCCTAGCGGTTGTGGCAAGACAACCACCCTGCGCCTCATCACTGGCTTCGAACAGCCGGATAGCGGGCGCATCTTCATCGACGACGAGGCGGTCGTCGATGAAGAACAGATGCTCCCGCCCGAGCGACGCAGTGTGGGGATGGTCTTCCAAGAATACGCACTATTCCCACACCTCACTGCACAGGCCAACATCGCCTTCGGCATCCAGGGAAATGCCAACAGCGGCCGCCGCGTGGCCGAGCTACTGGAGTTGATGGAGCTGAATGCTTTCGCCGCGCGCTACCCGCATGAGCTATCCGGCGGACAGCAACAACGGGTAGCGCTTGCTCGCGCGCTCGCGCCGTCCCCGCGATTGCTCTTGCTCGACGAGCCCTTCTCCAATCTGGATACGGCCTTACGGGCGCACGTCCGGAGGGATGTTCAGCGCATCTTGCAGGACGCAGGCGCGACCTGCATCTTCGTCACACACGACCAACAGGAAGCGTTCAGCCTCTCAGATCGCGTCGCCGTCATGATCGAGGGTCACCTGGCGCAGATCGGACCTCCGTCGGAAGTCTATCTACGCCCGGATACACGAAAAGTCGCCAGTTTTGTTACCGAGGCTAATTATCTCGCCGGTGACGCGACCGGACTCAGCGTCAATTGCATTTTCGGTCGCCTTCCCCTCGCGCGTCCACAAAGGGGCCTAGTTGACGTCATGATTCACCCCGAACAGGTGGAGCTTCACCCCATTCTGCCCGACGACGCGCCGGCCGCTGCCCTGCCTGTTGTCGTCAGCTGGAATGAGTATTATGGCCACGATCAGCGCATCGGCTTGCAGACTTCACATGGCGAAGAAATCGTCGCGCGGAGCGATTCGATCAGCAAGTTCCCGCCTCAATCTGTTTGGCACGCGCGCGTGACGACGCCGGTACTGGCTTTCCCGCGCGCTCCCAGTTAAGGGGAAGTGGAAGTCGCTGGCAAGGGTGGGAGGGCCGGCGCGCCATCTTCATCCGGCAACATCGGTGTCGCCACGACTGCGGCAGGAACGAAGGCCGCGTTCGGCGCCACTGCTGCATCCACATCTTCCGCGCAGCGGAAACCTACATCCAGGCGCGCGGCGTTGGGCTCAAAATCCTGACGGTGCATGGTACGCAAGAAGAAAGGCACCGTATCCCAACTACCACCGCGCGCAACCTTGATGATGCCGTTTCGTGGGCCGCTCGGGTTGAGGATGGCCTCGGCTCGCGACTGATTCTCGAGCACCAAATAGTAATCCGAGCGGTACCAATCGCTCACCCATTCGGCCACATTGCCTGCCAAATCCATGATGCCATAGGGACTGGCGCCGCGGCTGCCATAACTGCCCACTTGAACCGCGCCAACTTCCGCAGTCGTGGGCCGGTTGGATTTCGCTAGGCTCGTATCCCAATAATCGCCCCAGGGATAGATATAATCAGAAACGCCGCGCGCCGCGCGCTCCCATTCGGCTTCTGTCGGCAATCGCCGCCCAATTGCCTCACAATATGCCCGCGCACCATACCATGTGACGTTGGCAACCGGCAGGTTCTCTACGAAGAAATCCCGCACGACATATTGGAAGCCATCAAACAGCACGTAGCTATTCGCTTCCTCACTCGCCGTCGCCAGGCATAGCTCACCGCTACACGCTCGCAGGTGGCTATCTTGGCCGAGCAAATTCAAGAACTCGAGATATTGGCCATAGGTGACTTCGGTGATTTCCATGCGGAAGGCGTCGACTGTCACGCTATGCTGCGGCATGGAATCAGTACCATATTCGGCTATGCAGGTGCCACCATCTTGCAAGCAAGCATTCACTGCAGCTGCCAGCTCGCTCGGATTCGTGCCCATGCTAAAGGTGCCCCCATCGATCTGCAGCACTTCGCTGCGGATATTCAAGAGGACGCCGGCGATCTCACTGCCACTAGCGGCGCCAGGGAGCGGTGGGGCGCTCGCGACCGGTCGGGCTGTTGGCGTTGCGGGCATGGGCGTGGCCGTCGCCCGGAGCAACGGCGTGGGTGAGATGGGCACGCTCGTTGCTGTGATGATCCAGGGTGTTTGCGACACCGCGGCGGGCGCAAAGGTATCCGCCGTCGCGATCACGTGGCGTTCCGACGGCACACCTAGCGTGGCCCATTCGAAGGTTAGCGCCGCCAGGAATAGCGCGGCGGAAAAGCCAAACGCGAGCACAGCACCCATCACCAACCAGCGCCAAGCGCCGCCGCCTTCGCGCCGCTTACTCAAACTACGATACTGACTCATGCTGAGACCTCAGCCGCGGCCGGCTCACTGGGGAGGTAGGATTCGAACCTACGAATGCCGGATCCAAAGTCCGGTGCCTTACCGCTTGGCGACTCCCCATCGTCCACTCGATTATAGCGAAGCGGCGTGGCCTGGGCTAGCAACCATCGCCTAAGCTAATAGCAGCCGCGTAGCCAATTCGACGCTCTTCGCCGGGCTCACGTTCACCTGCGTAGCGTCTATCCGGCCCTCAGCGTCTACGAGCCAATGCGAGCGGATCACGCCCATATACTTGCGGCCATACATCGAGCGCTCACCCCAGGCGCCCCAGGCTTCCAGCGTTTGATGCTCCGGGTCAGATAGCAAATCGTAGGGCAACCCTTCTTTCTCCTGCCAGTGGCGCAGCGCCGCCGGCGCATCGGGGCTAATGCCAAGCACGACCGCGTCAACGTTCTGGATTTGCGGATAGGCATCGCGAAAGCCACATGCCTGCTTTGTGCAACCACTCGTGCCCGCTTTGGGATATGCGAAGAGCAGCACCCTCCGTCCGTGGAAATCACTCAGGCGGATGGTCTTACCATCTTGATTCGGCAATGCAAAGTCGGGGGCGATATCGCCGACATCAGGCATCGTTGCTTCCTTTGATGAAACGATTAATCGTAGAGTTCGCGGTTGTTGTGGTATTCGACGAGGAAATCGTCGACCGCGCGCTCTAGGTCATATTCGGGCCGCCAGCCCCATTCCTCCGCAGCATAGCGACCATTCAGCGGCTTGCGCAAGAGCAACGAGCGCCGGCGCGTTGCGTCGGTTTCATCGAAGCTCACCTCAGCACCCGGGATTTTGCGCCGCGTCATCTCCGCCAGATCGGCAGCGGACGGTGCTGGACGAATACCATTCAACAGGTAATTCACGCTGCGGATTTGCTCGCGCGGGGCCTGGGCCAGCTCCAACGTCGCGCGGACAGCATCCTTAAAATAGAGCACCTCTACGGTCGTTTCTGACGGGACCGGGAAGGTATAGGCTTCACCGCGCGCGCAGGTTTCCAGCACCCAGGAGGTGAATTGGACAACGCCAGGTGTGCGCACTCCCGGACCCATGATGGATTGATAGCGGATGCCACGGAAATCGAGACCATATTTCGTGCGATAATAGCGCCCGAGCTGCTCGCCGAAGACCTTTGTCACGCCATAGACCAGTGAGGGACGTTGCGGCGTGCGATCGTTCAGCTCGTCGTGTTGTTCCAGGTCATGGCCAAAGGTGCCGACCGAACTGGCGAAGATGACTTGCTCGACATCGAAGAGACGTGCCGCTTCCAGCACGTAGAACGTGCCCATCGCGTTGGTCTGGATGGCGCTGGTGGGATCACCCTCGCAGAGCAACGAGAGCATGGCGCTGAAATGATAGATGACGCGCGGCCGGCTCTGGCGGACGGCGGCCAGCACGTGGCTGAAATTGCCGATGTCGCCGCGGATGAAATCGAGGCGGTCGGCGTAGGAGGCGAGCCAACGCTTGGCGCCGGCGCTGCGGTGAAAGATGGTGAGGCGCTCTTCTTCTTCGAGCAACGGCGGCACGAGCGCCCGCCCGATGAAACCGGTGCCGCCGGTGATGAGGATACCGCTTCGTTCTGTCATGCGGCGATGGTAGCAGCGGGAGCTAGGAAGGGCAACAGAAGACTGGGTTTAATCATCCAGCCAGGCGAGCATTTCTGGGGTGCAGGAGGCCGGCGGAGTGTCTGGCGCATAATCGGGATGCAAAAACAAGGCAGCAATAAAATCTTGGCCTTGCTCCCACCCAAAATAACTATACAAATCGGCCGAAGGAATGCATTCCGCTGCGACGAATGAATGTAGATTGATATAGTTAGCTATTTCCAGCCATCGCTCATGATAACCGAGCAAGAATATGAGCGCTTCGGGAAGTTCAGCATTCCAATTATACGAAAAGATTGGTTCATTCAAGTGTCGCCCATGGTAATTCAGTCGCAGTGGCATCCCCAAGTAAAAAGGAAAATTTCCAGCAATTTTAATATCCTCTTCAGGCAATATATCGTTAAGTTGGCGCCCAGCACCAATCATATCTTCCAATTGAATTCGGTTGCGTATTGCAGTGGGCTGTGCCGCTCCTTCGATAGCTTGCCCTTCGTACACCGTCAAGACAGCAACCAGAAAGAGAAGCGCCCCATTCGATATCCGTTTGGGTTGAAAGACTTTAGCGCTGTTTATTCGCCCGCAAATGTCCTGCGAGAAACCGCCGAACCAAATTGCAAGGAAAGGCATCCAAAAGACGTAATAGAACTTGTTGGGGTGTGCGCTAATACTGAAAAAGATCAATACACTCCCTATAAAAATCGATAGCAAGATCAGATCAGCTCGTCGTCGTCTTCCGATCGCCATTGCAACTAAGAAAATATATAGGAGCAATTCCTGAGGGCGTGGGCGGATGATATACAGGCGCAGCGTCTGATATACATTTTCGAGTATCCTCACAACACCTGTTTTGTCAGTAGAAAACACTTGCAATTCCCAAGCGTAGTTTTGCGTGAAGAGCCTGGGAATATCCCCAAGGTGGATACCCGGCAAATACACATGATACCAGAGCCAGAATATCGAATATGCCGCACAACCCAGAATAAAATAGGTGAACGCCGGTTTCAGCCGCCAACGGTAACGGCGGAAATGCCGCAGTTGCTCCCACAGATGCAACAGGCAAAACATGATTGCGAACACGATTCCGTAAAAATGTCCATCGATCGTTGAGACGATGAAGAAGCCGCAGGCGAAGCTGGCAACCTTCGCCCTCTTCGTGTCATCACCGTGTGATGAAAAGTAACAATATATCGCGATGGCGGTGGCGGTGGTCACCCAAATTTCGGCTCGTGCCCAGTTATGGTGCAATGGAATATAGAAGGCCAGCAACGCCGCCGTCCAACCCGCTATCGATCCGTAGAGCCGCTTCGCCGTCAGATACACGAACGGAGATGTGAGCACACCGATTACCAGATAAAAAGCCCTCGCCTGCAGCAAGCCGGCGCCGATCAACAGTTGAACGCTGCCAGATACCACCCACATGAAAGGATTATTTAGCCAGGTCTCACTATTACGCTCTCCCGGCCTTAAACTGGACAATGAACCGAAATTCCGAGCGTTGAGTATCGAATTGCCAGTGACAAAGGGCTCATCTACAAGATCTAATCCCGGAATATATCCAAAAACCAGCGCAATGATCACAATGTGAAACAAGAAGAGGAGGAGGAGGATCCAACGCCAAGAAATGCCACGAAAATCTGTGGGAAGTTGTCGATAGCGATGCAGAAAAACAGTCAGGGCCAATATGCAAAGGATACTCAGCACGCTGATCATATATCTAAACGCGAACGGCCAACTGTCTCCCTGGCTTATGAATCGGATGAGCGGATATATAACCGGTATTGAAAATACTCCCGCGCATACAATCAAATTCACCTTACGCTGTAGTAATTCGCTTGGCGCCTTCCGCAAAATCCGCTCACGAATGGACGGTATGCTCAGCAACCCAAGACAGATGGCCAACCCCAGCATTGTTAGTAGGTAAATGAAATATCGCAGCGAATACCTACCGAGAATGCTCGCCTGTACGCTGGTTCTTAGCGTCATCACGCAAAATAGCAAAAAGCAAACCAGCGCGAGCAGGCGCAAGATTATCGTCTGCAGATCTTTGCGCATGTCTCGATCATCTATTTGTCAAGCCAGGCGAGCATTTCAGGAGCACAATTCTGCGCGTATACTGATAGATTTAATTCAGGCAGGGTGTATAGAATCGCAGCCCATTCGTTGAGGTTTAGCTCACTCATTATTGGGTAACATGCGACAGCCTGGAAATCATACTGTAAGAGCCAATCAGCTAGATCCGAATAGCCTTCGTCCAAGCCCAGCGTAACGATGATTGCCTGCGGTGGGTCGAGGGGCCAGTATTCGGGCAGGCCCCAGGTGAAAGAGAATGTATTCCAATAATTTAGCCGATGCGACATGCCGAGATAATAGGCGTCGTCACCAGCGATGACGATTTCTTCTGGCGGGAGTATCTCATTGATTTCCTGGCCGATTTCTACATAACGATTTATCAATTCCCTTTGCAGAATCGCTCCTTTCGAATTCGCGGTTATCACGGATTGTATAGAATATAGGCACAATACGTTGATTAGGAGGTAAGAAGCCCCGATGGGTAGCTGAAAGCCATATCCCTTTGTCTTGTTCGCCAACCTACCAAACACATCCATTATCCAGGCTCCGAACAAGATGGATATCATGGGAAATAAGAAGATGTAATAGTGCACATTTAAATGCGCTATGAAAAAACTAATGAAGAGCAGAGCGCCGCCCCAAATACTCAGTAACTGGATATCACCTTTTCTTCTCCTCCAAATCGCGTTTATCAAGACGATTAGAAATAGAATCACTTCAAAAGGTTGGATGAATAGATATTTTAACCAGAGCTGCCACCAGGAATTGGGGTTTAAGGGATTCCATTTAGCCCAGCTACCAATGGCGAACCTTTCCCAAAAATAAGTTTTGTTAATGCGGTCAACAACTTCGCTGAGATTCAGTCCGGGCAGAACGATATGATATCCAACCCAAACCAGACAGAAAGTGGCGCAACCCGCGAAAAAAAAACGGCAATTGTTCCCTCGCCAGCCATTGCCCCGTCGAAGCGAAGAGACCAACTGAGCGAGGTGAATTACGCAGAAGGCTAAGGCAAAAGCGCCACCATAGACATGGCCCTCTACCGCCGATACCGCGACCAGACCACAGCAAAAGCTGGAAATGCGCGCGCCGCGGCCGTGTGGCGCGCGCGTTGAATGGATATAGCAATACAGGGCGATCGCCGTAGCTGTTGGCACCCAGACATGGGAAACAGCACGGCTAAAATGAATTGGTGCAAAGATTCCCAACGCCAGCGAAGCGAAGGCAGCTGAGCGACCATAATAATGGCACGAAATCTGATAGATGAAAGGCAGGGCCAACCACGCTAGCAGGAAATAGAAAAAACGCCCTTGCAATAACCCAACGCCAAACAATTTAAAGTAAATGCCGGATATCGGCCAAATCGCGGGGAAATTGAACCAGGTATGGCGACTTCGATCCGGGGAAAGCGAATGGAAGGCGTCTATATCGTGGATTTGCTTCCAGGCGCTGCCAATCGGCCAGACTTCATCAAAAGTACCGCTTTGATTATAATCAGGCACCTTTCCACTTAATAGAGCAAGCAGGATGATCTGTACCCCGAATAAGACAAATAACCAGAAAGCAGGCCGCTGAAAACGGAAACCGTGTTGCCCCACCCCGCTCCACCAGAGCAGGCCAGCCACAACCAACACCTCAAACATCAAAAAGAAGGCGGTTACCAGCGGCCGGTCTTGATGCGGTGGTAAGATTGACCACAACAACATGAAACTCAACGGCAGTGCCAACCAGCCTGCCAACGTCAGCCCCCAAGCCTGCCGCCTGGATACAGTCCGCGCTGGCCTTTGTGCGAACCGTGCCCGCCAACGCGGCACGCTCAGAACTAAAAGCCCAGTTGAAACCACCAACAAACCGGACAGAACCAACGCATATCGCACCGAATAAAGCCCCAGCACGACGGGATATTTACTGTTGTGTGTGGCCAACAGAAAGGCAGCCGCGTAACCCAATAGGCCGACGGCGCGCAAGATATAGTCGTTATATTTCTCCGTGGAAGGCTTGTGAAGAACTATCCGCACCGCTCCTTGTCGCCGCTCAAGCAGTCTCTCGCTCGCGCCGCAACAACGCCAACATCTCCGGTACATTGTGGAATTTCACACGCGGGCGGCCCTGCGTGCTACCGCGCTCCCGCTCCAACGCGTCGAGTCGTTGCCAATCGGCGAAGTTGACAACCTGCACGCCCCGCTCACCTAGCAATTCGGGCAACCCTTGCTGGATCGCCTGCGCGGGTTCCGACAAGCGGCCGGCACGCCAATCCTCCAGCAGGCATTCGACCGTCTCGACACTATCCGGCTTGTTCGTGCCGATCACGCCGGTCGGGCCGCGCTTGATCCACCCGGCAACGTATTCGCCGGGCAGCACTGCATCGCTGCCCCGTTCGGGGGTGAGACGACCGCGCGCATTCGGGATCGTCCCCCAGCCCTCGTCGAATGGCAAACCCGGCAAAGGCACGCCGCGATACCCTACTGAACGGAAGACCAGCTGCACTGGCAAGACATCCGTCTCCTCTGTAGTGCGCGGGCGCAGGTTGCCACGCTCATCCTGATACAACTCGTTGCGTACCAGGCGCATCGCCTCCACGTGACCTTCACCAAGCAATTCGACGGGTGAAGTCAGAAAGCTCATCACGATACGTACGCGTTTCTCTATCGCCGGCCGCCGCGAATATTCGCGAAGAATCTCCACATTACGGACGGCTGTGCGGTTTTGCCCCGTTGCTAGCTGCACCTCGCTGTGCTCATCCAGCGCCATATCGCGCGCTGTGACAACGATGCTCGCCTCTTCCATCTCACCCAGTTCTTTGATTTCCGGGTTGGTGAATGCAGATTGTGCAGGCCCCCGCCGCCCGAGCACGTATATCTCCCTGATGCGACTCTCTGCCAGTGCGCGCTGGGCGTAATCGGCGATATCCGTTTGATCCAGCTCTGCTTGCGAACGCGCTAGAATCCGCACCACGTCCATCGCTACGTTGCCGAGGCCGATGACGGCCACGCTCGTCGCGGAAAGGTCGAATTCGCGATCATAATAATCGGGATGTCCGTTGTACCAGGCAACGAATTCGGTGGCCGCGTGGCTGCCGGCCAAATCCTCTCCAGGGATACTCAACGCACGGTCACTCTGCGCGCCGACGGCATAAATGACACCGTGGTAACGCGCCAACAATTCCGCGCGCGTAATATTCGCGCCGAAGCAGACGTTGCCAAAGAAGCGGAATCGCTCGTGCGAGGCGATGCGATCGTAGACTTTCGTGACGGACTTGATCTTCTGGTGGTCGGGAGCCACGCCGCCGCGCACAAGCCCATAGGGC
Source organism: Phototrophicaceae bacterium (assembly GCA_965237765.1). Lineage (GTDB taxonomy): Bacteria > Chloroflexota > Anaerolineae > Aggregatilineales > Phototrophicaceae > WTGJ01. The sequence goes on from OZ250157.1 coordinate 192,268, forward strand.
GTCGGCAAACGTTCTAGCATATCGACACGAGCCTGGACACCCAACCGCTCGGCGCGAAATAAGCGTTCCGCCGCGTAAAAGCCAGCCGGGCCAGACCCGACGATGGCTACGCGCAGCGCATTCGCCGCAGCGTACGCGGCTTCGCTCACGCCTGGTCTCCACCCCGCAATGGCAGCACAAGGCGCTTGGGTTGCGGCGAGAGCGAAATCAACTCACCCTGCTCACTCACGTAGAAAGTATCCTCCACTCGGATGCCATAGCCGCGTTCCGGATAATAAACGCCCGGCTCAATCGTGATGACGTTGCCCGGCTGCAGGATATCCTCGCGCTGTAGGTGGCTCATCCCCGGCGCTTCGTGCACGCGCAACCCAACGCCATGCCCGAGGCCATGCGTGTAACCATCTGTCGTGCCAGGGTGGCTGCGCCCGGTGGGGTGCCCGCGGCTCTCGAAAAGATCAAGTGCAGCATCCTGCAGACGGTGCGCTTTGCCACCGCTCACGAATGTCTCGACGGCAACATCGAAAGCGTCGTTCACATCCTGATAGCTGCGTTGCACTTCGTCGGTGGCGTAGCCTATCGACCAGGTGCGCGTGCAATCATGATAGTAACCGCCGCCAATTTCGCGCGGGAAGAAATCAAAGACGATGGTCTCGCCCGTGCGCAAAGGCATCTCTGTGGCACCGCGGCTATGGGGGAAGGCAGCGTCTCGCCCTTGCGCGAAGATCATGCCATCCTGATCAACGAGACCACGTTCCAATAAGGCTCGATTGATGAGCGCCTTAACGTCACCAATCGTGACATTTCGCCCATCGTCATCTACAACCTCACCATCGCGTTCGCGCATGTTAGCGATGTAATCCCAGGCAAGCTGCATCACCTCATTGGTTTTGGCGGCGACAGCGCGGATGCGATCCAATTCCTCGGCCGATTTCGTGGCCATCGCGTCGGTGAAGATTGTACGACGCACCTCGCCGACAAATTCATATTGCGGTAATTCCTTCTCCAGCGCGCGAAAGAAGGCGAGATAATGGCCCAGCATACCAACACCGTAAATCCCCACCCTGCCTGGTGGCACCGCAAACCGCTCCAGGCAACGTTTCCAGAAATCCAGCTGTGTCTGCAGTGGCTCGCCGCCCGATTTGAGCAAGATCTCGGCGAAATCCAGGTCGTTGAAGGTATACGCTTGGAGGCCGCTGGCGCTCATCTCTTCGATTTCCATCGGGCTGACGACGGCCACAGCGGTCTCGCCGACTTTCTTGAGGATGACGCCGCCCATGATATGGGCGCCATTGGTCATGTAATTTCGTTCGGGGCTCTCTTCCTCGCCACCACCAATGACGAAGGCGACCATATCGCGCTCGCACATCAAGCGATCCAAGTCTGATTTCATGGATGCACCTCGTTTAGGAATCCGACAGGTCAGTATAGCGCAAGGCAATACGAGTGATGAGCCACTCAGACCATGTTCGCCAGAGCAGTGCGCACACCTGCCAGTAGCTCTTCCTCTTGATCCGGCAAGACCGTGCGCGGGTCCAGTAAGACACGGTTCTCCTCGATGCGAGCAATGATGGGCGTGCGCGCCTTTCTCAATTCACGCAACGTCCGCTCGGGATTCTGCGCGGCCAATACCAGCGCCACCGTTGGTAGCTTCCCGCCGGGTAAGCTGCCACCGCCTACCGTCGACAGCGTCTCGCTGAGTTCGCCGCCCACCCCTTTCTGCCAGCGCGCCGCCACCTCGCGCAATTCATCCTTTGCGCGCGCCATCATCCACCAGATGGGGATCTCCACCGTCGCGCGCTCACGCAGGTAGGCATCCAGCGTCGCACAGAGGGCGGCGAGAGCCAACTTATCGGCACGCATCGCCCGCGCGAGGGGGTGTCGTTTCAGTTGGGCCAGCGCGGCACCCTTTCCTACCAGGATACCCGCCTGCGGCCCACCGAGTAGCTTATCGCCGCTGAAAAGCACGACATCAGCGCCCGCGGCTACACCATCACTGACCGTCGGCTCCGCCGGTAAACCGAAGGCGGTCGTATCCAATAGGGCGCCGCTACCGACATCGTCGGCGACAAGAAGCTCATTCTCTCTCGCCAAACTGACGAGTTCGGCTAGCGGCGTCGTTTCGGTAAAACCCACTTGCCGGAAATTGGATGGGTGCACGCGCAATAAGAGGGCCGTCTCCGGAGCGATGGCGCGCGCATAATCCTCCCGTCGCGTGCGGTTGGTGCTGCCGACTTCGCGCAGAGCCGCGCCGCTTTCTCGCATAATTTCTGGAATGCGGAAGCCGCCGCCAATCTCCACCAGCTGCCCGCGCGAGATGACAACCTCCCGCCCACGGGCCAACGCGCTCAACAGCAACACCAGCGCCGCTGCGTTGTTGTTGACAACCAGCGCATCCTCGGCGCCGCTGAGTGCACGAAGCTGGCTGGCAGCGTGCTGGTGACGACTGCCGCGCCCTCCCGCTGCCAGATCATATTCCAGAGTGCTATAGCCGTGAGCAACGGCCCGCATCGCCTCGCTGGCGGCGGCGGAGAGCGGCGCGCGCCCCAGATTCGTGTGCAAAATTACGCCCGTCGCGTTGATGATGGGGCGTAACGTCGGCGCGAATACCCCGCGCAATCGCCGCTCCGCCTCGGTGATGCACGACTGCGCGTCGTGAATCTTGCCGTCGCCGGCGAGGATACCCGCGCGCGCTTCGTCAAGGACAACGCGCAGCGCTTCCGTCACTGACGAACGTCCAAAATTTTCGCAGAGTGATTGGCCGCGCTCGCCCTGCAACAAGCGATCGACTGAAGGTAAGGCGCGCAAGGCTTCGCGCATGTTGCTCAGTTGCCCAGCTCGCGCCGCCGGATGCGCCATTCCAACGCGACGAGGGTTGCTGCCAGCGCGAGCGCCGTCCAGGGAGTCAACGCCCGGCCCGCGCCGACATACAGCAATTGCAGGCACGCGCATCCGACGATGAAGAAGCCGACCCAGGAGCTTTGTCTCACCAGAACTCCGCTCGGCGGCACCGCGCGCGTAACAGGCACGAAACGTACATTTGCGTAAAAGACAAACGGCATTGCCGTACCGCTCGTCGCGAAAAAGAGCAGCAGAAGCAGTTGGAAGACCGTGCGTAAGGTCGGCCCACCCCCGCGCACGATTTCAGCGATCCCTAACCAGCCCAATGCCATCATGACAACCGCTACCAACAGGGCGCCCAGATGATCGCGCGGCAAGGTGGGCGTGACGTTTCGTTGCCTATCGGCGGGCAATGAGGACATGAACCCAGTATACCGCCGCGAGCCACATGTGCTGGGCAGGCCAGCGTCACTCCAAGCGACCCGGCCGACCAGTGTAATCGCGCAGGTAGAGGAAATCGTGGCCGAGGGTGCGGCGGCTCAGTTTGGCGATATTCGGCATCGTACGCTTGTAGTGCTGCTGCTTCAACCGTTCCCAAAAGCGCGCGACAAATTCGCCCTCGAATCCGCAGGCCACCGCTTCCTCCACCGAATAGCGCTCGTCGACGAGGCGTTAGAGCAATGCATCGGCCACATCGTAGCTGAAGCCCAGCTCGTCCTCATCTGTCTGCCCGGCCCAGAGATCCGCACTGGGCGCTTTTGCCAGAATGGGCGCCGGTAGTTCAAGCGCAGCCGCCAGCTGCCACACCTGTCGCTTGTACAGATCGGCAATGGGTTGCAGGGCCGCCGCGCTATCGCCGTAGATGGTCGAATAGCCGAGCAACATTTCCGTTTTATTGCTCGTGCCAAAGACCAAACCGCCCCAGGCTGCTGACTGATCATAAAGCGCCAACATCCGCAGGCGCGCGTAGATATTGCCACGCCGCAAGCGGCCCATCTTGGGGAAACGCACGATTAGGGATGCAGCCAACTTACCGATGGGAAATCCATGTGTGGCAGGCTCAACAGCTCGATCATCAGACTGGCATCTTACAGACTCGCCGCGGAGGATTCCGCGGCCGGCAAACGCACTGCAAGCACATTGGCCGGCCCCAGCGCGCGGGCCGCTACCGTTGCCGCCAGCGCCGAATCGATTCCGCCGGATAATCCGACGACGCAGCGAGCCAGGCCAGCCTTCGCCACCGTGTCGCGAACGAACCCAATCAGCACACGCGCTGCCAATTCGGTATGGATGGCGAGGCGGGGCAGAATCGCTTCAGCCGCGGCTGCGTTCTTGCGCACCTCACGAACCCGCAAGGAGCGCTGCGCCCACGATACCCGCTTGGTTTCGCAATTTCGCCGGCATAATGGGGGCGCCTGCCCGCAAATATGGCAGGAATTTGTCGTGCCTCTTGCTCACGCCGCCTCCGAAGATGTAGTAATCGGGCGAGAGCAGACGGTCGACGAGGGCAAGAAATTCGTTGACCCGCGCCGCCCATACAGGCCAACTGAGCTTCTCGCGGCGGCGGGCGCTATCGGTCATGTAGCGTTCGGCTGAGTCACCATACATGGGCAAATGGCCGAACTCCGTATTCGGCACGAGCACGCCTTCGCGAAAGAGCGCGCTGCCCAGCCCCGTACCCAACGTGAAAACGAGCACCGTGCCCAGCTGCCCACGCGCAGCGCCGAATTGCAACTCCGCAAGGCCCGCCGCGTCGGCGTCATTCACCAGCACAACCGATTGCCCGAGGCGCTCTTGCAGGGCCGCTTGCGCCGGATAACCGATCCAAGCCTTATCAACATTCGCCGCGCTGAGCGTTTGCCCTGCACGAACGACGCCCGGGAAAGTGCAGCCGATCGGACCACGCCAGGCAAATTCTTGGACGATGCGCGCGACGACTTCGACGACACTCTCGGGCGTGGAAGGTTGGGGCGTATCGATTCGGAGGCGCTTCATCGTGAGCACGCCATCAATCAAATTCACTGGCGCGGCTTTAATACCCGAGCCACCCATATCAATTCCCAGGGCTATCATGCCATCCCTTTATGCCCAATTCCTGCACCACCGCTACATTATGCCCATTCCTGGCGCGGCTGTCAGCAATCAAAACTGCGGCAACACGCCGCACCTATATTAACTAATTGCGAGTCAGATGTAAGAATTCCGCAGCAATTATGTAGCAATGAATTCATGTTTCCTCTCTAATCTCCTCGCGGCCCCTATCGGGAATCCGCATATCAAGGGAAAGGGTGTTGAAATGCCTAATATTCGCAAGCTGATTGCCATCTGGTTGCTGTTGATCCTCGCGCTGCCACTCGCCAGCATCCATGCGCAGGACGAGCAGCTGGCCAATGTGGCCCGCGCTCACGGCGATTTGAATACTTTTGCCGACCTTCTCGAAATGTCGGGCCTCGCAGCCGAATTTGATGCAGCGATGTCCCTGACGATCTTTGCCCCGAGCGACGACGCCTTCGCGGAGCTACCGGGCTTTGCGATCGACTATCTCAGCAACAACTTGGAGTTACTCCAGCAAATCTTGCAATATCACGTGTTGCCAGAGGCGGCAACGAGCGACAGTCTGCCGAGTGGCGATACCGCGGGGATTACCGGACCCTTGCTGAGTATCCAGCTCGACGAGATGGGCGTTTCAGTCAACGACGCGAGCGTCACCGAAGCCGATATCGTTGTGGGTAACACCGTCCTACATATCATCGACCGTGTGCTCGTGCCACCCATCGAATTGCCGGAAGTCATCCCCAGCTTTGTCGATGGGAGCATCATCATCGCCGGCAGCTCGACCGTCTTCCCGCTCAGCGACGCGATCGCCACGCGCTTTCGCGACGAGGGTTATTCAGGCAACATCACTGTCGATAACATCGGTTCGGGCGCTGGCTTTGAGCGCTTTTGCGCCGAAGGCGTTACCGATATCTCCAATGCCAGTCGCCCCATCAAAGACGCGGAAGTCGAAAATTGCCATGCCGTCGGGCGCGATGTCTTCCCCGTCCGCGTTGGCACGGATGCACTGGCCGTCGTCTTGAATAGCGATAATGACTTCGTCGATAACCTCTCCCTCGCGCAGCTGACGCAAGTTTTCAGCACTGCAGATACTTGGCGAGACGTGAACCCGGATTGGCCCGCCGAGCCGATCGAGCGCTTCATCCCCGGCACCGACAGCGGCACCTTCGACTACTTCGTCGAGGAAGTCTTCAACGACAACAAAGAGCCGATCTTGGCCGCCGCGCGTACCAGCCTGAGCGAAGATGACAATGTGCTCGTCACCGGCGTGAGCGGCAACCCCTACGCCGTCGGCTTCTTCGGTTTTGCCTACTTCGACGCGAACCGCGATGTGCTCACTGCTGCCACCATCGATGGCATCGTGCCGGAAGCGAGTAGCGTGGACGCTGGCACGTATCCCCTCGCGCGCCCGCTCTTCATGTACGCCGCGCTGGAAATCATCGCCGAAAAGCCCCAGGTGGGCGACTTCCTCACCTACTACCTCAACGTGGTGAACGAAGAAGTTAACGCGGTAGGCTACTTTCCGGCCGATCCCTTCGGCCTCAACCGCGCGAAGTTCCTGGTGCTAGCCGCCACAAGCAACTAGCGGCCAACCGCATCAACGCTGTAGCAGTATTGAGCGATGAGAGAAGGGCAACCCTCTTTGCGATGGTTGCCCTCTCGTCATATCAACTACAATCGTTTGTTAAACAGGTTGTAATATAAAGCAGCCCACTCGTAACAATACCTTTTCTACAATCGCTGCCAAGCTGGGAGGTTGGCGACGATAAAGATAAAGGGAACACATGGCGCAAACTCATATCCTACAGCGATCGAAATCACTGGTCGAAACGGCGCCGAGAGAGGGAAAACTCGCCCCATGGACGCTCAAGAAAAAATGCGCCTCTTTGAATTGATCATCTAAAATCTATTGCTCCTTTGCGGGCTCGTTTCCATCATCACTACTGTCGGCATCCTCTATACCTTAGGCGAGAATTCGTTGCTCTTTTTCCGGAGGCAAGCCTTCGAGCAGGCGAAAATTAATACCGTTGAGCCGGCCACCGTGATGAATATGGATGAAGCGGTGGTTGTTGCAGAATCCATTTCCGCCAGTGGCACTAGCGTTCCCATTGCGCTGGGAGAGCGAGCATCGCAACCCTTAGCAACTGGACAAATACTGGTAATCGGCGAGGAACGCATGCGAATCCGCTCCGTTTCTCAGAGCGCTTTGAGCGTCGAGCGCGCGTATGACGGTAGCAGGGCAAGCGCTCATGAAGCCGGCGCCAACATCTACTTGCATGTCGACAAGACCATCTTGCTCAGTGGCGAACTTTCCGTCAGCGCGACCGAAATTCCGCTGCCAGCTGGCAGCGCGGCCGCCTTTGCCGGTGAAGATAAAATCCGCATCGAGCAGGAAATCATGCGTATCGTCTCGGTGGACGAAGCGGCGGCTACGCTCACGGTAGAACGCGGCGTGGATGACACAAACGTGCTCCGCCACCACGAGAATTTGCCCATCTTCATCACCAAACCGGTAACACTCACCGAATTCTTCACTGGCACACAATGGAATCCACAGCTGGGCCGCCTGGGCATCTGGCCGTTGTTGAACGCCACTCTAATGACTACTTTCTTCGCCTTGCTCTTGGCTCTACCGGTCGGGCTCGGGGTAGCGATCTACCTCAGCGAATACGCCACTGCGCGTTTCCGTTCCCTTGTGAAACCTGTCCTCGAAATACTCGTAGGCGTACCCACGGTGGTATATGGCTATTTTGCACTCACCTGGCTGACGCCACTCCTGCAGGATTTGTTGGGCGTGCAGGTGAAACAGTTCAACACACTTTCCGCAGGTTTAGTGATGGGCATCATGATCGTGCCGACCATCGCCAGCATCAGTGAAGACGCGCTCAGCTCTGTGCCGGGCTCTTTGCGACGGGCATCCTATGCCCTGGGCGCCACGCGCTTCGAGACCACCTACAAGGTGGTGCTGCCGGCGGCTATATCCGGCATCATGGCGGCCTTTTTGCTGGGCATATCGCGCGCGATAGGCGAAACAATGATCGTCGCGCTGGCCGCGGGCGCCGGCCCCAATTTCACCTTCAACCCCCTCGAAGGTGCCGAAACGATGACCGGTCATATCGTGCGCATATCCGGCGGCGATATCAGCTTCAACACCATCGATTACAACAGCCTTTTCGCCATTGGCTTGCTCCTATCGTTTTGACGATGCTCTTCAATATCGTGAGCGGCGCCATCACCCGCCGCTTCCGCGAGGTGTACTAGACAATGACCAGCCACGAAGACACGGCGCAGCAGGCGCAGGTTTTCATCGAGGCCGGCGCATTCCAGAAATCCATCGCGCACCGTCATCAACGCAGCGCCATATGGCGGCGCGTTTACCTGTCGTGCGTGGGCCTCGCTGCGCTTGCTCTTTTCATCCTCCTCGCCAAAATCGTCGACGATGCCATGGGCTATATCGCCATCGCCGATGTCGTCAATCCCGACACGTTGATGACCTCTGATGGCCGAAACCTCGAGGAACAGAGCGCCGCTGAGCTGAGCGCCCTCTTGCGGGAGCGGACTGACGCGCGGCAAGCATTACGTCAGTACTGACCGCCTTTTCAGCGCCTTCCTGGAAGACGTCGCCCAAACACAGGCCGCGCCCGCCGTGTTGCCTGATCTGACCATCAGCGACATCCTCGACGCTGGCCAGAGCTATCCTCCAGATTGGGCGGAACGAACTATCTTCGATTTGCGCCTTCCAACCACAGTCGAGCGTGCTAAACGAGACGAAACCGCCCGCGCGGATATCGCCCTCCTGCTAGAGCAAAACCTCAATTCAGCCCGTCTGCTGCAACTGGTCTACTCGGATATCGTCCAGTTTGAGTTATTGCGCAGCTGGGAGCTAATCGAATCGCTCACGCAACGCGGCCGCATCCAGCGAATCGCCGCTGAAGAATACCCCAACGCGCACTTGGAGTTTTACTCCTGGATCAATGGCGATTTCTTGAGCACCCCGATCTCGAATCAGGCGCTCACTACCGGCATCCGCGTCGCCATCCTGGGTTCGCTGTGGATGTTACTTATCGCAATCAGTGTCTCCTTGCCGCTCGGCGTCGGCGCAGCAATCTATTTGGAAGAATACGCCCGCGATGGCCGCCATGGTCGCTTGTTGCGCACAGTCAATAACTTCATCGAGACGAACATCCGCAACCACGCCGGTGTACCCTCGATCATCTACGGCATGTTGGGCCTCGCCGTATTCGTGCGCGCGCTGGAGCACATCACCAGCGGGGCTTCATGGGAATGACGGACAGCGATGGCCGCACGATCTTATCCGCCGGTATGACGATGGCCTTGCTCATCTAGCCGGTCATTATCATTAACGCGCAGGAAGCCATCCGCGCTGTGCCACAATCCATTCGCGAAGCCAGCTACGGCCTTGGCGGGACGAAATGGCAAACCATCTCGCGGCAGGTGTTGCCCACCTCGCTACCCGGTATCCTGACCGGCATAATCCTTTCCGTTTCGCGCGCCATCGGAGAGACGGCGCCTCTAGTCGTAGTCGGAGCAGCAACCACGATCTTCATCGACCCCAACGGCCCATTCTCCAAATTTACCGTGCTACCCATACAGATCTATCGTTGGACGTCCGATCCGCGCCCTGGTTTTCAGGACGCCGCTGCCGCGACCATCGTCATACTGTTGACGATGCTCATCACCCTAAATGCCGCAGCCATCGTGTTGCGCAATTACTTCAGCGCCCGCAACCGTAAATTGGTGTAAACGATGCCCGAACCTGCCCTCCTCATCGATCACCTCAACGTCTATTACGGCGAAACGCAAGCCGTGAAGGACGTGTGTATGCAAATTGACAAGCGCAAAATCACCGCTTTCATCGGTCCGTCGGGCTGTGGCAAGAGCACCGTGCTGCGCGCCATCAATCGCATGAACGACCTGGTGCTCAGCGCGAGCGTGCGCGGCCGCGTGATCTACCAGGGCGAAAACCTGTACGACGATTCAAATGATCCCGTCGAAGTGCGCCGCCGCATCGGCATGGTCTTCCAAAAACCGAACCCTTTCTCCAAAAGCATCTACGAAAACATCGCCTATGGCCCGCGCTTGCTCGGCGTGCGCAACCGCAAAATCCTCGGTGAAATTGTCGAACATAGCCTGCGGCAAGCGGCGCTTTGGGATGAAGTGAAAAACGACATCCATTCCAAATCTGGCCTCGAATTGAGCGGCGGGCAACAACAGCGTCTATGCATCGCCCGCACCATTGCCGTCGAGCCAGAAGTGATCTTGATGGATGAGCCTTGCTCCGCGCTCGACCCCGTCGCCACCCAACGCATCGAAGATTTGATGCGCGAGCTGGTCAATATCTATACCATCGTGATCGTAACGCACAACATGCAACAGGCTATCCGCATGTCAGATTTCACTGCTTTCTTCAACATCCGCAAAGAAGAAATCGACGGTACGGAAATCCGCTGGGGCGAACTTGTGGAATTCGGCCCGACCGGACGAATCTTCTCGGAGCCGCAGCGCCAGGAAACCGCCGATTATATCGAAGGACGTTTCGGTTAAATATCCGCGCACCGCTCACTCTTTCGTTTGCTCATAGCGGCAACATCTCTAATTTTGAAAGAACGATATGTTGCCCTATATTTAAGGAAGGGTAACAAACAAGGGACCAATCGTCTTTGACACGCGATATTAGCGACGATATCCATCTGCTTGGCAAGCTGCTGGGTGAGACCATCCAGCAACAACACGGTGAAGCGGCTCTCGCGCTCGTCGAGGAAATCCGCCAACTCGCCAAACTACGCCGCCAGGGAGACGCCGTAGCGGATACGGCTCTCGGCGCTCGCATCGCCACTCTCCCACTCGACGATTTGCGCATCCTGACGAACGCTTTCGGCGCATATTTCCAGATCATCAACATCGCTGAAGACCAGCAACGATTGCGCGTCTTGGAGGAACGGGAAACAGCTGGCAACCTGCGCGAAACATTGGATGAAGCCATCGCCACCTTACAGGCGCGTGGCCTTGACGGCCCGGCCGTAAAGCAAATCCTGCAACACCTGCGCGTGCGTTTCGTACTCACCGCGCACCCCTCAGAAGCGAAACGTCAAGAAGTTCTCCTACAGCTCGCACGCATCGCTGCCTTGCTCGCCGAGGTTTGTCTGAGCCCCAGCACTCCGCGCCAGGAGCGTCGGCTGGAGCGCGCTTTGCTCGAAACCATCGAGACGCTGGTCCAGACTCAACAGGTTCGCGACCGCCAAAAGACCGTCGCCGACGAGGTGCAATTTGGCCTCTATTATTTGACCACGGTCATCATGGATGTCGCGATCGAAGTCTATGGTGATTTACAGGATGCACTCGAGGAACGATATCCGGATGAAACATGGCTGCATCCGCCAGCCATCCTGCGTTACGCCTCGTGGATTGGTGGCGATCGAGATGGCAACCCCAACGTCACCCCCTATGCCACACTGGATACGCTGGTGACGATGCGCGCGACCGCTCGCGAAGTATATATCCGCGAAGTTAGTAGCCTGCGCGATTTGATGACGCAATCCACACAACTGACGCGCATCTCTCCCCACTTGGGCGGGTTGTTGCGAGAAGACGCCTCGCTCGCCACGCATTACCCGAACGAGCCTTACCGCCAGCAACTAGAGCACGTCCGCCGCAGTCTGGAGTTAGACGAATATCCGACCAGCCGTGAACTGCTGGATGACCTGCTGCCCATCGAGGAGAGCCTGTTGAAGCATGGTGGCGAGAACGTGGCGCGCGGCCGGTTGCTTCGCTTGATTCGCAAGGTGCGCCTCTTCGGTCTGCACCTGCTGCCACTGGATATTCGCGAGGATGCCAGCCTAATCCGCGCCGCGCTGGACGAGATCTTTCGCCTTTACGGCATCTGCGAGAACTATGCAGATGCGTCAGAAAGCGAGAAGCTCGCGATCCTTCAGCGCGAAATCACCAATCGCCGCCCACTCTTCCCGCGCGATGTCGCCCAATGCGGCGCGACCACTCGCATGATCATCGATACTTGGGAGATGATCGCCGTCGCTCATCAACGCTACGGAAGCATTGCCATCGACACGGTCATCGCCAGCATGAGCGAATCCGCGAGCGACGTGTTGGCGATGCTCTTGCTTGCCCGCGAGGTCGGCGTCGATAAAGATTTGGATTTGGTGCCACTTTTCGAGACGATCGACGACCTACACAACGCGCCGGAGATGATGGCGACGCTCTTCCAGATGCCTGTGTATCGCGAATACCTGGCCGGGCGCGATGTCGGGCGAGGCTGGCGACAGCAGATCATGTTGGGCTATTCCGATAGCGGCAAGGACGGCGGCTATCTCGCATCCAATTGGGAACTATATACCGCCAATCGTGCGCTGACGCGTGTGTGCGACGAAGCGGGCGTCTCGCTTCAGCTCTTCCACGGGCGCGGCGGCAGCATCGGGCGCGGCGGCGGCCCGACCAATCGCTCCATCCTCGCGCAACCACCTGACGCCTTGCGTGGCGGTGTGAAGATCACGGAACAGGGCGAAGTGATCGCTTATCGTTACGCCAACGCCGGCATCGCGCGTCGTCACCTGCACCAGGTCCTGAACGCCGCCATCGTGCACAGCGCCCAGGTCACCGGCCCCACCGCAAAATCGGAACCACCCGCCTGGCATGAGGCGATGGCCGCACTCTCTGTCACCGGCCGCCGAGCATATCGCGCTTTCGTATATGAAAATCCGCACTTCCTTGATTACTGGCAGCAGGCGACACCCATCCACGAGCTCTCGCAATTGCGCATCAGTTCCCGCCCCGCCAGCCGAACGAGCAAAGGTGGATTTTCCGCGATGCGCGCCATTCCCTGGGTGTTTTCCTGGGTGCAAAGCCGCGCCATCATCCCCAGCTGGTTCGGCGTGGGCAGCGCGCTGGCTGAATTCTGTGCCGCCGAGGTGAGCAACCTGCCCCTCCTACGTGAAATGTATGCCGATTGGCCCTTCTTCCAAAACACCATCCAGAATTTAGAGATGGATGTGGCGAAAGCCGATATGGGCATCGCGCGTCGTTACGCCGAATTGGTAACCGACGAGGCGATGGCCGCACAGCAATTCGCGATCATCGAAGCCGAGCACTGCCTCACTGCCGATTTCGTTTGCCAGATCACCGAGCAAACTGCCCTATTGGCTTCGCTGCCTGTCATCCAACATTCCATCACCCGCCGCAACCCTTATGTCGACCCCATCAATTTCATACAGGTGGAGCTGCTGCGTCGTTTGCGAGCGTGCGACATAGACGACCCGGATCGCCCCGCGCTTCAACGCGCTGTCCTCGATACCATCAACGGCATCGCCGCCGGCATGAAGACGACCGGTTGATGCGCAAACCCTTACCCGCATCCGAGATCCAGGCGCGCCTCGCCGAACTGGATGATTGGGAGTACAGCGGCGACGCGCTCGTGAAAGAATTTCGTTTCCGGCGTTATCTGGATGGGCTTGCTTTCGCCAGCGAAGTGGCCGCGCTCAGCGATGCCGCCGACCATCATCCCGAGCTGACAATATCCTGGCGCTCAGTGCGCGTGCTCTTCACCACCCACGACGCCGGCCATCGCGTTACACGGCGGGATTTCACGTTGGCCAAATCGGTAGATACGCTGGGTTACCCGCGGTCGGAATGATTCACGCGCCCAGAGAATCGAGCGCCGCCGCCAAGGCATCACAAACCGCAGCTGTTGTAGCGCCATGCAGGCGCAACCCGCGCCGCCCGTTGGCGTGCAACGAGCGCATATCACCAGCGTATTGCGCCTGGTGCAAGGTGGCAAAGCCGAATTCGCGGCCGGGAATGACGATATCTGCGCCGTTCTCCGCCGTCAAAAAGAGGAAGATGCCCTGGTTCGGGCCACCCTTATGCAACTGACCGGTGCTATGTAGGTAACGAGGGCCGAAGCCAATGGTAACCGCGCGCTTTGAATGTGCCTCTAGTCGCTGACGGATTCCCCCCAGCCGTGCTGCCAAATCCGAGCTCATCGGCAAATAGGCCAGCAACGCAAAATAATCACCCGCCTGCGAGGAATCCAGTTGACGCGCCAACACATCGGTCAGCGCGTCGCCCTCTTCACCGCCAACCGCCCAGAGTGAGACATCACCTTCCTCGAATTGCGACGGATGGCTGGGGATGGCGCCCTCTTTATGGAAAACATCCAGCAACGCTGCCGTGTTGGCTTTACTTTCGGCGACGTTGGGTTCGTCAAAGGGGTTGATACCCAAGAGTCGCCCGGCCACGGCGGTCGCGTATTCCCAGCGCAAGAACTCACCAGTGATCTCTTCGCGGGATTGGACCGTGACGGTCAGGCAGGGGTGCCCAGCCGCGCGCAATTCCGCCAACCCGCGCTCCAGCTCTTCGTTGCCAGGCGCCCCCGCCAGCCGTAGCGTAACGAAAAAGCGATCTTCGCCGTAGCTGGCAGCCGAAGCCGGAGCGGCGCTCAACACCGGCAATACGCCCCGTCCCTCTTTGCCCAGGCTTTCTGCGACGAGCTGCTCGACCCAATTACCAAAACTACCGAAGCCCTCGCTAGCGAAGAGAGACAGCTTATCCCGTCCCTGCTCAGCCAGTGCCGCAATCGCCGCGCCCAACCCGACGGACGGATGCTCAACTTCGGGGATGCTGGTGTCGTTCGCCTCAAAGGCGCGCGCCGCCGCATCCCGCAGCGCCGCCAGGTCATAACCCAAGAGCGCAGCCGGCACCATTCCAAAATAGCTCAACGCCGAATAGCGCCCGCCGATATCGCTGGGATTCAGGTAGACATCGTGAAAGTCGCTCGCCCGCGCCAATTCCTCCAGCTGTGAACCTGAGTCAGTGATGGCGATAAATTGGCCGCCTGACTCGCCAGTTAGCGCATAGAAATGCTGGAAGAAAGAAAGCGTCTCCAGCGTCCCGCCAGATTTGCTGGCGACCAGGAAGAGCGTCCGCCCAATATCCAACCGCTCTGTTAGGGCGTGAATCTGATCTGGATTGGTGCTATCCAGCATGTGGAATTCGGGAAATTCCGCCCGCCGCCCAAAGGTTCGGTAGAGCACCTCCGGCGCCAGGCTGCTGCCGCCCATGCCGAGCAGGGCAACGTGCTGGATATGATCGTTCGCGCTAATGGCGTCTTGCGCCGCCTGCAGGCGCCCGAAGTCAATCGTCTCTTGGACGTCCAACCAGCCAAGTCGCTGCTCGATCTTGGCGCGCGTTTCGGCGTCTTTTTTCCAGATGCTGCCATCACGCGCTGCCAGTCGTTCGTTGAAGCGCGAATCCGTCAATTGCCCGCAAGCGCCCGCAACCACCGCCGCCGAATCTCCCAGCGAAAGCGCACGCCGCTTCGCATCTACCTGGCGGATGAGGCGCTCGAAATCCGCCGCGAACGACGCCACACCCGCATCCTGCAAGCGCTGGGTAACATCCTCCAGGTCTACCCCAACCTCCGCCAGCTGCTCCAACTTTTCTTCTGTCTCACGCGCTTCGTCAAGAATGGTCTCACGTTCCGCCTGGCCATGGTCTTCGAAAGCGGATAGGGTAGCGGGAGGCAACGTATTCACCGTGTGCTTACCGAGCAACGTATCCACGTACATCGTATCCGGATAAGCGGGGTTCTTGGTGCTGGTAGAAGCCCATAGCGGCCGTTGGACCTGGGCGCCGGCATTGCGCAATGCGGCGAATTCTGGGCCGTCAAATATCTCGTTGAACCGCGCGTATGCGCTGCGGGCGTTTCCGATGGCTGCAGAGCCGAGCAAGCGTTCGAGCGCCACAACGCGCGCGTCATCCACTCCACGCGCCGCCGCAAGATTCTCCTGCAAGGCCGCGTCGACCATCGTATCGATGCGGCTCAAGAAGAAACTGGCGACCGAGGCGACATGGCTCACGTCTTCGCCCGCCGCGCGCCGCAGCTCCAACCCGCGGATGAAAGCGCGTGCCACCTCCACATAATTGGCGACGCTGAAGATAAGCGTGATGTTCACGTTGATGCCCGCAGCGATGCTCTCTTCGATGGCCGGAATGCCCGCTTTCGTCGCCGGAATCTTGATCATCGCGTTGGGCCGGCCGAGCGCGCGGAACAGACGGTCGGCCTCGGCAATGGTGCCCGCGGTGTCGTGCGCGAGGGAGGGGGAAACCTCCAGACTCACGAAACCATCTCGCCGACCGCTCTGCTCATATGTCGGCAGGAACATATCCAACCCACGTCGAATATCAGCCAACGACAGGCGATCGTAGATTTCGTAAGCATCTCGCTCCAGCATCGTACGGATCTCGGCGTCGTAATCATCGCTATTGCCGATAGCTTTCTGGAAGATAGATGGATTCGACGTCACACCACGGATGCCCAAGTCAGCGATGAGAACCGCCAACTCGCCGCTATCTAACGCGGCGCGGCTGATGTTGTCGAGCCAAATGCTTTGCCCCAGCGAATGCGCGGCGCGCACGGGATTTTCGACCATCTTCCGCTCCTCAGATGATGTATTGTGACAACCATCATACAGCAGTGGAGACCTGATTTCAGCCGCGCACTTTGCCACTGCAAGCGCGCATACCGCCACTACTATGTTGCTATAATGCAGGCGCTATCGAGTGGAGTTGCCAATGCGCGATAATGCCGATTTAATCGAGCGTGCCATCAACACAATTCGCACGCTGGCGATAGACGCGGTGCAACAAGCCAACAGCGGCCACCCCGGCTTGCCGATGGGCGCCGCGCCGCTGGCTTATGTGCTCTGGCAGAAATTCCTGCATCATAATCCGCGCAACCCGCTTTGGCCCAACCGCGACCGCTTTGTGCTCAGCGCCGGTCACGGTTCCATGCTGCTCTACGCCCTCTTGCACCTCAACGGTTATGACCTCCCGCTCACCGAGCTCATCAATTTCCGCCAGTGGGGCAGCCGCACGCCCGGTCACCCCGAATATCACCTGACGCCGGGGGTGGAGACCACTACCGGCCCACTTGGGCAAGGCGCAGCCAATGCGGTCGGGCTGGCCCTCGGCGGCGTCTTCCTGGCGAAGCACTACAACCGCCCCGGCCATTACATCGTCGATTATGACGTCTACGCACTGGTGAGCGATGGCGATCTGATGGAAGGCGTCGCGAGCGAAGCCATCGCCCTGGCCGGGCATTGGGGTCTCGATCGCCTCGTCTTCCTCTATGACGACAACCAGATCACCCTCGACGGCAACGCTTCCATGACCCTCAGCGAGGATATGCCTGCGCGCTTCGCCGCTCAGGGCTGGCATACGTTGAGCGTGCACGACGGCAACGACCTAGCGGGGTTGGAGGAGGCCATCACCGCCGCGCGCGCCCATCGCGGCCAACCAACACTCGTCAGCGTGCGAACCGTCATCGGCTACGGTAGCCCCAACAAAGCCGGCACCAGCACGGCCCACGGCTCACCACTCGGCGCGAAAGAAGTCCGGCTCACCAAAGAAGCCTATGGCTGGCCCAGCGACAAAATCTTTCACATCCCCGATGACGTCCTAGCGCATTTCCGCGAAGCGCTTCCAGCCGGCGAACGCGCCGAATCCGAATGGCAAGAACGCTTCTGTGCCTACGACCGCGCGCATCCCGAATTGGCCGCTCAATGGCGCGCCGGGCAAGCGGGCGAGCTGCCGGCGAATTGGGACGCCGATATCCCGCACTTTGAAGCTGGCGCCAGCCTGGCGACGCGCAACGCGCTGGGCGAAGTGCTCAACGCCATCGCCCCCCGCCTCCCGACTATGATCGGCGGCGACGCGGATCTCGCTGGTAGCACCAAGACAATTATCAAAGGTGCTGCCCATAGTGACGCGGGCCAACCGGCGGCGCGCAACCTGCGCTTCGGCGTGCGCGAACATGGCATGGGCGCGATCGTCAATGGCCTCGCCGTCACGCGCGGCATCACCCGTCCCTATTCTGCCACCTTTCTGCAATTCAGCGACTACATGCGCGCCGCCATCCGCCTTGGCGCCTTGATGGAAATTCCTGCGTTATACATCTTCTCGCACGACAGCATCGGCCTCGGCGAAGACGGCCCCACGCACCAGCCGGTGGAACATGTGATGTCGCTGCGCCTCATCCCACAGCTGCACGTTTTCCGCCCGGCCGACGCCAACGAAGTGGCCGCTGCCTTCCGCTCGATCTTCGCGCTACCCGGCCCAGCGGCCCTGATCACGACGCGGCAAAACCTGCCCGTCTTGGGAGACACCGAGCGCGTGTTGGTGGGCGCGGCGCGCGGTGGCTACGTGCTCGCGGAAAGCGGCGGCGAGCCACAGGTGATCTTGCTCGCCAGCGGCAGCGAAGTGTGCATCGCTCACGAAGCCTACGAAACCCTCACTGCTGACGGCGTCGCCACGCGCCTCGTTTCTTTGCCCTGCTGGGAGCTTTTCGACGCGCAGGACGCCGCCTATCGCGAGCGCGTATTGCCCGCCGCCTGCCGCGCCCGCGTGAGCATCGAGGCCGGTGTGACAACAGGCTGGCAGCGCTACATTGGCTTAGCGGGCATCGCCATTGGTGTGGATCGCTTCGGCGCTTCCGCTCCATACCAGACCATCTACCGCGAATACGGCGTAACAGCGGCAGCGGTCGTCGCGGCGGCGCGCCAACTGCTCGCCCAAGAGAAAGAAGGGTCTACCACATGAATATCGTTTCATGGAACGTCAACGGCATTCGCGCCGCCCAAAAGAAGGGCCTGCTGGATTGGCTGGCTTCCGCGCAACCAGACATCCTCACCCTCCAGGAGACGAAAGCGCAACCCGAGCAGGTTGACGATGACTTGCGCGAGCCCGCCGGTTATCAAGCCACCTGGGATAGCGCCGAGCGCAAAGGCTATAGCGGCGTGTTGCTCTATAGCAAACCGGCGCCCAATTCAGTGCAGCGCGGGCTGGGAATCGCCGAATACGATATCGAAGGACGCACCATCATCGCCGAATATGACGATTTCACGCTCATCACCGCCTATTTTCCCAATGGTGGGCGCGATCACTCGCGCGTGCCATTCAAAATGGCCTATTGCGCCGATTTCCATAAAAAGTGTGATGAGTTGCGAGCCGCGGGGCATTCCCTCGTCATCTGCGGTGATATCAACACGGCGCATCGTGAAATCGACCTGGCACGCCCAAAACAAAACAAAAATACCACTGGCTTCCTCCCCATAGAGCGCGCCTGGGTGGATCAATTCACCGCCGCCGGGTATATCGATATCTTCCGCGAACGCAACCCGGAGCTCGCTGGCGCCTATAGCTGGTGGTCGATGCGCAGCGGCGCGCGCGCGAAGAATATCGGCTGGCGCATCGACGCCTTCTACATCACCCCCGATTTGCGCGATCGCGTGATTGCCGCCGAAATCCACGCCGATGTGCTCGGCTCGGATCACTGCCCTATCAGCGTCACGCTGCGCGACTGACGCAACATGATCGCCGACTTACGCGGGCAATTCCTGCTCGACCGCGATTGGCATTTCCTGAATCATGGCTCGTTTGGCGCTTGCCCACGGCCCGTCTTCGCCGAATACCAGCGCTGGCAACGCGAGCTGGAAACACAACCCGTCCATTTCATGCTGCGCCGCTTGCCAAATTTGCTAAAGAACGCGCGCGAGCGACTCGCAACCTTCGTCAACGCGGAGCCCGATAACCTCATCTTCGCCACCAACGCCACCAGCGCGCTCAACCTCGTCATCCGCTCGTTGGATTGGCGGCTTGGCGACGAAATCCTGAGCAGCGATCAGGAATATGGCGCCCTGCTGCGCACATGGGAATTCGTCTCGCAACAAAGCGGCGCCCAATTCCGCCCCGTGACGATCCCGACAGATTTCGTGGATGAAAACGATTTCGTCGAGCGAGTCTGGCGTGAAGTAACGCCGCGAACGCGCGCCATTTTCCTCAGCCATATCACCTCGCCAACGGCGTTGCTCTTCCCGCTGCAAGCGCTCATCCAACGGGCGCGGGCGGCGAAAATCCTCACCATCATCGATGGCGCCCATGCCCCGGGGCAAATCCCGTTGGACATGCGCACGCTTGGCGCCGATGCTTACGCCGGCAATTGTCACAAGTGGCTCTGTGCGCCCAAGGGGTCCGCCTTCCTATACGTCAATCCCTCGCTGCATGAGCATGTGGTGCCGCTGGTGATCAGCCATGGCTGGCTTGATGGCGCCAGCTTCACCAGCCGCAACGATTGGTACGGCACGCAGGATTTCGCCGCCTATCTTAGCGTGCCGGCCGCTCTCGAGTTCCGAGTCGCGAACGACTGGGAAAATGCGCGCGCGGCATGCATCAAACGGGCGGAAGCAGCGCGCACTCACCTCGCGGCGCTTGGCTACGCGCCATTGGGGCCGCTGGAACGAAATCTTGATTTGCAGATGTTCGCCTGCCAGTTGCCAACTTGCGATACCGCCGATGTCTATCGTCGTCTCTGGGAAGATCATCGTATCGAGGTGCCGATCGTTTGCTGGCGGAATCAGTGCCTTGTGCGCGTCTCTGTGCAAGCTTACAACACAGATGCCGATTGGCAGGCACTAGCTGCTGCATTCACGCAGATCTTCGGCCAACCCACCCGTGGCCCATGATGCGGCAGCGCCGGTCGGACACATAGCGGCGGCTTGAGCCTTGACGAGCACGCGGCGGATTGCGCAGCGGCGGCGGCTGGATCGCGAGAGAGCTGAAGGTAGCGCGCGTCGCCTGGGTGGCATCCTGCTCGCCTTCTTGCTCAGCGGCGCCATTCTACTGGCGGCGATGCTCTGGAACGTCTGGTGGCACAACCAAGAGGCGCTGGCGCTGCTGCCAGCCTCACCCGCCGAGCATCAGCCTCAGCGCCCCAGCACGCATTTCTTTGACCGCAGCGGCGAGCGATTGCTGGCTACCCTCGGCGCGCCACAAGAAACATCTGAGATATGGCGCGCGCTTGAGGAATTGCCGGCGCCATTGATCGCCGCGACACGCTGGCTCAGTGGCTCATTAGAAAAGCCAGAAACACCAACGCCGCCGTTAACACTCGCCTGGCAACTGCTCAGCGGTAGCTACTGGCAGGAATTACCGCCCGCTCCGGGCATCAGTGGCCAGTTGGCGCGCGAACAAATCCTACCACCGGCGTTCGCGGCCGTGGCGGCGGAGCGGGTTCGCGAATGGGCCAGCGCCGCTGCCTTGCGCCGCCAGTTTACCGCCGATGAGCTGCTGGAATGGCAGTTGAACCGTGCTGCTTTTGGTGAGGGTCTCTATGGCGCAGATTCGGCGGCAGCGGCCCATTTTGGTATCGCGGCGACGGAACTGAACGCCACACAGTCGATTCAATTGGCCTGGCTATCCGCAGTGAGTGCCAATCACCCCACTGGCACCGATTACGATTCTTTGCTCGTCGCGATGTCCGAGTACGGCATTCTCAACGCGAACGAACTCGCGCAGGCTCGCGCGGCCGGAGCGCTGCTTCCACTCGCTGCGAAACCACTAATTCATTCCGGCGTCTCGAATTTCATCGAACTGGCGCAAGAGCAAACGACACGCATCCTAACGGGCTATGGCTACGATGCGGGTGACGCTTTCGCCGCTGGCTTGGAAATAATCACCACGCTGGATTTCACGTTCCAGCTCGAGGCGCAGCGACAAATATCTGATTTTCTCACCTTAGCTGACGACATTGGTTACGATTCGGCCGTTCTGGTAAGCGTAAACACGGCAGACGGCAGCATCCGCGGCATGGTAGGCGCCGCGCATAAGGCCGATGCGCCGCCTGCGCCTCTGCTGCTACCTTTTCTCTATTTTGAAAGCCTGCGCGGGAAGAGCGTCCTGCCGACCCACGCCGCGACGATGCTACTGGACACACCCACGACCTACCCACATCCCGAAATTGCCGGTTTGCGCACCGCGGCACGCAACGCCGACGATCAATTCTGCGGCCCGATATTGCTGGCTGACGCCTTGCGCGAACTGCGCGCTGTCCCTGCATATGAAGCTGTGGCTGGCGCGCAGGGTCTAGCTGCTACCATGCGCGTCGCGGGGCGCCTGGGCTGGGCGAGCCTGGCCGATGAGGCTCCGCTCCCCACTTTATTGACCGATGGCGGCGCCGTTTCGGCTCTGGATACGGCCTATGTCTATGCAACTTTCGCCGCGCGCGGTGTCATGCATGGCTTACCAGCAGCCATGGACGATAGCCTGGACCGGCCCCACGAGCCGCTCGCCATCCTCGAAATCCGGGATGCGGCCGGCGATACCCTCTGGCGTCATGACGCCAAGGATAATGCCAACCAAACACCCATTCTTGATCGTGCGCTCGCCGACTTGATGAACGCCTTATTGCGAGGTGATAACGACTATGCGCTCCTCAGCGGGACAAGCGGCCCTTCAATTGATGCGGTTAGCGGCGCCTGGACGCTTCAATTCTCACCCGACCAGGCAACCGCGCTGCACCTGCGACGGGAAGACCGTGCCAATTTCGAGCTCGCACCCACATTAGCCGATTCGGCTGCTGATTTGACCACATCCCTCGCTACCTATTACGGCGCAGGAGTTGCCTGGCCGGGAAGTGAGAATCTACAGGAGCGAGTAGTTTGCGCGCGGTCGGGTGGACTTGCAAATGGCAACTGCGAGGAACGCCGCTTGCCATTTCTCCCAGGGATCGCGCCGACAGAAATCGATAACCGTTGGCAAATTATCGCCATCAACCGAACGAACGGGCTACTCGCCAGCGATGAAACGCCCACCGAGCGCCGCGAAGAGCGCGTCTTCTTCACTCCGCCCGCGGCCGCGCTCGCTTGGTGGCTGGAGAATGGCTACGAAATCGCTCCGACCGCCAGCGATACCGCCACGAGCGCTACGGCGCGTCTTCGCCTGCAACCGCAGCCGGCTCTTCCCCAACGCGGCGTCATCCCGATCGTTGGCTGGTTTGAGCTGATAGGCCTGCGCGAATTGCATCTGGAATATGGCACCGGAGCCACCCCTAGTCAATGGCAGCCCATCGCCACATTCATCATCCAAGCCGGCCAAACACCAACCGAGCTGCCCGCCACCCTCGCGGAATGGGGAACTGCCAGCCTCAATGGAACCTTCACGATTCGTGCGCGCGCCAGCTACAACGATGGCACGCTCGTCACGGATACTGCGCGCATCCTGCTCGATAACCGGCCACCGCAATTCGAGCTCGCCAGCCACCAATTGGGAGAAGCCACGCAGATCTTGGTAACCAGCGACGACACGAGCGATATCAGCAGCCTGGAATATCACCTTGATGGCGTACCTCTTGGCCTGCAGTCTTCGCCGCCATTCGGCTTCATACTGCCATTCGCGAGTGTGCCTCCGGCCCAACTGCGCGCAGTCGCCCACGATGCCGCTAGCAACTCGAGCGAACAGACGCTGATTCTCCCACCCTGAGTGCGCTGAGGTGCCCCGCTGTGCTATCATCACCATGTGTCTAACGATGGGTAATTTTCGATGTCGACACACCTGGAAGCGGGGACTTCCCGCTCCGTCGACGATTTCTTGAAGAAAGTATTCATGCTGCAACAAGAGGCGGAGCGCGTCGCGACGAACGATCTAGCGCATGCGCTGGATATCTCTGCTGCTTCAGTTACCGACATGGCACAACGCTTGCGGGATGCGAAACTCATCGATTATCGCAAATATTATGGCGTCCGTTTGACTACGCGGGGAGAAGAAATCGCCCTGCGCGTGCTGCGCCGCCACCGCCTCATCGAGCTATTCCTCGTGCAGCGACTTGGTTACGCCATGCACGAGGTGCATGATGAAGCTGAACGCCTGGAGCATGCCGTCTCCGACCGCTTCATCGAAGCGCTCGCGTCCATTATGGGACAGCCTCAGCTTGATCCGCATGGCGATCCCATCCCTAGCGTGGATGGCCAGATCCAAACCTGGGAATTGCAACGATTGTGCGATTTGCCGCTGGCGCAACCCGCCATCATTCGCGGCCTCAGTTCAACAGACGCCAGTGAATTGGAGCAGCAGAAAAAGCTAGGCTTTCAGCTAGGCACGCGGGTCCTGAACGAGGGCGCTACCGATCAGGAGGGGCTGCTGTCTGTGCACGTGAATGGCACGCTAACTTTCATCTCCCGCGACAGCGCCGCCACCATCCTCGTCGAGAGCAATTAAACACCCACAAGCGCCCCTATTGGAGCGCCTGTGTGCATTTGAGTGTGTTTTTGCTTAGTTATCGCCCTGAGAGACCGAGCTCTGCCCCGCTTCTCGCAAACCGCGGAAATCAAACAGGAAGGGGCTGTTGGATGGCACCAGCGCGATGGTGATGTTATCCGACAGGTTTTGCACGTAGAGGTAATCGACGAGCGTCGGGTTGTCAGAGATCTGCTCGCTCACCAGGCGCAGCGCTTCGGCTTCAGCCTGGGCAATGAGAATGCGAGCCGTCTTTTCACCCTCAGCTTTGGCGATTGCGGCATTCGCAAGACCCCGGGCCTCAGTTACGCGCCGCTGTGCTTCGGTCTCCGCGCGCTCCAGTCGCTGCTGCTCGATCTCCTTATCCTCGATGGATTGCGCAAAATCTCTACTAAAATTGATATTGCGGACGAGCAGATTCGTCAATTTCAGACCTTCTTCTCGGAATTCGCTCGCGACGGCCAGCTCGATATCGCTCTGCATCTCCGCACGGCCGCGCAAGACTTCCTCACCTTCGGCATCCAACGAAGAAGTCTGCCCGTAAATCCCTTCGGCGGTGAAGGTAGCGACGACGGAGCGAACTTCACTGCGCACGGTCGGGCGCACGAATTCGCGCTCGTAACGAGTTTGCCAGCGCCGGTGAATCTGATTGACATTATCCTGATTGGCACTGTAAATGACCGTGATATCCAACCGCACTTCCTGACCATCACGCGTGCGCGCCACGACGGCATCTTCCCCACTCTGGTCGCCCTCGGATGAGATATCGGACATCGTGTATTCCTGCTGTGCGATATCGTAAATTGTAGCCGATTGCAAGATTGGGATGATGATATGTGTGCCAGCACTGAGGCTCGGTTCGCCTAAATCACCGCTAATGATATTGAAGACGACGGCGCGTTCCTGCGGCGAAACGACGATGATACCACTGCTGACGATGCTGAAGAGTAGACCGACGGCGAGGCCGACAATCGAAAGAATGATGCCGGTACGCACCGGTCGCCCTTGCGACGCGGAAACGACCGCCTGGCCGATACCGACCAGAAAGAGCAAGAAACCCACCAACGAGATAGCGCCTATCAAGGCGGAAATGCCCATATTTGCAACTCCTTATCTAAATTGCAGACGAAACTGTATCAACGACCCGATTATAGCAGCGTGCTAGCGCCCGTGTAGCCTCCCAATCATTAGGAGTGCATTCTAACGGCGTGCTTATACGGCATATTGATTTTTTTCGTCCTGCGGCTATTCGGTTACAATACCTCCATGTCACCGCAAATCCCCGTGCCCTTCACCATGATTGGTCCCGTCAGCATCCGCAGCTTCACGCTTTTGCTGGCGCTGGCGATTACGCTAACCCTAGCCACGACACTTTTTTCGCAGCGCCATCAGTTGGCGCCGGCAGCCATCGTTGAAGCCGGCATCGTCGCGCTCTTACTGGGTATCGCGGGCGCGCGATTGGGACACGTGCTGCTGCATTGGGATTACTTCGTGGAGCACCAGTCAGAAATTCTGCAGCTGCGCCAGGGCGGCCTGAATTGGCATGGCGCTTTGTTGGGCGCTTGGCTGGGGTTGAGAGGCTGTCGGATGGCGGCGCGCTGGCGGGAGATCGACGGGCCGCGGCTCGCCGGCGCGCTCTCGTTTGCCATCCCCATTTTTGCCCTGGCAGCCTGGCGCGCCTGTATCAGCGCCCTCTGCGCCTATGGCCGCGAAATTGAGACACTCTACGGCCGCCCTGCCTGGCTGGCCGATTGGGCGGCAGATATCTTCACGCGCATCGCTCCACGCTACAATACCGCCTCACTCGGTGCACTGTTGGCTTGTGGCATGTTCGCTGTCGCCTGCACTTTATCCAGGCGAAACGTATCCGCGCCACGCCGCCTGGCCATTCAACTCGCCATATTGGCGGCGGGCATGTGGTGCATCGGCGGGTTGCGGGGCGACCCCGTGACAATTTTCGCCGGTCAGCGCGCTGACCAGTGGTTGGACCTGATCGTATTGCTCGCCGCCATCATCACCTTCCTGCGCTCCCCAGTGCCATCTTCACCATCATCGTTCGCCTCCCCCTTACCAAAGAATGAGGACCCCACATGGCAAATTACGACCTAATCCTACGGAATGGCCATATCTATGACGGCAGCGGTGGTGCGCCCATCGTTGGCGACCTCGGCATCCGCGCCGACCGCATCGCCTATGTGGGGCCTCCGCTCCGCGATGACGCACGCCAAGAACTGGACGTAAGCGGTCTGGCCGTCGCCCCCGGCTTCATCAATATGCTCAGCTGGGCGGTGGAATCGCTCATCCACGACGGGCGATCACAGAGTGATATCCGTCAGGGCGTCACGCTAGAGGTGATGGGTGAAGGTAGAAGTTTTGGCCCATACAGTGAGAAAATGAAAGCGGAAGGAATACGAGGCATCCTGGGAAATGAGGACATCCGATACCAGATCGAATGGACCACGCTAGGAGAATATCTCGAATTTCTAGAGAAAAGAGGGGTTTCCTGCAACGTCGCTTCATTTGTAGGCACAGCAACACTGCGAATCCATCAGGTGGGTTACGACGACCGCCCGCCAACCGCCGCCGAGCTGACCGGCATGCAGGCGCTCATCCGTGAGGCGATGGAAGAAGGCGCAGTCGGCCTATCTTCTGCGCTCATTTACCCGCCGGCTGCCTACGCGAAGACCGACGAGCTGATCGCCCTAGCCAGCGTTGCCGCAGAATACGACGGGTTATATATTTGCCACCTGCGCAGTGAAGGTGCCTTCTTTTATGAAGCGTTAGAAGAATTTTTTAATACCTTGCGCTCAGCAAAAATCCGCGGCGAGATTTACCACCTTAAGGCCAAAGGGCGAAATAATTGGCACAAAATGTCGGAAGTGATTCGGCGGATTGAGGCGGCTCGTGCTGAGGGTCTTCAAGTCAGTGCGGATATGTATCCCTATCAAGCGAGTGGCACTGGTCTGAATTCCATCCTTCCTCCTTGGGTTCATGACGGTGGTAAGGAGCGTTTATTGGAACGAATTGCCGATCGAAACCTTCGCAAACGGATCATCGCTGAAATGAACCAGCAATCCAATGAGTGGGAGAATTTTTGGCTGGGCGTCGGCCCAGAGAACACCCTTTTAGGCGGCTTCTCCAACGAATCTCTGAAACCCCTCATCGGTAAACGTTTATCTGTGGTTGCCGAGCAACGTGGCACATCCCCAGAAGATACCGCGTTGGATCTGTTGCTCGAGGATGGTGGCCGTGTGTTTGCGATGTATTTTGGGATCTCTGAAGAAAACATCCGTGAACAAATCCGTAGCTTGCCTTGGCTTAGTTTCTGCTCCGATGCCGAATCCCTCGCTCCAGAAGGGCCTTTCCTAAAATCCAATCCCCACCCTCGTGCCTATGGTAGCTTCGCTCGTATCCTCGGCCACTACGTTAGAGAGGAAGGCCTGCTGCCTTTGGAAGAAGCTGTCCGCCGCCTCAGCGCCCAGCCCGCCAGCGTGTTGAAAATAAAAGAGCGCGGCGCATTGCGACCTGGCTATTTCGCCGACGTCGTTGTCTTCGACCCGGCCACAATCCGCGACCACGCCACTTTCGAGCAACCACACCAGTACGCGACCGGGATGCGGCACGTATTCGTGAATGGAGAAACTGTGCTGCGCGATGGCGAACATACCGGTGCCAAGCCCGGGCGTGTCGTGCGTGGGCCGGGCTGGCGGGCGTCCAGGGGCACGCGTTGACGCTCACGCTGGGCCTCGCGCAGTGTTACCCCCAGCTGAATAATGTAGCCGAGAACGTCGCGCGGCATTGCGAGTGGTTGCAGCGAGCAGCGGCAAAATCTATCGACGCGCTGCTCTTCCCCGAGCTATCCCTCTGCGGCTATCAACTACAAGACCTGGTGCCAGAAGTCGCCGTGGCCGCGGCCGAAAGCGACGAGCGCTACCGGCCCATCCTGGCTGCCACCCGCGCGACGGGCGTAGATGCCCTGGTCGGCTTGGTGCAAAGCGATAGCCGCCACCGCTACTATCCTACCGCTGCCTATTGCAGCGCCGGCCAATGCCTACACGTTCGCCGTAAACTCTACCTGGCTACTTATTCAATGTTTGATGAAAGGTGCTTTTTTGCGGCGGGTGATCGAATCCGCGCCTTTGATACGCGCTTCGGCCGTTTCGGCACGCTGATTTGCGAAGATTTCTGGCATGCCTCTCCGCCGTATTACCTCTGGCTGGATGGTGCCGAAATTCTCTTGCTACAGGGCGCCAGCCCGAGCCGTGGCAGCGACACTGGCGCGCAATTCGCCAGCGCGCGCTGGGTGGAGCGCGTCGCCCAGGCCTACGCCAGCCTCTTCACCTGCTATGTCGCTTATATCAACCGCGTCGGCTATGAGGACGGCAAGCATTTCGACGGCGGCAGCTTCGTCGTCGATCCAGACGGTCGCTTGCTGGAACGCGCCGACGATTCAGTAGAAGAATTGCTTGTAGTCACGATCGATATGAGCCAATTACAACGCACACGGGCGCGCCTGCCTCTGTTGCGGGACGAGCGGCCAGAGCTGCTGCAGCGCGAGCTGTGCCGCATCCTCGACGACGTACCGGCATGACCACAAAAAGGGAGCAAACCGGCGCGCCGCCCGCCTTATACCGCAGCCGCGCCGGCATGCGCCTCATCGCTCTATTGACCATCATCAATCGTGGTGATTTGGCGCGCGCCAGGGAATACCTGCGTGAGCAATCCGCCGCCAGCACCTTCGCCGATATCTCGTTAACCGAACGCCTGGCTGAGCTGCGCCTGCAACGGCGGCGTTATGGCCGCTTGCGCTTCAAGCAACTCGTCGGCATCAGCGACCTGCACGCCATCGTCATCCTGGCCGCCGAAGATGACGACTCGTACCTGCTCGCGCAATTGACCGTCGAAGCGGAATACCCACACTCGCTCACCCAATGGCAGCTGAGCAGCCTGGCAGATGTGAACATCCCGCAAATAGAGACCACGGACTAGAATCCTGTCCCGCCTCAGCTATACTTAGCGTGAGGCGAGGCTTATGACATTCACCGACCGATTCGAGCGCCCGCTGCGCGATCTGCGTATTTCCGTTACGGACCGCTGTAATTTCCGCTGCCCGTATTGCATGCCCGCCGAAATCTTCCACGAACGCTACAAATTCCTTGCGCGCGATGAACTGCTGAGCTTCGAAGAAATCGTCCGCCTCACATCGCTCATCGTCGAGAGCGGCGCGCATAAGGTGCGCATCACCGGCGGCGAACCACTCCTGCGCAGGGATATCGCTGTGCTCGTCGACTTGATCGCCAATATCGCTGGCGTCGAAGACCTCACCATGACGACCAACGCCTATCTCTTGCCGCAACACGCGGCGAATTTGCGCTCGGCTGGCTTGCGGCGCATCACCATCAGCCTCGATTCACTAGATGAGACCGTCTTCCAAGCCATGAACGGCGTCGGCGTAAAGGTCGAGCGCGTTTTGCGGGGCATCGAGGCGGCGGAAGCGGCGGGTTTCGCGCCTATCAAGATCAACTGTGTCGTCCAACGCGGCGTCAACGACCATACGCTCGTCGAGCTGGCGCGTTATTGCAAGGAGCACGGCCTCATCGTGCGCTTCATCGAATACATGGACGTCGGCACGATGAACGGTTGGCGGCTGGACGATGTGGTACCGGCCCGCGAAATCGTCACACTCATCCACGAAGCGCTACCGCTTGAGCCTATCTCGCGCAACTATGCCGCCGAAACCGCGTTGCGCTTTCGCTATCAAGATGGTGAGGGGGAAATCGGCGTGATCGCCTCAGTAACGCAGCCATTCTGCGGCGCCTGCTCGCGCTTGCGGCTTTCCGCCAAAGGCGAACTCTTCACTTGCCTATTCGCCAACCAGGGGACGGACGTACGCGCCCTACTCCGCGGCGGCGCCACAGATGACGAATTGCGCGATTTTCTGGCGGGTGTATGGGGGCGTCGCGAAGACCGCTATTCCGAAATCCGCCACGAGCTCACTGAGCCGCTGGAAGACAAGGTGGAGATGTACCACATTGGCGGTTAGGCTTCAGCGGCAGCCGCGCGCTCCAGCAATGCCCACGCTTCCTTAACAACCGGCATATCGACCATCTGCCCATCGAGCGCGAAAGCGCCCACACCGGCTTCTGCCTGCGCTTCGTAAGCCGCCGCGATGCGCCGCGCCCGCTCGATCTGCTCGGCTGTGGGGGAATGGGCAGCTTGCACCGGCGCGATTTGTGAGGGGTTGATGATCTGTTTGCCCGTGTAACCCAGCTCTATGCCACGCCGCGTGTCTTTCAGCAGGCCTACTTCATCTTGATATGCAGGATATACCGTGTCCACTGCCTGCAAGCCATGCGCTTTGGCCTGCATGACGACGGCGCTGCGCGCGAAAAACGTTTCCTGGCCGCTCGCCGTCGTCTGCCCACCGACGCTGGCGATATAATCCAAAGCACCGAAGATGAGCGCCTGGATTCGCCGCTCAGCCCCGGCATAGGTGGCGATTTCCCCCAACCGAGCGAGGCCGCGCGCCGTCTCCACGATGGCCAGGATGACGGTGGATTGCCTCGCGATGCCTGCCCGCAATTCATAGAGCAGCAATCGCTCGTTTAGCGCGCGTAACTGCTGTACGCTTTCCGTTTTTGGCAGGACGATGCCGGCCGGCGCGGCGGGCAGGACTGACAACAAGTCCGCTTCGTGTTCGGGATGATCCATCGGGTTCACGCGAACTAACGCTTCGCTGCGCCCGAAATCCAGCTCGCGCAGGCAAGCAACGGTCGTCGCGCGAGCGGTTTCCCGCGCGTTGGGAGCGACGCCATCTTCCAGATCCATCACCACGGAATCAACACCAGAAACGGCACCGCGGGCGATCTTGCGCCTCGAATCGCCGGGCATATAGAGTAGAGCGCGCCGCAAACGCATCAGATTTGGGCCAAATAGAATGACCAGATCAACGACTTATCATAACTCGTCGCTTCACCGCTGCTTCCAACGCTCGCTCACTCTTCGAAAATGCTTAGCGGTAGACTGGCCGTAACCAGCCAATTCGGCGCGTCGACGATTTCGGCGATCTTTAAATCAACAGCAGTACTGCAGAGGCAGTAAGCCAGACTGGGCGAGAGACCATATTCCGCGCCAAGGTGTTCGATCATGTAGCGTATGGCGTTCTTGGCATTCTCCATCAAGTCTGGACCATGGGCGCTGGTGATATAGCTGCCATGGTCGTGCATGGTCGCGCTGGGGCCGCCGCGCTGCAGGCACATCTCCGGAATATTGGCGCCCTTCACCAAGCCGTAGCGAATCGTCATCGTCATCGGCGCCTCGATGGCCGTGCCGCAGACTTCGCCCTGCCCCTGGTTGGCGTGGCAATCGCCGCCGGCAAAAAGCGCTCCTGGCACGTTCACTGGCAACCACATCGTCGCGCCGATAGTTGCGTCACGACAATCCAGGTTGCCGCCGTTTTGGCGCGGCGGAACGGTATTCAATCGACCAGCGGTAAGCGGCGGCGCGACCCCCAGGCAACCGGGAAATGGCTCATAGGGCAGCACGATGCCCGCCTCGCCGAAATGGCAACGCTCGCCTTCCAGCCGCCAGTGGTGTAGGAAGCCAAAATCGAATTCGTCGGCGAGCAAGCCAAAATTGGGGATATGCCCCGTCCACCCCCAACCTTGATGCTCGAGCGCGCGGATCTCGATCACTAGCGCGTCACCTGGCTCTGCGCCGTCGACATAGATGGAGCCAGTCAGCGCGTGCACTTTGCCAAAATCGAGTTGGGCGATGTCATCGGAATCCCAATCTTGCATCACCTGGCCACAAGGTTCCGCGCATTCCATGACGACGGTATCGCCGGGCTGGATGACGAGGCGCGGCTCGACTGTCGCATCCCAAAATGGCTGAGTGGTACTCGCATCGAGATAATGTTCGGACATGCGTATCCTTAAGGAGTTTTATTTTGACAACGTACTCGGGCATTATACCCCAACTCGTGTTCAAACTGAATTGCGCTCGTTCATGCTCGTCAAAGAACGCGAGCGTTGCGAAGTGCAAATGGTATGGAGTGCATTGGCGAAAGCAACCAGTAAATCGC
Organism: Phototrophicaceae bacterium; assembly: GCA_965237765.1. Taxonomy (GTDB): domain Bacteria; phylum Chloroflexota; class Anaerolineae; order Aggregatilineales; family Phototrophicaceae; genus WTGJ01. Next base: position 224,342 of record OZ250157.1, read on the forward strand.
AGCGTCGCCCGGCTTGGGCAGTCTCCGCCATCAGAAAATTAGCATATCACCATGCAACTTTTCGCCTGCCACCGCGTACACGATATATGAGGAGACATGCCGCGTTTTTAACGACCAGCCCATCATCGCGCATCGTTTCTCCCGTTCAAAGCTACCTTTTTGTGGCATAATATCCATTCAAATTAGGCGGACTGTGCAACATGACGAGACCCAAGAGTGACAACCTCCTCTGGCTGGCAATCATGAGCGTCGTTGCGCTCGTCGCCATAACCCAATTCCCGTTGGGTATTTCGTTGGTTGCGCTGGCCGGTTGGGTTATCGCCGGCCTTCTGACGTTTACCGATATCCAGCCGGGGCGTTGGCTGGATAGCATCCGGTCTTCAGCGCCCATCCGTAAGGGCCAGGTGGGTAATTCGCAAACACCCGCTGCGCGGCAAGCGTCCGCCCGCGCTAAAGCCCGTGGCAACCTCATTCCGAACGATTTGCTCTTGCTCGACATCGGCCTCATCGCCAGCCGCCAAAGCACGAACGGCCCGGTCTTCCAACGCACCAACTCCTTGAATAGCGATCACAATGCCGTGCGCCCGTATATCCGGCTGCGCTTGCCGTCCGATTTCACGGAACGCCATGCTCTATTGCGCTTCTCTTTCGAGGGCCCCGACGGCAACGAGGTTTACATACACGAGCTGGAAACCTGGCTCACCGCCGGCGAGCAAGACTTGATCCCCACGCACCAGATGCCGATCACGGACAGCCGCGTCATCGAGAATCTGGGCGATTGGAAACTGGAAGTTGCGCTGGATGGGCGCCTGATCGCCGAGCACGACTTCCGCATTTCGCCCTCGATCGAGCGACGACGCAACCGCTTGCGGGAAGAAGCATCAACCAGCCCGGATAGCATTCCACTCGACGATCTGCTCATCGATGATTAGACGCTCCAAACTTTCAATTCGCGGTCTTGCGTTGTTACTGGCTTGCGCCGGCTTTTTTCTATACATCAGTGGCGAGCAGGGATTTACGATCGGGGCGTTTCTTCTCGTCGAACTGGCCGCCGGTTTTCTTCTCCTCTACGGTGGGAATCGCAATTCTTCCCGGGCGGCAACGAGCGCGCAACGCGCACGAAGGCGTGCAAGAGCACGTATAAGCTCGACAACCCGTACAAAGACACTGCAAAAACAAGCCCATTCCCAGAAACGTACAGCAAAGGAAGCAATCGCCAAACACACACTGGACGCCGTCCGCAATGCGGGGCGCAATCCCGACGAATCCCCTGTGCGCCTACTGGATATTGGTTTGCTCGTGTATTTTGAAGGGGCTAGCGAACCGACCGTCTATCGTGTCCGCAATATTCCTGAACAGGCCCAGGCGCTGCGTCCATACGCCATCTTCCATCTGGCTGAAAGAGCCTACGGCCCGATCCGCTTCGAGATTTACGACAACGAGTTCCAGCTGCTGTTTCGCGATGAGGAAGAACATCAATTTGAGGCTGGCAAAAATTATCGCACCACCAGGTATTACCTGCGGCTCCGTGATGAATTCGACATCAGCGATCGCTGGTGCCTGCGCATGTTTTCCGGCGAGCACGCCATCGCATATCACTATTTCGATTGGCAGATGCGAATCGAATTTAACATCGCGGCAGATGGCGAAGTCAGCATCGCGGATCGGGAAAATTATATGGAATCTGAAGAGCTGGAAGAAGAAATCAGCCTCGATCAACTCATCAGCACAATTGGGTAGCGGCGGACCCATTGGGTGCCATCGGATTCGCATCCAGCGCGTTGCCCGCCGCGATGAGAACCTCCGTCAAGTCACTCGGCAACGGTAAGTGTTGATCTTGTAGCAACTGGCGGTTACCCGTCGCGCTCAGATCCGCCACGAAGACCGGTCGTCCAAATTCCCTGGCAAAACGAGCGGTGTGCATCGCGCCGCCAGTCACCCCTGTTTCCACCACGACGAGGGCGCCGCAAAGCGCCGCCAGCAAACGGTTGCGGGCCACGAACTGGCCGCGGGCCGGCGCTGCGTCGGGCGCTAATTCACTGAGCAGCGCACCACCGCCCAACAACAAAGCATCCGCTAAAGGCTGATTCTCGCGTGGGTACACGCGCAGCACGCCGCTGCCCAATACGACCAGCTGGTAGCTATCCGGCACGCGCAATGCCGCCCAATGCGCCGCGGCATCGATTCCCACCGCCAGGCCGCTGACGAGGAGCGCGCCCAATTCCACGAGGCGCTCGCCGATTTCGGCGGCGTAATGGTAGGCTTGCCGGCTCGGCGAGCGCGTCCCTACTACGCCGACTGCCACTCGCTGGCGCGGCGGCAACCATTCCCCCCGCGTGAAGAGCATCGGTGGCAAAGGATAGAGTCGCTGGAGCGCGGACGGATAATCGGCGTCGCCCGCTTGCAACAAGCGGAGCCCCGCTGACCGCCACTCCGCCATGCGCGCACCGAAAACCGCCAGGTCGATATTGCGGATGGCAGCGGCTGTCGCCGGGCCGATGCCCTTGACGCACAATAATTGCGCTTCGCTCGCTTTAAATATCGCCTCGGCATCATGCGCGAATGCTCGCAGTAAATTGCCCTGCGCGGCCGCCGTCAACGATGGCACGGTAGCCAGCGCGACCCGAGGTGGCGCCGGCCAGCCTGCGGGCGGCGCGCCGCTCATTCCGGTGGACGCGCGGCCAGGGTCAGGGAAACGTTGATGAGGTCGCGACCGCGACGGACGGTGAGCAAGACATCGTCCCTTGGTCGTGTATAAACGGCGAGGTAAGCCAAGAGCTGACTGAAGGTACGGATCTCTTTCTCATCGATCGCGATGATCAGATCGCCCGCGCGGATGCCTGCTTGGCCAGCCGAAGAACCATCTAACATACGACCTACCAGCACCCCGTGTGTCGAATTTGGCAAATCGTACGTATCGAGGTGCGTGAGCGTGATTTCTCGATGACTAAAACCTAAATCCGTGTATTGCACACTCCGGTAAGCAATCAAGTCTTGAGTGACACGACGCACCAAGTTGCTCGGGATGGCGAAACCGACACCACTATTGGCCAGCGCAGGCGCGCCCGGCTGCGGCCGTCTTTCCGACGTATCCAACTGAATCGAATTGTTCACACCGATGACGTGGCCGTTCAAATTCAACAGCGGGCCGCCGCTGTTGCCCGGATTGATGGCTGCGTCAGTTTGTATGAATCCTCCAGACAAATAGTCCGTTAATTCATTCGAGATAGCCCGATCCAAAGCGCTGATAATACCGCTCGTTAACGTCCATTCGTTGCCATAAGGATTGCCAATTGCCAGAACTTCTTGCCCGACAGTGAGCGCATCCGAATCAGCAAAGATCACCGGTTGCAATTCCGTAACACGCGGATTGACGCGCAAGACTGCCAAATCGGAGACCACGTCCGCACCGATTACTTCCGCTTCGGCGAGCGCGCCATTGTAAAATTCGACCACATAAGACAGCTCCCCACGCGTATTGCTTGGCAAATTCCCCCGAGTGAACAATTCATCCACGACGTGATTGTTGGTGATGATGTGCCCCTTCGTATCGAGCACGAAACCGCTGGCGCCACCGATAGATTGCTGGCCGATGTAAGTGTTGATCGCGACGACGGACGGCGCCACCTTCTCATAAACCGCCGCGAAGGCCGCTCCCGATGCGCTTATCTGGGCCGGCGCAGGCGCTTGCTCCAGGGTGTACGGCTGCGTAGCCGCTCGCCCATCCTGTATCATCGTCCCAATCGCAAAGCCAAATAGCACCAGCATCAACGACGCCAACAGAATGGTGATATACCCCCGGCTTCGCTGTCGCATCCATGACCTCCTGCGGAGTTAGCCATTAATAGCTTGATTTTACGCGAAAATGAACAATTCCTGACGCGCAATTCGGGCGCCCACAACAACAACTGTAATATTTTGGTTAAGGCGTGCGGTGGCTAAGCGCTCGATGCTCCGGGCTCCTCTAAGGCCACTTCCTCCACACGCTCGAACATCAGCTCTCCCTCTTCATCCACCGCCATCTGAACGACGCTGGCCAGCGGGAATTTGCCGGAGAGGATGCCATCCGAAAGCGCATCTTCTACTTGATTCTGGATGAGCCGGCGCAGTGGCCGCGCGCCATATTCCACGCTATAGCCATGCTCGGCAAGCCACTCCAACGCATCATCCGATGCGTCCAGTGTCAGCGCGTGCTCGATCAAACGCTCGCGCACCTTATTCAGCTCTAGCTCCACTATGCTCTTGATTTCCTTGCGTGTGAGCGAACGGAAGATGACGGTTGCGTCCACCCGATTTAGAAACTCGGGGCGGAAGACCTGGCGCAGGCGCTCCATCACTTGCCGCGAAAGGGCCTTATAATCCACATCGATCAGATCACCATCCGCGCGCGGAGTGGTGAAGCCCAATTGAGCGTCATGCTTGATGACCGCGGCGCCGATATTGCTGGTCAAGACGATGATGGCGTTGCGGAAATCCACCCGCCGCCCGCGCGCATCCGCCAGCGTGCCCTCTTCCATAATCTGCAGCAGCATGTTGAAGACTTCGGGATGCGCCTTTTCCATCTCATCAAATACGACGATGCTATAGGGCCGGTGACGCACCGCTTCGGTAAGTTGGCCCGCGTCTTCATAGCCCACATAGCCGGGCGGTGCGCCGACCAGGCGAGATACCGAATGCCGCTCCATGAACTCGCTCATATCCAACTGTATCAACGCGTCTTCGCTACCGAAGAGGAATTCGGCCAGGGCCTTGGTGACTTCCGTTTTGCCCACGCCCGTCGGCCCGAGGAACATGAAAGAGCCGATGGGGCGGCTGGGGTCTTTGAGCCCGGCGCGCGCCCTGCGAACCGCTTTGCTGATGGCAGCGATTGCCTCGCCTTGCCCGACGATACGCTTGTGCAACTCGCTTTCCATCTCCATCAAGCGCGCGCTTTCCTCGCCGGCGATGCGCGCCACCGGGATACCGGTCCACATCGCCACGACTTCAGCGATATCTTCGGAAATCAGGCGCGCTTGTTGCGTGTCGGTATTCCAATTGGCGCGGAAGCGCTGCAGCGTGTCGCTCAAGCGGTCGATTTCGGTTTGCAGCCGTTCCTGTTCCGCCTCATCCGATTCCTTGGCCTCTCGCTGCTCGCTCAGCTCCGATTCGAGATCCTGAATTGCCACCTGCGTCTTGCGGACAGCGCTGGCTTCCGGACTTTTATACATGCGGAGGCGCGCCGCGGCCTCATCTATGAGATCAATCGCCTTATCGGGCAAGAAGCGATCCGGCACGTAACGAGCGGATAAATTGGCGGCCAATTCGATCGCTTCGTCGGTGATTTCGACGTTGTGGTGGTCCTGATAAGGCGAGCGGATGCCGCGCAAAATCTCTATCGTTTCGTCTACCGACGGCTCTTCGACGAGGATTTGCTGAAAGCGGCGCTCCAGGGCGGCGTCGCTCTCGATATTCTTGCGATATTCATCCAACGTCGTGGCACCGATGCATTGCAGCTCGCCGCGAGCCAGGGCCGGTTTGAGGATGTTGGCTGCATCAACGCTGCTGCCGGCCGAACCAGCACCCACCAGCATATGCACCTCATCGATGAAGAGGATGCTATTCACCGCCTTGAGTTCATCGATGACACGCTTGAGGCGCTCCTCAAATTGCCCGCGATACATCGTTCCCGCCACGAGCGAACCGACATCCAGCTGTAACACGCGTTTATTGAGCAAGGGCCGGGGCACATCGCCATCGACGACGCGTTGCGCGAGGCCCTCGACAATGGCCGTCTTACCGACGCCGGGCTCGCCGATCAGCGCCGGGTTGTTCTTGCGCCGTCGGCTCAATACCTGGATCACGCGCTCGATTTCTGTTACCCGCCCTACGACAGGGTCGAGCTTTTTCTCACGTGCCAGGCGCGTTAAATCCGTCGCCAGTTGGTCGATGGTGGGAGTCTTTTCGCCGCGGCGCGAGCCGCTCCGCGTGACGCCCTCTCCCTGGCGGGAGCTAGTCTGTTGGAGTGGGCTATCTTGGAGCACGCTGCGGGTTTGGCGGCGCACTTCTTGCGGGCTGATGCCCAGGCGCCGCAACACCTCCAACGCCGGGTTTTGCGATTCACGAATGAGGCCAAGCAGTAGGTGTTCCGTGCCGATGTAATGATGACCCATGCGCCGCGCTTCGTCGACCGCGTATTCCAGCACCTTCTTCGTGCTCGGCGCCAACCCCAACTCAGCGCTGGGGTTGCGATTGCTTTCCTTCGATAGGCGCTTTACAAGCTCCTCGACGCGTGGCATTTCCAGGCCGAGCTCGCGCAGCACCCGCCCGGCAACTCCGCCATCTTCACGCATTAAACCAAGAAGGAGGTGCTCAGTACCGATGCTGGAATGTTGGAGCCGTTCCGCTTCTTCTTGCGCCAGACTCAACGCTCGCCGCGCTCTTTGGGTGAAACGTTCCATTTGATCCGGCACGGTCATCCCTCCATCAAGGCGCCGCGGTGGCGATCAACGCCGGCAGCACGGCACAGGCTGCTAATTTCGAGCGATATCCAGTCTGTTTACATTCTACTCCCATTCGGGCGCAGATGATATGTGACGATGGCGCCGCTCGGGGAAACGTGATTAGCGGCCATCTTCTTCCTCGCTGACATTAGCGCTGGAATTATCGGCAGCTTGTACTTCTGGAGCGAGGGCTTCCTCTCCTGGCGTAGCGGCTTCCTCTTCTGACACGGGAGGAGCAGCGGCCGGCGAGTCATCTACCACCGCTTCAGGCGCCGCCTGCCAATCCATATCTAGAAATTCTGCCGAATTCACGCGCTTCAAGCTTAGGCCAAGCCGGCGGTTTCGGATATCGATCCGCGTAATCCGCAGGGTTAGTTTTTCGCCCGGCTGCACCACCTCACGCGGGTGTTCCACGCGCCCATCTGCCAACTCGGAGATATGCACCAGGCCTTCTGATTGCGGGCTATCTACCAGTTGCGCAAAGGCGCCAAATTTCGTGAGCTTGGTAATCGTGGCTTGCACCAGTTGCCCGGTGGTGTAGCGCATTGCCACTTCGTCCCAAGGGTCTAATTCCTGGCGCTTGATACTGAGGCCGATGCGTTGCTTCTCGCGGTCAATGCTGATGACTTCGGCGCGGACTCCCTGCCCGACCTTGAAGGCGTCACGCGGGTGCTTAATGTGACGCCAACTCAGCTCGCTGTTGTGCACCAGACCTTCAGCGCCGCCCAGATCCACGAACACGCCGAAATCAGCCAGGCTCACGATGGGTCCGGATCGCACATCGCCGACCTTCAACTCCGAGAGCAGCTCCACTTTGCGCTTATCGCGTTGCTCACGGGCGGCGGCGCTTTCGGAGAGCACGAGACGACTCCGTTTGCGGTTGACCTCGATCACCTTTACCGTTATGGGCTGGTTGACCAGCTCCCGCCATTGCTCTTCATTCGTCTGGTCGCCGAGTTGCCAGCGACGAGCATCGGCGATCTGGCTCATCGGCACGAAGCCGCGCAAACGCCCAAATCGCACGATCAAGCCACCCTTGTTATAGCCCGCAACGAAGCCCGGATACGCGCGACGCGCTCGATAATGCTCTTGCGCCAGCTGCCAATCCTGTTCTTCTAAGGCGCGATTCACGGAGAGCAAGATGCGCCCCTGGTGATCGCGCGGGTTGATGACGAAGACCGTCAATCGCTTGCCAACCTCTAGCATCTCCTCGAGCAGTTGGCGGTTCATGCGTTCCAATTCGCGGCTGGGTATGATGCCGACGTGGTCATCGCCAAGCGCGCAGGTGACTTCCATTGGCGAGGTGGCCGTTACCACGCCTTTGACCAGCTGTCCGCGCTTGAAGGGCTCTTCTTGCTTAACCTCGGGAGCAGAAGCGGGGGCAGCTTCGACTTCAGGAGGAGTGGCAACAGCTGGCGCTGGGCTAGCGGTGTTCTCGGCCTCAACGGCGGGGGGCGCTTCAGCATCCTGCTCTACTTGAGACGCATCTGCAGCAGTGGCAGTAGCAGTAGCAGCAACGTCAATAGGCACCGTTTCTATTTCGTCCTCTGCTAATTCCGCGGGGGAGTCTGAAACGGATACGACAACTGCTTCGTGTGTCGCTTCGTCGGAGGTTGTATTCTCGGCCTCAACGGTAGAGGGCCCTTCATCCTGCTCTGCTTGAGGCGCATCCACAGCCTCAGCAGCGGCAGTAGCGTCAATGGGCACCGTTTCTATTTCGTCCTCTGCTAATTCCGTGGGGGACTCTGAAACGGATACGACAACTGCTTCGTGTGTCGCTTCGTCGGAGGTTGTATTCTCGGCCTCAACGGTAGAGGGCCCTTTATCCTGCTCTGCTTGAGGCGCATCCACAGCCTCAGCAGCGGCAGTAGCGTCAATGGGCACCGTTTCTATTTCGTCCTCTGCTAATTCCGTGGGGGACTCTGAAACGGATACGACAACTGCTTCGTGTGTCGCTTCGTCGGAAGCTGTATTCTCGGCCTCAACGGTAGAGGGCCCTTCATCCTGCTCTGCTTGAGGCGCATCCACAGCCTCAGCAGCGGCAGTAGCAGTAGCGTCAATGGGCACCGTTTCTATTTCGTCCTCTGCTAATTCCGTGGGGGACTCTGAAACGGATACGACAGCTGCTTCGTGTGTCGCTTCGTTGGAGGCAGTATCCTCAACTACAGGAGCGGCCCCATCCAGCATAGTACTCTCTTCTTCACGATGTTCGGGGTTGACCGGAACCATGAGGCCACCATTCCTACAACAGCCACAACCATTTTAATCATAGCGCATACCGCGAAGAATCTACAATAGCGACATTCAGCGCTTGCCGTTAGGGTTTTCTAAGAATTCGCCATTTTTGTTGACCTACGCCCACTCTTTCCATACTATGGAGCAATAATAGATGAGTCATGGGCGCTGATGGCTAAAGATTACTATGAGTTGCTGGGAGTTCGCCGCGACGCGAGCGCAGCTGACCTAAAAAAAGCCTATCGCCGCCTGGCTAAGCAATATCACCCGGATACCAACGACCAATCTTCTCATGCCGCCGCGCGCTTCAAAGAAGTGAATGAAGCTTACGACACCCTATCTGACCCGCAAAAACGTCAGCAATACGATCTGTTCGGGCAAACGAGCGGCGGTAACTTCGGCTTCCAGGATATTCCTGTCGATTTCAGCAATTTGAATTTTAAGGGCGCCGGCCCCTTCGGCGATTTCATTGAAGAGCTCTTCCAAGGGCAAACGCGCCAACGCCGTGGCCCGAGCCGCCAGCGATCCAGCGCTGGCCCGCGCCCGAGCGCCGGGCAGGATATCGAACAGGCGTTGCACATCAGCCTGGCCGACGCATACCGCGGAGCAACGCGAACCCTCCGTTCGGGCGGCAAAGAGATCCGCGTGCGCATCCCTCGCGGCGTCGATACAGGCACACGCATCCGCGTCAGCGGCAAAGGCGCCCCAGGCGCAAACGGCGGGAAAGCGGGCGATTTATACCTGCGCGTCACCGTCGAGCCGGAAGAACGCTTCGAGCGTCAGGGCCATGATTTGCTTAGTGAGATCCGCCTGGATCTTTTCACCGCCCTGCTCGGCGGCGTAGTCGAAGTGCCCACAATGGAGCGGCCGCTGCGCCTCACCATCCCGCCAGGGACAAATTCGGGTCAACGCTTTCGCCTTGCTGGCAAAGGAATGCCTCGTGCGGACGATGCGGATCTGCGTGGCGACCTCATCGTTCGCGCGCAGATTGATATGCCCGCGGACCTGACCGCGGAAGAGCGCGCGCGCGCCAAGGAATTGCGCGCCACCATCAACCAACGCGGCAATCGCGACCCGCGCTAGCCGACAACGCTAACATGACGCTATAATTGCCATCGCTTAACAAGGCATTGGCATGGTCGACGTACACCACTTGCTGGGACGCTCCGCCGCCCTGACCGCTCCCGCCTGGGTGGTATCTCGTCACCTTTTCCCCGAACGCTTGCAAACCGACGAAAATCGCGCCGTCTGGACCGAGGGAACGCCGGATTACGAGCCGCTCCCGCCCCTCCGCGGCGAAACGAGCGCAGACCTGGCCATCATTGGCGGCGGTTTTACCGGCACCTCGACCGCTTACCATTTCAGCCGCCGCTATCCAGAAAAACGCGTTGTCCTGCTCGAAGCGCGCAGTCTCGGCAATGGCGCCAGCGGCCGCAATGGCGGTCACTTGCTGAATTGGGTCGCCGACCCACTGAGTCGCGCCACGCCCGAGTTAACCAAACGCGTCTACGAAACCACCGCCCGCGGCATCCGAGAACTTGGAGCGATCATCCAGCGACACGATCTTGCGGTCGATTACCAGTTGGATGGCACCTTGCGCGTCTTCACCAGCGTAGAACGCGCCGAAAATGCGCATCAATATGTTGAGCAAATGGTCGCTCTCGGCATTCCTGAAACCTACCTGGATTCCGTCACACTCCAACAGAAATTGAAGCTCCGCGGCGTGCATGGCGCCGTCTTGGACCCATTGGCGGGTAGGCTGAATGGCGCTCAACTGACCCGCTCCCTGCGACCGGTGTTGCAAGCCGCTGGCGTCGCCATCTATGAGAATACACCCGTTACCCGCGTCGAAGAGGGCCGCACCATCACCCTGCGGACCCCGCGCGGAGAGGTGCGCGCGCGCGCGATCGTCCTCGCCACCAACGGGTATACGACCAAGCTGGGCTACTTTCGAGACGCGATCTTCTCCTTGCATTCGCACGTTTTTGCCACCGCTCCGCGGTCGGAGGAGGAGCTGGCCGAGATCGGCTGGCGCGAACACGCCGCTTATACGGACGACCTGGACCGCATCTCCTACGCCGCCCGCACTCGCAATGGTCGCATCGTCTTTGGCGGTGGCAGCAACAATTCCTACGCTTATCTATTCAACAATCGCAGCGCCTACCCGGATTCGCCTGCTAGCGCGCAGCCCGCTTTCCGCGCGATGCGCGCGACCTTCCGCGAATTCCTGCCGCGCAGCGCTGAATTGCCCATCACGCATCGCTGGACAGGAACACTAGGCTTCACGTTGGCGCGCAACACGCTGATGGGTGTGCGCGGCGAACACCGCAACGTCTACTTCGCCGTCGGTTTTTGCGGGCATGGTGTCAACCTGGCCAATATCGCCGGCGAAGTGCTGACCGATGCCTATTCGGGAGACGATGAGCGTTGGCGTGGGTTGCCATTCTATGATTCGCAATACCTGCGCCTGCCGCCAGAGCCATTCCGCTGGCTGGGCTATCAGCTCTTCACGCGCCTCACGGGCAAAGCGCCACGGACGCAGTGAGATTGCATGAAGGAAAACAGATGAAAACGATGAGCTTCGATTTTTGCTCGCGGCGTTCGATGGTTACGGGGCGGCGCGGCATGGTGGCGGCCAGCAACCCGCTCGCTGCGCAGGCCGGTTTACGAATCCTGCAACGCGGTGGCAAAGCGGCCGACGCGGCCATCGCGGCGGCGGCGGTGATGAATGTCGTCGCGCCCGCTTCCACCGGCATCGGCGGCGATTGCTTCGCGCTGCATTATGACGCGAGCACGCGCCAGGTCAGCGCCCTGAACGGCAGCGGCCGCGCGCCAGCGCAATTGTCCCTGGAAGACGTGCGCGCCGCCGGCTACAAGAAGATGCCCCACCGTAGCGCCTTGTCGGTAACCATCCCCGGCGCCGTGCGCGGCTGGGCAGATTTGCTGGAACGGCATGGCCGCCTCTCCCTCAGCGAAACGCTGGAAGACGCCGTCTACCACGCGACCGAGGGCTACCCCGTTACGCCCGTCTTCGGCCATAGCTGGGCGAATAGCGAGGCGTTCCTCCGCAGCCGGCCACACACCGAAGACTACCTGCCGGCAGGTCACGCGCCGCAGGTTGGGCAAATCGTTCGTCTAACGCAATTGGGCGCTTCGCTGAAACGCATTGCGGAAGAGGGTCCGGGCGCCCTCTACGAAGGCGAAATCGCGGAACGCATCGTGGCGACGCTACGCGAACACGGCTCGCCCATCACGATGGCCGATTTGCGCGAGCATCGGTCCGATTGGGGCGAATCCATCCGGGTCAATTACCGGGGCACGCATATCCACGAGCACCCGCCGAATGGCCAGGGCCTGGCCGCGCTCGAAGCGCTGAATATCGCCAATGGGTGGGATATCGCTGCGCTGCCGCCGCAATCTCCTGAGCGCCTGCACTTAATGGTCGAAGCGATGCGGCTGGGCTTCGCCGATGCTGGGCAATATGTGGCCGATATGGCCACGAATCCAGCTCCGCTTGAATTCCTACTCAGCGAAGATTACGCCGCGCGCCGACGGGCGTTGATCTCCCCTGAGCGTGCGCTGTCCCCGCCCAGCTTCGGCCGTCCCACCCAAAGCTCCGACACCATCTATCTCTGCGTCATCGATGGCGAAGGAAACGGTTGCTCCTTCATCAATAGCCTCTTCATGGGCTGGGGGTCGGGTATCGTGGCACGCGGCACCGGCATCTTCCTACAAAACCGCGGTGCCGGTTTCCGCCTTGAGCCTGGCCACCCGAACGCCCTCGCCGGCGGGAAGCGCCCTTACCACACCATCATCCCCGGCTTGATGACGCGCGGCGACGAGCTACATGGCGTCTTCGGAGTGATGGGTGGCTACATGCAGCCGCAGGGACACTTGCAAGTCGTCAGCGCGTTGCTCGATGATTCGCTCAATCCGCAAGAAGCGCTCGACCGGCCGCGCTGGTGCCTCGGCGCGGGCATCTCGGTAGATGGCAACAGCGCGCTCTTGCTCGAGGAAGGCATCCCGCTCCCCACTATGGCGCGCCTGGCGCAATTGGGGCATGACGTCCGCCCCATCGTCGGGCCGGCGCGTGGCGTCTTCGGCAGCGGGCAGATCATCTTGCGCGATGCAGCGAGCGGCGCCCTGTTTGGCGGTAGCGACCCGCGCAAGGATGGGCTCGTTGCCGCCTATTGAAAAGACGCGGCGCTTGTGCTAGATTGCGCGCACCGTCGGGATAGTGAAGGGAGGTGATTCAGTGGATGGCTGTATGGTGGGGGTGAACCCACGCTGAACATCGCCTTCGGGGGATTGGACCACGTGAGGTTCGCCTCCACCCGCTACAAGCGAAATAAAGGCGGCCTCCATTCGGAGGCCGTCTTTATCATTAATGTGATCGCTGCCGCGCTCAATTGGCAATCTGCTGCAATGCCTGCCGACAATCGGCGATGATATCCGCGATATCTTCCAGTCCGACCGAAATGCGCACCAACCCGGGCGAAAGGCCAGCGGCGCGCAGTTGATCTTCGTCAAAACGCGCGTGGCTGGTGAGCGCTGGCAAGCAAACCATTGTCTCCGTCGCGCCCAGATGCGGCACGTTGCGAAGCAGCCGCAAATTCTCGCTGAAGGATCGCGCCGCCGCCAATGTGCCAAGGTCGACGCAAAGCATGCCACCGAAACCGCGCATCTGCGCCTTTGCGATTTCGTGATTTGGCGAGCTCTCTAACCCGGGATAGAGCACTTCTTCCACAGCCGCTTCATCTTCGAAGAACTGCGCCAACTGCAACGCATTCTCATTATGAAGCTTCATGCGAACATACAAGGACTTCAGGCTGCGGTCGATAAGGAACGCGTCCTGCGGGCTGGGGATACCACCCAGCATCTTGCGCGCTTCGTATAGCGGTAAGATCAGCTCGCGGGAGGTGATGACTGCACCGGCGGTGACGTCCGCGTGGCCGCCGATATATTTCGTCACGCTGTGAATGCTGATATCGACACCGAAATCAAGTGGTGTCTGGTTAATGGGCGAGGCGAAGGTGTTATCGACCAGCGTCAGTGCGCCGCAACGTTTCGCCGCCGCCACCACGCGTGAGATCGAGAGGCAATCCACTCTTGGGTTGACTGGCGTTTCGAAAAAGACCAGTTTCGCTTCCGGCGCGATTTCATCGCAGCGATAGAGATCTTCTTCATCCAGGATCACCGCGCGGATGCCATAATTCGGTAGGAAATCCTCGATGTAATGCAAGGTGCTGCCATAAATCGTGCGCGCGGCCACCACCGTATCACCGCTCTCCAGCAGCTTCAACAGCGTCATCGTGATGGCGTTCATACCCGAAGAAAAGAGGAGGCATTCCTCGCCATGTTCCAACGCCGCCAACTTCTGCTCGACATTGCGCAGCGTCGGGTTGCTATAACGCGTGTAGAAATAGGTATCGGAGTCATATTCGTTGAGAGAGGCGTAATCATCGTTGCGTTCGACACTGAAAGCGACGGTCTGATATATCGGATAGACCAGCGAATTTTCAGCGTCAGGGTTGCCGTGGATCAAGCGCGTTGATGTCGAATTCTGCTCTTTCATTGTTAATCCTCCCCCACCAACATATCAAAGACGCGCGGGGCGATCATCCAGACCAGTGAGCCGCGCGTCGGCCCTTGCGCGAAGACATCCACCCGCGCCAGGCCACCCTTCTTCATCACTACCATACCGCCGGTCAAAGCGCCAATGATTTCGCTGAAGGTTGGCTCATGTCCGACGAGCATGATGGAATCGCGCAAATTGTGGGCGGCGAGCAAGCCTTCCAGCGAAGCCAAACCCCAGCCGAATTCGCCCATGCTGGGATCGGATGTTACGTGCTTCCCCAGCGCCGTCGCTACGATATCCGCTGTCCGCCGCGCGCGGACGCGTGGGCTGCTATAGATGGCGTCTAGCCCCAGGTCGAGCCTTTGTATCACGCGGGCGGCCGTTATGGTACGTGCCTCACCGCGTGGCGTCAACTCACGCGCAAAATCTTCGACACGGCCGCGTTCTTCCGCCTGGGCATGGCGCAGGAAATACAAGCGCATCGCTAAATACTCCAACCGACGGGCAAGCGCAACACACCCACAAAGACCAATATTGAGGCGACCACCAGCGCCGCCAACCCATGCCGATAGCGTTGGCCATCTTTCACCCCGGGGAAGCGCGCCCGTTGCAACTCAAGCAGTGCCAGCGCCAACGTCATCGAGATGGCATGTTCCCACCGATAACCGAATTCGCCATTCAAAAAATTGCCTCGGAATAGGAAAAGCAAGATGCCGACCAGCCATTGAATTCGAAAGAGCCACTGGAAGATCAACATGCCGAGTCTCTCCGGGCGGCCGTATTTTTGTGAGCCGCGCGCCATGGTACCCTGCCCCAGCCGCACGAGCATGACTAGAACCAGGACGACCAGCAGCCAACGCAAGCCCGAATGCAGTTCGGTTATCATTTCCGCCATCTATGCATCTCCTTAAGCTTCTCGATATCCCTGTGGATGCTCACTATGCCAGCGCCAGGCTGTCGCTACCATCTCCTCGAGCGAAGGATAGCACGGTTGCCAGCCCAATTCTGAGCGGATCCGCTCGCTATCCGCCACCAGGCGCGCCACATCGCCAAAACGCCGCGGCGCCAATTCTAGCGGGATATCCTCCTCCGTCACACGACGGGCCACTTCTACCACTTCACGCACCGAATAGCCACAGCCGCTACCGATATTGTAGACGCAGCTGGGATGATTATCCCTTAGAGCGTGTAGGGCAAGCAAGTGTGCATCCGCGAGATCTAGCACGTGCACATAATCTCGGACGCAGGTGCCATCCTCTGTATCGTAGTCGTCGCCATATAGCTGCAGCGACTCGCGCTGCCCGAGCGCTACCTGCAGCGCGAGCGGGATGAGATGCGTTTCAGGATCGTGCGCTTCGCCAATATGCCCCTGCGGGTGCGCTCCGGCGGCGTTGAAATAGCGCAAACTGACCGAGCGCAGGCCGTAGATATCCTCCAGCCAGCGCAACTGCCGCTCGATCGCCCATTTCGTCTCACCGTAGACGCTGCCAGGGGCGATGCGATCATCTTCGCATATGGGTCGTTCCTGCACCGCGTATACATTTGCGCTCGACGAGAAAACTAAATTCTGCACACCAGCCGCCGTCGCCGCCTCCAGCAAATTCATCGACCCGAGCAGGTTGCCGCGCAGGTATTTGAAGGGGTCGCGCATGCTCTCGCCAACCTGGATGTATGAGGCAAAATGCAGGATGTCACTGAAATCATGCGCCGCGAAGAGTTGGCGCAAGGCGGAGCGGTCCAGCAGGTCACCCTGGATGAATTCCGCCGCTGGGTGAATGGCCGGGCGATAACCACTGCTGAGGTTATCAAAGACGACGACATCTTCCCCGGCCGCTACCAAACAATCGACCACATGGCTGCCAATATAGCCGGCGCCGCCCGCAACCAGGCTCGTCATAATGCGCCCTCCAACGCGAGCGCGAGGAGAACACCCAATGCGCTCCCAAGGCTGATGAGCAGGGCATAATTTACGAGGAGCAAAAGAAGATCGAGCCAATGGCGATCCGCGCGGTTGGCCAGGCCTTCAGCCGGTTGCTGTGCGTGCGCTGCGGCATCCAGCGCGCGTAGGATGGCGGCGCTTTCAACTAGCAATTCCGCCGTTTTTCTCCGCTGTGCGATCTCTACGGATTTCATGCCCCAGCCTGGAACACCGTAGTTGTTACAGCGAGGTATAGCACGACTGTGGGCGCAACGAAGAGCAAGGAATCGACGCGATCCAACACGCCGCCATGGCCAGGGAAAAGGTTAAAGCCCGTCAAACCAGAATCTTTGCTCTGGAAATAGCGCTTCAGGCCAGATTCCCACAGGTCGCCGAGGATGGCCGATAGCGGCGCCAGGATGAGCAAAGGGATGAGCGAGTAGGTAAATTGGCCGCCCAGTTGCAATACCAGGTACCCCGCCAGACTCCCGCCCAACCAACCACCGAGAGCGCCCTCGCACGTTTTCTTGGGAGAAATTCGTGGCGCCAGCGCGCGTTTGCCAAAGGCGCGGCCAGCGAAATACGACGCGCTGTCCGTAACCCATGTCAGCGCCAATACCAGCAACAACCAGAGCGCGCCATCCGTCGCCGCCATCCGCAAGCGCAACATCGCCACCAGAGGAAAACCCACATATAGCGCACCGCCCACCGTGGCCAACGCCTGCCAGCCGGCCATACGCCAGCCGGCCGTGCCGCGCATTCGCACCAGGAGCATAGATACCACCGACGCCACGCCCACCAACACGACAAACCAAGACCAGGGGCTGGCATTTTGCGCGAGTAAGAGGCTCAGCACGAGCAGGGCGACGCCTGCGCGCGCGCTTCCTTGCGAGGCACGACCGCGGGCCAAAGCATAAAATTCCAGGAGGGCGATTATCCCGACGACCAGCGCCAGCCCGAATAATGCCCAGCCGCCAAGCCCGACCAAAAAGAGCGTCAGCGGCACACCAAGCGCCGCCGTCATCATACGAAGGGTCAGATTCGGAGGCGTGCGGAAAACGCGCTCGTGTTCGCCGCGGGACACAGGGGCTAGTACCTCGCTCATTCCGATTCACACCTGCTCTACCTGCAGTATAGCGGCGTGGGGCGCGGTAACTTGCGTAGCGTCTCGAATGAGCACAACGTAGCTCATTTCACTATCCGGATGCAGAAAAGATGTGCATTCCCTAAAACCAGCGCTGCGGCAAAGACGCAGGGCGCGCTCATTGAAAGCAGCCACCGTGGCGCGGATGCGCGGCGGCGCGTATTCCCGATTAGCGAAAGCGATGCCTGCTGCAGCAAGTGCGTTCCCAGGCCCCGCCCCAATAAGCACGGCTGGATGCCCATGCCAATATCCAACGCATCGTCAGGATAATTGCCGCCCCGCACGCGTGCGTCCTCACCGAAACAGCAATAGCCGAGCATGTCCCCGTTGCGCAGGGCCATGGCAAAATAGCGATGTTGAGGGGCGCATAACGTGCGCACCGTCATCTCGACTTCCTCTTCCGCTGTGTTGTAGAACGCAAGAGCGCCGGCATAGCGCCAACCGGCGATCGCGCGCGCCGCCGCTTCACCCATCGGACGCCAGCTTAATTCATCGTTCGCATACCTGCGAGCGATCGCAATCATGTCAGCGAAATAAGTCGCGCGATCGTAACGCCATCACCACCTTCTGCAAGTGGGGCGGTTTGCGCCTGTGTAATGAGCGGATGACCGTGCAACCGTTCCCGAACCGCGTGGCGCAACGCCCCCGTTCCTTTGCCATGAATGATGCGTCCAAAAGGCAAACCGGCCGCGCTCGCCGCATCCAGATATCGCTCCAAACGCTCGACTGCATCTTCCACCCGCTGCCCGCGCAAATCCAGCTCGACCCCGGGCGAAGCGGACAAGGGCGTCGAGACAGGTTCGATCAGTTGCTGGGTGACGGGCTTCGCGCTGGCCATTTCACGCGCCGGCGCCAGATCTTCATAACGCGCGCGAACGCGCAAGGAACCGATCTGCACGAGCGCCTCTTCACCATCCAACTCGTGCACCAATCCCTGCGCTGCCAGCCGCTCCAACCAGACCACATCGCCCAAACCCGGCGCCCAATCGCGCTCGAGCATGCTGACGAGTGGATCGATTTCGCCGTTCAGCTGTTCTTTGTTCAGGGCGGTGACCGTCGCTCTCAATTCTTCCAACGGCGCGATCGATTGACCGGCCCGTTGCAACTGCCCGCGCAATTCGGTCAACCGCGCGTGCAATTCCGCCAGTTGAGTCTCCGCTTCCTGCCGCGCGCCCAACAGGATTTCGCGGCGTTCTCCATCGATATCGCGCAGGCGTTCGTGCAATTCGCTGAAGCGGACTTCGGCCGCCGCCCGCAAAGCCGCCGCCTCGCCAAGCTGTCGTTGCGCCTCGTCACGTGAACGATGCAACTCATCCAGCAAGTCGTCAGCAATCAGGTCCTGCATCGGCACCATGCTGCGTGCGTCCGCCAGGATACTCTGTGGCAAGCCCAGCCCTTCGGCGACCACCAGGGCATTCGAACGACCCGGCAAGCCACTGATCAAGCGATAAGTCGGCGATAGCGTCTCCAGATCGAATTCCATGCTGGCGTTGCGCAAGCCTTCGTGTTGAACCGCGAATACCTTCAGCTCCGGGTGGTGCGTGGTTACGAGGGCGGTCGCGCGGCGGTGGCGCAATTCGTTGAGCAAGGCCCGCGCCAGGGCCGCGCCCTCAGTCGGGTCCGTGCCCGCGCCGAGCTCGTCCAGCAACACCAATGAGCGCTCGTCACATTCCTCCATAATGCGAATGATATTCGTCATATGGGACGAGAAGGTGCTCAGCGATTGTTCGATGCTCTGCTCGTCGCCGATATCTACAAAAACCGCGCGGAAGACTGTCAGCTCCGCTTCCTCGACCGGAAGTTGCATGCCGCATTGCGCCATGAGCGTCAGCAGGCCCACCGTCTTCAGCGTCACTGTCTTGCCACCTGTATTAGGTCCGGTGACGACCACGATCCACCCACCCTTGTCTAGCGTAACATCCACCGGCACCACATCCTCATCGAGCAACGGATGCCGCGCCGCGCGTAGGCGCAATACGCTGCCAGAATGCGCCGCCGCTGCGCCCGACTTCGCGCCCTTTGGCCAGGGCAATAGCTGCGGCGCCACCGCGTCCATCTCCGCCGCCAGCAATGCGCGCGCGCGGATGACATCCAACTGTGCCAGCACTTCCACCGTGCGCACGATGGCCTCCGCTTCTTCGCCTGCTTGCTCGCTGAGCGCTAACAGGATACGGCGGATCTCTTTTTCTTCGTTCAGCTGCAACTCGCGCCAGGCGTTGTTCAATTCGACAGTGGCCAGCGGCTCGATCCAGAACGTCGCGCCGCTGGCCGATGAATCATGAACGATGCCGGCGATCTTTCCCTTGTGGTCGGCCTTGATCGGGATGACGTAGCGGCCGTTGCGCATGCTGATCAATTGTTCTTGCAAGATGGTCGCGTTGCCACGCGCGCTGACGATGCGGTTCAGCTTTTGTTGCAAGCGGTCGAAGGCGATCTTCAGCTCGCGACGAAGTATGGCCAAACGCGCGCTGGCTGAATCGAGCACCTCGCCGTTATCGCTGATGGCCCGCGCGATCGCCGCCTGCAGCTCTACACATTCTTCGCCATCGTTGACAAGCGCCGCCAGGCGTGGGTATTGCCCTGCAAGCCTGCCAAGCGTGCGCCTCAGGATCGTGCTGCGCCGCAGCGTATCGCGCAGATCGAGCAGACCTTGTGGCTCAATAGGAATGCCTCGTTGCGCCTTGAAGATTAGGTCGCGCACATCATGTGCGCCGCCGAGCGAAAGGCTCACGCTCTGTTCCAGCGCCTGCGCTGCCTCGGCCGTCTCTTCTTGCCAGACGCGCACAGTCTGTTCATCACCACTGGGCGCTGTTGTGCGCGCCAGCTCGGCACCAGCAGAAAACGAGCAGAGACCGGCCAGGCGCGCCAGGATCTTCCCCAGATCCAGCCGTTCGCTCGTCTTTGCCGCCAGTTCGGTCATCGTCAGCCCGCTCCTCCAAACACCGTCAAACGCGCTCCTGGCGCTCGATCCTAAGGACGGCACCCACCGGCCCGAGCACGACCAGCGTATCCCCCACTGTCAGCTCATGTTGCACTGAGGGGTTGATCACCAACTGACCATCCACATGCCTCACAGCGAGGATCGTGACGCCACTGATCCGCCGCAAATCGCAACCACCAATGGTCTGCCCGGCCAATGGCGACGATTCTCCCACCGTCACCTGCCCGATTTCCGTCTCCACGCCGCCAGCCAACTGAGTGATGAAATCGTGCACGACCGGATTGAGCAGCGCCTGCGCCATGCTGCGCCCGCCGACATAATAGGGGCTCACGACGCGGTCTGCGCCCGCCCGCCGCAGCTTGCGCTCCGTTTCCAGGACGGCCGCCCGCGCAACGATGAACAGTCGTTCGTTTAAGCCGCGCGCGGTCAGCACTGTGGCGATGTTGGCGGCGTCTGTGGTAAGCGCGGAAACCAGACCCCGCGCCCGCGCTACCCCCGCGCGCTCCAAGACTTCATCAGAAGTCGCATCACCGATGACATAAGGCACGCCTTGCATGAGCAGGGCCTCTTCCTCCGCTTCGTCGACATCAACGATAAGGAATGGCACCTGCCGCCGCTGCAATTCTTCCACAACCTGCTGCCCCATCCGACCGATTCCACAGATGATGAAATGACCTTCGATACTCATAGTCGCCTTTCGTAAACGCTTGCGCTCGCGGGATAGCCAGAGCTCATCCGAGAGGACGCTATCCAGTAGGCCGCCGATGGCGTAAGCGAACGTGAACACACCGACACTGATGAAAAACACCGTGAAGAGGCGGCCCTTGGTAGTAAGTGGTTGCGGCTCACCGAAGCCGACCGTCGTCAGGGCGATGACGGTCATATAGAGCGCGTCGGCG
Organism: Phototrophicaceae bacterium; assembly: GCA_965237765.1. Taxonomy (GTDB): domain Bacteria; phylum Chloroflexota; class Anaerolineae; order Aggregatilineales; family Phototrophicaceae; genus WTGJ01. The sequence continues at coordinate 245,536 of OZ250157.1, forward strand.
GGAGACATTCTTTCCCAAAACCAGTAGTAACTGGTGCCACCGAGCACGAGCAAGGCGAGCATCAGTAGCGTAAGGCGGAAACGACGCACGGGATCCGCGAAAAAGATGTTCCGCAACGATTGAATGAAGTTGCGCGATCGTCGAGGCATAGAGCTGCTGGTCATGAGTGACTGTATTGTAGCGGAAAGTGGCGCCAGGACGGCTACGCGCAGCCGCGGCCGCTGGGTTAGAATGGGCGTATGAGCGAGCACGCCATCTTACGCGGATTGAACGAAGAGCAACGCCGCGCCGTTACCGCGCCGCCAGGACCCTTGATGGTCGTAGCCGGCCCGGGCAGCGGCAAGACGCGCGTGCTGACACATCGGATTGCCTGGTATGTGCAGGAATGGGATATTCGGCCGTACAGCATCGTCGCCGTGACCTTCACCAACAAGGCCGCGACAGAGATGCGTGAGCGGGCCGGGCGTCTCCTCGGCGGCGGCACCCTGGGCGCGCAAGTGCGCACCTTCCATAGCCTTTGCGCCCGCCTATTGCGCCAGGAATTCGCGCATACCAATTTCAGCGCCAATTACCTGATTTACGATACTGTCGACCAGCGTGCCGCTATCAAACAAGCCGTCGCCGAATCGAACATCCACCAGCAGCAATATTCGCCGCGCCTCTTCCTGCGCGCTATATCCGCTGCCAAAAACAAGTTGCAGACTTCGCACGATTTCGTCGGCAAGGATTATTTCGGCGAATTGGTCGCGCGTGTTTTTCCCCATTACGAACAATTGCTGGCGCGCAACGATGCCCGCGATTTCGACGACTTATTGCTGCATACCGTGCAACTCTTCCAGCGCAACACCGAGCTTCGCGACAAATACCAACGCTTCTTCGCGCACTTGCTCGTCGACGAGTTTCAAGATACGAACCACGCCCAATATGAGCTCATCCGCATCCTCGCGCCGCCGCAGGATAGCCTATTCATCGTCGGTGATCCCAACCAGGCGATTTATGGCTTCCGCGGGGCGGATTATCGCAATCTCATTCGCTTTCGGTCGGATTTTCCAGCGGCGGGAGAAATCACGCTTTTCCGCAATTATCGCTCGCCGCAATTTGTTTTGGACCTCGCCAGCGCGCTCATCAACCACAACCCACAACGCGCGCCTTTGCATCTCCTCGCCGAGCGCGCCAAACAAAAACCTGCTGAAAAACGCGCTACGCTCTACCGCGCCGATGATGACGAGGATGAGGCGCGTTTCGTCGCCGAGCGCATTTTGAGCCGCTTACACGATGAGGACGGCCCGCTGCGCGACTGCGTCGTCATGTATCGCACCAACGCCCAATCGCGCGCGCTAGAAACGGAATTCACACGCCAGAACATCCCCTACCAACTCATCGGCGGCGTTTCTTTCTATCGGCGGCAAGAGGTGCGCGATATCCTCGCCTATTTGCGCTTCCTGGATAACCCGCGCGATACGGTCAGTTTTGAACGCATCATCAACACGCCGCGGCGGGGAATTGGCCGCAAAACGCTCTCCGATTTCCACGTCTGGACTGTGAGCGCGGGTTTGAATTATGGTGACGCCCTGGACACGCTGCGGGAGCAAGGGAGCACACCACAATACGCACCACACGCAACCGCAGACGAGGTAGACGAGAAGGAAAAACGCGAAGCCACTCCATTAAATGGATTGCGACTCTCTGCGGCGGGTAAGAAAAACCTGCTCGCTTTCGCCAAACAGCTGGATGGTTGGCGTGAACTGGCGAAATCCGCCTCCGTCGCCCTGCTCTTGCGGAAAATCGTGGATGACATCGGCTTTTGGGATTACCTCGCAAAAATCAGCGACACCGAAGCGCAGCGCCAGGAACGCGAAGAGAATATCGAGGAGCTGGAGCAGTATCTGATCGCCAATCCAGAACTGTCGCTCGCTGATTTCCTCACAGAAACCATGCTCGTTTCCGATGCCGACGCGCTGGATGACGAGCGAGACGTCGCCACGCTGCAGACGTTGCATACCGCGAAAGGCCTCGAATATCCGGTGGTTTTCATTGTCGGGCTGGAAGAGGGAACCCTGCCACATCAGTTAAGCCTGATGGAGAAGGGTGGAGAGCAAGAGGAACGACGCCTCCTTTACGTCGGCATCACGCGCAGTATGAGTCAGCTCTACCTCAGCTTTTCGGACTACCGCAGCCTGATCCGCGGCGCGCGATACCAGGATGCTTCGCGCTTTTTGCGGGAATTGCCGCTGGATTTGTTGGAAAATGAGAAAGGCCAAGACTTGAATTCACTTCGAGCGGGAACCAGATCCCTACCGAGTGCTGACGCCCCGCGATTGACCACCGCGAAAGGTTTGCCTGAATGGGCGCGGCGCGAATTGATGCGCGGCGAGGGGCCAGGCAACAAAATTAAGGCGAAGGCGAAGACCAAACCAAAAACAAAGGTCATAGAGCGCAAACCCGTCTTCTCGATTGGCGCGCGCGTCCGCCACCCTCGCTTTGGCACGGGTGAAGTGCTGGATATCGAACCGCTCGGCACCTTGGACTACGTACTAACAATCCACTTCGACAATGAGCAATTCGGTGGAAAGCGCCTCATCGCCTCCCGCGCAAAGCTGGAGTGCCTTCCCTGAGCATGAGAGCAGCGTCCATTGACCATTGACAGTCGTACTCCCTTAATCCTCGCCAGCCGCTCGCCACGCCGCTGCGAATTGCTCGCCACCCTCGGCATCCCCTTTCGCGTTTGCGCGCCCGATATCCACGAGACGACCCGCGCCGACGAAAGCCCGGCGGCTTCCGCCCTGCGCCTGAGCATGGAGAAACTCGCCGCCGCGCGAGCTCTCTCTCCCCCGAATGCCCTGATCCTCACCGCCGATACCGTAGTGGCCCTGCCCTGCGCGGCGGGCTGGCGGCAATTCGGCAAACCGCGCGACGCCGACGAAGCCTATCGCATGCTCCGCTCCTTGGCCGAACGCGAGCACCTCGTGCACACGGCATTTTCCCTTTCCGACAGCGAGCGGCTGCGCTCGCAAGTGGTAACCTCGCACGTCTGGTTGCGCGCCCTTGGCGAAACTGAGCTGCGCCACTATTGCGCCAGCGCCACTCCCTACGACAAGGCGGGCGGTTACGCCATCCAGGATCGCCTCTTACAACCCGTCACGCGCATCGTCGGCAGCTACAGCAACGTGATGGGTCTACCGCTGGAAGCGCTGGCAATGGCCCTGCGCGCATTCGGCCTCACCATTCCTTTCACCTCGGCCGCGCAGAATAATCCAGCCGTCGCTGACATCACCCGGAGCCGGGCTTGAGCACATCCATCCAGATCCGCACTTATCGCGCCACTGACCTGCCAACTCTAGTGCGTTTGAGCAATGCGGAGCGCGCGGGGCGCGGCGAGCCAACCGCCCAAACCGAAGAACGCCTGCAGCGTCACTTCGATAATTTCATTTTCGGCTTTCAACCCGAGCGCGATGTCTTCCTGGCTCTCAACGGTGACGAAGCCTGCGGCTATGCCTGGACAGCGCTGAATGGCGAATACAATACCGGTTACATCAGCACGACGATCGACCCCGCGCATGGCACTTCCCCCACGCTAGAACGACTCCAGGCCGTCGCCGAAGCGCACATCCGCACGACACTGGGTGGCGATCAATTGCCGCCCGAGCGGCCATTCTTTATCGACACTTTCGTCAGCCACGAGAGCGATACGGAGAAGATGCGCAGTCTGGCTGCACTGGGTTACAACAAAGTGCGACGCTTCTACGACATGCTCATCCAGTTCGAAGGCGAACTTCAACCCGCAACGATCCTTCCCGGCCTGGAGCTGCGCCCCTTTCAGCGCAAAACCGAAGCGCGCGCCTACCACGCCGCCTACCTCGAATGCTTCCGCGACCATTGGGGCAACATCAGCATCGAAGAATTCGAACGCTTTGACAAATTCTTCGATGATCCAGAATTTGACGCGGCGCTCTGGTTCGCCGCCTGGGATGGCGAAGAGATTGCCGGCGTGATGTTCGGCGAGCGCAGCCGAGCGCACCCGCAGCGCGGGGTAGTCGATCTGCTCGGCGTGCGCCGACCCTGGCGACGGCGCGGCCTGGGAATGGCGCTCTTGCTTCAGGCTTTCTACGTGTTCCAGCAATACGGGTTAAGCGAAGTTGAGCTGGAAGTCGACGCCGAGAGCCGCACCAACGCCGTCGCCCTCTACGAACGCGCGGGCATGCAGGTGACGAGCGAAAACATCGTTTTCCGCAAGATGATCTGGGGACGGCCGGAGGATATCGTCGAATAAGACCGCCGTGTGCCTTAGGCCATCGCAGCCTGCAAAGAATCGAAGGCATTTGTTTCCCGCGTTTGCAACGCGAGTACTGCCTCGCGCATGCCCTCCCGCCACTCGCGTTCTTCGGCTTCGGCAAACGCCATCGTCTCGTCCGCCGCTGCGCGCAACATGTCTAATTCCTCTTCAATTGCCCGCCGCGCCGCCATCGAGGCGTTACCCTGCTCACGAAATAGGCGCTCACGCTCGTCGATGAGTTGGCGCGCCTGATGCAGCGGCTCGATGCTCGCTGAAAATAGCGTCTCGTAAAGCGCCGCCCAGCCTTCCCGCGCCACACGAAATTCGGACGCCGCAACCCGCAAGCCCTCGTTGCTCAAAATTGCTGCAGCTTCTTCAAGGAAATCGGCATAGCGCCCGCGCGCGCCAAAGCCACCGGTGCCAAAATGCTGTGTGTAATGGTAGAAGAACGTTAGCACCGCGAAACGTTTGCTGCCCGTCGAAAATTGACGCTTCCAGCCATTTTTGCCCCGCTCATCCACCAGCGCATCGGCCCAGCGCGTGTAGGCTGCTAGACCATATTTCCCGCGCATGGGTTTGCGTGGCGGCTCACCTACGGCATGCTGGATGCACTGCGCGATGCCCGCGCACGTGGCTTCCGGCAAGCGCTCCATTGCAATGCCACCGACTGTCATTAAGCGTTGGCGCTCCTTCTTGATGCGAACGCGCGCGGCGTCCAGGGCGCTCGCCGATATTTCCAGCGGCACGCTCGCACGGTCTACCAGGCGTACCTGATCGGCCACCGCATCGTAAGCGGTTACGAGTAAGGGGATGACGAACCAATAATCCTCTGCCCACTGTGTATCGCCATAGCCAAGCGAAGTGACGTCTGCCCAGACCAGCGGCGCACAGCCACCACCCAGCGCGTCGATCAGGTGCTTGCGTGCCTTCTCAGCCGAGCCGCTGCGTCGAGTCTTCGCTTCGATGCCCAACCGCTCCAACGCGTTCGTTAGCGGGTCGAAGCTATTAACTGTGAGGAAATTGAACATCGGCGGGTAACCTTCGTATTCGAAGATGAAATAACCCGCCACGACGCCGCCAGCGATGCCGAGTAAGAGCGCTTCCGTTGGCGCCTGGCCCGTGTGGGGCATGAGCACGCCCTGATACGCCAGCGCGTTGCGCAATGCGCCCAGCTCCCAATGATCGCCGCCAAACTCAGAGTAATCGCGCAATTCAGCCATGAGGTTGCTCCTTTGTTCTGCGGCGCATGATGTTAGCACAAATATGCGAACGCGTTTATCTTGACAGCAGTCCAATTTTCGGGCATTATCGGCGCGGCGGGCCTATAGCTCAGTTGGGAGAGCGCTTCAATGGCATTGAAGAGGTCAAGGGTTCGAGTCCCTTTAGGTCCAATAAAACTTGATGGTAGACAGAACTTAGCCGTTCAGGGCCATCTCCCCGGCGTCTTTCCCCGGTATGGGGCTTTGGATAGTTGAGGCAGGATAGGCTTGGAACGTACACAGAGTGTCGAAGACAGCATTTCTGGTTTGATGGAGCTTCTCAAAGATGGGGCATGAGCGTGTAGGGGCGCTACCGCGAACGAAGCGGTGGCAAGATGTGGTAGGCGGCATTGCGGATGCAGTTGCGGTTGACGGGGATGTTCCTGGGCTGGCCAATGCAACCCTTGAGAACGTCCGCTCTCGTTTGCAAGCCATCCAAGGAGATTCAGGATTTATTGCGTCCTTCCGGTTTCTCGTCGGCCTTGCGCTGTCAGCTTCTCCAGGAGTCGATAGGTCTTCACTTGGTGGTCTTGCCATCGATCTGGAGGCCAACCCGTCGCCACTCAAACTTGCGAATGCACTCGGGCAGTATGTCGCTGAGAACAGTCAGTCAGCTGAATATGCCGAAATAGCGCGCAAGGCGGCCGTAGATGCTATCTCGATTTGGACAGAGCAACAAAATCGCCAACTTTCCTTCTCAGGTGAGCACGAGCAAGCCTCTGAAGTGTGGAGAAGAGCAAGCGACGGCAGGGGCTTCTGTGAAGTAGCGCGTCTGTTCTTTGGGAAGTTTGTGGAACGTTACCTCAACTACTTCATCGGTCGCGAGGCTTCTTCTCATCTGGCTAACACCGAGGACCGCGAAAGGCTCGCACGTCGCCTTGAAGACCACGTTGACGTTGTATCACACCACGCCTTCGAAACCGCCAGGATCACTCAGTCGTTCGCGGCGGGTTGGTTCAATCGCTACGCGAGCCAAGGAATGCCGACCGCAGACGAGATATCAGGATTCCTTTCCCACTCAGTAGGGAAGCTGCGAGAAGAACTCCGCCGAGAGGCGTCTCCGTAATGAAGACCGACGGAGCATATGCAGTCTACCTGTGCAACGGGGCGACCCTGCCCGATGGGGTAGATCCATCAGAGTGCACCGTCTTGGATTATCGGTCCTCTGGTGACGAACTCCCTTTAGTGCGCCTCGGGTTGCCTGATTTTGTTCGGAGCGTCTTCAATCTGCCCGATAGGTGCCTAGACCTTTTGGAGATTGCGGCGTACGTGTTTGCGGCCGACCGACTGACCCCCAGGGGTTCAAAGACCGCAGTCGAGTATCAGTCGTGGTCCAGAAGCCTTCATTTTGTTGCGAAGGTCAGAGACTATGAGTTTTGGCGTCAGCCGCGTGTGGGCGAAACCCTGGGAGCCGCACTCCGATTCGCCACTGGTGATAAGGACTATCAGTTTACGTTTCAAGCCGGTCATACCACTCCACCTACGAGTCTATTCGACAGGGAAACATTCTCGGTGGAGCAAGACGGAGATCTCTCCATCTTGCTGTTCTCTGGTGGGCTTGATTCCCTTGCAGGTGCTGTCCAACGACTTGAGCAAACCAGTGAACACGTTTGCCTGGTTAGCCACTTGTCCCAAGTTGGAACCATTCGCACGCAACGAGGTCTCGCATCCGCATTGCAGAGGGATTACCTTGGACGCGTTAGCCGCTACCAATTCAGGACTCACCTCCAGGGAATCAGATCTAAAGAGGAAACGCAGCGCAGCAGGCCATTCCTATTCGGAAGCATCGCTTTCGCTTTGGCCACAGCGTTTGGACATGATCGCTTCTACATTTGTGAGAATGGGATTACCAGTCTAAATTTTGCTCGACGGGATGATCTCATCAATGCGCGAGCCAGCCGTACGACGCACCCCCAAACTATTGGGCGCTTAGCACATCTATTCTCCATAATCGCAGAAAAGCCCTTCACCCTGGAAACGCCATTTCTGTGGGACACCAAATCTGACGTAGTAGAGTACCTAAAGGAATCTGGCCGTGGGCACTTGATCCCTAGTTCGGTGTCATGCAGCCACACTTACAATTCAGGGCCGAACGCTACTCACTGTGGAGAGTGCTTCCAGTGTCTGGACCGCCGCATAGGGATTTATGGAGCAGGTGCGGAAAATGATGACAATGAAGGTCTGTATGCAACGAACATCGTCACCTGCAGCATCCAGACAGCGGAGGGCAGGACAACGGCGGTGGACTATCTAAGACAAGCGGCGAACTTCTCAAATTCGAACCTTGCACATTTCTACAGTCAAATGCTCGACGAGCTTCAGATGCTTTTGGATTGGGTGCCAGGCTGCGAGCACGAGGACGAACTTGTCGAGAAAGTTTGGGAATTGTGCTCGCGGCATGGGGAGCACGTCGGCCGCGCGCTTCGGCGTATGCGGGATCTTCACGAAGAGGTCTTTAGTCCACTGGCCCCGAACTCCTTACTGAAGCTGGTCTCTGACAGGGAATTCCTGAAGGCTCCTATCAAACGCCTGGTCACATCAATTGAGAGTAAACTTCAGTCTGCTCTTCCCAAATTATTCCAGAGTGTACGTCCCGCCAACGAGCGCGACCTTAACGACAAGATTGAAGGGCTCCTCGACACGTGGCACCCAGACTTGCAGAGAGAACACCCTGCTGTGCCATTTGCTAGAGCCGGTGTGGTTCCTGACTTTTGTATTGACCGTGGGCACTTGCTGATCGAAGGGAAGTATATCCGGGCCAGCACTACTCCTAGCAAGGTTACAGAGGGAATGGCTGCCGACTTGACGAAGTACCCGCCGGAAGCACACATCCTGTTCATTGTCTACGACCCTGACAACGCGGTCGTGGACCGGGCTAAGCTAAAGCATGACTTCGAGAGCAGAGGGCGTTGCACTGTAAGTATCTTACCTTGAGGAGGCCCGCAGGATTCGTACTTCTGGGAGCAGCCAGCATCTGGAGCTGCTGGCGTCATTCCTGTCCGCCCATCGCCTATGAATCAGCTAGGGCAGCGACTCACAGCTCCATCCGAAGTTCAAAGACGGTTCTGCCTACCGTCAACTTAGGTCCAATAAAACGAACCACGACCCCCACCTTTATGTGCGTGGGGTTTTGGTTACCGACCGTTGTCGGCTATCATGGCACTACAATTCATGAGATAATTCCGAAGGATGGCTATTTTGAGCGAATTTCCCATAATCTTCGACGGTCACAATGACACGATACTGCGTTACTTCCGCGATGATGTTGATTTCGATTTCCTATCTCGCAATGCCACCGGTCATCTGGACCTACCGCGCGCACGTGAAGGCGGCATGGGTGGTGGCTTTTTCGCCGTCTTCATCCCGCCCACCATGGAGCCGCGCATCGCCCGGCTAAAGCGAGAAGCGGCCGAACAAACAAACAAAATCCGCCCAAGCCAGGCACTGGACGCGGCTTATTCCCGCGAGCAAGCACAGACTATTACTGCCAAACTCTTCAGAATCGAACGACAAACCCCCGACACTTTCCGAATCGCACGCAGCTTCCGCGACGTGGAGGACGGCCTCCAGGATGGGATCTTCACGGCCATCTTCCATTTCGAAGGCGCCGAGCCCATCGATAGCAATCTGGACGCGCTGGAAATTTACTTTGCCGCCGGTTTGCGCTCTCTGGGCCCTGTCTGGAGCCGACCGAACCACTTCGCTCATGGCGTGCCCATGGGCTTCAACATGACACCAGATTACGGCCCTGGCCTCACTGACGCAGGCTTTGCCCTGGTGCGTGCCTGTAATGATCTCGGCATCCTGATCGATCTTTCTCATTTGAACGAAGCGGGATTCTGGGACGTGGCGCGCGTCAGCGATGCGCCGCTCGTCGCCACCCATTCCAACGTGCACGCCATCTGCCCCATCTCCCGCAACCTGACCGATAAACAACTGGACGCGATTGCCGCTTCTGATGGCGTTGTCGGGCTCAATTTCGCGGTCAGTTTCTTGCATCCTGAAGGTAGCGGGGATACCAGCGCGACTTCAATTGAAATGATGGTTCGACATATCGATTATCTGGTTGATCGCATTGGCATCGACCGTGTCGCTTTAGGATCGGATTATGACGGTACGGATATCCCGGATGAAATGGGCGATGTCACCGGATTGCCTAAATTGATGGCTGCTTTACAAGCAAGAGGATATGGGGAAGAAGAACTGAGAAAGATCGCCCACGAAAATTGGCTTCGAGTGTTGCGCTTGACCTGGAAGAGCTGACGAAGAAAGGACATGACAAATGAACGAAAGTAGGTTCCGCATTTTTGATGGCCACAACGATTCACTATTGGATTTCTTCTCCCCATTTGGTGATGGAAAGCCGAGCGAATTTTTTGAGGGAAACGACAAGTGGCAGTTGGATCTGCCAAAGGCTCGCCGCGGCAACTTCGGTGGTGGTTTCTTCGCCGTCTATATCCCCGGTGAAGATTTTGCCGAAATCGCTGCCGCCATCAAAGCGGGTGATACCGATGCGCTGGCCTCGATCACCGTTCCGGTGCCTTATGAGGATGCTGCGTATCCTGCCTTACAGTTGATTGCAATTCTTTATCGCTTAGAAGCCGTTTCTCAAGGCCAGTTTCAGGTAGTGCGTACCGCTGCTGAGATGGCCAGTTGTTTCGAGAACAACCAAATTGCTGCCCTGTTTCATTTTGAAGGCGCTGAAGCCATCGATATCGATTTGAACGCACTCGAAGTGTTTTATCAGGCAGGTTTACGTTCTGTGGGTATCGTCCATAGCCGGAACAACCATTTCGGCCACGGCGTACCGATGGGCTTTGGCGATTCACCGGATAACGGTCCCGGACTTACCGAAGCCGGCATCCGTCTTGTCCGTCGTTGTAACGATCTTGGCGTAATGATCGATGTATCTCATTTGAACTATAAAGGTTTTTGGGATGTCGCTAACCATACTGATAATCCCATCGTTGCAACGCATTCCTGCGCGTACCATCTATGCAATTCACCACGCAATCTGATGGATGATCAGTTGGATGCCATTGCCCAAACCGGGGGCATAGTGGGCGCAAATTTCTTCATTGGTTTCCTCAATGAAGAAGGCAGCTGGGATCAGCCCACACCCGTGTCTCGTTTGGTAGAGCATATCGACTACATGGTCGAACGCATGGGAATCGATCATGTCGGCTTCGGCTCGGATTATGGCGTTATTCCCGCACCGATCGGAATGCCAGATATCTCTACCTATCCAGTATTGATGGATGCACTACGTGAACGAGGCTATGACGACGAAGCGCTGCACAAACTGGCGCATGGGAATTGGCTGCGTGTGGTTGGGGAAACCTGGGCGGAATGAGCATGGCAATGAAGATCGACAACGAATGGCACTGTAGCCTATCTGTGCTGGCGTAATTCGTGGCGGTCATCCTTGGCATAAACACCGATCATGCAGGTTCCGCCGCTGCCCTGGTGATCGATGGTAACGTCGTAGCGGCGATTGCCGAAGAACGACTGAATCGTATCAAATACTATGCTCGCTTCCCAAAGCGCTCCATCCGCGCGCTGTTGTCGATGGCGAATCTCAAACCACAGGATATTGAGCACATCGCGATACCGCGAGATCCAAAAGCCAACCTATTACCGAAGCTGAGCTACTTACTTCGAAACCCCAACCTAGCACCCGGCCTGTTGCGCATGGGCAACGCTCAGGTGCAGCAATTGGGCTTCCGCGCGCAGCTGGCAGAAACGTTGGAGATACCCGCTAGCCAATTCCGCTATCGCCAACACCACATCGAGCATCACCTCGCCCACATCGCGAGCGCCTATTTCTGTTCCTCTTGGGAAGCGGCTGCCGGTTTCAGCGCAGACGGTGCAGGCGATTTCGTCAGTTGCATGCTGGCCGAATGCCGCGGCTCAGAAATCCGCGTCAAAAAGCGCGTCTACTTGCCACATTCCCTGGGTTTTCTTTACACGATGATCTGCCAGTTCATCGGCTACCAACAATTCGGTGACGAAGGAAAAGTGATGGGCCTGGCGCCCTATGGCGAAGATCGCTTTCGCGCTGACTTCACCGAGATGCTGCACCTCTCCGATCTCGGTTTCCGCCTGAACGGCCAATTTACACGACCGTTGGGCGCAGAGGAGAATATCTTTATCAATGATCATGGCAGTATGGAAATCACTCGCCTATGGTCAGATGCGTTGATAGAACGCTTTGGCCCGCCACGAGTAGCGAGAAGCGAAATTACCCAGCGAGATAAAGATTTGGCCTTTGGCGTGCAGGGTGCCTTCGAGCGAACGTATTTGCAAATGCTGTGCGTCTTGCACGAGCTCGTCCCGCAAGAGCGCGTGGCGATCGCTGGCGGCGCTGCGTTGAATAGTGTGGCAAACGGCAAAATCTTCCAGGAAACGCCATTCCGTGAAACCTGGATCCAACCCGCCGCGGGCGACGAGGGACTCGCGCTCGGGGCCGCTTTGTATGTGAGTCAGTCTATTCTGAAAGAGCACCACCGATATGAGATGGATGGCGCATATCTGGGCCCGGAATATACCGAATCGGAAATTCGCGCCGCGCTGGATGCGTCAGGACTTCGGTATCGCCATGACGAAATTGCTGCCATCACCCAAGAAACAGCTGGTTACCTGGAACAGGGGAAGATCGTAGGTTGGTTCCAGGGTCGGATGGAATGGGGCCCGCGCGCGCTGGGCAATCGCTCCATACTGGCGCACCCCGGCCTTCCCACTATGAAGGAAACCCTCAATGAACGCATCAAGAAGCGCGAATGGTTTCGCCCTTTCGCGCCGGTGGTTCTTGCAGAAAGGCAAGCGGAGATATTTGAGGAGAGCCACCCTTCTCCTTATATGCTCCATGTATACAAAATCCGCCGCGAATGGCGAACGCGCCTTTGTGCGGTCAATCATGTAGATAACACCGGCCGCTTGCAAAGCGTCGCGCGCGCGCAAAACCCGCGTTATTATGACCTCATTAGTGCCTTCGCCGCGCGAACAGGTATCCCGGCCCTCGTGAACACCAGTTTCAACGAGAATGAGCCCATCGTATGCGCCCCACAAGAAGCCATCGCCTGTTTCCAACGCACCAAAATGGATGTGTTGGTGATCGGCGATTTCATTTGCGTAAAATGAGCATGAATGAGAGAAAGAGACAATGAGCGACAAACCCCTCCCCATCTACGACGGGCATAATGACAGCATCCTGCACTACGCCATTCCCAAAATCGCACCGGATTACACGGCGGCCTTCAGCGAATTCTTTGGCTATTCAGAGCCCCCTAACCGTGACTTCTTCCGCCGCGGTGACCAGGGGCATATCGATTTGCCGCGCGCCCACGAGGGCGGCCTCGCCGGCGGTTTCTGGGCGATTTCACCCATCCCAGAGCACCCTGAGGACAAGCAATCGGTCGCCAGCGTCGGCGCCGGCGAGGATGGCACCTTCGATGTGCCGCTACCGCCGAGAATCCCACATGACTACGCCTCGCGTTTCACCATCGCTGCCGCCAGCGAAATCCTGCGTATGATCGCCGCTTCCGACGGCCAAGCGCGCCTCGTGAAGACCGCCGACGATATCGCCGAATGCATCGAGACCGGTATCTTCGCCATCCAGCTGCATTTTGAAGGCGCAGAAGCCATCGACGAAGATTTGCGCGCGTTGGATATCTGGTATGAAGTCGGCCTGCGCTCCCTGGGTATCGTATGGAGCCGGCCAAACATCTTCGGGCATGGCGTTCCTTTCCGCTTCCCCTCTTCGCCAGATACCGGCCCTGGCCTTAGCGGCGCTGGCAAGCGTCTGGTGCGCCGTTGCAACCAGCTGGGAATTGTCATCGACCTATCGCACTTAAATGAGCGCGGTTTCTGGGATGTAGCCAACATCAGTGAAGCACCGCTCATCGCCACCCATTCCAACGCGCACGCCATCAACGCTGCCACGCGAAACCTCACCGACAAGCAACTCGCCGCGATTGCCGAATCTGACGGCATGGTTGGTGTCAATTTCCACGTCGGTTTCTTGCGCGAAGACGGCCAGACCGAACCCGATACACCCCTGCAGGTCATTGTGAGGCATTTCGATTACCTCATAGAGAAACTCGGCGAAGACCGCGTCGGCTTCGGTTCGGATTTCGATGGCGCCGTGATGCCCGCCGGCTTGGCCGATTGCGCTCACTTGCCCAATCTCATCAACGCCATGCGCGCCGCCGGCTACGACGAGGCGCTACTGCACAAACTCGCCTATCAGAATTGGATCCGCGCGCTGCGCAATTCCTGGAAGTAAGCCCAATGGGCAGGTGGGGTTATTCGTTGATAGCAATTAGAAATTAACAACCGTCAGGACAGTCCTATGATATTCTCCCTCATGCTAGGACTGTACAATCTGCGCCCTTCGAATTGATTCGAATTGTCCATCGAAACATCCTTGCCCCGCCGCACGATATAGCGCCTTGCATTTGGGATACCGATCGTTTATTCTTGTGGCGTCTGCCGAAGCGAGTTTGAAAGACAAGGTCAGCTGGGCATGAACGAACAGCAAAGCCAGGGCTACGAGGTGGCTCGCTCTTTACTCGCCGGCCGGGCCTGCTCCTAAAGCAGCGCCCACCCTCTCCACTGACGATAACCAACCGATATCTTCGTAGTTGCGCGCCGCCTTTTCGCCGGCCTGCTTCATTTAGGAGTTGACCCTTCATGAGCGAAAGCTACCAACACCAGAAAATCGAGCGCCACTGGCAAGAGCGCTGGGAGGCTGATGGCGTCTACCGACAACGCGTCGATTGGTCCAAACCCAAGCACTACGCGCTCACCATGCTGCCCTACCCCAGCGGCGATCTGCACATCGGCCATTGGTTTGCGATGACTCCCCCGGACGCGCGCGCGCGTTATATGCGCATGCGCGGCTTCAACGTGCTCTTTCCCATGGGCTTTGACGCCTTCGGTCTGCCCGCGGAAAACGCCGCCGTACAGAACAACATCCACCCCTGGCAGTGGACATACAGCAATATCGAGCGCATGCGGGAGCAAATGCGCACCATGGGCACGATGTTTGATTGGGAGCGCGAGGCCATCTCCTGCACGCCAGAATATTACCGCTGGACGCAATGGTTCTTCGCTCGCTTTTACGAAGCCGGCCTGGCGTATCGCGGCGAAGCGCTGGTCAACTGGTCGCCAACGCTGCAAACCGTGCTGGCCAACGAGCAGGTCATTGATGGTAAAGACGAGCGCACCAACCAACCCGTCATCCAACAACTGATGACCCAATGGTTCTTCCGCTACCGCCATTTCGTCGAGGAATTGCTGGATTTCAGCGGCTTGGATTGGCCGAACCCTGTCGTGCAAATGCAGACGAACTGGATCGGCCGCAGCGAGGGTGCGCGCGTTACCTTTCATAGTGAAGCCGGCGACGTCATCGATGTCTTCACCACTCGCCCGGACACGCTCTGGGGCGCGACTTTCATGGTGCTGGCGCCCGAGCACCCACTGGTCGCCAAACTGACGAGCGCTACCCAACGAGAAGCGGTAGAAGCCTACGTCGCGCAGGCCGCCAGCCGCTCCGAATTGGAGCGTATGGCCGAAGAGCGCGCGAAGACCGGCATCTTCATCGGCGCCTACGCAATCAACCCGGTCAACGAGGAGCGCATTCCCATTTGGGTGGCCGATTACGTGATGTTCGGCTACGGGAGCGGCGCCATCATGGCCGTGCCGGCACATGACGAGCGCGATTTCGCTTTCGCCCGCCACTATGGACTCACAGTGCGTCCCGTCATCCAACCTGCCGGTGAAACGCTGACGGACGAGACGATAATCGCCGCCTGGGAAGGTGAAGGACGCATGATCAACAGCGGCCATTTCGATGGCACTGAGGTCACGCGGGCCAAAGGACGCGCCAACCCGGGCATCGCCGCCGTCATCGATTGGTTGCAAGAGAGCGGCATCGGCGAGGAATCGATTAATTATCGCCTGCGCGATTGGCTCATCAGCCGCCAACGTTATTGGGGCTGCCCAATACCAATCATCCACCGCGAAGACGGCAGTCTGGAAGTCGTGCCCAATGACAAGCTGCCGGTGCTGCTGCCCGAAGAGGTGGAATTCATGCCCACCGGCCGTAGCCCGTTGACCTACCATGAGCCTTTCTTCAAGACGAAGAGCGCCGATGGCCAGCCTGCTCGCCGCGAAAGCGACACGATGGATACCTTCCTCTGCTCATCCTGGTATCAGTGTCGCTACCTGAGCCCGCATTTCGATACCGCGCCCTTCGATCCGGAGGAAGCGGCCTACTGGTTACCCGTCGATACCTATACTGGCGGCGCCGAGCACGCCACCATGCACCTGCTCTATACGCGCTGGTTCGCGCGGGCCATGGATGAAGTCGGCGCCTTCGACGAAACCAAAACCATCATGCGCGCGCATGGCCGCGAAGACACATCACTTCTGCGCGAGCCGATGCTGCAGTTGCGCAACCAGGGACAAGTGCTGGGCGCTGAGCGCGAAGGGCATTATGTCCGCGCCGAAGGACAGGAAAAGGATGGCCGCTTCTACGCGCACCGCGTCTCCGTAATCCCGCGCGAAACCCCTGCGATCGCCAGCGCCCCGCAGGGCGAAATCAAACGCCGCGTCGAGAACATCCTGCACCTGCAAGATGGTGATGCTCCCACGCGCATTGTCGAAGTGGCCGTGGACGCCGAAATCGTCATCCCAAGTCTGAAAGGCCAGGCGCGCGTCGACCAGCTGTTACAGCACTTGGATATCCAACGCATGTCCAAGAGCAAAG
The DNA here is from genome assembly GCA_965237765.1 of Phototrophicaceae bacterium. GTDB lineage: Bacteria > Chloroflexota > Anaerolineae > Aggregatilineales > Phototrophicaceae > WTGJ01. The sequence goes on from OZ250157.1 coordinate 261,839, forward strand.
GCAACGTCGTCAACCCAGACGAGCTGGTGCGCGAATACGGCGCCGATACGGTGCGCGCTTACCTGATGTTCGCCTTCGACTTTGAGAAAGGCGGCCCATGGGTACCTGAAGGCATCAAGGGCGTGCAACGCTGGCTGGCGGATGTCTGGGATCTGGTCACTGGCGAGGCGCCCTGTGGCGAAGGTCAAGCGGAAGCCGAGGCGCGAATGGAGCGGCGCTGTCAACAGACCATCGCGCGCGTCAGCAATGGGTTGGAAAATTTTCGCTTCAATACAGCGATCGCCGAATTAATGGCGCTGCGCAATGACCTGCTCGCCGCTCGGCGGTCGGGCCAAATGAGCGAGACGGCCTGGTTTTCGGCGCTACAGGCGCACGTCCTGCTGATGGCTCCCTTCACCCCACATATCGCCGAGGAATGCTGGGCGAAATTGGGGGGTGAATATAGCGTCCACCAACAATCCTGGCCAGAATTTGACGTGTCTTTGGCGCAAGAGCCAATGCTGACGCTGGTGGTGCAGGGCGGACGTCGCGTCGTCGATCGCCTGGTAGTGCCCGCTTCGATAAGCGAAGAACAGGCGAAAGCGCTGGCCCTGGCGAGCGAAGGCGCGCGCAAATTGCTCGGCGAAAAGGAACCGCGCCGCGTGATCTACATCGCCGGCCGCCGCAAAGCGGGCATCGTCAGCGACCCGGTGGTGAATATCGTCATCTGAGCGCCCCCTCATCGTTTGAGCGCAACTCAACCCGGGTCGCGCGCGCGTAAAGCCAGGAAGAGCGGTATTTCTCGCTGCGAGTGCTCCTCCGCGCGGGATGGTCCACCTGCGCCTTTGCCGCGCGGTCGTGGTTTCACTTCTGCGGGCAATTCATGAATCGCGTCCAACCACAACCCATTCGCCGCCAAAGCCGCGACGTATTCTCCCAGTGGTCGATGGAAGCTGGTGGTGACGCCGCTCACGCCGGGATAGGCTTTCATCGGCACAGGCAAAGGCGTCAGGTAGCGATCGATGCGCCGGTAGCGCAACTTCCGACCCTCATCCCAGCCCCAACCGCTCTGGCGCGGCACTCGGAAGCAAGGATGCGTCATGAGGATGATCACACGCCCACGCGGCGCCAACAATCCGCGCGCGCTCTGGATTACGGCCGCCAATGGGTCCATATCCTGCAGACTGAGCAGGAAAACAGCCGCCTCAAATTGCGCCGCAGCCAGTTGCGGATGGCGGGTGAGCGCCGCCCCATCCGCCCGCAAAAAGCGCCCGTGCTGCCCGTGATGGCGATGCGCCCGCGTGAGCAATCGAGGGCTGACATCCACGCCGGTGTATTGAGCACCCACCTTGGCGATATGTGGCGCCAGTACGCCTTGCCCGCAACCGATATCCAGGATGCGTTCTCCCGCGCGCGCTTCCAACAAAGCCAACAACGCCGGGATGGCTGTACGCCGATGGTGCTCGCTGCCGCCCGGGCCGACCCAGCCATCATACCAGGCCGCCAGCGCATCCCAGCCGCGAACTCGGCGCCGCTTTTGCCCGCTCATATCACGCTAATCGCTCTCAATGGTTGCGCATCGAGATGATGTACTTCCCATCACCGATGATGCCACCCACGCTGATCAGGTAGCGGCCATCGCTCGGCAACACGATTTCCAGCCGTGAGTCGAGCGTGCCACGACCCAACGAGAAATCGCCGTTGTCATTCCAATTGAGCAGCTCGCCGTTCGGGTCATAGAGTTCAACGACGGGATCCAACAACGGGTCAAGGCTGATGACATCCACGGAGAGCAGCAAACCACGAACGCCGTCGAAAAAATAGAGGTCGTAAACCGTCGCTGCGAGGGTGTTGCGCCGCGGTTCATCGAGACCAAGAGCCTGCAACGTCTCGGTCGGGTAGCTGATATGCGCCAAGGCGGGATGCGGCAAATCAGCTGGGTTGGCGGGCAAAGCGCTGGCCAAAAAGGGCGCGTTGAGGGGCGTGAAATATAAATATGCCCCCCCAAGGAGCGCGCCACCACCGATGATGCCTAACACAGAACGCCAGGGCAACCGTCGGCCCGCGCTCTTGGCTACCGGTGTCCGGCGCCAGAATCTCGGTATCCGCAGCGAGATTCGAGGCAACCGCACGCGCGGAAACTGCCCTATATTCGGCAAAACGCGCTGAGCAACAGGCGCCGGTATGACATCCGGATTGCTCATTGGCGGCACCGGCAAGCCATTGCGGGCGCGATAATTGGCCAGCTCACCGAAAGGGTCGTCATCGTGGCTCAATTCGCCGAAGGCCGGTACGCGCGCGCGGCTGCCCATCCGCGGCTGCACGTGATTCGGGGTCTGGAGGGCCATTTGCGCCTCGGCGTCACCCGGCGCCAAACGCAAAATCTCGCGCGCGGCCCGTTGCCGGTGCTTCGGATTTTGCAGGGCGCGCAACAAGAGCCGCCATGCCATCAGATTTTCGCTATCGCCGCGCAACAGTTGTGCCAGCAACCGGCGCGCCTGGACGAAATCCCCGCGCCGCAAGGCCGCCTCGGCGAACTCCATCTCGCGCTGCGCTTCGAGCAATACAGGCACACCACCTCCCAAACCACCAGTATATGAAAAGGTCCGTGCGCCGCTTGAAATCCGCGCCGTCATGCGCGATAATCGCCCCCAATCGATGAGAAGAGTGCATGTTCAAACGCAGCGCCGCCGCCCGCGCCAAACAGGCCGAAGCACGCCAGCAAAGTGTGGCTATTGACCAGGATACCTGCAACCATTGCGGCGCCTGTGTGGCGGTATGCCCACCCGATTCGCTCTTTCTATATGAAGGTTGGTTGGCGCTCAATCACGAAACGTGCACCCGTTGCGAGCGCTGCGTGAAGATGTGCCCCGTCCATGCCCTGAGCATGGTCGCTGGCGCGCCATCACGGGAACGAACGTGATCCAACCTGCCTATGATATCGTCGTGGTCGGCGCAGGGCCGGCAGGCGCTATCGCCGCGCGGATGGCGGCCGAAGCAGGCATGGAAACACTGCTCATCGAAAAACGCCTGGAAATCGGCACGCCGGTGCGCTGTGGCGAATCCTTCGAGCTGCATACCGCTTCGCGTTATCTCGATGACATCCCCAACCAGCCCTGGGTGAATACTATCACCGAGTTTTTCTCCATCCACAACACCATGGGCGATTGCATCGTCGTCCCACCGATCAGCCCCTCCATCATCGCCGACCGCAAGATATTTGACCGCGAAGTTGCCTATACCGCCGCTGCCGCGGGCGCGCAAGTGCTCGTCAATACCCGCGCCGAGGGGCTGCTCTTCGACGACGAAGGCGCGGTCGTCGGCGTGAAGATCAACTGCATGGGCGCCAAGCACGATGTCTATTGCAAAGTCGTCATCGCTGCCGATGGCACCGAATCACAAGTGGCGCGCTGGGCAGGGCTGAAGAGCATCCCCTCATTGAGCGACCTCTACGTCGGCACGCAATTCCTCGTTAGCGGGCTGCGCGGGCAAATCCGTACGGATACCTCGCACTATTATGTGGGCGAGGCTTTGGCGCCGGGCGGCTACGTCTGGGTATTCCCGAAGAGCGAAGACACCGCCAACATCGGCATCGTCATCAGCGGCGACCGCGCCGAAGGCACCAGCGCTCAGGCTCACCTCGAGCGCTTCATGCAGCAACACTTTCCAAAGGCGCGCAGCGTGCTCGGGCAAGTTACCGGCGGCATACCCATCACGGGCGGCTTGAAGCGCTTGGTGGCCGATGGCGTGATGGTCGTGGGCGACGCGGCGCACCAGGCCGATCCGCTCACGGCCGGCGGCATCGTCCTCGGCATGGTGGCTGGTGACTACGCTGGCAACGCCGCCGCCCAATGTGTCCGCGAAGGCGACGTCGGCGCGCGCAGCCTGGCCCGCTACGAGAAGCGCTGGCGGGAGCGATTCGGCAAGCAACAAAAATCCCTTCGCACCGTGCGCCGTATGATGGCGAAAATGGACGCCGATCTGCTGGATGACCTCATCCGCACTGCTGCCAGCTACGATTTGACGCGCATCGCGCCCGCCAAAGCGATGATCAGCATGCTAGCACGCCACCCACGCTTGCTCTTCGAAGCGCGCATCCTCATTGGCAGCGGTCTCATCATGAAATAGAGGCGCCATCTCGCGCCAGGAGCTGAACCATGTCCCCCGATAATTTGCCCATCCTCGAAGCATTGCCGGAAGATATCCGCAATATCGTCTGGCACATCCTGCTCGGTCTGGTGATTTTCCTGATCATCGTGCTCGTGCGCCGCATCGTTCTTCGCATCTTCATGCTGCCCTTACGCGCCTTCACGCGCCGCACACGCATACGATACGACGATCAACTGCTCGATTTCCTTGAGACACCCATCAACTTCGGCATCATCGCCCTCGGCTTGATGATTGGCGTAAGCGTGGCCGAGCTGAGTGCCGGGCTGGTGAATTTCTTCAGTCACCTCGCGCGGTCGTTGATCATCGTCGGTTTCACGCTCTCGCTGGTGCGCCTAGCGAGCCAAATCTCCTTCGGCAAAGGTCAGCTGGGCGATCTGATCGGCATCAAAATAGACGATAAATTGTTGCCTTTCCTGCGCACGGGATTACGCATCGTCATCCTCGCCATCAGCGCCATCATTCTGCTGCAGGAATGGGGTTACGACGCGAGCGGCGTCATCGCCGGCCTGGGCATCGGTGGCCTGGCCCTTGCGTTGGCCGCGAAAGATACCGTAGAGAACCTCTTCGGATTCTCTTCCATCATCACCGATAAGCCATTCAGCGTGGGCGAATTCATCGTAACGCCGGCGGCGACAGGCATCGTCGAGCACGTAGGCATTCGGTCGACGCGCATTCGGCAGTTGGATCAGGCGCTCGTCATCGTGCCGAATAGCAAGCTGGCCGCCTCGAAAATCTTGAACTGGTCGCGCGCGGAAAAGCGCCGCCTGGATATTACATTGGGCATCAGCTATGAAGCACGCAGTACCGACTTGCGCCAGCTGATGGCCCGTTTGCGGCAATTGCTGGAAGAAACCGAGGACGTCGACACCGGATCCATCATCGTACACTTCGTCAATTTCGGCGCGAGCACCCTGGATGTGCGCATCATCTGCATGATCTTGCACGCCGGTTGGGGTGATTTCACGCGCGTCGCCGAAGGCATTCGCCTGGCCATGATGGACATCGTCGAAGAACTGGGGCTGGAAATCGCCTTGCCCAGCCGCACGGTCTATCTGACCGGCGATAATTTCGTGATCGATGAGCCCGCTATGGAAGAAGGCGCCAGCGAAGAAAACTGAGAGCGCGGCCGGCTGAACGCGAGGACCGAGCATGACCGAGTCCATCATCTTCATCAGCGGCGCCAACGGTGAAATCGGCCATGGCTTGATCCGTGCGCTCGCCGCGGCGCCCGACGCGCCGCCCATCCTCGCGTTGGACCTACACCCGCTTTCGCCGTCGCTGCAACCACTCGTCAGATTTTCATGTCAGGGAGATATCCTCGACGCGCGCCTATTGGCCCGCTTGAATGAGCAATACCGCTTTGAGTGTGTCTTTCACTTGGCGGCTATTCTCTCCAGCCAGGCCGAGCGGGTTCCGCAAGCCGCCCATCGCGTCAACGTAGAAGGGACGCTGAATTTGCTGCAGCTGGCCAGCGAGCAAGCGCAAAGGCATGGTCACAACCTGCCCTTCCTCTTCCCCAGCTCCATCGCCGTTTATGGCATCTCCGATCTGCCAACGAAGCGATCCCTGCAGCCGCTACCCGAAGAGAGTCACAACCTGCCCATCACGATGTACGGTTGCAACAAACTCTATGGCGAGTTGCTCGGGCGCTTTTATAGTCACCCCGCCGTCCCTGCGCCGAAGTTGGACTTTCGTGCCCTGCGCTTCCCTGGCATCATAAGCGCGCATACCGAACCTGTCGGTGGTAGCACCGATTACGCGCCGCAGATGCTGCACGCGGCACGGCGTCGCGAAAAATATGCGGCTTTCGTTCGGGCGGATACGAAGTTGCCTTTCATCACGATGCCAGACGCAACCCGCGCCCTCACCGAACTCTGGCGCGCGCCGCTGTCGGGCCTCCGCCGCCAGGTCTACAACATCACCAGCTGGAGTTGCTCTGCCGCCGAATTTGCCGCGCGCGTTCGCCTCAGTTACCCCGACGCTGTCATCGAATTCGCGCCAAATCCCGCCCGTCAACGCATCGTCGATAGCTGGCCAGCCGTCATCGACGACAGCGCCGCTCGTGAAGATTGGGGCTGGTCTGCCACGCATGATTTCGAGGGCGCCTTTCGCGACTATTTCCTGCCCGCCCTGCGCGAGCGGGAATCGGATCCCCCTTCGTGAGCGCCAGCTTCGCGCTATATGACCTGCGCGTCACTGTAGAAGAAATCCGCGGTCGCTCGGTCTGCGGCATGCAAGTGGGCGATTATTTTGAGCTGACGGAAAGCAGCCGCCTGCGCATCCCGACGGGCAAACATTTCTGTATTTATGCCCTCGCCGCCGTCTTGCCCTTGCTCGCCGCCAAGCAACGGGAGTTGAGCGCGAACGATTGGCTCACGAGCGATTCCACATTCCATTGCCCCGACCCTGACGAAGGCTTGGTGATGCGCATCGAACGCATCGGAAAGCGCCAACTTTATCGCGATGAACTGACCTGATGCTCAGCCGGCGCGAAACGAGCATCGCCCTGCAAACGGACAAGACGCCGGCCGAATACGTAGCCCTCGCTCAGCTCATCGACGAATTCGCCTTCGATGTCGTCAGCGTCTATAACGACCTACCTTACCATCCCGCCTTTGGTCCGCTCTTCTTGATGGCGCCGCATCTCCACCGCGCTCGCATCGGGCCGGCGGGCGTTTCGCCAACGCGGATGGCGCCGATCGACATGGCAGCCAATGTGGCACTCTTGCACGCTTGCGCTCCCGCCGGCGCTTACCTCGGCATCGTGCGCGGCGCCTGGGGCGAACGCTTCGGCATCCCACCCCTGCGGGCGCCACTGCGAGATATGCGAGATTGCGCCCGCATCGTGCAGCAACTACTGCACGGTGAAGCGATCCACCCGCCATCGCACGCCTTCCCCGTACCCGCTGACGCGCGGCTCGCCTTACCCTTGCCCGAAACGGAAATTCCTCTGCTCATCGGCACCTGGGGATCGCGCCTGGCGCACATCGCCTGCACATTCGCTAACGAAGTAAAAATTGGCGGATCCGCCAACCCGCGGCTAGCCGCCCGGATGGCCTGCATCCTGCGCGCCGGCGAAAGCGAACACAACCGCGCCCCGGGCGAAGTGCGACTGGTACTCGGTTGCGTGACGGTGGTGGCGGAAGATCGCGCCGCTGCCCGCGAAAAAGCCCGCCGCGCCGCTGCCCGTTACTTGACGGTCGTACTACCACTCGATCCGACGATTTCGCCGGAGCCAGCGCTGCTGGCGCTCCTGGAAGATTGCCTCGCCCGCGCGGACGACGATGGCGCCGCCAGCTTCATTTCCGACGAGCTGCTGGATGCCTTCGTGCTCGCTGGGCGGCCCAGCGATATCATCACGCGCTGCGAAGAACTCTACGAAGCCGGCGTGGACCGCATCGAATTTGGCACGCCGCATGGCCTCTCGAGCGCCGCTGGCATCTCGCTGCTAGGCAAACGCGTCCTGCCTTCGCTAAAATGAAAGTCTATATGCCGAGGAGAAACTCAGGTCAATGGTAGAGAACCCCTTCTTCAGCCTGCTGCTCGCTCTGGCCATCATCCTTGTCGCCGCGCGCATCGGCGGCGCCATCGCCCGCCGCTTCGACCAATCGCGAGTGCTCGGCGAGCTGGTCGTTGGCGTATTGCTCGGCCCCACGGTTCTCGACATGTTGCACGGCCCCATCTTCAGCGGCCAAACCGAACATATCAGTGCCGCCATCAAAGATTTGGCCGAACTGGGCGTGCTCTTGTTGATGTTCAAAGTAGGCCTCGATGTGCACATTAGCGAATTGCTGCGCGTGGGCAAAACGGCCATCATCGCCGGAATCTTGGGCGCGCTTGTGCCAGTCGGGATGCTGCTGGCGCTCGCCGACACTTTCAACATCAGTGCGGAGATGGCGCTCTTCGCTGGTGTAACTCTAGCGGCGACATCCGTGAGCATCTCCGCACAGGTATTGCTGGAATTGGGCGTGTTGCAGACCCTGGAAGGCAATGCTTTGCTGGCCACGGCGCTCATCGACGATGTAGTAGCTATCCTGCTCATCTCGCTGGCTGTCGCCGTAACCGGGACTGGTGAAACGGTAAATGCGACGGCCCTGGGGAAAATCGCCTTGCAAATGCTCATCTTCCTGGTCGCCGCAGGCCTGATCGCCTGGTATTTCCTGCCGCGAATATTCTATTGGATTAAGGATCGGAAACAATTCGATTTGAGCGGCGCCTTTGGCCTGGCGGGGTTGGCGTTGGCCACCGCTTTTGTTTTCGGCTGGGCGGCGGAGGAATTGGGAGGCGTCGCCTTCATCACGGGCTCTTTCATCGCTGGAGTAGGGCTCAGCCGCTTGCCGGCCGCCACCAAACGAGAAATTGATGATGCTGTCAACAATATCTGTTACGTCCTGCTCGTGCCCATCTTCTTCGTCAGCATTGGCCTGGAAACCGACTTGAGCAGCTTCGGCGCCGCATTACTACCGAGCGCCGGCATCTTGATCGCGGTGGCTGTCTTCTCGAAGCTGCTAGGCTGCGGCGGCGGCGCGCTCATCGGCGGTTTCACGCGCTTGCAATCGTTTCGACTGGGCGTCTGCATGATTTCGCGCGGCGAAGTCGGCATCATCATCGCCTCTATCAGCCTCTCCACTGGCGTTATGGCGCCAGACGACCCTTTCTTCGCGACGCTCTTCCTCGTCATCATCCTTTCCACAGTGATCACCCCGCCCGCAGTGCGCGCCGTCTTCAACCTTGGCGATGACAACCCTACTGCGCCACAACCAGCAAAGTCTTAGGAGTTAGCAATGGCCAAACTCATCGTCCTGATTACACGACATTCGGAACAAGTGGATGATGTGATCGCCGCCTGGGATGCGGCCGGCTTTCAAGGTGCCACCTTCCTCGATGCCTATGGGATCCGCAGCTATCAGGAGCGGGCCGCCTCTTTTGAAATCTTGCCCGGCATGCGCTCCGCCTTCAATCTGCTGCGCGAAAACCAGGAACAATCCGTGCTCCTATTCTCCGTCATCCATGATGACAAGCGGGTCCAATCCATTATCGAGGCCACTGAAGGCGTGCTCGGTGATCTGCAAGGGCCGAATAGCGGCTTCATGTTCGTGATCAACCTCGAATGGGCCACTCGAAAAGCATGGGTGGACGAGGAGTAATCATGTCCACAGAGGGCGAACAGAGCACGCCGGCCATCGAGCGCATCGGCCAACTCGCTGTCAACGCCACCGACTTGAAAGCGACCGTCGCGTTCTATCGCGATGTACTGCAACTGCCACTCCTCGCGGAAGTCGATCCGCCGGGACTGGCTTTCTTCCAGTGCGGCGAAGTGCGCCTCATGCTCAGCGTGCCCACTTCACCCGAGCTTCAGCACCCGAGCTCCATCATCTACTTCCAAGTGGCGGATTTGGATTCGTCTTTCGCCAAGTTGAAAGCGGCCGGTGCGAAAATCGAACGCGAGCCACGCCTCATGGGAGTATTGGGGGCGCGCGAAACCTGGATGGCTTTCTTCCGCGACCCCTCAGATAACTTGCTCGCCCTCATGAGCGAACGGGACGCCAACGCCGAATGAGGGACATCCAGTTACTGGAATGGTCTCAACTGCCAGCGGCGGAACGGCAGCGCATCCTGCGGCGCGCGGAAACGGATATCGACGCGCTCTTGCCCTTGGCGCAAAGCACCATCGATGCCGTGCGCGAAGGTGGCGACGCCGCCCTTGTCGATTACAACCGCCGCTACGACGCGCCGCAGATGACGGTCGGGCAGTTGCACGCCCAACCAGCTGATTTCGCGCGCGCCAAAGAGGAACTCCAACCCAAGTTGTTGCCCGCACTTCGCGCCGCCCACGCCAATATCCACCGCTTCCATGAGCAACAGCTACCCGAGCCGCTCTGGTTCACCGAAGTGCAGCCCGGCGTCATGGCCGGCGAAAAGATCACGCCTATCGCCAGCGTTGGCATTTACGTGCCGCGCGGTAAAGGCTCCTTCCCATCTGTGCTGCTCATGTTGGCCACGCCCGCCGTCGTCGCTGGAGTTGAGCGCATTGTCGTCGCTACACCGCCCACCTCTTCTGGCGGCATCGACGCGGCCACCCTGGTGGCCGCTGAAATTTGTGGCGTCGAGGAAATTTACGCCGTCGGTGGTATCCAGGCCCTCGCCGCGCTGGCATATGGCACAGAGACGGTGCCGCGCGTAGCGAAGGTGGTCGGGCCAGGCAGTGGTTACGTCGCTGCCGCCAAACATGCGCTACATGGCGTCTTGGATGTCGGCGCGCCTGCTGGGCCGAGCGAAGCCATCATCCTTTGCGACGAACGCGCCGATCCGCATATCGCCGCACTAGACTTGCTCGTCGAGGCCGAACACGGTCCAGATTCTGCCGCCCTGCTCGTCACGCACAGCCGCAGAGTCGCAGAGGCTGCTCGCGCTGAGCTACCCGCGCTCATTGCGCAGTTGCCTGTATGGCGGCGTGAATTCGTGCAATCCGTGCTCTCAGGTTATGGCGGCATCATCCTCACAGAGAACCTGTCCGCCTCTATCGATTTCGTCAATGAATACGCCCCAGAACACCTGCTCGTCCTCGCGGATGAGCCATTCGCATTGCTGAATCGTTTGCAAAACGCGGGCGAAATCCTGCTCGGGGCGCGCACGCCAATCCCCTTCGCGAATTATTGCCTCGGCTTGAACGCCATCCTGCCCACCGGCGGCTTCGCGCGCAGCTTCTCTTCGGTGAGCGTCTGGGATTTCTTGAAGCGTACCGGCGTCGGTTATGTTACGGAGCAAGGTTATGCGCGTCTGGCGGAAACGGCGACGGCGCTGGCGGATTACGAAGGCTTCCCCGCCCATGCTCTCGCCATTCGTGGCCGGGCGGCGCGCTGGAAACCTGACGACAGTGGCTGACGACCAAGGTGATGACGGACGCCTCCAGCGCGTCCAGCAGCTCCAATTCGAAGACCGCGCCGCCGCCGAAGCCCTAATGTTGTTGCTCGCGCGCGAAGTCTACGCGGCGGATGTAACGCAAATCGAGTTGCGCCCTTCGCCGATTTCGCTGAATTCCATTCACGGCTTCCTCACCCACGCTGACGGCCGCCGCTTTTTCTTCAAGACTCACACCGAAACGGACACGGTCATCGCCGAATATTACCGCGCGCAACAAATCGCTGACGCTGGTTACCCTGTGATACAGTCACTCTTCCGCAGCAGCGCTGTCGGCAAGCAGCTCTTGGTCTACGAGCGCATTGATGATCCGTCAGTATTCGATGTCGCCTGGGCGATTGAGCGTGGCCAACCGCTGGAGGCGGCGCATGATGAGGATTTGCAGCAGGCGCAAACACGCGAAGACGACGCGCTATGGCGGCGCTATCGCGAGAGTTTGCGCTGGCAGGATGCCGAAGCGGCGGCCGGCGCGCCCATCCACCAACTCTTCCACCACCGGTTGACGGGCGGCCGATACGCGCGCTTTTATGACGACGACTGCAAAATCGGGCTGCCCGGAGAGAGCCTTAGTTACGCCGAATTGCGCGAGCGGCGCTGGCAGGTCAACGGCCAGCAATATAACGAGACGCTGACTGATATCGTCGCGCGCTGTTTGCGTTTGCTAGAACCCGCGCAACCCGGGCCAGCCATCATCGGGCATGGGGACGCGCATAACGGCAACGTCTTCCTGCGGGCCGGGCGCTCGCCGCACCTGATGTATTTCGACCCCGCCTTCGCCGGCGCGCACCATCCCCTGCTCGACCTGGCCAAGCCAATATTCCATAACGTCTTCGCGATGTGGATGTATTTTCCGCATGAAATGCGCGCCCGCTTGCGGGTTGGCTTGCGCCAGGAAGCGAATGTATTGGTTGTCTCGTATGAGAATGCGCTACACCCCGTGCGCGAGTTGTTCTTCCGCAACAAGCTGGAGCGCGTTTTGCGGCCGGCGCTGCGCGAGCTGCGCGGACGCGGCTGGCTGCGCGAAGATTGGCGCGCATATTTCAAAGCGGCGCTCGCTTGCTGCCCACTGCTCACGCTGAATCTGGCAGATCGTGCGCGCTTCCCAGCCGAGATCAGCCTGCTTGGCTTCGCGATGACGATGGAAATGGGCGCCGAGTCCGCAGGCAAACGAAGCCACATCGATCTTGCGTTGGATGAAGCGGCGGCGGCGCTCGGCGCATGACGGGCGACTCTTGCGCGCGCTCATTTGCGCTCCCACATGCCCACGACCGGAATAGCCTCTTCCTCGCCGGGCCAGGGCGGCATGGTGCAGATCAAGAAGCGAAGCGGCACCTCGCTTACCGCGCGGAATTGGAAGGACACCCCCAGTGGCAGGCTCACCGCCACACCCGGCGTGAGTTCAGTGACCGTTTCGCGCTCACCACCCCGTCGCCAGAGTTCGCCCGCGCCGCTGAGGATGAACCAGATTTCCTCGACCGTGCGGTGCCGCACCGCTTTCGTGATCTGCCCGGCGGAGAGCGTGCAATGAACGACGCTGCCTCTTCGCAATTGCAACAGGGCGCGGATTTCGGAGCCATCCGGCGCGAGAGTAGTGAAATCGCTGGGGATGGTAGCTGTTTGCATCTCATTCCTCTCCAATTTATAGATCGACCATGTTAATCCGCTGGGCAAGTGAACGCTGGAGAAAACAGTTCTTCGCAATCATTTCGATTGCGCTGAGCTGCGCGTTTTTCTTTCTGCGAATTAACAACATATCCATCCATCCATTATTTGTCGACGAAGCCATTTCAATTCACATTTCCGAGCGCATCGCGGAAACCAGCCCGTTTGTCGATGCTTGGCAAGGGCGATTGTTCTCCGTCTGGGCACTCTTCCCATTCCAACCACATCTCGCGGCTTCCGCTTTCATCCCGCGCGCTATCACAGTCCTGGCGCAACTGCCCGCCCTGCTTGCTTTAGTAGTTTTGGCGAAGCGAAAAGCCGGCGATTGGGCGGCGCTCCTGGCATTCCTCTTCTTTCTATTCAGCCCTTATCACATATTCTTCAACCGAATCGCGCTGCCCGATGCGTTTGCCTCTGCCTTCCAGCTCCTGGCAATCGCCTTATCCTGGCGCTGGCTCCACCGTCCCCGTCCATTCAACGCGCTTGTAATCGGCATAACGCTCTTCCTGGCGTTTGGGGCAAAAATCAACAGCGTGATCTATTTTGTCATCCCCTTTGCGGCGTGGCTATCACAGAAACATCTCCACAGGATGCGGCGCCAATCCTGGCAGTGGCTGCTGCTGGCGACGCTTACGGCGATGCTCCTCACCATTGCGCTCGTCATCTTCCTTTCTTTGCTCGGTCAGGATTTCTTAACGACGTTTAATGTACATCGTGGTTCTCCTGCCAGCTTCACAATCGCTCGTTATTTCCAAAATGCCGAAAACAGTTTCAACCTGCTCAGCCAATACCTAAGCCTTCCGCTATTGCTCGTCGGCCTACTTTCTTTGTGTTATCTCGGTTTGGTCAGAGATGAATATTTGCCCCTCGCGACACTGGCACCAATGCTTGCCATATGGAGCGTGCAAACACAGCAATCCCGCTTTTGGATGACCGCAACGACGCTGTTGCTCCTCGCGGCGGCAATGGTACTGGGGCGACTCATTCAACGCGGTCATAGGCTGCTCAGCATATGCATTTTCTCGGGTATGTTACTCTGGCTCCTCACATGGGCGCTTCCTTTTCTCATCGCCGCCCGCAATAAACCCGAGCGGCTGCCGCTCCCGCCGCCAGATGCTTATCAATATCTGCAAGGCGAGAGCGCGGGCCTCGCCATCCGCGAAATACACGCCGCCCTATTGCCGCATGAACCACAACTCGTTCTGGGGATTGTCAGCAACTGTCTAAGCCTGCGCTATTTCGCCCTTTCCGATTTCCCGGTGCTTTGCCCACGTGTCAACTATTCCGGCGAAGATATCCCCAGCCATCGCGCGTTGTTGGAAGACGAGCGCGCGCCCGGCGTCTATGCGGTTCTCGATAGCACACCGTTCACCCCTGCGAAAGCCCCCGGCCGTTTGCTGCACGTCATCGATTCACCTGGCGGCGCGATTCGCTATTCCATTTATGACCTCTCACCAACGCATTAACGCAACGTTAACATCACTCCAATATCCTGGTATCAATATGCTCAGATGATTTTATGCTAGACTGGCTCGGCGACACCACGACGAGGAAAACGATGATCCGCTTCGAACGTTTCACCGAGCGCGCGCAAGATGCCGCCGCCCACGCCTACGAAATCCTACAGCGCTATAGCCACAACCAGGTGGATACCGAGCACATCCTCCTCGCCTTGCTGGAACAAACCGATGGCGCTGTGCCACAACTACTCGAGAACCTTTCCGTCGATATAGCCGCGATGCGCACCCGACTGGATGAGGTGCTGCGCGCCAGCCCGAAAGTCGCCATCTACGGACATGGCACCGGCAACATCTTCATGACACCTCGCGTCAAGCGCATCATCGACCAAGCCAGCGAAGAGGCCAAGCGACGGCGCGACGAATACATCTCTACCGAGCACATCCTCCTCGCCATTCTCAACGAGCGCAACACTCCCGCCAGCAACATCATCGCCGAACACGGCATCACGCGCGATCGCCTTTCCGACGCCATCGCCGACCTTCGCAGCGGCCAACGCGTCACCTCTCCCGGCGCCGAGAGTCGCTATCGTACCCTGGAAAAATACAGTCGCGACCTTACCGGCATGGCCCTCGAAGGTAAACTGGACCCCGTTATTGGCCGCGACGTGGAGATCCTCCGCCTCACGCAAATCCTGGCGCGCCGCACGAAAAACAACCCAGTGCTCATCGGCGACGCCGGCGTCGGCAAAACGGCCATCGTTGAGGGGCTCGCGCAGCAAATTGCCGCCGGCGATGTGCCAGAGATCTTGCTTGATAAGCGCGTCATCAACCTGGACTTGAGCGCTATGCTTGCCGGCAGCCGCTTTCGCGGCGAATTCGAAGAGCGCCTCAAAACTACCATTGAGGAAGTGCAACGCGCGCAAGGCTCGATCATCCTCTTCATCGATGAGCTGCATCAGGTGGTCGGCGCCGGCGCCGCGCCCGGCGCGTTGGATGCGGGTAATATGATGAAACCGGCCCTCGCCCGCGGCGAATTGCAATGCATCGGCGCCACCACAAGCGACGAATATCGCTCGCATATCGAACGTGATAGCGCGCTCGACCGCCGTTTTTCCCCCGTCTATGTTGAAGAACCTTCCGTGGAACAGACGATTACCATGCTCCAGGGCCTGCGCGAGCGTTACGAGGCGCATCATAAAGTCTCCATACTCGATAGTGCCTTGGAAGCCGCCGCGCGCCTGGCCGATCGCTACGTATCAGATCGCCAATTGCCCGATAAGGCCATCGATTTGCTGGATGAAGCGGCCGCCAAGTTGCGTGTCGCGCTCTTCCTGCTACCGCCGCAGCTCAAAGCGCTGAAGGCCACCCTCGATCGCCTGCTCACCGAGGAAGAAGGAGCCGGTTTTGCCCGCGAATACGAGCGCGCCGCCGAGCTGAAGACGCAGCGCCTGCAACTCGAGAGCGAATACGCCGAATTGCACGCCAACTGGCAACGCGAAAACACGCTCGATGAAGTCGTTGACGAGAGCGACATCGCCCAGGTCGTTGCGCAATGGACCGGTATCCCGGTCAACCAGATGCTGGAAACCGAAAGCGCGCGCCTCTTGCGCATGGAAGACGCGTTACATAAGCGCATCATCGGGCAGTATGAAGCCGTGCGCGCCATCGCCGATGCCATCCGACGAGCGCGCAGCGGCCTCAAAGATCCGAAACGTCCCATCGGCTCTTTCATCTTCCTTGGCGGCAGCGGCATCGGCAAAACGGAGCTAGCCAAAGCGCTCGCCGAATTCCTCTTTGATAATGAAGAGGCGCTCATCCGCGTGGACATGAGCGAATTCCGCGAGCAACATACCGTGAGCCGCCTCTTCGGCGCGCCGCCGGGTTACGTCGGCTACGAAGCGGGCGGGCAACTCACCGAGCAAGTTCGCCGGCGCCCCTACCGCGTCATCCTTTTTGACGAAGTCGAAAAGGCGCACCCGGATGTGTGGAACGCGCTGCTCCAGATCCTGGAAGACGGTCGTCTGACCGATGGCCAGGGGCGCACAGTCGATTTCCGCAACACCGTAATCATCATGACGAGCAATGTCGGCACCGAATTCACGCAACAAGGCGGCGTTCTCGGCTTTGTGCCGGCGGGCAATATTGACGGCAATGCTGACCACGCGGCCATCAGTCGTGCACTACGGAAAACCTTCCGCCCCGAATTCCTGAATCGCATCGACGAAACCATCGTCTTCGCGCCGCTGAAGAGCGACGAGATGGAGCAAATCGTCAGCCTGCAGATGGCTGTAATCCGTGAGCGCGTGTTGGAAATGGGGGTTGAGCTAGAGCTGAGCGACGCGGCGCGCTCCTGGTTGGCACGCGTGGGCTCCGACCCACATTATGGCGCTCGGCCATTGCGCCGCGCGTTGCAACGCCACCTGGAAAATCCGCTCTCCGTGCGCATGTTGGCGGGCGAATTCCAGGCGGGCACCCGTCTTCTCGTCGATGTGGCGGGCGAAGCGTTGGAGTTCCAAATGCACGAAACGGCGCCAAATCTAACAACCGAGCAGACAGAGAATGACCCAGCCCGCTCACGGGAGCCTTCCTACGCGATTGTGGGGGAATCCTCTGTTGCGGAAAGCGGTGATGCTGCGCAACCCATTGGCTAATTCGCATGCCCGAAAGAGATTGCCAACCGGTGCGCCGCGTGCGCGCCATCCTACTCACCGAGCGAGACTCGCTGCTTTTCATCGAGCGCCACAAGCGCGATCGCCCGCCCTACTGGGTAGCGCCCGGCGGCGGCCTGCATGCTGGCGAAGATCTGGAGCAGGGCCTGCGCCGCGAATTGCGCGAGGAATTGGGCGCGGAAGTCGAAATCCTGCGTCGCGCCTTTGTGCTGCGCCACCGAATTGCCGATAAAGAGCTGGAAGAACATTTCTTTGTCTGCCGCTTGCTGACTTACGATCTGGAATTGCGCGACGGCCCCGAATTCGGTGATCCATCGCGCGGCAGCTACGAGCCCGCCGAGGCGCCATTCGACGAAGCCGCCATCGCTGCCCTCCCCCTGAAAACGCCGCAACTGCAAGAATGGCTGCTCGCCGAGTTGCCGCTTCTGAGAGATCTGTCCATCGGCACGACTGTAGATGCAAACAGGCTACCCTGAACAGGGTAGCCTGTGTAACTCGCTGCGATGGGCCGTGGCCCTGTCGCTCACTTACATCATGCCATCCATGCCGCCAGGCGGGCCCGCGGGCATCGCCGATTTCTCTTCCGGCAGGTCGGTAATGAGCGCCTCTGTCGTCAGGATCATGCTGGCGATAGAGGCCGCGTTGGATACGGCGCCGCGGGTGACTTTAGCCGGGTCCGGGATGCCCGCTTCCAACATATCGACATATTCGCTCGTCATCACATCAAAACCGATGCGGTTGCTACCGCGTTCCTTCTGCAAGCGACGAACGTTTTCGATGATGACCGCGCCATCCTGTCCAGCGTTGGCGGCGATTTTGCGCATCGGGACTCCGAGGGACTTGCGCACGATACTAACGCCCGTATTCTCGTCATCGTATTCTAGATTGACAGCGCTCAAGGCCTCGATGGCGTTAATCAGCGCCACACCACCGCCGGGCACGATGCCCTCTTCTTGTGCCGCGCGCGTCGCGCTCAGGGCGTCTTCCACACGGTGCTTCTTCTCTTTGAGCTCCGTTTCCGTCGCCGCGCCAACCTTGATGATGGCCACGCCACCGGTCAATTTCGCCACGCGCTCTTGCAACTTCTCGCGGTCGTAATCGCTGGTGGAATTCTCGATTTCGCGGCGAATTTCTTCGATGCGTCCGGCGATATTCGCTTCATCACCAGCGCCATCCACGATGGTCGTATCTTCCTTGGTGCTGATGACGCGCGTCGCGCGACCGAGGTCTTGCAGCTGCACCGTTTCCAGCTTGCGGCCGATCTCTTCGCTGACGACCGTGCCGCCCGTGAGCGTCGCGATATCAGAAAGCATCGCCTTGCGGCGGTCGCCGAAGCCGGGCGCCTTCACCGCGAGCACGTTCAACATCCCGCGCAGCTTGTTCAGCACCAACGTCGCCAGCGCTTCGCCATCGATGTCCTCGGCGATGAGCACCAGGTCACGCTTGCCGATCTGGACCAGCTTCTCGAGCAAGGGCACGATATCCTGCGCCGCGCTGATCTTCTTATCATGGATGAGGATGTAAGCGTCTCCGATATTCGCTTCCATCTCTTCCGGATTGGTGATGAAATAGGGGCTGATATAACCGCGATCGAACTGCATACCTTCGACGTACTCGGTCTCGAATTCGAGGCCGCGCCCGTCTTCGACGGTGATGATGCCGTCTTTGCCGACCTTATCCATCACATCCGCGAGCAGCTCGCCGATCTCCATATCCTGCGCGGAGACGCTGGCAACACTGGCGATTTCGGCCTTGGTCTCGATCGGAGTGGCGTTCTCGAGGATATATCCGCTCACAGCTTCAGCAGCGGCCAGGATGCCGCGCTTGAGCAGCATCGGGTTGGCGCCGGCCGCGACATTCTTAAGCCCTTCATTGACAATGGAATGAGCCAGGACGGTGGCGGTTGTTGTGCCATCGCCAGCGATGTCGTTGGTCTTAGTCGCCGCTTCCTTCAATAGTTGCGCGCCCATATTCTGATAGGGATCTTCCAGTTCGATCTCGCGGGCGACGGTAACGCCATCGTGGGTCACGGTCGGGGCACCAAATTTCTTATCCAGCGCCACATTGCGCCCCTTCGGCCCGAGCGTGGTACTGACCGCGTTCGCGACCACCTCGACGCCTGCTTGCAGTTGCCGCCGCGCTTCATCGCGGAAGACCAATTGCTTTGCCATTTCATTACTCCTATCGTTATTGATTTCCGTCGTGCGTGCGTGGGCATTTCACCCATAAAAAATCCTGGGGTTTTGGCTAGTCGTCCAAAATGCCCAGGATGTCTGATTCCTTCATGATGAGCAGCTTCTTATTGTCGAGCTTGATTTCGGTGCCGGCGTACTTCGCGAAAAGCACACGGTTGCCCACCTCGACATCCATCGCGATGCGGTTGCCCTGGTCGTCTTTCGCGCCAGCGCCTACCGCCAGGACAGCACCATGTTGCGGTTTTTCTTTCGCCGTTTCCGGCAACACGAGCGCGCCGCCCGCGATCGTCTCTTCTCGCTCGATCGGCTCCACGAGCACGCGATCACCCAGCGGACGTACGTTGACTGCCATTGAATTCCTCCCAAATTCTCCGATGTTTTACTTCAGCACTACTTAGCAGGCGAACACTTAGAGTGCTAATCCAGAGCGGATATTAGCAGTGAATCCACCAATCGTCAATGATTTCTAGCAAACTTCTAACACTCTTGCTAAGAATTGATATCAATTCCTCCATAAGCCTGCGCGGATGATATCGCTCAAGAGAGGCTCAAAGAAGAATTGCGAATTGGTCAACCAACGCGCGGCGTAATCCGCTTCGCCCTCTGCCAACGCATAATTCGCCTCTACCCGCAATAGGTTGTTGCCAAGCCGATACGTCATCCAGGCGCGGCGCGTTTGCCCATCGTCGCAAAGGCTGCCCTCGCCGCCGAACCCCTCGCCGGGCAGATCATTTGCCGCTTCAACTGGCTGTAACTCTCCCGCTTCCGCCAGGCGCCAGTATTCGTCGGCGAGCGCCACCTGGGCGGCCGCTTCGCTCGGGAAGGACATCAGCGCGATGCGCATCGCCCGCAGCGGCGCATAGGCTGCCGCGCATGTTTCTAAGCCGGCCACAATGCGGTATTCGAGACCGTATTCCGACATGTAATCCAACAGCGCCGCGTCATCAGCGCGCCTTGCGGTAGACCGCAAATCCTCTGCCGAAAAATATCCCACACTAAATTCAATATCCGGGAAATTGCGCTCGCGAAAGAAATTCTCGATAGCCGCGCTGACCGCCGCAGGGTCAGGTTCTGTTTGCGGCGCGATCTCCGCATTCACAGCGCCCGGATCGGTGATGATGAGCGCGCTAGCGAGCGCGTCGCCCTCGCTGCAGCTTGACGGGTCGCACAGGCGCAAGCTTCGCAGCGTCTCCATGCCAGCCAGCACCTCGCCGAAAATCGTGTGACGGTAATTCAGCCAGCTCACTTCGGCGAACGTGATGAAGAATTGGCTGCCGTTTGTGCCGAAGATACCACGATCGGGGTTGTTGGCGTTGGCCATCGCCAGCAAGCCTGCACGGTCGAACGTGAGGAAACCGACAAATTCATCGCGGAATTGGTAGCCCGGACCACCACGGCCCGTCGCCGTCGGGTCGCCGCCCTGGGCCATAAAATCCTGCAGCACGCGGTGGAAGGTCGTGCCGTCATAGTAGCCGCGCTCGGCGAGGAAGACGAAATTATTCACCGTGAGCGGTGTGATTTCTTCGTATAGGTCGATGTAAATGGCGCCGGCATCGGTGCAGAGGATGACGCGATAATCGATCTCTTCCTGCAAGACCCAATCGGCCTCTTCATAGGTGCGCGTTTCCGGCGACATTGGCGACGCATCCGCGCAATATTCCGCCAGCGTACGCGCAGCTTCCTGAGCGCTAATCGGCGCGACGATCATCACGATCATGATTCCCACGAGCACGAACAACCCCATACACCAGGTTAGACGCCGCATCTCGCTCTCCTTATTACCCTCATCCGTAAGCATAATAGACCAGATGGCGTCTGGCATAAGACAAGATTACGAAAGGATTACCGATGACAGCACAAATCCCTGAATCCCACCGTGACCTGCTCGAAGGGCCGATCCTCGTCACCCTGACTACTTTGGGTCCTGATGGCGCGCCGGAAAACTCGGTCGTCTGGTGTTCGCTGGATGGCGATACCGTCCTCGTAAATACCACCGAAGGCCGCCGCAAACCCGCGAACGTGCGACGCGACCCGCGCGTGGCCCTGCTCGCCCTAGATCCCGAAAATTGGGGCCGCTGGATTGACGTGCGCGGCGAGGTCGTGGAAATCATCCCAGATACCGGCGCGGCGCATATTGCCGAGCTGGCAGGCATCTACACCGGCAAGCCCTACTATTATGGCAACGTCGCGCCCGCCGAAATGGAGGGCAAAGAAGAGCGCATCATTTTTCGCATACAACCCAGGAAAATCGCCAAAATCGCCTATTGATCGCTTGGCGTGGGCGTGGCCTCGTCCGCATAGCGCAGGCCTTCCGCCAGCAGCTCGGCGATGTGCTGCACGCGCGGCGCATCGCCCCGGCGGCGGAGGCGCCCATTGAGCTGCGTCATGCAACCGCAATCACCGGTCAACACGCGTTCGGCTTCGCTGGCGGCAATACGATCCACTTTCCCGTCGGCCATCGCCACGCTGATTTCCGACATCTTCACCGCGAAAAGACCGCCAAAGCCGCAGCATTGGTCAGCGTCTTCCAGCTCGCAAAGCGAAACACCCTCGATACTCGCCGCGAGCTGGCGAAGTTGCCCGCGCAAACCCATGAGCCGCAGACCGTGGCAGGCGTCATGGAAGGCGACGCTCATCTCAGGCAAACGTGCGCCTAGATCCGTTACGCCCAGACCATCGACCAGGTACTCACTGAATTCCCAGGTGATGCTGGCGGCCCGTTCGGCGCGCGCCAGCCATCGCTCATCCTCGGCGAAGATCTGCGGGAAATAATGGCGCACCATCGAAGCACAACTGCCCGAAGGCGTTACGATGACCTCGGCCGCCGCGAAAGCGCGCAGGAATTGCCGCGCGACGGAGCGCGCCTCATCCCAAAAACCAGCATTAAAACCAGGCTGCCCGCAACAGGTCTGTCCCATCGGGAAGTCGACTGCAACGCCCAATCGCTCTAGGATTTCGACGACAGCGATGCCCGTTTGCGGATACACGCGGTCGACGATGCAAGTGACGAAGAGCGACACTGGCTTGCCACGCGGCGATGGGCGGGGAATTTCCGTCATTTTGCGCTCGTTGATTCCATGCGCCTAGAGTAGCAGGATGCACGCCTTTGCGGCAAGATTGCGTGTCATCCGCTAATATTGCGACATACGAAAAGGAGGTACGCATGAATCTGCAGGGCATCGCCGCAAGCATCCCGCATTACGAATCCTTCCTTACGGTAGATGAGATGCGCGCTTCCACCGCGCAACTGCACGCCGAATTCCCCGCGTTGACGAGCGTTCGCGTCGTCGGCGCCACCCGCGAAGATGACCCGCTTGAGTTGCTCAGCGTCCAACATCGTGAAGGCTTGCCGAATGCTTTCCTCTTTGGCGCGCCACATCCCAACGAACCCATCGGCTGCATGGCCATCGAATTCCTCGCACGCCGCCTTTGCGAAGACGAAAGCCTCCGCGCGGAGCTCGGTTACAACTGGCATTTCATCAAATGCATCGACGCCGATGGCACGCGACTGAACGAAGGCTGGTTCCGCGGCCCTTTTCATCTGCGAAATTATCATCGTGATTTCTATCGACCTCGCACCCCGGAACAAGTGGAATGGACATTCCCGGTCAGCTATAAAACGCTGCATTTTGATGAGCCTCTTCCGGAAACCCGCGCCCTTATGCGCTGCATTGATGAGCTACAGCCACATTTTCTCTATTCTCTACACAATGCCGAATTCGGTGGCGTTTACTACTACATCAGCGAAGGTTGTGAAGCGGTTTACCCGCTCTTTCAAGAGCTGCCTTCCTGGTTTGACCTACAATTGGATCTGGGCGAGCCAGAAATGCCTTACGCTGTCGAATATTCGCAAGCCATCTACAAACTACCCACCGTAGGAGCTTCCTATGACTTCCTGGAAGAACAGAGTGGAACCGACCCAGCCAGCATGATGCAACAGGGATCGTCCAGCTTTGAATACGCCGAGCGCTATGGTACCAAAGCGCTTATCGTGGAAATGCCCTATTGGGATGACCCACGTGTCAGTGATCTCAGCAATTCTACCGTGACCCGGCGCGAGGCGATCAACGAAGGCGCTCAACGCAATTTTGCTACTAGCGAGTGGCTGGCTTCACAATGGGAAATGACCGCCCCACACCTGAAACTCGATACTCCTTTACACCGGGCGGCCAAGGACAGCAGCACTTCATCGAAACGCTGGGCCGAAGGTCGTCTTTATTGGGTGGAAAATTCTCCGGTAGCAGATGAACCAGCCACCGTCGCTGAATTGTTCAGCAACCAGGTTTCCCTGGCCAGCTTCGAGCAACGAGGCCGAGCGATGTGGCTCCGAGCGCTGGAAGCAGAAATCGCTGCCGGTAACGATCACGAAGCCATCCTCAAAGCCCGTGACGTTGCCGAGGCAGAATTCGAAAAAAGTGCCTCTGAACTCGAATCAGCTACTGATTACCGCATCATTCCGATCCGTAGCCTGGTAGGCGTACAAGTCTGTGCCGGTTTGGCAGCAGCCAAACAGTGGCAAACTACCAGCTGATTTACTTTTGTTTTAAATTGGTGCCATTCTCTAGAGATTACACACCTTTTCGAAGGGCTAAATGATGAATCTAAAAGAAATTGCAGCCAGTATCCCGAATTACGAATACTTTCTTACCGTGGATGAGATGCGCGCTTCCACGGCGAAACTTCACGCCGAATTCCCCGCGTTGACGAGCGTTCGCGTCGTCGGCGCCACCCGCGAAGATGACCCGCTTGAGTTGCTCAGCGTCCAACATCGCGAAGGCTTGCCGAATGCTTTCCTCTTTGGCGCGCCACATCCCAACGAACCCATCGGCTGCATGGCCATCGAATTCCTCGCACGCCGCCTTTGCGAAGACGAAAGCCTCCGCGCGGAGCTCGGCTACAACTGGCATTTCATCAAATGCATCGACGCCGATGGCATGCGCTTGAACGAAGGCTGGTTTCGCGGCCCCTTCCATTTGCGCAATTATCACCGTGATTTCTACCGTCCACGGTCTCAGGAACAAATGGAATGGACCTTTCCGGTCAATTACCGCACGCTGCATTTTGACCAGCCGCTCCCCGAAACGCGCGCCCTCATGCGCTGTATCGATGAGCTGGAGCCGCACTTCCTCTACTCGCTGCACAACGCCGAATTCGGCGGCGTCTATTACTACGTCAGCGAAGAATGCGCGCCGCTCTACCCGCTCTACCACGAAATTCCCTCCTGGTTCGACCTGCAGTTGGAGCGCGGCGAGCCAGAATTGCCTGACGCCATCGAATACGCGCCAGCGATCTTCCAGATCCCCTCCGTGCGCAACATGTACGACTTTCTCGAGAAGCAAATCGGCGCCGACCCGGCCGGCATGATCCAGCAAGGCGCTTCCAGCTTTGAATATGCCGGGCGCTTTGGCACGAATGGGCTCATCGTGGAGATGCCCTATTGGGATGACCCGCGCGTTAGTGACTTGAGCGAGAGTTCAGTTACGCGGCGAGAAGCGATACTGGAAGGCGCTCAGCGGCAAATTGCCGCCAGTGATTGGCTCGCCGCGCAATGGGAGGCGACAGCCGCGCAGCTGCAACTCGATACGCCACTACACCGCGCCGCCCACGATAGCAGTTCCATGATGCGGCGCTGGGCCGGTGGCCGCATGTACTGGGTGGAAAATGCCCCCGAAGCGGCAAAACCTGCCACTGTGGCCGAACTCTTCAGCAGCCAGGTCAGCTTGGCGAGCTTCGAGCAGCGTGGTCGGGCGATGTGGCTGCGCACGCTGGAAACGGAAATTGCCGCCGGCAACGATAGCGTTGCCATCCAGGAAGCGCACGCCGTCGCCGAGGCCGAATTCGAAGCGCGCGCCGCCGATCTCGAAGCGGCGACCGATTATCGCATCCTGCCCATCCGCAGCCTGGTCGGAGTGCAAGTCTGTGCGGGGCTGGCAGCGGCGCGTCACTGGCGGCCGAGCGCCTAGTCGCCTGCCTGCGGCCCGTCCAGTTGCATGATGCCAATGATTGCTCCGGCGGGGTCTTGGATGATGGCGTATTTATAGGCCACATCCTTAGTGGGTGGGGTGAGCACGCGGCCACCGAGCTCCTCGCATGTGCGCATGCTGGCATCCACTTCCTCGACGCCGACGTACATTAGCCAGACCGCCGGCAGCGCAGCATTCACGCCGCGTTGGTTGATAATGCCGGTGATGACTTCGCCTGTATCCGCTTGCAGCATGTTGTAATCGTCGTAATCACCCATCGGGTGGTCGCTGTGTTCCCAACCGATGACCGCCTTATAGAAATCGCGAATCGCGGGCGCGTCTGGTACCGTCAGGTCACGCCAGAGGATGTGGCCGGGTCGTTGCTGCGGCTGCGCGTCGTCGCTCATGTCGCTCCCTGCCTTTTGCTCAGCAGGTTGCGCGCGCCGATGATCATTAGCGCGCCGATGACGCCGGAAATGATGTCGCCGATCAAGCCGCTATTGATCAGGATGCCCACATCCAGGATGCGAAAAACGACGAAGCTCAACAAGCCACCAGCGATACCCATTTGGATACTTTCGCCCAGACCGAATTCCTGGTTGGTGATTTGGCCCGCGCCCCAACCGGCCGCTGCCCAGGCCAGTAGTGGTATCACGAACCAGAGCGTCACCTTGAACAGGATTATCGCCAGGATCAGTCCGACCACGACCATCCCGGCCGTAATTAACAGGTTGCCGCCACTTTCTTTCATAATGCGCCCACTTTTCGTCATCGCTCGCCTCACTCTCACAAACTCGTTTCCTTCTTTACTCCAATACGCAGCGCACGCGAAGGAGTTGCACTCGCTCGCGCGGCGCGGCCCTGCTATCTTAGCAGGCATGCAGATCTCGACGTCGCATTGGATTTCCTGCCTCGCTCGGATTGGGCGCTCTGCCTTGAGTTGGGGACCAGTGCGTGCTGTGCGGCGCAACCACGCCCTCGAGCACGCTACCGTGCACGTCCTGCAAGAACACAACC
This sequence comes from Phototrophicaceae bacterium, assembly GCA_965237765.1. GTDB lineage: Bacteria > Chloroflexota > Anaerolineae > Aggregatilineales > Phototrophicaceae > WTGJ01. Next base: position 287,875 of record OZ250157.1, read on the forward strand.
GGAACCTGCGCGTCAGCGGCTATAGCACCGAGCGCGGCTTCGCGCTCCTCGGCGAGATCCCCCCCGGTGCCACAGAATCGGCCGCGTTCGAAGCGCTCGAAAGGCTGCGCGCGGGTCGACGCGAGCTGGCCATCCACCCACAATGCGGCACCAATTTGGTCGTCCAGGGCATGCTCTGCACGCTAGTGGGCTTTCTCGGTTTCGCGGGTATTGGCTGGCGCCGTGCCTTCGCGCGGTTCAACCTGGTATCCATGCTCATGTTGCTCGCCACGTTGGCCGCGCCCCTCTTAGGGATGGCCGCTCAGGCGCGCATCACGACGGACGGTGATGTCGGCCCACTGCAGATCACCGCCGTCGAGCGACGCCAACTGCGCCTGCCCGTCATCGGTACGCTCACCGTGCATCGTGTTCGCACGCGTAGCGGCTAGATCACCGCGCTGATGGCCACTGCGCCTACCGTCTTCATCCTCCATGGTGAAGACAGCCTGCGCCAGAAAAAACAGCTCGATCGTTTCCGCAAACAAATGGGTGCGGATGAAACAGCTACCCTGAACATCCACGAATTGGACGGGGAAACGAGCAGCGTGAGTGAAATCCTGGCGGCGGCGACGGCCCTGCCTTTCCTATCGGAACGGCGCCTGGTCATCGTTCGCGGGCTATTGGGCCAATTGGTGCAGCGTGGCGGCGCGAAGAAAGCGTTGGATCAGCTGCTCGCTGCCCTGCCGAATCTGCCCTCTTTTACGCGCCTCATCTTCGTCGAAGATAGCGAGCTGAAGGCAAACCACCCGATCATCCGCTTCGCGCAAGACAGCGAAACGGCACATATCCAACATAATACGGTCGCTCGGGATCTGAGTGGCTGGTTGCAAAGGCGCGTCCGTAGCGAATACGGCGCGGAAATTGAGCCGATCGCGGCCCGTGCCCTCGCCACCGTTGTCGGCAAAGATTTGCGGCGTGCCGATAACGAGCTGCTCAAACTCGTCAGCTACACGAATGGCGAGCGCCGCATCACCGAGGCAGATGTCGCCCTCATGACACCCTACGTCGCTCCCGCCAATATCTTTCACATGGTCGACGCGCTGGCGACAGGCAAGGGCCGCGCCGCAATGCACAGACTTCAAGAATTGCTCGCCGAAAGAGAGCGCGATCCAATCATGCTTTTTGGCATGATCATCCGCCAATTCCGCCTACTCGTGCTGGCGAAGGAGCATCTGGAGAGCGGCGCGGGGGATGACATGGCAAAAGCGCTGCGCGTGCATCCCTTCGTCGCCCAAAAGTTGCGCGAACAGGCGCACCGCTATTCGCTCAGCCAGTTGGAAGCCATCTATCGCCACCTGCACGAGCGCGACGTCGCCATAAAGACAGGTGAGTTGGGCGCAGCGTTAGCCTTGCAGATGCTCGTCTCCGAGTTGACTGCGCGGGACGCAGTGCGCGGGAATTAAGGCCGCCGCGCGCGGCCAGGCATGAGCGGTTGTCGGCCGCGGCGGCTAGTATGTTGTTGTGGCACGGCGCGCTCGAAAAATACCGGCGCGTCATCCTCCAAGATCGCCTCCACGCGTTCGCAAAATACAACGCACGCATTGGAATGGCTACCCAGCATCGCGTATTGGTCGCTGAGCTGCAGGAAGCGCCAGCCTTCCGTCTGCAACTGTTCGGTCGTGGCGCGGTAATGCCGCCAACGCTCACCGAAACGGAAAAACTCATCCATCCCGGCGCTCAAAGCCACCGCCAAGCTCACGACGAAGATGGCGTGATTCATCTCTAACGATAGGTTGAGCCCCACCAAAGCCGGGACACACACACTGCCCACGATGGTGATGAGGCGCAAGAGATAGTGGTAGTTGCGGTTGCTGCGGGCGCGCTTTTCCATCCAGTGCAATTGCCCCAACCAGCGCGTTTGCAAGAATTCGCGCTGGAAATCGCTCACTTGCAACTGTTCGACAAGGGCCGCCAGCTCAGAAATCATCACGCGCTCGTCCCGATGCGAAAGCGGTCCGCTCGCGACCAGGGGTCCGCGTTTGCCGCAACCTCACGAGCCGCCGTGGGTTGACGCTCGATCAACACAGCGGCCAGAAGCGCCTCCGGCGGCAACTGTCCCTCTTCTGCCCGCAACAATTCCGGCAGCGCGCGCTCGACGAAACCCGTATCCGCGCCGCCCGCCTCCACCTCCGGTCGGGTTAGAAGATCTTGCAAGAATTCCAGATTTGTCTCTACGCCAAGGATTACTGTATCCCGGAGCGCGCAGGACATCCGAGCTAGGGCTGCTGCGCGCGTCTCATCATATATGATCAGCTTGGCCAGCAAGGAATCGTAATGCGGGGTGATTTCGTCGCCTGGCCGCAGCGCGCTATCCCAACGGATGCCCGCACCTGCCGGGACATGCAACTGGGTGATGATGCCAGTGGCCGGCCGGAATTGCGCGCGTGGCGCTTCGGCGTAGATGCGGCACTGGATGGCATGCCCGCGTGCGCTGATCTCCGCCTGCGCAAATGGCATCGCTTCACCCCGTGCCAGCTGAAATTGCAGCCTCACTAGGTCAATTCCGCAAACCAATTCCGTCACCGGGTGCTCGACCTGCAAGCGGGTGTTCATCTCAAGGAAATAGAAGGCGCCGTCATCGGCGAGCAGGAATTCGACAGTGCCGAGGTTGTCATAATTGACAGCCCGCGCAACGAAAATAGCCGCCTGGCAAAGCGCCTGGCGCTGCTCGACTGTGATGCCCGACGCGGGCGCTTCCTCGATGATCTTCTGCCGCCGCCGCTGCAGGCTGCATTCACGCTCGAAAAGGTGCAGGCAGCTACCCTGCTGATCCGCCGCAATTTGCACTTCGATATGCCGTGCGTCGCCAAGGTAACGCTCCAGATAAAGACGCGCATCACCGAATGAACGCGCCGCTTCCCGCTTCGCCGCCGCCAAGGCTTCCGCCAACCCGTCAGTTTCCCGCACAATACGGATGCCACGCCCGCCGCCGCCGCTCGCCGCCTTGACCATCAATGGGTAGCCAATACGATCCGCCTGCGCGCGATATTCTGCCAAGTCAACCTCAGCCTCAGGCGCAAAACGAGGCAGGGTCGGCACCTCAGTATCGGCCAGCGCGGTAAGCGCATCGGTCTTGACGCCCATAATCTGCATTGCCGCAGCGTTGGGGCCGACCCAACAGAGACCAGCAGCATCCACTGCGCGCGCGAATGCCGGCGATTCCGAAAGGAACCCGTAGCCCGGGTGCAGGCAATCGCAGCCCGCCTCCAGCGCGATGGCGACGAGGCACTCGCCATCCAGGTAGCTTTCCGTCGCCGCCATACCCGCGAGCGGATGGGCCGCATCGGCCTGTTCGACATGCGCGGACGTCGCGTCTACTGGCGAATATACAGCCACAGCTTCCATGCCCAGCTCGTGGCAGGCGCGGATGACGCGCAGGGCAATTTCCCCGCGGTTGGCGACCAGACAGCGACGCACAGTAAGCCTTTTTTCTCGTTTTTATATTGTATGCGAGTGTCGGCGAGGCGCTGGCCCGCTCGTCGCGGGCCGACGCGCTGCTCAGCTCGTCGCGCCCTGGCTGTTTCGATATTCGTCTAGCACACTGCGGGCGATGGTGTAACGATGGTTGATGCGAGCGGCGATGAGCTTGCCACTGGCGATGAGCTCGAGGACGGTCTGCTCGGGCACTTGCAAATAAGCGGCCGCCTGGCGCGTATTCATCACGCTGGGGAAATTGGTGACGTTCGGATGGATCTGGCGTTGCTGGGAGGGACGCGCCTGCACTTCCCGACGTGCCACTTCACTCAGCCGTTCCAGTTGACGCAAAATGCCAGTCCCTGCTAGTGGAGCCGCTGACCCGCTTTTGTTGCCCTTGCGCAATACCAACCAAGCAGCCAACATCGCTCCGACCTGTCCCACCAACTGCGCCCAGCTGAGCAAATTCACAAAACTGCGACGTGATTCTGCCGTCCAATTCACGCTGATCGGCATCAGCAAAACAGAAAAAAGCAAAGAAGCAGCGAATGGCAACATCAACAAAACGCCAGCAGCGCGCACTTCCGGTCCACTCTGCGAGAAGCTTCCGAATCGCAAGCGACCCAGCACGACCATTGGCACACCCACCAAGAATAGGATGAATGGCATCTGTTGCCCCGTTCTCTATTGGCGCTGATGATAGCACATCCACAATCGGTTATGCAGGGCAGACTGCGCTGCTTCGCCGTACAATATGCTCGTTCCCTAGGGGCTAATGCATGTCGCAAGGTTGCCGTCGATTTCTTCCCTGCCTCACTTTGCTATTGGCGCTGCTGGCAGCTTGTTCATCGTTGGCCGACGAGCCGCTCCTACCCCGCCCACAAACGGACGCGCCGGCTGCCGCCATCTCCAACTCCCTCGCGCTAGATTATGATGCCGCCCAGCAAACCCTCGCCGGCTACCTGGATGCCTGGCAAGACGCCGATTACATTGCGATGTACGCATTGCTGGCGCCCAGCGTTAGCGATAACCTGCCCTTCACCACCTTCCGCAACCAATATCTGGATACCGCACGCGCCCTCACCCTGCAATCGATCGAATACCAACTGCTGGCGATGGCGCCACATGAAACGCGTGCCGATGCTCTCGTCGCCCTTTACAGCGCCACCTTCCACACCAATTTGGTGGGTAGCTTCAGCGATGACGAAAGAAACCTCACTCTGGTTCGCGCCGCTGATGGCCGCTGGGATATCGAATGGCGGCCGGGGCTTATTTTCGCCGAGATGGACGACGGTGCATCGCTCCAGCTCCTCACCAGTGACACCGGGCGCCTGAATATTTACGCGCGCGATGGCAGCCCCCTCGCCGACCAGAGCGGCGCCCGTGTCTTGGTCAACCTCGTGCCGCAACGCATCCCGGACCTTGAGAATTGCCTGGCTGCGCTGGCCTTGATTACAGATCGCGATGTGGAAAGCATGCGCGCGCAAATCACCCGCACACCCGTCGATTGGCTGTTGGAAATCGGTAGTATCGCCAGCCAGCTTTACATCAATAAGCAGGCCGCCATCGACGAAACGCTCGCCTCCGATTGCGCCGCTACCCTCAGCTCGCAAAGCACACGCCGCTACCCAAATGGCCGGCTGGCGCCGCACATCGTCGGCTACATAGGCCTGCCGCGCGTCGACGAGCTGGACGAACTGGCCCTGCGCGGCTTGGATGCGGATAGCATCGTCGGCCGATTGGGCGTTGAAGCCAGTTGGGATGAGACGCTACGCGGCCAAGCCGGCGGCGAATTGCGCATCGTCTCCGCAGCCGGAAAGACGCTCCGCACCCTCTCCGCCCAAGGCCCCACCCCCGCGCAAAGCGTCTGGCTCACCATCCAACCGGATGTGCAATCCTACGTCCGCCAGGTCTTGCACCATGCCTACGAGAGTGGCAGCATCGACGAGGGTTCTGCCGGCGCAGCCGCCATTGTCATGGACGTGAATAGCGGCGCCATCCACGCCCTCGTCAGTTACCCGGATTTTGATCTCAACGCCCTCACACCGGATCCCAACCTCGATTCAGAAACGCTGGCCGCGGCGCTCGACGAATTGCGGGACCCCCGCCGGCCCGAGTTCAACCGCGTCACACAAGGCGTTTATCCAGCCGGCTCCATCTTCAAACCGGTAACCTATATCGCGGCGCTGGATAGCGGGCTGTACTCGCTGGATCGTACCTATTTCTGTAGTGGCAGTTGGTCGCGCCCACAAGAGGGCATCGTCCGCACCGACTGGCTTCCGGAAGGGCACAACTGGGTGAACACCTATACGGCCATCCCGCAAAGTTGCAACCCTTATTTCTACGAGAGCGGCTTTGACCTCAACCAGGCTGATCCGTTCCGCCTGCCAGAATACGCGCGCCGCCTTGGCCTAGGCAACGAGACTGGCATCAGCGCCATCGGCGAAACCGCTGGCGCCATCGGCGATCCGAATACGGTGCGCAGCCAACGCGGTTACGTCTGGACTTTCAGCGACGCTGTCAGCATGGCCATCGGCCAGGGCTTTGTGAGCATCACGCCCCTGCAAATCGCGCGCATGTACGCCGTCTTCGCTAACGGCGGTAAGCTCCTGCAACCGCAGCTCGTCTGGAAATCCGGTCTCCCCGGCGACGAGCCCAGCTACCAAATGGAGCCGAATGTCCAAGCGGATCTGGCTATCAAACCGGCCGTCTTGGAGCGTCTGCAATATTCACTTTGCGATGTGGCCGATGTCTGGTATGGCACGGCGCTGAGGGCATTCAGCGGCTCACCCTTGTTGGCGCGCGGCGTCTGCGGCAAGACGGGCACCGCCCAAGACCTGCGCCCAGGCGGCGATTGGCTGCCGCACGCCTGGTTCGTCGGCTATGCGCCCGCCGATGAGCCGGAAATCGTCGTCGCCGTGATGGTCGAGAACAGCGGCGAAGGCTCCGTCGTGGCGGCGCCGCTGTTCCGCAAAATCTTGGAGTATTATTACTTCGGCCGCTGATAACCCAGATGCGAGCGCGCGCCAGCAAATTGGATATTTAAGCATGACGGTGGCCGCCACTATCGAGGCGGCCGACGAAGAAACCGTGCGCGTGGAAAGTTAGGGCGCCGAGACAATGGCGTTCAGCCGATCAAGCGCCGATTCCGCCGGATCATAGATCGCATCCAGGCGCTGCTCATGGATTTCTTGCGCGCCTAATTCTCGCAGCTGCTGGATCGCTTTCCATTTCTCGCGCACAGGTACGATGATTCTCGCCAAAAAGCGCTGCCCATTCGCCCCCCTCGCCTCAACGAGACTGGCTGCCGGGTAATTCGTGAGCAAATTCCCCGGGCTGGGCAAAGACGCTTGCAGACAACAGCAAGCAGCCGCCCGCCGCGTCGATATGATGCCTTCCAGCAATATGGCCAGCGTCTCGAGCTTTGCCGGAGCCGCCCGCAATTGTGCGCGGCTGGCCAGTAGGCAACCTTCGGAGCGCAGCAACTGTCCGCCGCGGATGCGCTTCAGCCGGTTTTCGCGCAACGTAATGCCGCTGGCCGTCAAGTCTACGATGCAATCGGCATAACCCAACCCCGGCGCCGCTTCGAGGGCGCCGCTCGCCTCCACCAACAGGCATTGGGTGATACCGCGTTGGTGCAACCAGGCGCGCGTGGTGTTCGTGTATTTGGTGGCGATGCGCAGCGGCCGATGTTGCGCTTTGCGGCGCGTCGCCAACTCGGCCAGGTCACCAATCGTGACGATATCCAGCCAGCGCTCCGGCACGGCCAATACCAGCTCACAAGCGCCGAATCCCAGCCGCTCCTCCACCACCAAGACCTGATCATCCGCCGCGTGCGCCTCGATGAAATTGTTATAGCCAGTGATGGCAACGTCCAACTGCCCCGCTTCCAGCTTGTCATACATGTCGGCGTTGCGCTGAAAATGCAGCTCGACGCCCGGCAGCGTGGGCAACCGTCCGGTGTATTGACGCGCGTTAGCTCGCTCGATGGGAAAGCCAGCTCGCGCCAGGCAAGCCACCGCCCCCACCTCCATGATGCCCTTATTCGGCAGGGCCAGGCGCAGTAGCTCAGCCATCAGCTTGACTTCCATCCGCCGCAAGCCGCGCTAGGGTCTCTTTCCAACCGAGCGCTTCCGCCCTTTCGCCATCCACGAGCCAATGGAATGCTGGCCCTTCGCCATCGATATAACGAATGGCGCGCGCCGATTCCACCGCAGAATCAGCCGCTACCATGGCGACCGCGCAGCCGGCGGCGCGCAGCTTTTCTGCCCAAAGGAAAGCCATCGCCCATTCCTCTGCCGATGCAACGAGAGTGTGGGGCGCCGGCGCCGCATCTTCACGCGCGCCTTCCCGAAACTGCGCCGCTACCAAACGTTCCAACCCAAAGGAAAAGCCGCAAGCTGGCGTGGATGGACCTCCGAATAGCTCGATCAGCCCGTCGTAACGCCCGCCACCGCCGACGCGCGTCGCTCCATCACCCTCACCATGGAACATCTCAAAAATCATGCCGCTGTAATAATGCAATCCGCGGCTCAAACCGAGGTCCAGCTGCCAGCCGGCGCCGGCCCCTACCTCCGCCGCCTCCAAACTGGCCAGAAGGGCCTCCAATTCTGCCAGAGCTGCCGTGTCTTGATCGTACCGCCGCAATAATTGGCGCGCCTCAGCAATCACTGGGACCGGTTCGCCCGCGAGTTGCACCAATTCCTCGATGAAGCGAATTGCCTGCCGCAGCTGCGATGAAGAATCGGCCCGTTGCAATTTTGCCAGCAAGCGTTCGATATCGTCGTCATCCGGCGCGCCATCGTCCACTTCAGCCAACTGCGTGAGTGAGAGGAAATCTCGCAACACGGCGTGCGCATCCTCATCCGCCAGCGGGGCGAGCAAATCGCGCAATTGACGCCGCTTTCCCAATCCGTTCGTCTCTACTGCTGCATCGCGGAATTCCGGCAGTCGTTCGCGCAACAATTCCAGCATCGCCGTGCTACCTTCGTCCCGCAAAATCTCGCGGTGGGCGAGCAGGAACGCGCTCAGCCGTCGATCCAAACCCAGCGAATCGAGGTAATGCTGCATAATGCCCACCTGCCCGATGCGTGGTTGGAATTCGCGCAGGCCTAGAGCCACCAACGAACGGCTGGCGAGGGCCAGCAACTCCGCGTCGCCCGCCAAACCGCCGAGCCCCAATAGTTCGACACCCATTTCATGATATTGCCGCGGCGCCGCCATTCCTCCTAACCAACGGAACACCGGCCCCGCGTACGAAAGGCGCAATGGCAATGGCTCTTTGCGCAGGCTTTCCACATATGCGCGCACGACAGAGGCCGTGTGCTCCGGCCGCAGGCTGAGCCGTTTACGCGACACCAGTTCACACAGCTGAGCGGCGATGGTTTCGCCCGCCTTGAGCAAGTAGAGGTCGCTCTGTTCCACGACGGGCACACCGATGGGCTGGTAGCCATAGGCTTCAGATGTGGCGAGCAGCACGGAACGAACGCGCTCGTGGCCGCGTTGGTCGGCGCCGTAGCGGTCGGTCGCCCTCAACTGGCCACCAGGGCGGTTAGTGGACATGCGTACACTTTGCTCAATTTTACTTGCTAGTCAGTATAGGCCAGCGCCGCCCGGCCGCTAAGAGCGCAGGTAGCTCGCGCCATTCACGTCCAGAATCGCGCCGGTGCTGAAGGCGGAGCCGGGCGCGGCCATGAAGCAGACAGCATATGCAACCTCTTCCGGCCGCGCGACCCGACCGAGTGGAGATTGCGCGCGGAGCGCATCGCCCCCGGGGCCTGCCAAAGTCGCCGCCGCCATATCCGTTTCCACCCATCCCGGCGCCACAACACCGACGAAGATGTCTTTCGGTGCCAGGTAAATGGCCAGCGATTGGCTCAACGCGTTCAAGCCCGCCTTACTGGCGCCATACGCCGGCGATGTGGGCTCGCCTCGGAACGCCCCGCGCGAGGAAACGTTCACGATCCGTCCCCCACCGCGTCGCAACATCCCCGGTACCGCCGCGTGGCAGAGATTGGCGATGCCCAACAAATTCAGCGCCAATATATCGCGCCAGGCTGATTGCCAGCTCTCATAATCCACCTCGTCAACCACGTGTTCGCGCCAAATGCCGGCATTATTCACGAGGATATCCAGCCCGCCCAGCTGCGCCTCGCATTCGCCGATCAAGCGCGGCGCCTCCGTTGGATCGCCAATATCGGCGCGCAATGCGAAATGTCCCTTACCCGCCAGGCTGGCAAGGGTTTCCGCCGCCGCTTCCGCGTCACGATGATAATGCACGGCCACCTGCGCGCCGCGTTCGGCAAAGAGACGCGCGCATGCACGCCCAATGCCGCGAGAAGCGCCGGTGACGAGCGCGCGTTGTTCTCGGAAATCCATCATTCCACCTTATGTTCTCTATTCCGCCTCAGATGACTGCCTGCGCGCTTCATATTCATATAGAAGGGCTTCTATATCCGCGCCAGCCAGCACAGTAACATCGCCCCCGCTCAGAGCGCCTTCGCGGGGTGCGATACGTTCTTCGCCCCACCCAAATAGCGCGGCGATATACCGCGCCGTCCAGGGTGCCGTGCCGTTATCATGTATGGCCGACCGCTCGTAATCTTGCTGCGGCGCGTTGCCAATTGTATAGATGGCCAGGCCCTGCTGACCGAGGTAATTGCTCACCGCCGCTGCCAGACCTTCAATACCGGCGCCATTCATGATGACGACCTGAGCTGACTCCTCCCCTGCACGTATCCTCAATTCGTCGAGCGAATAGCGCCGCTGAGGGTTCAACAGGTCATCTGCCAACTGGCTGAGATCATTCTGCCGCGGGATGAGCACCTGTTCGCCATTGGCTGTCGTGCCGAATTCCACGTAACGTTGGTCGATGATATCGTAATTCACGTCCGCCGCGCTCAATTCACCCGCCAGGGTCAACAAGCTGCGGATTTCTTCGAAGGTCAAATTCGTCTCGAAATGATCAGCCAATTTCGGCCAGAGCGCCGGCAGTTGCACGATGAGGTTGACCATGCCACCCAGCGAACCAACTTCGCTTTGCATTGCCTTCAGCACCTGTTGCTGCCGTCCAGACCGGCCAAAATCGCCATCGTATGTCGCCCGCGTACGCGCGTATTGCAACAATTCTTGGCCACCGAGACGCTGGCAACCCTCAGGGAAATACACGTCAATCGTGCCGTAACCTGCGTCGGGGTAATCGGGATCGTGAATCTCCTCTTCGACGCAAATTCGCACGCCACTTGGGAATATGGCATCCACCGTCTCTTCAAAAGCGACGAAATTTACGCGCATGTGATAATCGATGACGATGCCCAGATTCTGCGCGACCGTATCCTTCGCCAAACCCGGGCCACCACCTGGGTAATTGCCTGCCACGCCCAATTTATAGGCGGTATTGATTCGTCCGTTGGAAAAACCAGGGATCGCCACCCACAAATCGCGTGGCAACGAGAGCACCGCCGCCGTCTTCCGCGCAGGATCCACCGTGATGAGCATCATCGAATCTGTATTCGGCGAGGGGATGGCGTTTACTGCACTGCGCTCGTCGATGCCCATCAGCAGGATGGTGATGCGCCGTGGGTCTTCCCAGCTGGAACCCGACACTTCGCGCTCCGTAGTGGAGATGGGCACGGCAGTGGCGACCGGACTGCTCACGACTGCCGCAGTGGCATCGGCAGCCGGGTTGCTCGCGACTGCTACCGCGGTACTGGATATGGCCGTGGCAGTGGCGGTGGGCACTGTCGACGCCGCAGCGCGTGCGCCGGATAGAGCGACCAGCTCGCTCACTCCAGGCAAATCGAGTCCCGCCGCGCCTGTATCCAGCGCCAATTGGTGCGCAACGCGGTAGAGTGCCGTGGCACTCACGGCCGTGCCCAGGACGAAAAAAAGCAGACCCAACACGAAAGCCCAGGCCGGCAGACGACTCATGAGCTAGGGAAGACGTAGATGGCGTTGCCGGTGATAGCGTAGATCAATCCAAGACGCGCGTCTACCACCACATCCTTTAACTCAGCCAGCGCTCGCTCTTGAGAGAGACGGAAATCAGCGATGAAAGAGCCCCCCAGTGACATCTTAACCACCGAGCGCGAACCCGAATCGGCGACGTAAATTGCCGAATCCAGACTCGATTCATCGATGAAGAGCCCATCGGCGCTGCTCGGGAGACGCGGGAAAGCCAACAAGCCGAAGCTCTGCTCGATACCGCCGCGATATTTCTGCAACACACCATCCGAGCGCTGGATGAACAAGTCACCGGTATTCGTGATCTCGAAATCCACCGCTTCGTCAATATTGGGTAAGCCCTGCCCCGTGAAATACTCCGTCGGCACATCGTGATAAGCGCCACCGGAGGGCTCGTAGCGCCAAATCTGAAAGAGCGGTGGGTCGAGGATATAGAGCCGCCCATCCCAAATGTACATCGAGGTGGGCGCCTGCCACTGGTCGGCGCGCTGGAGCTGTTGTGCCTGGCATTGGCTAAGGAAAGAGAGCAGGCAATCGACCAACAGGCCGTTCTCATCCAGGCCGACAATGACATTCTCGTTGCCAAAGCCCAGCGCCTCTTCGGACCAATCGATATCGATGACCCGCCCGAGCGTTCGGTCACCGATGCCTGCCTTGCCGCGCAAGTAAGGCAATGGCTCTGGACTACCAGTGATCGAGCGACCATCTTCGCTGAGCGTCATGTGGTAGACCTGCGTGTCCGATTGGCTATCGAGCACGAAAAGGTTGCGGTTGCGAAGAACGATATCAGTCAGGCGCGCGTTGGGGAGCGAAGCGAGCAGCTGCGTCTCCTGACGCGAGACGTAATTCAGCACGTCCAGATGTGATTGCGCTTCATCGCGATAATGTTCGAGCGTGTCGTCACCCTCGCCGACCGGCTCGCAATCCCCCACAGTATCGAGCAGGGCTTGCCAGGCGGTTCGCCAGGCGTTGATGTCGCTGGACTCCACGCGCCTGGCGACTTCATAGATGTTGCCAGCGTCCTCCAAACAGATTTCCAGCGCGCTGCGATTCGTGCCAGAAAACCAGAGCAGGAAAATGAGCAAGACAACAGAAACCGGCACAATGAAAACCGCCAGCGCCGCCGTGGTGAAGGATAACCAGCTATCGGCCTCTGTTTCTGGCTGACCGAGGGCACGCTCCGTCACCTGGCCGCCAAAGCGAAAGACAGAAGCCATCCGCCGCAAGCCTGTCGCCATCCCACGTCGTGCCGGCTGCTCAAGAGGCAAGCTGGCCGGCGCCGCGTCGAGCGAGGGCATGGGCGCTTCCACGCTTGAACGGTGAAGGGGTACATCGGGCAGTGTACCCGCTTCCGGCACCAGGAATTCGCTGCCCTGAATGCTCAATTGCGCCGGCGCGTCCCGTTGCAATGCGTGCAGCGTGGCCGAAAGTTCCGGCTCCTGAAGCGCGGCGCGGACGGTAGATGGTTTCAAAGACGTCAACCCGCTACCGCCAAGCAGCAATCGCCCGCTTTCGACCACAGGGAAACGCGTCATGCGCATATCGGCGACCGGGTGCGCGCCCATCGGCACGCGCTTCATCTCCGTTGGGTTGAGGAAATCCGTAGGGAAGCGACTCGTTTGGCCACCGTGTTGGTACACGGCCACCGCCTGCCCAATGCGCCCAAGGATCAACTCGTTGTGACGCAAGACAGCGCTGATCAGATTGACCTCATAACGAAATCCGCTCGCGAGGTTGTGCTCGTATAAGTCGCGATTCAGCGAATGAAAAAGCTCACGCAAGCCAGCCGTTACGCCGCTACCCGCCGTGTGAAAATACAATTCGCTGGCTAGTTGTATGAGCTGATCGTAGAAATCTAGCGGGGCGAGGTTTCCTTTGCCCGGCAACGCCAGCGCCAGAAAGGTATCATTTTCGCGCCCGCGAGTGGTGGTCGCTGGTGCAGCTTCCGCCAACGCGCCCGGCGGCGGCGAGACCAACGCGCGCCCGCTCACGACATGCACATAGCCGACCAGCGCTTCGTAGTCTGCCAAGCTTGCCCCCCATCAGCCCTCGCGCTTGGCAACGGACTTCAAAGCTCGCTGCATCACCACTGGAAGCGCGTTTCGTCGAAATCCATCACCTTGTGCTGATAATGGGTGATGTATTCTTGCAAACCACTCTCGAGGCGTTTCCAATCACCATCCGCGAGCAGGGAACGGATGGTATTCAGATCTTCAGCCAGAAAATCCAGCTGACGCATCGGGTATTCACCATATGCGGTATGCCAGGCGGCGCGCATTGGTAAGCCCATCTTCTGCATGCTCGGCACAAATTCCTGCAAGACGTAGCGGTAATACCCCTGCACCGCCTCCGGCCGGATATCGAATTGCAATGCCAGGATATACTTGTATTTGACCTGCACCATCGCCCAGCGCCCATTCGCGAATGATAGCGATTGTAGCATACCAACTCGAGCTTTTGAAAGGTCATTCGCTTGCCGCCAGCACCTGCTTGGCAACCCGAATGCGGCGCGCTAGAATTCCTCTGTGGATTCGAAAGAAAAGCGTGACCATGAGCCAAGGGCTGATGAAGAATTGAGCGGCGCTCATTCGGTACGCGTCCGTGGTTTGCTGCGCCGCGCCAAGATCCGCATCGAATTCGCCGGCGACGATAGTGAGCGCGAAGACGCGCTGGCAATCCTCGCCGAAGCGTTGACCCTCGGCGCGGCGATGAGCGAAGTAGCACCGCTCCTGACGCGCCTCGCCAAACAGAGCGATGTCCTCGCTGCCAGCGTCACCGAAATTGAAGCGCGTTTTGCGCCCACGCCACCTCCCTCCGAGCCGCCAAGCAAAACGAAAATGACAACGGTGCTGGATGCGCAACCGGATGCTACACCAGTTGATGAATTCATGACCACCGATCCGCCGACGAGCATCCTACCCCTCAGCGACAAGGAGTTACAAACACTACTCGCCGAACTCTCGCGCGCATATTATGGCGGTGAGTATCGCGAGGCGATCGACATCGCCAACCGCATCCTCCATCACCACTCGACTCAAGCCACGGTGAGGGATTACCGCCAGAAGGCTGAGGAGGGCTTGTTGCGTGGCGACGTGCCGGACCACCTCATCCCCTTTGACGCTCGCGTCGCCTATAACCGCGCAAAATCCCTCGCCCGCGCTGGCAATTACCTAGAAGCGAAACATCACTTCCGCGACGCGCAAGTACTCGCACAGCAGGCAGGTATCACCCGTTGGCGCGAGGCCGAGCAAGCCCAGTTGGAAATCGAGGACCTCGCCCTTGCTCGTGAAATGCTCCTGAGCGGCGACCAGCGCCTGACCGAAGACAAATGGGAGGCGGCCCTCACTCAATACGAAAGCGCGCTACGAGTCGTCCCGGGCGACCCTCAAATCGAAGAACGCCGCCGCCATATCCGCGAGTTGCAACAGGCCGTAACCTCCATCCGTGACAGCCTAGCCGCCAGCAACGAAAGCGCAGCTGATCAGTTCCTGGCGCTGGAACGGAGCGGCGAGACGTTGCGATTGGCTCGCAAACGGCTGCCCGGCAGCGCCCGCCTCGAGCAATTGGCAGCGCAATTGGCGGATCGGCGGGTGAAATTGGCCGCAGGCCTAGCCGAGCAGGCGCAGAATTTGCTCGCGAGCGCCGAGGGCGCTCGTACCTTACCTGATCGCTTGTCCCGCATCCACGAAGCTGCGCGCTATATTGAACACGCGCGCCAGCTGATGCCAGAGGCGGCCGAATATCCCACTGCGGCCGCGCGCGCACGCGAAGCCGCCGCCGCTGCCGAACGGGCCAGCGGCGCTTTGGCAGAAATAGAACAATTACTTGACGATGGCGGAGGGGCGGCTCTGGCGGAAGCGCTTCATTCGCTGGCCAATTTACGCCCATTTACCGAAGACGAGCGTTATCGAGCCAACCTTCGCTCGCTTTTCGCCGAATTGCTTTCTATGGCTGACGCGTCCCTGGCCGGCGGTCAGATGCAAATGACCCGCGACTTGCTGGAAGCGTTGCACGACGAAATCTTTGCGCCGCTCGGGCGGGCGGGAGATATCGCGCGGCTGGAGGCCGGCATCAAACGGCGGCGCCAAATCCGGCAATTGCTTTCCGCAGCCGTGACGGGTGGCATCATTATCCTGATCGGCGCCGGCATCCTATACGCGCGACCGAGCTGGCAACCGGTACTCTTCCCGCCACCACCGACCGAAACACCCACCCCCACTTTGACCTACACGCCCACGCCCACGCTAACGCCGACACATACCTTTACACCAACACGAACCTTCACACCGACGCACACCTATACCCCGAGCCATACGCCAACCATCACACCGACCGCCAGCAACACACCCACTCCGACCAACACCTTGACGCCAACGCACACCTTCACCCCCAGTTCCACGCCCACGCCGACCATCACTCCTACTCCAAGCGACACACCCACACCCACCCTCACACCCACACCCACCCTCACGCCCACACCCACCCTCACGCCCACACCCACCCTCACGCCGCTACCGGTTCTTTGCCGCGTGCGTGTCAGAGAACCCTTCGCCAACCTGCGCACCGAACCGAACGCTCTCACAAGGAACGACAAAGCGCAGATTCCAGGCGGCGAGGGGTTGGAAGTCTTTGCCCTCGAGCAAGGCGTATCTGACTTCCCCTTGTACTGGTTGCAAGTGGTTTGGCAAGTAGGTAGCAACACATACTCCGGCTGGATACGCCAAGATACCCTGGAAACAATTGCCAATTGTCCTCTACCAGAAAATTAGAGCGTGAACAACCACGCGAATTAAACTCGGAGCCGCTCGCCGATGCGCCGCTCCTCCCCCGCCCATAACCGCTGGATATTGCCGCGATATCGATAAAGCGTGATAGGCAAGAGCGCGATTGGGAAGAACAACCAGTTCTCATGCATTGTGCCAGCGACCGCCAGCACCAGGATCGCTGCCGCGCCTAAGATGTAACAAACCAACATCGCGAAAGAGCTCCAGCGCGTAATCGCCAGGAGCAAGACCGCCAATAGCATGAGGACGATGAGGAGCGCCGCCGGCGCGAAAGCCAACAAAGCTCCGAAGCTGGTCGCCGCCCCTTTGCCGCCGCGCAGTTTCCCCGTCGCCAACGCCGCCAACAGCGACCAATTGTGGCCCAACACGACGTAGATCGCCGCCAGCACCTGCGCCTCGGAGCCGCCGATTCTACCCGCCAGCCAAACGGCCAACGTCCCTTTCGCCACATCCATGAGCGCAACGAAGACGCCCCAACCCGTACCGAGAGCGCGCGCGACGTTGGTGGCGCCCATATTGCCGCTGCCGATGGCGAAAATATCTACGCCGCGCGCCCGGCCAACCAGGTAGGCGCTGGGGAGGGCACCGAGCAGGTAACTGCCAACCACCACGGGCAGATATTCCATCAAACGCATTGTAGCGCGTACCAGTGTATGGAGACGCCTGTGTTACAATCGCGCCATGAATCGCGCACTCTTCATCTTCTTGTTGTTGATGGCAATCCATTCCCTGCCCGCCGCGCCGATCGCTCATTCCCAGGGGAACGAAGCAGCGCTCTTCTCGCTGCTCAACGAGTTGCGAGCGCGAAACGGTGTGCAGCGGGTTACACAAAACGAATCGCTCCGCGCCGCCGCCGCCGAACAGGCGCGCTGGATGGCGCAGACCGGCCAAATCCAGCATACGCACGATGGCAGCGCTCCCCGCGGCCGCGCCGCCGCCGCTGGTTTTGGCTCGCCCTGGGTCTCCGAAGTCATCTATATGAGCCCCAACACCAGCCATATCCCTGCCTGGAATTTCTGGCTCAACTCGCCGAATCATTATCCCTGGCTCATCTACCCTGCTTATGAGCAGGTCGGCATCGCCTCCTATAGCGAAGGGGGGCGCAAGGCCTACGTGATGGTACTGGGCAATTTGAGTGGTGCAGTGCCACCTCCGGTCAGCGGGGAGGCGCCCAGCGCGAGCTCTGACGCTGCGGTGGAGCCCAATGTGCCCAGCGGTCTCGTCGGGCAAGACGAGCACGGCTATATCTTGCATCGCATCCAACCTGGCGAAACCCTCGGCGATTTGGCCCTACAGTATGGCTATCGTACCTGGGATGTCGTCTTGACGATGGAGGCGATCAACGATATTGACCGCTATTCGCTCGCGGTCGGTGATATTGTCCGCATCCCTCCCTATGACGGCACCTGGACACCCGCGCCGGCCGATGCAACAGCCGCGCCAAGCGCAACCGCCGCCGTGGCCGCCAGCCCACCAACCATTGCCGCTGCGCGATCGACCGTCACGCCTGCGCCCACTTCCACGCCGCGTCCGACCGTGTTGATCGGCGGGCCGCGCGTGCTGGAAATCGCCAGCGCTACGCCGCCACCGCCCGTCACCAGCGCCGCCGCTGCGAGCAATAACCAGCGCCGCTCGATCATCATCGCTTTGATCATCGCGCTGGGATTGCAGGGCGCGCTCTTGTTGGGCATCGGCGCGGTCTATTTGCGCCAGCGCGGCCGCGCGTGATCGGCTTCGCGCTCGGCACCACGATTGCCTGATCGCGTGCGGTTCTTGCGGCATCTCCAGCGTTTTTGGCTCGCGCTCCGCCTC
Source organism: Phototrophicaceae bacterium (assembly GCA_965237765.1). Lineage (GTDB taxonomy): Bacteria > Chloroflexota > Anaerolineae > Aggregatilineales > Phototrophicaceae > WTGJ01. The sequence continues at coordinate 305,886 of OZ250157.1, forward strand.
ACCTGGCGCGGGGAAAAAGTCCCGCGTACGACTCTGGCTTTACATTGGGATTGGCTAGAGGAAGCGGAACGGCTCCTGCGCGCGTTCATCACCTCCCTGAAACAACATCCGCCTGAAACGAGCGTTCGTCTCCGTTACGACGGCCGTGAGCTGCTCCCAACTACTGCCCTGCGCTGGCTGTCCTTCAGCTTCCAGCGCGAGCTGCCGTCATTACTGCGCAGCGGCAATCCTCATGCGCGCGCCGCTTTCCAGGCGCAAGTATTGAATTTGCGAGACATGCTGAGCACCTGGCGCAACAGCCATGCGCCCACAGACGCAGGGACAATGGCAGCGTTAGCCTCACTCATTGAGCATCTATATGAGCTCCCCAGCGACGATAATGGGGCAGCAGCAGTCGTTGCAACGCTGGAAACGAAACGCTATACTGCGCCCCACGAATCGTCGCTAAGCGAGCGAGAGATGCCCGCCATGCCACCCAAGCCAGAAGATTCCGGTCAGAGCCTGCTGGAATACGCCCTCATCCTCGTGCTAGTGGCCGTGGTCGTCATAGTCATCCTCGTGTTGCTCGGGCCGACCATTAGAGAAATCATCAACAACATCGTCAATTCCATCGCGACCTAACCGAATAGAACCTTACTCCGTGCCGGGGTAGCTCAAGCCGCGGAAGTCGCCAGCTACGGTGACGCGAGCGCCGCCTTCCTCCTGCTGCCCGTCAAAATAGAAGGTCGCGCTGATCTTCCCATCACCGACTTCGCTCACCCGCAGTGTGCCAAGCAGGTTGCTCGTGAATTCCTGTCCGCCATATTGCACCGAGGCGAAGACGGTCGTAACTGAGGAATCTAGCGCTTCCCAGCTGCGCAAGGGGTAAGGGACCGCCTCCAAACCGAGGGGCAAATAGAGCGTGAGCATGGCATCATCACCTTGCGCGAAGACGAACTGCGCCATCGGCGTGCCAGTTTGCGCGTTCTCAGCGTCGAGATTCGTGAGGACGGTAGCACCGCTATCGCTGCTCAACGTAGTTGGTTCCGCGCCGCCGGCAATTTGCAAGACGAAGCCCTCCTCCCCTTCGTAATCAGGCAAGGGGACGGCGTTGCTGAAAACGGCCACTTCGGTGGGTTCACCATCGGAACCGCTGCCTCCACAGGCCGCCAGGCTGGAGACCAGCAACGCGCTAACTAGGAAAGGTAGTAAGCGTGCCAAGGTAATTCTCCTTTTATCGTTCTAGAGGACATCATGACTGAGCCGGCAAGAAGAGCGGCATCGGGGATTCTAGCAGCTGCTGCAATTGTTGCATATAGCGTGCCGCCTCAGCGCCATCACTTACGCGGTGATCGACGCTGATGGTCATACGCATGCGCGTGCCAACGCCCAAACTGCCATCTTCACGGACGATGGCCATCCGCTGCGCGTCGCTCACGGCCAGGATGGCCGCCTGCGGTGTGTCGATGATGGCGCTGAATTCCAACACGCCATAAGGACCGAGGTTGCTGATGGTGAAGGTCGCGCCCTGAATATCACTAGGGCGAATGCGCCCCCCCCGTGCGCGCATGATCATCTCACGATTCGCTTCCGCGAGCTCGCCGATGGACCGCTCGTCCGCGTCCCTGGCAACCACATTGATGAGCCCGCCTCCTTCCAGCGCGACGGAGATGCCGATATTTCGGCGCTGGTAGCGACGCAATTGGCCATCCACGTAATGTGTGTTGAGATTCGGGAAATCGCGCAGGGCCAACGCGGCCGCCTTCACCAGCAAATCATTCACGGATAGTTTTTGCACAGGTGGCTGGCTGTCGTTCCATTGCGCGCGCAAAGCCAGCAACGATTCGACATCGACCTCCACCGTCACGTAAAAGTGCGGTGCCTCCCGCTTGGAACGGGCCGTGCCTTCACCGATGCGCTGCCGCATGCGACCGAGCGGTAGATCCTCATAATCCGGGCCGGTCGCGACTGGCGCTGTAGAAGCGGGCCCAGCCGCCTGGTAACTTTCGACATCGGCCCTAACGATGCGCCCACCGATGCCGCTGCCACTCACCCGCGAGATATCGATACCCCGTTCCGCCGCCAGCTTCCGCGCGAGTGGGCTAGCCCTAACACCAGTGGGCAAACGCGCACCGGCCGCTGGAAGATCTACGGTTGGCGCTGGCGCAGGGAATACCTTTTCTTCGCTCACGACAGGCACAGGATCGGGCGTTGCGGGTGCAGTCGTTTCACCTGCAGCGGTGATCATCCCGATCGTGGCCCCTTCCACCAATTCATCGCCCGGGCCAGCCGCCTGCGCGCTCAGCAACCCGCTCGCCGGCGCCTCGATTTCCACTGTCGCCTTATCGGCTTCGATTTCCGCCACGACATCGCCTGCCTGCACCGAATCGCCGACTTCAACCAGCCAATTCAGCAGGATGCCAGCCACCGAAAGTATGATGGGCGCGCTCATCGCAATACCTCCTTGACGGCCGCAACCACCTTGCTCGCGTTCGGCAACGCCAATAATTCCAATTCGCGCGCGAAGGGCAAGGGCACATCCGCCGCCGAGACGCGCAGCACCGGCGCATCCATATAATCGAAGGCGCGTTCCTGCAATTGCGCGGCGATTTCGCTGCCCACACTATACATCGGCAGCGATTCCTCGACGACGACGCACCGATTCGTCTTTTGGAAGCTCGCGATGACCGTTTCCATATCCAGGGGCCGCAACCAGCGCAAGTCGACCACCTCGCACTCGATGCCTTCTTCGCTGAGCTCCTTCGCGGCGCGCAGGCACCAATGCACGCCCGCCGCGAAGCTGACCAGCGTTACGTCGCTCCCTTCGCGCTTCACATCCGCCTGGCCAATGGGTAGCGTGTAATCTTCGTCATTCGGCACCGGCCCCGGACGCGAGTAAAGGGCGATGCTCTCGCTGAAAAGCACCGGATTCGGGTCGCGGATGGCCGTCTTCAACATGCCTTTGGCGTCGGCTGGGGTGGCGGGGCAGGCGACATAGAGGCCGGGGAAATGCGCGAAAATCGGCTCTGGCGCGTGCGAATGCGTGGCAGTCGCCTGGTCACCCCAGCCACTGGCGGCACGGATGACGAGCGGCACTTCAAATTCTCCGTCGAACATATAACGGATCTTCGCGGCGTGGTTGACGATCGCATCCAGCGCCAGGAAAGCGAAATTAATGGTCATCATTTCGGCGACGGGGCGCAGGCCATTCATAGCGGCGCCAACGGCCGCGCCGGCAATCGCCATCTCGCTGATCGGCGTATCGCGCACGCGGCGCTCGCCGAATTCCTGCAGGAAACCGCGCGTGATACGGTGCGTGCCCTGCCATTCGCCCACTTCCTCGCCCATCACGAAAACGCGCTCATCGCGCCGCATCTCTTCCAACAAAGCGCTGCGCAAGGCCTCGCGCATGGGTTGGTTACGTTGCGCCATCGCCGTCGCTATTCCACGTAGACGTTGTGATACAGGCGCTCGGGCCCGGGGATGGGGCTGGCGTCCGCAAAAGCCACGGCTCGCGCCACCGTCTCCTCTTGCGCCGCGTCAATTTCCGCCAACCGCCCCACGAGCGCAGTGTCATCCGCGAGCAACTTGCGCCGCAACAGCTCGATGGGGTCTTGCTGCTCGCGGTATTGCTCCAGCTCCTCGGCGAAACGTTGATCGTATGAACGGTCGGAAACGCCATGACCCTTGTAGCGATAAGTGAGCGCTTCGATGAGCACTGGGCCGCGAGAGCGCGCGTATTTCACCGCTCTGGTCGTCGCGTCGTGAACCGCCTCCACATCCTGGCCATCGACGCGACCCAGCGACTTCATGCCATAGGCGGCGGCGCGTTTGTGCAACTCTGGCTCGCCAGCGTGCTTCTCCACGCGCGTCCCCATCGCGACAAAATTGTTCTCGATAATCCAGACCATCGGCAAATTCCAGATGGCGGCCATATTCATCGACTCGTGGAAGTAACCGTTGTTGGTGGCGCCGTCACCAACGAAGCAGAGCGTCACTGCATCCTCACCCCGGTATTGTGAAGCGAGCGCGATGCCCACCGCCAAAGGCAAGTGCCCGCCGACGATGGCATAGCCGCCCCAGAAATTGCGCGACCGATCGGCAAGGTGCATCGAACCACCTTTGCCGCCGCTCGTGCCATCGACGCGGCCCATCATCTCCGCCATGCAAGCGCCGGGATCAACGCCCCGCGCGAGGGCGATGCCGTGGTCGCGATAGGCGGTGATGACATGATCGCGCTCCGCCAGCGCCGCCAACGCGCCTACCCCCACCGCCTCATGCCCGGAATAGAGGTGCAGGTAGACGCCGGTGATTTTCTTCTCTTCCCAGAATAGCCGATCGCAGGCGTCCTCGAAGCGGCGAATGAGTACCATCTGCTCATACCACTTCAGCAACGATTCCAGTTTGGCTGATGGCATCGAGCACTCTCTGACATCGGGATAATATCCCAGTGTAGTCACGCAGGTGCCGCGGGTCAAACCTCACTCTGCGCGCATCCCAACGCGATTACATTGGAGCTATTGGCCGTAGACCCAAGTCTCCGGTCGGAAGGCCGCCCAGGCAAACCAGAAATGCGGCGCGGCGATGCGTTGTCGCAATTGCGCGCCTGTCATTTCGCCATCAATCGCTTCACCGAAGATATTCCAGCGACTGCCCGTCTGCTCGTCGATGAAATTACCTTCCTCATCCAACGCGAAAGTCAGTGTCTGGCCCGCCAGCTCGCGATCATATAGCACGGCCATGCCGATATCGCGCGAGTTGTCGATGTTACTCTGGTCCATCGCGCTGGCATTGCCCGCCTGCCAAAAAGCGACCAACGCGCCCTCTACACCGTCGATCGTTGGTTGGATGACACCTTCTTGCGAGAGCGCTGTGAAGGAGATGGCGATTGCTTGCCCCTCGATGACGCCCGCGAGCACACGTTCTGTCGCCCGTAAACGCGGATCGGGTATTTTGTTGAAGAGGAAAGGTGAATCGCTCGAGTCGTAATTGAATCTCGCGTAGGGGTTGGTGTCATAGCGACGCCCTCTCGGCCGGCGCAGTACCAGACCGTCAGGATATTGCTCTGCGAAAGCGCCAAAGCCCACCAGCTGTGATGGCAATACGTCGAGCAGCGTGCCGGCATACGTGCCTACGAATCCTTCACCGGTGAGTTGTTGCCACCAACTATCGCTCTGACGGTCGTACATGATCAGATCGCTATTGCGCAAGAAGCCAGAAACGCCAAAGTTGAGCGTCGCCTCGCCCACCTGGCTGGAGAAGACGATGCCACTGTTGCAGAGTGGGCAATACGTCACGGCGACCGGCGCTCCACCCAGCGTGTCGTTGACAATTTCGTGGCTGATGAGGATGCCGAGCGGGAAAGCCTTCGCCTCGCCATTCAGAGCGACGGCGATGACCGGCGACTGTGGTTGCAGCCAACTGCTGGCCACCTCGATGGAATCGTAGGCCGGATCGTCAATCGCCGGGATGCAATCTTTATGCGGGCAGCCCTGCAACATTTCACCGTCAAAGAGGATGTCGTAGGGAATACTGGTCTGACAAAAATCGGTTTCCCAGCCACGGCTGCGCCACTGATTCACTCGCGCTGAATCGTCGAAAGGCGCGGGCGGCGATTCGCAACTCAACTCGGCACGCGCGGGTTGCGAGGGCGCCAGGGCGAAGAAGACCGCCGCGCCCAAGGCCATGAAGACGCTGCGTGCGATTCTACGGACCCTATTATTCCGAAACATGCTGCATCCCTTCGTGTTCGCGGTTTTCTCCAATGTATTGTGACGGTGGCTGCTTACGCAATCCTTACGCAGTCAGGCACTATTGACAAGACTCACCCAAGCGACCAATATAAGATGGTCGCCGCGCGACCCAACCCCACCATTCGGGGAGTTTCCATGCAACAGGCTACCATAGCCCCAAAGGCTTCTTCCGCCAGCCAAATCTTGAAGCTGCGCGCGCGCTTACTTTTCACTTCAGTCTGCCTCGGTCACATCAGCAACGACGTCTTCATGAGCATGGGCCCGGTCGTGCTCACCTATATCAGCCTGCAAGTATTGCCACTCAGTAGCTCAGAAATTGGCACAATCCTCGGCCTAGTTCTGCTGCTCAACGCGCTCGCGCAACCGCTCTTCGGCTGGCTGGCGGATCGAAATGGCGGCCGCTGGATTGGTGCTGGTGGTGTGGCCTGGACTCTGTCTTGCACCGCCCTGGCCATGCTCGGCGCAGAATCAGGCGCCATCCTCTTATTCGTCTTGCCCTTCGTGTTGCGCGCGCTTGGGAGCTCGGCCTTTCACCCAGTCGGCGCGATGCACGCCGCGGAGAGCAATCGCAAAAACGCGGGCGTCAACCTGGCGCTTTTCTTCTTCATGGGCCAGATGGGTCTAGCGCTAGGGCCAACGCTTGCCGGCTTGCTCCTGAATAGCTCCGCCACCGCAAGCCTGGCCGAAAGCGGAACGAACGCCGGCCTCTACCCCATCCTCGCGCTGACGCTGATTGGCATCCCCGGCGTGCTGATGATGGCCATCTACCTGCCGCCGCGCCGCCGTCATGAACGCGTGCATAAACGGATGGTGAAGGAAGACAACATGTCGCGCCAGGCGATCCCCATCTTCTCCATTGTCACGCTTGTGATCATGATCACGTTGCGAAGCATGGCCATGCCCGGCACCATCAGCTTCATACCCCTACTTTTTCAGGCCAAAGGCTGGTCACCGGCGGAATATGGCGTCATCACCAGCACCTTCTGGCTCGCTTCGGGCTTCACCGGCATCTTTTTGGGGCGGCTGGCGGACCGCGTCGACCGCCGCTATATCGTCACGGTTTCCCTGTTGCTCTCTGTACCGGCCTTCTTATTATTGCCGACTGTGGATGGGCTGTTCGCTTTCCTTGTCGCCATCGCGGCCGGAGCCTTCAGCGGCGGCAGTCATAGCATCATCATCCAGCTAGCGCAGGACATGATGCCTTCCGGCAAAGGCTTCGCGTCGGGCATGATTATGGGCCTGATTTTTGGCACTGGCGCGGTCGGCACCTTCCTCATCGGCCACATGTGGAGGCTCCTCGGACTGACGCTTACTTTCCAAATCGTCGCCCTGGTGGTAATGGTAGCGGCGCTGCTCGGCCTGACCCTGCCCTCTTCCCGGCCGCGTGTGCGGGTGAAGCCGGCCCGTTGACAGGCGTCTGCCAGCCCGTTAGCATGAACGTACAACTATCGCAAAGAGTTGTGGGACCTGCGCTCTGGCCGGGTCCTGCGCGGCGGGAAGCCCGAACCGTGTCAGGACCGGAAGGTAGCAGCACTAAGGGTGACATTCTGGGTGCCGCAGGGTCGCCCGGCCCGAGCGCAGGTCCCACAACCGCTTACCCTCACTCATGACCACCGCCACCCAGCCAAAAGCGCGCGGCCCGCTCTGGCCCCTGGCTTTGTTAACCGCGCTTGTGCTGGCGATCATGCTCAGCTCGCTCTTACTCGGCGCTGCCCTGCTATATCGACCACAGCTTCACATCCGCATCGTCGACGGCGACCTCAGCACATTCATCACCATACGCGAGGAGACCGTCGCCGCCGCGCTAGCCCAGGCCGGCATTTCCCTGCGCGCCGGCGACGCCATCCAACCCCCGCTAACGGCGCGGCTAACCTCGGAGAGCGAAATCACCATCGAGCGCGCCCGCCTGGTAACGCTGAGCGTCGACGGCCAGGCGCAAACATTCATCACGCGCCTCACCTCCCCCTTTGCCTTCCTAGCCAGCGCCGATGTAGAGCACCAGGAACAAGATCGGATCTATCTCGACGGTTCTCTAGCCAGCGAGTCGGCGTTGACCGCCTCGGATGTGCCTTTTACATCGATCAACCTGCGGCGTGCGCTGCCCATCAGCATCATCGATGGCGAACAAGAGCAACTGATCTACAGCCACGCGGCGACCGTCGGCGAGGCGTTGATCGAAGCGGGCGTCACACTTTACGAGCATGACCGACTCGCGCCCGCGCCCAGAACGCCGCTCAGTGCCAATATGCGCATACGCATCACGCGAGCGAAAGCCATCGACATCTATGGTGACGGCCGCCAGCAGAGAGCCTTCGTCGAAACACAAACCATCGAAGGCGCGCTGGCGGAAGCAGGTTGGACGCTCGAGTCGCTGGATTACACGCGACCGTCGCAAGAAACGCACATCACCGAAGGCATGCGCGTCGATGTCGTCCGTGTCCGCGAAGAGATCAGCGAACAACGCGAGGCAATTCCATACGAAACAGTCTGGCTGGCGGATTCGGGACTGGAACTGGACGAGCGCCGCTATGTCGGCGGGCAGACTGGAGAACGCATCCGACGATATCACATCCGCTACGAGGACGGCGTCGAAAGCCAGCGCGAGCAAATTAGCATCGAGACTGTACGAGCGCCACAAAACGAAATCAACTATTACGGCACGCGCGTCGTCCTCCGCACGCTGGATACGGAGTTTGGCACGCTGGAATACTGGCGTGTGATCCGTATGGAGATCACCAGCTACCACCCCAGCGAGATGGCCAACGACCCGGCCATTACCGCCACCGGTCAGGTGCTCACCAAAGGCATCGTCGCCACGCACCCGGAGGTCATCCCTTACCACACGCGTGTCTACGTGCCAGGCTATGGCATCGGCCAGGTTGAAGACACCGGCTATGGCTTGTCGACGACGCGCCGCTGGCTGGATCTCGGCTATGATGATGAGAATTACGTCCCCTGGCGCAAACAAGAAAACGTGTACTTGCTGACGCCTGTTTCGGCCGAAATTCCGTATATCTTGCCGCCATGAGCGCCCGAAAGGCGAACCCGCGCGCGCTGCTGCGCGCCGCATCGCTACACGCCAATAAGCGTTTGGGGCAGCATTTCCTGATTGACCCCAATACCCTGCGGCGCATCGTGGCGGCGGCCGAGCTGGATGAAGGGAGCGTTGTGCTGGAAATCGGCGCCGGCACAGGCGCGCTCACCGCGCTGCTCGCTGAGTCAGCGCGCCACGTGCTGAGCGTGGAAATTGACGAACGCTTGCGACCGGTGTTATCTGAAACGTTGGCCACATACGAAAACATCGATCTACAATACGCCGATTTCCTGCAGCTGAATTTTGCCGAGCATCTGCCAACAGGACCGTATACCGTCGTGGCGAATTTGCCGTATTACATCAGCAACGCCATTTTGCGGCGCTTGCTCGAAGCTCCCCGTCGCCCGGAACGTCTGGTGCTCACAGTTCAACGAGAGGTAGCAGAGCGCATCCTCGCGCCGGTGGGCCGTTTAAGCGTGCTCGCCCTCAGCACGCAATATTATGGCGAGGCGCGTCTGGTGCAGCGATTAAGCGCCACGGTATTCTGGCCGCCGCCACAGGTCGAGAGCGCCGTGCTGCGTTTGGATGAAGGGAGCAGCCCGCGCCTGTCCCGCTCCGCTGAAGTGTGGCTCTTTCAGGTCATCCGCGCGGGTTTCAGCCAGAAGCGTAAGCAGTTACGCAACGCCCTGGCGAACGGTCTGGGCCTGCAGCGGGAAGCGGTAGAAACACTGCTGCACGCCGTGGCCATCGACCCCGAGCGACGGGCGGAAACACTACGTCTGAGTGAGTGGCTGGCGCTGGCGGAGGCGGCGCGGCCCACTGGCCATTTCGCTTAGAGCTCGCTCTTGAAATGTCACAATAGTTTGCTATACTCGCGGCGACCGTAGTTAGACTGCAAATGCAGTAGAAAGTAAGAGCAATACCAATGACAGATTCGCTCAGTACTGGTGTCGTTAAGTGGTTCAACAACACGAAGGGATTTGGCTTCATCACTGTGGACGGGCGCGGTAGCGACGTCTTCGTCCACTATTCGAACATTACCGGTGATGGCTATCGCAGCCTTGAAGAGGGTCAACGGGTACAGTTCGTGATAGGGCAAGGCCGTAAAGGCGAAGAAGCCCGCAACGTCCAAGCCATCTAGTCTTCCTCAGTTTCAAAAATCAAAGAGGGCGTGGCTATGGCCACGTCCTCTTTAATTATGCGCTGTCTCTCATTCATCAATTCAGTTGCTCCTCAGGATCGTCGCCTCCTGCGATGGGCGCTTGCGCCGCCAAGGTTGACGAAAACGAAATTCGCTCTTCCCTTTCACCTCCGGCATCAAACGCAAACTATAACTGAAACGTAAAGCTAAAATGAATATCGCGATAGCGATGATGATCCATATATACGCCCAGGTTGTCGCGTTGAAGATCTGGGTCAGCTCAGCGAATTTGTGCAAGTCGCTCCGCTGGATTCCTGACTGGTCGCTGGCACTTGCGATGAAAGTGATATCCAGCAACGCCTCCAACGAGCAACACATCGCCAACACCAGCAGCAACCAGCGCACGAAGTACTTGTGCGTGAGCCAACCGATCAGCATAAGGCCACCACCGGTCGCCGTGCCGATCATGATGGCCAGCTGGGTATTCTCGCCTTCCCACGCGTTGGGGGCGAAATTGTCGAAATACAGGAGCATCATGGAAAAGACGAACGTCGCCAGGCCGAGGGCAAACGCCAATATGCGCACGGAACGCATACGATTGTTGGCGATGAACAACCAGACACCAAATATGGCCGTGCCCAGATAACCCGCTGGCGCGATCAAAATGGGATTCCCGCCCGACACACTCACAAAACCCGAGCCATCCGGATTCACAACGAATTCATTCAATTCACCGCCAGTCACTATGGCAGCTAGCGCATGACTTGTCTCATGGATGAACGTAACCAACAACCGCAACGGATAGATGAGCCAATTCAACTGGGCCGAATTCCACAAGAAATAGATTGCAGCAAAAGCAGTCACCAAATAAACCACATCTAACCATATCGGGCGTCGCGCCTGGAACACCCGAATCTGTTCTCTCATTGCTCTTCTTCTTCCAATCCTCCCGCTGGTCGCAAATTACGATAGCGCCAGCGGAATTGCAGCACCCGCCAGGCCGCTTCAAGCGCAATTCGCCAATTCATCTTGGAGCTCCCCCGCTCACGCTCTGGGAAATGTATCGGTACCTCCCCAATCCGATACCCCAGGCAGTGGCAGCGAAAGGCAGTTTCCACTTGGAAACTATATCCGTTAGAGCGAATCTCATCCAAACCCAGCTCGCTGAGCGCCCCACGCTTATAGGCGCGGAAGCCGCCCGTCGCATCCCGTACTGGCAGGCCGAGTAGAAGCCGCACATAAATCTGATTGGCAAATTTGCTCACGCCACGTCGCAAGAAATGCCATTCCGCTGCCACGCTGCCTCCCGGCACATAACGCGAACCAATAACCAGATCCGGTTCCCCTTGAATTGCCGCCAACAGCGCGGGTAAATAACGCGGCTGGTGAGAAAAATCGGCATCCATCTGTACGATGTATTCTGTGCCAAGTTGCAGCGCGTAACGAAAACCGTCGATATAAGATGGGCCAAAGCCATGATTCACGTGCCTATGCAAGACCTGAACGACACCAGGATGTCGCGCCGCCAATTCATCCGCCAAACGCCCGGTGCCATCCGGCGAATCATCATCGACGACGAGAATACCCAGATCGGGCAATTCCAGCGACAGGATGGCCGCAACCAGAAGCGCTAGATTCTCCGCCTCGTTATAGGTAGGGATGACGACGATCGTGCGCAAACGGCGCCTCACAATAATAATTCCAGTGTAGAGAAATATGTGGACAGCTGCAAGCGGAATGAGCGCAAGCCAGCGCCTGCCGCCTCCGCTATTATGTTGTGAAGAATCATCTGGAACTCTTGCCCATGCCGCTGATGAGCTTGGCCGAAGCCCGCGCCGAACGCAAGAAATTGCGCGCGGCCGGCCGGCGACTGGTCTTCACCAACGGACATTTTGAGCTGCTGCACCTTGGGCATCTACGCTACCTGGAAGCGGCAAGCGCGTTGGGGGATGCACTCTTCGTCGGTGTGAATGGCGACGGGAGCACGCGCCGCTTGAAGGGCCGCGGTGGTTCGCTCGTGCCCGCTGACGAACGCGCCACGCTCGTCGCCGCATTGCGCCCGGTAACTGCTGCGATCATCTTTGAGGAGGAAACAGCGCGCTCGCTCATCGAGGCGCTGCAGCCAGAAATCTACGTCAAGGGCGGCGATTATTCGGCCTCGGCCATGGGCAGACCAGCCAAACCTTTGCCGGAACGCGCCGCCGTTGAGGTCTATGGCGGCTGTGTCATCCTCGTCGATTACCTGGCTGCGCACAGCACCACGCAACTCCTCACGCGAATCACGGCGCTCAGTCAGCGGCGCGAACAACAGGAATTCTGTGACAGCGATTAATCCTGAAGGTGAATCCGGCGGCATCGCGCGCGCCACCGGCTGGCTGGCGCTCGGCAACATTAGCAGCCGCCTGCTCGGCCTGGCTCGCGAAATGGCCCTCGCCAACCTCTTCGGCGCGACGCCGCTCGTCGAAGCCCTCCGCATCGCCATCATCATCCCGCGCACGCTCTACGATTTGCTCATCGGCGGCAACCTCAATGGCGCCATCATGCCGGTCTTCGGCGCGGTCGACGAGCGCGAAGGCCGCGCCTCGCTCTGGCAACTGGTCTCGCTGCTACTGACTCTCGCCAGCCTCTCACTGGCCCTGGTCGTGCTGGCGCTGGAGTTATTGGCCGTGCCTGTCGTGCGGCTGGTCGCGCCCCATGTCGCCGATGAAACGGCCGCCCTCGCCACGCAGTTGCTGCGCATTACGGCGCCCGGATTGCTCTGCTTCGGGGCCTTCGCCATCCTGAGCGGCGCCTTGCTCGCAATCCGCCGCTTCAGCTGGCCAGCTTTCGCGGTCACTGTCTTTAACGGCACCATCGTCGTCATCCTGCTGGCAATCGGGCTCACCGACCAGCTGGCGGCGAGCGGGAAAATCCGCCTGGTGGCTGGCGCATGGTTTCTCGCGTCTGTCTTGATGATGGCCCTGCAAATTCTCGGCTTGCGGCGCGCGGGCTGGCGCTTATCCCGGCCGCGTCCGCATCCGCAATTGCGCCGAATCGCGCGGCTTGCCCTGCCGGTGCTGCTCATACTGCTCCTCGATGTGCTGGTTACGCGACTCTTCACCTATCGCCTCGCCAGCCAGAGCGGCGCCGGCAGCATCAATTACATGGAGCTGGGCACTACGCTCATCCAATTTCCGCAGGGCCTGGTGGCCGCCGCCATAAGCCTGGCCATCTTACCTACGCTCGCGCGCCACGCTAGCGCCCAAACGCCCGGCGACCCGCAAGCCTTCACCGCGACTCTCAATCGCGGCCTGCGGCTGGCAACAGCCCTCATTTTGCCGGCCGCGATGGGGATGTTCCTGCTGGCGCCAGCGATCGTCTCCTTGCTCTTCGAACATGGCGCTTTCACCGCTATCGATGCCAGCCGCACTACCGAAGTATTGCGCTATTACTTACCCGGCCTGCCCTTCGCCGCGCTCGACCTCATCCTCGTCTACGCCTTTTATGCCCGGCAGGACACGCGCACGCCAGCCCTCATCGGCGCGGTGAGCCTGGTGTTCTATATGGCGGTCGCCACATTGCTCTGGGGTACGCTCGGCCTGCTCGCCTTAATGCTGGCGGATAGCGCCAAACACGCCCTGCACGCCGCCCTGAGCGCCTGGTTGCTGCATCGACAAGCGCGCGCCCTAGCCCCCGCACCCTTGCTGAGGACCGCGCTCCGTTGTCTCGCCGCCACCCTGGCCATCGTCGCGCTGGCAGCAGCTGCCTTCGCGCTCGGGCAGGAACTATTCGGCTCTGGCAAGTTCGCGCTAGCTGCGAACCTGGCGCTCAGCGGCGGAGCGGCCGGCCTCGCCTATTTCGCCCTGATGCACGCCCTGGGGGTGGCGGAAATTGGTGAGTTCCTCGCCGGTTTGCGCCGTGGAAGATGACCTCAAATACTACACCGCAACCCAAAGCGCTAATCAAGCGTAATGCGAACCAGTGAAGGAGCCCGCAATGTCCAGAGAAATCTCTCGCGTGATAGCCACCGCCATCATCTGGAGCGTGTTGGCCCTCATTTTCGGCTTCTTGCTCATTGGTGAGTCGCTTGGCGTATTCGAATTCGTTCTGGGTATCGTGGTCATCGGCTGTGGTTTCGCTGGGACTGCGGCCATCTGGGAGCAATTGAATGATTCACCCGTCCACCTGCATTTGGATGGCCAAGGGAAAACGTCAACTCATACAAAGAAACGCAAGGGGCGGCTGGATGACGAGCAACTCCGTCGCCTGGCCGATTCGCTGGATGAAGATTCCGCCGCCACACTGCTCGCCGCGCTGCAGGAACGCGATGGCGCAGACGGCGAATTCCTCTCCCTGCGCCGCCTTATAGACGACGACTCGCATTCCTAACTGGCGATGGCTTCTTGCCCCACGAATTGCTGCCATTCGCCACTCATCAGGATCTCTTCCATCGCCGCCACCGCAGCGCGCACTTCTTCGTCGCTATTGTAGAAATGCGGCGCTACGCGAATCCCCGCCAGCGGCCGGTAATCGATGAGAATGCCGCGCGCCAGCATCGCCTGGCTGACGACTTGCGAATGCGGCGGATCGATGACCACCATACCGCCTCGCTCATCGGGATTAGCAGGCGAGCGCGTCACATATCCCGCCGCTTCGGCCAGTTCAAATAGAAGCGCCGTTTGCCGCCGGCTCTTGGCGCGGATATTGGCCACACCCACCTCAGCGATGGTGGCGATGCCAGGCTGCACGGCATATAGCGGCGCGACGGGGAAGGTGCCATTCAACATGCGATAGGCGTCGTCGCGCAGCTCGATCGCATCCACTTCAAAATCGAACGGTCGCTGGTGAGCGAACCAGCCGGTGATCTTCGGGCGCAATTGCGGCAACCGGTCTGGCCGCACGTAGAGGAAAACGCCGCCTGGCCCGCCGCACATCCATTTCAGCGCGCCGCCGATGTAGTAATCCACACCCAGCTCGCCCACATCGACCGGGATGATGCCCACGCTGTGATAGCCATCGACGATGACCTCGGCACCCACCTGCGCCGCGCGCTCAGCGATGGCACCCACGGGCATGATGTAACCACTGCGGAAGAGCACATGATTCACCAGCACGAAACGCGTCCGCTCATCGATAGCCGCGCACATCGCCTCGGCCGGAACGTGAATGCCATCCGCGCTTTCCACAACGACCAGTTCGATATGCGGCGGCAACAGCTCTTTGAGCACATAGAAATCGGTGTGGAAGATGAGGCTACTGACGACGACGCGGTTTCGGCGCGCATCGCTGAAATCCATGGCGCTGAGCAGGATGCTGAGCACGATGCTGGCGTTCGGGTGCATCGAGATACTGCCGGGCGGCGCGTGGATGATTTCGGCGAATTGGTCGCCCACGACACCATTCAAAGCCCACCAGCGCTCGCCCCAGGCGCCGACACCGTGCGTCGCCCAATCCTCGGCGTATTGCGCCATGCTGCCATAGACGTCGCGTGGCATCGCCCCCAACGAGTGGCTCACCAGATAATTGCAACGCTCCAAAATGGGAAAGCGCTCGCGGTAGGCCAATAGCGGGTCGTTCAGCATGGTAATTTCCCCTCATCTGCTGCGGCACATATCCTAGCACAAGCGGCCACCTGCCACACGCGCTTGACACGGTCACCGCTGCGCGCTACAGTTCTTCTATTCGGAAGGCTCGCCATGTCTCACGTCCATATGCCCATGAAAGCAAGAATCTGACCGCGCCGGGCGCAGCATGGCTAGCACGAGCAATTGCATCCCCGCGCCGCGGGGATTTTGTGTAATTCAGGGGGAAGTGAGCATCCATGACAGTGGTCGTCGACTATGGCGCGGGGAATTTGCGCAGCGTCCTGCATGCGCTGCAACACCTCGGCGTGGAGCGCACGCGCGTCGTTCGTTCGGGCACGGATGCCGCATACCTACAGCGCGCCACGCGCATCATCCTGCCGGGCGTAGGCGCCTTCGGCGCGGCGCTCACGCAACTGTGCGCGACGGGCCTGACCGAGCCGCTGCGCGAAGCCATTGCCGCCGGCCGGCCCTACTTGGGCATCTGCCTCGGCATGCAATTCCTTTATGAGGGCAGCGAGGAAGCGCCCGGCGTTCCGGGGCTCGCCATCTTACGAGGCTACGTGCGCCGTTTTCCTGATGCGCCCGCGCGCCCTGTGCCACATATGGGTTGGAACCAGCTGCGTGCTCGGCGTGTATCACCCCTGCTGGCGAGCATCCCGACCAGCGCCTATGCCTATTTCGTGCACAGCTACTATTGCGCGCCAGCCGACGATGCCGATACGCTGCTCAGCACCGACTATGGCGGAGAATTCGCTGCTGCCGTCCAGCGCGACCGTCTCTTCGCCGTCCAGTTCCATCCCGAAAAGAGCCAGAGCGTCGGTTTGCGCTTGCTGGCGAATTTCCTGGAGTGGAGCGCGTGATCGTTTATCCAGCCATTGATTTGCGCGATGGGAAAGTTGTTCGTTTGCGGCACGGCGACCCGACACGGCAGACCACTTTCAGTAACGACCCCCTGGCCACCGCCCAACGATGGCAGGACGAGGGCGCGCGCTGGCTGCATATGGTCAACCTCGATGGCGCCTTCAGCCAGGCCAACGATAACGAGTACGCCTTGCGGGATGCGGCGCGGCTGGATCTGCGCGTCCAATTCGCCGGTGGTTTGCGCAGCCTGGCCGATATAGAACGCGTGCTGGATTTTGGCGCAGCGCGTGTCGTGATCGGCACAGCGGCGCTCGAGCAACCCAATCTGATCGGCGCGGCCCTCGCGCGCTGGGGGGCGGAGGCCATCGCTGTCGCCCTGGACGCACGTGAGGGCCGCGTCGCCACCCATGGCTGGCTCGTGCAATCCGAACGGCAGGTGGCCGATGTCGGCCGGGAATTCGCCGCGCTGGGATTGCGCCATACCCTTTTCACCGACATCAGTCGCGATGGCGCGTTGAGCGGCGTGAACATCACCGCGACGAGCGAGCTGGCGCACGCGACCGGCACTCAGGTCATTGCTTCCGGCGGTGTGCGCGACGCAGCCGATATCCGCGCGTGCGCTGCCGCCGGGAATATCGCCGGCGTCGTCATCGGCATGGCGCTCTACTCCGGCCGCCTCTCCTTGGCCGCAGCCTTAGCCGCAGCCTCAGCAAAGGACGACACATGCTAGCGAAACGCATCATCCCTTGCCTGGATGTGCACGAAGGCCGTGTCGTCAAGGGCGTCAACTTCGTCAACTTGCGTGACGCTGGCGACCCGATCGAGCAAGCGGCTCTTTATGACCGCGAAGGCGCCGACGAGCTGGTCTTTCTGGATATCAGCGCCTCGCACGAAGCGCGCGCGACGACGCTCGCCATGGCGCGCGCGGTCGCCGAAACGCTCTTCATCCCCTTTTGCGTCGGCGGCGGCATCCGCAGCCTGCAGGACATCCGCGCCACCCTACTGGCGGGCGCGGATAAGGTATCCATCAACAGCGCCGCGCTGGCCAATCCATCCCTCATCGACGAAGCGGCGCGCGCTTTCGGCAGCCAGTGCATCGTCGTCGCCATCGACCCAAAGCGCGTGAATGGCCGCTGGCTCGTGCACAGCCACGGCGGCCGCCGCCCGACCGAGCGCGAGGCCGTCGCCTGGGCGCGGGAAGTCTGCGAGCGCGGCGCCGGCGAGATCTTGCTCACCAGCATGGACCGTGATGGCACGCAGGCCGGCTACGATTTGGAGATGACGGCGGCGGTGAGCGCTGCGGTGAGCGTGCCGCTGATCGCCTCTGGCGGCGCGGGGGAAGCGTCGCATTTCGCCGAGGCGCTCACGGTTGGCGGCGCGAGCGCGGCGCTGGCGGCCTCCCTGTTTCACTACGAACAGCTGCGGATTGGCGATTTGAAGCGCGAATTGGCGCGGCGGGGCATCCCGATACGACTGGGCGGCTGGGAGGAATGATGGAGATTCGGCACCTGAGCGAGGCGGAAATCGCGACGATCCGCTGGGGCGCAGATTCGCTCATTCCGGCGATCGTGCAGGATGCATGCACCCTACAGGTGTTGATGCTGGCGTACATGAACGAAGCTACCCTGCGAGAAACGCTGCGGCGCGGCGAGGCGGTCTTTTGGAGCCGCAGCCGTCACCAGCTCTGGCACAAAGGCGCCACCTCTGGCAATACCCAGCGTGTCCTTGAGATTCGCCTTGATTGCGACCAGGATACTCTACTCTTGCTCGTAGAACCCCGCGGCCCCGCCTGCCACACCGGCAAAACCAGTTGTTTTGATGAATCAGCATCTCAAGAGGTCACAAAATGATGAGTTGGTCAAAACAGCAACTGAAAAATACCTTATCTCCTTCCGCAGATAAGGATCCCGATTTCCATGACGACAATGAAGTGGAAGATAAAGAATCACAAGAAATTTCTTCCTCTCATGAACAACCAAGTGACAGGGTGGATCTCCCTACTGTGGAGGATCTACTAAATCCGCTGCTGCTCGCAATGCATTCACTAGGCGGTTCCGCGAGCAATCAAGAAATTGAAGTAAAAGTGATCAAACAGGAGAGCATTACAGAGAAACAGTTAGCTGTACTCACAAAACCGAGCTCCGGTAAACCAGGTAAGCCAATATTTATCAGACGTTTAGGATGGGCAAGAACTTATCTTAAAGACTTCGACATCCTGGAAAATCCAGCAACCGGAACGTGGTCACTTACAGATTTAGGCAAACAAACCTTTCATGTCAATTCGGAAGAAGTTAAACAGGCCTATGACGAACAACGCCGAATCCGTAAAGCTGAACGAGAAGCCAAAAAGGAGAAGGAGAAACAGATAGAAGAAGAATTCACATCCGATTTCCTCACTGAACTCGAATCCACCCTCCGCCAGCGCCGCATCCGCCGCCCGCCGAACAGCTACTCCGCCCAACTCTTCGCCGCGGGCCCGGCCCGCATCGCCCAAAAAGTCGGCGAAGAAGCGCTCGAGGTCGTCATCGCCGCCATCCACGAAACCCGCGAGCGGCAAATCTCCGAAGTCGCCGACCTCCTCGTCCATACCCTCATCCTTCTCGTCGAGCTCAACATTCCGCTCGAGGAAGTGCTGGCCGAGCTGCAGCGCCGCCACGAAGCGCGCACCTCATGATCGTGCCCGCGCACGTGTGCTGATTTGTGATAGAGTCTTTCCCACCCGGGTAAACACAAAGGAGACCAATTATGACCGGCAACCACTACGACAAACTCATCGGCATCATCACCGATGGCCCCGACCGCTCCGCCTTCACGATCGATCGGCAACTCGATGGCCTCTCCCACGGCGATTGCCTGCTCCAGCTTCCCTTCCGCGGCAATTGCGCCAACTGGGTGCTCGGGCATATCATTTCCTCCCGCAGCTCGATGATCAAGCAAATCACCGGCGAAACCTATTGGGATGACGAAGCGGATGCGCTCTACAAATTCAACTCCGAGCCCATCACCGATGGTGAACACGCCCTGCACCTCGATCGCCTCTTAGAAGACCTGAAACTGTCCGCCGCTGCCCTGAAAACAGCTGTCGCTGGGGCATCACAAGAACAGCTGGACGCCATCTGGAACGAAGAGCGCAAGACGTCCCTGCTCGATTTCCTGCTCTTTATGACCTGGCACGAAGGTTACCACGTCGGCCAGTTTGAATACCTGCGCCAGCTCGCGGGAAAAAACGACAAAGTCATCTAAGAGGCGGGATGCGCACCTTTTGCTACCAGAATCAGCTCGTCGATCCGTCAGCGGACGCCAACCCGGACGAGGCGACCATCGCCACCATGCGCGCGCATTTCGCTTACCTCAAAGATGCGCTCGCTGCGGGGCAATTAGTATTGGCGGGGCCATGCGAGGACCTGGCCTTCGGCCTCGTCATCTTCCAGGCCGAAGACGATTCAGCGGCGCGCGCATTCATGGCGAATGACCCCGCCATCTGCGCCGGCCTCATGACGGCCGAGCTTCATCCCTTCCGCGTTTCGCTCATCGCCGGGCGCCTAGCCTGATGGGTCGGCCCCCGCGCAAAGCGCGGCCCATCCACGTATCGGTCGCCTGGCCCTATGCCAACGGCGATTTGCACGTCGGCCACATCGCCGGCTCCTACCTGCCTGCCGATATCTTCGCGCGCTACCACCGCCTGGCCGGCAACGACGTGCTGATGGTCTCCGGCTCCGATGGTCACGGCACGCCCATCTCTGTCGAAGCCGATGCTCGCGGCATTTCGGCGCGTTCGCTTTTCGAGCACTACCACTCTCGCTTTCTGAAAACGCAGCGTCAAATCGGCATCAGCTACGACCTCTTCACCCATACCGACACCGAAAACCACCACCGCATCGCCCAAGATTTCTTCCTTCGTCTACTCGAAAACGGTTGCCTGTATAAAGAAAAGCAGCGCCTCCTCTATAGCGAGAGCGAGCAGCGCTTCTTGCCGGATCGTTACGTAGAAGGTGAATGCTATTTTTGTGGCTACGCAGGCGCGCGCGGCGATCAGTGCGACGAATGCGGCAACCTGCTGGACGCGACGCGCCTCGGCAACCCGCGCAGCAAGAATTCGCCTGAAGACCAACTCGTCATCCGCGAAACGGAGCATTACTTCCTCGATCTCAGCCGCGTCTCGGGACGCCTACTCGAATACCTGCGCGAGCATGAAGGCCATTGGCGCGCCAACGTCGTCCAATTCACGCGCAATATGATCGAGCAGGGCGTCGAACAGGGCTTGCGTGGTCGCGCCTTCACGCGCGATCTAGATTGGGGCATTCGTGTGCCCCTACCGGGCTGGGAAGAAAAGCGCATCTATGTCTGGTTCGAGGCGCTGATGGGCTATTTCACAGCAAGCGTCGAATGGGCGCGCAACTGCGGCGAGCCGGAGGCGTGGAAGCGCTGGTGGTATAACCCCGAAGCGCGCATCTACAACTTCCTCGGCAAAGACAACATCCCCTTCCACACCATCATCTGGCAGGCGGAATTGATGGGCGTCAGTGGCATCTACCACGATGGCGAAACGCCGCTGCAATTGCCCTTCGACGTCCCGGCCAACGAATTCATGAACATCGAGGGCCAGCAATTCTCAAAATCGCGCAATTGGGCTATCTGGCTACCCGATATCCTGGAGCGCTACCAGCCCGATGCGCTGCGCTATTACGTCACGATGGCCATGCCGGAGAGCAGCGATACTGATTTCGCCTGGGATGGCTTTCTCCAGCGCGTGAATAATGAGCTGGTCGCCACCTGGGGCAATCTGGCGAACCGTATGCTCAGCTTCGCCTACCGCCATTTCGACGGCGCCGTGCCGCATTATGACGCGCTCAATGCCGATGACCGCGATATGCTCGCGAGCGCCGAGGCTGGCTTCGAAGAAGTGGGCGAGTTGATCGAGCGCGTCCATCTGCGTGATGCATTGGTAGCGGCAATGCGCATCGCGCGCTCCGCCAACGCCTACCTGGAGCGCCGCCGCCCCTGGCATACCATCCGCGAAGATCGTCCCGATGCCGCCCGCTGCGTCTACACCATCCTGCGCGTCATCGACAATTTGAAGATCTTGCTCGCGCCTTTCCTGCCTTTCAGCGCGCAGCGGCTGCATGAGCTGCTCGGCTACGAGGGGCAGCTCTTCGGCGTGCAGAATATCGAGACCATCCACGAAAACGAGCGCGAGCACGAAGTGTTGACCTACGATGCTTCAGCGGCAATCGGACGCTGGGAAAAGAGCCAGCTGCCGCCGGGGCAAGCGCTCCAGCCGCCGCAACCACTCTTCGTCAAGTTGGATGTCGATATCGTCTCGCAAGAGCGCGAGCAGCTGGGCGCGCCGCGAGTCGAACGACCGCTATAAGATGTCCATTTCAAAAGAATCGCTGGGCATCGATGCGCTCCTGCCCGACGAGGTCGCCCGACGTATAGAGCAAGTCGGCACCCAGAAAGCGTCCCTCCCCACCCTGCATACGCTGGCTCTCGGCGTTTTGGCCGGCGCTTTCATCGCCCTCGGCGCGATCTTCAGCACGACGGTGGTGAGCGCGAGTGATGAATTACCTTACGGCCTGGCGCGTTTGCTGGGCGGGTTGGTCTTCAGCCTGGGTTTCATCCTCGTCGTACTGGCAGGCGCGGAGCTGTTTACGGGCAACAACCTGATCGTGATGGCCTGGGCCAGTCGCCGTATCAGCATGCGCGTCCTGCTGCGCCACTGGGTGCTGGTGTATATCGGCAACGCCATTGGCGCTGTTAGCACGGCTTTTCTGCTCTTCGCCTCCGGCCAATATCGCTTCGGCGGTGGCACGGTCGGCGAAACGGCGCTCAGTATCGCGGCTGCCAAGGTGCAGCTGAATTTCCCGCAAGCGCTCATCCTCGGCGTGCTCGGCAACGGGCTGGTCTGCCTGGCGATCTGGCTCACGTTCGGGGCGCGCTCAACGACAGACAAGATCCTCGCCATCATCTTCCCCATCACGGCTTTCGTCACGGTGGGTTTCGAGAATTGCGTCGCCAACCTATATTTCCTCCCGATTGCCCAGTTGATACACGCATGGGATTCCCCTTTCGTCACCAGTTTGGGCGCCAGTTTCGAAGCCATCACGTTCCGCGACCTGCTGGGGAACATCATCCCCGTAACAATCGGCAACATTCTAGGTGGCGTGGTGCTTGTCGCGACGTTCTATTGGCTCATCTACCTGTGGCAACCAACCGAAAGCGAAGGAGCATGAGCGCGAGCGAACGAACCGCATTCCTACAAGCGCAACTGGATGAGCTGCGCGAAGCCGGCCTTTTCAACACCATTCGCACCGTCGAATCGCCAATGGACGCGCACATCACGGTCGACGGGCGCTCGGTGTTGAATTTCTGCGCCAACAATTACCTCGGCCTGGCCAACCACCCCGCCCTGCGCGCCGCCGCCCGGGCCGCTATCGACGAATATGGTGTCGGTCCCGGCGCGGTCCGCAGTATTGCCGGCACACAGCAATTGCACCGCGATCTAGAAACTCGCCTGGCGGCTTTCAAAGGCGCCGAAGCCGTCCTAACGCTACAGAGTGGCTTCGCGGCCAACCTGGCGACGATTCCCGCTCTCGTCGGCCGCGGCGACGTCATCTTCTCCGATCGCCTCAACCACGCCAGCATCATCGATGGCTGCCGCCTGAGCCGCGCGCAGATCGTCGCATACGACCACGCGGATGCTAAAGATCTGGCGCGCCGCATCACCGAAACGCCTTGCGAAGGCCGCCGCCTCATCATCAGCGACGGCGTCTTCAGCATGGATGGCGATATCGCGCCCCTACCGGCGCTCGTCGAGGTAGCGGAACGCCACGACTGCCTGATCATGGTCGATGACGCTCATGGAGAAGGCGTGCTCGGGAACGGCGGCCGCGGCATCGTCGACCATTATGGTATGCATGGACGTGTGGACATCGAAATCGGCACGATGAGCAAGGCGTTCGGCGTGATGGGCGGCTTTGTGGCTGGCTCGCGCGCGCTCATCGATTGGCTGAGGCAGCGCGGCCGGCCCTTCATCTTCTCCAGCGCGCTGACCGCGGCGGATACGGCCGCCTGCCTGGCGGCGGTAGATCTATTGACGGATTCGGACGCGCTCGTGCAACGCCTCTGGCAAAACGCCGAAAGTTTGCGTGGGGGCTTGCGCGAGCTGGGCTTTGATACCGGCGCCAGCACAACGCCCATTGTGCCCCTAATGTTGGGAGAAGCGGCGTTGGCCCAGGAATTCGCGCGGCTGCTATTCGACTGTGGCGTATTCACTATGGCGATCGCATATCCCACCGTGCCGCATGGTCAGGCACGCATCCGCCTCATGAATAGTGCCGCTCATAGCGCCGCCGATATCGAAGAAGCGCTGGCGGCCATCGCGAGCGTTGGCGCTGCGCTCTGTGTCATCCCGCTGGCATAATGGCCCAGCCACCCAGCCTGGCCGAAGCGCTGGAATTTGGCGCCACTGAGCTGGCGGCCAACCGCGCTGGCCAGCTTTCGCCAAAACAACGCGAACGCTTGCTGTGCTGGGGGCTGGCCGCCTGGCGGCGGGCGTTGCTCATTTTCTTCATCGCAGTGTTAGCGGCGAGCGCAGCGATCTTCTGGGGCATCCGACAAGATTTCACCCCGCTCATCTGGTTGGGCATCGCAATCTCGCTGCTAAACGCCTGCTTCACTGGCCTCGCGGGTCGCTATCAACTGCGATTGCGCGTGGATATTTACGGCGACGATTCGGTCATCGCGCTCGAGGGAGAAGTTTCGCGCGTCATCCAGCCCGTCGGCCGCGTTCGGTTGCGCAGCCTGCGTGTAGCGGGGCGCAACCTGCCGCTGAGCGCGCGCGCCTTCGCCGCCATCCATCACGAGCAACCCTATCGCCTCTACCTCACCCGCTCTACTGGCTACCTGCTCGCCGCCGAGCCGATCGCTCCCAACTAGGCCTTCGCCGCCTCGAAGCGCAGCAACTCACCACCGCGCGGCACGACCTCCCCTTCCACGACGAGCCATTCCCCCACGCGGCCAGCGACCGGCGCGGTCAGGCGTAGCTCCATCTTCATCGCTTCCATAAGCAAGAGCAGCTCGCCCTCGGCGACTTCTTCCCCCGCCGCCACCAGAATCTTCACGATCTGGCAAGGCATTTCGGCGCGCATGGAGCCATGCCCGCCGTCGCTCTTCGCGCTCTCCACCCGCCGCCGCTCTAGCCGACGCAGCCGATAGCACCGACCGGCCAGCCAGATCTGCCGCTCATCACCTTCTGCGTGCGCGTAAACCCGCATGGTCTTTCCGCCTCGCCGGATCAGCCAGCGGCCATCAGCGAGCCGGCGCGCGGAAAACTCCAGCGTCTCTTCACCCTGGCGCAAGCGATAGCGGTCATCACCGAGCGCATCGATGTCCAAATCGAATCGCCGGCCACCCCATACGTATTGCCGCTGCATGCCGTCATCCCAAACGCTACAACAATGTAAGTTACCTGCGCGACATTTTTCGCGCAAACTCCCATATACTCTATTTACTCTATTCAATCCAGGCGATCGCGCGTTACCAGAAGAAGGAGATTGCCATGCGAAGCAGGCGAAACACATTCCTAGCCTTGGTCCTTATCGCTTTGGCCGTGGTTGGTTGGGGGCTGGCACAAGATACAGAAGCGGCCGTCATTGTGCTGCCGGGCTCAGGCGGCATCGGCACCGGCTATACCATCACGCTGATCGGCTTTGCGGCCGGCGAAGACGTCTCCCTGACCATCACCGCCGCCGCCAACGACGAAATCTATTTCCAGACCACGCTCACGGTGGACGAAGACGGTAGCGCATCCACAGTCATCCATAGCCAACGCGACGATGCGCCAGGCGAATATCTCATCCAAGCCCGCGTGGATGACGGCGCCAGCGCCAGCGCCAGTTTCCAAATCCTCAGCGAAGACGAAGCCGCGCAGCGCGCCGCCCCTGGCCCGCTCTACGGCGAATCGATCGCGATAGATGATGGCGAATGGATCGGAGAAACGACAGCCGATGCGGGCGTCATCGCCTACGACTTCACCGCCAACGCGGAGGATGTGCTGGATGCACAGCTCAGCTCAGAAGTGTTCGATGCCTACCTCGTCTTGCTCGACGCGGATGGCGCCGAGCTCGCGATGGATGACGATAGCGGCATGGACCTCAACGCTCATATCGCCGCCTATACGTTGCCCGAAAGCGGTCAATACACTTTGCTCGCCACGAGTTGGCGCTTTTATCACTTGGGAGAGGCATCCTCCGTCGGCGAATTCCAGTTGGATTTCCAGCTGCAACGCAATTCAGATATTTCGCCACCCGCCGAGGAAAGCGCGCCTGCCACCAACGAGGCCGATGCCGAAGAGCCAACCAGCGCCGCCGAATCTGGCAATGAAGATCAGTGGGAAACGCAAATTTCCGACGCGCTGACTGAGGCCACGCCACTCATGCGCTATTCCTTCTCCGGCCGCGCCGGGCAACGCATCTCGGTGCGCTTGCGCTCCGATGATTTCGACCCCTACCTCTTAATTGAAGATTCGGCGGGCGATACCGTCGCCAGCGATGACGACGGTGACGGCGGGCTCAACGCGTTGCTGGAAGATTTCACCCTCCCGCAAGATGGCACCTATTCCATCGTCGTTTCCAGCTGGGAACACCTGCATGTCGACGACGCGCTCGCAAGCGGCAACTTCACCCTGGCGGTCTGGGGCGATGCGATCGAGTGGCACGCCGACGACGAAGAGAGTGAGCAATCCGCGCCTACTCCCGAGCCGGAGCCGGAGGATCAGGAAGCGGCTGCCGAAACGGAAACTGACGCTGAGGAAACAGACGCTCCGGCCGCAGTGGAGGAGTCCGCAACGCCCGCCCCAGAAGAAAACACCGAAGCCGATGAGCCCGCAGACTCCATCGAAATACCCATCTCCTATGGCGACCGCATCGCTTTGCCCATCACCGAAGATGGCCAGGGATTGCGATACGCCCTCGCCGGCCAGGCGGGAGATCGCATCGATATCGCTGTCGCCAGTTACAGCAAGCTGGATACACGCATCGCTGTGTTTTCCCCGGACGGCGCTCTGCTCGCCGAGGATGACGACAGCGGCCGCGGTTACAACCCCGAGCTGCTCGGCCTCCACCTCCCGCAAGATGGCACATACATCATCGTGCTGGCGCCAGTGGCGCGCGGGGATGGGCAACCCATTTCCATCGCCATCGACCTGCGCGAGGCCATTGCCCTCGGCGATGGCGCTATCAGTATCAAGCTCAACAGCAAACAGTCCGTGGAAATGGTGAGCCTCGCCGCGGAAAGCGCGGGCGAAATTCGCCTCAGCGCCCTGATCGATGGCGAAGCGTCAACCATGATCACCATCGAGGCGACGCAGGGAGACATTTCCTTAGCTTCGCTGCAACTATCAAAGCTGCGAGAAATCGAATGGGTATTGACCGTACCCGAAGCGGGCGAAATCAGACTACGTTTCGGCAGCATGGGCGCGGGTGAGCTCTCCATCACCCTGGAGCGCATCGCCGACGATACCGACGCCGAAACAGCGGACACAGACGAATAGAACTACAACGCATCAAAAAGGGGAGGGCCTACGCGGTAGGCCCTCCCAACAACTCGTGGTGATTCAGTACCAGCCTAAACGCCAGCGGTCACACGGGCCGCTTCCAGTTTCTGCTCGATCAGCGCGCGCACTTCGCCTTCTTCCGCGTGCCGGCCCAGCTCCTGCTTGGAGAAGACCAGCTCATCATTGATGAACACTTCGAACGCGCCACCGGTGCCGGTGTCCAATTGCCAGCTACCGATATAAGACTCCAGCTCGCGATCTCCTAGGATGTCTGCCGTCAAACTGACGACACGGGGTGTATAGTTTCAAGGGGTACAATAGATGATGCGGATGTTGAGGATTGAGTGTTGCATCCGAAACCTCCCTTCCGTTAGCCGGACGATAAGGCGGAGCTCGCTACCCGATTCCGCCAGTGTCGCGTAGTCTAGCATAGTATGGCGAGCGAATTCAAACGCCAAATGAAATTAGATGGCACACGCTGTTGGCCGTACGCCCTGCCCATCGTATTGCTGATCTATGTGTTGCTCGTTATCGGCTATACGCTGCGCACGCCAGCCTGGCAAGCGCCGGACGAGCCAACCCATTGGAATTACATCGCCCACATCGCCGAACAGGGCTGCTGCCCGCGCCTGGTAAGCGGCGATTGGGATAGCGAATTGCTGGCGGAGCTGACGAGCCAGCGCTTCGAGAACGCAACAGCCGACCAACTCAACCGCCTTCGTTACGAGAATCACCACCCCCCGCTCTATTACGCCCTGGCCGCCCCGATTTTCCGCAGGGCTAACGGCGACATCCTTGCCCTGCGCTTGTGGTCTGCGCTGCTGGGCCTCGGCATCGTCGTCAATGCCTACCGCTGCGGCCGGCTATTGGCCCCGCGGCGGCCGGCCCTGGCCGCGCTGACCGCGCTCTTCGTCGCCTGCCTACCGCAACACTTGCACTTGCTCGCATCCGTGAATAATGACGCGCTAGCCTGGCTCCTCATCAGCCAGACCACCTATGTCTGCCTCGGGTATTTGCACCGGCAATCGCTGCGGCGCGAGGGGCAATCCGTCGCTGCGCTCATGATGTTCGGCGGCGCCTTTCTATTCCTGACAGGTGGCGAAACGCGCTGGCTGGGCGCGTTGATGGTGGTTGTGGGCGCGGCGCAACTCTGGCTGCATCATCATGATGACGCGCGCGCGGATTGTTGGCTGCTCGGCTGCCTGATCGGACTCATCTTCATCACCAAGACCACCGCTTACCTGATGCTGCCGCTGGCGTTGGCGACGGTCTGGCTGCGGTTGGACAGGCGTGAGGCTCTGCGGTTGGCCGGTTGGCTGCTGCTCCCGGCGGCGCTGCTTGGGGCTAGCTGGTGGTTGCGCAACATCGCTGTCTATGGTTTCCCAGATGCGCTCGGGCTATTGCAACACAACCGCGTCGTCGTCGGGCAGCCGCGTTCTAGCGAGTGGATCCTGGAACGCGGACTGCTCGCCTACCTGGGTGACATGCTCCGCATCACTTACACCAGTTTCTGGGGCCAATTTGGCTGGATGGCACTGCCGCTCAACGGTTGGCGCTTGCTCTTCACGCTAGCGATGAGTGGCGTTGCCGCGTGTGGTGGATTGGTGGTGGCGTTCCGTTCATCACTACGATCGCCGTCGGGCCGCTTGCTCTTCTTGCAATGCGCCTTTACCGGCGGGATGTTTATCGCGTACAACCTAGCCTTCGTGCAATGGCAGGGACGTTATTTCTACCCGGCGCTGATCACGATGGCCCTGGCCTGGGCATGGGGGGCGCTATATCTGCTGCATCGCTTTGGCCGCTGGGCAATCTGGCTCGCGCTCGCGCAAGCCGCCAGCCTGCCTCTCTTCGCACTGGAAATCATGCTGCGCGTGTTGCCCGGCCTGTATCCCTAAACGACATCGTTCTCGTTGACGCCCGTTTCGTCGCGCTCGATGGTGATGCGCTGCTTGCGCGTGCTTGGGGCTTCGCCACTTCCCTCGGCAAACGCTTCATCATCCCTCACTTCGCGCTGGATCTCGACCGTGATGCTGCTGAGCACACCCACGACAGTGACGATGCGCATCCAGAGCGGCATCAGCATGAAACCCACTGCACCGAACAAGGCTGACGGCCCCAGCGGCACATCCAGGAGCACGCGCGCGTTGCGGTCACGCAGGATCACACGCCGTGCCGTCCCTTCCTCTAGCACCCTTTGCAGATAATCGAACAACTTGTCGAAGGGCAACTCCACGCCAATTTGCCCTTCATCCTCTGCTTCGACATTTTCCGCCACTGGCGGCTCGGCAATGGTCAAATGCTCAAACGGGTCGTTCTGATTCATTTCGCTCATTCTTTACCTCTCGCATCTCTCACTTGCTTACCCAACTCTACGAGCAATTCGCAGCTGGGTTGCAAATCCGCTGTCTCTCCCTGCTACACTATACGCGATTTTCTGTGATTTTTGTGTGAAAGCCGACGCCATGTTGACTGATGCCTTTCCGCGCATTGCCCTAGGCGATTTGCCTACCCCACTGCAAGAAATGTCCCGCCTACGGCAAGTGCTCGGCCCTGCCTGTCCGCGTTTGCTCATCAAACGCGACGACGCGACCGGCCTCGCTACCGGCGGCAACAAGACGCGAAAGTTGGAATTCGCGCTCGCTGCGGCGCTGGCAGCGGGCGCCAACCACATCCTCACCTCCGGCGCCAACCAATCCAACCATGCGCGTCAAACGGCCGCCGCCTGCGCGCGCCATAGCCTCCGCTGTACGCTCGTGTTGGATGGCCACGAGCCCCCGCGCAGCCAGTGGAACGGCAACCTCTTTCTCGATGCCTTGTTCGGCGCCGAGATTGTCTGGATGAATGGCGAGCGTCACGCCAGTCCCGCCCGCCTGACGAGCCTGGCGGATGAAAGCCGCGCCGCTGGCAATCAACCGTTCATCATCCCCCGCGGCGCTTCAGACGCCATCGGCGCCATGGGCTACGTCGCCGCCGTCGAAGAGCTCGCCACTCAACTGGCCGACCGCGCCCTCCACGTCGATCGCATCGTTTGCGTCTCCGGCTCCGGCGGGACACACGCCGGCATCCTCACCGGCCTGGCTGCCCTGGGCCTGTCAATCCGCATCGATGGCATCCAAAACGGCCCCCGCCCCGGCCAGAAATCCTTCATCGAAACACTCAGCAACCAGCTGGCCGAGCGACTCGGGCTGGACTGGCGCTGCGACTCAGCCGCCATCCACTGTTACTCCTCAGGCGACCACGCGTATAGCGTCATCACCGCCGCCGAACGAGAAGCCATCCACCTACTTGCGCGGACAGAGGGCATCCTCGCCGATCCGGTCTATACCGGGCGGGCGCTGGCCGGGCTGATTCAGCGGCTCAAGGCCGGCTGCTACGCCGCCGACGAGACCCTGCTCTTCTGGCATACGGGCGGCACGGCCGGGCTCTTCGCCCGCACTGCCGAACTGCTACCCGACCTCCAATCTTCATGACGGCAAATCTGCTCCTCGCCAGCGGCAACCGCGGCAAGCGAGCAGAGTTAGCGCGCATGCTGACGGGGTTGGCATTCGAGTTGCGCGCACCACAGGATTTCGCGCTGTGTGAGCTAGCGATCGACGAGACCGGCGCCAGCTTCGCCGAAAACGCTCGCCTCAAAGCGCGGGCCTATGCGGCAGCGGCCGGTATCCCCGCCCTCGCAGACGATTCCGGCCTATGTGTGACCGCGCTCGCCGGCGCGCCCGGCCTGCATTCTGCTCGCTTCGGCGGAGCGGGCTTGGATGACGTGGCCAGGCGACGCCTGTTGCTGGAGCGGCTGGCCGATTTTGGCGCAGGCGCCGACCGCCGCGCCGAATTCCGGTGTGTTGTGTGCCTGGCTGCGCCGGATGGCGAATTGCTATGCGAGGGTGAGGGCGCCTGCATCGGCCATATCGCCACCGCTGACCTGCCCGGCCCGCATGGCTTTGGCTACGACCCTCTATTCATCCCTGCTGAACATACGCGTTCCTTCGCCCAGCTGAGCGACGACATCAAGGATCGCATCAGCCACCGCGGCCGCGCCCTGGCTGCCCTCCGCCCCCAATTGGCGCGCCTGCTCGTCGGAACTTAGCCCGCGAAAATCGTTTAATTTTCGCCCTTATTCGCTATTGCGGTCGTAAGTGATGATGTTGTCCCATTCGTCGGCGCTGGAACGGGCGACGACAGCGCGCACGATTTCCGTGTCGCTCAGGTTCACCACCTCGTGCGGCACGCCCGGTTCGATGAAGATGAAATCGCCCGCTTCGTTGATGACCGATTGGCGCAGGCCCGGCCCAAAATCGTGGCGCAGTCGGCCCTCGAGGATGAATAACATCACTTCAAAATTCACGTGGATATGGGCGTAGGCCACGCCACTAGGAGGTATGGTCGCCAGGTTCATCGATAGCTCGCGCGCGTCCACATTCTTGCCCGACATGCCATGGCGATATTGGATACCGTTCCATTCGCGCCCGCCGCCGCCGCCGCGCAGGATGCTGATGCCACCCAACTCTTCGACGTGCTGCTTCAAATCCAAGGTCATCTTCGCCTCCTGCCTTCCTCAATCGGCCGGCTCATTCTACCACCTATCGCTGCGTCGTTTAGAGGCTGCCTTGCAATTCCGTTTCCAACAGACGCACCCGGCCTTGCAATTCCACATCCTCGGGCAATAGGGCGCGCACCTTGCGGCAGCCATGCAACACGGTCGTGTGACTGCGCTTACCGAGCAGGTCGCCAATTTGAGGCAAAGATAGTGGCGTCAACTCGCGGATGAGATACATCGCCACTTGCCGCGCACGATTGATCGAGGCGCTGCGCCGCGGGCCATATAGCGCGGCCGGTTTCAGCTCATAGCTGGCCGCGACCAGCGCGATCACTTCCCTCGGCGCGATCTCCAGCGCACGGGCCGGCTGGCGCGCCGCCTCACGAACCTGCGCCAGGGTGAGCGGCCGGCTCTGCAAGCGCGCGTGCGCCAGAATCTTCTGGAAAAGCCCGCGCAAGTTGCGGATATTGCCCTCCCCAGCTTCCGCCAAGTGGGCATAAACGCCTTCCGCCAGCGCCAATTGCGACTCCTGCGCCCACATTTGCAGGATGGCCAGGCGCGTCTCATACTCCGGTGGTTGGATATCAAGAACCAGGCCGCCACTGAAACGTGAGACCAGCCGATCCTGCACCCCGATCAGCTGCTGTGGATGGCGGTCGCTGGCCAGTACAACTTGCTTGCCGCCATTCACTAGCTCATTGAATGTATGGAAAAATTCTAGCTGCGTGCTCTCTTTGCCCGCAATGAACTGGATATCATCCACCAGCAATGCGTCGGCTTTGCGATATTTCGCGCGGAAAAGGGCGGTCGTCCTCTTGCGGATAGCGGAAATCAAATCGTTGGTGAAGACTTCCGAGGGGATGTAGAGCGCGCGCTGACCCCTCCGCCCCATTTCGTGCGCAATCGCCTGCAGGAGGTGCGTCTTGCCGAGGCCAACGCCGCCATATAGGAGTAGCGGGCTATAGCCGCGCCCTGGGGATTCGGCCACGGCGCAGGCGGCATTGAAGAGCAGCTCGTTATCTCGGCTCACGAGGAAACGCGCGAAGGTGAACTGTGCGTTCAACTCGCTCTCAGGCGTAGTGACCCGTTCCGGCCGGACGACGCGGGAGCGCAAAGTCGGAGCAATTTCCCCTTCAACGCTCTCCCCTTGGGCGCGGACTTGTTCCGCCAGCATGCGCAGGAGTGGCGCATCGGTTGTCGCGGCCCCTGCCGACAGCGTTTCGCCGGACGCCTCCCCAAGCTGGAAACGCAACTCGACCGAATGCCCACAGACATCGCGCAAGACCCGCCGCACATTGCGATAAAGCCGCTGCTGCAACATCTGCAAAGCGAAAGGGCTGCTCACAACGATTACGAAGACACCCTCATCGTAACTATGGAAGCTTGCGCCGCGCACCCAAGTGGAAAACTGCGCCGGCTCGAGCAGTATTTCCAACTGGTGATAAGTCGCCCGCCAGGCTTGTTCGGGCGCAAGCGAGGGCCGTTCTGGGTGGTTGGGCATCACGAGCCGCGCGCTCCCTGACAACAGAATAGGGGGCGAGTATAAACAGGCGCGCGCGGCCGTCAAAGCGATGCCCGCTGCGGTTGTGGCGCACTTAAGCTTGGGAAATAATGATAAATCTCTGCCTGTATGGCGCGCGCAATTTGGGATAATTACCACCGGAGACAGCAAATAATCTGCGATATATTTTCGGCATTCTTAATGCTATCTTAATTCAACATCCATTTACGGTTGCGGCGTACCCCTGATCCATTCTCCTTTTGAAAATGTGCGCAGTTTGCACTATAAATCCTGTGCTAGTCATATGTTCGCACAGATTGGGAGGAAGCAATGAAACACAAGGCATTTTTAGGACTATTGATCGTGGCGCTTTTCATGGTGATGCTCGCGCCTGTTTCAGCGCAAGAAGACAACGTGTTGCGACGCCACTTGCCCACCGATATCGACCATTGGAATTCGGTCACGCAGACGCTGGTCGTCGCCTGGATCGCCCAAACGCACGTCCTGCCGAATATGTACTTTTCCGACCCACATTCGGGTTTGCCCATCAACGGCGCGCCGAGCCTGTTGAGCTGGGAGATCAGCGACGACGGTCTCGTCTATACCTTTACCATCCGTGACGATGCCTACTGGTCAGACGGCGTGCCCATCTCTTCGCATGACGTGAAGTTTACCTACGAATCCGTTATCTCGGACCTAGTGCCTACGACGCGCACCTCCTGGATGGATAACGTCGAGGCCATCAACATCGTCGACGATCGTACCTTCGAATTCGTCTACAGGGAGCTGGATTGCAATCCCTGGCCGCGCCTCACCATCCGGCCCCTGCCTTCTCACCTCTTTTCTCCCGATTACACCGACTTCATCGACAATCCCTTCAACCAGTTCCCGACCGTGAGCGGCGGCCCCTACATCCTCGACGAATGGGCGCGCGATGAACACATCAAGTTCAGTGTCAACCCGGATTACTTCAACGGCCCCGCCAACATCGAGACGGTCCTGCTGCAAATCATCACCGACGACACCGTCGCCCGTCAGGCTATGGCCGCCGGCGAAATCGATTTCATGGGCATCACGCCCTCCTTCATCTACGAATTTACCGATAACCCCAACGTCAACATCGTCTCCAACCCGCTGAATTCGTGGTTCGTCCTCATCATGAACCATGCCGACCCCGAGCAGCCCATGTCCGGCCTCGACGAAGACGGCAACTACAACGATCAACCACCGCACCCCATCTTCGGTGACTTGGCCGTCCGTCAGGCTGTCGCGATGGGTTGGGATAAGAACGACGCCATCATCGTGCGTGGTGAAGGCATCCTCAACCGCATCGTCGGCCCACTCACTCCATCCATACCGTGGTCATACGACGACAACGTGACGCCCTGGGAATATGACCCAGAAGGCGCGAAAGCGCTCCTCGAAGCGGCTGGCTGGGTCGATGAAGACGGCGATGGCGTCCGCGAACGCGACGGCCAACGCCTCGCTTTCCACCTGGATGCTGCCTCTTCCTCCGGCTACCCGGAAACGGGCGCCATCATCCAGGATCACCTGAGCGATATTGGCTTCGAAGTCAGCATCAGCACCCAGGATTTCGCCTCATTGGCGGCGGAGAAGCTATATCCGCAAACCTTCGATGCATTCCTGGTGAGCTTCACCTGGTCGCAGCCCGCGCCGCACATCCTGACCGAAATCCTGCTCGGTGCCCCCAACGACAATCTCGAGAACGGCCTTGGCTGGACCTCCTACACCAATCCCGAGCTGGACGCGCTCATCACTGGCGCGGCCGAGAATTGTGACCAAGATGCGCGCGCCGCGAATTATTCCGCCATCCAGCAAATGGTGAAAGACGAGGTCATCGCCGATTTCATCTCCGATAACGCCTCCGTCACTGTGCACGACGCCACGCTCATCAGCCTCAACCTCGGTTCCTGGGGCTCGAGTCCGATCGAGGATTGGGCCTTCACTGGCGAATGAGGATGCGTTTCAGCGTGCGCTGCCGGTGAAAGGCCGCGCGTATTCCTACAGAAAGACAGAGAGCCCCCGCCATGCGCGGGGGTTCTTCTATTGACTGGAGATCAGTGTTCGTTGATTTGGATGTACAGGCCATCTGGATCGCGGACAACCAACGAGCGTCCGAAGGGCTCATCCTGGATGGGGCGGGCGATCTCGATATCCGCGGCGCGCAAATCTGTGGCAACAGCCTCCAGGTCGTCCGCGCTGAAAGCGATCCCCACTTGCCCGCCGCGCGGCAACTCGCCGACAGTATGTAGGGCGAGCGGAAAGCCTCCCAATTGCATCGGCAACCAGACCGGTGCATCCCCTTCTGGTAACTCACCCACGAAGCCAAGCGCACGATAAAAGGCAAAGGAGCGCGCCATATCACTCACATATACGATGGCCAACAGTCGTAACGTTTCTCGCATTCCGTTCTCTCTCCCCTTAATTTCGCAAAATACTGTGTGATTTGCTTTTGGCACGTCAGAATTGTTATATTCCACCCAGTTGTACCGTGGGGGGAACGATGTACGGCTATCCTAGCGTCAGCCAGTTCGAAGAACAAGAAGGAGCAATGGCAGGGTGTCCATTTCAGGCCGCTGAAGGCTCGACCATGGCCAACCCGCCAGCCGCTGAAAACAAACAGGAAAACATCATCAGGGTATCCTCGAAATCACGGTCTACCGCGGTGGCGGGGGCCATTGCGGCGGTGATTCGCAACATGCGGAAGGCAGAGGTGCAGGCCATTGGCGCTGGCGCGGTCAACCAGGCGGTCAAAGCCTTGGCCATCGCCGGTACCTACCTGCAGGATGACCAAATCCGTATCGTAAACTCAATCTATTTCGTAGAGATCGAAATCGACGGCGCAGAGCGGACGGCCGTTCGCTTCTCGGTCGTGGCAACCACATAAGCCCACCGTCAGGCTGGCGCGCGAGCGTTTCTATGCGAGCCGACCTGCACCTCCATACGCGGGCGTCGGATGGTGCGCTCGCTCCCGCGGAATTGCTCCAACTCGCCGAACAGCGCGGGCTGGATTGCGTAGCCATCACCGATCACGATACCACCGCCGGATTGCAAGAAGCGCTGGAGCTACAAAGCGCCCGCCCGCAAATCCTGCCCGGCATCGAGCTTGGTTGCGCGCCTTCTGATGGCGAAGATCCGGCAGACGATATCGACTTGCTCGGTTACGCTTTCGATCACAAAAATGCCAGATTGCGCGCCGCGCTCCAGCGCTTGCGTGCAGAACGGCAGCTGCGCGGCCAAGCCATCGTCGTGCGCTTGCGCGAGTTGGGCGTATCGCTGGGCTGGCAAAGAGTTCGCAGTTTGGCGGCCGGAGAAAGCATCGGCCGCCCGCACATCGCGCAAGCCCTCGTCGAAGCCGGCCATGTGCAGACGAATGCCGAGGCCTTCGAGCGTTATTTGCGCAATGGCGGTCCGGCTCACGTGCCGCGCTGGCGACTCTCCGCGGCAAGCTGCATCACCCTCATCCAGGCAGCGGGTGGCCTAGCCGTGATCGCGCACCCCGGCAAGCTGCGCCACTATGAGCGTCGCATCGAATCGCTCCTTCCCTTTGGGCTGGCGGGCATCGAAATCATCCACCCGCTTCACAACGCGGAGACGACTGCCCTCTTGCGCCGCTTGGCGAAAAGACATGGTCTCCTAATGACCGGCGGTTCCGATTTTCATCGGCCGGACGAGGCCGGGGCGATCAGTATCGGCCGCTACCTGGCGCCGACGGAGTGCGTGGCGGCGATCTACGAGCGAGCGCGGGCCAACTCTATCAGCGGCAGGGTTTCCTGACAGCCTCGATTCCCACCGGTAGGAAGCGGCGAAATCCAGCCTGGCTGGCTTGACGTAGTCATTAGGCCTTCGGCTACACTAATCATATGAGCGCTTATCGGCGATTGACGCGGATCATGCCCGCGCTGCTCCTGTTTTGCGGCGCCTGCAACATCGGCGTGCCGCGCCTGACACCCACTCCGCCGCCACCGCGCACGCCGCGCGTCACGCTTTCGCCCCGCCCGACCATTGCCGATGCACTGGCCACCGATACCGCCCTTCCGCCAACGGAAGGACCCTCGCCTTTTCCGCTCGCTTCGCCCACCCCGAGTCCAACTGCCCTCGCCTTCGTCCTGCGGCAAACGCCCATCGCCCCAACCGCGCCGGCGCCCACTCCCAGCCTGTTACCTGCGCGCACTTCGCTCCCGCTCATCACCCTATCGCCCAATGTCACTCCCAATTCTGGCGCCCCCACTGTTCTGGTGTCAGGCTCCACCGTTGGCGCTAACCAGCTGAGCACGCCCTTCCCCACTGCGCCGCCGACAGTCGCACTCCGCGTTACCCTGGCGCCACAACTGCCGCGCAATTGGCAACTCACGCCCGTCGCCGGCAACCTCAGCGAGCTGACCCTACGCTCCTATAGCATCGACGGCGGGGGCAACCTGACTGGCGGCATCCTATCCGATCTACCCGGCGCGCCAACTTTCGCGCGCGAAAACCCTAACTCGTCACACTCCGTACAATATGCGGCGCGCAACTCGCTCGGCTCGCTCTATTTCATCCGCCGCGATGGCCGCACGGAACGCCTGGCCGTATCGCCCGCGTCCACCTTCGAAGCGACCGACGCGCCCAGCAATCGCGCCTTCATCGCCGATGTGAGCTGGTCAACTGATGGACAACGGCTCAGCCTGCTCATCCATAGCGATTTCTCGGAGGAGGACGGCGTTTGGTGGATGCGGCCGGGGCTAAGCAATCCCGAACGTCTGCTCGTAGATTGCCCGCGCTCGCAGCATCCCGGTTGCCTGATCGTCGACCGCACGCTCGGCCCATATGCCTGGCGCACGCGCACAGTTCAATGGTCGTCAGGCGGCGAAACGCTGTTGGCGCGAGTGGATATATATGACCCCGTCGCCCGCCCCGCCCTGGCGTTGCTCCAGCCCGGGCGCGATTACAACCAGCTACCGCCATTTCTCTATTATGATTTCGGCAGCTGGTTAGCGGATGGAGGCTTGCTGGCGAGTGGCAGCGGGCCAGATGGGCGTAATGTTGTGGCGATACTCTCACCGACAGGCGAACTGCGGCGCGAACTATATACCGATCCCGCCTTGCCGTTGCGTTACGCAAACGAGGCCGCGAATGGGCAAATCTACGCTCTAGGTAGGCGCGATGGACAACTGGCGCTCTATCAGCTGACAAATGGGCGCGCCCAAATCGTCGGCACGCCGCGCGCGCTGCCCTGGCCCGAATTCGCGCATTGGGATTCCGTCCGTGGCACACTGGATCTCACCATCGCCGGCCGGGTCGAAACCTTCTACACCTCACCTGCCGCTGCGCCGCCAGCGTCCTCCCAATCCGGCTTGCCCGCGGGCGTCGAAATCGGCGCGCAATTCGCGCCGGGCGAGCAATTGCGAATACGAAGCGCGACGCTCAATTTCCGCGCTGACCCCAGCCTGAGCGGTGAAATCATCGCTACTTTGCAGCAGGGCGAATACGTGCGCGTGCTAGCGGGGCCTCATCAGAACGGCGCGGAGATATGGTGGCAGGCGCAGGATGCGGCCGGCCGCATCGGTTGGCTGGCGAGCGAGAGCGATGGCCAGCCTTTGCTCGAGCGCGATGCGGCGGGCTAAGGGCGAGCGCCACGCCGGGCTTGGCGGCGCGCGAGTAAATCGTGCACCGAATAGACCGTAGCGATAATCAGCAATGGCGTGATCATCGAGGTCATCCGCGCGCTGTTGCTGGCCGAACTGACGAGCAGGGTGACCACGGTGAAATAGCTGACCAACGTGAACTGCCACCAGACCATGGTGTGCTCGCGACGCCGCCAGGCGATCCAGATACCGGCGCACCAACCGGCAACCAAGCTGATTTCCCAAAACCATGCGATGGCCAGGAGTGGCTGGCCCAGATTGGGAAAGGAGGAAAAGATTCCGTAGATTCGCAAGAAGCCCACAGGAACCGTGAGCAAATATGCGAGCGGATATTTGCGGAAAATAGCCATCGATTCGGCCAGCATCGCATCGTAGACTTCTGGGGGTGCTGCCAGCCAATGGTGCCGGCGGTTTGCATCCACTCCCTCCGTAGGCTCGCCGATGCGCGCGGATACCCGCTGGTTGATGGCGGCAAAAACCTCATTAATGGGGCGGTTGGTCGCCACGCGTTCCACAGACGCGGCGCGATAGTAGAGCATGGTATATGCGCCGGTCGTCGTGAATGTGAAGTGGTCGAAAACGATGCCATTATGTAGCACCCAGGCGCTCAGCAGTAAGGCGCTCGTGAACATGAATGCGACAATCTTGCGGCGCAAACGCGCATAACGCCACCAGAGCATGATGCCCAATATCAACCACAACCAATGGGCCGCGGGCCTTGTCAGCGCGGCAAGTGTCAGCATTATCGCAGCGCCGATAAACCATGCATATTGCTGTCGACCGGCCTTGGCCTCCGTTCCTCGCAAAGCGCAGAGCAACATCGTGAGCAACGCCGCATTCGTCAATGGTTCCGCATTCAGCGTAACAGAACCATGAATGAGACTCGTTGGCTCGATACAAACGATAGCGCCAACCCAGAACGCCAACTTCGGCCGCAAGTGCAGGGCAATCGCGAGATGCGCGGCCAACGGCGCCACGATCGCTCCCAATAAAGAATTAACCAGAATGACCGCCAGTTTCGTTCCGCCGACCAGGTAGATGAGCATTGGATATCCCGGCGGACGCGCCAAGAAGAGGCTATTGCTGAAATCGCCCACCGCGGCGATATGCTCGGCGCCGATTTCATACAGGCGATAATCACCCTGGTCAAAAGCAGCGAAAGCCGCATCGGCATGCAAGGCCAACCAAATGAAGCGTACGATGGCCGCGGCTATAAACAGCAGCGCATAGCGCTGTCTGTTCATGGCAGCTCTAGGCGAAGCATTCGGTCGTGCCCGGCGTAATCTCGCAACAAACTCGCGCGCGCCTCGGGGAGTTGCGCCGCCGCCAGCGCCAACACCGCCGCGCCCTGCTCCGCACCGATTTCCAACCAGGCTTGCGCCCGCGGCGCGCAAACGGCGGGCAACTCACGCAACAGGCGGCCGATCAACGCCATTCCATCCGCGCCGCCATCCAACGCGAGCTGTGGCTCGTATTCGCTCACTTCGAGCGTGGAGAGTACCTCCGTCGCGATATAGGGCAGATTCGCCAGCATGCGATCCAGGCGCAGGCCACGCTCCCGCCAGGGGCGCAACAAATCTCCACATTGCCATTCGATGGCCACGCCCTGGCCTGCGCCATTCTGGCGAGCAACCGCCAGCGCCGCGGCGCTGATATCGCTACCCAACACGCGCGCGCCTGGCCGGTGCGCCGCGAAGCAAATTGCCAGCGCGCCGCAACCCGTCCCGATATCTGCCACGGTACTGCCCGCGCCATTGCCGGTCAGGCTGGCCAGCGCCGCCTCGAGCAGCAACTCCGTCTCCGGCCGTGGGATGAGCGTCGCCGGCGTAACGCGAAACTCGCGGTCGTAAAAGGCGCGCCGCCCGAGGATGTATGCCAGCGGCTCGCCACGCGCGCGCCGTTCGACCGCATGGCAAAAATACTTCTCTTGCTGCGCTCCCAATTCCCATTCCGGATGGGCGAGCAGCGCACTCCGCTCCACCGATAGCGTCTCTGCCAGCAGTAATTGTGCACCGAGACTCGTGCTCTCCTGGCCCGCCAACGCGAGTTTCGCCCAATTTAACGCCCGGAGTACGTCCAGTCGTTGCGCCTGGGCGATAGTCATACGCCCGCTGCCAGCGTTTCGTGCTGTTCCTGCGCCGCCAGCGCTTCGATGAAGGTATCCAGCGCGCCATCCATCACTTCCGGCAGGTTGAATTCACTGAGCGAAATGCGGTGGTCGGTCACGCGGCCCTGCGGGTAGTTGTAGGTACGGATCTTCTCGGCGCGGTCACCGCTGCCGACTTGCCCCCGTCGTTGCGCGTCCCTTTCGGCGCGCTGCCGTTCCACCTCGCGGTCGTAAATGCGCGCGATGAGCACCTGCCGCGCGCGGATACGGTTTTGCAATTGGCTGCGCTCGTCCTGCATCTCGACGACGATGCCCGTCGGCAAATGCGTCAGGCGGACCGCGGAATCAGTCGTATTCACCGATTGCCCGCCAGCACCGCGGCTTCGGAAAACATCCACGCGCAAATCGTTACGGTTCAACTCGACATCAACCTCTTGCATCTCCGCCAGGACCGCTACCGTCGCTGTGCTGGTGTGGATACGACCCTGGCTCTCGGTAACGGGCACACGCTGTACGCGATGCACGCCGCTCTCGTATTTTAAGCGGCTGAACGCGCCTTCACCCGTGATGGAAAAGATGACTGATTTGAACCCGCCGATGCCCGTCTCGCTCAAATCCAGCAAATTCACTTGCCAGCCACGCCTCTCGGCATAGCGCGTGTACAAACGGTAGAGATCAGAAGCGAAGATGCCCGCTTCATCACCGCCAGCGCCAGCGCGAATCTCCATGATGACGTTCTTTTGGTCGCGCGGATCTTTGGGGAGCAGGGCCAGTCGCAACGATTCAGCCAACGCACTCTGCTGCTCTTGCAAGATCGTCACTTCCGTTTCGGCCAACGCGCGCATCTCAGCGTCGTCTGCCTCAACGAGCAACTCACGCGCGTCGCTCAGCTCTTCCGCCAGGCGCTGGTATTCTCGATAGCCTGCCACGGTATCGCTGAGCGACGCACGCTCCTTGCTCAGCTCGACCACGCGCCGATAATCGTCAGCCACTTCCGGGTCGGCGAGCATTTGCTCCAATTCGGCATGGCGGGCAGCCAAGGCCGCCAACTTTTCAAACATCATTGCGTCATCCAAACGAACTGCGCGTAATTATAGAGCCGAGCGGGCGGCTTGGGTAGGCAGCGGCGCGAACGCGCGCCTAGCCAATAGGAAGCCATCGCTATAAATCCACCTTCCCCTTCGCTAGACTGGGGTTGCCTGCCCACATCACGAGACAAATATGACTGAAGCCGAAAAGCCACGCGCGTCAAACTTCATCAGCGATGTTGTCGCTGCCGACCAGGAGAGCGATACTTTCGGCAGCCGCGTGCAGACGCGCTTCCCGCCTGAGCCCAACGGCTTTCTACACATCGGCCACGCCAAAGCCATTTGCCTCAATTTCGGCATAGCGGCCGAATTCGGCGGTGTATGCAACCTGCGTTTCGACGATACCAACCCCATGCGTGAAGAAGAGCGCTACGTCGAAGCCATCGAACGCGACATTCGCTGGCTGGGTTACGATTGGGAGCGTACCTGCTACGCTTCGGATTATTTTGCCCAACTCTATAATTTCGCCGAGCAGCTCATCCAGGCAGGCCTCGCCTACGTCGACCATCAGAGCGCCGAAGACATTCGCAAAAACCGCGGCACGCTCACTTCACCCGGCGTTGATAGCCCTTATCGAGACCGCACCCCGGCCGAAAACTTCGCGCTGTTCCGCCAGATGCGCGCGGGGGAATTCGCTGTGGGTAAGTGCGTACTGCGCGCCAAAATCGATATGGCCGCCAGCAATATCAACCTGCGCGACCCAGTGCTCTACCGCATCCTGCACGAAATGCACCAACGCACCGGCGACGAATGGCCCATCTACCCGCTCTACGATTGGGCGCATGGCCAATCAGATTCGCTAGAGGGGGTCACGCATTCGCTGTGTTCGTTGGAATTCGAAGACCACCGCCCGCTTTACGATTGGTTCCTTGAGCGATTGGGAATCAGCCACCCGAAACAGATCGAATTCGCGCGCTTGAACCTCAGCCATACTGTACTCAGCAAGCGCAAGCTGCGCCGCCTGGTGGAAGAGGGTCGCGTCGCTGGGTGGGATGACCCGCGCATGCCGACGCTCTCCGGGCTGCGCCGCCGCGGCTATTCGCCCGCCGCCATCCTCAACTTCTGTGAGGAGATCGGCGTCGCCCGCCGCAACAGCCGCGTCGATTGGCAATTGCTCGAGCACGTATTGCGGCAAGACCTGAATCGCCACTCCCCGCGCGCGATGGCAGTGCTGGATCCCTTGCGCGTCATCATCGAGAATTACCCGGAAGACCAGGTCGAAACTTTCACCGTCCCCCTCAACCCGGAGCAGCCCGAGGCCGGCGAGCGAACGTTGCCCTTCTCCCGAGAACTCTATATCGAGAGAGGCGATTTCATGGAAGAACCGCCGCGCAAGTTCTTCCGCCTCGCGCCCGGTCGGGAAGTGCGCCTGCGCGCCGCTTATCTCATCACGTGCACGCAGGTCCTTAAAGACGAGCACGGTGAAATCGTGGAATTGCGCTGCCGCTACGACCCCGCCACGCGCGGCGGTAGCGCGCCCGATGGACGGCGCGTCAAATCGACGCTGCATTGGGTCTCCGCTCGCCATGCCCTGCCCGCCGAAGTGCGCCTGTATGACGCTCTCTTCAGCAATGAAAATCCCGAGGACGTCCCCAAAGGCGCAGATTTCACCCACAATTTGAATGCCAATTCGCTCACCGTGCGTTACCCCTGCTATCTCGAGCCGGGGCTGGCGGGCACTCTGCCCTTTGTGCGCTATCAATTCGAGCGCCTGGGTTATTTTTGTGCCGACCCGGATACCTCGCCCGAGCGCCTCGTCTTCAACCGCACGGTGACGCTTAGGGACGAGTGGGCGCGCCTGCAACGAAAGCAATCCGCGCGCGTATGAAAGCGAAACAGTGGCCCCCCTGGCCGGTCATCGGGCATGATTGGGCGGTGGAATTCTTGCAGCGCGCCCTCGCACATGGTCGCTCTCGTCACGCCTATCTCTTCATCGGCCCCGCGGGCCTGGGGAAACGCCAACTGGCGTTGGCTTTCGTGATGGCCCAGAATTGTGAAGCGGGTGACGCGGCGCGCCCCTGCCAACAATGCCGCAGCTGCCAGCTCATCGCCAGCGAACGCAGCCCGGATATCATATTCACGCGAACGAGCGGCAACAACGAGACCATCCTCATTGAGGAAATCCGCCGC
The DNA here is from genome assembly GCA_965237765.1 of Phototrophicaceae bacterium. GTDB lineage: Bacteria > Chloroflexota > Anaerolineae > Aggregatilineales > Phototrophicaceae > WTGJ01. The sequence continues at coordinate 349,778 of OZ250157.1, forward strand.
GTGAGCACCTTCTTCGCCCTCCATCCCTACGAGATGCGGCATCGCATCGCCATACTGGACAATTTCGAGCGCGCCGCCCCCAACGCGCAGGATGCGCTCCTTAAGACGCTGGAGGAACCGCCCTCATACGCCAGCCTGATCCTGCTCGCGCGCGAAGAAGGCAGCATCTTGCCCACCATCCTCAGCCGCTGCCAGCAGCTGCGCTTGCGCCCTTCGCCGCCAGCAAAATTGGCCGAGCAGCTCATCACTCACTGTGGTTCGCCGCCAGAACGCGCCAGCTTGCTCGCGCAAATCAGCGGCGGCAGGCCAGGTTGGGCGATCCGCGCGCTGCGGGATCCAACCCTGCTCGCGGCAAGGGACGACGCCTTGGATACGCTGGCGGCTTGCCTGAGCCAGAGCCGCGCCGAACGCTTCGTCCTGGCTGAGCACCTGGCCAAAGATAAGAGCGCGTTCGCCGAAATTCTCGATTGGTGGTTGAGCTACTGGCGCGATATCACCCTGCTCTCACGTGATGGCGAATGGTCACCGACGCATCATGACCGCATCAGCAAATTGCGGTTCTTGGCCGCCAATCTGAGCTGGCGCGAGATCCAGCGCGCTACTTCAGCCACGCGCACACTCAGCGAGCGCCTGTCGCTCAACCTCAACCTGCGCCTAGCGATCGAAGTGTTGCTATTGGCATACCCACGCGCGCCTCGCTACCATACGGCCGTCGCCTAATTGATCAATTGTGCAATGAACACCCGCTCTAAGGAATTTCACAGCCAGCTCACACCTGCGAATTCCCTCAACCGCGAGGAAGCGACCCTCGCCTTCCAGCGGCGCGTGCTGGCCCTGGCTCAGGACCCGAACATCCCTTTGCTCGAGCGCGTCAATTTCGCCTCCATCGTCGGCAGCAATTTGGACGAATTCTTCATGGTGCGCGTAGGCACATACCAGCAGCGGCACAACCTCGGCATCCTCTATAGTCGCCCGGATGGCTTGCGCCCGGACGAGGTGCTTTCACTCATCAGCGAACAAGCCGGCGTCATCATCCAAGAGCTACGCGCCTCGCTCAACGAAATTTTCGCCGAACTGGCCAAACACGATATCCGTATCATCACCCCCGCCGATCTCGATGAGGACGCCGCGACCATCCTGCGCGCGCATTTCGAGGAAGAAATCTTTCCTGTGCTCACTCCGCTCGCGGTCGACCACGCGCGGCCCTTCCCCTTCATCTCCAATCTGAGCATGAACCTCGGTGTGCTGTTGCGCCATGAGAATGATAGCGAAAGCGATCCGTTGCAATTCGTGCGCGTCAAGGTGCCCACATTCATCCCGCGGCTGGTCGACGTGAACAAAACGCTTCGCCGCCATGGCCATCCCGAAAGCCCCAGTGGCTATCGCTTCCTCTGGCTGGAAGACCTCATCGCCGATAACCTGGATCAGCTCTTCCCCGGCATGACTGTCGTCGAGCATTATCCCTTCCGCGTCGTGCGCAATACCGATATCGATTACGAATTCGAGCGCGAAGATTCCGAGCTGGATATCAGCACCATCATCGAAACCAGCCTGCGCGAACGCCGCTTCGGTTCGATCGTTCGCCTCGGCGTCCCCAGCAACATCAGCGAGAGCATGCTGGCGCGCTTGCGGGGCGATTTGCAAGCCAGCGCCCGCGATGTCTACTTCATCGATGGCGCGCTGGGTTCGGCGAGCCTCGATGACCTGGCAACGCTGGACGTGCCCAAGCTTCGATACCCGCCGCACATCCCCCGCCAACCCGAGCCGCTACAAGACAATGCGCTACTCTTTGATACCATCCGCCGTGGCGACATCCTGCTCTTCCACCCTTACGATTCCTTCAGCCCAGTAGAGGAATTCTTCCGCCTCGCCGCTACCGATCCGCAGGTGGTCGCCATCAAAACGACGCTCTATCGCGTCGGCAACAACTCGTCGGTCGTACAAGCGCTCATGGACGCGCGCGATAACGACAAACAGGTCTCCGTGCTGGTCGAGCTCAAGGCCCGCTTCGACGAAGAGAACAATCTCATCTGGGCGCGTGCGCTGGAAAACAAAGGCGTCCACGTCATCTATGGCGTGGAAGAGTTGCCCGTCAAAACACATTCCAAAGTGACGATGGTCGTGCGGCGCGAGGGTAACACGCTCCGCCGTTACATTCACCTTGGCAGCGGCAATTACAACGCGACCACAGCGCGCCTCTATTCTGATATCGGCCTCTTCTCTTGCCACCGCGGCTTGGCGGAGGATGTCTCGCGCCTTTTCAATCGCTTGACGGGCTTCGCGCCATCCACCCACTACCAACATCTGCTCGTCGCCCCAGAATACCTGCTGTCCGCCCTGCTGGAGCGCATCGATTCAGAAATCGAAGCGGCCCGCGCCGGCCAACCGGCCTACCTCATCCTCAAAGCCAACCAACTCGAAGAAGACAGGGTCATCGAACGCCTCTACGAAGCCTCGGCTGCTGGCGTCCAGGTTGACCTCATCGTGCGCGGCTTCACCACGCTAAGGAGCGGCGTGCCCGGCCTGAGCGAGAACATCCGCCAGCTCAGCATCCTCGGCCGTTTCCTGGAGCATTCGCGCGTCTTCTATTTCCATAACGCGCCGCCAGAGCAGCGCATTTACATTGGCAGCGCCGACTTAATGCGCCGCAACCTTTACAACCGCGTGGAAATTGTCTTCCCGGTGTTGGATGCGAACCTGCAACACCAGGTCTTGCGCATCCTGGCCACGCAACTGGCCGACAACACATTGTCCTGGGAGATGGGTGCGGACGGCAGCTTCCGGCGCAGGCAGGTTGCGGAAGGCGAAACCGCCATCAATTCCCAAGATGCCTTCCTGACGAATAGCGCCGGACTAGATCGCTTGCCACCTTTCCTGGAAAGCAACCGCGCCTGAGACTATATCCAGGCCGTTATCGCCTGTCCGCCTATCCACTCTTCCTGCTCGTCTCCGGCCTGAGCGGTTTCTCCTGGTCGCTTTTTGCCACCATCGATGTGTACTATCATGCTGCCGCCGTCGGCCTCAATCCACTGCAACTCGTGCTCGTCGGCACGACGCTGGAGGTGACTGTTCTCCTCGGCGAAGCGCCAACTGGCGTATTGGCGGATTTGTACAGCCGCCGCCTATCCATCATCATCGGCTATGCGCTCTTCGGCATCGGCGTACTCGTCGAAGGCAGCTTCCCTGCCTTCGCACCCATCCTGCTGGGCAACGTGTTATGGGGCCTTGGTATCTGTTTCATAAGCGGCGCCGAGGAAGCCTGGATCGCCGACGAGTTGGACGAGGGAAGAGCGCTCCAACCGGTCTTCTTGCGCGGCACGCAATGGAAGCAGCTGGGCGGAATGCTCGCCATACCCGTGAGCATCGCCCTCGCCAGCATCGCCATCCAAATCCCCATCATCATCTGCGGTATCTCCCAGTTGCTTCTGGCTGTCTTCCTGGCGCTGACGATGCCCGAGCGCGGCTTTCAACCCGCCAAACGCGGCGAACGGCAACCGCTGCGCCAATTGCGCGCTGGCCTCTCACTCGTGCGCGGGCGCTACGTATTGCTCCTGGTCATGGGCATCGCTTTGTTTTATGGAATGTACAGCGAAGGCCTTGATCGCCTATGGACGAAGCATCTGCTCGATCATTTCACCTTGCCGACGCTAGGCACGTTTCCCATCATCATCTGGTGGGGGATACTGCGCGGCGTCAGCTCATTGTTGGCGATCTTGCTGGCGGAATACACGCGGCGGCGGCCGCAAATGGGGAACGGCGCGCGCGGCATCTGGCTCCTGCTCAGCATCACGGCCGGCATCAGCCTCAGTATGCTGTTCTACGCCAACATCCGCTGGTTGGGGCTGGCGCTGCTGGCCTATATCTGCATCGAGGCGCTGCGCACCCTCTATAAGCCGCTCTTCTTCGCCTGGGTGAATGGCTTCCTGAAATCAGAGGTGCGCGCCACGGTCATCTCGCTCATCTCGCAAGTGGACGCGGTCGGGCAAATCGCCGGCGGCCCGCTGATTGGCTACGCGGGTTTGCGCTGGTCTACGCGGCTGGCGATCAGCTGCAGCGCGCTCCTGCTCACGCCGGCAATCTGGCTCTACGCGCGCATCGGTCGCCAGGAAACGAGCGTACACTCGGATAGCTGATGCGCAAACCACGCTCACTCGCCCACATTGGCGCCGGCTTAATGATCTGTTGCAGAAACAATTTGATATAATATCTGTATGTAAGTAAAAAACTCGGGCTGTCATGATCGATTGGGTAGGAGGGTAAATTATGGAGTCTCCAAACAAAAACAAACATTTTCCTCTACTCGGGCTCGCAGCCCTGTTGCTACTTTTCATCACCATGGCTCCGGTCGCCGCACAGGCTCCGGTACAGATTGCGTTGTTATCGGTTACCGTGAGCGATACCGGCAACGTCAGCTGGAATTCTGTGCCTGGGATATCACGATACGCGCTTGGCTACTTCGTGGGGTGCAGGGGGCCCCGCGTAGAATGGGGAGCCAGCGGCATAAACCAGTTCCAGGTCCCCGATTATGACCCCGCTTTACACCTCTATTTCTGGATCGAGGCCTTCGGCGAAATTGACGGAAGAGAGCGCCTGATCGGGCAGGGAAATGTCAGCAACGATGGCAGCTGCTGGATCCCGCCCGAACCTGAGACACAGCCCGAACCCGGGAACACGAGCACCATCCAGAATATTGCTGTCCGTTTCAGCCTCGACGTCACCCGAGGGGAGGTTGCCTGGCGGTTTATCCCGTCGGTGTATTTATACCAATTCTCCTACAGCAGGTGCGGAGGTCCCTGGGTATTGGGAGGAATCCGCAGCGTGCTAGGCGGAGAAGGACGCGGTACCCGACAATATGTCCCCGACTATGACCCCAATGTGCGCTATGACTTTAGGGTCAGGGGCTTCACAGAACAAAATGGACAGTACACCGTGGTTGGCGAAGGTTTTGGCAATAACGGTCGCGAGTGCGGCACCTCCCCGCCACCACAACCCGCAGCGCCAGCACCATCCGGTCCCGTTATCGCACCGATTTCCGTTCTCTTAAACCACCAGAACGGGCAAGTGACCTGGGGACCCCTAAATGATACAACAAATGATACAACAACGAGTTTCGTAGTATATTACGCCGCCTGCCGGGCCTCCCGGGTAACTTGGCCAGCCGGCATATCACGCTCCTTCCAAATACCCGATTATCAGTCCAACGTACGCTACGACGTCAGAGTCGATGCCTTTGAAGGGGGGAAGGACCTGGCAGGTTATGGTGTGGCCAGTAACAATATTACGTGCGACTCCCCCAACACGCCGGACCCGATATATGAGGCGCCCCCCTCCAACGCGCCCGGCACGATCACGCTGACTGAGAGAAACGGGACCGTCGCACGTCACATCGGCAGCTCCCTCGTCGTTCACACTTCCTCCGGCACCATCAATGCCAGGGACAACACCAGGGGCGCCTCTCTTTCCGCACCCGGCAATTGCGTCGCCGGCCAAACCATCGCCTCCAGCGATTCGCTGGTGATCTCCTGCACCGCCGACGGTCTATTCAAGGTGCTGCAGGTGCACCCGCAACATCCTCAGGACGGCCGGCGTGACATCCTCGTCTTCAATTCCTCAATCACCTATTGCTACCGCGCCTACGAATACCTGGAGACCGGCGCGATCGAGGTCTTTTACAGCCAGTGCGATCACGATTAGCAATTGCCAAGCGGCTCACCTTTCCCGGCGCGCCTTCCTGTGCGCCGGGTTTTTTGCCCTTCACTGGCATCGGACGCCAGGAAACGCGCGGATCTCAGGGTAGCTGAAGCGCAAACCACGCTCACTCGCCCACATTGGCGCTGGCCTAATGATTTTTGCAGAAATAATTTGATATAATTTCTGTATGTAAGTTAAATATTCGGGCTGTCATTATCGATTAGGTAGGAGGGTAAATTATGGAGTCTCCAAACAAAAACAAACGGTGTCCTCTACTCGGGCTCGCAGCCCTGTTGCTACTTTTCATCACCATGGCTCCGGTCGCCGCTACCTTCCCTTTGTTTGAGCTAGATCAGGATAACCAAAATCCTCGGGGGCATATACAGGTTTCCCTGGACCATGCGACCGGATTATTCATCTGGCGGCCTTACATCGGCGCATCCAGATATCAAATCCGTTACAGAAAGTGCAACGATTACACACAAGATGTGTTTCTGGATGGACAAGCGCATAGCTCCTACCAAATCCCCGGCTACGATAACGAGGTGCGCGTTACCATCCACGTCTTCGCCTTTGGCATTGACGATTACACTGGGCAGGAAAGGAAACTCAATTCCGGTCATGTCAGTAACAATCTCTATTGCAATTGGTCGCCAGATGCACCAGATTATGCTGACAGAATAGGCTCCACAACTCCAACTCCCGTGCCTCCGCCCGACCCCGCGAATACCCCAGCTCCCTGGAACCCGCCGGGTAAAACAACACTCAATGATTTGTTCGCTCCCCGGGGGGTGTCTGTTCGCCTAAACAACGAGACCGGGAGAGTTGACTGGGGAGCCGTCACGGGCGCGACAAGATACGAAATTTCCTACAACGGATGCAGGATGCCTCGGCTGGTGTTGCAGGCTTTCGGGTTACATTACTTTGAAATCCCCGGCTATGAGTCATCTGTTCGCTACGATGTGCGAATCGATGTTTATGATGGGCAGCAAACTCTGCTTGGCTATGGAACCGCCAGTAATCAACGCTACTGCGGAAACACCTCAGGAAACACTCCAAGCCAACAGCAACGTTCGGTACAAACCCGATCATCCCAACTGGTGCAGAAAAATATGATCGTCTCTCCTCACGCTGGCAGCTCACTGGTCGTCTTCGTAGACGCAGGGCAAATCCATGCCCAGGACAACATCAGGGGAAGCTCATTGTCTGCACCCGGGAGCTGCTCTCCCGGCCAGTCGCTCGCCGCCAACGATTCGCTCATGATTTCCTGTACATCCGACGGTCATTTCATCGTGCTCCAGGTACACCCTCAGCATCCAGCAGATAAGCGCCGCGATCTCGTCGTCTTCAATTCCTCGCTGACCTATTGCTACCGCGCCTACGAATACACCGAAACCGGCGCCATTGAAGTGTTCTACAGCCTGTGCGGGGACAATTGAACTCGAAGTCTACAACAAAAGTTGCAAACAGTAATTTCCCTGTAACACACCTTCCCGGCTCGCTACCCAGCGGGCCGGGTTTCTTGTGTTTTATAAATATCGGCTACTAAAATGGCTCCCCATATGACAACAGAAGAGCGAACCGCATTAGCGGCCTTTGGAATAACGAACGCGAGGCTACATACCCTACCTTCCATCAGCAACCGCATCTGGCAGGCCCGGGCTGGCGAGGAACGCTTCGTCCTGCGCATCGCGCCGGCGGCCCAGTGTTCGGCCGAACGGCTCGATACAGAATTCCGCTGGCTGCTGGCCATTAACGAAGAGACAGACCTGTGCGTGCCGCTGCCCCTGCCGACGCTCACGGGCGTTAACCACGCGCGAACGAGCGCGGGCAATTGCGCTTCGCTATTTCGCTGGCTGCCCGGTGAAACGCTCACAACAGCGGATTTAGATACCAATACACTGAATGAGATTGGCGGATTCGTCTCGCAACTACATACACACTCCGCGAATTTCCGGCTAGCTCCACCCCTTTCGCCTGTCAGCATGCTAGCCAATGATCTCTTCGGTCCGAATTCCCCCTATCTTTCGATGGATTCAACCATCCCAGATTCCATCCTATCCGAAAAAACGAGCAAGGTCATTGCCGCAGTCGCTGATCGCTTCCACTCACACCTTTCGCCTCTGGACAACGACGCTACAGCAACCGGGATGATCCATGGCGATTTAGTAGCCAAAAATTGGCTACGTGGTCCAGCCGGGCTGGCACTGATCGATTTTGACCATTGCGGTTGGGGTTATTTCGTCTACGACCTCGCCGCCCTTTGCATCCAGCTGCTCGATGAGGCAGCATTCCCGCGCCTCCGTGCCGCCCTCCTGGCCGGATACGCCGGCCAGCGCGCCTTGCCCGAAGACGCCGACGACCTATTGGATATTAGCATCGTAGCCCGCTACGCCGCCTCCTGCCTCTGGATGGCACGTGAGAGCCGCAATCCCTCATTTGCGGCCAAAGCGCGCGCCGCCATCTCTTTCCGCACCGAGCAAATGCGGCGATACCTGGATAGCGGCCGCTTGCCAAGCCGCGGCCAGTTGTTCTAGCCCAGCGCGACCGCTACCGCCGCGCTCAACCGCCCCGGGCCGACAACCATTCTCGCAAGGTCTGGAAGAAAGCCTCTTCTTCCTCAATATAGGGGAAGTGTCCGCTGCGCTCGAAGACCACAAAATCAGAATTCAGCATGACGTCGTGCATGCGCTGACCCTGCTCGGCAGGTGTGATCCAGTCATCAGCGCCGCTGATGATGAGCGTGGGCACCTCGATATTTGGCAGGGCGGCCATCGTGTTGAAATTCGGCATGCAATGCTCGCTGCAATGATTCCAGGCAGGAGCGCTGAATTGCACATTGGCCATCACGAAATTGACAGCTTCTTCGTGTTCCTCCGGATTGTGAAAATAGAGCGGGCCGATGCGCTTCATGATATTGCCGAAATCTTCATCGCGGGCCAATGGGTCGGGCGCAAAAGCCTCTTCCACGCCAGCCACAGCGTCGGGCGTTTTCGCGCGCGCCTCCGCATTGGCCTGGATGATATCCGGATAATCCAGCGCTGGCGCCGTACACAATAAGACGAGACCATCGAGCCGCTCCGGATAACGTGCCGCGTATTCCTGCCCCAAAAAGCCGCCGTAAGAATGACCCAATAACGATATGGTTTCATACCCCAGATGTGCCCGCAGAGCATCCGCATCCGCTGCCCAGGTGTCATGAGTGACGCCTTCCCACTCGATCGGCCGCGAACGGCCATTGCCGCGGTGGTCATACAATATCAAGGTCCATTGATCGGCCATTTGCTCGAACCAGGGGAGGAAATAAGTGTGGTCACAGCCCAAACCACCATGCATCAACATCAATGGTGGTCCACTGCCGATGGTCCGATAAAACAATTTAACTCCATTCACTTCTGCGTACATCCTAAACCCTCCCTATTCACACCGAGCTAACATTCAACGTCTGCTTAATTTTCAAATCCATATCATTGGCTGTACTGAGATAACCATTCTCGTAGCGTCTTAAAGAACAACTCTCGTTCCTCAATATTGGGAACATGCCCGCTTTTCTCGAAAATCACAAACTCGGAGTTTGGCATTGCATCGTGGATACGTTTCCCTTGCTCCGCCGGTGTAATCCAATCATCCACCCCACTAAGGATCAGCGTCGGCACTTCAATCTTCGGCAGCTCATCCATCACGTTGAATTCCGGCAAACAAACATTACTACAGTGGTTCCATGCCGCCGCGCTGCAAACCGTATCTTCCAAGAACGAACTGACGTAGTCGGCAAACTCGTCCGGTCGATGAAAATACAATGGCGCCAACGCCTTTAAAATTCTCTTAAATTCTGCATCCTCTGCCACCGGCTCTTCCGCAAGCGCTTTATCCACCGCTGCGATTACCTCCGGAGTTTTCGCCCGTGCCTTTGCATTGGCGTTGATGATATCTGTGTAATCCCACGCAGGCGCCGTACACAGCAATATCAGAGAGTCGAGCCGTTCCTGATAGCGAGCGGCATATTCCTGCGCCAAAAAACCACCATAGGAATGTCCCAGCAGTGACATTTTCTCATAACCCAGATACTCCCGTAACGCATCCGCGTCCGCAGCCCAGGTTTCGTGTGTAACGCCTTCCCATTCAATCGGCCGCGACAGGCCATTGCCACGGTGGTCGTAAAGAATCAAGGTCCATTGATCGGCAATATCTAAGAACTGGGGTAAGTAGGAAGAATGGTCGGCTCCCAAGCCGCCATGCATCAACATCAGTGGTGGCCCACTGCCAATCGTTTTGTAAAACAACTTCACTCCATTAACTTCTGCGTACATCTCACGTCTCCTATTGCTATAATTGGCGCATGCAGCCAACCGAGCCACGCCTTGATGACGCGAGCAATCGTTTCACCCCGGCCGAGCGTGCCCAGCTACGCCAACTGCTCATCTACCTCGCAGCTATCGTCACCTTTATCATCCTGGCCAGCCTAGCTGTAGGCCTGTTCTTGAATCTTAGCAACTAATCCCCACCTGCACCAAAATCCGCGCTCTCCCGCCAATACGCCAACAATTGCGAACGCGCCTCGTCATGCAGCTGCGCCTCAATTTCGGCCAGCAATTCGCGCGGTACGTTCAACCAGAGGCACTCTTGCATCCGCTGCGCTTCATCCAGGAAGGCGCGCATGGCCGTCGGCTCCTGCCCGATGCGCGCGCCAAACACCGTCAGCGTTTCGCTTTGCCCATGGGGCGGCAATTGCTGAGCGATTCGATCGCGCCAATTCCGCAACGCTTCATCAGTAAAAAAGGGCAGCCAACCATTCGGCGCCGCTGCCCGCAAACGAGCCGCGCAAGTATTACCCAACCGCCACCAATCTCGCTCGTCCATCCAGCTCAGCAAGTAATGTAGGACACGAAATCGTTCCTGGCGCGTTTCGCCGGCCCGCCATTCCTTTTCGGCGAAATGGGGCCGCAACATTCGCGTCGTCCAACATTCATCCACCGCTAGATGAGCGACATAAGCGGCGATGAATGCGCGATGAGCACCATCCCGTGGCTGCCATAGCTGTGGGTGCGTGCGCAACATCGCTCGCCAGGGCCGTTCGGTCAGCGGCCGTTCGTAGCGATAAAAATGCGTATCCTGCCGTTCGCTCCCAATATCGATCCGGCCATCCGCCGCCACGCTGCCGAGTAGGAATGCCGACTCTTCGCGACGCAGCTCCGCGCACAGCCCTGCAGGCACGCCCTCATCTTGCAACAACCTTTGGGCGATATCCAAATGCGTAAACGGTGTCGGCATGGTGTAATTTAGTGCCTTGAGCTCGCGTCCATCATAGACAAAATGGAGTAGTATATGCTAATGCTACTGCGCTGGTGGTGGTCAGGTTGGGAGGCGCGCCTGGTTTCGCTGACCTTGTTGGCTCTGTTGGCCAGCATCCTGGCGGAAAAGCTCGCCGCGCCCGCTATCCTGATCACGCTGCTCAATCTAATTTCCTATGCCGCTGGCGGTTTTTTCGGCGCGCAGGCCGCCGTGGAACAGTTGCGCCATCGCCATATCGACGTGGATCTGCTGATGTTGATCGCCGCCATCGGAGCGGCCAGCATCGGTGAATGGCACGAAGGGGCGACGCTGCTCTTCCTATTCTCGCTCAGCCATGTCCTACAGGAATACGCTCTCAACCGCAGCCGCGCCGCCATCCGCAACCTTTACCAGCTTTACCCGGAAAAATGCACAGTCCGCCGCGATGGCCAGCCGCAGAACATGCAAATCCACGATGTGGTCATTGGCGATGTGGTCCTCATCCGCCCTGGCGAGCGCATCCCGGTCGATGGCCGCGTCCTCGCCGGCGCTTCCGCCATCAACGAGGCGACCCTCACTGGCGAATCGCTGCCGGTAGATAAAGCGCCGGGCGACCGCGTCTTCGCCGGCACACTCAACACCCAGGGCGCGCTGGAAATCGTCGCGGAGCAACTCGCCTCAGATTCCACGCTCGCACGCATCATCCAGCACGTCGAAGAGGCGCAGGAAAGCAAGGCGCCCACGCAACGCTTGATCGATCGCTTCGGCTCGCGCTATTCCACGCTGGTGCTGCTGGCAATCGCCGCCCTCATTGTCCTGCCACCGACATTGCTGGGCGTAGAATTTCGCGCCAATTTCTACCGCGCGATGGTGCTGCTCACCGTCGCCTGCCCCTGCGCGCTCGTCATCAGCACGCCAGCCGCTTACCTCTCGGCTATCGCGACGGCGGCGCGAAGCGGTCTGCTCTTCAAAGGTGGCGCTTTCCTGGAGGCGCTGGCTGGTTTGCGCGCCGTCGCTTTCGATAAAACGGGCACGCTCACACGTGGTCAACCCAAGGTAACCGACATCCAACCTGCCGCCGGCACCGACATCGACGAGCTATTGCGCCTGGCCGCGCGCATTGAAGCGCGTTCAGAACACCCCCTGGCTCGGGCCATCCTCCGCGCCGCAGACGAACGCGAACTGTTAAGGGATGATGGCGAAGAGGTCGTCGAATTCCTGAGCGAACCGGGTCTCGGCGTGCGCGCCCAGTTGGGGGAGCACACGTTCCGCCTCGGCCGCGTGCCCTATTTGGCCGAAGATCAGCCCCTGCCGCCCGAGCTCACCGATGCATGGCATGCACTAGGCGCCGCCGGCAAGTCGGTGGTCGGCATCTTGCGGGTTGGCGCGCCGCATCGCTGGCTCGGGCTTATCGCTTTCGCCGACCAGCTGCGCGAGGATGCGATACCCGTATTGCGGGAGCTGCGCGCGCGCGGCTTGCATATCGCGATGTTCACCGGCGATAGCGAAGTGGTCGCCCGCAACATCGCCGCCCCGCTGGGCATCGAAGACGTACACGCCGCCCTCCTGCCCGCCGATAAGGTGCAGCGCCTGCGCCAGCTGGAGGCGCAACACGGCGCCAGCGCGATGATCGGCGAAGGGGTGAATGACGCGCCCGCACTGGCGTCGGCGCCCGTCGGCGTAGCCCTGGGCGGCGCAGGCAGCGACATCGCCCTGGAGAGCGCTGATATCGTCCTCATGGGTAACCGCCTCAGCCTGTTACTGGACGCGCTGGATATCAGCCACCGCGCCCGCCGCGTGGTGATGCAAAACGTGGTTTTCTCGCTGGCTGGGATGGCGCTGATGGTCGCTGGCGTCTTCTTATTCGAATTGCCGTTGCCGCTGGGCGTGCTCGGCCACGAAGGCAGTACGCTCATCGTGGTGCTGAACGGCCTGATCTCCCTGCTGCTCTTGCCCGAAATCCGCCGGCAGCGTAGCGCCGCTCACTGAGCATGGCTTCGGCTGGATATTGCCGCGCCGCTACTTGCGGCTACAATGCAAGCGGGCCGCCATCCGGCCCAGCGACCGTGTGGCGCAACGGTAGCGCAGCGGACTTTTAATCCGTTGGTTGCAGGTTCGAATCCTGCCACGGTCACACAAAACGGGGCAGCCCAAAGGCCGCCCCGCTCTTCTTTCTGGGTGTTTCTAGCGTGCTATTCTTCTTCGTTCAGCTTGACGATGCGCGCGTCCATGATTGGTTCGGGGTTGTCGACCACGCCGCCGAGGACTTGAACGATGTAATCGGTGAGGATCTGGCGCTCGCCAACACCGGGGTCCGCGAAGCCGCGCGCTTCAGAGGCCGCGGCCAACACTTGATAGCCATCGCCACCCCTCAACAAGAAGTTGTTGGTTACCAGCTTGAAGGTGCGCGAGAGGTCGCCCACGGCGGCGTTATCGGCCACAAGCACGTCTTCACTACCGTCGGCGCGTGTGATGTGTAGGGTCTGCACACGAGACGGCGCATCCAGCGAAACCGCGTCCGAGATGCCTTCGCGGCTCGAATCGAATTCGACATACATGCCCGCCACTTGCGGGAAACGCCCATCGAGCGACGGATTGCGGCTCAATGCGTTCTCCATCATGGCGATCACTTCGCCGCCCGTCAGCTCGACCACGACCATATCGTTGTTGAAGGCCAGGGCCGAGTTAATGGTCAGGCGCGTCACGTTCGGGCCCAGAATGGTCGCGCGGATGCCGCCGCCGTTCTTGAGGGCGATATCCGTCGGGCCGACCATCTCATTTGCGAACCAGAGCGCCGAATCGGCCGCCAGGCTGCCCAGATTGGTCTCTCGCGAGCGGACGTTGGCGCGCAGGCCGTTCAGCTCGCCATTGGTGGTACCGACGACCTCGAAGAGACCCTGGATCAGATCTGTCGCCTGGAGCGCGTCGTAGGTCTCCTGCACGGCTGCAGGCACCGACACCTCGCTGCCCAGGTATTCGCTCAGCGCGTCTACGGCTGCCTCGGTGCTGGCGACCGGGCCGCTGCGTTCATCCACGCTGGCAATCACGCCATCAGCATCGAAAGTGACGATGAGATTGCCGACGTAGGAATACAGCTGATCGGTATTCACGACGACGACGGGATTGCCCTCGCTATCTTCGCGCGCGGTGGGATATTCAGCGTTGGCCTCGTCGCCCTCACGCAGCATGTTGAAGGGGCCCATCGCCATTTCGCCGCCCATGAAACCGGTCGAACCGGCGGAAACGATGATATCGATGCCCCGCATTTCGCTCGTCGAGAGCGGATCGCTGGTGAAATCCTGCGCATGGTCGAGCAGGATGATCTTGTTCACGCCCTGCGCCTCGAGCAAGTCGACCTGTTCCAGCACCATCCCGACGGCAGAGATGAGCGGTCGGTTCTCCTCATTGCGCCCGCCAACGAAATCCAACCCTGGCAGCGTTTCATCCGGGTCGTTGATGACTTCGAAGAAGCCGGCCGGCGCGCGCCCGATGAGGCCGATCTTCTCGCCGCCAGCCTCCACCCAGGCGCTCTTCACGACCTTGCCGGCGTTATCGGCAGCGTTGCCACCGTCTTCACCGATTTGAATGGCTGGCGTGCCTTCGGCGAGCTGGACGGCCGAAAAGTCCAGGTTGACGGCGATGAATGGATAAGCAGCTGACGCGAGCATCGTAGCGAAATCATTGATCCCACCATCAAACTCATGGTTGCCGATTCCATTGGCATTTAACCCCATCGCATTATAGAACGCGATATCTGCCAGACCGTTGGCTCCCAGGCTCTCCACCTCCGTCGCTGCCTCGTAAAACGGGCCCGGCAACGTGTGGTCGCCAGCAGTGACATGAATACTGCTGATACCTTCCGCTTCCGCCACTGCCTGCAACCCAGCAACCACTGCCGCAAAATTCAGGATCTTTGGCTCTAACGTATTTGGATCCTGAAATGCCGTTTCGTTATCCGAACTGTGTAAAACCTGCAGTGTGTAGGTGTCTTGCGCGCTGGCGAGCGAAAAGACGCCAACCAACGAGACGATGACCAGCAACACACCGAGTCTCTTCCAATTTAACATTACGTTCAATCTCCCGTCATTCAATGGACACATAGAGTATATCGCGCGCCGCATTCCAATTCTTGCGCATGGACTTATTCCTCGGCGCGATCGTGCGAAAAACGACCCTGCAAAGTGCCGCTGATCTGCTGGGCGATGCCGGTCAGCTCCATCGGCAGCACAAATTTCGTCGATTCGCTGGTGCCAATTTCGCGCAGGGTATCCAGGTATTGCAGGGCCATCGTGTTAGCATCCACATTGCGCGCCTGGCTATGTATCGCTTCCAGCGCGCGCGCGTATCCTTCTGCCTTGAGCAGCTGCGCTTCCTTCTGGCCCTCAGCCTCGAGCACTGCGCTCTTCTTTTCACCCTCCGCGCGGAGGATGGCTGCTCGCTTCGCTCCCTCGGCGACGGTGATGGCTGATTCGCGTTCGCCTTCCGCGCTCAGGACCTGAGCGCGTCGCTCGCGTTCGGCGGCCACCTGGCGGTTCATCGCCTCCTGCACGCCGCGCGGCGGCTCGATCTCGCGGATTTCCACGCTGGTGACTTTCAAGCCCCAGCGCCCGGTCACATCATCCAGCTTGACGCGCAATGTATCGTTGATCTGCTCACGCTTGGAGAGCACATCATCCAACGTGATATCGCCGAGGACCGCGCGCAAGGTCGTCGTCGCGATATTCAGCGAGGCGCTGACGACATTATCGACCTCCAATACGCTCAGCTTCGGGTCGATGACGCGGTAATACACTAGAAAGTCGATGGAGATGGGCGCGTTATCGCGCGTGATGGCCGTCTGCGCCGGGATATCCAGGAAGCGCTCGCGCAGATCGACCTTTGTCGCCCGTTCGAGCAAAGGAATGACGATGATCAATCCCGGCCCGCGCGTGCCACTGTACTTGCCAAGAGCAAGGACGACCAAACGTTCATAATGCGGCACGATGCGCACGATGCGCACCAGCGCCCAAAAGATGACGATGACGATGACGATGATGGGGATGATTGTCGCTGCACCCGCTAGGCTATCTAGGTCCATTGCTTACTCCTTTATCCTTATCGTGAAATCCAGCGCGCACTCAACGCGCATCAGATTTCGCTTTCATTTTTGTCGCCACGAGCGGCTCGACCTGCAAGCGCAAGCCCCGCCGCGCGACGACGACGATTGGATCGCCCTCCAGCAAGGTGGTATCGCTGCTGGCCGTCCAGCTTTCGCTATTCACCAGCACTGAGCCGAAGGGATTGGCGGCATTGGGATCCAAAACGCCCGTCACACGACCCTGCTGACCGATGAGTTGCTCATCGCGGTTCGCCTCGCCCTTAATCATGCGCGTCCGATTCAGCACCGGCACCAGCACCACGCGGTGATAGAACAACTGCAAGCCGAGGATGGCGATGAGCAGCACGGGGTTGAGGAGAGCGCCATTGAAGAGGAACCAACTGCCCAGCGCCTGCAAGGCCAAACCGGCGAGTGTGTAATCCCGCCAGCGCGGCGGCAAGAAGGGGAACGTGATGAAGGAAAGCACGCCCGCGCTCAAGGAGAGCACTGCCAGCCAATTCGTCGTCGGATATTGCCAAAGGTATGCCACCGCAACGCCCAAAGTACCCAGCGTGAGCAACTCCGCCAGACCGGTGCCGGGTACATAACTCGCCGTCACCCCCGCCCACAAACCGAAGACAAGCAGCAGGTAGATGAGATTCGGGTCCAATGTAAGCAAGGCATCCATCGCGCAACTCCGCCAAGCGATGACCAGCAGGTATCGCTTGACTAGTATAGCGTTATCTGGGCCGCCACCCACAACCGTACCCCTAACCATTGGGGGCAGCCCACACTATAATTCGCGCGATACCGAGAGCCGCCATGACTCGCTTCCCGAACGAAGAAGCAGCCATCCGCTATGCCTTCCGCTCCCTGCACCGCCTGCGGGGGATGAAACGAGGCGAAGATTCCGCCGACCGCGACCCGCGCCTCGGCCGGCGTTTGCTGGAAGCGAATGGCTTGCTCACAAACCCGCCCATCAGCGCCGTCATCACCGGCAGCAAAGGCAAAGGCAGCGTAGCCATAATGGCGGCGCGGACGTTGCATGCCCTAGGCGCGCGCGTCGGCACGCTCACCAGCCCGCACCTCGTCTCCTGGTTCGAGCGGATTCGCGTCAATGGCCACGCCATTCCCGAAGGGGAATTCTGCCGCATCCTAGGGGAGTTAGCGCCGAGCATCGACGGCATCGAAGCCGAACTCACGGCTCGCAAGCACCTCAGCCCACAGGCCATCTTCCTGGCCATCGCGCTGCGATATTTCGCAGAGCGCGGTGTGGATATCGCCTTGCTAGAAGTCGGTCGCGGCGGTCGCTTTGATGATGTCGCGCTCGTGCCGAAGCAGATCACCGCGTTCACGCCAATCTTTCGCGAGCACATCGGCTACCTCGGGCGGAATCTGGCGCGCATCGCCTGGCACAAGAGCGGCATTCTCTCCGCCGGCGCTCGGGGCATCTCCGCGCCGCAGCGGCCGGTCGTCCGCGCCGCGCTGGAACGGGAAGCGGCCCTGCTCAAAACGCCGCTGCGCTTCCTCGCCGGCGCGGAGCGCGGCCGATATCGCGGCGAAAGCGAAACCGGCGCGCGCCTGATCCTCCCTCCCTATGGTGAGCTGCGCATCGGCCTCGCCGGTCGCCACCAAGCCGAAAACGCTACCCTGGCGCTGGCCGTCGCCGCCGAATTATTCGCCGAGTGGCGTGTCCAGCCAGCGTTACCCTTCGACGAGTCGCAAATGGCGCAGATTCGCCCGGCGCTCGCGTCTCTGTGTTGGCCCGGCCGTCTGCAACTCTTGCAGCGCGAACCGACGGTGATCATGGACGGCGCCATCCATGGGCGTTCGGCGCGTGCGCTCGTGGCCAGCCTGCGCGGCCGCCTGCCCCCGCCGGTGGTGGGCGTGGTCTGCGTCCCGCGCGATAAAGGCTATCGCGGTGTGTACCGGGCGCTGGCGGCGGTGAGCGAGCACCTCATCATCACCGAAACGCCGCGCAACCGCATACTGCATTTCCCGCGGCGAGATGTGGCCCTTCGCCTCGCGCGTGGGTTTGGTACAACGGCTTCTTTCCAAACCGACCTGGACGCCGCGCTTATGGAAGCGCTCGCCGTCGTCGGGAGGCGCGGCACCATCCTCATCATCGGCACGCAATCCATCCTCGCCGACGCCGCACTGCGCTGGCGCCTCAGGTATGATAGGCTCTGGTGAAACGGAGGGAACGATGGGCGGCAAGTATTATGAAGACCTGGTCGTGGGTGAAATCATCCAACACGAATTCGGGCGCACGCTCACGGAGATGGATAACGTCCTCTTCAGCTGCCTGACGATGAACCACCAACCTCTTCATATCAACGCCGATTTTGCCGCGAAGACCGCCTTCCAGCGCCCGCTGATGAACGGACTCTTCACCATGGGCCTCGTCGTCGGCATCTCGGTGAATGAGATCACGGCCGGCACAATCATCGCCAATCTTGGTTACGAAGACGTCCGCCACCCCCACCCGCTCTTCGCTGGCGATACGCTCTATGTGGAAAGCGAGGTGCTACACAAGCGCGCGAGTCGCTCCGATCCCCGCCGTGGTGTCGTAACCCTGCGGCACACCGGCCGCAACCAGGATGGCGTTGTCTGCGTCATATTGAAGCGCACGGCTCTCTTCCTGAAGCGGCCGGCCGGCGACGCTTGAATTGGGCCCGCGCGGGCGGGATACTGGTGACATTCGTAAATCGCAAGGCAGCCATGGCACACAGCAGTTGGCTCTCACGGTGGGTTTGTGGCTTTGGCGCTTTAATCGCGCTGATGCTTTGCCTAGCGCCGTTCACGCCGCGCGCCGCTGCCCAGAGCATCGCGCTGATCGAGCTGAGCATGGACGCGGCGGGTATCGGTTACGATGGCTATTACCGCGCCGGGCAATGGCTGCCGCTCCAGGTGCGCATCAGCAATCATAGCGAGACAGCCATCCGAGCCTCGCTCGTCATCCGCCCGCAGACTTCGCCCGAATCCGTCGCCAATACCTTCAGCGCGCCCGTTTACCTCTCGCCGGATGCAGGCAGCCGCATCAACGTAACGCTATACATTCAGCCACTGGCGCGCGCGCGCCTCTTGCGGCTCGAGCTGTTGGATGGCGATGGCCGCGTCCTCGCCCAGCAGAATTTCCGCCTGCAACTCGTGCCACCGACCGATCACCTGTATATGGTGATCAGCGATACGAGCTCGCCGGCGCCGCTGGATCTGAGCGCGGTTCGCAACGGCGCTGCCCGCGTCCTGCAAGGCGCCTGGGGCGTAGGGCAGCTACCCGAGCGCGCCGCCGCCCTCGATGGCATCGACCTATTTCTCATCAGCAACGCCGATACAGGTGGGCTGAATGCTGCGCAACGCGGCGCACTTTCCGCCTGGGTAGCCGCCGGCGGGCACCTCATCGCTACTGGCGGCAGCACGGCCGCCCGCACGACGCGAACCGCCGCTGGCCTCGCTGAATTGCTGCCCCTGCGCCCCAGCGGTGTGCGCGATATTGACGACCTCACGGAGCTGGCGCGCTTCCTGGGTGACAAAACGAGCCTGCGCGCCCAAACCTCGATTGCCACTGGCGAAATCCACCCGATGGCGCGTGTCCTATTGAGGCATGAGGGTGGCGACCCGCTCATCACACAACGAGATTATGGCGATGGCCTGGTCAGCTATTTCAGCGCCGACCCGCTGGCCACGCCGCTGAGCCACTGGCCCGGCATCGGCGAGCTGTGGTTCACCCTCGCCCTCAGCGCCAACCCCACGCCGGGCTGGGCCACTGGTTGGCTGGATTGGGAAGACGCCGCCCTCGCCACCGAAATCATGCCGGGCACGGATCTGCTGCCCAATTCCATCTCATTGGTGGGCTTCCTCGCGCTCTATATTATCGTTGTCGGCCCGCTGAATTATGCGTTGTTGAGCATTTTGCGGCGGCGCGAATGGGCCTGGGTGAGCATCCCCACCTTCATCCTGGTCTTCGCGGCAGGGGCCTGGGCGCTCGGGCAGCAGCTGCGCGGCACCCAAGTTACGCTGAACCGCATCGCCATCGTGCGCGCCTGGCCCGAGGTAGGCGTCGCGCGCGCGGATCAGCTGCTCGGCTTGCTCTCGCCGCGCCGCGATCACCTCACCCTCGACGTCGCGTCCGCCACCCTCATCAGCGCACCGCCACTAAGTGAAGATGACAGCGCCCTGAGCCTGCGAAGCGACGCCCTGCTGAATATCGAGCAGACCGGCGATTTCCGCGCCGCCGATTTTGGCGTGGACGCCAGCCTGGTCAGCCATTTCGTCCTGAGCGGCGCGGCGCCCGTCCCGGCCCTGAGCGGCGAGGCGACGCTCCGCTTCGCCGCCGACGGTCGAGCTCAGACGCTGCAGGGCACCGTGCGCAACCTGAGCGAAGAAACCCTTCAGGAGCCGGTGTTGCTCTTCCGCAATGCCTTTCTGCCGCTGGAGGAGCCGCTCCTGCCCGGCGAGAACCGCGAATTCACGCTCGAATTGCCGAACTTCTATGAGCCGCGCCAGCCTGGCGGAGCGGCCGCACCTTCGAGCCTGGTCCATACCCCCGCCCTGCGCGACGAATTCAACTCTCGCGGCCTAACGCGCGTGCTCACCTCTGGCGAAACGAGCGCGCGCGAATTATTGGGTAGCGAATATGCCGCCAGCCGCAACCGCCAGAATTACGCGGGCGCAACGGACGATTGGCAACGCGCCCTGCGCCGCCGGTTGCTGCTCGATGCGGCCATCAATGACCACTCCAAGGCCCCCGGCCGCGGCAATCGCCTGTATTTAGCTGGCTGGAATGGGACCGTAGTCGATGAATTGGATCTGATCGGTGCCGAGTATAACGCGTTAGCGGAAACGCTCTACCTCGTCGCCCTGCCCGTCGAATTCGAACGCCCGAGCGCAAAGGTGCATATCACCGCCGAGCAATTCACCTGGCACGTGCCCTATACCACCGTCGCCGACATCGGTCCGCAACGTTTCACTTTACGCCCGGAAGACGAATTTGTGTTCGAGTACATCCCTTTGCCCGAGGCGCGCCTGGCCCGCATCGACGCCATCCATTTCGCCGTGCGCGTCCCCAATTCGATCATCTATAACCTCGATCTGCAGATTTGGGATTGGCGGCGCGAAGACTGGGACGCCTACGATGTGGATGTGGGGCCAACAGCAGAAGCGACAGTCATCCGTGAGGGCCCGGAACGTTACCTGGGGCCCTTGGGGCGCGTTCGGCTGCGGTTGGCGCGCGAAGAGGGCGGTGGCTTCCTCAATCTGAACATGCTGGGCGTAGAATTTGAAGGGCGATACGCGTCTGAAGATATGGCAGCCCGCCGCGGCGCATCTTAAGGATAAGCGCATGGAAGCGAGCATCATCCAATCGACCGGCCTCAGCAAGCGCTACGGCAAATTCACTGCCGTAGATGACCTCTCGCTCGAAGTGCCCGCGGGATCGATCTACGGCTTCGTCGGCCCCAACGGCGCCGGCAAAACGACGACGATGCGCATGTTGACCACCCTCAGCCGCCCCTCCGAGGGCGAAGCCTGGGTGGCGGGTCAATCGATTCATCATAACCGCCGCGAAGTGCGCCGCGCCATCGGCTATATGCCGGACGAATTCGGCGTCTACGACGACCTGCGCGTCTGGGAATATCTCGATTTCTTCGCCGCCTGTTATGACATCCCGGAATCAGAACGCCGCCCGCTCGTCAGTGATCTGCTCGAGCTGGTGGACCTGGCGCACCGCCGCGAAGACATGGTCGACCAGTTGAGCCGCGGCATGAAGCAACGCCTCTCCCTCGCTCGCACGCTCGCCCACGACCCGAAGGTGCTCATCCTGGACGAGCCAGCTTCAGGTCTGGATCCGCGCGCGCGCGTCGAAGTTCGCGAGTTGCTGGTTACCCTGGCCAGCATGGGCAAGACGGTCTTCTTCTCCACGCATATCCTCGCAGACGTGAGCGAGATCTGCAGCCACATCGGCATCATCGAGGCGGGCAAGATGATCATCCAGGGCAGCATGAGTGAAATCCGAGCCGAATTGATGGCCAATCGCGAAATCATCATCACGCTGGCCGACGCGGAAACAGCCAGCCGCGCCCATGGCATCCTCCGCAGCGCGCCGACCGTGCTGGATGCGGAAATTATGAACCCACGCGGCGGCCGCCACCAGCTGCTCGTGAAATCTGACGGTGACGACGCGGCAGTAGGCGCCTTGAATCAACGCCTAGTCACCGCCGACATCCTCGTGCTCGGCTTCGCGGAGGAAACGCGCAACCTAGAGACGATGTTCATGCGCATCACCAAGGGTATCGTAACGTGAACGACGCGATTGCGGCCGAGCCTGCGGTGGCGGCAAAAATGCTGGGGGCAAGCGGGCGTCTGCGCCTCGCAGGTTTCTTGCAAAGGGCCGTCTTCGCGCAAACGCTGGCCATCGCGCTGCCTTTATTGCTCGTTCTCGTCAGCGTCCTGGGTATCGCGGATGGCCTCGGTTTTCAAGAGAGAATATTGCTGCGGGCCGGGCGGATTTCGGTTAGCGAAACGGCCATGCTCGCCTTAATACTGGCGCTCGTAAATGGCTGCGCGCTCATGCTGTTGCTGGTTGGCGCCCTGGCCCGGGAATGGTGGTTGCTGCCAGTCGGATTGCTCACGTTCATAGGCAACCTGGCCTTGTTGCTGCTCTGGCAACATCTCGCCAGCCTGCTCCCGCTGGGCATCATCCTGCGTTCGGCCTTCTTGTCGCGTGGTGAGCTGCGCCATTTGCGGATCAACCCCGTCATGCGCAAGGAATTGCGCGCGCGTATGCGGGGCATCCGCGCCTTCGTCGTACTGACCATCTACCTGGCGCTGATGAGCAGCGTGGCCATTCTCCTTTACCTGATCTTCGTGCCCGAGGTGCAGGCGACCGGTTCGGTGGCCATCGGCAGCATCGGGCGCGATCTATTCCGTGGGATGGTGGCGCTGGAGTTGCTTCTCATCATCTTCATCGCGCCCGCCTTCACCGCTGGCTCCATCACAGGCGAGCGTGATGGCAATACCTACGATCTGTTGCGCATGACTATAATCCCCTCGCCCGCCTTCATCATCGGCAAGTTGGAATCAGCGCTCAGCTATATTTTGTTGTTGATGCTAGCGACGGCGCCGCTGCTCGCCCTGGCCTTCCTCTTCGGCGGGGTGAGCCAGCTGGAGCTCGCGCTCTCATTCGAGTTGGTCGTGGTGACGGCGTTGCTCTTCGGCGCGTTGGGGATGTATTATTCCGCCGGCGCTGATCGCACCCTGGTCGCCAGCGCGCGCGCTTACCTGACAGCCCTCGCCATCCTCTTCGGCGTGCCGTTATTGACCCTGCTGCTGCTCACCATCATCGAGAGCGTCGTGGGCAGCACGACCTCGCCGCTCTTCGAGGGTCTGCTCCTTTATACCCGCGATGTGCTGGACAGCCTCAACCCCTTCCTGGCGGCATTGAGCACGCAGCAAAACTTGGTGCGTGAGGGGATGCTGACCTTCGGCGAAGAGATTCTCGCCAGCAACGGCGCTCGCATCCCTACCGTCGCACCCTGGATCAGCTATACCATCTTCTACCTCCTCGCCACAGGCGCACTGGTGGTCCTGACCATCCGCCGCTTGCGTTACGAGCTGGATTGAGCGGGCAGCGGACATGACAGTTACCGACGCAGCGCCGGCCGCTCACGCCGAGCTGGGCATGTACCTGCGCCGCTGGCAGTTGCGCAGCCAGCTGGGCAGCACCGCGCTCTGGTTGCCGCGCGCGCTCATCCTCGGCACCTGGCTGGCGATCGCGCTGGCGATTGGCGCGCGCTTGTGGCCCTTGCTCACCCGCGAGGAGCTGACCCTATTGAGCGCCGCCATCCTCTGCGCGCATGCGGTGATCGCCTTGGCCTTACTATGGTTCTGGCCGCACTCGCCGCTGCGGATTGCCAGAAAATTGGAGCGCGCGCTGGGGTTGCGGGAGCGCCTCTCGACCGCCCTTGAATTGCGCGCCGGCCGGATCCGCACCAGCGCCCAGCTCGCCGAATACCAAATGCGCGATACGCTGGAACAGGCGGCTGCCGCCTCGCCCACTTCCGCTTTGTCCATCCGACTGGCCGGGAAGGAGCTGCTCCTCCTCGCCGTTTCGCTCTTCGCGCTGCTGGTGATGATTCTCTTGCCGAACGCGCAAGAAGCCGCGCGCCTCTGGCAGCAGCAGCAGAAAATCCAATATTCCGCCGCCAACGCCGCCCTCGATGAAGCCCGCGGCGCCATCTTGGCCGACGAGCGCATCAGCCCAGAAGAGCGGGAGCGCCTGCTGCGCGCCTTGGACGAGGCGGGCGCGCGCCTGGAAAACAACGCGATCAGCCGCGAGGAAGCGGTTGCCTCGCTTTATGACGCCGCCCAACAACTCGAGCAGAACCAATCCGCCCTAAACGCCCAGAGGGCTGCCGCTCAGGAGTCAATCGCCGAAGCAGCTGCCGCCCTGCGCCGCGGCGACGACCGGCCCGGGCCAGATCGACCCGCCACCCTCAGCGATAGCTTGCAGCAATTGCGTGAGCAACTATCCGATCTTTCCGCCGAGCAGCGCGCCCTTCTCGCGCAAGCTTTGCGCGAGGCAGCCGATGCCTTCGCCGCGATCAATCCTGATCTGGCCAGTGCGCTGGAAGCAGCCGCCGACGCGCTCGAGCGGGGTGATTTGAGCGCGGCCGATGACGCGCTTGCCGATGCCATACTGGAGCTTGACGCGATGGAAGCGCAGCAAAATCAGGCCGCGGCCGACGCAATGTCGATGGAACGCGCCGCGAATCAGTTGGAGGATGCTGCCGAAGATTTGGCGAGCGGCGACGATGGTGCGCCCAACAACGCGCCCGGCGAAGAGCGCAGCCAGGGCTCGAATTCGGGTAGCGCGAGCGATCGCGCGGCAGCCGGCGACGCCCCGCAAGGTGACACGCGCGCGGGTAATGCGCGCGGCGCCACCACCGCCAAGGAAGATGCGCCTAGCGGCGGCACGATAGAGGGGGAAGCAGCCGGGGCGGGCGACGTTACCTCCGGGCAGAGCAGCGATGTTTCCGCCCTACCCGGCGGCGACGAGGCCAGCGGCGGCAATGATCCCGATGGCACCGGCCGCGGCAATTACGAAACCATCTACGCTCCCCGCGAGCGTATTGACAACGCCAGCCAAATCGGAATCGAGCTGGAGGCGGGCAGCAGCGATGTCCTGGTCGACAGCGGCGAATTCAGCAACAACCCGCTGGGGGAAGCGCGCGTCCCTTACACGCAGCTTTACCGAGAATACCGCGAGGCGGCCAATGCGGCGCTAGAAACGGAATACATTCCGCTCGGTCTGCGCGGCGTTGTCCGCTCTTATTTCAGCGCGTTAGAACCGGCGCCCTGAACGCGTCCATAAGATCGGGCGCTTTTAACAAAAAACCACTAGGAGAAACCATGACGCTTGGCGCCGAAATTAGCCCCGAGGCCTTCCAGGAACGCGCCGCCGCTATCGAAGCGGAAATTGGCCGCGTCGTCGTAGGGCAGAGCGAGATCCTGCGGGGCGTGCTCATCTGCATGCTGGCGGGCCGCCATGCCCTGCTCGAAGGCGTCCCCGGCCTCGGCAAGACTTTGCTCATCCGCACCCTGGCTTCGGCGTTGCGCCTGCAATTCTCGCGCATCCAATTCACGCCAGATTTGATGCCTTCCGACATCATCGGCACCGACATCCTCGAAGAAACCGAGGACGGACGCCGCGCCTTCCGCTTCCAGCACGGGCCGATATTCGCCAACCTGATCCTGGCAGATGAGATCAACCGCGCCACGCCGAAGACTCAATCCGCCATGCTGGAAGCGATGCAGGAAAAGACCGTCACCGTCGCTGGCCGCCGTTATGACCTGGAAGCACCCTTCTTCGTCCTCGCCACGCAAAATCCGCTGGAAATGGAAGGTACCTATCCGCTCCCCGAAGCGCAGCTGGATCGCTTCCTATTCAAGGTACAAGTGGGATACCCCGCGGTGAACGAACTCGTCCGCATCCTGGAGCGGACGACGGGGGTGACGGAGCCGACCGCGAGCGCCGTCGCGACAGGCGAAGAAATCACAGAGATGGGCGCGCTGGCTTTGAATTTGCCCGTCGCCAGCCATCTGAGCAATTACGTCGCGCGGCTGGTCGTCGCCTCGCACCCGGTTACCGAAGGAGCGCCGCCGGAAGTGCGCCAATTTGTCCGTTATGGCGCGAGTCCGCGTGGCGCGCAAGCCATCCTCATCGGCGCCAAAGTCAACGCCACCCTAGAGGGCCGCTTCAATGTTTCTTACGAAGATATTGAAGCGGTGGCCGCCCCGGCTTTGCGCCATCGTTTGTTGCTGAATTTCGAAGGTCTCGCCGAAAATATCTCGCCCGATGCCATCGTCGCCGCTCTATTGCGCGATACCCCGAAAGGTATCTGAGATGACCGCCGCCGTCAGCCTCCGCGCCATCACCGACGCCAACCGCACCGCCATCCTCGCCCTGGATGTCGCGCCGCATCAACGCAACTGGGTCGACAGCAACGAAGTCTCGCTGCGCCAAGCCGAAAAAAATACTGAAGGACGTCCGGAAAATTACGCCGTCTATGCCGATGAGCAACCGGTCGGCTTCTTGATGATCGGTTGCTCCCCGATCAACAAAGGCGAGCGGCCCGACTGGTTTGTCTCGCGATTGATGATCGACGTTATGCACCAGCGCCGCGGATATGGACGCGCGGCCATGCGGCAAATCATCGACCATATCCGAGCAAAGCCCGATTGCCACGAGCTGCGAATCTGTTTCGAACCAGCAAACAAACCCGCGCGCGCACTCTATACCAGCCTCGGTTTTGTCGACCATGGCGAAATATACCACGACGAAGTGTTGCTGCGCATGCCGATTCGGGAAAACTCCGAATGAAAGGCTCAGTTTTGTTGGACGAACGCGAACGGGCGCAGTTGGCGCAGCTTTCTTTCGTCCCACAGCGCAAATCGGCTGGCGGCTGGATGGGTGATCGCCGTTCGACGCGGCGCGGCACCAGCCTCGAATTCGCCGATTACCGCAATTACTCGCCCGGCGACGATCTGCGCCGCTTGGATTGGAACCTCTACGCCCGTTTGCAGCGCCCCTATTTGAAACTATATGAAGATGAGGAAGATCTCGCGCTGCACATCATCCTCGATGCTTCCGCCAGCATGGATTGGCCGCGCGATGAAGAGGCACCTGGCGAGACCAAATGGGATTACGCGCGCCGCCTCGCCGCCGGACTGGCATATGTCGCGCTGCAGAATAACGACCGACTCTCGCTCACGGCCATTGCCGGCGCCGGCTGGCAACAATTCGGGCCCTACCGCGGCCGCGAAAAGAGCGCTGCCTTATTCGCATTTCTGGCTTCTCAAGACGTCAGCGGCGAGCTGGATTGGAACGAGAGCCTGCGCGCTTATGCCCTGCGCCACGGCCGTCCCGGTTTGCTCGTGCTCATCAGCGACCTACTCACCCCCACCGGCCACCGCGATGGCCTCAGCGAATTGCTCGCGCTCGGCTATGAAGTCACCTTCCTGCATGTGCTCTCGCCGGATGAGCTGGAGCCGCAGCTGGCCGGCGAATTGCGCCTGGTGGATGTCGAGAGCGGCGCGGCTCGTGAAGTCTCGTTGGATGGCGCCCTGCGCGCACAATATGTGCGGCGCGCGCGCGAATGGCGGGAGGGCATCCGCCGCGATTGTCACGCCCGCGGCGTGCGCTACTTGCTCGCGATGATCGACCGCGCCTGGCAAAGCGTGCTGCTGCAGGATTTGCGGCGCGCGCGCTTGCTGAAATAGGCGGCCGCTACGATGTTGCGCTTCCTGACCCCCTTCGCCTTCGCCGGCTTCGCGCTGGCTGCTCCGATCCTGCTGCTGTACCTGCTCAAATTGCGCCGGCGCGAAACCCTGATCAGTAGCACCTTTCTCTGGCAGCAGGTGATGCACGATGCGGAAGCGAATACGCCCTGGCAAAGGCTGCGGCGCAATCTCTTGCTCTTCTTGCAATTGCTCATCCTGGCGGCGCTGGTGTTGACGCTGGCGCGGCCCTTCACCATCGTCCCAGCCGTGAGCAGCGGCAAAATGGCCCTGCTGATCGACGCCTCAGCTAGCATGAACGCGCGCGATGTGGTTGGCGGCACGCGTTTTGACGAGGCGAAACGGCAAGCCCTGGATATCGTCAACACGATGAGCGGGGGCGATAGCGTCTTGCTCGTTCGCGTGGGCGTCTTGCCGGAAATCATCATGCCTTATAGTGACAATCGCGAGCAGCTGCGCGCCGCCATCCAGGGCCTCTCCCCCGGCGCCGGGAGCGTCGATTGGGATAGCGCCCTCGCGCTGGCTGCTGCCGACCGCCTCGCTGAATCCGCCGCCGAGCGCGTCGTCATCCTCAGCGACGGAGGCTTCGGCGAGGTGGCGGCCCTCCCTGGCTGGCAGGATGTGGAATGGGAATTCATCTCCATTGGCGATTCGGCGGAAAACATCGCTATCAGCCAACTGGCCACCGGCGCCATCGCGGGCGAGCCGCCCCAGCTATTTGCCTCGCTAACGAATTTCGGCGAACGCGATGCCGAACGCATCGTGAGTCTCTGGCTTGATGGCGAGCTGCGCCTCTCCGAGCGCATGTCCATCCCCGCAGGCGCCGCCCGCCCCTTAATCTACGGATTGCCCACGACTGACTATCGTGAGCTGGAATTGCGCCTCACCGTGCCGCTCGCCGCCACGACTCCTGATCACCTGGCGGATGACGACCGCGCCTTTGCTACCACCAGCAGTCAGGGATCAGCGCGCGTGCTGCTCATCTCCCAGCCGACCGCGGGCGCGGAGGGCAACATCTTCCTCGAGCGCGCCCTGGCCAGCCTGCCCGGGCTGGAGGTATTGCGAGGCAACCCAGCGATGGGCGTGCCCAGCCGGATATTCGACCTGACGGTGCTCGATGGTTGGCAACCGGAAATTGGCCTGCCGCCCGGGGATCTGCTCATCATCAACCCGCCCCGCAGCACGGCCTACTTCCAGCTCGGCGCCTGGTTGGATGAGCCCACTCGCCTCCGCGTTGACGCCACCCATCCCATCACCCAATATGTCGATCTGAGCAATGTGAGCCTACTGCGCGCACGCGAAATTGTGGCCAGCGGCAACTGGGCGGATCCGCTCATCTGGGCAGGGAGAACGCCGATCCTGCTCGCCGGCGAGAGCGAGGGCCGCCGAATCGCTGTGTTGCCTTTTGACCTGCGCGATTCCGATTTGCCGCTCTGGATCGCCTGGCCGGTGCTCATGGCCAACCTGATGGAATGGTTCCGAACGGGCGACAGCGCCAGCACAGATGACCTGACGAGCGGCGAATTGGCGCTCTTCCAGGCGCCCGTCTCCGCTGATGCCGCTCGCGTTACTGGGCCTGACGGCGCTGTCCAGTTGTTTCCACTCACCGGGGCCAGCTTCGCCTTTCGCGAGACTGAGCGAGTCGGCATCTACCGCCTAGAATGGTTGGCGGGCGAGCAAGCCATCCGCACGGATCGTTTCGCCATCAACCTCTTCGCCCCGGCGGAGAGTGAAATTCGACCGCTTTCGAGCGCGCAATTGGGCAGCTTGAGCCTCAGCCAGAGCGAGAGCGACGCCCTCGGGCAACGCGAATGGTGGTTGATCGCGGTCGCGGCGGCCCTGGCGCTCTTGCTGCTGGAATGGTGGCTCTACCACCGCCGCAACCGCCTGCCCATGCGCCGCGCGCCTGGCAAAATCGCCACCTCGCGCTGGTGGCGCTCCGCGCCAAGAGCGACATCGTGAGCTTTGCCGCACCAAACGCCCTATTGCTGCTGCTCGCGCTGCCGGTCCTGTGGTATATCGGCTGGCCGCGACATCGTTTTCGGCAACGGCGCGATATCCTGAGCTTGCTCCTGCGCAGCCTCATCGCGCTGCTGCTCATTCTCTCGTTGGCCGGCCTGGAAAGCGCGCGCGCCACCGACCAGCTCGCCGTAGTCTTCGTCATCGACCGCTCCGATAGCCTGGGCGTAGACGCGCTGGCCGACGCCGAAAATTACATCCGCGACGCCATCACCCATATGGCTGCCGATGACCGTTTCGGTATCGTCATCTTCGGGCAGGAGGCACGTATCGAGCGACCCGTCTCCGTCACACGTGAGCTGACGCCCATCCGTAGCGAGGTGAACGGTAGCAATAGCGACCTGGCGGAGGGGCTGCGCAAAGCCCTGGCCATCTTCCCGCCGGATGCGGCGCGGCGCATTGTGCTGCTCAGCGATGGGCGCGAAACCACTGGCGACGCCGCGCGCGTCGCCCAGCTCGCGCAGGCCGCCGGCGTCGAAATCAGCTACGTTGCCCTCGAGCATGAGCCGGTCCCAGACGTCCGCGTGACTCGCTTTCAGCTGCCGGCAGTAGTCGGCGCAGGGGGTGAATTCGAAGTAGAAATCGCCATCGACGCCGACCGAGCCACCCGCGCCCGCGTCATCATCGAGGGCGAAGATCAACGGTTCCTGAACGAAATCACCACGTTGCAGGCCGGCCGCAACCAGCGCGCGCTCACGATGCGCAGCGACGAACGCCCAGGCAGCTTCCTCTCGTTGGAAGTGAGCGTCGAGGCGCTAGAGCCGGCCTTCCGCGCGCCCGGCTACCTGTACCAAAACGATCGCCTGGCTGCCGTCGCGCGCGTCGTGGGCGAGCCGAGTGTGTTGCTGGTGAGCCCGAGCGAAGCGGAAACGCTAAATTTGCTGCCGGCATTGATGAGCACCGATTTGCAGATCCAACAAATGACGCCCGCCGGCTTGCCGAACGACCTGAGTGGCCTCGCGCCCTATGATGTGGTGGTCCTGGCCAACGTCTCCGCGCTAAGGGTAACTGAACAACGCCTGCTCGTGTTGGAAGACTACGTGCGCGATTATGGCGGCGGCCTCGTCGTGATCGGTGGCGAAGACGCGTACGCCCCCGGCGGCTATGCTGATACGCCACTCGAGCGCGTTTTACCGCTGGAGATGCGCCTGCGCGATGAGCAACGTTTGCCGAAGCTCAACATCATCTTCGTCATCGACCATTCTGGCAGCATGGGCGCGATCGGCGCCGGGGGCGATGGGCTAACGAACCTTCAATACGCGCAAGAAGCGATCGTCCGCTCGCTCGAATTCCTGCAGACAGAAGACCGCGCCGCCATCATCGGCTTCGACGCCAGCGCTTTCTTGATATCACCCTTTCAGCAAATCGAAGACGCGCGTTCGTTACAAGCACCTGTGCTCAGCCTGCGCGCCAGCGGTGGCACCGATATCCTCGCTGGCATGTCTCTGGCGGCGGAAATCAGCCCTCTCAGCCTATCGGAGCTGACGCACATCATCCTGCTCACCGATGGCGGCGCCAGCGACAACGGCCTGATCGAGTTGACAGGCGCGCTGCAAGAGGGCGCAAATGTGAGCACCTCGGTGGTCAGCATCGGGCGGGCACCCGTGAGCTTCCTGCAAGATATGGCGGAAGCGGGTGGCGGGCAATTCCACCACGTCACGGACGCCGCCTCCATCCCTGCCATTTTCGCCGCGGAGACGATCCTGGCGACACGTTCTTACGTCGTCGAGCAACACACCGCATTGCGCGCGCTGGAAGCACACCCCATTACCCGCGGATTCGGCCCCTACCCGAGTCTGAACGGCTATGTGGCCGCCAGCGCGAAGAATAACGCTCAGGTGCTGCTGCGCGGCGGCGGCCAGGACGACCCCATCCTCACCGCCTGGCAATACGGCCTCGGGCGCGCGGTCGCCTTTACCAGCGACGCGAAAGCGCAATGGGCGAGCGAATGGGTGGGCTGGGAAGCGTTCGCCGCTTTCTGGAACCAGGCGCTGCGTTGGACCATCACACGCGAAAGCGGCAACTTGGAAACGAGCGTGCATCAGGAAGGCGAAACAGCGCGCATCGTCACCCAGGCGCTCGATGACGATGGCCAATTTTGGAACAACTTGCAGCTGAGAGCGACTGTGAATTTTCCCAGCGGCTCCAGCCTGGGTAGCGCCAGCTTGCCGCTCGAGCAAGTCGCGCCGGGACGATATGAAGCGAGCTTCACGCCCGAGCGTGATGGCGCTTACCTGATCCTGGTCCAGAGCGACGACGCGGCCTTACCCTTGCAATCCCGCAGCGGTTGGACGCTCAGCTACTCAAAAGAATACCTGCCGCCGCAACGGGATGGCCGCGAACTCCTGGCGGAGTTAGCCGCCAGCGCCGGCGGCAAAGACCGCAGCGCCAGCGCCAATTCCGTCTTTGAGCACGATTTGCGAGCCGAGGAGGCCACCCAACCGTTGCGCCAGGGTCTGGTTCTCGCCGCTCTGTTGCTGCTACCGCTGGATATCGCCCTGCGCCGCCTGGTCTTCACACGGGAGGATTGGCTGGCGCTGCGCGAGCGCCTCTTCCCCCAACACGCGGCCACTGGCGCGCGTGCGCAGGTCGCCACGCTCCTCGCGCAAAAAACACCAAAGCCCATCGCTCAATCCCCTGCCGCTCTGCGCGCAAATCCGGTGGCGCCCGGACCGCCAGCCCCACCCACGCGGCTGTCACCCATCCCCGTGGCGCCACCGGCCACCACGACAGCGCAAGCAAACCTGGGCGCCCGCCTTTTGCAAGAACGACGCCAGCGCACCGAGCAGAATTAGCGCCGCCGCTTCAAATTTCTCCGCGCAAGCGCGCCGCCATGTATTCGCCACTCGCAATCACAGTGAGATTGGTATTGGCCCGCGGCACATCGGGCATGATGCTGGCATCCACCACGCGAAGATTTTCGATACCCAGCACGCGGCAATCCGGGTCGACGACGCTGCGCGGGTCGTTCGGCGCTCCCATCCGGCAGGTACCGCAAATATGTTGAACATCGGTAGCACCGCTCAAAATCCAATCATCCAGCTCGGAAACGCTCGTCAACTCCTCCGGCGCAATGCCCGTCGGCAGCAATTTTACGCTTTCCACCACCTCCTCCATCTCAGCATGCCGTGCCAACGCGAAAATGCGACGCGCGCCATCCCGCATGCGGATCAAATCCCGCTCATCGCTGATCATATTTTCATCGACGATGGGATCCAGGAAGAGGTCGGTCGTTGCCAACCGCAATTCTCCGCGCGAAAAGCATTGGTTCCCCCAACAATTCAACGTCCCGAAGGGCACCTCCAATTCCGATGGATCATCCCAGTATTCGCTATAAATCTTGTTCAAGTGGCTCTCCTCCCCCAGCGAAACATAGGGCACGATCAACATGTCCGTGCGGCCCGCGTTCGCCAAACCGGAGGAATATCGCAGGAAGACGTTGCTAATACGATCATGTTCCGTAAAGCAACGCGCCTCTGGCCGCAACCGCAAAAACAGGCGGATGAAGGGATGATCCTGCAAATTATGGCCCACCGGCAGTTCGTGACGCGGCTCAATCCCTACATCACGTAGCCACTCCGCGGGGCCAATCCCGGAGCGCTGCAGGATGGCCGGTGAATGCACCGCGCCCGCGCATAGGATTACATCGTGACCGCGTAGCTCCTGCCATTCACCTGCCATACACGCGCGCACGCCCACGGCGCGCCGCCCGGTTTCATCAAAAAGCACGCGCTCAACAACCGTATCACCCTGGATCGTCAAATTCGCCCGGCCGCGCGCTGGTTCCAAATATCCCTCGTTAGTCGATATGCGCCGTCCATCGCGCCGATTGCACGCATAGGGGGAGACGCCTTCGCCCACCGGTGCGTTGTGGTCCGCGCATTCAGGGTACCCCAATGCCAGGGCCGCTCGCTTAAAGGCGCGATCTAATGGATTCCAATCGGCTTCGGGTGTTCGGTAAATGGTAATCGGGCCACCACGACCATGATATTCCTCATCGCCAAAGTCGAGGTCATCTTCCAGCCGATTGTGATATGGCATCAATGCCTCTGCAGACCAGCCAATGCAGCCCTGCTCTTCCCAATTATCAAAATCCTCCGGCACCGCGCGAACGGCGAATTGACCGTTGACAGATGAGCTACCGCCAACGCCGCGCCCACGCCAATACAACAGGGGTTCCTGTTGCGCGGTACGGCGCACCTTCAGATCGGGATATCGAAACTGGAGTAAATGCGGCTTCGTGATGATCGGTATGGGATTGGCATAATGCATCTCCGGTGGTGATTCTGCTGCCCTGAAGTTCGGTCCTGCTTCGAGCAACAGCACACGGCAATCCACATCCTCGCTCAATCGCGCCGCCAAAACTGCTCCCGCAGAACCCGCCCCCACGATAATGTAATCGTACAACGCCTCACCCTCCTGCCCAATCGCTACCCTTTGCACCCAACTTGATCTGCTAAAATGCGAACTACCTGTTGGTGCCCGTATTTCAAACCATAGGATGGTTTCCTCCTGGACGCCATGATTGACCAATCTGGGCGATCGAGACCACAACTATGATGAGCATATTGCTCTTCAATCACAAAGATGCCTGGGGCGTTACGCTGGGGATTGCGCTCGTCTGCCTGATCTCGCACCAGGCTATTTCCATCTCTTCTTTGCTGCTCGCTGGCGCCATCACCGTCGCTTATTGGCTCGGTTTCGCCGTCAACGATTATTGCGATGCCGGTTTGATCGGTTGGACGCAAAGAAAGCGGCCCACAATTTCTTCGTGGAAATCCACCCGCGCCGCCGTTTCAAATTTCTCCGCGTAGACGCGCCGCCATGTATTCACCACTCGCAATCACGGTTACATTTGGATTCGTCCGGGGCACATCCGGCATGATGCTGGCATCGATCACCCTGAGGTTCTCGATTCCCAGCACGCGGCAATCGGGATCCACGACGCTCCGAGGATCTTTTGGATCACCCATGCGGCACGTCCCACAGATATGCTGGGAATCGATGGCGCCGTTCAAAATCCAATCGTCGAGCTCATCGATACTCTGTATCTCCTCCGGCGAGATCCCAGAAAGTAACAAGCGGACGCGATCGGAAACTCTCGCCATCTCCGGATGCCGAGCCAGAGCGAACAAACGGCGCACTCCATCCCGCATACGGATCAAATCACGCTCATCGCTGAGCATATTTTCATCGACAATCGGATCCACAAAGGGGTCAGCTGCCGCCAAACGCAATTCACCCCGCGAAAAGCACTGGTTGGCCCTACAGCCTAGAATGCCAAAGGGTTGTTCCAGTTCGGAGGGATCTTCCCAATCAGCACTATCGATTTCAGCCATCTTACCCAGACCAATCCACACCTTGCTCGCCAAGAGCATGTCTGTCCGACCGGCATCCGCCAACCGCGATGAATAGCGCAAGCACACATTGCTATGACGTTCATGGACCGAAAAACTTCTTACTTCCGGCAAAAACCGCAAATACACCGATATGACGGGATGATCCTGCAAATTGTGACCGACCGGCAATACCAACCGTGGTTCAATTCCAGCTTCTCGCAACCATTCCGCTGGCCCGATGCCGGATCGCTGCAAGATTGCCGGAGAATGCACTGCACCCGCGCTGAGGATCACCTCACTTCCCAAAATCTCCTGCCATTCACCTCCGATGGAAACCCGGACACCCACCACTCGCCGACCGCTTACATCGAAAATCACCCGATCTACGACCGCATCGCCCTGAATGGTGAGGTTCTCTCTCCCTCGTGCCTCTTCCAAATATCCCTCGTTCGTGGATATGCGCCGGCCATCTCGTCGATTACAGGCATATGGTGATACGCCTTCACCCATCGGCGCGTTATGATCGGGACAATCGGGATACCCCAGAGCCAATGCTGCCCGCTTGAACGCCCGATCCAAGGGATTCCATTCTTCTTCCGGAGTACGGTAGATGGCGATCGGCCCGCCACGACCGTGATACTCCGCTTCACCATATTCAAGGTCATCTTCCAGGCGATTGTGAAAG
This sequence comes from Phototrophicaceae bacterium, assembly GCA_965237765.1. Taxonomy (GTDB): domain Bacteria; phylum Chloroflexota; class Anaerolineae; order Aggregatilineales; family Phototrophicaceae; genus WTGJ01. Next base: position 385,656 of record OZ250157.1, read on the forward strand.
GATTTCATCCGTTCCCAGCCCCAACCCAAACAGCCTTGCTCTTCCCAATTGTCAAAATCCTCTGGCAATGCGCGGGTGGCTAACTGCCCGTTGATTGAAGAGCTGCCGCCTACGCCGCGCCCACGCCAATAAAACCGCGGCTCTTGTTGCGCGGTTCGCCGTGCCTGAATTTCGGTATGGAGATATTGCGGGAACTCCGTCTCCGATAAGATTAAAGCCGAGTTGGCATAATGCATCTCCTCGGGAGACTCTGCCGCTGTGTAATCCGGCCCTGCCTCCAGCAGCAACACCCGGCAATCCGCATCTTCACTCAGACGGGCCGCCAACACCGCCCCGGCGGAGCCTGCCCCTACGATAATGTAGTCGTACATCGCCTCCCCTTCACAATAATTTACCGAACCCAGCACCCTATGCTACAATCCAGACCATTGGGCCGCCACCGGGCCGTACGCCCTATAATAATCCCCCACCCGACGCTATGATAACCTGACCAAGGCGAGTGAGACCACACGCGCGATGCGTCGATTGCTCTTCAATCACAAGGATGCCTGGGGCGTTACGCTCGGAATTACGCTCGTCTGCCTGATCTCCCACCAGGCCATTTCCCTCTCTTCTTTGCTTCTTGCTGCCGCCATCACCATCGCCTACTGGCTCGGTTTCGCCGTCAACGATTACTGCGACGCCGATTTTGACCGGCAGGATGCGAAAAAAGCGGCACGAAATTTCTTTGTAGAAATCCGTCCACGCCGCCGCACCCTGCTTGCGATCATCGCCGCAATCCTGCTCGCGATTATCGCCATCCTCGCGCCCTATGGTTGGCGCGGCGCTTTCACCTTCTGCCTTTCCGCCTTCATCGTCTGGTCCTATTCTGCGCCGCCTTTGCGCCTCAAGAAACGGGCGGGCGTCGACCTCATCGTCCACGCCATCTTCGTGCAAACTTATCCCTATTTCCTCTGCCTGTTCTTGCTCCAGCTGGATATCAACCCGCTCGACACCGTGCTGTTGCCTGTTTTCCTGCTCTCCTCGCTCGCCGCTCAGTTGGAGCAACAGGCGCGCGATTACGAGGTGGACAGCAAAACAGAGGGCAATTTCACCACTCGCTTCGGGCAACACAACACAGTCCGGATGCTTCGGCTATGCACTGCGGCCCTCATTGCCGTCTTCGCCGCTGGCGTGTTCAGCGGCGCCATCCCCATTTACCTTGTCCCGCTCGGCATGATCGTATTACCCGTCCTGCTGCATCGCTATACCCGTGCATCCAACCGCCCGCGCTCCGAACGCCTGGTTACGCTGACCACGATACTCGGCCTTCTGTATACCGGCGTGGTCGTCTTCTGGAGTATGTTCATCTGATCGGGGGTGACGCCATTGGGATGGGCAGTATAGGACTCGAACCTATGACCTCCTCGACGTCAACGAGGCGCTCTAGCCAACTGAGCTAACTGCCCATGCGCGCTATTGTATATACGAACCAAAGGCGATTGCAAGCGCAGCAAATGCTCGGTAGAGCATGAGAGCGCTCGTCACCGGGGCGACCGGCTTCCTCGGTTCGCATATCGCGGGCGCGCTCACACGAGATGGGCATTGTGTCCGCGTCTTGCACCGCCCCAACTCCAATCTGAGCGCCCTGCAAGAACAACTGGCTGACGCGCCGCACGAAACCGTCATCGGCGATGTCCTGGAAGAAGCCTCGCTCAAAGAGGCCTGCGCCGAATGTGACTGGGTTTTCCATTGTGCTGCCGTAGCCGATTATTGGCGCGCCGATCGCGAACGGCTTTTCCACGTCAACATCGAGGGCACACGTCGCCTCCTCGCCGCCGCTTTATCGGCCGGCACGCACCGCGTCGTTTTCACGAGCAGCGCCTCTAGCATCGGCCCGCGCGCCGATGGCCAGCCGACATGCGAATGCGAACCGTTCCGCCTTGATAAGACCAGCTTCCCTTATGCCTGGAGCAAGTGGCAAGCCGAGGGCATCTGCGCCGAATTTGCGCAGCAAGGATTGGACGTCGTCATCCTCAACCCGACCGTCATCGTTGGCCCGGGCGACCTCAACCTGCTGGCCGGCTCCTTTATGCGCATGGTGAAGAAACTCGGCGCGTTCACGCCGGTGTTCGCTGGTGGGGCAACACTCATCGACGTGCGCGACGTGGCGCGGCAGCACATCGCTGCCGCCGAGCACGGTCAGGCCGGCGAACGCTACCTACTCGGCGCGGAGAAGTTGAGCTTCACAGAATGGTTCGCGCTAATTGCGGAAGCGGTTGACGCGCCTCGGCCGCAATTGCGCGTGCCGAATCCGCTCTTGCGCGTGCTGGTCAGCATGGTGACGGCTTTACAAACGCTTCGACTGCCCATTCGCGCCAACACGGAGAACGCGCGCCTGCTCAGCCAACACTTCTATTATGATTGTCGCAAAGCCGATGAGGCGTTCGGGCCGCCCGCTATCGCCATCAGCCAGAGTTTACGGGATTGCTACGCCTGGTATGAGCGCAACGGTTACACGGTAGGCTGGTGATGTTGCGTTGCGGGGTGGATATGTTGGCTGTGGAACGCGTCGCGGCCGGGATGGAGCGGCATGGCGAGCGTTTCTTGCGGCGATTTTTCACCGCTGGCGAACGGGCGGATTGCGAGGACGCGCCCATGCGGCTGGCGGCGCGCCTGGCGGGCAAAGAAGCGGTTGCCAAGGCGCTCGGCACAGGCATCGGCGATGTTTCCTGGCGCGATATCGAAATCCGCAACCACAACGAACAGCGCCGGCCCTCGCTCCAGCTGCATGGCGCGGCAGCGGCCTTGGCGGCGGAGCTAGGGTTGAGCCAATGGGATATCAGCCTCTCGCATACGCGCGAATACGCGATCGCTTTTGTGGTCGCCCAATGAAAAATACGCAACAAGCGCCAAAACACCGAAATCGTTTTCGTATCCAGTACGCTCGTCCACCTTCATGAATACCGAAATCGTTTTTGTAGGTAGTACGCTCGCTCATTTTTGTGGTCGCCCAATGAAGCGTCACGGTGGGCGCTGGTAGACCGCCATCGTTTCCGTCGCGAATACGGGCCACCATTCCGCCTCAATGACGGCGACCTGCCGCGCCAATTCTGGCATACGCAACAGCGCCCAGCGGAACAAATAATTATCCAACACGACGTAATGAGCCGCGGCGAAACGGGCATCGTAGGCAAAGCGCGCTGGCGGCAAATTAGTGGGCAGGTGGGCACTCGTCAGGCTAGCGGCGGCCAGGGCCATCTGGTAATCGGCGACCGCACCCGGCAGCATCCAGGCCAGTGCGGGCGTGGCTAGCGTTAGTTCCTCTGGCTCTCGTCGTAGGGCCAGGAATTCGGCCACCGCGCGCGTTTCGGCCGGCGGTAGGCTGACAGTCGCCAGTGAATCCGGCGGCGCAGCGCGCAACCACAGCCCGATTGCGAAGAGCAGGATCGCTGGCTTTAACCAAGGCGCAAGCGGCCGCGCGCCGCTCGACACATTCGCGATACGCCAGACGAGCGCCGCGGCCGAAAGCGTCAGCCAGGGCAGCCAGGGGATGAGGTGATACGCAGCCAACCCCGCCAAGGCCACAGAGCGTGCCACCGCCAGCAGTGGGATGCCGAAGAACCACAGCGCATCGGCGCGGAACTGGCGCGGTAAGGCGAGCACGCCTAGTACGCTCAACGGCAGCCAGATGTCTGCGCGCCAGAGGGCGCCGACATTCTCGCGCAGCAAAGCCAATTGCCCGGAGAGCGGCAAGGCCATCAGACGTGACCACAATGCCGCCAGATCATAGCGCGTCGCTTCTGGAGCCAGTGCCCAGCCCAGCGCCAGGAATACGAGACTCGGCGCCAGCGCGATACCCAGGGCCAACGGCCAATCACGTGCCCGCCGCCGCCCGCTGAGGTATACCAACCCAGGCAGCAGTGTCCAGGCTAGCAAATCGGTCATCATCGCCGCCCCGAGCGCGCCGGCCGCCAACAGCAACCAACGACGGGACGAACGACGGGAGCGCCGGTATTCGCGCCAGGCCAGCCACATCAGGAGCGCCAACACAGCCACCAGTTGATAACTGAGGGCATAGCGACCGAGTGCCAGCGCGCGCGGCGAAATTGCCAACAGGGCTGCCGTTAACCCGGCCAGCCCCAGCGGCGCTCCGCTGCGCCGCAATATCACCGGCAGCATGGCTACGCTCAGCAACTGCAACATGACCACCAGGTAGCGACTCAGGAAAAGCGCGTCTGCTCCCATTCCAGTTGCGCCGGACAAACGCCACCAACCCGCCAATACCGCCGGAAAGAGCGGGCCTTTGGCGAAGAGCAACGTCGAATCCTGGATAGCCAGGTATCGCAAGCGCCCTTCCCCCAGCGAGCGAGCGATGGCGAAATGCGTACCCTCGTCGGCATAGATGCCCGCGCCCGCGAGTGGCACCAGGCGAGTGGCCGCGGCCAGCAACAAGAGCGCGCAACCCACCACTAGCGGCGCGGCGCGTTTCATGGCTTTCGGATCACTATCGCGCTATTGGGCGACGGCCACGTGGCTCTGCTGCCTATCGCGGTAGGAGCTATATTCGGCGATCCATTCGGCGTCATGTTCGCGGATCAACTCTTCCGCCTTGCGCACCAGGTCTAGATTGCCCACGAAAAAGGGGTTGCGCTGGTGCAAATCGTGCGGGCACAAATCGAGGATATTGCCGAGGCCATCGGAGGCGTAACCGCCAGCCTGTTCCGCTAGGAAGGCCATCGCCTGGCATTCATAAAGGAGGCGCAGTTTGCCATTTGGCGTTTTATGGTCGCCAGGGTAAAGGAAGACGCCGCCGCGCAGCATATTTCGGTGAAAATCCGCGACGAGCGAGCCGATATAGCGGTGACTCAGGGGCGAGCGGCGTTCGTCATCCATCCCCTGCAACCAGCGAACGTAGCGGCGCATGCCCTCTGTCCAATGCACTTCATTGCCGTGATTGCAGCTGTAATAGGTCGCCTTATTGGGGATGCGGATGATTTCGTGACTCAGGAGAAATTCGCCGACGCTCGGATCCAACGTGAAACCGTGCACACCCCGACCGCTGGAATAAACCATCATCGTGCTCGAGCCATATATCACATAACCGGCCGCCACCAGTTGCCGCCCTGGCTGGAGCATGTCCTCCAGCGTGCCGCGCTCGCCCGTGGAAACCTTGCGGTGGATGGCAAAAATCGTGCCGACGGATACGTTCACATCGATATTGGAGGAGCCATCCAATGGGTCATATAGCAAGACATATTTTCCGGTATCAAAATGCGGCGGGATGGCGATGATCTCGCGGTGCTCTTCCGAAGCCATCGCGGCCAAGCGGCCCGTGTGGTCGTTCATGCGGAAGATACAATCGTCGGCGTAAAGGTCCAGCTTTTGTTGGCGCTCGCCGTAGATATTCTCGTCATGCGCTTCGCCCAATATATCGACGATGCCGGCGCGCGTCGTCTCGCGGGCGATGAGTTTGGCGGCAAGCGCAATGTCATAGAGCATATGGGTGAACGTGCCGGAGGCATCCGGGAAATCCTCCTGACATTCCCGCACATAACGTTCGATGGTCATCATCTTTACGTCCATGCACCCTCCTATCTCCCATCGTCCTTCATTGTATCGGGAAGCGAGCGCCGGTCAATTCGTCAAGCGCATTCTTCCATCGACGCGCGGCGCGCCCGTTCGAAGACGCGCTCGTATTCCGCCAAGAATTGCGCCGCCAGGGCCTCGTCCTCGATGCGCAACCAGTTTTCGTCGTTATTCTCCGTGCCGCTGCGCGAATAATTCAGCGAACCGGTCAAGACCAGCCGCCCGTCTATGATGAAGACTTTATGGTGCAGCGCGTACGGGTTGCCATCAAGATATACGGGGACGCCCAAGCAATATAGGCGCGAGTATTCACTGCCAATGCCATGCGCCAGGCGCGAATCGAAGACGCCGCTCACATCCACACCCGCCTCCTGCTGCTGCAACAACGCCGCGCCTAAATCGTCCAGCGTGAACGAGAACACGAGAAAACGGATGCTCTCTTCCGCGCCCTCGATCGCTTCCAATATGGCAGGTAACGTATCGTATTCCGGCGCGAATTGTGCCGTGTAGCTCATCTCGCCCAGCTGGATCTGCGCGGCGTTGCTCGTGTCCGACCTTTTGCCGAAATCGCCACTGTAAAGCTCCTCAAATTCGGCGCTGTAGGCGGCAACTAGCGCCGGCTGCCGAAAGCGCAGAATGTGGTTGTTGTTGCGGTACAGGCCGTTCTCGGTGTAATTCAACGAGCCGCTCCAAACTTCGCGATTATCGATGAGGATGAATTTATTGTGCATCAGGGCGCTGCGCTCATCGAACAGGATGGGGATGCCGGCGGTGGCTAAGCCCGCGAATTCCTCACGGTTGGAATCATCAGCGACGATGCGCAGCACAACGCCCCGCTCCAACGCCGCGACCAGCGCGTTCGCCAACGCGTCATGTTCGAAATCGTAGGCGGCGATGTCGATGGTGTGTTCGGCGGCGTCGATGGCCGCCGCCAGCGCGGTATCCAGACCGCCCTGATACGCGCTGCGGTCGCTTTCGCCGCTCGGCGCTGTGAAATATACTTCCCAACGCTCCGTCCGTGCGGCGAATCCCCAATCGCCCAGGCGCCAGCTTTCGACCTCGCCGCTCGTGATCGGCGTCGGCAGATCCACTGTGTTCGGGGTTGCTCGCGGCAGGAATAGGAGTGCAGCCAACCAAAGTGTTAGCGCGGCGAGCAATAATGTGAACGTACGCCGCAACCAGGCGACTGCATTTCCTTCCCACTTCATCAAGTGACCAAGGCGGTGTAGCGCATGAAAGCCCGTTCGCGCGGCGTCATATCGATCGGATAAACGGTCTCGTCCTGCTCTTCGAGGATGCGATAGCCTTCCTTCACGTAGCTACGGATGGTATGCAGGCTAACGCCCATCTCGTCAGCGGCGAGGTGCGCGGGCATGCCTTCGACCACGCATAGCTCGAGCGCCTGCCGAATGCGGCCGCTCAGTTGTGGATACAGCCGGCGCGCCGGCAGGATCGTCGCCTGACGGACGCGCGGCTGTTGCGATTGACTGCAGGCTGCAGCCACACCGGGCGAGAGCACCAGGTCGTAATTCGTGGCGTGAACGACGGCCCAGGCAATTTGCTGGATCACTTCGCTCTTGAGCAGAAAGGCGTCGACTCCAGCGGCCGCGGCGGCGGCCACGAGCGTCGGATCCGCGCGCATGCCGGCGCAGATCACATGCATACCGGCGCGCAAACCTTTCAAACGGGCGACGCGACGGCGCAAATTTGGAGCGCTGGCCCGCTCCGCCACGCCCATCAGCACCACCTCGGGTAGATCAGGCGATGACTGCCGCCGCAAATAGGCCCAGAGCGCCTGATGGGTTGCCGCGCGAAAGACAACGCGTGTGCGGCGATCCCAGGCCAAGTAGCCATTCATCGCCGAAAGCGCGTAGACATCGCTATCGTAAATGGCCACGCGCAAGCTGACGCTGCCGATACCGATATTGCTGGTGATGACGCGCTCCGGTTTTGCTGACAAGTGGAATGGATTATACCGCTAGCGCCAGGAAGGCGGCCGCGCCCGCCAGCGCCAATACCAACCAACGGGATAACCTAGCATCTTCGCCACATCACCATATACGCGCAGCGGCCCCACCCAAAGCCAGGCTCGCAATTTGCCAGGCAGCGTGAGAGCTGGCAGCCGCCGCAACAGTGCCGGCAAACGCCGATAGAGCGGGCCGAGATAGACCGCCATACCCAATGCCAGCAATGCCCAGAATCCCACGTGCTCCGCAATACCCAAGGCGATCAAAACTGGCGCAATCAGCAGGTAGGTGACATAGCGAATCGCATGCCGCCGCCGCCATAGATCCGCCTTGCCATCGCCGCACGCGTACCGGAAATATTGCCGCCCAAATGCAGCCAACGATTCGCGCGGCCGGTATGCCACGCTGGCAGTCGGCACGAATCGAAAACGGGCGCCGCTGGCTCGCAAACGCAAATCGAGGATCAGGTCCTCGCAATAATCAAGCCAATCCGGGTAGCCGCCGACAGCCACGAAAGCTGACCGCCGCAGCGCGATGCTCCGACTGCTGGGTAGGAAGCGATCTGCATCAATTTCGTGGAGCAGCGGTAAGGTTACCGCGCCCAGGGCTGCTTCAAAGGCGCTCTTCGGCGCGGCGTGGAAGAAGCCACTCACCACGTCGAGGGTTTCGTCCTCTAGCAACGGCGCAGTGATTTCCGCGAGCCAATCTGCGGGCAAGCGAACGCCGGCGTCGGTAATGGCCAATATCTCGCCGCGGGCACGGGCGAAGGCAGCATTGCGCCCCTTGCTGATGTTGGCGCCGGGGGTATGTAAAACAGCCACCGACAGGCCGTCTTCCCGCGCGGATTGCTCGGCGGCGAACGCTTGCAGGGCAGCTAACGTGCCATCGCGGCTGCCGCCATCGACGACGACCAACTCATTCGGTCGCCGCGTCTGCAACATGACCGAATCCAGCAGCGCCGCGATATTCGCCGATTCGTCCTTCACTGTCAGCAATAGGCTGACCATCGCGCCAGAAGCGCTTTCTCGCGCCGCCATGCTGCCATCATAGCGCGCCGCGCGCTACAATATCGATGTTCATGCGCGAGCCCAGAATCAGGAGACGCCATGTACGGACGCCTGCCCAGCCTGAGCGACGCGCGCTTCTGGGCCAGCTATTTCATTCCGGCTCTTGGCTTCACGCTGCTCACTTACCGCCTACTGGCGCGCTTCCAACATCTGCCGACCTGGCTGCCCGATTGGTTCCTGAGCGCGCAGGGACGCGGCGACTTCTGGGGGCTGGAAATCGCGCTGGCCCTGGCGCTCGCCATCGCCGTCGCATTGACGATGGTGCACCGCAGTGTGCTGGCCTTCCTCAAAGGCGAAGGCCGCTTTAACCCCTGGCGCCTGGTCGGGCGCATCGAGCACATCAACCACCAGCAATTGCTGCACCAGGTGGACATCCTCGAGGAGCGGATGAGCGCCTACGAAGAACAGGGAGAAACGCCGCCGCAAGATTTCCAAAAACAGCGGATGCGGACGCTGCTCTTCGCTGAGCAGCGGTACCCAGAGCGAAATTTGCGATTGCAGCCGACGGCCTTCGGCAATGTGGTGCGCGCCTTCGAGGCCTACCCGCGCATCGTCTACAACATGGACAGCCTGAGCGTTTGGCCGCGCTTGCTGGCAATATTGCCATCTCCGGTTATCAGACGGTTAGACAGCGCCAAGGCGCAGGTCGATTTCTGGTTGAATGTGTGGATCCTTAGCCTGCACATGCTGGTGGGGTATGCCGTCATCACTCTGCTTTCACTGCGCATCCACTGGGAATGGCTACCCGTGTTGCTCATCGGCCTGGCTCTGCACAGCGCATGGCAAGCGCGCATGGCGGCCGTCGATTGGGGCCATCACGTCAAGTCGGCCTTCGATGTCTACCGCCACGAACTACGCAGCCAATGCGGTTATGGCGCGCCGCGTAGCCCCGCTGCCGAACGCGCCTTCTGGGCGCAATATAGCGAGGCGGTGATGTACCGCTATCCCTCCATGCCCGCCGAAGACGATGCCCCGGTGGATGAGGAATCTGGCTAATCGGCAGCCGCTTCTGTCAAGTGGATACCCTCTTCGGCCAGCGCGCGCCGCAAAGCCGCCGCTTTGCGCGGCATGACAATCGCCGCCTGTGGCCCCAGGCGCGCCTCTAAAAAGCACAGCAACGAAGGCGTCTCGTAGATGTAATCCAAGGTTTCCGCAGAATTCGTGCGTACGATCAGTTGTCGTTCTAGCGACAGCTCAGGCGCGCTGCGCTGCGGCTCGCTGCTGAAGAGCGGCAAAAGGACTGCTGGCAAGGCCTCGCTCCGCAAGGCTCGCAGCAAGAAAGCGCGTATCTGGTCACGCGTGATGTCTTGCTCCTGTGCAGCCGCCAGGCTTGCTCGTGTGAGCCGATAGGGATATGGATCGTCGGCTAGGCCCCATTCGCAAAAGCGGGCCAGCTGAAAGCGCGTTAGCTGCCCAACGCGGCGCGGCGCGAGCAGGGTACCATCCGTTTCCACTTCGATGACCGCCTCTTCCGGATTTCGTTCCGGCCAGTCACCATGCCCCAGGAAAGCGCGGCCATAAGCGGTGAGGCGCGCGGCGTGCTCCGCCAGATCCAGCAAACCCAGCCAGTGCATCGGCCCCGCTAGCATGAACTCCAGAACGCGACCCTCGATCTCGTCCCAATCCTCAAAGCCGCTGAGGTATTCACCCTGCTCATTCTGGATATACCAGCGGTCGTATTTCGGGCGCTGGAAATCAGGCAGCTCCAACTTCACCAGCTCGATGAAATCTTCGACCAGCCACCATTCCCCAGGGGGGGCCATCTCTCGCAATAAGTTGAGCACGTTGGCACGCGCGGTCGCGGCGTCATAACTCGACATATCTCCCGCGCGCCGGTCCACCCTCAACTCACGCAGTTGCCAGAGCTCGCGGTATTCAGAGGCCTCGCGCCAGGTTTGTGACAATTGCTGCACTTGTTGGTGACGGTTGGCTTGCAGCCAGGGTCGAGCGACCGCGCTGTTGACATTCCATTTGCCTCCTTCTTCGCGCAACATTTGCCAGCACTGCGCGAGCGCGAAAAGAAAATCCAGCCGCCGCTCGTCATGATGGAGCAGGTAAGCGCCCAACTGCTTACGCGTGCCGGCCTTCAACCCCTCGCCCCGCCGTGCCTGGGGGTGCCGCTGCAAATAGGCGAGCAGGGTCGTTAGGTCGTCGACGATGGTCGTATCGGCCGGTTCGCGCCGATCCACATCGGCGATGGGCTCGAGGATCGCGGCGTCCGTTGCTCGCTCATCGGCGAGGGCAACCGCGTAACCCGTTTGGCGCGTGGGCAGGACGACGCGCAAGTCATCCGGCACATAGATCACTTGGCGCGTGCCGCCTTTGCCGCGCTCATACGCTTCGCCGATGAGGCCACGATAATAGAGGGCTTGCGCCGGCTGGCCGCTGTGTTGTGGTTGTTCGCGTTGGATTTGCCCGAGGCCCAGCCGGGTGATCTCGCCATAGAAGCGCCCGAACATCTCCTTGCTCATCTCACCGTGCTCGGTGGTGATGAGCGTGATCAAGATCATGCGCTGATCTTCGTTAAGCTCTGACCAGACAGCGGACGCGCGCGCTTCTTCGAGCAAAGCCTCCTGTAGCGATTGGCGCAGTTCGTCATCTTGCAACCCGCGCGCATTCACATTCCAACTATCGGCGATCGCCTGCAAGCGCCCGCGGTCGCTATCCCGTAGCAATTGCGTCAAATTTCGCATGCGCCCCTACCTCCGCGCTCGCCCATTGTAGCATTTTCGCGCGAAACGGCGCGCGGCAACCCAAACCCGCGCTAGTATCCCGCGTCGCTCTCTGCGATGATGACGAGCAGGATCACCCTGAATGCTACGGAGCGCCGGTGCCCAACGACGACCGCTTGCGCGCCATCACGGACGACATCTACCAACTCGTCTTGCCATTACCCTTCGCCCTCAATAGCGTCAACATCTATTTGCTGCGTGGGGAGGATGGCTGGACGGTGCTGGATTGTGGCTTGCACACGCCCGAAGCGGCGGTCGTCTGGGGAGAAGCGCGGGCGGTACTCGGCATCCAGCCGGATGACATCGCCCAAATCATCCTCACCCACGCCCACCCGGACCATTACGGCATGGCCGGGTTGATTCAGGCGGAAGCGGCTGCGGCCGGACGCCAGACGCCTGTGCACCTCACAGTCGAAGAAGCAACTTTCGTTGAGCTGGTGTGGAAGCGCGCGCCGGATACCGAACGCATGCACCTCCACCTCCTGCGTTGCGGCATGCCAGAAAACGATGTTCACATGGTCGCCGATACAGAAAATTTCACACGGCAGCGCACATTCCCGCAAGCCGAATTCGGCACCTTCCTCGAGGTAGGTTGCAACTGGCGCATTGGCGACCGCGTGTGCCGCATATTAGCAGCACCCGGCCATTGCGAGGGCCAGGCCATCTTCTACGACCAAGCCGATCGACTCCTCTTCAGCGGCGATCACGTCTTGATGAAGATCACGCCAAATATCGGGTTCTGGCCGAATTCACGAGCCGACCCGCTGGGGCGATACCTAACCTCGCTGCACGAGTTGGCGTCGTTGGAAGTGCGGCTGGCGCTGCCCGGGCACCGCGCGCTCATCGAGGATTGGCGCGGGCGCATCGCCGAGCTGGGCGCCCACCACGACGCTCGCCTCGCCAAGACGCTCCTCGCTTGTGAGCGACCGGCTACCGCCTACGAAGTCTCTGATCATCTCTTCGATAGCGAGCGCTTCAGCCCGCACGAATGGCGCTTCGCGATGGTTGAGGCGTTGGCGCATCTCGAATACCTGCAAGAGCGCGGGCAGTTGCGCCGCCACGGCGATAGCGTCTGGCAATTTGAGCGCGTCGCCTGAGCGCGCCGTGCCTCGCCTGTTCATCGCCAGCGGCATCTTTCACCCCGACCCCGGTGGGCCCGCTACCTATTTGCACCAATTGCTGCCAGCCCTGCAGGAGCGCGGTTGGGATATCCGCGTGTTGAGCTATGGCGACGCGCCTTCCACATATCCGTATCACCTGCAACGAATCCCGCGGCGCGCCCTGCCCTGGCGTCAGTTGCATTACGCCGTCGCGGCCCATTTGGAATTGCGCCAGACGGATCTCGTCTTCGCGCAATCACTGGACTTGCCGCTGATTGGCGGGCGGGCGCCGCGTGTCTTGCGCCTGGGCGGTGATTCGCTCTGGGAAAGGGCGCGGCGGCGGAGATGGCTGCCAGAAAGCGTGGACATAACGCAATTCCAAAATTACCGCGGCGGCCCTTTGATCCGCTCGCTGCGTGCCTGGCGGCGGCGGAAATTACGCAGTTACGCGGCCGTCGTCGTACCGAGCGAAACGCTGGCGAAAATAGTGAGTGATTGGGGCGTGCCGTCCGAACGCCTGCATGTCATCGAGAACGCCGTGCACGCGCTGCCTGCCGCGCTCTCGTTATCACAAAAAGAAGCGCGGGCGCGCTTGCGCCTGCCGCCAGGCCCCATCTTGCTCACGGTAGCACGCTTGCAACCGTGGAAGGGCATCGGCCCCAGCATCCATGCGTTGGCACAATTGCCTGACCTGCGTTTGCTCGTGGCGGGTGATGGCCCAACACAACCTCAACTCGAAGCGCAGGCCGCCCGCTCGGGCCTCGGCGACCGGATCCGCTTCCTTGGGCGCCTGAACGCGCCAATACTCGCTACTTATTACCGCGCCGCCGATTTCGTTTTACTCTATTCGGGATACGAGGGACTCTCACATGTCTTGCTTGAGGCGCTAAGTTACGGCACGCCGGTCCTCGCCAGCGACATCCTCGCTAATCGCGAATTGATTCACAATGGCGTCAATGGATTGCTGATCCCCTATGAAACAGAAGAAACGGCGGCCAGCGCGCGCATCGTTACGGCGGTTCGCGCCGCTACCGTCCCGGACCGGCGCGCGCAATGGGCCAGCGCTGGCTTGCTCGAGCCCGAGCGCTATACCTTCGCTCGCCTCGTCGAGCGAACCGATTCGCTCCTGCGCGCGCAACTAGCCCGCGTGTGAGGCAGCGCGCAACTCGTCTTCGTATAGCGCCAAGTAGCGCTGCGCGATTGTGTCCCAGCTGTTCGCGAGGGCGCGCTCTCGGCCCGCCGCGCCGAGTCGTTGCGCGCGTTCTCGATCTTGCAGGAGCGAAACAATCGCCGCAGGCAGGCGCTCGGCCACTTCCGCTGCCGGCAATAACAGTCCGTTTACGCCATCCTCAACTACATCCGCCACGCCTCCGGCGTCGGTGGCGATGACCGGCAAACCTGCCAGACCCGCTTCCAAGTAGACCAGACCGAAACCCTCAAAGTCGTCATTGACCTGCAGAGTCGGCAGGCAAAAGACATCGGCTGACGTGTAATGGGCGAGCAACATTTCCTCATCTACCACGCCCGTATACCTATCCACCACGTTCACGAGCTGCACCGCATCGGTCAGAGAATGTCGCTCGATAGCCGCGCGCACCTGCGCCACATAGGCCGGGCTACTCGTTGTCTCACCAATGACGACGCAACGCAAATCAGGGATTGTCTCTCGCGCAACAGCGATGGCTTCGACCAGTGGGAGGATGCCCTTGCGCGGTTTGACGGCGCCGACTGCGAGGACGGTCGGTGGCCGGTCGGCAACCGGCGCATGGCTCATATCGACGAAAAGCGCGCTGTTGACGCCGTTGAGGATGACACAGCTGCGCGCAGTGGGCAAATTCGTCAGCAGTTGGGATTCTGTGTAATTGCTGACACAGATCACGCGCGCTGCACCGGCAAAGGCACGCCGGTAAAGCAAGCCACGTACGTTCTTTTTCCTCAATAGCGAATTGACGCTGGTGCCATGTCCGGTGATGAAATAGGGACGCCGCCCCGCGCACCAACCCGCCAGAAGCGCAAAGGGTTCCACGTTCACGTGAATCAGCTGGCAATCCCGCAGCGCCCTTCCCACCGGCCCACGCGCCAGCCAGAGCCGCAGGGGTATCCCGCGCTTCCGAAGCATCAGATTCGGCAATAGCGGAAACACATCCAGGCCCGTCAATTGCGGCGAATTTTGCGACGCGACGACGCTCACCCGTGCGCCTGCCCGCATCAGAGCACGTGCTAGATCGATGCTGTATCGTCCCCAACCATGACGCGGCGAGAGATCCGCCACCAAAAAACCGATATGCATCGCCACCCTTTCTCGCTATTATATTAGCGTGGGCCGAACACAGGAGGCGAGGGGAAATAGGGTAATTGAGCGGACGCTTCGCGCTGGTGACCGGTAGCGCCCTTCGCCTCGGCAAGGAAATCACGCTGAAACTGGCGCGGGCAGGTTGCGATGTGCTCGCGCATTATGGCAGCACATCGGAAGCGACGGTCCACGAGACACAGGCAGAATTGCGCGCACAGCTAGCCCGCGTTTGAGGCAGCGCGCAACTCGTCTTCGTATAGCGCCAAGTAACGCTGCGCGATTGTGTCCCAGCTGTTCGCGAGGGCGCGCTCTCGGCCCGCCGCGCCGAGTCGTTGCGCGCGTTCTCGATCTTGCAGTAGCGAAACAATCGCCGCAGGCAGGCGCTCGGCCACTTCCGCTGCCAGCAATAACAGTCCGTTCACGCCATCCTCAACTACATCCGCCACGCCCCCGGCGTCGGTGGCGATGACCGGCAAACCTGCCAAACCCGCTTCCAAGTAGACCAGACCGAAACCCTCAAAGTCGTCATTGACCTGCAGAGTCGGCAGGCAAAATACATCGGCTGACGCGTAATAGGCCAGCAGCGTTTCTTCATCCACCACGCCCATAAGCTGCACCGCATCAGTCAGCGAAAGTCGCTCGATAGCCGCGCGCACCTGCGTTACATAGGCGGAGCTGCTCATTGCCTGGCCGATGACGATGCAACGCAAATCGGGGATTGCCTTGCGCGCAACGGCGATTGCTTCGACCAAGGGAAGGATGCCCTTGCGCGGTTTGACAGCGCCGACTGCGAGGACATTCGGTGGTCGATTTGTAGCTGGCGCGCGGCTCAAATCGGCGAAACGCGCGCTATCAACGCCGTTGGGGATGACGCAACTTCGCGCAAGCGGCAAATGCGCCAACAATTGGAGTTCCGTGAATCGACTGACAGAAATTACTCGCGCCGCGCTCATAAACGCTCGTCGATAAAGTGATCCTCGCAGACCCACCGGCTTGAGCAGCGCATTCACATAACTGCCATGTCCGGTGAGGAGATAGGGGCGCCGCCCGGCGCACCATCCCGCCAGGAGCGCGTAAGGCTCCACGGTCGCATGAATCAGCTGGCAATCCCGTAGCGCCCGCCCTACCATCCCGCGCGCCAGCCAGAGTCGCAGGGGTATGCCGCGCCGCCGCGGCACCAGATTCGGTAAGAGTGGCTGCACATTTAACCCAGCCAATTGCGGCGAATTTTGCGGCGCGACGACACTCACCCGTGCGCCTGCCCGCGCCAGAGCACGCGCTAGATTGATGCTGTATTGCCCCCAACCATGACGCGGCGAGAGATCCGCCGTCAAAAAACCAATATGCATCGGCACCCTTTCCCACCTATCATGTTAGCATGGGCGGAACACACGAGGCGAGGGGAATGCGGGAATTGAGCGGGCGCGTCGCGCTGGTTACCGGTAGCGCCCGTCGCCTCGGCAAGAAAATCGCATTGGAATTGGCGCGGGCAGGTTGCGATGTGCTCGTGCATTATGGCAGCACTGCTAAAGCGACGGTCCACGAGACGCTAGCCGAATT
The DNA here is from genome assembly GCA_965237765.1 of Phototrophicaceae bacterium. Taxonomy (GTDB): domain Bacteria; phylum Chloroflexota; class Anaerolineae; order Aggregatilineales; family Phototrophicaceae; genus WTGJ01. Next base: position 401,943 of record OZ250157.1, read on the forward strand.
GCGTGCGCTCGGCAGCCAGGCACAGGCTGCGCAGGCCGATCTCACTCATGAGGAAGAAATCGACGGACTGATTGGCGCCGCGGAAGAGCATTTTGGTCGCCTCGATATCCTCATAAATAGTGCCGCCATATTCCAACAGCGCGAGTTGATGGCGATCACGCGAGAAGAATGGGAGCGCACGCTGGCTATCAACCTTAGCGCGCCTTTCTTATTGACGCAGGCGGCCGCTCGAATCATGCGGCGAAATGCGGGCGGCGTCATCATTAACATCGGCGATTACGGCTCGCTGCAGCCCTGGCCACGCTACCCGCACCATGGCATCAGCAAAGCTGCGCTGCTCATGCTGACGCGCACGAGCGCCCTGAGCTTAGCGCCGGATATTCGCGTGAATGCCGTCATCCCCGGCCCTGTGCTGCGACCGGATACGATGAGTGAGGAAACCTGGGCACGGATTTGCGCCGGCGCACCGCTGGGCCATGGCGGTGATTCAGCGGGCGTCGCGCGGGCGGTGCGTTACCTGGCATCGGAAACGGCCATCACCGGCGCCGTCCTTCCCGTCGACGGCGGTCATAGCCTCGTCGCGCCATTGCTTGCGCGTTAATCGCCCTGTAGGCTAGGCACATGGATGCGCGGGAGGACACTGATTCACCAGCCCTGGCTGGTCTGCAGGTCTGCTGGTTCGGCAGCGCGCGATATGGCCGACCACTAAGCGAGACACAGGCGCGCAAGTGGGCGGCGCTGTCGAAACTGGGGGGGGAGATGCGCGTCATTGGCTTTGCCCAAACAGGCAGGCCGCGGCAATTTCGGCAGGACGCGCATTTCACCCTCTTGCCACAAGCGCGCTTCTCGCCGCTGCGCCACCTGACACTGCTGACGCTCGGGACAGTGGCGCTAATCTGGGCACGATGGCGACATGGCTGCCGCTCGTTGATCGCCCAGAGCCCATATGAAGGTGCGATATGCGCTTTCGTCGCGCGCCTGGCACGGCTCTTCGGCGGGCGAACAGTCGTCATCATAGAAAGCCACAACGATTTCGCAGAGACGATTTTCCTGCAGCGCGCCGTGCCGCTGGCGGGAATTTATCGCTGGCTGATGCGCCACCTGGCGCGTTATGCTTTGCAAAGAGCAGATATGTTGCGACCGGTTTCTGCCGCGACGGCGGCCATTCTCACCGAAATTGCGCCGGACACGCCACAAGTTCGTTTCATCGCCTGGACGGATGCATCCGCTTTCCAAGCAGAGGGAGATGGACGGCAGCTGCCACCGCCTACCATCATCTTTGCGGGCGTTTTGATCCCGGGGAAAGGCGTTCATCACTTGCTTGAAGCTTTCGCACGATGTTGCTTATCTCATCACAACGCGAATTTGCTGATCATCGGCGCGCCGACTAATGTGAATTATGCCATTTCTTTGCGTCAACAAACGAAGCAGCTCGAGATTGCTGAGCGGGTCCATTTCCTGGGTGAATTGCCACAAACTGAATTGGCTGCCCATTTCGCGCGCGCCCGTTGCAGCGTATTGCCATCGTTATCAGAAGGGCTCGGCCGCGTACTCATCGAATCGCAACTCACCGGCACGCCTGTCATCGCCACGCGCGTGGGCGGCATGCCGGAAATCGTGCGCGAGGGCGAAACGGGCTATCTCGTCCCGCCCGAAGACCCAGCTGCGCTCGCCGAGGCCCTGGAATGGATGCTCGCCCTGGATGAAGAATCTTGGCGAGCGATGAGCGAACGCGCGCGCGCCTTCGCCCGGCAGACCTTCTCCACTGAAGCCTATGTCGCTGGTTATTACCAATTGCTCGCGCGCGCGCAAGAGATGCTCGGCTGAAATGTCAGCGCGTAACCTGCTCGTCTTCAACCTGGCGACGGATGCCGATGATCTGTTACTGGCTTTCGCGAGCGATTGGCTCAACGCGCTCGCTGCCCATTTTGACCAGATCGACGTCATCACCATGCGCGCCGGTCGATTGGAACTCGCGCCGAACGTCACCATTTATTCACTCGGCAAAGAAGCGGGCGCGAGCGAAGCGCTACGTCTCTGGCGCTTTTACCACATCCTGCTGCGCTGTTTGCGGCGGCGGCATTATGTGGGTTGCTTCGCGCATATGCAACCGCTGTTCGCGGCGCTGGCCGGGCCGGTGTTGCATATTTGGGGCGTGCCACAAATTCTCTGGTATGCGCACGGTAACGTTCCCAGGCGTTTGCGAATCGCCGAGCGCTTCGTGCGACGCATCCTGACATCCACATCTGACGGTTGCCGCCTAGCGAGTGACAAATTGCGCGTTGTAGGACAAGGCATCGATACAGCCCGCTTCCAGCCAGCGCCACCCGTTCCCGCAGCCTCCCTGCCTTTCACTCTTCTCTATGTCGGGCGCCTGGATCCGGTGAAGCGCCTCGAAATCCTGTTGGCAGCGGCGGCGATCCTGGCGGAGCGGGCCTCATTCGCCTGGCGTTTTCAGATTGTCGGCGAGGCAGGCGCTGAACACCGCGACTACGAGGCGCGTTTGCGTAGCGAAGCAACGACACGTTTCGGTGAGCGCGTTCGCTTCCTCGGCCCACGCGCCTATGCCGAATTGCCGGCCATCTACCAGAGCGCCGACCTGCTCTGGAGCGCGAGCGGCACCGGCAGCCTGGATAAGGTGCTTTTGGAAGCGATGTCCTGCGGCCTGCCCATCCTCACCAATAACGAGGCGGCAATCGAGTTGCTCGGACCCTGGGCAGAGGCGCTGCTCATCCCGCCCGCGGCCAGCCCCGAAGAAGCGGCGCGCCTCTTCACCACGCGCGCGCTGCATTTCCGCGAGCAATCGGCCCGTGCGCGCCGTCAATTGGGCAGGGAATTGCGACAAGTTATCGTCGAGCAACACGACTTGCAGGACCTCGCCCGACGCATCGCCGCCGAATTCTCCGCCTAGGACATTCGCTTGACGGGTATGCTCCGCCACGCTAATATTGTGGCAGTTTGGTGCTCACAGCGAGCGCGCTCATCGCGAGTGGGTGGGGTAACTGGCCAATGAACCCCCAGCAACCTCTCCGCTATGCGGCTAATGAGGTGCATAGTGCTCGGTGCCCTTGCAACGCTGACTGACTCCTTCCCTGCCGCGAGGGAGTCTTCATTTAGTAGGCAACCCAGACGCATAGACGAACCATGACACCAGCCAGCCCCTACCTCGAACAACTCGCCCGCCGTGTCATCCTCTTCGATGGCGCGATGGGCACGAGCATCCAATCCTACCCGCTAACAGAGATGGATTTCGGCGGAGCTGCCTATCTGGGCTGCATCGATTACCTCTCGATCACTCGACCGGCGATCATCCGCGAAATCCACGATTCTTTTATGGCCGTGGGCTGCGATGCAATCGAGACGAATACATTTCGGGCCAACCGCCTCACCCTTCAGGAATTCGGGCTCAGCGACCAGACACTGGCGATCAACGAAGCGGCCGCACGCATCGCCCGCGAATCCGCCGACCGCGCCGCGAGGGATAGCGGCCGCCCGCGCTTCGTCGCCGGCAGCATCGGGCCATCCGGCAAGCTGCCTTCCGGGGATGACCCGGACTTGAGCGACTGGGGCTATGAAGATTTGGCTGCGCTCTTCCAGGAGCAGGCTTTCGGATTGCTCAAGGGTGGTGTCGACCTGTTGCTCATCGAAACCAGTCAGGACATCCTCGAGGTCAAAGCGGCCATCGAGGGCATCCAGCGCAGCTTCGCCGATGCGGGCCGTCGTGTACCGCTACAGGCGCAAGTAACGCTCGATACCAGCGGGCGCATGCTCTTCGGTACCGATATCGCCGGCGCATTGACCACGCTAGCTGCGCTGCCCGTCGATCTCATCGGCCTCAATTGTTCGACCGGCCCGGAGCACATGCGCGAGCCGCTCCGTTTCCTGCTCGAACAAAGCCCCTATCCCGTCAGCGTGATGCCGAACGCTGGGCTACCGCTGAATGTGGAAGGAGAGGCGGTCTACCCGATGCAACCGGTGCCCTTCGCGCAACTCGTCGGCGAATTCGCACGCCAGGGGGTGCGGGTCGTCGGCGGTTGTTGCGGCACGACGCCCGCGCATATCGCCAGCCTCTACGAGCAGCTGCACGGCGAAGCGTATGTCCCGCCCGGCAACGGCCGCTACTTCTCGCCGCCGCCACGCCAGGTAAGCGCCGCGCCTTCTACTTCCTCCGCGATGACGGCCGTTGCCATTCAGCAAGAGCCGCGCCCAACGCTCATCGGCGAGCGGGTCAATTCGCAAGGCAGCCGCCGCGTGAAGAGGTTATTGCTCGCCGAAGATTACGATAGCATCGTGCAAATCGCGGTCGACCAGGTCGCCCGCGGCGCGCATATGCTGGATGTTTGCGTCGCCCTCACCGAACGCGAGGACGAGGCAGAGCAGATGGTCACCCTCGTCAAAAAGCTGGCGAGCGCCGTCCCTGCGCCGCTCATCATCGATACGACTGAGCCAGAAGTCGCCGAAGCGGCGTTGGCCGTTTATCCCGGCCGCGGCATCATCAATGGCAACAACCTGGAAAACGGCCGCGAGCGCATGGATGCCGTTTTGCCCATCGCCCGGAAACATGGCGCCGCTGTTCTCTCCATGACCATCGACGAAGAGGGTATGGCGCATACGCGCGCGCGCAAACTCAGCATCGCCCAGCGCATTGTCGATATCGCCGCGAGCGATTATGGCCTCGCGCCAAGCGATCTGATCTTCGACACCCTCACCTTCCCGCTCACGACCGGTCAGGCCGAATTGCGCGAGGACGCCAACGAGACGCTGGAGGGCATTCGCCTCATCAAGGAACAGATCCCCGGCGCGTTTACCTGTTTGGGCATCAGCAACGTCAGCTTCGGCGTTTCGCCAGCGGCGCGCGGCGTGCTCAATAGCGTCTTTCTATATCACGCCGTGGCTGCCGGGTTGGATATGGCTATTGTCAACCCGGCGCATATCACACCCTACGCCGAAATCTCATCCGAGCAACGCCGCCTCGCCGAAGATCTCATCTTCAACCGCGATGAAGAGGCGCTCGCCCGCTTCATCCAATTCTTCGAAGAGAACGTCGTCGCTGCGCCCGGCCAAGAAATCGCCGACCCGACGGAGGATATGCCCGCCGAAGAAGCGCTGCATTGGCAGATCCTGCACCGTCGCAAAGAGGGCGTCGAGGCGCTGATCGACGATTGCCTGTTGCGGCGTGACGCCGTCGGCGTGCTCAACGAAGTGCTGCTGCCGGCGATGAAGGAAGTAGGCGATCGCTTCGGCGCTGGCGAGCTGATATTGCCCTTCGTGCTCCAATCGGCGGAGGCGATGAAGCGTTCCGTGCGCCATCTGGAGCAATTCATGGAGCGCATCGATGGCGCCAGCAAAGGCACTGTAGTGCTGGCGACGGTCTTCGGCGACGTGCATGACATCGGCAAGAATTTGGTCAAGACCATCCTCAGCAACAATGGCTTTACCGTGCGCGACCTGGGCAAACAGGTGCCGGTCAATACCATCATCGACAACGCGGTGGAAGCGGATGCGGACGCGATCGGGCTCAGCGCGCTGTTGGTGAGCACGAGCAAGCAGATGCCGCTCGTCGTACAGGAATTGGCGGCCCGCGGGCTGGAGATCCCCGTGCTCGTCGGCGGCGCGGCCATCAACCGCAAATTCGGGCAGCGCATCCTTTTCCTCGGAGAAGAGCTGCGGCCTTACCCGCCCGGCGTCTTCTATTGCCGCGACGCCTTCGAGGGCCTATCTGTGATGGAACGCCTAATGGGCAAAGAGCGTGCCGCTTTCGTCGAGGATAATCGAGCCAGCGCTCAGGCTGCGCTCGCCAAGCCCAAACGCGCCACGCGAGCTGCCACGCGCGTTCAGGACAATGGCCATTTCCCCGCGGCGCCAGATCTGCCACAACCGCCATTTTGGGGCGCGCGCGTCATCCGCCAGATGCCACTGGAGATGGTCCTCCAACACCTGCACAAACCAGAACTCTTCCGCCTCTCCTGGGGGGCAAAGAACACTCGCGGCGCTGAATGGGAACGGTTGGAAGCCGAATTCGAGGCACGCCTGCAACGCATGGGGCGGGCGGCGGGCCGGGCCGGCACGCTTCTGCCACAGGCCGTCTACGGATATTTCCCCGCCAATGCCAGCGGCGATGACCTGATCATCTGGGAGGCAGAGCCCGCCGCTGATGGCCGCCGCCGCGAACGCGCCCGCTTCCATTTTCCGCGCCAACCCGATCGCCAACAGCTTTGCCTCAGCGATTATTTCGCGCCTATCAATAGCGGCCGGGTCGATTCCTGTGTGCTGCAAATCGTCACCGTCGGCGCCGGCGCCGGCGCGGAAGTCGACCGCTTGCAAGCCGCCGACGATTACAGCGAGGCATATTTCTTTCATGGGCTGGCCGTGCAGAGCGCCGAAGCGACCGCCAACTACGTCACCGCTCATATCCAGCGCGAATTGGGCATCGAGGCAACGCGCGGCAAACGCTACTCCTGGGGCTACCCCGCCTGCCCCGATCTGGACGACCACCAGATCGTCTGGGATTTGTTACCTGCGGCACGCGAAGAGCTGAAGCTGATATTGACCGAGGCGCACCAGATCGTCCCGGAAGCGAGCACGGCCGCCATCTTCGCCCACCATCCCAAAGCCAGCTACTTCAGCGTCGGCCAATTGGACCGCGTCGCACAAATCCTGAAAACGCAATGACGGCGCGCGTCGGGCCGAGGCTGCCGCAACGCCTTGCGCGGGGTGATTCGCTCCTGCATGTCGAAGTGACGCCGCCGCGCCGCTACTCGGCAGAACGACTGCTCACTAACGTCCGATTATTGTGCGATGCGGGCGTGGATATCATCAACGTTGCCGATACCCCCACCGCGCGCCTGCGCATGTCCGCCTGGGCGATCTGCCACCTCGTCGAGACCCAACTTGGACAGGAGACAGTGCTGCACTTCCCGACGCGCGGCCGCAACCTACTTCGCGTACAGAGTGATTTGCTCGCCGCCCACGCCATCGGCCTCCGCAACGTCTTCGTCACCATGGGCGATCCTGTGGATATCGGCGATTACCCGGGCGCGGGCAACACATACGACCTTGCGCCCTCCGCGCTGATTGCCCTCATCAAACAAAAGATGAACGCCGGCGTGGATTTGCGCGGGAAATCCATCGGCGCGCCGACGCTCTATACCGTGGGCTGCGCGCTGAACGTCGCTGCAGCGAATTTGCCGCGGGAGCTCCGAGTGTTGGAGCGCAAACTCGCTGGCGGCGCCGATTTCGCGCTCTGCCAGGCGTTATATGTGCCAGCGCGCCTCAAAGAATTCCACGAGCGCTACGAAGCGGCCTTCGGCGCGCCCTGTATGTTGCCCCTATTGATCAGCCTGATGCCGCTGCAATCCGTTCGCCATGCGCGTTTCCTCGATGAGAAAGTGCCCGGCATCCAGATCCCGCCAGAGATTATGCGGCGGATGAAGGGCGCAGCGAATCCCGAAGCGGAAGGATTGGCTATCGCGCTCGAAATATACGAGCAGCTGCAGCCTCAGCCGCAGGGCATTTACGTCATTCCATCCTACGAGCGCTATGATTTGGCGGCCGAGCTGATTCGCGTCCTCAAATCGCGATAGACGGCCGCCAACGCCGCTTCCATAGAGGGCCAGCTGAATTCTTCACGCGCGAGCCGCCGCCCGGCCGCGGCCATCGCTGGCCAACGCGTCGCCTCGGCCAACCATCCCTTGAGCGCATCGGCGATGGACTCCACCGCCGGCACCACCAGCCAACCGGCGCCGCGCTCGGCAACTTGCGGTAGGTTACAGCCGGGCGTGATGATGGCCGGCAAGCCAGCAGCCAGCGCCTCTAGCAGCGCCATCGATAGGCCTTCGCCAATGGCCGGCAACGCGAAACCATCCGCCGCCGCCAGTGCCGCCAGCCGTTCCTCGCCCTGCAGATAACCGAGCAAAATGATCCGCTCGTCTGCTAACTCCCGCAACACCGCCCGCTCCCCCTCGTCCGGCCCAACGATGAGCAGGCGAGCGTCACGTTCCGCCAGCTGCCCGAGGGCTCGCGCCAACAATGACACGCCTTTGCGGCGGTGTAAACGCCCCAGGAAAAGCATCGTCGGCGCGTCGGCGAGGTTGTGCTTTCGGCGGAATTCGGCGCGAAGCGTTGCTCGATCTGCACCGGCGAAGATATCGAGATTGACGCCATTGGGAATGACGGAGGTCGGCGGCGGCGCGACGCGCATGGCGTGCCAGCGGCGGTTCACATCTTCGCGCTCGATTTCACTCAGGCAAACGACATGGTCGAATACCCGCGCCAGATTAGGCCCCAACGTCATATCCCAGAACGCCTTGGCCGAGCGGCGCCCGGTCTCATGCGGGAGGGTGCCATGCGGCGAAAGTAAGAGCGGCAAGCGCCTCTTCATCGCCCGCAACCGCTCCGCCAGCAGCCAATTCTCCACCGTACGGAATTCGTGACAGTGGACGATATCGGCGTCCTGGAGCAACGTTTCGGCCAACGCACCCATACCTCGCGGAGACGACAAATTCAGTGCTTGCCGAAGCGCTGGCCAGCGATTTGGCGCGCGGAATATTTCGACACCGTGGCGCGTTTCGCGTGGCGGCAATGAGAGGCGCTCGCCCAGGTTAGCAGTGTTGCTCGTGAGGATGCGTACAGAATGGCCGGCCGCCACCTGCGCCTCTGCCAACCCCTCCAGAGCGCGCACAACGCCGCCAAAAGCGTATGACGGCGCGTAATAGGGCGTGAGGTGCAGGATGCGCATGCCAATCATTTTCGCCAACCAGCTACCCTAATCTAGCAGGCGGCGCGCGCTCGAGGTACAATTGCGGCCAGAAACTGGCGAGAGCGACATGCCCCGCATCCCCTGGAAATACGCCCTGCTCGTCTTCGTGCCGATCACCCTAATCGCCGAGCTGGCGAGCGCAAACGACACGTTCATCTTCATCGCTGCCGCGCTGGCCGTGATCCCACTGGCCGGGGTTGTCGGCGAAGGCACCGAAGAGCTCGCCCACCACACCAGCCCACAGATCGGCGGCCTGTTGAACGCCACGCTGGGCAACGCGGCAGAGTTGATCATCACCATTTTCGCCATCCAACGCGGCTTACTCGAGCTGGTGAAGGCATCCATCATCGGCTCCATCCTCGGCAATTTGCTACTGGTGCTGGGACTCTCTCTATTACTGGGTGGAATACGAAATGGCCTGCAGCGCTTTGATCGCCGTAACGCCGCCATGCACGCCGCCCTGTTGCTGCTGGCGTTGGTGGCGCTCATGGTACCCTCGCTCTTCGATAGCGCCATTGCCGACGACCCAAGCGCAGAGTTGCGCCTGAGCGAAGGCGTCGCCATCATCATGATGCTGCTCTATGGCCTGAGCGTATTCTATTCGTTCCGCTCATCGAGCGCCGAGAATCGTTTGCAGCGCGAAGCGGCTAGCCCGCATGAAACCAAATGGAGCACGCGCCAGGCTCTGCTGATTTTGGCCGCCGCCACCATCGGCATCGTCCTGATGAGCGAAGCGCTCATCGGCGCCGTCGAGAGCGTAACCCACCAACTCGGCCTCACCGAATTCTTCATCGGCATCATCATCATCCCGCTGGTCGGCAACGTCGCCGAACACCTGGTGGCGGTGAAGGTGGCGATCAAGAATCGGATGGATTTGAGCATGGCCGTTTCGATCGGCTCGAGTACACAGATCGCCCTCTTCGTGGCGCCGCTGCTCGTCTTTATCGCCCTGCTTTTCGGCGAGCGATTGTTGCTCGTCTACAACAACTACGAGCTGGTGGCGCTGGCGGCGGCTTCGCTGATCGCCGCTTTCATCGCCCTCGATGGCGAATCGAACTGGCTAGAAGGAGCGATGCTGCTGGCGGTGTATGCCATATTGGCGCTGGCATTCTATTTCGTGCCCATGCCCACCTGACGATGGCTGAGCTGAACCCGCAGAATCTCTCGGAGCGCGAGCTGGGCCGCCTGCTGACCGCCGCCATCATCCCGCGTGCCATTGGTTGGATCAGCACGGTGAGCGCCGACGGTATACCCAATCTGGCGCCGTTCAGCTTCTTCACGGGGGTGAGTTACTCGCCGCCCACCGTGCTATTTTGCGTCGGCCAGCGTCCCACAGCCGCGTATCGCTATAAAGACACCGTGCAAAACACGCGCGAAACGGGCGAATTTGCCGTCAATTTCGTCACAGAAGAATTGGCCAAAGCGATGAACGCCAGCGCCGTCGAAGCGCCGCCTGAAGTGGATGAATTCGAGCGCGCCGGCGTTACGGCGGCGGCATCGCGCCTCATCCGCGCGCCGCACGTCGCCGAATCGCCCCTGCATTTTGAGTGCCGTGTGCAGGAGATTGTGGATGCCGGCGCCGCGCACATCATCATCGGCAAGGTCGTGCACGCGCGCATCAACGATGATATCTATGCTGGCGAGGGCCGCATTTACCTGGAGCGCTATCGACCCATTGGCCGCACGAGCGGCGCGGGTTACATCCGCCAGGGCGAGCGCTTCGAATTGCGCCGCCCTCCATCCGAGTTGGCTTAAGCGACGGTCAACAAGATCGGCCGCCCACGCGTGATCACGACCGTGTGCTCGTATTGTGCCGCCAGGCTGCCATCCGTGGTGCGCAGTGTCCAGCCATCGGCGGCTGTGTTGACGTGAATGGCTCCGGTCGTCAAGAAGGGCTCGAGCGTGATGACCTGGCCCTCGCTCAAGACGCCGCGGGCGGCGCGGTTGTTCCAATTTGGCACCGATGGCGCTTCGTGGATCTTACGGCCGATGCCATGCCCGCCCAATTCGCGAATGCAATGGTAGCCACCGCGCGAAGCGACGCGCTGGATCGCCCGCCCTACCTGCTGCAAGCGCGCGCCCGCCTTGGCTGAGCCGATGGCCGCCTCGAGCGCGCGCTCGGTGTATTCGCAGAGGCGGCGCACGCCCGGCGCAACCGGCGGGATGGCGACACTGGCGCCCGAATCGGCGTAATAGCCCGCCAGCTCCGCCGAGACATCAATATTCACCAAGTCGCCCGGTTGGATGACGCGCGGCCCGGGGATGCCATGCGCTGCCTCGTCGTTGATGCTGATGCAGGTCGCACCTGGATAGTTGTAGGCGAGGATTGGCGCCGAACGGGCACCATGCCGCTGCAACTCGCGCGCGCCGATCGCATCCAGCTCAGCCGTCGTCATCCCGGGCTGGATGCGTTCGCGCATCACCGCCAATGTCAAGGCGACGATGCGACCGATGCGCCGCAGGGCCTCCAACTGCGCTTCGTTCTCAACCGTCATAATTGGCTCTCTTTATCCGGCGGCCGGCGGCGGTGCCAATCGGTCGCGCGCTGGTAAGCGGCCGCTGCCTGCAGCAACCGCGCCTCGCCAAAGGCCGGCCCGAGCAACTGCAATCCGATGGGCAGGCCCGCTTCGTCGAAGCCGCATGGAATGCTGATCCCACAAATGCCCGCCAAATTCGCCGGTATGACGAAGACATCCGCCAGATACATCTGTAGGGGATCATCCAATTTCTCGCCAAGGCGGAACGCGGTGGTTGGCGTCGTGGGGGTGGCCAACAGATCTACCTGTTCGAAGGCCTGCGCGAATTCGTCGCGGACGAGCGCGCGAACTCGCGAGGCTTTGCCGTAATAGGCGTCATAATAGCCGGCGCTGAGGGCGTAGGTGCCGAGCATGATGCGCCGCTTGGCCTCTGCGCCGAAACCCGCCGCGCGCGTACACTGATAGCTCTCCCAAAGCGAATCACCCGTCACCCGCTGCCCATAGCGCATACCATCGTAGCGCGCCAGATTCGCGCTGGCCTCGCTCGAAGCGATGAGGTAATAGGTCGGCACGGCATAGCGCGTCAACGGTAGGGAGAGGGGCACCAACTTCGCGCCCAGGGCTTCGTATTGTGCGAGGGCCGCCTCCACCAAATCGCGGATTTCAGGTTGAAGCTCAGCTACGAAATACTCCTGCGGCACGCCGATTCGCAAGCCGCGGATATCCTCCTGCGTCAGGGCGGCCGCATAATCCGGAACGGCTTCGTTTGCACAAGTGGCATCGCGTGCGTCTGGGCCGGCGATCGCTTGTAACAGGAGCGCGGCATCCTCGACCGTGCGAGCCAGCGGGCCGATCTGTTCGAGCGAGCTGCCAAAAGCGACCAGTCCCCAACGCGAGACACGGCCGTAGCTGGGCTTGAGGGCCGCCACGCCGGTGAAAGAGCCAGGCTGGCGGATGCTGCCGCCCGTGTCGCTACCGAGCGCGCCCAGACACAATCCGGCGCTGACTGCCGCCGCCGAGCCGCCGCTGCTGCCGCCGGGCACGCGCTCTGCTGACCAGGGATTATGCACCGGGCCGAAGGCGGAATTCTCGTTGGACGAGCCCATGCCGAATTCGTCCATGTTCGTTGTGCCCAGGCAGACGACGCCTACCGCCTCCAGCCGTTCGATTACCGTCGCCGAAAAAGGCGGCACATAGCCGGTCAGGATGCGCGAGCCGGCGGTGGTTTCCACTCCAGCGCGGCTGATGTTGTCCTTGATGGCCAGGGGAATGCCCAGCAAGGGCCCCGTTTCGCCAGCGGCCAGGCGCTCATCGGCGGCTTCCGCCTGAGCCAAGGCGCGTTCGGCGGTGACACGCACGAAGGAATTCAGATCAGGGTTGCGCTGCTGGATGCGTGCCAGGTAAGCGGCCGTCAATTCCCGCGCCGAGCATTCGCCAGCGCGCAATGCCCGCGCCGCACGGCTGATCGTCATATCGCGCACATCGATGGCGGTAATGGCCGCGCTCTCCATTTTGCTGCGGCGGCCGAGTATAGCAGACGCGGGCCGCCTCGCTTTCTCCCTGCTTGCAGGAGGACGCCACAGCCGCTATAATCTCGCTGAGAATTCGCTTCGAAGCCCGCGCGCTTCCGCGCACAAAGGCTGCTCATATGCCCCACGCTTCCGCGCGCTACCAGCTCGTCGTGCAGCGCGGCCCAAAACCCGAACAAGTCTTCGAATTGCACCGCGAACTGGTAACCGTTGGCCGCGATATTGCCAACATCATCGTATTCAGCGACCCGGAAGTGAGCCGCCGCCATTTGCGCTTGCACCGAACCGATACTGGCTACGAGGTCGTCGATCTCGGTTCCACAAACGGCACCTATATCAACCAGGTACGCATCCACGAGCAGCGAAGCCTGCGCGATGGCGACCTCATCGGCCTGGGCGATACGGTCCTGCTCAAGTACCAAGCCCGTGCGCCGGTCTACGATATTCCCACCAGCGATACCTCTGGCTTGCTGGAAGAGACGCCCACACCAGCAGGAACACCCATGCCCGCGCCCGCTAAGCGCGATTTCGCCCCCCACGCACCACGTCACGCCGCCATCGAAGCGCCGCAAGCCATGCCCAAGCCGGCGCCCATCGATACGAGCGATGCGCCCGCCCTCGGCGGCTATGGCTACGAAGAACTGAGCGCGGAAGAACCCGGCAGTCCCTGGCGTATCATCTTTTTCGTCTCCACCCTTTTCCTCATCTTCTTCTGCTGCATCATCACCATCGCCGCCATCTGGATCATCGATGAATCCTGCTCTTGGGACCAGATCCCGCTATTCTATGATCTGCTGGAAAACTTCGGTTTTTCGCAACAATGCTGACGCTAGTTTTTTGCGTTAAGGGTACGATAAGAATGGAGAAACCCGCATGAGCGCGCTGACGATCGACGGCATCCTGGAGCATCTGGGCGAAGAAGGGCGCGCCCTGCTCGAATATACCTGCCAGACCGTCCCGCGCGATTCGCTCGCCCTGCCCGGTGGTGATTTCGTCAGCCGCGTCTGGATGGATTCGGACCGCAACCCGCAAGTCTTGCGCAGCCTGCAACAGCTCCTGGGGCATGGCCGACTGGGCGGGAGTGGCTACCTATCGATCCTGCCGGTCGACCAGGGGATAGAGCATTCCGCCGGCGCCTCCTTCGCGCCTAACCCACAGTATTTTGACCCGGCGAGCATCGTCGAGCTGGCGCTGGAAGGCGGTTGCAACGCCGTCGCCAGCACCTTCGGCGTGCTCGGCGTCGTGGCCCGAAAGTACGCGCACCGCATTCCCTTCCTCGTCAAACTGAACCACAACGAGCTGCTGAGCTACCCCAATAGCTACGACCAGATCCGCTTCGGCACCGTGCGCGAGGCCTGGAATATGGGCGCCGTCGCGGTAGGCGCGACCATCTATTTTGGATCGCCCGAGAGCCGACGGCAAATCGTGGAAGTGGCGGACGCCTTCGCTCACGCGCATGAGCTGGGGATGGCGACGGTGCTCTGGTGCTACCTGCGCAACCCGGCATTCAAGGTGGCCGGGATCAATCATGAGGGCTCGGCGGATTTGACCGGGCAAGCCAACCATCTCGGCGCCACGCTGCAGGCCGATATCGTCAAGCAGAAACAACCGACGAGCAACGGCGGCTATCTCGCGCTGAATACGGGCGATTCCTCCTATGGTAAATTGGATCCGCGGATTTATTCTGAGCTGAGCGGTGAGCACCCCATCGACCAGACGCGCTACCAGGTCATCAACGGCTTTATGGGGCGCGTGGGGCTGATCAACTCGGGCGGCGCGAGCGGGTCAAATGACTTCGCGCAGGCGGTACAAACTGCCGTCATCAACAAGCGCGCTGGCGGCATGGGCCTCATCAGCGGGCGCAAGGCCTTCCAACGACCCTTCGCCGAGGGCGTGGCGCTGTTGAACACGATCCAGGATGTGTACCTGTGCGAAGAAGTGACGGTGGCGTAGGGCTTATTGCTTCGAGATGCAGTAACCTGTTTGCAAAGTTTCCACTGGTTCGGAGAAGTGGAACTCGCAATCGCTGAGGTTTAAGAGCAAAGTGTCAAAATCCTCATCATCCTGATTTTATGAAGAGCAGAAAGCACAAGGGAAATATGTACATTATTCCTGATATTGTAAAACAGCAACTAAGTTTGTCGCTAGCATTAATAGCGATAACTGTTAAAAAGGAGTTTGAACCTTCAAATAAGGAAGCATCAGATAAGATAATGAACAATTGGATATTATCGTAGAACAAATCAATATTATTGAGATGTTGGAACGGACACTCGAGCATGAGTAATCAAATTCCACCAGTTATAAAAACTGTGACAATTGTGTTTTTGTCATTTTTGCTAGTGCTTGTTGTTTCTATTGTAATCCCTGTTCTGTATGATTCATTGTTTTATTCTTTATTACCCGAGTCCTGGAAAATTCTCAGTGCTTTCGAGTATTTGAGTCTAATACTTATTCTAATTGGTCTCCTAGGCGTTTTACCGTTTATACCTAGGATTTATAAGACTTTTCTAGATTGGCAAAATAGAGAAGCGAAACGTAAAGTAAGGTTAATGGTTTTTTAGCAAGGAATTGCCATCTTACAAAAAGATATATGAAGGCGCTTGGTTTAATATACAAAATACGCGAAGGATATTGGTAGATGTAATAGACGGGAAAGAAAAATTCTATAGTCAAAAGACAATCGAGGCTGCATCCGCTTTGCACTCAATCGAATGGAAAATTATTGAGAAAGTGAGAGAAACTCTTGAGTCTTGGGATCTTGGATATATTTTGGTTGATTGGATGCGTAGTGCAAGGGATGTTGCGGACTTTGATGAGCTTCGTGAAATTGATAAGAGAAGAATTGAAGCATTAAGAATGGCAGAAATAGCAGGCATTGATAAGAATTCCAAAGTTTATCAAAGGTTAAGCCGTAGCGATCCAAGGACTCCAATAAAACCTGGTTGAGTGGAAAATATCGTCCAATAGTATTCCTGTTAGAATCGTTAGCCTCCAACTATCCCATCAGCCCAGCGCATCCAGCGCGCGCGGGAAGCTGGTCAGCACCTCGACGCCATCCGACGTAACCAGGCAGATATCCTCGACGCGCACGCCGACTTCGCCCGACAAATACACACCCGGCTCGACCGTGAAGACCATTCCTTCTTCCAGGGTCGCCTCAACACCATTGGCCATTTGCGGCAGCTCGTGCACATCCAGCCCCAAGCCATGACCGAGGCGATGGATGAAGTATTCGCCGTAGCCCGCCTCGGTGATCACATCGCGGGCGGCGCGGTCGACCTCCTGACAGGGCACGCCCGGGCCGGCGGCGGCGATGGCCGCGCGGTTGGCGCGCAGGACGAGGTCATAGAGCTCGCGCAGCTGATCCGATGGCTCGCCGAGGCAGAAAGTGCGCGTGATATCCGCCGGGTAGCCATTCCAGAGGCCGCCGAAATCGATGAGCAAAGTCTCGTCTTGCCCCAATTCGCGCGCGCCGGAATTGCCATGGGGCAAGGCGGCCCGTTCGCCCACCAGCACCAGCGGCGAAAACGAAAGCCCCTGAGTGCCCGCGGCCGTCAATTCATTCTCGAGTAAGCCCAAAATTTCACGCTCGCTCATGCCGGGCTCAACCTGCCGCAACGTCTGCGCCAGGGCGCGCTCACTGAGTTGGATGGCGCGGCGTATCGCTTCGACTTCCCCCGGCTCTTTGATGGCCCGGATGCGCAATATCTCCTGCCCGAGGGCCGTTGGCGTGATGCCCATCCGCCCCGCGGCGCGCTTGAAGGCCAGCCATTCGAAGACGCGCATGGTCATGTCATCCAGGCCGATTGTGCCGCCCGCCAGGCCGAGTTCCTGTACCGCCTCGATGAAAGCGCCCTCGTACCAATCCTCATCCGTCCAGCGGAAGATTTCCACCTCCCGCTCGCCGAGGCCATCTCGTAATTTCGGCACTTCCAGCTCGGGGCAGATGAAGGCCAGCCGCTCACCCATAAATATGGCGACGATGGGCCGCTCGGAGAGGTGAAAATCCAGCCCGGTGAAATATTGCATCGATGTGCCGGGCACGAGCGCCACCGCATCTGCCAGCACGCTCAATTTCGCCTGACGCGCCGCAAAATCCACAGTCATTCCATCCTCCATCCTCAAGTAAGTGTTCGTAGTGTGCCCGAGTAAACGGGCCCGTGCTAGGGCTTGTTGGAGCCTGTTGGCCAGTCCTCGTGATCCTGCTGGGCGACGAGGTGCAGGCGCATATCGCGCACAAAACGCAGGACAAATGGGTTTACTTGCACCGGCAAGCGAACCTCTTCGCCACCGCGCCGCAAATTGAATACGTACACGCTGACCGAACGCAAGGCTGAGAGCCAATAGACATCGCGCTTCACCTCTTCGTCCGGCTTCCAACCGCGATACAAGAAGGTCTGCAGCGTATCGCCGTTAGCAAATGGCTCAGAAGGGGCGTGATAATAGCGCAGGTTGGGCAAGATATCGCCATAGTGCCGCTCGTCCAGCGAACGCGCATTCGGTTGGATGCGCATTTCATCAGTCGTGAACATAGTCACGCTCACACTCGCTCCTGTCTATAAATATAACATGGAATGGCACGCCGCCGCAAACAAGCGACCGCCCCGTGTTATACTGCGACAAGATTAGCGACAGGGGGCGCTATCTTGCACCGCGATATCGAGATCCGCGCGCTCGCACAACACGAAGGCGAAACAGTGCGCCTGCGAGGCTGGGTGCAACGCAAGACGGGCAAGGGTCGCCTGCATTTCATCCGTTTGCGAGATGGCAGCGGCGTCGCGCAATGCGTGGCTTTTCGCAACGATTTGGATCCCGAATCCTTTGCCACCGTGCGCGAACTGACGCAGGAATCGGCCATCGTCATCGAAGGCGTCGTGCGAGCGGACGAGCGAGCGCCGGGCTTCCCCGGCGGCTATGAAATTGGCATGACGGGCATCCAGCTGTTGCAACGCGTTGAGGATTTCCCCATCACGCCCAAAGCGCATGGCACCGAATTCTTGATGGACCACCGCCACCTCTGGCTGCGCTCCTCGCGGCAATGGGCGATCCTCCGCATTCGCGCCCGCATCATCCGCGCCATGCGGAATTGGCTCGATGACGCCGGTTTCCTGCTCGTCGATACCCCCATCCTGACCGCGGCTGCCGGCGAGGAGACGACCACGCTCTTCGAAATCGACTACTTCGGCGAGCGAGCTTACCTCGCCCAGACCGGACAACTCTATAACGAAGCGAATATCGCCGCCTTCGGCAAAGTCTATTGCTTCGGCCCGACATTCCGCGCCGAAAAATCCAAGACGCGCCGTCACCTACTCGAATTCTGGATGCTCGAACCGGAGATGGCCTTCTATTCGCTCGAAGACATGATGGATCTGGAAGAAGCCTTCGTCAGTCACATCGCGCAATGCGTGCTACGGGATTGCGCGCGCGAGCTCAGCACTCTGGAGCGCGATACGGCAGGGCTGGAGTGCATCCAGCCGCCTTTCCCGCGCATCAGTTATGACGAGGCGGTGACGCGCTTAATCGAACATGCCAATTCGCTATCGGATGAAGGGGAACGCGCCGCCCTGGCCATCGAATGGGGGCAGGATTTCGGCAGCCCCCACGAGACGGCCCTAGCGGCGATGTTCGAGAAACCGGTCTTCGTCTACCACTATCCTACTGCCGTGAAGGCCTTCTACATGCAACCCGTAAAAGGCCGGCCAGAGATCTGCCGTAGCGTCGATTTGCTCGCGCCGGAGGGTTATGGTGAGATCGCAGGCGGCAGCGAACGCATTCACGATGCGGCGCTAATGGAAGAGCGCGTGGCGGAAATCGGCCTCCCGCGTGATTCCTACCGCTGGTATCTACAATTGCGCCAGATGGGCAGCGTGCCGCACGCGGGCTTTGGCATCGGCATCGAGCGCACGGTGGCCTGGCTCTGCGGCCTCAGCCATATCCGCGAGACGATCCCCTACCCGCGCTTACTCAACCGCAACTATCCCTAGTCATTCCGACGCCGCGATCGTTTCTTGCCCGCCGAAATACGGGATGATCGCTTCTGGTATTCGTATACTGCCATCAGCCTGCTGGTAATTCTCCAGGATGGCGATAATGGTGCGCGGCAGGGCCAGCGCACTGCCGTTGAGCGTATGTGGGAAGCGCGTGCGTTTTGCGCCCTGCGGCCGAAAGCGGATGTTGGCCCGTCGCGCCTGGAAATCCTCCGTGTTGCTGCAGGAGCTGACTTCGAGCCATTCTTCGCTACCCGGCGCCCAGACCTCGACGTCGTATTTCTTGCTGGCGCTAAAGCCCAGATCGCCCGTCACGATTTCCAGCCGGCGATAGGGCAAACCCAAATCGGCGCAGATACCCTCGGCGGCGACTGTGAGCGCTTCCAACTCATCGTAACTGGTATCCGGGTGGGTGAAGGAATAGCGCTCCACCTTCTCGAATTGGTGCACACGCTTGATGCCGCGAACATCGCGCCCGGCGCTCATGCGCTCCCGCCGGAAGCAGGGCGAATGAGCGACGAAGCGGATCGGCAGCTGCTCTTCCTCCAGGATTTCGTCGCGGTAGAAATTGGTGAGCGCTACTTCTGCCGTCGGCAAAAGGAAAAGCCCCGCGTCAGGGTCTTCATAAACGACATCACGGAATTTGGGGAACTGAGCTGATCCCTCGAGCATCTCCTCGCGCATGAGCACAGGCAGGTAATGCTCTACGAAACCGTCGGCGTGAGCACGGTCGAGCAGATAAGCGATGAGCGCTCGTTGTAAGCGCGCGCCCGCATCCCGCAGGATGTAACCGCGCGAGCCCATCATGCGGACGCCGCGTTCGAAATCGATTATGCCAAGGCGCGGTCCGATATCCCAATGCGGCAGGGGCGTGAAATCAAATTCGCGCTGCTGGCCGCGCGCCGGGCCGGGGATAATATCCACTTCGTGGGCGGAATCCGGCACGCTCTCATGCGGCAAATTGGGCAGCCAGAGCATCTCGGCGCGCAATTCTTCGCTGGCTTTTTGCGCTCGTCGGCGCAATACCTGATAACCCACACCCATTTCCCGCATAGCGATGTGCAACTCTGCTACTTCGTAATTCACATCCTCCACTTTCTTGGAAGGCATATATTTAATAACATCGATACCGGTTAACGCCTCTACGGCACTTTCGTAATCGCCACCTTCTATGGCTAACCGCGCCATTTGTGCGTAGCGGCTTATCAACTCGGGCTTACCTTCAAACCTTCTGCGCAGCTGTCCGGTGACGAGATTGAGCATGTTGCGCATTTTTTGCAAAGATTCCGCCTCGCTCAAAGCCTCGCGACGTTTCACATCCAGGGTGATGACTCGCTCCAACCGTGGCAAGGCATCCTCGTCATGCAGCCGTGCCAGCTGCTGCCGCACCCACTCGGGCCGCTCACGGATCAGGCGAATATCGAGCATCGCGTTCCTCTTATTCTTCTCGCTGCGCGTCTTGCCGCAAGCGCCAGAGCGCCCAGGGAATGCCCAGCGCCATGAGCAGCCAGATCAACGCGTCGAAATGCGCTGGTTGCAGCGCGTCCAATGCCATCAGCAAATTGCCATCAACCATCTGCTCCCCGCAAGACGGCGAGAATGGCATCGTGCAGCGGGCCGTTGCTGGCGAGGATTTCGCTACCCATTAGTGCCTGTTCCGAACGCTGGCCCGAAAAATCACTCACGCGGCCGCCGGCTTCCTCGACGATGAGGATGCCGCCCAGCACATCCCAGGGGTTCAGGCGCCGCTCCCAATAGGCATCCAACCGGCCCATGGCTACGAAGCACAAATCGAGCGCCGCCGCGCCGAGCCTGCGTATGCCGCGCGTGCGTTTCGTCATCGCCGCCCATTGCGCCAAATTATCGTCCGCGCTCTCCCATTTATCATAGGGAAAGCCGGATGCAACAACCGCCTCCGCCAACTGCTCCTTCGGCGAAACCCGCAAGCGCCGGCCGTCCAGATGGGCGCCGCGGCCGCGTATCGCCGTGAACTCGCGCCCGTAAGCCGGATTCAGCACCACAGCGACCAGCGGTTGAAGCTGCGCGTCGGTCAACGCCACGCTCACGCCATAAATGGGGATGCCCTGCGCAAAATTCGTCGTGCCATCGATCGGATCCAAATACCAGCGATACTCCGCCTCGTTGGACGCGCCTGCATACGCGCCACCTTCTTCGCCGATGAGCGCGTGCTCAGGAAAGGCGGCGCTCAAATCCTCGACCAGACTAGCCTCGGCGGCCAGATCCGCTTCGGTGACCAAATCGTTGGCGCTGCGCTTGCTACCGGGCGTGAGCGGCTGCTCAAAATAGCGCAGCGTCACCTCGCCCGCGCGCCGTGCTGCCGCCCGAGCCGTATCCAAAGTCGCTTCCAAATCCAATAGCATTGTCCATCCTTGCCCCGCTTATCCTGGCAGTATAATGCCGATGGGCGCGGGAGGGAATGCGATGCGATACCAGGATTTGCCATCAGCAGCGGCGCTCGCGCGGTATGCCGCGGCATTGAATGCGCGGGCACGCGCGCTGCCAGCTGGCGGGCAAATCGGTCTATCCGAACTGCGCGATGTGATGCTCTCTTCCGGCGGGCGCTGCGAATGGTGCGGCGCGGACCTGGTCGGCGCGCCTTTCGAGATCGACCACATCGTTTCGTTGCAGCGCGGCGGCGGCCACACGCGCGCCAACCTCGCCCTGAGCTGCGAGGACTGTAACCGCCAGAAGGGCGGCAAGGCGCCGGTGAGTTTCGCTCTGGAACGCCTCGCGGCCGGCGGTACGCAGACACCGCTCATCGTGTGCGTGTTGCGAGAAGCGAAAATTCCGCCGCGCGCGCCGGTGCAAACGACCCTGCTCGTCGATAACCCCCATCGTAAATGAGCTGGACTGTGTTGCGTCAACGCCGCCTACTCGCCCTGCTCGGCCCGACGATCACCGCGCTCGCCAGTGCCCTGCCGCTCTATTACATCCCGGCGTCAGATGGCGTATGGCGCGGGCGCCTGCAAACGGACGAGCACGCCATCTTGTTGCTGTTCTTGCTGGCGACGCTGCTGCTCACCTACGCGCGTTCGCCCTGGTCCTGGTTGCCCTGGGGAGCGAGCGCGCTCTTGTTGACGACGAACGCGCTGGAGATCGACGGACGTCTGCCAGCGCAGGGTGGTTTGAATTATCCAGTCTGGTTGCTGCTCATGCTCGGGGTGCTGATTGCCCTGCTCGCTTTGCCGCGGGCCAGCGAAATTGCCGCCGAACGTGAGGGCAGGGGGCTTCGTTGAATCCGCTCCGACCGCGGCCTAATATGGTGCTGTCTCCCGCCTACCGAAAGCGCGCCCAAGTGTGAGCGTTTCCGCCCAGCGCAAATACTCCCGCACAAGCAACCTGCTAAGCGTCCTGGGCTGCTTCGGTTTGGTCGGCTGCGCACTTAGCATCGTCTTGCTGGCGGCCGCGGCTGGCTGGACGGGGGGGCAACGCCTTGCCGAACAAACCGCCAGCGCCCGCCAACGCGATTTCGTGAACGAGAACTGCGCCCTCTTCGTTGAGGATGTCCTAGAAAGCCGCCCGATCTTCCTGCAGCGGCGCTACGAATTGCTGGCGAGCCTGACGCCCGCTCCACCCTGCCTGGCCGGGATCCCCGCGACTGCGACCGCCCTGGCCCAAAGACTGGCCGCCACATCCACCCCGACAGCAAGCCCAACTGCCACTCCCACCGCCGCGCCTCCCACTCCATCGCTCACACTCACCACCCCAACAACACCCATCCCCACCCACGACAACACGCCCCTCGCCAACCAGTTGGCGGTGGCTCGTAGGGCCATCAGCGAGCAGGATTTGCGAACCGCTATCGATACGCTCGAAGCCATCCGCAGCGCTGACCCCTCCTTCGCCCATTCCACCGTGAACGCCCTACTGCTGCACGCTTTGCGCTTCCGCGCCGCTTACCTCTTCTCGGCAGGGGAGCTCGCGCAGGCCATTCTCATGGTCAACCGCGCGGAAGATTTCGGCCTGGCAACAGGCGATTCCCTGCGCTTCTCCCGCACTATAGCCACCTACTATCTGGATGCCACGCGCTGGCAGGATATCGACGTGCTGCGCGCCATCCGCAACTTGGAATCGCTAATCGCCGTCGCGCCCGATTACGCACCCACCGGCCAACTCAGTGCCCGCGCTCTCCTCGCCGACCAGCGCATCGCTTACGGCGATATCTTGATGGCCAGTCAGGATCCTTGCGGCGCCGTCAGCCAATTCGAGACAGCCCAACTTCTCGGTGCGGGAAATGGCGGATTGGGAGCAAAATTGGCGAGCGCACAGACTGCCTGCAGCGACAACAATTCCACCACGGAACCGCCTAGTTGATGCAATCTGATGCGCGCTTGTGAGATTGACGTTCGCTCGTTAGAATCCTCCTTGAGGCAATGAAGTGGTAGCGCTGATGAACGCAACGCTTCGAAAGTCAAAATCGAAAGACAATGGCAGCGATCCCATGATCGTCTGCCGCGACGTCAACAAATGGTTTGGCGAATTCCACGTCCTGAAAGATATCAGCATGGAGGTGACGAAGCGCGAAGTCGTGGTCATCGTCGGGCCATCGGGATCCGGCAAATCCACTTTCATCCGCTGCATCAACCGGCTGGAGGAACACCAGGAAGGCGAGATCATCGTCGACGGTGTTACGCTGAGCCACGACATGCAAAACATCTCCGAGATCCGTAAAGAGACGGGGATGGTCTTCCAGCAATTCAACCTTTTCCCGCACCTCACGGCGCTGGAGAATGTCAGCTTGGCGCCGCGCACGGTACTCAAACTGTCGCGGCAGGAAGCCAACGAGCGCGCCATGCAACTGCTCGAGCGCGTCGGCATCCCGGAGCAGGCGCAAAAGATGCCGGCGGCCCTTTCCGGCGGTCAACAACAACGCGTGGCCATCGCGCGGGCACTGGCGATGGAACCCAAGATCATGCTCTTCGACGAGCCCACCTCTGCTCTCGATCCAGAGATGATCAAGGAAGTGCTGGACGTGATGAAGGGGTTGGCCGCGAGCGGGATGACGATGCTCGTCGTCACGCATGAGATGGGCTTCGCGCGCGAAGTCGCCAACCGTGTCCTTTTTTTTGACTTCGGCCGTCTTGTCGAAGAAGGCGACCCGCAAACCTTCTTCTCGCTAGATGTCGAGCACCATCCCCGTACGGTGACGTTCCTTTCGCAAATCTTATAGAGGGAAAATCATGGAGGAAATTGAGTTTCGCACCATCGCCATGCCCACAGCGCTCACCGAGTGGTCGAACCGCGTGTTGCCCTATGTGCTGGGTATCATGCGCAGCCACAACGAGGCCGAGCTGGTCCTCTTGCACGTCTTCACGCCACAAACGCCCGAGCTGGTCGACTATGTCGATTGGACACCGCTCGTCACACAGAACACCGTCATCCAAGAGCTGCGCGAAGATGCCCAGAAGCAACTGGATGACTATTGTGCCCTGTTGCGGCAAGATGGTCATAACGTGCGCGGCGAATTGCTGGAAGGCAGCGGCATCGCCCAGCCCCTCATCGATTACGTCAACAGCGGCCAGGTGGATTTAATGGTGATGAGCACGCATGGCCGCACTGGCCTGACGCGCAAGCTTTTCGGTAGTTTGGCGCAACGCCTGCTGCTGGATGTCAATATCCCTGTTCTGCTCTACAACCCGCGCTGAGCGGAACGGACGAGGAAGAGCACGCTTCCCTTGCGAATCCTGGCAAAGCGTTGGGGTAAGGCTCTGCTCGGCATTGCAGCATTGGCGCTGGTGCTGCTGCTCGTCTACTTGCTGACTGCGGGCTGGTTGGAGCTGGCGATCATCGCCGTGTTCGCCTTCACCCTCGGCCGTTTGTCGGCGCGCGTGCCCCGCCTATCTTTCCGTAAAGAAGCGGGTGCGGCCGCAGCAAGCGAAACCAAGAGAGCGGACGACATCGCGAAGCGACCCTCCCGCCGCAAAAAAGACGAACCCGATATCGAAGCGCTGCTCGCCAATGAACCCACAGAGCTGGGCTTCGAAGAAGTCGATGCGGAAGCGCTCGCCGCCCGCATCCAGCGCGAGGTCGAGGAGCGCCAGCGAGGGTATGACCCAGCCGCCGCCCTCGCCGCTCGCCGCGAAAAACTAGCGCGCCGCAGCCAACCTTGAGCTCCAGCCAACTCGCTGGGGCCCGTTTGCGGCGCATCGTAATCGTCCGCCCCTGCTGCATTGGCGATGTGGTAATGGCCACCGCCGCGCTGGCCGCCGCCCGCCGCGCCTTCTCAGATGCACATATCCGCTTCGCCGTCGGCAGCTGGTCGCGCGCGGCGCTGGCCGGGCACCCCGACATCGATGACTTCCTGGATATTGGCCCTGCCGCCCAGCCGACCGATACCTGGCGTGGCTTTTGGCAATTCGTACGGCAATTGCGGGCCGGTCGCTACGATTTGGCCATCTCATTGGTGCGGTCGGCGCGAATGAGTATGGCGCTGCGCCTCAGCGGCATTCCCTACCGGGCAGGCATCGATAGCGGCGGTCGCGGCTTCGGCTATCAATTCCGCGCGCGGATTGACCCTGCTACCCCGCGCCACGAGAGCGAAGTCTACCTGGATGTCATGCGCGCGCTGGGTGTGGAAACGGCAGGCTGCGCGCCGCATATCCCACTCCTACCCGAGGCCGCGGAAACATTGCGAATGAAGATGGCGAAGCGCGGCATCGTGGCGCCCTATTTCATGCTGCATCCGGGCGGCGGCGCCAACCCCGGCATGAGCTTGCTAGCCAAGCGCTGGCCCCTGAGACATTTCGCCGCACTGGCCGAGCGTCTGGCGGAGCGCTGGCGAGCGCGTCCAGTCTGGCTCGTCGGCGAGAACGAATCATCGCTCATCGAATCCCTGCCGGTATCCCTCCGCGCGGAGGGGTGCGCCTTCATCGGCGCGCTTAGCCTCGCAGAAATCGCCCAATTGGCCGCCAGCGCGCTCGTCTATATCGGTAATGACAGCGGCCTCTCGCACCTGGTGGCCGCTTGCGGCGCGCGCACGGCCACGATATTCGGACCCAGTGACCCGCGCCGCTACGCCCCAAGCGGCGTGGCTGTAATCGCCCTCCACCGCGCCAGCAGCCTCTCTTCGCCATCAGCTCTGGCACAGGCCGCGCGCGATTGGGATTGGGCGCGCGATGGCATCTCCGTTGACGAAGCGGAAGCAGCCATAGCGCAATTGGTGGAGCGAGACGCATGATACAATTGGGTATCCTCGGCCTGCCGAATAGCGGCAAGACGACACTCTTCAACGCCATCTGCGGCGCGGAGAGGCCGGTCGCCCCCTACCCCGGCGGCGAAATCGCGCTGCATTCCACCGCCGTCCGCGTCCACGATAAGCGCCTACACGCCCTGCAGCAAATCTACAAATCGCGGACGCGAACGTCGATTAACATCACCTTCGTCGATGTGAACGGCATGGGTACGAGCGGCGCCGAAGGCCTGCCGGGCGCCTTGCGCAATCCGTTGGCAGCGCTGGATGGCTTTGTCTATGCTCTGCGCGGATTCGCGTCAGCAAATGTCTCACACCCTCTCAGTACGGTCGATCCGGCGCGCGATTTCGCCCTGCTCGAAGGCGAATTCCTGATCGCCGACCAGCTCACCGTCGAGAAGCGCTTGGAGCGCATCGCCAGCGAAGTATCGCTCAAGGGGCCGCGCCGCGGCGAAGAACTGGCGCCCGAGCGGCAATTGCTGGAACGCATCTTGCCTATCCTTGAAGCGGGTCGGCCACTGCGCACGGTCCAATTCCACGAGCGAGATGCGCGTTTGCTCAGCGGTTTCGGTTTGCTATCGGTCAAACCGGTGTTAGCGCTATTGAACCTCGGCGAGGAGGAATTGGTAACACCGGAAATGCCTGATATCCAAACCGCAGGCGCGCAATTGGCCGCATTGCCCGGCGCGCTCGAGTTGGAATTGGCGCAACTGGCGGCCGATGAGCGAGAGCTTTTCATGGCGGAATACGGCCTCGCGGAGTTGGTCGCGCCTCAAATGCTCGCGCGGGCTTTGTCCTTGTTGGAGCGGATCACCTTTTTCACGGCGGCCGAAAACGAGACGCGGGCCTGGATCTTGCGGCGCGGCGGCACGGCCCACGCGGCGGCGGCGTACATCCATAGCGATCTGGCACGTGGCTTCATTCGGGCGGAAGTGATGGCTGTCGAGGAATTGCTCGCGGCTGGCAGCGAGGCGGCGATGCGGGCAACCGGACGGTTGCGCTTGGAAGGGCGAGATTACGTCGTGCAGGAAGGCGATATCCTGCTGATACGCTTTAACGTCTAGCTTGCGGCGCGGCGTTTCAGCTCCGCCAGCGTGAAGCGCGCGGTCAAAGCGCCAGAAATTGCATATAGCAAGATGATATAGAGCACGCCACCAAGCGCTCCATGTTGGGAGATGAGCGGATAAGCAGGCAGGCTCGCCAAGGCCAGTGCCGCCAATTTCGCCAGTGCCGCTAAGCGTACCTGCCGTTGCGCGCGGTAGAGCGGGCCGAAGACGCCGGTCACCGTGACGATGGTCGCATAAAGCAGCAACCAGCGCATCAAGGGCACAGCGCCTGCCGATTCCTCCGCGCCGAAGAGCGGCGGCACCACCAAGGGCAGGATGAAGAAGAGCAGACCATTCAACACGAGCGAGCCGCCCAGCAGAGCCAGCTGCACCCGCCGCAATGTACGCCACAAACGCCCGTATTCGCCGGCGCCCACCAGCCGTGGGATGACGGCACTCATATTTTCGAAAAGCCCAGTGGCCAGGAAGGTGACGCGCTCGATTATGCGCAGGGCCAACGCGAAAGGTGCTACGGCTAGCGGGCCACCGACCGCACCCACCCATTGCAGTGCGATTTTCACGAAGAGGGTGCCCAGGTTCTTATCCAGCGCGTTCATCACACCGAAGCGCCAATCGCGATGTGGTGTGACGTAGGGCAAACGCGTCGCCAGCTCCCGCAACGTAGGTAAACGCGGCATACTCTGCGCCCGCAGGCGCCATACCAGCACGACCGCTAGGAGCATCAAGAGCCAGGCATGCGCCAAGCGCGCGTAGACCATACTGGGCAACGAAGCCTTCCGCGCTCAGTGCAAGCACGACGAGAGCCAGCAGGAGCGCCTGGTTCAGCGTGTGCAGGATGGCCACCACGCGCATGAGGCGGTGGTTGCGGAAGCAAATTAGCGCCAACTGATAGATCGAGCTGCCAAGGATGCGCAGCGAGAGCAAGCCACTCCACATCCCAATACTGGCATCCGCATAGAGCCAGCGTGTCACCGTGGGCGCCAGCGCGCTCAGGACTACAAAGCTAAGCGCCGCCCAGGCGAAGGCAAAAAGCAGGTATTGCGCCAGTAGATCGGCGATTTCATCGCGCTCCGCCCCTCCGCCCAGGGCGATGGCCAGGCGCGTCTGGATACTGAGTGCGACGCCACTAAGATTCAGTAGCGTCCAGGTCTCGTTCAACGCCAGCAAGAGGCCCCAGCGGCCGAATTCCTCCAGCCCCAGCCCGCGCACTACCACGATCACCGAGAGCGTGCCGAACGCCGCCCCTAGCGTGCGGCTCAGCTGTAAAATCAGCGTATCGCGTACCAGCTTGCGCCGGCTGAACGATCGGAACGCGCGCATCGTCTTTTCCCGCATCCGACCAGTCTAGCAGGCACACGCGCACGCGCCGCCTGAATAACCGTTGCGCTATAATCGCGTTACTCACCGCACCTTACCAATACTGGGAGGCCAACATGTCCGACGCGCTGCAGCGCCTCGCTCCGGTCTGGAAGCATAAGAGCACTATCCAGCCCGTCCGCGGCGAGGGCTGTTACCTTTACGATGCCGACGGCGGCGCTTACCTAGATTTCACCTGCGGCATTGGCGTAACGAACACCGGCCACTCCCACCCCCGCGTCGTGCAGGCCATCCAGCAACAGGCGCAACAACTGATTTTTGGGCAAATCAACATCGTCATCCCGCCGGTAACGCTCCGCCTCGCTGAATTGTTGGATGAAATCACGCCGCCCGAGATCAACAATTTCTTCTTCACCAACAGCGGCGCCGAGGCCATCGAATCGGCGGTCAAGCTGGCGCGGCACGCCACCGGCCGCCGCAACCTTATCGTCTATCAGGGCAGCTTCCACGGCCGTACAGCGCAGACGATGGCCATGACCACCTCCAAAACCATCTACCGTCACCGCTACCAGCCGCTGCCATCCGCCGTCTTTGTCACCCCCTTTCCGGCCACGAGGGAACTGAGGATGGACGAAGGGCGCGCTTCGGAATACGCCCTGCAACAGCTGCGCGCCCTCCTCGCCGGGCAGAGCGCGCCGGACGAGACGGCGGCCATCATCATCGAGCCGGTGCTGGGCGAAGGCGGTTATGTGCCCGCGCCGGCCGTATATTTGCAGGGCTTGCGCCAACTCTGTGACGAGACGGGCATCCTGCTCATCGTGGATGAGGTGCAGAGTGGCTTTGGGCGCACCGGCCGTTTCTTCGCTTTCGAGCACGCTGGCATCACGCCCGACATCATCGTGATGGCCAAGGGCCTCGGCAGCGGCATGCCCATCTCGGCGATTGGCGCGCGCAGCGAGCTCATGGAGCGTTGGGAGCCGGGCACACATGGCGGCAC
The DNA here is from genome assembly GCA_965237765.1 of Phototrophicaceae bacterium. Taxonomy (GTDB): domain Bacteria; phylum Chloroflexota; class Anaerolineae; order Aggregatilineales; family Phototrophicaceae; genus WTGJ01. The sequence goes on from OZ250157.1 coordinate 431,288, forward strand.
CTATGGCGGCGGCAGTGCGGTGGCCATCGCGGCGGCCTGCGCGACGGTCGAGGTGATTCGCGAAGAAGGCCTCATCGAAAACTCAGCGCGCATCGGCGAACAAATCCAGCGCGGGTTGCATCACTTGCGCGAGAGTTACCCGGCCATCAGCGACGTGCGCGGCCTGGGGGCGATGGTCGGCTGCGAATTCAGCGACGGGGCGGGCCAACCCGATACCGCGACCGCCGCCGCCGTCGCCACCGCCTGCCAGGAACGCAACCTCCTCCTACTCACCTGCGGCACTTTTGACAACACCATCCGCTGGATCCCGCCGCTGGTCGCCACGAGAGAAGAAACCGCGCGCGCATTGGCGATATTCGGCGAGGCGCTGGCGGAAGTCTGTGGTGACTAGCTCATTCGCGCGCTGATGCTTGCCAGCGGGAAGGCCGCTGTTTATAATCGGCGCTGCTTTTATCATTTGGAATTGGCGGCGGCGCATACCAAGCATGAATAACGGCCCACAACGACTCTTGCTATCGCCGCGCAATTTGTTCATCTTGCTGTTGGCGGGGGTGGGCATCGCCGGCGGCGGCTTCCTGGCGGGCGAACTAACGCCCCTGCTCTTCCCGGCGCAAGCCTCGGCCGAAGCGCGCCAGGTGGATAATTTATTCAAATTCATGATGGTCATCGCCGGCGCCATCTGGTTCCTGGTGCAAGGCCTGGTCATCTTCGCGGCTATCGCCTACCGCCGCCGCCCGGGCGACGATAGCGACGGCCCCAGCTGGCATGGCAACCGCCTGCTCGAATTCGTCTGGACCTTTGTCCCAGCCATCATCGTGCTTGTACTTGTCATCTTTAGCTACCAGGTCTGGGTGGATATCACTGCGCCGAAACCGAATGAGAACCGCGTCCTCGGCTATGACGAAGTGCCCGTGCTCGTCGAAGGGCAACAATTCGCCTGGCGCTTCACATATTCGGTGACGCTTCCCGATGGCGGCCGCGATATTAGAATCGTCTCACCCACGTTGCACACTTTCGTCGGACAAAACGTGTACCTCACCATGCAGAGCGCGGATGTCATCCATTCCTTCTGGGTGCCCGCCTTCCGCATCAAGCAGGATCTTTTGCCCGGCTATACGACCTATGTGCGCTTCACGCCTACGCTGGCTACAGAAACCGAATGGGTGGATGACCAACCCATTTACCATGGCTACCCGATTGCCTGTGCAGAACTCTGTGGCAGCGGCCATGGCAGTATGCGCTCGCAGGTAATCGTCCACGCCAGCGAGCAGGAATTCGTCGATAATTTCTTGCAACCCGAAGTCGATTTCATCATCAACCCGCCGACGGACCCGGTGCTCATCGGTCAAAAGCTGCTGGCCGATAATGTCTACGGATGCGCCAGTTGCCACACGTTGTCAACACCACATTTCGCCTGGGATGGCAACCAGGCGCCGGTGCTGAACGGAATCGGGACGCGCGCCTCACTACGCATCGCCGGCTATTCCGCGCGCGATTATTTGCTCGAATCCGTCGGCAATTCGGACGCTTTCCTCGTCCCGGGTGATTGGCCGGCCGTGATGCCGCTCTTCCAGGCGGAAGACGATACGCTGGCCACCTACATGCCGCTCGGCGACCAGCAATCCATCGCTGCTTATCTCTGCACCGTGACCGCCGACCCGGACGCCGAGCCAGCTTGCGAAATCGAGCTGACGGCGCCCACATCATTGGATGCGCCGGACGCGCCCGCCGAAGCCAGCTAGAGCCACGATAGAAAGGATTTCGATGGCAACCGCATCGCTCCCCATCCGCCAAGAACCGCGCATCTCCGATGGCTTGCCGCGCGTCGGCGAATTCCTGCGCTGGTCGGTGGATCACAAAATTATCGGCGTGCAATACATGGTCGTCGCCCTCAGCTTCTTCTTCATTGCCGGCGTGCTGGCCATGCTGATGCGCTGGGAGTTGCTGACACCGGATGTCGATTTCTTCGGCGATGGCGCCGTCTACAACTCGGCGATGACCATGCATGGCACGATCATGATCTTCCTCTGGATGATCCCGATGATCGGCGCGATGGGCAATTATATCGTGCCCTTGCAGCTCGGCGCGCGCGATATGGCCTTCCCTTGGCTCAATGCTTTCGCCTTTTGGATGATCCCGCCCGCCGGCGTATTGATGCTCTTGGGTTGGTTGGTCGGGCCGGCCGAAGCGGGCTGGACGAGCTACCCGCCCCTCAGCCTGCTCGGGCACGATGGGCAAATCCTCTGGGCGGTTTCGCTGCACCTGCTCGGCATTTCCTCCATCCTGGGGGCAATCAATTTCATCGTCACCATTATGAACATGCGACCGGAAAGCATGCCGCTCTTCCGGATGCCGCTGCTTTGCTGGGCGGTGCTGGCGACGGCGCTCATCATCGTGCTGGCGACGCCCTTCCTTGCCGGCGCGCTCACCCTGCTCATTTTGGATATGGTCGCAGGTACGTCCTTCTTCGTCGCCGCGCAGGGTGGCGACGTTCTGCTCTGGCAAAATGTGTTCTGGTTTTATAGTCACCCGGCTGTCTACATCATGGTGCTGCCGAGCATGGGCATCATCTCCGAAGTGCTCTCGGTGCATTCGCGAAAGCCGATATTCGGCTATCGCATGATCGCCCTATCCAGTATGTCCATCGCGCTCGTCGGATTCACAGTCTGGGCGCACCACATGTTCACCAGCCTGACGCCCCAGCTGCGCATCCCCTTCATGATCACTTCGATGATCATCGCCGTGCCGACGGGTATCAAGATCTTCAGCTGGCTGGCGACGATCTGGGGCGGCAAGATACGCTTCACCGGCGCGATGCTTTTCGCCTTGGGCTTTCTATCGCTCTTCCTGATCGGTGGCCTGACTGGCGTCATCGTCGGCTCCTTGCCGGTGGATGTGCACCTGCACGACACCTATTTTGTCGTCTCACACTTTCATTTCACGCTCTATGGCGGCGGCGTGATGGGCCTCTTCGCCGGCGTCTATCATTGGTGGCCGAAGATCACCGGCCGCATGTTGAGCGAGCGGCTGGCGCGCTGGCATTTCTGGCTGACCTTCATCGGCTTCCTATGGACCTTCCTGCCGCAGCAAATTGCCGGCATGTGGGGCATGCCGCGGCGCGTCGCTTCGTATGACCCGAGCCTGCAAATCTACAACCAGCTCAGCAGCCTGGGCGCTTTTGTGCTGGGCACTTCGGCGCTCTTCTTCTTCTATAACCTGGGCTGGAGCCTCGTGCGCGGCAAAATCGCCGGCGGTAACCCCTGGCGCGCGCTCTCGCTGGAATGGGCGACGACCTCGCCGCCGCCCGCGCTGAATTTCTATGAGGATCCTGTGCCCTTCCCCAACCCCTATGGCTACGGCACTGACGCCGCGCGCGAATATCTGGACGAGCAGCAGCGCCGCTTCCCCGCCGCCGCGGATTCGAACATCCAAATCGGAAGTGCCCGCCCCGCCACATCCGCTACCAGCGCGGGCGGTGGTGAATGAGCGAAGCCTTCACCCCAGGCGCGCAATACGAAATCGCGCCCTCACGCCAGGAAATCCTGGCTGCCAAGAATCGACGCCTCGGCCTGCTCATCTTTCAGATTTCCTGGATGATGACCTTCGTTTGTTTGAGCGTGGTGAATTGGCAATTGCGTTGGCAATACGCCGATTGGCCGCCAGCCGATATCACGCTCAACCGCACCCTGCCCACGGTGGCGACGTTCTTCTTGTTGGGCAGCGTGGTGATCTTTCGCGCGGCGCGCCGTTCCCTGGTGGCCCACGCCCTGTCGGCTTTTCAGCAACGGTGGTGGTTGGCGCTCGCTCTGGGCGCTGCTTTTACCCTCATCATGGGCGCCGAGTTCGCGCGCGCGCCGCAGCTCGTTGGCACGACCTACCGCGATATTTTCCGCGTGATGACGGGCTTTCACCTGGCGCACGCGCTGGTCATCGGTTGGTTGGTGCTGCGCGCGCGGCGAAACCCGCTGGCTGACGATGGCTGGGCGGTAGAAGCGGCCGTCAAACTCTGGGATTTTGTCTTCATCGCCTGGTTGATTTTCTATGCCGTGCTGTATTGGGTCTGACGAAATGCACACTCACGCGTTATGCTCGTCGCTTATGACGGCGCAAATTCGCAACCGCGTGGTGGCTGGTCGCTGATGGGTCGGCCAAGCCTCTCCCGCGCAGTGCCGATGGGACTCATTGGTTTCCTGGTCGGCTCGCTTTTCGTGATGGTCATGCGCGATCTACAAGGCATCCAACCCGCCTGGGATTCTGGCGTGGCGATCATCCTCTCCGCCTTCACAGCAGCCGGCTTCTTCCTCTGGGGCATTGGCGCTTTCACCCCCAGCATGAGCGTGCATGGCGACCCTCATGAAGAAGCCGACGAGAGCGGGGAAACACCTTTCGCCATCCTCAAAGGCTATACGGCGCTCATCACGACCATCACGCTGCTGGCCGTCCTCGGCTTCGCCACCTACGCCCTCCTGCCGGGCACGCCGACCATCACGCAAACCGACCGCGCGGCCGCCAGCGCGACCGGTATTGGTGTTTTCATACTCACAATCGGCGACAACACGCTGGAAATCAGCCAGCTCGTCGTCTTCATCGCTTTCGGTCTCTTCACCATCGTTTCGTTGCTGGCGATTTCGGCCTTGATCGGCTTCGCTTTCTTCGCGCTTTCCCGAGGCAAACTCTATGTCCAGGGCGGCTACGACCCCGAAGTCAGCCCGCCGCTGCGCCTGGCTATCCGCGCCTTCGTGGCCGTTCACACGCTGATGGCTGGCATCACCGGTCGCTTGTCTGGATGGACGGTAGACCGCCTGCGCGGCGTGGGTCTCAACCGCGCGCCTGGCGGAGTGCGCGCGGAAGATTCGGCTGCTGCCCTGCACCGCGCCGGGCAAGAACGTCGCGCCCTCGCCGGGGGCACTGAAGCGCCCGCGCTACCGCAGGGGGATTAGACCGCCATGGCAGAAGCCAGCGTCCACGCTCACCACGGCCCTACGCCGCAACAACAGGCCGAAAACGTTAAATTCGGTGTCTGGCTCTACCTGGCGTCGGAAGTCATCATTTTCAGTGTCTTCATCACCATCTACGCTCTCTTCCGTGCCAACAACCCGGATACGGTCTTCCACGTGCGTGAAGAGCTGGGGATCGCCCTCGTCAGCTTCAACACTTTCTTGTTGCTGAGCAGCAGCTGGGCGATGGTGATGGGCCTCCGCGCGATTCAAGGCGGCAATGAACGCGCACTCCTCCGCTGGATTGGCCTGACCGCCCTGCTCGGTAGCGCCTTCGTCGGCTTACAATACGTCGAATATACGGAGCTAGCGCACGCGGGCATCGCCATCAACAACACCAACGCCAGCGCTTTCGCTGGCTTCGGTATGCGCTTCTATACGCCGACGGCCTTCCATGGCGCGCACGTCATCATCGGCATCATATGGGCGCTCTGGGTGGTGTGGCGCGCGTGGAAGGGGCACTATTCTGCGGAAAATTATGTCGGCGTCGAGACATTCGGCCTCTACTGGCACTTCGTTGACGTCGTCTGGATCCTACTTTTCACGCTCATTTACCTGGCTTAGCGAATAGGCGACGAATGACGGACGATACCCACCACGCGCTCAATGACGAAGTTCTTCTCCCCGGCGGCCGGCGCATCCGCCTGCCCGGCGGCATCTATACCTTTGTCTTTGCTGTGCTCGCCGCACTCACCGCCATCGAAATCGCGTTATCCAGGTTGCCAGAAGGGCCATTGCGAGTGCTCATTCTCTTCGCGATCGCCATCTGCAAAGCGGCGCTCGTCGTCATCTATTACATGCACCTGAAAGATGACCGCCGCATCTTCGCCTGGGCGCTTCTCGTGCCGCTGATATTTGCGACCCTGGGCGGCTTCTTCCTGTTGCTCTCGCCAGAACCATACGTCTTCTAGCGCGGCGCCAGCACATCGCGACGGAATTTTTCGACTCGCCGCCGGCCGCTTTCCGTCAAACGCAACTGCTCCGCCCCGATGATCTGTTGCTGTGCCTGCGCGCGCCAGAGCACGCGCCGCAATCGCCGCGGCGACCAACGCAAATGCTCGTGCAATGTCGCCAGGGCCAATTCGTGAGCTGCGCGCGGTGTGCCTTCGTGGTTGTAGACATGCCCAAGCAACACCTGCTCCTGAAAGCGGTTGTGTTGCCAATAGCGCTGCAGGGCACCTGCAATGAGCCCCTCGCGCGGCGAAACCAACCATACCAACAGGAAAAGCGCGAACATCATCAACACCATCGAGGCGGAAATATGCGAATTCCAGTCTGTCTGCCAATCCAATCCGAAAATGCGGTTGCTGGCTGCGATGATGTCGCCGATATGCAAGCCGAGCACTTCCCCGCGCGCCAGATCGTAGCCCAGCCAGGCGGCGAGCGCGCCGCAACAGGGCGCTAGGATCAGCATCCGCCCCAGCCGGTCACTGAGCAAGTAGGCCGTCGCTGGTGGGATGATGAAGAAAGCGACGACGAGGATACTGCCGACTGCATCGAAGGCGCCGACGGCTACCAGGCTCACCAATACCATCGTGCCGTAATGCATCCAGGCCGGGCGCAAACCGAGCGTCTTGGCTAAGGCCGGGTCGAAGCTGGCGATTTTCAGCTCCTTATAAAACAGGGTGATCATCGCGACGGTCAATAGAGTGAGCAGGCTGATGACGGTGAGCGAGCGTGGCCAATGCACGAGCAGCGGCTCTGTTTCCAATAAGCCGGCGCTCCATGCCTGAGCGGGGGAATGGCGCCCGCAATTACCACAGACCTCGGTGAATTCGGCGCGCGGGTCGCGCGGATAGATATCCAACTCGCGGCAATTCGTGCAGCGCCGCTCGAAGATGGCGTGTTCGTCATCAGGGGCGATCTCGACGCTGACACAATTATCGATGCAATGCGCGTTCGTATTGGCCGCGGCCAGGCCAATTTCGCCAATCATCACCGAATCGCTATCCAAATGTACGTCATCGGCATAACGTGCGAGCAGGATGACGGCGATGGCGAAGAGCAACGGGAAAATGATGCCCAATGCTGCGTCCTGCTTCAACACGCCCGAGCGAGAGAGCAGCTCTGTGAGCAACACCGTCAGCACGCCGGCTGCCGCCGCGCCCAGGATCAGCCAAGGCGAGCTGAGCGATGGTTCGGCGGCCGGCAACCAGGCCAGCAGCAAAAACGTGACCACGATGCCGAAAAGCACCGTGTGGCTGATGGCGTCGCTGGTGAGTGATAGGCCGCGCAACAGCAGGAAACTGCCCAGAGTTGCGCCAGCGATGGCGATGAGCGCGCCGAGCAGGATGGCCAGCGAGCGCGGCTCGGTGAGAAAAGCGTTCAACACCGCCGCATCCGTGAATTGCAGCAATATCCCAATCACAGCGCGTTCGAGGAACATCAGCAATCGCCGTTCTGGCCGTGACTGCACTCTGCGGCGACGAGGCCGACGGCTGTCAAGCGCCAGGACACCTCGTCAGACGGCGTGACGACGCGCTCGACCAGCCCTTCCTGGCGCAAGGCATGCAAACGCGATTGCGCGGCGTTGCCATATATGCCGAGCAGAAAAGCGTCCGGCGTAGCGAGAGAGACGTCGCCATGGCCAATGGCGTAACGACGCAAATCGCGCAGCAGGTGTTGCGCCAGGAAGGCACGGCGGTCGTGCCGTTCGCGTCGCCAGCGCCAGATCAAGCCCCGCCCCGGCGCCAAATTGATGGAAGCCAACAGCAACACGAAGGTCACCACGACGATCGTTGGCCCGGTCGGGATATCCGCATCCAGCGCGCTGATGCAAGCGCCCATGCCACCAGCGAAAGCGCCGAAGCCCCCCGCCAGCAACACCATCTGCGCCAGCGTCCGCGACCATTGCCGCGCGGCCACGCCGGGCGCAATCAATAAGCCAACCATCAGGATCGCGCCCGCCAGCTGCAGACCCATCACGATGGTGATGACGATGAGCGTCGTCAGAATCACCCGCAAGACTCGTACGCGCAGGCCCACCGTGGCCGCGAAGGCCGCGTCAAAGGTGATCACTTTGAGCGGATTCCAGAACAACGCGAGCGTGGCCAACAAGATGAGAGCCAAAGCGGCCATCAGTCGCAAATCCTTTTCGACGATGGCCGCCGCCTGCCCGAAGATGAAGGTGTCCAAACCCGCCTGGCTGGCATCTGGGCGATTTTGCGCGTAAGCCAGCAGGATGATCCCCGCCGCGAACCACGCGGATAGCACGATGCCGAGCGCCACGTCCTGTTTGAGGCGCGTAGTGCCCACGAGGGTCTGGATGAATTGCATGCCCAACCAACCGCTCACCGTCGCGCCGAAGAGCAACGCGCTCAGCTCACGCCCGCTGAGCAAAAAACCCAGCGCCACGCCCGGCAGCGCGGCATGCGCCAGCGCATCGCCCAATAGGCTCTGTTGCCGTAAGACCGCAAAACATCCCAACACACCGCAAAGTAGACCGAGCAAAGCCCCACCGATCGCGACCGTGCGCAGCGTGTAATCCAACCGCAAACTGAAACTGCTCTGCAAAACCCAGAGGAAAGCTGCGAAACCCAGCGCTAAAACCGCCAGAATCGCGCTGACTTGCCGCCAAACCCGCGCGGTCGTCATCTGCCCTCTTGCAAATCACCCGCGGCAAGCGGCATGTCTTCCACCAGGGCGATGCTGCCGCCATACGTCCGCTGCAGGTTCGCAGCGGTGAAGACTTCGTCAGTAGGGCCACAGGCGACCAGCTCAATGTTCAGCAATAGCAACCAATCAAAATAGCGCCGCACGGTCTGCAAATCGTGATGAACGACGATGACCGTCCGTCCCGCCGCGCGCAGTTCCTGCATGAGTTGCACGATGGCGCGCTCGGTCACGGCGTCGACGGCGGCGAAGGGTTCGTCCATGAGGTAGAGGCGCGCATCTTGCACGAGCGCGCGCGCAAGAAAAGCGCGTTGCTGCTGGCCACCGGAAAGTTGGCTGATGGGCCGGTCGGCGTAATCCTGCATGCCGACCTGCGCCAGCGCGTCCATCGCCGTTCGTCGCTCCCGCGCGCGCGGTCGCCGCCACCATCCCAACCGGCCATAGAGGCCCATCAGCACGATATCTAACACAGTCGTGGGGAAATCCCAATCCACGCTGCCGCGCTGCGGGACGTAAGCCACCTGCGACAGTACGCGCTCATAGGGCTGCCCGAAGAAACGCACGCTGCCCGCCGCCCGCGGGATGAGCTGCGTCGCCGCCCGCAAGAGCGTCGTCTTGCCGGCGCCATTCGGCCCGACGACGCCCAGCAATACCCCCTCCGGTATGCTGGCGTCCACATCCCAAATGGCCGGCACGCCTCGATAGGCGACCGTCAGGTCATCGACACTCAGGGCCGGGGTAGGATTCTCGCTCATTCTGCATCCGCGCAATTCGGCGCCGCCAAATCGGTCGGCAGGCCTGCGGCTAAGCGATCGGGCAGCGGTGGTATCGTGAACGACAGGCCGGCGCATCGGTAGGATTCGAGGATGATGAGCGCATTGCTCACCAACATACCTGGGTAGCGGCCGCCGTAAGCGCCGGGGTCATCCATCGCGTCCGAATAGAGCGTGCGGATGCCGAGGCGCACCTCTCCGCGAGCGGCGCGCACCGCCTCACGCACGGCTTCGATCGTACCGGGCGGCACGCTGCTCTCGACGAAGAGCACAGGGATCTCGCGCTCCATGACGAAGGCGACGAGCTGCTGGATATCAGCGACGCCGGCCTCGTCCTCGGTGCTGATGCCCTGCAAACCACGCACCTGCCAGCCGAATGCCGCGCCAAAATACTGGAAGGCGTCATGGGAAGTGACCAGCACGCGCTGTTCCTCCGGAACGGTCGCCAGCGCCAGCACCGCCCAATCGAATATTGCGGTCAATTCCTCTTCATATGCGCGGGCGTTTTCTCGAAAGAGATCCGCGTGATCGGGCGCCAGGCGCGCCAGGGCATCGGCCGCATAAGCGGTGCTCATTTGCCAATTGCGTGGATCGAACCAGAAATGCGGATCCGCTACATCTTGATATTCGGCGGAAAGGTCGAAGCCGCCGATGATATAACCGGCGCGCTTGACCGGCTCGGCCAGCGCGTAACTGGCGACGCCGCGCTCGCCCAGGGAGGCGAAGACTTGACTGAATTGCCCTTCCAGATGCAAACCACTATAGAACACGGCGTCGGCGTGCTGGATGGCGCGGATATCCGCTTCGGTTGGCAGGTAGAGATGCGGGTCAACGCCGCTACCCATGAGCGCCGTCAATTCGATGACGCCGGCGGGCAGACCGGCCGTCAACACGCGGATCAGGTCGCTCGCTTGCGTGGTGGTGGCGACGATGTAGCTGGGTTCTGCCTGGGCATGGATCAAGCCCATTGGAATCATGAGGCAGATTATGAGTATGCGTATGACGCGAAACATGCTGGATTCGGACTCCGAACATCAATTTTTAGATTAGTCTAAAAATATAATGCGGCGGTTGAATCCTGTCAAGCCCCAGCGGAAACTGTGGCTTCATCAGCCACCAGACCGGCAGCGAAACGACGCAAACTGTTGACGAAATCGCGCTTGCCGCCATGCGCTGGGTGCCGAGCGCTGGCATGAGCGATGCCTAACGCCCGCAACGACGCCTGTGCGCTCCGACCAACGGCCATGATCCGCCGCGGCTGGTAGATCGCAATCACTTGAGCGAGGATCGCCCGGCCGCGCGCCAATTCCTCCGCGTTCGGCGTGCGGTTGCTGCGCGGCTCGTCAGGGCGGTGTGGATGCCAGGGGAAAGCGTTCCAGATGAGTGGCAACATCCCCAAAGCGCGCAGCTCGCTCCAGACGATCGTCGCGCTCTGTTCGCCCTGGATGTCGGCGAAGGCAACGTCTGTGGGTTCACGGTAGCCGCGCGCGCACCCAAAAACGCCCAATTCTTCCACGCCCTCGAGCAGCAATCGCCGGCTGCAAAGTGGGATTCCCGTCAAGCGGCAGCCACGATAGCCCGGCGCTTCGCAGACCAGCAAGGGCGGCCGCGGCTGCTTCGCCAGCACTTGCAATAGATAGAGGCGCAAATTGTGGCGTCGGCGGGCGTTGTTTTCGTGATCGCCGGCGCGGTAAGGGTTGCACACGCGCCGCTCGTGTTCGGCGGCCGCCAGCTGCTCGATCAACCGCTCCACGGGCCGCCGATTGGCTGACATCTATCCACGCACGAGCACATACCAGCAGCGCGCGCCCTGGTGCGCAAAATCCTGCGCGATATAGCCGGCGGCGAAGGCAGCGCACAAGGCTTCTCGCAAAGCCAGGCGCCAGGCCATCGCTCGCTCTGGCCGTTCCCGCCGCATCTCATCCACCTCGCGCGGGATCTCGATGCGGCACTGTGACGGGCGTTGAGACAGCGCGGCCACATTGGCGAGCGGTGCACCGTCCGAGTCCATCTCCACGAGAAAGGGCGCATCTTGCACGGAGAGCGGCGCTTGCCCTCCATCCGCCAGGGTGGCAACGCGCTCATCTCGCAAATCCCAATGGACTTCGAGCCGATCTGAGGGCAATCCGGCGTTGATAGCGTCCTGCATTTCGCCGTAATGGTTGACGTGGTAGATATTGGCGGCCGCGCCGAGCAAGCGCAGGTTGAAGTTGGCGTTACCGCGCAGGAGCGGGTCGTAAGTCCAGCCGATGCGCGAATAGCCACGTTCGAGGGCGAAGCGGCGCTGCGCCAGCTTGATGCCCCGCCCCATGCCGCGCCCTTGATAATCGGCATGCACGCCCGCCATATGCGACCAGAGGCGAAATTCATCGCCACGCCGGGCCACGAATGCGAGCGCCAAGGCCACCAGCCGCTCCTCCCAATATCCACCAATGACCAGGCCGCCATTGTGATTGAAGGCCACCATCAGCGCCGCGGGCGCCGCATCGAGCGGCGGCAGCTGCCAGATTTCCAGCTCCAATTGCACCAGGGCTTCCAAATCCCGCATATCGTCCAGCAAGCGGTATTCCGCGCGGTCACTGTCCGTCATCTTCACTCTCCACAAGCTGCCTGTATGATATGGTGCCTCTCCACGCTATTGTATGGAAATTGTCGCCTGTATTGCAACCGAGCACGGCGACGCCAACGAGGAATGCGACATCCGTTATCTCGCCGCTCATCCGCGCTTCTTTACCTTAATCAGCGTCATCTTGAGCCTGAGCATCCTCTGGTTGGCGTTGCGCGGGGTGCAGCTCGAGCGGCTCTGGGAGGTCATACGCGGCGCTGATTGGCGCTGGGTGGCCCTCTCCGTGACCATGAATGCTTGCGCGTTGGCGGTGCGCGGTCTACGTTGGCACAGCCTGCTCGATGGCAAGATCTCTCTCTGGCGCGCCTACCATTCGATGAACATCACCAACATGCTGAACCAGCTGCCCCTGCGCGCGGGGGAGGTAGCGCGCAGCTTCCTCGCGCAGCAGGATGGCGTGCGCCTGCTTACGGCCGCCACGTTAGTCGCCTTCGAGCGCCTGTTGGATCTGCTCCTGATCATCGCCGTGCTGCTCTGGGCGCTGAGTCGCCTGCCCACGCGAAACGTTCTGATGCAGCAGTCGGCCGCGCTAATCGGCGCAGGCGTGCTGCTCTTTTTCGCGCTGGCCTGGTGGATGACGCGGCGCCCACCCCAGGCTACGGCAACTTCACAGCAATGGCGGCGCCTGCGTCAGCTGGCGCGCGTGCCCGTGCTGCGCATCCTAGCGCCTATCGTCTTGCGCATCTTCACGCCCATCTTCGAGGGGCTACATTCCATCCACAACACGCGCCTGGTGCTCATCACGAGCGGTTGGACAATCCTCGGTTGGCTCTTTTCCTTCGCGACATTCGCCGCCCTCCTGCCCGCATTGCGGTTGGAGGGGGTAGATATCATCCTCGTCTGTGCCCTGACTCTGACGCTCGCGTCAGTGGGCGTCGCAGCGCCAGTGACCGTCGCCTCCGTCGGCCCTTACGAGGCGCTGGTCGTGCTCGGTGGGACGCTCGCGGGACTCAGTGAAGAAGCGGCGCTCGTGTTGGCCTTTCTCGCCCATGGGACGTCGCTGGCGCTCTATGCGGTGTTGGGCGGCGTCGGCGCGGCGGTGCTCGGCGTTTCCATTCGTGAGATGATCACTTCCGCCACCAAAAATGAAGAGGCGCGCGCGTGCACTCAATAACCGCGCATGCTGAAACGTTGCTCTTTGAACGGATCGCCCTCGTTATGATAACCACCCTGCTCCCAAAATCCTGGCTTATCGACGGCGCTGAATTCCAACCCGCGCAGGTATTTGGCGCTCTTCCAGAAATAGCGCGAGGGCACTAAGGTGCGTAGTGGCGCGCCATGATCGGGATGCAGCGACGCGCCAGCAAACTTGTAAGCGAGCAATACATCGTCTTCCATCATCACTTCCAGCGGCAGATTGGTCGTATAGCCGCCATCGCAATGGGCGATGACGTGGCGCGCCGCGGGCTGCACGTCACATATGGCGGCGAAATCACGAAAGCGCACACCCTCCCACACGCTATCCAGCCGGCTCCAGTGCGTCACACAATGGATATCGACTGTTACGCTCACCGTCGGCAGCGCGCTGAACTCCGCCCAGTTCCAGCTGCGCCGCATGGCCACTTCGCCGAAAACACACAAATCCCAACTGCTCAAATCATAGGCGGGGTTGGGGCCAAGAGACATCACGGGCAACTTCCGCGTTACCGATTGCCCGGGCGGCAAGCGACCCGATTGCCGGCTCTCGCGCTCCAATTCGCGGCGCTCACGTCCGAAAAGGCGCATGGTTTCTCTCCATTACTCCATCTCGTGCACATTCTAACAGGTGAGGCTTACACTGATCTTACGGCATTGCCACCGCTCGGACATGATTTTAGAATGGCCGCGTGAAAGGTGAAACAATGGGTTCCGCGTGAGGCGCCTGGCACTCCTATTGTGCATATTGCTACTTTCGGGCCGGACGCGCGCGAATGAAGGGCCGCTGCAACTGGCGCGGCATTTCCCAGCCAACACGCAAATCTACGCCGAAAGCGATTTGAGCGCGCTCGCCACGCTGGATTCGCTCCTGCTGCGCTTCCTCCAGCCGTTCATAGCGGCTGGCGATCTTTTCTCGTTGGAGGAGAGCCTGATTGCGATCGTGCCCGGTGGTTTGCCCCCCACTGAGGGAGCAGGCATCTATGGCGCTCGCGTGGCCATCGGCGTCGCTCAGTTCGAGCTGGCGACTTCGACGCAATTGCTGGCCCTCGAAATCCGCGACCCAACCGCTGCCCGGCAGTTGCTCGAGCAAGCACTCGCGCCGGAATTGGCCAGCGGCGCCCTCCGCCGCATCAGCCAGCCCGATGGCAGCCTGCGCTACTTCCCCGCGAGCGCACTGCTGGGGACGGCTTACGAACTGCGGGCAGACGCCCTGCTCATCGCTACGGCTGCCAGCGCCCTATTGACCGAAGGCGCGCCGACGTTGCTGGAAAACGAGCGCCTGCTCGCGGCCTACGCTGATTTGCCGGCCGCCGATTACGAGGCGGTGCTGCTCATCGAAGGCGAAGCGCTGTTGCTGCGTGTGCTGGGGGAGGCTTTCGTGAATCCGGCGCTGGCCGAGTTGCTGCCCCCGCTCGGGCGGCGCTGGCCGGCGCTCATCAGTGCGCTGGGCGATGGCGCGTTCGGTTTGCGGCGCGTTGGCGATGACGGGCTGCACCAGATCGACCTTGCGATCCGCCCTCGCCCCGACGACGCGGCCGGCTTCCCAACCATCGATTTCACCGCCGCGCCGGTGGATACAGTAACGCTTGAACTGGCACCGCAGATCGCCGCTGAATCCGCGCTGGCGCTAATAGGGAGTAACTTGGGGGCGGATGTCGATCAGCTCATCGCTACGGTCGCTGGTTGGTCGGGTTGGCTGGCGACGGCGGACGCGCTACCTGCTGATTTGGGCTGGTTGCCGGCAATCGAGGCGCTGCTGCCCCTGGCCCTGCGCGCGCTGACCGAACTCGATTTGCAGGAAGATCTACTCACTTGGCTGCGCGGCGACTACGCCCTCATCCTCGCTGACGAGCCGCCCAATTTCACCTTGGTGTCAAATAGCGCCGACCCCGCGGCAACCGCATCGACATTCGAGCAGCTGCGCGCCTCGCTGGAGTTTTACGATCCCGCGACAGATACCTTCCGGCCGCCACTCGCGCTGCCGCCAGCCTGGGCGAAGAGCGAGCTCGCGCTCCAGTTGCAAATCGACGGCGCGCTCGCCTCCTTGAAACAAGGGCCGATCGCGCGTTTGACCAAGATGCCCAACACCACCAGTGACGACGAGACAAAAGCGGCACTGCTGGCCCACCGCCTGCCCGGTGCGCAACTCCTGTTGTATCTTGATGGAGCGCGCCTGGCCACCTGGCTGGAGGCATTCGACCCAACGCTCGCTCGTTTGGATGCGTTGGGGCAGGCCGCTCTCTCCCTCCGCTGGCGGGATGGCGTTTTCGCGCTGCGGCTGTTGTTGCCTGGATCGTGATTCGCCGCCGCCAGCGCACTCCGCTAGAATTCGGCTAAACAATGAGGAACTGCCATGCCGTCGGCACTCATCAGCACCACCGAATTAGCGAAACGCCTATTGGAGCCACAGTTACGCATCATCGATTTGCGCGGCTCCGTCCGGCCGCCCACCGAACCACCACCGCATTACGTAAGCCACCGCGCAGATTATGAGGAGGAACACATCCCCGGCGCGCTATTCCTCAGCTGGCATGACGAACTGAATGAAGCGGCGACCACACGCTTGTTGCCGCCGCCCGAATTCGAGACGCTGATGGGCCGGTTCGGCGTATCGAATGCCAGCGAAGTCGTCGCCTATGACGATGCGGGCGGGCTCTTCGCTTCGCGGCTCTGGTGGAATTTGCGCTATTACGGGCACGAGGCGGTCCGAGTGTTGGATGGCGGCTGGCCCAAATGGCGCGCGGAAGGGCGTCCCTCGACGGCGGAGATCCCCACCGTCGCAGCCGGCCATTTCCAGGCTCGGCTACAACCGGCCTTGCGGCGAGATGCAGAGGCCGTGCTGGCCGCCATCGATGGCCCGACGGTGCTTCTGGATACGCGTTCGCCGTTGGAATTCGCTGGTAACGCGGCGCGGCGCGGCAGGAGTGGGCATATCCCCGGCGCACACAACCTGCCGCGCTCTGAACTGATTGCCGCCGATGGCACGCTCAAGCCGCGCGAGGAATTGCGCGCGCTGCTCGCCGAGCGAGGCATCCGGCCCGAGGACGAGGTGATCGCCTATTGCAACAGTGGCGTTTCCGCCAGTTATGGCTTGCTCGCCATGCATGAGGCGGGCTACGAGAAGGCGGCGAATTACGATTTTTCCTGGAACGAGTGGGGCAGCGATCCGACCAAGCCCATCGCGACGGGCGTATGAAAGTCAAACCGCCGAAGCGGCCGCCGAGCCTGAAAGCGCGCCTGCTCGCCTCGGAAGCGCCGCCGCCATGGGGGCAAATGACTGCTCTCGGCGCCTTCGTGATCACCATCCTCTGCTTCATCGTGGGCGCCTTCCTCGCCCTGCCCTTCGGTATCGCTGACGCGACGCTCGAAGCGCGATGGCTGGCCCTGAACCTCGGCGCGCTCTTGACGATCATTTATTTTGCCATCCGCATGCGCCAGCCGCCGCACCGCGCTGCCCTTCGCCTATCGCCGCGCCGAGGCGGCCCCGCGCTGCTCTATTTCATCGCCTGGGGCCTGCTGCTCTCTTTTGCGCTGGACCTGCTCGGGCAAGCGCTCATCGGACGCATCTTGCCGCCACTGGAGCTCATCGACACTTACGCGGCGCGCGCTGAATTGAGCGTAGCGAGCGCCCTGTTGGCGGCGCTCTTCATGTTGCTCGGGCAACCGCTGGTGGAGGAAGTGCTATTGCGCGGCCTGCTCTATCCGGCGATGCGGGCGAGGCTGAGCGGGGCCGTCGGACTTGGGATGGCGCTGCTCTCCAGCGCGCTGGCCCACACCGTCCTTCATAATGCGCTCTATGGCGGCCTGGGCAGCGAGCGCGACATCACACAACTATGGCTGGTGATCATCACGCCACTCATTGCCGGTTTCGCCTTTGGAATCGCGCGGGCCGCCAGCCAATCGACACTCGCGACCATCCTCGTGCACGCGGGAGCCGGTGGTGGCGCCCTGCTCAAACTCATCCTGCTCTGAGCGAGCACTGCACGATGCCCACCAACAATCCAAAACGCATCCTGTTGGTGCAATTCGCGGATATCGGCGACCTGGTCCTCACCACGCCGGCCATCGCCGCCTTGCGCGATGCCCGCCCCAACGATCAGCTCACATTGCTCACCAGCGCCCACGCCGCGCCGCTTGTGCCCACAGAGTTGGTGAACCAGGTGATCGCGCTGGAGAAAGATGATAGCAACGCGACAAGCGCCTTCTTCCGTCCGCACAACCTGCGGCAGACATGGAAGCTTCGGCGCGGCGGCCGCTATGACGCCATCGTCTATTTTCACCATTTCAGCCTGCGCGCCGGCACCCTCAAATTTATGTTGCTGGCGAGGATTGCCGGCGCACGCCGACGATACGGCTTGCAGAATGGCCGCGCCAATTTCCTCACTGATTCGCTGCCCGATGGCGGTTTCGGCGCGCAGCACCAGGCGCAATACTGGCTGGATTTGGTCAGCCTGTTGGGTGCAGACCCTGCGCCGCGGCCCGCGCAGGTCGCCATCGGGGAATCGCCACTACCGCCGAGCAAAGCGCCGCGCATCGTGATCCACCCCGGCAGTGGCAGTTACAGCCGCGCGCGCCGCTGGTCGCCGAGGCGATTCGCGCAGGTGGCGGCTCGTTTGCGAGAGGAATTCGGCGCCGAAATCGTTTTCGTAGGTACGGCCGCAGACATTCCCCATCCTCCAATTCGTGCGGAATCGATCTCCGAAAACGATTTCGGAGATCAGGCCGCGGATGACCAAACCGCCCTACGTGAAGCCCTCACGCACGCCGACTACGACCTCAGCGGGCGCACCGACTTGCCGCAACTGGCCGCCGTGTTGCGGGACGCGTCGCTCGTCATTGGCGCCGATAGCGGCGTGATGCACGTCGCGGCCGCGGTCGGCGCGCCACAGCTGGCCATCTTCGGGCCATCCAACCACGAGGCCTGGGCACCCTGGGCGCCGGGCGCGCGCGTTCGGCCGGTGGTCTTGCGCAGCGGCGTTGCCTGCAGCCCATGCAGCTATGTCGGGCAGAGCGTCGGCCAGCGCGATGGCTGCGCGGCGCGTACGTGCATGCGCCTGGTAGCGACCGATCAGGTATTGGCCGCCGCGCGCGGCATCCTCCGTGGTGAAAGCGCGGCCGCACCGACGAAATCGACTACACTCGCTCCTCCTGTCCGATCGTGGCCGCGCCTGAACATCCTCGGTCTGCCACTGGATGGCATCACCTACGAGGGTTGGCTCGCGCAAATTGAGGGCTGGCTGAAGGCGCGCGACGGCCTGCACCATGTATGCACGTTGAACCCGGAATTCGCCATCATCGCCCAGCGCGACGCCAATTTCCGCCATATCCTGCAACGCGCCACGCTCTGCGTCGCCGATGGCGTGGGGATGCTCTGGGCGGCGCGGCGGCGGGGGAATCCTTTGCCCACGCGCGTTACTGGCGCCGACGGCCTGCTGCGCATCGCCGAACGCGCTGCCGAAAGAGGCTGGCGGCTCTTTTTCCTGGGAGCCGCGCCGGGGGTGGGCGAACGGGCCGCCACTGCCCTGCGCGCTCGCTACCCGGGCCTGCGCATCGTCGGCACGGTCAGCGGCAGCCCCGCGCCAGCGGAAGAAGACGCTCTCGTCGAGCAAATCAACGCCAGTGGCGCTGAACTACTCTTCGTGGCCTTCGGGGCGCCGATACAAGATAAATGGATCGCCCGCAATTCGACGCGATTGAATGTGACGATGGCGATGGGCGTGGGCGGCGCCTTTGACTTTGTGGCTGGCGAAATCGCGCGCGCGCCGCGCTGGTTGCGCCACCTAGGTCTGGAATGGCTCTTTCGCCTCATCCGGCAACCCTGGCGCTGGCGGCGGATGTTGCGCTTGCCGCGCTTCGTGCTCGCTGTGCTGCTCGAGCGCGCGCCTAACGGATGACGATGACGTGTACCACGCCCGGGCCGTGCACACCATGGACGAGCGTCATCTCGATATCGGCCGTCTTGCTCGGGCCAGTGATGAAGCAGATATTGCCGCGCTGACCGAGCGCGCCGTCCGTCTTTTCCACCCAGGCCTCGATATGTGGCAGCACCTGCTCCGCGCGCGCGAGCACCACATAGACCGGCGCCAGCACCGTTGGGATGCGCCCGCGCCCGGCGCCGCTGCGCACGACGACCGTGCCCGTCGCGGCCAGCAAGGCTTCTGCGCCACTGATGCCAACAACAGCATCCGACGCGCCGGCTGCATCGCCCCGCGGCCGTCGATAAGTGACGCCAGCGGCCTGCAGAAAGGCCGGTAACTGAGTCACGGGCAATTCATCCGCCGCCCAACCGATGACGGAATTCGCCTCGTGCCGGCGCAGGATGTCGAGCAGCACCGCGAGGGCCGTTTCCTCATCGGCCACGATGTGCGTCTGCCCGCGCAGCGCCTCCAGCGCCGTGGCGAATTGCCCGAGCAGATCCTCTCGCTCCGAGCCAGCAGCACGCACCTCGAGATATTCGGATGGCGGCGGGGGCGGCGTCAGATGTGGCGCGCCTACGCTCTTCTTCGCCGCGCGCAACCGCCCTAAGATCGCCTCACGCGCTTCGTTGGATGTGGCCATCGACTGCCCCTGACCTGAGCCCATGCCAAGCATAGCAGATTGGGCGCTATTGCCACCGTGGCGCAGGCGCGCCATAATCGGGTGAATGGATACGGTTGGGAGATTACCATGCGCGAGCTGGACCAGGCCATCGAATTACAACCGCAACTCAGCGCGTGGCGCCGCAACATCCACCAGCACCCGGAAATTGGTTTCACGGAGGAGCGCACGCCTGCTTTCGTCAGTGAACGGCTGAGCGAGATGGGCATCCGCCATGAGCGCGGAGTCGGGCGTAATGGCGTCGTCGGGCATATCGGCGAAGGCGCGCCAGTGATCGGCATCCGCGCCGATATGGACGCTCTTCCTATCCAGGAAGCGAACGACGTCAAATACGCTTCCCAACGGCCGGGCGTCATGCACGCCTGCGGGCACGATGCGCATACGGCCATACTGCTTGGCGTCGCACAGATATTGAATGCCAACATCGAGCGGCCGACGGGCGAGGTGCGCTTGCTTTTCCAACCGTGCGAGGAGGGCTCCGTTTGCCGCGATGAAGAAGGCTACACGGGCGCCGGCCGCATGATGCAGGATGGCGCTCTGAGAAAAATGGACGCGGTCATCGCCTTGCATGTCTCCAGCGATGTGCCCGTCGGTGTCATCAGCATTGATGATGGCCCAATTCATGCTGCATCTGATACCTTCCACGGCCGCATCCTGGGCGAAGGTTGCCACGGCGCGCACCCGAATTCAGGTACTGATCCGATTTATTTACTCGCACATGTCGTACATGCTATCCAGGCGATCCGTTCAAGAAGACTAGATCCTACAGCCACATCGGTGATTTCGATTGGCAGTGTACAAGGCGGCAACGCCCCTAACGTAATCCCGGATTCGGTTTCGTTGAGCGGCACCATTCGCAGCTACGATGAAGCGGTGAGGTCACAGATTCATGAGGAGCTGGAGCGTGCATTCGCCATTACGCGCGCTCATGGTGGTGATTATGAGCTGAACATCATACTCGGTAACCCCGTCGGCATCAACGACGCGCGCGTGGCCGGCGTCATCCGTCAGGTCGCGCGTCAGGTAGTCGGCGAAGAGGGCACCACGACCGCAGGACCGACGATGGGTGCGGAGGATTTCTCGCTCATGACGCGTGCCGTGCCCGGGGCCATGTTCCGCCTCGGCGCCAAGCTGGATAAGCGCCACCGCCCGCACCACAGCCCGATTTTCGACATCAACGAGCGCGCCTTTCCGCTCGGCGTGGCGATATTGGCGAACACTGCCCAACAATTGCTGCGCGAATTCGCCCACCAAACTGCCACTTAAATTCGCATCCCGCGCGGCCAGCGGCTAATATCTGTCAAATTATGAAGCATCCCATGGAGGAAAATATGGAAACGGCGAACGGCACGCGCCCCATCGAGAAAGACGATCTCTTCCGCCTGCGTTTCTTGCAAGCCGCGCGCCTCTCGCCCGACGGCCGGCAAGTTGTCTATGGCATCGGCTACGTGGACGCCGACGAGGAGAAAGAATATCACACCCTCTGGCTGCTGGATCTGGCGAGCGGAGAACACCGTCAACTCACCAATGGCGACGCGAGCGACACAGATCCCGCCTGGTCTCCCGATAGCCGCAGCATCGCCTTCCAATCCACCCGAGGCGGCGCGCTGCAAATCTATATCATCAATACGCGCGGGGGCGAAGCGCGGCAGCTGACGAAAATGCCACAGGGCGCCAGCGGCCCGGCCTGGTCACCGGATGGGCGACACATCGCTTACACGAGCGGCCCGAGCATGGATACGCCCCTCGACCCGAACAACCCCTTCCGCGTGACGCGCCACGTATATCGCTTTGATGCTGTCGGATACCTCGACCCCGCGGTGCACGATATCTATGTCATCCATGCGGATGGCGGCGAAGCGCGCCAGATCACCAGCGACGCCGCGATGAACGCCAACCCGTGCTGGTCACCCGATGGCCGCCGTTTGCTCTTCAGCGCGACCTTCCAAGCGGATCGGCATTTCGTCTTGTATTTGCGCCTCATGGTGGCTGATCTGATTGACGGCAGCATCCATGACGTCTTTGGCGAATGGGGCACGTCGCTGGCGGCCGCCTGGCAGGTGGATGGCGAGCGGATTGTCTTCGTGGGGCAACCTGACGGCCAGCTCATCGGCAGCAAGAACGATTTGTACACGGTGGTGGCAACAGGCGGCACGCCGGAGAACCGCAGCGCCGGCATCGAATGGCACGTCGGCGGCGCGAATTATGGTGATATGCCAGCGCGATCGCTGACGCTGTCTCCCTTGGTCGTAGACCCCGCGGGGGAAAATGCCTACGTCCAGATACAAGAAGGCGGCCATACGGATATCTATCGCATCTCGTTAGCGGGCGAGGAATCATGGTCGCTGCTGCATCAATCCGATGAAGTCCATTACACCCAGGACGTGCAGGCGGGCCAATTGCTTTATACCCGCAACAGCACCAACCAACCACCTGAGCTGTATATCAGCGATGTCGATGGCAGCAATGAACGCCAACTCACGCAGATCAATGACGAATTCCTGGCCGGTATTGCCCTGCCCGAGTTGCGGCATTTGCAATACATAGGAGAAGACGGCACCGATGTCGAAGGTTGGGTGATCCTCCCGGCGGGAAGTGAAGGACCCCAACCGGCTGTCTTGTACATCCACGGCGGTCCAAATGCCGCCTATGGCAACTGTTTTGCTTTCGATTTTCAAATGCTGGCTGGGGCTGGTTATGCCGTGATGTATTTCAATCACCGCGCATCCACCGGGTATGGACATCGATTTGCCACCATGATCAAAGGAGATTGGGGCAACCACGATTATAAAGACTTGATGGCTGGCGTGGATTGCGCCATCGAGAACGGCCTGGTCGATAGCGAGCGCATGGGCGTCTGCGGCACTTCTGGTGGTGGTAACCTGACTTCTTTTGTGATCGGAAATACCGACCGTTTTAAGGCAGCCATCCCGTGCAACCCGGTAACCAGTTGGTGGAGTTTCTATGGCACCAGCGATATTGGCGT
Organism: Phototrophicaceae bacterium; assembly: GCA_965237765.1. Lineage (GTDB taxonomy): Bacteria > Chloroflexota > Anaerolineae > Aggregatilineales > Phototrophicaceae > WTGJ01. The sequence continues at coordinate 454,016 of OZ250157.1, forward strand.
CTGGTTCGCACTGGAGCAACTAGGTGGACATCCCTGGGAGATCCCGGAAACATACGCGCGCTGTTCGCCGATCACCTACGCGCATAATTGCACGACGCCGACGCTTTGCGTCCAGGCCGAGCACGATTGGCGCTGCCCGGCTGAGCAATCCGAGCAACTCTACGCCACCCTGAAAGCGGTCGGCTGCCATGTGGAGATGCTTCGCCAGCCCAATGGTTCGCACGGCGCTTCCACCAATGGCGAGCCCATCATGCGCCGCGTGCACAATGAAGCGATGCTCGATTGGTTCAATCATTACCTGCTCGGGCACGACCGTCGCGACGATATCGTCTGATCGCATCTCAGGAGGCTCACATGGTCCGCGTGTTTTGCGCTTCGCTCGCCACTGAAACGAACACTTTCTCTCCCATCCCCACCGGCCTGGAGGATTTCGACATCATCCGCGCCGCTGAACGGACCGAGGAAGATTGGGATAGCCTTTTCAGCCGCGAGGGGGTCTTCCGCAATCTCTCGTTGGAGCGCGGCTGGGAATTCGTGATGTCGCTTTCCGCCTTCGCACAACCCGCTGGCAAGACCGTGCGAGCGGTATACGAAAATTTGCGCGATGAATTCCTGGATGATCTGCGCGCCGCTATGCCGGTGGAAATCGTGTTCTTGCCGCTGCATGGCTCCATGATCGCCGACGGCTACGACGATTGCGAAACGGACATGATCCACCGCGTGCGTGAAATCGTCGGCCCGGACGTCAAAATCGGCGTTCACCTCGACCCGCACTGCGACGTCACCGAGCAGATGTGCGAAGAAGCAGACGCTATCATCCTCATGAAGGAATACCCACATTCGGACGGTGTTCCGCGCGCCGAAGAGCTCTTCGCTATCATCGCCGACACCTATGAAGGCAAAATCAACCCTGTAATGCGCATGCACGATTGCCGCATGGTCGGTCTCTTCATGACACCCGTCCAACCCATGCGTGGTTTCGTCGACCATATGCACGCGCGTGAAGAGGAAGACGGCGTGCTCTCCTGCTCGCTCGTGCATTGCTTCCCCTGGGCGGACGTGCCAACTACGGGGACGCGCACCCTGGTCATCACAAACGACGACGCGGCGCTGGCCGAACGCGTCGCCGCGGAGCTGGCCGGCGAACTATTCAAAATTCGCCATAACGTCGCTTCCACTTCGCGGCCTATGGAAGAGACCTTCCGACGCGCGTTGGCCGTTGACCGGGGCGGCAAACCCGTCGTCATCGCCGACCAAGCCGACAACGCCGGCGGCGGCGCAACCTCGGATTCCACCTTCGTGTTGCGATATATGCTCGAACAGGGCATCGGCGACGCCTGCATCGGCATGATCTGGGATCCAATCGCCGTGCGGGTCGCTTTTGCGGCTGGTGAAGGAGCGGAGTTGGACATGCGCATCGGCGGCAAGATGGGGCCCAGCAGCGGCGATCCGCTCGATTTGCGCGTCCGCGTGCTCGGTCTGCAACGCAATATGGATCAAATCGTCAATTGGGATGAGCGAGAAAACCGCATTCCCCTTGGCGATACCTGCGCGCTGCGCACCGCGAACGACATCAACCTCGTGCTCATCAGCAAGCGCACGCAGTTGCTGTCGCCGCAAGTCTTCAGCCATTTCGGGCTGGAGCCGGAGCGGCGCTCCTTCCTCATCGTCAAGTCCACACAGCATTTCTACGGCTCGTTCGCGCCGATCGCCTCAGAGGTGTTTTATATGTCCGCGCCAGGCTCCATCCCGCCGCAATTCGCCGAAATCCCCTACGAACGCGTGGACATGCACAAGTTCCCCTGGCTGGATGACCCTTTCGCGGAGGACTAGCTAGAGGTCGAGGCCGTGCCGTTCGCGCAGGATTTTCTCCGCGCGGGCGATTTCGCGTTCCATTCGCGTTGCATCCCAACCCAGGGTTGCGCCCACGATGCTGGCGGTTTCCAAGAGAAGCTCCACCGTGATTTCGCCGCGGAAGGCGAGGAGAGTGCGCCTCAGCAGCAGGTCGTCCAGATGGCAGACGCGGTCCTGCCGCGCCAGCCGGGCAATTTCGCCGCGAGCGTAAGCGGGAGCATGGGCAAGGGGGGAAGCGTCGGTCGGCGAGATGGCGAATGCCAATTCGCTCGCCCACGCGCCATAGCGTTCTAACCAGCGCGCCAGCCAGGCATCATCGTGCCCCGTCTCGGCCGCCAATTCCGCGACCCAATCCCCCCGCGCCGCCGCGCCCATAGGGAAATCGCGTCCGCCGCCAATCGCTACGCGCGCGCTACTGCCACGATACGCCTGCCCCAATTGCGCCAGCGCCCAACGCGCCGCCTCCTCGCTGAAGGCGCGGAAGTTCGTCCACTTGCCGCCGATGAGCGAGGCGATCGGGAAAAGGCGTTCGGCCGTCGGCGTTATGACGCGCAGGCTGTGGTCACGGCTGACGTCACCCGCGCGCCCAGCCGCCGCCGGCAACGGTCGCACTCCGCAATACCGAAAGACGATATCAGCAGTCGTGAAGGTCAGACTCGGGAAAAGCCAGCGCAACGCGCCGAGCAAATACTCCACCTCTTCATCGCTGCACACGGCCTCATCTGGCTGCGCGATGCGAATATCGGTCGTGCCGACCAGGACGCGCTCTGCCAGCGGATAGCATAGCAAGATGCGCCGGTCCGCATACTCGAAATAGATCATCTCGCCCTGGAGCGCCTCGAGCAGGGCATCGTGTCGCAAGACAAGATGTGAACCTTTCGTGCCGCCGATATAGCGCGTGTTCTCTCCCAGTTGCTCGTTCGCGAAATCGATCCAGGCACCGCTGGCATTCAAGACCACCTGCGGACGGATCACGATTTCTTCGCCAGTGAAACCCTCGCGCAAATAGACGCGCTCGCCTTCGGCGCGCGTGGCGGCAACATAATTCAGCGCGAGCGCATCGGGTTGGGTGGCGCGCGCATCCTGCAGCAAATCTAGCGCGATGCGTTCTGGCTGCGGCATCCAGGCATCGTAATAGACGGCCGTCGCGTGGATATTGGGGGTCAGCGCGGGCCGTTTTTGCAGGGATGCCCGCCGACCAGCGAAGCGATGCCCGGGCAAGCGCCGCCCGCGCCGCGTGTAGAAATCGTAAAACGAGAGGCCTAGTTTCACGAGCAGGGCGCCGCGCGTGGTCGGCAGGCCGCCCCACCCCAGAAAGCGCAGCGGCGCATTCCACAAACCCGACCAGCGCGAAAAGAGCGGTAACGTAATCGCCATTGGGAAGGCGGCATGCGGCGCGTTGGCGAGCAGGCGATCGCGCTCCCGCAGGGCTTCGCCCACCAGGCGGAATTCGCCATTCTCCAGATAACGCAAACCGCCATGGAGGAGGCGGGAGGAAGCACTGCTGGCGCCGGAGCAGAAGTCACCGCGCTCGGCCAGGACAGCCGGGATTCCCTGCAACGCCAGTTCTCGCAATGCGCCAATGCCAACGATACCGCCGCCGATGATGAGGACTTGGCAGCGTTCCCGCTCGCGCAAGGCAGCCAGATCAGTTGCGCGCGGCGTTTCGCCTAGCATGGCGAGGCGGCGCTTTGCGGGCCGCATTCGCCGATGAGTGGATGGCCACGGTAGACGCCGTGGTAGCGCTCGGGCAAGAGGGCGGCGATCGCGCACATGATGCGCTCGGTATATTCCGTAAGCTGGCGAGCGCTGGCACGGCCGGCCGGGAAACGCAAAGGCGCGCCCACGCACAATCGCACCGCCGGCCGCCAGTTCCGGAAGAGTTGCTCTGTCCCATAAATCGCAATTGGCACCACAGGCAGGCCCGCGCGCGTCGCCAGGTAGGCGGCGCCATCCCTCCCAGGCTGCAGGCCGCCAGTGCGGCTTCGGCGTCCTTCGACCGCGACTCCGAAACAATGGCCGGCCCGCAAGATCGCCAGCGCGCGCCGCAAGGCTTGCCGGTCTGGCGCGTCCTGATCGACCCAAACCGGCGAACCTAGATAGAAAAAGGGCGCCAACCAGGTGCGGTGATACTTGCGCGCTGTGAAGCCGGGGAAATCTCCCAACGCCGCGCTCATCACGACGGGATCGTAATATGAGAGGTGGTTGCAGGCATAAATGACCGCGCCCACTGGCAACTGCTCTCGCCCACACGCGCGAAACTGGCATAACGCCGCCAACCAAGCGCGCATGAGGTAAGGCAGGCCGGGCAGGGGCCGTTTGAAAAGACGCAGCGTATTGCCCGCAGGATGCTCACTGGCGCTGCGCTTCTCGTTCACATACTGCTCCGCGCCAGTCCGATCACGATCATGATGACCAATCCCGACACGAGGCCCAGGGAAACGCCCAGTTCCAGGTTGCCCAACAACAAACCGCTGAGCAACCCGACCGCCATTCCCAGCGCCATGGCCGGCAACAGCCATTTGCTCCGCTGCTCCAGCATAATTGGCACCCCTTCAAACGACGCAGTATAGCGCGCGCCGCGGCGGGTGAGAGTAGGCCAGCCGCGCCGGCCGCGCTAGATTCAAGGGCGATGCTCACTTTCCCAATCGCGCCGATGCTCGTCTTCGGCTTCCTGGCCACCGTGCTGCTCACGCCCCTTTCGCGCGTGTTGGCCTATCGTCTGGGCATCGTCAAGGCGCCCGACCGTTCGCGCGATCTGCACACGCGCACCATGCCGCTGCTCGGCGGCCTGGCCATCTTCATCGCTTTCGCGCTCGCCCTCTTGCTCTTCAGCCCGCAGCGCTGGTTAGCAGAATTATTGGCCATCCTGCTCGGCACCACGCTTGTCGGCGCCATCGGCCTGCTGGACGACCGCTATTCCCTACCCTGGGGACTGCGCCTGCTGGTCATGGCCATCGCCGCCCTCATCCTCATCGCTAACAATATCCAGATCCGCCTATTTCATCAGGATTGGTTGGATATCCCGCTCACCATCATATGGGTGCTGACTCTGGTGAACGCGCTGAATTTCATGGATAACATGGATGGCCTCTCTGCAGGGACGACGGCGATATGCGCGGGCGCCATCACCATCATCGCCTATTCGCAGGGGCAATACCTGGTGAGCGCGCTGGCCGCTTCGTTGACGGGGAGCGCGCTCGGCTTCCTGGTCTTCAACTTCTACCCGAGCAGCAGCTTTATGGGCGATATGGGCGCTTATGTGCTCGGCTTTGTGCTGGCGGTGAGCGCCATAAAGCTGACTTTCAGCAACCAGCCATTGAGCGTCAGTTGGATGGTGCCGCTCTTCGCGTTGGCCTTGCCGCTCTTCGATATCTCGCTGGTGATCTTCACCCGCCTGGTGGAGGGCCGCTCACCCTGGCAAGGCGGCCGCGACCATAGCTCGCATCGCTTGATGGCCGCCGGCTTCGGGCAACGGCAAACGCTACTGCTGCTCTATGCGCTGGCGGCGGCTATGGGTGCGCTCGCTCTCTATATCAGCGCAGCGTCGACCGAACGGGCCCTGCGCGCGGGGATTGGCGGTTTCGTAGCCTTGGGCGCGCTCTTCCTGGCGATGCTATGGCTGCGCGCGCGCTACGAGGAAGGCGGCTGATGGCAGCCTGGATTGTGCCTGGAACCGCTGTCGTCACTGGCGGCGCGGGCTTCATCGGCTCGCACCTGGTCGAGCGTTTGCTGGCCGAGGGCTATCGCGTGCGCGTGCTGGATAACCTCTCCACTGGCAACCGCGAAAACCTCAACGACATTTCCGGACCGCTGGATTTTCACGAGGGCTCCATCACCGATCGCGCCGTTTTGCGCGATATTCTCCGCGGCGCTGAGTTGGTCTTTCACCTGGCCGCCCTCCCCAGCGTCGCCCGCAGCCTGAGCGACCCCGCGCGCGCACACGAGCAACTGGTAACCGGCACGCTCAACGTATTGCTGGAGGCGCGCGACGCGGGCGCGCGGCGCCTGGTTTACGGCGCATCCTCCTCCGCTTATGGCGACGCGGCGAGCGAACGCAAGCATGAAACCATACCGCCGCAACCCATCTCTCCCTATGCGGCGGCGAAACTGGCCGGCGAATACTATTGCCAGGTCTTTGCGCGCGTGTATGGCCTGGAGGCGGTCTCGCTGCGCTATTTCAACGTCTTTGGGCCGCGACAAGACCCGGATTCGGAATACGCCGCCGTCATCCCACGCTTTGTATGTGACATGTTGGCTGGCCAAGGGCCGACCATCTTCGGCGATGGCCGGCAATCGCGCGATTTCACTTTCGTAGCCAACGTCGTCGATGGCAATATGCTCGCCGCGCGGGCGCCGGATATCAGCGGCCTCACGCTCAATATCGCCACGGGCACGCGCATTCGCGTGCTCGATTTGGTCGCCCAGCTCAACGACATCCTCGGTACCCAGATCGCGCCCATCCATAGCGAACCGCGGCGCGGCGATATCCGCCATTCTCTCGCCGATATCACAGAGGCGGAGCAGCGCCTATCCTATCGGCCGCGCGTCGACTTCGCGGAGGGATTGCGGCGCACGGTGGATTGGTTCGCTGAGCGGCGCGCGCGCTAACCGCTCATGCGCGTCCTGCACATCCTTAAAATCACGCGCGTCGCCGGCGTCGAACGGCATCTGCTGATGCTTTGCCAGGGCTTGCACCGGGAAGGTATCGACGCGCGCCTGCTGTTGCTGGTAGAGCGGCGGCGGCCGATGACCGAATATGTAGCCGAATGCGAGCAGCGTGGTATCCCCAGCCAGCGCATGACCATCTACCACGACGCTGATCCATCGCTGCCCACTCGCTTGTCGCGAGCCATCCGCGAACAAGATCCAGATATCGCGCACCTGCACCTGATCCACGCCGAGATCCATGGCAACCTGGCGGCGCGTTCGGCTGGCGTACCGCGGGTATTTGTCAGCCGCCACAACCAGGATTCCTTCCGTGAGCGTCCGCCATTGCGCGCCCTGCTGCGTCGGCTTTGGGGGCGGGTGGATCTCGCCATCGTCATTGCCGAGCACCTTCGCGAACAAGTGCGCGAAACCGAAGGCGCGCCCGCAGCGAAAATACGACGAATCTACTACGGTCTGGAGGCATCACCGCCTTCCCAGCCGCCCGATTTACGCGCCGAATTGGGCCTTCCACGAGCTGCCCCACTCATTGGCGCCGTCTGCCGCCTGGTGCCGCAGAAAGGCCTGAGCGACGGACTGGCCGCCTTCGCCCGCGGCGCGCCAAAAAACGCGCACCTGGCCATCATCGGCGATGGCCCCCTGCGTGGATTGCTGGAGGCGCAAGCCGCCGCTTTACCTTGCCGTGAGCGCGTACATTTCCTCGGCTGGCGGCCGGACGCGGCCCAATGCCTCGCGGCGCTGGATATCCTCCTCATGCCGAGCCGCTGGGAGGGTTTCGGATTGGTGCTGTTGGAAGCGTTTGTGGCCGGGTTGCCCATCCTCGCTTCGAACGTGGGTGGCATCGCGGAGGTTGTCGTAGATGGCGAGAGCGGCTTGCTTTGCCCACCGGGGGATATCGACGCTTTCGCCGCGGCTCTGGCCCACCTTTGCGCCGAAGCGGAACTGCGCGCCCGCCTGGCCGCCGCCGGCCGCGAACGTTTCGCCGCGCGCTTCACGGCCGCTAGAATGGTGGCCGAAACGCTGGCATTATACCGAGAATTCGCGGAGGCAAAAAGATGATGGTCGAAATCCGCATCGTCCCATTCACGATAACCGACGATGATTCCCGCGCCGCGGCTGAGGGAGAGCTGGCCGCTTTACTGAACGAGCGCTGGGTCATCATCAGCCAGGGCGGCAACGACGGCCAGGCCTATTTCGTGCTGCAAAAGGGCGAGGTGGAAAACACACGCCCCTTCCCTTTCTCCAGCAACTGAGTGGCAGGCGCCCGATGCCGCGGCTGCTCTACCTGGTCAACATCCCGCGCTTCTTTGTAACGCATCGTTTGCCCCTTGCGGAAGCGGCGCGCGCGGCTGGTTATGATGTGCATGTCGCCGCCGCGGGCGATGACGAGCAGAATGCGGAAATAATCCGCACGGCTGGCTTTCCTTTTCATCCGCTGCCGTTACGACAGCACGGCGTCAACCCGTTGCAGGAGCTGCGCGCGCTCCTGGCATGCGCCCGCCTCACCCGCCGCATCCGCCCGCAGGTTCTACACGCACTGACCATAAAGCCCGTGCTCTACGCTGGCTTGAGCGCGCATCTGCGCAAGCCACCAGCGCTGATCTTCGCGCTAACCGGGTTGGGTTATCTCTTCAGCGACGCTAGCCGACGAGCAATATTCCTGCGCGGCTTGATAAGCCGACCGCTGCGCTTGGCCCTGGCGCACCCAGATTCACGCATCATATTCCAGAATCCTGACGACCAATGCGCCTTCATCAAGCGCCGCCTGGTGCCGAAAGAGCGCACTGCCCTCATCCGCGGCTCCGGCGTGGATGTGCGGCGCTTCGAGCCGCGGCCCGAAGCCGCCGGGCCGCCGCAGGTGCTGTTCGCCGGCCGCCTGCTCTGGGCGAAAGGGGTTCGCGATTTCGTGTCGGCGGCGCAATATATGCGCGAAGAAGGGGTGGAAGCGCGCTTCGTCATCGCCGGCTACCCCGAAGCGGGGAACCCGGCGACGGTGGACGCGGCGCAACTGGCCGCCTGGCAAGAAGAAGGTATCGTGGAATACCGCGGCGCCGTGGCCGATATGCCGGCGCTGCTCGCCGCTTCTCATATCGTCTGTTTGCCCAGCCGTTATGGCGAAGGTGTCCCCAGCATCTTGCTCGAAGCGGCGGCCAGCGGACGGGCCATCGTGACGACGGACATCCCGGGCTGCCGCGAGATCGCCCGCGCTGGCGAAAACGCGGCGCTCACCCTGCCCGGCGATCGTCCCGCGTTATACGAAGCATTGCGCCGACTCATCACCGATCCCCAATTGCGCAGGGATTATGGCGCGCGCGGCCGCGAGATCGCCGTCGCCGAGTTCTCGCAGGAGCGGGTCTTTGGTGAAACGCTGGCCCTCTACGCGGAATTGCTGAGCCGCAACCAGCGATAACCATAGGGCGGCAAGACGAGCGCGCCACTGACCGACGCACCCTGCTCCAGGGCATCAGCGAATTCGCCAGCCGGTAACATCACTTCGCAGGTATCGCCGCTGAGGTTGTGCAGCGCAAGCAAGTCATCTCCGCGCCAATAGGCGGCCACTGGCGGTGGCGCGTCGGTGAGCCAGCGCAGCTCATCCGTCGCCAACGCGGCCATCCCCTTGCGCGCCGCGATCAGGCTCCGCAATTCTCGAAGCAAGGAGCCGGATTCAGCGCGCTGGTCGGCGACATTGACGCGCGCATAACCGAATTCGGCGTCGGCGATGGGCGGCACGTATAGCTGCGCGGCCGGCGCGGATGAAAAGCCGGCGTTGGCACCCGCCTCCCATTGCATCGGCGTCCGCACCCCTTTGCGGTCGGGTTGGCGCAAATCCTCGCCCATGCCGATTTCGTCGCCATAATAGAGTACCGGCGCGCCAGGTAGCGTCAGCAATAGCGAATAGAGCAACGCGATGCGCCGGCGATCATTGCCGAGCAGCGGCGCCAATCGGCGGCGGATGCCCAAATTCAGGCGCTGCTCGGGCCGCGGCGCATAGTGAGACCATAGATATTGCCGCTCTTCTTCACTGACCATCTCCAGCGTCAGTTCGTCATGGTTGCGCAGGAAGGTCGCCCATTGGCAAGCGGGCGGCGGTGGCGGCGTTTGCGCCAGGATTTCGACCAGCGGCTGACGATCGGCGCGCGCCAAAGCGAGGAAGATGCGCGGCATCAGCGGGAAATGGAAACAGAGGTGAAACTCGTCGCTCTCGCCGAAATACTCGCGGACTTCATTCGGCCACTGATTGGCCTCGGCGAGCAGGATGGCATCAGGATATTCCTGGGCCAACATCGTCCGCAATTCGCGCAAATAATCGTGCGTGCGCGGCAAATTCTCGCAGTTTGTGCCTTCTTCCTCGAAGAGATAGGGCACGGCATCGGCGCGAAAACCATCGACCCCCAAACGCAGCCAGAAGCGCAGCGCATCTTTCATCGCTGCCCGCACGGCTGGATTCTCATAATTCAAATCCGGCTGGCTGCTGTAAAAGCGGTGCCAATAAAATTGGCCGCTCGCTTCGTCCCAGGCCCAATTCGAGCGTTCGGTATCGAGGAAGATGATGCGCGCGTCGGCATACCGCTGGTCCGTATCGCTCCATACATACCAATCGCGCAGGGGTGAATTTCGCGAACGCCGCGCTTCTTGAAACCAGGGATGCTCATCCGAAGTGTGATTCAGGACGAGGTCGACGATGATGCGCATACCCCGACGGTGAATCTCCTCGACGGTGAGCTGGAAATCCTCCAACAAACCATAGTCAGGATGGATGCCGTAAAAACTGGCGATGTCGTAACCATCATCACGCAGGGGCGAAGGGTTAATGGGCAACAGCCAGACGCAATCCACTCCGAGCCACTGTAAATAATCCAGGCGCTGGCGCAAGCCACGGAAATCGCCATGGCCATTCCCATCACCATCCTGAAAGGCGCGCAGGTACAACTCATAAAACACGGCGTTGCGATACCAGGGCTCGCGCATTGTCCCTCCCCCAACCCCATTTCACTCGATGTTAATATAGCGGCCATAGGGTAGCAACGCGGCCTTTTGAAGAATGTAGCGACATCTGATAAAATTGCCCTTAGTCACGCTTCTGCCCGTCGCGAACCGCGACCTGTAAAGTGGCGCAGGTGGGTGAATGGTCAGCGCACTGAGGAAAGCCCAGCCCACGATTGCGTTTCCGCGCCTGCCCGGTATTCGCATGCGCGTCCTGCGCGAGAATATCGCCGCCTACCTCTTCCTGTTGCCAGCGGCGGCGCTGATCTTCATCTTCAACGTATTCCCGGTGGTGTTCGCTTTCTTCGTCAGTGTGCACGAATGGAGCATTTTTCCCGAGGAATACAACGGCCTGGCGAATTACGAAAAAGCGCTGGGCGATTTCGCCTTCGTGCTCTTCTTTTGGATATCGATCGGCCTGCTTTACCTGAGCGCGCGCTTGTTGCGACGGCTGCTCAACGAGGCCGAGCATGCGCGCGCCTGGCTCACTAGTCTATTCCCCGCCGCGCTCTTCAGTATCGGAGCGATCAGTATCGGCAACTGGTTGCTGCTCTCCTTGCCGCTGGTGGTGGATTCGCCGCGCCGCCTCCCTCCTGGTCGCCATAGCGCCGCCGAGTTCATCGGCGAATTCTTGCGCAGCTTCCGCTTCGAGGAAGTCACCCACGCGGGCAACCTGGCGCTTATCCTCACCATCGTCGCTGTCATCGGCAACATCACCCTCTGGCGGCGGAATTACAAGCGCGTCTTAGCGCATTTCAATCGTTCCGTGCTCTTCCTGCTGACACTGGCGACCGCCGGCTGGATGCTCTGGACGACCTATCGTGAACTGCTCGCCGCCGTGGGCCGCGCGACGAGCAGGCTGCCGCTCTGGGGCGCTCTGCTCGCGATGGCCCAAGCGCTCGCCGGTTTGCGGCTGCCCGCGCCAAAGACACCACCGATTTATGAATTGCCCATCTGGACACAACTCATCCTCATCAGCAGCGGCGTCATCCTGGTGTATTTCGCCTATCGCCTCTGGCAGCGCGCACACCGCAGCCACGAAGACCGCAGTTACCTATTGCAGGCCGCTGCGGCCCTTACGCTCCTTTTGGGTGGCTACCTGCTCGTCGTCGAGCTGCCCGTCGCATTGCAGGCAGCGGATGACGAGTTGCTGCGTGGCTTCGGCATCACGGCGATGTTCTCTTTCGGCACAGTGCCGGTGCAGCTCTGCATCGGCCTGGTGCTAGCCTATTTGCTCTTCCAGAACATCCGCGGCAAAGAATTCTTTCGCCTTGTGTATTTCCTGCCCTATATCATGCCCTTTGCGGCGACAGCGGTGGTGTTCAAGGTGCTTTTCGGGCAGGCGCAGAATTCCACTCTGAATAACCTCCTGAAGGCCCTGGGCTTGAGCGCGCAGAAATGGTTGCAAGAGCCGACGGGCGTCTTCGAGCTACTCTTCGGCTCCGGCATACCAGAAATCCTGGCGGGCCCGAGCCTGGCCCTCGTCGTCATCATGCTGTATACCACCTGGACATATATCGGCTTTGATACGGTCGTCTTCCTCGCCGGGCTGGGCAATATCCCATCCGAGCTATACGAAGCGGCGCGCATCGACGGCGCTTCCGGCTGGCGCATCTTCCGCCACATCACACTGCCGCTACTCTCGCCGACGACTTTCTTCCTCTCGCTCATCGCCATCATCGGCACCTTCCAGGCCTTCACGCAACTCTGGATCATGCGCACGCCGGCCAGTTCGCGCGCGGTGGATACCGCCAGCATCTACATGTTTGAGACGATCCGCAACACGCGTCCACAATATGGCTACGGCGCGGCGATGGCCTTCGTGCTCTTCCTCATTATTCTCTTGCTGACCGTCGCGCAGAACCAGGTCGCGGGTAGACGCGTGTTTTATGGTTGAGAGCATGACGGTGAGCGCCTCGGCGGCCCGCGCGGCGACGATACCCACGCTCGCCGCCATGGAGGCCCGTCAACAGCGGCCGCGCCGGCCGCTGCCCATCGGGCGCATCTTGATTTATATCGCGCTCACGCTGGGGATGCTGCTTTCCATCGGTCCCTTCCTATGGATGTTGAGCACCTCCTTCATGACACAAAGCGAAGCCTCGCTCGGTCACTTGCTGCCCAGCTCCCTCCAGTTGCAAAATTACCCGGACGCGCTCGCCAGCGGCAATTTCATCGGCGGCCCACAATACGCCGTCGAATTCCGCGCGCTGGATGCGGAGCTGGATGCGCACCTGAGCGCCATGAGTGGCGAGCCCGTCTTCCGCGGCTCGCGTTGGCTGGCCGGCTTCGATTTCAGCGGCTACATCTGGAACAGTGTGCGCATCACCGGCATCAGCGTCATCGGTACACTGCTATTTTGCGTTCCCGCCGCCTACGCCTTCGCCCGCATGAAATTCCTGGGCAAGAATGTGCTCTTCGGCGTGATGCTCTCGACGATGATGATCCCCGGCATCGTCACGTTGGTGCCCAATCTGTTGACGGTAACCTGGCTGAGTCGTCTGGGCGAGGCAGTCTGTGGCGATGTCTGCCGCTGGACGAACAACTGGCCGGCCTTGACGGTGCCCTTCTTCGCAACGGCCTTCACCATTTTCCTATTGCGGCAATTCTTCGCACAAATCCCAGGCGAGCTATGGGACGCGGCGCAAATCGATGGCGCGGGGCATCTGCGCTTCATGCTGCGCGTGGTCATCCCGCTCTCGCGTGCGCCGATCATGACTGTAGTGTTGCTCTCTTTCATCGGTTCGTGGAACGCGTTGCAATGGCCCTTGCTGGTTACGCAGGACGCGAGCTGGCGGCCCATCGCGCTGGGGTTGACGACTTTTGTGATTAGCGGCGCGCCGGGAGATTTCCACTTGCAAATGGCCGCTTCTGTGATGATGATTGTTCCGATCCTCCTGATGTACTTTATCGCGCAAAAACAATTCACGGAGGGAATCGCGCAAACCGGATTGAAGGGTTAGCTGCCCTCGGGTGTCGCGCCCCGTATCGCGCGCAAATTCTGTCCGATCCGCTGGCATAAGCACCACCTACGTCCAGTTGCAAAAGGAGAACAGGAATCATGCGTAAATTCTGGCTCAGCTTCACCCTGCTGGCGCTGATGTTGAGCGTCGGCGTCCTCGCCGCGCAGGATATGAGCAGCATCGACCCGAGCGGCGTCACGATCACCTACTGGCACCAATATAGCGGTGGCGCTACACTAGAAATCATGGGTCAGTTGGCGGAAGAGTTTAACGCCACCAATGAATGGGGCATCACGGTCGAAGCCAACTTCCAGGGCGGTTACGGCGAAATCGAACAGGCGATGTCTGGCGCCATCCTCAACCGGGAGCTGCCGAACCTCGCCGCCGCCTATGCCAACGCTGCGGCCAACTGGAATAGTGAAGGCGTCGTCGTCAACCTCAATGATTACTACAACGATGCGACCTGGGGCTTCAGCGCGGAAGAAGCGGCTGGCTTGAACCAAGGCATCCTGAATACCGGTGTCCTTGCGAATGGCTCACGCGTGGTCTGGCCGAACCAGATCTCCGCGCAATTGCTCTTCTTGAACCTGACCATGGCCGCTGAATTAGGCTTCGATGGCCTCCCTAGCACGCTGGCGGAATTCCGCGATCTCGCATGCGCCGCCGCCGAACACACGGGCCCCAATGGCGAAGACGTACAGGGCTTCCCCTTCGCTGGTGGATCTTCGGAAATGGAAAGCTTCATCATCGCCCACGGCGGTGATATCTACGATCGCGAAACGGGGCTGTATACCTTCAATACCCCCGAAGTCATCGCCGCGCTCAGCTTCGTCAAGGGACTGTTTGATGATGGTTGCGGCTACTTTTTCGACCAGAGGTATCAGAATACGGGCGACTTCGCGCTCTACCTGAACCCGATGGCGCTCAGCAGCACGGCCGGCGCGCCTTTCGTCATTAATGATATCAACACGAGTGTCGAGAACGGCGGTGTGGATCTGGAATGGGTCATCACGACTTTGCCGCCGGTAGACGCTGGTGGCGAGCGAACGGCGCAGGTCTTCCTTCCCAGCATCTCGGTGCTCGTCTCCACGCCGGAAGAGCAACTGGCTTCCTGGCTCTTCCTCAAGTTCCTTGCCCTAGCTGAATCTCAGATCATCTGGGCCAGCAACACCGGCTACTTCCCGACGATGACGGGACTGAGCGATTCGCTGAGTATCGACACTTTCCGCAACGAGGCGTTCTTCCCCTTCTTCCAGCAAGCCAACGACATCCTCTCGGATCCGGCGGTGCGCATCTATAGCGGCCCGCCCGTGGCTTCCTTCAGCCCGGTGCGCGGCTTGCTCGGTGAAGCCTATGCCGACGTCACGCTCAACGGGCGTGATCCGGCAGAAGTTGTCGAAGAACTGGAACTGGCCGCGAACGAGTGGGTCGACGAACTGGATAACTAGAAGCACCTGCATCACAGATTCCACGCGGGGGTATGCCAAAGAATCGCCTGGTATACCCCCGTTTCGTTTAAGACACCTTGAGCACTGCTATAATGACCAACATGAAATTTCTATTCACGTCCGCATATAGTGGTCTGGGCGGTGGCGAGACGATCCAACTAACACTGGCGGAAGAGCTAACGCGGCGCGGCATTGAGGCACAATTGCTCGTGCGCGAGGAGGGTGAATTCGCGAAGCGTTGGCGGCAACTGGGACAAAAAACACATATCATCCCCTTCCGTCCGGCCTCGGTCTATTTTGTGCCAGCGCTCGCCGCGCGCTCCACCACCGTGGGCTGCTTCGCCGCTGTCCTTCGCAACGAAGCAACAACGATCGTGCACGCCGATTACCACAGCCTGCCTTATGCCGCGGCGGCCACGCGGGAAGTGGGCATCTCCTGCATCTGGAACTGCATGGGTTGGTGGTTCCACCCGAAGCCCTGGCAACGCGCTTTCTTCCGAGGCATCGCCCTTCATTTTTCATTATCGGAAGCCGCTCGTCGCGGCTTCTTAGGCGATCAGCCCTTCATGTCACCGCCACGCATGTGTGTGCTCCACCCGGGCGTGGATACGAGCCGCTTCCAGCCAGTACAGGATGCCGCAGAGCGCGCAGCCATCCGCCGCCAATATGGCTTTGCAGAGGATGCGCCGCTGGTCTTGCACGTGGGTCGTTTCCAAGATGTGAAGGGACATGATACTTTCCAGGAGATCGCGCGCATCGTCGCTGCACAAATTCCCACGGCGCGTTTCCTCGTCGCCGGCGAGAATTTACAGCATCCGGCTGACGCTGCCTACCAGCGCCACATCCTGGACACGACAAAGGCGGACCCCATTCTGCGTGAGCGCCTCGTCTATGCCGGTTTCGTCTCGGAAATGCAGCGTCTTTACCCCGCTGCTGATATTGCTGTTTGCCCTTCACGCTTCGAAAGCTATGGCATAGCCAACCTCGAAGCGATGGCTTGTGGCATCCCGGTCGTGAGCACGAATCGGGGTGGCCCGCAAGAAACGGTTCTGGAAGGCGAAACAGGCTTCCTCGTGCCACCGCGCGACGCCGCCATGTATGCCGAGCGAGTGCTGCGCCTCCTGGGCGATCCGGACCTGTGCGCTAGGATGGGGGGCGCCGGCCGCCGACACATTGAGGCTCATTTCAGCATCGGACAAAGCGCGGACCGTTTCGTCGGGAGCTGCGAGCGCCTCCTACAAAGTTAGCGCGCAACCCCGGAGGTGTTGCTTGCGTGGCGGTGGCGCGCCTGTTTACAATGGCCCATCCGCAGAATAGGAAGACGTGCGCTTGGCTTATCTCTTCGAAGAACGCTACCGCTGCGAGCACATCCTCCCGCGTGGCAGCTCCGGCGAGGTCATTCAAGCCTACGATATGGCGGATGGCGAGCGCCCGGTCATCATCAAGCGCCCTGTGCCGCGCGACGCGCCGCCCATCCGCGGCCGCCAGGAAGCCAATCTGCTCACCGAAAGGCGCGCCCTGCGCCATTTGGCCGGGCATCCCGCCCTTATCCTCTTGTTGCGCAGCGATTATTTTGCCGTTAGCGGCGCGCGCCACCTCTACCTCGTGCTCGAGCGCGCGCGCGGCGACGTGCTCTCGGAAGAAGTGCGCCAGCAGAGCGCAACGGGCCAGCCACAAGCGCTGCTCGAACTGTTGCACATCGTCGACCAATTGCTCGACCTCTTGCGGTACGCGCACGAACATGGCGTCGCTTATAACGACGTGGCCGCGCGCCATCTCTTTTGGCTGCGGCAAGAGCGTCGCCTCACCGTCATCGATTGGGGCAACGCCGTCTTTTTTGACGAAGCGCCACCGAATGATCGACGCGTCGGCCCCCATAGCGACATCGCACAGGTCGGCGCCTGGCTCTTCCACATGCTCACCAAAGGGCGCGCGCCGGAGCTGCCGCGGGCTGCCAATAAGGAATTCGTGTTGGATTTTGGTACGGAAGCCAACGTTCTGGACGAAAACCTGCGCGCCATCATCACTCGCGCCTGTCACCCCAATCGCCAACACCGCTATACGTCGTTCGCCGACCTGCGCTCCGCCCTCGCCGCTTATCGCAAACCGCTAGCAGAGCAACAAGAAGCAGCCATCCGTGAACTAACCGCCCAACCACCCGAAACGATGTCCGCAACAGAGTTGAGCTCCGCGCGCGCGCAGCTCGAGCCGCTCTGGCTTGCGGATCCGTCCGAGCCCACCGCGAACGCCTTGCGCGATCAGTTCGCGGCCCGCGCTGCCGAGCTCGCCTACGATGAACATATGCGGGCTCTCCTGCTGGCGCTATCCGCGGGCGATTGGCAGACATCCGAAGAGCGACTCGCGACACTACTGGATGGCGCTAGCAAAGAACAGCGATCGGTAGTCACCAGTCTGCGCGAGTGCGTCCGCTTCTTGCAAAAACGCGCCAATATTCTCGCGCCATTGCCCGCGTCGATCGTTATTGCCTGCGAAGCGCTAGCAGTGGGGGAGAGCCGAGCAGCGGTCGAAGCGTTAATCGCGAGCGACGCAAACGCGGAACCGGGCGTGACCTGCTGGTTGCTGGCGGAGCGCCTGCAAGCTGTAACTCCGGCAGCAGGGGAATTCTTGCGGCCGCCGCTCTTTCGGCTGCACCAGGAATTGCAAGAGAGCGCAAATTCACGCCTGCAATTACTCATCGATGATCTGGAGAGCGCGCTCAATCAACAGCGACCGACGCTGGCGCACCTGGCTGCCGCATACGAGACGGCCGCCGCGGCTTGCGCGTCTTTAGGTGAAGATGCCGAGCTGGTGGATACGGAACTGCACGCCTGCCTGGAACGCGTACGAGCCGCAGCCGCGACGCTCGCCGAGACGCTGCGGAAAATGGCGTCTAAGGCGAGCGTCGCGCCGACAGCTGCCCTGGATGACCTGGCGCGCTGCCAGCAGATAGACCAGCACGCGCGCGCTTGGCCCATCATCGAACAGCAACTGGGCGCGCTGGCCCACCACGAAGAAGAAGCGCAGCGTTATGCCCCGATCGACGACAGCCGCGACCTGGCACTCTGGTTGCGGCGGCAATCCGAGGCCCTGGCCGCGATCCACATCTTCACAGATGACAAACGCCTGGAAGCGCAGCGCTCCGCTTACGCGCAGGCAAAACAGCATTGGCAGGACCTCACGACAGCGCTGACACGCGGAGATCGGCGCAGTATTAACCAGGCGTTGCCACTAATGCGCGCGGCTGTCCGCCCTTTTTTCCCTGCGCTCACGCGCTGGCTCGAAGCCTGGCAAGATCTGCTCGCTTCGGAAAACTACCTGCAGCGCCATGCTTTGCACGAAGCCTGGGGACGCGCGCTGGGCGATGGCTGGCTGGCTTATGACCGCGGCAACCTGGCGGCGGCCGAAAGTAACGTGGCCGAGGCGCTCAGCCTAGCGCGCGACGATTCGGAAACGGCTGCCGCCACACGCCTCGCTACCCTCCTTAGCCTGGCACAGGATCTGCTCACGGATTCGGTGGGTGAAGATGCCTCGTTTGCCCGCCAGTTGCTGCAACAATTGGAGGTGCAATTCCAACCAATCGAACGGGAGCTGCTCGATGAATTCGCGCGGCAAATCCCCCAACGAAGCACATATTTGCGCGCGATGCGCGTCGGCATCGTCGAGCCGTTGGCGGAAATTGATCCAGCGGCCTCCCGCCTCCTGCATTTGCGTTTCCTGCTGCACGGCATCCTGGCCATGCATGAAAACGATGCAGCGGCCGCCGAAGATTGGCGACAGGCGGCGGGTCAATGCCTGTTGGCTGCCGCCCATCCCACCAATCGCTCCCTAATGCAGCTGCTGGCTGCGCGCGAGACATTATGGGAAGCTGCCACCCGCCTCAATCAGCTGAACGGCGCGCACGGTATCACGCAATTGGGCGCCAGCCACGATTACCTGAGCGCTCACCCCCGAGCCGACCAACTCGCCGCCGCCACCGTTAGCCTCGACGCCATGCGGGCCGCGCTTGAGGTTTGGGGGCGGGCGGATTTTGCTGCGGCGCGCGATTCGTTGGCGCGTGCAGAAGAAGCCGCGGCCGCCGCCGAGCGCGCCTGCCAATTCAACCTCGGTCCCTACCGCGCCTGGTTGCAAAGCCTCGTGCGGGCCAGCCAGACGCTCATCGAATCGCTCGCCCAGTTGCGCGCCCTTTCGCGTCGAGCCGATACTACGAGCGACGAATTGTGCGCCGTCACCCGCCAACTACTGAATAGTTCCCGCAGCCTGGTCGGCGAAACGTATTCTCACACGGTCAACGCCTGGCACGAGACGAGTGAGGCTTTCGCCAAAGCGCTGACGAGCGGTGGGCGCCGCAGCCTAATCCTGGCGCAATTGGAAGAATTGCTGCGCAGCCCGCACATCGCGCAGCACCCCGCCCTGCCCCTATTCCAGCGCTGGTTCGAGCTGACAGACCGCGCGCCCGAATTCACCGAACCTGCTAACTCGCCAACAGATTTGGTCTCGTCAACAGCTAGATCAACAGCAATTCCAGCCACCAGTCCACCCACTCCCGCTCGTTACGTTTTCAGTCGCCCGCCGCGCGCGCAGGATGAAAACGAATATGACGATGCGCTCGCAGAGCCTGAAGCCACCTCTGTTCAGGAAACATCCAGACCCAAACCAATACATGCGCGCCGCTTACTGGCATTTGTGTTCGCCGGCACCATCGTGGCCGTCGCGCTAACCATTGTTGTGGCCCTATTGGTCCGGATGGGTGAAAATGAGCGCGTCGTACAAGAGAGCGCGCCAACCAGCCTGCCGGTGGCAAGCACCCCGCGCGCCGCGCTCAACTCCGAAATTGATGTGCTTTCATGGCTCGCCAGCGCCGATGAGGGACCTTTTGACTCTTTGCGTCCATTGGGTGCGGGTGAAGGCTGGGCACTTGCGGCAACGAGCGCGAGCGCCGCTGCTGAGGTCGCGCTCACCGTAACTGATCTGACATCACTGAGCGGAATCGATTATCGCGCGGTATCCGCCGAATTTCGTTACCAGGCAGAGGCGGCAGTGACGGGCTTCGGTTTGCGCTTGCGAGCAACCGACAACGCATTGCCAGCCGTCAGCCTGCTCGCGCAACCGGCCAGCGCCGGTACCATCAAGCTCACCCTATACGCTGGCGACCAATACATCTTGAGGGAAATCTATCAGCAGGCTGTGCCGATCGCTCGCATTTCACTGCGGCTGGATCCATCCGCCGGCACCGTGCGCGCTTACTACAACGAGACGCCGCTCGGCGGACTCATATCCATTTCAGGGGAATTATTGCCGGCGCTCTTCGTGAACGCCAATTCCAGCGTGCGCGTGTTGCGCTGGACGATCACTCCCGCCTGATCCACACCGGGTCGGGTTGGATCGTGACTTCGGGCGGCGGGCCGGGATCATCGAGGCCGCTACTAGTGAATCGCAACAGCGCGCGCAATTCCATATCCGCTTCACAGGCGATCTGGCAGCTCAGGCGCAGGCCCTGATCTTCTTGTTTTTCGGTCAGGCGTTTCAATTCCGCTTCGGTGCGCAGCGCGGGTTCGCCGCTAATGAATTCTACGCGGCAGGTAGTGCATTTGGCGTTGCCACCACAACGATGCAGGATATCGACACCGTTTTCCAGCAAAGCGACCAACAAACGCTGGCCGGATTCCGCTTCAAAGCTACCGTTGCCTTCTACCGTTATTCTGGGCATATGATGCACTCCATTCGTCGTGCCATATTATGGGGCCGATGATAAACGCGGCCGCAGTCGCTGTCAAACGGATGAGCATATCTACCAGCGCGGGCGGTGGTCTATGCTATCCTGCGATTCGTGATGAACGCGCCAGGCCGAGCCAAGAACGAGCAGCAATCCCCCAAAGGCGCCGCCTCGCAATCGCGCGCTGCTTCTCGCCCCGCGCAACAACCCATCCGCCAGCCACGCGCGCGCGCTGCCACACCGCCCAAAGCGCCCACTGAATCGCCCCTTGCGGCTGCCCCACCGTCACCGCCAGCCCGCCACCGTGGCTGTCTCTGGTTCATCGCCCTGTTCATCCTGCTCAGCTGCGGCATGCTTACGCTGGTGACGGCGGCCGTTGGCGCTCTGGCGTATGCGCGGCTGGATGCGCTCGTCGATGTGCGCCTGGCTGAATTCGCCGAATACCGCGGCTTCGAGAGCACTTTCATCTATGCGCGTGATTTCGCTGATGGGCTCTCCGCGAGCAATACCTGCGGCGCCACCCCGCCGCGCCGCGACGAACCACAATTGCTCTACGAAGTCTTCGGCGAAGGGCGCCGGCAACATGTCCCGCTGGAGCAGATGCCCGACTCGCTACTGGAAGCGACGGTCGCTACCGAAGATGAGGCATTCTACCGCCACTTCGGCATCGACATCCCCGCCACGTTACAAGCCACCTGGCGCTTCATCGCTGGCGATCGCCGCGCGCCGGGCGGCAGCACCATCCACCAACAACTCGTGCGCAACGTGCTCTTCTCCGCCGAATATCGCGCCGAACGCAGCATTCGCCGTAAGGCAGAGGAAATCGTGCTCGCCCTGGCGCTAGATCGGCGCTATTCCAAAAACGACATCCTGGAAATGTACATCAACGAAATCTACTTCGGCAACCTGGCGTATGGCGCGCAGGCAGCGGCGCAAACCTTCTTCTGCAAGGATGTGAGCGCGCTCAGTGTCGGCGAGGCGGCCTTGCTCGCCGGCTTACCGCAAGCGCCAGCGGATCTGGACCCTCTCTCGCCCGACCCGCCCACCCAGGAATCCGTACGTGCACGTTGGCAGGTGGTGCTTTCGGCGATGGTGACCAGTGGCTACCTGACGCCAGCCGAGCATGAAAACATCAACGCCGCGGGCCTCATTTTCCAGGAGGATGCCATCCGCCTCGAAGCGCCGCATTTCACCATCCATTTGCTCGGCGAGATGGAGGCAAAGTTGCGCGGGTTGGGCTACGAGCCTGATTTCGTCACGCCCGATGGGGTGCCCATCTTTGGTGGTTTGCGCGTCTATAGCACGCTCGATACGCGCCTCAACGCGCTGGCTCAGGAGGCGATCGTCGCCCAGATCTGCCAGGGCGCTGCGCGGCAAATCGGCAATGGCGCGGCCGTCATCCTTAAACCGAGCAGCGGCGAGATCCTGGCGATGGTCGGTAGCGCCAATTTTTACAGCCATGAGCTGACGCCGGCAGAGGGCCTGGTGGCGTATGAATCCGACGATAGTGGACGTTGCCGGCGCGTGCATGTCGTTGATGGACAGGTGAACGTGACGACGAGCGCGCGCCAACCCGGCAGCGCCATCAAGCCCATCACTTACGCTGCCGCGCTCGAACGCCAGGTGCTCACGCCCGGCACGCTGCTCTGGGATACGGAAACGCGCATCGCCCTCCCCAGTCAGCCAGATTACGAACCGCGCAACTACGACGGCCGCTTCCATGGGCCGATGACCTTGCGCGCCGCCCTCGCCAACAGTTACAACATCCCCGCTGTGCAAACGCTGCGCGCGCTAGGCGTAGAGAACTTGCTGGAGACATTGCGACGTTTCGGCATCGATTCGCTCAGCGAAGACGCGAGCCAATACGGCCTCTCGCTCACGCTGGGCGGCGGCGAAATTACCCCGCTGGAATTGACGCGCGCTTTCACCGTCTTCGCCAATCAGGGGCAGCTCCTGCCCACCCAGAGCATCCGCTGCATTCTGAACGTTGCCGACTACATCATCTATCAACTGGATGAAGGCTGTCCGCGCGGGCAACCGATTACGGCGGCGATGCTGACTGATTGCCAGGCGACCCCGGCGGCGGAGCGTCCAGGCTATTGCTCACTACTCGCGCCCAGCCAACTTGAGCGCAGCGGCGGCCCGGCCGTCCTGGACGCGCGTATCGCCTTCCTCATCCGCGATATCCTGAGCGACAATGCGGCGCGCGCGCCGGCTATGGGCGCCGAGAGTGCGCTGTATATCCCGACGTTGAATGCCGCCGTCAAGACCGGCACAACGGATAATTTCAAGGACAACTGGACGGTCGGCCTTACAGCAAATGTGGCAGTCGGCGTTTGGGTGGGCAACACGCGTGGCGAGCCGATGCGCAATACGAGCGGGCTCAGCGGCGCAGCGCCGATCTGGAACGCGATCCTGCGCGGCATCTACGACGATGCGGATCTCCTCACCCGCTTCGCCGATAGCCAGGGTGCGCTCCGCCCCGAGCAATCCGCCCCGCCCGGCGCGATGACCTTGCAGCGCGTCTGTGATGTGAGGCGCTTGCTGGAGCCTGCCACGCATTGCTCAGCGACGACGTCCGAATGGTTTTTGGACACACCGCCCGCGCGCCCCGATGCGCAGGGCCGCTTGCATATTCCTGCCACCGCTCCGCGTGACCCCAGACCACCCAGCGAAGTGGATCTGACAGAAGTTTCGCCGAGCGTCTATTCGCTGCGCGCGCAACCGCTTCCAGAACCAGTGGGCGCGGCGATCGATTTCGGCGTACCCGCCGCCGAGGCGCCGCCGCCGCCGCTATATTGCCAGCTGCCGCGCTCCTTAGCTGCGAGCGCGCCAGGGGCGCAAACCCGCCTCTTCCTCGCGCCACCGCCCAACGCGGGTGATGCCGCCGCCGCCGAACGCTTCGCCCGCGAAAACGGCCTCGCCTTTCTGCCGACCATCGTCTGCACGCCAGAATTGATTGCTCTCGCCCGCAGCCAGGTCGGCCAAATCGTCACGGCCTACATCAGTCAACCTTACGCAGGAGAAGTGGTCAGCGGCGGCATGGCCATCTTAGGCAGCGCACAATTTGCGCAAGAGCAGGCGCATTATTTCAAGTTGGAACTGCGAGGTGGTCCTTATTCGGATTGGATTACGCTGGGTGACATCCACAGCCAGCCTACCTACGAAGGCCAGCTGGAATGGCTGCCATTGCTACCGAGGGGCGACTATCAGTTGCGCCTGGTCGTCGTGGGTTGGGACGGCAATTTCGTGCAACCGCCTTACGAAGTCAGTTTCCGCGTGCCCTAAACCCCTTGTTCGGCGCTCTCTTCTTCTTCGTCGTCTTCCCAGGTGATGATCCAAATACAAAGACCGGCGACGAGGAATGTTGCGACCACCAGCGCCAACCATTGCCCCATCAAGAGGCCCACATCGCGCCCTTCATAAGCCAACAAGAGCACCATCCCGATCGCCAGGACGAGCCAGGCCAGGATGCGCGGGTGCTCGTTCGACCAGCGCCCAAAGCCTGTTTCCAGATACCGAGCCAGCCATTTATCCAGCATCGTCTCGCCTCTTTCTTCCCTATAACTTCCGCTCATCGAGCGAGCGCCACGCTCTGAATTCTGCCACGCTTTGCATAGCGCTCCAAAATCGGCGCGAGGGCCGCCGTTACCTGGGTCGTCGTTTCTTCCCAGGAGCCATCATTCTGGATGATAAGGTCGGCTTGTGCAAGTTTATCGCGTTGCGGCGCCTGCGCAGCGATACGCTGGCGCGCTTCCTCAGCGCTCAACCCGCGGGTGGATTGCAAACGCTGCCGCCGAACCTCCTCCGACGCGTCCACCACCCAGATGGTATCCAACTCGTCACGCAGGCTGCTTTCGAGCAGCTTGATCGCCTCTAGGACGATGATGGGCTCGGCGCTGGCGTTGATGCGATCGGTCAGGATGCGGCGGATTGCGGGATGCGTGAGCGCTTCCAGCCGGCGGAGACGATCTTCGTCGTTGAAAACGATGCTCCCCAGCCGCCGGCGGTCGATGGGTGGGCGCGCGCTACCATTGTCGAGGAGGATATCCCGACCAAAGACGTCCAGCACCGTGTCATAACACTCACCCGAGGGTTGCAACACCTCGCGCGCTACGAGGTCCGCATCCAGCGCCCTGACCAGCGGTTGCTCATCGAGCAAAGCGGAAACGGAGCTCTTCCCCGCGGCGATATTGCCCGTCAGGCCGATGATGAATTTGCCGGGCCAACGCCTCGTTTTGCCATTCATACGACGCACTATAACACAAATTGGCACGCGGGCGGGGATTGAGAACCCAGTGCATCCTCACTTGGGTTGAGTGGAAATGACAAACGCCAAGAGGTGGCTGAAGGTCAAAGCGCAGGCTAGCGCGGGTGGGCGCCGCACTGTTATACTCGCGCGCGGCGGGCCTGTAGCTCAGTTGGGAGAGCGCTACAATCGCACTGTAGAGGTCAGGGGTTCGAGTCCCCTCAGGTCCACTTCAATTGCCATGATTCATTTTTGATAAAGCAAATCGTTCAGGCTGTCGCCGATCAGGGTTACGGCGATGACGACGAGCGTGATGACCAGCGCGGGAAAGCCGCCAATCCACCATTCCGTCAACAGCGGCACGGCGTATTCGAACATCACCATCGGCAAATTCGCGGCCAGAGTGGGCACGTTATTGATGTTGAATTCAGCAATGTTGAAGTCCATCTTGTCGCTTATGCCGGTAAGGTTTTCCGGAACAAGAAACGCTCATACACCAGCTCAACCCGACCCTTCTCTATAGTAAATTCCACAGTGACCCGGGAGGTAAGAGACATCGTAAAGAACAAGCGGTGCTTCTCGGTCAGCGTATCCGGAGTAAGGGGTAGTATTACACCTCGGTGCTCCTCATAGCGAAGCTCAAGCATGAGCGAGCCGCCTATCTGACTGACTTGCGCCCCAATCGTGTTCATATAGGTATGATACGTTCCTGTTAGTTCGTTCAGCATCCGATCCCGTTCGATAAATAGCAGCGCGTTAGGATCTTCACCAAGCATCATCGCCAGACCATACATCGCAATAAAGTTCGGCACATAGGCAGCGCCGTTGGCTAAAACTGCGACCCCGATTCGTTTTTCTGGTAGAAAGCCCATGTAGGCCGTCGAAATATCTATCCATCCACCGTGCCCAGCGAGCGTATGTCCCAGAAAACCGGGGATTATATCCAGCCCATAGCCGTATCCGTTGCTGACTTCGGAATCCAACTGTCCTCGCGTGCTGATTTGCGGCGTGATCATTGCTTCTACGGATTGCGGTGAAAGCACACGATTGCCCTGGTAAGTGCCTCGGTTGATGAGCATCGAGACATATTTCGTCAAATCAAGCACATTGGTGACAAGGCCGGTGAATGAATTTACGTGGGTATAGAGATAAGGCTTTGGAACGAGCCGGCCCTCCACAAGCGCATAGAGCGTTGCCGCATCATGATCAGCCTCCACATCCGCTCTGGAAAAGTAGGAACGCGTCATGCCAAGGGGGGTGAGAACGTGTGCTTTGATGTAATCCTCAAAGCGGGTCCCGCTACACTCCTGAATCACTTTACTCAGCAGGGCATAGCCTTCATTGGAATAGAGGTATCGTTCACCCGGTTTTGCGACTGCCCAATGCTGCGCGTCTTTCAAGAAGAGTAAATAATCCTCAACTGTGACAAGGGGCATCAGATCTTTTCGTGTCCCGATTACCGATTTCATCCGCGTTGACGATCCCAATCCCGGCAGCCCAGAAGTATGGGTCAATAGGTGCTTGAGCTTGATCGTCTCGCCGAAGGGTTTGATGTGAAATTCAGGAATGAATTTCGCAACTGGGTCCTCCAGACTTAATTTGCCCTGTTCTTGCAGTTGTAGAATAGCGACGGCTGTGAAGCTCTTGGTCACAGAGGCGACATCATAGACAGTTCCCGGCGTCGCAGGCAGCCTCTTCGCTACGCTGCGGAAACCGAACCCACGCGACCAGACGACTTCATCATCCTCGACGAGCGCCATGCTGATACCCGCCGTGTTCATGTCCGACATCTTTTCAAAGATGAAATATTCCAGTTTCTTGAAATCCATTTTTCGTCCTTGTTCTATTTCACCAAGCGAAGCGACCAACCTCACGCTTGTGGTTGAGCAGATGCAATGCGACTTTGGCCACGCAGGGCTCGAGGACACCTTGCATCGCCTTGAGATCGTTGGACGGTGCCACGTGCACTACCCCAGAAACTGTATTCACATGCTGAACACCTCTCTTTCAACATTGGGCAACAGAAACACCTCATAGAGTGGGCCGCGTATATCCGCCAAATGTCGTTTCTAAGTAAAGGGCTGCCGCCAGGGCCACATCTTCTCGCCAGGGACGAGCAACAGTCTGTACGCCGATTGGCAAACCTTCCGGGGAGCTGCCACAGCGCACTGTCGCCGCAGGCCATCCGGTCAGGTTGTAGGTCGCGCAATAAGTAAAGGATTGAAGGATTTCCTGATTATCCAGTGAAGAACGGTGAGGCATCGCTGGGGTCGATGTTGTTGGGCTAACGATCAGATCGTAGTCGTTCATGAATCCCAGCATTTTATCTTTGAACAGATCCCATTCCACTGTCAATGCCTCGAATTCAGCAGCCGTCATGCTGCCGCGGCTCTCCATTTGTGTAAGCAGCTTCTGCATGTAATCGCTGACCTGTTCTGTTCCCAGCGCTTTCAGTTGTTGTCGGGTCGATTCAACGCCCGCTGCGGTAGATAACCGGATATACAAATCATAGGTGCTGGCAATGTCTGGCGGCTGTGTTTCTTCGATCAGAGCAACACCTGCCTGCTTGAAGGCATCAACCGCTTTCATTACCGTGGCCACCACTTCTGGCGTGCAAGTGACAATCCCATTATCGGTAAAGTACGCAACCCGAAGCGTTTTCAGATCGACCGCAGTCGGATCATGAAGGGGCAGAGGCAAGACGGAAGAATCGTGTCCATCGGGGCCGGACAGTATCTCAAGACCCAGGATCAAATCTTCGACGTAGCGGGCCATCGGACCGTTTTGGGCTTTGAATGATGTCGCTCCCCGTGGTTGCATCAAAAACCCTGTGCGTGGAATCCGCCCTGTCGTTGGCTTGATCCCAGCAATTCCACAGTAATGTGCCGGTTCTCGTATGCTGCCACCAGAATCGCCACCGACACCCAAGGGGGATCCTCCGGCGGCAATAATGGCGCTTTCGCCTCCACTACTCCCACCTGGAAACCGATCTAGATCGTAGGGGTTGTTTGTCCGCCCATAGATCAGATTGTCGCTCTCTATCGACGCCCCAAACTCCGCCATGTTGGTGTTGCCCAGAGCGATCCCGCCCGCCTTTCGTAGGCGAGTCACCACTTCACAATCATGCTCCATGAAATTGTTCGCCAGCCCTAGCGTGCCGTAGGTGCTGATCAAACCCTGGATTGCCATATAGTCTTTGACCGTGAAGGGGACCCCGTGCAAAGGGCCTGGCGTGTCGCCACGTGCCAGGGCTTGATCGGCAGCGCGCGCCTCTTGCAGCGCTTGCTCCGGTCGGAACTGCACGATTGCGTTGATCTTCGGATTAACATCTTCAATGCGCTGGATGTGTGCGCTGACGACCTCTTCCGAGGACACCTGTTTTTCCCGGATCATCTCCGCCAGTTTGGTCGCAGATGTGTAAATTAAATCTTCCATGTCTCATCCTTTGAGCGCCAACGAGCTTGAGCTACGTTTAGCCAGAGCCAGGACTTTACTATCGTTCATCCGCCAGAAACGTCTGAAACTGTTGGAACACGCGCTTGACTCGTGGCAGCTCATCTGTGGATTTATTGTCGAGCCGAAGCAAGAGCGCTGCTGAAAGGGCATTCAACAGCGTGAAGGGCACAACAGAGTTGCTGTAAAACCAGAGTTTTGCCGGAATCACAAAGGCGACATCCGATCGTCCGGCTGCTGGCGATAGCAGGCTATCTGTCAGTGTGACGATAGCTGCTCCGGAGTCCTTGGCAATCTCGATAGATTGCAGGGTGGCACGAGCGTACCGGGCGTTCGATATCGCGAAGAGGACATCTCCTTCAGAGATTCCAGCGAGATGGCGCTCGAATTCTACCGATTCGGGTTGCAGCAGGACGCAATCAAGGCCCATAAAACGCAGTGGATAGAAGAGATTTAGCGCCAGGGAATGCGAGAGATACAAGCCAATAATTTGGATGCGGCGCGCAGCCAGGAGCAAATCCACCGCGCGCTCGAAATCCTCCCCGGGTATCAAATCCGGGAGCGCTACGAGTTTCTGCGTCTCGAGCGGTAGCGTTGCGGTGATCATCCTGGTCCTGGGATTCACAACCTGGATGCTGCTGGCGCGTCTGGTACGGGCGAACGTGCTGACACTCAGAGAACAGGAATTCGTGATCGCAGCGCGGTCGGTTGGCGCGGGCAATTTACGGATCATCTTCGTTCATATCCTTCCAAATACCTTGGCACCGATCATTGTTTCCGCAACGCTCGGTATTTCCGGCGTGATCCTGATCGAAGCCTACGCGAGCTTTCTGGGGCTGGGCGTCCAACCACCGACAGCAAGCTGGGGCAATATGGTTCAACTGGCGATGGCACGCTTCGACAAAGCCTGGTGGTTGTGGTTTTTTCCAGGCATCCTTATCCTGCTGACCGTATTAAGTGTCAATTTCATCGGTGATGGCCTGCGCGATGCTCTTGATCCTTATAGCACCAAATAAGACTAGCTTTTAGCTAGTCCACCAACACCTTCACATTCTGGGAAGATGCGCACGTACTAATATGCCAGGCAAGAAATATCACATTTCTTTGTTGAGGGCAGCGCGCACCTGCGCGACAATAGCCCGCGGCGCAGGCCGCATGAGGCCCGGGGAAACGTGGCAAAACGGAAGACTACTTCACCCAAAATAGAGTTGGCTGCCGTTCGCAAAACCTTTGTCACACCGCAGGGCCCCGTCGCTGCACTGGATGAGACGAACCTGCAAATCGCCACCAACGAAATCGTTTGCATCGTCGGTCCATCGGGCTGCGGCAAATCGACCCTGCTGAATCTGGTGGCCGGCTTCCTCGCGCCGAGCGCGGGCGAGGTTCTCGTCGATGGCGCACCGGTGCCCGGGCCGGGGGCGGAACGCGCGGTCGTCTTCCAACAGGATTCTATCTTCCCTTGGCTGACGGTGGCGCAGAACCTGGCCTATTGGCCGCGCGCGCGCGGTTTGCCCCCCAGCGAAGTTTCGCCGATTGTCGAGCGGCTGCTGGCCCTCGTCGGCCTGGCAGAATATCGCGATCTCTTCCCGCTGCAGCTCTCCGGCGGCATGAAGAAGCGCGTCGATTTGGCCCGCGCCTATGCCAACAAGCCGGCCATCATGCTAATGGATGAGCCCTTCGGCGCGCTCGATGTGCTCACCAAAGAGAAAATGCAAATTGAGCTGCTGCGCCTCTGGCAGAAGGAAGCGCTGACCATTCTCTTCGTAACGCATGACATCGAGGAAGCGCTCTTCATCGGCGACCGCGTGGTCGTGATGACGCCCCGCCCCGCGCGCGTGGCGGCGGATATTGCCGTCCCATTTGAACCAGAGCTGGACCCGCGCCGCAAGACCGCCGCCAGCTTTCAGGCGCTCCGCCAACAATTGATGGACATACTCAGCCAGAACGAAGCGGAGCCTGCCGCATGATGCTGCCGGAAGAAGGCGCACGCCAGCGAACGCGCCGCAAGCGCGTCATTAGCCTGGCATCGATCCTGCTGGTACTGCTCTGCTGGTATCTCGTTACCACGGAATGGGGGCTGGTCTCTTCGCTCAAATTGCCCAGCCCGGAGCGCGTGCTGAATACGCTGGTGTAGGTGCGCACCACG
This sequence comes from Phototrophicaceae bacterium, assembly GCA_965237765.1. Classification (GTDB taxonomy): domain Bacteria; phylum Chloroflexota; class Anaerolineae; order Aggregatilineales; family Phototrophicaceae; genus WTGJ01. Next base: position 484,491 of record OZ250157.1, read on the forward strand.
ATATTGCGCCAGGCCCTGGTTACCTTCTACCGCGTCAGCCTCAGTTTCCTCGCCGGTTCGGCGCTGGGTGTGTTGGTCGGCCTGGTGATGAGCCGTTTTCGCGTGGTCTACGCGCTGCTGGAGCCGCTCATCGAATCGCTTCGCCCCATTCCGCCGATCGCCCTCATCCCTTTCTTCATCCTCTGGTTCGGAATCGGCATATTCGGGCAGGTCTTACTGGCCGGGTTGGGTTGCTTTATGGTCATGGTGGTGAGCACCATCGAAGCGGTGCGCAACGTGCCACGCATTTACATCCAGGCGGCGCGTTCGCTCGGCGCAGAACAAGACCACATCTACCGCACAGTCATCCTCCCGGCCATCGTGCCCGAGCTGATCGCCGGTTGGCGCGTGGCCTTGGCGCTGGCTTTCGGCTTGATGATCGCGGCGGAGCTGATGGGCGCGCAGGAAGGCATCGGCTTCATGATCATGGTCGCGCGCCGCAGCCTGAATACACAGACCATCCTGCTCGGCATTATCATCATCGGCATCAAGGCGGCGCTGGCGGATCGGCTACTTCACTACTTCACCCGCCGCCTGACGCGCAGGCCCAAGACGAGATGGTCAGCGTCCGTTATGGCGTATCACCGTTCCAGGATACGCTGCTGCCCGTCCTCGGGCAGGAATTCGGTTGGTATGCGGAAGAAGGACTCGACGTCGAATTCGTCATCCTCGGCTGGACGGAAGTACAAGAGGCGCTGGCCGCCGGCGAAGTGGACGTCGCCATCAACAACATCTCCTCGGTCATTGCCACCTACGATGCGTTCCAATTCGCTTACGTCTACGGCTTCAACATCTTTGACGCCGGCGCAGCTTTGATGGCCAAGCCGGAATTCAAGTCAGTTGAGGAATTCGAAGACGAAGGGATGGAGCGCGCGGATGCCGTCATCGCGGCCCTGCAGCAGATGCAAGGGCGTACCGTCGTAACCACTGGCAATACCGATATGGGCCAAGCGGTCGTCGGTTCGGCGGCGCGCGTCGGCCTGGACCCAGACATGGACATCACCATCATCGACCTGAACCCGGACGAAGGCCTGGCCGCCTTCCTCTCCGGCACAGGCGACTTCTACCTGGGCGGGATCCCACAGCGCACGCGCGCGACGGCCGAGGGTTATAAGCCGATTGTCGTCGGCGCGGACCTGGCGCCGTCACCGCTTAACGGCATCATCACCACACCGGATTACGCCGCCGAGAACCAGGAAACATTGCTGAAACTGCTGCGCGTTTGGTTCCGCATCGTCAACTTCGTCGAAGAGAACACGGGTGAGGGCGCGGGCATCATCCTCGATGTCCTCAATGCCCAGACCGGCGCCAATATGGCCGTCGAGGGCTACAAGATATTCTGGCAGGGTTACGAGCATTACCCGCTCAACCCGAGCGAAATCGAGCGCGACATCCTCTCGGAGGATGGCTACAGCTACTGGCGCGCGCGCTGGGACGACACGAATGACTACTTCGTGAACGTCAGCGGTGTCATCAGCGAGCCAGTGCCCATTGAAGGCGTCTTCTTGATGGAAGAAATCCACGCCGCCTACCTGGAAATGTTTGGCGAAGAAGAATAGCGCCTGTCAATAAGAGGGGCTGCCACGGCGGCCCCTCAATTGCCTAAGCAGACAACTCATGACCATCATCGACGCACATATGCATTATGGCACAGACCCGGCCATCGCCGAGCATCTCATCGTGCCTTATGTGCAATACAACCAGCCCACATCCATCATCCGCATGCTGGATGACTACGGTCTCGCCCGTGGCGTATTGCTGCCGCCAGACCGCATCCTCAACCCGCCGCGCGATACCGATTATTGGGAGGCGAACGAGGCCGTCTCGCGCGCCGTCGCGGCTTACCCAGACCGACTCATCGGTGCGATTCGTTTAAATCCGCTCTTCGGGGAGGAATTCGTCTGGGAGACAGTGCGGTATTTTGTGGAAGAACGCGGCCTGGGGGGTATCAAGATGGTCGCGCGCGCCGATTTTTACAATCCAGCCTGCGCGTCATCGGCCCAGTATTCGAGGCGGCGGCACAATACAACATCCCCATCCTCTTCCATTCAGGACACCCCAGCCGCGACTTGCCTTCGCTCCAGGGTTACGCGGCGCGCCAATACCCGCAGGTTACAGTCATCATCGCGCACATCGGTTTGCACGATTACCTGACGGAGACCATCCTCGCTTGCAAAGAAGCGCCCAATGTCTTCGCCGATATGAGCCAGGCCTGGCCCTACGATATCAAAGCCTTCGTGCGCGCTGTCGGCGCCGAGCGCTTGCTATATGGCAGCGATGCGCCCTTCCAGTCGCCGCTCATAGAACGCGTCAAAGTAGAGGAATGCCGCTTCAGCGACGCGGAGCTGGAGCTGATCTTTCATCAAAACGCCGAGCGCATCTGGGGCTTCCCCGCCGAATCAACATGAGCGGGCTCACACCCGAATTTGACGTCATCTCCGTCGGCTCCTGGACAAATTTTGACCACCTGCTCGAGGTAATCGCTCTGCCCGCGCCGGGCGATACGGTGAATATTCGCAGCCCTATCGACGAAGTGGAGCGCGTATATTTTGGCGGTTGCGCACCCAATGTGGCGGTGGGCGCCGCGCAGCTGGGGGCGCGCGCGGCGCTGGTGAGCGTGGTCGGCGATGATTTTCGAACACGTGGCTACGCAGCCTATTTGGATGAGCGTGGCGTCGACCAGCGGGCGGTGCAACTCATCGCCGACGAACGCTGCGGGCATAGTTTCTTATTCCGCGATGGCGCTGGGAACTCCGTCTGCATATCGCAAATTGGTGTCGCCGCGCGGCAAGAAGAATACGCGCCGGATCCGGCCACCCTCGCGGCGGCAAAAGTGGCCGTCGTCACCTATCGCTTCGACCGTTTCACCCTGCGCGCGGCGGAACTGGCGCGGGCAGGCGGCGCGCGCGTGATTGTGAGCGGCGCCCTGGTGACGGCGCCGGCGTTGGCCGCCTCCTTCATAACCACATCAGACATTCTGGTTTGCACCGAGCATGAGCTGGCGCAACTCGTCTCGCTGCTGGCTTGTGTCGAAGCGACTGCGCTATTGGAGATGGGGTTGTCGGCAATTGTCCGCACACGCGGCGCGGCGGGCGCGAGCTGGCAAACCGCGCAGTCCCGTGGCAGCAGCCCTGCCGTAGTTGCATCACGCGTCATAGACCCCACCGGTGCTGGGGATGGCTTCATCGCGGGTTTGGCGGTGGGAATGGCGCAGGGACAATCGCTACCCGCCGCCATCCGCCTCGGCGCGAGCGTCGCCAGCTTTGTCGTGGAAGCCGTTGGTTGCCAGACGAAACTGCCGACTATGACAGAGGCGAGGGCGCGCCTGGCGGAACAGTGAAGCCGAGGCTTTATACCGTCACGTTATTGAGAGCGAGCGCCTCACGCAATGCCTCGCGGATCAATTCAGGGCGGCGGTCTTCGATGATCAACCGTCCAAAATCCTTGATGAGACCCTGCCCCATGCCGTCGTCCAGGCATTCCACGAGGAAAGGCCTCTCCAGATCAACGCGCCGAGAAACAGCGCCCTGCTCGTGGCCGGCGTCGGCGAGGATGATGCCATCGCGCCCGATGACGCAGCTGCGGCCAAAGAGCATACCCGGCTTCCAAGGGAGGCCATCGCGAACACCAAAGCTAGAGCTGACGAGGAAGATCCCCTGGTCCAGAGCGCGCGCACGCATTTGGATCTCAAAGTAGATTTCACTCGGGCCGCTTTGCCAGCGCGGATAGAACAACACTTCCACGCCCTTCATCGCGTAAACCATGGCGACTTCTGGGAAGTTGCAGTCGTAGCAGGTCATGATGCCGATGCGGCCGAAATCCAAATCGAAAACAGGGAATTCTTCTCCGGCTTGGATGTTGGGGTAAATCAGCTTCTCGGGCTGAGAGATATGTGTTTTGTCGTAACGGCCGATTTCCTGCCCCTGGCGATCGAGCAAGATCGCGCTGTTGTAAAGGCCATCGGCGCGCAATTCGCCGACCGGCAGGATCAAGTACATCTCATAGCGCGCGGCCAGCTCGGCGAAGCGGGCGGTCAACTCCGCGACGGCTTCCTCAGAAGCTGCCTCCTCCAACGGTAACTGATGCCCTTCTACCTCAAAGAGATTGATCAGTTCGGGCAGGAGCACAATATCCGGCCGCTCGCGGCCCAACTTTTCCGTCAACTGGAGGGCGATTTCAACCATTTCATCGTTGCGTAAGATGTCATCCGGGCAAGGTGGTTGCACGGTCGCGAGTTTTACTTCTCGGGCCAACTTAACCTCCTGGAATTGGTCTCGTTATGAAAAAAACGTTCCGGGGCCACACTGGTGTAGGTGTAGCCCCGGGCTGAAAAATTTCTACATCGAAAGCCAGACGTCTTCCAGTTGACGGTGTGCTTTGTCGGGGAAGGGAACGAAACCATGGACATTGGTTCTCGCTGCCACCACATGGTTACGTGCATAGACCCAGGTAGCGGTCGGCTGGAACTCGGCGACAAGGATTTGGATGTCGCGCCAAATGGCCTTGCGTGCTTCTGGATCCGAGATCGCTGCGGCCGCTTGCACCATCGCGTCGAGCTCCTCCGAGCAAGGACCGTAGTAGGTATGGGCCAGGGGAGAACTGCAGGCCAACAAGTTAAGAATGGCTTCCGGTGTCGGCCCACCGATTTCCAGATTGGTCGTGAGGTGAAAATCTTCGTTGGTCAGGGCATCCACCCAGGTTGCAACACCTTCGTGGCCTACCACTTCGCAGTTGATACCGATGTCGATCATGTATTGTTGGAACAGCAGCGCGCCATTCTTCATGATCGGCAGGGAATCAATGTATACGACGGTCATATCAAAACCATCTGGATGGCCGGCTTCTGCCAGCAGGGATCGTGCCAGATCCGGGTCATATTGATAATATGGCAACTCGGAGGCGGGCACGTGTAGATCCGCAAAAGCGGGTGTGATGACACCAGTAACAGTACCCAGACCGGCGCCCACCAGCTCCAAGACTTCCTCACGGTTGATCGCGGACGAAACCGCGCGCCGCACCAACACATTGTCCATCGGCGGCCGGTCGCCATTGAAGCACCAGAAAATGCCGCCATTGGCGGGCACTTCGAGCAGCTGAAGGTCTGGATTGCCGACCAGCAGGGCATAGTTGTTGGGGTCTTCCAGGGTGACGAAATGCGCATCGCCGGCCCTTAAAGCAGCCAACGCCGAGCTTTCCTCGGGGAAGTCCTGGGATACGATGCCATCGAGGTAAGGTTTGCCCTCTTGCCAATAGTTTTCGTGTCGGCTGAGGACCATTTCGATCTGTGGCCGCCAATCTTCCAGCTTGAATGGGCCAGTGCCATTCACATTCCTCAACAGCCAATCTGGTCCCATATCTGCGCTGGATGTCGGCAGGATGAACGCCCAATCTTGCAGCTGTGGAAAGATAGCGCTGGCAGCGGGGAGATGAAAACGCACCGTGTAATCATCCACAACCTCAATTTTATCGATCAGCCCGACGCGATTTATCGCAAGATGACCCGCGTCCGGGTCCAGGATGATTCCGTAGCTATACTCCACATCGGCAGCGGTGAAGTCTTCGCCATTGTGGAACTTGACACCCTGACGCAAGTTGAATTCCCAGGTGGTGTCATCAACCTGGCTCCAGGACGTCGCCAATTTGGGAACCGCATTGAGCGTAGGTCCCGTGGTTACCAGCGGCTCGTAAAAGCGTGGAAGAGTGATCTGCCCAGCTTCCAGGTTCAACGAAGTTTTTGGATCGAGATCTTCCACCGAATAGGTACGAGCCTCGATCAAGACACCGCCACGTTGCGGATCTTGAGCAAGCGCCTGCCAGGCGGGGATCGGGATCGTACTCGCCGCACCGGCGACACCAGCCAGTTTCAAGAATTGCCGGCGTGATAACCCCCCCTTCTTCATGATATGCATGATTTTGCCTCACTTTCCTCTATTTGAACGAACGATGTCTCGGACACTTTTCAAAACTTATCGCATTTGACAAATAATTGCTAATCCCTGCCACGAATTGTCGGATCCAGGGCGTCTCTCATGCCATCTCCCGCCAGGTTGAAGGCGAGCACCATGATCATGATGGCCAAACCGGGGAAAAACGAGTACCACGGCGCGAGTTCCAAAACTTCACGCCCTTCGCTTAACATGCGTCCAAGAGAAGGCGCCGGCGGTTGGACGCCAAGCCCGACAAAACCGAGGGCTGCTTCAATCAAGATGGCATACGAAATACTTAAGGTGGATTGCACCAGCGCGATGGGGATGACATTCGGGGCGATTTCCCGAAACAAGATTCGTGGATGATGAGCTCCCAAGGCGACACTGGCTTCGACATAGGGTTTGGCACGTTCTACCAGTGTGGGGGCTCGTGTGAGCCGCGCGAAAAAGGGTACGTTGACTATGCCAATGGCTAAGATCGGGTTGATCAATCCCGCCCCGAGTACCCCGGATAGTGCAATTGCCAGTAATAAGGTGGGAATGCCAAACAACATATCCAGCAGTCTTGAAAGGGTCATATCCACCCGGCCACCCAAATAGCCAGATACCAATCCTAAGACAACACCTAAAGCTCCTCCCCAGCCAACCGAAATGATGCTGACCCACAAAGAGATACGGATGCCGAAGAGCAGGCGGCTGAAAATATCACGGCCCAGGTTATCTGCGCCAAATGGATGGGCCGCACCTGGTGAAGCAAAACGCGAACGAATGCGTACCTCATCCGTTGCATAAGGCGCTATCTGCCCTGCAAAAACAGCCAGCAGAATGAAAATAAATACCAGGAATAGCCCAATCACCACCAGACGATTGCGCAGGATTTCCCGCAGGAAATCGGCCAGCCAGTTACGGGCAACCCACCCGCTGCCCAACCCTCCCTCGTGGGCTAAACTCATGCCTCACCCCCATAACGGATGCGCGGGTTCAGGTAGGCATATAGCAAATCGATCAAGAAATTGAGGCAGATGAATAACGTGCTCGTCAGCAAGAGGGTGGCTTGAATGGTCGGGAAATCGCGCGCTTGAATCGAACTCAGGATGAGACGGCCGAGGCCCGGGAGGGTGAAAACCGCTTCTACAGTAACCGCGCCACCGATCAAGTACCCGGTCATCAAGCCAATGATCGTCACGATGCTGATGAGCGAATTGCGCAACACATGCTTGGCAATGACGGATCGTTCCTGTAGCCCCTTCGACCGGGCGGTACGCACATAATCGCGATGCAGCTCCTCCAGCACGCTGGAGCGGGTCAAGCGCATCACATTGGCGATATTTATCGTGCCCAGGGCAATTGCTGGCAGGATGAACATCGTCAGGTTTCTGATTGGATCCTCCCAAGGTGGTACGAAGCGAATCGGGGGGAACCAGTTGAATACCGTCAGGGCGATCAAGATCATCATCGAACCCTGCCAGAAATCCGGCAGGCCCAGCGCTGCAAAGGAGAGGGCACGACCGACATTATCAAACAGGCTATTACGCTTGATGGCCGAGAGCACACCGAGGGGAACACCAATCACTACGGTGATGAACATCGCCAATGCCGTCAGTTCGATGGTGACCGGTAGGCTTTCGGCAATCAGCTCACGGACTGGTACATTGTTGCGCCAGGAAGTACCCAGATTTCCTCTAAAAATAGAGGACAACCAATTGAGATATTGTATGGGTACCGGTTGATCCAAACCATAGCGCTCTTCCATTTCAGCGATGAGCGCTGGGCTACGATTGGCGAATATGGTTAGCTTGGTATCGATGATATCGCCGGGCAGGACGTGGACCAGAAGGAATACCAGGATTGAAACGCCAACCAGCGTGAGCAGCGTGATCAACAAACGGCGTACGATGTAACCGGTCATGTTCCTCCTGGCGCTTTCCGGTCAGCACCGACTTAATCAGTACCGACCAACTTCTTTAGTTAAGCAGTAGCGCGGCGAATTCGCAAATTGGGCGCCATTTGCCGGATCGAACCATCACATTGCCAGATATTCGGCGATGAGGAGCGCATATAGCTGCGCCGCCTCGACCAAGGCATCAATTTCGACATATTCGTTCGGTCGGTGGCAATTGGGCAGGCGGCCGGGCCCAAAGGCAGGTATGGTCGGAATATCGCCAACTCCTTGCCACCAGATCGCGTCCGTCCCGCCGGGGAAATAGCCGAGGGGTGGCGGCTCCGGCAGGACAGCCGCGGCGGCGCGGGCGGCCGCTTGCACGAGGGGATGTTCGGCATCGATGGCCGTTGGTTGCGTCCAGGCTTTTATGCCGGCTTCGTATTCCCAGGTCACGTCAGCGTCGGCATTTTCGCGGCGAAATTCGGCCAGGACGCGCTCGATATCCTCAGTCATCGTCGCTTGCTTCATGCCGGGCAAAGTGCGCACATCGCAGCTGATGCGGGCTTCACCGGCGATTTTCGCCAGGCCGGCGCCGCCGCGAAAGACTGTAGCCAGATTCACGGTCGGCCCCGGCGGACAGAGCTCATTGGGTGGATAGCGCAATTGTAAACGCTCATGCAAGAAGACAAGCAGGCGACTCGCCACCAGGTTCGCGTTCACCACCGGCACGCGGTCACTGATGCTGCTATGCGTTTGCGTGCCACCAATTCGGAAGTGGAAGCAAGAAACACCGCGCGAGATCAACGGTAGCATCTCCCAATTGCGCGTGATACCACAGGGCTCGGCGATGAGCGCGGCGTCCGCCTGGAGACCGAGGTCTTCGACGAGATGGCGGGGCCCAAATTGCGCGCCCCCTTCCTCGTCCGCCGTGAGCGCCAGCAATACCTTCCCACAAAGCTGGCCAGCGAAACACGCCACCGCCGCCGCCAGTCCGTAGACCAGAGCGGCATCCGGCCCCTTCATATCCGCCGCGCCCAGCCCGTAGAGCCGACCTTCGCGGACGACGCCGCGGTAGGGATCCGTATCCCATTCGGCGATCGGGTCGGGCGGTTTTGTATCCAGGTGTCCGTTCAGTAAGAGGGTCGGTCCGGGGCGCCCGGTATCGTAAGTGCAGACGAGATTGGCGCGCGCGTTCTGTGGCTCGAAGATTTCCAGATCGTGAAATCCGAGTTGGCGCAGGGTGGCCGCGGCAATATCGGCGGCGGCGCGTTCGTCCCCGGGCGGATTCGGCGTGGGCGCGGCAATCAAATGCTGCGCCAGGACGACCATATCCTCTTGCCGTTGTTGGACAAATTGACTCGCGGCTGCGCGCATTGCGTCGCTCATTCGATATCTCCTTCCAAGCGGATCGGCCGCCCTTCTTTCGCGCTGCGGATCAGCGCTTCCGCGACCATCAACCCGCGATACGCGTCTTCTGGATCGAGCACTGTCAGAGGGCGATCTTCCAACACACAGGCGACGAAATAGTGTATCTCTTCGCGCAGAGAGCCCGCCACCGCGCCATGCACGACCGGCCAATAGCTGGTATCTGGCACTTCCACGCGCTCGCCCCAGAATTGCAAATTGTTGCCAGGCACTTCCGTCAACGCTATGCCTGCTGTCCCGACGACTTCCAGCAAACAGTGCCCGCGCCAGGGCGTCGCCTCTGGTAATTGCCAGATCGTCTCGATGACGCCGAGCGAACCGTCTTCCATCGTGATGATCCCCCAGAACACGTCGTCGCCCTGACCCGAAACACTCAGCGATTTCATATACACTTCGACTGGTCGCCGCCCTTCGTAATACCATAGGATGAGGTCGATATCGTGCACGCCTGTCGTATAGAGGCGGTTGGAATGCGCATATTGCGGGATTTGCGTACGCACTATATTACGGCGCCCATAGACGCTGAAGACCCGCCCCAGCTCACCGCTCGCGACTCGCGCTTTGATAACCGCGCAAGCTGGATCGAAACGCAAAATATGCCCCACTTGTAAGCGCCGACCCAGCCGCCGCGCCTCGTCGATCAGCGTGCGCGCTTCTGCCAGATCGGAGCTCAGCGGCTTCTCGACGAAGATGTCGATACCGCGCCGCAACGCAGCCATCGCTGGCTCGAAATGTTGTGTGTCGGGAGTGACGATGTGGACGGTATCGAGCGCCATTTGCTCGAGCAACGCGCGCCAATCAGTGAACACATGCGCCACCTCATAACGTGTCGCCAGCTCCTGCGCGCGCGCGCCATCCACATCTGCCAGCGCGACCAGCTCGACTGACGCGGCGTTGGCCAGGACGTCCAGGTGCCGGGCGCCAAAATCGCCGACTCCGATTACCGCGCTGCGTATTTTCGTCATTGTGCCAATTCCGATCTCCCCTGCTGATTCCCGTTTACCGCAATCTTTTGCTTATTACTAGATATTTGTTATTTTACCGTGCGACTGAACGGAATGCAGAAAGGGAGGAGACACGCACCGCAAGCGACTTGGGTTTACCCTGCTCATCCTGTTCATCTTCGCCTATGTGCTCAGCAACCTGCTCGTCGGTGTCGCATTGGCCGATAATGGCGGTGACCTAGTTGACCAGAGTGAAGATGAGGCAGCCGCAGTAACTGAAGAGTTGGAAAGCGCCAATAACCTCGATACCGTCTGGATCCTCGTCGCCGGCTTCCTGGTCTTTTTCATGCAAGCTGGCTTTGCGCTCGTGGAGGCCGGCTTCGTCCGCGCGCGCAATGTCGTGAACATCTTCATGAAGAATCTGTTTGACTTATCGGTGGGCGCCATCTGTTATTGGGCGATCGGTTTTGGCATCATGTTCGGCGCTGGTAACCAGTTGTTCGGCAGCGAATGGTTCCTGCTGAATGGACTACCGGACGTCTACCCCGACTACACGGTATCCAGTTATGCGTTCTTCTTCTTTCAGTTCGCCTTCGCGGCGACGGCCGCCACCATCGCCGCGGGCGCGATGGCCGGCCGCACCGATTTCGGCGGCTACCTCGTTTGCAGCCTCATCGTGACGATGTTCATCTACCCGGTGGTCGGACATCGGATCTGGAGCGGCAGCGGCTGGCTGGCGAATCTTTCGACTCCCTTCTCAGATTTTGCCGGCTCCACCGTGGTGCATTCCACCGGCGCTTGGGTCGGCCTCATGGGCGCCCTAGCCATCGGGCCGCGGCGCAATCGCTTCGGCGATCACGGCGCGCCCATCCCCGGCCATAGCATGACGCTCGTCGGGCTCGGCACCTTCATCCTCTGGCTCGGCTGGTTCGGCTTCAACCCCGGCAGCCAGTTGGATGCAGACGCCGCCAGCATCTCGCACATCACCGTCACCACCAATCTGGCAGCGGCGGCAGGGTCGCTCTCGGCGATGTTCCTGGGCTGGTTGCCGTGGGTAAGCCACAATTGCCCTGGGGCCTGAATGGCGCCCTGGCTGGGCTCGTTTCCATCACCGCCTCGACCAACGCCGTCACTCCATTGGAAGCAGTCATCATCGGCGCCATCGGCGGCATCATCATTATTACGGCGTGAACTTCCTGGAGAGCCGCAAGGTGGATGACGTGGTCGGCGCCGTTTCCGTACATGGTTTTTGCGGCGTATGGGGGACACTGGCGGTAGGCATCTTCGCTGCGGAAACGGGTCTCTTGCATGGCGGCGGGCTGGATCAACTCATCTCGCAAATCATTGGCGTCGTTGCGGTCGCGGCCTTCGTCATCATTGCGGCGGCGATCATGTTCCGCATCATCGCCGCTACAGTGGGCCTGCGCGCGCCGGAAGACGCGGAAATCTTTGGGCTGGATATCTACGAGCACGGTTTGGTCGCCTACCCCGAATTCACCAACTCCCCCAGCGAACCGACCCCTCCCCGCTCCCGCAAATAGAAATGGATGAATGGAGGAATCACTGATGATCAAGAAAATCGAGGCCGCCATTCGGCCGGATAAACTGAATGTGGTAATGCAAGCGCTGATTGATACGGGCGCCATCGGCGTAACGGCCATCGAAGTCAAAGGTCGCGGTCGCGAAGGCGGGATGGAGCTGCAATGGCGCACGGGCACTTACGTCGTCCACCTGCTGCCGCGCGTGCTAATCAGCATCGTTTGTAACGATGAGGATGTGGCGAAAAATGTGGGAGCGATCCGCCAGGCCGCCTATACCGGTGGTAAGGGCGACGGCATCATCTACATCTCGCCGGACGATAGCGTCGTGCGCATCAGCACCGGTGAGGAAGATATGGCTGCGCTGAGTTATGTCAGCGAGAATGGCAAGGGCAGTTGATGGCCCGTTTTTCCTCGCGCTCGCCTTGAACCGCGCTGGTTAATTAACCTTCGCTGCGCCGCAGGTGGATGGGCTTACGTCCTTCCCAACGGATGTGCTCCGCCAGGCGGCGCAGCTCTTCTTGCCCACTCACGAAATTCGCGAATAGGTTCACAGGAACCAGGCCATCGAGCATCTTAGGCCCCGTGTTGCGATCATAAAAGAACATCAGCTCGCTGAAATCTCGCTCCACATCGATGAAATCCTGCGCGTGCAGGGAAGCGAATCCCAACTCCCAGGGCAGGCAGGTTGTCGTCGCGTTTTCGCGTTCCAGCGGGTGAAAACCCGGCAAGATGAGCGCCAATTCCGCCCCCGAATAGGCGGCGTGGTGAAGATGCACATCGAGCGGGAGCAGATCCCATACCAGGGCACAGGTCCGCGGCGCGCGCTCATCCCAGAGCTTTGCCCTCGCCACGAAACCTTCCGCTGCCGAGTGAAATTCGATAAAGCGTTGCATGCCAAACCTCCTCAATGAATGGTGTAAAGACGACGCGCGTTTTCCCCTAGTATCAGGGCACGCTCTTCGCGGCTGAGCGTCGCCAGGCAATCGCGCAAGGCCGCAGCGTGGCGCGCGTATGGCCCTGCCAACGTGGCAACTGGCCAATCCGTCCCCGCGAGCAAGCGCCGCGGCCCCAACCGCTCCAGCAGACGATCGACGAACGGTTGAATATCCGCCGCCGTCCAATCCCGCCAGCGCTCTGACGGCAAGAGGGCCATGAAACCGCTCAGCTTGACATATACCTGTGGCAACGGCGAGATTTGACGCAACATCAAATCCCAGGCGGTCATGCTCTCGGCGGTCGGTTTGCCGAAATGATTGATCACCAGCCTCAACTTCGGCATAGCGCGCGCCAAGGCGACCATCGGCTGCCAATGCTCCGTCCCCATTAGCAACTCGAAAAGCAGCCCGCGCCGCGCCAATTCGCTCAAGCCGTGGCGTATCGATGCCTGTCCGAGCCAATCGCTCGGCTTGCCCTCCAACGGGTCGCGGATACCGCGAAAGAGCGGGCGCGAACAGAGGCGATCGAGGCGCGTGGCCAGACGCTCGGAGCCCAAATCAACCCAACCGATCACCGCGCCGACGCATTCTTCCCGATCCGCCAGCTCCAACAACTCGTCGTTATGCGCGTCATCTTGCGCCAATTGGATGAGCACGGCCCGCACGATGCCCGCTTCGGCCAAACAGGCGCTCAAATCAGCCGGAACGAAATCGCGCAGCAAGGGTCGCAATTCGGGCGGGCGACCATAATTCTCGTACACCGCGTCATATTGCGAGCGGCGCCAGAGGTGTACGTGCGCATCGACGAGCATCGTCGTCACTACGCGTGAATCAGGGGTGGCCGCTACGGTAGGCATCTGGCCGGTAGCGCCCGACTTGAGCTGACTTCGCCTGCATCTCGCGCAGCATGGCTGCGAATTTTTCCGCCCAGATTTCGATGAGCGTTTCGCCGAGTTCGGGGGATATTTCACTGCCGCTAGCGGCCGCCGGGGCAGGCGCGAAGCGCGAGTGGCGCATGATGGCGCCGACTCCATAGCGGGCATCGCCCAGGAAGCGATAGGGTGGTACTAAATTGCGCGACATATCATCGGTAGCGGTGCTACCTATCAGATCCGGCCGAAAAGCGCGCAGCAAGGCATAGCGAGCGGCCATCGGCAAATCGCCCTCGCCGCTGGCCTCCCACCAGGGTAATGAGACGAGCGGCGCGACGTTACGTAAGAAACTGGCGACCGAAACGAAGAAAAATTCAGCATCCGGCCCATTTTCAACGTAATGCGCTGCCGCGTCATAAGCGAAGCCAAAAGCGGTCTGATAACTGAAACCTTCGCCCGCCATCCGCGGCCCATCCTGGTCTTCATCGGCGGGCGGCTGCGCCTGGATCGTGCCCGTTTTGCCCTGTGCATTCACGAACACATAACGCCGAAAGCCCTGGCGATGCAGATCCCGCAAGATGCTCACCAGCAGATCCAGCAGCACGTCCCATGGCAGGTGCAGCGCGTCTGGATGTGTGTTGGGTTCCTGCGGCGTGCTGAATTCGAAAGGCGGCAAAACCAGCGCGCCCACATCCACCGCAGCGTGGGCCGCACCACGCCGCACGAGACCCTCGACAATATACGCATCGCAACCGACGGGAAGCGGCATCGGCCAGGGCACCAGCGAACCCAACGGGATGATGACGATATCGCAGCGCCGCGCGCGTTCCTCAATCGCCGGCCAGGGCAGCTCCTCGAACATGTAAGGCGCGCCCGTCATGATCGTATCTCCGCGGCTGACGCGTCGCCCTGCTGCAATTCGACTAGCATTTCAGCGAAGCGTAGCACCCATTCCGACACCAGCTCTTCGCCATATTTCTTCGTCCCGCGGTAAGGCCGCCCGCGCGCGCCAATATGCATGGTCTGCCAGCGATTCTGCAAGGCGCCCACGCCATATTCGTCATCCATCACGAATGCGTACTTGCTCAGGAATTCACCAAACATCTCACCATCCGTGACGCGTTCCATATCCACCAGGTCTTCGCGCAATGCCAGCATCAGCGAGGTCTCAATTTCGCCGGCATGGCCGACCATCTCATTGTTCGGATCTGTGCTGACCCTCTCCCATAAACCAAGACCAAATGTGCCGGTGAAGAATAATTCCGCGTCTTCATGTTGCTGGATGAAAGCGCCGCCGACTTGCTTGGGGTAGCCGTTGCCGCCATGGCCATTGGCGATGATGAAACGGCGGAAACCACCCCGATACAGCGCCTCGATTTGCGCCAGCAAGAAGCGGATGAGCGTCGGCGGCGAAACGTTCACCGTGCCCGGAAAGCGTCGGGTGCTCGTCGTGCTGCCATAACGCAGGCAGGGTATGACCACCGCCCCGACCGAATCGGCCACCCTTTCGGCGGCGCGGCGGCACATCTCTTCGATCTGGTAATTATCGGTGCCGACCGGTAGGTGATAGCCGTGCTCTTCCATCGCACCAATGGGCAAGATGGCGATGTCGCATTCCGCAACACGCTGCTGGATCTCCACCCAGCTCATCTCTTTGTAGATTACGCGACGCGGCATCGAAACAATCTCGCCTCAAGAGCACGCTCTGGCCGAATGCGCTAGCATGAAGTATATTCATGACTGGAAACTTGGCTGGTCGCAAACAATAGGAGAATTAACGCATGGCTTCGGCTGCGCCCCCCATCCACGGCATCTTTCCGGCGATGTTGACGATGTTCACAGCGACCGGCGAGCTGGATTTGCCGGCCACGGCGGATCATGCCGATTGGCTCATCGGCGCTGGCGTCCATGGCCTGGTCGTGGCGGGGACATCGGGCGAATTCATCGCCATGACCACAGACGAGCGTCGCGCGCTTATCACCGCTGTCGTCGGGGCGGCGGCCGGTCGCGTCCCCGTCTACGCCTGCACCAGCGCCTATAGCGACCGCGCAACTATCGAGTTGACAGAATTCGCGGAAGGGAGCGGTGTAGATGGCGCTGTCCTCTTGCCACCCATCTACCAGAAGCCACCCAAAACGGCAATTGCGAATCACTTCCGTGTCATCCGCCGCAACACCTCGTTGCCATTGATGTATTACGACAACCCCGCCTATGCTGGCACGGTGGAGCTGAACGCTTGGGAGGTCGCCGCGCTGGTCGAAGAGGGCGTCTTCCAGAGCATCAAACACACCTTCGCCAGCAATGCCGGCATCCACGACCTGCGCTACCTCTGCCCGGATCAATTTCGCGTCTTCCATGGTGGATTCCGTACAGCGCTCGAGGGGTTGGCGGCGGGCGCGCATGGCTGGATCAGCGGCTTCCTCAACGCGCTGCCGGAGCGCGCTGTCGCCTTATACAACGCGCTCTGTGTGTCGGGCGATCTGCGGCGCGGCCAGGAGATCTGGCGCGAAATCATCCCCTACACCCATCTCTTTTACGCGCCGGAAGGGCTGGGCGCGGCGGCAAACGACCTGGCAATCTGGCGTTGCGTGCTCGAATTGCGCGGCCGTCACGGCGGTTACTCGCGCCCTCCCTTTTACCCGCTGGACGAGGCGCAACGCGCGCAGGTCTGCGCCACTTTTCGCCCGACGGAAAGTAGTTAAAGAAAGCCCTCATTCATGCGCATAACCGCCATCCGAAGCCACATCGTTTCGTTGGGTTTCCGCAACGGTATCTTCACCGAAATCGAGACGGACGCGGGCATCGTCGGTTATTCCGAGACGGTGCTCAAGCGCCTTTCGCGCACGATTGCGACGGGCATCACGGAGCTTGGGCATACGTTGATCGGGCAAGACCCGCGGCGTGTCGAAGACCATTACGAGAAACTCTATCGCGATTCCTTCTGGGTGGGCGGGCCGATGCACGCCAGCATTATCAGCGCGCTGGAGATTGCTCTCTGGGATATCCTGGGTAAGGAGTTGGGTCTTCCGCTCTATCGCCTCTTCGGCGGGCCAACGCGTGACCGCGTGCTCCTCTACGCGCATTGCCAAAGCGGCGATTCGCCAGCGCAATTCGCTTCTAATGCGCGCGCGCGCCAGCGGGAAGGCTACCGCGCCATCAAGACCACCCTTCCCCGCTTTTACGGCGCCGGCCAGGGAACAGGCGCCGCTTATTCAGGCACGCGCGGTCAAATCGACCGCAGCCTGAAGGAGACAGAATTCCTTTCGCCCGGTACCCTCGCGGAAATCGCGCAGTATTTCGCGGCGGCGCGGGATGCCGTGGGCGCAGAAATGGGCCTGGCGCTCGATTGCCATGGCCGCCTTAGCCCCGCCAACGCCGCGCGCCTGGCCGAAGCGCTGGCACCCTATCAGCTTCTCTTCCTCGAAGAGCCGGTACCGCCGGAGGATGTGGGTGCGCTGGCCTGGGTGACGGCGCGCAGCCCCCTGCCCATCGCAGCAGGTGAGCGCAGCGCCACCATCTACGACGCCGCCCACCTCATGGAGCAACGCGCGGTGAGCATTTATCAACCCGATGTAGTGAATTGCGGCGGCCTCTCCCAGGCGCGCAAGATGGCCGCCATCGCCGAAGCCCACTACGTTAGCGTCGCCCCGCACAACCCTAACGGCGCGATGTGCAGCGCCGCCAGCCTGCAACTCGCGGCCAGCATCCCCAATTTCTACATGCTGGAGACGATCGGTTCAGAAGAAGACGCGGCGCGCTTCGGCGAAATTGTCGATCAGCCGCTGGTCATCGAAGATGGTCACTGGCTACTGCCCGATGCGCCCGGGCTTGGCATGAATTTGCGACGCTCGGCGTTGAAAAAATACCCTGGCGAGACCTTTACAGGTTATCGCTGATCGCAGCTGATCTCATTCCAGGAACAACTCATAGCCTGAGCGTTCGACCCAATCGGCGCCGAGGAGGAAATCCTCTTCATCCATGGCCAGCGCTTGCATCGTCTCTGTTTCCGTGAGCAGGGCGCCGCCTGATTCCTCGTACCAGGTGATGAGGTAATCGATGATGATGCCGCCGAAGAGGGCGGCTTCCGCATCTCGCAAATCGGTAACGTCGTGCATCGTCAGATCCACCTACGCTTCCACAGCTTTGCCGTCGCGCACCCTCCGATGGATTGTATACCTTTTGTGCGCCGGTTGGCAAGCAGCGCCGCTGATTTCACGCCTGCATCACTTCCGGATTGCAGACGTTTTCGCAGCGTCCCTCGCCCAGCGCAGCGATGAGCGTTTCCGCCGCCGCGCGCGCTACAGCCACCTGCACCTCTGCCGCGCTGGCCGCCAGGTGTGGGGTATGAATCACGCGAGGGTGGCCGAATAAGGCATGGTCTGCGGGCGGGGGTTCCTGCGCATAAACGTCGATTGCCGCGCCCGCAATCTGGCCGCTTTCCAGCGCCGCTGCCAGATCCGCCGTCTCGATGAGAGCGCCGCGCGCCGCGTTCACGATGCGCGCGCCAGGCTTCATCTGCGCGATGCACACCGCATTCACGATGCTACGCGTGCTCTCGTTTACTTCCGCGTGTAATGATAAGAAATCGGCTTCCGCCCAAAGCGACGCAAGTGATACGGATTCTGCGCCTTGCTCAGCGAAGACGGTCGGTGGCAAGAAGGGGTCGTGCGCGAGGATGCGCATGCCCATAGCGCGCGCGCGCGCCGCCACCGCCTGCCCGATGCGCCCAAAGCCATATAGTCCCAGGGTCTTGCCGCTGAGCGTTACGCCCATGTAGCGTTGGCGATTCCACTCACCCGCTTTCATACTGGCGTGGGATTGTGGGATGTGCCGCGCGAGCGCAATCAGCAAGCCAATGGTGAATTCGGCCACCGCGAGCGTATTGGCGCCGGGCGTATTCATCACGATGACCCGGCGCTCCGTTGCCGCGGCCAAATCCACATTATCCACGCCGGCACCGGCACGAACGACGTAGCGCAACCGTCGCGCCGCGCGCAGCAATTCGGCGTCGACCTGTGTGGCGCTGCGCACGATGAGGGCCGTCGCTTTGGGGATGGCCGCCAGCGTTTGCGCGCGGCCGAGCTGTCCGTCCGTCATGACCTCGTGGCCCGCCGCGCGCAAGAGTTCTGACGCCAGCGCATCCACGCGATCGGGGATGAGCGTGATGAGCATCGCCGCGCTTCCTACCTTCGCCTACTCGAGAATCGCCGTCCCATGTTAGCGATGACATGCCTTGCCCGATAGCCCCGGTCAGCGCCTTCCCCCTATACCACGGCGCCCCCAGCCACTAGACTGGCGCATTCAAATGCGCGCGGACAGCAGAGGATATGCGATGGCCGTAACAGGGCTCAGCAACGGCGAGATTCAGGTTAACGGCGCGACACTCTATTACGAAATTGCGGGCGAGGGCGAAACGCTTCTCTTCGCACATGCCGGCATCGCCGATAGCCGAATGTGGGATAACCAATTCGAAGCGTTCAGCAACAGCCACCGCGTCCTCCGCTACGATATGCGCGGCGCTGGGCGCAGCTCGCCACAAGAAGGCGAATTCGCGCATCGTGACGACCTCGTCGCTTTGCTGGACGCATTGGAAATCGAACAAGTGCATGGCGTCGGCAATTCGGATGGCGCGCGCGTGCTGCTCGAGCTGGCCCTCATCCAGCCGCAACGCCTTGCCAGCCTCACGCTCGTCGCCCCCAATATCGAAGGTTTCGACTGGCGCGAGCGGTATTCCCTGCCCTATGAAACGGAGATCGAATCCCTGCTGGCAATCGCCGATTACGAACAGGCGACCGAGCTGGTCGCGAAGCGTTGGTTGGACGGTAACCAGCGTAAAGTGTCTGCCGTCCCGCGTGCGCTTCGCAGGGCCTTGCAAGAGATGATCATCATCCCTTTGCGCAATAGCAATCGCTACGAAGCGGAAGAGGGCCCGCTAACCCCGCCCATAAATGATCGCCTGGCGGAAATTGATGTAAATACCTTGCTCATCATCGGCGACCTGGATCTGCCGATATTCCACGAGATGGCCGACCGCCTGCAACAGAACCTGCGCCGCTTCCGAAAAGTTACGATGACCAGCACAGCGCACTTGCCAAGCATGGAGCGCCCTGAAGAATTTAACTGGCGCCTGCTGCACTTCCTGCGCCGCGGCCGTTAAAAGAGCGGGGTGGCGCCCGGTTGGGCGGCACCACCCCGCTCAGAAAATTGTCATTTATCGCAAGAAATCATTGCATTGCGGCCGCCAGCGCCCCGCAGGCCGGGCAACCGCCGCCGGGCCGTATGATGGCATAGCCCGCTTGCGGATCGCTGCTGTAGTGCGTAGCGTCGATATTCCAGACGATGAAGAGACGAACGATGCCGCTGCCGCGTGCCAGGCGTACAGCGGTTGCCAGCCATTCCGCTTGCTGCGCGACGGTCGTATTCGCGCCCCAGGCAAAGCCGCTCGAAATCGACCCATAACCTTCTGGCGAAACGTAGCCGATTTCCGTGAAGCAGAGCTGCTTGCCAGGGAAAAGCGAGCGATACAGCTCCACCATTGTCGGGTAATACCAGGTGTAATGACCAGAGCTGCCGACAGGGGCACCGCTGCGCGCGGTGGGTGGGACAGCGCCGGAGTTGTAATGGATGCCGAGGCAATCCATGTAGTTGGCGGCGCCGGCCGCGGCCATCTGGCGCAAGAAGACGTCGTCGTTGCAACCACCAGCCTGACAACCGCCCTGAAAATAGCCGGTCGGTGAAGGCGCACCGCTGATTACGAGCGTGCCCGGGTTGGCAGTTTTGATGGCCGCGTAAGCCGCGCGCAGCATATCGGTGTAATTGCTGCCGCTGATGAAGCCATTGGGCCATTCGCGCTCGATATTCTGTTCATTCCAAACCTCGATGCCGTTGGCACCGTGCGAGGCGAGCGAGCCAAGGAAGGCGCCGTAATCTCGGTAGTATTGCTGCGGGTTATTGCGCAATTGATTATGGTCACCGATGACGCTAAACAAAATGTTTAAGCCGGAATTATGCGCCTGCTGGATTTGCCCGGCCTCGCCCGAAGCGTCGGTGCCGCCATTATAGCGCAGCTGGAATTTGACCCAACTCATGCCGGCCCCGCGCATCGCATCCACATGTCCGAAGCCAAATGCCTGCCCGCCCAGCGCGAAGCCACTCCCTGCAGCCGGTGGCGGCAAGTTGGCGATCGGCACATCGCCGCCAGTCGTGGCCGGCGGCGCGCCAGGCACTTTGAGCACCTGGCCAATGTAGAGAAGATCCGGATTCACTATGTTGTTGATTTGCGCTAAGGTGAAGTAATCAGTATTGAAGCGCGCAGCGATGTCCCCCAAGGTATCACCCGCAACGACGGTATAGCTGCCGTATTCGCTGGGCGCGGCGGGAGCGCCGGGAGCGCTGGGCGCCTCCTGGCCCGGGATCACCAGTGTCACGCCCGCATGGATGAGATCAGGATCGGTGATGTTGTTGGCCGCAATGAGCGCGTCCAGCGTGACGCCAAACTGCCTGGCTATTGAGAATAGCGTGTCGTCGGGCTGAGTGACGTATACGCCTTGCGCGGAAACGCCCGCCGCAAGCGCCAGCGTGAGCAGAAAACAGAGCATTGTGAGTCTGACAGATGAACGGTTCATCGGTTTTGCCTGACCTTTATCCTTGTATTGCTGCGTAGGATTCATTCTATGCAGCACCGCCAAGTGCGCAAGCGGGTTACCAAAGATTCACTTGTGAGATGATCTCATATCCAGTACCATACTACCTTGCTCGTTAGCTAAAGGAGGGAATGAGAAATGAGTTACGTTGCGCCCGGTAGCGCCAGGACATCCCCGGCCGCGCTTTTGAATTGGGCAAACAACAGCGGAGCAGAATTTTTGGATATTCGCTTTACCGACATCCGCGGCCACGTGCAGCATTTCACTGTGCCGCTCGTAGCGGTAGACGAAGGCAATTTTGAAGAAGGCTTCGGTTTTGATGGGAGCAGCGTGCGCGGCTTCCAGAGCATCGATCAATCTGACCTCATCCTCATTCCCGATTTAGATACCGCGATTATCGACCCCTTTTTTACGCGCAAGACCGTCGCCCTATTCGCTGACGTCTATGACCCCCTCACGCGCGAGCCATACGGTCGTGACCCACGCGGTGTTACCAAACGAGCCGAGGCCCATTTGAGGCAAAGCGGGATCGCTGACACTTCGTACTTCGGCCCCGAAGCTGAATTTTTCATGTTCAGCAATGTGCAATACGAAACCAATCAGTACATGAGTTACTACGAGGTCGATTCGAACGAAGGGTTCTGGAATACCGCCTCCGACGACCCCGCCCATAGCTACCTCAACCGCATCAAAGAGGGCTATTACCCCTTACCGCCGATGGATAAGACTCATAATGTGCGCGCCGATATGGTCGACACCATGATTAAATGCGGCATCCCGGTCGAGCTGCACCACCATGAGGTCGGCGGCGCGGGGCAAGCGGAGATCGACATCCGCTTCGATACCCTGCTGCGCATGAGCGACAATATGCAGAACTACAAATACATCGTGCGGAACGTCGCGCAGCAGCACGGCTTGATCGCTACCTTCATGCCCAAACCACTCTTCGAGGAAAACGGCTCCGGTATGCACGTGCATATGAGCCTCTGGAACGGCAGCGAAACGCTCTTCTACGATGGGGATGGCTACGCGAATTTGAGCCAGATGGCACTCTGGTATATCGGCGGCATCCTGCGGCACGCGCCGGCCTTGCTCGCTTTCACCAACCCGACCACGAATAGCTACCGTCGCCTCGTTCCCGGCTACGAAGCACCGGTCAACCTCGTCTATTCCAACCGAAACCGCTCAGCCGCCGTCCGCATCCCCGTCTATAGCAGCAGCCCCAAAGCCACGCGCATTGAAGCGCGCTTCCCGGATCCTGCCTGCAACCCCTACTATGCCTTACCGGCACTACTCATGGCCGGGCTGGATGGCATCCGCAATCAGATCGACCCCGGCGATCCGGCCGATTACGATCTCTACGAACATCCCGGCAGCACGCCCGTCGTCCCCGGCACCCTGGCCGATGTCTTGAAAGTGCTGCAGACAGACAAAGACTTCCTGCTCGAAGGCGGCGTCTTCACTGACGACATCATCGATAGCTTCTGCGAACACAAGCAATTGGAATCCGACGCCATCGCCATGCGCACGCACCCTCACGAATTTCAGATGTATCTGGATACCTAGGCGCGCCGCACAGTTCGTTGCCACGAATTCCCAGGAGGGCCGCCAGCAGGCGGCCTTCTTGCTTCTTCAAGCGGGCGGGTTTCGGCGGGCGGCGAGTTGACGCGCCTCCGA
Organism: Phototrophicaceae bacterium; assembly: GCA_965237765.1. Taxonomy (GTDB): domain Bacteria; phylum Chloroflexota; class Anaerolineae; order Aggregatilineales; family Phototrophicaceae; genus WTGJ01. The sequence goes on from OZ250157.1 coordinate 507,376, forward strand.
TAGCACAAAATCGACCGTCGCCGCGATGGAAGGCTCCGGCAGGATATGCGCGGGTAGCGGGTGCACGGTCGCCGCTAGCAATTGCGCGCCGCCATCACCCAACCACAATTGCGCCCGCCCCACACAGCCCGCCGCCACGCGCGCCAACCGCAAAACTCCCGATTGCAGTTGGGTTTCATCCGCCGGAGCCAACGAAACGCAGAACGCTTCGCCTTCACACAACCCAACCTGCTGCGCGACCGTGCAGCGAATCCAACGCTCGCCGCGCTCATCCCGCCAATCGCTACCAGGGGCGAGTATGGCCGTCCGGTAACCGGCTCGCAATGGCGCGGATAGGGGGCCACCCAACGTCCCCGCCGCATTCACAGCGTGGTAGCCCATCGCATCCAGCACAAAGAGCGCCGCGCGGCCGCCGGTCAACTCGTGATGCCAGCTATCTTCATCGCTCGCGCCGCCCAGGTCCAAAAGCAATGCCCTGACGCCGCCAGTAGCATAGCGGGCGCGCAATTCCCTCAGCCAACGCCCCACGCGAGCCGCCAGGGCAAAATCACCGCCCAGGCCCTGCGTATACAGCAATGTCAGCGATTCCGCCATTGCGGAGAGCGCTTCTCGATGAAGGCCGCCATCCCCTCGCGTTTGTCCTCGGTGCCGAAGCTCAAATAGAAATTCTGCTTTTCATAATCCAGGCCATCCTGCAGCGTCATCTGCTCGGTCTTGCGGACGGCGTCTTTAATCAATTGCACGGCCATGCGCGGCATGGCGGCGATGCGACCGGCGAGGGCGATCGCTTCGTCGAGGTAGGTTTCTAGGGGAAAGACATGGTTGACGAGGCCATAATGCAGGGCCGCGGGCGCTTTGAGGTGGCGGTTGGCCAGCATCACCTCCAGCGCCAGGCGTGACCCGATCGCCCGCGGCAGGCGTTGCGTGCCGCCAGCGCCAGGGATGATGCCCAGCGTGATTTCCGGTTGTCCGAAGCGCGCCGTCTCCGATGCGACGATGAGATCGCACATCATCGCGAATTCGCAACCGCCGCCCAGCGCCCATCCAGAAACAGCGGCGATGACTGGCTTGCGCAACATGCCGAAAGCGCGCCAATTGGTGATGCCATCATCCTTCATCATGTCGACGGTATCGCGCTCGGCCATCTCTTTGATATCGGCGCCGGCGGCGAAGGCTTTATCGCTGCCCGTTACGACCATGCAACCAATCTCTTCGTCGGTATCGAAAGCGGCGAGCACGGCGAAACTTTCACTGAGCAGCTGCGGGTTCAGGGCGTTAAGGGCCTGTGGCCGGTTGAAGCGCACCAGACCAACGCCCGGCGCGGGGGTTTCGCTGAGGATGTATTCGTAGCTCATCGCCGCCTCGCATTCGTTTGCCGCCAGTCTAGCGGGCGCTGGTGGCGCGCGCTACGCCTTCACCTATGCTGCTAGTGAACGACATCACGGAGGCAACGATGGCACCCAACTTGAAGGCTGCCCGCGATTATGTCTATGCCCACGGTACGCTCTGGGAACGAGCGCTATACGCTTATCATTTCGAGGACGGCCCGCTGGCGCGGCTGCATGCCTGCCTCGCTACCTACCAAAACGAAGATGGCGGTTTCGGCCACGCCTTCGAGCACGACATCCGCTGTCCCGATTCGAATCCGCTGGCGCTGGAATTTCTATTGACCGCGCTCCGCGTATGCGATATCCCGCCCGGAGACTTGCTGCGGGGCGCGGCTGCCTGGCTGGAGGGGCAGCTGCTTCCCGATGGTGCGCTGCGCAACCCGCCGGCCGTCCTCGATTACCCGCACGCTCCATGGTGGGCGGGCGGTGGGCAGGATGTGCCCATCGCCATCACTGGCAACCTGCACGCGCATGGGGAGAGCACGTCGACGCTGCTCGCCGCCGCGGCACACTGGGCAGAGCAACACATGTCGGCCGCCCAGATCCGCGCCAATGAGTGGCTCTTCATGTGCTACCGCCCCTACGAATACTATTTCGCCCTGCCCGAATCGCCCGCCGTCCTCGCCTGCCGTGCAGCCACACTGGAGAACATCGTCGCACTCGCCGGAACGTTGCCGCCAGAACAGACTTATTCGCTCTTCTTCTTCGCCATTGAACCAGCCTCGCCCGCAGCACAAGCCCTACCCGAGCCGCTCCTGAGGCACGCGCTCTCGACGCTCTACGAAGCGCAGCAGGAAGACGGCGCCTGGCACGATCAGCATGGCTTGGCGCACTGGTACCCATATGTGACCGTCTGCGCGCTGCTGGCGTTGCGGCGATTCGGCATCTTGGACACTTGATGGCGTTGCGCCCGCGCCGCGCCGGCCTACACTGGATACGGCTTCCCATCAACGAAGGCACACGGTATGGCCAGCGTGAGCCACACCCTCGTCTTACCTGAGGAAAACCAAGAATCCTGGCGCAACACCACGAAACGCTACCACCAGGCCTTCGCCAACCTCGCCATCATCCACGGCGTCCGCGAACACAACCTGAACCGATATCGTGACGTCTCGACCATCGCGGCGGCAGGTTGGTTGGGCGAGGAGCCATTCCAGCACATCGAATTAGTGTACCGCAACGTAGTGCGCGTCGACGTCATCCCCGCCAATACGCCGGCCGAGCTCCAAGCGACGCTCGATGCGCGCGCCGCTCATGATGATCGTTTCGGCGCCCTGCTCAACGAAGACGGGCATTTGCGCGAGCGTTTCAGCATCGATTGGCCGTGTGACGCCAACCCGGCCCGCATCCTGCGCGGTTTTTACGATGGGCCAGAGGAGGATCTGCGCCATTTAGGCATCGACATCGGCGCATCGGCCGGCAGTGTCGTGCGCGCGGGGGCGGCCGGCACCGTCGCCCATATCTCGCGGCAGGAAGACGGCCTCGGCTTTGGCGCCTACACGCAAATCAGCAGCAGGCACGACGGCCAAACATATACCCTGACGTACACGCACCTGGATAACATCAACCTGAACCTCGGCGAAGAGGTCACCGTCGGGCAGGCCATCGCCAGCGCGGCGGCGGAACGCTTCACACTCATCTGCCAGTCAGAAGGAGATGGCGTCGAAGGATTCCTCCTCCCCTACGTGCGCGACCCAGCGCCGATGCTCCATTGGCGCGACCTGGTGATGCGCACCACTGGCGTCTGGTTGAGAATCCGTGCCGCCGCCGGCACTGAGCACCCGCAGGTGGATAGCATCCGTCCCGGCGAAATTACCACCACACTCGAGCCCCATGGCGAAACACTGCAGAAGCTGGGGATCGAGGGCAGTTGGCTGCACGTCGCCAATGAGAACGGCACGGAGGGCTACGCCGCCGCCCGCTATCTGGAAGCGCGCCGCCCCCGCCCACAACCCGACGGCCCGCCATCAGCGGGTCACAACGGCCGCCAATTGCCGAGAGCCAACCTCACCGGCATCAACCTGGATATCCATAACCCGCGCGGCCGCCCCGACCCCGATCGCCTAGGGGAAATTGGCTGGGTACGCCTGAAATACAATGTCTCCTATGACCCCAGCCGGCGCACCTACGGCAACCAAGATCTGGAAACGGCCTACACGCGCCATTTCCCCGTCTTTGAGCGCTACGTGCACGCCGGCGCCAAACTCATCGTCATCTTCACACACCAACTTTATGGCGAAGGCGCCAACTACTACTGGCCGGATATGGCCAACCCTTCGGCCGGTAGCACTTCGCGTTGGACCGCCTTCATCCCGCATTACGCGGAGATGGCCGGCCGCGCCGCCGCGCAATTCGCCAGCTCAGGTATCGTTTCCGCCTACCAGATCTGGAACGAGCAGGATACCTTTCCGGCACACGCGCGCGCCGCCGTGCCGATTCCAGCCTATGATTACGCGCAACTATTCGCCGCCACCTACCGCGCCATCCGCGCGCACGATAGCAACGCACATATCCTCACCGGCGGGCACATCACGGGCGCGGGCGCGGGCGTACTTTACGCCCGCAAAACGCGCGACGCCCTGCCTAATGATGTGCGCCCCGATGGCCTGGCGTTCCACGCCTACGGGCTGGGCATCGGGCGCGAGCACTCACCCTATAGCATATGGGGCAAACTGAGCGACGCCATCACCAACTATGACACCGTGTATGGCGACCTACCGTTGTACATCACCGAGTGGGGCGTCCTGGATCGGCAATATTTCGACGAAACGGAAGCGATAACCACCTACGTGCGCCAATTCATGAGCGTGGTGGAAGCGAACCGCGAGCGCGTCGCCACCGCCTGCTGGTACGGCTGGGGACACGGTATGGATAATGGTTACGGACTGGTCGATTTCGGCGGCCACCCCAACCACCCGCTCTACGAATACTTCTCGAATTTCAGGCCGGGTTAGCGAGCGCCGGGGCGGGCAAACCCTGTTCACGCATGAAGGCGTTGAAGCTGACACTATCCAGCGTCTCGCGCTCCAGCAGGACTACTACTAAAGCATCCAGAGCCGCGCGGCGCTCCTTCAAGAGGGTAACGGCGCGCTCGTAGGCCAGATTGAGGATCTGCTGCAATTCCTCATCGATGAGGCGCGCGGCCTCTTCACTGTAATCGCGCTGCTCGGCTAGCTCACGGCCGAGAAAGATGGCGCCATTGCTGCGGCCAAAGGCGCGCGGGCCCAGCTGTTCGCTCATGCCAAATTGCGTGACCATCGCCCGCGCGATTTGCGTAGCTTGCTGCAAGTCGTTGCTGGCGCCGGTGCTGAGTTGGCGGAAGACGATTTCCTCCGCAGCGCGCCCGCCCATAGCCGCGGTAATCTGATCCTCGAATTCTTCGCGCGTTTTCAGCATCGTATCGTCATTCAACAGTGGCATTACGTAACCACCCGCCCGCCCACGCGAGACGATGGAGATTTTATGTACCGGCAATGCGTGCTTGAGCAAATGGTGGAGGATGGCGTGGCCCGCCTCGTGATAGGCGATCTTGCGCTTTTCCGCCGTCGTGATGACGCGCGTGCGCCGCTCCGGCCCCATCACGACGCGTTCCATGCTCTCTTGCAACTCGCTCATGCCGATCGTCTTTAGATCCCGCCGCGCCGCTAAGATCGCCGATTCGTTGATCAGGTTTTCCAGATCAGCGCCATTGAAACCGGCGGTGATCTTCGCCAGCGCTTCCAGATCCGCATCATCGCCAATGGGCTTGCCGCGCGCGTGCACTTTCAAGATCTCGCGCCGCCCACCGACGTCCGGCATATCCATCAACACCTTGCGGTCGAAGCGGCCTGGGCGAAGCAAGGCGGGGTCGAGGATATCGGGGCGGTTGGTGGCGGCGATGATGATGATGTTTGTGCCCGTCTCGAAGCCATCCATCTCGACGAGAATCTGGTTGAGCGTCTGCTCGCGCTCGTCATGCCCACCGCCGAGGCCCGCGCCGCGATGCCGACCCACCGCGTCGATCTCATCGATGAAGACGATCGAGGGCGCCTCGCTCTTGGCTTTCTCGAAGAGATCGCGCACGCGGCTCGCGCCTACCCCGACGAACATCTCCACGAATTCCGAGCCGGAGATGCTAAAAAAGGGGACACACGCTTCGCCAGCGACCGCGCGCGCCAGCAGTGTTTTGCCGGTACCGGGTGGGCCAATCATCAAGACGCCCTTGGGTACGCGCGCGCCGAGGCGGATGAATTTTTCTGGTTCCTTGAGGAATTCGACGATTTCCGCCAACTCTTCTTTTGATTCATCCACGCCAGCGACATCGGCGAAAGTGACCTGCGGCCGCTCGGCATCCCGCGTGACGCGCGCACGGCTGCGGCCGAATCCCAACGTCTGATCGTTGTTGCCGCGCACCGAGCGCATCATCCGCCAGATCAGCCAGACGATGATGATCGTCGGGAAGATGGCCAGTGCCATTTGCAAGAGCACACCGGAGGTATTGTCCTGCGCCCGCGTGTAATACTCAAAAGTTTGCAATTCCCCTGGCTGCACTGCGTAATAATTGGCGAGATGATCAAAGAGATTGACTTCTGGCTCCTTGGTGAAACCGATGGTAGTGTTGTTATCCAAACGGACAACGACTTCGCGCCCGCCGCGCTCGGTAATGCTGACGACACGGCTACTCTGAATCAGCGTTGCCAGATCGTTCCAATTGGTATCGGCGCCACGGTCGGTGGCATTCGGCAGGATATAGACGAAGAGAAAGGCGGCCACGAGCACAACACCGACCAGGATCCAGAGATTGCGCGCCTGGCGATTCGGGCCACCCTTGTCACCCGCCGACGGCTCTGTAGGATGACCGGCTGGGCGCTTCGGCGGTGGCGTGGGTGGTGGCGTTTCAAATTTCGAGTGTTTCACGTGACCGTCACTCGCTTTCCAAGCGCGAGTGTAGCCCGCCGCAGCGCGCGGCGCAATGATGGGCAATCCACCACTACCGAACATACCATCTTGATAGCGCGGCTAACCGATTTTAGAATAGTTGTGCGATGAACGAATGGTTGGACGCATGACGGCGCAATCCAACGAGCGCAGCAACGAAGAATGGCTGGCTGAGCTGCGTGACGATCAGGCAGCCGATTTCGCGCCCGCCCTAGCGGATTTGCGCAACCGTTTGCGCCGCGCCGTCTATTATTACCTGCGTCAAGAACGCAGCGACCTCGCCAATACGGCCGAGCACGATTTGCGGCAATTGGCGGAAGACCTCGCGCAGGATGCCACCCTGCGCGTCCTCGATAACCTGGATTCTTTCCGCGGTGATTCCCGCTTCACCACCTGGGCGACGAAGATCGCCGTACGCCTGGCCATTAGCGAGCTGCGCCGCGTTCGCTACCGCAACTTCAGCCTGGATGCCATCACGGCGCGCTTCGATGGTGATGACGCGCCGAGCAGCGGCGTCACCGAGGACGAGCTGCTCCCCTCGCAATACGCCGCCAACGTCGGCAGCCGGCCCAACCCCGGCCCGGAGGAATCGCTGGAACGGTCGGAAGTGTTGCGTGGCATCCAGCAGGCGCTGCAAGAAAGCTTAACGCCGCGCCAACGCCAGGCGCTCGTGGCCGTCGTGCTGCAGGGCGTGCCGCTGGAAGTGGTCGCCGAGCAATTGGGAACGAACCGCAACGCGCTCTACAAGTTGCTGCACGACGCCCGCCGCAAGTTGCGCGCGCATATGGAAGCGCAGGGCCTCTCGTTGAATTACATGCAGCGGCTCTTCAGCAGCTGAGCGAATCGCTACCAGTCAGAAGCGATATCTTCAGGTTTGAGTTTGGCACGAGGCTCTTCCGTGAGCAGATCGCTGAGGCGACGGCCTTGCTGGCGCGCGGCGCGACCCTTGCCGAGACGCGCCGGATAATCACCCTTTAGCCGCGCCAGCAAGCCACTATACCTCTCCTCGACGATGTTGTTCTTTGCGGCCCGCGCCAGGGCCTGCTCGTTACCTACGATGATCACCTTCTCACGAGCGCGCGTAATCGCCGTGTAAAGCAGGTTGCGCTGCAACATGACAAAGTGCTGCATTAGCAGGGACATCACAACGACCGGGTATTCCGAACCCTGCGACTTGTGGATGGTAATACAATAGGCTGACGTGAGTTGATCCACTTCATCGGATGAATATTCGACCAGGCGACGGTCAAATTGCACAGTGATTTGCCGCGTATCCGTATCCACCCGTTTGAGAAAGCCGATATCGCCGTTATACACTTCCTTATCGTAATTGTTTTTGGTCTGCATTAAGCGGTCGCCAATGCGGAAGATGTTTTCGCCGATTCTCAATTCGGAGCGGCCAGGCGGATTCAAGCGCCGCTGTAACAGGCGATTCAGGTTGCGCACACCCGCCACCCCTCCGTGCATCGGCGCCATCACCTGAATATCGCGCAGAGCATCGTATTGAGGGAATTCGCGCGGGATTCGCTCGCAAACCACTTCCACTAACAAATCGGCCGCTCTTTCCGCTTCTCGGGCATGGAAAAGGAAGAAATCGCGAAACCGGCGCCCTATCATGGGCATCTTGCCTTCGACAACCAGATGCGCATTCGAGATAATGGCGCTATCCGCCTCCTGGCGAAAGATCTGGCTCAAGCGCGTTACGGCAATTTCCCCCGATTCAATACAATCCCGCAATACACGCCCGGCGCCCACGCTCGGCAACTGATCCACATCGCCCAATAATAGGAGATGTGACTCCGGCTTAATCCCTTTCAAGAGTTGCGAGAAAAGCATCAAATCGAGCATCGAAGCCTCATCCACGACGATGATATCCTCCTCGAATGGGTTGCCTTCATGATGCCTGGGCCGCCAGCGGCCTTTTTCAAAACTGAAACCGAGCAAGCGGTGGATGGTGCTGGCGGAGGAGCCGGTCGCCTCCTCCATGCGCTTGGCGGCGCGTCCGGTCGGCGCGGCGAGGGCATATTTCAAAGAGGGGCGCTCACGCAGGATCGCAATGAGGGTGCGCAGCGTCTCCGTTTTACCCGTCCCCGGCCCGCCGGTTAGGACGGAGACTTTGCACTCATAAAGTGCGGCGATGGCCGCCAGCTGCTCGCTGGTGAGCGGTGTATCGCGGCGGCTGGAAGCGTCGTTGAGCGCCGCGCCCCATTGCTCTTTGCTCATCTTTTGCCGCAGCTCGCTCTCCGCGCTGAGCAAGAGACGCAAACGCCGCGCGCTGCTCCGTTCTGCCTCAAAATACTGCGGCAGATAAATAGCCCTTTCCGCTTGGGAGCCCCGTCGGAATAGCTCTTCGCGCAGTTCGCTCGATTGTAGGCTCAGCTCGAGCTCGTTCGCCACCGCCTTCGGATCCACGACCCCCAGTTGCTCGACTGCCCGTTGGCACAGCTGATCCGCCGGCAAGTAGGTGTTGCCATCAAATGTTGCCCTCTCCAACTGGTGGCTGAGGTTGGCGCGGATCCGATAGGGCGATTGCTCGGGGACGCCCATCTGCTGCGCGATATTATCCGCCCGCAAAAAGCCGATGCCATAGACTTCCTGCGCGAGCATATAAGGGTTGGCCCGCACTCGCGCGATGGTCTCTTTGCCATAGGTGGAATGGATGCGGCGGGCGATAGCGGGAGAAATGCCCAGGCTGAACAGGAATTCCATCCCCTCACGGCTATCGGCGTTATCCCGGATATATTTCACCAAGTTTCGCAGCACCTCTTTCTTCACATTGTTAAGTGTGAGCAGGCGCTCAGGCTCCTTACGCAGGATGCGCGGCAATCGCTCTTCGCCAAAATGCGCGATGATGCGTTCCACCGAAACAGGGCCGATGCCCTTCACCTGCTGGAGATAGACCCTCGTCCCATTGATATCGCCAGGCAATTGGGCCTGATGTTCTTTGCATTCGAATTGTCTTCCGTAGCGAGGGTGCAGCACCCAGCGTCCTTCGCAACTCAGTGATAACCCTTCGCTGACGCCGGGAAAAATGCCAGTAACCGTGATAAGACCTTCATTACTGATGGCGTCAGCTGGCGCGACCGCGTCATCGATGGGCCGCAGGCGGATCACCGCATAATCATTTTCTTCGTTATAGAAAGTTACGCGATGCACGGCACCCGTCAATTGCGCGCCGCTCTCTTCTTCAATTGCGGAAAGCAAACGTTCCTGCTTCATCCTTCATCGTCCGCTTGCCGCGCCGCCGCTCAATCCACCCCGCGCAGGCGCGGGTCCAGCGCATCCCGCAAGCCATCACCCAGGAAATTGAAGGCGAACATGATGAAGAATAAGGCCAGCGCCGGGAAGATCGCCTGGAATGGAAATTCGCGGATCTGCTCCGCCCCCTCGGAAATCATCGCTCCCCAGCTCGGCGTCGGCGGGTTCACGCCCAACCCGATGAAGCTCAAGAAGGCTTCGTAGGCGATATAGGAGGGGATCGTCAACGTCTCCGCCACGACGATCGGCCCGAGGATATTGGGAAAGATATGCGCGAACATGACCCGGCGCGTCGGCGCGCCCAGCGAATGCGCCGCCTCTACGTATTCCCGCTCGCGGACGCTCAGCACCTGCCCACGCGTCAGGCGGGCCATCGGCGCCCAGGAAGTGATCCCGATACCGATCGCGATGAAGAACATCCCGCCCAGCGCATTGTCGATCCGGTTAAGCAAGCGCGCAAAGGTCAGTGGCCGCTCCAGCGACACACGCATCCCTGCCCGATGTTCGCTAGCCACTGTGTCATCCGCGCCGCGCTCAACCGTGAGGATGAGATGTTGCTCAAACACATAATCCCGCTCGAGGACCGTCAGTGTTTCTCGTTCGATGTGGATGATGCGCACGCCGCGGAACTCGGTGGCGACATTCGGATCCAAGGCGATTTCCGTGCTCGTCGCATCCAATTCGTCAACCAGCGAAACGGCTGTGTTGCCGCTCACGAAAGTCGTGCGGAAGAAGGCCATCAGCAAGATGATGAGCAGGATCGTCGGGAAGGCATACATGATGTCGACGATGCGCATCATGATGTTATCGACGCGACCGCTCATATAACCTGAGATCAAGCCGAAAACGATGCCCACAAGCAGGCTGACGGTCGAGCCGATCAGCGCCACCGCCAGCGAAATTCGCGCGCCATACATCAAGCGAGAGAGCAAATCGCGCCCCAGCGCGTCCGCGCCAAGCGAATAGCTATTATCAACGGTCACATAGCCGAAATTCGGGTTGCGAAGGAAGATCGTCGTCTCAGTGATATAGACCGTGCCAACGCAAAGGCGCGGCCGCGTGCCATCATCCCGTAGCGCGCAACCTTCGTTATTGGCGACGTTGGTCAGGCGGGCGACGTACTGCTCGGCGCTGGCCGTGTGTTGCGCCAGGATATCGCCCGGCAGGACGCTGTCACCATCCTCCACGAAAAGCTCCCAACCGCTACTGATGTCAAATTCTTCCACTGGCGCCTGGGTAATGATGAGCTTGTTGCCCTCAACGAAGAGGACACCCGCCATCAGGTTGGTGTATTCAGTGGTCGTGCCGCGGCGCGTGGAGCTGCCCAACAAAGTACCCGTTGCGACGCGCTCGCCCGGCGCGACATTCAGTTCCGTGCCCGGATTAATGGTGATTTCTTCATTTTTCGGGAGGATCGAAGGAAAGGTATCGATGACCCATTGCGGCGCGGAATTTTGAGAGGTGAGGGTTTGTGTTTCGTAGGATTGCGGCGCGAGGTCGCTGGCGAAAAACGCGACCAAGAAATTAATAACGATGATGATGAAACCGACCACAGCAGCGCGGTTGCGCAATAATCGCAGCAGTGCATCCAGCCAGAGCCCGCGTGAGCGCCGCTCTTCCGCCACATTAGTTATGCCGTTGCCGATAGTCTCCGCCGATTGCGCCATCAACTCATCCTCTTAATTTTCACTCAGATATAGCGGATGCGCGGGTCCAGCCAGGCGTAAGTGATATCCACCAGCATATTGGCGACCACGAGGAACATCGTGAAGAGCAATATCGTGCCCATAATGACCGGGTAATCGCGGTTGGTGATGCTGACGATGAAATAACGCCCAAGTCCCGGTATGGCGAATATTTGTTCGATGACGAAGGTGCCCGTCAGCAAGATGGCAAAAAGCGGGCCGAGGATGGTTACTACTGGGATGAGGGCGTTACGCAGGGCGTGAATGATGATAACGCGCCGCTCGGGCAAACCTTTAGCGCGGGCCGTATCCATGTAATCTTCATCCAGCACCTGCAACAGACTGGCGCGCGTCAGGCGGGCGATGAGCGCCGAAGAAGAGAAACCCAGCGCCAGCGCCGGCAGGAAAAAACGGGCGAAGTCGGAATAACCCTCCGCAGACCATGTTACCGGGAACCACCGCAATTCCACGCCAAAGATATAACGCAGCACCGGCCCCAGCACGATAGCCGGCACGGAAACGCCGACAATCGCCACGCCCATCGAGCCATAATCCATCAGCGTGTTGCGGCGCAGCGCGGCGAAAATCCCCAATGGCACACCAATGGTGATCGCCACGACCATCGCTGCCAAACCCAATTGCAACGAGACCGGCAAGTTCTGGCGGATGATGTCGTTCACGGTGCGGGCGCCGGCGCCGCGGTAGGACGGGCCAAAATTCATCCAGCGCACATAGGTACCATGCTCTCCCAATGGCAAACGGATGTTGATGAGGTACTCGCCCTTGCCGAAGGTCGCCGCCGCCGCGCCCGCTGTCAGCCGTGGGATGATGATATCCGCCATGTAGTCGATGTATTGCTGCACCAACGGCGCGTCCAGGTTGTATTTCGCTTCCAGCCGCGCAATGACTTGCAGCGGCAATTGCTTCTCGCGCGTGAACGGGCCGCCGGGGATGGCGTGCATGAGCAAGAAGGTGATGACGGAAACAAGGAAGAGCACGATCACGGTGAAGCCAGCACGCCGTACCAGAAATCGACCCATATCCTTCACTCGCTTCCTTATAGCATGAGGGAGGGAGCGCAACACTCCCTCCCCCTTACTGCTGACAGTTGCGCAACTCGCTTACAAGCGCTGTTTTGCCGACCTTTTACTCGCCGACATCCCATTTCTCGTAGCGGTCCTGGAAGAGCACCGAGAAGGTGCGATTGATATTTGGCTTGGTCATCTGGACGTTGGTGTACCAGTAGATGGGCGAGATGGCCGCGTCTTCGTAGACCAGGATGTTCTCGGCGGCCGCGTACAGCTCACGGCGCGCTTCGGTATCGTCTAGCGTAACTGCCTCATCCACCAGGGCGTCGTATTCCTCACTCACCCAGTTGGTGTTATTAAAGGAAGAGGTCGAGCGCCAGACGTCCGAGTTGTAGTTGTGCGCGTCGAGGTAATCGGCGCACCAACCGAGGCGATAGATCTGCGGCGCGTCCTCGCGGACGGTCGCCAGGTAGACAGCCCATTCCTGGTTGGCGATGTTGACGTCGATACCCAGCGTCTCCGCCCACATTTGCTGGATCGCCTGGGCGATGTTCGCGTGGCCTTCGCTGGTGTTGTGCATCAGCGTAATCTGCGGCAGCTCGGAAGCGTCGCTCACACCCAATTCCTCCAGACCCAGCGCCATCTCAGCCTGCGCCTCTTCGGCGTCGAACCAGACGCCGAGGTCGGGGTGCGTTTCCAGCGTCGGCGCGGCGGCCAAACCAGGGCGCGCGAACCATTGCGCTGGGATCTGCTCAGCCTTCAATACGTTATCCACCAACGACTGGCGGTCGATGGCGAAGGAGAGCGCGCGGCGGATATGCACGCTATTCATCGGTTCTTTGGCGGTGTTGAAACCGTAGTAGTAGGAGCAGGTGTCATAGCCGATGCTCAGCTCTTCGCTCAGAACCGGATCGTTCTTGATGCGGTCGAGCGCGCTCTGCGGCACAGAGGTCACGATATCGAGCGCGCCCGCTTCATAAGCGTCCAGCTGCGCGGAAGCTTCCAGCATCAGCCAGGTGACTTCGTCCACGACCGATGCGGGCATAGTTTCGGTGCCCGCCCACAAGGGATTGCGCGTGATGGTGATGGATTCATCATGCAGCCATTCCTTCAGCGCGAAGGGGCCGAAGCTGGGATAATTGCCCGCTTCCGTCCATTCGTCACCGTACATTTCTACGACTTCCTGCAGCTGCGGCATCGCCATCCACATGCCGAAGATGGCCGGCACGAAGGCGTTGGCCGCTATCGCTTCGACCTGCACGGTGTAATCATCCAGGGCGGTGATGCCGACGACATCGAAGCTATCGGCCTCGCCACTATTATAGGCTGCCGCGCCGGCAACCCAATCGGCCAGCACATAGGCGTAATCGGAACCGGTCTCGGGGTCCAGCGTGCGGCCCCAGCCATAGACGACATCATGCGCGTTCACATAGCGCGGGTTGCCATCGGCGTCTGTGATGCCAACGACTTCGCCAGCATCAGTGTCATAATGCACCCACTGGATACCTTCGCGCAGGTGGAAGGTGTAGGTGGTGCCGTCCACCTCCCAGCTATGGGCCAGGCCAGGCTCAAGTTCGGCCGTTACTTCGTGCTGCGAGGTCAGGCCGACATAAGTGCTCAGCACGATGGCAATCGAGCTGGTGTCGGTGCCGATCGAAGGATCGATAGAAGGCACATCGCCGGAAAGGAAGGCGGTGGTGATCGACTTCATCCCGTCTTGCGCGCCAATACCGCCCGCAAACGTCATCATCAGCGCCAGCGCGACGATCAGCAGCGCGCTCTTGCGAAAATTCTTCTCCATTGTCTTTCTCCTTTATTTCGTACACAGGTTCAATTGCGTCAGCCCGTCACGGCCAACTCAGCCTATTGTAACGAATTTATCCAATAAATTGTAGGTTGCGATGATGCTACAGGCCCACACTACGGGACGCCGCTCAGGCCAGCTGGATATCGCGCCGGGAAAAGACGCGCGTCGACACCAGCATGAGCGCAACGCCCAGCAGGCTAAAAGCCAAGACGTTAGACCATACCAGCCCGTGCTGCATCACGCCCGTGCTATCGCTATAGCGAAAGAACGAAATGTAGCGCAAGTTTTCCGCCACCGTGCCGATACCCATCGCCCCCACCGTATCGAGTGAAAAGCTGATGAGGATATAGGCCACGACGATGCCCAACACTGCGCGCGTCTGCGAGACGTAGGCGCCGACCAGCGTCGTCAAGCCCATGATGAAGAGCATGCTCGGCAACAGGTTGAAGACCGTCACTCTTACCCGGCCCATATCCAGCGACACACTGGAATTGGCTACCCCGAGCGCGACGCCTCCGTATGAAATGAGCAAGATGGCGACCATCGTCACGGTATAGGCGGCGTATTTCTCGGCAATGATGCGCCAGCGCGGCAGCGGCAGGCTCAACAACACCTCCAGCGCGCCACTCTCTTCCTCACCGGCGCTGATATTCATGCCCGCCACCAAGGGATAGGCGACGAAAAAGATGAGCATCTTGCCGAAGAATGCGACCGATATGAAACCCTCTGGTGTCGCCAGGAAGGACATATCCTCGCCAACGCCCGTCGCGCGCAACAGCACCGTCGGCAAGCTTTCCATGTATTCGGCGAAGGTCTGCAGCATTTCTGAGCCCGGCAGGATCACGACGGAGATAAAGGCCATCGCCGCAAAGGCCAACCCCCAATAGAACGTGGAGGCGACACTGCGACGGACGGTCTCACGAAAAATAGGGAAAGACATATCCGTTTTCCTCGGTCAGATTCCGATATCGCGCCGTTGGAACGCGCGCGCCGCCAATATCAGCAGGACGAAGGCCAGCGCCGCCGTCAGCAGCATGCGCGGCGCATTCAGACCGTCGGTCAACACCTCGCTGCCTCGGTAATGATAGAAATATGAGACGCGCAGCAAAATGTCGCCCAGATTGCCGCCGACGATGTTGCCGATGCCGTTCAGGAAATAACTGACGCCGACGAAAACGCCCGCCAGCGCTGCTGCCGCGGCCCGCCGCCGCAATACGACAGTAACCAGCAACGTGAACGCGAAAACCAGCATCATCGTCGGCAGAAAATTCAGCGCGCCCGCCAACAACGGTAACAAACCCAGCGAGACGTTGTCGTTGAAGGGCGTCGTCAACCAGGCGACGATGCTCGCGGCGAAGCCCGTGCCGGCGAAGATGATGAGGAAGGCCAGCGATCGTTCCCAGAGGAAGCGCGCCCGCGATACCGGTAGGCTCAGCTGCCAATCCAACATGCCCTGCTCTTCCTCACCCGCCGAAACGCTCAGCGCCGCCACCACCGCGAAGACCGAAAGCAACAACAACGTGTATTCGAGGTAGACGAAGCCGATAAAGCCCTCCGCCGTCGCGAGCGCTCCCTCGCTGATGCCAAAGAGCGCCGTTATCTCACCAAACGAATCCATCAAATCGGCATATTGTTTCAAGCCACTCGTATCCGGCGTGAGGGCGACGGCGTAGAAGCCGAAGAATGCCAGCGCCAGCCCCCAATAGAGCGCCACGCGCACGTTGCCGATGAGGCTGCCGCGTAGGATAGAGCCGATCATTGGGACACCACCGGAGCATCACCATAGTAGGCGAGGAAAATCTCTTCCAACGTCGGGTCGTGCTGGCGCAAGTCTTCAACGTAGCAACCGGCCAGCGCGCGCAACAACGGATCAAAATCGCCGCGCAGCTGCAATTCCACCTGGCAGCCGTCGATCTTCACCTCGGCCACGCCGGGCACATTCATGAGCAATTCGGGCGATATCGCCTCCCGCGTTCGGATGTGGATCCGTCGGAATTCGACATGCGTGAGCGCCTCGACAGTCTCCACCGCGCGCAAGCGGCCATCACGCAAAATACCGACGCGGTCGCATATCGTTTGCACTTCGCTCAGCACGTGCGAGGAGAGGAAGACCGTCCGCCCTTCGTCGCGCGCCTCGCGCATGAGTTGGTAAAAGGTCTGCTGCATGAGCGGATCGAGGCCGCTGGAAGGCTCATCGAGGATCAGCAGCTCCGGCTTATGCATCATGGCGATGACGAGGCCGAGCTTGCGGCGGTTGCCGCTGGAATAGGCGCGGATGCGGCGCGTCATATCCAGCTCCAATCGTGCGGCCAGGCGCGCAGCTTCCGCGAGTAGCGATTTCTCATCGCCACGCACGCTCGCCAGGTAGCGCAGGATGCGGTCGGCGCGCTGGTTCTTCCAGAGGTTCAGCTCCGCCGGAAGAAAGCCAATCTGGCGGTGCAACTCCACGCTATCGCGCTGCGCATCCAACCCGAGCACGGTCGCTCCCCCGTGCGTGGGGCGGATGAGATCCAGCAACAGGCGGATGGTCGTCGTTTTGCCGGCACCGTTTGGGCCGAGGAAACCGAAGATTTCGCCGCGCTCGACTCGCAAATCCAACGAATCGATGGCGCGCACTGGCGGCCGCGCTGGCGAAACGAAAATGCCCGGCAGCCGTTGGAGCGCCGCAATTTCCGAAAGGCGGCCGCTGCCCGGGTAAACCTTCGTCAGTTGAGTGGTATGAATTGCGGGAATATCGGCCACGGGCGCTCCCATTGATGCAGCTGATGGCACTTGATCGCGCTGCCATTCTAGCGCAAACGGCGGCATCTCCCCTTCCCCTATTCCCTGGGGGTATCGCTTGCCAGTGACATCCCAGCAGCCACTGGCTATAATGATGGGCAAAAGAAAACAGAGGAGCGCGCATGGATACCTACGCCCTGGACGAAATGATCCATAGCACCATGGCAAAGACGAACGTCCCCGGTGTGGCCGTAGGCATCCTTCGTGGCGACGAACGCTATACCAAGGGCTATGGCGTCACCAACCTGCGCCACCCCTTGCCGGTCGATTCGCGAACGCTCTTCCAGATTTGCTCGATCAGCAAGACCTACCTCGCCACGCTCGCCATGATGCTCATCGAAGAGGGGCAATTGGAGCTGGATGCCACTGTCCGCAGCTACCTGCCCGATTTCCGCGTCGTCGACGAAACGGCCGGCGAACGTGCCACCTTCCGCATGCTGCTCCAGCATCAAGGTGGCTGGATTGGCGATTGGTTCACGCACCAGAGACGCACCGGCGAAGGGGCAGATGCGCTCACGAAATACGTGTCAACCATGCGCGAAACGCCGCAACTCACCCCAGTCGGCAGCGCGCCTTTCTCCTATAACAACGCCGGCTTTAACCTGGCCGCGCGGATCATCGAAGTGATCACCGGCAAGCCTTACGAGACCGTGCTCCGGGAGCGCGTGTTCGATCCACTGGGCCTGAAACACACTTACTTGTTGCCGAGTGAATTCCTCACCCACCGCTTCGTGAGCGGCCACTTCCATACGAAGGAAGGGGTAATGGTCGCCGAGCGCTGGGGCTTCGGCCGCGCGTTCAATGGCGCTGGCGGAATCACTTCCTGCGTGGAGGACGTGCTGCAATACGCGCGTTTTCACCTGGCGGGCGGCGTTTCTGCGAGCGGCGAGCGCCTCATCAGTGAAGCGGGCATCCGCCAACTGCATGAAGTCGAACATTACCAGAGCGAAGATTATGGCATTGGTCTCAGCTTCTGGGGGACGCGCATCGGCGATCTCTGGCAATACGGCCATAGCTGCGGCGGCGTCGGCCAGGCTTCGCTCTTCTGCTTCATCCCGGAGCATGATGCCGCTATGATGATCGCCACCAATTCCGGCAATGGCTACGAACTAGCCAAACAGGCGCGTGCCTGGGTTCTGGCGGAATTGCTGGGCATCGAATCGGTGGCGACGAGCGCGCTGACGCTCAGCGAGGACCAACTCAACGAATGCGTCGGTGATTATGTGTTGACCACCAGCACAACCCGCATCGCCATCGCTGATGACGCACTAACCATCAGCATGCACAGCGACGGTACTTACCCCGATAAGGACGCTTTCTCTTATCACAATGACGATTGGTCACCCCCACAAAAACTGCGTTTCATCAGCGAGGATACAGCCATCGTTCTTCCCGAGAACGAAGACCAGGAAATGCCTCATTATGGCGGCTTTGATGTCATCTTCCAACGCGACGAGAGCGGGCAGATTTACGCGCTCCAGGGCGGCGCTCGCCTCTCGATGCGCCAGGCGAACGGTGCAGCCGCAGAATGATGTACAGGCGGCGGTGCAATCAGGTAAGAAACGTGTTGTGGGCGCGTCCCCCAATTGGAAGCTACGAATGCTTGCGATGATCTGTTAGGGGGAAAGATGAGCGAGCACGCCACTTCGCCGCCAAGCAGGGAAATGGAAGAGCAACTATCGGCCTTCTTCCATTACCTGCTCACCGAACCCTGCGAAAATAGCGTGGATATGGATTGCAACGATTGTTGCGAATACATGAGCGAGTTGGCCGAGCAAGTCGCCGCCGGCCGGCCCCTGCGCGAGCTGATGCCTGATCTGGCCGCGCACCTGCACTGCTACCCCTGCGTGCGTGAAGAATTCCAGGCGCTCACTACGATCCTCCAGGCAGAGCAAGCCGGCGCCCTCGATCAGCTGGAGGCATGACGATCGGCGGCAAATCGCACACCAAATCTCAAGAACAATGAAAGACAGGCGAGGTAAATGAAGAAAGAACGCGTGATCATCATCGGTTCTGGTCCGGCGGGCCTCACCGCCGCGCTCTATGCGGCGCGCGCGCAGCTCAAGCCAGTCGTCATCGCTGGCGATACGCCCGGCGGCCAGGTGGCCATCACCCACGAAGTGGAGAATTACCCCGGTTTCCCCGGCGGCCTCAGCGGCCCGGAGCTGGTCGATCGCATGACCGAACACGCCAAAGAATTCGGCGCTGAAGTCGTGCAATCCAGTGTCTCGCGCGTGGATTTCAAAGGCGGCACCCCTTTCCTCGTCAAAACGCGCGAAGGACAATACTATTCTGCCGATTCCGTCATCGTCACCAGTGGCGCCGACCCACGCAAGCTGCAAATCCCCGGCGAAAGGGAAAACATCGGCCACGGCGTCAGCTACTGCGGCACATGCGATGGTTTCTTTTTTCGCGATAAAGATATCGTCGTCGTCGGTGGTGGCGATTCAGCGCTGGAAGAATCCGTCTTCCTGACGCGCTTCGTCAAGTCCATCCGCATCGTCCACCGCCGCGATAAACTGCGCGCCGGTGCGCAACTCCGTACTCGCGCCGATAAGAATGATAAGATTTCCTACATCTGGAATACCGTCATCGAAGAAATCATCAACGAAGATGGCTCGGGTGTCAGCGCCGTGCGCCTGCGCAACCTGGAAACAGGCGAGGTTTCCGTCATCCCCACCGAGGGCGTTTTCATTTTCATCGGGCATGTGCCGAACAATTCCATCTTCTCCGATCAGCTCATTCTGGATGACGACGGCTACATCATCACCGATTCGCATTTCCGCACAAACGTCGAGGGCGTATATGCCGCCGGCGAGATTCAGGACAAACTCTGGCGTCAGGTAGCGACTTCGGTGGGCCAGGGCACAGGCGCCGCCATGGCCTCCATTCATTGGCTCGAGGAGAACGAAGACAACCTGCAAACGCTCCGTCCCCGCGCCGCAGCCGGCTGATTCTTGCGGAGAGATAATATGCGCGCAGAAATCGGCCTCATGGTCGAGGGCCAAAACGGGCTCAATTGGCAAAACTGGGAACAGATCCTCCACGCCGCCGAGCGCGGGGGTTACCAGTGCGTCTTCCGTTCCGACCACTACGTCAACCCCGGACCGCCCGACTACGATTCGCTCGAGCTATGGGTATCGCTGTCCTACGCCGCGCAAGTGACTGAGCGGATCGAATTCGGTCCGCTCGTCACACCGGTCACCTTTCGCCATCCGACGATGACCCTGCGCTACGCCAGCGCCGTCGACGATCTGAGCGGCGGCCGCCTCGTGCTCGGCCTCGGCGCCGGTTGGCAGGACCGCGAGCACCACAATTACAGCCTCCCGTTCCCAGCTGTGCCAACACGCTTCGCGATGTTCACCGAGCAGCTGGAATTCAGCGCGCGCGTATTGGATGACCCCGCGCCGCTGGATTACGAAGGCGATCATTACCAGCTGCGCGAGGCGGTGCTCTTGCCGCGGCCGCGCCGGCGAATGCCCATCCTTATCGGCGGCAACGGCCCGCGCCGCACGCTGCCTCTCGCCGCGCGCTTCGGCCAGGAATGGAACGGCGTCTATTTGAACATCGGGAAATATCGCGAACGCCAACAACAACTCGACGCCCTGCTCGCCGCCGCGGGCCGTTCCCCAAGCGAAGTCAAACGCTCGCTGATGGCCGGTTTCCGTTGGGCGAAAGATCGGGCGACG
This sequence comes from Phototrophicaceae bacterium, assembly GCA_965237765.1. GTDB lineage: Bacteria > Chloroflexota > Anaerolineae > Aggregatilineales > Phototrophicaceae > WTGJ01. The sequence continues at coordinate 527,929 of OZ250157.1, forward strand.
CTCGACGCGCAACTCAAAACCGCCAGCGAAGAGAGCGGCCGTGAAGTTACGCTGGAATACCTTCGCGGCTCCGGTCTCTTCGTCGGCACTAGCGAAATGATCATCGCCCAACTGGAGGAATTCGTCGCCGCCGGCTGCCAGCGCTTCATGTTGCAAGTCACCGATAACGACGACCTCGAGCCCATCGCCATCCTCGCGGAAGAGATCCTGCCACATTTCCACAAAGCCTGAACCTGCCGCCTGCATCATGAGCGCCACGAGCGAAAACCATACCAATAGCCAGCCAACCAGCACGCGCGCCAACTTGCTGCCGACGCTGGCTACCCTCTCGCTGGCGGCATCGGTCGGATTGTTGTTGGCGGTTTTGTTGTTTTACAATCAATCACAAAACACTCCTGCCCCCGCCGCCGCGCCGGCTAGCGCTGTTCGAAGCGTCTTGCATTGGCAGGCGACCGATTTCACCCTGCCCGCGCTCAGCGGCGGCGAAATCCGCCTCAGCGATTACCGCGGCCGCGTCGTATTCCTGAATTTCTGGGAGACCTGGTGCGCGCCCTGCCGCCTGGAGATGCCCGATTTCGCGGCTTTCCTGGCGGAGCAAGGCGATGACACCACCGCCGCAATCCTCACTGTCAACGGCGGCCAGAGCGCGGAGCGAATTCACGAATTCTACGATGAACTGGGCATCGCGCCGCTGCCCACGCTGCTCGATACAAATGGGCGCGTGACGGCGCTCTATGGCGTCTTGCAGTTGCCACAAACATTCGTGCTCGATACGGATGGCGTGGCACGCGCGCGCGTGCTGGGCGCCATGAACCTCGAGGAGATGCGCGCGCAATACGCGGCAGTCAGCGGCGCCTCCGGTGTCAGCGATAGCAGTGCAGGCAAACCGCGGTCAGCGGCAAGCGGCACAGAGGAGGCCCCACCGGCAGAGATTGTCATGAGCGAATTGCAAGATAGCATTTCCAGCACCATTGAGGCCCTGGCCAGCGACATCAACTGGCAGGCGATCGATTTCACCCTGTCTGAGCTCGATGGCGACGAAATCCGCCTCAGCGATTACCATGGCCACGTCATCTTCCTGAATTTCTGGCAAACCTGGTGCGTACCCTGCCGCGACGAAATGCCCGCTTTCGCCGATTTCTTGGCAGAGCAGGAGCCGGATTCGGGCGCCATCCTCCTCACCGTCAACGGCATCGGCGTTGGCGGCGGCGAAAGCGAGGCGAAAATCCGCAAGTTCTACGGCGAGCTGGGAATGGCGCCCTTGCCGACACTGCTGGATAAAAGGGGGCGCGTCGCCAGACTCTATAATATCTACATATTGCCGCAGACTTTAATCATCGATGTTGACGGCGTGGTGCGGGAGCGGCTCTTCGGCGAACTCAGCCTCGCGCAATTGCGCGCCCATTTCAGAAACACTCAGCGCGCGCAAGACGAACCGTCTTAAGCCAGACTTTCGCGCAATATCGCGGGCAGTAGCGCGTAAAATTTCGTCGCTTCGACCACATCAGCGAGCGGCACATGCTCATCCATCGCGTGCGCGTAAATCTCGTTGCCGGGCGCGAAGCCGAGGCAGGGAATGCCCTCTTTGCCGCACCAATAATTGCCGTTGGTGGAGAAATCCCACTTGCCGGCTGGAGTACCGCGCTGCCAGAGATGTTTGGCTGTCTCGAGGCCCGCTTCAATTAAGGGGTGGTTTTCATCCACCGCCCAGGCAGGGAAGAATTTGTTGTATACGAAGACAGCGCCGGTGTGACTCGGCGTGTCGTAGACGAGTTCCTGGATGAGGAATTCATCGCGCGTGTCTTCCGGCAACTGCGCGCGAATGCCTTCGATGATGCCTTCTTTTGTCTCGCCGAAAGTCACCCGCCGATCGATGAAGATGCTGCAGGCTTCGGGGACGGCGTTATCGCTCGGGCTGACGCTTCCCACGCGCGTGACGGTGATGCGCCCCTGCCCGAGGAAGGCATCCACCGGCAAATTCGCGTCCATCGCGTCGATATTGCGGATGAAAGGCAGCATCTTGTAAATCGCGTTGTCGCCCATGTAATTGCTGGCGGCGTGCGCGCTGACGCCGCGGCAACGCACCTCCAGCTCCAGCCGCCCCTTGTGACCGCGGTAGACCTGCATATTGGTCGGCTCACCGATGACGACGAAATCCGGCCGTATCCCTTCCCATTCCAGGAAGGCGTTGCAACCGACGCCATCGCACCACTCTTCGATATTACCGAGGTAATAGAGCGTGTAGCCATCCAATAAGCCTAATTCGCGCGCCAGGGCCATGCCGTAAACCATGCCGGGCGTACTGCCTTTCTCATCCAGCGCGCCGCGCGCGAAGAGATTGCCATCTTCGACCTTGCCGACGAAGGGGTCCCATTCCCAGGCGTCGCGTTCGCCGATACCGACGGTATCGATATGGCTGTCATAGAGCAGGATGCGCGGGCCGTCACCGATCTTGCCGACGATGGAACCATAGCGGTCGGTATAGACGCGGTCAAAACCGAGCTTAGTCATCTCCTGGCCGATGCGCCTACCGACAGGGCCGATATCGCTCTCCATGCTGGGGATGGCCACGATTTCGCGAAAGAAGGTGAGCATATCCGAGCGCAGCTCGTCGACGCGCCGGTCGAGGCGGCGGATGGTCTCTTCCAGCGTCTGGTCGCCAGCACCCACTTTCATCATCGCTCCCCTCCATCACAACCCATCGCAACGCGCGATAGCGGGGCATTATAGTCTCCCCCCACGCCGCTGCCAACGGGATTCTTATCACCGCCAAACGCCATTCATATACACCTCGTGTAGATTCCAATGTAGGAGGTGTATATGACCATTGATTTCAGCCGATATACGCTCAAGGCACAACAAGCCGTTCTGGCCGCGCAACAATTGGCGGAGGAAGGGCGACACGCCGATATGACCGCCGCGCATCTCATAGCGGCGCTACTCGCGCAGGCGGAGGGCGTCACGCCGCAAATCATCAGCAAGATCGGCGCCGCGCCGGCCGAACTGCTGCGCGATATCGAAACACAGCTCAAACAACAGCCCCGCCTGCAAAGAGCCGCGCAGCCCTCGTTGAGCGAAGAACTGGCCCGCGCCTTTCGCCAGGCCGAAAAACGCGCCGCCCATCTGCGCGACGAATACATCAGCACCGAGCACTTGTTGCTCGCCTTAACGGAGGCGTCCAGTCTGCGCACCACCCTAGAGCGCCACGGCGTCACGCTCGAGGCGACCTTAGCCGCCCTGCGCACCATCCGTGGCGCTCAGCGCGTCACTTCACAAGACCCCGAGAGCACCTACCAATCGCTGGAGAAATATGGGCGCGACCTCACCGCCCTCGCCCGCCAGGGGGTGATCGACCCGGTCATCGGACGCGAAGGCGAGATCCGCCGCCTCATCCAGGTCATCAGCCGCCGCACTAAGAACAACCCGGTGCTCATCGGCGAGGCCGGCGTCGGCAAGACGGCACTGGCGGAAGGGCTCGCGCAGCGCATCGTGAATGGCGACGTACCATCGGGATTACGCGACAAACGCATCATCGCCTTAGATATGGGCAGCCTGGTCGCCGGCGCCAAGTTCCGCGGCGAATTCGAAGAGCGCCTGAAGGCCGTATTGCAGGAAGTCAGTAGTAGCGACGGCCGCATCATCCTCTTCCTGGATGAGTTGCATACGATCGTTGGCGCCGGCGCAGCCGAAGGCGCGATGGACGCCAGCAACATGCTCAAGCCTTTGCTCGCCCGCGGCGAATTGCGCGCCATCGGCGCCACTACCCTGGATGAATATCGCAAATATATCGAGAAAGATGCCGCTCTCGAGCGCCGCTTCCAGCCAGTCTTCGTCGATGAGCCCAGTGTCGCCGATACGATCAGCATCCTGCGCGGCTTGAAAGAGCGCTACGAGGTGCACCACGGCGTGCGCATTCAGGATGGCGCCGTCATCGCCGCCGCGACGCTCAGCCACCGTTACATCGCCGACCGCCAGTTGCCCGATAAGGCGATTGACCTCATCGACGAGGCGGCCGCGCGCTTGAAGATGGATATCGATTCGCGGCCCGCGGCGATCGACCGGGTTGCGCGGCACATCATGCAACTCAATATCGAAGCGCAGGCCCTGCGCCAGGAACGCGACGAAGCTTCCCGCCAACGCCTGGCCCAGCTAGAAGCCGAGGTCGCCAACCTGAGCGAAGAGCAAAATGCCCTCGCCGCCCGCTGGCAGAGCGAAAAAGAAGTGATCGATACCCTGCGCGCCATCGCCGAACGGCAAGAGGAAGCCCGCCAACAACTCGAGCGCGCCGAGCGGGATAGCGACCTGGAGACGGCTGCCCGCCTGCGCTATGGCATCTTGCCCGAACTGGCGGGCGAGCTCGAAGCGGGTGAAGCGCGCCTCGCCGCCTTGCGCGAAGATGGGCAGGCCATGCTCAAGCTGGAAGTCGATGCTGACGAGATCGCCGGCATCGTCGCCCGCTGGACGGGCATCCCTGTCTCGCGCTTGCTGGAGGGCGAGGCGCAGAAGCTGTTGCGCATGGAAGCGCGGCTGCACGAACGCGTCATCGGGCAGGACGAAGCAATCCGCGCGCTGGCCGCCGCTGTCCGCCGCAGCCGCAGCGGCCTTAGTGAGCCCGGCCGACCGATCGGCACCTTCCTCTTCCTCGGCCCCACTGGCGTCGGCAAAACGGAGCTGGCGCGGGCGCTCGCCGCCTTCCTCTTCGATGATGAAGAAGCGATGGTACGCCTGGATATGAGCGAATATGGCGAGCGCCATAGCGCCGCCCGTTTGCTGGGCGCGCCGCCAGGATATGTGGGTTACGAAGAGGGCGGCCAGCTCACCGAAGCGGTCCGCCGCCGCCCTTTCAGCGTCGTGCTGCTGGATGAAATCGAGAAGGCGCACCCCGAAGTCTTCAACGTCTTCCTGCAGGTTTTCGACGACGGCCGCCTGACCGATGGCCAGGGCCGGCGCGTGGATTTCGCCAACACCGTCATCATCATGACCAGCAACGCCGCCTCGGATCGCCTGAAAGCGCTCGCCAACGCCACCGCTAACGAGCGTCGTCGCGCTGTCCTGCGGGAGCTGGACCAGCTCTTCCGCCCCGAATTTCTCAATCGGCTCGATGAAATCCTCATCTTCACCAGCCTCGGCCGCGAGCAGATCGCGCACATCGTCGATCTGCAACTGGCGCGCCTGCAGGAGCGGCTGGCTGTGCGGCGTATCACGCTGCAGGTGAACGAAGAGGCGCGCACTTGGCTGGCCGAGCGCGGCTACGATCCGGTCTTCGGCGCCCGGCCGCTCAAGCGCTGCATCCAACGCGAACTGGCCGATCCGCTGGCGCTGCTCTTGCTCGAGGGCCAGCTGCACGATGGCGAACGCATTGTCGTGGAACGAGCTAGCGAAAACCTGAGCTTCACGCCTATCCTTCCCGCCGAAGAGCACAGAGATCTGCGACAGTCAGCGGCTTAATGGACACAAACGGAGAGCGTTCCCAAAATGTGGGCGCCCTCTGTTTTTTCAAGACAATTTGACATCACCCCCAGCCAATGCTAATTTGGGTCTGGATCTTATCGCCATATGTCAGCTGTTGGATCGCTCCAAGTCCACCTGGACGCGGCAAGCCGGTTCAACTTGAATCATAGGAGGAATATCATGCGTACGATTAGATTGTTAGTGCTCATCGCCATCGCGATGATGGCTGTGGCGCCGCTGGCGACCGCGCAAGATGACGGCCTGCGCTTCGGCATCATCATCCATTCCGACCCAACCCGTCCTTTCTGGACGGTCGTGAAGAATGGCGCGATTGACGCGGCCGAGCTTTACGGCGTTACACTGACCTTCAATGGCAGCCGTGACCCGCTCGAGCAGGCGCAGTTCGTCGAAGACCTCGTCGCCGCCGGCGTGGATGGCATCGGCGTTTCCCTTGCCAATCCGGATGCGCTGTTGGATTCCATCGCTCTGGCTACGGCAGCGGGTATCCCGGTCGTCAGCCTGAATTCGGGCTCGAACGATTTCGTGGCCGCCGGTTCGTTGATGCATTTCGGCCAGACCGAAGTCATCGCTGGTGAAGGCGCCGGCAATAGCTTTAACGCACTCGGCGTCACCGGCAAGGTGCTCTGCGTCAACCACCAGGCCGCCAACATCGGCCTCGATGAGCGCTGCCGCGGCCTAGAAACCACCTACGCCGGTGAGGTGGAGCGGCTCGATGTCACCTCCACCGGTAGCGATGACCTCATCGGTACGCAAAACACCCTGCAGAGCAAACTGCTCTCCGATCAGAGTGTGGAAGCGATCCTGACGCTCAACCCCGTCATCGCCATCGCTGCTCTGGATGCGATCCGTGAAGAGCGCCCGGGTGATGTCACTCTTGGAACTTTCGACCTCAGCCCCGAGGTGTTGGACTCGATCTTGATGGGCGAGATCGCCTTCGCGATCGACCAGCAGCAATACCTGCAGGGTTATCTGCCTATCGTCTTCCTCTATCTGTACAACCATAACGCTAACGTTGCCGGTGGTGGATTACCGATCCTGACTGGCCCCGGTATCGTAGATGCGAGCAACGCAGCTGATGTACAAGCTTACGCTGCCCGTGGCACGCGCTAAGCGCAAAGCAACGTAGTCTAATTTGGGCAGCTCACCACCTAGCTGTGGCTGGGCTGCCCAGCCCAATGACATCTGTACTCCCAAGATTTTGGAGTTTCCCTTGACTGAAACTCAACTACTCCAGAAAACCTCAAGCCCACCCAGCGACGAACGCTTGGCACGCATTGGTTGGCTGCGGCGCTTTTTCCAGATACCGGAAATGGGCGCTGTAGTTGGCTTGATCGGGGTCTTTTGCATCTTCATGATCGCCCCCCTCTCGCGTGCAATTTATTTGAACCGTACGATCGCTGGCACCGCTCGTGTTCTGGATACTTCGGCCAGTTTCGGCGTCTTGGCCGTCGCCATTTCGATGCTGATGATCTCAGGAGAATTCGACCTTTCGATCGGCTTCATGACCGGATCGGTGGGCATCATCGTCGGCATCCTGGCGACGCAATATGGCGTCCCGCTGATTGTGGCTATGGGCATTGCACTGGTCTTTGCCGTTTTAATCGGCTTGTTCAATGGCTTTATGCGTATCCTTACGGGTTTGCCCAGTTTTGTCATCACGCTGGGTACGATGTTCGTCTTACGCAGTGCCAATTTTGCTGTAACCCACGGGATCATGGGTACCAACCGTATCCCATATATTGACCGGGTGCCTGGCTACGATTTCATGCAGAGTATTTTCACGCCTCCCTTTTACCTCTTCGGAACCAAGTTTTATGGCACCATCTTCTGGTGGCTGGCGTTCACGGCCATCTGCACCTGGTTCATGCTGCGGACGCGTTGGGGTAGCTGGATCTTCGCCAGCGGTGGTGACTCGGCGGCGGCCAAGAGCGTCGGTGTTCCCGTCGAGCGCGTAAAAATTGCCCTCTTCATGTTCGTGCACGCTTGTGCCTGGATCACGGGAATGGGGATTACTTTCCGTTTGCGCAGTGCGACCGCCAGCCAGGGTGAGTTCCTGCAATTCACGGTGCTCGTCGCCGCCGTTACGGGCGGCAATCGCATGACGGGCGGCCATGGCTCGGTCATCGGCGCTACGCTTGGTGTGCTCATTTTTGGCTTCACGCGCACCAGCATCACCTTCGCCAACTGGAACACCGATTGGTTCTTTGCCTTCTTGGGCGTGATGCTGTTGCTGGCCATTCTCCTCAACTTGTTCCTTCGCACTCAGGCGGAAGGCGTTAGCGCCTCGGCTTTAGAAGAAGAAGACCTCGCTCTTGGGGTCTCACTGTCTGCTACCGGCGATGGATCCCCATGAGCAATATGTAAACAGCGCCATATGGTGAAAGGCAGACCAGCGAATGAGCGAAAACGGCAAGACGAAAGACACTACGCCCATCATCGAAGCGCGCAGCGTAACCAAGCTCTTCGGGCGCATCATCGCCTTGAATGATGTCTCTTTCGATGTCTACCCTGGCGAAGTGACTTGCCTGCTCGGTGATAACGGCGCCGGTAAATCCACCCTCATCAAGCTGCTTTCTGGCATCCATCAGCCGGACCGTGGCAAGATTTTCTTCGAAGGCCAACAGGTCCGTTTCCCTTCCCCGCGTGAGTCGCGCGCCCTCGGCATCGCCACCGTCTACCAGGATCTGGCTCTCGTACCCATGCTCTCCATCTGGCGCAACTTCTTCCTCGGCTCGGAGCCGGAGTTGGGCCGCTGGTTGACTCGCCGCTACGATGTTGCCTTCGCCAAACACACTGTGATCGAGGAAATGGGCAAGATGGGCATCGACATCCGTGACCCCGGGCAGACGGTGGGTTCCATGTCTGGCGGTGAGCGCCAATCGCTCGCCATCGCCCGCGCGATCTACTTCGGCGCCAAGGTGCTGATCCTGGATGAACCGACGGCCTCACTCGGCGTCAAGCAATCCGGCACCGTCCTGCGCTTCATCGCCGAGACGCGCCAACGGAACATCGGCATCATCTTCATCACGCACAACCCGAGCCACGCTGACGTGGTCGGCGACCGCTTCACCATCCTCAAGCGCGGGCGCGTCTTCGGCACCTGGCGGCGTGATGAAACCACTCTGTCTGATCTAATCCAGGGCATGTCCGGCCAGGCGGAGCTGGAAAGTCTCAAACACGAAATCGACCGCATTACACAGCGTGAGGCGTTAAACTGAGCGCTTGAACCTAGCGAACCGGGCAGTAGTGCGGAGGCCGCGATGAAAGCCATCATGGTCATGTTCGATTCGCTGAACCGGCACATGTTGCCGCCTTATGGCTGTGATTGGGTGCACGCCCCCAACTTCCAACGCCTGGCCGAACGCACCGTTACCTTTGACAATTGCTATATCGCCAGCATGCCCTGCATGCCCGCCCGCCGTGAGTTACATACCGGTCGTTACAACTTCCTGCACCGCAGCTGGGGGCCGCTCGAGCCCTTCGACGATTCCATGCCGGAAATCCTCCGAGAAAACGGCGTGCATTCCCACCTGATCACGGATCACATGCACTATCTCGAAGATGGCGGCGGCACCTACCACACCCGCTATACCACCTGGGAATGCAACCGCGGCCAGGAGGGAGATTTCTGGAAAGGGCATATCGAGCCGGATTTCCCCATCCCAGATCAAACCTTTGCAGGTCTGAAGGATCAACACCCGCGCATGTGGCGGCAAGAATTCATCAACCGCCGCTACATGCCCACCGTGGAGCAACATTTCCAGACCCGCACTTTCAATGATGGCCTGCATTTCATCCATACCAACGCGGAAGCGGACAATTGGTTCTTACAAATCGAAACCTTCGATCCGCACGAACCCTTCTTCAGCCATCCCGAATTCAAAGCACTCTACTCGCACGATTACGATGGCCCTCAGTTCGATTGGCCCCCCTACAATCGCGTCGATCAAACGGAGGACATGGTCCGGCACGCTATCTATGAATACGCCGCCCTGCTCAGTATGTGCGATGCCAGCCTGGGCCGCGTGCTGGATACGATGGACGAGCTCAACCTCTGGGAAGATACGCTGCTTATCGTCAACACCGACCACGGCTACCTGCTCAGCGAGCACGGTTGGTGGGGCAAAGCGCGCATGCCCTGGTACAACGAAATGGCCAATACGCCCCTGTTCATCTGGGATCCGCGCAGCGGCAAACGGGGCGAGCGGCGCCAGAGCCTCGTGCAAATGATCGATTTGCCGGTAACTTTGCTCGAATATTTCGGCCTCGAGCGGCCACCCACTATGCTCGGTCATCCACTAAAAGCAACCGTCGCCGATGACACACCGGTGCGTGAGTACGCCCTTTTCGGTTCTCATGGCAGCCACGTGAACATCACAGACGGGCGCTATATCTATATGCGTGGTGTTGCCGGCGAGCGCAACGCACCTCTATACGAATACACCCTGATGCCCACGCATGTGCGGACGCGTTTCTCGCCAGAAGAAATGAAAGGCATGACGCTGGCAGCCACCCTTCTCTTTCACGAAAGGCTGCTCGGTGTTGCGAATCGAAACGCGCCAACCGCATTCGCACATCGCTATCCCCGAATTCCTATTCCATAATTATTTGTGGGATACGCAAACCGACCCCCGGCAACAAACGCCGCTGATAGACTCGGATATTGAGCAACAATTCTGTGAGCAATTGGTGAACTTGATGCGCGATAACGACGCGCCATCAGAGCAATATGAGCGATTGGGCCTGACCGAATTTACTGAATGAAAATCGCCCATCTACGGCAACCAGCGCGGGTGGAAACCGTTGACGGCTAGCCGCCGCAGCTCACCCGTCGCCAATTCGTATAGCCAGATTTCTGGCAGTCCAGAGTTGTTATAGCGGCCCTCCTCATCCAGCAGCGGGAATCGGTGCATCAACACCATCGTCCCCGCCGCGTCGAACGAGAAATCGCTCACATTATAGTGGCCATCAAACACCAGCGTTTGCAACGCATTCGTTTCTGTATCCAATAGATACAGTTGTGGGCTATGCGTCCAGCGGTCGCCATCGTAGCGCCGCGCCAGCAATAACTGTCGCCCATCCGGATGCCAGGCGGCCAACGTATCGTCTACCGCCAAATCAGCTGGCGTGAAATCCGTTATGAGACCTTCCGCCAGCTCCGCCTGCCGCAAAATTGTCCGCACCGTATCGCCCAGCACGTGTATCTCCGGAAAGAACAGCAACCTCCCGTCTGGCGAGAGCGCGCCGACCGAGCCGCTGTTGGTGGGAATAAACTGAGGGTCTTCATCGCCATCCATCCTAACGACAACGATGCCCGCCTCTGGGTAGCTGGGGTCAAAAACGGCCAGCGCGCGGCCATCCGCCGACCATTGCGCACTATGTCCGAGTTGTTGGTTATCGGCGAAGAGCGGACGCGTACGCGGCGCGCCGGTCAAATCCAGCAACCAGACGCGCGTCGGGCTCGCGCTGACATCAGCGAGCTGACGGTTCAATTCCACGCGCTCATAAGCCAGCTCGCGCCGCCCGGGTCGCCAGGCCGGCCGGGTGCAATCGGCGTCCTCCAGCGCGCATTGCGTGAGCAACGTGCTAGCGCCCGTCGCTACCGCCAGCAGGTACAACTCGTGCGGTTCGCCCGGCGCTGTTGCGGCGCTATAAACGACATGCTGGCCATCCGGCGAAACGGCGAAATCGTATACGCCAGCTGCCAGATCCGTGAGTGGCTGAGCATTATCAAGGTCATCCGTATCGGCATAATAGAGCTGGTAGGGCGGTTTGTCGGCCGGCCCCAACCAGAGCACACGCGGCTGGCGAACCAAAAATTCCAGCGTCGTCTCGACGAGCATCGCCCTGCCCCAGCGGCTGCGCGCGCCTGCCGCGAGCGAGAGGCGATACGTCTCACCCGGCGGCCAGGGCAGCGCAGGGTGAAAGCGGAGCACGCTGCCATTCCAACGCCATTCGCCTGCCACGGACGGTTGCAAGCGCAGGCGCTCTTCCACGCTGGCGCGCTCCATTTCGGCGCTGAATTGCAAGAGGATGCTCCCATCGCTATGCGTCTCGCCCTCTGGCTCGGCCCGGACGAGGCGCACGCCCACGCGATCGCCGCGCGCGATCGTCAGGGAAATCCCGAGGATCACCAGCGCCGCCACAGCCAGGATCGCCCGCGCGAATGGGGTGAGCGCCGCACTGAATTCGCGCGCGCCCTTCATGATCACGGCGCTTTCATGGATAGATATAAGGTTGCGAGGGCGGCTCCACAGGCGAAATTTCCTCCGCCTCCAGGACGGGCAAGCGTTCGTCGCCGAAATTACCCAGCCGAAAACGGCCGCGCACCTGCACCCATTGGTCGGCGGCGAGCGCGGCCGCTCCCTCGTACCGCACTGGCAGGCCGATAGCGCTCGCATCCGCCACGCAACAACTGAGGGTAATGCGCGCGAGCAGGAAAGTGTCTTCCGGATAAGCCAACTCGCGATAAACGAAACCGAGCAGTCTCGCCTCCTGCCCATCGAAATTGGCTAGATCCGCCGCTCGCGAGAAGGCGCGCAGCCAATCCAGGACGTTGTAGCTCAGCGGATCGCGCTGTAGCGTCTGGAAGCTGGCAGGCTGCACGCTGGTGGAGAGGCGGCCGCGCGCCGCATCCGCCCCCAAGGGCACATCCGGGATGATCACCGCCAACACCAGCGGGATGCCAAGAACGGTCAGCGATACCAGCCGACCGTGCGCGTGCCCACCCGCGCCGCCACGAAGCAGCCGCGCGCACTCCACCAATGACGCCGCCGCCAATAACGCGAAGAGCGCCGCCGCCAACACGATCAGCCATTCCAGCTCGACATTGATGTAATTCCGTAGACCGCCGCCGAACAACAAATCCAGCGCGAAATAAGCCGCCAACCCGAGCGTGATGCTCGCCTGCACCAACCGCCGCCCGAGCATCGTCGCCCCGCTGTCCTCGTGCGTATGCGCCATCAGGGCAGCGCCAGGTTGAGGTTCATCCAGATGGCGATCAGCGCCGTCAACAAGAGCGGCATCACGACGAGGACGACGACCACCGGCCGCCGAAACACGGCGCCGAACATCAGCGTGCTCTTGATATCGACCATCGGCCCGTAGGTGAGGAAGGCCAACAGCGCGCCCGTGCTAAAGCTGCCGGCGAATGAGAGCGCCAGGAAGGCATCCACTGTCGAGCAGACGCTAAGCGCGTAACCGAGCAATTGCATCGCGAATACCGAGCGTATGGGCGCTTGCCCGATCTCGAGCAGGACGCGCGAATCGGCAAAGGTCTGCAACGCAGCGGCCAAAATTGCGCCGGCCACGAGGAAACGCCCCATATCGAAGAAATCGTCCAACGCCACGCGGGTAGCCTGCGCCAGGCCCGTATGCCACTTGGGTCGCCGCGCCACCAGCGAGATCTCCTCGCCCGCGCCTAGTTCGCGTAGGGTGTCCTCCGGCCGCGCGCGTGCGAATAGCAACCCGACCGTCAACGCGACGAAGAGCGTGATCCCGAAACGCCCCCAGAGCAGGGGCCCCCAACCGAACGCGATATAGGTGCTGGCGAAAACGACCGGGTTCATCACCGGCGCCGCCAACAACAGCGCCACGCCAACCGAGAGCGGCAAGCCCTTGCGGAACAAGCGCCGCACCACCGGCACGACGCCGCATTCGCAGACCGGGAATACGAAACCCAACAGCGCACCCACCAAAGTAGCCGGAAGCGTGTGCCGCGGTATGAGCCGCGCCAGATCTTCCCGCTGCACGAAGGCTTCCAATAAGCCCGAGATGAGCGCGCCGAGCAGCAAGAAGGGGGCCGCCTCGATGAAAATGCCCAGGAAGTATGTGCTGAAAAGCGTGAAGGCGGGCGATGGCGCATTTCGCAACAGCGCCACGAACAATATCAGCAATATCAGCCAACCCGCCCAGGATACCTGGCGCCGATTGGGCCATGTTAAGGCGCGCAACATACGCCCATCATAGCGGATTTGCGCCAGAATCGCGTGACGTCTTTCGTCAGAAACGCTATGATGTTTCGATAGGATAATTTCTGCCACGGATGAAGGGGACGATGTGAGCGACGAGCGTTCCCGTCGGGCAAATTCCATTGCCGCCTTTGGGGCACTCTTGCTCCTCATCGCGCTCGTCCTGCCGGGCCTGCCCTGGTTGAGCTATGCGAATCCGGACGTCGGCGAAGAGCGGGCGCCGCTGGACGAGCGTGCCCTGGCGGAGGCCATCATCACAGTGCCCGTCCAGCGCGGCGCCAATGGCACCGAACCTGATGCGCTGCTCATGCTGGGCGACGCCAGCTACCGTATGGGCGATATCGCCGCCCTCTTTGACCTAGAATTGCCCATACCCTCCGTCTATACCCGCCGCGAATTTCGCGTTACGGTCGCCCAATTGACCGGCATCCATCCCGATGGCCGCGCGCCTTCGCTAACCGCCCTCGCCGCCTATGACGACGTCGAAGTCCCTCTGCAGGATATCCTCGTCCATTCCGAGCTCGCCTTGCCGCGGCCCGCGCTGCACGAATCGGCCGCAGTGTTGGTGGATCTGGCGGATTTGCTGGATCTGTTGAGTGTCGAAATCGCAGCCAGCGAACTCCTCGCCACTGCCGGCGTCGAATTACCGCTGACGCAGGCTATTGCCGAAGAGGCGGAAATCTCGCTGATCGCGCTGGCGGATTTGGCCGGAATCGCGCTTCCCGCCGAAACACCCGAAGCGGCGCTGAGCCTATCCACGCTCCTCGCCATCGCAGAAATCGTTGCGCCGCTGGCCGAAGTTGCCGACTTGAGCCTGAATCTGCCGCTGGCGGATTTAAGCCGCAGGGCGCGCCTGGGTTGGGATGTAGTCGATTGGGCGGGTATCGCCGGCGCGGATTTGCGAGTCGCGGCCGTCCTGGCAGAAGCGCGCGTTGACGTGCCACTCGAACCGGCCACGGTGCAGCGCAGCGCCCTCGGCCTGCTAGATGACTACCTTTTGCGCGCGCCGGGCGCATTTTCGATCAGCCTGGCGCTGGCATTCTTCGTTTGCCTGGCAACCTTCTTGTTGCCCGCCTTCGGCCGTCGCTGGCGCATCTGGTTGGCAGCCCTCGGCGCCCTGCCCGCCCTGGTCTGGCTACCGACCTACATCAGCGCGCAAAACCCCATGGCCTGGGATGCGAACAGCTTGTTCGGCAGCCTGGCGCCTGGCTATTGGCTGGCCTGGCTGGCGGTGCTCGTGATCGGCGCCAGCGCCCTCTGGCAACGCTACGCTACCCGCAGCACGGAAACCAACTGAGCGCTCATTTACCGTTCAAACGCAGGTAGAGCACCATGCCGTCGTGGTCGGAAGCGGCCAGCGCGCCACCGTGGTCTTCCTCCAGCCAGCTCCGTGGCGCATCAGCGTTGCCCCGCCCATAGGTGCGGTCAGTTACCAACGCGCTAAGCGCGGTTGTCGTCAGGATTTGATCCAAAACCTGGCGGCTGCCATTCCAGACGTAGGAATAGCGCTCTTCGGACGGTAAAAGAAGCGTCTGGTTTTGCAAATTGGGCTCCACCAGGTCGGCTTCGGGGGCGAAGAGCGCCTCCGCCGGGTCCTGCGTGCCGGCGATGATCCCCACCACATCGACGAGGCCATCGCTGTGCTGATAGGCGTTGAAATCGCCAAGCACGGCGAGCAGGATCTCCGGTTGAGCTATCTGCAACGCCTGCACATATTCGGCGATCATCGTCGCTTGCTCGAGGCGTTTCGTCATCACGCGCTGTGTATCGGCATCGCTGAGCGAGCGGATGTGCACGTTGATGAGCGCGATGGGCTGCGCGCGCTCGCCATCCCATAACTCCGCTTCCAGGACGAGTGGCGGGCGCGTGAACAGATCGCGCGGGCCCAAATAGGTAGCCTCATAGGAACCTGGTAAGCGGTAGCATTCCGGATTCTTGACGCGCGCCACATTCACCAAAAAGGCGTTGTCGATGCCACGCCGCTCCAGCCCTTCCAGCAAGCATGGGTAATATCGCAACGCCGGCGCCCGCTCGTTCAGCAAGAAGACCAGGTCCATTAGCACTGCCGCGTTTTCCACTTCCTGCAGCGCCAGGATATCCGGCGCGCCGAGCGTCTCATGGATGAGGGTGGCGACCTTCCCCAGGCGCAACTGGTAGGCGGCCGCGTCGTCGGGCACGTAATTCTCGCCTCGGCTGTCGTTGCGGGCATGATCATCTACCGTGTCAAAGAGGTTGTTGACGTTCTGCGTGGCGATGGTGAATTCGCCGACTTCCCGCACGCGCACCGGACGGCCCGCATAGGCCGCTACCGCCACCGCATCGTATTCCACCTGCGCGGGCCAAATCTGGTAATCCAGGTAGCTATAGGAGAGCGCACCCTCGACGCTGACCGGCACGCCCGCCGGCAATTGCAACACGGGCCGCCCCAGCTCCGGCGGGTCGATCTCGAGCAGCTCGGCGTTCAAATCCCATTCCGGTAAGCCCATTCCCACCAGATCCGGCCGGTCGTCGCCCTCGATGCCCATCTCGCGATAGGCCGGTGAGCCATCGATCGTAAGGCCAAATTCGTCGAAATAATTCGTGGGCGCGACGACCGCGCGCTCCCGCAGGAAGACGCGCATGCCCTCATAACGCTCGAGCGGGTGCGGCGCGCCGGTAGACCACTCTAGCGAGACCTGCGCCAGATCGATGGCCGCTGGCAGCTCTTGCGCGCGGGCGAGCGTCTCAATTCTCCGACTGCCCGCGATTTCCAGCTGCGTGAGGCCGTAGAATTCGTTGACGCGGCCGCTCACTTCTACCAGATCACCAACCGCCAATTCCGCCAGCGGCCGGATCGGCGTAGTTTGCACGAGCAAGCCATCCGAAGTTTCCGCTGCGCCGTCACTCTCTGCAATCGGCGTCTGCAGGAAGAAGCGGCTCTTATTCGCCGCGATGAGCGTGACGACACCGCGGACGGTGACTCGCACTCGATAGCAATTGGCGCGCTCGCCGCGGCCCTGAACCTGCCAGACCGCGAGCGTCTCCTCACAATCCACCTCCGTTTGCGCCCGCGCCGCTCCGCCCAGCAATATCCCGCCCAGGCCGAAGCATAGGAACACGCCGCGCAGCCTTTTCACGGTAATTCTTCGCATGCTACCCTCCTGAGCGTTGCCACGATATCACTATTATACCGACGCGCCCGGCACGCCATCGTTGGGATTATGGTGAGGCTTATGTTATGCTGGCAGATGTTACGAGATAAAGGGAATTTCGATGAGCCGAATCATTTCACTCATCCTTTGCGCCTTCCTGGCCCTGCCCGCCGTGGCCGCTCTGGCGCAAAATGCCGACTGGGAAGAAGTGCCCGTTCCCGAAGGCGTCTGCTCGCGTGGCACGCCCTATTCCTTCTACTATCGCGAAGGCAGCAGCGATGACCTGCTCATCTTCTTCGATGGTGGCGGCGCTTGTTGGAATGGGGCGACCTGCCAATTCGGCGCCGATTACAGCTCCGGCGGGCCTTTGTTCAAAGATAAGGTCGTCTTCCTGAGCGAGGAAGAGCACGATGGCATCTTCGATCTCAGCAACGCCGCCAACCCGCTCGCCGATCACGACATGGTCTTCGTGCCCTATTGCAGCGCCGATGTGCATAGCGGCGGCACCGAGATGGTCTATGAAGTCCCGGAAAGCTCGCTCGCGCGGCGCAGCTACCCCGTGAGCATCCAACACAATGGCGCCAATAACGCGGCCGCCGTGTTGGAATGGACTTACGCGAATTACGCCGACCCCAGCAGCGTCGCCCTGATGGGCTGCAGCGCCGGCTCCTATGGCGCCATCTTCCACGCCTACAACGTGATGGGCAACTATAGCGACACAACCGTTACCCATCTCTCCGATGCCGGCGTCGGCGTCGTGCCACTGGGCTGGGTGGGTTTTAGCAATTGGGGCTTCCTCGAGAATCTGCCCGCTGAGCTGGTCGCCGCCGGTCAAATGAGCTACGAGACTTTCACACTCAACGATCTCTACGCCCAAACGGCCGCCACCTACCCCGAAAACTCCTTTGCCCAGTACACCACTGCGGCGGATAACGTACAAATCCGTTTCTACGCCATCATGGGTGGCAATCCGAATGAGTGGCCGACCAGCATGAGCGCAAAATTATCTGAGCTGAGCGCCACCGTCCCCAACTTCGATGCCTATATCGCCGGCGGCGGCGAGCATTGCATCCTGAATACCTCCAATTTCTATACGACGGAAACTGCGGGCATGAACTTCCGCGATTGGGTGGCCGCGCGCCTCGCTGGCGAAGCGACCGGCGATGTAACGTGCGATGTCGACAGTGGCGAATGTGCCCCATGACTCCGCCTTTGCCCTGTAGTATGATGATGCGTAGCAAGCATGAATCCTTGTCCGTTTGCAAGCCTTGTGAGTAAGGAAGGAAAGACATGTTCACAAAAAATAGAATGATCGTCCTGTCACTACTCCTGCTAGTGCTGCTGCCCTTCGCCACGCAAGCGCAGGTGTACCCGCCCGACCTCGGCGGCCGCACGGTCACCGTCGCCGTCGAGAACGCCTACCCGCCCTTCAACTACCTGGATGAAGATGGCAACACAATTGGCTGGGACTACGATGTCCTCAACCAAATTTGTGAAGTCGTAAACTGCGTCCCCGAATTCGTCCAGACCAGTTGGGATGGCATGATCCTCGCCGTTTCCAATGGCGAATTCGATATGGCCGCGGATGGCATCACCATCACCGAAGAACGTTCGCAGATCGTCGATTACTCTTTCGGCTATATCTCCCTCGTGCAGCGCATGCTGGTCCGCATTGATGAAGACCGCTTCACCACCGGTGAAGAATTCGATGCGAATGAGGAGCTCATCATCGGTGTCCAACCCGGCACGACCAATTGGTACGTCGCCACCGAACTCGTCGGTGAAGAACGGGTCGTCAGTTACGACATCTTTGCAGTTGCCATCCAAGCGCTCATCTCTGGCGATGTCGACGCGGTCGTGATGGATGATGTGGCCGGGCAGGGTTATGTCGGCGCCAACCCGGATGATGTACGCATGATGGATGCCGCCCTTACTTCCACCGAATACCTGGGTTTCATCTTCCCGAAGGGAAGCGAACTGGTCGACGCTTTTAACGCCGCGCTCTTTGAACTCAGCGTCAGCGGGTGGCTGCAAGAAACTACCAACCGTTGGCTCAGCCCATAATAAAGAGCGAGCATCGATCTAAGAATTACCAAAAAGGGGCGCGCTGTTTTGTAGCGCGCCCCTAGTCTTAAAAGGGACCAAATGGATGGTCAATCCACTTAGAGAGCGCGATCGCGAGGTCGAGGTCTACCGCCGGCACCGACGCATCGCCATCCCTGGCCGCGTCTTTCATTTCGGCATCTTCCATTACGAAACGAAGATTGCGTATTTCTGGCGGCTGATCTTCCGCTGGCCCTGGAGCTACTTGCTCATGATCATCTTCGCCATCGTCATGGTTTTGCTATTCGCCAACCAACGCTGGTACCGCTTTGCCTTCAGTAAGATCATGCCTGGCTTCTGGGTTACCGTTCCCATCCCGCTCTATTCTTATGGCATCGCCCTCATCATCGCCATCGTCATTGGCACCCTGCGCGCTTACCCGCCGCAGCCGAGCCACGGTTTCGCGAACGGCCTCATTCACCTCTTCCGCCTGGGCTTTCACCATGTGCTGACTTTCTATGTGGACTTCTTCCGTGGCATCCCCACGCTAATCCTGCTGCTGTTTTTCGCCTTTGGCTTCATTCCTACCATGAAAAAAGAATTCGAGTGGTTCACCATGAGCAGCCGCGCTCTCCAAACGGCCATCCTTCCCTTATCCTTGGCTTATGGCGCCTTCATGTCGGAAACGGTGCGCGCTGGCATCCGCTCCGTCGATAAAGGACAGCTGGAAGCAGCGCGCTCGCTGGGAATGCGCCCGCTGCTCATCATGCGCAGCATCGTCTTGCCGCAGGCTCTCAAAATCGTCACGCCGCCACTCGGCAACGACTTCATCGCCATCATCAAGGACTCTTCCTTGGTTGCTGTGCTGGGTATGAACGACCTGACTCAACTCGCGCGCATTAACGCCAGTTCTAATTTCCGTTTTTTCGAATTCTATACCATCCTGGCGCTCTTCTACCTCACGCTAACCATCCTCGCGACCATTATGGTGCGCTTTATGGACAGAGTGCAGCGCGCATACTTTTATTTCGTTGGCTTTCTCATTTTCTTCTGCTTCGGCCTCTATCCTTTCCGCTTCCCAATCATCGATTTCCTCAACGATATCTTAGGCACGAGCATCCGCGCCTTTTAAGGGCACGTACCGCGCCGCAGAATATAGGCATATTCCCAACGGTTATCCAGCTCGTTGGATTCGGTAACCTGCTGGTCGGCGTCGACAATGATCTCGATGGCGTGCTTCTCGTCATAGTACGTATCGATGTAAAGGTTCAGCTTGAACAACGGCGTGCGTTCACCGGCCGCAAGGATTCCGAAATTCGGCGTCTGAATATTCCGCACATCATCGCTGCCGGTGTGGATATCGCGCACGCGAATTGAACCGCCCCATTTGGTCGGCGCGACGCCAGCATTTCGAACGCGGAAGCGCAACTGCCCCGCCTCGCCACATTTCAACATGCCGCCTTCCAGTTCTGCCGCTTCGATTACCAGATTCGGGTATTGCGGCGGGATGGGTGTCTCCGTCGCAGGTGGCACGGTGGGTTGCGGTGGGCCCGAGTCGATGGGCAAACTCGAATAGGGGCCGCTCAGCTCCACCAAACCCGCATCGGCCGCGCCGTAGATCCAGCGCTCCTCGCCGCTCAAGAATATCTTGTACCATTCGTCTTCGGTGCGCGCGAATATGCGCACTTTCTCGCCTTTTTGCAACGTGCTGACCAGCTCGAATTGGATGGAAGGACCGGAGCGTACATTCAACACTTCGGTCGTGATGCGCCCCGAGACGACCACGGGCGTCGGGCTGTGCTCTGGCGTGACGGTGGCGAAGGCGGCGGTCGCGTTTTTGGTGGCCGCTGCGCCTATTGGCCGCAGCTCCGTCACCGGGGCGAGCACAGTGAAGACCACAGGCGCAGATTCGATGCAGCTGCCATCTGCGAAACAGACATACACGCGCAGCTCGCGCTCGCCGCTCTTATCCGCCAGCCAATTCTCACGAATCACTACGCTGCTCGCACCATCGCGGTTGGGTAACAAATAGCGCCGCACGATTTCGCCATCGATACGGATTTCGACGCGCTCGATCTCGTCGCTGGCGTTCTCCACGCGCGCGCTCAATTCGAGATGCGCACCTAGCGCGACCGAATCGCCAACCTGCGGCGCTAACAGCGAGATCCACGTCCCGGCCGGGGTGGCTGTGAGCGCGGTTTCATTCGCCTGGCTGCCTTTGCTCAAGTTGCATGCCGCCACCACCAGCAGGGCGCAAGCCCATATCGCCAGACGTAGACGCAGCACTAAGAACCTTCGCATCTCCCACTTCACCACTCGTGTTTACGAATGGTATACTGATTCTCAGTCTACGCTTGCTCCTGGGCGCGGGGTTCGCCGATTTCCTGCACATCCACGCGCACTCCACCTAATTCGCGCGGGATGCGGTCAGCGGGGGCGAGTTGTTCGAGCGGCAATTTCCGCCGCACGAGCGCGACGAGGCCAATTTCGTCAGTGAATTCGCCGCCGCGCTGCAACAGACCGACCGCTACGCCGATCACGTTCGCCCGTCGCAGCAGTTCGGCTTCGTGCGTTGCCTGCGCCAGGCGCGCGCGCTCCACGTTCGCTTCGCTCATTCCGCACCCTTCCCAACCACAATTCGTCTAACCGATGCGCACATCGAGCGCATCCAACACCGTTTGGATCGGCGTGAAGAAAGAACGCGAATCCGATCCTGCAAAAAGCAAACCGACCGCCAGGTTGCTGCCCTGTTCGACGAGGATGGAGCCAGAATCGCCCCCTTCGCTGATTGCCCCTGTGCCAATTTGGCCGACGAAATGCGCTGTCCGCATACCGCGGTTGGTGACATAGGCCACATCCACCGTGGCATTGATGAGGACGACCCGCCCGCTCGTCAGCCCGCTCGTGCGCCCATGTTTGCGCACGGGCAGGTTCAGCGCGGGCTCTCGGCTACCTTGAATGGGGCCAATGTCCTTAATGTAATTGGGGAACATCTCAGTGTCGTGCGGCTGGGCCAGGGCGGCATCCAATATGTTGTTGTAACTGAAAACAGGCGTGCGGTCGGGCGGCTCTGGCGCAGGCGCGCCCGGATAGTCATCATCTTTGCGCCAAACGTTGGCGATCGCCCACAGTGCCCTTCCGCAACCCTGACGCTGCGATGGCGCCCCCGGGCGATCCGGAGAAGGGCTTCCCACGGGCGGCGAAACCCCGGGTGATGTGTAACTCGGCGGTTCTTGATCCAGAAACGTGAGCGGGAGGAAGTGCTTCAGCGTGGCGACCAGGTCATCGGGTATACGGCCGCCATCGATGTGTCCGGGTTGAAGGATCGGATCACCCACCGCGGCGGCGTTAGCGTTAGCCAGCACATGATTGTTGGAAAGCAGCAGGATTTCCCCCGTCTGCCGGTCTCGGACGCGCATGCCATAGGTGCCCGCCGTTATGGCTTGATGGCCGATGCTGACGCCTCCGGGCACCTGCGGCCGATGGCGCGCGCGCGGCCCCTGCTGCGCGACGACTTGCCCCACCGCCACCACGTCCAGCGGCACGTCATCCACTCGGCGCGGCAAGAGTTGCGAGGAGGCGAGTTTCGCGGGGTTAACTTTCTCCCGCACCAAGGCGACCAGCGCCAACTCATCCGTCGTAACCCCGCGTGAAATCTTGTAGCCAATGGCGTGCCCGACGACGTTCTCCGTCCGCAACAGCGTCGCCTGCATCTCTTGTTGGATGCGGTGCACGGCGAGCACTCGTTCGACGATCATACCCCTCCTTGCCGATTGCCAACTCCTAGCATAGAGCGGGTGGCTGGCAACGCAACACGCCATGATATAATGCCACTGTCGGTTAATAGGGAGCATGCCATGCTCAATCGTTGGTGGTGCAAGGTCGCGCGGGCGATCATCATTGGAATTGCTGCGCTCAGCCTGGCTCTCCCCGCCGCCGCTCAGGACGAAATACCGGGTGCGGTGATCGAAAACGACGAAGGCGGCGTCACCCTCATCACCGGCGAGCTGCAATATACCAACCTCAATTTCACCGTTGGTGTCGCCCAGCCCATCATCATCCTCGAAGATCAGGCCGGTTTCGTCGACCGCGATCGTTATTACATCTTCCCACCAGAATCGCAAACCCTGGGTCAACTGACCTCCGATTTCTACGAATCGCCGGTGAGCTATAGCCTCTCGTTGCCTGTCGTGCCGGCCGGCGCCTATCGCGATGTGGACCAAGATGGCGAAACGGACCGCGGCGTGCAGGTCTTTGCCGTCGCCTATTGGAACAACACCTACGGAGACCCATTCCTGGAAGAGCGCGATTTGCATGGCGGCGGTTGGTCCGGCGCTTATGCCTCCACGGTTGTCAGCCCGGACGCCGTGGACGAGGGCGAAATCATCGGCGGGGAGATGATCGTCTACGCGCCTGATGACGAGCAAGGCTTCCCCAATGGATTCGGTACGGATGGCCTCCTCTTCACCGAAGACGACCCCATCGTGCGCCTGCCCGCTGGCTACACCCTGGTCAACCTGGATACGCAGCCCTTCACCTTCGACCGCGCGCGCGAACAGGTCATCGACTTGCACGAACCGGAAGCGGCTGCCCTCGTGGATTTCTCGTCGCTCAGCTATACCGCCGCCTTCGATGGCATGCTGGAGATGTTCCGCAAAGAATACGCTTATACCGAGTTCAAGCAGCTGGATTGGGACGCGCGCTCCGATCAGTTTCGCGCTCGTTTCATCGCCGCCGACCGCAACAACAACGCGCGCGAATACCTGCTCGCCCTCCGCGATTTCTATTGGTCCATTCCCGATGGGCATATGACCTTCCCCATCACCGGCCCGCTCGGCGAAATCTTCCAATCGGAGGTGGCGGGAGGGATCGGCCTCGGTTTACGGGAGCTGGATGACGGGCGAATGCTGGTCATCTTCCTGACGCAAGGCGGGCCGGCAGAGGCTGCGGGCATCCAGCTCGGCGTGGAAATCCTCGCCATCAATGGCGAGGACATCGCTGAGCGCGTATCGCAGACGCGCCCTTGGCAGTCGCCGCATAGCACTGCACATAGCCTGCGCCTGATGCAATTGCGTTATGCCACGCGCTTCCCGCCAGGCTCCACCGTCAACCTGAGCTACCGCAATCCTGGTGAGAATGAGCCGCGCTCCATCCGCCTGAGCACTGCCCAGGAATACGAGAGCCTCTTTTTCAGCGAGGCGAGCGATGACCAAGCCGACGGCTACCTGCCAGTAGAGTACAAATTTCTGCCGGATGGCACCGCCTACGCCAGCATCCACAGCTTTTCGGATAACGACGTGCTCACCATTCAACTCTGGGAACGGATGATACGCGCGCTGCGTTCCAGCAACGCGCCGGCCCTCATCCTCGATATGCGGCAGAATAGCGGCGGCTACACCTTCCGCGCGGCGCAAATGGCGGCGCATTTCTTCGAGGAGCCGCTGAAGTTGCGCCAGGCCGGCGGCTATGACGAAGCGCTGGACGCTTTCTATTTCGACCCGCGCGGCGTGTTGCAGATGTATTTGCCAGCGCCCGAGCTGCGTTTCTATGGCGAAGTCGTAGTCCTCGTCGGCCCGCGTTGCGCCAGCGCCTGCGAGTATTTCAGCGATTTCATGACGCGCCAGGGCCGTGCTACCGTCATCGGCCACTACCCCACCGCCGGTATGGGCGCCGGGCAAAAGCGCTTCCTGATGCCCGGCGGCATCTCCCTACAATTTTCCGCAGCGCGCTACGTCGATTTTGACGGCAATATCATCGTCGAAGGCATCGGCGTTCGCCCCAACCTGCTCGTGTCCGTCGACGAAGCGAATACGCTGGCCGCCATCCGTGGCGGAGACCCCGTCCTCGCCGCCGCCCAGGCCTATTTGGCCGATCCCGCGGCATTCGACCTCCTCCAACATGAGCCCATCGCCGACCCGAGCGCGCTGCCCGATACCACCCTTCCCCCCGCACCCTCGTCTCCAATCGCCATCAACACGGATGACGAACCGCAACCCATCGCGCCCGGCGACTTCATCATCGAGGTCATCCGCCCCGGCGAGCGCGTCCGTTTCGCCATCACGCTCAACGCCACACAACGCATCAGCCTCTACGCGAGCAGCATGACGCTCGACTCCGTGTTGCGCGTTTATAGCGAAGGGGGCGCTCTACTCGCGGAAAACGACAATCAGAACGCGGACACCTTGGATGCGGCATTGCTCGACCTCAGCTTTCCGATCGATTGGCCGGTGATCGTGGAAGTGGGCACGCGTGACGATGCGGGATACGGCCAATTCACGCTGCGCGTCCTCGACGAATAGCGCCGTTCGCCGCGATGCCGATGCGCGCGCGCGGGGTCAGTGCCTGATATGGGGCCGGAGAACGTCGCACCGCCGCCACGCTGGCTCTGGTTTGGCTGCTTGGGCACGGCGCTGTTGGCATTGTTGGCGGTGCTAGCGGTGGTCCTCATTTACACCGAAGTGCTGGCGCCCGGGCAGCGCGAATCGGCGAAGAACCGCCTGCCTTTCTTGGCGCCGCTGCTGGAGTACCTCGACCCACCGCTGCCACCGCCCGATTTGCGCCTGCCCACCCCCCTGCCCGGCGGCGCAAGCGGCGAGAGCCTGCTGACCAATCCGCCCAGTTTCCTACAAACGCCGACCGCTCCGCCCAGCGCAGTGCCCCCTTCCCCTACGCCGCTGCCACCGACCGCGACCCCACACGCGACCACAGTCAGCGCGACTCGCGTAATCCCGCCGAGCCCCTCGCCAACGCAGCGAGCCAGCAGTGCCCTACCCAATCGCGTCGAGCTCTTCAGCATGAATTACCAGCGCCAAACCTGGAACAATTGCGGCCCCGCGAACGCCACCATGGCCCTCAGCTATTACGGGTGGCAGGATGACCAGAGCGTCGCCGCCGCCGCCCTCAAACCCGGCGGCCAAGAAGATAAGAACGTCAGCCCCAGCGAAATCGTCGCCTATATCGAGAAAGAGAGCGGCGTGCGCGCTATATCCCGTGTCGGTGGTGACATCGAGTTATTGCGCGAATTGGTAGCGGCGCGCTTCCCCGTCATCCTGGAGACCGGCTTCCGCCCTGAGGGTTACGATTGGATCGGCCATTATCGCACCCTCGCCGGTTACAACCACAATTCGCGCCAGTTCTTCCTTTACGACAGCTATATCGGCGCTGACGAGAGCAACGGCATCATCAGCCAAACCTACGCGCAACTCGACGCCGATTGGCAGCATTTCAACCGCGTTTTCATCGTCGTATATGAGGCTGCGCGCGAAGCGCATTTGCGGGCAATCCTGAGGGAACGAGAGAGCGAGCGGCGCTCGGCCGAGCTGGCGCTGGAGACCGCCCTGGCCGAAGTGCGCGCCCATCCAACGCAGGGATTCGCCTGGTTCAATGTTGGCGCCTCCCTGACCCTACTCGGGAGACATGAGGAAGCGACAATATATTTTGACGAGGCGCGCCGAGTCGGCATCCCCTGGCGCATGACCTGGTATCGCTTCACTCCCTACGAGGCCTATTTCGCCGTCGGCCGCTTCGTCGATCTGAGCGCGCTGCTGGCATCCAGCCTCAACACCGGCGGCCGATACGTGGAAGAGACCTATTACTGGCGCGGGCGCATGCTCGAAGCGGAAGGAGACGCGAACGGCGCGCGCTACAACTACCGTACCGCGCTCATCCGCAACCCGAATTACGAAGCGGCGCGCCGCGCACTAGAGGCGCTGGATGCCTGAAGGCGCGCAACCGACGCCACCCACGAATCGACGTTCGTTGCGGCAAATCGCCAGCTCAACGCTCATCGTGATGCTCGCTTACGCCGCGGCCAAGCTACTCAGCCTCGTGCAGACCGTCGTCATCACGCGCAATTTCGGGCTCGGCGACGAGTGGGACGCCTTCATCGCCGCCAACCGCATCCCTGAGCTGATCTTCACGCTCATCGCCGGCGGCGCGCTGGCCCATGCTTTCATCCCGATTTTCAGCGGCTTGTTGGCGCGCGGCGAAAACGAACGCGCCTGGCGAACCACCAGCCACATCATCAATTCGGTCTTCGTGGTGACATTCTTCGTGAGCGTCGTCGTCGTCATCCTAGCGCCCTGGCTGGTATCAAACTTCGTCGCTTCCGGCTTTGCGGCGCCCTGGCAAGCGGAGACGGCCGCCTTGATGCGCATCTTGCTACTCGGCTCGCTGATCTTCTCCGTCAGCGGCATCGTGATGGGCATCCTGCAAAGCCACCAGCATTTCGCGCTGCCGGCCCTGGCGCCGCTCTGTTTCGATGTCGGCCTCCTATTCGGTGTGCTGGCGCTGGCGCCACGATGGGGTGGACGCGGCATCGCGTTCGGGGCGGTCATCGGCGCGGCCTTGCACCTCGGCATCCAAATACCCGGCCTCATCTACTACCGCGCGCGCTGGTGGCCGCGGCTTGGCTGGCGCGACCCGTTGCTCTGGCGCGTCCTGCGTTTGATGTTGCCGCGCGTGGCCGGCCTGGGCGTCTTCAGCCTCAATTTCCTCATCATGACCAACCTCGCGTCGCGCCTGGGCAGTGGCTCGGTCTCGGCGTTGGATTGGGGCTGGCGGCTCATGCAAATCCCGCAGACGCTGCTGGGCACAGCGCTGGGCACCGTCATCTTCCCGACGCTGGCGGCACTCAGCGAAATCGGCGACGAGGCGGGCAAGCGCGCTTCCTTCGCCGGCGCGCTACGCATGTTGATCGTGACCTGCCTACCAGCGACCGCCGCCTTGCTCATCATCGGGCAACCGCTGCTCAGCTTGCTGGAACGCGGCGCCTTCGATGCAGAATCGACACTGCTCGTATATCGCTGCCTGCAATTCTTCGCGCTCGGGCTGTTAGCGCACGCGGCGCTGGAAATCGTCGCCCGCAGCTTCTACGCGGAGCAGGACACGCTGACTCCACTCTGGGCGGCCCTGCTCGGCGCTGGCGTGAACTTGGTGGCGGCCCTATTGCTTAGCGGAGCGCTGCTGGGCACACCGAGCCAGGAAAAAATTGGCGGCCTGGCGCTAGCGAATACGCTGGGAGTGTTGCTGGAAGTCTCGCTCTTGCTCTGGTTGCTGCGGCGGCGTTGGGGCGATTTCGGGCAGCGCGCGCTCTGGCAGACAACGTGCCGCGCTTTCCTGGCCAGCCTAGCGATGGCCGGGGCCCTCATTCTGTGCCAAGCGCTCTGGCGCGTTGCCTTACCGCGCGGCTTATGGAGCACGATGGCGCTGGTCATAGCCCAATCCGCGCTTGGCCTGCTGGTCTTCGCCGTTGTCGGTTGGCGGTTGGGGCTGCGCGAGTTGCGTGAATTCGTCTCCCTGCTGCCGAGGCGCTGGGGGAACATCTTAGAGAAAGGGAAACCCGCTTGAGCATCGAAATCTACCGCCTGCAGCTCGGCCCGCTGGGCACCAACAGTTACCTCATCGGTGAGCGCGAGCGCGGCGAGGCCATCTTGATCGACCCCGTCGGCGACCTCACCCATGAATATGAGGAATTGCTGCCGCCGCGCCTGCTCGCTTTCGCCGCCGAACGCGAACTGCGCATCGCTCTCATCCTCGCGACGCACGCGCATTGGGACCATGTGCTCTCCAGCAGCAGCATCCAGTCCGAGACAGGAGCGCCATTTTACGCGCACCACCGATCCGACAGCTGGCTGCAAAGCCAACCCGAAAGCGGCGCGCGCATGTTTGGCGAAGGGGTGCGCTTCCCCGCAGCTGCGCCGGTCGATCGTTGGCTGGCGGATGGCCCGGAGGAAATTACGCACGGCAACATCCGCCTCGAAACGCGCTACACACCCGGCCACTCAACCGACCACCTCAGCTACGTCTTGCATAGCGAGCGTACCGTATTCAGTGGCGATTCACTCTTCGCAAACGGCATCGGCCGTTGGGATCTACCCGGCGGCGACCATGAGCAGCTGCTGGCTTCCATCCGCGCGCAGCTGCTCACGCTCGACGACGACTATCGCGTCTACCCCGGGCATGGCGAGCCGACGACCATCGGCCACGAACGCCGCACGAATCCTTATTTATTGCACGATTCGAAGATTTAACGGTGCGGCATGCGCTCCGCCACCATATTCAGAAAGAGGCGGTGCAGGCGCAAATCCTCGCCCAGCTCCGGGTGAAATGAGGTCGCCAGCAAATGACCTTGCTGCGCGGCGACAATGCGTCCATTCCCCGCCCGCGCTAGCACTCGCACGTCCGCCCCCGCGTGCGTGACGATGGGCGCGCGGATAAAAATGGCGTGGAAGGGGCCGCCGCGCAATCCGGCGATCGGCAAATCGGCGACGAAGCTATCCACCTGCCGACCAAAAGCGTTGCGCTCCACGGTCAAATCCATCCGCCCGAGCACACGCTGCGGTTCGGCTTCGAGGGAGGCGGCGTTCACCAGCTCCTTCGCCAGGAAGATCATCCCCGCGCAGGTGCCCCAGGTCGGCCGCTCGGCCGCGAAGGCGCGCAAGGGATCAATCAGGTTGAATTCCTCCGCTAGTTTGGAAAAAGTGGTCGATTCGCCACCGGGGATGATGAGGCCATCCAATCCGGTCAGCTCCTGCGGCAAGCGCACTTCCCGCAATTGCAACGCGAGCGCGCCTTCCATTTCCGCCGCCAGCCGGCGCAACATCTGCATGTGTTCGTGGAAGCCGCCTTGCAAGGCCAACACGCCCAGGTGCACCGTGCGCCAATTGCAGGGGTTTTGTAATGTCATCGACCGCGGCGCGAAAGCCCCGCCTGGCCCGTCAACCATGCGCCAACGTCGGTAGGTCTTGCGGGAAAATCTTGCCCGGGTTGAGGATGCCACGCGGGTCGAGCGTCTGCTTGATGGCGCGCATCACGCCCAGGGCCTCGCCGTGCTCGCGCTCCATCCAGTGCGCCTTGCCCATCCCGACGCCATGTTCGCCCGTCGCGGTGCCGCCCAGCGCCAACGCTTCGGCGATGATTTCGTCATTTAGCGTCATGGCTTGGCGATAAGCGTCCGCATCGCCTTCCGGAAAGGGCAACTCGACGTGAATGTTGCCATCGCCAGCGTGGCCCAGAAAGTAGCCCTCCGCCCCTCGGGCAGCGATCCGTTCCCGCGCCGCGCGGATGATTTGCGGGTAAGCGCTGATGGGCACCGCGACATCCATGATCAGGAAGTTCATGCCTGGGTGGTTGCGCACCATGATTTCGTAAGAATGGTGACGCGCGTGCCAAAGCTTGCGCCGCTCGGTTGGGTCGGCGGTGGCGCGGAAGCCTGTCGCGCCCAGCTCGCTGCAGATTTCCTCCAGCAATTCCAGGCCGACGCGCAAGGAGGTCTCGTTGGCATTGTGGAATTCCATGAAGAGCGTCGGCTTTTCCTCGAGCGCCATGCCATCGCTACGGTTGATCATCTCCACGTGGTGCGCGTCCATGAATTCCAGGGCCGCCGGGTCCAAACCGCTACCGCGAATGGCGACGACCGCCTCGATGGCCATCTCCACATCGGGGAAATGGGCCAGCGCCGAGCTCACAGCGACGGGCAAAGGCGTGAGTTTGAGCGTCGCCTCCGTGACGATGCCCAGCGTGCCTTCGCTGCCGATGATGAGGTGCAGCAAATCATAGCCGCAGGATTGCTTGATGGAACGCGAACCGACATGAATCAGCGAACCATCGGCCAGCGCCACCTGCATGCGCAGCACGTTATCTTTGGTCGCGCCATATTTCACCGTGCGGATGCCGGCGGCGTTGTTGGCGATCATGCCGCCGATCGAAGCGTTGGCGCCCGGGTCAGGTGGGAAGAACAGGCCCTCGCGGGCCAGCCGTTCGTTCAAATCCTTGTAACCGATGCCCGGCTGGCAGGTAACCTGGAAGTCGTCGGCATACACAGAGAGGATGCGGTCCATGCGCGCCAGCGACAGCGAAACGCCGCCGTACACCGGAATGGCGTTGCCCTCGAGGCCGCTGCCAGCGCCCCAGGCCGTGACGGGCACCCGCGCCTCGTAGCACGTTCGCAGCACGCTCGCCACATGCTCGGCCGTCTGCGGCCAAAGCACCAACTCGGCAAGCTGCGCGTCGTAATGCCCGGCGTCGCGCGCGTGCTGCTGCAAATCGCCCGCGCTGTCGCTCAAAGCGCCCTCGCCAACGATGGCCGCCAGGTCGGCGCGGATATCGGGCGTTATCGGCTGAAAATTTCCGCGATTGTTCTCGCCACGCATGGCTGCCTCCTCACCTGACGCGATTATGCCGCTATGCGTACCAAGTCGCAAGCGTTGGCCCGCAAACCGCGGCCGCGCTTATGCTAAAATCGCGTCCGTGCTTCGGTCGAAAAGGACCCATATTGATGCGATTTCCGCCGCTCCTGGCGCATGGCGCACTCGGAAACTGGGACGAATTGATCTTCCTGGGCGTGGCGATCACTTTCGTGATTTTGATGGCCGCGAGTTGGCTGCGCGCTCGCGCGCGGCAGACGGTCGATCCACCGCAACGCGACGGCGAAAGGACCGCGCCAGCCGAGCGATCGCCCCGCGGTAGCGTTGAATTGGAATAGGGCCGCGCGCCGCGCCCTGCCCGCGCTGCTAGCCCTGATATTCAGCGCTGCAGCTGCCCTACAGCCCGTACAGTCACACGGATACCTCGTACGCGCCATCCCCGCCGACCGCGCCGTCCTCAACCGCGCGCCCGCCCGCCTACAATACTGGTTCAGCGAGCCGCTGGAAGCGCGCTTCTCCGTCATCCGTCTGCGAAATGCGGCCGGCGAATTGTTGGCGGAAGGCAGCGTATCCGAAAACGACAACAGCCTGCTCAACCTGCGCGTGCCGGCCGCGCTGCCTGATGGCGCATACGTGGTCGAATTGCGGCCGGCCTTCGCCAGCGATGGTCATGTCGTCGCCGAAAGCCGCGTCTTCACCGTCGGCTCAGCGAGCGAGCAGCTGGCCGGCGCCAGCGCGCCCGCTACTGTCATCCCGCTCGAGGCGATCTGGCGCGCGCTGACGCTGCTGGGCACGTTGACCTTATTCGGCGCGAGCAGCCTGTATGGCGCTGTGCTCTTGCCCGCCTGGGGCAATCCGCGCCACCGTGCTGGTTACCTACCGCCACGCGTGATGCGCCGCCTGTACGCGATCGCCGCCGTCGCGCTCTTCCTGGCCATCGGCGGCAACCTGCTCGCGCTCCTGCAGCAGACGATGGCCTTCTTCCAGGCGGATGCGGCGAACGTCCTTCAGGAAGGGCTCTGGCGCTTCGTGCGCATCGGCACGCGCTTTGGCGATATCTGGAATCCGCGCCTGCTGCTCCTGTTAGGCGGCGCTTCATTGCTGCTGGCGAGCTGGCATTATGGCCGCGCGGGGCGGCCGCAGCCACAGGTGGTCTACCCGAGCTGGCTGGCAACGAGCTGGTTGCTGGCGCTAATCCTGGGCACGCACAGCGCCCTGAGCCACGCGGCCGGCGCGCTGTTCTGGGCCTGGCCGGCCCTGCTGGTGGATTGGCTGCACTTCCTCGCAGTCGCCTATTGGGTCGGCGGGCTGGCGACGTTGGCGCTGGTGCTGCCCGTCGCGTTGGGGCCGCTTTCCGGGGAAACCCGCCGCGAAGCCACGCTGGCCGTGTTGCGGCAATTCTCGCGACGCCTGGCGCCGGTGGTTGCCCTCGTCATCGCGACAGGCATCTACAGCGCCGCCACCCAGCTCACCGCGCCGAGCGATATCGCGCGAACGCCTTATGGCCAAACCCTGGCGCTGAAGTTGCTGCTCGTCTGCAGCCTGCTCGCGTTGGCGGCCGCGCAACGCCTCGCCAGCAATCCCGAGCGCGCAGATCGATGGGCGCGGCGTTGGCGCTGGCTGCTTGCCATCCGCGCAGAGTTCATCCTCGCCGGCGTCATCCTGCTGGCTGCAGCCACGCTGAGCGGAACGCCCATCCCCACCCCGGCGGGCGCGGGCGCCGGTTACGAGGCCCAGCGCGCCAGCCAAACCGTCGGCGCCTACACCATCACGCAGAGCATCACCCCGGGCTGGACGGGGATCAACTCCTTCGATACGGCGCTCGATATCGCGTCAGGGCAACTCGAAACAGGACAGGCATTGCCAGCCATCCATCTGCAAGCCGTGCAGCCGGCCCGCGATTGGCGTTCTGAATGGTTCGCGGCGGAATACATCGGCGAGGGTCTCTATGTCAGCGCCAGCGACGCGCTGCAGGAGGCGGGTGAATGGTGGCTATTGCTCGAGATCCGCGCAGCCGATGGCCAAACCACGCGCGCCGCCTGGCGCTGGGATATCTTAGCTGAGGCCGAACTAGCCGCCGTCCGCCGCCCGAGCGCGTTGCATGGGCTGGCGCTGCTGGCGGTCGTTGCCGTGCTGCTCTGGTTGCTCTGGCCTGCCCTGCGGCGCCAGGCGGCGCTCGTCGATTGGCGGCCGCTAAACGTGCTGGTGGCCATCGGCATCAGCGCCATTACCGCCGGCTTGCTCTATTTAGGCTACGTCGCGCTCGTGCGCTCGGGCGACGAATACCGCGAGCAGCTGCAACCCACGCCCCTGATCATCAACGACCAGTTGCCCATGCAGGCTTCGCTGGCGCGCGGCGCTGAGCTATACCAGCAACATTGCCTCACCTGGCAAAGTGTCGGTCGCGATTTTGAGCGCCTGCGCGATGGCGCCGATCAGCTTCGTGACGAAGCGCTTTTTGCGGCCACGCGCGATGGCTGGCGCGCGCTACCCCCATGCGCCGCCTCACTCAATGACGAGCAGCGCTGGCATATCGTCAATTATTTCCGCACCCTATCCAGGAGGAACTCATCCCCGTGACCGACCCTCAAGATCAGCAACGCGCCAAGCGCCGCAATGCCCTTCTCCTCACCCTTCTTGCGCTGACGATGTTCGTGATTTCGCTGCTGCTCATCGGCAACGACTTCGTGCGCTTCCCCTCTGAGGAGGTCAACGCGAACGCCACAGTAGAGCAAGCGACTATCAATGCTTTGCTGCAGACGAACGCGCCACCCGCCACCGGCATCGCCTCCGTCGATTTCGAGGCGACCCTGGCGAAGGTGCCGCCCGCGCAAGCCATCTGGTTGCGGCAAACGGCCACCGCTCAGGCGCCTTCGCCATAGCCCAGGAGCAAGGCATACCACTATAATGGCGCTTCGCATCCGTTCGTGGAGCCCACTGACATGCAAGCGCCCAATTTTGCCGATGTTCTTGCCGCGCGCAATCGCATCCGCCCCTACTTGCCGCCCACGCCGCTGCACAACTATCCCGCGCTGGATGAGCTGCTCGGCCTGCGCGCCTATATCAAGCACGAGAATTATCAGCCCGTCGGCGCTTTCAAGGTCCGCGGTGGTGTCAACCTCGCCCTGCAACTCAGCGATGACGAGCGCGAGCGCGGGCTCATCGCCGCTTCTACCGGCAACCACGGGCAATCGGTGGCCTTCGCCGGGCGCCTGGCCGGCACGCCCGTCATCATCGTCGCGCCGGAGAACGCCGATCCGGGCAAAGTAAGGGCGATGCGCGGCCTCGGCGCCGAAGTCATCCTGGCCGGCCCCAGTTTCGACGAAGCGCGCGGCCATTGCGAAGAGCTCGTCGCCGAGCACGGTTACGGATATGTGCATTCGGGCAACGAGCCGCATCTCATCGCCGGCGTCGGCACGCACGCGCTGGAGATGCTGGAAAGCGAGCCGCGGCTGGATACGATCATCGTCTCGCTCGGCGGCGGCAGCGGCGCGGCCGGCGCCTGCATCAGCAGCAAGCACCTGAGCCCCAGCACGCGCGTCATCGCCGTGCAATCGGCGCAATCGCCCGCCGGGCACCGCACCTGGCATTCCGGTGAGCCACAAATCGCGCCTAACGAATGCATCTTCGGCGGCATGGCCACTGGCGACGCGACCGCTTTCGAATTGCCACAAGCGATCTTGCGCGAATTACTGGATGACTTCGTCCTGGTGGACGACGAATTGACCCTGCAGGCGATGGCCTGGTATATGCAACACGCGCACACGCTGGCCGAGGGGGCGGGCGCCGCCCCGCTGGCAGCCGCCTACCAGCTGCGCGATCAGCTGCACGGGCAACGCGTCGGCCTGATTTGCACTGGCGGTAACGCCGCCCTTCCCAACCTACAGCGCGCCCTGCAGCTGGTCGCTTAGCGCGTGGAAATTAACACCGCCAGCCCCACGCGCGCGGCGGCTGGCACCCTCACCCGCCCGGACTGGGAACAGCGCGTCAGCTTCCTCGCCGCCATGCGCGAATTCCACGCGGACGGCCACTATCTGAATTGGCCGCTCACCGAAACGGAGCGCGATTTCGCTAATTTCCTGGCGCGGCAGGAAAGGGCATTCACGCAGCCCGTTCCGGGTTATGTCTCCGAGCGCTGTTTCTGGCTGGTGGACGCTGACGAAGTGTGCGGCGTGCTGCATTTTCGCCACCCGCTCAACCAGGCGCTGCGCCAATTCGGCGGCAATGTAGGGTATACCATCCGCCCTTCACGCCGCAGCCACGGCTATGGTTCGCGCATCTTACGGCTCGGCCTGGCGCTCATCTGGCAGCTCGAGCCGGCCCTCTCGAGCGTCTTACTCACCTGTTATGAGAATAACCCCGCTTCACAGCGCATCATCGAGCGCAACGGCGGCCGGCTGGAGAACACCATCCGCTTGTCCTCGCACACTTCTGCCATCCGCCGCTATTGGATCGCGCGCTCCGGATGATGGAAGCAGTCAAAGCCTTGCAACAACTGCGCGACGGCAACCAGGCCGAGCGACGCAGCGCGATGGAGGCCCTCGCCGAAGCCGCGCATGCCCCCGCACTGCCGATGCTGGCCACCCAATTGAGCGACGCGGAGCCCACCCTGCGCTATCAGGCTGCGCTGGCCATCGGGCGAATCTTGCGCCAAAACACCGCGGCATCACCAGAGAACGAAGCTGACCTGCTCGCCCGCTTGCTACAGTCGCTTCGTGAGGACGACATGTGGCTACGCATGGCGGCGACCGCAGCTCTCTTGGCGCTGGGCGAAGCGGCCGTACCTGGCTTGACCAACGCTTTACAGGATGAACGAGCGGCCGTGCGGCGCGCGGCGGCGAAAGCGCTCGGGAAATTGGGGAGCGCCGCCGCCCTCGCTGATTTGCTGCGCGCGCTGACCGACAGCGATGTCGGGACGCGCCGCTTCGCCGCCCAGGCCCTCGGGCGCATCGGTCATGCCTCGGCCGTAGCAGCACTCAAAGAGAGCCTGCGCGATACTGACCACGACGTGCGCGAAGCGAGCGGCGAGGCCCTGGGCAAAATCGGCCGACCAGCGGCGCCCATATTGATCGAAGCGCTTTCCGACCCCAACCCCGAAATTGGTATGCACGCCATCTTCGCCCTGCGCGCCATGAATTATTCGCCAGACGATGGGGAATCGTAACGAGTCGTTACATTTCCATTACCATCAAATCTGCTACTATATGTGGCCATCCGCGTAGAGAGTGTTGAGGAGCAGGTCATGCCTGTGATGATCGCGCTGATCGCGATTGACTTCGTTGTAGTGCTCCTGCTCCTCATCTATGGAACGCGGGGTGAAGGCCATGACGACACGGCGCAACCCGAGGAAGGGAGCTGAGCGCCAGCTACTAGCAACCTTCGCCCTCAATTTAGGAAGCGAGGTTGCTCGATGAAACTCCACGAACAGTCGCAACAACTGAGCGCGCTCATCCAGGGCGCCGACGCCAGCATCGTCCAGGTGCTGGCGCGCGCGCGCTTGCCCGCCAGCGCCGTCGTTTGGTCGAGCGAGGGCGATCATGCGCTGCTGCTCACCGCCAACCACGTAATCGAGCACGGTCACTCGGTGCGCGTAACCCTGGCCGATGGCGAGCGCATCGCCGCCAGCATCGTCGGTCGCGATCCGAAAAACGACCTGGCGCTCTTGCAAATCCCCCGCGCGGCGCGGCCGGCCGCTTGGGCAGACGATGCCGAAGCGCCGCCTGTCGGCGAAATCGTGCTGGCGGTCGGGCGCCCTTTTGGCTCGCTCGAAGCGTCGCTCGGCATCATCCGCGCCCCAGCCCTCGGCCAAACAAAAAAAGATGACGTTGCGCCCAAAAGCGAAAACGCCGAGGGCGAAGACACTGAATCAACCGATAGCCAGGGCAGCACTAGCGCGCCTCCCTGGGCGGATGATTTCGACGTTGACGACCCGTGGCAGGATACGATCGAGAAGCTCGGCCGCAGCGCCGAGCGCGCCGTACAGCACGCCGAGGAAATCGCCCGGCGCGCCGTCCGTAATTTCGAATTGCGCTATGAAAATGAAGAAGGCGAGTGGGATTTCCCGCCGCGGCGCCGACGTCGACATCCACGCCGTCATCCCCACCGCCATATGGCCCGCGCTCTCCGCCACCTGCGCCGTGCGCCCACCGGCGCCCTCCCGACCGACTTGACCCTCTACCCCGGCTTTTCTGGCGGGCCGTTGTTGCGCCTGGATGGCTGTGTGCTCGGCATCAATACCTCGGCCTACGGCAACTCATTCGCCCTACCGCTGTCGATATTGCGCGAGACCGTCGAAGCCCTGCAAACGCGTGAGCCCACCCCGAAGCGCGCGTTCCTGGGCGTGAGCGGGCAATCCGTTCGCCTACCAGCGGCGCTGGCGAGCGAGCTGGAGCAGGAGGCGGGGCTGCTGCTCACCTCCATCCAGGGCGGCAGCGCGGCCGAAGCCGCAGGCCTGCTGCTGGGCGACATCCTGCTCTCGCTGGATGGCGAGCGCGTCATGACCCTGGGCGAATTGCACGCGGCGCTAACGGCCGAACGCATCGGACGGTCACTCATCACGCGTTTGGTGCGCGCCGGCGGGTTGATGGAGCTCAATGTGCAGCTCGAGGAGCGCGCCTAAGCGGAAGCGAGCGCCTCGTCCCGCCAATCGGTGATGAACATATGCCCCGGCGCGTGCGTGATCATGCGCGGGGGCTTAGCGTTCATCGCCACCGCTTGCGGCGTAACGCCACAGGCCCAGAAGACCGGCGTTTCGCCCGCCTTTACCGGCACGACGTCGCCAAAATCAGGCCGCGCCAAATCGCTGATGCCGATGGCGGCTGGATCGCCAATATGCACGGGCGCGCCATGTACTGCAGGGTAGCGGCCGGTGATTAGCGCCGCGCGCGCGACATACGCATGGGCAATCGGGCGCATCGACACCACCATCGGCCCGGAAAACATCCCCGCCGGCGCTGTGTCGATATGAGTGATGTACATCGGCACATTGCTGCCGCAAGAGTGGTGGCGCATTTCGATCCCCGCGCCAGCGAGCGCCGCCTCAAACGTGAAGCTGCAACCGAGCAGGAAGGCCACGTCGTCCTCGCGCCAGAGCTCGCGAACGTCTCCGTATTCGCCGCTCAACTGACCGTTTTCGTAGAGGCGGTAACGGGGTAAATCGCTGCGCCAATCGGCGCCGGGCGCGAAACGGCGCGGTTCCACCTCGCCCGCCTCGATGACTTCTAGCAACGGGCAAGGCTTCGGGTTGCGCTGACAAAACAGGAGAAAATCGAAGGCCAGCACGCGCGGCAAGACGGCGAGGTTTGCCTGTACGTAACCTGGCGATAGGCCTGCCGTCAGTCCGCGATGCTCACCACGGCGGATGCGCGCCCGCCAATGGGCCGGGCTGTCTTCAGTTTCCCGAACACTGGTACAGCGCTCATCGGGGTATCGAGGAAACATCTTTTGCTCAGCCCTCCGCCGCCGCCTTCTTTTCCGCCGCGAGCCGCCAGACACGCTCCCGCTGCTCGACGAAGAAAGCCCTGAAGTCAGCCACTTCGTAGCCGCGTTCGCGCGCCTCGATGAAGAAACCACCGCTGGGCATCGCCAAATCTTTGCGCAACACCAACCCGGTGATGGGGCCATAGCCACGCTTTTCCGCCTCCGTCCACACTTCGCCCAGGAAACGCCCGATGAAGCGAAACCAGGATGAAGATTCACCCTTCGGCCAGAGTTCCCTCGCCAGCTCATGGTAAAAGACCGTGCGCCGCTCTTCTGCCACACGGATGAGGAATTGGAGCGCTTCTTCCTTCTTCTGCTCCATTTCCAAATCGGTCATACCATATTTCATCGCGCGCCTACTTCCCCCGCCCCTTGTGCTGCTTTATTCTAACGCATAGCTGGCTACAACCACCTCGTCCGCGCCACGCATCATTCTACGCCGCTCCATTGCGCCCAGACCCGCTCTGCCTCCTCGCGCCAATATGCTTCGGGATCGGTCACGTCCGCGCCGCGCAGAGCCGCCGCCGTGAAATAGCCCTTGCCGGGAATGCCATCAGATTTGCGCACGACCAGCGCGCAGAGCGAGCCATCACCAGCGCGTTCCGCTTCATCGCACACTTCGATGAGCAGGGGCGTGAAGAGCGGCGAGCGGTGGTGGAGCGTCGCCGTTTGCAACCCGCGCGCTAGCTCCGAATAACAAATGGTGCGTCGCGATTTGGCGAGGGCGACGAGCGTGAGGCGCAGCTCAGCTTTCAGCTGCGCCCAGTCGGCACGCGCAATGCTCTCGCTCACCGCCTGCCTTCAATCTCCCAGGCAGATATCCAGGCTGCGCGCGCTCTCCACCCAGGGGTGATCGGGTGGCACCGTGCGCCGCTGACCGGCCACTTTCTCCAGCGGCACCGCGCAGGTGCCCGCGCCGCGCACGGCTACCATAAAGCCATACCGACTTTCCGCCGCCATTTGCGCGCACGCCGTGCCTAGGTTCGTCGTCAAGAGGCGATCGACGGCCGAGGGCGCGCCGCCACGCTGCACGTGACCCAAAATCGTCACGCGTGATTCCAGCTGCGTGCGCTCTTCCAGCAAACGCGAAAGGTTGCTGATGTGATCATACTGACTGACGTCGAGTTGGCGCAGCTGTTGCTTTGCTTCTTTGCGTTCTTGTTTCGAATTCGCAGCGGCCAATTGCGCTTCGGCGTATTCACGGGCGTTGGCCTCTTCCAACGAGCGAGCGCCCTCCGAAACAGCGACGATGCTGAAATTGGAGCCGCGCTGCCGGCGCGCCGTGATCGCCCTCGCCACCTTGTGGATGTCGTATGGGATTTCGGGGATGAGGATGACGTCCGCGCCGCCGGCCAGACCCGCGCCCAAGGCCAACCAGCCCGCATTATGCCCCATCGTCTCCACGACGATGATGCGATGGTGACTATGCGCGGTGCTATGCAGCCGGTCGATCGCTTCGGTGGCGATGCTCAGGGCGGTGTCAAAACCGAAAGTGACATCGGTATGCATGATGTCGTTATCGATGGTCTTGGGCACGGTGAGCACGTTGAGGCCGCTTTGCATGAGGCGATAGGCGCTTTTTTGGGTGCCGCCGCCGCCGAGGCAAACGAGCACATCCAGGTGGTGTTTTTCGTAATTGCGCAGCATCACATCCGTCATATCCAGATGCCGGCCGCCCATGGGCATACGGTGCGGCTTATCGCGGCTGGTGCCCAAAATCGTGCCGCCGATGCTGATCAACCCGCTGAGCGTCTCTCCCTCGAGGCGCAGGGTGCGGTTTTCCATGAGGCCGCGGAAGCCATCACGAAAGCCCATCACGTGCATGCCGTAGCGTCCGGAGGCGGTCTTGCCGAGCGCGCGCAGGGCCGAATTCAAACCCGGCG
Source organism: Phototrophicaceae bacterium (assembly GCA_965237765.1). Classification (GTDB taxonomy): domain Bacteria; phylum Chloroflexota; class Anaerolineae; order Aggregatilineales; family Phototrophicaceae; genus WTGJ01. The sequence goes on from OZ250157.1 coordinate 568,053, forward strand.
TATCGCCACCAGCTGTGATGACACCAATCGTCTTTGTCATATCATCCCTCTCCTACCCTCAATTATAGCGAACTGGGCAGGTAAACGAGTAGGTTCTTGATGCTGGCCAGCTCGAGGAAGTCCTCGCTCTCATAAGCGACGTGGTTGCCCGCCAGGCGCTGCAAGCCCGGGATGTGGGCGACGTGGTCACCGTAGCTGCTGCGCTTGTAGATGACCTCGTAACGAATTGGCTGCCCTTGCTTAAATTGAAAGAGCAATCGTCGGCTCTCGCTCGGTGAGCGAGCCAATTGCGGCAACCGCTCCAGCGCATCCTCCACACCAGCGCGGATCTGGCGGCAAGATTCGCGCGGGTGCAGGTTGCGGGCGGCATAAGCGCCTACGCCCCATTTGGTGATGACCGTCTGCGCCAACGGCAGCTGCTGCGCGGCCTCCGCCGCCAGCCGATCATCGCCGCTGACGAAAATCACCGGCACGCCAAAAGCGCCACAAATCGCCGCGTTGAAACCCATCTCGCCGACCGGCTTCCCGTTCAGGCGCATTTCCTGGATCGACCTGCCCGAGTAGCTATGCGCGAGGACGCCGTTTGCCGTGCCTTCCATCGCGTGATAACCGATGAAAAGGGCGGCGGCGCAATCTTCATCCACGCCATTGACCATGCCCAAGGGCCGAGGCGAACCACGCACGATTTGCACAATTTCTTCCTCAATGAGCTCTTCAGCGAGCAAATTGCGCATTTGGCCGTGCGCATCAGCGACGACAATGCTTTTCGCGCCCGCGTCTTTAGCGCCGGCGATGGCCGCGTTGGCCTCGGCCGTCATCCAGCGGCGCGCGCGCTGGTATTCTTCGCCTTCCAGCTTGCCGTCATCGGGGTGAACGACACACGCGACGCCCTCGATATCCACCGAAATCAGAATTTTCATGATAAACCTCCCTATCCGTAAACGAGTGTTTCAGGGTAGAAACTGAACCAGCCAAACCAGAAAGCGAGATGACCTGGCAGGCGTGGCAGGCTGGCGCCATCCGGGCCGAGCAAGGCCTCGTCGGTGATGCGCCAGAGCGCGCCATCCTGGTCAAGCAGCGTATTTGCGCTAGCGTTGAAGGTGAAAGATTGCGCTTCCGTTGCGCGCGCATAAGCGCGAACGACGGCGCCGCCCGGTTCGAAGAATTCACGCTCCGGTGTTGCCTCAGCCAGTAGCAGCAAGGGCTGTCCCGCTACCACATCCTGGGTGATGCCAGCCGGCACGATGCGCTGCAGCGGATAGGCGACTGACGTATCGCCAATGTGCATGCCAAAAATCATCTCCTTGTTCGCCTGCTCGCTCGTGTCCTGCAGCCAGACAGGGAACATGATGAAATCCGGGTCGTTGAAATAGCGCGTGTAGGCAGCGCCGTCGCGATACGGGCGCGAGAAGCCCGTATCCAGGCTCAACACACTGGTTTCGGGATGCTCAGCGAGCCAACTCGCCCAATCACTGACGACAACCGGCAGCAAGGGCAGCTCGATATCGCTCTCCGCCAGGGGGCCAAAGGCCGGCCGGCCCGTCAGGGCGTTCCAGACGGTATCGGTCAGGCGGTCGTACATCAGCTTGTTAGAACGCATCAACATACCGGTGGAGCCGAATTCCAGCGCCACGACGTCGTGAATTTGGCGTGCGCCAGCGCTATCCGTGAACTCCAGCCGCGGCAAGGTTACGTCATAGAGGATGCCAGCGCCACAGAGCGTGCAATAGGCGAGCATGACCGGCCGCCCGCGCACGTGCGCCGCATCGCCGGCGATTTCTACATCCCCAGCGCGCAACCAGCCGCTTTCTGGGCAACCGGCCGATTCGCCTTCGATATGCAGCCATTCTCCAGACCGATCGCGAATTCGCATCGCTTGCGGGGCGCGGAAACCACAAACTCGCTCGCCATCCGGCGCGTCGAACAGGGGCGCCTGCCCGATGACATCGTTGAACATTTCGTGCCAATTCATCAGGCGCAACGGATAGGCGCGCGCATCGCCAGCCAGCGCGACTCCAAAAACCAGCTCCTCTGGCGCGGGATAGCGGCAATCGCTCTCGCGGCAGAATTGCGTCAGTCGCTCGCCCTGGGCGGCTGCTTCCGCCGGCGAAATTTGCCGCGCGTTCACGAGCGAGGGAATCCCATCAACGCTTACACCACCCCAGACCACTTCCACCAGATTCACCCGCGCGGTTTCGCCAGCGCTGGACTGAAAAAAGCGCGCGAATTCAGCGTCCACCACCGTCGCGTAGAGCAAGCCTTTATATTCGGGGTAATGTGGCGAGGTGGCGATATCCATTCGCCCCGCCCATTCGAAATAACCGCGCCAGCCAATCTCCCGTCCTTGCCCGCTGAGCTGCTCTAGAGCGCCCAGGATGGCGATATTGCCCGCTGGGTCCGCCATGAAATAGGCAGCATCAATCAGCGGCGCGATGTACAGCGGGTCACCAGATTCGCCGATGCGGTCGATGAGCGAATATTCGCCCGGCGCCTCGCGCGCATCGACCACCAGGGCGACGAGGCGGATGAGCGTTCCACGGTAATCGCGCAGATTCTCGCCTGGCGCTTGCGCGAAGACGAAGTCTCCTAGCAGCAGTAGCATGAAAAGTAGAAGCCGCCCGCTACGAGCCATCGCTACGCACCCGCGCCACCGCCCGTTGCCAACCCGCATAACATGCCTCCCGCTCGTCATCGGACATTCGCGGCTCAAACACGCGCTCTATCTGCCATTGCTCTTGCAGCGCTGCCGGCGAGGGCCAATACCCTACCGCCAGGCCCGCCAGATAGGCCGCGCCAAGGGCCGTCGTTTCGGTGATGACCGGCCGCTCGACCGGCACGCCGAGGATATCCGCCTGAAATTGCATCACAAAATCGTTCTGTGTAACGCCGCCATCGACGCGCAGGGTTTGCAGGGAGAGCGCCGCGTCTTCACGCATCGCATCCACGACATCGCGTGATTGGTAGGCGATGCTCTCGAGCGTCGCGCGCACAATTTCGGCGCGGCCGCTGCCCCGCGTCAAGCCGACGATGGCGCCGCGCGCGTAGGCATCCCAATAGGGCGCACCGAGGCCGGTGAAGGCCGGCACGACATAAACACCACCGCTATCGGCAACGCTCGTGGCGATCGCCTCGCTCGCCGCGCTTGTCTCCAACAAGCCCAGCTCATCGCGCAGCCACTGCACCGCCGCGCCCGCCACGAAGACGCTGCCCTCCAGCGCATATTGCGGCGGCGCATCGCCCAGCTGCCAGGCGATGGTCGTCAGCAGGTTGTGTGCCGAAGCGATCGGCCGCGCGCCCGTCTGCAGCAGCAAGAAACATCCAGTGCCGTAGGTATTCTTCGCCATACCCGCTTCGGTGCAGATTTGCCCGAAGGTCGCCGCTTGTTGGTCGCCCGCGATGCCAGCGATGGGAATCGGCGCGCCGAAAATTTCCGCTTTCGTCTCACCATAGACCTGGCTACTCGGCGCGACGGTGGGCAAGAGCGCCGCGGGAATATCCAGCCGCGCCAGGATTTCTACTGACCAACGACAGTGGTGGATGTCGTAGAGCATCGTGCGGCTGGCGTTGCTGATGTCGGTGATGTGCAACGCGCCGCTTGTCAGCTGCCAGAGCAACCAGCTATCGACCGTGCCGAAAGCCAGCTCGCCGCGTTCGGCCCGTTCGCGCGCGCCCGGCACGTTCTCCAGCAACCAGGCTACTTTCGTGCCGGAGAAATAGGCATCTGTGACGAGGCCGGTCTGCGCGGCGATCGTCTGGTCAAAGCCTTCGGCGCGCAATTCGTCGCAGAAGGGCGCCGTCCGCCGGTCCTGCCAGACGATGGCGCGGTGGATGGGCTGGCCGCTGGCGCGCTCCCAGATGAGCGTCGTCTCACGTTGGTTGGTGATGCCGATGGCCGCGATATCGCGCGCCGCCGCCCCGCCCCTTTCCAATACCGCACGCGCTACACGCAACTGCGATTCCCAGATGTCCGCTGCCTCGTGTTCGACCCAACCCGGCTGCGGAAAATGCTGCGGGAATTCCTCCTGCGCCAGGGAAACGATGGTGCCAGCTTCATCGAAAAGCAAGGCGCGCGAAGAGGTCGTGCCTTGATCCAAAGCGAGGATGTACCGTCCCTTCATCTTCTCCCCTCACATGCGCGTGATGAGCGCTTTGCCATTCACGCCGCGCGTAGCCATGCGCGTATCAAGGATGACGCGCGCGTGAGCCGTGACATGTTCCCAATCGTAAGCGGAGTGGTCGGCGACGATGACAACGCAATCGGCTTCACTCAACCACCGATCGCCATATTCCGAGCGACGCATCTCGCTGCCATCGACGAGTTGGAGCAGCGGCACATGCGGGTCGTGGAATTCGACGAGGGCGCCGCGCTGCAAGAGCAATTCCAGGATATCTAACGCCGGGCTCTCGCGCGTGTCGGCGCTATCGCGTTTGTAAGCGACGCCGAGCAAGCGAATGCGCGCGCCTCGGGTGGCGATGCTGGCATCGTTCAGCAAATCCTGGATGCGCTCCACCACATAGCGCGGGCGCGCGGAGTTGATCTCGCTAGCGAGCTGAATGAAACGCGCATTGTAATCCAGCGTCTTCAGCTTCCAGCTTAGGTAGTGGGGGTCGACAGGGATGCAATGCCCGCCCCAGCCCGGGCCGGGGTAGAAGGGCATGAAGCCGAAGGGCTTTGTCGCCGCGCCTTCAACAATCTCCCAGATATCCAGCCCCAGCTTATCGCACATCAAAGCCATTTCGTTGACCAGACCGATATTGACCGCGCGGAAGGTGTTCTCGAGCAACTTGACCATCTCCGCCGCCGTTGGCGAAGAGACGACGACGACTTCATCCGCCACCTTCGCGTAATACTCGCGGGCGAGTTCGCCGCAGGCCAACGTGATGCCACCGACGACTTTGGGCGTATTGCGCAGCGTGAATTTGAGGTTGCCGGGGTCGATGCGCTCCGGCGAATAGGCGATGAAGATATCCTCACCGGCGACGAGGCCTGCCTCAGCAAAGCGCGGCGCGACGATCTCGGCCGTGGTGCCCGGGTAGGTGGTGCTCTCCAGCACGATGAGCATGCCCGGACAGCACACAGTGACCAATGTATCGACCGCGGCGACCACATGCGTCAGGTCGGGGTCTTTGGTCTTGCGCAACGGCGTCGGCACGCAGATGCTGATCGCATCGCAATCACTTAAGGTGGCGTAATCCTGGCTGGCGCGCAGGCGACCGTCCTCCACCAGTGGCGCCAGGCGTTCGGAAGGAACATCGCTGATATAACTCTCGCCACGCTGGATCTGCGCCGCCCGCTCGGCGTCCTGTTCCACCCCCACAACCGACAAGCCCGCCTCGGCAAATTCTACCGCCAGCGCCAAGCCGACATACCCCAGGCCGACGATGCCGATACGCGCCTCGCCGCTCGCGAGTCGCTCCCGCAACTGCTGCTGACGCTCGCCCTGATCGTCGATATCCCATCCCTCACGCTGTGGTCAGTGGCATTAGTATAATGCGCGAGTTGACGCACAGGTAGCGGCGGCGTAAGAGATTGCGGGCCATTCGCGTCAATATCTCACAGAGGCTTGACACGGCGCCGCGGCCCTATAGAATGCCTCCGGTGGCGCGAAGAATGCGCCCACCCCATCATCCGGTTGAGTGAGTGGAGGAACCAATGATGACGTTCATGACCCCCAATCGCGAGAGCGCGATCTCCTCGGGAGATAGCGCCCCCTCCATGAGAGCGCCTGTTCGCTGCTAAGCCACTCAGCCAACCCGTCCGTGCCCTAGCACGAGACCATCCAGGCCAGGCAGCCGCAGGCAAAACCCTGCGGTTTTTCTTGGCAACACCGCTCTATTTGAGCCGCAGGGACCACCACAGCGGCCCTTTGTGCCGCCCATAGTTGCACCGCGGAAGGTCGCCGCCGTTTACCAAGCGCCCGCTTCCGCCCCACCGCGCCTGCTCGCAATCGGCCACTGCCGCTTGCCAGGCACCGCTACTGACCGTGACCAGCAATAGGAGCACAAACCATGTTGGATCCGCGCGATTACCATTTGCGTTGGGATGAGTTGCGGCGTGAAGCGGACCAGGAACGTCTCGCTAACGCTGCCCGCCGGGCCGTGGCGAAGGCCACGCGGGGGGAACGCCTCCGCCTCTTTCGCCGCCGGCGTCGCTAATCGCCCCCCGTCCGATCAACCAAAGGCAGGCGACGATGCCCCATGACAATGCACATCGAATCCGCCGGGGGCCGCGCGGCCATCTGCGCCAGCGCGCCGCGCAGGATCGACTCCTGCGCAAGGCGCTGGCCGCCGGAGGCGGCGCCGGCTCGCTCTATATCCCCACGGCCGTGGAGAGCGGCCGCCGACAATACCGCTGGAGCGAGCGCTTGCACTTGCTCTCGATTTAAGGAAGATCAACGCGGGGAGTGGCTAACCCTTGCTACTCCCCGCTTGCGGCAACAAGAGGCGCGGCTGCCGCGCCAGCGCTTGCTCCCGTTGCTCGCTGATCCACTCGTTCATCTGCGCGCAGATCTCCGCTGAGAATAGCGTGATGGCCATCACCAAATAGGCGCCCAGGAAGAGCACAATTGCCGTGAAGAAGACGCCATATACGAATTGGTAATTCGCCACGGTCGAGAGGTACCAGCGGAAAACCCACTTGGTCAGCTCCCAACCCGCCGCGCCCAACAGAGCCGCCGGCCAGATCGCGTCCCAGTAGACCGTCTGCCTCGGGATAAAACGGAAGAGCAGGACGAAAATCACCATATTCAAACCGGCCGGCAGGAAGGTGATGCCGATCGTCAGCCAGGTGCTCGTCGTATTCAACAGGAAAGCGGAGACGAGCTGCAAGGCAGCCGAAGTCAAGAACGAGACCGCCATCAGAAAGATGAAGACGACGCTCATCGCGAAAGCGGTGAGCTGCTGTTGCCAGACCCCCCGCCCACGCGGCGCCTGGAAGATGAAATCCAACGCCGCCGTCAAATTCGCGAAGAGCCCCAGGGACGACCAGAGCAGACCGAGCAGCGCGATGAGCACGAAGGGCGCGCCCTGCAGGATGGCCTGCTCCAGCGAACGTTGGATTTCGCTCAGGGCCTGCGCCGGCAGGACGAGGCTGAGCGCATCAGCCACCTGCTTTTGCGCCACCGCCGGCCCCAGGATGCGCCCGGCCGCAATCGCCAGCAACAAGGTCAGCGGGAAGGTGGCAAAAAGCGCGTAGTAGGTGATAGCTGCCGCCTGCCGCGCGCCATACTCGCGGAAATTCAAGAGCGCCCGCCCACTATGCGCGAGCATTTGCCGCAGCGACAGCGGCAATTGACGCCAGATCCGGCCACACTCCCGCGCGCTATACTGCCCCAGGCGCCGCTGCCAACGCGCCAACGCCTCCCAGAGCGCCAGGAACATCCTCGGCATGCCCGCGAACTCCCTTGCCAGCAACCCGCAGCATAGCACGAATCCTGGCGCGGCACGCGCCCTGTTGCTGGATTACGGCGGCGTATTGATGCGAACCCAAACGCGGGCGTTGCGCGAAGCCTGGGATGCGCGCTTGCGGTTGCCAGCAGGCAGCGTCGAGCGTGTCGTGCATAGCAGCGAGGCCTGGCGCCAGTGCCAGCTGGGCTCGATCAGCGAAGCGGCATATTGGGCGGCCGTCGCGGAGGAACTACGCTTACCCAGCGCCGACTTGCCGCAATTCCGCGCGGATTACTTCGCCGCCGACGAGCTCGACCACGAAGCCATCGCCCAATTGCGCCGCATCCGCGCCAGCGGCGCCGCGGTCGCCTTGCTCAGCAACGAGAGCCGTTCGCTGCCCGCGCGCCTGGCGCAACTGGGCATCGCCGATCTGTTTGCGCCGCTGCTCGTATCCGCTTACCTTGGCTTCATGAAACCGGATGCGCGCGCCTTTCGCGCCGCTCTCGCCCTGCTGGGTCTGCCGTCCGCTCAAGTGGTCTTTGTGGATGATTTGGCGGCGAATGTCGAGGCGGCAGCAGCGCTGGGCATCGAGGCGATTCAATATCGAGAAGGCATGCCACTCGCCGAAATGCTGGCCGCGCGCTTCCCCACGCCCGATTAGGAGCCGCTGGCGGCGCTTTCGGCCGGCTGCATGCGCGGCGGCCGCGGCGTATCGGGATCCGCATAACCCAAGGCGCGCGCGTCAGCCCGGAAGCGCTCCACATTCGCCAGCTTGATATCCTCATAACCGCGGATGACATCCGGCAGCTCAGCCAGTTTGACGGCGCGCTCGTAATTCGCTGCGTCGAGTGTCGCCAGGGCCTTCCTGATGAGCGCGCGATATTCGCCGATGAGCGCCCGTTCCACCCGCCGCACTTTGGCGTAACCGAAAAGGTCCAGCGGTGTGCCGCGCAGGCGGCGCGAGGCCACCAGCAGCCGATATCCCCATTCGAACCAGCGACCGAACGCCAACTTGCGCCCCATCCCCAACGTACGCATAAAGGGCGGGTGCAGCAAATACTGATAGCTCGCCCCCTCGCCAAATTGCGCCCGCAGCGCCGCCTGGAATTCGCCTTTGAGTTGCAAGCGCGCCACTTCATACTCGTCTTTGTAAGCCATCAACTTGAACAAGTAACGGGCCACCGCTTCGCTGAAGCGGGTTTCGCCGGGCATCCGTTGGCTCTCTTCGGTATGAACCAACCGCACTAATTCGGCATATTCCTGGGCATAAGCGGCATTCTGGTAAGCGACCAGCTCAGGAATGCGCCAGCGCAACAAACGCTCCAGTTCACTGCCGTCGGGTGCTCCTACAGATGCCAGGATCGCTTCTTCTCGTGGGTTGAGCGTTGCCGCTTCCGCAGGCGGCGGGATACGTGCTGCTTGCTCTGCGGCCAACCATTCCGGTTGCGCAACGGCTACTCGTCCCAGGCGGAAGGCGTTTTGGTTCATCGTCACGGCCACGCCGTTAAGCGTGATTGCCTCTTCGATATTCGTCGCGTCAACGAGCAAAACACCGCGTTGATAGGCCGCGCCCAGGGCGATCATGTTGGCCGCCATATGGTCACCGAAAAATTGCTCCGCCAGGGATAACGCGTCCAGATAGACGTTGTCATCTGCCCGCGTGCGCCCTTCAATGAGCCCGATCATATGCTGTTGGGCGGGAAAGGCGCTGGCGGTATCGACGATCATCCGCCCGGTCGGCACTTCACTGCAGGAGACGATGGCCGTGCTGCGCTCCGCGCAGGCGCGGCTCAGATTTGCCACGGCGATCCCGGCCAGCAAATCGTACACTAGGTAGACATCTGCCTCGCCCGCGGAAACCTTGCCCGTCTCCTCGCTGGCCTCACGCGTGATCTTCAAATTGGAGACGACCGGCCCGCCCTTTTGACTGAGGCCGGTCTGGTCCAGGCTGCGAATGTGGAAGCCGGCCAGCAACGCCGCTGTCCCCAATATCTGGTTGGTGGTGACGACGCCGGTGCCGCCAATGCCCACCATCACCACATTGCAGCGCGTGGCAGCTTGGTCGGGAGGTACTGGCAAATCGATATCTAAGGTGAATGGCCGGATCTGCTTCTTCTCCACCTGCCCGGCTTCGACCTTCAAAAAGGCCGGGCAATCGCCCTCCAAACAGGAGTAATCAAAGTTGCAGGAAGATTGGTGAATCTGCGTTTTGCGGCCGAATTCAGTCTGCACCGGTTGTACGCTGAGGCAATTGGATATCCGCCCGCAATCACCACAACCCTCACAGACGGCTTCGTTAATAAATATTCGGGTATTGGGCGTTTCGGCGATGCCCCGCCGCCGCTTGCGCCGCAGGTTCGCCGCGCATTCCTGATCATAAATCAGCGCCGTAACGCCCTCTGTCTCGCGCAGGATGCGTTGCGCCTCGTCAAAATCATCGCGCGACCAGAGTTCCGCGTTTTCCGCCCAGCGCGCGCCCTCGGGGAACGCGCTGTTCATCCCTTGGATGACGAAGACGCGCCGCACGCCCTCCGCTTCCAGCGCGCGCGTCAGCTCCGGGATGGCCACCAGGCCATCGGCTTGCTGCCCGCCGGTCATCGCCACCGCCGCGTTGTAGAGGATCTTGAAGGTGAGGTTGACCCCTGCGGCCACGGCCTGGCGAATCGCGAGCGAGCCAGAATGCGCCAGGGTACCGTCGCCGATATTCTGGAAGACGTGCTCGATCTCGGTGAACGGCGACATGCCGACCCAATGTGCGCCCTCGCCGCCCATTTGCGTCAGGCCGAAGGTGTCACGATCCATAAAGTGTGCCATCGTGTGGCAGCCAATTCCGGCGATTGCCATCGATCCATCTGGCACAACAGTCGAACGGTTGTGCGGGCAGCCGGAGCAGTAATAGGGCGTGCGCGCGAGCAAGGGGATGGTGACGTCCGCCGCCGCCATGTCCGTCGGCGCCTGCCAGCGATGCGTGAGATCAGCCGGCAAACGCCGCGCCAGCCGCGCCGCCAGCGCCCCGCGCAGCATATCACCATCGAGGCTGCCATACGGAGGCAACAAGGGCGCGCCCCGCTCGTCTCGCTTGCCAACGACCAGCGGCCGCTCTGCTGTCCAATATAACGCGCTCTGGATGAAGAGCTCGAGGAAGGCTCGCTTCTCTTCGACGACGAAGATCTCCTCCAGCCCGTTTGCAAATTCCCGCACGATTCCTTCTTCGAGCGGGTAGATCATGCCCAGCTTCAAGATGCGGATGCCGTAGCGTTCCAGCTCGCGCCGCCCGAGGCCCAGCTCGCTCAGCGCCTGGCGAACGATGTAGTAACACTTGCCAGCAGCGGCGATACCCAGCCAGGCATCGCTGGTAGGCACGGTGACGCGGTTGATACCGTTGGCGGTAGCGAAATGACGCGCCGCACCCAAACGCGCCGTTACCAATTCTTGTTCCTGTATCATCGATTCCGGCACAATAAGCATCGCATTCTGTGTCGGCCGCCAAGCACGGCCAGCGAATTCGAATTCCGGCGTCCGGATATCGAGCCGCGTCGCGCTGACCTCCGCCGTCTCGAAAGCGTCCGCCACATTGGTAACAATTTTTACGCCGACCCAAGAGCCGCAATAACGCGAGAGCGCGTAACCGAACAGCCCGTAATCCAGCAGCTCCTGCACATTGCCCGGGTAAAGCGTTGGCATATAGGCATCATACAGCGCCACTTCCGAGCTGGAGGGGATGGTGGAGGATTTGGAGGCCGGGTCATCGCCGGCCAGGGCAAGCACGCCGCCGCGCTCACCAACGCCGCAGAAGTTGGCGTGTTTGAAGGCATCACCGCTCCGGTCCACGCCCGGCCCCTTGCCATACCACATCCCGAGCACGCCGTCGTAGCGCGCGCCGTCGAGCAGGTTGGCCTGCTGACTGCCCATCAAGGCGGTCGCCGCCAGCTCTTCATTCACTGCTGGCAGGAAATGCACCTGATGCTGTTGGAAGAGCGGCAAATGGCGCGCCAGCGTGATATCCAGGCCGCCCAGCGGCGAGCCGCGATAGCCCGTCACGAACGAGGCGGTATTCCAGCCGCGGCGGCGGTCCGCGCGGTGCTGGTCCAATAACACGCGAGCCAGCGCCTGGGTGCCGCTCAATAGGATACGCCCTTCTTCCTGCAGGTATTTCGCATCCAAGTTGAAGCGCTGCGGGTTACCATTTGCGGCGGTCATGCAATACCTTTACTCGCATTGCGACAGGACCATTATGCCGCGCGCCGGGCATTAATGCCATAAAAGCGGCTTGCGTTGCCTTGCGGCGACTATTCCTGGCCGATCACCTCCAGCCGCTGCCCATCCGTGCGGAAATGCAACACGCCCATCTCGTCCGTGCGGAAGAGCTGCCGCTCGTCCGGCAGGGCAGCGAGCACATCGGCATCCGGCCCGAAGCCAAAAATGACCGCATCGGCGCCCAGCGTGTAATACTGGGCCGCGGCCTGCGCGAGCAAATCTTCATGTTGCGAGCGCGCCGCTCCATGTTGCGGCAATTGCAGCACGGTAACTGGCGCCAGCTCTGGCAACCAGCTCGCCTGCGCATCCGCGCTGCTATCGCCCGTCAGCAGGAAGGAAATATCGCCATATTGCAAGCGCAAGACCAGCGCGCCATCATCCAGGCTGTCCGCGCGCGCGGGCGAATGGCGCGGGTGCAGCACCTCTAGCAGGACACGCTCGTCGAAGCGCAGGGTATAGCCGGCGGTGAGGGGGACAAGCGAATGCGAGGCGAGCTCTGCCTCTAATTCCAGCCCGATGCTGGCAAAGGGTTGGCCGTTACTGGCGACGAGGCCGACATCATAACGCCGCAGCACGGCCGTCAGCGCGGCGACGTCCCATTCGTCCGGTTGTGTGAGGATGATCGCCTCAATGCGCCGGTCGTAAAATGGCATGCGGTCGCCGATTTGAGTCAGCAGTCGCTCTGGGTAGCGGCCGCCGTCGATGAGCAGCTGGGCGCCGCTGGGCATCTGCACAAAGACACCGTTGCTATTGCCGAGATCCAGGAACCACAGGTGCAATTGGCCATCGGGTCGGCTTTGCCAGCGCAGCCAGAGCAAGGCCAGCATCAATAGCGCGGCCGCCCCGGCCAGCGTGAAGAGCCAGCGATGCCCAAACCAGCGGCGCCATTGCCGCCAGCGACGCGGTTCCGCGGTCGCGAAGAGCATGATCGCAAACATGAACACAAACCATAATCCTAATACTGTCGCTGATAGGGTCAAATCGAGGCTCGCCACGGGGAATTCGGCGAAGGCGCGTACGACAGCGACGGTCCAACGCAGCGGCACGAAGGCGAACAAGAAGCAGACGGTCGCTAGCGGCGGCGCGACGAAACTGCAAAGCGCCGCCAACATGCCCAGGATGAGCACGGCGCTTTGCGCGGGGATGACGAAGAGGTTAACCAGCAACCACCAGGGTGAAACATGCCTAAAATGCGCGGCCGCGAGGGGCACCGTGAAGAGGGAAGCGGCCAGCGTAACGAGGAGAACCGAACGGAGCAGGCGCCACAACTGCTGCAGGCCAAAGATATGTCGGCGTTGCGCTGGCAGGGTGTGTTGCCATGGCCGCGTACCGATGCAAAAGCCGATGCCCAATACACCACCCGCGCTCAGCTGAAAGCCTATATCCCAGAGCAGCGTCGGGTTCTCCAGGGTGAGCACGAGCGCGCAAGCGGCTAGGGAAGACAGCACAAGCACGCGCCGCTCCAGCGCGTATCCCAGCACCAGCAAGGCGGACATCAAGGCCGCCCGCAAGATCGCTGGCGACGCGCCGACGAGCATGGTGTATAGCGCCATCCAGAGCAGCAATACCCAGAGCAAACGCCAACGACCCACCCCCATTCGTTCTAGGATTACGCTGAGCAAAGCCGCCAGGAGGGTCATATTGAAACCACTGATGGCGATGATATGCGCGGCCCCCACCCGCGAAAAATCATCATAGACCTCGTCGCTGATGCCGCTTTCGTCGCCAAGCAGGATACCCACGAGCAGGCCGGCTTCGGGCTCCGGCAGGTAGTTGCCGACGCGAGCGGCCGCGTCTCGCCGCAATTTCACCAACCCGGCGCGCAAACGGTTGCCATACCCGCCCGCCAGCCGCTGTACGTGCGCGCTCGTCAGCACGCTGAAGACGCCCTGCCGCGCCAGATAATCAGCGTAAGAGAAGGCGTCGATTTCGGGCGGCAATGTGAGCGCGCCACCTGCACGCACGTAATCGCCATAGCCGAAGGTCGCTTCGCGCCGCGCCCGCACCCAAACCCGCCCGCGAATCGGCACCCGCTCGCCATCGCGCAAATAGGCATCGACGGAAAGCTGGAATTGTGTGGTGACGCCGCGCGTCGATGGCTCGCTGGCAACCACGCCGAGCAGGGTGATGCCACTACGTCCCGCCAGCGCCGCGACGGCATCACTCTGCGGCCAGGCGCCATAACGCAGGCCGCCCAACGGCAGGGCCAGCAGCGCCAGGCATAGCAACCGCGCCCGCCTCAACCGCCGAAGCGAGCTGAACCAGCAGAGCGCGAACAGCACGAGCGCCAGCAACGCCCAGAACGCGCGCGCTTCCGCGAAATCCAGGTGCGCTGCCAGCCAGATACCCACCAACCAGGCGAGCGCGATATAGATGAGCTTCATGCGCCCAAGTCAGCCAGCCAGTTCGCTGCGTGTAGAACGCCTCGGGTCACGCGAAGAGGCGCGTTTGTTGCGGCGGCCGGCGCCCGTCCAGCGTGATGAACGGCGCCGCTTGTTCTGGAGCGCGCATGCCCAGGCTGCGCAACTGCGCCAGATCGGTCAGCCGTCGTTGCCGCCGTGCAGAGAGGATCGCCTCCACCGCGCGCGGGCCAACCATCGGCACGCGCAGCAGCTGATGCCGTTCCGCTTTCATCAATTCGATGGGCGCGTGACGCAGATTCGCCTCCGCCCAGGCGCGCTTCGGGTCGATATTCAACGGCAGGTTGCCGTCTTGCCGAAAAGGCAATTCTTCCACATCCCAGTGGTAATCGCGCAGCAAGAAACTGCTCTGGTAGAGGCGGAACTCGCGCCGCGGTGGCGTGGGCGGCGTGTTCTCCAGCGGCGTATGAGGGATGGGTTGAAAGGCGCTGTAGTAGATGCGGCTGAGGCCCACCTTGCGCAAGAGGCGATCGCTGATCGAGAGCAGTTCCAGGTCCGTATCGCCGACGGCGCCGACGACAAATTGGGTGGCGATGCTGGCGAGTCGCTCTTCCGTCTCGCGCCGCAATTCGCCCGCCCAGAGCAGGCGGCCCAGCATCTCATCGTAGAATTCCTTCTTCGGCGCCAGGGCCTGTAAGCGTTGCGCGGTCGGCCCCTCCAGGTTGATGGAGACGCGGTCGGCCAGCTGCATCGAGCGATGGATCTGCGCCCGCTCGGCGCCGGGCATGATTTTGAGGTGGACATAACCGCGATAGTCATAGCGCTTGCGGATGATTTCCGCCGTCTGGATGATGCGATCTTGTGTGGCGACGCCACCCTTGATGATGCCGGAGGAGAGGAAAAGACCATCGACCAACTTGCGGCGCTGCAACTCATCGAAGGCGCGCGCCAGCTCTTCGGGTTTGAACGTCATGCGCCGCGTTTGGCTGCGGCCGGCGCGGAAGGGGCAATAGAAACAATCGCGCTCACAGGCGGTGGTGAGCATCGTCTTCATGACTGGCATCGGGCCGCTGGGCGTGGCGACGTGGGCGATGCAGGCGGGGACGCCTTTGCGGCGCCGCAGCGCGCCCTTTTCGCTCTGTGGCTGGTCGCCCACGGGCTCGAATGTTGTCATCTGGATACCCTGATCAAGCTTCTGTAGTGTGTCACGTATCGGACGGATGCGCATGGCGCTCTCCTTTGCGGATGTGCTCTTGTCGCCAAATTAGCACATATGTTTCTAATGTCAAATTGCAGTTGAAAGTGGGACAATTCGCGCCGCCGCCCAGCCTGCTTACAATAGAGAATAAGATTGCGGAGAGTAACAGTTGTTCTCGCCACCCGCGAACGATGGACTGCGCGGCCCGCTGCGCGCCAACGCCCGCAGCATCCTACTCGGCATCATCGTCTTCACGTTGCCTTTCTATTGCCTCGGCTTCGTCATCTGGGGGATCTCGCCGCGCGGCGGAGAAGGCCAACGCATCCAATCCGCCAATATCACGGGCACGCCGCAACAGCCCAGCGCTACGACTGACACTACGCCAATCGTCTTCACCGCCACACCACTGCCCACCGCCTTGCCCACGCGCCGCCCGCCGAGCGCGACGCCCTTCCCCATCCCCCAGGCGCCGCCGACGACGCGTCCCTTCGTCCCGCCGACGGCACCGCCCGCCACCGCTACCGATTATCCCCTCCCCAGCGCTACAGCCACCCACACGCGCGTCCCCCTCCTACCGCCCACCAACACGCCCATTCCTTGATCGCCGGGCAACTTGCGCTGGAATCTCGCGTCCCTTATGGTTAGAATGCGGCTGCAAACAATAGCAGGAGAGCGCTCGTGGATCTGACGGCGCATTTGCGAGAACTGGTAGCCGCCCATGGCCCTTGCGGGCATGAAGGGCCGGTCCGAGAAATCATCCGCGCGGCCTGGGCGCCCCTCGTCGACGAATTCGAGCAGGATGGCCTCGGCAGCCTCATCGGCATCCGCCGCGCCACGAGTGCGCCCGCCGCCCCTCGCCGCCTCATGCTCGCCGCCCACATGGACGAAATCGCCATGATTGTGCGTGATATCCGCGATGGTTTCCTCTTCCTGCGCGCTGTGGCCGGCTTTGACCACCGCGTGGCGCCGGCCCTGCCGGTGACAGTGTTCGGCCAACGCGAACTGCCCGGCGTCATCGCCACCACACCACCGCACCTGCTCACGCCCGAAGCGCGTCGCAACTTCCCCGCCTGGGATACATTGATGGTCGACCTCGGCTTGCCCACAGAGGAAGTCGCCGCGCTCGTGAACATCGGCGACCTCGTCACGCCAGACGCGCCGCTACTCGAGCTGCGCAACGGCCGCCTCGCCGGCAAAGCCTTCGACGACCGTGCTTGCGTGGCCATCGTCACCCACTGCCTGCACGAATTGCAACAGATGCAACACCACTGGGATGTCTACGCCACCGCTACCGTGCAAGAAGAGAGCGGTCTGCTCGGCGCCCGCACCGCCGCGCAAATGATCGGACCGGATCTGGCCATCGCCCTGGACGTGTCTTTCGCCGCCCAGCCCGGCGTCCCCGATGACGAATCGGTGAAATTTGGTGGCGGCCCGGTGATCACCTTCGGCGGCAACATACACCCCGTCGTCTTCCAGCGCCTGAAAGAAACAGCGGCGCGCCACGAAATTCCCTACCAGATCGAACCCACCCCCGGCCCTACCGGCACGGACGCCTGGGCCATCCAGATCGCCCTCGACGGTATCCCCACCGGTCTCATTGGCCTGCCCATCCTCAACATGCATTCGCCGGTCGAAACGCTGGACCCGCTCGATATCGAGCGCAGCGGCCGCCTGCTGGCCCATTTCATCGCCGCGCTGCCGGCCGATTTCCTCAGCGTCGCCTATGGCTATCCACCGCCAAACACGGAGCGCGTGCCGTCACTTCGCGGCCGTAAGAAAGGTGCCTCATGATCCTGCGCCAACTCTCGGAAGCCGTCGGCGTTTCGGGCGACGAGGGCGCCGTGCGCGAAATCATCCTGCCCGCCATCACCGATCACGTCACTGATCTGCGCATCGATCCCATGGGCGGCATCACGGCCCTCCAGACGGGCACGGGCGTTGCGCCACGCTTGCGCGTCATGATCTGCGCGCATATGGACGAAATCGGCTTCATGGTCGTCGGGCATACGAGCGAAGGCCGGCTGCGCCTCACCAACGTCGGCGGCGTGGATGCGCGCATCATGCCCGGTTTGCGCTTGCGCTTCGGCAAAGAAGGCTTCCCCGGCGTCGTCATGTGGCCACCCATCCACAAAGGCAGAGACCCCAAAACCAAACCGCTGCACGAGCTGCAAATCGACATCGGCGCGCGCGACAAAGCAGAAGCCGAGAGCGCCGCTCCCCTCGGCACCTATGCTGTCTTCGATAGCGAATACCGTGAGCTGAGCGAGAAAATGTTGCTCGGCCGCGCTTTCGATGACCGCGTCGGCTGCTCGCTACTCGTCGACTTGCTGCAATCGGGGCCCTATGCCATCGACATCCTCGCCTCGTTCAGCGTGCAGGAAGAAATCGGGCTGCGCGGCGCGCGCGTGGCGGCCAACTATCTGAAACCGGATATCGCCATCGTCCTCGAAGGGCCGCCGGCGCTTGATATTCCCGACCCCCTGCAAGAGCCCGACGATTGGTACAAGCGCAACCCCAGCTCTCGCCTGGGCGCCGGCCCATCGCTCACCGTGATGGACCGCAGCATGATCGCCGACCCGCGCCTTCTACGATTCGTGATGGCGACGGCCGAGCAGCAGGGCATCCCCTATCAACTGCGCGGTTCGCGCGGCGGCGGCACGGATGCCGGCGCCATCCACACGAGTAACGCCGGCGTACCCTCGGCGGTGATCTCCGTGCCCTGCCGCTACGTCCACGCCCCCGCCGCCATGCTGCACCGCGACGATTACGACCAGACCCTCACCTTGCTGCGCGCGCTGGCGGACGAGCTGACGCCGGAGGTCCTCGCCTGGGATGAATAGCCTGGCCACAAGCGTCGCCACCGAATTCCCACAAATCGCCGGCGAAATCCGCGCCGCATGGGACCGCGGCGATCCTTGCGGCTGGTTCGAGGCGGTCTATCAGCGCGCGGAACGGGAAGGATTCGCCATCCCCTGGAAGACCGAAGGCGGGCATCCCATGATCCACGAATGGCTGGAGCGAGAGGGGCCGGCCGCACCCGGCCAGCGCGCCCTCGTCATCGGTTGCGGCTTCGGCGATGACGCCGAGCTGCTCGCGGAATATGGCTTCGCCGTTCAGGCGTTCGACATCGCCGAGACGGCCATCAGCGCCTGCCGCGCCTGCTTCCCCCATTCCGCCGTCGATTACCGCGTGGCGGATCTATTCACCCTACCCGCGCAATGGCGCGCCGCTTTCGACCTGGTATTGGAGAGCCGCACGCTGCAAGCCCTGCCCTGGGAACGGCTCGAGACCGCCGTCACCGCCATTCGCGGAACCATCGCGCAGGATGGCCGCCTGCTCGTGCTCACGCATGGCCGCGAAGAGCGCGAATCTCGCTGCGGTATCCCCTGGCCACTCGCCCGCTCCGATCTGTCCGCCTTCATCACCGTGGGCCTGCGCGAGGAGCGATTCGAAGACATCCAACGCGACGAAGGGCCGCGCCTCTTCCGCGTGACATATCGGGTAAAAGGAGCCACACTGTGAACGAATTAACCCGCAAGCTGGTGGAATGCTGGGGCCCCTGCGGCTATGAGCATCGCATCCGCCGCCTGATCCAGGACGAAATCGCCGCACTGGCCGACGAGACCTGGGTGGATGGCATCGGCAATTTGATTTGTCGTGTGGGCAACGAAGGACCGCGCGTGCTCGTCGCCGCTCATATGGATGAGATCGGCATCATGCCTCTCTACAAAGAAGAGGTCAGCGGCTACCTGCGCTTCACGAATATCGGTGGCCTCTCCTCCAGCACCCTCATCGGCAACCGCGTGCAGTTTGAGGATGGCACGATTGGCGTCATCGGCGCGCATGCCCGTAGCAACGGCAAGAGCACGGATCAACACCCACCCGCTAACTGGGAGGATTTCTTTGTCGATATCAGCGGCGCAGAAAGCGAAATCCGCCCCGGGCAACCGGCCGCTTTCTGGCGCGAGATGACGACGCGCGGCGATTACATCATCGCCAAAGCGCTGGATGACCGAATCGGTTGCGTCGTCGCCATCGAGACGATGCGCAACCTGGCGCGGCAAACGCCGAACCAATGCTTCTTCGCCTTCACAGTGCAAGAAGAGGTCGGCCTCCGCGGCGCGCGCGCTGTCGGCTTCGCCACCAAGCCCGATATTGCCATCGCCCTCGACGTCACCGACACTGGCGACGCCCCCGGCAGCGAGAAAATGTCGATGAAATTGGGCGCCGGCGCCGCTATCAAACTGTATGACCCCGGCCTCATCGTCCCGCGCGCCATCAGCGGCTGGATGTTGCAGACCGCCGCTGATCACGATATCGCCCATCAACGCGAAGTCTTGCCCGGCGGCACGACGGATGCGGCCGCCATCCAATTCTCGCAATCGGGTGTCCCCAGCGGCGTCATCTCTATCCCCACGCGCCACCTGCATACCACGAGCGAGACGGTACACATCGACGATGTCCGGGCCAGCGTGGCCTTGCTCACGGCCCTGCTGGCGGCGCCGGCTACGCTCCCGGCCTGATACGCCGATGAGGTAACCCAACAGCGAGCGATCGCCGAGCAAACGGCGAACGAGCGCCCCCTTACGCTATACTGTGGCTGGTGGGCGCAATTGGCCCGCATAATGAGTGAGGGTGGCAATGGCGCGGGAACTACTGGTTGCGGTATTTCCGACGCGAAACCAATTGGTGCAGGCGCTGGCCCATATCAAGACGCTAGGGAACGTCGATATTAAGCGCGTGGCCATCGTCTCTATCAACCAGGATGGCGAGACGGTCGTCGTAGACGATGATTTGAGCGCGGCAGAAGGCGGCCCGGCGGGGATGGTACTCGGTGGCGTACTCGCGGCGGGCGGTATGGTCATTTTAGGGGCGACGCGTTTGCCCGGCGTCGGCCCGGTGCTAGCCATCGTCGTCGGCACCCTCATCGGCGCGATCGTCGGCCGCCTCACCGGGCGTTTCGCCGCCAATTTGCTGGATTTCGGCTTCCCACGTGCGGTGACGAACGACATCGCCACCCAGCTCCAACCTGGTCAACCCGCCCTGCTCGTTGAGACGGCCCGCGCGGATAGCGTCCTGCCTACCCTGGAAACCGCCTTCGCTGCCTACGAGGCGCAAACTGTGCAGCGCCTGGAAGACGACGGCAACTGATGGATCAGCAACAGCACGAGACGGTCACGAGCGAACAGCTCGCGGCGCACGCCGATGATCAGCCCTCGACCACAGAGACACATCAGCATGAGACGGCCGGTAGCGAACGGTTCACAGAGAGCGCCGAGAACCCGCCTGCCGATGATCAACCTCCAGCCGTAGAGGACGTCGGAGCCGATCGGACCGCGCAACTGGGGGTCATCTTCATCGCGCTCGGCATCATCCTGACGCTCATCGGCCTCTTCCCAGGCATCGCCGGCAAGCCGCCCATCGGCGATGTCGGCCAGATACAAATCACCGTCATCCTGATCGGCTTTTGCTTACAGATTTTCGGCGCCTGGGTCTACGTGAGATTCACCTTTTATCCGAAGAGATCCGCCAACCTCGCACAGCAAATCGGCCTCCGCCTCACACTGACCGGGTTGCTTTTCTCGCTGCTCTCAGGCTTCGCCGATATCCTGGGTTTCGGCTCTCACGGCGGCAGCGAAGGTTTCTTTTTTGGGCGCGGGCAGGCGGTCGGCCTCGTCGGCGGCTTTTTTTTCGCGTCGATCGGCTTGCTGATCTTTGCCCTCAGCGGCCAGCCCGGGCGCTTACCCAAATCTTGAGGCGCCGATGACTACTTTCGCGCTCATCCGCCACGCGGTCAACGATTACGTGAAGACGGGCCGGCTAGCCGGCCACAGCGCCGGCGTCCGTTTGAGCGCCGATGGCCGCGCGCAGGCCCGCGCCTTAGCCGAGCGTTTGGCCGAAGCGCCAATCCGCCAGCTGTATTCCAGCCCCTTAGCGCGCACTTTGGAAACGGCCCGCGCCATCCAGGAACGGCTGCCACAGCTCGAAATCCAGCGCAGCGCGGCCATTGCCGAAGTGCGCTATGGCCGCTGGCAGGGCGGCCACATCAGCGAGCTGACGAATCGCAAGCTCTGGCGCATCGTGCAGCATTACCCATCGCGCGCGCAATTCCCCGGCGGCGAGTCCCTGCGCGCCGTCCAGGCTCGTGCCGTCGATGAACTGGAGCGCTTGCGCCTCCTGCATCCGCGCCAGCTGGTCGCCCTAGTTTCACACGCCGACGTCATCAAGTTGCTCGTCGCGCATTACTTGGGCATGCACCTGGATCTCTACCAGCGCATCCATATCGCGCCCGCATCGCTGACGATGCTGGATCTCAGCAGCGGCCGACCGACCGTGCTCTCAGTCAACGATTGCGCCCATTTACGCCCGCAACAACAGACCCGCCCAAAAGCCGCGAGGTAAGCATGCCGAACCAGGAAATCCAGTTCAACCCCGTTGATTTCATCACCCTCGGCACCGTCGGCCCCAAAGGGCGCCGCGTCTTTTACCTGCAAGCGGGCCAGGGGCAACAAATCGCCACGTTGCAAATCGAGAAAGAACAAGCCTGGGCGCTTTGCGAGGCCATAGAGGAGCTGCTCAACGACCTGGCCAAACGCTTCCCCAACCTCATCGATGAGCCGGATGCGCCCGCCCCTGCCAACGAACCCGAACTGGCCCTGCGTGAACCCTTACAGCCGCTCTTCCGCGTCGCCCAGATGGGCCTCGGCTATGACGAAGAGCGCGACCTCGTCGTCATAGTTATAGAAGAGTTGCTTTCCAGCGAAGATGCAGAAGAGGACGATTCACCGAGCACCGTACGTCTCTGGGTGAAGCGCGGGATGACGCGCCAGCTGAGCGCCTATGGCAGCGAGATCGTGCGCGCCGGCCGCCCCGACCCAAGCCAAAACGGCCACATCCGTTATTACTGGGGCAGCCGCTAACCGGATACAGGCGATGAGTGACGCGTTGCGTGACGACAAGCAAGACCCACAGGTCTTATCCGCAAGGCAATTCACGCCGGCCCACGCCCTCGAGATCCTGCGAGCTGGTGAATTTCGCCAGCAGCATGGCGCGCTGGCCTGGGGATCAAACTTCTGCTTCTTGCTGACGGTCGGCTGCGGCGAGGATGAGCTGCTCGCCATCTACAAGCCGCAACGCGGCGAACGGGAACTCTGGGATTTCCCGCGTGGCACTTTGTGCTACCGTGAAGTCGCCGCTTACGAGACAGCCGCAGCCCTGGACTGGCCGCTCGTGCCACCGACGGCCCTGCGCGATGGGCCGCATGGGCTCGGTTCGTTGCAATGCTTCATCCACCATGACCCCGAGCAGCATTATTTCACCTTCAAGGACGAAGAAGAAAGTGTCCTGCCGCAACTGAAGCGCATGGCGCTCTTCGATTGTCTTATCAACAACGCGGACCGCAAAGGCGGGCATTGCCTGCTGGATGCACAGGGCCAGCTCTGGGGCATCGATCACGGCGTCAGCTTCCACACCCAACCGAAATTGCGCACTGTGATCTGGGATTTCGCCGGCGAAGAACTACCGGAGGACTTGCGCGCCGATGTGGCACAACTCATCGAGCGGCTGACCGGAGAAAGCGGGTTGCGACAACACCTGGCCGACCTACTGAGCGAAACGGAAATCAGCGCCCTGGGCGAGCGTGCGCAGTCGCTCCTGACCTCAGGCCATTTCCCGCAGCCCGGCCTGGGGAATAATTATCCCTGGCCGCCGGTTTAGAGCAAAGAATTCACCACTGCCAAGGCCGCGTCATAATCCGGCTCGTCGCTGATGATGGGAACATATTCCGCGTGGCGCACTATGTTTTCGCCATCCACTACGAAAACAGCGCGCTGGCAAATCCGCCAATCGGTATCGTGCACGCCATAATCTTCAGCGAATTTCATGTGGTGGTGATCGCTTAACGCCTCCGCGTTGTCGATACTCTCCTCAACACAAAAACGTGCCAGGGCAAATGGCAAATCTGCGCTCACCGTGATGAGCACGATTCGTTCATCGAGCACGCCGACTTCGTTGCTGAAACGCTTGGTCTGGATATGACAGACACGAGTATCTACTGAGGGTATAACGCTGATGATCTTCACCTTCTCCGAATAATCGGCCAGGGTGCGCATCTCCAAATCACGGCGGCGGAGCAAAAAATCTGGCGCCGTTTGCCCTACCTCCAGCATCTGCCCCTGTACGTTATGCTCCACTCCGTTTACCAAAACGCCCGGTCGCCCACTCATGATTGACTTCACCTCTTCCCTGAACACTGCTCCGATATTCGAGAGTCGGTCAGATAAGAACGACTTACGGTGATCCGTAGAACCATTTGCCACCCACCATCGTAGCCAAAATCCGCGCGTCTAGCAACTCTGCTGGCGGCAATTGTGTGATATCGCGGTCGAGCACGATGAGGTCGGCACAAAATCCAGCGCGCAATTGCCCCAGGTGTTGCTCCCGCCCCGCCGCGTAGGCCGGCCCGCGCGTATAACCAGCGATCGCTTCCGCCAGCGTCAACTTCGCCGCCGGGTACCAGCCTTTTGCCCTCGGGGAGCCGTCTGGCCGCTGCCGCGTCACTGCGGCGTGGATATTGACGAGCGGCGCGAAAGGTTCGACCGGCGAATCAGTGCCGAAGGCGACGCGCGTGCCTAGATCCAGCTGCGTGCGCGTATCGTAGGCGAATTGCCCGCGCGCGCCCCAATAGCGATCGGCCATCTGATAATCGGAAGGCGCGAAGATGGGCTGCACGGAAGCGATGATGTCCCATTCCGCCACACGTGGGATATCGGGCGGGTGTACGAGCGAGAGGTGCTCGATACGGTGCCGCCGCTTGCTCCGCGTGATCCCGGCCGCTGCCTCCTCCTTCCGCGCCGCCGCGAAGACGTTTAACACTTCATGTACAGCGCGGTCACCGATGGCGTGGATGGCGCTGGCGAAGCCGGCAGCGCTGCCGACGCTCACTTTCTCGGCCAACTCCTCGCCGTCGGTAACGCAAATGCCGCGGTTTTCCGGTTCGCCTTCATAAGGCGCCATCATGTAGGCGGTGCGCGGACCGAGGGCGCCATCGGCAAAGATCTTCTGCGCGCCCAACCAGAGCCAGTCGTCGCCAAAACCCTGCCGCAAGCCCAACTCCAACGCCGCCGGGATGAATTCGGTCTTCACCATTTTGCAGACGCGCAGGGCGAGCTCGCCGCGCTCGCGCAAGATCTGCAATGCGCGCAGGCTGGTCGGACCATCGAAGCAATGGATGCCAGTGAGGCCGGCGGCCAGCGCCTGTTGCTGCGCGGCGCGCATATGATCGGCGATAACTTCGTCGCTCAGCGGGGCAATATGCCGCCGCACCAGATTGATGGCTGTCTCAAAAAGAATGCCGGTGAGCGCTCCCGCCTCATCGCGCTGAAGGCTACCGCCGGGCGGGTCGGCGCTCGCGGCATCCAGGCCAGCGATCCGCAAGGCGGCGCCATTCACCCAGGCGGCGTGCCCGCTCTTGTCGGTCAGCAGGGCGGGATGCGCGGGCGTGACCGCATCCAACTCCGCCGCGGTCGGGAAAGCGCGGTCCGCCCAGATATCTTGCCGCCAGCCACCCCCGAGGAGCCAGTCACCGGCCGGTGTTGCCGCGGCCCGTTCGGCCACCCGCCGCAGCGCTTCCTCGCGGCTGGGCACTTCGTATACGTTCACTCGCTGCAGAGCCTGCGCGGTCATCTGCCAGTGCAGGTGCGCGTCCGTCAGGCCCGGCAGGACCAGGCGTCCGCCCAAATCCTCGCGCTTCGTACCCGCGCTGGCCAGGGCCAACACCTCCACATCGTCCCCAACAGCCAACAAGCGCCCACCGCCAATTGCGACCGCGCTGGCCTGCGGCTGCCCCTCATCCTGAGTGAGGATTTTGCCGTTATAAAGCACGCGTTCTACGATGGGCATCCAACCCCTCCCCCTATAGCGATGACGAAGTCGTTCTGTTCGGCGATTTCGGCGGCGGTCGGCGCGCTATCCATACCATCCCGCGTTACCGAGATGCCCGCCAGCCGGCCCGCCAGCCGCGTCGCCAGCGCGACCGATAACCCCGCGCGCATACCACAAAGCAACGACGCCGCGAAGACATCGCCCGCGCCAGTCAGTTCATGCTCGCCGCGGTGAAGCGTATCATATGGAATCGCGCGGCCCTCTTGATAGAGCGTATCACCATCCCGCCCACGCGTGAGGACCAGATGACGCGCGCTGGCTGAGATTTTCGGTAGCCATTCCGGCAGATCGCGCACGTCTTCCTCGCTAAAGACGACCACATCTAGCGCCCGCAACATTTTTTCGTCATACCACGCCGTCGGCCGAACCACCCCCTTGGCATCCCAGGCGCGGAAATAGCCTTGCGCGGTGAGCAGGATTTTCGCCTGTGGGAAGCAATCGGATAGGGCCGAGTCGAATTCGCCCGCCATGCAAGCCAGCAGCACGTAACGCGCGCCGCGCCATTCTGTCGGCACATCTGCCAGGCCAATGGGATCGGCCACCTGCCGTATGATCTGCTGACGTCCGCCCGCGTGGTAACGATTCTCCATCGTCGTGGTTTGCGGCGCGGGCAAGCAACAAATATCGACAAAATCCAGTTCTCGGAGCAGCGGTTCGCCGGCAGTCGCACTGGTCAATAGGCAAACGCGTGCGCCGAACGCGCGGGCGACATGGGCGGCGTATGCCGGTGCCCCACCCAAGGATGCGCGTACCATCCCGCCAATCGGGGCGACGATATGGCCGATGATCAGCACATCGGGCGCTCCACTCGAGGGAGGCATGTCCACTAACGCGGTGTGATGGTTACTTTGCGTCCGTCTCCTTCGCCAACGCTGATCGTTTCGACATCTTCGCGACCACGCAGGGCGACGTGAATGATGCGGCGCTCGTTGGGAGGCATGGGTTCGAGGGTTAAGGTGCGGCGTTGCAACACGGCTTGATTGGCCATGCGCTCCGCGAGCGCGCGCAGCTTATCTGTCCGCTGCAACTTGTAGCCATCCGCATCCAGCACGAAAAAGCAACGCCGCCCGATGCGCCGGCTGACGATGAGGCGTGCCAGGAATTGCAGGGCCGCCAGCGCTTCGCCCCGCCGCCCAACGAGTTGCCCGACGCCGCGGCCTTCCAGCGATAGCAGCCATGGCGCGTCTTCCTCTTCTCCGGCGCGCCCGATGCGCAAACTGGCGCGCAACCGCATCTGCGCCAGCAACTCACTCAGCACAGTCTGAGTCGCGCGCAGTTCATCATCCCATTCGCTCTCGTCGACATCCGGGATGATGTCGAGGGGGTCTTCGCCTTGTTCCGCATAGCCCTCATCATCTTCGGCTAAATCATCTTCGGCTAATTCCGGCGCGGCATCGCTTTCGCCCTGGTAAAAATCATCGGGGATGTAGTGATCGTCGCCAAAATCCTCCGCAACATCCACATCGCTGCCCGTCTCGGCGGGCGGCGGCGTGTCTTCAGCGAGCGTGTTGAGGCGAACTTTGGCCGGCCGTGCGCCCACGCCGAAAAGCCCGGCGCTCGGCTCTTCCAATACCTCGACGATGACCTGCGCGACGCTGACGCCGAGTTTCCGCAAGCCCTGGTCTACCGCTTCTTCCACGGTCGCTGCCACGATTTCGAGGCTACGCTGGCTCATAAACAGCTCCTCTTAATCATCCGTTTCGGCGTTGGTACCGAGCAACCGCCGGCGGCGCTCTTTTTTCCGTTTCGCAGCGGCATCCGCTACCGAGGCGGATTGGTCGTCCCGCGGGGGCGGCGTTGCTTCTCGCGGCGGGTTGGCCGGTTCGCTATCGGCTGGTTGGCGCCGGCGAAACCAGCCAGGCAACCACTGCTGCGGCTCAGAGTCCGCCGAGGCATTGGCTGACTCTGCCGTATCTTCGCGCTTTTCTTCATCGGTTTCGGAGTACTCTCGGCGTCGGCGGCGGCGCTTGCTTCCCTGCATGCGCGCTTCTTCTTCGGCCACCACCGCGCGCTGTTTATCCTGCCGCCCAATCAAACCATATTGGGCGATGCCAATAGTGTTGGATACGATGAAATAAATCGAGAGCCCCACCGAAAACGAGAGCGAAAAGAAACCGAACATCAGCGGCATCATCGTCGTCATCGATTGTTGCATGGCCGCGCTCTGGTCTGGCTTGCCGTCGTCCCGCTTTTCTGGCTTTGGCTGGTTGCCCATCGTCAGCTTGGATTGCAGCCAAGTAGAGCCCATCACCAACAGGGGCAGAGCCAGCGCATAAACCGGATTGGCCGTCGGCGGCAGCGTCAAATCCATCCCCAGCCAGACCTTTTCCAGCGGCACCAACGTCCCTAATGTCGGCAAGAGCAGGCGATCATTCAGGGCGATCAGCTGTGTCGGCGTGCTGGCCAGCACGTTGTTGATCGCGCTATAGAGGCCGAGCAGGATGGGCATCTGAATCACGAGCGGAAGGCAACCGCCGAGCGGGTTGATCTTGTGTTCACGGTACAGGGCCATCTGCGCCTGGCTGAATTTCTCGCGGTCGCCCTTGTGCTTCTCGCGCAGTTTCTTCAACTGCGGTTGGATCTGCTGCATCGCCTTGCTAGAGCGCTGTTGCTGAATCGTGAGCGGATAAGTCAACAGGCGCACCGTCAGCGTAAAGACGACGATGGCCATCACGATATTGTTCCCCAACATATCGTAAAGGAAGGTGATGAAAGTGATGAAGGGGTTGATGATGAACGTATCAAACATCGCCGGTTGCCTTCCGCGTTGTAGTCATCCCGCTTACCGTGTTAGCTGCCATCGTAAACCCAAAGCGGGCGCAAACGGTCGCCATCCAGCTGAAACGCGCGCAATAATTCGCTCTTCCGCGTCGTGGCGAAGACGATGAGCGGGTTACCGCCGCCTTCCTCCGCCACCACCATGATATCGGAGAGCACTTGACGGCCGAGGTCTTCGCTGAAAGAGACGGCGCCGTCGTTTCGGTGTAGCAAGAATACGTTGCCATCGCGCGCGGCGACGAGCAGGCGATTGTCCAGCAAATATAGCGCAGAGCGGATGCCCTCTTCCGCCACCGCTTTCACCCAACCCTCTCGCAGCTGGCCATCCAGCTGATAGACGTTGCCGCGCAAATCAGCGACGTAAATCCGCCCGTTCTCATCCAGTGCCGGCTGCCCCCAAACCCAATTCTGTGTGCGATAGGGTTCCACCAACTCGGCGCCGCTCTCGCCATCCAGGGCATACACGCGGCTGGCGAAGGAACCGACGTACAGGCGCAGCCGCTCCCCCTGCCAGCACGCCACCGGCGGCGAAGCGACCGTCCCGCCCAAATCGCGCTGCCATACCACATCGCCGGTATCCGGGTTCAAGGCATAAAGGTGGTGGTCGAGCGAGGCGAGGATGAGCAGCGGTTGTGGGAGCGGAATATCGGCATCGCCCGCATCGCGGGTGCACGCTGGTGCTTCCCGCAAAAGCATGGGCGTCGCCCAGACGTCATCACCGGCCTGGAATTGCCAGCGCAACGCGAAATCGTCCGCCAGGTCGCGCGCCTGCAGCAGGCCATCCAACTGCGCGATATAGAGGGTATCGCCATCGCGCACGAGGTCCGCCAACACACCGGCATTCAGCGGCAAGCAATCACCGAAATCGACTTCACCAGAAACCAACTGCGCGAATTGCACCGCCTCTGAGCCGCCACTCGCTTTGTAGCTGGCGAGGTAAAGGCCGTCCGATTCACTAGAAAGCACCGGCGCCGCGAAGTATTCGCTTTTCCAATTGTTGGCGAAGAGGGACTCGCTGCCTTTGTTCGCACAGGATTCCACGCGCCAGGCGAAATCGTCATCATCCAGGGCGGAGCGCATGGCAGCCGGCAACAAGACGGCCTCGCCAGTCCGCGCGTTGACGCGACGCACAGTATCGGTATAGACCACGATGAAAGACGCCTCGGTCTCCTCACCAGCCGGCACATAAAGCAGACCGGGCCAGCCAGGGTCTCGTGGCAGCGGCGCGCAGGCGACCAACGCCCAGAGCAATAGGAAAAACGCCCCGAATAACGGCCTATAGCTACGGAACCGGGTCATATCCCCCCTCATGGAACGGGTGACAGCGTGTCAGGCGCTTTAGCCCCAGCCAAACGCCTCGGAAAAAGCCATAGCGTTCGATCGCCTCGTATGTGTATTGCGAGCAACTGGGCTCGAAGCGGCAACTCGCCGGCGTAACGCGCGAAAGTGTGCGCTGGTAACCGCGGATGAAGTGCAATGAGAACCAGGCTAGCATACCTCGCTCCCTCGCAAGAGGCCGGCGCGGCCCAACAGATCCCGCAGGGCAGCGCACAAATCCCAATAACTGGCGGCGGCGCCGGCTTCGCGGGCGATGAGCAACACGTCCTGGCCCTGGCGCAATTCGTGGTCCATCAGACGAGCCGCTTCGCGCAGGCGGCGGCGGGTGCGGTTTCGGATAACGGCGTTGCCCAGCCGCTTGCTCGCGACCACACCGTAGCGATTGTGCGGCAAATCATTCGGAAGGCAAGAGAGTAGGCAGAGCGCACCGCGGAAAAAGCGTCCCTCGCGCCGCAAGCGAATGAAATCGGCCCGTTTGCGCAGGCGGTATTCACGTCGCATCGGCGCGGCATACGCCATACAGGCGACTCGCGACAAATCGGCGGCAGCACGCGCTGCGCCTCAGGCCTTCCAGTTGACCTTCTTCACGTGGTTGGGATGGACCGCCAGCGAATGGCGGCCGCGCGCGCGCCGTTGCTTCAACACGTTGCGACCTGCCCGCGTGCTCATCCGTTGCCGAAAGCCGTGCACGCGCGCGCGCCGCCGGATCTTCGGTTGGTAGGTGCGCTTCGGCATGCTCTATGCCTTCTTCTTTCTCTCTGCGGTCAACATGCGCGCAGTATAGGCCAACAGAATCCGGGAATCAACGGCGAGAGCATCCCGCGTTGCCAACGCCCGCCCCAATATGTCATACTGGCGCGCATCCATCCTCAATTTCGTGAAGGAGCGTCACTATGTCGCTGCCAGCCGCCTTTCGTCAAGAAAACCCCTACGATCAGCTCGACTTTCGTTGCATCGGCCCGTTCCGCGGCGGCCGTGTCGTCGCCGTAACGGGCGACCCGCACGACCCTGCCACTTTCTATTTCGGCGCGGTCGGCGGCGGCGTCTGGAAAACAGAAGACGGTGGTCAATTCTGGCGCAATGTCTCCGACGGCTATTTCCAGACGGCCGCCGTCGGCGCGCTCGCCTGCAGCCCCTCGCACCCCAATGTGCTCTACGCCGGCACCGGTGAGACCAGCATCCGCATCGACGTCTCCCATGGCGACGGCGTCTACCGCTCTGCGGATGGCGGGCAATCCTGGCAACATATGGGACTGAGCGATACGCGCTTCATCGGCAAAATTGTCGTGCACCCGCTCAACCCAGATATCGTCTACGTCGCCGCCCTCGGTCACGCCTACGGCCCGAACCGCGAGCGCGGCGTCTACCGCAGCCTGGACGGCGGCCGCAACTGGGAGCAGGTGCTCTTCCGTAGCGAAAAAGCCGGCGCCGTCGACATCACGATGGATATGCAAAACCCCCACATCCTCTACGCTAGCTTCTGGGAAGGCTTCCGCAGCTTCCACCAGATTTCCAGCGGCGGCGAAGATAGCAGCCTCTACCGCTCGCTCGATGGCGGCGAGAGCTGGGAAGAAATCACGCACAACAAAGGCCTGCCGCGCACGCTGCTGGGCAAGATGGGCGTCAGCGCTTCGCCCGCACAATCCGGCCGCCTCTGGGCGCTCATCGAAGCCAAACATGGCCAGGGCCTCTATCGCTCCGACGATTACGGCGTTACCTGGCAAATGCTCAGCGACAAGCCCGAGTTGACCGGCCGTTCCTGGTACTACATGCACATCCTGGCCGACCCGATCGATGCCGAATCAGTCTACGTGATGTGCTTCTCCTTCTTCCGCTCGGATGATGGTGGCCGAAACTGGGAAGAAATTGGCACACCGCATGGTGATAACCACGCGCTCTGGATCGACCCGCAGGACAACCGCCGCATGATCGAAGGCAATGATGGCGGCGCCTGCATCTCCTACAACCGCGGCGCGTCTTGGTCCTCAATCTACAACCAGCCTACCTCACAGATTTACCACCTGGATACAGACAACGCCTTCCATTACACCGTCCACGGCACTCAGCAAGATAATTCGGCCATCGCCGTCCCTTCCGCGACTGACCATCGCACAATCGCCTGGGAAGACTGCGAAGCGACCGCCTTCGCCGAGAGCGGTTACATCCGCGTTCACCCACAAAATGACGACGTCATCTTCGCCGGCTGCGTCGGCAGCTCACCGAACGGTGGCGGCGCACTGGCACGCTTTGACCGAAGTAACGGTGAGTTCCGCAGCATAACCGTTTGGCCGGAGATGAACCTGGGCCACGGCGCCAGTGCGGAAAAACACCGCTTCGCCTGGACCTACCCCATCGCTTTCTCACCCCATGATGGCAACACCCTCTTTATCGGCGGCAACCACGTCTTCCGCTCCCGAAATCAAGGCGCCAGCTGGGAAGCGATCAGCCCGGATCTCACCCGTGCCGACCCCGCCACGCTCGAGCCCAGCGGCGGACCCATCAACCGCGATGCCCTCGGCGCCGAGCATTACGCCACCGTCTACTCCTTCGCCGAATCACCCCTCGAAGCCGGCCTCCTCTGGGCGGGTTCCGACGATGGCTTGCTGCACGTATCGCGCGATAATGGCGCAAACTGGCAACGCCTCGAATTGCCCGGTATGCCCGAATGGACGATGATTGCCTGCCTCGAACCGTCTCCGCATGACGCCGCTACCTGTTACCTCGCGGCGACCGGTTATAAGAACGATGATTTCACACCCTACCTCTATGTCACTCGCGATTATGGTGCCAGCTGGACCAATATCACGATGGGGATCCGTTCCGACGATTTCACCCGCGTCATCCGAGCAGATCCCGAATGCGCCAGTTTGCTCTTCGCCGGCTCTGAAACCGGTCTCTATATTTCCTTTGATGACGGCGAGAACTGGCAGCCGTTCCACGGCCGCAACCTACCCGTCTCTCCGGTCTATGACCTTCAAATCAAGCGAGGCGACCTCATCGTCGCCACCCATGGGCGCTCCTTCTGGATCCTGGACGACCTGACGCCATTACGAACAGCTGCAGCGATCGAGAATTCCGAACGGCATCTCTTCACCCCGCGGGATTGGGCACGCATTGCCAGCACCCCCTTCGAAGGACATGTCGATCTTGAAATCGCTCCCGGGAAAAATTCAGCCATCTTCCTCGGTGTGGAAGCGACCTTCGAGTTGGAAAAGGACGCGGAAAATCGCGTCCACCAACACTTCCTGAACGCAGGTTCGAATCCACCTCGTGGCGTCAGCGTGTATTACTACCTGAGTGAAGCCAGTGAAGAACCGCTTCAGTTGCGTTTCCTGGATGCCTCAGGAACTGAAATTAAAACCTTCACCAGCAAACCACCACCCAACGAAGAAGGGGAAGAAAGTAAACCCGACCCCGAAACTCCTCAACCCTATCTGCCCAACCGTGCTGGCGTGAACCGCTTCATCTGGGATTCACGCTATCCTGATGGCAAACGTCCTCCCGCCGAGGGGTTCTTCGACGCCGTTCCGCTGGGACCCATGGCTCCTCCCGGCGAATACCAGGTGCAACTCATCATCGGCGAAGAAACGCAAACGCAATACTTTCGAATCACGAAAGATCCACGCTCCAGCGCAACGGATGAAGACCTGCAGGAACAGTTTGATTTGCTCCTGGCCCTCAGGGAGAAAATCAGCGAAACCCAAACCACACAACAACGCATCCGAAAAACGCAAGATGAGCTGAAATACTGGCAGGAGCGTTTGAAAGAAGGGGAGATCCACGATGCCGCCGTCGCTCTCAATGAGAAGCTGACGGAAATCCTGGAAAAATTCACTCCCGCCAAGACGCGCAATCGTTTTGATTTGATCAACCAGGGTGCCCGCCTGGGCGCGAAGATCGCCGCCTTGCCGGCGGATGTCGCCACGGGTCAATTCGCACCTACACAGGGGCAACGAGACGCCTTTGCTTCTCTCAGTGAACGCATCGATGCTGCCACCGCGGAACTGGATGCGCTGCTGGCTGAAGAGGGGGCCGCCTTCAACGCGCTGGTGAGCGCCGCAGAACTGGGCGCCTTGAGCGCGACTGAGGGCCATTCACCGACTGTGGGATAGTGTCAGCCACGGGGCGCCGCGCGCTCCTATCCTCCCTGCTGCCGATCACGGCGGCCGATTTCCTCGTCCGCAGCGCTTATCAGATGGGCAAGACGCCGCTCTTGTCCATCTTCGCTGCTTCACTCGGCGCCACCGGCGCCACACTCGGCTTCATCACTTCCGTCTCCACGCTGACCGGGATGCTCTGCAAACCGTTATTCGGAGCGCTCTCGGATCGCGGCGGGCGGCGGCGCTGGTTGCTGCTGGCGACGCTCCTTTTCGTGCTCACCCCCTTCGTCTATGGCTACTTGAATCGGCCGGAGCAATTGGTATTGCTGCGCCTGGTCCATGGCCTGGGCACGGCGATATACGGCCCGGTGACTCTGGCTTATGTGGGTGGGCTGGCCGGTGGGCGGCGCGCGGAAAGCTTTGGCTGGTTCAGTTACGCGCGCAGTGGCGGCTATATCGTCGGGCCGTTGTTGGCCGGCTGGCTGCTGTTGTCGTGGGATGCGGCCGCGGTCTACCGCATCGTCGGCTTGCTAAGCGCCACGGCCTTCTTACCCCTGTTCTTCTTGAGCGATTCTTCGCGCCGCGACGCTCCGCGCGAAGAGCTCCCCACGCGATCCAAAAGCCAGCCCATCTTCGCCTCCCTCCGAGAATCGCTGCGTGTCGGTGCCCAGGAAGAGACTATATGGCTCGTCGGCGGCCTGGAAGCGCTCAGTTATGTCGCCCTCTATGCCCTGCGCGCTTTCTTGCCGATCTACGCGCTGGCGGCAGGCGCGAGCGCATTCGGTGTCGGCGGCTTTTTCGCCGCGCAGGAGGCCGCCAACATCCTCGCGCGCCCCTTTGGCGGCCGCCTCGGCGATCGTTGGGGCTATTACACGATGATATCGCTGGGTCTCGCCTTGCTGGCGCTCAGCCTACTCCTCTTAACCCTGTTGCGAAATGACCTGGCGCTGGCGACGACCGCCCTGACCTTCGGCCTGGCCCAGGCGGCCATCTTCCCGGCAACCCTGGCGCTCATCGCTGGGCGCTTGCCACCGGCGCAACTGGGCGCAGGGATGGGCATACTGGGGGCGCTGCGCAATGCCGGCAAAGTGGCCGGGCCACTATTGGCCGGCGCGCTCATCCAGACCATCGGCTTTCAACCCTGCCTGCAATTCTTGGCCTTGCTAGTGCTGGGATTCGCCGGCGGGTCGCTTTGGCGGAGCTTGCGCGCACGGCCAACCACCACGATATGAGTACGCGCGATCAACTTGATATCTGACCAGAATCTTGTACAACCTTCTCGAAGAAAACAATATACTGACTCTGCAAGCCTTGCCGGACCAGGGTAAGAGAGGCTGATGAACGAAGAAGCGGTCGTTTGAGTATATGGTGCGCATTAGTGTCCCGATTGCCGTCGCTGCAAGACCTTCCTCGGCGAACATTCGATACCCTATGAATGGATCGACATCCTCGAACAGCCCGAGGTAACCGGCGAACTGCTGGAGAAAACCGGCGGCAAGCGCGCCCTCCCCACAGTCGAATTCGCGGACGGTGAAATCATGCTCGGGCCGGCGAACGCCGACCTGGCGCGCAAGCTCGATTTGCGGCTGAGCATGCAGCGTAGCTTCTGGCCGCTCATCATCATCGGCGGCGGCCCGGCCGGCCTCACCGCTTCCATCTTCACTGCGCGCGACGCCACCGAAACCCTCGTCATCGAGCGCGAGGCCATCGGCGGCAACGCCAACTTCACCGGTTATTTGGAAAACGTGCCCGGCTTTCCCCAACCCATCACCGGCTTCGAATTCAGCGAAAGGCTGCGCGAACAGGCCGAGCTGTTTGGCGTCGAAATCTTGCAAGCCACCAACATCGAAACCATCCATAGCGAGGACAACTACCATACCATCGTCACCACGGACGGGGATGAATACCATTGCAACGCGCTGATCATCGCCACCGGTAGCCGTTACCGTCACCTCAATATCCCCGGCGAAACCGATTTCATCGGCAATGGTGTGCATTTCTGCGCCTCTTGCGATGGCCTCTTCTACAAAGGGCAACACGTCGCGGTCGGCGGCGGCGGCAATAGCGCGGCGGAGGCAGCCCTCGAGCTCGCCACCTTCGCCAACAAAGTCACGCTGCTCGTGCGCGGCGATACGCTCAAGGCCAATTCAGTGTGCAAAGAGAAAGTCGACGAAAAAGACAACATCACAGTGCAATACAATAGCCAGCCAAAAGGCTTCACTGGCCGCAAACGTTTGCGGGCGGTCGATGTTCTCAATCGCAAGACTGGAGAAGAAGAAAAAATCCGCATCAGCGGCGCCTTCATCTTCATCGGGCTGGAGCCGAATTCCCACTTCCTGAAAGACACCGATATCGTGCTGGACCCCTGGGGCTTCATCCGCACCGGGCACAATTTGCCGCAGGATAATGGACGCATCGCCAATTACCCGACGCGCCTTCCCCTCATCTTCGAAACTTCCGTACCCGGTATCTTCGCCGCCGGCGACGTCCGCGAAGGCAGCACCAAGCAGGTCGCCACTGCCGCTGGAGAGGGCGCCACCGCTGCCATGCTTGTGCGCGAATACATAAAAGGCGTAAAGTTCAAAATCTAAGGTGAACTTCCGGAATACCCGAATTAGGAGTTGTGTGAATGAGCGAAAGAACCGCGACCTATCTTGGTAAAGATATCCTCCACCTGGAGGGCCCCGAACTGGAAGCCGGTGATGACGCGCCAGAAGTCGAACTGGTCGAACAATGGGGGCAAACCCTTCCGCTTATTGGCTGATACTGCCGAAAAGATCCGCCTCATCAGCTCCATCCCCAGCCTGGATACCGCCATTTGTGATACGCAAACGCGCCGCCTGAGCACGGAAATCGCCGCCATGAGTGACGATTTCATGTTCATTACCATCAGCGCCGATTTGCCCCCCGCGCAGGACCGCTGGTGTAATTTCGCCAGCGGCAAACGCGGCACTGTGCTCTCCGACCATCAACAGATGTCCTTTGGCCAATCCTATGGCACCCTAACCCGCGAAATGCGCCTCGAGCACCGCGCCCTCTTCGTCATCGACGACGAAGACGTAATCTGTTACGTCCAATACCTGTCAGAAGTGCACGAACACCCCGATTACGATACTGCCCTGGCAGTCTTGCGCGGCCTGGAGTAGCCCGGGCCGCTTGCAGCAGCGCCGAACTCAATAAAATCGAACCGAATGGATCGGCGGCAAGTGATGGCTCAGGCAGCGCCAGCTATCGCCGCGATCCTCCGAAACGAAGAGGTTGCCCGTCGTCGTGCCAAAAACCAGCGTATCGCCGTCAATATCCAGCGCATGCCGAAAGATGAGGTCGTAGCTCGGATCTTGCGGTAGGCCGACGGTCAGTTCCTGCCAGCTATCGCCGCCATCCTCCGTGCGGCAAACGCGCAACTTCCGCTCCACCGCAATGCGATATTCGGCGTCGACGGCCGGCACGACCCATGCGCATCGCTCATCGCGCTCGTCCACAGCGATCGCGAATCCGAAATACGCTGCCGTCTCCTCCTGAGAGATATCGCGCCAGTTCTGCCCGCCATCCTCACTGCGAAAGATGCCGCAATGGTTCTGCTGCCAGAGCACATCCGGGTTGGAAGGTGAGGCGAGCATGAAATGTGGGTCGTGGCCGTATTCGGCGTACGGGTCGGGCAGATAACAGGCGTTCAAGCCACGGTTGCGCCCCTCCCAGCTTTCGCCGCCATCCTCGCTGACGTAAACGCCACCCACGCTGATGCCGACCGTGAGGCGCCGCGAATCGCGCGGGTCGACAATGATGGAACATAGACCCGGCTGCTCCCGCCCACCGCCGAACCAGTGTTCGCGCGAATGGTGCTGCCAAAGCGCCTCATTCAGCTGCCAGCTCTCGCCGCCGTCGTCGCTGATGAAGAGGCCGCCCGGCTCGGTGCCAAAATAGAGACGTCGCCCTTCCTCCTCCCCACCAGGCACGATGTACCAGAGGTAACTGCAACTCGCGTCGCCGCCGTCGGGCCGTTTGGCGCCTTCGGGGTAGGCCGGCGTCGGCGCTTCCTCCCAGGTCTCGCCTAGATCGCGCGAGCGTTGCAGCTTATTGCCCCAATGGCCGTGATCGAGCGCCGCCCAGAGCGTGTCGTCCCGCGCATCCAC
Source organism: Phototrophicaceae bacterium (assembly GCA_965237765.1). Classification (GTDB taxonomy): domain Bacteria; phylum Chloroflexota; class Anaerolineae; order Aggregatilineales; family Phototrophicaceae; genus WTGJ01. The sequence continues at coordinate 605,545 of OZ250157.1, forward strand.
AAAAGCATAACTGATGGGCTGAGCTGGTAGCGATTCCCGCGCCAAGCGCCAATCGCCGCCGCGCTGATCGTAGCGCAGCAGGCCCTTGCGCGTGCCGAGGATGAGGTATTTCGCCGAAGTTGTCACTTTGCTCATGCCCCCTTTCCGCCGGAGAGCGCCTGCATGATGGTCACGACATCGCCATCGTGCAGGGCATCAGCTAGCTGCAGTCGATCCCGGATCATTTCGTTGCCGATGAAGATGTTGACGTGTGGCCGCAAGGCACCGCGCTCGTTGACGATATATGCGGCGAGGCCCGGAAAGCGTTCGTCCGCCGCGCGCACGAGGGCCGCGACATCACGCGCTTCCAGTCGCAATTCCCCCAGACCGGGAAAAAACTTCTCTAGGTGGCTGGTAAAGCGGAGGCGGATCATGGCAGTCCTCGATTCTAGCGGTCATCAATATAGAACACCTGCGCTATTTCGGCAAGGGCTGCCACCAATTTCTTGCGCGATTGTCCATCCGTTCGCTATTATAAATACTGGCGCGCGCCGCTCTTGGCGCGTATTTCGTAAGTACAATCTCATAGGAGGAAGAAATGCGTAAGACCACTTTGCTCGGGGGAATTGTTCTCCTGTTCCTACTCTCCCTGGCCCCGCTTAGCGCCCAGGACGATGCCCCCAACATAGCCCTGTTCTTGCCGCTGAGTAACAACGAATATGTCCGCAATGCGGAGCTCGGCGTGCGCAACATCCTGGATGCCGCCGGCGCAAACCTCACCGTGTTTGCCCCACCCACCTTCAACTTTCAAGAACAGATGAACCAGATAGAGGACGCCATCACCACCGGTGATTTTGATGTCTTCATCCTGTATACATCGGACGGTGTAGGCGCTATTGTCGCTGTGGATATGGCGGTGGAAGCGGGCATCCCCGTCATCGCCCTCGATGCAGCCATCAATGAGGATCGTCATACGCTCGTCCCGTATGAAAAGGTCTCCGGACAGATCGCCCGTACCGGCGATGGCGACGGCTTCCATATCGGCCAGGCGATCGTGATGGCCTGCGTAGGCATCGACCCCTGCGAAGTTGTCTTCCAGATTGGCTTCGAAAACTTCCCACTGGATCTGGATCGCTTCAATGCAGTGCAGGATGTCGTCTCCAATCATCCCCACATCCAGATCGTCTCCAATCAGCCGGGCGCCTATACCCAGGACCAGGGCTACATCGTCGCTGTCGATCAGATACAAGCCAACCCGGGCATTGATGTCTTTGCTTCCGTCGGTGATCAAATGACCCTCGGCGCGGAAATCGCCATCGAAGATGCCGGCCTCACCGGTCAGGTCAAACTCATTGGTCAGGGTGCCAGCCGCGATGGCTATCAGGCCGTCGCGGAAGGACGCTTCTTCGCCTCTGTCGCTAACATCCCCTACACCAACGGCCAAATCGCCGCCCAGATGGCCCTGCAAGTGCTAGATGGAACGCTACTCATACGGTCGGTGAATATGTACGACCAAGCGCCGCCCTTCCCCTCAGCTGGCCCCATCATCACGCAGGAGAACTACCAGGACTTTGAGCCGCAGTGGTAAACCGCGGCACGGTCAAAGGATCAAGGCGCGTTGGCTGACACGCCATTCATCCAAATCCGTGATGTCTCGCGGCAATTCATAGCTGTACAGGCGCTGGCAGACATCAACCTTTCCATCAACCAGGGCGAAATCCACGCCCTGGTTGGTGAAAACGGCGCCGGCAAATCTACCCTGGGCAAAATCATCAGCGGCATCGAGCGGCCCGATACCGGCACGCTTTTCGTCCGCGGCCAGGCCCGTTCCTACACCCACCCCATCGACGCGCTGCGCGATGGCATCACCACCATCACGCAGGAAATCGCCCTCCTCAACAAACAGACCATCATCGATAACGTCCTCCTCGGGCAGGAGATCCAGCGCTTCGGCATCCTGAACCGCGCCAACATGCGGGCCGAATTCGAGCGCCTTATCCAATCCACCGGCTTCGACCTGCAACCCGATACCCTCGTCGGCAATTTGCGCCTCGCCGATAAGAAGAAGGTCGAAGTCCTGCGCGCCATCGCTCGCGATGTTGAGCTCATCATCATGGACGAGCCCACCGCCATGCTCGCCGATGACGAGACACAATTCTTCCTGGAAATCGTCCGCGACCTGCAAGCGCGCGGACACACCATCATCTACGTCTCGCATTTCCTGGAAGAAGTGCTCGGGCTGGCAGATACGGTCACCATCATGCGCAATGGCCGCATCGTGCGCACCGCGCCCACTAGCGAAGAAACCATTAGCTCCCTCGTCGAAGCCATGCTCGGTCAGACCCTCTCGGAGATGTATCCACCGCGCGTCTTTCCGCCAGCCGAGGCGCCATTCGCCCTGGAGGTGCGCGGCTTACGTAGCCCGGTATTAGATGGCATCGACCTGAACGTGCGCGCGGGCGAAATAGTCGGCCTGGCCGGGCTGGTCGGCAGCGGCCGCAGCCGTTTGTCGCGCACTATCTTCGGCGCCGAAGAGATCCTCGGCGGCGAAATTCTCATCAACGGGAATCCGGTCCGCATCCAAAACACATCCGACGCCATCCGCGCCGGCATCTTCATGCTACCCGAGAGCCGCAAAGAGCAGGGCCTTTTGCTCAAACAGGACATCCGCAGCAATTTGACGCTACCACATTTGCTTTCGGTGGTCTGGCGCAACGGAATCCTCAACTATCGGAAAGAAACGAGCCGCATTCGCGCTTTGCTCGAGGGGCTGAATGTCCAACCGCCCCTGCCCCATTTGCCCGTGAACCGCCTCTCGGGAGGCAACCAGCAGCGCGTGCTTTTCGGCAAATGGCTCTTTGAGCGGCCACACGTATTCATCGTCGACGAACCCACGCGCGGCGTCGATATTGGCGCCAAGCGCGCCGTCTATCGCCTCATCGCCCAGCTGGCGGCGGATGGCGTGGCGATCCTGCTCGTCTCTTCGGAAATTGACGAGATTTTCGGCCTCGCCCATCGCGTCTATGTGATGCGCCTGGGACGGATCGTCGCCGAATTCGGCGCCGCAGACGGCCCGCTCATCGCCAAAAAAGAAATCATGTCGGCCGCGTTCGGCGCCCTCGAAGAAACAGCCGCGCCCTAATCAGGAAAGCATCCGCCCATGAATTCGAACTCCTTCACCGACCGCCTCTCTCAGTTGGATCGCCGCAGCATCACGAATTTCTTGCTCGATTACGGCATCGTAATCGCTTTCCTGGTGTTTTTCTTTCTCCTGGCCTTCAGCACCGAAGCCTTCTTCACCATTCGCAACCAGCTGAATATCCTGGATCAAGCACATCAAATCGGCCTGATCGCCATCGCCGGTACGATCGTCATCATCGCCGGCGGCTTTGATCTATCCACCGGCGCCATCTTCGCCATGAGCGGCGTGGTGGCCGGGCTCGTCGCCCGCGATTGGGCGGCGAACGAATTCCTGGGCACGGCGGCCCCCTACCTGGGCTGGATCATCGGCATCCTCACCGGCACCCTCCTCGGCCTGCTGAATGGCGTGCTCGTCACCTTCTTACGCATCAATACCTTCGTGGCCACCCTTTCATCTGGTCTCGTGTTTCGCGGGTTAGCGCTGTTAATCACCCGGGCGGATACCGTGCGCGTGAGCAACCGCACCTTCAATGAGTTAGCCCGAACCAACATTTTAGGAGTCCGAACTACCATTTACATTTGGCTGGGCCTGGCTCTGATTCTGACTTTCGTGCTCTTGCGTACCCAATATGGTCGTTATGTCTTCGCCGCCGGCGATAATCCAGAAGCAGCGCGTTTATCCGGCATCAATGTCAACCTGACTCGCACGCTCACCTTTGGCATCAGTGGCTTAGCGGCCGGGATTGCCGGTGTGATCTCCGCTTCCAAATTCTTACGCGCGCAGAGCGATAATGGCCAGGGGTTGGAGTTGATCTCAATCGCTGCCGTTGTGGTGGGTGGCACCAGCATCATGGGCGGTGAAGGGGCCATCTGGCGCACTCTCCTCGGCGTCATGCTCCTGCGCCTCATCGAAAACGGCTTCAACCTCATCCAGGTGGAGAATTACTACCGCAGCATCTTCCAGGGCCTCATCATCCTCTTCGCCGTCGCCCTCGATGCCCTGCGGCATCGGCGGAGTTAGAAGGGATTTATCAAAGCGGCTCAAATCTGCTATGATGGTGCCATTGTGCGCAGCAGGTATCGCTGATGGCTGTAGAACAGTTTGCGTTATGGCCTAAGAATCTCGTAGATACTAATTATGCTCGTCGTGAATTGCTTGACCAGCTTAAAGGATATGGACGTTATCGTTTCAAGCGGTACCAAGGTCTCCCCCTGCGTTATGCTGGTGGCAAAAGTCTGGCTGTTGGCTACATAATTGAACAATTGCCAGCAGGTTTAGAGTTCATCGTTTCTCCATTTTTTGGTGGTGGTTCAGTTGAAATAGCATGCGCGAATGGACTGGGGATTAGAGTTTCTGGTTATGATATTTTTGATATCTTGACCAATTATTGGGAATTACAACTTACAGCGCCTGCGCAATTAGCTTCACGCATTGCCGAGTGGTCACCAAACAAAGATATCTATAATAAGGTCAAAAAACGTCTGAAGGCGCATTGGACTGGCAAAAACGAGATTCGCGATAGGTTGGAACTCGCTGCTCATTATTGGTTCAATCATAACCTGTCCTATGGCCCGGGCTTTCTTGGTTGGATGTCCAGTATTTATGAAGACGAAAGAAGGTATCACCGTCTGCTAGAAAAAGTGCGTAATTTCCATTGTCCGAATCTAAAAGTACTGCATGGGTCATTTGAAGATACGATCACTGATCATCAATCTGATTTCTTGTATTGTGATCCGCCGTACTACCTGGGTGGTGATAGCCAAATGTTCCGAGGGATCTACCCTCAGCGCAATTTCCCTATTCACCATAATGGCTTTGACCATTCTCGGCTCAGAGATCTCTTATACAGCCATAAAGGCGGGTTTATTCTTTCGTACAATGACTGCAGCAATATTCGTGAATGGTATCGAGAATTTCGCATTATGGAAGTAGCGTGGCAATACACGATGGGCCAAGGCGAGACCCGAATCGGGAAAAACAGAATTGAGAATGGCAATAAACACTATGTCAAAAAATCACACGAACTGATCATTGTGAAAGATGCCTGATATGAAACGTCGGGCAATGACTTCAGCCCATGCCAGTGAAGTAAAAATTTCCGGTCACATAAATGAGCAACACTTTGCCGAATTAATCGGAGGCCAGGTTAATCGAGGCTCTCATAAAGATAAAAAGGATGTCATTGATAAGCTGCATCGCTCACACTCAGTCAAAGCAGGTACATGGTGGCAAGTATTTCTATATAGCCGGGAAAGATTGTTGACGAATACAATATTTCAAGGTATCGGTTCTGTCGCAGATTTAATGGTTGCTTGCATCGATGCTTATCCCGAGCAGTATAGCAATTACTTGTCAAATAAAATTGAAGCAAAAAGGCGATTACAACCGACAATGCGAAGCTTGCTGGAGGAGTTGAGTCAACCAAAAATATTGGGCGCATTTCTCAATAAAGCCCTATTTGATGGAGGTAATGCAGACTTTTTAAGCGTTTATCTTGGCCCAGCTAAAGATAATAAAGAAACTAAAGAATTCAATATCTATTACAAAGATGATGTTGTGGATGCACTATTATCCAATATTGAGCTTCGAAACTCAAAGGCCAGAAAAAATAATGAAATGGATGATCAAAAAGTAACATTTCGGTCAAATTTACAAAGGAAAAATATCGGTGAAATTGAAGATAGGCATGATAGCAATAGTCATTATCGAGAAATGAAATTCAGGCTCAATGCACACGGTGTTGTACATATACTGAATAGTCACATTAATACAAGACAGAGGCTTTCTACCCAGATTATTGCATTTGGGCGAGCAATTCGGATGTTAAATTACAAATTGTGATTTCATAAAAATGAACTTCAGCCATATTGAAAGCATCTTCCCCTCCCACTAACCCCACCCTAGCCCCAACCCCCGCCATCCGCTATCATATCCCGTCGCCAAACGACCAGGATGCGGGAGACCATGCCCAGCCGGACAGCGCAAATCTACCCCTTCACCGCCATCGTCGGCCAGGAGCGCATGAAGCGCTCCCTCATCCTCAACGCCATCCACATGCCCATCGGCGGCGTCCTCATCCGCGGTGAGCGCGGCACCGGTAAATCCACCGCCGCTCGCGCCCTCGCCATCCTCCTCCCCGATATCGAAGTCATCGCCGATTCCCCCTACTCCGACGACCCCGCCCATCCCTCCACCTGGTCCGATCCCGTCCGCGAACGCGCCGAAAGCGGCGAAGAGCTCTCCACCCGCCGCCAACGCGTCCGCTTCATCGATTTGCCCGTCTCCGCCACCGAAGACCGCGTCGTCGGCACGCTGGATATCGAAAAGGCCATCCAACAGGGCGAGCGTCATTTCGACCCCGGCGTCCTCGCCAACGCCAACCGCGGCATCCTCTATGTTGACGAAGTCAATTTGCTCGATGACCACGTCGTCGACCTGCTGCTGGATTCCGCCGCGATGGGCATCAACGTCGTCGAGCGCGAAGGCATCAGCTTCTCCCACCCCGCGCGTTTCATCCTCGTCGGCACCATGAACCCCGAAGAGGGCGACCTGCGCCCCCAATTGCTGGATCGCTTCGCTCTCTCCGTCGATGTGCGCGGCATCAGCAACACCGAAGACCGCATGAACATCCTCGAGCGCCACATCAACTACGAGCAAGACCCAGAAAGTTTCCAGCGCGAATGGCAAGGCGCCGAGGACGATCTCTCCGATCGCATCGCCGCCGCCCGCGAAATCGTCGACGAGGTCTCCTATACGCGGCGTGACCTCTACGCCATCGCCTCTCTCACCAGCAGCATGCGTATCGATGGCCACCGCGCCGACCTCGTCATCCTCAAGACGGCGCGCGCGCAGGCGGCCTTCGAAGGGCGCAAACACATCACCAGTACCGACATCCTCCTCGCGACCGAGCTGGCCATCCCCCACCGCCTCAAGCGCGGCCCCTTCACCGATGGGCAGATGAGCATGGGCGCCCTGCAAAGCCAACTCGAGCAAATCGAAGCCGAATATGGCGAAGGCGATGAAGATGCTCAGCCGGGTGAATCCGGCGAGGGCGAGATGGACGATAAAAAAAAAGTCCTTCGCTGAGCGAGACGGCCGAAGGCGAGCGTGAGGCGCCGGACCTGGACACGGCTGAGCCCGCGCCGCAGGACATCTTCAATAGCCCGCAAGACGCGAATTGGTGGGAAGGCGGGCAGAAAGTCGAATCCGCTGGCGAATTCCAACCGCGCCGCCTGAATACCCCGCTCGATCAGCTGACGCGCCGCCAACCCGGCCGCCGCTCGCGCACACATACGGACCGCAAGCGCGGCCGTTATATTCAAGCCCGCCCCGCCGGCGACCGCACCGACGACATCGCCTTCGACGCCACCCTGCGCGCCGCCGCCCCCTTCCAACAAGAGCGCGCCGCGCAAAAGGCCGAAAGCGGCATGGCCTACGCCCTGCGCAAATCTGACCTGCAACGCAAGGTGCGCGTCCGCAAAGCCTCCAACCTCATCCTCTTCGCCGTCGACGCCTCGTGGAGCATGGCCGTCTCCGAGCGCATGCAAGCCACCAAGGGCGCCATCATGTCCCTGCTGACCGACGCCTACCAGCGGCGCGACCGCGTCGGCCTCGTCGTATTCCATAAGGATCGCGCCAACCTCGTGCTGCCGCCGACGAATTCGGTCGTCCTCGCCAAGCAAACGCTGGTCGATATCCAGGTCGGCGGCAAGACGCCACTCTCGGCCGGCTTGCTGGTGAGTTTTGAGACCATCCAGCGCGAGAAGCAATTGCACCCGGACGTGATGCCGCTCATCATCCTGCTCACGGATGGCGCCGGCAACGTATCGCTCAGCGACCGCCTCTCGCCCATGGAAGAAAGCTATCAGATCGCCGACCGCATCCAGTTCGAGGACATCCGCACGCTCGTCATCAATATGGAGCACGCCGCCTTCGACCAGGGGCTGGCCAAGCAGCTGGCCGAGCGCCTCGGCGGCCCCTGCTACACGCTCAGCCAGCTCAAAGTGGAAACGCTGCTGCAGACCGTGCGCGCGGAGATGGATGCAAGATAAATCGTGGTACGATAAATCGTGGCTCGCTAAATCGAGACATTCTCAGTCGTGACATCCATCCATTCGCCGCGGGTCATCTGGCAACGGCTGCGGGCGCAGGGGCCGCTCAACATCGCGCGGCGCATCTGGGTGCCGCTGGAGCGCCGACTGACCGGCGCGCCCGTCTGGCGCTATTGCCAAATCGCGCCGCGGCTCTATATGGGTGGGCAACACGGGCGGCGCGGGCTGGCGGCCCTCCGTGCGCGCGGCATCACCAGCATCGTCAACCTGCGCGAGGAATTCGACGACGCCGAGTGCGGCTTAACGCTCGAGCGCTACCTCCATTTGTCGACGGTCGATGGCGAAGCGCCCACGCTCGAGCACCTGCAGGCCGGCGTCGCTTTCATCGAAAATGCGCTGGCGGCGAACGATGCCGTCTATGTCCATTGCTGGGTGGGCGTTGGGCGGGCGGTTTCGCTCGTCGCCGCTTATCTCATCGCGCATGAAGGGGAGACGCCGACCTCCGCCCTGGCGCGCATCGAGGCGGTGCGGCCCTTCGTCTGGCCGAGCCCAGCGCAGCGCGCGCGCCTGCGCGAATTCGCCACCACGCTGGAGCGCCGCTAGCCGACGACGCGCAATTCGCGCGGGAAGCTCGTCAGACTCTCGCAGCCATCCTCCGTGATGAGCAGATCGTCCTCGATGCGCACGCCCAGCACGCCCATCTCGTAGATGCCCGGCTCTGCCGTGAAGACCATCCCCGGCTGCAGCGGCTGCTCGTTGCCATCGACGATATAGGGCTCTTCGTGCGCTTGGAGGCCGAGGCCATGCCCGGTGCGGTGGCGGACCAGGTGCCCCCACCCCGCCTCGCGCAGCACGGCTGTCGTCCGCCGATCTAGCTCGCCGCAGGCCAATCCCGGCCGCGCCAATTCGCGCGCCGTCTGGTTCGCGCGATAAACCACTTCGTAGAAAGCGCGCTGCTCGGCCGTCGGCTCGCCAAAGAAGAACGTCCGCGTGATATCAGCGCAATAGCCCTCGTAGACGCCGCCAAAATCGAAGAGCAGCGCGTCACCGGCCTGGGAGCGATAAGACAAGGGCCCGTGATGCGGCAGGGCGGTATTGCCGCCGGCGTGCACGATGGTGGGGAAGGCTTGCCCCCCGCAGCCGCCTGCGCGCAACAACGCATCCAGCCGCGCGCCGATCTCCTCCTCGCTCATGCCGACGCGCACTTCCGACAGCGTCTGTTCCAAAGCGGCCTCGCTGCGCTGGATCGCCCCCCGGAGGGCAGCCAACTCGCTCGCGTCTTTGAACATGCGCATTCCGTTCAGCAGCGGATCGCCATCGCTCAGTTCGGCGCCGGCGGCGCGCAGGATCTCACATTCGTTATAGCGCATCCGCCCGCCCTCGATGGCCACGCGCTTACCGCGCAGACCCAGCTCGGCGAAAGCCTGCGTGAAGGCGTGCTGGTGGCCCGCGGCGTCCGCCCAAGGGATGGTGCGCGCCACCAGACCATGCCGCGCGAAGAGCGGCTCTTCCAACTGCGGCGCGACGGCCAGCGGTTCGCCCTCCCTCGGCAAAAACCAGACCAGCGGGCGCTCCAGCAAGAAATGCACGCCGCCGCATAGATAGCGCAAATTGGGGCCCGGGATTACAGCGACCGCATCCACCGCCGCCGCGCCCATCGCCGCCTGCAACCGCGCCACGCGCGCCGCGTAATCGGGCTGTGGTAATGTTGTCTCGCTCATCGCTGCTCCCATTCTGACGCCGCGGCCCGCGCCGATGCCGCCAGCGCAGCCTTATAGCGCGCGCGCAGGCGCCTCGTCATCTTCCATTCGCCATTGCCAATCGTTCGCCCGTCGATCACGCGCACGGGCGTTAATCCGCCGAAACTGCCCGTGACGAAGGCCTCCTCCGCATCGTAGACATCCGTCAGCGAGAAATCGCCTTCATAATGCGGGATGCCGTCTTCACTGCAGATCCGCAGCACTTGCCCACGCGTGATGCCCGGCAGGCAGTGACGCCCGCTCGAAGTCCACACTTCGCCCCCGCGCACGATGAAGAAATTGGTCGCGTTGCAGGTCGCCACAAAGCCGCGCGTATCCAGCATCAACGCTTCATCCGCGCCTGCCACGAGCGCCTGTTGTAAGGCGATGACTTCATGCAATTTGCTATGGCAATTCAGGCGCTGGTCGAGCGTATCCGGCGGTGGGCGGCGCACCGTGCTGGTGAAAAGCGTTATGCCTTCTTCCCCATGCGCCGGGTTGGCGCGCTTGTGCTCGGCGATAATGACGACCGTCGGCCCACCGATGGTGAGCCGCGGATCCTGTGAAGGGGTCTTCTTGATGCCGCGCGTTACCATCAGACGGACATGCGCGCCGTTGCGCATGGCATTGGCTTCTACCGTCTGGTAAAGGGCGGCGGTGATTTCCGCGCGCGTCATGCCCAAATCGAGTGCCGTCGCCTTCGCCCCCTGCTCGAGGCGGTCGAGGTGCAGATCCAGGAATGCGAAGCCGCCTTCATGCAAACGCAACCCTTCCCAGACGCCATCCCCCACCAGGTAACCGCTATCGAAAACGGAGACGCTAGCCTGCGCGCGCGGCCGCAACTCGCCATTCACATAGACGAGCACGTCCTCGTTGCGCGCATCCGGCAGGGCGTCGTGTGTACCGCGAGGCATCATCTCTCCCATCGCCAATCGCGGCGAGTATAGCGTGTCCGCCGCCTGCTAGACTGGCGAATGTCACGACTCGTGACATTGGGGACAAGGATGGAGCAAGTTGGGGGTTGATAATGGACAGCGCGAATCAGCAAATCACCTTCGTCTATACCGCCGACCTGGCCGCTTCGGCGCGCTTTTATGGCGAGCAGCTGGGCTTGCCGCTCGTCATCGACCAGGGCAGTTGCCGCATCTACCGCGTGAATGCCAGCCGCGTATATCGGCATCTGCACGAGCGAGAACGCGCCGACGCGGGAGGAAATCCTGGCGAAGCGCCAACTCATCCTCACCTGGGTGGTGACGGATGTGCGCGCGCGTTATGAAGAATTGCGCGCCCGCGGCGTCACCTTCGAGAGCGCGCCGCAAACCCACACCGGTTTCGGGATCGAACACTGCTTCCTGCGCGATCCAACGGCTACTTGCTGGAAATCCAGCGTTTCCTGGATAGCGACTGGCTAGGCAACCCTCCGCTAACGCAAATGCCACACTGGAATCTGGCCGCTTCTCCTAACCATAATGCGCAGGAATAGTAGTTGAAAAGGCAACTGATGGTTTCCACCACCAATATCTTCGAGGAATTGCAATGGCGCGGCCAGGTCCATAGCGCCACCGAAGGCGTCGCCGCAGCCCTCGTGCGGGAGTCGCTCACCGTCTACAACGGTTTCGACCCATCCGGCGCCAGCCTGCACGTCGGTCACCTTGTGCCCATCCAGGGCCTGGCTCGCCTGCAACGCGCCGGCCATACCCCCATCGCCCTCGTCGGCGGCGGCACCGGCCTCATCGGTGATCCCAGCGGCAAAACGCGCGAACGGCAACTGCTCTCCCGCGAAATGATGGAAGCGAACGTCGCCAACATCCGCATGCAACTGGAGCAATACCTGGATTTTGAGGTGAAAACCAACCGCGCCCAGCTGCGCAACAATATCGACTGGCTGGAACCGCTCAGCCTGCTCGAATTCATGCGCGATACCGGCAAGCATTTCACCGTCAACTACATGCTCGCCAAAGAATCCGTGAAATCCCGCATCAGCAGCGAAGATGGCATCTCGCTCACCGAATTCGTCTACATGCCCCTGCAAGCCTACGATTTCCTCTGGCTCTACGAAAACGCCAACTGCAGTGCCCAAATGGGCGGTAGTGACCAGTGGGGCAATATCGTCGCCGGTGTCGACCTGATCCGACGCAAGCGCGGTGCCGACCGCCCACGGCCTCGTCTACCCCTTGCTCACCACCGCCAGCGGTGCGAAATTCGGAAAGACTGAAGGCGGCGCCGTCTGGCTCGATTCCAGCGCTCACCTCACCCTACCGCTTCTATCAGTTCTGGTTCAACAGCGCCGATGAAGATGTCATCGCCTACCTCAAGACCTTCACCTGGCTAAGTCTCAGCAAGAAATCGCTGCGCTGGAAACTTGAAGTAAGACATAACAGGTTCCCTGGATTTCGACGTGCACAAGAAGTTCTCGCAGAAGAGGTGACACGTCTTGTACATGGTGAAACTGAAACAGAAAAAGCAAAACGAGCTTCAAAAGTTCTTTTTGGTGGCGACGTTTCAGGAGTTAGCAGGAAGGAATGGGATGAAATCTATAAAGACGCTCCATCAAGTGAAATACCTTACGGTGAACTTAGTGACGATGGAGCGGAAGTGATTTCATTATTAGTGCAAACAAAACTTGCACATTCTCGTGGACAAGCTCGGCGCCAGATCGAAGGAGGTGGCGTAAGAGTCAATGATGTCAAGATTGATGATGTAAATAAACGTATTACCATAAGTGATCTTCTTCATCGAAAATATCTACTGCTAAGAATAGGACGAAGAAGAGTGCATCTCTTGCGTGTCAAAAGATCCCCTATTTTCGAATATAGACTCGCTCGCCCGCCAGGTAGGTCTCCTCCACCCGCAAGTCGAGCAGATCAGCTGTCGGAGTAGCCAGCGGGTCTCCGCTGAGCATGATCATATCGGCCCACTTACCCGGACTGAGACTACCGCGGTTCTCCGCATCCCCACTTAAGATCGCGCCTCCCATCGTATAGGCGTGCAAAGCCTCCTCGATGGTGATTGCCTGCGTCGGCCCGAGCGCTTCGCCGCGGTGATCCAACCGATCGACCGCTGCCTTCAAGCCAATCAGCGGATTGTCATCCGGGACGACCGGCGCATCCGTGCTCAGTGCGAAGGGGATGCCCGCATCGAGCGCTTCCCGCGCCGGGTAAGCCCGCGGCACAAATTCATCCGGTAGATAACGGCGATAGGTCGCTCCCATCGCCGGCAGGAAAACCGTCTGCATCGCCACCCCCACCCCCAGGCGCGCTGCCTGGGCCACCTGTGCCCGCGTCGGCAATGCCAGATGCTCGATCCGATGCATCAATTGTGGTTGTTGCATGCGCCGATCCAGCGCTTCATAAATATCCAGCACTTGTTTCATGGCAACATCGCCGTTGGTATGGGTGGCGATCTGAAAACCAGCCACGTGCGCTTCCCACATCCGATCCGCCAGCTCCTCATCCTCATAGATCAGCAGACCCTTCGTGCCCGTTTCCTTATAGGGTTGGCTGATCGCTGCCGTCGCGCTGGTCAGGCCGCCATCGGAGAAGAATTTCACCGTGTCGATACGCAAAAAATCGCTCAAATATCGCTCAGGTAAGGGCAAATCCAATTCGCCACTGCGGCGGGCGACCAGCAAATTCATCCGTACCGCCAACTGGCCGGCTTCGTCCAGGTAGCGGTAGGCGGCCACATCTATCGGCTCGGCATTGGGGTCGGTCGCGCTGGTGATGCCCAGGCTCAACTGATGCTTATGACAGGCGCGAATCGCCGCCCGCCGCTGCTCATCCGTGGCTTCCGGCACATGTTGCAGGACCATCGCCATCGCCATCTCCGCCAGGTAGCCGGTGGGCTCGCCGCTCTCGTCGCGCCCGATATGCCCGCCGAAGGGATCGGCCGTATCACGCGTGATGCCCGCCAATGCCAGCGCCAGCGAATTCGCGACCGCCGCGTGCCAGCTGGTATGCACGACGACCAGCGGGTGCTCACGACTGGCTTCGTCCAGGTCCGCGCGCGTGGGGTGGCGATCGTCGGCCAGGAAATTCTCGTTGTAATTGCCGCCCTGGATCCAGGTGCCCGGTGCTTCCTCCGCGGCGCGTTCGCGGAAACGCTGGACCAGCGTCGCGATATCCGGCCCGCGCGCGGCGGTTACGTTTACCAGGCGCGTCAGCAATTCGCCCAGCCAGTTCACGTGCACATGCGCGTCGTTGAAGCCGGGCAACAACGCGCGCCCGCGAAGATCAACTTCCGTCACGCCCGCGCCGCGCAATTCCTCATAATCGCCGAGCGCCACGATCCGTCCATCACGGCCCACGAGCAGCGCCGCCGCCTGCGGGTGTTGCGCGTCGATTGTATGAATGATGCCGTTGTGAAAGAGGAGCATGGGCAGCCTTCCCTTAGCCATCAGGTAATCATCATTATTCGTCATTCGTCACCGACGTGCACGCTGATGCTGGCGCCATCGCTGCGCGTGCCATCAGCGCGGTAGGCGACCGCCGTCAGCAAATAGGACTTCGCGCGCTCGCCGCTCCAGATCAGGCGCGCCGTGAATACCGGTACCGCTTCGTCATTCGCCACCGTGGCCGCGGCATAGGGTTGCGATTCGCCGACCGGGTCATCCACGAAGAGTCGCACCTGGTGTATACCGGCGCTTTCATCTTGCGCGAGCACTTCCAGGGCCAGGGACGCGCCGGCTGGGATGCGCATGTTGTTTTCCGGGCTCAAGATTTGGATGAGTGGCAAATCCGGCGGGGGGAAGGGCGTTGCGGTGGGGCTCAACGCGCTGCTCAAACTGCAGGCCGTCAGGAGCGGGAGCAAGGCCAGCCAACGCGTATGCAACCGCTGCGGCCGCATACGCCGCCAAACGCAATCGCGCTGACTTCGCCTCATCCCCCATCGTCCTGCCCACGCCGGTAACGCTATGATTGTAACCTGGCGCGCAACCACCGCAAACGAGGTCTCTTATGCGAATCGACGTGCTCACGCTCTTCCCTGCCATGTTCGATGGGCCGATGTCGGCGAGCATGATGGGCGCGGCGCGCGCGCGCGGCATCCTCGATTTTCGCGCGCACGACATCCGCGATGCCGCCGAAGACGCGCACCGCAGCGTCGACGATACGCCCTATGGCGGTGGCGGCGGCATGGTCTTGCGCGTCGATGTGCTCACGCGCGCCCTGGAACACGTGGAAGCCGCTGGCGTGCCCGTCATCCTGCTCACGCCACAGGGGCGGCCCTTCTCGCATCGCATCGCGCTGGAATTGGCGAGCGCAGAGCGGCTGGTCTTAATTTGTGGGCACTATGAAGGGGTGGATGAGCGCATCCGACGCCAGGTGAGCGACGAAATTAGCATCGGCGATTACGTGCTGACGGGCGGCGAATTGGCCGCGATGGTGGTGATAGATGCGGTGGTGCGCCTACAGCCGGGAGCGTTGGGGGCGGAGGGCGCCGCGGCGCGCGATAGTCACGCTCAGGGCTTGCTCGAGGGGCCGCATTACACGCGCCCGCGCGAATTCCGCGGCGAGAGCGTGCCCGAATTGCTGCTCAGCGGGCACCACGGCGAAATCGCGCGCTGGCGGCGGCAGGAAGCGCTGCGCCGCACCTGGGAGCGCCGCCCGGAATTGCTCCTCACCGCCGCCCTGGACGAAGCCGATACCTCGTTCTTGGCGCAACTGGCGCGGGACTGGGCCCGCCGCCGCCTTGCCGGCAACCGCTAGCGATCGGTGCTGGCCGCGAGCCTCCCCGTTGGCACATCCCACACCCGCAAGGCGTGATCGCCGCCAGCGCTGACCAGGCATTCTCCGCGCGGATGCGCGGCCAAGGCACGAACGGGCTTCTCGTGCGCAAGCACCGTACAGTCCGCAGCTGACGCGCTGAAAGAGTCTATCACCCCGGCCGGCCAACGCCGCCAACAACCGTCACGCCCACCGGTGAAGAGCGCACCATCGTGTGCGAATGCAGCGACATCCATCGCGCCCAACGCTGGCTCGCTCGCCGCCAGTTTCTCCCGCGTTTCCAGCGACCAGACCTGCGCGCCGTACGCTCCCACCAGCGCCAGGCGTTGGCTCGGGTCGTGCCCGGCCAACGCGCGCGTCCGTGGCGGAGCCTGGCCCCAGCTCTCGCTAACGGTGCCGCCGCGAGCGTGCCGCCAGAGCATCACCCCGCCAGCGCTCGTCAATGCCAGGACGCCGACCGGCTTCTGTGCGTGCGTCAGCAATCCCACATATTCCGCGCCGTCATCCGCGAGGACGCGCTGCCGCAACCAACTGCTTTGCCGCAAGCTCCAACTCATCAGGGAGCCGCCGGCCCCCGCCGCGAATAGCGTTCAACCCCAGGCGGAAAATGCGAGCGCCGTTATCGCCTCCTCCCATTCAGCGATGCGTTGCCCCGCGCCATCGCCACGCCAGAGATTCAGCCGGCCATCAGCGCCGCCACTGGCAAGGATCGCGCCTTTGGGGTGAAAGGCGAGGCAACGAATCGGCGCGGAATGGCCGCGCAAACTGCGCAACGGCCGCTCGCCCATGCCCGCCGCTGCCGACCAGGAATAAAGGCGCAATTCCTCGCCGCTCGCCGCCGCTAGCTGCTGCCCACGTGGCGACCAGGCCAACGCCGTCAACCAACCGATGCGGCGTTCGTCGCGCGGGGCAATGGCGGCGGCGTTGCCATTGTGCGTCAACATGGCGCGAGTATACGGTTGGCGCGGGCTATCGGCAATTGCGGCGCCGCCTGCTGTATCATGTGCCCATGCGCATCTGCCTCAACGCGGCGCTGCTCGCCGCCCACCAGACGGATTATCGCGCCGCCGGCATCTCCCACTACCAGAGCCAAAGCCTGCGCGCGTTGGGCGAGGCAACGCCGCCGGGCTGGCAGCTGGAAGCACACGTCAGCCCGGAAATCGCGAGCGCCGCCTACCCCGGCATTCGCCTCTTACCGGCCGCCTGGTCCACCCGGCGGCCGATTCCGCGCATCCTCTGGGAACAGTCGCTCTTGCCGCGAGCGGCGCGCGGCGCAGACCTCTTCCACGCCATGGCCTTCGTTTCGCCAGCGCTGGTCCGCTGCCCACTGGTACTGACCATCTACGACCTCAGCTTCATCCGCGAGCCGGATCATTTGCCCGCCGCCCGCCGTCGCTACCTGCAAATCGCTACTCGCATGAGCGCGCGCCGCGCCCGCCGCATTTTGACCATCTCCGCCGCTGTCGCTGCCGATATCGTGAGCCATTTCGGCATCGCGCGCGCCAAGATCGACATCGCGCCGCCAGGTGTCGGTCGCGCGCGTTTTCGCCCCCTGCCCGTAGGCGAAGTTGCCGCCTTCCGCCAGGCGAAACAGTTGCCCGCGCGCTACTGGCTCTATGTCGGCACCTTGGAGCCGCGCAAGAATCTGCCCACCTTGCTCGAAGCCTACGCGCGCATACCAAGCGCAGACCGGCCGCCGCTCATCCTCGCGGGCGGCGCAGGTTGGGGTATGGACGTAATCATGGGTTGCATCGAGCGTTTCCATCTTGGCGATTCGGTGCGCTTGCCTGGATTCCTGCCCGCGGATGAGTTGCCGCTCTGGTACAATGGAGCTGAACTGTTCGTTTATCCCTCGCTGCATGAAGGGTTCGGAATGCCCATCCTCGAAGCCATGGCCTGTGGCGTACCCGTTCTCATTAGCGATGCTACCGCCTTACGCGACATAACAGGCGGAGCGGGCCTATGTGCCCCCGCGCGCGATGTCGACACCTGGGTGGCTTGCCTGCAACGCGCCGCAAACGATGCGGATTGGCGCCAGATCGCCAGCGAGCGCTCGCTGGCGCGCGCGGCGGGTTATTCCTGGGCGGAAACGGCCGCGCGCACCATCGCCTGCTATCGGGCCGCGCTGGCATGATGGATTTGCAGAACTCCGACCGCGTCCCTCGGCGCTATCGGTGGTTGCCCATCGTGGACGCGATCGTGGTCTTTGCTGCCTTCCAACTAGCCTATCTGGCCGTCTACGAATGGCAGCTGCTGCGACCGGTGCAAGAAGCCTACCGCGCTTCGTTTTATGGCCCCTATTTCGGTTATTACGCGCTGTTCGCCGCCTTTCTCTATGTGGCGCAATCGGGCGCCGCGCTCTATCGGCCGGTACGTGGGCGCAGCTGGGCGGAAGAGGTCTATGTCATCCTGAGCGCAGTTACGCAGGGCATGTTGCTGCTCATGGCGCTCAGTTTCTTCCTGCAAACCATCGTCTCCAGCCGCCAGATGCTCGTCTATGTCGCCATTGCGAGCATCATCCTGCTCTCGCTGGGGCGAGCGCTCTTGCGTTTGGTGGACGCGCGCCTGCGCGCGCGCGGCATCGGCATCGTGCGCACCCTGCTCGTTGGCGTGGGCGAGAGCGGCCAGGCCGTCATGCGCACGGTGCTGGCGCGCAAGGAGCTGGGTTATCTGCTGGTCGGTTACCTGCAAGACGGCGAGCTGTCCAAAACGCTCGATTTCGGGCGACGCATCCAATCTCTAGGGACATTGGCGGATCTGCCGCGCGTCTTGCAGGAAAAGAGTATCCAGCAAGTGATCTACACGCTGCCGCTGGGCAAAGGTGAGCGCGTGCGCCAGGTCGTCGCCGAATGCCGCCGCGTGGGCGTTTCCTTTAGCGTCGTGCCAGATGTCTTCCAGCTCAATTTGCGCCAGGTACAAGTGGAGAATTTGGCTGGTATCCCGCTCTTGAACCTGCAGCGCGAATCGGCCATCAGCGGGCGCAATCGATTAATAAAACGCGCGCTTGATATCAGCCTGATCACGCTGACCTCGCCCATCTTGCTCTTTCTTTTCGCTACCGTCTGGTTAGTGACGCGTTTTCAGGGCGGCGGCCCGGCCATCTATAAGCAGCGCCGCGTCGGTGAGCACGGCCGCGAATTTGATCTGTTCAAATTTCGTAGCATGGTGCCCGATGCCGAGCGCCAGCATGATCACCTCGTCGCCACGCACAAACTCGACCCGCGTCACCCCAAATTGGTGGACGACCCGCGCGTAACCCGCCTCGGCCGCTTCATCCGCCGTACTAGCCTGGACGAGTTACCCAACCTGGTCAACGTGCTGCGCGGGCAGATGAGCCTCGTCGGGCCACGCCCACCGACGCCAAGCGAAGTCTCTCTTTACGCGCCCTGGCAAAAAGGGCGATTGCAATCTTTGCCCGGCATCACCGGTCTCTGGCAAGTGAGCGGCCGCAGCGAAGTCCCCTTCGACGAGATGTGCCTGCTCGATATCTATTACATCGAGAATTGGTCGCTCACGCTAGATGTGCAAATTCTGATGATGACGCTACCGCACGTCCTGTTGCAACGGGGCGCATATTGAGCGCCCGCGAGGGTCGGCTGCTCGCCATTTACGACGGCCAATGCACCATCTGCGAGCGAGCGCGCCGCATCGCCGCATCGTTGGATTGGCGTGGCCGCCTCGCCTTCGCCGATCTGCACGATCGCGCCGCCATCGAGGCGCTCGCGCCGGGGTTGAGCAAAACCGATAGCCTGGCCGCGCTGCATCTGCGCCTGGCGGATGGCCACACCCTGTCCGGTTTTGACGCCGTGCGCCGCTTGTTGGGCGAATTGCCCCTGCTGGCGCCGCTGGGTTGGGCGCTGCATATCCCGCCGCTGGCCGCCCTGGCGCGCGCCACTTATCGGCAAATCGCCCGCCACCGCCCGTGCCGTCCAGCCGAACACGCGCCACGATGAAAGAGTGCCCACAACTACAGCCGCAATCTTCTGATATCGAACGGGCGCTGCGCGCCTTCGCGCCCGACACTGAGCTGGGGCTGCAAATCTTCGCGGCCGATACCCTGCTGGCGTGCCAGCATCCACCGCTGCAGACGACGCTGCCGGCCCTTATCGGTGGCATCAGTGATCACGGCCCGACGCTCGCGACCCGATTGTCGATCGCATATCCAGCCGAAACGCCGATCCAATTCCTCGTCGCTGGCGAAAACGAACCGCAAACCCGTGCGCTCGCAGAGTTGGCAACAGGCAACGGCGTTCAGGATTGGTGGCTGCTGCCCGCCCGCAGCGCGGATTCTTCCCTCCCCGCTTTAGTGGATCTGATCGCCCAGTTGCGCGCGCCGGCTGGCTGCCCATGGGATCGCGCGCAGACGCATTTATCGCTGCGCCCTTATCTGCTGGAAGAAACGCACGAAGCGCTCGAAGCGCTCGATTCGGGCGATATGAACGCGCTGCGTGATGAGCTGGGCGATGTGTTGCTGCAAATCCTCCTGCATAGCCAACTGGCGACGGAGAGCGGCGCCTTCACCATCCACGAGGTCCTCGAGCAGCTGGCGCGTAAGCTCATCCGTCGCCACCCGCATGTCTGGGGTGACGTGTCGTTGGATACACCCGCCGCCGTCCGCCAGACCTGGGAGCAGCTCAAGCGCGAAGAACGCGGCGGCGAAGGGGCGATCCGACCGACGCTCGCCGGCCTGCCGCCGGCCCTGCCCGCCCTGCTCCAGGCCCAGCGTTATCAGGAACGCGCGGCCCACGTCGGTTTTGATTGGGAAGATGCCGCCGATGTCGCCGCCAAGGTGCGCGAGGAGCTGGCCGAATTGCTCGCGGCATCCCCTGGCCCGGAGCGCGAGGCCGAATTCGGTGACCTGCTCTTCGCCTTGGTCAACTGGGCGCGCTGGCTGGGCATCGCCGACGCCGAGAGCGCCCTGCGCGCCGCCAATTCTCGCTTCGCCCGCCGCTTCGCCCATATCGAGAGTCGGCTGCGCGACGAAGGCCGCCTAGCCAGCGAGGCCTCGCTCACGGAGATGGATGCACTCTGGGACGACGCCAAGCGCCATGGTCTCTAATCATCGAGCGCAGAAAGCTGGAATTAACGCGCGCTCGTGTTATATTCTGCGTGTTCGGGCACGGCAGGTGCCATAATCATAGGAGAATAACGATGAAATCACGTAGACCTACCACCTTCTTGATGCTGTTGTTGGCCACCGTGTTGGCATTCAGCGTGAGTGGTGCGGCCCTCGCGCAGGATGATTTTAGCGTCGCCATGATCATCGCCCAGGGCGGTCTCGGCGACCGCGCGGGCAACGACCTGGCCCTCGCTGGGCTGACATTGGCGGCCCAGGAACTGGGCGTGCACGTCGTTCCCATTGAATCTTCCGACCCCGTTGGCGAGGGTGAGCAGCTGCTGCGCACAGCAGCAGAAGCCGGTTTCGATATGGTCATCACCATCGAATTCACCCATTTCGACCCGGTTGTTGTCGTCGCGAATGACTATCCGGATACGATCTTCGCCATTGTTAATGTCGACTTCGTGTCAGCCGATAACCTCATCAACGTCATATTCGACGAGCACACCGGCTCTTACCTGGCCGGCATGCTCTCCGCCCTCGTAACGACGGACGCCAGCCTCGAGCAAACCAATGACGAAGCCGTCCTCGGCGCGATCGGCGGCGTGAAATCCAGCGGCATCGACGTCTTCCTCTACGGTTATCTCCAGGGCGCCTGCGCCGTCAACCCGGATATCGACTTGCTCATCGCTTACTCCAACGGTTTCGGCGACCCGGCCACCGGCCGTGAGCTGACCGTTTCTATGAATGAACAAGGCGCTGACGTAGTCTTCCAGGTAGCCGGTGGCACGGGTGAAGGCGTCATCGACGCTGCCGACGATGGTGGCTACTTCGCGGTCGGCGTCGATAGCGACCAGGATTACCTCGCACCCGGTAGCGTGCTCACCAGCATGCTCAAGCGCTTCGATGTCGCCATCTACGACATCATTGCTCGTACCCTCGCCGGTGAAGAACTAGGTGGCACGGTCCAGAAATACGGCCTGGATATCAACGGTGTCGGCATCAGTGAGATGAAATTCACGCGCCACATCGTCCCGCGCGAATACGTTGATCAGGTGAACGCCGCGCGTGAGGCCATCATCGCCGGCGAGCTGGATGTCATCGACACGCGCACGTTGGATGCCGAAACCTTCGCCATCCTCGACGACAACGCGACCTGCGCCGGCGTCGCCGCACTCAAAGAAGCATTGATGATGGAATAACGCATCGCTCCGCACGACCTTAACAGGGGGTCCGCTAAGGACCCCCTACTCGCTCACGATGAGCCGCTCGGGATGACCATGGCCGCTAACTCTAGCTACCTCGAGCTGCGCCAGATCAACAAAGCATACCCCGGCGTCCTCGCCAACGATTCGGTCGATTTGCGAGTCGAGGCGGGTGAAATTCACGCCCTTGTCGGCGAAAATGGCGCCGGTAAATCTACGCTCATGCGCATCCTTTACGGGCTGGAGCATGCGGATGGCGGCGAAATCCTGCTCGAGGGCCAACCGGTCCACATCCCTAACCCACAAGCGGCGATCGATTTGGGCATCGGCATGGTGCACCAGCATTTCCAGCTCATCCCGCCGCTCACAGTGGCCGAGAACGTGGCCCTCGGCCTGGAACCAACGCGCGGCATCTTCGTCGACCGCGCGGCCGTCATCGAGCGCGTGCGCGAGCTTTCGCAGCAATTCGGGCTGGAAGTCGACCCTACCCAGCGCGTGCAGGAACTCTCCGTCGGCATACGCCAGCGCGTCGAGATCCTCAAGTTGCTCTACCGCGATGCGCGCCTGCTGATTCTGGATGAGCCATCGGCTGTGCTCACACCACAAGAGGTCGAATCTCTCTTCGAGGTCATACAGCGCCTCGCGGACGAGGGGCGAACGGCCATCTTCATCACGCACAAGCTACGTGAAGTGATGGCCATCTGCCAGCGGGCGACGGTGCTGCGGCGCGGCCGTGTGGTCGGTGTGCTGACGGTAGCGGATAGCTCGCCGTCGGAAATCGCCCACCTCATGGTCGGCAGCGAAGTGCAACCCATCCGCCGCCAAGAAGAAGCGCGGCCCGCCGCCGTCGAGCTGCACCTGGATGAGGTTTCCGCTCAGGATGATCGTGGTTTGCCCGCCCTGCGCGGCATCTCGATGGCCATCCATGGTGGCGAGATCGTCGGCCTGGCGGGCGTGGAGGGCAATGGGCAGCACGAATTGCTGGAAGCGCTCATCGGCCTGCGGCGCGTGTCTGCCGGCGAAATCTGGCTGGGTGAAACGGAATGCACCCGGCTATCCGGCCGCCGCCGCCGCGAATTAGGCCTGGCCATCATCCCAGAAGATCGCAAACTGGAAGGCTTGGCGGATACGCTGAATATTTGGGAGAATCTGGTCGCCACACGCTATTACCGCCATCCCTTTTCCCGCGCAGGCGCCCTGCACGTGGGCCGCAGCCGCAGTGCCGCCGCCGCTTTGATGGAGCAATACGACGTGCGCGCCACCGGCCCCAACACACGCCTGGGCACCCTATCCGGAGGCAATGCGCAAAAGGCGATCATCGCCCGCGAATTGGCCGCAGAGCCGCGCGCGCTCGTCGCCGCTCAGCCGACGCGCGGCCTCGATATCGGCGCCGCCCGCTTCGTTCACGAACAACTGCTGGAGCGGCGCGCCGGTGGCCTCGCCATCCTTCTCCTCTCAGCAGATCTGGACGAGTTGCTCATGCTCAGCGACCGCTTCCTGATACTCTTCGAAGGGCGAATCGTCGGCGAGCTGAGCGCAGCAGAAGCAACGCGCGCCAAGCTGGGCCTGCTCATGGCCGGGCATTCGCTCGAAGCGGCATCGCTCAAAGGAGCGGAAATCTGATGCTCGCCGAGGCCAAATCCGCTTTTCGCCAACGCAGCCCGGCCGAGCATGGGCTCTGGCTATTGTCCCGCATCTGGCCGGCGGCCCGCGTCGTACTGACCCTGCTGCTCGCGCTCCTGCTCGGCGCTCTCATCATGGAGCTCAGTGGCAAGGATTCGCTCGCCGCATACCGGCAGCTTTACAGCGCGGCCCTCGGTGGCCAGCGGCAAGTTGCCGATACCCTGTTGAAAGCCACACCGCTCATCTTCACCGGGCTGGCGACGATGATCGCCTTCCGTGCGGGCATCTTTAACGTCGGTGTCGAGGGCTCGTTGTATCTGGGCGCTTTCGGCGCAGCCTGGGTCGGCTTCACCTTCACAGGAATGGGTACACTGGCCTTGCTTCCGCTGGCTTTCGCCTTCGCCGCGTTGGTGGGTGGGCTCTGGGGCACGCTACCGGGTTACCTGAAGGCGCGCTGGGCGGTCGATGAAATCGTCACCACCATCATGTTAAATTACGTGGCCATCTTCTTCACCGATTACCTGGTGAATGGACCCTTCTACTTGCCTGGCATGGCCAACGCGATGTCGGAGCGGGTCGCGCCGCAAGCAGAGCTGCCGCGCATCATCCGCTCTTCGCAATGGAACCCTTCTTTCTTCCTGGCGCTGGCGGTCTTCGTCGCTGCGCTCTTGCTGATGCGCCGCCTGACGTTGGGTTATGAAATCCGCGCGCTGGGCAGCAACCCGCAATTTGCGCGCTGGTCCAGCATGCCCATCCGCCGAATCATCGTGCTGGTAATGTTTCTGAGCGGCGCAATTGGCGGGCTGGCTGGCGCCGGGCAGGCGCTGGGCGTGCACTATCGTTTTATATCCGGCTTCTCGCGCGGGCTCGGCTATGATGGCATCGTCATCGCCCTCGTCGGCCGTAACAACCCTGTCGGCGTCTTGCTGGCGGCGCTCTTCTTCGGCGCCCTGCGCAGTGGTAGTACAGTGATGGAGATCTTCACCAACGTCCCGCGCGATCTGGTCGACGTCATCCAAGCGCTCATCATCTTCTTCATCGCCATTGACCTCAGTTTCGTCTGGTGGCGGCGCTGGCGTGCCCGACGCCAGGATTCCGACAAAGCGAAGGTGAAAGTCGCCTGATGGACGCGCTAGAGCTGCTGACCAACCTGCTCGCTTCCACCATGCGCCTGGGGACACCGCTGCTGCTCACAGCGATGGCCGGCCTGCTCAGTTACCAGGTCGGACTCATCAACATCGCACTGGAAGGACTGATGCTGGCGGGCGCGTTCATCGCCGTCGTCGCCGGCGCGCAAATTGGTAACGCCTGGGGCGGCGTATTGCTCGCCTGTGTCGTCGGCGCGGGCATGGGCGCATTTTTTGCCCTCCTCGTCACCACCCTGCGCGCGGACCTCATCGTCACCGGCCTGGCGATGAATTTCTTCGTGCTGGGCGCGACGGCTTATTTGCTGCAGATCCTTTTCGGCGTTCACGGCTCCTATACGCCGGGCGATCTGGAATCGCTGCCGGTCTGGCGCATCCCGCTCCTGAGTGAGCTGCCCTTCCTGGGCAAGGCTTTCTTCCAGCATCCGCCGTTGATATACATTTCCTGGCTGGCGATCCCACTGACAG
Organism: Phototrophicaceae bacterium; assembly: GCA_965237765.1. GTDB lineage: Bacteria > Chloroflexota > Anaerolineae > Aggregatilineales > Phototrophicaceae > WTGJ01. The sequence continues at coordinate 630,679 of OZ250157.1, forward strand.
CCGTCTTCCTATATCGCACGCGAGCGGGGTTACACATCCGCGCCGTGGGCGTAAATGCGGAGGCGGCGCGCACTGCGGGGATCTCCGTCTCTCGCGTGCGATATTTGGCGCTAACGCTGGGCGGCCTGCTTTGTGGGCTGGGCGGCGCGCACCTGGCTGTTGGCGAATTGGCGCTGTTTCGGGAAGGCATGACGGGCGGGCGCGGCTTCATCGGCCTCGCGGCTGTCTATTTCGCGGCGGGGCGGCCAAGCCTGGCGGCGCTGGCCTGCCTCCTATTCGGTTTCTTCGAGGCCTTGCAATATCGCCTGCAAACCACCGTCAGCATCCCCTATCAATTTTTCCAGATGATGCCCTATCTGATGGTCGTCATCATGATGGTGCTCATCTCCGTTCGTCAGGAAGGCCGGCGCGGCCGAGGTGGGATATGACACGCTACGCCGTGCTCGTCATCGATATGATCCGTGAATTTTGCGATTTGGAGCAGGGGCTCATCCCCATTGAGAACGCGGCGCGAATGCTGCCGGCGCTGCACGAATTCGTCAACGAAGCGCGCGAAGCCGGCGCCGTCATCATTTGGGTCGTCGACAAGCACCGCCGCGATAAGCCGGATTTTGAGCTGGATCGCGTTCGCTTCCATTGCACCGAAGGGACGCTCGGCGTGGAATTGGCGCCACCCCTGCGCGCGCTGCCGGAAGATTACATCGTCACCAAAAGTCGCTATTCCGCCTTCTTCGCGACCGATCTAGATCTCATCCTGCGCAACGAGAACATCAGCCGCCTCATCCTGACCGGCACCAAGACCAATGTCTGCGTCCGTGCCGCCGCCCAGGATGCCTTCGCCCGCAATTACGACCTGCTCATCCCGCGGGAGCTGGTCGCCACCGACCGCGAGAACCTGCACCTCGCCAACCTGGAAGACATGGATCGCTATTTCGGGCGTGTGTTGCCGGCGGCGGCGGTACTGGCGCAATTGCGCGAAGGAACGGTCACGGCTAACGAAACGCAACATGCTTGAATTGCTGGCCACGGGCTACCCCAGCATTGATACCATCTTGCCCGTCTCGCATTGCCCGCCGGCGAACGATACGGGCCTGCTGGGCGCGCTGCCGGAAGATATCGCCCAGACCTATGGCGGTTGCGGCGCGAATGTGGCTGTCGGATTGAGCCGGTTGGGTTATCGCGTCGGCCTGGCCACGCTGCTCGGCGCTGATGAGGAGGGCGCCGCTTATCTGGCGCACCTTCGAGCTGAGGGCGTCGATACGCGCGATGTGAGCCGCGTGGCTGGCGCGCGCAGCTCGCGCAATCTGCTCATGGTGGCGCCCGATGGTGAATATCAAAATTTCTATTTTCCCGGCGCCTCGGCGGCCGATTGGCAGGGGGAAATCGAATTCACTGCGATGGCCGATTCGCGTTATGCCCTGGTCACCGCCGGCCCCTTGCACTACTGCCGCGCCTTCGCCGACGCCGCGCATACCCAGAATGTCCCGCTCATCTGGCAACTGAAAACCAGCTCCGCCGCTTACCCGGACGATGTTCTAGACTGCTTTTGGAAACAATCGTCCATCATGATGATGAACGCCGGCGAGGCAGTCTGGCTCTGTGAACGGTTAGGGGTGTCCTCTCCACGTGATTTGCTGCGTGGGGTCACCTATATCGTCATCGTCACGCAGGGTGCAGCCGGTGCAAAACTGTTTTACGAAGATGTGGAAGCGCACATCCCCAGTTTTCCGTTACAAGAAACTCATGCCGTCGGCGCAGGAGACGCCTTCACCGCCGGCTTCCTGGATGGCTTCTTGCAACAGGTCGATTGGTTGGAATGCACCCGCCGCGGGGTTACGCTCGCCACCTTCGCCCTTTCGCAGCGCGGCGCCCAGAGTGGGCTGCCCAACCGTGCCACCTTCGTAGAGAAACATCGTGAATACTGGAGCGCCTGATGAGCAAATCCCTCTACCTGCAAGCCAGCGCGGGCGAACTGGGCGAAGCGGTCTTGCTCTCCGGCGACCCGGCCCGCGTCCAGAGCATCGGCGCGCAATTAGGTGACACATCGCAAATCGCCGCCAACCGCGAATATCACAGCGCGACGGGCAGCTTCGGCGGGCGGCGCATCTCAGCCGTTTCCGCAGGCATCGGTGCGCCTTCGACGGCCATCGCCATCGAAGAATTGGCACAGCTGGGCGTGCGCGCCATTGTCCGCATGGGTACGATGATGGGCGTCACCGCACCGATAGGCAGCTACGTCATCGCGCAGGCCGCCGCGCGCTATGAGGGCACCTCCGCCGCCTACCTGCCAACGCCCTACCCCGCCGTCGCCGATTTCGCCCTGCTGCGCGCTCTCAGCGATACGGCCGCCGCGCAGGGCCTCGATGCGCGGCTGGGCACGACCGTCACGCAAGACGCCTTCTACCCGAATATGGCGCCCTCGCTTATCGGCCGCGGCGAGTTGGATATCGCCGAAATGCAACGCGCCGGCATCGTCGCCCTGGATATGGAGACCTCGCTGCTCTACATCCTCGCGCGGCAACTGGGCATCGCCGCGGCCGCGATGTGCTTCGTGACGAATTCGGCGCAACCCTTCGGCATGTTGGGCAGCGAGCAACGCGCGACCGGCGAGCGAGCGCTCATCCGCTGCGTGTTGACGGCGCTGGTGGCCTGGCTGGAGGAGCAGGATGGCCGCTAACTCGCTGCCGCGAGCGGGCCGCACACTCCTCATCGCCGGCGAATGGCGCGCCGCCAGCGATGGCGAGACCCTCCCGCTCATCAATCCAGCGACGGGCGCAGAGCTGACGCGGATTGCGCAGGCCAGCGCGCGCGATATCGGGGAGGCATGCCGGGCCGCTGCTGACGCATTCCCCCAATGGGCCGCGCATTCCGGCCGCGAACGTGCTGCCATCCTACAACGAGCCGCTGCCATCTATCGTGAGCGCTACCTGGATGAATCGGCGCGTTTGCTCACGCTGGAAAACGGCAAGCCGCTCAACGATTCCCTCAAGGAATGTCGCTATTCCGCCGACGTTCTCGATTTCTACGCCGCCGAAGCACGCCGCCTCACTGGTACCCATTTCTCTGGCGACCAGGGCACGACGCACAGTTTCGTCTTCCAACAACCCATCGGCGTGGTCGCTGCCATCATTCCCTGGAATTTCCCTGTCGATCTCTTGGCTTGGAAAATTGGCCCTGGCTTGGCGGCCGGTTGCAGCTTCGTCATCAAGCCATCGGAAGAAGCGCCGCTGGCGACGAGCCTGCTCGCGCGCGCCTGTGAGGAAGCCGGCTTGCCACCTGGCACGCTCAACCTGCTCACCGGTGATGGCGCGGTGGGCGCTGCCCTCGTCGAACAGCCCGATATTGCGCTGGTGGCCTTCACCGGCTCCGTAGCAACTGGGAAACGCGTCGCCCAGGCCGCCGCCACCGGCCTCAAACGCACCTTGCTCGAGCTGGGCGGCAGCGCACCGTTTATCGTCTGCCGTGATGCCAACTTGGAGATCGCCGTCCCCGAAGCGCTGCGGCGCTGCTTCTCACATACCGGCCAAATTTGCATCAGCGTCAACCGCATTCTCGTCCAACAGGACCTCCTGGAAGAATTCACAGACCGCTTCGTAGCCTCGGCCAGCCAGCTCCGCGTCACCAGTGATGGCCTCGCCGAACCCGCCGCCGATATGGGGCCATTGATGAACGCCCACGCGGTCGCTCATGTCCAGGCGCATATCGACCAGGCTCGCTCAACGGGAGCCGCCCTGCTCCTTGGCGGTGGCCGGCCCACGGATGCACATTTTCCAAGTGGCGGTTTTTACCTGCAGCCCACCGTCCTCGGCTCCGTTTCTGCCGAGATGCGCGTCATGCAGGAAGAGACGTTCGGACCGGTCGCCCCCATCGCCAGCTTCACGACGCTTGATGACGCCATCCGCACTGCCAACAGCACGCCTTACGGCCTCGCCGCCTATCTCTACACACAGGATTTAGATGCTGCTTTTTACGCCAGCCAGCGCCTGCGCTTTGGCGGCATCGGCATCAACGTAAACGACGTCACTGATATCCGCGCGCCCTTTGGCGGCATGAAGCAGAGCGGCCTCGGCCGCGAGTTGGGCGAACCCGGCTTAGATGCTTATCGCGAGATGAAGCACGTCCGCTATCGCCACCAAGCGCCGCGCCAGTAGCACCTAGAACGTGATGACATTGCGCAACGCCTGGCCGGACACCATGTTCGCGATCGCGTCGTTGATTTCCGCCAACGGATAGCGATTCGTGATCAACGAGTCCAAATCCAACTTCCCGTCGAGGTATAGCTGCGCCAATCGGGGTACATCGACCGCCAATCGCGTCGAGCCCATCCAGCTCATCAGGATGCGCCCTTCCACATCAATCATTCTCCGCGCCGAAAATCGCGCTTCTTCATAACCCGGTAAACCAACCACCACCACCGCGCCTCCCTTCCGGATGAGGGAAAAGGCGCTTTCGATGGCCGGGACGCTGCCGACCGTGACAAAGACGTAATCGGCGCCCAAACCATTCGTCAAATCGCGCACGGCATCCGGAAGATCCTCCTGCGCGCCATCGAGCGCGTCGGTCGCCCCGAATCCGAGCGCTTCCTCAAGTTTCTGAGGCAGCAAGTCGACGGCGATGACGCGGCTTGCCCCAGCCAGGGCCGCCCCCTGGATGGCGTTCACGCCAACCCCACCACAGCCGATCACGACCGCGCTCTCCCCCGCCCGCAGTTGGGCCGTATTTTGTACCGCCCCCAATCCCGTGATCACGCCACAAGCGAGCAAGCAGGCGCGGTCCATGGGAATCTCCGCCGGTAAAGGCACCACCTGCGATTGGTCGACGATGCAATACTCCGCAAAGCCGGCCACCTTGGTGCCATGGTTCACACTGACGCCGGCACCGTTCTGCATGCGACTCTCTGTATTCAGTGCGAAATCATGAATGCAGAGATGCGGTGCGCCCTTGACGCAATAATGGCAGCGCCCACAGGATCGCAACAAGGAAACCGCGCCACGTTCACCGCCTCGCAACTGGGTCACGCCGGGTCCTAACTCGATGACTTCCCCCGCTGCCTCATGCCCGCATATCCGCGGTAAATCACCGCCAAAATCGCCGTTGAACCAATGGATATCGGAATGACAGACGGCACAGGCGCTCAACCGCACCACCACTTCACCCCATTGTGGTTTGGTTAGCGCTAATTCCTCCACTACAAGTGGTTGGTTAAACTCATAACAGACGGCTGCTTTCATATTTCCCTCACTCTCCCGATCCCCCCGGCAGGATTCGAACCTGCGCACAAGGTTTAGGAAACCTCCGCTCTCTCCTCTGAGCTACGGGGGGTGGCGGCAGTATAACGCGGGGCGATTATGGCTTCCATGCGCGCGCGAGGATGGCTCTTGTGCGGCGCGCCTCTTCTCGAAGCGCGTCGGGCACTAAGCCGAGCTCCTCCCGCGCGATGGCCACCAGGCGCAACGAGCCCGTCACGACAAGCAACTCGCTGCTGGTTTCCAGGGCACGACGGATGGCTTTGGCCGGCTCAGCGACGAGGCTCACCTGCGCCCGCTGGATGCTAGCCCGCGCGCGCAATTCCCGCGGCAACAACGCGCGGTTCCCCGGCGTGGTCGTCAGCAAGAAGCGGTGGCGTATTTCATCCAGGGGCGCGGTGAAAGCGGCCGCATCTTTATCACGCAGCATCGCGAGCACCAGCAATGCGCGCTTCGGCGCGGGCGCTTCCCGCGCGAGGACACGCGCCAGCCCCCGCCCGGCCCGCGGCGTATGGCCGCCATCCAGCAGCCAACGGTGCCCCAAATGCTCAAGCCATTCGTAGCGGCCGGGGGGCGGTATCAAACCCGCCTCGGGCATCGGTTGCGTGGGGCGTAAGATGACGAAAGGCCTTTTCTGCCAGGGCGCGCGCCAGTGCGAAGGGTTCTTCGTCGCCGTCACCGACGAAAACCAGCGCCGCGCCGCGCTGCTCGGCTTCTTCGCGCAAGATCGCCGCTACCGCGGGAGTTTGCGGCGCGCTGATCGCCCAGCCGCCGGTCGGGATCAGCCCCGCCTTATGCGCAGCGATGCTCGTCAGGCTGCCGCCGAGCAGGTTGGCGTGCTCGCGCTCGATGGGCGTCAGGATGGCCAACGCGCTGGGAGCGGCGCGCGCGGCGGCATTCACCGCATCCCAGCGGCCGCCGATGCCCGCCTCGAGCACCACGAAATCCACCGCGCGCTCGGCGAACCAGGACAACGCCAAGGCGGTATTCAGCTCGAAGGTGCTATGTGCGAAATCGTTTTCGGAGATTGTCTCATGCACGCGCTTCACCAGCGCCGTGAATTCCGCCGGCGAAATCCAAGCGCCGTCGATGGCGAAGCGCTCTCGCCAGGAATGTAAATGCGGCCCGCTATAGCAACCGACGCGTGCGCCGCTGGCCCGCAGCATTTGCGCCAGGAAGGCGGCCGTCGTCCCTTTGCCGACCGAACCACCGACCACCACCGCGCGCAAACGCTCCTGTGGCTCGCCGAGCGCACGCAGCAGGGCGCGCATCGGCGCCAGCGTCTTCGGGTAAGCGACGGCTCGCGTCGGCCGAATCAGCCGGCCCAACGCCGCATAATAAGCTTCGTCCGGGTGCACGCGCCTATCTTAGCAGGGCGCTTGCCACCGACCGCACGCTAGCTGGCAACAACCGCGATGAATGGTGGTTCGTCGGCGCGCTAGAAGGCAGCGGCCAACGCCTGCGGGCTGCGGGCCACCGGCTGGACGGTGTTCAAGCGAGCGCGCACCAATTCATCGACCACTTCAGCGGTTGGCTTGTCGCGCTGCGCGGCCAGGGCAAAGAGCTCGCGCGCTGTATCCGCAATGCCTTCTACGCCGCGGCGCACGCGTTCGGCGTCATATTTTCCACCAACCTCGGCGCTGACATTGATGACGCCGCCGGCGTTTACCAGATAATCGGGCGCGTAAAGGATGCCGCGCGCGTGCAAGGCGCGGCCATGGCACGGCTCGGCCAGCTGATTATTGGCCGAGCCGCAAACCACCTTCGCGCGCAATTGCGGGATGCTCTCGTCATTGAGGACGCCTCCCAGCGCGCAGGGGGCATAGACATCTGCTTCGGCCGCGGCGACGCCCGCCAGAGGCACAATTGCGGCGCCTGTGCGATCCTGAATGGCCCGCAGCGCCGTTTCGTTCATGTCGCTGATCAGCAATTCAGCCCCTGCCTCATGCAAGTATTCGCACAGTTTGCCGCCGACATTGCCTACGCCCTGCACCATGACGGAGAGTCCGCGCAGGTCTTCGCGCCCGAGCCGCGCCCGTACTGCTTCGCGCAGCGCTACGAAAACGCCGCGCGCCGTCCAGCCGGAGGGATCGCCGCTGCCGAACGCGCCGCTGCGCCCGACAACATAATCACAATCGCGCGCCATCCGGTCGACATCCGCGGGGCCAATTCCGACATCCTCGGCAGTGTAATAGCGGCCACCAAGGTATTGCACCTGACGGGCGAAGGCTGCCAGGAGGGCATCACATTTATCGTAGCGGGCATCTCCCAAAATGACCGCTTTGCCGCCCCCAAAAGGCAAGCCCGCCAGTGCATTCTTGTAGCTCATCCCAACGGAGAGGCGCAGCACATCGGTTAGCGCCTCCGCTTCGGTAGCGTAATCCCACATGCGACAGCCACCGAGCGCCGGACCGCGCGCCGTGTTGTGGATGGCGATGATGGCGCGCAACCCGGAATTTTCATCCCGCGCGAAAACTACCTGCTCGTGCCCGGCAAATTCACGGTGCGAAAAAACGGCCATTCTAAGCTTCCCCTTTGTATGATGTGTACAGCAAAACACACATATCATTATATGTAATGTATAAAAACGCGCCTGTCAAGGCCGCCAGGCGCTGTGGACTGGGTATGCTATCATCTGGGCATGGCCAGCCAACGCACCACCTCGTTCCGCCTGCGCGCCGAATTCGCCGACCGCTCGTGGGAATCGATGCTCTCCAATGTGTTGAGCCCGCCCGCGCTCTGGGCGGCGCTGGCGCTCCCCGTGGCGCTACGAGACGCGGAACCCGGGCAACAGCCCTTGCTCTGGGCGGTGATCTATGGCGTTTTCGTCTGCCTGTTACCGGCGGTGTATATCGGCGTCAACGTCCTACGCGGCAGCATCAGCGACTTGCACTTGCGCGAACGGCGCCAGCGCCACCGTCCCTATCTGGTGACGATACTCAGCGCGCTCTTCGCCTGGTTCGCGCTCGGTTGGCTGGGCGCAACGGAGGTGATGCGCGCGTTGGCCCTATTCAGCCTGGCCAACGTCGTCGCCATGGCCGCCATCACTGTCTTCTGGCAGATCAGCATGCACACCATGAGCGCCAGCAGCGCCTTGATGGCCTTGGCCCTGCTTTTCTCGCCGCCGCTGGCCCTGCTCTGCGTGCCGCTCTTGCCGCTGGTCTATGCCGCGCGCTTCCGCCTTGGCCGCCATTCGCACGCGCAATTGCTCAGCGGCGCCATCCTGGGCGCACTGTTACCCCTCTTGCTTTTCGCCAGCCATCCGATCTAGCGCGGCACGCCCGCCATCAAGCACCCTCCGCTGTAGAAATCATACCGCCGCGCACTTCCCAGACGCGTGCCTTCGCCAGGAATCCCGCATCCAACGCGCCCAATTCCGCCGTCGTCAACAGGGTCTGCACCTCTCGATCCGCGCGCTCACCCTCCTGCCCTGTCAATCGCGCGAGCAGGTAACGCCGCCGCCGCTCGTCCAACTCGGCCACCACTTCATCCAGCAGCAACAGCGGCATGCGTCCTCGTTGGGCGTGGATCCAGGCCAGCTCGGCCAGCTTGAGCGCCAACACGCAGGAGCGCGCCTGGCCGCGGCTACCGTAATCACCACAATCACGCCCGTTGATGAGCAGGCGCAGCTCGTCCCGATGCGGGCCGCTCAACGTAACCCCGCGCTGGATCGATGCGCCGCGTTCCGCTTCCAACTGGGCAGCGTATTGCGCGGCCACTTCCGCCTCCTCCAACTCACAAGCCAGATCCAACCCGGGCAGGGCCAGCGCGCCTGTTTCTGCTGTCGCGCTGGCGGGCGCGAAGCCGGGCAGGTAGCGGAATTGCAGCACCTCCTCGCCACCGCTCAATTCGGCATGGACGCGCGCCGCTTCCGCCTCCAACTCACGCAGAAAGCGCTGGCGGGCGACAATGAGCGTGCTGCCGGCAGCAGCTAGCCGTTCGTCCCAAAACGCCAGCTGGCCCTCATCGCCACGCGTTTCCGCCAGCTTGCGCAGCAGGGCGTTGCGCTGCGGCAGCAGACGCTCGAATTCGCCGCGCGCGCTCAGGTAAGCGGCGTCGACCTGCCCGAGGGTCGTATTCATGAATCGCCGCCGCTCGGCCGGCGCGCCTTCCACCAGCGTCATATCCTGCGGCAAGAAAAGCACCACCTGCAACAGGCCGACCACATCGACGACACGCTTCTCGACGCCATTCAGCTTGAGTTGGCGGCGTAGCCGCTGACGGCCATCGGCCAACGTTTCTAACAATAACGTTGCTTCCAGGCGTTGGCGGACGCCATTCTCGCCGTCGAAATCCGCCGCCACGCGCGCGAAAGGCAGCGGTTCTCCCTCCATACGCCAATGGATCAACTGGCGGTCGCTATGCGTATATGGCGAGTGCGCGGTGATGAGGTAGAAGAGCGCCTCGAGCAGGCTGGTTTTACCCTGCGCGTTGCGGCCATGTAGCACGACCGGTCCCACGGGCGGCAATTCCAGCTCCAGGCGCGCATAATTGCGGAAATTGCTGAGCGATAGGTGATGTATGGCCATGCCGCACAGCGCCGAACGTCAGGCCACGCGCCGGAGCCGACTACAACCGCGCGGGTCGGCCCTCAATTCGTGCGGTGGCAGGCGACGAAATGCCCTGGCCGTACTTCTTCCAGCACCGGATCCGGTTCCTCATGGCACAGGCCAAATTCCACCGGGCAGCGCGTGTTGAAATTGCAGCCCGTCGGCGGAGTGGCAGGGCTCGGCACATCGCCGCCAAGGATGACGCGTTTGCGTTGCAGCTCGACCTCGGGGTCGGGCACGGGCACGGCGGAGAGCAGCGATTGCGTGTAGGGGTGCTGCGGGTTATCGTAGACTTCGTCTGTATCGCCCAGCTCGACGATCTTGCCGAGGTACATCACCGCCACGCGGTCGCAAATGTGGCGCACCATGCTCAGATCATGGGCGATGAAGAGATAGGTCAGATTCAGCTGGTTCTGCAAATCCTCCAACAGGTTCACGACCTGCGCCTGAATGGATACATCCAACGCGGAGATGGGCTCGTCGGCGACGATGAAGGTAGGCTCGAGCGCGAGCGAGCGGGCGATGCCGATGCGTTGGCGTTGCCCGCCCGAGAATTCGTGTGGGTAACGGTTGACGAAATAGGGATTCAGACCCACCTTTTCCATCAAATTGCCGACGTAATCCTTCTGTTCGCGGCGGCTCATGATATTGTGGATGCGCAAGGGCTCGGCGATGATGTTGCCGACCGTCATGCGCGGGTTCAGGGAGGCGAAGGGATCCTGGAAGATGATCTGCATGCGCCGCCGAATCGCCCGCATGCGCTCGCCCTTCACTTGCGTCAGATCCTCGCCTTCGAATATCACGTTACCTTCTGTTGGGCGGTAGAGTTGCAGGATGGTGCGCCCCGTTGTGCTTTTGCCGCAACCGGATTCGCCAACCAGGCCCAGTGTTTCGCCCTTATAGACATCGAAATTCAGCCCATCGACCGCATGCACAGCACCCACCCGCCGCTGCAAAATGAAACCCGACATGATGGGAAAGTGTTTCTTCAAACCACGAACTTTCAGGATGACCTCGCGATCGCCATCGGCAGAAGTGCTCTTCGCGGGCGCGGCTTCCGCAACCATCGTTGATGCCATCGTCGTCGTCTCCTATTTTTCTTTTTCGTTGCGCAGGCTCAGCAAATCGTACCAGGCGCGCGCGTAATGTTCCGAGTGGCCGTGGGAGACGGCCTCCAACGGGGGGATTTCTTGCCAGCAACGTTCGGTGGCGTAAGGGTTGCGCGGCGCGAAGGGGTCGTAGTGCGGCTCTTCGCGCATGTCCGGCGGTTGACCCTCGATCTGTACCAGACGTTGGTCTTGCAAATCCAGGCGCGGCAAGGAATTCAGCAGGCCGAGCGTATAGGCACTGCGCGGGTCTTTGAAGACCTGCATGATGGGGCCGCGCTCGACGATCTGCCCGGCATACATGACGTTGATGTGGTCAGCGATGCCAGCTGCAACGCCCAAATCGTGCGTGATCCAGATGAGCGCCATACCCAACTCGGCGCGCAAGCGCTTGATGAGCTCCACGATCTGCGCCTGAATGGTGACATCCAGCGCCGTCGTTGGCTCGTCGGCAATGAGCAGGCGCGGGTTGCACGATAGGGCCATCGCGATCATGACGCGCTGGCGCATACCGCCAGAGAACTGATGCGGGTAATCATCCAACCGCTCGCGGGCGGCGGGAATACCGACCATCTCCAGCAATTCCACCGCCCGATTGCGCGCTTGTGACTCCGTCATACCCAGGTGCAACTTGATGGCCTCGGTCAGCTGCGTGCTGATTTTCAAGACCGGGTTGAGCGAGGTCATCGGGTCCTGAAAGATCATGGCAATTTCTGAGCCGCGAAGGAGGCGTATCTCATCTTCGCGCAACGCCAACAGATCGCGCTGGTCGAACATCACGGTGCCACTGGTAACTTTGCCCGGTGGGCTGGGGATCAGGCCCATGATGGCGAGCGCATGGACGCTCTTGCCGCTGCCGCTCTCGCCGACGATGGCTAGCGATTCGCCTTCATCCAACGTGTAGGTAACGTCGTTGACTGCGTAGACAGTCCCCTCCGGCGTATAGAAGCGCACCGTGAGACCATTCACATCCATTAAGCGTGCCAAGGGTTTCGCCTCCTCATCCTAAACGCCCTACGATAGCGGCGTTACGACGCCGCGCTATTTTGCCACGTCGCGCGTCAAATTACAAAACATACGCGGATTTTGCTCCACCTTCATGCGCTATCCTTCCGCGGCCAGCGCGAGCAGCGGCGTGTATTCCCGCTCGTACCAATCGACCGTCGCGCGCAAGCCCTTGGCAAAGGGTGTGCTCGCGCGGAAACGGAATGCTCGCTGCGCCCGCGAAACGTCCAGGCAGCGGCGCGGCTGGCCATTGGGCCGGCTCACATCCCACTCGATGCGCCCTGTATAACCGGCGAGAGCGGCGACTGTCTCCGCCAAATCGCGCATGCTGATTTCCTGGCCGCTGCCGATGTTGACAGGCTCGGCGCTGTCGTAGCGCTCTGCTGCCAGGAGTACCGCTTCGGCTGCGTCAGCGACATAGACATAATCGCGCGTCGGGCTGCCATCGCCCCAGAGTGTGATGCACCCATCGCCGCGGTCGCGCGCCTCGCTCATGCGGCGAATGAAAGCGGCGATGGCGTGTGAAGTCTGCAGGTCGAAGTTATCGCCCGGGCCGTAAAGGTTGGTCGGCATCAGGTGGATGGCGTTATAGCCATATTGCGCGCGGTAGGCCTGGCTCTGTACGAGCAACATCTTTTTGGCGAGGCCATAGGGCGCGTTCGTCTCTTCCGGATAACCGAGCCAGAGATCTTCTTCGCGGAAAGGTACCTTGGTCCACTTGGGGTAACTGCAAATCGTGCCGATACCAACAAATTTGGCGACGCCCGCCCGCCGCGCGCTTTCCAGCGCGTAGCTGGACATGAGGATGTTGTCGTAATAGAAGACACCGGGCTGCGCGCGGTTGGCGCCGATCCCCCCGGCTACCGCCGCCAGGTGGATGACGAGCGTGATGTCTGGATGGTCACAATAGAGCGCGGCGTGGGCCGCTTCGTGGCGAAGGTCGTATTGTCGGCTGCGGGGGATGATGACAGCGCCCGCCCCGCGCTCGCGCAGGGCCGCGACCAGGTGCCGGCCGAAGAAGCCGCTGCCCCCCGTAACGAGGACTACCTGTTCACGCCAATCCCACATGCCCGCGCCTTTGCGTATCGGACGTCAACCAGTATAACACTGGTATGGGTATAAAGGCGATACCCGCCATGCCGTGTGTCGTCACGATTTGAACCTGCTCGCGCAGGTGGGGTCGTTCCCATACGGTGTACCCCTGAGAATGCCTGTTGGCTCAAACGCTGGACGACATCACGAACATGGCAGGCGGGCCCATTCTGGCTCGGCGAAACGGCGCTGTAAAGGTCGGACGGGAGTTTTTTGCGAATTTCATTCCTTATCGCCATACTATACGCAGTTCCTGTAAACAAAGGAGAAGAGAATGGACGAGAAAATGCGCGCGGCAATTGCCGAATTCCTCGGCACATTCACGCTCACCTTCGCCGCAGCGCTGACAGCCATCGCCATCGGCGGGACGGATATTGCCGCCGTCGGCCTCGGCCTGGTGCATTTCCTGGTACTGGGCGGCATCATAGCAACCTATGGCAAACTATCTGGCGGGCATGTCAACCCGGCCGTCACTGCCGGCCAACTCGTTGCCGGGGCCATCGACCTCATGACGGCCATCTGGTATTGGGTGGCCCAATTCGCGGGGGCAATCGTCGCTGCTCTGGTCATCAGCGTCATCCTCGGCGACGCGGCGGGCAATCTCGGTCAATCGATGGGCAGTCTCACAGCCGATAACGTCTGGCAGGCGGCGATCCTGGAAGCGCTACTCACCTTCACGCTCGTCAGCGTCATCCTGCGCGCGAGCGGCAAAATGCCTGGCTTGGCCATCGCCATGACCCTGGGTGCGATGGTGCTCATCGGCGCCAATTTCAGCGGCGGCTCGCTGAATCCGGCGCGCACGCTCGGCCCCGCCCTCATCGATGGCAATCTCAACTACATCATCCCGTATTTGATTGGCATGTTCGTTGGTGGCGTCGCCGCGCCGCTGGTGCATAACAACTTGCTCGGCGGCACAGGGACAGCGGAAGGATAAACCGTTCACCTTAAATCTTGATAAAAGTGAGCGGCGGCCTGAAAACGGGCCGCCGCATTTTTTTTCGCTACGACCAATCCTATCCTTCGCTTATCCCATCCCCCGCCAACGCCCGCTCCGCCGCGTCTGTCAGGCGGATGTGCAGCTCCGCCAGCTGCTCTGCGCGCGCGGGTGAAGGGGCGCCGGCCATCACGTCCGAGCCCGTTTGCGTTTTGGGGAAGGCGATGACCTCGCGGATGTTCGGCTCGCCGGCCAGCAGAGCGATGACGCGATCCAGCCCCCAGGCAATGCCCCCATGCGGCGGCGCGCCATATTCGAAGGCCTCCACCAGGTGCCCGAATTGCGCGCGCGCTTCGGCCATCGTCAGGCCAATCAGCGGGAAAATCTTCTCCTGCAAGGCACGGTTGTGGATGCGGATGCTGCCACCGGCCACCTCATGTCCATTGCAGACCAGGTCGTATTGCGATCCACGCGCCGCACCCGGGTCGCTTTCCAGGAGGGGTACATCCCCCGGCAGCGGCATCGTGAACATATGCTGCGAAGGCTCCCAGCGCTGTCCTTCCTCATCCCAATGGAATTGCGGGAAATCGATCACCCAGACGAAGGCCAACGTATCTTCATCCAACAGGCCGAGCTGCGCCGCCAGCGTCGGCCGCAGCGAGTCAATGACCCGATAGACCACTTCGCGCTCGTCGGAGATCAAAAAGAGCAGATCGCCCGCACTCGCGCCCACGCGTTCGAAGAGCGCCAGTTTCTGCTCGACTGTGAAGAATTTGCCGATCGGCCCGCGCACTTCGCCAGCTTCATGCTGCGGCATCGCCAACCAGGCCAGGCCCTTCGCGCCCACAGCGCGAATCTGTTCTTCCAGATCGGCCGTCACTTTTCGCAACTGCGTGCCGCTCAAGCTGGCGGCCATTCCTGGCGCGCGGATGCATTTCACTGGCTTGCCGGCGGCCGCATTTTCCACAAAGACGCGAAAGCCGCTCTTTCCCGCGATATCGGTGATATCCTGCGCCCGCAAATCGTAGCGAATATCCGGCCGGTCGGTGCCGTAACCCTCCATCGCTTCCGGATAGCGCATGCGCGGGATGGGTTGCTGCTGCACGCGCTTCGTCGGCGCCACCGCGGCCACGAGCGCCAGCATCAGCGCTTCGCTGAGCGCCATCACATCCTCGCGCTGGACAAAGCTAATCTCCACATCTAGCTGCGTGAATTCGGGTTGGCGCTGGCCGCGCAGGTCTTCGTCGCGGAAGCAGCGCGCAATTTGGAAATAGCGCTCGACGCCAGCGACCATCAACAGCTGCTTCAGCTGCTGCGGCGATTGCGGCAGGGCATAGAATTTGCCCGGCTGCATGCGACTTGGCACCAGAAAATCGCGCGCGCCTTCGGGTGTCGTCTTGAAAAGTAGCGGCGTCTCGATCTCTAAGAAGCCAAGATCGTCCAGATAATCACGGATGAATTTGATGGCGCGGTGGCGGATGGCGAGGTTTCGTTGCATGCGCGCGCGCCGCAAATCGAGGTAGCGGTAACGCATGCGCAGCGCTTCGTCCTCACCCACTTCGCGCGTGATATAGAGCGGCGGCGTGCGCGCGGCGTTGAGGATGCGTATCTCATGCGCGACGACATCCACCTCGCCCGTCTCCAGCTCGGGATTCACAGTGCCGGCCGGGCGGCGGCGGACGGTACCCTGGATGGCCAGCACATATTCAGGGCGGCACTCGTTGGCCGCGGCGTGGGCGGCGGCGGCTGTTTCCTTATCGACGACGACCTGCGTGATGCCCCAGCGGTCGCGCACATCGAGGAAGATGAGGCCGCCCTGCGCACGCCGTCGGTGCACCCAACCAGCCAGACGCACTGCCTCGCCTTCGTGCCGCAACCGCAAATCGCCGCAGGTATGGCTCTTGCCCGAGCTGCGCCAGCTTCCCTCTTGTGTCATCCAGGCCGCTAGTCCTGATAATCTTCGCGCGGGGGCGAAAAGCAATCGATGACGACGGAATCTTGGATCACGCGGACGCCATGCGGCACGTTACCCGGAATGGCCCAGCTGGCGCCCGGCTGGCAGGGGTATTCCACGCCGTCGATGATCATCACCACTTCACCGCTGACCAGGTATTCCGCCTGGTGGTTCGGGTGGTGGTGGTTATCCAATACGGCGCCAGCCTTCAGCTCAAATTCGACGATCATCGCCTCTGCCGTCTGCGCCAGGGTGCGCCGCATGATACCCGGCACCATCTCCACTGGCTTCGCCGCATCGCGCTGCATCACTTGTTCGCCCGCCATCGTTCACTCCCGTCCTTCCATGCCCACAGTGAAGCGCAGTGTAGCGTATTTGGCGGCGCTCGGTAGTGGCGGTAAGCGGCGGATTCGGAGGCGCTGATTGGGCAGGCCTCGCTATAATCCGAAGATGATGGCAGACACACGAGCATGACAAAACGACAATTGGGCTGGTGGCTAGCGGGCGGCGGGCTGCTGGCCGCTCTGGGAATTCTGTCTCTGGATCTGCTCGCGCCCGGTCGAGAGGGAGGCTTCGGCCCCAGCCAAAGCGCCGCGCTCGCCCTCGCCATCATCGTCACGCTGGTCGGCGTGAGTCTATTGCCACTGGGCGATGACCCGGCTTAATACAGCTCCATTTTGGCGATACGGGGGGCGAGCGCTCTTCGCCTTGGCTGCCCTGTTGCTGCTCTCGCAATTGCTCGTGCTCGGCGCCTATGCGGCCAACTTGCTCGCATTTCCCTTCGATTATGACCAGGGCGAAGGTTACGAATTGGAAGCGGCGCGTTATCTGAGCAAATTCCAGCTGCCTTACCAGGATGTAGACACCTTCCCCTATTACGGCAGCCATTACCCACCGCTCTTCCATATCTTGTTGGTCCCCTTCGTATGGCTCTTCGGCCCGGCATATTGGTATGGCCGCGCGCTCAGCCTGCTCTGCGCGCTGCTGACCGCCGGCGCGATCGGCTATGCGGTCTGGCGGGAATCGGGCCAGCGCGGCATCGCCGCGCTGGCGGCGCTGGCCTTCCTCGCTTCCAACACCGTCTACCACCAGGCGCCGCTCTTCCGCCACCACCCGCTGATGGTGCTGCTGGAAACGTTGGCCATCGTCAGCCTCGCGTCGGCGCCGGGGCCCATTGCAACGCTGCCGCGCGGCCGCCTGGCGCTCAGTTTCGCCCTGGTTATCGCTGCCGGCTATGCCAAGCAGCTCGCCCTCTTCACCGCCATCGCCATGGGCGCCTACTTGTTGTTGCGGGCGCCACGGCGGGCCTGGCGCTGGGGGTTGGCGAGCGCGCTGGCGGGCAGCGCGATCTTCGTCGCTTTCTATCTGCTTTCCGGCGGCGAATGGTGGCGCCAGATCATCATCTCCAACGCCAACCGCCCCGCCATCGAACACGCCTGGCGGCTGGCGCGGCTCTGGTTGCGCGTGCATGGCTGGCTCATCGCGCCGGCCGCGCTGCTCGTCTGCTTCGAGCTGTATTTCGCGCGCCTCTCACTCTACAGCCTCTGGTTCGTCTGCGCGGCGCTCTTCGGCGGTATCAGCAGCGGCGGCTGGGGCGCGGGCGATAATTATTACATGACGGCCATCGCCGCAACCTGCATCCTGAGTGGGATTTTCGCCGCGCGGGTGCTGGACGCTCGCTGGCACCTACCCCCGAATGTCTACGGGCGCGCCATCTCCCACCTGGCGCCGCTGGTCCGAATCTGCCGCGGCCCGCTCACTTTGCTGCCGCCGTTGTTGTATTTGGGCTATGCTCTGACCGTGTTGCACATCCCAACCGACGCGCCGGGCTTCCGCCAACTGGCGCAATTGCTGGGGCGCGAGGCGAACGCCCTGCCCGGCCGCCCTTTCTACGATGGCGCCCGCACTTCGCTGGGTCATTATCCACCCGGCTATTCCAATATCGGCCATTTCACCACGGCCGAAGATATCGAAGCGGGCTGGCAGATCGTCGAATGGCTGCGCGAGACGGAAGCTGCCGTCATCAGCGAGGACGCCGGCTTCGCCATCCGCTCCGGCAAACAGGTCATCACGCAGCCGCCTTTGTTATGGAACCTGGCCGAGCGCGATCACTACGACAGCGTCGCCCTCATCGCCCAATTGGCCGAGCGCGAATTCGGTGCCATCGTGCTTCGGGCGCCTTTCTTCCCCGCCGAGGTGGAGGCAGCCATCTACGCCCATTACGAAACAGTTGCGGCAATCCCGATGAACGGCTTCAACTACCGAATCCTGGAGCCGCGCGCGCCATGACCAAAGGTGCGGCTGCCAGCGTCGCCTATCTCACGCATCCGCGCTTCGTAGAGCACGACGAGCCAGCCCATGCAGAAAATGCCCGCCGCATCCGCGCTTGCTGGCAGGAGCTGGAGACGAGCAGTCTGCTGCCGCGCCTGCATCCCATCACGCCCGAATCCGCCAGCGATGAAGCCATCCTGCGCGCTCACGACGAAGCCTACTTGCGCCAGCTGGAGCTGCTCGCCCGCCAGACGCCCGGGCGCCGCTTCCTGCTCGACGCCGATACCTACGCCAGTGCCGTCTCTCCGGAGATTGCGCGCCTTTCGGCAGGAGCTGTGCTCGGCGCGGTGGATGCGGTCCTAGGTGGCGAAGCGCAACGCGCTCTGGTCCTCACTCGCCCGCCCGGACACCACGCGCGGCCCATGGCGGCGATGGGCTTTTGCTTGCTCGGCAACGTGGCCATTGCCGCCCGCCAGGCGCAGGCCGCTTTCGGCCTCGAGCGCGTCCTGGTGGTCGATTACGATGTGCACCATGGCAACGGCACGCAAGAGATGCTCTACGAAGACCCACGCACGTTATTCTTCTCCGTCCATCAAGCACCCTTCTACCCCGGGACGGGCCGCCTGGGGGAAACAGGTCGCGGCGCGGGGCGCGGTTTCACCATCAACGCCCCCCTGCCACCAGAGCACGGCGACGCGAGCTACCGCGCCCTCTTCGAGCGGGTACTGCTGCCCGCCGCGCGCCGCTATCAGCCGCAACTCGTGCTCGTTTCCGCAGGCTTTGACGCGCACTGGCAGGACCCACTGGCGCGCATGAACCTCTCGCTGCGCGGTTATGATTGGCTGGCGCGCGCGCTCATCGAAATGGCGGAGGAATGCTGCGGCGGGCGCATCATCTTCGCACTGGAAGGCGGCTATGACACGCGCGCGCTGGCGTTGGGCGTGCGAAATTTGGCCCATGCCCTGCTCGGCGACGAGGAATGTCACGACCCCATCGGCCCGGCGCCGCAGCCATCTCCGCCCATCGGCGCCCTGCTCGCCCCACTCTGCAATATCCACGGCCTGCCCGCACCATGAATGCTGGCGATAATTTGCGCCTCACCGAGGAAGACCGCGCCATGCTCGTGGGTGAGCGCGGCGAAGCGGCCCGCCTGGCGCTGCGCATCTTGCTGCCCATGGCCCAGATTTACGGCGCCGAATCGCTGCTGGATATCGAACACGCGCATATCGATGGTGTTTTGCTGCATGGCGAATCCGGCCTGGATTTCGCTGAGCGCTTGCTGGCGGCCGGCGGCCGCGTCGTCATCCCCACCACGCTCAATGTCGGCGCTTACGACTTGCTGCACCCGGAAATCTACCGGGGCGACGCGCGGACTGCGGAGCAAGCGCGACGGCTGATGCAGGTCTATGAGGAGATGGGCTGCGAGCCGATTTTCACCTGCGCGCCCTACCAGAGCGGCGCCCGCCCACCCTTCGGCGCGCAAATCGCCTGGGCGGAGAGCAACGCGATCGTCTTCGCCAATTCGGTGCTCGGCGCGCGCACGCAACGTTATGGCGATTTCATCGACATCTGCTGCGCCCTGACCGGCCGCGCGCCCGCCTGCGGCCTGCACCTCACCGAAAACCGCCGCGGTCGTTTGCTCTTCCAACTCGAGGGCATCCCCACCCGCCTGCTCGCCGATTCGGTAATCTACCCCGTGCTGGGTTACCTAGTGGGCGCGGTCTGCGGGGCGTATGACGGCGCAGGCGAGCCCATCCCCATCCTCGTCGGTTTGTCCCCCGAAACGAATGAAGACCAGCTCAAAGCGCTGGGGGCAGCGGCCGCTTCCTCGGGCGCGGTGGCGCTATTCCACGCCGTCGGCATCACGCCCGAAGCGCGCACGCTGGCCGCCGCCACACAGGGCGAGCAGCCAGAGCGCGTCATCACGGTCGATTTGCCCGCCCTGCGCGTCGCGCGCGACCGCCTCTCGACCACCGAAACGACGCAGCTCGACGTCGTCGCCCTCGGCAGCCCACATTTCTCGCTCGCCGAATTCGCGGCGCTGCGCCCTCTGCTGGAGCGGCGCCCGCCCCACTCCTCGGTGGATTTCATCGTCTGCACCAACCGCATCGTGCTGGCCGCCCTGCAACAGCGCGGCTGGCTGGCGCCGCTGCGGGAGCTGGGAATCCGCCTCGTGGTCGATACCTGTGTGGTGGTGGCGCCGCTCTTGCGCGTTCAGCGCGGCGTGTTGATGACGAATTCGGCCAAGTTCGCGCACTACACGCCCGGCAACACGGGCCTGGGCGTGGTCTTCGGCAACCTGGCGGAATGCGTTCGCTCAGCGCACGAAGGTCGCGTCTGGCGCGACGAAGCGCTCTGGCAAGGGTGATGGCCCATCCGATCCAGGCGCGCGTCGTGCTCCCCGGTGTAGCGGCGGGGCGGTTGCTCCTGCTGGCGGAGCCGCTGAGCTTCTGGGGTGGCATCGACCCGAAGAGCGGCGCCATCATCGACGAGCGTCACCCGCAATGCGGCGCCAATGTGGCCGGGCGCATCCTCGCGCTACCACGCGGGCGCGGCTCCAGCAGCGCCAGCAGTATCCTGCTCGAAGCTTGCCGCCGCGGCACCGCCCCCGCCGCGATCCTCACGCGGGAAGTGGATGGCATCCTAGCCCTCGGCGCCGTCGTCGCGCGCGAGCTCTACGATGCGCCGCTGCCGATGCTGACGCTCACCTCGGCAGATTACGCGAAGCTGTGCGATGGTTGCTGGCTGCGAATCGGCGCGGATGGTCTCATCGTGATGAGCGGCGAGAAAGAGCGTTAACCCTCTTCGGCCGAGGTTAATTCCGCACGAATCGCGGCCAATTCGCGTTCATGCGCCGCCAATTGCGCTGCTTGCTCCTCGGCGCGCTCCGCCAGGCTCATCAGGCGCGCGAAGAGCGGCCGCAGCCATTCCTCGCCGCTTTGCAATAGACGTTGCCGTTCCTGCCGCGTGAGGCGCGTCAAGGCCTCGCGATAGGCCCGGGCCAGCGCCGCACTCGCATCGCGCAATTCGCGTTGGCTCTCCCGCCGGATGCGCCGCATATGGCGCAAGGCGAAGAGGCTACCCACAGCAGCCAGCGGCGCGCCCAACGCGGCGGCCGGCAACGCGAGTGGCGCCGCCGCCACCCCGATCAGCGGTCCCGGCGTCAACAGGGCCAGCGCCAGCGACAACCAACCGCCCAGCCCCACCAGCGCCCCGTAGCGAAAACGCGCTAGATTTTGCGTGAATTGCGCCTGCAACTCGGCCACCAGCGCGCCGCCAGAGTAATGTTGTTCCTCGCGCTCCGCGTGGCGGATCGCCTGTTGCAGGTCTTCCCGTTGTTCGGCATAAAGGGCCGCGTCCGGATCACCGCTCTTTTCCAGCAAATCCATCAGCGCGCGCAGTCGCTCTTGCAGCTGCTGCCAATAGGCGCGGTTGTGGTCAACCAAGCGGTTGACGTAAGCGGCGGCCAATTCTCGAATTTCCGTCAGCGATTGCCCAAGTACTTCACCCTCGAATCGCTCTTGCAAGGCGGCATTGCTGGGCGCGCGCCGCAGGGGGCGGAAAGCCAACTCGCGATCCAGGAAGTCTCGCCCCCGTCGCTCGAGCGCCGCGAGAGCCGCCTCGATATCGTCCAGCGTGCGCCGCAGATTCTCCTCCAGCCCATCGGCACTGGCGTGCAACTCGCGCTGCACATCCTCGGCCGCGCCTTCATCCTGGCGCAGCAATTCGCGACGCTTCTGGACGGCGATCTGCGCCTCTGTCAATGAACGCGTGGCTGTGTCCAGCTGGGCGAGTTGCTTTTGCCGCGCGGGCGGAATTTCGCTCAGCGTGGCGGTAAGGTGAGCGCGCAATGCCGCCAGGCCGTCCTCCTCTCCCCCCGCGAGGGAGCGCGCCGCGGAAACGGTGAAGAGCAAGGGATGAATGTCGAGCAATTCCTGCACCTGTTGGGCGATAAAGCGGCGCACCTGCTCCAACTCGGCCGCCTCGAGCAAATCGCTCTGGTTCAGCACGAGGATGACCTTCTTGCCATAATCGCGCGCCAGCTCGAGGTAGAGGCGTTCGGTTTCAGCGAAGGCGCGCTTGGCGCTCAGCACGAAGAGCACCAAATCGCTGCGGTGCAGGAAGGCGCGCGCCAGCTCCTCATGTTGGCGGAAGACGGAGCCGGAGCCCGGGGTATCCACCAAAGCCACGCCCGCGCCGCCGGTATTGGGGTGCGCCCAGCGGCGGATGCCCGGCTGCGCAGCGGTCTGCTCCGGGCGGCGCTGCGCCTCTTCCCGGTAGCGGATCAACTCGATCGCTTCGGTCGTTGGCGTGATGCCCGTCTCCAGCAAGGTTTCGCCGAGCAAGGCATTGATGAGGGTGGATTTGCCGACATTGTATTCGCCAATGACCACAATGAGGAAGAACATCTCCTCCAGATCAGCCGCCAATTCCAGCAAGCGCCGCCCGTCCTCGCGCGCCTCGTCGATGCCGCTGAGGGTGACCGCCAGCTCGTGGAAGGCGCGGATGCAACGCGCGCGCGTGGCGGCCAGCGGCCCCGCCAGCGTCACCTCAGGCATTGCGCGCCTCACTCTGCGACGGCGAATCGGTTTCCTGCTCCACCTCCGCTGCCAGAGCTGACGCTTCATCTTCTGCCGCCCCGACAGCGGGAGAGGGCGCGCGTCGCAAGCCCAGCCGTTCTCGCAATGTCGGCCGTCCCAATTTGTGAATGGCGCCTTCCAGTTCGCCGATCTGGCCGCTGATTTGGTGTAGGGTGGCGCGTTGTTCGCGTTGGCTAGAAGCACGCGCCTCCCATAGGCGAGTCAGTGGCAGCAGCGCGTCGCGCCGCAGCTGCAGGCCATATTCGAGCTGGCTTTCCGCGCCATCATCCAGCAGTTGCTGCGCCCGCTCCTGCGCGAGCCGCCAGCGACGGGCAAAACGGGCCGCCTGCCAGCGCGCCGATAGCGGCAACCAGAGCGCGCTGACAATGAAGAGCGTGGCGAGAAGCCCCAATGCATACAATGGCGCCTCCGGCCGCCAATCCGCCAGCAGCGGTCGGCCCACCAGTGTGCCCAGCGCCAGGAGAAGGAGGAGCGTCTGCCCGACCGCCACGCCACTGAACAAGCGCTGGGCATTCGCGGCCATGCGCGTCTCTTCGCGGCGGCGTTCCTCATCGGCCAGCTGGCGCAGGGCCTGGCGCGCCTCTTCCAGTGCGCTACGGTCGTATCGGCTCGGCGCTGCTACCGTGCCCACCATCTGCGAGCGCGCCGCTTCTGGCAATTGGGTAAGGGCCTCATCCGCCGCGGCCACCAGATCGCTGATGTCTTGCCAATCGCGCGCTTCGAGGCGCCCGGCCAGCTGCTCGGCCGAATTCTGCCAACCTTCAGCGCCGACCAATAGGTCCGCCGGTAACAAAGATTTCTTGGCGCCACCACGACGAGCAAGCCAGCCCAGGCCAAGCAATTCGAGCAGACCACGCGCCACCAATCGCGGCAGCTTCCCCCAACCAAAACTCGTGCTCCAGGCCGCTGCTACCGTTTCCTCCACCACGCGACTGGTCGTGACGATGCCCTGCCGCGCGCCATCGAGGGCCAAATTCCCCTGCGCGCGCGAGGCCGACACCTGTCCCTCCAAGTTCGCCACCGCGCGACCCAGCTCATCCCAGCGCGCTTGATTCTCGGCGAGGGCGGTTTGCGCTTCCGTCGTGGCGCGCTGGACGATTTGCAGGGGCGTGCTCAGTTTCTGCCGCAAACGGGCGCGGTCGCCCAGCTGCTCCCCTATGAAATCGGACACTGCGCCCAGCCCGCTCGCCTGCCAATGACGCGCCGCCTCCTCTCCTCGCGCCGCCAGCCCCTCCTTCGCCGAGACGAGCCAGACGGGAGGCTGCCAGCCCAGACGAGCCTGGCTTTGCTCGCGGACGTA
Source organism: Phototrophicaceae bacterium (assembly GCA_965237765.1). GTDB lineage: Bacteria > Chloroflexota > Anaerolineae > Aggregatilineales > Phototrophicaceae > WTGJ01. The sequence continues at coordinate 654,738 of OZ250157.1, forward strand.
TTCCAACACCGTCTGGCGTTCGTCCTCGTCCAGCGTATCCGCCTGGTTGAGCAGGATGATGGTCTTTTTGCCAAATTCTCTTAAGGCGCGCAGGGCATCCAGATTCTCGGCGGTCAGCGCCTGGCGCGCCATCATCACCCAAAAGACGGCGTCGCTACGGTGCAGGAAACGCTGCGTGATCTGCTCTTGCGCCTGGAAAACAGAGCCGAGGCCGGGCGTATCGACGAAGCTGACGCGGCTCAGAATCGGCGCGGGAAAGTAGACGCTATCCAAAGATTCACCCTCGCGCCGCCGCTCGCTCTCGCTGCCCCAGCGTAGGATGGCGATGCGGTCCGTCGTCGGCACGGGGCCGACGGCCAGCGGCCCATCTGTAACGCCCAACTCATCGGTATCACGCCGAAGCAAAGCGTTGATGAGCGAGGACTTGCCGGCGCTGAAGGGGCCGACGAAAACGAGCAAATACGGGTGGTCGGCGTGGAAGAGGGCGTCGCGCAGCTCATCGAGGCGCGCGGGCGCCAGCCCATCGACTTGTGTCAGCGTCGCCAGCGCCTCGTCCACCAAGCCACGCACGCGCCCGCGGAGTTGTCCGAAATCTGCGCTGAGCCGCGCCGAATGCTCCTCCGCCTCTGCCATAATCGCACCTGCTATACTGACGTGCCCAGCACGCCACTGCTGAATTATGCGCGCCTTTGGGATGAATTTCAAGGTTACCAGTTGGCGGAGGGAATTGGTCACTCATGCTGAATGACTCCATCCGCTATCAGGCTGGCGAATTGCATTGCGACGCGCAACCACTCTCGGCCATCGCTGCCGCCATCGGCACGCCCTGCTATGTCTACAGTCTGGCGCGCGTCCATTCGCAGTTGGAGCGCCTGCGGGCGGCCTTCGCTCCCACCCCCATCGCCATCCATTACAGCGCCAAAGCCAACGCCAACCTGGATGTGTTACAGACGCTCGTCGCAGCCGGCGCGGGCATCGATGCCGTCAGCGGCGGCGAAATCTGGCGCGCGCGGCAGGTCGGCTGCGCGGCGGAGGAAATCGTTTTTGCGGGCGTCGGCAAGACGGCCGAAGAGATCGATTACGCCGTCAGCGAGGGCGTGGGCTGGATCAATATCGAGAACGCGGCGGAATGCGCGCTGATTCAGGCGGCCGCTGCGCGCGCGGGGCGGTGCCAGCGCGTCGGCCTGCGGCTGAACCCAGATGCAGTGGCGGCCACATTCGCCGCTATCGCCACCGGCCACGCCAGCGCCAAATTCGGCTTGAGCGCCGACGCCATTCGCGCCATCCTCGCCGAAGCGGACGCATACCCCGCGCTGGAATTCGCGGGCCTCCACATCCACATCGGCAGCCAATTGGGTGAGGTGACCGCCACGGGCCGGGCCATCGCCGCCGCGCGCGCGCTGCTTGACGAATTTCCGCAGCTGCGCGCGCTGAATATCGGCGGCGGCTTCCCCGTGCCTTATGACGAGGGTGACGTTCTACCCAGACTGGAGGAATTTGTCGCCGCGTTGCGCCCACATCTGTGTGATCTGCCAGTTTCCGCACCCCTGATGCTCGAGCCCGGCCGCTCCCTCGTCGCCGATGCTGGCGTCTTGCTGACGCGCGTGCTCTATACCAAGCGCCAGCTGGGGCAAACAACCGTCATCGTCGACGCCAGCATGAGCGAATTGCTGCGCCCGGCGCTTTATGGCGCGCGGCATACCATCGTCCCCGTGCGCGAAAACGTCGCCGCGCCGCTAGAGACGCTGCAGATCGTCGGGCCGGTCTGCGAGACGACGGATGCGCTCGCGCGCGACGTGACGATGCCGCTGCCGCGGGCGGGCGACTTGCTGGCCATCCTGACCGCCGGCGCCTATGGCATGGTGATGGCCAGCAATTACAACGCGCGCCCGCGGCCGGCGGAGGTGGTCGTGCCGCACGAAGGAGTGGGCTGGCGGCTTTCGCGCGCGCGGGAGGATTGGCAAGCGCTCTACCCCGGAGAAACACGAAGACCCCCGGGCGAGGGGCCTTCCGCGATGGCGATGGCTGGACTCGAACCAGCGACCTCCAAATTATGAGTTTGGCGCTACTAACCGGCTGAGCTACATCGCCAGGGAAAGCGCGCTGACTGCGAAGCCATGCTCAGCGACCGTTCGCATACCCGACAGTCAGCCGCCAATTGCGGGGGGAGGATTCGAACCTCCGACCTTCAGGTTATGAGCCTGACGAGCTGCCACTGCTCCACCCCGCTATGTGAGGGTAGCACAGCGCGATGAAGGTGTCAACACGGCTGTTGGGGCTGGTATAATCGCGCCAGAAGATGGAGTGGATTGATGCAAGATAACGCGCTTTATTACGGCGATTGCCTGGATTGGATGCGGCAATGGCCAGCGGATTCGGTGGATCTGGTGTATCTGGATCCGCCATTCAATTCGAACGAGAATTACAATATCAACTTCGGTCAGGGCAACGGCATTCCCGCACAAGTCCAGGCCTTCACGGATACTTGGAAATAGGACGAGGTGGCGGCGAGTCGATTCACGAGTATATCTAACGCCATCGCCCACCCCTTGCACAATGTGATCACCGGTTTGCACCAGATCCTTGGCAAAGGCTCTATGCTCGCCTATCTCACCTACATGGGTGAGCGACTATTGGAAATGCACCGCTTGCTAAAAACGTCGGGTAGCCTCTATCTACATTGCGACCCGACAGCCAGCCATTATTTGAAAGTGATATTGGATACAATTTTTGGAGAAGATAATTTCAAGAATGAAGTGCTTTGGTGCTATCGCAACATGCCAACCAAAGCAAAAAAGTGGCAAGCGAACTCAGACACAGTTTTATTCTACACAAAGAGCAATCAGCACAACTTCAATGTATTGCGTGGAAAGTATACTGCAGGTAGTTTGAAAACCTACGAATCCGCTCGCCGAGTGGGTTACAACGCGAACCATGCACGGATGATGGTGACCATATTCGATGAAGCAAAATATAAGAAAGCCGTTGCTGAGGGAAAGATCCCAGCAGGAATGCGTGAAACATATTTCGAAGATGAGGGCCCGCCGCTAAATAATTGGTGGGACGACATCAAAATACTAGGTGGCCCGAAAAACAAAGAGCGCGTAGGTTTCACAACCCAAAAACCGTTGGCTTTATTGCATCGGATCGTCGCCGCTTCCTCTAACAAAGGAGATGTGGTCTTGGATCCATTTTGTGGTAGTGGGACGACATTAGTTGCTGCTCAGGAGCTAGAACGCCGATGGATTGGGATTGATATTTCCGCAATCACCATTGGTATTGCCCAGCATCGCCTGGAGCGAATCGGCATAAAAACCCCAACGCCCACTGGGATGCCGCGAGACTTCGTTTCCGCGCGCCGCCTCTCAGATGAAAAACACTTCGTATTCGAAGCCTGGGCCATCACGCGAATTGCGGGACTTTTCCCCAACGAAGTTCAAACGGGAGATTCGGGTATCGATGGCCGAGGTCTCCTATTGAGCAAAGCGGATGACCACCCTTCCAAAATGGTCGTTGCACAAGTGAAAGGTAGTACTACCTTCAGTCTGAGCCACTTCCGCGACTTCCTGCATGTGATACAAAGAGAAAATGCGGCTTGCGGCGTCTATATCACGCTTACCAAGAACAGCACCGCCAAGGCCCGTTCGGAGGCGAGCAAGCTGGGAAATATCACACTTGGTGCCAACCGATACCCCCGTGCCCAGATTTGGTCCATCGAAGAATTATTTTATAAAAACGCAAAATGGCCCAGACTTCCGGCCTTAACCGATCCACACACTGGCGACGCAATAAAGCCGACCCTTATGTAACCACTTCATGCCAATTCCCGCCGTACCACCTTGCCGATGAACGACTTGGGCAATTCATCGCGCAATTCAAACAAGTGGGGCACGGCGTTGGCCGGCAAGCGCCGCTCGCACCATTCCTTCAACGCGCTTTCCGCCAGCTCCTGCCCCGGCCGCGGCACCACATAAGCCTTCACCACCTGCCTGTCGCCGCCTGTGGCAACGCCCGCCACTACCGCCTCCAGCACGGCCGGGTGCTCGTACAGCACTTCTTCGACATCACGCGGGAAGATCGTCTCTCCCCCAATCTGGATGAGGTCCGCCACCCGATTCAGGATGCGGAAATAGCCTGCGTCATCCATCAGGGCCATATCGCCCGTCGAGAGCCAGCCATCCTCGAGCGGCGACGCCTCTTCGCCCCAATAACCGGCGAATACCTGCGGCCCGCGCACCTGCAATTCGCCCACTTCGCCGGCTGGCAAAGGCGCGCGCGTCCGCAAATCGACGATGCGCGCGTCCGTGCTGGAAACCGGCAGACCTATCGAGCCTTCGCGCCGCTGACCGCGGAAGGGGTTGGCGTGCGTCACGGGCGACGCTTCCGTCAGGCCATACCCCTCCAACACGCGCCCGCGCGTCAGCTTCTCGAAGGCTTCTTGCACCTCAATCGGCAGCGGCGCGGATCCGCTCAAGCAAGCGCTGATGCTCTCCAGGCCATATCGGCGCACATTCGGCACCTGATTGATGGCGGCAAATAGCGAGGGCACGGCGGGGAAGATCGACGGTCGGTGCTGCCGCACCTTCTCCAACAAAGTCGGCAAATCCAGGTAGGGCAACAGCACCATCGTCGCGCCGATAGCGATGGGCAGGTTCATGCAGGTCGTCATCGCGAAACTATGCAGCAACGGCAGGGCGGCCATGCTGCATTCCCCACCATAGCGCAACGTCGGCGTCCAATGGCGCGTCTGCATGACGTTGGCGACCAGGTTGCGATGCGTGAGGCAAGCGGGGCGCGGCTCATCGGTCGTGCCGCTGGTATAGGCGATGACGGCGAGCTGCTCGAGGTCGATTTCAGCCTGTGGCGGCCCTTCCTCCATCACCTCTTCCGGCAATTCAGAAAGCCAGTACGCGCCCGGCGGGATTTCCCCCGCCGCTTCCAGCGGCCAACCGCGCAGCTCAGCCTGTTGCTGATAGATCGCCGACGGTAATTCCTGCCGCATATCCACCAGCAGCAGGCGCATATTGGGCAATTCGGCGAGCGCCGCCAGCAATTCCTCGCCCTGGCTGATCGTGACGACCAGCCGCGCGCCCACTTCGGCCGCCTGCCGCGCGATCGCCTGTGGCGCCGCTTCGGGATTCGGCAACACGACCACGCCACCCAGCTTCAACGTAGCGTAATAGGCGAGCACGAGCGCCGGGATATTCGGCAGGACGAGCATCACCCGTTCACCCGCCGCAAGCCCCAGGCCGCGCAGGGCATGCGCCAAACGGTTCGCGCGGGCATCCAACTCAGCGTAGGTCAGGCGCTGACCAAAGCAGACCAGCGCCAGCCGCTTCGGCAGCCAGCGCGCCGTGTTCTCCAGGAAACGGTGCAAGGGATGCCGCGGGATGGGCACACTATGTGACACGTCTGTGTCATATGCTAGATGCCAGACTCGCCGCTCCTCCGCCGCTGATTCGTCGCGCCGCTCCCGCCAGCTACCCATGCCACCACCCATGAAACGCTCCATCGCGCGGTTGACGGCGCGATGCCGCTCCAATTGCACCTTATGCTTGGCCGAACCGATATCCTGTACTTCCGCGCCAGGGATGTTCGTCCCTACCTCGTCGTAATAGCGGCGCGGGACATATCTGTCGCGCATCCCGGTGAGCACGAGGGAGAGCGTCTGCAGCTGTCGCATCTTCTCCCAGCCATTCCATTTTTCGAGGTTGTTGCGCATCATCCGATTCATGACGTGGATTTCCGCGTTCCAACGCGGGCGATAGGGCCACAAGGGGCGGAAGATGGCCGTCGGCAAGCGAAAAACCCAGCGCGCTGCCCGCGGCACCGGCCATTCGCCCGCTGTGGAAATCAGCACCAGCTGCTCCAGCCGATCCGCGTGAGCGGCGGCGTATTCCACCGCGATGGAGCCGCCGAAGGAATGCCCGGCCAACACGAAGCGTTCGGGCAAATTGCGCGCCTCGACGACGGCTTGCAAATCAGCCACCAGCTCGGCCATCGTGTATTGCGAATAGGGCGCGTCGGATTGGCCGTGGCCGCGCAAATCGGGCACAATGACGCGGAAATTGCGCGCGAAATAGTTGATCTGGTATTCCCAGGTTTCCGCACAGCCGGCGAAGCCATGCACCAGCATCAACGTGCGCTCGACCCCTTCGGGCCAGATATCGATGACGGACATGCGCGCGCCTTCGACGCCCGGCAAGGGCACATCGACGCGATAGAGGCTGTAATCCAGCTGGAAGGCGGCGCGCTTCAGGCCGCGCAGTTTACGTCTCATCGCCCCATCCGTTCAGTGCGCATCAGGTAAATCGTTGAGGAAGAGCACCGTATCGCCCGCGCGCAACTCGCGCTGGTACCAGGCGACCGCCTCATCGAGCCGCGAGACGACGCGCAGCCGCTCCTCCGGGAAACCCGCCGCGCGCAAGCCGCTGGCGATGGGCGGCGCGCGCCGCTCGTCGACTAGAATGACGTCAGTGGCGTAGCGCGCCGCCAGCTCGCCCAGGCGCTGGTTGGCCGCCGCCTCACCCGCGCCCAATTCGACCATGCCGGGCGTAACCAGCAAGCGCCGCCCGCTTTCGTGCAGACCGAGCGTCTGCAGCGCGCTGCGGGCGCCGAGCGGGTTGGCGCTGTAGCCATCGTTGAGGATAGTGATGCCAGCGGCCGTCTGTTGCCGTTGCAGTCGGCTCTCAAATGGCTGAATCTGGCGCGCGCGCCAGGCTATTTCGCGCAAGGTGACTCCGAATTCCAGGGCCACCGCGCTGGCCAAGAGCAAATTCGTCACGTTGTGCTCGCCGAGCAGCCCCGTCTCCAGGCGCTCGCATTCGCCCGTCTCGCGATCATGGATGCGGCAGGCGAGCCCGGCGAGCGTCTCCTGCGCATCGGTAGCGACGAGGCGGACGACGGGCGGGGCGCTCTCGTCACGGCTGATGGCGATGCGCCGTTTCGGGTGAGGGCGGCGCGCGAATTCTTCCCGCAACGCCACGCTATCCCAATTGTAAACCGCCAGACCGTCTTCGGGGAGCGCCTCAACCAGCTCGAATTTAGCGCGCGTGGTTTCTTCGATCGTGCCGAATCGTTCCAGGTGCTGCGGGCCGATATCGACGAGTAGGGCGACAGTGGGTTGCACCAACTGGCAAATTTCAGCGATTTCACCACGGCGATAGGCGCCCATTTCCACCAGAAAGGTGTCGACGGAGTAATCGTCGCGTAGGTCGCGGTTGATGGCCAGCGTCACGCCCATGAGCGTGTTGTAGCTCTTCGGGGTGGCGTAGACGCGGCGGCGGCCAGCCAGCAATTCGGTCAGGATGTGCTTGGTGCTCGTCTTGCCCCAACTGCCGGTGATGCCGATGACCGTCGGCCTTTGCCGCGCCAGGACCGCCGCTGCCTGCCGCCGATAGCGCCGGCGGATCGCCGCTTCGATGGGCGCCGCTGCCAGGTTGGCTACCGCCAACAACAAAGGCGCCGCCGCATATACCACCAACCCGAACAACGTGAGCGGGGCGCCACCTGCGCCGAATTGCCACCAGGCCACCACAGCCAGCGCCGCAACCAGGCCCCAGGCCAGCGCCAACATCCGCCAGAGCCGGCCGGTCCAGCGCAGCGGCGTCTTCACGACACCACCCCGCGGCAGGGGCAAGATGGCTAACACTGCCGCCAGCGCGTGAAGCGCAGCCGTCTCCGTTAAGACGAGCGCCAGCCCCGCCAGCAGCAACGCGCGCCAAGGAAGCGCCCGCCTGCGCCAGCTCCCGCGCAGGAAACGCCCGCTCAAATAGGTTTCCTGCTGCAAGAAGCGCGCCAATTGCTGGCAGCGCCAACCTGCCCCCACCGCCCAGATGGCCAGTGCTAGCGCCCAAAAACCGCTCATCCCGTTTCCTTCAGGAAATAGCGCAGGATATGGCGCGTTTCTGATAACCGTTCGAGGAAGGCGTAATGCCCCGCGCCAGGAAAGACGTGCAGGCCGGCGTCCGGTATCACGCGCGCCAGCAATTCGCCCTGCCAGCGCGGCGTCGCTTCGTCGCGCTCCCCCCAGAGTAACAACGTCGGCGCCTGCACGCGGGCGGCCTGCGCGGTCAAGTCTTCCGCCAGGACGCGCACGAGCGTCCCCCGCATGACGCCCTGCGCGGCGCGATAATCGGCTGAGCCATAGCGCGCCGCCGACCATTCGCTGAGGCGCGCCGCCGCATCCGACAACCCCAGACGCCGCAACCCACCCCGCGCCGCTCGCATACCCGCCGAACGCCAACGCAGGGGCCAGGCGGGCGGGCGGCGCACGCCAGCGCTGTTCAAGAGCGCTAGCTTGCCGACGCGCGCCGCACCCTCCGCCGCCAACACGATGCCTACGCTGCCGCCAAAGGAATGCCCGATGATATGCGCTCGCGAAATGGATAGCGCATCCATCACCGCGCCGACGAAACGGGCGTAATCGCCCGCCGACCAGGGCATCGGCGGCTCTTCCGACTCGCCGAAGCCCGGCAAATCCAAAGCGGTAACGGCGAAGTCATCTTCAGCCAGCGCGGCAGCCAGGGGCCACATCGCACCGCTATCGCTGCCCCAGCCATGAAGGAGCAGCACCGCCTGCCCCTGTCCCGCCTGCCGCCAATGCGCGCGCAGGCCCAGGATGCGCGACGTCTCGCCAAGCATGGACTCGCGCGTTGCGGATGCATCGCAGGGCGCTGAATCACATTTTGCGATCGTCATTCCAACTCGATCTGTGCGCCCAGCATCGCCAATTTTTCCAGCGCGCCAGCGAAATTCCGCCCGATGACCTGCGCGTTATCCAGCACCGTTTCGTTACGGGCGATCAGCGCCGCCCCGACCATGCCAAGTCCTGCGCGGATGTCGGGTGAATCCATATAGACGCCAGTTAACCGTTGGGCGCCGATCACCAGTGCGCGGTGTGGGTCACAGAGCACGATCTGTGCGCCCATCGCGTTCAGGCGGTCGACGAAAAAGAGGTGGTTGTCATAAAGGCGCTCGTGGATCAGCGTGCTGCGCGGCGCTTGCGTGGCGATGAGCGTGGCGATGGCCACCAGATCCGAGGGGAAGCCGGGCCAGGTGGATGTCTCGATTTCGGTATCGATATCTTCCTCTCGTTCGCTGGCGCGCGGCCCTGCTTGCGTGGGCACAGTGAGCGCGCCGTCGGCCAATGACATCCGCAAGCCCAGTTGCGCGAAGACCTGAGCGATCATGCGCATATCAGCGACGCGGACGCCGGGCATTCGCACATGCCCACCGCTCAACGCGACGATGGCCGCCACGCTACCGGCTTCGATGTGGTCCGGACCCACTTGCGCCTGCGCGCCGCTCAATTCGCGCTGCCCGAAGATGTGCAGGCGGTTCGTCCCCAGCCCGTCGATGCGCGCGCCCATTTTGGTGAGCAGCTGGCCCAGCTCCTGGGTATGCGGCTCACAAGCGGCGTTATCGAGCGTCGTCTCTTCCCCCAAACGCGCCGCCAGCATCATGATCAGCGCGGTGGCCGTGACGCTCGCCTCAGTCAGCACGAGCGCCCGCCGACCCCAGGGCCGCCGCCGTAGCAATACCTGGCCGCCCGACGCTTCCTCAACCAGCCCCAGGGCGCGCATCGCCGCCAGATGCGTGCGAATCCGCCGCAGGGGCACATACAATTCGATGCGGATGCGTTCGTGCGCGCATAGGAGCGGCGCCAACAGCAATAAGGTGCCGGCGTAGCGCGCGTTGGCCTCCCTCGGCAAGGTATGTGTAGACCAGGCGCCGCCCTGGCTATGGGCGGAAAGCGCGCCATTTTCACCTCGCCATTCAACGCTAGCGCCAAGGCCGGCGGCTGTCTCCAACATGGCGTTGGTGCTCGTCGTGCGCGGCAGGTTCTCGAGTCGCACCGGCGCGCGGCCGAGCAGGCTGGCGGCGAGCAAGGCGACGGCCGCGTTGGTATTGCCCGCTGGTCGATATTCGCCTACCAGGGGAAGTCCGCCCTTAATCCGTAAGCGCATCGCCACTCGCCATCTTCACCCGCACGCTCAACCGCAGCATACCACCGCGCCGCCGCGCGCGCTATGATGGTCGGCGGCGTCCGTTTCCCATCCTGGAATATATGCCCCTCCCTCCCGCCGCGGCGATCTATGAAATTAACACCTGGGTCTGGTTGAATTCGCTCAGCGCACGCGTCGGCCGGCCCATCACATTGCATAGTGTTCCCGAATCGGAGCTGGAGCGCCTCGCGCGCCTGCGTGTGGACGCGATCTGGCTCATGGGCGTCTGGTATCGCAGCCCGGCCGGCCGCGCCTCCGCCCTCAATTACATCCACGAATACCGCGGCGCCGTGCCCGATATTGAGGCAGTGGATGTCGTCGGCTCGGCGTATGCGATCGGCGATCATGAGGTCGATTCGCGTTTGGGCGGCGCAGAGGGTCTGGCCCATTTGCGCGGCCGCCTGCGCGAATACAGCCTGCGCCTCATCCTCGATTTTGTGCCGAACCACGTCGCGCTCGATCACCCCTGGCTGGCTGACGCGCCGCAATTTTTCGTGCAAGGCGACGCGGAAAGTGCTGCCGCCCATCCGGGCATCTTCTCGCCCAAACATGACCGCTCGGGCCGCCTCTACTTCGTAGCCCATGGGCGCGATCCCTATTTCCCCAGTTGGATCGACACCGCTCAGCTCAACGCCTTCGCGCCCGAATACCGCGCCGCCGCCCGCGAAACTTTGTTGCGCATCGCCGCCCAATGTGACGGCGTCCGCTGCGATATGGCCATGCTGCTGCTCAACAACGTCTTCGCCAACACCTGGGGGCAATACCTGTGCGAATCGCTACCGCGCGAAGAATTCTGGCCACCGCTCATCGCCGCCATTCGTCGCGAATTTCCCGATTTCACCTTCTTAGCCGAGGTCTATTGGAACCTAGAAGAGACCCTCCTCGCCCTGGGCTTCGACCTCTGCTACCACAAAAATCTCTACGACCGCATCATGCATTGGGACTACGACGGCCTGCGCGCGCTTCTACAATTGCGGCCGGCCACGCAACTCCGTTTGCTGAATTTCATCGAGAATCACGACGAACCGCGCGCGCGGGAGCGCCTCGGCCCGGAACGGCAACGCGCCGCCGCCGCCTTCATCGCCACCCTGCCCGCCGCTCTATTACTGCACGATGGCCAATTGGAAGGCCGCCGCATCAAACTGCCCGTGCAAATTGCGCGCCAACCCGACGAAGCGCAGGATGCGGAGCTATACGCCTTCTACGAGCGCCTGTTGCGAGAGCGCGCCGAGGCCATTTATCACCAGGGCGAATGGGAACTGCTTGATGCGCCGGCGCCGCTGCTCTGCTATTCCTGGCGCAAGGGGCGCGATTGGCGGCTGGTCGCGCTCAACTTCGCGCCGAAATCAGTCAACGCGTTAGTTTCCGCGCCAATACTCGGCGATGCGCTGGTCGTCGATGCCCTGGCCGAACAGGAACGCCGCGCACGGGTTACTGGCGGCCTCCTGGCCCTAACGCTCGACGCTTATGGCGCGGAGGTCTGGAGGCCGGTCAATTCGAGCGTCTGATAGAGCGGGCCATCGGCAAAACCCAGGCGCCGATAGTATCCGCGCGTGCCCATCGCCGAAATCACCGCCAGCTGCCCATAGCCGGCCGCCGCCGCGATAGCCTCGCATCTTTCGATGAGCTGCCGCCCAAGGCCGCGATGCTGGGTCTCTGCGCCTGCCGCGGCGCCGATGCCGAGCGCTTGCCCGTAGATATGCACCTCGCGGATGATAGCCGCGCCGCGCAATTCCTCGAGCAGCGCTTCCTCCCGTGGTAGGGCCAGCCGCGCGAAACCAGCGATGGCCCGCTCCGGCGTGAGCCATTGCAAGAAGACTTCATCGCCGATGCTGGTGGCGTAGCGTCGCTCATCCAGGCGCAACTCGACCGCGCTCAAATCTCGAAAACGGACTTCGCGCGCGCGGATATCGCCGCTCGATAGCCCGCGCCGCGCCATCTCACCTTCCACCAACTGTCGGAAATTAGTGAGCTGGTTGCCATCGACGATATAGGGCGAAGGGATATCGCGGATGACGCGGGTGAGACGGCAATATTCCGGCGTGCGCGCGAAACAGTCAACCAGCGTCTCCAACAGCTCCTCGTGCGTGTAAGGCTGCCAGTCGCCGCGCTGGTAGACCTGCATCAGCTCCGCGCTTTCCAGCAACGAACAGGGATAAATCTTCAACTCATCCGGGCGGAAATCGGCGTCAGCGAACATTCTCTCGTAATCGGCTACGTCGTCGGCGGGCGAGGAGCCGTAGAGATTCGGCATCCAGTGTGCGTGGATCTTGAAACCCAGCTGGCGCAACAGACGCAGGGCGCGGCGCGTGGCGGCAACGTCGTGCCCACGCTTGTTGACGCGCAGCACGTCGTCGTTCAGGCTCTGGAAACCGATTTGCACCTTGGTGCCGCCCAGGCGGCGGATGCGGATGACTTCCGCGGCGCTGATATGATCGGGCCGCGTCTCGACGACTAGGCCGACGCAACGACAGGCTGCTTCTTCGTTTTCGCGCTGGGCCGCTGCCAGCTCCGCCCAGGTGGCGTATTCATCGAGCGGGCTTGGCGCCCCGCCGGCTGTGGCCAATTCGCGCGCGCGTTCGTCCGCCCGGTGCAATTCCGCGCGGAAGATTTCACGAATGACCTGGTTGTACGGGCGCGACAAATCTGTGCCGTGTATCTGGAAAGTGGTGGGGTCTGGCGCGCCCGGTTCGGCCGCGCGCTCGATCAGGGCCGCTTCGATCTCCGCTCGGCGATCGCGACCACTCCCGAAATCGTGCAACGCATCCAACATGCGCTTGACAAACCAGATTTGATAAGGCTCTGGATAAAAGGACCAGGTGCCGCCAAGCACGATGAGCTCGATCTTATCGGTCGGGTGGCCGATGGCGTAATAGGTTTGCAGGCGCGTGTAGGTCTGCAGGTAGGGATCGAAGTGATTCTGCTCCGCGCGCTGGGCGCCGGGTTCATCCGCCAGGTAGCTTTTCGGCATGCGCACGTCATTCGGGCAAAAGATGCATTCGCCCGGGCAGGGATAGGGTTTGGTGAGCACAGTGACTGGCGTTACGCCCGAGCTGGATCGCACCGGCTTGCGGCGCAAGCGCTGGATGACGCGCTCATCGTAAGGCGGCAGGCCCTCGCGGCCAGCGAAGGCGCGGTAGGCCTCGATCAACTCATCGCGACTGAAGATGCCAGCGCCGCCGCGCGGGTGCTGACGCAAGAGACGGTCGAGCTGCGGCCGCGTCAGGCGTTCGCGCGTGGCCACAGCGCGCAAGATGGGCAGCAGCGTTTCGCGGTGAACGGCCAGATCCAGCGCGGTTTTATGGCGGCGCGGGCGCAATTTCATCTTCATGGCGTAAGTGTAGCAGGATGCGGCTGCGGCCGTTCAGTCAGCGCGGGTGCGACCGCGAGCGGCGCGGCGCAGGCGGTCATTGATGGCTCGGCCCATGCCTCGCTCTGGCAATTCGCGCGCAAGGATGACGGCGACGGCGCGATCATCCAATTCTCGCAACGCGTGATACAGGCGGCGGGCGCACTCCTCGGCATCTTCCTCGCCACCCAGCAAGACAGATTCATCCGCGCGCGTGGCCAGCCCTGCGTCCTCCTCCACATACAACCAACCGACGCTTTGCCCGGCCGCGCGCCGCCCTTCGCATTCTGCTGCCAGTAGCTCTCGCGCCCGCGGCCCAGAAGCCAGCCACAATGCCGCCCGCGGCGCATAATGGGTCGGCAACTGCCCTGGCGAGCGCATGGTGTCGTCCCATTCCGCCCCACCATCCCCATCCACCAGCTGGATATGCGGGTCTACGCGGCGCAATTCCTCGAGCGTAAGGGCGCCCGGCCGCAGGATTCGGGCAGGCGTCGTCGTCACATCCAGCACCGTCGATTCCAGACCATAACCGGTCGGGCCGCCGTCGAGCAGCATTTCGATGCGCCCCCCCAGTTCGGCCAGCACGTGCTCCGCCCGCGTGGGGCTGATTCTGCCGAAGCGATTGGCGCTCGGTGCAGCCAGCGGGGCCGCGACCGCTAACAATAGCGACCGCGACCGCTCATCCGACGGTACACGCAGGGCTACCGTCGGGCCGCCGGCTGTCACGATCGCCGGCACCGCTTCGCTTTTCGGCAGTACTAGAGTCAAGGGCCCGGGCCAGAATTCCGCCGCCAATCGCCCCGCCAGCGGCGGGAAATCGGTTACCAGCTCCGTAACTTGCGCCTGCTCGTGGATGTGGATGATCAGCGGATCTGCCGCCGGCCGGCCTTTGGCCGCGAAGATCCGCGCCACCGCCTTTTCCTCTAAGGCGAGCGCGCCCAGGCCATAGACCGTTTCCGTCGGGAAGGCGACTAGACCGCCGCCACGCAAGCATTCTGCCGCCTCAGCGAACACCGCAGCATCGCGCGGAATTCCTAACAATTGCCTTACAATTGTCATCGTCCCCCCCTCAGCCGTATGGTGTATAGTAGAAATGTGAGAATGAAAGGAAACGCAGATGCGAGTGCAAATTGACGCCTTCAAGCGGCGGATTGGCAGGAGCAACCGGGCGATGCTGGCCCTGCTGTTGGTTGCGGTTTTTGTGCTTGGCGCGCTCATCGGCGGGCAGGCGCAAATTGGCTCGGCGCAAGGTGACGACCTCGAGAATTTCCTTAGCCCCATCGGCCAACTCTACAGCATAATCATCGATTCATTTTACGGCGGCCCGGGCGACGAAGAGGCCCTCGACGCTGCCCTCGAAGCGATCATGGAATCGCTGAATGATCGGCACAGCGTCTATATTGAGCCGGAGATTTTCGCCATCACCGCCAGCGATCTTTCGGGGGAGATGCAAGGCATTGGCGCGCGCGTTTCTACCAACGAAGAGAGCGGCGACGTGCGCATCGTCTCCGTGCTGAATGGCACACCTGCACAAGATGCCGGCCTGCGCTCGGGCGATATCTTCCGCGTGGTCGATGGCGTCGACGTCACCACACTCAACCAGAGCGAGCTCGTGCTCAAGGTGCGCGGCCTGGCCGGCACTACCGTGAACCTCACCATGCAGCGCGGCGAAGATCTGCTCGATTTCGTCGTCAAGCGCGCGCGAATCGTCATTCCATCCGTCGAAAGCGAGCTGCTGGATGACGACATCGGCTACATCCAACTGCTGGATTTCTCCTCGAATGCCACGGATCAACTTTCCGATGCGCTCGATGAGATGAACGCTCCATTCCTCGACGCGCTCGTTTTGGACCTGCGCGATAATCCGGGCGGTTTATTGCAGGCGGCGCTGGATATCACCAGCATGTTCTTAGAGCCGGGCCAAGTCATCCTCTACGAGGTCTTCGCCGACGGAGAGGAAGAGATCTTCCGCGCCACTGGCGGCTACGCCGGGCTGAACATCCCCATCGTCCTCCTCGTCAATGAGAATAGCGCCAGCGCCTCGGAGCTATTCGCCGCCGCTTTGCAGGAACATGACGTCGCCACCGTCATAGGCGAGGTCACTTACGGCAAGGGAAGCGTTCAGACGCAGCACATCCTGTCGAACGGTGGCGGTGTGCGCGTAACCATCGCTGAATGGCTCACGCCGGAGCGCAACTCCATCCAAGACAGCGGCGTCCAGCCCAATATCGTCGTCACTGTTGACGAGACGGCAGAGGTCGACGATGCGGCATCTGACGTACAGTTGAAGGCAGCCCTCGACTACCTGGTGAAGGTGCTGCGCAAAGCGGCATAACGCCGGGGCATTACGCCAGGTAGTCAAGCCTATACAGCGACCGCTACCTCCGCTATGATGAGGAGACGCGGCAGAGCCAAGCCAACGGAGTGGGGCCCATGAGTTCCGAATTGCTGCAAAACGCATTGCAGCTGGCGTCCATCGTCATTTCCATCATGCTTATCGGGCTCATCCTCTTGCAGGTGAAAGGCGGCGGGTTGGGCACCTTGCTCGGCGGCGATGCGGGCGGCGGCATCGCGCGGACGCGGCGCGGCCTGGAAAAGACGATGTACCACATCACCATCTGGCTCTCGATCGCTTTCCTCGGAATCAGCACTTTCTCCGTCATCGCCGACCGGCTATAACGCGGCGGCCTGCTTCGGCCGCCCACCCATGACGATCGACAATTTTGTAGCGTATATGCCCCGCCTGCGCCTGACCCATACTTTGTTGGCCGGGTTGTTGTTGGCAGCAATCTGCGGCGCAATCTCCGCACAAGAAAACATCCCCACTTACACCGAAGCCCATATCGGTGACGTGCAGCGCCTGAACCCCTTGCTCGCGCCGCCGAATTCGACCGAAGCGGCCATCGCCACGCTGCTCTTCGAGGGGCTATTCACGCTGAACCGCTTCGGCGAAGTCGTGCCACAATTGGCGCAAGAATCGCTCGTATCCGCCGATGGCCTAGAATACGTCGTCTGGCTTCGCGGTCATAGTGATGACGACGGCCAATATGCGCACCCCCCCGCACGCTGGCACGATGGCCTGCCGGTGACAGCGGCCGATATCGCCTATACGATGTCCCTGCTGCGCGCGCGCGATTTCCCGGGCGACCCGCGCCTGGGCGCCTTCTGGCGCACCGTAGAGACGACCGTGCTCAGCGATTACGCCCTCCGCTTTCGTCTCACGCAACCGTTGGCCAGCTTCCGTGACGCGCTGCGCATCGCCATCTTGCCGGAGCACGCCCTGCGCGGCGCGACGGCCGCCGACCTCCCCAGCCACCCATTCAACCTCGACCCCATCGGCAGCGGCCCCTATCAGCTGGAAGCCATCCGCAGTGACGACGGCGCGCGCGTCACGCAAGTTGATCTGCGGCGCGCGCCCAATTATGCCGAGCGGGCCGCCGCGCCCTACGCCCTAGAGCGAATCAGCTTTCGCCGCTACGAGGACCTGGCAAGCGTGCAGGCGGCCTTTGCCGCCGGCGCCATCGATGGCTACGCCAGCCGCCATTTCACGGAACGGACGGAATTGCTCGAAACACCGACCGCCATCCACAGCGCGCTCGCGCCGCAATTGGGCCTGCTACTTTTCCAATGGGAACACGAAGCGCTGGCCGAAATCCGCGTCCGTCGTGCCCTGGTGGAGGGGCTGGATGTACCCTCGCTCATCACTAACGCCTTGCCGAATTTGGCTGTGAGCGCGGATGGGCCGCTGCCGGCGAATTCCTGGGCTTATGTTGCGCCGCCGCCCGCCCCTCCTTATGATGCCGCCGCCGCCCGTGAAAGACTGGCCATCAGCCTGCCCGATACGGACAGCGACGGTAATCGCCTCACACTACGCCTGCTGCTGCCCGACGCGGCACCGCCACAACGCGCTCTCGCGCAAGGGATCGCGGCGAGCTGGGCCTTGCTTGACGTGCGCGTGGAAATCGACGCCCGGCCGAACGCAGAATATGTGGAAGCGTTGGCCGCGCGCGATTTCGATATCGCCCTCGTTGAGCTGGATTTCAGCGGCAGCGCCGACCCGGATGTCTACACCCTCTGGCATGAGGGGCAAATCGAGACGGGGCAGAATTTCGGCGCAGTAACCGACCGTCGCATCAGCCAGTCCCTCGAACGTGCTCGGCAAGACGAGAACGTCAGCCACCGCCGCGCGCTCTACGCCGAGTTCCAACGCGCCTTCGCCGAAGCCGCCGCTGCCATCCCGCTCTATTCACCGCTCTTCACTTACGGGATCGCGCCTGATATCAGCGGCGTGCAACTGGGCTACCTGGACGCGTGGAGTGTCCGTTTCCGCGAAATCGGCCACTGGTCGCGCGCGGCAGGTGACGGTAGCTGATGAACTTGAATCGGCCGATGCTGGTCGCGCAAGACCTCTCGCGACAGTTGCGCGTTGGCGCCCACGTCGTTCACGCCCTGCGCGCGGTCGATTTGACGATCGCGGCGGGCGAGATGGTCGGCATCGTCGGGCCCAGCGGCAGTGGCAAAAGCACCCTGCTCGGGTTGCTCGGCGGCTTGGACCGCCCGAGCGGCGGCCGCGTCATCCTCGACGGCATCGACATCAGCGATCTGAGCGAAGACCGCGTCACCGAAATCCGCAACGAGAAAATTGGCTTCATCTTCCAATTCTTCAACCTGATCCCAACTCTGAACGCGTTGGAGAACGTGGCGCTGCCGCTGCAATTCGCGCGCCGCCCAAAATTCCGCCCCGAAAAGCGCGCGCGCGAGCTGCTGGTTCGGCTCGGCCTAGGTGACCGCTTGCGCCACCGCCCGGCTGAGCTGAGCGGCGGGCAACAACAACGCGTGGCCATCGCCCGCGCCCTCGCCAATCAGCCGCCCCTATTGCTCGCCGATGAGCCTACCGGTAACCTGGACCGCGCCGCCAGTGACGAGTTGTTGGCCCTGCTGCATGAAATCCGCGCCGCCGAGCGCACGACCATCGTCGTCGTCACGCATGACTCGACGATCGCCAATTCGCTCGACCGCGCCCTGCTGCTCGAGGATGGCCGCCTTGTCGCGCCCGGCAAGCAGCAGTAACACCCGCAAAGGAGCGATATGAACGAGCATTACTGCATCCAAATCGCCGGTATAGAGCGCGCGTTGCCGCTCTTCGAGATCAAGCGCGGCGTGCGCATTGCCATTCTCAATATCCTGGGAGATGTCGAGCTGACCCAACGCGCCGCCATCGCGCTGGCCGAAAAACTGGCGGCGCGTGAAGCGGACGTGCTCGTTACCGCGGAGGCGAAGAGCATCCCGCTCGCGTATGCCCTGGCGGCTGAGATGCGCCTGCCCTATATCGTTCTGCGCAAGCAATACAAACCATACATGGGCGAAGCGCTGCGCTCCGAGACGCTCTCGATCACCACCGGCCAGTCGCAAACGCTCTTCCTCGATGCCAAAGACCGCGAGCTGGTTCGCGGCAAACGCGTTGTGATCATTGACGACGTCATCTCGACCGGCAGCACATTGCAGGGGATGCGCCTCATCATGGAGCACGCAGGGGCAAATCTAATCGGCGAGGCGGCCATCCTCACCGAGGGCGACCGAGCACGCTGGGAAAAGGTGATCGCGCTGGGGCATTTGCCGGTTTGGGTAGATGATGATGCCGGTGGGTAGGCGGGGGAGCTGGCGCTAGGCCCGCTTCTCGAGCACGACGAAATGCGAGAGCGCCCAGAAATCCAGCGCCGAACCTTCCAGCCGCTGTAGGGCGAGCAGCGGCTGCGCCAGGCCGCCCCAGCGCGAAAGCCAGTTGTCATACGCGCCGAAAATGCGCCGCTCGGCCACCGCGCGGACGGGCGACCCTGCCCAGAGCGCGCGCAGCTCCCGTCGCCGATACGCGCGAACGTGCGGCGCCAGGCGGTCCCTCCAGCGGTCCGGCAGGTAATTGATGAGCGGCGTGTTACAGAAATGATAACGGCCGCGCCAATAATGTCCGTGCGTCTCAAATGGATACCAACGGTTGGGCGCGAAGAGCGCCAACCGCCCGCCAATCCGCAACACGCGTAGCATTTCGCGGAGGGCGGCGCCATCATCGGCCGTGTGCTCCAGCACTTCATGCGAGAGCACGGTGTCGAAAGTTTCGGCGGGCAAGGGGGTGCGTTCGACGGCGGCGCGCAAGGCGCGGGGGATCTTCGCCCGCGTTGCGCACGCGTATTCCGGCGCCAGATCAAAAGCGACGACTTCGGCAGCGTAGCGATTGGTGATCTGTTCCGCATAGAGGCCGAGGCCGCTGCCGGCGATGAGCACGCGCGCGCTTTGGAGCTGCGTATGCGCGGCCAGCATCGCCAGGCGCCTCTCCTGCCCCGCCCGCCACACCAGGCTGGGGACGCCCTGCCGAGCGGCCGCATCGGGCGCGGATTCTCCACTGTGCTTCGCCATACCGCCATCTTAGCCGATGCAGGCCGCAAATGCGGCGCGTCGATTCGCGGCGACGACTGCCGAGCCTCGCGCTGCCCCCTGCGTGCGAGTATCATCAACGCGTGGTCTCCCTGCACAACGAGAGGGTGATGCTGCGGCGAAAGCGACCCGACGCGCTGGCGGTGCTGCTGTTCTTCCTCCTGCCGCTATGCCTATTCGCGCCGCAGACTCTCGGCGGCCGAACACTCATCCCCACCGAGAACCTCTACCAATACGAACCCTGGCATGGCGAGCGCCATGAGGTTGGTGCACCTCAACCCCATAACGCCCTTCTCTCTGATCTCGTATTGCAGAATTACAATTGGCAGCTTTTCATCCGTGAGCAGCTGCAAGCCGGCGAATTACCACTCTGGAATCCCTACCAGTTCGCTGGCCAGCCTTTCTTCGCTGCCGGGCAAGCCAGTGTACTCTACCCGCTCCGGCTGATTTTTCATTTGCTGCCGATACCTCTCGCTTATGGCTGGCACATGGTTTTCAACCTCTGGTTGGCCGGGCTCGGCATGTATTTCTACCTGCGTACTTTGCGCAGAGGACGATTCGGGGCGTTACTCGCCGGAATCGTTTATCAGCTGGCCAGCTGGCTGGTCGTGAGCGCCGTACACCCGATGATTGTGAGTGCTGCCGTTTGGTTACCCTGGCTACTTGGCATGATGGAAGGGGTAATTTACCGGCGACCCTTCCTGGGTAGCCGCCGGGCGACTTTACCCTGGGCGCTCGGCGCTGTG
This sequence comes from Phototrophicaceae bacterium, assembly GCA_965237765.1. Classification (GTDB taxonomy): domain Bacteria; phylum Chloroflexota; class Anaerolineae; order Aggregatilineales; family Phototrophicaceae; genus WTGJ01. The sequence continues at coordinate 675,269 of OZ250157.1, forward strand.
TGGGCACTAACCTGCGTCACCCTGGCCGGAATCGCGGAAATGATCGTTTATACCGCACTCACTGCTGCCATCTATGGTATCGGACGGCTGGTAGGTGACTGGCGGCGCGGGTGGAGCTGGTTACTGCGGCGTATTGCTTGGCTGGCGGGCATCGCAATCTTTGGTGTGGGCTTGGGTGCCATCCAACTATTGCCGCTTTTGGGTGTCGCAGGCAACAGTTACCGCGCCACTCGCGCCGAATACACTACAGTCGTCGGCGAATACGCACACCCCAGCCGCGATCTGCTGCTTTACCTAATGCCCAATATCTTCGGCAGCCCTGCCCAGCATCGTCTGTACGATTGGCTCGACGGCGAATGGGTGGAAGATTTCGCCGCCGGCCAGGACCACACGGCATGGGGCATCAAGAATTATGTCGAGGGCGCAGTCTATCTTGGCATCTTGCCGCTGGCGCTCGCGCTCCTGGCTTTGCTGGCCCGCCGCAAGCACCGCTCGCCCCGCTGGCTGTTGGCGCTACTGGCCGTCCTCGGTGCGAGCTGGATGTTTGGATTGCCCAGTTACGCTTTGCTCTACTTTGGCGTTCCGGGCATCAACCAGCTGCACTCGCCCTTCCGCTGGGTCTATGTCGTGAGCTTCGCGCTGGCGGCGCTGGCGGGCATGGGCGCAGACGAGCTGGCGTGCAATGGCAAGGCAACACAACGCTGGGCGAAGCGAATTGGCTGGGCGTTACTATCCGTCGCCACGGCTGGAGCCATCGTTTTGCTGCTGAGCCGAACCTATTATGATACGCTCGCACCCGGCCTCGAAACGATCCACGCCCGCATTTCCCAAGCGCAAGTGGCTTTCCGTGAGGTGCGTTGGTTTTACAGTCATCTCTTCAGCAATGGCTTGCGCTTCGTAATCGCCGCCGGGTTGACAGGGGCAGTCCTGCACTGGGGAGCAAGAACCCGGAGTGCTCACCAACAACGAAATCGCTGGCCACGGGTTTCCTGGCAAGCAGCGGCTCTCTTCCTCATCGCCGGAGATTTGCTTTGGGCCAGCGTTGGCTTTAATTCCGCCTCTAACCCTACCTTGCTCGAACACCGGCCAGCGGCAATCGAATGGTTGCTGCAACAGCCAGGTGATTGGCGCTACACGACACTGGAAGCGCGCAATCGGCCGCACATCCTGCAGGCCAATGCCGGTACGCGTTATGGCCTCGAAGACATCCGCGGCTTTGAGTCGATCTTTCCAGCGCATTATGTAACCCTGATGCAAGCACTGTCGCCACAGGGCGAACTACCCTATAGCCGTATTGCGCCGCTCTATGGAGATCCTGATGGCAACGATGGCTGGCAAGCGGCGCTCGCTTCGCCGGTCCTGGAGCTGCTGAATGTGCGTTTCGTCCTCGCACATCCGCAATTCGATCTGCGGCCAGGAGACTGGCAGTTGCGTTGGGAGGACGCGAATTTGCGCATCTGGGAGATGTCGCTGTCGCGCCAATTGCCGCGCGCTTACACCGTGCCGCGCGTTGATCACGCGCTGACCGCCATATCCCGGCCCACGCAGTTCGCGCCCGCGAATGTCTCGTGGCGCAGCGCGCGCGAGCTAGAAGTTTCCGCAATAGCCACCGCGCCGGCTTACCTCATCCTCAGTCAGAATTACGACCGCGGTTGGCGGGCCTATGCGAAAGACGCCGCAGGCGAAGAACAGGAGCTGGCCGTCGTCCCCGCTGCGGTCAGTCTCACGGCGATCGAGCTGCCAGCAGCGGGGCAATACGAGCTGCGCATCATCTATTCGCCGCGCAGCTTCTTGCTCGGCGGTTTCCTATCCTTCAGCAGCGCGGCCCTCCTGGTTTTCGCGGTCGGCGCGGCGCTCTGGCGGAAGTATTTCCTGCGCGCGCGAAACGGTGGTGGCACAGCGCGCTTGGCCCGCAACAGCCTCGCGCCCATCCTACTCAACCTACTCAACCGCAGCATCGATTTCCTTTTCGCCGCCTTCATGTTGCGCGTCATCAGCCCGGAAGACGCCGGTCTCTATCGCGCGGCCATCGTCCTCTTCGTCATCTTCGAGATCTTCACCAATTTCGGGCTTAACACGCTGCTTACGCGGGAGGCGGCCCGTTCGCGCGCGCGCCAGCGGCAACTCTTCGGGCATACCACCGCGCTGCGGCTGGCGCTCTTCCTCCTTGGCAGCCTGCCGCTCACCGCGCTCATCCTGCTGCGATTGAACGGTATCCCTGCACACCTGGACCCGCGCGGCGCCTGGGCGCTCGCCTTGCTTTACGCCGGTCTGCTCCCCGGCACCGTCAGCGCGGGCCTCACGGCACTTTTTTACGCGCGCGAACGAGCGGAATACCCGGCCGCCGTCTCCAGCCTGGCGACGCTGAACAAAGCTTTGCTGGGCGTTTTGCTGCTCGTGCTGGGCGGGGGCATTGTCGGCCTGGCGGCGCTCAGCATTTTGACCAACGCGCTCACCCTATTAGCCCTGCTCTATGGCGCGCGCGTGTGGCTCGGGCGGCGGGCAGCAGAGACGAGCATCCGCTGGCGCTTGGATTTATCGCTGCTACGGCGACTGGTCAGCGAAAGCTGGCCGCTAACACTGAACCACTTCCTGGCGCAAATTTTCTTCCAAATCGACCTGTTGATCATCGAAATCATCCACGGCACGCGCATGGTGGCGCAATACGACATCGGCTACAAATGGGTGCTGGCGGTCAACGTCATCCCCGCTTTCTATACGATGGCCCTGCTGCCGCGCCTCTCCCGATATGCCCGCCGTGACCGCAAATTGCTCAGCGCCAGCTACCTCCTCTCCATCAAGTTGTTGCTGGCGCTGGCTTTGCCGCTGGCGGTATGGATGACATTGGCGGCGCGGACGCTCACCGCCATCCTCGGCGGCGCGCAATACCTGCCCGATGGCGCGCTGGCCCTGCAGCTGATGGTCTGGAGCATCCCCATCGGCTGGGTGAATAGCCTGACACAATACGCGCTCATCGCCGTCGACAAGCAACGCCGCGTCACCATCGCCTTCCTGATAGCGACCAGCTTCAACATCATCGTCAATCTGATCTTCGTGCCCCGCTACGGCTTCCAGGCAGCCGCGCTCTCCACCATCGCCTCAGAAGCTGCACTGCTCATCCCCTTCCTCTGGGTGCTGCGCCGAGAGATGCCCGGGCTGAACCTGGCGACGGCGGGGGAGATGCTCTGGCGGCCGACGCTGGCCGGCGCTGGCATGTTGTTGGCGGCGCTGGCGCTCATGGCGGCGGGACTATCGGCGCTGGCCTTACTACTAGCGCCGCCCGTGTACATCATATTCTGGTGGCGGCTACGGCCCTTGAGTGCGGCGGAGAGGCGGCGCCTGCGCCCGCTCGTGCCCATGCGTTTTCGCTAGCCAGCCCGCGCGCCAGCCAACAATTCGGCAGCGTTTTGCCGACCTGTCTGCGTATCCGCGCCGAGCATCGTCGCCAATTCGGCGACGCGCGCCTTGTCAGTCTCCAGATCATGGGCGCGCGTCACCGTGCGCTCCGCCACGATGGCCTTGCTGGCGACGAAATGCGCATCCGCATAGGCGGCGAGCTGCGCCAGGTGCGTAACCACCAGGACCTGGTGGCCTTCGCGCGCCAAATCCCGCAAGCGCGCGCCGACCACTGCGCCCATCCGTCCGCCGATGCCCTGGTCGATCTCATCGAAGATCAAAGTCGGCGTCGGGTCGGCGGCAGCCAGCACACCCTTGAGCGCCAGCATGATGCGCGCCGTCTCGCCACCGGAAGCGACCTGCGCCAGGGGACGCGGCGCCTCCCCCGGGTTGGCGCTGAGGGTGAAGGTGATGCGGTCAATACCATCGCGCCCGAAACGGCAGAACCGCCCATCCGGCAAGGGACAACCCGCCTCATCTTCCTGTTGCTCGCTCAAGACCGCGAAGCGCGCGCCGGCCATGCCTAGCTGGGCCAGCTCATCCTCGATGGCCGCGCGCAGCGTTGCGGCGGCCTGGCCGCGTTTCTCGCTGAGCTCCGCAGCCTGTTTCCCCAGTGCGCGCAATTGGCACTCCACTTTTTCGCGCAACTGCCGCCAACGCATATTGCCCGCATCAGCTCGGGCCAGGGCAGCGCGAGCGGTCGCTTCATGCGCCCGGGCCGCCTCCACGCTGCCGCCAAACCGCCGCAAGCAACGGCGGATCACCTCCAGCCGCTCCTCGATTTCTTGCAGGCGCTGTGGCTCATATTCCAGCCCTTCACGGTAGCGCAACAGGGCACCCAGCAGCTCGTTCGTTTCTTCGCCAAGGCGCTCGGCCCGTTCGGCCATTTCACGTCCCGTCGCATCCAGATTCGCCACCCGCGCGAGGGCGCCGGCGGCGCGCGCCAACCCGTCGGCCGCGGCCGGTGGCGCATCGGCCCTCTCTTCTCCCCCCAGGAAAGCAAACGCCGCCGCCGTATGCTCGGCGAGTTGCTCGCGGTTGCCGAGGCGTTCGCGCTCGGCGCGCAGGTCATCTTCTTCGCCTTCGCTCAGGGTAGCCGCTTCCAACTCGGCCAGATCTTCCCGCCAACGCTCGCGATCCCGCCGCGCCTGCTGCCAATCGCGCTCAGCCGTGGCCGCTTCGCGCTGCGTCTCGCGCAACACCACCAGCTGCCTCGCGAAATCCGCCCGCTCATCTTCCAATCCGGCGTAGCGATCCAACAACAAGAGGTGTTGCGCCGGCCGCAGGAGCGAGAGATGCTCACTCTGGCCATGGATATCGACCAGCGCCGCCGCGATCTCGCGCAGCAACGGTAGCGCAACCTGCAGGCCATTCACGCGCGCGCTGGAGCGGCCGCCACGCAAGATCCGCGCAAGCGTTAGCGAATCGGGCGCTTCTTCATCGCGCAGACCCTCTTCTTCCAACCTGGCGAATAATTCGGGTGTGGCGTCGGACGCCAACTCAAACTGCGCCTCGATCAGCGCATTGCTGGCCCCTTCGCGCAATGCAGTTGCCGGCGCCGGCGCGCCGAGCGCCAACTCCAACGCGTCGACGATGATCGATTTGCCCGCGCCCGTCTCGCCGCTGAGCACGTTCAAACCCGCGCTCGGGCGCAGGGTCAGCTCATCGATGATGGCGATATTCCGGATGCGCAATTCCCGCAACATCGCTACCGCCGCCAGCGCAAACGCCCGCTCGCCAGGGAAGCGAATAGCGCCGCGAAGAGCAACAGCGAGAGCGATAATCCGCCGAACAAAGCGCCCACTACTAGCGCGCCGGCCAACGAGCCGCAGCCCGCCGCCAGCGCCGCTTGCTTACTGCGCCGCCGCCCGATGGCCCGCCGCGCGCTTTCCCCCGCCAGGGGACCCAATGCGAATGCCAGCAGCAAACCCAGGAGCAAGAAGCGGATGATGGAGATTGCCAGTGCCCCACCAGCGGCATAGAGTGCACAGACCACCGCAATCCGTAAAGCGTCGGTGGCACTGGCGTCGAAGAAAAGGCGGTCTTGCGCCGCCACGCATTCGCGGCAACGATAACCGACCGGCGTATGCACGGCGCATTCATGGCAGATGTAGCGATCGCAGCGGTTGCAGCGCAGGGAGGTCTCGTGTTGTGGGTGTTTGGTGCAGACGGTCGGTGTGCCCTCGTCCGCCTCTGTCGTCTTACTCGTCATAAATCCTGGCTGCCGTCTGATTCCCCATCACTATCCATCTCTGTCGTCCAGGTTGGCAGGCGCGGCTCGAGGCGATCGAGCAGGGAGCGGTAGAAATAGGTCGGCGGGCGCAGGCGCACGAATTGACTCACGGGCTCGGCGGCGCGCAAGAGCACGCGATCTTCGCTGCGCAAGGCGCAGAATTCGACGCCGTCGGCCGTAACGATCGCTTCGTGGCCCGGCAGTAACTTGGCGGTGATATCCACATTCGCGCCTTCGGAGAGCACCAGCGCGCGGTTCATACTCAAATGCGGCGCGACCGGCACGAGCAATATATTTTTCAGTTCCGGCGGCATTATCGGCCCACCACTCGCGAGCGCATATGCGGTTGAGCCGGTGGGGCTGGCGATGATGAGCGCATCGGCGGAATAGACCGTCGCCCAGGCCCCATCGACGCGCGTGTCCAGTTGGATGGCCCGCGGCAAGCGCGCGCGGGAGACAACGATGTCATTCAGCGCCAGGGCAGAGACGATTCGTTCACCCGCGCGCCAGACCTCGGCGGTGATCATCATGCGACTTTCGCGCCGATAATCGCCGCTGATCAGGCGCGCGATGACTCCGTCATCCCATTCGTCAATTTTCAGCTCGGTGAGGAAGCCCAGGCGGCCGATGTTAATGCCAAGCACAGGAATACCCAACGGCGCGCTGACGCGGGCGACATTTAACATCGCGCCATCGCCACCGATTGCGATGAGCAGCTGCGATTCGGCGATGAGCGCCACCACATCGCCCGCCTCCCAGCGCACGCGCAACCAGACTTCACAGCCGGCGGCGCGCAAATCGGCAGCGATGCGCTCGGCGATGGGCTCGGAGCGCGGTCGCAGGGGGTGGGCCATCACGCCGACGCGAATCAAATCGTCCGTCCTTCTCCCGTTTGTGCCCAGTCTACCCACTAGCCACGCGGCTGACTAGGGATGGGGGCGCCGAGCGCGTTGAAACTGAGAGGCGAGCGCGCTACGATTTCGACCATGCTCTCCTCCAAACCTATCTGGATTCCCGACGCCGCCACCATCGCTGCCGCCAACCTCACGCGCTACCGTGAATGGCTCTTACGGGAGCGCGACTTCGATCTTGCCGATTACCGCGCGCTACATCGTTGGTCCATAGAGGATTTGCCCGCTTTCTGGGAGAGCCTCTTCGCCTTCTGCGATTTGCGCCATCACGACCATTGGCAAACGCCGCTCGCCTCCCGTGAGATGCCCGGCGCGCGTTGGTTCCCCGGCTGCACGCTCAATTATGCCGAGAATATCTTCGCCAAACGTCGTGATAGTCACCCTATGCTGCTTTATGCCGACGAGGGCAGCGCGCTCCATTCCCTCAGCTGGGCCGACGCCGCGCGCCAGGTCGCCGCTCTCGCCGCCTGCCTGCGCGAACTGGGCGTCCGGCGGGGCGACCGCGTCGTCGCTTACCTGCCCAACATCCCCGAGGCGGTCATCGCCCTGCTCGCCACCAGCAGCATCGGCGCCATCTGGTCCAGCTGCGCGCCCGAATTCGGCAGCCAGAGCGTGCTGGAACGCTTCCAGCAAATCGAGCCAAAGCTGCTGCTGGCCGTCCCCGAATATCGCTACAACGGCCAGCGCTACGACCGCCGCGATGCGCTGGCCAGCCTGCAAGCGCAACTGCCCACGCTGAAACACACCATCCTCATCCGCGGCAACAAAGGCGAAACGCGAGGCGCCAGCTCCTACGCCACGTTGGGCTGGGAGGAAGCGCTGGCTCGTGGCCAGGGTGCGGCGCTGGAATTCGCAGCGCTGCCTTTCGACCACCCGCTGTGGGTGCTCTTTTCATCCGGCACGACTGGCAAGCCAAAGCCCATTGTCCAGGGGCATGGCGGCATCACACTGGAGCACGCCAAAGCGACCGTCTTTCATAATGACCTACACCCGGGCGACCGTTTCTTCTGGTACACGAGCACCGGCTGGATGATGTGGAATTATCTCGTGGGCGGCTTGTTCGCCGGCGCGACCATCATCCTGTACGACGGCAGCGCCACTCATCCAGACCTAGGCGCGCTCTTCCAGCTCGCCGAGCGCAGCGGCATGAATTATTGTGGCATCTCGGCCGCCTTTCTGGGCGCCTGCATGAAGGCCGGTTTGCGCCCGAACCAGTGCTACGATTTGAGCCAGCTGCGCGCCATCAGTGGGACTGGTTCTCCGCTCTCAGCGGATATCTACGACTGGTTTTATTGTGAATTCGCGCCCAATTTGGTGCTGGAATCGCTCAGCGGTGGCACAGATCTATGCACAGCCTTCATTGGTGGCGCGCGTACTGAGCCGCTGTATCGTGGCGAAATGCAGGGCCCTTCGCTCGGCGCCGACGTCCGCGCCTATGACGAAGCCGGCCGCGCGATCATCGACGAAGTCGGCGAGCTGGTCATCGCCCAGCCGATGCCTTCAATGCCTCTCTATTTCTGGAATGACCCCGATGGCGAGCGCTATCGGGCCAGCTATTTCGAGCGCTACGACGGCGTCTGGCGGCATGGCGATTGGCTGCGCATCACCCCGCATGGGGGCTGCGTGATCTACGGCCGCTCGGATTCCACCATCAACCGCAAGGGCGTCCGCATGGGCACGAGCGAGATCTACCGCGTCGTCGAGACCTTCACCGAGGTGCAAGATTCGCTCATCATCGATCTGGAGCTGCTCGGGCGCGCTTCCTTCCTGCCACTCTTCGTGGTGGTGCAGCCGGGGCAGGCGCTTGATGACAATTTGCAAGAGCGCATCCGTGTCTCCCTGCGCGAAAAGATTTCGCCGCGCCACGTGCCGGATGCGATCCTGGCTATCGAAGAGGTGCCCTACACGTTGAGCGGCAAGAAGATGGAAGTGCCCATTCGCAAGATCCTGCTGGGCATGCCGCTGGAAGAGGCGGCCAACCCGGGGGCGATGCGGAATCCGGAGTCGCTGGAGTTCTTCGAGCGTTACGCCCAGCAGTTAGCCGCGCACGAAGGTTGAGCGGTGGCGAACGCCGCTCATTCCACTTCGCTTGAGACAATGAGCAAGAAACTACTCATCGCAAGTTGCCCTTCGACGGTGTAGCGCCAATTCAGCTCCGCCTCGCAAAAAGTCACCACTTCCACGGACACCGACGGCCCGAGGAAGAGCGCCGGGCCATCCATAAAGCCGAGGTCCACCGGCCGCGCGCGGAAGCTACCCGCGCTGATGTCGGTGTCGCCCCATTCGCAATCGCCAGTATCAATCGCCTCCAACTCGACACGAAAGCCCTGACCGAGCGGCTCGAAGAAGGTGAAGGTGAAGCCGCCCTCTGGAAGCTCGAAACTGCCCTCAGCAATACCGTTCTCGTCCGGCACGTAAGCAAAAACGACAGCCGAGAGCGCTTCGCCCGACCATTCAAAGCCACGGTTGAGCGTTACCTGAAATGGGCAATCAACTGCATAACCCTCGTCACCACAGCCCTGAGCCTGGGTGACCGTTGGCAAACAGCACAAAACCAAGAACAACAACAGGCGTTTCATCCGACATCCTTTCCATCATCGAGCAGCGCGGCCAGCACCGCCACTAATTCCGGCAACTCAGCCGCGTCTTTGAAATGCGCGATGCGGCAGTAGAGGGCGGCGGCGGCGCGGTGGAAGCCGGCGGGCAGGCCCGCATCGTCGAAGAAATCGGCGATCTCCTCCATCTCGCCCGCAAAGCGCCAGGCTTTGGCCGTCAAGCTGCGCGCGCGCCGCTCAGCCTGGGCAGGAAAGGCGTCATCGCGCCGTCGCCATTGCCGCTCCAGCGCTGGCCGTAAGCCCTGACTCTCTGCCGCCGCCAGCACTGCGCTCTGAAGGGCGCCCTGTCCCTTCGTATGGGCCGCAAAACAGAGCTTCAGCGCGGAGGCGTCGCCAACCCGCTCGCTCAGCACCTCCGTTTCCAGCGGGCCGGCGGCGAAATAGGCGGCCGCCTCATCCGCGCGCGGCCCCGAGAGCACGAGCCAAGTTTTCCCCGCTTCCCAGGCCGGCCCGCCGATGATGCCGCCATCGACCAACTCGGCACCAGCCGCGCGCAATTTCTCGCCGATTCGCCGCGTCCGCGCCGGGGCAATCGCGTTCGCATCCAGATAAAGCCCGCGATAGTCGCAGGCAGCGACGCGCTCGGCCAGTTCTTCGGCGCCGTGTGGCGGGCAAACGCTGACCAGCAAGTCGCATTCCGCGGCGATATCCGCCAGGTTACCGGCATCGCGCAGGGCCTGCGCCCGCACGGCCGTCTGCGCGCTGCGCCCCGCGCTCGCCCAATAGACCGCATGCCCGCCATTCCGAAGCGTGGCGGCGACGGATTCGCCCATCACCCCCGGGTGTAAGACGCCGACGGGCTTCACCTGAGCGGGTTTCACCCGCTGGCTATCTCACCCGCCCCGACCCGCTCCGCCTCGATGCGCACCAACTCGCGCCGCAGGGTTTTGCCGATGGCGGTCTTCGGCAGTTCGTCGATGAATTCGATGCGTCGCGGCACTTCATAGGGCGCCAGGTATTGCTCACAATGGGCGGTGAGCGTCCCGGCTGTCACTTCGGCGCCCGGCGCCAGCACCACCCAGGCCTTCAGCGCCTGCTGCCCTTCGCGTTCCGGGTGGGGAATCGCGGCAACGCCCACTTCGGCGACTGCCGCATGCTCCTTCAGCGCGTTCTCGATACTGGCGGGGTAGACGTTGTAACCGCCGATAAGCGCCATGTCTTTCTTGCGGTCGACGATGTAGAAATAGCCGTCTTCGTCCATATAACCGATGTCGCCTGAATGCACCCAGATGCGCCCGTCATGTTCGCGCAGGATTTCTTCGCTCTCGGCGGGCATCTTGAAATAGCCCTGCATGATATTCGGCCCGGCCATGACGATTTCGCCCTTCTCACCGACCGGGACGTCGACACTGCCGGTTTCGATATCCATCACGCGGATGTGCATCCCCGGCAATGGCAGGCCGGCTGACTCTGGTTTGTGCGGCCCGACGAAGGGCAGAGCGATGGCCGCCGTCGTCACTTCGCTCATGCCATAGCCCTCGCTGAGGCGGCAACCACTCACTTCCTCGAAGGCGCGTTTGGTGGCCGAGGGCAAAGGCGCGGCGCCGCTCATGGCCAGACAGAAACCATCCAACCGCTTTTGCCCGGCGCGCACCTCAGGATGGTGGCTGATGGCGTTATACATCGCCGGCACGCCGAGCATGATATCCGGCCGATAGTGGTCGATCACGCCGACCATATCGCTGACATCGCGCGGATTGGCCACCAGCACAACGCGCGAGCCGGCGTATATCGCTCCGCTCAGCACGACGACGAGGCCAAAGACGTGGAACATCGGCAGCGCGCCCAAATAGACCAGATCCTCTTTGCCTTTGCCGGCGGTGATTTTCGCCCGTACCGACGAATCCAGCCAGAGTTGAATCTGCATCAAGTTGCTGGCCAGCATCTTGTGCGTGAGCATCGCCCCTTTGGAGACACCGGTCGTGCCGCCGGTGTATTGCAGGAAGGCCAAATCGTCACCCTGGATGGGCACGTCGGGCGGGGCTTCGCCGCCATGCGCCGCCAGGACATCCTGGAACCATTCGTCACCGGATTGCAGCTCGACCGCATGGCCATCCTTCTTCTCGCGCGCGATGGTGAAGAGGGTGCGCGCCAGGCCGGGCAGGTATTCTTTGATGTTGGCGGCGATGACGCACTCGACTTTTGTCTGCGCTTGCAAGGATTTGACGAGCGGGTAAAAGGGCGTGAGCACGACGCAGATGCGCGCGTCGGAATTATCCAGCTGGTAAGCCATGCGCGCTGGCGGGTAGGTCGGGTTGACGGCGCTGACGACACCGCCGGCTTTCAAGATCGCGAAATAGACGACGGCAAAGGCAACGCAGTTGGGCATGACGATCGCCACGCGGTCGCCCTTTTCCAGCCCGCGCGCGAGCAGGGCATTGGCGAAGGCGTCCGAAGCCGCTTCCAATTCGGCGTAGGTGAAGCGCGATTCGGTATAACCGAGGAGGGGGAGACGCGCCGGCGTGATGAGGGCGGTAGCCTGGGGCTGGCGGCGCGCGGATTCCCGCAACATGTCATGCAGGAAGAAATCCCCCACCTCCTCCACATCGTGCGGCACGCCTTCGGGGTAATTGCGCAACCAGGGACGCTCAGCGTAGCTGGTCATCGCTCCTCCTCATCCACATCCTTCACGCTATTGCGCTGGAGTATATGCGGGCGCGCGGCAATCTCCAATTGGTGCCCGCTTGAATCAGCCGCCCGCGCCACCTATAATTGTGGCCCATTCTCACTGGAGCGCGACGCGCGCATGACCCCGATGACCAGCACGCAAGTGCGGCGGGCCTTTCTGGATTATTTCGTTTCGCAGGGACACCGCGAGGTCGCCTCGTCGTCGCTCGTGCCCGCCGACGACCCCAGCCTGCTCTTCGCCAATTCGGGCATGGTGCAATTCAAAGACGTCTTCCTCGGCCGCGCCAGCCGCGACTACGACCGCGCGACAACCTCGCAAAAATGCATGCGCGTCAGCGGCAAACACAATGACCTGGAGGAAGTCGGCCCCTCGCCCAGCCACCACACTTTCTTCGAGATGCTGGGCAATTTCAGCTTCGGCGCTTATTTCAAGCGCGAGGCCTGCGCCTATGCCTACGAGTTGCTGACGAAGACCTACGGGTTGCCGCCCGAGCGCCTGGTCTATACCGTCTATCACGATGACGACGATGCCTACGATATCTGGGTGAGGCAAATGGGCATCGACCCGCGCCGCGTCGCCCGCATGGGGCCGGCGACGAATTTCTGGCAGATGGCCGAGGTCGGCCCCTGCGGCCCCACCAGCGAAATCCATTGGGACCGCCACCCCGAACGAGGCGAGGAAAGCATCATCCCCCTGCTCCAGCGCGAAGACGAACGCTTTCTGGAAATCTGGAATCTCGTCTTCATGCAATTCAACCGTACCGCGCCCGACCCCGAACACACGGGCGCGCACGACCAACCCCTGCCCCAGCCCGGTGTCGATACCGGCATGGGCCTCGAGCGAATCACCAGCGTCTTGCAGGGCGTCGCATCGACTTACGAGACGGATTTGTTCCAAGCCATCATGCGCGCCACGGCGGAAATCACCGGCCACGACGAGGAACAACGCCGCGCGCAGCAGGTGGCCTACCGAGTCATCGCCGATCACGCGCGCGCCGCCGTCTTCCTGATTGCCGATGGCGTGCGCCCGGGCGCAAAGGGGCGCGATTCGGTCTGTCGTACGGTGATACGGCGCGCGGCGCGTTTCGGCCAGCAATTGGGCCTGAACGAACCTTTCTTGCACCGGGTTGCCGAAGCGGTCATCTTCGAAATGTTCACACATTATGATGAACTACTCGCTGCTAAAGAGGGCATCACACAAGCGATCCTGCGCGAAGAAGAACGTTTCGGGCAAACCCTCGTTCGGGGCATCAGCGAATTGGATGCGCTGCTAGAGCAACTACCCGCCGGCGGCGAGCTGGCTGGCGAACGCGCCTTCTACCTGCATGCGACGCTCGGCTTGCCCCTGCAAGTTACTAAGGATATCACCCGCGAGCGCGGCCTGACGGTCGATTTGGCTGGCTACCAGACGGCAGAAGCGGCGCACGCGGCCATCAGTGGCGGCGGCATGGCGGATGGAACTGCCGATATCGATTGGTCTGCCCTGCTCGCGGAGCTGCGCGCGGATGGCGTCTTGCCCGCAACGGGCGTCTCTTACGAGCCCTACGGTCCGCTCTCGCTGGAGACAGAGGCACTGGCCATCACGCGCGGCGGGCAATCCATTCCCAGGGCCATCGTCGGCGAAACGGTGGACATCGTGCTCGCGCGGCAGCCCTTCTATGCCGAGGCGGGTGGGCAGGTGAGCGACCATGGCTGGATTCGCGGCGATGGCTGGCTGGTGGAAGTGCAGGAAGTACTTCGGGCGCCAGGTAATTTGATGCTCCTGCGCGGCGAGGTGCTGGAAGGGCAGCCGCAACCCGGGCCCGTCCGCGCTGAAATCGACAGCGAGCGACGCGCGGCCATCACCCACAACCACACGGCCACACATTTGCTGCATGCGGCTTTGCGAAAGATGTTGGGTAGCCATGTCCAGCAGCGCGGCTCACTCGTAGCGCCGGATCGGTTGCGCTTCGATTTCACGCATGAAGATTCAAACTATCCATTCGACAAAGTTGAATTAGAAATCCGCAAAAATATAAACCAAGATTTAAAGGTTCTTATTGAAACAACCTCATTAGATCACGCTAAGAAACAAGGTGCTATAGCACTATTCGGTGAAAAATATGGGGAATCTGTTCGAACAGTGAGGATTCCCTCTATAGACGGTGAAATTATTAGTTATGAATTATGTGGTGGTCTACACGTTGTATCAACGGGTGAGATTAAGTATCTCATAGTAACGAACATGGAAAGTGTGAGTGCTGGTATAAAGAGAATTGAAGCGTTAACTGGTAAAAAGGCAATTGACTTTGCAAAGAAAAAATATGAGGAGTTTGTAAATGAAACCCAACAGATAGAACACAATCCAGCATATATTTCTCAAAGTGAACCTGGGTTCATTCAATCACAAAGAGATATGATTGAAAGAGCGGACCAGCGAGCACGTGTTGTAGAAAGAAGTGGGTTCATTCAATCACAAAGAGATATGATTGAAAGAGCGGACCTGCGGGCTCGTGAAGCAATAAGAAGGCCAAGTGAAATCATACAACAAACACAAAAAACAGCTGAATTGTGGATAAGAAACAATAGGCGAATACTTGAGAGTATTCAGCGAAATACTGCTATTATTGATTTAGAGAAAGCACACAATATTGAGAGTCTTCTATCTCGTTTTGAAAACAATTTAATAAGACTTGCAAATGACATCAAGAATTCTCAAATATTCGAAAATAGATCCCTAGATGAACATGTAAAATCTACTTACGAAGGAATAAAAGGCTATATAAAAGAAGTAAACACTACCAAAGCGTTATTTCAAATCTTTGAAGACAAAAATCTGGAATTCATGCGTAAATTTGCAGATTATTATCGCGATCATGTTGGTAGTGGTGTCCTAGTATTGGGCAGCATAGATAAAAGTAATCCAAGATTGTTAGCAGCGGTTAGTAAGGATTTAGTCGAACGAGGCTTATCAGCAAACAACATTATCAAAGAGATTGCACCTTTGATTAATGGGAAGGGGGGCGGCCGACCGGGCATGGCGCAAGCTGGCGGCTCAGACTCCACCGGAATCCCCAATGCACTGGCTGAGGCGCGCCGCTACTTAGCCGACTTTCCCCTCTCCACTGGCTGAGCGAGGCCACCATGGCCCGCCAGACGCATTACCTGCAACTCCACGCCGGCGAAACAGCCGCCCAGATCGTCGAGCGCCTGGCTGCTTTGCCGCGGGGCGCGCGCGCCCTGTTCATCCTGCCGCCCGATGCCCTGCCCTTCCAGCGCCGCCTGGACCTCACGCTCGTGCTGCGCGCCGCCAGCCGCCGCGCCATCCGCATCGCCCTGGTCAGTCAGCATCCGCAAATTTTGCACCACGCCGCGGCGCTGAAGGTGAGCGCCTTCGCCACGGTCGGCGCCGCGGAGGGGAAACGTTGGAAACGGGGCCGCGCGCGCACCTTCAGCGGCCGCGACGGTCGAGAAGCGACTGACTTCGAAGCCCCTACCCGCCCCGTCCGCGCGGAAACCACCCTACCCCCCACGCCCATCGCGCGCGTGCGCGGATTCCTACTGCGCGCAATGGCGACGATCCTACTGCTCGCCCTGCCAATCGTGGCGGCCGCCTATTTTCTGCCCAGCGCGAGCATCACCATCACCCCACGCCTCAGCGTGATCGAGCGGAATATTCTCCTGCGCGCCGACCCTAACATCGGCGCCATCGATTTCGAAGCGGGCGCCATCCCGGTGACCCAATTCGTTGTGGAACGAGAGCTGAGCGCCCGCCGCGCGAGCAGCGGCAGCACCGTCCAGCCACAGTCGTTGGCCAGCGGCGTCGTCACCTTCACCAACCGCACGACGCGCGAAATCGTCATCCCGGCCGGGACGGCGCTGGCCACCGCCGACGAGCCGCCACACCGATTCCGCACGACAGCGGCGGCGCGCGTGCCGGCGGGTTTCGGCTTAACGGTAAACGTCACGATCGAAGCGCAACAATCCTCCGCCGGCAAGCGCGGCAACCTGCCGGCCGGCGCCATCGAAGTGGTCGCCGCGCCCTTCGCCGAGAGCGTGCGCGTCGTCAACGTCGAAGCGACCGGCGGCGGGCGGGACGCCTCCTACTCCGTCGTCACCGCAGCCGATTGGGCCGCTCTGCGCTCCCAGCTGGAAAGCGAAATCAGCGCCGTGGCATATGCAGAGATGTCCGCGCGCCTAGAGCCCGGACAAACCATCATTTTGCAATCGCTCGTCATCCCGCCGGCACGCCAGCAGGAAAGTTGGGCGCGCTACTCGGCAGGAGTGGGCGAAATCGTCGATGAAGTTACGCTGACGTTGAACGCGGAGGTCGTAGCCCTCGCTTACCGCCAGTCAGACGTACAGCAGGTCGCTCTGGCGCAGCTTTCCGCCGCCAGATCGAGAGGCCAGCTTTTCTTGCCCGAACGGACGCGGGTGGATTGCTGCGCGGTGGCCGCGGCGAACGAGGATGGCAGCGTAACGCTCATGCTGCAGGCTACGGCACAGTACGCCACGGAGCTATCGGTCGCGGACTATCGCGCGCCGCTGGCTGGCCGCAGACTGGTGGATGCGGCGCGCTGGCTGGCGGATAACGCGCTGTTGGATACGGACTCGCCGCCGGAGATGGAGCTGTCCCCCGCCTGGTTCGGCCGCCTGCCCTTCTGGGCGGAACGCATCACCATCACTACTGCCCTGCCCGAGGCGCCATGACGCTGCCCCCGCCTGGTCGCTTGCTCGGTGTTGATCATGGCCACGTGCGCATCGGCCTGGCGGTATGTGACGCGCTGGGCCTCGTGGCGCGACCTTTGCTGGTCTGGCGGCGGCGTTCCCGCGCGGAGGATTTCGCGCGTTTCCGAGAGATCATCGCGGCCCAGAGGCTCGTCGGCGCGGTGGTCGGCATTCCCGGGGGGGACGCGAGCGGCCCCCACCCCGCTGCGGCCAGCATGCGCATTTGGGCGGAGCGATTCGCCGCGGCCTGCGCGTTGCCAGCGCTGCTCTGGGACGAGACCTTGACGAGCGCCGAGGCGGCCGCGCTCGGCCGCGTCGAGGGCCACTCCCCGCGCGCGCCGCTCGATGATTGGGCCGCCCAGCGCATCTTGCAATCCTATCTGGACGCCCGCCGCGTTGGCCTGGCGCCGCCCTTGCCTATAAAATTCATCGTGCACGGCTGATACGGGCCGGCGCCCGCGCTAGAATGGGCGCGATAATCCGCAGAGCCGGCCAGACTGCATGAGGAGCATTGCATGACTGATTCCCGCGAAATCATCGAGACGTTGTTGCGCTACAACGCCTGGGCAACGCGGCGCGTGCACGCTTGCGCCGCCACCCTCTCTGATGAGGAATATTTCGCGCCGGTGGCCTATTCGCTCGGCTCGGTGCACGCGCAACTCGCGCATTTGGTCAAGGTCCAATTCTGGTGGCTTCATTACCTCAATGATGGCGAGCTGCGCCTGCTGGATGACGAAGACCTCGCCTCGCGTGATGCCATCCTGCCCTGGTTGGAGCAGACCGAGACGGTCGCCGCCGAATTGCTCGAGAAGCTGGATGAGGAAGAGTTGGCGCGCGAGACGCATTTGCCGTTCTGGGAGGACGAGAACGCCTGCGTCACAGTCGCCGAGGGCTTGCTGCAGATCTGCAACCACGCTACCGACCACCGCGCGCAGGCCCTGGCCGCCATCCATTCCCACGGCGGCGAAACGACAGAACAAGACTTACTGATTCACGCCTTCGAGCGGCGCGGTGTGCCCTGGGGGTGGGCTGGCTGATCATTCACGAGCGGCGTGATTCGCGCTCGCTTCGCTCGCACATCGCGCGGTTCAGCGCCGCAATTCAACCCGTATTGTCGCGCATGATCGCGTAGATCGCATAGCGCATGAAGAGCAAAGTCAGCAACGCGGGCAATCCGACGGGCAGCAAATATTCCACAGCGAAGCGTAAGGGCCAACTCAACGGCAACAGGCGCGGCAAATTGATCAGCAGGTAATAGAAGGCCATCACGCTCACGGTCCAGACCGTCGCGATGCCACGATGGGGCAGCGAAACGCCGAGGGCGATGGCGGTGATGGCGATCATCACGGGCTCAAGGACGAGGCGCAGGAGCACGCTTGTCAAGCTGCTCATCAGCGCCAAACGCGAAACCAACGGGTATTCCTGCAGCGGCCATTCGCCAAAAACCTGCACCGCCAGCACCGGCAAGCTGACGAAGGAAACGAAGAGCAACAACGACGAGAGGATGCCCATTTGTCGCCAGAGCGCCGCCGCCGCCTTGCTCAACAGGATCTCGTATAGCTCGAAGGGCGTTGTCCGCAACAGCTCCAGCGTATTGCCGCGTAGCTCCTCCGTCACATTTGCGACGGCATCGGCCATGATGTGCAGCAGCATGCGCGCGTAGTAATAGAAGCCGAAAGGCAACAGGAAAAGGCAAGCCGTCATGAAGGGGATCATGACAACGAAGACGAAAGGCGCGACGAAAGAGAGCAACAAAATGATGATTTGCGCGAAATAGAGGCGCAACAAAGAGCGGACTTCCGGCAACTCGGCGCGATACCAACCGCCCAGGTGGCGCATCACGATGGGGTTGCCGCGCCGCGCCCAGGCCGGCAGATGCTGATCCACCGTGTGCGCCCGGTCGATCAGCTCCGATTCCATCCGCTCACGCAGGGTAATGGACATCGACGTCGCCTAATCCGGCCGCAACAAGAAGATGGCCAGGCGCAACAACAGCCAGACCACCACCAGCGGCGCCACCAGCGGCAACACGATTTCTACCGCAAAGCGCGCCGGATCGGCCAGGGGCAAGCGGCGGATCAGGTTCAAGAGGAGGAAATACATCCCCGTTATGCCCAGCGACCAGAGCACCGAGGCGGCGCGGTAGGGCATCGCCACGCCCATCACCACGCCGATGACGCTCACCATGAAGGGCTCCAACACTAAGCGCAGCAAGAGCGAGGCCAGGCCAAGGGCCATCGCCGCGCGCGAAAAGAAGGGGAAATCATAAGGCGACCAGAGGTTGGCGTATTGGGCCATCACGCCCGGCAAGCTCAGGAAGGCACCCAGCGTGAGCAGCGTGCTGATGAGGTCGACGCGCTTCCACATTGCCGCTGCCGCCTGCGCCAGCAACATCTCCCGCAAGGACATGGGCAATATCTTCAGCAGCTCGACGCTCTCTTGTCGCGCCTCGCGCGCCATCTGGTAGGAAGCGACGGCGGCGATGCGATAGAGGCTATAGCCATAAGCGGCCAGGGCCAGCGGCAGGAAGATGATGACGGCCATGACCAGCGGCACGATGATATTGAAGAGGAAGGGCACGATGAAAGTGGCGGCGATGAGGGCCACTTGCAGCAGGTAGATGCGCAGGAGATTGCCGTAATCCGGCGCGAGCGTGTGCCAGTTGAGGCCGAGCTGGCGACGGACGACCGGATGCGAGCGGCGCGCCCAGCGCGGCAGGCGCAGGTCGGCGGCCTGCTCCTGGCGGACGGCGATGGCGGGGGCAGACATCAGAAGCCGCGCATTTTGCTCAAGTCTACGATGCCATCCGAGAGAGAGCTGATGCCCTTCAAGAGGGCCAAACGGTTGCGGCGGATATCCTCATCCTCGGCCATCACCAGGACTTCATCGAAAAACCGCGTAATGGCGAGGAGCATGGTTTCGATCGCACTGAGGAAAGCATCGACGGTCTTATCACTGGCAACCGTTTCTCGCGTCAGTTGGTATTCCTTGTGTAGTTCGATCTCGGCCGGCTCTTTGAGGAGGGTGGTGTTGATGTGAAAATCCGAGGATACGTCCTTGGTAATTCGCGCACAGCGGGCGTATCCATTCAATACGTCATTCCAACTATCTTTGTCAAGCCACGGGATCAACTGGTCTAAAGCGCGTTTTGCTCGCAAGGGCCGATCCATATGCATATCAATTATGGCGTTAATGGCATCTATGGCATAGCCTGAAGAAGATATGCGAGTCACTGTGAAAGGATGACTTCCATTCTCAGATAATACTATGCCCGGGGTTATCTCGATCAACCAATGGTATAGGCGTTCACGCATAAAAAAACGAAAGGCGTTTGTTATCTCATCTTCCAGAGAAAAGGGCTGAGTCAGCTTAGCAATTTCTAAGAGATTCGGTAACGAAACATCAATCTCTCGTTCTACCAGCATTCGGATAATTCCTAGTGCCGATCGCCTGAGGCCATACGGATCCGATGAAGCCGTTGCCTTTATTCCCACCCCCATCAAGCCCACCAGGCTATCCAACCGGTCCGCCAGGGCGAGCAGGATGCCAGGCTTGCTTTGTGGCAACTCGTCTCCGGCTTGGCGCGGCAGCCAATGCTCGTAGATCGCCTGGGCTACTTCTTCGGCGATACCGTCTTCCAGCGCGTAGATGCGGCCCATTTCCCCTTGCAGCGCGGTCAGCTCGACGACCATTTGCGTCGCCAAGTCAGCCTTGCACAAACGGGCTGCCTGACGGGCAATTTCTGTATCGGATGGTTTGAATCCCAATAGGTCAGCGAGCGGCGTGACCAACTTTTCCAAACGCTCACGTCTATCGCGCATCGAGCCCAGCTTCTCGTGGAAGGTGAGTGTCTCCAAGCGCGGCAAGTAAGCTTCCAGCGGTTGTTTGCGGTCTTGCTCGTAAAAGAATTGGGCATCGGCGAAGCGAGCGGCCAGAACCTGCTCGTTTCCGCGAAGTATTTGCTTGTCCTTGTCAGCTGGGCCATCACAAACCACTAGAAAACTCGGTTGCAGGTGCCCGAACTTATACCTAATTGGAAAATATCGCTGGTGCTTTTTCATCACGGTCGTCAAAACGACGTCCGGTAACTGGAGAAACTGTTTGTCAAAATTGCCGCGTAGAACAGTGGGATTCTCAACCAGGTTCGTTACCTCTTCCAACAACACATCATCGTTAGGCACTTTCTCCCATATTGAATCGATATCCGAATTGTTCTCTGGCTCAAACAGTTCTTGGATGCTATGTTGCCGTTTGGTTTGGCTGAGTTGAATGCCGCATTCTTTCATTTCATCGAGGTATTCACCCGCGCAGGAAAGTTCTATCGGCGGCGAACCTTCCCTCCTGTGACCACGTGTGACGCGCCCTGCTGGAATGCCAGCCAATTGAACCGGGATGACTTGCTTCCCCCAAAGCGCAACCACCCAACGGATCGGCCGGGAGAACTCTGCGCCGGTTTCATTCCAGCGCATGGTCCGCGGGAAGCGAATGGCGTCAAACATCTCATGGATGCGTTC
The DNA here is from genome assembly GCA_965237765.1 of Phototrophicaceae bacterium. Classification (GTDB taxonomy): domain Bacteria; phylum Chloroflexota; class Anaerolineae; order Aggregatilineales; family Phototrophicaceae; genus WTGJ01. The sequence continues at coordinate 696,273 of OZ250157.1, forward strand.
CACCAGAACTTCTTGGATGGGTCGCTTTACTTGAGCCACCACATATTCGCCACCATCGATTTCTGCTTTATCTAAATCCTTAGGCGCTACCCCTTTACTGCGGGCGAAACCCAAAGCGGCAGCAGTAGGATTTCCCGCTTCATCAAAAGCAATTTTAGTAGGTGGCCCTCGGTGCACCGATTCAACTTTTAAATGCCGAGCACCAACATTTCTTTGAAAAACGCTCAGTCTACGAGGCGTAATAAAAATATCAGGATACAGGTTTGAGTTACTTTCAAAGTATTCTTCCCATTGTTCTACCACCGCTTGCAGATGCTCAGGCGGCAACTCCTCCACACCAATCTCCAGCAAGAAATCAGCGTGTTCGCCCGTCTCGACAATGCCATCCGCCTCCGGCTCCGGCGCGACGACGGCCGGCCATTGCTTCGCCAGCTTCTCTCGCAGCGGGAAACCCAGCGCCTCGCGCTCGGCCAAATACGCGCGCGCGCAGGCCAGCGTCATGCCGCGCATCGTGCGGAAGAATTGCGCCCGCTCGGTCACGCCCACCGCGCCGCGCGCATCCAGCACGTTGAAGATGTGGTTGCATTTCAACACGTAATCGTAAGCGGGCAGCACCGCCCCCGCCGCCAACGCCCGCTCGTGCTCTTTCTGGTAGGAATCGTAAACGGCGCGCAGTTCCCGCACGTCGGCGATCTCAAAATAGTACTGGCAATAGGCGCGCTCTTCATCGCGGAAGACATCGCCGTAGGTCAGCTCGCCCTGCCAGCAGACATCCCAGACGGAATCCACGCCCTGGATGGCCATGGCCATCCGCTCGAGGCCGTAAGTGATCTCCACTGAGACGGGGTCGCAGGGCAAGCCGGCCGCCTGCTGGAAATAGGTGAACTGGGCAATTTCTTGCCCGTTCAGCCAGACCTCCCAGCCCAGACCCCAGGCGCCCAGCGGCGGGCTCTGCCAATTATCCTCCACGAAGCGGATGTCGTTATCGCGCGCGTGGATGCCCAGCGCCGCCAGCGACTCCAGGTAGAGCTCCTGCGGGTTGCCGGGCTCCGGCTTGAGGATGACCTGGTATTGCAGGAAGCGTTGCATGCGGTTGGGATTCTCGCCATAGCGGCCGTCGTCAGGGCGGATGCACGGCTCGACATAAGCGACGCGCCAGGGCTCCGGCCCGAGCACGCGCAACAGCGTGGCCGGATTGTTCGTGCCGGCGCCGACCTGAACGTTATACGGATTCCAGAGAACACAACCCTGCGCCGCCCAGAATTGCTGCAGCGCTAGGATCATCTCCTGAAAATTCATGCGGGGCGCGGCGGCAGCAAGCCGGCCGGCGGCGCGACGACCACGCGCCCCGCGGCGATATCCGTCTCGACCACCGTCTCTTCCGTTACCGGCAGCAACACCTCACCGTAGTCACTGCCGCGCAGGATGTAGACATCGTTCGCGCCGGTCTCCAGCACATCGACGAGGGTGCCGAGCGCTTCGCCGTCCGTCGTTTCCACGCGCGCGCCGATGATCTGGAAGAGGTAATATTCGCCTTCTTCGAGGGGGATGGCCTCCGCCAGCGGCGACATCACGTATAAACCGCGCAGGGCATCGGCCGCGCTTCGGTCGGCGATTCCCGCAAGCGTGAGCAAAGCGTAGCGCCCATGCCAGCGCAGGCCGCTCAGGCGATAGGCACGCGCCGTCGGATCATGCACGCCACGCCCGAGGAAGACGCGTTCGCGCGCCGCCAGATGCTCGGGATAACCGGTGCGCGGGCGCATGCGCAACTCGCCGCCTACGCCGTGGGGCCGCAATATTTCCCCCAGCAATAAATAGGCCGGAGCGGGGGCCGCCGCCGCTTCAGTCAATATCGAGCAGGATTCGCTTGTCGCGCAGGCGTGTGCTGGCGCGCAGCACGGTACGGATGGCATTGGCGACGCGGCCGTTGCGCCCGATCACACGCCCCATATCCCCCGGCGCCACTTTGAGCGCCAGGATGAGCGCGTCCCGCGTCATGCGGCTGCGCACCTCCACGCTCTCGCGGTCGGCGACCAGCTCCTGCGCGATATAAGTGACGAGCTCTCGCTCCATGGCGGCGCCCTCCTACTGGGTAACGAATTCAGCGCGTTGCGCTCGGCGCCCTCAGTTGGCTTCAGCGGCGGCGAGGGCGGCTCGTTCACGCGCTTTCTTCTTGGATTCGCCGGGGCCGGGGGCGGGAAAGCGCGTCCGCGGCGACACTTCGCTGACGGCCGCGGCGGCCTCGGCGAGCAGGGCATCCAGCTCTTCACCGGCTTTCAGGCGCTCGAAACGACCCTGGGTGCCAGTGCGGTTCAGGATGCGTTGCACGGCCTCGCTCGGTTGCGCGCCGACACCCAGCCAATGCAGCGCGCGCGCCTCATCCACTACATCGGTAGTGGGTTCGGTGCGCGGGTTGTGGTGCCCGATGATCTCGAGGAAACGACCGTCGCGCGGGCTGCGCTTATCGGTAACCACAATACGATAACTCGGCTGGCCTTTGAGGCCAATGCGCCGTAGCCTTAATCTCACCATCGAATGCGTACTCCCTGATCTACGATTGGGGCGGCAACGAGGCGCCTTGCAGGGCCCGCAATTGCCGCTGGGCGCCGCGGGGCAAGCGCCGTGACGATTTGCCGCCACCGAGCGCGCCACCAAGTTGGCCCATCATCTTCTTCATTTGCCGAAATTGCTTGAGCAACTGGTTGACATCGCGCACCTGCGTGCCGCTGCCGCTGGCGATGCGCCGCCGCCGCGACGCGTTCAGGACGCGCGGATCTTGCCGCTCGGCCGGCGTCATCGAGTGGATGATCGCCTCCACCTGACGGATGCGGCCGTCCATCTCTTCCGAATCCACCTGGTCAGCCAGGCGCCCGAGCCCCGGCATCATCCCCAGCAGCGAAGTGAGCGAACCCATGCGGCGGATGCGCTGCATCTGCTCGAGAAAATCCTGCAGCGTGAAGCGGTTGCGCAGCAGCTTTTCCTGTAGCTGTTCCGCCTCGCGCTCGTCGAACTGACCCTGCGCGCGCTCGATCAGCGTGAGGACATCGCCCATGCCTAAAATCCGCGAGGATAGGCGCTCCGGGTGGAATAGCTCCAGGCCATCCAGCCCTTCGCCGGTGCCCAGGAATTGGATGGGCACGCCGCTGACCGCGCGCATGGAGATCGCCGCGCCGCCGCGCGCGTCGCCATCCACCTTGGTGAGGATGAGGCCCGTCAAGGGTACGCGCTCGTGGAAACCGCGCGCGATATTCACCGCTTCCTGACCAGTCATCGCATCGGCGACGAGCAGCGTTTCCGCCGGCCGGATCCGTGCCGCTACTTCGGCCAGCTCGTCCATCAACCCTTCGTCAATTTGCGTGCGGCCGGCAGTATCGACGATGCAGACGCTGGCGCGCGCCGCGACCGCCGCCGCCACGCCACGCTCGGCAACCTGCGGCGCGGGCACAGCGGGCGCTTCGGCATAGACCGACACGTCAATCTGCCGCCCAAGCGTCTGCAGCTGCTCGATGGCGGCAGGGCGGTGCGTGTCCGCCGCAACAAGGAAGGGTGTCTTGCCTTCGCGCCGCAATTGGATCGCCAATTTGGCGGCCGTCGTCGTCTTGCCGGCGCCATTTAACCCGACGAGCAGGAGGACATGCGGTGGCTGCCCGCGCGAGAAATCCAGCCGCCCCGGTTCGCCCAGGGTGACGATGAGCTCCTCATGGACGATCTGCAGCGCTTGCTGGCCGGCGTTGAGGGCGCGGTGGATCTCGACGCCGGCGGCGCGTTCGCGGACGCGAGCGATGAATTCCTTCACGACGGGCAGGGCGACATCCGCCTCCAACAAGGCGAGGCGGACATCCCGCAAGGCGCGCGCGACGTCCTCTTCTTTGAGCCGGCCGGGCGCGGAAAACCGCCCCAGCGCTCCCTGCAATCGTTCGCTGAGATTGGTAAACATCGCCCGCATTGTAAAGGAGCGCGGGCCACCCGTCAACTGGGAGCGCGTCTCGCGATGCCCAGGATGCGCTCGATCGTTGGCGCGATATCTACGAGCGAAAGCGGCTCATGAAATGCGTCCCGCGCCGCGCCAAAGAGCAAGGTCGGCACTTCATTTTCGGTGTGCTTGCCGTGGTCCATCGCCTCGAGGTTGCCGTGGTCACTGGTGAGGATGAGCGTATCGCGCGCCACATCCCAACCCGCCAACGCGCCCGCCAGCACCGCATCCAGCAACTCTAACTGCGCGACGGCCGCCGCCATATCGCCACGATGCCCGACCACATCTGTCCACCAATAGGAAAAGGCGCTGAAATCATAAGCGCGCGCGCGTTGCGCCAGGCGCTCACCGGCGGCCCATGGCGTAAGCAGCTTGAACTGCGGGTCATAATGCCGCCGCCAAGCGGCGCCGGTGAAATCGCCCGGCAGGGCCACGCCACGCCGCAAATCCTCTGCATCGCGCAACTTCAGCCCAGCCGCCAGGGCCGCGTATTGCAAGCTGGCCGGTAGTCGCTTCCCCCGCGCAACGGCTGAGTGAAAGGAGGGCGGATAGGCCTCTAACGTTGCGGCACGCCGGCCGCTGGCGACGATACGCTGGAAGAGGTTATCGCGCCGCAGCAATTCGCGCAGGCGGGCGTCCGGGCGCGGGCCATAATGCTCGCCGAGGAGCTGCGGCGCGTTGACGCCAGTGAGCAGCGCCGCCTGGCCGCTAGCACTTTGCGGCCGGCCGGGCACGCCGAGGCACGCGTCAGTCGGCAACATGATGGCCCGTTCGCTCCTCCAGGGGCCCCGCCCACGCAACCAGGGCCGGCCGCCGCTCAATTCGTGCAGGGTCGGCAAACGGGCCGCGGCGAAAGGATTCACGCTCGCATCGTTTTCGCCGAGGCCGATGCCATCAACAAAGAACAGCAGGATACTCATGCAAATAGCTTAGACGCCGACAGCGCGCAGATTGGCGGGTTTCAGCGGAACATTTTCGCGCCAGCGCTCTTCGCTAGCGGCGTCCAGCAAGACATAGGCGGGCACGAATTGCAGGCCCAATTCCCGTCGCGCGCGTGTGCCTTCCACATCCATCACATCCAGCCGCTGTACCCGAAAGCGGCCATCATAGCGACGTTTGAGGCGATTTGCCGCCAGCACGAGCGGCCAGCTGACCGCGCCAAAAAGCGCCTCCAGCGCGGCCACCAATGCCAGCGCTGCCAGGAAAGCCGAATGCTGATTGAAGAATCGCAGCAGCGCCATACCTACTCTCTCGGCGCGAATTGCCAGAGGCTGCCCGCCGCGTAATCGAGCAGGTATAGCTCGCCTGCTTCGTCCTCCCCGAAGGAGCTGATGGCGTGTGCAGTGAGCATGAATTCGCTCGTCTGCCAGCCACCTACTCCATTTGGCACGGTTGTCCAGATGCGCCCGCTGCCGAAATCGCCGAAGAGATAGGCGCCGCGCAAGCCGGGCAGCGCTGCGCCCCGGTAGACATAACCGCCCGTAACCGAATTACCGAGGCGATGCGGATAGATGGCGATGGGCGCCGTCGTCTCTTCGAAGAGCAAGCCACCCGCAAAGAGCGTGTAGCCTTCGAAGGCATTCCAACCATAATTCTCGCCGCCGGCGCTGCCCGCCGGTCGATAGCTGATTTCTTCCCACTGGTTCTGGCCGACATCGCCGATGAAGAGGTCGCCCGTCTCGCGGTCGAAGCTGAAGCGCCAGGGGTTGCGCAAGCCATAGACCCAGACTTCCGCCGCCCCGGCCGCATCCCCCACGAAAGGATTATCGGGCGGGATGGAGTACGTGGCTCGTTCTTCAACGCCCACATCGAGCCGCAGGATGGTGCCGAGCAGCGTATCGCGCCGCTGGCCGTTGCCCCAGGGGTCGCCCGCCGAGCCGCCGTCGCCGAGACCCAGGTAGAGATAGCCATCGGGACCGAACGTCACTGTTCCGCCCTGGTGGTTGGCGTAAGGCTGGAGAACAGTCAAGAGGGTTTGTGCGCTGAGCAGGTCAGCACGGTCAGCGTTTTCCTCGCTCACTTGAAAGCGAGCGAGGACAGTATCGCCTCGTTCGTCGTTGTAATGGAGGAAGAAATAGCCGTTCTCGGCGTAATTGGGGTGAAAGGCCAGACCGAGCAGGCCGCGCTCAGTGAAACCGGAAGTATGCACCTCCCAGGGCAACCAGTTGCCGATATCCAGGAAAGGCTGCGAGGTGGTTTGGCCATCGCGCACAACCCAGATGCGCCCCGCCTGCTCGACGACGAAGAGGCGGCCGCTGCCATCGCCCGCGTGCGTGACGTAGAGCGGCCGCGAGAAACCGCGCGCGATTTCTACTAGGTGCAGTTGCCCCGGGTCAGGTGTCTCTTGCGCGAAGACCGGCGCAGCAAAGACGAGCAGCGCGAGTAAGGTTAATACCGTGCTTGGGCGGAAATCAATTCGTCGCATGCCTCACCCACTGGGAAGAAATTGCCAGACACTGCCAGCAAAATAATCTACCAAATACAGCTCACCTGCCTCGTCCTCGCCGAAGGAGCTGATGAAGTGCTCCGTATCCATATATTCGTTCACCTGCCAACCGCCGTCTTCCCGACGATAGATCGTCCAGATGCGCCCACTTCCGAAATCGCCGAAGAGAAAAACGCCGTAAAGGTCCTCAATCGCGTCGCCCCGATAGACATACCCTGCTGTGATCGCGATCCCATGTTCATGAGAGTAAACAAACACAGGTGCTGATGTCATTACGAATGGAACCGAATATTGCCCTGTGTTTACATTTAACTCAAATGCATCCCAGTCCGGCCAGCCATAATTCTCACCACCTTTGCTGCTTGCCGGTTGATAATTCACTTCCTCATACAACCGTTCACCTACATCACCTATCCATAGGTCGCCTGTAACCCGGTCAAAGCTGAAGCGCCAGGGATTTCGTAAACCATATGCCCAGATTTCCGACTGTGCGTCTTTCACATCTACAAAGGGGTTATCTAATGGGACAGAGTAACCTGTTTTTTCTTCAACATGTATATCCATTCTTAAGATGCTGCCAAGTAGAGTGTCAAGTTGCTGACCATTTGCACTGTGACCACGACCACCGTCACCAAGTCCTACATACAGATATCCATCCGGACCAAAAGCCAGCATTCCGGCATTGTGCACTTGGTGAGGCTGATCCACTGTGAGGATGAACTGCCCGCTTTCTGGATCCGCACGGTTCGGATCGGATTCGCTCACTCGATAGCGTTCGAGCACTGTATCGCCTTCATAATCTGTGTAGTTGATGAAAAAGTAACCATTCTCTGAATAGTTGGGATGGAATGCCATTCCAAGCAAACCATTTTCAGAATAGCCAGACATGTTATCATATCCATAAAGCCAATGCGCAATTTGGCTGACATCGAGGAACGGTTCTTCTAGGACCTCACCATTCTTGATGATATGGATGAATCCGGATTGCTCGACCACAAAGAGACGCCCACTGCCATCACCAGCATGGGTAACGAAGAGCGGCCTATCAAAACCATCCGCTATTAACGTTAGTTGTACGTTTTGTGCATCCGGAATCGATGTGACGAAAGATGGTCGTGGAGATTCCGACTCTGCCCGGGAAGACGATTCTGGTGAAGAGGAGTCATGCGACGCGCAGGCCACCGCAAAAAGGCAGAAGAAAGCGATGATACCAACCTTATACAACTTCACTACCTTACCCGCTTTCTGGCCCCGCTGTAGCCAGGACATAGCCATCCTCCGGCCAATAACGCTGCATAGCGCGAAGGACATCCTCGCGAGTGATACGGTCAATATGCGCGCCATATTCCAACAAGTAATCGATCCCCAGATCGAAGCACTCCATGGTCAAGAGCGTGCCAGCGATGCCCTCATTAGTCTCCAATTGTAAGGGCAGGCGCCCCTTAAAATAAGCCTGATTATCTGCGAGGTCGGTGGCGCTAATGGGCTCGCGCCTCATAGCGAGTATCTCTTTGCGCAGCAATTCCAGGGTCGGCGCCACGTATTGCGGCCCCACGCCAGCCAGCACGCTCCAACCACCGCGGTCGTAACCCCCTTCGACGCGGCTGTAGGCATAGTAGCTATAGCCATGACGCTCACGCACGCTCTCGCCGATGCGGCCCATCATGCCGAATTGACCTAGCACGCTATTCGCCAGGCTGGCCGGCAGGTAATCGGCGGCGAAACGCGAGGGGCCAGCTACGCCCATCACGATATCCGTCTGCGTCTTGCCGGGGATGGCGACGCGCTCGCGGCGGATTTCGCGTAGGGGCGGGATGGGCACCGCAATGACCTGCGGCTGGGGCGGCGCGGCCGGCCGCCAATCAGCCAGCTGCGCAGCCAACAAATCTATCGCCACTGCCGCATCCACCGCGCCCACGACCGTGATGACTAGACCCGCCGGCCCATAGACTCGCTCATGGAAGCGCCGCAAATCTTCCGCGCTGAGTTGGGCGACCGTCTCCAGCCGCCCGGTGACATCTTCATGGTATGGGTGAGCGGGCGGATAGAGCTGGCGGTTGAAGGCCTCGCCCGCGCGCCAACCCGTATCTTGCTGGTAATAGCGCAGCGTGGTCAGCGTCTCGTCGCGCAGGATATCGATTTCGCCTTCTGGGAAGCTGGGCGCGCGCAGGGCAGCGGCGAGCGTTTCCGCCAGAATGGGCAGGTCTTCCGCCAGAGCCTTGCCAAAGAAACTGACTTTGTGGCTACCGGCGCTGAATTGCAGATCGGCGCCGATTCCCTCCAACCGGTAGTGGAGCTCGTCAAAATCATATGCCGCGCAGCCGCGCATGAGAGCCTGGGCCGTCATGCTGGCCAGGCCAGCCGGCTCGCTCATTTCATATTGCGCGCCAGCTGCCAGCGAACCGACCAATACCACCGAAGGCGCGGCGCGGTTTTCATACGCGAGCAACACGGCCCCGTTATCCAACTGCGCGCGGCGCACATCCGCCGTGCTGGGGTAGGCGCTCATCCTGACCGAGCGCACAGCCAACCGACGATGCGCTGCTCCGGCCGCAAATAGCGGCGCGCCGCCGCCAACACCTGCTCCCAAGTGACCGCGGCGACGCGCTCCACATAATCCTCAAACCAGCGATAGCCGGCAAAACTCTCGGCGAAGGCCAACCAGAAACCCTGCCCCGTAACGCCCTCGGCGCTATAGGCAAAGAGGGCGCGCGTTTGCTTTTTGGCGCGGGCGATTTCTTCTTCGCCCAAATCGCCCGCCCGCAAGCGGCCAATTTCTGCCAGCGCCGCCGCCTCCACCTCGGCCAAATCGCGCCCGTGCTGTACAGTGAGCGTCAGGTTATAGAGGTAGGGATCGCAGCGCGGGCTGAGGTTGCCATCGACGGCGACGGCGAGGCCAGATTTCACGAGCGCGCGGTAAAGGCGGCAGGTGCGGTTATCCACGTTGCCGCTGCCCGGGCCGCTGGGGCCGGCGAGTAGGCTGCCCAAAACGGCCAGCGCGAACCAATCTTCGTGCGCAGCGGGCGGCGCGCGATAGGCAATTTCGATGAACGCGTTCTCGCCCTCACCCTCAATTTGGAAGCGGCGCTCGCTCGTTTGCGGCGGTTCGACGCGCGCGGACGGAGATGGAAGCGGCGCGCCTTCTTCGGGAATTCCTTCATATAGCGCGCGTATTTGCGCCAGCATTTCCTCGCTATCGAAGGCGCCGGCCGCAACGCCGATCGCGTTTGCCGGGCGGTAATGCTGCCGATAAAAATTCCAGAGCGCATCGCGGCCCAGGCGGCGCAGGTCTTCCTCTTCGCCGAGCACCTCATGCCGATAACCGTGTTCCTCGAAAGCGTAATGATTCAGGAGCTCATCGAGGGCAAAGAGCGGGTCATTGGCCGCGCTTTGCCGCTCGGAGAGGATAATTCGCCGCTCCGCTTCCACGTCTTCAAGCGCGAACGTCAAATTGCGCATGCGGTCCGCTTCCGCTTCGAGGGCGAGGCTAATATGAGCGGCGGGCAGGGTAGCATAATAGGCGGTGTAATCCTGCGCGGTCTGCGCATTCCAGACTCCACCGAGGCGGTCAATGGCATTATCGAGGGCGCCCATGGGAAAGCGTCCGCTGCCGCGAAACATCAGGTGCTCGACCCAATGAGCGGTCCCTGTCATCCCCGGCGCTTCGTCGCGGCTACCGATGCGGTAGAGCAGCCACCAGCTGCACACGGGTGCGTGCCGCACTTCCTTAAGCAAGATCGTCATGCCGTTGGCGAGCACATGCCGACGCACCGCGCTCAACGCATCGCTCCGGCCGCTCCCTTACCGAGCAGAATAGAGCGCGATTCTAACACATTTGCCAACCGAACGAGGGCGAACGCGGCTGACGGAACGCCGTTGACAAGGCGGACGCCGTGCATTATGATGCTGCTCGCTTCAAGCAGATGAGCAGCCAGGAGCCCGCCGTGGGTCCATTGCCCAAGCGCAAAGTCTCGCGTGCCCGCCGCAACCGCCGCCGTGCGCACGATGCCCTCAAGCAGCCGCGCCTGGTGCGCTGCAGCGAATGCAACGAATTCCGCCTCGCCCACCGCGTCTGCCCCAATTGCGGCAGCTACCGCGGCGAGCAATTCCTCCCGCCCAAAGACAAATAAAGCCACACTCATCCGGGATGGTGGCGTCGCGATGAGCATCGCCCTCCTCTTCCCTGGCCAGGGTTCGCAAGAAGTGGGCATGGGCGCCGATCTCCTCGGCGAATTCCCAGCCGCCGCCGAAATCTACGAGCGCGCCGAAGCCGAGCTGGGCGCCGCTTTCCTGCGCACCTGTTTCGAAGGGCCGGCCGCTGCCCTCAACGACACCGCCACCGCCCAGCCCGCGCTATACGTCCATAGCGTCGCCTTATGGGAAGCAATCTGCGCCGCCCGTCCCGATTTCGCGCCCGCCTTCGCCGCCGGTCATAGCCTTGGCGAATTCTCCGCGCTGACGGCGGCCGGCGCCCTGGAATTCGGTGCTGGCTTGCGGCTGGTGCGCCGGCGCGGCGAATTGATGCGCGCCGCGGGCGAGAGCAGCCCCGGTGGCATGGCGGCGTTGCTCGGTTTGGAGGTAGCTGCCGCGCGCGCGTTGCTCAAATCCGTGCGCGAAGAACATGGCGGCACCATCGTCATCGCCAACGACAACTGTCCCGCACAAGTGGTCATCAGCGGCGACCGCGCCACATTGGCAATCGCCTGCGAGGGGGCGCGGGCGGCGGGCGCGCGCCGCGTCTTGCCCCTGAACGTCAGCGTGGCCACGCACTCGCCGCTCATGGCCAGCGCCGCGGCGGATTTCGCGGCCGCCTTGGCTGATACGACGCTAAAGGACGCGCGATTCCCCATCATCGCCAATGTGAGCGCGCAGCCCATCCAAACGGAGATGGAGATCCGCGCGGAATTGCGGGCGCAATTGACGGCCGGCGTGCGCTGGCACGAGACCACGCGCTGGCTGCTCGCGGCGGGAGCGGATTCCTTCTATGAGATCGGCGCAAAGAATATATTGAGTGGGCTATTGCGGAGGACGGAGCGCAGCGCGCGCGCGGTCGCCATCAACAACGCGCAAACCTTGCGGGCTTTCCTGGCGGCGGACTGAGTCACCGCTACCCCCTACTCCACCGTCACGCTCTTCGCCAGATTCCGCGGCTGGTCGACGTCGGCGCCGCGGTGCACGGCGATGTGGTAAGCGAGCAGCTGCAGCGGCACCGTCGCCAGCAACGGCTGCACCGACTCCTCGCAAGGCGGCAGCGCGATCCACTCGTCGGCCTGCTCAGCCAAATGCAAATCGCCCACTGTCCCCAGCGCGACGACGCGGCCGCCGCGCGCGCGCAATTGCGCCAATTGCGAGAGCACCTTCTCATACAAACCATTCTGTAATGCCAACAATAGCGAAGGCATTTTTTCATCCAACAGGGCGATGGGGCCGTGCTTCATCTCGCCGGCCGGGTAGCCCTCAGCGTGGATGTAGCTGATTTCCTTGAGTTTGAGCGCGCCTTCGAGGGCGATGGGGTAAAGCGCGCCGCGCCCCAGATAGAGGAAGTGTTGGTGATGGTGCAGGCGGCCAGCCAGGGCGCGCAATTCGTCATCCAGCCGCAGCGCCTCACCCAGCAGAGCCGGCAACGAGCTCAGCTCGCGCAAATGTTGGGCCCGCGCTTCAACCGACAACGTGCCGCGCCAGCCCGCCAATGCCAGCGCCAACAATTGCTGTGTGACAATGCTGGCGGTGAAAGTTTTGCTGGAGGCGACGCCAATTTCCGGCCCCGCGCGCATGAGCAAACAAGCATCGGCCATGCGCTGCGCCTGGCTACCGAGGGCGTTGACGATGCACCAGAGCAAGGGCGCCCTCTCGCCAGGCCCGTGACGCGTGTCTCCCGGCCGCGAAGTGCCGGCACGTGCATCTTGCGGCCGCGAAGTGCCGGCACGCGCTTCCTCCATCGCGGCCAGCGTATCCGCCGTTTCGCCGCTCTGCGTGATGGCCAGGACGGCCGTGTGCTCATCCAGCGGCGGTTGACGATAACGGAATTCGCTGCCGTAATCGACCTCCGTCGGCAGGCGTGCCCAACGCTCGAAGAAGAATTTGCCCACCTGCGCGCTGTAATAGCTCGAACCGCAGGCGACGATGACGAGGCGCCGCAACTGCCGCGCCTTCTCGGGCGAGAGCGCCAGCTCCGGCAAGAGCACCTCGCCGCGCGCCAGGTCGATGCGCCCGCCCAGCGTATCAGCGATGCTGCGTGGTTGCTCGAAAATCTCCTTTTGCATGAAATGCTTGAAGCGCCCGCGAGAAGCGCTGAGCGGGTCCCAAGCAATGCGTTGCGTGGTCGCGGGGAGCGGCGCGCCGGCCAATGTGCGCAATTCGATTCGTTCGGCACGCAGGGTAGCCAGCTGCCCATCTTCCAGAAAGACCAGCTCGCGCGTATGCGGCAGCAGGGCGGGGATATCACTGGCGAGGTAGCCGCCGTCTTCACCGATGCCTAACGTGATGCCGCCAGCGTTGCCCAGGCGTGCGGCGAAGAGCCGATCGGGTTGTAGGCGGCTCAGCAGGACGATGGCGCCAGCGCCGGCGAGGCGTTCGGCCGTCGCCGCCAGCGCCGCCGCGCCATCGCCATCGAATTGCGCGGCATAATGCGCGATGAGCTGGACGATGATCTCGCTATCGGTTTGCGATTGGAAACAGACTCCTGCATCGGCCAATTCAGCGCGCAGGGGCAAGTAATTCTCAACGATGCCGTTGTGGACGACAGCGAAATCGCCCGCCATGCTGAAATGCGGATGGGCGTTTTCGCGCGTGGGGTCGCCATGGGTGGCCCAGCGCGTATGGCCGATACCAGGCGCGCCTCGCAAGGGATCAGCGGCCACAGCATCACGCAAGTTGCTTAGTTTGCCCGCCGCCCGCCGCCGCGCCAGCTGCCCATCGCTGAGCACGGCAATGCCGGCCGAATCATAGCCACGGTAGGCCAGCTGCTCGAGCCCGGCAAGCAAGCGCGCCGTCGCCTCCGCTGGCCCGACATAACCTACGATGCCGCACATGGCGCCCCCTTCGTCGTCATCAATTCGAGCGTCTCGGTCGTCGCCTGCGCCAGGTTGGCATATTCACCGCGCAGCTCCGGCTCCACCAAACGCGCCAATTGATACATACTCTCATCCGTGATTTGGCGCAAGAGGGCGCGGCGCGGCGGGCCTGTTTGGCTTATGGCGCTCGGGCGGACGCGAAAGGATGCGCCGAAACGCACTGTAACCCGCGCGCGGCGACCACGGAAGATGCGCGGCCAATGCTGCATGCCGCTGATGCCAACGGGCAAGATGGGCGCGCCGCTCTTCAGAGCTAAGTAAGCGAGGCCGGTCCGGGCGCGACGCAGGGCAGGCGAACGCGTCCCTTCCGGCGCCACGATGAGCGCGCCACCACCCTGCAAGAGGTGCAAAGCCGCCGCCAGCGCCGGCCGATCGATCGCGTCACGGTGCAATGGGATGGGCGCATATAGCCGCAACAGCCAACCATATAGCGGGTGGCGCAAATTCTCGCGTTTGGAGAGCGGGATGGCGAAGCGCTCGGTCAGCGCGCCCATCACCAGAATCGGGTCGAAAGCGTTGCTGTGGTTGACGATGAGGATGAGCGGCCCACGCCTAGACAGGTGACCGACTCCTTCCAATCGCACCCGCGCTACTACCCGAAACGCCAGTAGACGGATGAGTCCTCGGATCAGCTGGCGGCGGCGCTCGAGTAGCGTCTGCGTCACTTCGTGAGGGATGGGTCCGGCCGTCGCATCGCGGCGATATCTGGCGCACCAAGAACGCGATATTCGCCGGGCCGCAACGAACCGAGGCTCAGCTGGCCAATATGCGTGCGCTGCAAGCGGCGGAGCGGATACCCGAGTTGTGTGGCGATACGCCGCAATTGCCGCTTTCGCCCTTCGCGCAGCACGACGCGCAGCGTAGTTTGCTTACCCGGCTTGCCCAGGATCTCCACGGAGCAAGGAGCAGATTTCACGCGGCGTGGCCGGCCGCCCGAATGACTTTCTTCGAGAAGCCAGACGCCAGCGCGCCATTCAACCAACTTTTCCGCGCTCGGCTGGCCATAGACGATGAGCTGGTAGGATTTCGTGTGGCGGAAACGCGGGTGGGTGAGTTCTTGCGTGAGTGCGCCGTCGTTCGTAAAGACGACGAGGCCCTCGCTCGCCGCATCGAGGCGGCCGATTGTGTAAAGGTGACCGGAAAAGGGGAGCATCTCGCGCAGTATGGGGCGCTCATCGCCCGGGTGAGCGGCATTGGTGGAGAGGACGTGGCGCGGCTTGTAGACAGAGACATAGAAGTGGGCGGCGGGCGCGGCGATGGGGCGACCATCGAGGGTGATGCGATCGCGCTGTGGATCGGCGCGCTGCCCGAGCTGTGCGACACGGCCATTGACGCGGACGCGCCCCTCAGCGATGAGCGCTTCGCAGGCGCGGCGGGAACCAATATCCGCCTGCGCGAGGATTTTTTGGAGGCGTTGGGGGTTCATGTGTGAAGTACTAATTTCGCTGTGCTATAGAATAACATTAAACTATTCTAATGCCTGTATGCGCTCTTGCAAGTTGGGTACCGCATGAAGTACTAATTTGCTACTAATTCATGTCAATTTAGTATTTTACCAGATGTAGCAAGCCGCAAACGGGAATAAAGATCGTCGGGGGATTCAAACACAAGACTCTTTCCACGCTTTATTTTCTTCAATAAGCCGTACTCGGCAAGTTTTAACAAATCGGTTCGAGCGGTTTGATATGCGATATCATTGGCTCTCTTGTGATGGTTAATCAGATAGCTTCCCCCCCTATCTGTGAGTGCATCCAAGATTAGATTGATTTGGCGATGATTCAATTTGTTGCGCCAATATGTATCCGACAACCAATCTCTAGCTTCCATCAATTGAGTGTGTTTATATTTTACATGTTCGGAAAAACTATCATACGCTTTCAACAACACAGTGAGTTGGTTAAGAATGAAGTAAGTGGTGTCGTACTCATCGGTCTCGGTATGCTGATACGCTCGCAAATATTCGAAGTACTCACTGGGACGGTAAATTATGCTGGAAATCGATAAATATTCCGTCAACCAATACTTTTGCCGTGCCATTGACCAATAAAAGAGACCACGCGCTGTACGCCCATTGCCGTCACTAAATGGATGGTCATAAGCGAGCATATAGTGGAGCAATATCGCGCGGATTACAGGATGGATGTAAGAAAGTGAGGGGATCTTATCGTTGGCGAAATCACAAAACAGTTGAATGCGCACCGGCAACGATTCGGCAGCAGGCGGCACATGGATAATCTCACCAGTTCTGTTGTTCTTGATAACGATATCATTCGTCATCCGCAAACGACCGGCATCATCCGGAAATTGCAGGGTTTTATTCGTGACAATTCGGTGCAGGCGCAAAATCAAGTCGGGTGTCAATTCATTCTCTTTATGACCCTGCGCGAACATCACAGCGGCATAGTTATTCCATATCATCTGTTCATGGAGATCCAACGGCCTCCTACCCGACTTTAACAATTCCCTTGCCACTGCCCTGGTCGTATTTGCGCCCTCAATCAAGCTGGAATAAATAGCTTCATCCATTA
The DNA here is from genome assembly GCA_965237765.1 of Phototrophicaceae bacterium. Classification (GTDB taxonomy): domain Bacteria; phylum Chloroflexota; class Anaerolineae; order Aggregatilineales; family Phototrophicaceae; genus WTGJ01. The sequence goes on from OZ250157.1 coordinate 712,293, forward strand.
AAGCGCGGACTCGATATTCGTCCCAAACCGCTTTATTACCGTTGGCTGGCAATGGCAACAAATCACCAGGCGCTCGCTTATCCACTTCAGCGAGCCTTTCCAATACAATCCCCGGCAGCGAGTAATAAAATGGATTTCCTTCTTTATCAAGAAAAGGCAATTCAATTTGCTGGGTTCGGCGAGCCAATTTGGTAGCAAACCAATATTGCTCACTCGTCAAATCTTCAGGTGGAGTTTTGTATTGCAAAGAATCCCAATGTAAGTAGTGGCCACAGTCGTCGGTGGCTTTGCTATTCCTCAAAATTTGCTCGAGCAATTGCCTATTGCCGACAATTTCTGCTAGCACATCACTCGTGTCAGGCGGTGTTATTTTCTCAAACACAATTCACTCACGTTTCGTTGTTTTAATTTATTATAGCGATTAGTAGTTGGTAAGGTACAAGCAGACGATAGTTTGAAGCACAGATTCCATTCTACGAAGTACTAATTCTATACCAATATCTACTAATTTAGTATTTGATATACCCCCTACCCCTTCTCCGTAACCCGAAATCGCAACGGCAAACCCAAGAGCAACTGCGTCTGCGCGTGCACGACCGGCAGGCCGACGAAGAGCAACGTCAACAAGGGCAACAAAGGGAAAGCCAGCAGCGCGAGCAGCCGTTCGCCCAACCGCATCGGCCGCTCGCGCGGCGGGCGCACCGCCACATCCTGCCGCCAAATCAGCACGCCACTCAGCAGCACCAGGCCAAAGGCAACCTGCAAGACCAGCAAAGACGCATCCTGCCAGGGCGCGCGCCATTGCTGCCGCAGCAGATCCGAATGCAATAGCAGAGGCAACTGCGAGCCCAGCGTGATCGTCACCCAACCCGCGCCGCCCATCAGGATGTCGTGCGCCACGCGCCAGAGGTAGCTCAGGCTGCGCCGCAAGGGCACCTCCGGATGCTCCAATATCCGCGCCAGCATATAGCCCACTTCTTTGCTGCCCCAGGCATGGCGCAAGGTCTGCTGGTAACGGTTGCGGATCACCTGCCAGAGCGTGTCGCCACCCGTCGCCAGCGCTGTGAAGGGCAAGAAGACCCGCTCCAGCCGGATCCGCCCCTCTCGCAAGAAGAATGATTTGATGAACATATGCCATTCGTCGGAGATGACATCGACATCCCAATAATCGCAGGTTTGCAACAGGCGCAAACTGAGCGAATAGGAGGAAATCGGCAGCGCCTTCCACCAACCGGCGGAGAGATAAGCCAGCTCCATCGCCGCGGAATAAGCGTTCAGCAGGCGCATCGGCGGGCTGATGGACCAGATGTTGCGGTGGTAGCGGATGGGTGCCTGCCAGAAGCGCTCATGCCGGTGCGGGTGCGTGGCGAAAAGCGCCGTCAACGCCGCGAAATGCCGCGGATGCCAGACCACGTCCGCGTCCATCGTCGTCACCAGGATGTGCTCAGCCATGTAGCCATGCTCCTCGACCAGCTTGCGCCGCGCCCAACGCACCGCCCAGGCGATGTTGGAGGATTTGCCAGGGATCTCTCCACGAATCCCACGCGGGTGCACGGTGAAATAGAGATGGGCGAATTGCGGGCGGAATTCGCGCTGCAGCGCTTCGCCTTTGGCGATGGCCTCATCCTCGCCCGCTTCCATAGCAACCACGATGGTCATGGCCGCGCGCGCGCCTGTTTGCCGCGCCAACTCCCCCAGCGTAAGGCGCAGGACGGCTAGCGATTCGCGGTAATTCGGCAACAGCACGAGGTGGTGCACGTCATCCCAGCGCAGCGAATCGGGAGCGCGATTTGCTTCGTAACGCGCGCGCCAATCGATATTTTGCCAGTGGACAATACGGTGATAGCCGATCTGGATCGCCAACGCCGCCAGGATGAAGCGCCCGGCCATATAAGCACCCAGCAAAGCCGCCACCCAGAGGATGATGCGCGGCTGGAAGATCGCGCCGAGCAACGACAACGCCAAAGCCAGCCAGGTCAACAGACCGGGGATTGCGTCCAACGCGCGTTCGCTGAGGAAACGCCAGGGCGAAGGGCGCGCGCCGCGGTTGGGCAATTCCATCCCGCTCGCGCCCAGTTGAGGAACGGGCAGGCGCGGCCCCTCGGTTCGGTAGGGCATGGCTGCAGTATACAGCCCGCCCCAGGGCGCTCCTAGCGTGTCGCTATTCGCGCGTCATTGCCTTGCTGCCTTTCGCGCCCTTAAGGCCGCGCGCAGCCGCCTGCCCGAGCAGGGCCGTGCGGTAATCGTAACGCGTGGCTCGTTTCTCCGCCTGAGCGGCGAAGGCGATCTCCAACAACTCCCCGCAAACCGCCGCTGGCGTCAGGCCTTCCTCCTGCCATAAATAGAAGGCCAACGAGCCGGGCATCGTATTCACCTCGTTCACATAGAAGGCGCTTTCGTCCCGCCGCAACAGGAAATCCATGCGCGCTGTACCGCGGCCGTCGATCGCCCGAAACGCACCCCGCGCCGCCGCTTGCATCGCCGCCGTCGTCTCCGCGCTGATGGGCGCTGGCACGACGCGTTCGGCGCTCTTCATGCCCTCGCCACCTCGCAGGTATTTCTCTTCATAAGAGAGGAATTCTTCATACGATAAGGGCTGTTCCAACAAAGAGGCGCGCGCATCCTTCCCCTGCCCCAGCAGCGCGCAATTGATCTCCAGACAATCGGAGAGTCGCTCTTCTATCAGCGCGCGGCTATCGAAGGCGATGGCGATTTCGGCAGCGGCGCGCAGCGTTTCTTCATCTTCCGCGTAGCCGATACCAATACTGGAACCGGTCCGCGCGGGCTTGATGATCAGCGGATACGAGAGCGTTTCCCGCGCGCGCGCCAGCACGGCCGCTGCGTCGGTGAGCCATTCCTCCCGCCGGAAGCTGACATCGTCCAGCACCGGAATTCCCGCCGCACGCAGGACCGCCTTCGTCATCCATTTGTCGTTGCCAATGGCCGAAGCGAGCACACCGCAGCCCACATAGGGAATATCAGCCAGCTCGAGCAAGCCCTGCAGCGTGCCATCCTCGCCGTGCGTGCCGTGCAGTGTAGGGAAGACGATATCCAACCGCTGCACCCTGGAAGAGCGGAAGCGACCCGCGAGCGGCTCGATGATCAGTCCATGTTGGCGCGGATTGGGTGAGAGCAGCACGCGCTCGATGCCCTTTTGCCGCCGCCAATCCTCGCGCTCAAAATTCGCCAGCTCCCGCAGCGGCGCGCCACTGAAGGGACTCCCCGCGCGGTCGATATAGATGGGAACGACCTGGTGCCCGCCCTCGTCCAGCGCGCGCATGACCTGCTGGCCGGTGACGATGGACACATCATGCTCGACGCTGCGCCCACCGAAGAACACGCCGACAACGCAACTGTCCCTCTCCGCCATGCGCCCTCCCTCACGCCACTGCCCACCATTATACTCCTGCTCCAGAGCGCTTCAGCGGAGTCACGCGCCATGCCAGATTTGCAAGTCGTCTCCCCCTTCCAACCCACGGGCGACCAACCGCAGGCCATCGCAGAATTGGTAGCCGGATTGGAAAGCGGCCTGCGCGCGCAAACGCTGCTCGGCGCCACCGGCACCGGCAAGACCTTCACCGTCGCCCGGGTGATCGCCCAGGTACAACGCCCCACCCTCGTCCTCGCCCATAACAAAACGCTCGCCGCTCAGCTCTACGCCGAATTCAAGGAGTTCTTCCCGCATAACGCCGTCGAATATTTCGTCAGCTATTACGATTATTACCAGCCGGAAGCCTACGTCCCGCAGCACGATTTGCTCATCGAGAAGAGCACCAAGGTCAATGAGCAGATCGATAGGTTGCGCCTCTCGGCCACCGCTTCTTTGCTCTATCGGCGCGATGTCGTCATCGTGGCCAGCGTCTCCTGCATCTACGGCATCGGCGACCCGACGGCCTGGGGCAAATCGGTGGTCGAGCTCCGCGTAGGGGGGACGATGCGCCGCAAAGCCATCCTGAGCGGATTGGTGCGCATCCAATACGCGCGCAATGACCTGGATCTGCGTCGCGGCAGCTTTCGCGCGCGCGGGGATACGATCGAGGTCGTGCCCGCCTACGCCGAAAACGCCTTTCGCATCGAGCTATATGGCGATGAAATCGAGCGCATCCGAGAATTCAACCCCATCACTGGCGAGATTATCACCGAACATCGCAGCCTCATCATCTACCCCGCGCGCCAATTTATCGCTGATGAGAGTCGCGTCAATGCCGCCCTGCTGGCCATCGAAACGGAGCTGGAAGAGCATCTCGCCCACCTGCGTGCACAGAACCTGCTCGTCGAAGCGCAACGCCTTGAGCAGCGCACGCGCTACGACCTGGAGATGATCCGCGAGGTCGGCTTCACCTCCGGCATCGAGAATTATTCGCGCCATATGGATGGCCGTGCGCCCGGCTCCGCGCCCTGGACGCTCCTCGATTACTTCCCGAATGATTACCTGCTCATCATCGATGAGAGCCACATGACGCTGCCACAAATCCGCGGTATGTACACCGGTGACCGTAGCCGCAAGCAGACGCTGGTGGATTATGGCTTTCGCTTGCCGAGCGCGCTGGACAACCGGCCGCTGCAATTCGCGGAATTCTGGCAGCGCGTCGGTCAGGTGCTCTTCACCAGCGCCACGCCCGGCCCCTACGAAAGCGAGCATGCTGACGCCACGGTGCAGCAAATCATCCGCCCCACAGGCATCCTCGACCCGCAGGTGGAAGTGCGCCCAGCTTATTTGGAATACGCTCGCCTCGAGGCGAGCGCGGCCGCCAGCGACACCCACATCCCCATCGCCCCACGCGAAGGAAACCAGATCGACGACCTGATGCAAGAAATCGCCCGCCGCGTGCGCGATGGCCAGCGCGCCATCGTAACCACCCTCACGCAGAAACAATCGGAGGACCTGGCCGGCTACCTCAACGAGACGGGCATCAAAGCGCATTACCTGCACGCCGAGATTGATACGCTGGAGCGCGTCGAGATCCTGCGCGATTTGCGCCTGGGCACCTACGACGTGATCGTCGGCATCAACTTATTGCGCGAGGGCATCGACCTGCCGGAGGTCTCCCTGATAGCGATTCTGGATACCGATAAGGAGGGCTTCCTGCGCTCCCAGTCTGCGCTCATTCAGATCATCGGCCGCGCCGCGCGCCATGTCGATGGTCGTGTCATCATGTACGCTGACCGCGTAACGCCCGCCATGCAAAACGCCATCCGCGAAACCGCGCGCCGCCGTGATATTCAGGGCCGCTATAACGATGAGCATGGCATCGAACCGGCCAGCATCCAAAAAGAGATTCGCGATCTGACCGACCGCGTCCGCCAGATGAACCAAGAAGAAGAGCGCGAGCGCTCGTTCATCAACCCGAGCGAGCTGGCCCTCAATGAATTGATGACCCTCGCCGACGAACTGGGCCGCGAGATGCGCGCCGCCGCCGATGCGCAAGATTTCGAGAAAGCCATCGTGCTGCGCGACCAACTCTTCGGACTGCGCGCGCACCTGGCGGAGCTAGAGCGGCAAATCAAGCCGGGGGAAACGGCCCGCGTAACGGATTAGGGCAACATCAACCATCACACCGGGAATTGCACACTAAAAATTTGCTTGACCTTGACATATGCGTGGGGGGGGGGGTAAAGTTACTCTATCGCTCAGTTGGATGGTAGAATTCATCATTAAACGTTTAGTTTTGGGTTTGTTACTGTTGGTGTTCCTGGCGGTATTGGTAGTAGGGGTGGCAACTGCACAGGTAGCAAAGTGTACAACGAATTGTGATGGAGGAGGTGGCGCTCCTAAGATAAGATGTGTTACCGAGTCTGGGGGCGCGCCACAAGGTGGAGTCGGTTGGTGGTGCAATTGCTATAACACGTCCACCGAGCAATTGGTTTCTACCACAAATGGCAGTTGTTAAAAAACCGAGAAGCACCACTATACTAATTTTGCTTTTCTTCGCTGTCGCAACGGTCATCGCGGTAGGGTATGTATCCTATATGTCTGAGGACAGCACCGCTACCGGAAGCTCGACTTCAGTGCCCACTCAGTATTCTTATCAGGAGCCAGTTCCTACCGTCCTCATCCCGCCAGAGCATCCTGATGCATTTTTCTGGGTACCTGAATACGCAATGGAGCGTTTTTCCTACGGCGAGGATTCCTATCCACAGTTTGAGGAAATTCTCCCAGATGCCCCTTGTGCAACCTGGGAGAATGAAGGAATCGGTTGGGTATATTGGGAAGACGGCGGCATCTGGATCGGAAGAGTATATTCTCCACTCTGGCGCTTTTGCGGCTACCCGCTGCCCTTTCCGCCGAAACCGGATGGGCTGGGATATGCACCAAAAGCTTGGCTCGATTGGACGTTTAATCGACCGACCACGGTACCGACACCAGACCGCCCAGGAAACAGGGAGAATAGTTCGTCTTCGCCAGAACCTACTTCGTTGCCCTAGCAAGTACCTTTGAGCATTCCATAGACACCAGGCGCCGTCCGTTTCAGCGGGCGGCGCCATTTTCTTCCCCATTACCGATTGGGGCGCGCTGCCCGCCTGCGCTATACTGGCGTGACATATCATTTCGCGCCGGAGGCCGCTAATGACCGTCGCCATGAAAATGCCCCTCTCCCCCACGAAGCAGGTGCGCACCACCTGTCCCTATTGCGGTGTCGGTTGCCAGATGAACCTGCAAATCCGCGACGACACCATCTATCGCGTCGAGGCCCCCTTCGATAGCGCGCCCAATTTCGGCAACCTCTGCGTGAAGGGCCGCTTCGGGCTGGATTTCGCCACCCACCCGCGCCGCCTCAAAACGCCACTCGTGCGCGATGACCGCCACAGCGCCTTTCGTGAAGCCAGCTGGGATGAGGCGCAGGATTTCATCGCCCGCCGCCTCAGCCGCCTGGTGAGCGAACACGGTGGCGATTGCGTCGCCACCTACGCCTGCGCCAAAGCGACCAACGAAGACAATTACATCTTCCAGAAATTCGTGCGCGCTGTGCTGCAGACCAACAACGTCGACCATTGCGCGCGCCTCTGCCACGCCGGCAGCGTCACGGCCCTGCAGCTGGCCATCGGCAGCAGCGCGATGAGCAATAGCATCGGCGAAATGGAAAAGCTGGATACGTTCATCGTAACTGGCAGCAACACGACCGAAACGCACCCGGTCATCAGCCTCTTTCTCAAGAAGGCCGTCCGCCAGCACGGCGCCAAACTCATCGTCATCGACCCGCGTCAGATTGAGCTGACCGATTTTGCCACGCTCTGGTTGCGGCAAAAACCGGGCACGGACGTCGCCGTTTACCAGGCAATGGCCCACATCGTCGTCAAGGAAGGCCTATTCGACGCCGATTTCATCGCGCGGCGCACTGAGGACTTCGAGGATTACATCGAATCGCTCGAAGAATGCACACCAGAATGGGCGGAAGAGCTGAGCGGCGTACCGGCCGAGGACATCCGTCAGGCCGCGCGGATTTACGCCACTGCCGAGCGGGCCGCCTGCTATTGGGGCATGGGCATCAGCCAGAGCACGCACGGCACTGACAACGCCCTCGGGCTGACCAACCTGGCGTTGATGACGGGCAACCTCGGCCGCGAAGGCACCGGCCTCAATCCCCTGCGCGGGCAGAACAACGTCCAGGGCTGCTCGGATAGCGGCGGCCTGCCCAACGTCTTCACCGCCTACCAGCGTGTGGATGACGGCGATATCCGCGCGCGCTTCGAAGGCCAATGGAATACGACCCTGCCCGCCATTCCCGGCCTCACTGTCACCGAGATGGTCGATGGCGCCCTCGATGGCCGCATCAAGGCCATGATCGTGCTTGGCGAAAACCCGATGATGTCCGAGCCGAATCTCGCCCATGCCCAACACGCCCTCGAGGTGCTGGACCTGCTTGTCTGCATCGACATCTTCCAGAATGAGACGGGCGATATGGCGGATGTCATCCTGCCCTCCGCCAGCTTTGCCGAAAAAGATGGCACCTTCACCAATTCCGACCGCCGCGTACAACGCGTGCGCCGCGCCTTGCCGACCGTCGGCGAATCGCGCGCCGATTGGGAGATCATCTGCGATCTCGCCAGGCGAACGGAAGCCTTGCTGGGCCGCGCGCAGAGCGCGGGCTTCGATTACGCACACCCCGAAGAAATCTGGGAGGAGATGCGCGCGCTCACGCCGGATTTCTTCGGCATCACCTACGAACGGCTGGAGCGCGAGGGCGGCGTTCATTGGCCCTGCCCCAGCCTCGATCATCCCGGCACGCCCTACCTCTTTAAAGACACCTTCCCGCGCGGCAAAGGTAAATTCTGGGCGCTGGATTTCGGCAGCGAGAGCGAGCAGCCGGACGAGGAATACCCCTACCACCTGACGACCGGGCGCGTGCTCTTCCACTGGCACGGCGGCACGATGACGAGGCCTTCTGCGCTCAACGAAGCCTTCCCACACCCCGTCGTTGAATTGCACCCGGAGGACGCGCGCGACTTGCGCGTGGTCTCCGGCGATTGGCTGGAGCTGGAATCGCGCCGCGGCGCCGTAGTATGCCGCGCCTTGGTTACGGGACGTTCGCCAGTGGGCACCTTTTTCCTCCCCTTCCACTTCGCCGAAGCAGCCGCCAACCTGCTGACGTTGGATAAGATCGACCCGCGCGCCAAAATTCCAGATTTTAAGATGGCCGCCATCCGCGCGCGGCGCGTCGACGCGCCGCCGGCAACTACGACGAACGGCGACACGGCCCATAATGGCGAAGCGACGGGCGAGACCGAAAGCGCCATCAAAGATCCGTTGCGCTACGTGCATTGAGGGGGAGCCGATGGTCGGCGAAGCCACGCCCGGCCTCGCGGCGGCCATCGTCGTGGGCGGCGCCAGCCGCCGCATGGGGCAGCCGAAAGCCTTCCTCGAGCTGGCGGGGATCACGCTGATCGAGCGCGTCCTGGCAGCCTTGCGGCAACTGACGGGCGAAATCTTCCTGGTGGGCGGTGATGTCGCGCCCTATGCGCGTTTCGGCTTGCCGCACCATGGCGACGTGCTGCCCGGCGGCGCGCTGGCCGGCATCCATAGCGCCGTGTATCACAGCGGCCGACCCTTTACGCTCGTCGTCGCCTGCGATATGCCCTTCTTGAACGTGCCCTTGTTGCAAGCGATGGCGGCGAGCGCGCGGGGCGAACGCTACGACATCGTCGTGCCGACGGTGGCGGGGTATCCGCAGGGCCTGCACGCGATCTATGGCACACAGTGCCTCGCGCCGATCGAGCGTCGCCTGCGCGCCGACCAGCGCAAAGTGATCAGCTTCTATCCCGATGTGCGCGTAGATTACTGGGATGAAGGGCGTTGGGGGAAACACGACGCAGAGGGGCGGACTTTCGCGAATGTGAATACGCCAGAGGAACTGGCGGCAGCGCGTGCCGATGCCCCGTGGTCCTAATTCTTGAGGATGAACAACTACTAGTGGGATCTTCATGAGCCAAACTGACGAACAACTCCACGCCCTGCTCGCTCCCTACGCCGGACGCGGGCGCGACGCGCTGCTGCCTATCCTCTGGGATGTGCAAACCGCGCAGGGTTACATCTCCGCCGACGCCGTGCGCCAGATTTCGCATCTCCTACGCGTCCCCGAAGCCGATATCTACGGCGTCATCAGCTTCTATAGCCTCTTTTATGAGCAACCGAGCGGCGAGACCATCCTGCGCGTCTGTGCCGATCCGAGTTGCGCGCTGGATGGAAGCGACCAAATCTTAGCCGCGCTGCGCGAGCGGCTGGGCGTGAACGGCGCGGGCATGTCCGCTGATGGCCGCTATCGCGTCGAGCGCGCGCCCTGCCTCGGGGTATGCGAACACGCACCGGCCGCCCTCATCACCCGCCGCGGAGAGGGCGAGCGCGCCGTCGCGCCAATCATCTCCTCGCGCGAATTGCTCAGCGCCGCCGCGGCCGATTTTCCCGCCACGCCGCCCTACCCACAATTGCTCGGCGAAGAGCGCATAGCCCTGCTCGTCGATGCCGAAGCGTCCGCCGCACAAATCGAACCGCGTGAGGGCGATTATGCGGCGCTGCGCTACGCCATCCGCGAGCTAACGCCGGAGCAGGTCATCGAGCGCGTCGCCGAATCGGGCCTGGTAGGGCGTGGCGGGGCGGCCTTCCCCACCAGCGTCAAATGGCGCGGCGCCCGCTTCCCGCGCGATGGCCGCCCGCGCTATGTCATCTGCAACGCCGATGAGAGCGAGCCGGGCACCTTCAAGGACCGCGCCCTCATGGAGACGCGCCCTCACCTCATCTTGGAAGGTCTGGCGCTGGCTGCTTATGCCTGCGGCGCCGAGCGGGGCTTCGTCTTCATTCGCGGCGAATATCCGCACGCGCAGCGCCGCCTGGAAGAAGCCATCGCCGCCGCCGAAGCGGCCGGGGTGCTCGGCGCGGATATTGAAGGCAGCGGCCACAACATCCATTTCGAAGTTCGTCGCGGCGCCGGCGCCTACATCTGCGGCGAGGAATCTGCGCTCTTCGAAGCGATCGAAGGCAAACGCGGCTTCCCGCGCATCAAACCGCCCTACCCGACCACGCACGGCCTCTTCCAACAACCGACCATTGTCAACAACGTGGAGACGCTCGCGTGCATCCCCGGTATTGTAAAAGAGGGCCCGGAATGGTTTCGTGTTTGGGGTAGCGAGAAAAGTCCAGGATCGAAGCTGCTCTGTGTCAGCGGCCATGTGGCTCGACCGGGGGTTTATGAAATCAATCCCGGTATCAGCCTTCGTGAATTTCTGGAAGGGCCCTGTGGTGGCGTGGTTGGCGAATTACAAACGGTGCTGATGGGTGGTGCCGCGGGCACCTTCTTGACTCCGGACGAAATCGACGTGCCGCTCACGTTTGAGGCGCTCTGGGAAATCGGCAGCACTTTCGGTTCTGGCGCAATCTTCGTCTGCAACGACACGGTGGATTTGCGCGATGTCCTGCAACGGCTGGCCCATTTCTTCCAGCACGAGAGTTGCGGCAAGTGTTTCCCCTGCCAGCTCGGTACCCAACGCCAGCTGGAGATATTGTTGCGTGAGCAGCCACTTCCCGGCGACGCCACACGCCTGCAGGATATCGGCTGGACGATGACCGAAAGCTCGCTCTGTGGCCTGGGGCAGACGGCATCGTCAGCCTTGCTGAGCGCGATGAAACGCTGGCCGGAACTATTCGCAGCAAAAGGAGAATGAGATGGAATTCTACGATTTGATGCGAAAGAGAAGGATGGTCCGCGCCTTTCGACCCGACCCTATCCCTGAGGATTCCTTAGCTCGAATCCTGGACGCCGCCCAGCGCGCTCCCAGTGCCGGTCATTCCCAGGGGCAACGTTACCTCGTAGTCCAGGATGAAGAACGCAAAGCGAAAATCGCCGCAAATTGTAATGAGCAGGATTACGTTGCAGCCGGTTTCGCTCCGTTCGTTTCCGGCGCGCCAACCCTTATCATTCCCTGCACCAATGAACAGATTTATCGGCGAAGATATAGCGAGAAGGATAAGTTGCTACCGGATGGCAGCGAATTCGTCTGGCCCGTTCCCTATTGGTATATGGATATTGGCTGTAGCGTGATGATGATTTTGCTGGCTGTGGTGCAGGAAGGGCTGGCGGCGGGGTACGCGTGTTTTGGTGATAATCAGGCACTACGTGAGCTTCTGGGAATACCTGAGGAAGTAGAACCGATGGGAGCAATCCCCATTGGCTACGCGGCGCCAGACAAGCGCTCACCTTCTACATGGCGCGCTCGTTCGCGGGATATGGTGCGGTATGAGGGGTGGTAAAAGGCAGCCTCATTCCACTCGAAAGCGGTATAGCGTCAGCAGAAACGCGGTGGCGCCGCTCGTCAGATCCACCCCCTCCAATCGCTCCAACGTCTGCCAGTTGTAGACACCGACCCGCAGCTCGTATTCGCCGGCCATCAGTCCGCTGATGTCAATCTCGCTGCGCAGCGGATTGTAGCGCCCCAGCCAGAGCCCTTGATCTCCCTGCGCCACCCTTTCGCCGCTCTCGAGGTCAAACACATGTAGGGCCACCGAATAGGCGGTCATCCCAGTGATCTTGTCAGTATGCATGAGTAAATCCACGCGCAGGGTATCCACCGGCATGACAGTCACATCCGACGCGACCAGTTCGATCTCTTCCCCGAAGTGCAGCTGCGCGGGCTCATCGTTCGGGCAATGCGCTACCGACCAGGCGTAAAGCTCCAACACGAGGTCATTCCGGAGTATGAAGCGCTCACAAAACACCATTTCGGGTGGCAATTGTGCGGTCATGGCGCGGTGTTCTACACTGTCGGCTTCGCCAGCGAATAACCAGAAACGCAAATGCTCCTGCACCGCTCTCGATAATTCCGCCTGCGAATCCCCTAATACCAGATGTCTATCGGGAAAGGGGGCAAAGTAATATCCAGAGGATCGGGCTGTGTGAAACAGCTGATCGCTGATCAGCAGCAAATCATATTGAGCCGCGTAAGCTCTGATTACCTTGCTGACTGGATGTACGGCATAGTGGGCCAGAAGTTCATAAAACTCGTAGCGCAGCTCGCTGACGGTATTCGCCCAGAGGCCGAAGATGACTAAAACTCCTGTTAGGGAGCCGGCAACCAGCCGCCAACGACCGCGCGCTCGCCAGACGCCCCAGCCAACCAACAAAGCGCTCATGGGCCACAGCGCCATCAGATAGCGCAGTCGATACCGGCGCATCACCAGCAGGATCTCGTTGCCGGTAAGCATCAATAGCAATACAGTCAGGATAGTGAATGTCAGAAACCATGCCAGGGAAATGTGCTTGCGCTGCCGATAACGCCACCAGCCGACTGCGGCCGCCAGGATCAGCCAGGATGAGCGCCGCAATGCTTAGCGTTCCTGAGACTTGGATGATACTGTTTGTGAGCACATACAGGAACCAGGGCAGAACCTCGGGCGTTCTCATTATAGAACCGGTGAACCACGACGCGGTTTGTGTCTTAGTTACCCCATGTAGGAAACCTGGTAGTTCCGGCAGGAAGGCCAGCCCGGCCAGCCCCCACAGCAGCACCGGGCGCCACCATTGGCGATTCTTCGGCATGAACAGCAGGTGCCAGAGACCCAGCACCACCAGCAGGAACACAGAATAGTAATGCGTGTAGAAAATGCCGATGCTACCCACCAACAGGCCCAGTTGCGCCGCGCGGCCCGGCCCATTGGCAGGCGGGCGCAGGGCAATGCGCCAATAGCTCCAGATGGTCATCGCCGCGAATAGCGCCACCAAAGAGAAGGCGCGCGCCACATGCATGTAGGTGATGAAGAACACCGAGGTCGCCAGCAGCAACACCGCAACCAGGCCGACCAGCGGCGCGAACAGGTCACGCCCCGTCCGGTAGGTCCAGGCCAGGGCCAACAGACCGGCGAAGAGCGGCAACGCGCGCATGGCGAAATTGCTCCAGCCAAACACGCGCCCCCATACCGAGTAGATCAACGGTAGACCATAGGCCTGGTCTGGATCAAGTGCGGTAACCGCCGCCCAGACTTCTACCAGGTTGTAAGAAGAGACAGAGTTGTTACCGCCAGCGATAAGCTTGGAAGCCACCTCATTGACATCCAATGGGTAGCCGCTAAGCCGCTGCGCAGCCAGGCCCGTTGCCAATAGCAAGACGGGAATGATCCATACCCATAACCAGCGGCTTCGTCGCATCTTCACTCCACCCGAAAGCGGTATAGCGTCAGCAGAACCGCTGTGGCGCCGCTCGTCAGATCTACACCCTCCAAGCGCTCCAGCGTCTGCCAGTTGTAGATACCGACCCGCAGCTCGTATTCGCCGGCCGTCAGTCCACTGATGTCAATCTCGCTGCGCAGCGGATTGTAGCGCCCCAGCCAAAGCCCTTGATCCCCCTGTGCCACCTTCGCGCCACTCTCTACATCAAACACATGCAAAGCTATCGAGAATGCTGCCATCCTGTTGGCTTTGTCAGAGTGTAGGAGTAGTTCTATCTGTAAAGTCTCCTCAGAGACCACCTCCACAACCGATGCCGCTAGTTCGATATCTTCCCCAAATAGCATCCGTTCGGTTTTTTCACTCGGGCAATAGACTGCTGACCAGGCGTATAGTTCTAGAACAAGATTTTTCCGATCGAGATAGCGATCACAATGAACCAGCTCATTTGCTAAATTTATAGTCAGAGTGCGGTACAATTCACTATTGGCAACATCAGCCAATAACCAGATCCGTAAATACTTTTCTGCTTCGCTTGATAGTTCCATTTGACCATGATCTGGTGAACGGATTTCAATACGATCATAAGGCAATGGCCGAAAGTAAAACTCACGTGGAAAATCTAACGTATGATCAAACAGTAGCAAATCTCGAGCGCTTGAATTCTTCTCAACAATATTGTGAGCAATATGCACCGGAATATGTATCAATAGATCGTAAAATTCGTAACGTAGTTCACTTGCCACATTCGCCATAAATCCGACAGCAAAGTAAGTAATAGTCATCAATATTGTAATGAACCGTAGCAATGCACGTGTGCGATGAACCACACATCCTACCGATAAAGCAACCAAGGGCCACATTACCATAAAGTATCGTAAACGCTCTTGGCGAAATACTAATACGATTTCGTTGCTCATAAGAATTAAGAACAGTAATGTCAAAGTAATGAATGGTAATAACCAAATCCTGTGAAACTCGTTATCAAGCCATAATTTCTTTCTGATACCAGTACACGCCAGGAATAAAGTGACAGCCAGTACCATAACAAACGTTGATGGTGTGCTGACAATGCCGTTGGTGAGCACATAGAAAAACCATGGCAAAATCTCGCTAAACCTCATCATGTTTTCATCGGTAAAATGCCAAGCGGTTTGCGTGGTACTAATACCCCCGAGAAATCCATTCAGCTGAGGTAGTGATAAAATTGCAATAAGAATAAAAAGCGAAGTTTGTCGCCACCATGATCGTTTCCTCAACATGAATAGGAAATGCCACAGAGCCAAAGCGACTATCAACAACGCCGAAAAGTAATGTGTATAGCAAATGCCGACACCGGCGATTAAAAAGCAAATCTGCTCAAAATTACTTCGTCGGCCCATTGGCCGGAGGATATTAATGCGATAGTAACTCCACATAATCATAAGTGTGAAAAGTGCCACGAGTGCATAGGGTCGTGCCACATGCATGTAGGTGATGTAGAAAACAGAGCTACTCAATAATACTGCTGCAACTAGGCCAGTCAGCGGGGAGTACAGAACTCTACCTACTCGGTAGCTCCAGGCAAGAGCTGTTAATCCAGCAAAGAATGGAAGCAATCGAATTGCAAACTCACTCCAACCAAAAATGCGCCCCCATATTAAGTACAACAGGGCAAATCCATGAGCCTGATCTGCAAATCGCTCGGATACACGACTCCATGCTTTTGCTAAACTATATGGTCCAAAGTGTCTTGCTCCTGCAGTTCGCATGGACACCATTTCATCTACATCGAATGGGCGATCGTTGAGTTGGCTCGATGCCAAACCCGTCGCCAGTAGCAAGATGGGAATGACCAACAGCCAGAGGTTTCGTTGTAGTTTCTCAGGCACTTATCGATTTACTGCAGTTGAGTGTCATACAAACTATACTATGGCGTTAAAGAACGTAAAGGCAAACACCATGGTCACCCTCACCATCGACGGCCAAGAAATTACCGTCCCTGACGGCAGCACTCTCCTCGAAGCCGCCGCCGAACTTGGTATCGACATCCCCGTCATCTGCTACCACGAAGCGACGACGGCCAACGGCCTCTGCCGCCTCTGCGTCGTCGATGTCGATGGCCACCGCCTGCTGCAACCCGCCTGCGTCGCCGAATGCCGCGCCGGCGCCAACGTCGACACGCGCAACGAGCGCGTCGAGCGCAGCCGCCGCACCATCCTCGCCATGCTTGATTCAGCTGTCGACCTCAACGAAGCGCCCGAGCTGCAAACCCTCCTCGCTGATTACGGCGCCGACGAAATCACCTACCCCGATGCCCGCCCGCGCGAGCACGCCATCAAGGACGACAACCCATTCTACATCCGTGATTACAGCCAGTGCGTGCTCTGCTGGCGCTGCGTGCAAGTTTGTGCCGAAGACGCCCAATTCACTTTTGCCCTGACCCTGGGGGAGCGTGGTTACGATACCCGCGTTGCCACCAGTTACGAAGTCACTATGCCAGAATCGCCTTGCGTGTTTTGTGGTCAATGCATCGGCGTCTGCCCCACTGGCGCACTCAAACCAAAAGTGGAATGGGGCATGCAGCAGGGCCTATCGCCCGAAGAGATCCGCCAATCCACCCGCCAACCGCGCCGCCGCCGCCAAACCGAAGACGGCGCCACATGAGCGACCCGCTCGTCGGCTCCTTGCCGCAGCGCTATTGGCTGCTCGAAGGCGACCGCGCGCGCGCAGTGGATGGCGGCGTCATCCACGAGAGCATGCTCAGCATCCACGTCAACGGCCAGGAGCTGGCGACGCTGATGTGCAGCCCGCTGCAGCAGGAAGCGCTGGCGGTCGGTTTCCTCTATAACGAAGCCATCATCGATCGTCGCGAGGATGTGGGCCATGTCCGCCTGAACGCGACCGGCGCGCTGGTCGATGTGCTGCTGCAGCGCGACGATTTCGAGCCGCCGCGCCGCCTCATCCTCACTTCCGGTTGCGGCGGCGGTGTAATGTTGGCGGAGCTCAGCGCGCAACAGCCGTCACTCGCTAGCGATTTCGTCACCACCCCCGCCATCATCCAGGCCCGCATGCGCGATCTGCAATCCGCTGCCCGCCTCTATAACGCCGTCCGCGGCGTGCATACGGCCATTCTGGCAAATGAGGAAGGTTTGCTCGTCGCCGCGGAAGACGTTGGCCGCCACAACGCGGTCGATAAATGCGCGGGACTGGCGCTGTTGGCGGGGCTGGATACGCGCGACACGCTGCTGCTCGCCAGCGGCCGCATCAGCTCGGAGATGCTGGGCAAGGCGCGGCGGATGCGCTGCCCGCTCGTTGCCAGCCGCACTGCGCCAACCAGCAGCGCCTTGCACCTGGCGCAAGCCTGGGGCATCTGCGTGGTTGGCTACCTGCGGCGCGGCAGCTTGCGCGTGTACACGCACGGGCAACGCCTCGGCCTGGCCGTCACCGAGACATCCGGCGAGCTGGCCATGCGATGAGCGTCGAACACTCACCATCGCGCGCCTTCTTTCGCGTGCAACCGCTGCCCTTGGCTATGTCGGAGTTGCTCGAGCGCTGGCAACCACGCCGCCGCCAGGAAATCGCCGCCACTGCTGCCGCGCTGGGCCGCACGCTCGCCGCTGCGCCGACCGCGCCCAGCGATCTGCCCGCTTTCGCACGAAGTAGCATGGATGGCTATGCTGTACGCGCGGGCGACACTTTCGGCGCCAGCGAATCCCTGCCCGCCTACTTGCGCCGCGTCGGTCGCGTGGCGATGGGCGAAGTGGCCCTGCAAACCATCGCGCGCGGAGAATGCGCCGAAATCGCCACCGGCGCGATGCTCCCCCCCAACGCGGACGCCATCGTCATGGTCGAGCACACGCAAACGGTCGGCGGTGACGCCATCGAATGCCTGCGCGCCGTTGCACCGGGGGAAAACGTCATCCAAATCGGCGAAGATTTCGCGCGCGGCGACGAGGTGCTGCCCATAGGCCGCCGCCTGCGCCCACAAGATATCGGCGCCCTGCTAGCGCTCGGGATCGTGGAAGTCACCATTAGTCAGCCGCCACGTGTGCACATCCTGAGCGGCGGCGATGAGCTGGTCGCGCCAGATGAAACGCCCGGCCCCGCGCAGATTCGCGATATCAACAGCCATACGTTGGCAGCCCTGGTCATGCAAGCGGGGGGCGAGGCGCGCCTGTTCGGCATCGCGCCTGATTCGCAGGCAGAATACGCGGCGCGCGCGAAAGAAGCCTTCGCCGAAGCTGACATCCTCGTATTGACGGCCGGTAGCTCCGTTTCCGCACGTGATTTGACGCGCCAGGTCATCAGCGACCTGGGCACGCCGGGCATCTTTCAGCACGGCCTGGCCATCAAGCCGGGCAAACCGACGATCCTGGCAATCTGCGATGGCGTACCGACGCTCGGTTTGCCGGGCAACCCGGTGTCGGCGCTGCTGGTCGCGCGAGAAACGTTGCTGCCACTCATCGCGCGCCAACTGGGGGCAGAGGCGGCCATCCCAGGTACGCGGCGCGCGCGGCTGACGGATGGCATCGCCTCGGTCAGCGGACGAGCGGATAGCGTCCCGGTGCGGCTGGAACGAGATGACGAGGGCGGCTGGCTGGCACAGCCGATCTTCGGCAAATCCAACCTCATCGCCACGCTGGCCGGCGCCGACGGACTGGTTACGCTCGACCTAGACGCCAGCGGCCTCCCCACCGGTAGCGAAGTGGAGGTCGCGCTGTTGCGATGAAACATAATACACCTGGGCAGCAACCCGAGGAGCGCGAAATCTTCCGCCAACACCTCCCACTTGGCGCGGCGCGGGAGCGGCTCTGGGCAGCGTTGGCGGCCATCGGTATGGAGGCGGCTCTCCCCGGCGAATCGATCCCCCTCGCCGCCGCGCGCGGGCGCATCACCGCCGCGCCCATCCGCGCGCGCCTCTCCTCGCCCCATTATCACAGCGCCGCGATGGATGGCTATGCCGTCCGCGCCGCCGAAACCATAGGCGCCAGCGAAACCCGTCCGCTGGAATTGCGCCAGCCGGAACAGGCCCATCCCGTCAATACCGGCGATCCCCTGCCTACCGATTGCGACGCCGTCATCATGATCGAGCAAACGCAGGCAGTTGCGGGCGCCATCCGCATTCGCGCCGCCGCCGCCGCGCGCCAGCACGTCCGCCTCGTCGGCGAAGATATGGTGGCGACCGAGCTGCTGCTGCCCGCCAACCACCGCCTCCGGCCGGTGGACCTGGGGGCGCTGGCTGCCAGCGGGCACGCGGAGGTTCTTTGCCGCCGTCGCCCGCGCGCCATCATCATCCCCACCGGCGCGGAAATCGTGCCCGCGGGCAGCGAACCGGCGCCCGGGGAAATTATCGATTCGAATAGCGTCATGCTGCGCGCGGAAATTGAGTCCGCCGGGGGTGAAGCGCACGCCACCGAAGTCGTACCCGATGAGCCAGCCGCGCTTATCGCCGCCTTGCGCGCCGCCGCCGCCGACCAGCCCGACCTCATCCTATTGCTGGCGGGTTCTTCCGCGGGGAGCGGCGACTATAGCGCGCGTTGCTTGCGCGAGCTGGGCGAAATCCACGTGCATGGCGTGGCCATCCGCCCCGGACACCCGCTCATCATCGGTACGCTCGATCGCATCGTGGTCTTTGGCATCCCGGGCTACCCCGTTTCGGCGGCGCTGACCAGCGATCTCTTCGTGCAGCCTTTGCTGGCGCGCTGGTTGGGCGTCGCGCCGCCAGAGCCACCCTTCATCCGTGCGACATTGACGCGCTCGCTCGCCTCGCCGATGGGGGAAGACGAATTCGTGCGCGTGCGCCTGGCGCGAATCGGCGAACGAACGTTGGCCGCTCCCTTGAGCCGCGGCGCTGGCGTACTTAGCTCGCTCCTGCGCGCCGATGGCATCGCCCAGCTCCCCCGCTTCCACGAGGGCGCCGCCGCCGGTAGCCAGATCGAAGTGCAGGCGTTCCGTTCCGACGACGAACTGGCGCATACCGCCCTCCTGCAAGGCAGCCATGACCCGCTGCTGGAATTGCTGGCGCACGAATTGAGCGCGCAACACCCACCCTGTCGCCTGGTGACGGCCAGCGTCGGTTCGCTGGGCGGTCTGGTCGCGTTGCGCCGCCAGCACGCCCACCTGGCCGGCTCACATTTGCTACACCCCCCGAGTGGCGAATTCAACTTGCACTACGTGCGCGAACAACTGGCCGACCTGCCGCTGCGCCTAGTGACTTTTGTCGAGCGGGAACAGGGCCTGCTCGTCGCGCCCGGCAACCCGCTGGCGATCGCTGGCATCGCCGACCTGCCGCGCGTCCGCTATGTCAACCGCCAGCGCGGCGCGGGCACGCGCCTGTTGCTCGATGAGGAGCTGCGCGCCGCCGGCATCGCTGACACCCCGGATGAAGCGGCCGCCCGCATCCGCGGTTACGAGCACGAGGAATTCACGCATATGGCGGTGGCGACGGCCGTCGCATCTGGTCTGGCTGATTGCGGGCTGGGCGTGCGCAGCGCGGCCATCGCCCTCGGCCTGGATTTCGTCCCCATCGCCGAGGAGCGCTACGACTTCGTCATCCCGGCGGCGCATTGGGAGCACCCGGCCATCCTGGCCATGATAGAGATCTTGCTCGATGGGGCTTTCCGCGCGCGCGTAGATGCCGAGGAGGGTTATCGCGCCGATAAAATGGGCGAAGTCGTGTACGACAGTCACGCCGCTGAAAGCGACCGCTAAGCGCATTGTACTGAGCGCCACCCGCACGACAGCCCGAAAGTCGCCATGCTCGCAATCATCGCTCTAGCGCGCTGCGGGTAGCTTCATCTGGAAACAATATAGTGATGAACAGGCCGTGACGAATAGCTGCTTCCGGTCTTCGCCGCCCCAGGCGAGGTTGGCAGCCGGTTCCGCATGGCGTTGATCGGAGCGGGTCGTGAGGTTTCCAATCCAAGTCCCATCCGCTTGAAAGACCCAGATTCCATCTGCACCGGTGATATAAAGATTGCCTTCCATATCCACCTTCATACCATCCGGAACACCGGAGTAAAACCCCGACTGGGGATGCTCCATGTCAATGAGGACATGCGAGTTGCCGAGCGTCCCGTCGACATGAACATCAAAAGCGCGCAGGTGCTCGCGTTGGCTATCCACAACATAGAGTACGCTTTCATCAGGGCTAAACGCCAAACCATTGGGATAAACGATATCATCCGCCAGCCGTTCTACGTTGCCGTCCGGTAGGGCGCGATATAGACCATTGCATTCTTGCTCCAGCTCTTCTTTCGGAAGCGAGTGCGCCACCGGGTCAGTGAAGTAAATCGAGCCATCAGATCTCACGATGACGTCATTGGGGCTGTTGAGTCGTTTACCCTTGTATCTGTCTGCGACAGTGACGATGGTGCCGTCAGTTTCTGTCCGGGAAACACGCCGTCCCCCATGCTCGCAGGTGATCAGCCGCCCTTCGCGATCGACCGTGTTTCCATTGGCACCATGACTTGGATAGCGGAATCGCTCGACCCCGCCATCAGGATTCCACTGATATATGGTGTTTCCCGGTATATCGGAGAACAGCAGAAAGCCGGCGGGCATCCACACCGGGCCCTCGGTGAAGAAATAACCCGTCGTCAACCGCTCGGGGCCACCTTTTTCGACGAGATCTGTGAGTTTCACGGGATACCTCCTAGCAAACAGTTTTCTCAAAATGTGTAGGTGCGGAAAGGTGTGGAACACGGTGGCCCCGGCGCGAGGTGCAAGGCGGGGGTTTCTCCCAGTTCCATGATCAGACAGCCCAGCGTGATCTTCTGATCCGAATGATGGCAAACCGGCGCCTGGTGAGAGCTGAGGTGCCCCTTGATTCTCTCGATCGTGATGACTTCCGCCGGATCGCACAGCTGCTGTTCCAGATAGTTGAAGCGCGCATGCGTATTGCTGCGTTCTCCAGTGGAGTCGCGCCATTGAGCGCGCTCATCTTCCGGCAGGAGCGCCAGACGATGTTCGTGAATACTGCAATCATCGTTGACGAGGGGATGATTGGTATGCCAGACGCGGTCAGCGCCGGGGAAGATCGCGTACTCCACCACCTGGTTGGCTGAGCACTCCAGGCTCAAGACGTGTTCCGGCCCGCCCATGAGATAATTCTGGCCGGAAGCATGTTTAATGCCATGCATGAAATCCACAGCAGCACTTAGGCTTGGCTGTTCCAAGGCGCCGCGAACGACGAAATCTTCCGGCAAACCATCTTTCGCATAGTTCAAGGGCAGTACCGTATTACAGCAGATAGCGAGTCGGGCGTTGCTCATGCCCGCCAAGTTGATCTTGCCCGCAATGGTGAACATGAAGACTTCAAGCGGAGATTCCGGATACTTGATGTGAAAGAGCACCTGATAGCCATCGTAACAGGCTGGGGTATCCATATTTTGCGCAGCGAGGGCCGGTAAATCGCCTTGCGGATCGCTTCCAATTGCACTGCAGTGCTCAGCATTCCCCCAGCTTCTACCCAGCTTCTTCTCCATACGAAACCAGAGCTCTTCGTCACTAAGTTGCCGCGCAAAGATGGTGTTAAAATCGACGCCGGCACCCTCGGCTATGCCTTCAACTTCTTCCAATAACGCGGGAGTCCAGCGTTTCACAGCGGGCAAGAAGTTCGTCTCTTCCACCAGCTGCTGCAAAAAGCATTCCGGATCCAGCTGCAAATCCTGATAGATTTGCTCCTTCCACTCCCCTACCATCGCTTGGGTGTCCTTCCGAAGCGTCTCACCATGTGCTCTTCCACGCTCTTTGGCGGAACCTTCCAACATGATCACCCGGAAATCTTTAGTCTTCATCAGGACATCCTCAGATGACACCTGCATCGTGAATGGCGCGCACCACTTCATGCCACCAGTAATAGGGTACCCCGACACGCTGATTGACTGTGCCACTGAAGTAGAGACCGGTCTCTGGTTCGTAATACATCTTCGTGCCATATGCACCAGAATGGCCGATGAGAACTGTATTGGAGACTGTCCCCTCGCCAAAGATGCCGAGCCCCACCCCGGCGCGTGGCGGATTGATTCCTGGAAAGTGTCGCCATTGGGTCATCTTCACCAGCGTCTCTGAGTTCCGAAATAATTCCCCTCGGATCAGGCCTTTCAAAAATTTATTCAAATCCTCCACAGTCGAAACAACGCCTCCCCCACCGCGATCGTAAGACACATTGAACTTTCCGCTCACCACGCCGACTTCCCCCACGAAAAAATCGGAAACTTTATGTACCCATGGATCAGGGAGAGGATCCTTGGCATAGGCGAGGTAACTCTTTTCCATACCGAGGGGATCAAATATCCGTTCACGCCACAAGCGATGCAAGCTTTTCCCAGTGAGCTTCTCGGCAACAAGGCCAAGAATGACATAGCCCGTATCGCTGTAATAGAAGCGCTCGCCAGGGGGCCAAAGCGCTGCCGCGGACGTTCCTGTCGCCAGGAACCAATTGACAACGCCTGCTTCCTTATCATCAGGCCGGGTCGGATCCCACATTTTCCAGTTCTTGCTGGTAACGAGTTCATCGAGGTCACAATCGGGATCTTCAAGGCAGGCGAGGTGGGCGGCAAACCCGTCACGATAGCGCGCACCATACGATTCAGGAGCGCGGTGACCGTATTCTTTGGCTGTCCCACCTGCATCATCGCCGACCGCCTCCTTAATCCCTGCTGTATGCATGAGCAAGTGGCGGATTGTCATCTGCTTACCGTAGCTTTTTCCATCCATCATATGCAGACGATCCACAATTTCGTCGTCAAAGACAGCAAGCTCAGCGAGATTCGAATCCAAGCCCTTGCTACCCAGTGCGCCCTCCTCTAGCAACTGGAGTATTACAGTTGCGGTCATCGGCTTGGCGACACTGGCGATATGAAACTGATGCCCGGTCGTCATTGCTGTCTCCGAATTCGCATAGGCACGACCGACCGCTCTTTCGTAGACAAAATCTGCATGCGGTAGCTCAACCCGGATTACCGCGTTGATCACACCTGGCTCTTCGGTGTTGTATGCGCCAACTTCTAGATGATTCATAACTTCAGCGAGTTTTTGCTCGGCTTCCTGTTGCCAGTTAAGTCTCATCATGAATCTTCCTCGTCATGCCTCATCTTCGAGCCAACGCAGCCATTTGCGGCTGCGCCAACGCATCCAGATCGTCTGCACCGATATGCCCGCTGTCTGTGCGGCGGCTGCCACATAAATCCCTCTCGCTTGACCCCAAATCATGCCTAGGATGAGTATTCCCACCATCGTGACTGAGTGCAGGAATACCGCTTCGGTGATGCGATTCGTCCGGCGTTTATAGGTCAATATCCCCTGGTAATAGCTTTGAAACACGAGGAATATCGGATAAGGCAATATGAACCAGAATGACAGGCGGGCAACAGTGAACAGCGAGTCGGACAAAGCGGAGATGCTACCGAACCACAGCCTACCTAGTGGCGTAACCACCAGCGCAACCGCCAACATTGCTGTCGCTCCGCCGACAAGAACTGTGAACCTTCGGACTTTCGCGAGGGCACCACGTCGGTCAAGCACAGTGACCATCACATCAACAATCGGCCCACCACCCGCTCCCAGCATCCCGGCCAGCCCTACCACAGGGGACCACACGGCCAGCGACAACACCGGGTCGGGCATACGGCTTAGCGCCGCACTAACCACCGGTTGGATCAAGAACATGGCTACGGTCGTGCTTGCCAGCGGGATATAGAATCTCACGAACCTCGCGTGGGTCAATATCTGCGTGGGCGGTGGCGCCGCTCTCAGCTCATTCCGTCGAACCGGTCGCGTCCGCCACTCAATGAACACCGCCTCGATCAACACACCAGCGGTCATGGCAATTGAGCCCAACACCACACCCGAAACCGAACGCAACGACAGACCCACAAACATGATCGCGAGGACCAGCAACAAGCGAATCAACGTCCCGGTAACGATCGAATACGCATACCCGAAACGGATTAATGCCCCTTGATTGAAGCGACGATAGGCAACCATAGCGAGGTAAGGGATGGTGATGATCATGCCGGTTCTTGCCGGTTCGATGATTTCTTCCGGAGCACCAATCAGCCCGCTGGTCACCCAATAGTAGGCCGGGGTGATGGATAAGATGATATGGACGACGGTAAAGAGCCCAATGTACCACAAGGCGTATTTCCGTAGCCGACGATAGGAATCCCAATCTTTGCTGAACGTAGCGGAAGCAGTCAGGAGAACCAGTAGCGGTGACTCGATAGCAAAGGTGAGCGAACGGACGATGCCTCCCAATGCCGCGAGATTAACCGCGGGATCAGACAGGCGGGCCGCCAGCGCTGCTACGAGCGGACCTTCGGCCACCATCATCAACCAACTTAACGTTAACGGCCACCAGGCACGAGCGATATGGCCCAGCGTGACTTCAGCGTCTGGCTTTGTGATCGCTGGGGCTGAAGACGGCACTACCTGTGCTGCCCCGGTGACGCCGACAGGGGCTAGATCAGCCCGCACAGCATGGGGATTTTTGACCACAACAGGCAAATCGTCAGATTGGCCTGTCAATCAAGATGCTCTCTATTCAGCGCTGCTGCGGTTGCCAATCCGGCGCAGACCTGTACGCCGACAATGTTCCGGATGGGGAGGTTCACGTAATCGAGTTCCTGCTCCAGCGCTACGGCAACATCGTGCAGGTTATTCTTGACAACTTCCCTGGGAATATGAAAGGCAGCATTGTCGTTACCGGCAGCGACTTCGGCCTCCAACATTTGCAGAAACATCCCGCGCATACGCAACCACTCGTGCTCTTTTCGGTATTTGACCCGAAAGCGTTCGGCTACAGTGGCGGAACGATCCAACGCGGGATCTTCAGCGAGCCATTGTCGCTGCTGCGGAATTCCCCCAAGGTAATAATGGATGCGGTCCCGCACGGCCCGGCGAAATGGAGTGTCCTGTGTGAGTTCACTCTCGACGCCCTCATACCAGCGTTGGAGTAGCGAGAAGAAGGTCTCCTCCCGGTCCACCATCTCCGCAAACACATCGCGGCGTGCAACCCCCAGCGGAGCACCATCGTTGATCCGAGCCTCCGTCCAATAAGGCACTTCTGGCAACAGGGTTAACGTGTTGTACAGCGTTTCGGCATAACCGTTGCTCGTGCCGCCCCAGGTTACGCCGCTGGTCGGGTCAACCATGCCGGCCGACAGCCGGCGCTCATAACCATCTTTGATCGTGATGGTCCGGTAGATGGCGGGCGCAAATTGCTCGATATAACCGGCCTGGTCTGACTCACCCAGATCAAGCGGCACATCGAACCAACCGGGGATCTCCGCGAGTGCCGGGAAAACCGCAGCGAAACGATGACTGATGTAGTAATACGAACCACCGAATTCTGCATTGTGTAGCGAGAGCATTAACTTCGGTTGGAGGGTATCTATCGCCTGTTTCAGCGCCAATGTTTCTGGGAATGGTTGATTGAACTTGAACGTCTTGTATTCGGCCGGGAACAGCATTTCAGGCTGTTCGTTCATGAGTGGGCGGAACATGTGCCGATAATAGTTGCGCGGCGTGAGGGGTTCTTTGAACCAACCCTCATTGAGCCGCATGCCATCGATATCCAGGCAGCGAATGAAATGCCATTGGTAGCCTAATTCCTGCCGCAACGCCTCATTCTCACACAAATAGCGGCTCAAGAAATCGATGGTCATACATCCAACGGGCTCGCACGGGTGCGGTCCACCGAATGCCAGCACATTCTCTTCCCCTTCACCAATGCTGATTAACTCAATCGGATCACCGGCGCGGGTTTCACCGATGACCTGTACGCGCACCAGCTTGGGAAAATCGCTCACCAGCTGGCGCGTCGCTGCATACTGTTCATCGATAGTCTGGAATGTAGCGAAGTCAGGAATGAAGCTAGCGATCGCCTGCAAGTCCAACTGTTGTGCCCTCATTTGACTGCTTTCAATCCTGTGTTGAAGCGCTCAGATTCCACGGTAGAGCAACGCAAGTCCCATATACCCATCACCTGGGGGGCGATATGGTGTGTGAAAAACAGGAGGTGGGAACGTCTCCCACCTCCTGGCGCTTCTTGTTTGAGCTTACTTATCCAACCAGAGGTTGTTGTTCGTCGTGCAAACGTTGTCAAAGCCCCACGGCAGGCCATAGTCTTTCACATAGCTGGCCGCAAAGGTAACAGAGCGGATCGGTGGCGAGGCATTGATGGTATTGAACTGCTCACCGAATACCTTGCGCACGGCGGTTTCCATGATCGCATCTCGCTCATCGAAATCGGGGGTTTGGTTGGCAAGTTCGATTGCCGCGAAGACTTCTTCGTCTTCAAAGCCCATCACAGCCGCAAACCCGGATTGCGCTCCCCAGCACACGTCCATGCCAGCGGGGCCACCACAACCTCCCCACAAGCGGACACGACGCTGGCCGACCTGGCTACCCGCTTCCGCATTGATATACATATCCGCCCAGGTACTGAATTCCACGACCTCAGGGACTGCAGGAATGCCTACCTCCTGCAATTGGGTAAGCACGATTTCCGCGACTCGATCCAGGCTGGCAATATTGAACGTGTTGACGATGACTTCTTCCATGTCCACACCGTCTTTATCGACGATGCCATTGCCGTCCGTATCCACCCAACCAGCCTCTGCCAGGAGCTCGCGCGCGCGATCCGGATCGTAAGCCTGCGTAGCATCCAGACCGTCGACATGACCGGCGAGTCCTCCGCTGGTCGGACCCGCTGTGCCGGATTCAGACGCTACCTCGCTATAGACAACGATGCCGATGCGGTCACTATCCAGAGCGCGCGCCCAGGCCTCACGCACGCGTACATCCGAGAAGTCATCCACTCCCGCAGGGAAGTGGATCATTCGCGCCGAACCCGAGTTACGCACGAAGGGTTGGAAGTTTTCATCATTGGAGAGGCGTGCGATCTCAACCGCAGGAATTCCGGGCACAAAATCCACATCACCGGCTTCCAAAGCGATCAAAGCGACGCTCGATTCGGGGATGATCTGATATTCGATGCCATCGAGATAACAATCGATGTAATAGTCCTCATTGGCGCGCAAGGTCAGGTGATCATCCGCCACATATTCGACGAATTCAAAGGGCCCAGCTCCAATCGGATTGGAGCCGAATTCATCACCGTAATGTTCCACCGCTTCTTGTGGGATGATGGCCAGCAGCCCCAGACCGGAAGTCTGTTCGAACCAGAGAGAGGTCGGCGCCGTCAGATTGAACTGCACCGTGTAATCATCCAACGCTTCCATGGATTCGAACACATTGAGGACGTTGGATTCCACAGTGCTGCCATCCGTGGTCAACCAACGATTCATGCTGTAGATCACATCGTTGGCGACTACCTCACGGCCTGCTCCTTCCGGGAAAACCTCGTTGCCATCGTGGAAAGTGACGCCCTGGCGCAGATGGAAAACCAAGGTCGTATTATCGACCCACTCCCAGGACTCAGCTAGATCTGGGAACGGTTGCCCGTAGTTTTGCTTGCGGTAGAGATAGATGTGAATATTGGACATCGCCTGCTTAGATGGGCCATCACTTGAGAAAATGCTGTCGAACTGGATGAGGGCCGCTGCAACAGGGCGGAAAATGCCACCTTCCATGGGCTCGTCTTGCGCCACGACAATCAGCGGCACCATCAACAACAGAACGGACAGGAGTAATAGGTTGCGTTTCATTTCGTGCTCCTCACATCCTAAAGCGTGTATCTGCAAGAACGATGGACACGGCCTCCGCGGTGATCCCTACAGCGGGGCTGTGTGGTTAATGACTATCATTCCCCTTTCTACTCAGCGTAGCTGTGGAAGAAGCAAATCTCTGACAAATTCGTGTACAACATATCGTGCATAAATATATTGTATACGATTTACGGAAAACCTAACAAATCCTGCCACCCGTGTCAACTCCTTCCAGCGTTATCCTTCGGTTTGGGCAACCCGTGAATCGCTGCTCCTCTGTCTCGTAGTTCTCACAATGTACGCTGGGGGCAGCGGCGCGCGCTTCACAGCCGCATATAGGGATCAAGCGTATCCCGCAGCGCATCGCCGACAAAATTCAGCGAGAGCACCGTGATCATGATCATCAACCCCGGCGCGATCACGAGCACCGGCCGGATGCGCATGAATTCGCGCATTTTCGTGAGCATATTCCCCCATTCCGCGTTCGGCGGCTGCACACCCATCCCCAAGAAACTCAAAGCGGCGGCGGCGAGTATCGCCTGGGCCACGCCGAAGGTCGCTTGCACCACGACGATGCCGACGACATTGGGCAAAATATGGCGCGTGAGGATGCGCATGTCGGAAGCCCCCAGCGCTCGCGCGGCCACGACGAAGGTCATCTCGCGCAGCGAGAGCACGACAGCGCGTACGAGCCGCGCATAGCCGATCCAGCTGACCAACCCCAGGGCCAGCATCATGTTGGTCAGGCTGGGACCCAGAATGGCGACGAAGGCCAAAGCCAAGATGAGAAACGGAAACGCGAAGAGCAGGTCGACGATGCGCATGATGACCATGTCGACTGCCCCACCAAAATAGCCGCTTATCGCGCCCAGGGTAACGCCGATCGAACCCGCGATCCCCACCACGATAAAACCCACAACCAAGGATGTGCGACTGCCATGAATCAAGCGACTGAGGACATCCCGACCCAAATCATCCGTTCCCAGCAGATGTCCGGACGAGAATGGTGATTGCAACCCATTGAACAGATCTATGTCATTGGGATCGTACGGAGCAATCTGATGAGCGAAGATCGCCACCACGGCGAGCAACACCAGCACCATCAGGCTCAACATCGCCGCAATATTCTGACGCAACTGCCGCAATGTTTCTGACCAAAGCGCCCGGTGATCCACTATCCCTATGGTGAGGTTCTGCGCCATCACAGCCTCTTTCCTCGCCTGTTATCCGTCATATCAGATGCGCGGATCGACGTACACGTAGAGAATATCGAGGAGTAAATTGATGATGGCAAATGTCGTCGCGAAGATCAGCACAGCGCCCATTGGTAACATGTAATCCGTGACTTCTTGCTGGCTCTTACTCAAATCATCATAGTGATGATACATCGTTAGCCCAACAATGTGCGACCAGATTGTCTTGACAATTTAGAAAGCATACCCCGCATTCCGCAACATATTGTGCAAATATCCAAGAGCATTAGGATATTATGATGAATTGTTGTATACCTAGCACCATACATCGCAATACTGCATGGCGATCGTTCGATCCATGCCTACAAAATGCGGCGGGATTGCCTATGAAACGATACAGTCATCCAGAGTTCCGCAAAAAATTGACCTTACCTATGTTTTAAAGGAGCAAATCATGAAGCGTTCGATCTCGCGAGGATTCTTCACCATTCTTGTGGTCGCTATGTTGGGTATCGTTGTTTCTCCTGGCATCGCGCAGGACACTAGCGGCGGCACGATTACCTGGGGTGTAAAGATTGAGGCGACGGGCATTGACGTCCAGACCAATGGTCAAGGCCCATCTAGGCAACTCTTTTCATTTGTCTATGAGCAACTGGTCGACTTGAATGACGATCTCGTAGTGGTACCCGGTTTGGCAGAATCCTGGGAGCAAGTCGACGATACGACCTACCGCTTCCATCTACGGCAGGGGGTACGTTTTTCCAATGGGCGCGAGATGACAGCTGACGATGTCGTCACCTCGTTTGAGCGAATCATCGATCCGGAACTTGGCTCCTACATTCTAAATACTATTTCGCTACAGAGTGCGACCAAAGTGGACGACTATACGGTCGAGATCGGGATCGCGTCGCCATTTGGCGGTTTTCTAAATGCCATTACTACAGAAGCCGCCTCAATTATCCCCGGGCAGGAATTTCTGGAGGGTACGTTTGACCCCTCCGTCGATATGCTCGGCACCGGCCCGTTCATGCTGGAAGAGCACCTGCCAGACGAATCATGGACCTTTGTGCGCAACCCTCATCACTGGCGCGAAGGCCTGCCGAAGGCGGACCGCATCGTCGTCCTGATCATTCCTGAGGAAGCCACAATGTTGGCTGCCCTGCGCGATGGCCGCATCGATATCGCACGTATCGAGAGCTTTGATGCGCTGCCTGTGCTGGCGGAGATCCCGAACGTCCAAACCGACGCGCAAGCGATCACACAGTATTGGACCCTGCATTTGAATTCGGTTCATCCGGACTCACTCTTTATGGACCAACGGGTTCGGCAGGCAATCAATCTCGCCATCAACAAACAACTGATCTCTGACCTGGCATTTGGTGGGTACGAGCAAGTTGCAGTGCCAGGAGTAAGCACTGCCGAACCCTGTGACACCACGCAGATTCCGCTGGCTCAATACGATCCTGATCGGGCGCGTGCGTTGATTCAGGAGGCGGGCGCTGAGGGGCTCACGTTTACCCTGGTTGCTCGCGGTCCGAGCACCCCAATCGCAGAGGTGGTTCAAGCGCTACTGGTGCAGGTTGGGCTGAACCCACAGATTGAAATCTGGGACTTCGCCGAAGCGATTCAACGAATCTACGGCGGTTTCTCAGCGGACAAACCAGGTGAGGCAGTGGCTAGCTTCGGCTTTAACGCAAGCAGATCTACTGCGATCTTCGGTTACCAGAACTGGGCTGCCAACTGGATGACCGGCGTATCGACTTTGGCGGCGGACGAGGGATATCGCGCGTTGGTCGCTCAGGCCGGGCCCATGAATTCGGGTGCCGAGCGCACGGCATTGTTCCAGAAAATGTGCGAGATGATCTACGAGAATGCGAGCCACTTGCCCCTGGTAACGAAGGGACATCTTTTCGCCCACCGTACCGACCAGGTGAGCATCCGCATCCACCCGGTGGAGGCCGCCGGAGCTGATTTTCTCCGCTACGCAAGCGAGTTCACCGTGCTCAATCCGGAGTAATTCGGGATAAAATCGGCATCAATGAGCATTGTCGGAGTTAGAAAGATTTGACCACCTGAGGTAGGGGGGCAGCCTAGGCACTAAGGTCGTCCCTACCTCAAGGAAACGCTCGGCGCACCGCCAAAGTTGAGTTGGCTCTAATGGGTTATTTGCGCTTACTACGTTTTGCTATGGAGCGTCTCGCCAGCGCGATGGTGACGCTCCTTGGGGTATCCATACTCGTCTTCACCGCGATTCATCTGATTCCCGGAAGTTATGAAGGGGTGATGCTCGGACCACAGGCACCAGAAGCCGCTCGTGAAAGGCTACGAGAGAAATACGGGCTTGATGATCCGCTACCGCAGCAATATATGCGCTGGCTGCTGGCGTTGCTCGGCGGCGATATGGGTATCGCTCTCTGTCGCAGTCAGCAGAGCATTGGGCAGCAGGCCTGTGAGAACGCAGATCAAACGGCGATCATCGCCGAGTTTGCCCGCCGGGCACCAGCGACGATTCAGTTGGCATTTATGGCGGCCGTAGTCGCAAACTTGGTTGGTATTCCGCTGGGCATCCTCGCCGGGCTCAGCGCTAGTTCACGCTTCGTGCGTGCATCGAGCCGGGCCATCAGCGCGTTTGGGATGGGAATTCCCAGTTTCGTACTGGGGACTCTATTTGTTTATCTGTTCTCAGTCTACGACCTGGGCCTCGCGGTGGGCGGCTACGTACCGCTATCTGAAGATCTAGAGACGAACTTGCGTGCCATGGTTTTGCCCGCAATTACGTTGAGCGTTTTCGGCACGGCTTTGTTCGCCCGCACGACGCGGGATGCGGTGCTTACTGTGCTGGCCGAACCTTTTATCATGGCCGCCGTCGCCCGGGGCGAGACGCCGGGGCAGATCGTGCGGCGCCACGTAGTGCGCAACGCCGCCATTCCCGTCGTCACCGTCAGCGCTGTGAATATGGGCTATCTGCTCGGCGGCGCGGCGATTGCCGAGCTGCTGTTCTCGGTACCCGGATTCGGCTGGTATGTCCTATCTGCGATTGGGAAACGCGATTATGCGGTGGTCCAAGCCGGAGTGCTGGTGGCAGCGGTAGCCTTCGTTGGGGTCAATCTACTGGCTGACTTGGCCTACGCCGTCATTGACCCGCGCACCATTCGGCGTGGGACAGGGTGAGCTGGATGATGAGAATCCCTTTCCGTGGTGATTTCCTATCACGGCTGGCGGTCATCCTGCTGTTGGCCTTGCTGTTGCTGGGCTTCGTCGGGCCCAGGCTACCCGTCGGCGACCCGACTGCGATCGCATTCGGTCCCCGGCTAGCGCCACCTGAGCCCGGTTGGCTGATGGGCACCGACAACCTCGGTCGCACGATGCTCCCGCGTGTCTTACAGGGTATCCGCATTACCTTCGTTTTGGCTACTACCCCAGTGCTCATCACGTCGGTCCTCGCCATAGTGATCGGGATGCTGGCCGGGTATCTGGGCGGGTGGTTTGATGAGCTGGTTGCCCGCTTGGCCGATGTCTTGTTCGCCTTCCCGTCTCTGCTGCTGGGGCTGATATTGGTGGCCATTATGGGCCCGGGAGTGCGGGGCATAACGGCTGCCATCATCTTGATCACCTTGCCGCTCATGGTACGTGTGGTGCGGGCGACGACGCTTTCGCTTGCCAGTCGCGACTATGTCGCTGCCTCCCGGGTAAGCGGCGCATCGCTTGCTCGTCTGCTGTTGGTGCATCTGTTGCCCAACATCGCCGGTGCTGCAGTCGTCCAGGCGACGTTTACCATTTCGGTGTCGATGCTCATCGAGAGCGGCCTCAGTTTTCTCGGTATCGGCGTGCAACCCCCTGCTGCTTCTCTGGGTTCACTGGTGCGGAATGGCAGCATATATCTGGTACAAGCACCCTGGTTGGCGCTTGCGCCGGGTTTCTTTTTGGCTATCGCCATCTTCTCCGTCAACTTGCTGGGTGACGGCCTACGGGATCGATTGGATCCGCTGGAGGTGCGTTCACTGAAATGACACCCCTATTGGAAATCGACCAAATCGCCATCGAATATGCGACCGAACAGGGGCCACTTCGGGCCTTGGATGGTGCTGCTCTGACGATATCGGCTGGCGAAACCGTCGGCATCGTCGGCGAGAGTGGCTCTGGCAAGAGCACGCTGGCGCTGGCCATCGGCCGCATCCTGCCGTCATACTCCAGGCGCGTTACCGGCGACATCGTGTTCGAAGGACAATCCGTTTTTGCCTACAGTGATAGTGAACTGCGCTCTTTTCGCCGGAACGAATTGGGTTTTATCTTTCAAAACCCCATGACAGCTCTTGACCCGACAATGCGCGTGAAACGCCAGTTAGCCCATGTTCTCGACACAACTTCATCGGATCCAGCAGTGGGGTCACATCTGGAACGGGTTGGTCTCAAAGATGTGGAGCGCGTCGCCAAGCGATTCCCGCATGAATTATCGGGAGGGATGGCCCAACGGGTCGTGATTGCCATGGCCATCGCGCGAGGACCGCGGCTGTTAATCGCAGACGAGCCGACATCATCGTTGGATAGCACGATACGAGAAAAGATACTAGAACTGCTATTTTCCCTGCCGGCGCAAACCGGGGCCTCTTTGCTGCTATTCACACACGACCTGCGCTCCGTAGCCCGATATTGCGATCGGGTGGCCGTGATGTATGGTGGCGCCGTGATTGAGGACGGGCTGGGTGATAAGGTCTTTTCCAACCCAGCTCATCCCTATACAGAAGCACTGATCAAAGCTGCACCTGGAACCGAGGCCATTGGTGGGCAAATTGTGGCCATTCCGGGCCGGCCACCCATTCTGCGAGCGCGCAGTGAGCAATGTCCATTTGCTCCGCGCTGTCGCTGGGTCATCGATGTCTGCTGGAACCAGCGGCCTGAAGCGCAAATTGTCGATGACCGTCTGGTGTTTTGTCACCGCGCAGAGGAGGTTGTGAATGCAACCGCTGTCGCGCCCACCAAATAAGATAGCCACGAAGTCTGAAGCCGTCATCAGCGTACGATCGGCTGGTGTCACGTTTTCATCAGGGCCGCCCTGGGCCCGCGATCACCTTGACGCAGTGCGTGCAGTTGATCTGGATATTCAAGTGGGTGAGACGGTGGGATTGGTCGGGGAGTCAGGCTCAGGCAAGACGACATTGGGAAGGATGTGTCTAGGCATGCAAATGCCATCGCGCGGCCAGGTGATAATTGACGGTTCCCCATTTGATGGGCATCGGGGACGACTGCGCGGGCGTCTCCAAATCGTTGGTCAACACCCAGAATGGGCACTTAACCCCCGTCTGCGCGTCGGCACGTCGGTGGGTGAGCCATTGGCCATCATGGGTATTGGAACGCGCGCTGAGCGCCAGACTCAGGTCGGAGAAATGCTCGAATTAGTGGGCTTGGAAGCATCCCTTGCCCGGCGCTTTCCGCACCAGCTCTCCGGCGGCCAGCGCCAGCGGATGGCTATCGCCCGCTCGCTCATTACAAATCCGAGCTTTATCGTCTTCGATGAGGTAGTGAGCGCGCTTGATGTATCCGTACAAGCACAGATTCTCAACCTGATCAAGGATATACAAGCCGCCCAAGATTTTGCCGCCCTATTCATTTCCCACGATTTGGCAGCGGTACGCTATGTGGCTCATCGGGTGGCCGTGATGTTGAACGGCGATATCCTCGAAATCGCCCCATCTGAACGTTTCTACGGCCGCCCTGAGCATCCGTATTCGCGAGAGCTGCAAGCAGCAATCACCTAAACCTCGAACAAGCAAATCGAGTATTGGAGGGCAAAATGAGAGCTCAAGTAAACGGAACGGAGCTTTTCTTTGACACTGTGGGTTCTTGTCTTACTCCAGTTGGGGGCAGGATGGTTGAGAAGCCCGTCTGTTTCGTGTTGCATGGAGGCCCCTCAATAGATTCGAGCTACCTGAGACCCTGGATGGATGATCTATCTGATGCCATGCAACTGGTGTATGTAGATTATCGAGGTACTGGCCGAGCAGAGCGTATGCCAGTAGAAAGCTACACCCATGAAAACACAATCGATGATCTGGAAGCGCTGAGGCTACACCTGGGCCTTGATCGTATTGCCGTTCTGGGCCACTCGCATGGTGGTTTCCTAGCGTTGCCCTACACCCTGAAATACCCTGATAGCGTCTCGCACCTGGTGTTGGTGGCTACCGCGCCATATGGCGGTCCTGAGTTTGAGGCTGAGAGTGAGGCCAACCAAAGGGCTTTGGCTATTGCAAGACCCGATCTTGCGCCGCTTCTTAGTGAACTCAACGAGAGTAAGTTTATGGATATAAAGACCGATGAGGATCTCAAAGCGCATTTACACCAGACCCTTGGTCTCTACTTCCATCAGTTCGATCCCCAGATAGTTCACGATATAGTGGAGCGGACCATCTTCTCGATGGATGTGCTGCGTTTCTGGATGGAACACGAGGCAAATAAGTATGATGTACGTCCTAGACTGCACGAAATAGCTGCCCTAACCTTAATCTTGGCGGGGAGATTTGACTGGCGAACCTCTGTAAAGCATGCCGAAATAATGGTAAAAGGGATACCCGGATCAGAGCTTGTAATTTTTGAAGAAAGCGGGCACCAACTCTACATCGAGGAGCATGACAAGTTTTTGTCGACCGTGAGGGATTTCATTGAGCGGCATCCGCTGTAGGAGGTCACAATTCTCCGGACAAACGAACAATGTTCTGGGAAACAGACAATGACTTTATAAATGCGGATATTCCGGAAATGACCCAACCGCAAACAGAAGTTTCCGCACGAACGATGTTGTGATTGTCGGCGGGGGGGCAACGGGCACGGCAGCACTGCGAGCGTTAGAGCGGTACTCTATGTGGTTCACCGAATGGCGATGATTTGGAGGGTGAAATGAGAGCCAAAGTGAATGGAACGGAACTCTTCTTTGATACGGTTGGGTCTCAGCTGACCCCAGTTGGTGGCAGGATGGTTGAGAAGCCCGTCTGTTTCGTGTTGCATGG
The DNA here is from genome assembly GCA_965237765.1 of Phototrophicaceae bacterium. Classification (GTDB taxonomy): domain Bacteria; phylum Chloroflexota; class Anaerolineae; order Aggregatilineales; family Phototrophicaceae; genus WTGJ01. Next base: position 748,790 of record OZ250157.1, read on the forward strand.
AGGCCCCTTAATAGACTTAGGCTACCTGAGACCCTGGATGGATGATCTCGCTGATGTCATGCAACTGGTGTATGTAGATTATCGAGGTACTGGACGTTCAGAACGTATGCCACCTGAGAGCTATACGCTCGAAAACACAATCGATGATCTGGAAGCGCTGAGGATACACCTGGGCCTTGATCGTATTGCCGTTCTGGGCCATTCACACGGTGGTATCTTGGCAATGCCTTATGCCCTTAAGTATCCCGATAGTGTCTCTCACCTATTACTGGTGGCTACTACGCCATACACCGGTCCTGAACATGAGGCTGAGAGCGAGGCCAATCAAAAGGCTTTGGCTTCTACAAATCCCGAACTTGCCCCGCTTCTAGGCGAGCTCAACCAACGTAAATTTAAGGAGCCAAAAACTGATGAAGAACACAGAGCGCGTTTCCACCAGACGTTTCGCCTTTATTTCCACCGGTTCGATCCCCAGATTGTTCACGATGTAGCCGAGCGAACCATTTTCTCGACGGAGAAGCTGCGTTACTGGATAGAACACGAGTCACACAAATATGATGTGCGTCCTAGACTGCACGAAATAGTCGCCCCAACCTTAATTTTGGTGGGGAGATTTGACTGGCGAACCACGGTAAAGCAAGCCGAAATAATGGAAAAAGGGATACCCGGATCAGAGCTAGTGATTTTTGAAGAAAGCGGGCACCAACTCTACATCGAGGAACAGGAAAAGTTTTTGTCGACTGTGAGGGATTTCATTGAGCGGCATCCGCTGTAGAAGATCACATTTCCCCGGACAAACGAACAATGTTCTGGGATAACTGACAATGACTTTATAAATGTGTTGCAATCTGATGAGCGAAGATCGCCACCACGGCGAGCAACACCAGCACCATCAGGCTCAACACCGCTGCAATATTCTGACGCAACTGCCGCAATGTTTCTGACCAAAGCGCCCGGTGATCCACTATCCCTATGGTGAGGTTCTGCGCCGTCACAGCCTCTTTCCTCGCCTGTTTTCAGTCATAACGGATGCGCGGATCGACGTACACGTAGAGAATATCGAGTAGTAAATTGATGATGACAAATGTCGTGGCAAAGATCAACACAGTACCCATGATAACCGGATAATCGCGACGCGAGATCGCATCGACCGCGAAGCGCCCTATTCCGGGCCAGGCGAAGACGCGCTCGACGATCACGGCGCCGCTGAGCAAACCAGCAAATTGCAATCCCAGCACCGTGATCACGGGAATGCAGGCATTCTTAAGCCCATGTTTGATCAACACGTCCCTCTCGCTGAGCCCCTTCGCGCGGGCAGTGCGCATGTAATCCTGCGAGATCACCTCCAACATGCTGGAACGCGTGAGTCTTGTCACGAGGCCAGCTAGGCTCGTCCCCAGCGTGAGCGCCGGCAATACGAGCGACTTGAGCATGCCTTCCACGCCAGGACGCATGCCATAACTGGGAAAGAGCGGTATATACAACGCGAACAAGAGAATCAGCATGATGCCCACCCAAAAATTGGGCATCGACACGCCAGACAAGCTGATGAACATGGCGAAATGATCAATCCAGGAATTGCGATAGCGCGCCGAAAGCACACCCAGCGGCAGCGCAATCATGACCACGATGAGCAGGGATGCTAGCGCCAGTATCATCGTAGCCGGGTAGCGCTGCACGAGGTCAGTAGCGATCGGCCGTCTGGTGGAAATCGAACGGCCCAAATCTCCCTGGAGCAGGCGCCCTAGATAGCGAAAATATTGAACGGGCAATGGGTCATTGAGACCCAGCTGTTCGCGAATGCGTTCGACCTGACCGGGATCCATGTTTTCGATATCCAAACCATAGGCGGCGGTTACCGGGTCGCCCGGCACGACCTGCAGCAGTAAAAAAGTGAACGCGGATACGCCCAAGAGCATGGGAATTAGAAGCAACAAACGGCGATAGATGTATTTCGTCATTCGCGACCACGAGCGAGAGGTGGGCGCAGCACAGCACTAGCCCATGAGACTGTGACAAGTGGATTCTCCGCTAGCAGTCCACTTCGTCGCCTCATCCGTGCACCACATTTTCTGCCACATGTCGGTAGGCAAGCTTCACGGTGCCGGTATCCAGGATATGACGACGCGTTATCTCACCGGCGAGCTTGCCATCACCAGCTTCTAAGGCCGCCAGGATCTCGCTATGCATTTCCATCTCATTGTCAGCGAGTTCGACACGCTCTTCATGCGACAATTCGTCAAAGAAAATATAGGTGGGCATGAATTCCCAAATTTGTTCCAATAAGCGAATCAGATGTCGTTTTTCAGTCGCCCGAATCGCGATCCAGTGGAATTCACGGTTGGTCTCCCGAGTTTTCCTAAAATCTTCTAGCTCTGCGTGGGCAACAGAATCAGGAAGAAGCTCCCGCATCCTCGCCAAATTTTCGGGCGAAATGGTTTGCGCGGCGATTTCAAACGCCCATGATTCCAGCTTAGCGCGTATGGTGTAGACTTCCTCAATTTCAGCTGATGATACCGATGCTGCCTTGACACCCTTGTATGGCGCCTCAACAGCAAGCCCTTCCGCCGTCAAACGGATCAGGGCATCGCGAATCATCGTCCGGCTGACTCCTAATTCTTCGGAAAGGGCCCCTTCACGCAGCCAGCTACCCCGCTTAATGCGCCGATAGACGATCGCTTTGCGGATTGCAGCGTAAACAAAATCGGATTTGCGATTGAGTCCCGTTACCTGCTGAATCGTTTCCTGATCGAAAATCTCTGTCATTATGCACCCCACTGTGACTCTACACCCGGAATATCCTCTTGCGCACCATCCACCCGTACGGAGCAGAATGGGCGAACGGTGGCTGCTCCACCGGAGCAAGCCCCTCGCTTTCTCCAGCAAACCAGACGATTATCCTGCACGTTCCATGCGCTGGCCTCGACTGTCGCTTGGCACCCATTCAGCCTTTGGCAGGGTAGTTCGTGATCTCTAGCTCAGGCAACTCATCCGCTGGCTCAAAACCGAATATTTTCCCAAAAAATGCCTGCTCGGACTGGGCTAGGGTGACGACATTCTCGAACTTTCGGAAGCCGTGCCCTTCGCCCTCAAATTTAATATAGACAACCGGAACATCGCGTTCACTCAATGCACGCGCGACGAACTGCGATTGGTTCGGGGGGACGATCTTATCCTCCCCTCCTTGGAAGATGATCAGCGGGGCGTTAATCTCATCGACTTTGCTCATGGCGGATCGCTCACGGTAAAGGTCTCTGCTTTGCGGATAGGGCCCGATTAGCGTTTCACAATAACGCGATTCATATTTATGTGTTTCCTGATGGAACACTTCGACATCGCTGATCCCGAACAAGCTGGAACCCGCCCGAAAATAATCTTTGAACGCCAATGCTGCGAAGGTCGTAAAGCCGCCGGCGCTTCCGCCGCGCACGATAGTCCGCTTGGGATCTGCCAAACCCCGTTCAACCAGATAGCGCGCACCATTGACCGCATCCTCGACATCCACCACACCCCATTGGCCGCGCAGGCGATTCCGATATTCGCGCCCATAGCCCGCACTGCCACCGTAGTTAATATTGAAGACTGCAAAGCCTCGGCTGGTATAGAATTGAACCCCCATATCGAGCGCATTCTTGTGTGAACCTGTCGGGCCACCATGAACATTGATTATCAAAGGGGGTAGTTCTTCCGCGGGCGCTTCATGATCCGGGTTCTTGGGTGGATGATAGAATCCATATGCTTCCAGACCATTCTCGGTTGGGTAAGCGATATGCTGCCCTGCCGAGATGCAATCGGCTGCAATCGGGTATTGAACGGAGCTTTCGAGAACGACGAGATCTCCGCTGTTCAAGTCGAGCCTGACGAGCGAACGTGACATAGTCGCCGATGCCGCTACCATGTAAAGGCTCTCGCCAACCAGTTCTAGACGGATGATGTATGTGAATGGGGTAGGAATCGTCTCGTATCGACCGGCTTCGGTATCGATGATGATCACCTGCCAAGTACCCATCTGGTTTTGCGCCGCGACCACGCGTGACGGCGTAAGAAAGCGATACATCCGCAAGCCAATATTCCAAAATGGATTCCCGAGTTCCGCTTCAGCGGGGCATACATTCTCGGTTTTCCCGGATTTCCAACGATGCAAATTCCACCAATTATTCCGATCTGTGCAGAAATACAGTGAACCATCGGGGGACCAACGTGGGTCTGTGACGCTCTCTTCCTGTTCGGGGACGACCTGCTGCACGTTGGTGAGGCTGCCATCTTCCTGAACATCGGCGCTCCACAGGCTGCTCGAATAAAAGGGCATATTGGGGTGGTTCCACGCGATCCACGCCAGCTTGCTTCCATCATCACTCAACGAAAGAAAAGCGACAAAATCAGCCTGATCAAAGAGGACCGTCCCGTATTCATCCCCATCCAGATGGACCGCCGCTATGGTGTGTTTCGCTTCACCAGCCGACGTATGATCCTCACGGATGCAAATCAGCCGATTCCGTCGCACATCCAGGACCAGATCCGCATAGCGCATAGCGCCTTCCGCGGTGATCGGCTCGGGTTCCCGACCCGGCAAATGACGGTAAAGGCGATCATCCGGATAATTGGAGAAGTAGACTACATCGTCTTTCACCGCAAAACAGTCACCGCCATACTCATATACCCGTGTGCGGGCGCTATAGGGCGCAGGCGTGATATCTTCACTACGCCCATCGTCATGGATCCACGCGACCGCTCCACGTCCTCCTTCTTCGGTGTAATTGCGCAGCGCATAGAGCTTTTCGCCATCGGCACACAACTGCCCAATCCATCCATGCGAGCTACGCGCTACCAGTTCAATGCCAATCGGTGATTTCCAGCTTCCAAAGGGGGTAACTGCTTTTTTCCCCATTGCTGCTCCTTCCCTTCTCTGGTTGCTCGTTACCCTCATCCGCTGGGCTGTTCGGTCGCTAACCGCATGCTGGCAGCTCAAGGAGCGCCGCCTATGATTTTATCGAGCAATAAAATAGTACACTGTACACAAATAGGTTGTATACAGTCGCTACTATTGTATATTGGGCTTGGTGATTGTCAACAACCGCTGACACTAGACAGTGAAGGGTGTCATGGCTCGCATGATTACGCTGAAGTCAACTTGAGCCCTGATCTCAGCGGCAGCGCCAGAATTGGCTAGCAATGCATACGGGGACTGGCGACAAAATCGATGAATGGTGCACGTTATCTCGCGGAGATGTTCAAAGCATATGGCGTAAGCCATGTCTTCTACGTCGACGCCATCCTGCGTAAGGCGATGGTGGATTTCGATGAGCTTGGGATCAGGCGCGTCCTCACCCATAGCGAGAAGGCGGCCGCAATAGGCGCACTGACACGCCCATTGCCTCCCGAAAACCAGATGTATGCAATGGCTAAGGCCACCGGTACAATTCCGGTCAATACAACCGTTATAAAACTATGAATGATACCTTTGGGTATTGTCTGCTTAGCTTGATTCAACGTAAGGTCGGTCATGTAATTCCTTTTTAGAATTTCACCAGAAAAGCTGTGAAATACATGATTGCAATTCCTGCTGTTACACCACTCAGATTGACCCAGTTGATGATAGGTAGTCCTGTTCTTCGCGTGTTGTCTCGTGCAATGAGCTTACCGACCTCCCATACGACTTGAAGAATAGCACCCACGCCGATTGCCAGGAAAACTGTAGCGAGAATGGGGTCGAATGCAAACCCACCGATCCATGTGCCTAGAATCGCTGGCCCACCTGCTAAAAGTAATAACAACGCAAAGTGCTTTAAACCTGGATTTTTGCGAGCGATTGGTGCAGCAATACCAACACCCTCTGTGATGTTATGGAGCGTGAAACCAAGAATTAAGAATGTGCCTAAGGCTGCCTCACCCAAAGCAAAAGCCGCCCCAATTGCCAGCCCTTCACCGAGATTATGCAAGCCAATGCCAAGTGCGATACGATAGGCAATACTCAGTGGAGTGCTTTCTTGTCCTTGCTGCAAGCTCCCGATGGCAAGTAAAGTGCCGAGCGTAATCAAGACAATGAAAATAACCATCGGCACACCCTGCCAGAACTGTGGCAACTCGGAGGCAAATTCGTGTGCATCGAGCCAAGTACCCACAGCCAGAAACACAAGCAAACCAACTGTAAGTGATAGCACAAAGTTCATGCCCTGTGTACTCAATCGCCGCATAAATGGGTACCAGAACATTCCCAGCAAGATCGGAATAATGCCAACATAGAAGCCGACCAGCCCAAAACGAATAAATAAGTCGGTTGAAGGTCTCGGTGACTCTACTGCTACTGCGATTTCGCTTGCAAATGTACCACCGAGTTCTGTAACAAGAACGACCTCATGCGTTTCTTCTTCTACCCATGGATATAGAATCGTAAAGGTCGCTCGTCCAAAACGTGCAATAGTGGTTGATGGTTCGGCAGCGAATTGCCAATAAGCTTCGTCAACTAATACCTGTGGAATTGTCACATCTTGCGGGCCATCGTTGACGACCTCAACGATGATCCGCCCAGGTTCAGGTAAGGTAATGCGCTGGATAGAAATTTGCTCGACTGGCGGTCCAGATAGTTCTGATAAACCACCTTCAGTTGTAACGATGAGAGCTGCGATGATACCTAGAAGGATAAGTGGCATTAATGCCAATATCCAGGCGATACGGCTCAAATTGCTATCTTGTGTTAGTGATTGTTGTGTTTGTTCACTCATGATTCATCGCCTTCGTCGCGCCATGGAACCGTGCTTCCCTGTGTTGCACGTTGATTCCATTCTTCATCTAGCCCAACTGAAGCCAGGGCATCGGTGAAATTTTCTTCGTTGACAACATTAAAATGTCCCATCCATCCCAATTCAGTGAATTCCGTAACATGAGCATGGAACATGTATGGGCCCGGCCACCGGTATGAGAATTCCAAAATACCGCGCTGTGCTTGTGTTTGCATGACGGTATCAATCGTCCGAGATGTCGGTTCGAGTGTGGTACCATGATCGTAGTAATCAAAAAACTCAGCGTGTAAGTGGAATGAATTAATGGGGTCAAACTCGGTAATGTTAATCAGGTAAATACGGATACGCTCGCCCACTTTAGCAGGAATATGCCGCCTCATATATTCAAATCCGACGGTATTTACCGCATAGATTTCGTTATCACCATCGAAGTTAGTGTCAAAGGCATTCATGACCATCACAAACTCACGTGCCGGCCTTCGCCCCTCAGCCGGATCAACGATGAAGGCACCATAAAGTCCTTTGTGAACGTGGCGCTTGAGTGGCAGGGAGTGGCAATGATATAAGTGGCAGCCAAATGGCTCAGCATCAAATTCGTAGACGGTTTCTTCTCCGGGGGCAATCTCTCCATCGCCGGCTCCAATAACACCGTCCATCTCGAAGGGGTGAACGCCATGAAAATGAATGGTATGGGGATGACTGCCGAAATTACGAAAGTGAATTCGAATTCGATCCCCTTCCGTACAGCGAATCGTCGGACCAGGAACCCGTCCATTATATACCCATGCCGGAAAGAATATGCCCGGTGCAATCTCAATTTCGACATCAGCGGCATTAATTGTGTATTCGCGGAGTGTCTGACCATTGGAAAGCTCGCTGACCGCACCATAGTCCCAATCCGTTAGTATTTGGAGGGGATCGAAACCATTTCGCTCATGATCAACTTCGCCTACCATCATCATTGTGCCATCATGGCTTGATCTCAATGGCATGTAAGTAGTTTGCGTGTCATCCTGTGCTACCGCGCTGTGCCTTAGTGGAGTCGTTCCGATCATACCGATAATGCTTCCCAACCCGAGACCCAAAAACTTTCGCCTGGAGAGGTACCGTTGCAGTCGATTGCCCATAGGAATACGCTCCTATAAATCCTTCTTATGTATTTTAACCTTTATTTTAGGTTAGTCTAAATTTTTTGTCAAGTATTATTAGGGGGTAAAGACAGAGGATTTGTGAGAGAAGGAAGGCACACGGTCTAGCTCTTTGTCTACGTTTGGAATCGGCGATAATTGTATCAATGGCAGTGTCCATACTACGGTTGGCAAACCGGGTGTCTGCCTGGCGCAGTCCGTTGGCGCGGCAAACCTCGCTGCTGCCCTGCAAGATGCGCACCTGGCGAAATCTCCGATCATCGCCATCACCGGCAAGAAACCGCCGCAATCGCTATACCGAAACGCCTACCAAGAGGTCGATCACTGGCCCCTTTTTGAGCCGGTAACCAAATACAATGTGGATATCACTCAGGTTGAACAGCTACCTCATTTGTTGCGTCAAGCGTTCCGCGAGGCAACAACGGGCAAACCCGGCCCGGTGCATCTCGATCTCATCGGGCGCGATGCCCGCCTGCTGGAGGTGGCTGAAGCGAATTTGGAAGTCACTGTGGACGCACAATTCACGGTAGCGCCTGCATTCCGCCCCAAACCAGCGAGCAAATGGATTGAAAAAGCCAGCAGTTGGATCCGCGCAGCGCAACGCCCGATCATTGTCGCGGGTGGTGGTGTACGCATCTCAGCGGCGGCTGCGGAAGTAACCCGCTTGGCAGAAAAATGCCGGATTCCCGTCACAACTTCGGTCAACGGCAAAGGGAGCATACCTGAGGATCACGCGCTAAGCGTTGGCGTGATCGGCACTTATTCAATGGAATGTGCCAACCGCGCGGTATACGAGGCGGATCTAATCCTGTTCATCGGTAGCGGCACTGGCGACCAAACGACGAACGAATGGCGGATCCCACAGCTGGGAACCAAGATCATTCAGATTGATATCGACCCTGCTGAACTCGGTCGAAACTATCCGAATACGCTGGGTATTCCGGGTGACGCCAAGATGGCATTGCAGGCGCTGCTCGAAGCCCTTGAAGCGTCGTCTGGAAACCCGACCTGGCTGGCGCGAGTACGCGAATTGGTCGCTGCGACGCACGAAATTTACGAGCCATTGCGCAATTCAAACGAGCTTCCCATCCGCCCAGAACGGATCTGCAAGGAGATGACTGACCTCATAACCGATGATGCCATCGTGGTCTCCGATACCGGCTATTCCGCCATCTGGATGGCCACGATGCTGCGGATCACCAAGCTCTCACAGACCTTCATTCGGGCGGCAGGCTCTTTGGGCTGGTCCTTCCCAGCTGCATTGGGCGCCAAGTGTGCTGCACCGCAACGCCCGGTCTTCACGTTCACGGGTGATGGTGGCTTCTGGTATCACTTCGCCGAATTGGAGACTGCTCGGCGGTATGGCATCCACACAGTGACCATTGTGAATAACAACGGTGGTTTGAGTCAGGGAATTACGGATATCCGGAGGCAGTACGAAAACCGGGCTGGGAATCCTGCGGAACTCTACAGTTTCTTACGAGACAATAGTTTCGCCCAGCTGGCACAGGACTTAGGTTGCTTTGGCATACGGGTCGAACAACCACAGGACATCGCGCCAGCAATTAAGGAAGCCATAAATGTGGACGCTCCCGCAGTGGTTGAAATGATCACCGATTTTTCCGCGCGGGCTCCGGACCCATGGACACCTGCATGACCAGGCAAACGCACTGCAGCCTACATTTGAAACGACGCAGGAAGTGAATCCTGGCGCCAAAGCAAACGCTGCGCCAATGCGCTAAACTAAACGCTGCCCGCACGACTGCCCGAAAGTCGCCATGCTCGCCATCGTCCACGCCTGCGCCTTGATCGGCATCGAGGGCGTCATCATCAACGTCGAGACGGATTTCAACCCGCGCGCGCAGATCCCCTCATTTTCCATCGTCGGCCTACCCGGTTCCGCCGTGCGTGAGAGCCGCGAACGGGTGCGCGCGGCCATCAAGAACAGCGGCCTGCATTTTCCGAACAAGGTCTTCGTCGTCAACCTCTCGCCGGCCGATCTGCCAAAGCAAGGGCCGGCTTATGATTTGCCCATCGCAGTAAGCGTGCTCTGCGCAACCGACCAGCTGCCCCTCCACGCGCCGAAAGACGCGCTCTTCATCGGTGAACTCTCGCTGAATGGCGAGCTGCGCCATGTAAAAGGCATCATGCCGCTCGTGCATAGCGCGCGCGTGGCCGGCATGCAGGATGTCTACGTGCCGGCCATCGACGCGGCCGAGGCTACGCTCGTCGCCGGCGTCACGGTCTACCCGGTGCATACGTTGGGCGAGCTAGTGGAGCATTTCTACGGCACCAAGCGCATCGAGCCGCTACCGCCGCAAAAACAGGCTCTCGACCAGGCACCGCCGGCCAATCTGGTGGATTTCGCGGATGTCCGCGGGCAAAGCGGCGTCAAGCGCGCGTTGGAAATCGCCGCCGCTGGCGGGCATAACGCCTTGCTCACCGGACCGCCGGGCGCCGGCAAGAGTCTTCTCGCCCGCGCGATGCCCGGCATCCTACCCCGTCTCACCATGGAGGAAGCGCTGGAGGTAACGCGGATCTATTCGGTCGCCGATTTGCTGCACAACGACCGGCCGCTCATCGCCGCGCGCCCTTTCCGCGCCCCACACCATACGATATCGCAGGCCGGCCTCGTCGGCGGCGGCAGCGTCCCGCGGCCGGGCGAAATCAGCCTCGCGCATCGCGGTGTGCTCTTTTTGGATGAAATCGTCGAATTCCCCGGACGCACGCTGGAGGTCCTGCGGCAACCGCTGGAAGACAATATCGTTACCATCAGCCGCGCCAAGGGCAGCCTCACCTTCCCCGCCAACCTGCTGCTCATCGCCGCGCGCAACCCCTGCCCCTGTGGCTATTACGGCGAACGCGGGCACAATTGCTCCTGTGCGCCATTCGCAATCGAGCGCTACCAGAGCCGCCTCTCCGGCCCGCTGCTGGACCGCATCGACATCCACCTCGGCGTGAAACAGGTGGATTATGGCGAACTGATCGGTGACACCCCAGCGGAGAGCTCAGCGGCGATCCGCGAGCGCGTGGAGGCGGCGCGCGAACGGCAAAGCGAACGCCTGCGGAATTTGCCCGGCGCCTTCACCAACGCCGATATCCCCGTCGGCCAGGTCACGGAGTTGTGCCAGCTGACCGACGCAGCCGAGGGCTTGTTGAACCAGGCGATGCGCAACCCCACCATGAACCTGAGCGCGCGCGCCTACCACCGCCTGCTGCGCCTCAGCCGCACCATCGCCGACCTATCGGACAACGATCTCATCGACCAGCTGGAAATCTCAGAAGCCATCAGCCTGCGCGTCCCAGAACCCGAAGATAGGCGCTAGGGGTGGGCGGGCTGGCGCTCGGGATGTTGGCGGCGCTCGGTTGGGGCGTGGGTGATTTCTATGGCGGCATCGCCAGCCGCCGCTGGCCTCCTTTGCTCGTCGTGTTGGGCAGTATGATCATCGCGACGTTTGCTTTGGTGATCGTGCTACTGCTCCGCGGTACCGCCCTGATCCTGAGTGAAGATCTCGTCTGGGCGATGATATCCGGCGCGATCGCTTCCATAGCGCTGCTGGGTTTCTATCATATCTTAGCGCGTGGCAACATGTCCGTGAGCGCGCCACTCACAGCGCTGATGGTGACGAGCGTCCCGGTGTTGTTCGGAATCATCACCAGTGGCCTGCCGGGAACTGCGCAGATCATCGGCATTGCGGTCGCGCTGGTTGCCATCGTGCTCATCGGTTACACCCGGAACGATAACACCGGTCACAGCTCTGGAAGATCTACCTTGCGAACCCTTCTGGAACCCATTTTGGTGGGGACAATTTTTGGCTTCTGCCTGGTTTGCCTGAATCAAGTAAAAACTACTGATGTGTTCGCGCCGCTGCTCGCACTGCGGATCGCGGGAATGAGTACGCTTGTGCTTTCTTTGCTCTTGAGCCCAGCCACCCGCCGCCCCATCCTCGCCCTCTGGCAGCAAAGAGGAGCCGCACGTGAAACCTTCACGCCCGGGTTGAAGTTCATGACCCTGATTGGCATCAGCGACCTGTCCGCCACCGGCGCTTTCTTGCTAGCCTCTCAAATCAGCGCTCTGACCATCATTGCCGTGCTCGGGTCCCTTTACCCAGCCGTGACTGTATTGCTGGCCCGCTTCCTCGATAAAGAAAGGTTGCACCGAAGTCAGCTGGTTGGCCTCGTTTTATGCTTCGTGGCCATTGCGCTAATTTCGCTCTAATTGTGGGGCACATCGATGGGTGATATCGTCCTGGGCTTGTTCGCGGCGCTGGGTTGGGGCGTGGGCGATTTCTACGGCGGTGTCGTCAGCCGGCGCTGGCCACCGCTGCTCGTCGTATTGGGCAGCATGACGCTGGCGACACTGATCTTGCTCAGCGCCCTCCTGCTGCGCGGTGGCGCGCTGGATATCGGCGATGATCTGTTCTGGGCGATGACGGCGGGCGCGCTGGGCGTCTTCTCGTTGACGGGATTCTTCCGCCTGCTCGCGCGTGGCAATATGGCGGTGAGCGCGCCGCTCACCTCGCTGACCACGGCCATCGTGCCGGTGGTCTTTGGCATCGTCAGCGGCGGCTGGCCCGGCACGGCGCAGCTGGTCGGTATCGCTATGGCGCTGGTGGCGATCCCCCTCGTCGCGCAGGGCGCGGGCGGCGCAGCCGCATATCATTCCGCGCGCGATTCAGTGAGGGCGCTGCTGGAGCCCGTCGCCGTCGGCGTGGGCTTCGGCATCGGTTTGATTTGCCTGGACCAAATCGATACCCGCGATTTGCTGGCGCCACTGCTCATCCAGCGGCTGACAGCGATTCCGCTGCTCTTACTCATCCTGTGGCTGAGCCCGGGACGGCACCTGGCGCTCCAGCAGGGCAAAGGGGCCATCGTTGCCGCCATCCGGCCAGCCCTGGGCTGGTTGGCCCTCATCGGCATCAGCGACACGGTCGGAAATGGCGCCTTTATCCTGGCCACCCAGCTGGGCGGCCTGACCATCGCCGCCGTGATTGGCTCGCTCCACCCGGCGGTGACGGTGCTATTGGCGCGCCTCGTCGATAAGGAGCAGCTGCGCCGCGCTCAATCCGCAGGGCTCGCGCTATCCCTCGTCTCTATTGTGCTAATCTCATTGTGATGAACTAGCGCTGAGGAGACAACATGACCGCGATCCTGTTGGGCTTGGTGGCGTCTTTGGGTTGGGGTGTCGCCAATTTCTACGGCGGCATCGCCAGTCGACGCTGGCCGCCGATTTTCATCACCCTTTTTAGTTATATCTGCGAGCTGTTCATCTTGCTCGGCATCGCCCTGCTGCGAGGAGCAAACTTCGATATCGGTGATGATCTGTTCTGGGCGATGGCTGCGGGTTCGCTGGCCGTTATTTCGATATCGTGGTTCTTCCACTTACTCGCACGCGGCAATATGGCGTTGACTGCGCCGCTGACCGCCCTCACTTACGCCATCGTCCCCGTCCTCTTTGGCTTCATCACCATTGGCTGGCCCAAATACACCCAGCTGGCCGGGATTGGCATCGCGCTCCTGGCCATCCCGCTGATGGCGCATGGAAGCTCGAACGTCCGGATTGAAAGCATCTGGCGCCATTCCCTGCGGCTGCTCGGCTCTCCCCTCCTCGCCGGAATCGGCTTCGGCCTCGTCTTGATTTGCCTGGATCAGATCGAAGCGAGTGATTTGCTGGCGCCGCTGATCGTCGCGCGGTCGACCGGGAGCCCGCTCCTGCTGCTCATTCTGTGGCTAAGCATGAGGCAGCGCCAGACAGATCAATCAGGTGTCGGGACCCTGCTCGCTGCGCTGCGTCCGGCGTTGGTTTATGTCCTGGTAATCGGGGTCGGCGACATCATCGCATATGGTGCCTTCATTCAGTCTGCCCGGTTGGGTGGCATCACCATCGCGGCGGTGATGAGCTCGCTGCCCCCGGCAGTAACTGTACTTATGGCGCGTATCATCGACAAAGAAAAGCCGCGCCGCGAGCAAGTGGCCGGCCTCGCGCTGTCCCTAGTCGCGATTGCGCTGATTTCGCTCTAAAGGCGCGCTCTCAGTAACTGCTCTGAGCGTCGGCTACCAGCCTCGATCGGCCAAACGCTCTTCCTGGGGCATCGTGCTCACGTTGATTCCGACCATCGGCTCGCCCAGACCACGGCTCACGCGCGCCAGAATCTCCGCGTTCTGGTAATGCGTCACCGCTTCGACGATGGCCTTGGCGCGCGGCGCCGGGTCCGCGCTCTTGAAGATGCCACTGCCAACGAAGACGCCATCCACGCCCAGCTGCATCATCAACGCCGCGTCGGCCGGCGTCGCCACGCCACCCGCGGCAAAATTCACGACCGGCAAGCGCCCCAGCTCCGCCGTTTCCACCACCAAATCGTAAGGCGCGCGGATCTCCTTGGCGTAAGTGAACAGCTCGTCCGCGTCCATCGTCGTCAGTTGGCGGATCGCGCCCATCACGCTGCGGGCGTGACGGACCGCCTCGACGACATCACCAGTGCCCGCCTCACCTTTGGTGCGGATCATGGCCGCTCCTTCGGCGATGCGGCGCAACGCTTCACCCAAATTGCGACAACCGCAAACGAAGGGCACCGTGAAGACATGTTTGTTGATGTGGTGCGCCTCGTCGGCAGGGGTGAGTACTTCGCTCTCGTCAATGTAATCGACACCCAGCGCCTCCAGGATTTGCGCCTCGACGAAATGGCCGATGCGCGCCTTGGCCATGACGGGGATGCTGACCGCTTCGATGATGCCTTGGATCATATCCGGGTCCGACATGCGCGCGACGCCGCCCTGCGTGCGGATATCGGCCGGCACGCGCTCCAAGGCCATCACCGCGCAGGCACCAGCGTCTTCGGCAATCTTGGCGTGCTCAGGCGTGACCACATCCATGATGACGCCGCCTTTGAGCATCTGCGCCAGACCGCGCTTGACGGTGATACTGCCCGTGCCCTCTTTCGCCCCGTTTTCCCCTGCCATAGCTGCTACCTCCCCAAAGGCCACCCACCCGAAACCCAAACATAGCATGATTCGCGAAACTAGATTGAAGTCCATCGTATACCAATCGCTGGCTCAGGTACAGGCCGCCGAACAGCCGTCCATAGCCACTCTTCCGCATTGTGAGAATGCCGCCGCTGCCCTATAATATGAACATTCACGCCGTCGATTGCTGAGCCCCTATGGCCCCTGATGCCGCACCCCAGCAGCTGCAATATACCGAAGCGGATATCCAGCGCCTCTCCCCGCGCAACCACATCCGCCTGCGCCCGGGAATGTATATCGGCGGCACGGACGTGCACGCCCTGCACCACCTCATCTACGAAGTAGTCGACAACTCCATCGACGAAGCGTTGGCCGGCCGTTGCGACGAGATCGAGGTCACGCTTCACGAAGGCAACGCAGTCACCATCCGCGATAACGGCGCGGGCATCCCCGTCGGCCCGCACCCGGAATTGGATGTCTCCACCCTACAAGTCGTGCTCACCGAATTCGGCGCCGGCGGTAAGTTCGATAACAAAGCCTATAAAGTGAGCGGCGGCTTGCATGGCGTTGGCGTCAAGGCTGTCAACGCCCTCACCGCGGAACTGACGGCTGTGGTGCGGCGCGATGGCGCGCTCTGGCGGCAAGCTTACGCCGAAGGCGAACCGTTGGGCGAAGTCGAGCGCGTGCGAAAGCTCAAGCGCAGCGAAGGTAGCGGCACCTGCATCCACTTCACGCCCGATTATCACATCCTGGATGATAACCCCTTCGATTACGAAATGCTGAAAGCGCGCTTTCGGGAGATGGCTTTTGTCACGCGCGGTGTCCGGATCACGCTGCGCGACGAGCGCCTGCGCGATCCTGAACAGCTCCTCCCGCGCCAAATTAGTTTCTATTTTGAGGGGGGCATCGGCTCCTTCGTGCGCCACCTCAACCGCGGCAAATCAGCGCTGCACGCGCCGCTATATGCCGAGCGCTCCGTCGAGCATACCCCCCGCGACGACCGCGAGTCTTTCTCCATCGGCGTGGAGATCGCGCTGCAATACACGAACACCGCAAACACGCAGGAGCTCTCTTTCACCAACACCATCAACACGCCAGATGGCGGCACGCACATCACCGGTTTGCGCTCGGCCATCACCAGTGTCCTCAATCGCTATGCCCTCAGCAAAGGCATGCTGAAGGAGAAAGAAGCCAATTTCTCTGGCAGCGATACGATGGAAGGCCTCACCGCCATCGTCAGCATCAAGCACCCCAACCCGCAATTCGAGAGTCAGACGAAGGTCAAGCTGCTCAACACCGAGGTGCGCGGCGCCGTTTCGCAGGTCGTTTCCGAATTGCTCAGCGAGTACCTGGAGCTGAACAGCAGAGAAGCGCGGCGCATCATCCAGAAATGCATGACGAGCCAGCGCGCGCGGGAAGCGGCTCGCAAAGCGCGCGAGCTGGTCCGCGGCGGCCCCAGTTTGCTCGAGAGCACCACCCTGCCCGGCAAGCTGGCCGATTGCTCCGTCCGCGGCGACCATGCCGAAATCTTCATCGTCGAGGGCGATTCGGCCGGCGGCACCGCCAAACAAGGGCGCGACCGCCGCTTCCAGGCCATCCTCCCCCTGCGCGGCAAAATCCTCAACACCGAGCGCGCCAGCATGGACCGCATCCTGGATAACAACGAAGTCAAAGCGATGATTTCTGCCCTCGGCACGGGCATCGGCGCCGATTTCACGGTCAAGCGGCTGCGCTATGGCAAAGTCATCATCATGACGGACGCCGATGTCGACGGCAGCCACATCCGCACGCTCTTGCTCACCTTCTTCTTCCGCCACATGCGTCCGCTGGTGGATGATGGCTTTCTGTACATCGCGCAGCCGCCCATCCTCGGGCTGCGCAACGGCAAATCGATGCAATATGTCTACCCGCAGGCCGGCAAAACCGAGGAAGAATTGCTCAGGGGCGCCCTGGATGGCTTCAAGAACCCGGATAAAGTTCACGTCCAACGTTACAAAGGCCTCGGCGAAATGAACGCTGAGCAACTCTGGGATACGACCATGAAACCGGAAGCGCGTACCCTGTTGCAGGTCGATATCGAGGACGGCGCCAAAGCCGACAACATCTTCCGCACGCTGATGGGCGCCGAAGTATTGCCGCGCCGTTTATTCATCCAGAAGAACGCCCGCTTCGTCCGCAATCTGGATGCCTGAGAACGACTTCTTCGCCCGTCGCCATGCCGCCTGAGGCCCTTTCCAACCGCGAAGTTGCGGCCCATTTCGCCAACGTCGCCGATCTGCTGCAAATTCGCGGCGATAACATCCATCGCGTCCTTTCCTACCGTCGCGCCGCCGAAACGATCCGCGAGCTACCCCGAGACCTGCGCGCCATCGCCGCCGCCGGCGAACTGACCGCGCTGCCGCATATCGGCAAAACCCTGGCTCAGAAAATCGAAGAGCTGCTGAGCACCGGCCGCCTCGAATTCCTGGAGCGCCTGACGGCCGAGCTCCCGCTCAGTTTGGTGGAGGTGATGCGCGTAGGTGGCGTCGGCCCGAAGAAAGCGGCGCTCTTCTGGGAACAATTGCAAATCGCCACCGTCGCCCAGCTTGAGGAAGCGGCCCGCGCCGGTAACTTGCGCGATCTACCGCGGATGGGCGCGAAGAGCGAGGCGCAAATCTTGGCGGGCATCGCGGCCCTCGCCAAGCAGGGCAGCGAGCATGATGGCCGCGTGCCGCTGGGTATTGCGCTGCCAGCCGCCCAAGCCATTCTCGAGGAAATGTTGACCCTGCCACAGATAACGCGCGGCGAGCTGGCCGGCAGCCTGCGCCGCGCCCGCCCGACGATCGGCGATGTCGATATCCTCGTCGCCAGCGAGGCCGAATCGGCGCCCATCATGCGACACTTCGTCGCGCTGCCGCAGGTGGCGCGCGTGCTCGGGCAAGGGCCGACCAAAAGCGCCGTCGAGCTGCACAACGGAGCTCGCGTGGATCTACTTGTCATCCCGCCCGCGCGCTGGGGGACGGCGCTTTGCTATTTCACCGGCAGCAAAGAGCACAACATCCGCCTGCGCAACATGGCGCTGCGGCAGGGTTCCAGCCTGAACGAGCACGCCCTCACGCCGATCGACGCGGAGGGCCTGCCGAGCGCCGACGCCGCGCCGCGCCTCTTCGCCGAAGAAGAAATGCTATATCAGGCCCTCGGCCTCAATTGGGTGCCCCCGGAGCTGCGCGAAGATAGCGGCGAAATCGAAGCGGCGGCGGCGGGCGAGCTGCCTTCTCTCATCCAGGTCAGCGACATCCAATCGGACTTGCACCTGCATACCCATTGGAGCGACGGCACGATGACCCCGCCCGAATTGGCGGCGGCGGCGCGCGCCCTCGGCCTGCATTGCATCGCCATCACCGACCATTCCCGCAGCCGCGCCAACGCCGGCGGCCTCACCATCGAGCGCCTCCTGCAACAGCAAGCTATCGTCCGCCAATTGCGCGCCGATTTTGACGACCTCACCATCCTGCATGGCAGCGAAATTGACATCCTCGCCGATGGCCGCCTGGATTTTCCAGATGATGTGCTGGCTGAGCTGGATTTCGTGATCGCCTCGTTGCATAGCGCCTTGCGGCAGGAGCGCGAGCGGGTAACAGCGCGGCTGGTGGCGGCGATTCGCCATCCGCTGGTGGATTGCATTGGCCATCCGCTGGCGCAACAATTCGCCGACGACGGCCCCGGCCGGCCGCCGGTGGACGCCGATATGGACGCTGTCTTCGCCGCCGCCGCCGAAAGCGGCGTCGCCCTGGAAATCAACGCCAACCCCGTCCGCCTCGATCTGGAAGCGCGATACGCCCGCCGCGCGCAGGAACTGGGCATCCCGCTCTCCATCAATACCGACACGCACCGGCCGGAACAGCTACACCTGATGCATTTTGGTATCCGCACCGCGCGGCGAGGGTGGGTGGAAGCGGCTAACGTGCTGAATTGCTGGCCGACCGCGCGCCTGCTCGGCTGGCTACGTGGCCGCGGCCGACGGTTGGCGGGCCTGGGATGAGCGCGCCGGCAGCCCGCGCCGAGCAATTGCGCCGCGAATTGCGCGAACACCAACACCACTATTACGTGCTGCACGCGCCCAGCATCAGCGACGCCGAATACGACCGCCTCTTCGATGAACTCGTCGCGCTCGAGGCCGCGCACCCACACCTGGCGACGCTCGCCTCCCCCACCCAACGCGCCGGCAGCGACCTGGCGGGAGATTTCGCCAAAATCCCGCACCCCGCGCCCATCCTAAGCCTAGATAAAGCGACGACACCCGAGGAGCTGACCGCCTGGCAAACGCGCAACCGCAAGCTGCTCACGGCGGAATCCGAAGACGAGGTGCCGCCCTTTGCCTATACCCTCGAGCCGAAACTGGATGGCCTGAGCATCGTCTGCCACTACGAAGACGGCCTGTTGACGCGCGCCGCGACGCGGGGCAACGGCCTGCTTGGCGACGACGTCAGCGCCAATGTGCGCACCATCCCCAGCGTGCCGCTCGTCATCCCGGTCGACGCGGCCGGGCCGCAGATCCCCGCGCGCTTGGTCGCCCGCGGTGAGGTGCTCTTCCGCAAGGAAGATTTCGCCCGCCTGAACGAGGAGCAAGAAGCGCAGGACCTGCCGCGCTATATCAACGCGCGCAACACGGCTTCCGGCGCGCTCAAGCAAAAGGATTCGCGCCAGACGGCCACGCGCCCGCTCAGCGCCTTTTTCTACGCAATCATTGACGACGAATCTGTCGATACAGATAACGATGTGATCCCCACGACACAATGGGAGCGGCTCAATTATCTGCGCGCGCTCGGCTTCCCCATCGCGCCGGATGCCGCCCATTGCCCCTCGCTGGATGATGTCTGCGCCGTCCTACCCGCTTGGGAAGCGCGCCGCGATGCCCTCCCCTACGAAATCGACGGCCTTGTCATCAACCTGGATGAGCGCGCATTGGCTCGGCAACTCGGCGTGGTCGGCAAGAACCCGCGCGCGGCCATCGCTTTCAAATTTCCCGCCCAGGAGGTTAGCACGCGCCTGTTGGGACTTACGCTCGGTGTCGGACGCAGCGGCAAAGTCACCCCCAGCGCGAATTTGGAGCCGGTCTTCGTCGGCGGCGTCACCGTGGAGAACGCCAGCCTGCACAATTTCGCCTACATCGCCGCACGTGATATCCGCTTGGGCGACACGGTGCTGCTAAAACGCAGCGGCGACGTCATCCCTTATGTCGTCGGGCCGCTGCCGGGCGCGCGCACAGGGGAAGAAACCATCATCGCCGCGCCCGAGTGCTGCCCCTTTTGCGACACCCCCCTCAGCCAGCCCGAAGGAATGGTCGACCTATTTTGTGAGAACGAAACTTGCCCGGAGCGCGTCTTCCGCAACGTGGAATACTTCGTCTCGCGCGCGGCGATGGATATCGCGGGCTTGGGCCCGCAGACAGTGCGGACGCTCATCGCCGAAGGCCAACTGCGCGATGTCGGTGATATCTTTCGCCTCCAGCGCGAGGCATTGCTGCCACTAGAAAGATTCGCCACCAAAAAAGTGGACAACCTGCTGGCGGCAATCGACAGCGCGCGCGAACGGCCGCCGGCGCAATTGCTGACCGCGCTGGGCATCGACGGCGTCGGTCCGCAAGTGGCCGCCCTGTTGCTGGCTGAATTCCCCTCGCTGGCTGAGCTGGCCAGTGCAGAGGCAGCGGCGCTGGAAAGCGTCGAGGGCATCGGCCCCATCCTGGCGGCCAACCTGGTCGCCTGGTTCGGCGACGTGGCCAATCAGCAACTGCTGACGAAATTGCGGGATGCCGGCCTGGATTTCGCGGCGGAATCGGCGCCAGACGATTCCGCCCCGCAGCCCCTGGCCGGCCTCAGCTTCGTGCTCACGGGGACGCTGCCGAACCTTTCGCGCAAAGAGGCGAGCGAGTTGATTCAGGCGGCCGGCGGACAAGTGCGTTCTTCCGTCAGCGCAAAGACCGATTACGTCGTCGCGGGTGAAGCAGCCGGTAGCAAAGCGGCGAAGGCGGCCGCCCTGGGCGTCCCGATTCTGGATGAGGCCGGTTTGCGCGAGTTGCTGGCCACACCAGATTGAGCGCGATTCATCCGCCTCGATGTTGGATGAGTCATACGCTTTTTCGTCCCATAGCGCTGATCATTTGCATTTTGGCGCTAGGGAGGGTAAATTCTACTCAGTTGCCCATATAGATATGGGAATCTATCATGAAGCGGTTGATGTTGGGGTTGTTGGTAGCTGTGATGCTACTGGGTATGGTTTCTGCGCTAGCTATTGCACAGGAAAATGGCGGCGCTTCAACAAGAGCGGATGAACCTGGGTCTGGTGGCGGTGGGGTACGGTGTGTTACGTGGTGGAATAGAGCAACCTCGGAGTGGAGGTGCACTTGTTACATTGGTATTACTCCCGTCGCAGGGTGGGCCGGCCCATGCTAATATGGTAGGGAAAGCAACAATGTCTAGCAAAAAAACCTTTATTTTGTCAGCTCTGCTGGTAGTTATGGTAGTGGCGGTGATTAGCTACCGCTATTTCCAGAATGAGGGCGATGCCTCGACACCTCCTACACCATCTGCGTCATCTGAAGGACCAGTGTATCCTGACCACCCTGAGCTCTGGCCAGAGCGTGTTATGGAGTCATACCCATATTACCCAGACTCTTATCCGGCGTGGGCAGAGGCATATCCCGATGCGCCCTGCGCAACCTGGGTGAATGGCGGACTCGGCTGGGTATTTGTCGAAGATGCGACTGACGTGCAGGGAGATTGGGGCGTCATGGTGTGGCAGCCTGTATGGCGTTTCTGCGGTTTCCCGAGACCGTATCCAGAGAAACCAGAGAAGCCAGGTGACTCAATGCCGCCAGAATGGGCGGAGTGGGATGATAATCGCCTCGCCACCACGCCCAACCGCACAGGAGCCTGGGAGCAAACCCCAGCACCAGAACCAACTTCGTCGCCGTGATGAATTCGCATGATAGAGAGCGAAGGGCGCCGCCCGTTGCCGCGGGCGGCCTCTTTTTTTTGAAGGCAGCGCCCGCGGCTGCTATCTTCTAACTCATTCGGTGGATTGACAATAGAGGCCCAAACATGCGCACCGTCGCCTGGCAGGAGGGCGCCGTCCACCTCATCGACCAGCGCCAATTGCCCTTCGAACTGACCTACGTCGATTGCGCCGATTGTGATGCGGTCGTCGCGGGCGAAGCGGCCGGCAGCAAAGCGGCAAAGGCAGCCGCTTTGGGCGTCCCGATTCTGGATGAGGGTGGCCTGCGCGCCCTGCTGCCCAACGCGGAGTGAAAGCACTTTCATCGGTGACGATTCCGGCGACTGTGACCGCCACAGTCAATCTGCGCCCCGGCCGCGAGAAAAGTGCCCTGGCTGGCCATCCCTGGCTCTACCGCGGCGCCATCCGCTCTGTGGAAGGCGGCGAGCCGGCGGCAGGCGATATCGTCCGCGTGCGCGCGCATGATGGTCGCTTCCTGGCCATGGCCGATTATTCGTCGCGTTCGCAAATTGCCCTGCGGGCGCTCAGCTGGCGCGACGAGGCGCTGGATGAGGACTGGTGGCGAGCGCGACTCAATGAGGCGTTTGCACGGCGCGCGCCCTTCCACACCGCCAGCGAGGCCGGTGCACTGGACGCCTATCGCCTCATCCACGCCGAGAGCGATTACCTGCCGGGTCTCATCGTCGACCGTTATGGCGATTATTTTGTGCTACAGGCGTTGACGGCCGGGATGGAGCGGCGCAAGCCCCTGTTGGCGCAGCTACTCGGCGAAGGTTGGGAACCCGCCGGTATCTATGACCGCAGCGATGCGCCCATCCGCCGCCTGGAAGGATTGCTGGCCGCGCGCGGCTTGCTCTGGGGTGAAGAACCACCTGCGCGAATCCCTATCCAGGAGAACATGAGCGCACGCCTCGTCGATATTCGCCGGGGGCAGAAAACGGGCGACTACCTCGACCAACGCGACAACCGATTTCTGCTCTACGACTGGCTGGCGAGCATGCCAGAGCCGGAAACGCTGCGCATGTTGGATGTCTGCTGCTATTCGGGCGGCTTCACGCTGGCGGCGCTGGCGGCCGGGCTGCGCAATATCGCGCTGGTGGATAGCGGCGAAGCGGCGCTGGCGCTCGCCCGCGCCAACATCGCGCATTGCGGCGCCCCGGAGGGTGGCCTGGATTTTCGCCGCCAGGATGCGTTCGACGCGCTGGCGGAAGCGCAGGAGCGAGGCGAACGCTATGACGTCATCGTGCTGGATCCGCCACGATTCGCTAGCAACAAGTCGCAAATCCCGCGCGCCACCCGCGGCTATAAGGAATTAAATCGGCGCGCCTTCCTCAGCCTGAAGCCGGGCGGGCTATTGCTGACCTGCTCCTGCTCGGGAGCGATCGACGCGCGCCTCTTCCAGCAGGTCATCTTCGGCGCGCTGGTGGACGCAGGCCGCCAGGCGCAGATCCTCCGCCCGCTCTCCGCCGGCGCCGATCACCCCATCGCGCTCACCTTCCCGCAGGGCGCTTACCTGAAGGGTTTGTTGCTGCGCGTGGAATAGCGCCCTCTGTGTGAGCGCATGATGGTTGGATGTTCCGCCGTCTCGTTGGCGCCAAGAATTTGGGGGGGGGGGTACATTCCTATCGAACGCTCGTTTGACGGGGGAATACATCATGAAGCGTTTGATGTTGGGGTTGTTGGTAGCTTTGATGCTACTGGGCGTGGTTTCTGCTTTGGTTATCGCGCAGGAAGGTGGTGGAGCTGCAGGAGATGGTGCTTCGGCGGCAGCTGAGCAGGGAACTGAAGGTTTGGAGCCAGAAGAAGGGAGCACTTCGACGGAAGTTGAGACGGAAACGGAATGTTCTGAGAATGAAGAAGGAGGCGCGCAGGACAGTTATGCGAGCACGCGCGCATATGAACAGGGGCCAGGTAGTGGTCCATCATGTTTTGGTAAATGGTGTACTAGTTGGTTTGATATTTGGACGGGAAAATTTAAATGTCAATGTTTACATTGTTCATGTACTCGTGGCTGCCAAACGAGACCATGCTAAGGAGGATCATTGGGTCTGTATGTGATGCGGCGAGTTGCTATATCTTGCAATAAGGTGTCGCCGATACTGCTGATAATGGCAGTGGTGGCTGTGGGCAAGTTTGCCCATTTTGTGAACGGGGTTGATGCTTCGTCTCCGCCTTTGACGTCTTCGCCGACACCGGCAACGGCTTTACCACCTTCGTTTTCTCCGACGCAGCTTCCGCTACCGCCGGACCTTAATAAACCAGTGCACTTTCCCGAGATCGCTCTGGAATATTTGGAGTATGGGCCAGATTTATATCCGCTATATGCGGAAGCTTATCCAGATGCGCCGTGCGCGACCTGGGAGAACGGTGGTCTGATTTGGTTGGTTCTCTCTTATAAAGTTCATGCCGAATTCATTGCTGAGGCTGTAGGCTGGCTCGTACAAGTCAGGCTGAAGCCAAGATTCCGTTTCTGCGGCTTTCCGCGGCCGTATCCTGCGAAGCCCACGCCGTATCCTCCAAAGCCCACACCGTATCCTCCGAAGCCCACGCCATACCGCACGGGGATCTGGGAGCGCACCCCCACGCCAGAGCCAATTGAGTCGCCGTAACTGCCACTCCTGATCATACCAGGCAAACTGGATGCCGTCCGTTGCCGCGGGTGCCGCCTTTTTGCTGGCGGCGCACGTGGCTGCTATCCTCTGATGGTCATTCCGCAGGCTGACAATTGAGGGCCGAACATGCGCAGCGTTTCCTGGCAGGAGGGCGCCGTCCGCCTCATCGATCAGCGCCGCCTGCCCTTCGAACTGACCTACGTAGATTGCGCCGATTGTGATGCAGTCGTCGCGGCCATCGCTGATATGACGGTGCGCGGCGCGCCGGCGATTGGCGCAGCGGCCGCTTTCGCCATGGCCCAGGCCGCCCGCGAGAGCACCGCTACCGATGCGCGCAGCCTGCTCGCCGATTTGAGCGCCGCCGCCACACGCCTGCGCGCCGCCCGCCCCACGGCCGTCAACCTCGCCTGGGCGGTTGAGCGGCAACTGGAATGCGCGCGGGAAACGGGCGCGGAGCCGGCCGCCATCCGCGCCGCCACCCTCACCAACGCGCAAGCCATCGCCGACGCCGATGTCGCAGCCAACCGCCGCATCGGTCAGCACGGCGCCTCTCTCATCGCCGATGGCGCCACCGTCCTGCACCATTGCAATACTGGCGCGCTGGCCACGGTCGATTACGGCACGGCCCTCGGTGTCGTCCGCGCCGCGCACGAGGCCGGCCGCCGCTTCCATGTCCTGCTCGATGAAACGCGCCCACGCCTCCAGGGCAGCCGTCTCAGCGCCTGGGAGCTGGAGCAGCTCGGCGTTTCCTACGATATCCTGCCCGATTCCGCCGCTGCCTATTACATGCGCCGCGGCGAAATTGACCTCGTGCTCGTCGGCGCCGACCGCATCGCGGCCAATGGCGATGTCGCCAATAAGATCGGCACCTATTCGCTGGCGGTGCTGGCCGCCGCTCATGCCCTGCCCTTTTACTCCGTCGCCCCCACTTCGACGGTGGATTTGAACTGCGCGACGGGTGATGATATTCCCATCGAAGAGCGCGGCGCCGAAGAGGTGCTCGCGCCCTATGGGCAGGCGATCGCGCCGCCGCATTTTCGGGCGCGCAACCCGGCCTTCGATATCACGCCCGCGCGCTACCTGGCCGGCATCATCACCGAGCGCGGCATCGCCCGCGCGCCGTTATCGGAAAGCCTGCCGCCCCTCGTGGCTGGCACATAAGCCGGAGCGGGCGCGAACTGCTATACTCCGCTCCGCCGCCAACCGATGGTCACAGGTACCCATGGATATCCTCGTCACCGGCTCGATCGCCTACGATTATTTGATGCGCTTCCCCGGCAAATTCACCGACTATCTGCTACCGGAGCACCTGGACAATATCAGCCTCAGCTTCCTGGTGAGCGAGATGACGAAGCATTGGGGCGGTGTCGCGGCCAACATCGCTTATAACCTGGCGTTGCTCGGCCTGCGCCCCAAGCTCTTCGGCACCGTCGGCAGTGACTTCACCGATTATCGCCGCTGGTTGGATGACGCCGGCGTGGATACCAGCACCATCCGCCAATACGACGACCAGCTCACCTCCTCTTTCTTCGTAAATACCGACCAGGAAAACAACCAGATCGCTTCCTTTTATGGCGGCGCCATGGAACGCGCGCGGGATTTGCGCCTGACGGATGTCTACGAGGGAGAACCCGACCTCGTCATCGTTTCGCCCAACGAGCCAGTGGCGATGTCCAACATTGCGGCCGAATGCCGCGAGCGCGGGCTGCGCTTCATCTACGACCCCAGCCAGCAAGTGCCCCGACTGGATGGCGCGGTGCTGCGGCGCGATATGTGCGGCGCCTATGCCATGTGCGTCAACGCCTACGAAGCAGAAATCATCTGCCGCAAGGCCGACCTATCGTTGCACGAACTTTGCTCGCACGTGGCGGTGCTGATCATCACGCAGGGTGCGCGCGGCTGCCACGTCTACCATGGCGGCGAGGAATTGCGCGTCGAAGCCTACCCGACCGACGCCATCGTCGACCCCACCGGCGGGGGGGATGCCTTCCGCGCCGGCTTCTTCCGCTGCCTGATGCAGGATTTGCCCCTGCGCCTGTCCGCGCAGGTCGGCGCGCTCGTTGCTACTTACGCGCTGGAGTCGGTCGGCACGCAGAACCATCGTTTCACGCTACCCGCTTTCATCGAGCGCTTCCGCGTCGAATTCGATGACGGCGGCCAGTTGGATTGCTTGTTACCCTAACCGCTCTTTCTTTTATCGCGCCGTCGTTCTGTGCTACAATCACATGCGTCAATCTGAGCGAAGCAAGGGAGCGCGATGCCCGCCGACCGCGATATCCGCGATGTCAACTTGGCTGAGAGCGGGCGATACCGCATCGATTGGGCCAGAAACGAGATGCCCGTCCTGCGCGCCATCACAGAGCGCTTCGCGCGAGAAAAGCCGCTGGCCGGCCTGCGCCTGGCCGCTTGCCTGCACGTCACCACTGAGACAGCCAACCTGATGCGCGCGCTGCAAGCCGGCGGCGCAGAGGTCGTGCTTTGTGCCTCCAACCCGCTTTCCACGCAGGATGATGTCGCCGCTTCGCTCGTCCTGCATGACGAAATCCCCGTCTTTGCCATCAAAGGCGAGGATAACGGTACCTACTATTCACACATTCAGTCAGCGTTGGCCGCGCGCCCGCATATCACGATGGATGACGGCGCCGATTTGGTCGGCACCATCCACCAGAGCGAGCGCGATCTGCTACCGAATATCGTCGGCGGCACGGAAGAGACGACCACCGGCGTCATCCGTTTGCGCGCGATGGCCGAAGACGGCGCGCTGCAATTCCCCGTCATCGCCGTCAACGATAGCCACACCAAATTCCTCTTCGACAACCGCTATGGCACCGGTCAGAGCACGATGGATGGCATCATCCGCGCGACGAATATCCTCATCGCCGGTCGTTGCATGGTGGTGGCGGGCTATGGTTGGTGCAGCCGCGGTATCGCCAGCCGCGCGCGTGGCCTCGGCGCCGATGTCATCGTCACCGAGGTCGACCCACTGCGCGCGCTGGAAGCAGTGATGGATGGCTACCGCGTCCTACCCATGGCCGAAGCGGCTTGCCAGGGCGATATCTTCGTCACGGCCACTGGCAACCATAGCGTGCTGGATGCCGAGCATTTCGTCAGCATGAAAAATGGCGCCATCATCTGTAATTCCGGGCATTTCAACGTGGAGATCAATATCCCGGCGCTGGCAGCGCTCGCCGATGGCCCTCCGCAACGCGTCCGCCCATTTGTGGACGCCTACCGGATGGCCGATGGCCGCGCGCTATATTTGCTGGCCGAGGGACGTCTCGTCAACCTGGCCGCCGCCGAAGGGCATCCCGCCAGCGTGATGGATATGAGCTTCGCCAACCAAGCACTCAGCGCCGAATACCTCACACAGCACGCCAACGAGTTGACCGCTCAGGTGCACACCATCCCCGCCGCCATCGATCACGAAATCGCCGCGCTGAAATTAAGCGCTATGGGCGTCCGTCTCGATAAGCTGACAGACGAGCAAGAAGCATATCAGAACCAGTGGCAGGAGGGAACCTAAGCATGATCCATTCGATTTCCACTCGACGAGGGAGGCAATGGCTGCCTCATTATGCCGCGCTTATCTGCTCCCTACTCATCTTGGCTGCCAGCGCGCCCCTATCCGCGCAAGAAGCGCCGGCAATCATCATCGCCGAAATCGCCAACCTCAACACCGGCGCCAACCTGCACATCCGCTCCGCTCCACAAGCGGATAGCATCTCGCTTGGCCTCGCCCCCGGCGGCACGAATCTCGAGCTACTCGGCATGAATGAAGGGCGCGATTGGGCCTATATCCACTTTGCCGACGGAGAAGGAGTTGAGCTCCGCGGCTGGGTGAGCGCCGATTACATCAACTTCCGCAGCGACGGCCGCTATTATTCGCTCTCGCAGTTAGAGAACGCTGATCAGATCATCACGGTCGCAGATAACATCCTCGGCGGCATCATCAGAACCGGTGACTCTACCGTCAGCGCTCCGGTAAGCGATCAAACTCAGGATGACAACTTCTATGCCGAAGTGGTGAACCTCAACCCCGGTGCCAACTTGCATATCCGCCGCGACCCCAATACCCAGGCCGAATCGCTCGCCCTCGTGCCAAATGGGACGGCCCTGCTGCTCTCCGGTTTACATTCCGATAATGAATGGGTCTTCGTGCGCCTCATTCAACCGGACGGCAACCAGGTCAGCGGCTGGGTGAGCGCCGATTACGTCAGCTACCGCTATCGCGGCCGCTACTATTCTCCTACGCAACTCTTGGCCAGCGGGCGCATCGGCGAGATCAGCGCCAACACGCGTGGCGAATACCTGGACGCCAGTGGGCAACCAATCAACGACGTCGACAACACGCTCTATACCGAAGTCGCCGGGTTGGAGGAAACTGCAAATTTGCACCTGCGGCGGGCGCCCGATAGCAGCAGCGAATCGTTGATTCTGGCTCCTAACGGCGCGTCCTTTACCTTGCTCGGCTTCGCCGAAGATGGCGAATGGGCCTTCGTGCAATGGCCGCAATCCGACGGCAGTTCGTTCAACGGCTGGGTTTCCAGTACTTTCCTACTCTTCCACCAACGTGGTCTGTTTTTCACCATTGAGCAGTTGATTGATGCTGACCTCGCAGAAATCATCGAAGAGAGTACCATCGGCTTTTACACCTACCCCGACGGCACCATCGAAAACCTGCGCGATGATAGCGTGTATGCTGTTGTTGCCGGGTTGGATTCAGGCGTGAGCCTGCACATCCGCATCGCCCCGGACGCGAATAGCGAATCCTTGCGCCTCGTGCCCAACGGCACAGCGCTGGAACTCGTCGGCTTGAATGGCGACAAAGATTGGGCCTACGTCCGCTATACAGAAGCAGAGACGGGCGGCACTGTCGAAGGCTGGGTAAGCTCCTTTTACCTCAGTTTTCGATTCCGTGGAGGCATCCTGAGCGCCGAGACATTGCTCAATCTGGGGCGCACCGGGACGGTCGATGATGATCAGCGTGGCTTCACCGCAGGCGCCTCCAGCATCGTATCGACCATCATCGATAGCACGGTCTATGCCGATATCGTGGGCTTGAATGCCGGCGCCAATTTGCACATCCGCATCGCGCCAGACGTGAGCAGCGAGTCCCTTATGCTCGTGCCGGGCGGCACCTCATTGGTGCTGGAGGGCTTAAATCCGAGCAACATCTGGGCGTACATCCATCACGAAATGCAAAGCGGCACCGTCAGCGGCTGGGTGAATACAAACTATCTCGACTACCATTATCGTGGGCAACAGTATTCCGCCGACCGATTGCTGGGCGCTGGTTACATACGCACCGTGCCGGATAGCGAACGCGGTTTGCTCAGCGGCGAAATCAGCGAGCCCGTGCAAGACGATGCGGTCTACGGCACCATCCTCGGTAGCGATGTGCAAGCGGTGTATCGCTTGCCGGATGACTCCTCTGACATCCTTTTCGTAGTCGCCGGGGGAACCAAGCTCCAAGTCCACGCCTTGAATGACAGCCTCAATTGGTCGTTCATCATCCTCGAGTTGGAGAATGGGGAAGCGAGTGGGTGGGTGCCCGGCACTGCTCTCCAATATACCTATCGCAACCTCAGTTATAGCGCAAAGCAACTCTACGACCGGCGCTGGATCGGCCGCTTCGTCAGCGCTGTGGAAGGATCATCCACCCAGACGACCTCCACACCACCTTCACCGGCCACACCGCCCGCGGAGGCCAGCGCCGATACCGATACCACCAACAACACGGGCGCCCAGCCGGGCAGCGCCACCATCATCAACCTGCCGCCCGATGGCCGCCTCGCGATCCGCAACTCGCCACAGTCATCGGCGGCGACACTCAGCCTCCTGGCGCCCGGCACAGAGCTGCGCCTCTTCGGCTTCAACGGAGACCTGACCTGGAGTTACCTGCGCTACACGCAACCGGATGGCACCACGATCAGCGGTTGGGCGCCCATGACCAACCTGGCGATCGCTCACTCCGCCAGCCCCGCCACCAACGCCATCTTCCTCCTGGGCGACGGCCTGCTGCAGCTGGTCGACGATTCCTTCCCGGGCTCGGTCATCGCCGGCGCCGGTCATGCTGACCTCTTCCCCCCAGCCGCGCTCATCGAGGCTGAATCGGCTAACGGCGCTGCCCTATCCTTGCGAGAGACACCCTCCACAAACGCCGCCTCGCTTGGCCAGGTAGCTGGCGCGGCGCGGCTGACTGCGCTCGGCATGAATACAGAGCTCGGTTGGGTCTACGCGCAATCCGATGAAGCCTCCGGCCGCAATCTCCTCGGGTGGTTGCTGCTCGCCGATCTGCGTCTTTACGCCGATTCGGAATTGCTGGATGCCAGCGCCTATGATGCCGCGCAGAGTCAACACCAGATCCCGTTGGTGACGGCGGAATTGCGCGGCGCGGCCTCGCCCTGAGCGACAGCCACCGGCGCGGGGGAGGGCGACGCGTGCGCGTCCTGATTACCGGCGTCAATGGCTTCGTCGGGCGCCATCTAAGCGCCCATTTACAGCGCGAACGCCCGCAGCAATGCTTATTCGGCACAGCCCTCGGTTCTCGCTTACCGCCCGGCATCAGCGGACGTGAGCTGGACCTTTGCGACGAAGCGGGCGCGTGCGATCTCATCCGCGAAGTGCAACCAGACGTCATCTATCACCTCGCCGCGCAAGCTTTCGTGCCGCGCTCTTTCGAAGACCCCTGGGAGACGCTTCAGAACAACATCCGCGCCCAGCTGAACGTGCTCAGCGCCTGCCTTGTGCTGGGTATCCAACCGCGTATCGTCATCGTTAGCTCCGGCGAGATATACGGCGCCGTATCGCCGACGGAGCTGCCGATCGGAGAAAATGCAGCGCTCCGCCCGAACAGCCCCTATAGCGTCTCCAAAGCGACGCAGGATTTGCTGGCTTATCAGTATTACCTGAGCCACGGCTTGCCGATATTGCGCGCGCGCCCTTTCAACCACTTCGGCCCGGGACAGAACAGGCGCTTCATGGCACCCGATTTCGCGTGGCAGGTCGCGCGCATGGAAATGGGTTTCGAGCCGGTCCTTCACGTCGGAAACTTAGAAACGCGGCGCGATTTCACCGACGTGCGCGATATCGTGCGCGCCTACGTCAGCCTGGCGGAAAGCGGCGAAGCAGGCGTCGCCTATAACATCGCCAGCGGCCATTCCCGCAGCGCCGGCGATGTTGCGCGAGCCCTAGAGGAGTTGACGCCCGTTCGCTTCCGCGTCGAAGTGCAGGATAGGCGCCTGCGCCCCAGCGATTCGCCCGATATCGTCGGGGACGCCAGCCGTTTGCGCGCCACTACCGGCTGGCAGCCGCAAATCCCCTTCACGCAAACCCTGCGCGATATCCTGAATGCCTGCCGCCAGGAATTGAGCGGGGCGCCTGCTTGATGGAAGAACACGATGGCCGCCCGCCACCGGAGCTGGTGGATACGCACTGCCATCTGAATTTCGCACGCTACGATGCCGATCGCCCCGCCGTGCTGGCGCGGGCGAAAGCCGCGGGCGTGCGCCGCTCCATCATCCCCGCAGTGGATATCGCCGGCAGCCGCGAAATCGTCGCCCTTTGCGCGGAACGGGACGAATGCTATGGCGCCGTCGGCATCCACCCCAACAGCAGCGCCGATTGCGAGGGCGAACAGCTGGTTTCGGCCCTGCGCGAAATGGAAGCGTTGGCCAACGCACATGACATCCTGGCCATCGGCGAAATCGGGCTGGATTTCTACCGCGACCACGCCGATCCCGCGCAACAAGAGAGGGTGCTGCGCGCGCAATTGCAGCTGGCGGCACAGTTGGAGCTGCCCGTCATCCTGCACAATCGCGACGCCACGGCCATCCTCCTACCCATCCTGGAGGAATGGGCGGCTGAGTTGCCCGCGCCGCTTCGGGAAAGGGCCGGCGTGCTGCACTCATTCTCGGGGGAATGGTCCGACGCCGAGCGCGCGCTGGCCGCCGGCTTCTACCTCGGCTTCAGCGGCCCGCTCACTTACCCGTCAGCGGCCGGCTTGCGCCGCGTGGCTGCCCGTGCCCCCCTGGAGCGCATTGTGCTGGAGACGGATGGCCCTTTCCTGACGCCAGCGCCGCATCGGGGCAAGCGCAACGAGCCCGCTTACGTAGCGCCAATCGCCGCGCGACTGGCGTCCATCCGCGGTGTTTCGCTGGCAGAAATCGCTGCGGCAACTACCGCCAACGCCGAGCGCCTCTTCGCGCTCCCCTGAGCGCCGTGTCTGGCCCAGCCGTACCACCGCTCTCGGTCATCATTGTCAGCTGGAATGTGCGTGAGCTGCTGGCCGCTTGCCTGGAGAGCCTGGCGGCCGAAGTGGAATCGTGCCCGCACGAATGCCTGGTCATCGATTGCGCCAGCGAAGATGGCAGCGCCGCCATGGTCGCCGAACGCTTCCCGCAGGTCCGCCTCTTCCCGCATACCGAAAATATCGGCTTTGTCCGCGCGAATAATTGGGGCATGAGAGAGGCGCGTGGGCAATATTTTCTGCTATTGAACCCCGATACGGAAGCGCATCGCGGCGCGCTGGCGAGCATGATGACCGAGATGGCGCGGGAGCCGCGCGTCGGCATCCTCGGTCCGCAGCATCGGCAAAGCGACGGCAGCCACCAGAGCACGCGCCGCCGTTTCCCGAATGCGGCGATTGCCCTACTGGAAAGCACCTGGCTGCAACCGTTGGCGCCGCGCGGGCTGTTGGCGCGCTATTGCCTGGCGGAGCGCGACGACGAGGGTAGCTATGACGTCGATTGGGTGCAGGGGTCTGCCTTGCTCGCACGGCGGGCCATTTGGGAAGAAGTAGGCGGTTTGGATGAGCGTTACGCGATGTATTTCGAGGAGGTGGATTGGTGCAGGCGGGCGCGAAAGGCGGGCTGGCGGGTACGCTACCACGGCGCAGCGCGCATCACGCACCACGGCGGCGCCAGCAGCGAACAGGCACAGACCCGCCGACAATGGCATTTCGACCGCAGCAAGTTGCGTTACGCGCGCCAGCACCAGGGTCGCGGCTTGGCGCTGACGCTGCTGATTTTGTTGCGCGCGGGATATGCCTCAAGGGCGACGCTGGAGGCGGCCAAGTGGCTGTTGGGGCATAAGCGCGAACTGCGCCGCCGCCGCCTGCGCACCTATTGGCAATTGCTATGGTTGCCACTCTGGCGGGAATGACGGAAAGGCGACAATCAGCGACAATCCTTGCGTAACCGCACAGCGCGACCTGCGCCGCTGCGTGCTCGTGCTAGGATAACTGCATGCGTATTGGCTTTGTTACCGGCGAATACCCGCCCCTCCGCGGCGGCGTGGGCGATTACACGCGCCTGCTCGCGCTGCACCTTGCGGCCCGCGGCGCCGAAATCCACATTCTCACAGGGCGCGCGGGCCAACGATCCGACGCGGGCATCACCGTCTACCCCCGCATCGGCCACTGGAGCATCGGAGCGCTTGGGCAGGCGCGGCGTTGGGCGCAGGAGCAAAATCTCGACATCGCGCACCTGCAATTCCAGACCGCCGCCTTCGGCATGTCACCCTGGGTACACTTCCTGCCGCTCTTCCTGCGCCGGCCCACTTTCACCACTTTTCACGACCTGCGCGCGCCCTATCTCTTCCCCAAGGCCGGCCCCCTGCGCGCGGCGAGCGTGCGTTGGCTAGCGCGAACATCGACGGGCGTTATCGTTACCGGCCCGGGCGACCGTGCCGCCTTGCCCACCCACCTCCATATTGCCGAAATACCTGTTGGCAGCAATATCCTCGCGCCGTTGCCCGCCAATTACGACCGCGCCGCCACGCGCGCGCAATATGGCGCCGGCCCGGCGGATTTCGTCCTCGCCCATTTTGGCTTCACCCATGTGAGCAAAGGGCTCGCGACACTGTTGACAGCCCTGGCGAATTTGCGACAAGACGGCGTGCCAGCGCAACTCTGGCTCGTCGGCGCATCACTTGGCGATTCAGACCTGCGCAACCGTGAGGCGCAAGAGGAATTGCAGGGGCAAATTCGTGCGCTGGGCCTGGCAGATTCCGTTCGCGCGAGCGGCTACCTGAAAGAAGCGGCGGTGCGCGCGGCGCTCACGGCGGCCGATGTGGTCGTATTGCCCTATCGTGAAGGCGCCGCTTATCACCATGGCAGCCTGCAGGCGGCCATCCACGCCGGCTGCGCCATCATCAGCACCACACCCCAAAGCCCTGCGTCGCGCTTCCGCAATGGCCAAAACATGCGCCTGGTGCCGCCAGCTGATGCCGTCGCGTTGACCGAAGCCATACTCGAGTTGCGCCGGCATCCCGAAACGCGCGCGGCGTTGCGGGCGGGAGCGCGCGCGTTGGCGGCCGAATTTTCCTGGAAAGGAATCGCCGCGCAGCACGAAGCCTTCTACCGCGAAGTGCTAGAATCGCCACGATGATCGCCAGCATTCGTGGAAGAAATTGGCCGGCCCGCGCGTCGCGTCTGTGGCGTAATGGGGATGCCCGTGCGTTGCTGCTGCTCGCCCTACTGTGGCTCGTCTTCTTCTGGCGCGTGTTGTTGCCAGTGGGCAGCGCGCGCGTCAGCTTCGTCAGCGGCGATTTCTCGGCGCAGAATTACGCCTTCAGCGTCTATCAATTCGAGCGCCTGCGCGCCGGCGAAATCGCGCTCTGGAATCCCTACAACTACGGCGGTTCGCCTTTCCTCGCCGATGTACAGGCGAGCGTCTTCTACCCGCCGCGCCTGCTGTCGATGTCGCTCACAGCGCTGCTCGGCGGTGGCTGGCGCTACGAATCGCTGCAGGTCGAGACGCTGCTGCATACCCTCGTCACCTCGTGGTTGGCATACGCGTTCTTGCGGCGCATCACATTGGCGCGACGAGGCAGCCGGCTGGGTGCGTTGGCCGGGGCGCTCGTCTGGGCCTATGGAGGCTTCCTCAGCGGCTATCCGCAATTGCAAGCGAACATCATGGCTGCCGCTTGCTGGTTGCCGTTGCAGCTGCTGGGGGCGCTTGAAGCCACCCGCAAGCGCGGCCACATCGCCTATGCCTGGTTGGCGCTGAGCGGATTGGCCCTCGCGCTCAGTGCGCTGGCCGGCCATCCGCAGACCACCTTCTTCGCCGCCTACCTCTGGCTCGCCTATTTCACCCATCTCTGTTGGCGAGCGCGCGTCGGCTGGCGGAGGGTGTTGGTGGCGTTCGTTGGTCTCGCGGTGTTCGCTTTCGCGCTCAGCGCCATCATCTTGCTGCCAGCGGCGGAATTCCTCCAGTCCTCGGCGCGTGCTTCGTTGACCTATGCCGATAAGGCGAATGGCTTCCCCCTGCGCGATTGGTTGCAACTCATGCTGCCGGGCGCGCTCTCGCAATGGTCACCGCTCTATTTCGGCGCGCTCGGCTTCACGCTGGCGCTATATGCGCTATGGCGGCGATTGCCGGGCAGCGGTTTCTGGGGCGGCGCGGCGGTGGTAGCCCTGCTGCTCAGCCTGGGCGGCAACGGCTTCCTCTACCCCATCCTCTATCGCATCCTGCCGGGACTCGCGCTCTTCCGACAACAGGAACGCGTCGCAGTCCTCGTCGCTTTTGCCGCCGCCGTGCTCGTTGCCCTGGTGATCATAGAAATACGAGATGGCGCGCGCGCACGGCTGTCACGACGGGGACTGGCCGGCCTGGTGGCGATCCTGGGCGGCGCCCTGCTCCTCGCGGCGCTGGAGACGGGGGCCATTGCCACGGCCTTACAGAGCGCGGCCTTCATCGCGGCGGCCCTCCTCGCTTTCTATTGGAAAGAGCGAGCGCCAGCGCAGATAGCCAATATGCTGGTCGCGCTGCTGTTGGCGGAATTGTTGATCTTCCACGCCGATAACCCGAATTACTCGCCCTTGCGCGGCGAGGGACAATTGCCGGGCCTGGCAATTGCCCTCCGCCATAGCGCGCGGGAAATGGGTTATGCGCAGCCTGCGCGGGTGGATGGAGTGGCCGGCCTTGGCGGCAACTTCGGCGCCGCTTATGCCCTCGCCGATATCCGCGGCATCAGCCCGCTCTACCTGCGCGGCCCGCAAGTCATCATCTATCAGGATCATTCCATCAACCCAATCGCCTGGGAACTCTTCGCCGTGAGTCACGTCTTCCACGATTGGCGGGAGTTGCCCGTGCCCACGGCAGCCAGCCGCGTCGTCGTCGCGCAGGAAGGCATCGTCTACGCGCATCAGCTGGCGAACCCGCGCCCCTTCGCCCAATTCCTGCCGCGCTATATGGTGACAGAATCGGGTGAAGACGCCCTGGTCACGCTCGTTGATCTTGCTGCAGGCGAATTGCGCGAAGTGGCCATCCTCGAAACGCCGCTCGCCCTCCCCGCGAGCAACGCCGCCGCCCTCTACGCCAGCGCCGAAGTCACCGATTTCGCGCCCGAGCGCATCGAGTTGGCCCTTGCTGTCCCTGCGGATGCCCTGCTCAGCCTCGCCCTGCCCTATGATGGCAATTGGCGCGCGCGCGTGGATGGCGCGGCGCTGCCCTTGCAGCGAGCCTATGGTGCCCTGACAGCGCTCGTCATTCCAAGCAGCGCGCGCGCGCTAGTGCTGACCTACGCGCCGCTCAGCTACCACATTGGCGCCCTCATCAGCGCCATCGCCTGGGCAGGATTGCTCGGCACGTTGGCACTCAGGATTGCGCGGCGACGGCGATGATGGCAGCGAGTGTGACGTATTCGCGGCGCGGCGCGCTGACCGTCGGCGCCGCCATTGGCCTGCTCAGCAGCGCACTGGCAGCTCTCATCGTCCTGGCCGGCCCGCTTTACGCCACCGGTGCCCTCATCGGTGGCGCACTGGCCCTCTTCGCCCTGTCCGATTGGCGCGCCGCTCTCTTCATCACCCTGGCGGCCGCCATCTTGCTACCCTTTGGCACGCTTCCTTTCAAAATCGCCATCACGCCCACCCTGCTCGATCTGGCTCTCGGCGCTTTTCTACTCGTCTACCTGCTCGGCTGGATGACAGGGGAACGCCGCCGCCTCTGCACGACGCCCGCACACTGGCTGCTGCTCGCATATGCGCTCTGGCTCATCCTGGCCTTCACACTGGGGATGCGCCACGCACCGCTGCGCTCCGCCATCCTGCGCCAATTCGCCGAGACCCTGCTGGCGATCGGTTTCGCCGTGACGCTGGTGGATGTGCTGCGCCGCACCCAGCAATTACGCCAAGTATGCCGTGTCGTCATGCTCTGTTTCGGCGCACAGGCTTTGCTGGCCATCGCGCTCTTCATCCTGCCGGATGCCACCGCCGAGCGGCAACTCATCCGCCTGGAGCGCATCGGCTACCCCGCCGGCGGCGTGATCCGCTATATCGAGGATAACCCCGCCCTTGGCGAGCGGGCGATCGGCAGTTGGGTGGATCCGAACGCACTGGGCGGCGCCTTGGCGCTGGCCTGCGTCTTGGCGGCGGGGCTGGCGTTAGGGGCGGGAATTTCGAGGCGCGAGCGACAGTGGTTGGCGCTAGCCGCCCTGGTGATGCTGCTGGCACTTTTCCTCACTTCCTCGCGCGCCGCTTTGCTGGCGGCCGCGGTGGGCATCAGCACTTTGGCTCTGCTGCAATACCGCCGCCTCCTGCCGGCCCTGGCGCTGGCGACCCTGATCTTCTTTACATCGCCACAAACCGCCGGCACGCGCGTGCGCCTCCTGCAATCCTTCCAGGGCGCTGATCTGGCGACGCAGATGCGCCTCGGCGAGTATGGCGATTCGTTCACACTCATCAGCCGCTACCCGCTGGTCGGCATCGGCTTCAGCGGCAGCCCGGATATCGACCTCTACGCCGACGTCGCTAGCCTCTACCTCATCATGGCAAACCAAATCGGCTTGCTCGGCCTGGCGCTATTCCTGTCACTGATGGCCGCTATCTTCGCCTATGGCGCTCGGGGCTGGTTTCGTTGCCGCGAGCGCGCGCCGGGCCTGGCGGGGATATCCCTCGCCCTGCACGCTGCCCTGCTGACAGTCTTGCTCAATGGCCTGGCGGATCACTATTTCTTCCGGCTCGATTTCCAGGCCTCCATCACGCTCTTCTGGTGGCTGGTGGGCGCGTGCCTGGCGGCGGCGCGACTCGCGTATGCTACCGGTAGCGCCGATTCGCCCTTGCCAACGCCACCGTGAATGTTTAACATACTGGCGGCGCGCGAATGACGCGCGAGTATACCTGTTCACTTTCCGCTCCGGCCGCGTGCCGGGGCAAACCCGGGGAGAGGAGGCGCAATGAGGCGCCCTTACGAACTTACCTTTATCGTTCGCATCAACACCAGCGCGGAAGTCATGGACGAGCAAGTCCAGCAGGTGCAGGCCTGGCTCGTGGCGGATGACCAGGGCCGCATCCTGCGTGAGGACATCTGGGGCCGTCGCAAGCTGGCCTATGAAATTGACCACCTGAACGAAGGCTATTACGTCCATTATCTCGTCGAATTGGAAACGAGCGCCCTCGCTGAGTTGGAGCAGAACCTAAAGCTGGCGCCCGATATTTTGCGTTACCTCATCGTGCGTGGCGAAGCGCCCAAGGATGCCAATACCGCGAGCGAAGCACCCGCGGATGCTGATACCGCGAACGAAGCGACCACTGCCGTAGAATCTGCGGCAGAATAGGAGGGAACGATGCCTGATGATAACGCCACCACTCCAGGGCGGAACACCCCCCATAAACGCGCCTCGAGCGGCGATACGCGCAGGAGCGGTCCGCCTCGCGGCGGCCGTGGAGATCGTCGACCGCGGCCACGTCGCGGCTGGCGCGGCCGTCGCGGCAGCACCTATTGTCCCAAAGGACGCTGTTTCGATTACAAAGACATCAACACCTTGCGCCAATACCTGACGGAAAGCGGCAAGATCAAGCCGCGCCGTCAGACGGGCAATTGCGCCCGTTGCCAGCGCGAATTGGCTCGCGAAATCAAGCGCGCGCGCCATCTGGCCCTGCTCCCTTTTGCCGGCGACCCGGTCTAGCCGCCCGCGACTATGGGGAAGCGAAACCATCCGGGCCAAGCCGGTGAAAGCCGCCGCCACCGTTCGCGCTCGGAACGCGAAGCCGCGCTGCAGCGTTGGGTCCAGCGCGGTGTCATCGCCGTTTCCGCCGTCCTCGCCATCATCCTGCTGGTCGCTCTGGTCATCACACAATTCATCGCCCCGAACGAGGTCGTCGCCCGCGTCTACGACCAGGAAATTACCGCCGCCCAATTCCAGCAACGCTTCCTGCTCGAGCGCTCCCTGATCAACAGCCAGCTCAACAACCTCGTCAGCTACTACCAACTGCTCGGCCTATCCAACGAAGAAATCAACCAGCAACTGCTCAGCGAACCGCAAGTCAGCGCCTGGCAAAATGAGCTGACCATCCCTGACCAACTCGGCATTCGCGTCATCCAAACGCTCGCGGAAGAGGCGCTCATCCAGCACGTTGCCCAGCAAATGGGCCTCACAGTGGCTGAAGCGGAAATCGAAGCGGAGCGCGCGGCCTATTTCAACTATTCCGACGCGACGGCCACGCCCATCGTGACGGCAACGGCCTCCCCCCTCCCCAGCGCCACCGCGACGGCCATCGTCTCGCCCACGCCCAGCGAAATTCCTACCTTCACGCCCATCCCCGCCAGCGCGACGCCGACTGCCTCCCCTCCACCCGACTCGACCGCCACCTCCATACCCCAACCCAGCAATACCCCCGGCCCGACCAATACGCCAATCCCCACCCTCACCACCGACGAGCGGCGCGAGAATTACGAAACCAACGTGGCCGATTTTGACGACTATTTGCGCGGCCAGGGGATACGGCAACGCACGATCGACGCCTGGTATGAAGCCCGCGCCTGGCGCACCGCCTTTGCTGACGCGATGCGCGAAGACGTCAGCGAAACGCCCTACGTCGCCCTCCGCCATATCCTCGTCAGCGCGGGCGATATCGAGCGGGCAGAAGACATCTTGACGGCGCTCGCGGCCGGCGAATCTTTCAGCGCCTTGGCTGCCGAACACTCGATAGATACCGGCTCAGCCGAGCGCGGCGGCTTCTACGATTACGCACCTGTCGATCCGCAAGTGACCACCTATGTCCCCGATTTCGCCGCCGCCGCCCTCGCCGCCGAAGTCGGCAGCTTCGTCGGCCCGGTGCAAAGCGAATTTGGCTATCACATCATCCAGGTTGTCGGGCGAGAAAACCGCGCCACTACCGAGCAACAAGCCGAGTCGATTCAGGAAGGCCGCTTCGCCGATTACCTGGAAAACCTGGTAGCCCTGGAAGAGAGCAGCGGCAATTACGATCTGAGCGGCAAGTGGGTCAACCATTTGCCCGGCTAGCTTCGCAGCGGCTACCCTCGCAGGGTATTGGCGTCTGCTTTCCGAAATAGGAGACTGCTGATGCTGCAGATCGCCCGGCTCGAAGCGCGCGTCCGCGCCGCGATGACCGAAGCAAACGTGCCCGGCCTGGCGCTCAGCATCGTGGCCGAGGGCGAGCTGCATTACGCCGCCGGCTTCGGCACCACCAGCGTAGAGGATGGCGGTCAGCCCGTAACGCCAGCGACCATCTTCCGCATCGGCTCTACTTCCAAACCCATCGCCGCTTGCGTCATCCTGCGCCTTGTGGATGAAGAGCGCTTGGATCTCGATACACCCATTAGCGAAATCCTGACCGATTTCCAGCTGAGCAAAGCGGGCGCGGTTGATCACATCACCCTGCGCCTCTTGATGAGCCACCAGAGTGGCCTGCCCAGCGCCGCCAATTACCTTGGCGCGCGCGAGCCAGGCGAATTCCGCCGCCTGATCTACGAAGTGCTGCCGCAATTCCCGCTGCTGGCGCCGCCCGGCCAGCTCTGGTCCTATTCCAACCCGGGCATCGACCTCGCCGCCTTTGTGGCTGAAACAGTCACCGGTGAGTGCTACCGTGATCTGGCACAGCGTTTGCTCTTCGACCCGCTTGGCCTGGAGCGCACAACGCTCGACCCGCTCGTCGCCGCCTCTTACCCCATCGCCCAATCACACTATATGGATGAGGATGGCGAGCTGCGCGTGCTGCACCGCATCGCCGATAACGTGTTGCATTATGCGAGCGGTTTCGTATTTTCCACGGCCCTCGACATGGCGAAGTTCGCCCAATTGATGCTGCAGGGCGGCATCTGGGAGGGCGAGCGCTTGCTCTCCGCCGAGTCGTTGGCTGCCATGCACGGCCCCGAGGTGACCTTCACAGGCCTCTTCGCCAGCGGCTATGGCCTGGCTCTGGGGATGCGCGAGCATCAGGGTGTCCGCCGCCACATGCACCCCGGGCGCATCGATGGCTACGCGCATTATTGGAGTTACATACCCGTGCGACAGGCGGCCGTCACGCTGCAATGCAACC
Organism: Phototrophicaceae bacterium; assembly: GCA_965237765.1. Classification (GTDB taxonomy): domain Bacteria; phylum Chloroflexota; class Anaerolineae; order Aggregatilineales; family Phototrophicaceae; genus WTGJ01. The sequence goes on from OZ250157.1 coordinate 790,527, forward strand.
ATTCAGCGAATTGGGCGACGCATGAGGAAGCGCTCGTGCGCGAAATCTTCACGCAGCTCTTGGATTTGCCAGCCGAGCGGCGGCAATTCCCCACGGTGACAGTCGAGGAAGGGCGGCTGCGCGCGCTAGCGGGGACTTACACGGCCAATCCGGTCGGCCTCCTCGAGTTACGCGCAGAAAGCGACGGGCTGGTCGCGGCGCTGAACGGCGCAGAGCATCGGTTGCGGGCCGTGCGCGACACGCTCTTCTACGCTGAAATCGGGGGCGCGCCAGAGCTGCTACAAATCCACGCGGAACCGGACGCTCAGGGCGAATTCTCCGCTGTCAGCGTGATGGCTCAATTCGCCATGCCGCAACATTTCCGCCGCCTGCGCGTCGCGCCGGAAGACGCGACACCCACCGAGAGCTGGCCGGCATACATCGGCAATTACCGCAACGACCGCGATCTGTTGCGCGTCACGATAGCGGAAGCCAGCGCGGAACCCGCCCTCTGGCTACGACATCCCCTGCTCGGCGCCGCGGGCATCCCCGCGCGGCCCATCGGCCGTCACCGCTTCTTATCTCCCGCGGGCGCCTTCGAATTCGAGCTGGATGAGCGCGGTCGCTGCGTCGCGATTCGCGCGGGCCTTTCCATGCGCTTCGAGCGCGAAAAAACATGAAACCCACTCGTCGCAGAGACGGAGTGGGTTTCGTGAGCGAATCACCGATTCGCTGCGGTTCACAAGACCGCCGCGGTCTAGAAGACCGCCTATCGGGGCGCCCGGATTCGAACCGGGGACCTCACCGACCCGAACGGTGCGCGCTACCGGGCTGCGCCACGCCCCGACCGACGCGATGGTACTGGATGCCCGCGCGCGCAGCAAGGGAGAAACCCGTTGCCCGCTGAGGGGCGCCGCGACTCGCGCGATCGCAGCGCTGCCCTGCGCCAGCTGGCTTCGCGGCCACTTGGCTGGGCGATAACTCCCCTTTTGCGTCTCGGCATCCACCCAAACGCTCTGACGCTGACGGCGTTGGCGCTCGCTGTCGTGGCGGCCGTTCTCATCGTAGCGGAGCGTTTGCCCGCCGCTGGCCTGGTCTTATTATTCAGCCAACCGTTGGACGCGCTCGATGGCGAGTTGGCCCGGCGCGGTGGCTTTGCATCCCCCTTCGGCGCCGTGCTGGATTCCACGAGCGATCGCATCGTCGATGGTATCATTATCGGCGCAATCGGCTATCATTTGGCGGCGACGGGGCAACTGTCGTGGTTGCCAGTGGCTTTGGTAGCGCTCATCGGCAGCCTGCTGGTCAGCTACGTCCGCGCGCGCTCTGAGGGCGCCGGTGTGCCCACCCGCAGGGGCCTGTTCACGCGGGTGGAGCGCGTCATCGTCACCCTGCTGGCGTTGCTCTTGCCGCCGCTGCTCTTGCCAGCCCTGGTCGTGTTGGCGGTCGGCAGCAGCGTCACCGTCGTCCAGCGATTGCGTGACGTCCAGCGAATGAATGCCGCAAGCCGTCCGAATGACGAGGTAGAAGATGGAATTTCATAGCGAGTACCTGGAACTGTTCAACCGCCTGCAACTGCGCTATTACGGGCTCATCATCGTCGTCGCGCTGTTAACGGCGGCGTCGGTGGCCGCCTGGTTGGCGCGACGAGATCGAAAAGATCCCGATCACGTCTGGGGCGCACTGACCTGGGCCATCATCCCGGGCATCGTCGGCGCGCGCTTGTGGTTCGTATTCTTCCCGCCAGCGACGCTCACTGCCGGTTGCGGCAGCGAGGAAATTGGCGCCCTTTGCCAGGATACGCTCTATATGTTGCGCAATTTCTTCAATGCGACGGATGGCGCGATCGCCATCTGGTCGGGCGGGCTGGGCATCTTCGGCGCGGTGATTGGCGGCATCTTCGGCGTCTGGTTGTATATGCGCCGCTCGTTACCCTTCCAGCGCCTCTTCGGAAAACGAATCGGTCGCGCCCTCAACCGCTTCTTCTATGGCGAGCGTAATCAAGCGCTCCCGCTCGGCGAATGGCTCGATATCGCCGCAATCGTCTTGCCGCTCGGGCAGTCAATCGGCCGTTGGGCCAATTACGTCAACCAGGAGCTCTTCGGCTCCCTCACCAATTTGCCCTGGGGCATCAGCATCGATGCGGACCGCTGGCCAACTGACCTGAACATCCCGCTCGAGCAGGGCGCTCTGCCGCGCTTCCACCCACTCTTCCTTTACGAATCGCTCTGGAACCTAGGCGCGTTCTTCGCGCTGCGCTACCTCTTCCTCAACGACAGCTGGCGCGCACGCTTCCAGCCGGGCGATTTCTTCCTGCTCTACATCTGGCAATACAGCGGCATCCGTTTCCTACTCGAATTCCTGCGCCTGGAAATCGCCTACCTGCCCGGCACGACAGTGAACAGCTCGCAGACCATCACGGCGATCGGTTTCCTGGGCGCGGGCGCGCTCTTGCTCTGGCGACATTGGCGTCGGGGCGCCGCTACGACCACCGCCAGCGCAGCCTGATGGTCGAGCCGGGGTGACGCCCGGGTCGCGGCCGGCCCATGCCCGAGGCGCGCGCGCGCGCTTGAGCCGCAGCCGTGCGCTGGCACTACTGACGCTGGCGGCGCTGGCCCTATTGCTAGCGGCCGATGGTCTCTCCCGCGGGTCGGTCTGGGGCGCGCTCTGGTCGGTAACAGGGGAAGAGCAGCCGCTCGCCCAGTGGCGTGGCGCCATTGAATTCCTCGGCAACGCGCTGCGCCCACCGCCACGCGTCGAACGTTACGCCGCCATACAACACGCCGGCGTCAATCCTTATGGCGTCAATACCTTCTTGCAACTGGAAGTGGAGCCCGCCAACGTGGCGCGACAGCTGGAGATGATCGCCGCCGCCGGCTTCCATTGGATCCGCCAGGAATTCCCTTGGGAGGATATCGAAATCCACGCGCGCGGCGATTTTGTGGATCGCCGCAACCTCGATGCCGTGGGTGAAATCTCCGCTTGGGATAAGTACGACCGCATCGTGGATCTGGCGGCGGAATACGGTTTGCGGCTGCAAGCGCGCCTGAGCAACCCACCCGCCTGGTCACGCGTGAACCCGGCCAAAGGCGCCTTCGCCCCGCCAGATCGTTTCGAGGATTTCGTCGCTTATGCCGTCGCTGTCGCCGAGCGCTACCGTGGCCGCATCCAGCATTACCAGATTTGGAACGAGCCGAATATCTACCCCGAATGGGGCGAGCAACCGATCAACCCCGAGGAATATGCCTATTTGCTCTGCCAGACTTATACGGCGCTCAAGCGGGTTGACCCCGAAATCGTCGTCATCAGCGGCGCCCTCGCCCCCACCAACTCGCTGGACGAGCGCAACCTGAACGAGCTGGTTTTCCTGCAACGCATGTACGATTACGGAGCAGGCGAATGTTTTGACGTGCTCAGCGTGCAGGGTTATGGCCTCTTCAGCGGCCCGACCGACACGCGCCTGAACCCGAACACGGTAAATTACGCTCGCAGTCTTTTCATCCGTGACCTGATGGTCGCCAATGGCGACGCGGACAAAGCGATCTGGTTCAGCGAGGCGGCCTGGAATCCGGTGGGCGAGGATGGTGTCCCGCGCGATCTGCGCGATTATGAGCGCTATGGCGTGGTGACGGCCGAGCAGGCGGCGCGCTACCTGCCCCTTGCCTACCAACGCGCCGCGGAGGAATGGCCCTGGCTCGGCGTCATCAACTATTGGTTCTTCCGCCGCCCCGATGACGCCGAAGCCGACCAATCTTACTATTACTTCCGTATGGTCGAGCCGGATTGGCGGCCGCTGCCCATCTACGATTCAATGCGCGCGCACATCGCGGATTACAAACCAGCGCTGCCGCCCGGCCGACATCAAGCGGAGCACTGGGCCATCCGCGGGGAGAGGGCGCCCATCATGAATGCCAGCGCCGATTTTGGCGTGGCGCAAAGCCTGTACGGGACGTTGAGCTTCCGCTTCCGCGGGACGGGTTTCGCGCTCTCGCCGCCGCCAAGCGTAGATCGGGCCGGCCCAATCACGCTATCGCGGCGCGCGCGGGAGACGGCCGTCGTGCTCTGCGTCAATTGCCCGGAAACGCAGGCGGCGGACACCACCTATATCCAGTTGCCGCCTGGCTTCGCGCTGGACGCCGTGCTGGTCTATGACCGCGGCCTGGCGCTGGTCTATCCGCAGTGGGCGCTGATGATCGTGGCGGGCGCGTTGCTCTTGGGCACGCTCGTGGTGGGCGGTCGGGCAAATCGCTCCGCGCGCAGACATCGATGAGGGCGAACGCGCGCCGAGCGCGCTGGCTCGCGCTGGCTATCTGCGTATTGATGCTGGCGGCGGCGCTTCGTTTCCACGAGTTGGGACGCGCCTCGCTCTGGTATGACGAGGGCAACAGCTGGGTTCAAGCGACGCGCGACCTGGGTAAAATTGCCGCCCACACCGCGCGAGACATCCACCCGCCCGGCTATTACTGGCTATTGGCGGGCGGGCGCGCTCTCTTCGGCGAAAGCGAATTCGCGTTAAGGCTGCCATCTGCGCTGACGAGCGTGTTGGCTGCGGCCTGCCTCATCGCGGCAGGGCGGCGGCTCGGTTCGTGGCGGGCGGGCATCGCGGCTGCTGCGCTCTTCGCCGCAAATAGCTTCGCCCTGGATTACGCGCAACAGGCGCGCATGTACGCCCTGCACACGCTCTGGGGGTGCGCGGTCCTCCTCGCGACATTAGCGTGGCGGCAGCAGTCGAGCAGGGGGCGACTCTTCGCCCTGGCGCTACTGAACGCTGCCGGACTCTGGACGCAGTATTCCTTCGCCTTCGTGTTGTTGGCGCAGGGCACCTGGCTAATGGTGATGGCGGGCGGAATGTGGCGCAAATGGCTTCGGCAGATCGCCTTTCTTTACGCGCTAACCACCCTGCTCTACCTACCCTGGTTGGCCCAGGCGCTGCGCAGCGTATTCGGCTGGCCAAATACGGGTGAAGCGCTGGGAATCGCCACCGCGCTGCGCGAGCTATTGCGCTGGTTTACCGTCGGCCGCGCTGGCGAATATTCGCCCGCCTTCGCGCTGTTGATCGCCTCATCCGCCGCGGCGGGATTGCTGGTCTGGGCGCTGGATTGGCGGCGGTTGCGGGCAGCGGAGCGCGCGTTGCCGCTCTGGGCGCTGTTACAGGCGACGCTCTTCTTGCTCCTGGGGCTCTATCGTCCGGCCAATCTGAAGTTCCTGCTACCCGCGCAAACCGCCTTCGCGCTCTGGCTGGGGCTGGGGTACGCGCGCTGGTGGCGCTGGCGCTGGTGGTTGGCGCTGGCGGTGTCCGCGCCACTGCTGGCGGGATTGGCCCTGGGCGCAGCCGATTATTACGAGCGCGGCCAGATAAGCCGCGCCGATTACCGCGCCGCCATCGCCCGCATTCATAACGAGATCGACGCCAATCCTGCCGTTGAAACCGCCATCATACTGAACGGGCCGGGACAACAGGAGGTGTTCGCCTATTACGACGCTCGCCTGTCGCCCCCGCTCGCATCACGTACCACCATTCACCCCCTGCCACGGGGTTCTGAAGCGAAAACAGTGGACGATTCCCGGCAAATCCTGGCTGTGAATCAACGGATATACGCGCTGTTTTGGGGCGAGGCGGAACGCGATCCACGGCGGATTGTCGAGTGGACGCTGGCGAGCGAAGGTTTTTTCGTTGAGGCGAGTTGGTTCGGCGATTTGCGGCTGGCGCGCTATGCCGCGCCGGTCGGCATGGGCGATTTCACGCCGCAGCCAGCCACCTTCGCCCATCCCGAGAACGGCGAAAGCCTGTCGTTGCTGGGTTTCGCATTGCCAGCGCGGGAAGAATGGGCGCCACATGCCTGGTTTCCCTTGGAATTGCGCTGGCAACCCAACGCAGCATACCAATCGCGCTATCGGATTTTTGTGCAGTTGCTATATTCTGATGGTCAGTTGGCGGTAACGCAGGATAGCGAACCCGGCGGCAACCTGCAGCCAACCACGAGCTGGCGCCCAGGCGCGACCGTTACCGACCGTCACGCTCTGGCCCTACCCGCCGACTTGCTCCCTGGAGAATATCGTCTCATCGTAGGCGCGTATACCCTGGAGCGGCCGAGTGAGCGCCTGCGCGTCGGCGAGGGCGATTCCCTCACTATCGCGACGATCACGATCGAGGCGGCGCAATAGAGAGGCAGAGAAACAGCGAAAGGGGTGACCAACAGTGACGGGACGCATCATCATCAGCGGCGGCACGGGCCTTATCGGCGCGCAATTGGCGAAGAGTTTGCTGGAGGATGGCCATGAGGTCGTCATCCTCACGCGGCAAAGTCAGCCGAAGGCGCCCATCGACAGCGCGCGATACGCGCAATGGGATGGCCAGCGCCTCGGCGATTGGTCGGCACAACTCTCGGGTGCGGCAGCCATCGTCAACCTGGCAGGTGCCGGTATCGCCGGCGAAGGACCACTGCCCAGCCGCTGGACAAACGAACGCAAATCACTCCTGCGCCAGAGCCGCCTCTCCGCCGGGAGCATCCTGGCGCGTGCCGCCGAATTGGCATCCCCACCGCCACCCGTCTTTATCCAAACATCCGCTGTCGGCTACTACGGTACACAACAATCCGGCTTGTTAATGGAAGAAACTCCCGCCGGTGATGATTTCCTGGCACGCCTCTGTGTGGAATGGGAATCGTGCAGCGTAGGCGTGGAAGCGTTGGGTGCGCGACGAGTAATCGCACGGCTGGGCGTAGTGCTTAGCGCTGACGGCGGCGCGTTACCGAAAATGGCCTTACCCTTTCGACTTTTCGTCGGTAGCTGGCTCGGCTCAGGTCAACAACAACTTTCCTGGATCCACCTGGATGACGCTGTCGCTGCCCTTCGTTTCCTGCTCGATCAAGAGAAAGCCAGTGGCACTTATAACGTCTGCGCACCGCAACCATTGAGCAATTCAGCCTTCAGTGGGGAACTCGCGCACGCACTGCGGCGGCCTTGTTGGTTGCGTTTGCCAGCGTTCGCCATGAAACTGGCATTTGGTGAGATATCGCAGACGCTGCTGGAAGGACAAGCCGCCATCCCGCAACGGCTGACCGCGGCAGGCTTTGTCCACACCTATCCCGATGCCCGCTCCGCCCTCGAAGAAATTTACGGGAACTGAACAATGGACGAGACACGCGCTTATGAATTACTACAAGAATTGCTTTCCTGCCACGCGCCAGCGGGCCGGGAAGGCGAAGTGGACGCCGTCCTGCACCGCGAATTGGGCCGATATGGCGACGCAATCCGCGTCTGGCAGGATGCGGGGCACAACCTGATCGCGCATTTGCCCGGCTCGGGGCCGCGCGTTCTCGTCCTCGCGCATAAGGATGAAATCGCGATGGCCGTCTCCGCTTTGCGGGATGATGGCCGCCTGCGCGTTGAGCCCTGCGGCGGTGCCATCCCTTGGAAATACGGAGAGGGTCCGGTCGATATCCTCACACGGTCAGGGTCACTGCGCGCCATCCTCTCCGTCGGCAGCAGCCACGCGCGCACGGGGCCCGTCGCCGAGCTGCTGCGCGAGCGAGCGCTGACCTGGGCGGACGTCACCCTTTTCACCGGACGGTCACGCCACAAGTTGGAAGAACTCGGGATACGCGTCGGCAGCCGCGCCGTCGTCGCGCGCGAACGAAAGCAACTGCAATTCCTTGGCGAGCACATCGCTTCCTACGCGCTAGATGACCGCCTCGGTCTCGTAACGCTGCTCTGGGCGCTCGACCAGTTGGTCGCTGCCCCGCCATCGCTGGATTTGTATTTCGTCGCCAGCACGAGCGAGGAGATCGGCCTGCTGGGCGCGGTCTACGCGGCGCAGCAATTGCGCCCTGAAATCGCCATCGCCATCGACACTTCGCCAGTCGCGCATGGCACGGGCGCCGTGTTGGACGCGCGCCCGATCATCTGGGCGCGCGAAGTGGTCTACCACGACCCGGCGGAATGCGAGGCACTGGCGCTTGTGGCGGCGGAACTGGGCTTCGGCGCGCAGTCGGTGCTATATGACGGCGCCGCCTCGGACGCCGGCGGCATCAAGCGCGCGGGCCTCGCCGGGCGGACAGTGGCATTCGGCTTCCCGCGCGACAACTCGCATGGCTACGAAATCGCGCACCGCGATGCCCTGACGAACGTGACGCAGCTGCTGGTGGCGTATTTGCGGCAACTGCGCTGAGGTGTAACGAGCACTGTGATGAGGGTACTACGCCAGTTTAGCCCTCACGCTGCCATCTTAATTCTCGCGCTCCTCGCCGGCCTGCCCATCGCCGCGCAAGAAGACGGCGCCCTCCGCGCGGAGGGCCACCTCGTCGTGGAGCGAGGCCCCTTTGGCTTGCCGCAAACGCTCGTGCGCGGCACGGTGAGCAATCAAGGCGAGCGCGCCTACGGCAATATCCGCATTGCCGTTCTCGCCTACGATGCAACGGGCGCGCTTCTCGGTGAGGGCGAGGGCTACCTGACGCGAGCCTGCGGCGCTGCCTTGACCGATTATTCCATACCGCCCGGCACCAAGGTCAATTTCGTTGCGCCGCTGGATCTGCAAAGCGACGCAGCAATCGCCCGTCACCAAATACTGGTCAAGGGCCAGCTCCTGGATCAAGCCGAGCAGGAGCCTGACTCGGCTTTCCGGCGCACAACCAGCGGCGAGGTGGTCGTGCTCGAATGGCTCTCGCCCACGCGGCTGCGTTACGCCAAGGGCTGCGCGACGGCGCCATTCACCGACCTCAGCTGGCGCGAATACGACCTGAGCAGCGGCGACCAGATCGCGATCGAGCACCCCTTCAGCGCCCACATCGACGAAGATTTTCGCGCCGCTTCCGGCATCAACCGCTACACGCAATCTGGCACGCGCGACGAGGTGCTCTTCGCCAACTCCTTCTTACGCAGCCACCATCAAGCGAGGCGCGTCGTATTCCAGAATGACCTCGGCCACTTGATGACCGCCGAACTCAATGGCAGCTACCCGCGTCTGGTGGATGAGAGCAGCTTCCGCAACAGCCTGCAGGGCATCGATTGGCTGGGCGAAGGCCGCTTCCTCGCCTATACCTACGGCGCCTTTGGCGATGCGGTGCACTATGTGAGCGCCCACATCGACGGCGCTCGCCTCAGCGGCCCGATCACGAGTAGTCAGCCGAGCCAGACGCGGCCCGGCGCCAGCAACGATGGCCTCTTGTTCGTGCTCGGATTAGCCAGCGCCGATCCGCCAGGCTATTATCTCAAATTCGCCTCGGGAACAGAGTTGCAGCTGCTCTACGCCACGTCCCTGCCGGGCAATAACGCGCCAGCGCCCATAATCCTCCGTAATTTCACGCGCCGCCTCACCTATATCGTCGTGCCGTCAGCGAGCGAAGCGAGCTGGCAACTCGTCTGCGTGAATCGCAACTCGGCGGATGCGCGCGCCCTGACCAATTTGCCCATCCACCTGCCAATGGACGAGCGCGCCTGGTTCGCGCTATCTCCTGATGGGCGGACGCTGGCGCTGGCGGCCGATGGCGGCCGCGGCGGACTCTGGTTGCTGGATCTACCGGCGACGCCCTGTTAGCAGCGCACGCCCACAGCCTAGAATCCAGCCTGGCGCTGGCGCCGCCGTTCCTGCGCGCGTTGCAAGGCGCTTTCCAGTTTGCTGTATTTCCTCGCGAGAATGCGTCGCAATTCCGATTCGCATTCGCGGCAATATTCCACTTCGGCGGAGCGAAAGTCTTCGGGCGCCAGCTCGCGCTCGCAATGGGCGCACGGTCGGTTGACGCCGGGCTTGCACCGTTCTGGATTCGCAATCGCGCCCATCCACGCGCTCAGTTCAACCGCTCGACGATGGTCGCCGTCGCCATACCGCCGCCACAGCACATCGTCTGCAAACCGAGCTGGCGGTCGTGCGTTGCCAGCGCGTGCACGAGCGTCGTCATGAGACGCGCGCCGCTGCCGCCGAGCGGATGCCCGAGCGCGACCGCGCCGCCATGCACATTCACCCGCGCCAGATCGGGCTGGAACTCGCGTTCCCAGGCCTTCACGACCGTGGCGAAGGCTTCGTTGACCTCGAATAGGTCAATATCGGCCAACTGGAGGCCGGCCCGCGCGAGCACTTGATGCGTAGCGGGCATCGGCCCCGTGAGCATGAGGTGCGGGTCTGAACCGACGGTCGTCGTCGCCACGATGCGCGCGCGCGGCTGCCAGCCCATCGCCGCTGCATGCTCGCGCGTGGTGAGCAGCAGGGCGGCGGCGGCATCGCTAATCTGGCTGCTGTTGCCTGCGGTGGTGATGCCGTCTTCGGTGAAGGCGGGCGGCAGCTGGGCCATACGCGCGCGGTCTGGCTCCGCGCGGAAACCTTCGTCGCGGGTAACCTGAATCGCAGCGCCCTCGGCGTCCCGTCCCCCAATTTCAAAAATCTCGCCAGCCAACCAGCCTCGCTCCGTCGCCCGCGCCGCGCGACGATGGCTCTCGTAGCTGAAGTCGTCAATTTCCTTGCGCTGGATGCCGAAGCGCTTCGCCACTTTATCGGAGGCGATGCCCTGGGGCACGAGCTGGTACACATCCATCATGCCGGGCGTGAAGGGCGAGGAAGCACGCACATTGCTGCCCATCGGCACCCGCGTCATGTGCTCCACACCGCCGGCGACGACGACCTGCGCCTGCCCCGAAGCGACCATCGCCGCGCCCAAATGCACCGCCTGTTGGCTCGAGCCACATTGGAAATCCACCGACGTCGCCGGCAACTCGATTGGCCATTCCGCCTCGAGCACGATATTCCGCGCGATGTTCACGCCCTGCTCATCCACTTGCGACACGCAACCCATGATGACGTGGTCGATATCCTGAGGTGTGGCGCCACCGCGGGCGAGCAGCTCGTTGAGCGTCCAGGCGCCCAGCGTGACCGGGTGGATTTCTCGAAGCCAGCCGTTGCGCCGCCCAATGGGTGTGCGAACCGCCTCCACGATGACTATTTCGCTCATGGCTTCCCCTCGCGCTCATCCTACCCAATAGCGGCCCCAGTATAACGCACACGCCGCGGGAGTGGCAGGCATATGCCCGCGCCTGTGCTAGACTGGCGGCGTTTCGCACGCAGTGACGGAGCCCCGCATGTCTTCATTCGATTACGAACCGCAAGCCAGCGACAAATTCACCTTCGGCCTCTGGACAGTTGGCAATATCGGGCGCGACCCCTTCGGCGAAGCGACGCGCGCTCCTATCTCGCCGCCAGATCTCGTGCGCTTGCTCGCCGAAGTCGGCGCCTGGGGCGTGAATTTGCACGACAATGACCTCGTGCCCATCGACGCCACACCCAGCGAGCGAGATACCATCGTCCGCGAATTTCAGGCTGCCATGGCAGAGACCGGCATCGTCTGCCCGATGGCCACCACGAACCTCTTCAGCGACCCGGCCTTCAAGGATGGCGCCTTTACCAGCAACGATGCCCGTGTCCGCGCTTACGCCCTGCATAAGACAATGCGCGCCATCGACCTTGGCGCCGAATTGGGGGCGCGAGTCTACGTCTTTTGGGGCGGGCGTGAGGGCGCGGAATCGGACGCCGCCAAAGACCCCATCGCTGCCCTACAGCGCATGCGAGACGCGCTCAATTTTCTCTGTCGCTATAGCCAGGACCGGGGTTACGAGCTGCGCTTCGCGCTGGAGCCAAAGCCAAACGAGCCGCGAAGTGATCTCTACCTGCCCACCGTCGGGCACATGCTCGCTTTCATCGAGACGCTCGAATACCCGGCGATGGTCGGCGTCAACCCGGAAGTCGCCCATGAGCACATGGCCGGGCTGAATTTCATGCACGCCGTCGCCCAGGCCTGGGATGCGGGCAAGCTCTTCCACATCGACCTCAACGACCAGCTATTCGGCCGCTACGACCAGGATTTCCGCTTCGGTGGCGCGATGTTGCGACAGGCCTTTCACCTCGTACGCTTCCTGGAAGGCGTCGGCTATGATGGCAGCCGCCATTTCGACGCGCACGCCTACCGCAGCGCCGATTACGACGACGTGCGCGCTTTCGCCCGCGGCTGCATGCGCACCTACCTCATCCTGCGCGAGAAAGCGCAGCAATTCGCGGCCGACAGCGAAATCCAAGCCCTGCTGGGCGAAATCCACGCTGATCACGGCGAATTCGCCTATCTCGACGCGGGCTATAGCGAAGGCGCAGCCGCTCGCCTCCACGCCACCCATTTCGACCGCCATGCCCTCGCCGCCCGCCCCCTGCCCTACGAGCGCCTCGATCAGCTGACGACCGAGTTGCTGCTGGGTGTCCGCGGCTGATGATGGAAATCGCGCCGATGCCTTGGCTGGGCTGGCAATGCCTCCGGCTGCGGCTGGGCGAAATCGAGCTGCGCCTGCCGACGGAAATTGGGCCGCGCGTGCTCTATGCTGGCTTCGTCGATGGCCCCAACCTGCTCGGCTTGATCGCGGAAGACATCGGGCAACGCGGCGGCGAGGCGCATCGGCTTTATGGCGGGCATCGCCTCTGGCACGCGCCGGAGCACCCAGAGCGAACCTACGCGCCCGATAACGCGCCACCACAAATCCGCCAGGATGGCGCGGCACTGATCCTCGAGCAGGACACAGAGGCGCGCACGGGCATCCAGAAGACGCTGCGCATCGAGGTCAGCGAGGCTGGGGATGGCTTTCGCCTGCGGCACGTGCTGCGCAACACGACGCTCTGGCCGCTGCAGCTGGCGCCCTGGGCGCTGACGGTGATGGCGGCCGGCGGAGTGGGCATCCTGCCACTGCCGCCGCGCGGCGAACACCCGCGTGATTTGCTCCCCAACACGCGCCTCGTCTTTTGGCCCTATAGCGACCTGAGTGACGCGCGCTGGGGCTGGGGGCGACGCCATATCCGGCTGCGGCACGACCCCACGCAATCGGCGCCACAAAAAATGGGCGCGCGCGTGCCGGCCGGTTGGCTGGCCTACGCCGCGCACGATTGCCTCTTCATCAAGACCTTCCCCTACGAAGACGCCGCCCACTATCCCGACGACGGCTGCAACGCCGAAATTTTCGCCAACAACGCCTTCCTCGAGCTGGAATCGCTCGGGCCGCTGAGCGAAATTCCGCCCGGCGCCAGCGTCACCCATGTAGAGAACTGGAATTTCTTCCGCGATGTGCTCGCGCCGCAAAGCGACGCGGATTTTGAGCGAGACATCCGGCCGCGCCTGGTTGAGATGAACCTCGAACCGAGGCGTGAATCATGAGCGAAGCGGGCGCGTTTCTCGGCATCGATATCAGCACCACCGCCGCCAAGGCCCTGCTCTTGGATGTACGTGGCCACCTCCTCGCCAGCACCAGCGCGCCGCAAGCCCTCCTCCAACCCCGCCCGGGCTGGACGGAGCAGCACCCCGCAAGTTGGTGGGAGGGCATCGTGGCGGCCATTCGCGCCGCGTTGGCGGAGAGTGGCATCCGCGGCGAGAGCGTCCGCGCCATCGGCCTCACCGGGCAAATGCACGGCCTCGTCTTGCTGGATGCCACGGGTGAAGTGTTGCGGCCAGCTATCCTCTGGAACGACCAACGCACCGCCGACCAATGCGCGGAGATCACGCGGCGCGTCGGCGCCGAGCGGTTGTTATCCCTGAGCGGCAACCCGGCCCTGACCGGTTTCACCGCGCCGAAAATCCTCTGGGTGCGCGAACACGAACCCAAGATCTTCGCCCGCGCCGCGCAGATTCTGTTGCCGAAGGATTACATCCGCTACCGCCTCAGTAGCGAATACGCGACAGACCTGGCCGGCGCATCCGGCACCTCCCTGCTAAATGTCGCCGCGCGCGCCTGGAGCGAGGAAATCTGCGCCGCGCTCGAGGTTCCGCTCGCCTGGTTGCCACCGGTACACGAGGGCACAGCCATCACGAGCGTCGTGAGCGCAGCGGCGGCCGCAGCCACCGGCTTGCGCGCCGGCACACCCATCGTCGCCGGTGGCGGAGACCAGGCAGCGGGCGCGGTGGGTATGGGTTGCGTGGCCCCGGGCACGACCGGCGTCACGCTCGGCACCTCGGGCGTGGTCTTCGCGCCGTTGGCCGGCTTTGACGCGGCGGCGGTGGCCGCCCTGGCGGGTCGCCTGCACACATTCTGCCACGCCGCGCCAGGCCTCTGGCATTATATGGGCGTCATGCTGAGCGCCGCCGGCAGCCTGCAATGGTATCGCGACGCGCTCGCGCCCGATATGCCCTTTGACGCCCTGTTGACGGAAGCGGAGACGATCCCGGCGGGCAGCGAGGGCCTCGTATTCCTGCCCTACCTCAGCGGCGAGCGCACACCACACCCGGACCCGCTGGCGCGCGGCGCCTTCGTCGGAATCTCCGCGCGCCATAGCCGCGGACACCTGACGCGCGCGGTCCTGGAAGGCGTCGCCTTCGGCTTGCGTGATGGCTTCGCCCTGCTGGAAGAAGCCGGTCTATCCCCGGATGAGGAATTGCGCGTCAGTGGCGGCGGCACGCGCAGCGGGTTATGGCAGCAGATCGTCGCCGACGCGCTGGGGCGGCCGCTGGTCAATGTGAACACACCGGAAGCGGGGGCATTCGGCGCGGCGCTGCTGGCGGCAGTGGGCGTGGGAGAATTTGCCTCGGTAGCGGACGCTTGCAACGCCTGGGTCGCGCGCGGAGAGGAGGTGCCTGTCAGCGAAAACGCCAACTCCTATGCTGCCCTTTATCCGCGTTTCCGATCTCTCTACCCTCGCCTGCGGGATTGGTTCGCCGCCGCCGAGGCCCCAGCTAACCCGCCAGCAATGTGAAGGCGAAATGCCCGCCGCCGCCCTGGTTCACCTCCGCCCAGATGCGCCCGCCGTGCGCCTCGACGATATGGCGGCAGATCGCCAAACCCAACCCCACGCCATCCCCGCGCGAACGCGATTCGTCCAGCTGATAAAAGCGCTCGAAGATGCGCGTCGTCTGGTCGGCCGGCACGCCAGGGCCAGTATCGCGCACGGTAACGGTGATTTCTTCGCCCGTCTCTTCCGCCATGAAAAATATTTCGCCGCCCTTCGGCGTCCATTTCAGCGCGTTGTTCAATAGATTCATTAGCACACGCCGCAGCTGGTCCTGGTCGGCGAGCGCGCTGGTTTCCCCGCCAACACGGTTATGAATGGTGACGCCGACTAGCTCGCGCCGCTCTTCCTCGCGCGCGCAGACTTCCCAAACCAGCTTCCGCAAGCCCACCGGCTGCATCCGCAAGAGCACCTGCCCCGTCTCCATCATGGAGAGCATCAGCAATTCTTCCGCGAGGTGTTGCAGCGAATCTGTCTCTCGCTGAATGGCGCGCAGGCTGGAGATGCTATCTTCGCGCTTGGGGCGTTCTTTTTCGTGAAAGAGACTCTCGATGATGATGCGAATGCTGGAGATCGGTGTGCGCAGCTCATGCGAGATATTTGCGACCATATCTCGCCGCGCGCGGTTAAGGCGCACCAATTCACTGATATCCTGCAAAGAAACGCCGATTCGGGCGCGTTTGCCCGTCAGCAAACGCAGTCGCGCGCGATAAGGGCGTTCGGCGATGTGAATTTGCTCGATCAACTCGGTTTCGCCCAGGCGCTGCATGTCAACGACGAGCGCGGCCAGCTCAGGCGAGGGCAAGGCCACGCGCAAGGGCAAGCCAATGAGCGGCTGCGCGCACAATTGCTTGGCGGCCTGGTTTGCTACGCGCACGGTGCCCCGCTCATCCAGCACGAAAAGCGCCTCCTCAGCAAAATCGGCCAGCGCGCGCAGGTTTTCAGCCGGCCTCGTGAGAAGCGATCGCCAATATTCAGCCATCAGCGAACCATCAACTGTCCTGGAAGCGATAGCCGACGCCGCGCACGGTGACGATACGTTGTGGGTTCGGCGGGTCGTCCTCGAGTTTGATGCGCAAGCGCCGCACATGCACATCCACCGTCCGCACCTCGCGCTCACCGATATATTCGTAATTCCAGACCTTTGTCAGCAGCAAATCGCGCGAGAGCACGACATTCGGGTTGCGCATCAGCTCAGTGAGCAGGTCAAATTCTTTGTTGCTCAGCTGCAACTCCTGCCCATCGCGGAAGCAACGGCGGCTGCGCAGATTGACGCGCACACCGGCGCCTTCGAGGAGCTCGGTTTCACCCACCTCTGGTTCCCGCGCGCGCCGCAAGAGGGCGCGGACGCGCGCCAACAACTCACCCAGAGCGAAAGGCTTGACGACGTAATCATCGGCGCCCGTCTCCAGGCCGATGATCTTATCTACTTCGGTGCCACGCGCGGTGAGCATGAGGATGGGGATATGCGCCGTTTCCGGGTTGCGCCGCAAAATGCGACAGATGCTAATCCCATCCAGCCCGGGCAGCATGATATCCAGCAGCAGCAAATCAGGCGGATGTTCCTGGGCGAGCGCGAGGCCATGTTCGCCATCCAGCGCCGTATCGACCTTCATGCCTTCCCGGCGCAAAGCGTTGGCCAGCTTTTCGCAGAGCGTGCGTTCATCCTCAATGATCAAGATGCGCTTCATGAGCCCCTCCCAACCGCCTCATGGATGGCACGGACGCCACCGAGGGTGGTCGCTGCGCGGCAGGCTCGGCGGATGGCGAGGGCGACGACGGCTGCGGCCACCATGCCAATTACGCTAACGTTGGCACTTACTTCGCCACTCGCCAGCGCGAAAATCGTATCGCCATCGTGCATGGTATGCGCGGGCAATACCGCGCGCGCAATGCCATTATGCGCCATTTGTGCCACTTTGTTTACCTCGGCCTTGCTGAGGCGCGCGTTGGTCGCGACGGCGCCGATAACAGTATTTTCCCGCGGGTTGGGGCCACACTCCACCACACGCGCCAGGCGGCGGAAGGCGACGCCCGGCCCTTCGAAGCCATGTCCATCGCGCCGCCGCAGACCGGCCAGCACTGCGCCATTTTCATCCAATACGTCACCGACGGCATTGACGACCATTAGCGCCGCCACTTTCAGCTCGGAATCCAGCGCCTCGCACGCCGAGCCGACTCCGCCTTTGCTGGCGAAATCGTTGCCGCGTAGGCCACCGACGCGCGCGCCCGTCCCCGCACCGACAGAGCCTTCCGCCACTGGCGCATCTGTTGCGGCCAGGCAAGCTTCGTAACCCATTGCGGCGTCCGGGCGGATGTCGGCAGCGCCAACCAACAGGTCGAAGATGATAGCCGCGGGCACGATCGGCACTAGCATGCCTGCGCGTGCCTGATAACCGACGCCGCGCTCTTCGAGGAAGCGCATCGCCCCATCGGCCGCGCCCAGGCCATAGGCGCTGCCGCCAGCGAGCATCACGGCGTGAACTTCCTGCATCCCCCGCGTGGGACGTAGCGTATCCGTTTCCCGCGTGCCGGGGCCACCGCCACGCTGGTCGACGCCGCCGACCGTATTCGGCGGGCAGAGCACGACCGTGCAGCCCGTCGCCGCCTCACTCCGCGTGGCGTGTCCAACGCGAAAGCCGGGGATGGCGGTAAGGGTGTCATTTTCGGACATCAGCGAATCCATCATGCCGCGCATTCTCCCGCGAATGGGATATCCACCGCATATTCCCAGGGTCGGCCCTGCTCATCCAGGGCGTAGATACCTTCCTGGAACGATTTCATCTCATCCGAATAGCTGTATAGACCGACGCGTATCGTCTTAATCGGTAAACCCTGCAGTTCCTGACCAAAACCGAAAGTCATGATGATGTGGTCGCCCGCGCGCCAATCCCCAATATCATAGGCGCGCAGATCGCTGTGCGCCAAGCCAACGCCGCTGGCATCCAACAAATGGACGAAATAATGCACAGGTTCGCCCTCCTTGTCTGGCGGGCCAGGTGTCCAGTGCAGCTGCCATTTGCCATCACAACGCAGCGCGTCGTAACCGAGCAGGCGCAGACCGTTTTCGTAAGCAGGGCGTTCGGGCAGCAGGATTTGCGGCGCGGGGGCTACATTACCCGGCAACCTGTATAGGTGATAAGGTCCAACCTCCCGGCGAAATTAAAACTCTTCCGCATAATCTCCATTGTGTCTCAAATTCGATTCATTTCGTAGATACAATGCTGCGCGCTCGGGATATATGAATGGCAAACGCATACGGTATTGACCTTCAAACGGCGAAGCGTATTGAAGAAATATCAACTCTGACGCATCGCCAGCATCCAGCAGGAGGTGTATTTCTCCGGCAATTTCCATTTGCCAGACAAGCGGGGGCGGATAAACCAAGGAGTCCAATGACAATGCATGGCCCATTACATCCATCTTACGTATTTTGCTTCTGATGTATTGTTCGATGCTCCAAACCGCGTTCAGATTGAGCGTGCAAAGGACTAACACTGCGATGGCAACGGGCAAGCGAAACTGGGGGAAGCCATCCGTCATTTGCTTCCACATCAGCGCCAGCGCCAGCGCGATGCAGGGCGCGGGCAACAGTGGCAAGTAATAGACAAGTGTGTATGGAGCGTCCGCTACAACGGTGAACCCCAGCGACAAGGCGCACCAAAGAGAGAGGAGAATATACAGCGGCCGCCGTTTAGCACCCGCTCTCCGAACCCGCCAACCCACATACAACAGCGAACCGCCATAAAGCAGCAACCAGACCGGCGCCAAGTAACGCATATAGGCGAGCCGGGCCGCCAGATCCGCCCGACCTTCGCTGATAAAATTCGCCGCCATGTCGCGCGCGCTAAGGATTTGCATGAGACCTTGGAAACTGATTCGCGGACCGGCGCGGCCCGCAGACGTAGCGAAATCTATGCCCAATTCAGCAGCGCCAGTAGCTTGCGCGTAAAGCCAGGGCAAAACAGGCAGCAGTGCCAGCGCGCTTCCAACAAACGCATAGCGCCACCCGCGCGCCATTCGTGCCAACCATGTCAAAAAGAATACGATGACGAGCAAGATGATTGCGCTGACGTGCAGTTGGACGGCCAGCCAGGCCGCCCCCCAGGCAAGCATCACCCACTGCGGCCGCCTTTCCCCAAACGCCAATCCGCACCCCACTGCCCATAACATCACGAAGGGTGGCAACAACGTGTTCGGCCAGATGAGGAAGGAAAAGATGATCGCCCAGGGCATACAAGTATAAACGATGGTGGCGATGGCCGCTGCCTGCCAACCCCAATAACGCCGCGTGAACACCCAACACAATCCGACCGCGACCATATTCAATAGGATGTAATAGATCAACAAGGCAAATACGCTATCCGAGAAAAGATAAGGTATGAAGGTGATATAAATTGGCAACGGCAATTGGCTGAAGCCCGCGCTCGAATTGAACATGTGTGTCGGAAATTCTTGCAGATTCGCCAATTTCCAGCTGGCCTGCGCGATCCAGGCCTGCTCCGGACCGAAGAACGCAGTGTCGATCTGGATGACGCGTATGTAGAACGAGAACAACAAAATCCCGAGCAAGAGCAACCACTCACGCATGAGCAAGCCCCGCAGCCCTTGCGCCGCGTTAGCCAACATCTACCACCCGGAGCGTATCCATCAACTACGCACTATCAGAAGGGAGGACTACGCCACGCTCGAGGATCGCCCACTCGCGTTCGGCTGGCTTCACGGCGAACAGGCTCCGCCGAATGGAATATCGATGGCGTAAAGCCAGGGGCGACCGAGCTCATCAAGGGCGGAAATATTGCTGCCCACCGCCTTTGTCTCATCCGAATAGTAGTAGAGACCGACGCGCAGCGTTTCTATCGGCAAGCCATCCA
Organism: Phototrophicaceae bacterium; assembly: GCA_965237765.1. Classification (GTDB taxonomy): domain Bacteria; phylum Chloroflexota; class Anaerolineae; order Aggregatilineales; family Phototrophicaceae; genus WTGJ01. The sequence continues at coordinate 810,117 of OZ250157.1, forward strand.
ACTCCTGGCCAAAATCGAAAGCCGTAACGATGTGGTCACCCACACGCCATTCCCAATAGTCATAAGTACGAAGATCGCTTTGCCCCAAACCATCGCCACTGGCATCCAACAAATGGACGAAGAAATGCACGTGTTCGCCCCCTTTGCCGGGCGAGCCGGGCGTCCAGTGCAGTTGCCAGTTGCCGTCACACCGCAGCGCGTCGTAGCCGAGCAGGCGCAGGCCATTGGCATAGCCCGGCCGCCCGAGCAGCGGGAATTGCGGCGTAGGGGCCGATCCTGCGGGCAAGAGGTAGAGTGTATAGGGTGCGCTGGTCGCGATAGCCGCCGCACGCCCCGCATAGGCATCGGGCAACGCGGTGTTGTTCTCGTCCAGCAAAAGAGCCGCGGCCGCCGCGGGAAAGACGCGATGCGTTCGGACTGTATCCACCATGCGCGTTGGCTGACCGCGCAAGTGAAAATGAAAGGCGGCCGCCGTCATCTCGTGTTCCATCTGTAACAAGGGCCGTACGAGAACCAGTGTTTCGGCGGCCGCGCCGCTTGCAATGGAAGCCTGCGCCGCAGCGGCGATCGCCAGCTGTGCCCCCAGTGGTGTACCACCCCCAGCTGCCCAGAGCGTGTGGTCGCCGCGCTGCTGGCCGTTGGCAACGAAATCGTAACCGACGAACACAGCCCAGAGATTCAAGACACAGAGCGCACTGACAGCGAGCGTCAGCAATCCAGCCAACCAGCGCCGCTGCGCCCGTAACCGATCCAGGGCAACGCTCAAGGCGATCATCGGCGCTGGCAAGAGCGGCAGGTAATAGACGAGCGTGTAGGAACGCCTCGAGACGAAACCGAAGATCAATGGGGTGAACAACCACAACGCCAGCACCCGCTCCGGGATGCGACCGCGCCGCCTGGCTCGCCACAAGATGAAGAGCGCCGCGCCGCCAAAAGCGAGCAGCCAGAACGGTTCAGCCACCTGCAGTGATGCCAACCGCGCCTGAAGCGCTTCCCAGCCCAGGCCGCGATAGAATTTCGCCAAGTTGCTGGCGGTCAGAAATTCCACCAGCGGTTGCGGATTATAGCGGAGGCCACCCCCACTCGCATAGGGCATCCGCTTGAGATACAGGGCCGCCGGGCCAAAAAGGTGAGCGTAGAGCCAAGGTAACGCAGGCAAGAGACCGGCGACGCTTCCCAGCAGCGCATAATGCCAGCCGTCCCACTGCCGCTGCCAAAGCATCAAAACCAGCGTGATGACGAGGAAGATGACGCCGCCAGCGTGTAGCTGCAGGAGCAGCCATGCCGCTGCCCAGGCCAGCGCCAACCAGCGTGGACGTCGCTCGTGAAAGATCAGGACGCAAGCGATGGCCCAGATCATCACGAAAGGGGGCATCAAAGAATTCGTCCAGATGCGGCGCGAATACAGAATCGCCCAGGGCGCGCAGACGTAAACGAAGCTGGCCAGGGCCGCAGCGCGTGCCCCCCAATAGCGCCGCGTGAACCACCAGCACAGCCCCGCCGCCAGCAGATTCGCCCCGATATGGAAAACGAGAACGGCGTAGACACTATCGACCAGCCGGAGCGGCAGAGCATCCAAATAGAGTGTCAACGGGAAATTACTGTATCCCGCGGAAAGAGCATAGAAGTAAGTGGGGAAAACGCCCTGATACGCCAGCGCCCAGGCGTGTTGAATGAGTTTGGCCTGGTCGATCTGGAAATGCGCCACACTGAGGTGGCTGAGGCGGATCCATGCCCCCAGCGCCAAGATGCCGAACAGCGCCACCCGCTCGGCCGTGAGCAGCCCCCGCAGTCCTTGCGCCGCCTTAGTCAACATCTTCCCCCGGCGGGTAAATCACCTGCGCGTTGTCGGCAAGCAATTCGGCCACGCTTTCGAGGATCGCCCGCGCGCGTTCGGCTTCGTCCGCGGGGACGAGCAGGCGCACCTCGCCGAAAACACCGACGGTGATACCCAGCGCCGCGCCGCCAGCATAGGTCAAAATCTGAGTCGGGATTCCTTCGCTTCGTAAGCGCCCAGCGACGATATGTGCTTCGCTGGTGTTATGAGTCACAAAGACCACCCACCAAGGCGTGGCCGGGTGGTCATGTGATTGGTCGGAAGTTTTGCTCACGTGGGGAAGTATAACATGGGGAAATGTAGACGATAAAGAAAAAGTTGGCGGCCACCTACTCTCCCAAACCGTTACCAGTTACCTTCACGGAGAACAGCCTTCTCTGTAAGGAAGATCAACAGCTTGATTCCAGTACACCCAGAGGCGGCCGCGCTCATCCAGAATATAATTACCACCGCTGGCCTTGGAATCCATCTCATCCAGAAAGGAATAGAGTCCAATGCGCACGATTTCGACGGGCAGTCCCACCACCCCCGGTCCGAAATCAAAATTCGTGATGATATGGTCACCGTCGCGCCAGTACCGGTAGTCATAGCTGCGAACTTCCCTCTGTGCCAGCACATTGCCGTCTTCGTCCAGAAGGTGGGCGAAGAAATGCACCGGGTCGCCGTCCTCGCCGGCTGGCCCGGGCGTCCAGTGCAGCTGCCAGTTACCATTACATTTCAACTCACCATAACCGAGCAGCTGGATGCCATTGGCATATCCCGTCCGTTCCGCTAAGGGATTTTCCGGCGCCGGGCCAACACCTCCCGGCAGGAGGTACAGACGATATTGGCCAATCCGTGCCACTTCACCCGCCACTGCATACTCCGCCGGCCATTCGGTATTCTGCGTATCCATGAACCAGACGCTCGCCGCCGTCGGGTAGACCATGTGCGGCGCGCTCTGGTCCAATATCCGTGTCGGCATCCCGCTGAGCAGCGGTAGCGCAAAGGTCAATGTCTCGTATTCCACAGTGTAAATGGGGCGCAATAGATGGAAGATTTCGCTCGCTTCCCCGCTCTCCACTGTCTCACGCGCTGCCTCGGCGATCGCCCGCTGCCTGCTCAACGGTGTGTAACCACCAGCCGCCCAGATCATCTCATCCCCACTTGCCACTGCATTGCGGATGTACTGTGCGCTTCCCCAGACCACGCGTGCCTGCAATGAGCAAAGAAGCAAAATCGCTGCAAGGCTCACCGTGCGCCAACCCCCTCTCAATCGATGCCAGGATACCGCCAGGGCCAGGAAAGGCGCCGGCAAAAGCGGTAAATAGTACACGAACGAGTGAAGCTCGTAAGAAACGAAGGGGAAGAAAAAAATAGGCAGGAAGAACCAGACGGCGAATATCAGGTGCAGGCGCTGCCGCGCACCGCGCCAGCTGTGCCAGTAGACGCCAATGATGCTGATGCCATAAACCAACAACATCGGTACAAATAGGAGCTCCAGTGGCCGAAAGATGCGCTCCAACACTGATATGTTTTCGCCGCGAAACCAGGTCTTCCAATATCCCGTGGTCAGAATCTCAATCAGGGGACGATAATTGTATCTCAGCGCTCGTTTCCCCTCGCCTATGAATGGAGACCGCTCGGGATGGAAGCCCATTTCCCCGCTCAGGTGCGCTCCAAGCCACGGCAGCGCCGGTATCATCGCCAACAGGATACCCATCCCCGCCCAGCGCCACGATCGCCCTTCCCGACCCGCCATCAACCACAACACTCCGCTCGCGAACATGAAGATGGCACCGCTGGCGTGAATTTGTACCAGCAAAACCGCCGCCCCCCAGCTCAGCGCCCACCAGCGCGGCCGCCGCTCGTGATAGGCGAAGGCTGTCCCGATGAGCCATAGCATCACGAAGGGCGACATTTGCACATTGCTCCAGATTCGATGCGCGTAAAATGAGTGCCAGGGCGAGCTGGCCAGCAAAAGCGTCGCCAGCGCCGCTACCGGCCAGCACCAATAGCGCCGTGCGAAATACCAGCACAGGACCACAGACATCAGACTCAGCAGGATATTCCAGATCAAGAGCGCATGAATATGTGTGGATACTAAGAAAGGCGGCGCCCAAAGGTATAGCGGTAATGGGAAGTTGTTATAACCACCTGTGAGCAGGAAATAATGGGAGTGGAAACGACCCTCACGGACTAGATCCAAAACGTATTGGGCAGTGCGAGATTGGTCCAGCCCGAAGTGGGCGATCTCAAGGTGGCTGAAACGCAGTGCCGCCGCGAGCAACATAATACAGCCGAAACAGAGCCGGGGGAGATATGAACCGGCGAGGAAATGCCCTCTACCCTTTTCAGCCGGCATCTTCTGCTACAGGGATGGTGATTCGCGCGCTATCACTAAGCAACTCCGGGCGCTTCTCAGGATGGTGCGGGCTTGTGCGGACAGTTCTTTCCAGCACGAGCAACCGCACTTCACCCAAAACGCCTTCGATGATGCCCAGCGCCGCGCCGCCAGCATAGGTCAAAATCTGAGTCGGGATTCCTTCGCTTCGTAAGCGCCCAGCGACGATATGTGCTTCGCTGGTGTTATGAGTCACGAAGACCACCCACCAAGGCGTGGCTGGGCGGTCGAGTGATTGGTCGGAAATTTTGCTCACGTGGGGAAGTATAACATGGGGGAAATGTAGACGATAAAGAAAAAGTTGGCGGCCACCTACTCTCCCACACCGTTACCAGTGCAGTACCATCGGCGCTAGCGGGCTTAACTTCCGGGTTCGGAAAGGGACCGGGTGTACCCCCGCCGCATGAGCCACCAACTAATTCACATAGTTGAGTGCGCGAACGTCAATTGCGTTCGCCGTGCATAGCGGCGCCTTTCGGATCAGGAAGAAAGACGCAGCGAGGAGAAGGTATCGAAAGAAAACGGCGTGGTCTCCGTATCATGAAGAGAAAGCCCTCGGCCATTAGTACGGGTAGGCTACACACATTGCTGTGCTTCCACCGCCCGCCTATCCAACTGGTAGTCTCCCAGTGGCCTTACTCCCTCAAAGGGGATGGGGAATCTCATCTTAGGGTGGGCTTCCCACTTAGATGCTTTCAGCGGTTATCCCGACCGCAGATCGCTACCCGGCAATGCCGCTGGCGCGACAACCGGTACACGAGCGCTGCGTCCGCCCCGGTCCTCTCGTACTAGGGGCAGCACCCTGCAAATTCCCAACGCCCACAGCGGATAGAGACCGACCTGTTTCACAACGGTCTGAACCCAGCTCACGTACCGCTTTAATGGGCGAACAGCCCAACCCTTGGGACCTTATCCAGCCCCAGGATGCGATGAGCCGACATCGAGGTGCCGAGCCTTGTCGTCGATGTGAACTCTTGGACAAGACTAGCCTGTTATCCCCGGGGTAGCTTTTATCCGTTAAGCTACGGCCGTTCCACTCCGGGCCGTAGGATCACTAAGCCCGACTTTCGTCTCTGCTCGGGTTGTATCCCTGACAGTCAAGCTGGCTTGTGCCTTTACACTCTGCGATGGGTTTCCATTCCATCTGAGCCAACCTTTGGGCGCCTCCGCTACCTTTTAGGAGGCGACCGCCCCAGTCAAACTGCCCACCAGCCACGGTCCCGCGCCGCGTTAAGCGGTCGCGGTTAGGGTCAAAGCGCAGCCAGGCTGGTATTTCACAGATGACTCCACCCAATCTGACGACCAGGCTTCTCAGTCTCCCAGCTATGCTACACAAACTACGCCCTAACGCAATGACAAGTTGCAGTAAAGCTCCACGGGGTCTTTTTGTCCTGCTGCGGGTAGTACGCATCTTTACGCACACTTCAATTTCGCCGGGTCCCTCGTTGAGACAGTGCTTCGCTCGTTACGCCTTTCGTGCGGGTCGGAACTTACCCGACAAGGAATTTCGCTACCTTAGGACCGTTATAGTTACGGCCGCCGTTCACCGGGGCTTCAATTCAGAGCTTGCACCCCTCCTCTTAACCTTCCGGCACTGGGCAGGCGTCAGCCCCTATACATCCGCTTACGCGTTAGCAGAGACCTGTGTTTTTGGTAAACAGTCGACGAAGCCATTTCACTGCGGCCGGCTCGCGCCGGCACCCCTTCTCCCGAAGTTACGGGGTCATTTTGCCTAGTTCCTTAACGAGGGTTCTCCCGTTCGCCTTGGTATTCTCTACCCATCTACCTGTGTCGGTTTATGGTACGGTCGATGAGCTTCATCACGCTACGGACTTTTCTCGGCGCTAGGTGCCGATCACTTCTGGGCTAGGCCCCGGCATCACGGGTGTTACCCGCTTGCAACCGCAATCCACTCAGCGGCTGATCCTTCCCAACGCGCATCCGTAACGCTCCACTCACCGGTACAGGAATATTGACCTGTTATCCATCGCCTACGCCTTTCGGCCTCGGCTTAGGTCCGACTAACCCGACGCGGACTGACCTTCCGTCGGAAACCTTAGATTTTCGGCGAACGTGGTTCTCACACGTTTCTCGCTACTCATGCCTGCATTCGCACTTCTGCGCGCTCCAACGCCCCTTACAGGACGCCTTCACCGCCCGCAGAACGCTCCCCTACCAACCACAATTCCCGCAGGAATTGCGGCTCCCTGGCTTCGGTGCCATGCTTAGCCCCGTTACATTATCCGCGCAACTGCGTTTGACCAGTGAGCTGTTACGCACTCTTTAAAGGATGGCTGCTACTAGGCCAACCTCCTGGCTGTCCGAACACAATCACATCGTTTTCCACTCAGCATGGACTTGAGGACCTTAGCCGTGGGTCTGGGCTGTTTCCCTTTTGACGACGAAACTCATCTCACGCCGTCCGACTGCCGCGCTAAAGTAACCGGCATTCGGAGTTTGGTTGGGTTCGGTAACCTGACGGCCCCTAGCCCATCCAGTGCTCTACCTCCGGCACTCATCGCGCAACGCTAGCCCTAAAGCTATTTCGGGGAGAACAAGCTATCTCCTGGCTCGTTTGGCATATCACCCCTAACCACAGGTCATCCCCTGATTTTGCAGCATCAGTGGGTTCGGGCCTCCCGTGCGCATTACCGCACTTTCGCCCTGCCCATGGTTAGCTCGCCAGGTTTCGTGTCTTATCCCTGCGATTGCGCGCCCTATTCAGACTCGCTTTCGCTACGCCTCCGGGTGTTCCTCCCTTAAGCTCACCACAGAGATAAACTCGCAGGCTCATTCTCCAAAAGGCACGCCGTCAGGCAGTTCCGTAAAACCGCCCTCCGACCGGTTGTAAGCGTACAGTTTCAGATTCTATTTCACTCCCCTCGCCGGGGTTCTTTTCACCTTTCCCTCACGGTACTAGTCCGCTATCGGTCGTCAAGTGTATTTAGCCTTGGACGGTGGACCGCCCAGCTTCACGCAGGGTTAGCGTGCCCCGCGCTACTCAGGATCCTCGTGCGCGGCGCTGGCTTATGTCTACGGGGCTCTCACCCTCTCTGGCGGCGCTTCCCAACGCCTTCCACTTCGCCATTGCCACGCGCGCTCGAGTCCTACAACCCCGCACCGAAGTGCGGTTTGGGCTGCTCCGCTTTCGCTCGCCACTACTCGCGGAATCGTTTCTTTTCCTCGGGCTACTAAGATGTTTCAGTTCGCCCGGTTCCCTTCCTGCTCGGCAGGATGACGGGGTATCACCCCCGCCGGGTTTCCCCATTCGGAAATCTCCGGCTGTTCACGGCTGCACACGCCTGACCGGAGCTTATCGCAGTGTACCACGCCCTTCATCGGCACTTGACACCAAGGCATCCTCTGTACGCCCTTATTCGCTTTCTCTCGTGTGATACGGAGACCACGACGTTCTCTTTTGTGTTTGCTGATACGTTCTCTCGCATTGCTATGCACTTGTTAAACTGCACGCGGCTTTCATGCAAGGGTTACCCTCGCTCTTCTGCCGCACGGGGTAAAATACTGCACCCCAGACCAACGATTGTAGCAAGGCCTGAGGCGCTGTCAAGACCGGTTATTGCGAATTTAGGGCGAATTTCCCCTCATTCGCTCCGATCATACCGCAGCGGATCCGGCTCCAGCGCCTGCGCTGGTCCGCGCTCCGCTGCCGTACCGTCCATCAACGTCACGAAGTATTCGTACATCATGTCGCCGAATACACTGCACATTGCCGCGCTTGCATCCACTGCCGCCTGGAAATGGGCGCCCGCTAAGACTCGACTCCAGCCACAGGATTCTTCGAAATCTGTCCAGGTCGCAAAGTGCAGCTCGATATCCTCTGCCGGTGTGATACCCGGTTCGATCCGCGATGAGCCGGCGGAATATGGTACCGTCCAGTTCAGCTCATCCGTGCCAAAGTAGCGGCGCAACGCCTGACTGTGGGCGTAACAGCCGCAAGTTGAAGCCGAAGGATACTCCGTGTGATCCGCCTCGGGGATGTAACTCCGCCATTGACTGGCCGGAATCTCCATCGTTCCCATTCCCGGACCACCCCAGGCTGTTACCAGCTCATCCCCATATACATGTTGAACTGCGGTTACGGGACGCACTGCATCATAACGCCACTTCTCCTGCCAGGTGACGATAGAAGAATCGACGGCGGCCAACATGCTCAGGAAGTGTACCCGGGCGAAATCGGCCGGACCCAAATGATTCTGGACCGCCGCACCAATGAACGAGTAACCCAGCGAGATGATCTTGTTATCAAAGAACTCGGCAGTCATCTTCTGTTCATCCGTGAGGTTCGTAGAAACTTCCAGGATATGGTCCACTTGCGCTTTATAAGCATCCCAATTCTCCGGGTTGCTGCTCGTGGGCACCGGGTGACGGAAATCACGTGGGTTGAAATCCGCATATGGCTCCATATTGGCCATCTGCGGCGTCACAAACTGCCGCACCGTGTACGTACCGAGCCCCACTCGACGGATTAGCGGTTGCTAGCGCCCGGCATCCACCAGCTCATGCGCCGTGTTGACCGGCGCATAACCAGTCGTATCCGCATAATTGCCAGTTTGGTTCATGCCATCATGCAGTCGCGCTGCCACGGCACCTTTACCGGCCGCGGCACCGATCCCAGCGGCTGTGGTCAGATCCATGTTATCCGCAGGATCCAGCCCGAAGTCCGTCAGGTATGTGATCCAAACATCTTCCCGACGCGGTACCATACCCCGCAGCGAGTGGTAGGCGGCATACAGCATGGCGGTATTGACGTTGGTACCCGTCCACTCCGATTCCGGCTGGCGCTCAAAGCGGGTGTAGATACCCACCGCCGTTGGGTGATAGGGCGCAGTTGCATCCACCAAAGCGGTCAGAAGGCTAGAAGTCACCCGGTTAACCAGGGTCACATCACCGAGCGTATACGAAACATCCCTCACTAGGACTGGGATCAGTCGTGGGATGATCACCTGCTCCATCGAATGTCCAGTCGCCAACTCAAACGGTGGCAACGGTGGGAGCGGCGGCGGCGGCGGTTGTGCTTGAACTATTCCGCCCAGCGAGCAGCATGACAGTTTTGAACTGTTTGTATGAGCAATCTATTCCAAAACATAAAGGGAACGCAAAGAGAAAAGTGGCGATACTAAAGAAGAAGAGTGGAGATGCGGGGATTCGAACCCCGGACCTATGCCTTGCAAAGGCACCGCTCTCCCACTGAGCTACATCCCCGCCAGTGGGCCTGCCAAGATTTGAACTTGGGACCTCACGCTTATCAGGCGTGCGCTCTAACCAACCTGAGCTACAGGCCCGCCCGGTGCGGGTTAAGAGCTGAGCAGTGCAGCAGAAGGTCCACTGAGAGGTGGTGGTTCGATTTCGCGAGCGATCTTCGGGTGAAGATCGCCTGCCAGGGTTTGACGACCCTGTTTGGCGATTCCCCCTGTCGGGGCAATCGCTGGTTTCTAGAAAGGAGGTGATCCAGCCGCAGCTTCCGCTACAGCTACCTTGTTACGACTTAGTCCCAGTCACCGGTCCTGCCTTTGGCGGTAGCCTCCTTACGGTTAGCCTCCCGACTTTAGGCGTGACCCGCTTCCATGACTTGACGGGCGGTGTGTACAAGACCCGAGAACGTATTCACCGCAGTGTGGCTGACCTGCGGTTACTAGCAACTCCGACTTCATGCAGGCGAGTTGCAGCCTGCAATCCGAACTACGAACGGCTTTGAGGATTGGCTCGACCTTGCGGTTTCGCGACCTATTGTACCGTCCATTGTAGCGTGTGTGTAGCCCTGGATATAAGGGTCATGCTGACTTGACATCGTCCCCACCTTCCTCCTGCTTGTCGCAGGCAGTTGTGCCAGACACGTATAACTGACACCGGGGGTTGCGCTCGTTCGCGGACTTAACCGAACACCTCACGGCACGAGCTGACGACAGCCATGCAACACCTGTCACGGCTCCCGAAGGTCGGGATGGCTTTCGCCTCCCTACTACCGTGATGTCAAACCCAGGTAAGGTTCTTCGCGTAGCCTCGAATTAAACCACACGCTCCGCTGCTTGTGCGGGTCCCCGTCAATTCCTTTGAGTTTTAGCCTTGCGGCCGTAGTCCCCAGGCGGCCTACTTAACGCGTTAGCTGCGATACCCAGACCTCCGCAGAGGTCCGAACATCTAGTAGGCATCGTTTACGGCACGGACTACCGGGGTTTCTAATCCCGTTCGCTCCCCGTGCTTTCGCGTCTCAGTGTCAGGTGCGACCCAGAGCGCCGCCTTCGCCTCTGGTATTCCTCAGCATCTCTACGCATTTCACCACTACACGCTGAATTCTACGCTCCTCTGTCGCCCTCGAGCGGGCCAGTTTCGTCCGACCTCTCCCAGTTTAGCCGGGAGCTTTCACGACCGACTTAGCCTGCCACCTGCACGCCCTTTACGCCCAGTAATTCCGGATAACGTTCGCCTCCTACGTTTTACCGCGGCTGCTGGCACGTAGTTAGCCGAGACTTATTCCTGCGCTACCGTCCTTCCTCGTCACGCAGAAAAGGGCTTTACAACCCGAAGGCCTTCATCACCCACGCGGCGTCGCTGCGTCAGACTTTCGTCCATTGCGCAATATCCCTGACTGCTGCCTCCCGTAGGAGTCTGGGCCGTGTCTCAGTCCCAGTGTGGGGGATCACCCTCTCAGGCCCCCTAGCCGTCATCGCCTTGGTGCGCCGTTACCGCACCAACTAGCTGATGGCCCGCAGCCCCATCCCAGAGCACCGTAGTGTTTGCTCGCCCCTACTTATTCAGGGCGGGTTCATGAGGTTTTAGCCGCTGTTTCCATCGGTTATCCCCCTCTCCAGGGCAGGTCAGCTACGTGTTACTCACCCGTGCGCCACTCTCCACCACCCGAAGGTGGCTTCCCGTTCGACTTGCATGTGTTATGCACGCCGCCAACGTTCATCCTGAGCCAGGATCAAACTCTCCATCGCTGACAGTTTCCCTTCTGTCTGCACTGCTCAACTGTTAACCTGCACCGCCCGCCGCGGAACGTATCGCATTCCGCCTTTCGGGCGCCTGCTCATGTGCAAAGGGTCGCCCATGCAGCAGGAGGTATATCGTACCGAACCGTAACCATCCTGTCAACACCCATTTCGGGTCAATTTCCAGATTGACTTATTCCGCCGCCGCTTCGACGATGCGCCCGCGCAGGTGCTGGGTCGTCCAGATCTCCCCCGCCAACCCAGCGGCCGCTCCTGCTGGACGAATGCGCGCGCGCGCCACCCCTCAATCGTCATCGTCGTCGTTGTGGTTCGTATCCACCCCATCCAGCGAATCCTGGTCGACGAAATACACCTTCAGCGTCGCCAGCTGCGTGGGCAGGTCCACCTGCTCCACCACGATGCGGATCGGCGTAACCCCGCTGCGCGCACGCACATCCGACCACAAAGCGGACTGCTTCCCCGGCTGCAAGAGCGCCAGATTGTCATACACCAGCTTCAGCGAACCGCGGTCCGGCAGAATACGCCCGAATTCTATCACGATCAAAGTCAGTAACACCGCCAGGTTGATCGCGAACATCTCCTCCCATTGCTCCGAATTCATGAGCAAGGCGTTCGCCAACGAGATCGTGAAGACGGTGAAGAGGTAGGTCATATCGCGCAGCGAAATCGCTACCGTGCGGAAGCGCAGCAGCGAGAAGATGGCGAAGATGCCGAAGCCAACGGCCAGGCTGATCTCTAGATTTACCATCACCACGATGACGATGTAGATCAGCTCCGCGCCAACGACGAGGGCGAGGGCGTAAGTGCGGCTCGGTTTGCGGCGCAGGTAGAGGGCCCGTACGATGAGGGCCACCACCAGCAGGTTCAGCCCAAAGCGCCCTAGATAGTTGACGATGATATCATAGTTAATGGTGCTCTCCATTGTGCAAGCCCCCTCGTTAGGCGCGAGCCGCGCCAGCCTGACTAGACGCAGGCGCCCGACCACCGGACATCGCTCCCAGTATAAACGGAGTGTTACAGGAATGTAAAGTGATTGTAACGTAAACTGCGTGCATAGCCAAAAACCCCCGCCGTAGCGAGGGCTCAGGGATGGCGCCTGGATGGAGCAGGAGCGGCTAGGCCGCCGTGATCCCCCCATCCACCGGCACAATCACGCCGGTCAGGAAGCTGGCGTCTTCTGATGCCAACCAGCAGATCGTCGCGGCCACTTCCTCCGCTTCGGCGATGCGCCCGAGTGGATGCTTGGTCGACCAGATCTCCTCCGCGCCCTCGCCGAAATCCGCCCAGGCCTTATCGGTCATCGGCGTGCGCACTGTGCCGGGGCAAACGCAATTGGCGCGCACCCCCTGCCCCGCGTGGTCGATAGCAAGCGCCCGCGTCAACTGCACGAGTGCTCCTTTCGCCGCTCCGTAAGCCGGCAACCCCGCCAGCGCCACCAACCCCACATAGGACGAGACGTTGACGACGCTGCCGCGCGTCTCGATCAGGGCCGGCAACGCATACTTGCAGAGGTAGAAAGCGCCATGCAAGTTCACGGCGAAGACCTGGTGCCATTCCTCCAGCGTCGTCTCTACCACCGTCCGATTCCGCAGGACGACGCCGGCGTTATTCACCAGGCAATCGATGCGTCCAAAACGTTTTAACGTTTCCGCCACGGCAATCTCACATCGGCTTGCATCGCGCACATCACAGGGGGTAAATATGCCTTCGCCGCCGGCCGCCATCACAGCATCCAGGGTATCGGCCGCCTTGACCTCATCTCGCGCTGCCAGGGCCACGTGCCAGCCCATGCGCACGAAACGCAGCGCGCTTGCCCGGCCAATCCCCGAATTGCCACCCGAAATCAACGCCACTGGCGCTTGTTCGTTCATCTTGCCCCACCCTTCTCGTATTCCACCATGTTGAATCCTGCGCTCAATTTGACAAGTCCACCCCAAATGCGTCAAATTCGCGGTGTCGCAGCGGAAGACCCCGCGCGACAGATACTCTAGCATAGGGGAGAACTACTCATGAACAGACGTACCATCACGCTAATCCTGCTGGTCACGTTGTTAGCGGTAGGAATCGCACAGGCTCAGGACGATGGCCCGCGCGTCCTGCGCGCCAACTTTGCCTGGCCGACCTTCATCGACCCCCATGTCGGCTCCGACTTCTCCAGTTCGATCTCCATCACCAACCTCTATGACACGCTCATCTTCCCGAACCCCGCTGGCGGCGCCGACCCCTGGGTGGCAGAAAGTTGGGAAGCTTCGGAAGACGGCCTCACCTACACCTTCCACTTGCGCTCGGGCGTGCTCTTCCATGATGGCAGTGAGGTTCAAGCCAGCGACATTGCCTATAGCTACAATCGCCTGAAAGAAATCGGCGAGGGCTTCTCCTACCTACTCCCGACAGCCACGGTGGAAACGCCGGATGATTACACCGTCCAATTCACACTGGGAAATTCCGACCCGCTCTTCACCCTGCGCCTCGCGCGTTTCTACTTCGTGAATGAAGAGCTGGTGCGCGCCAAATACGATGAGGGAATCTACGGCGATCACGGCGATTACGGCAAGGAATGGCTGCTCACCAATGACGCCGGCTCCGGTCCCTACCAGGTCGTCGAGTTTTCGCTGGCCGAATACTTGCGCATGCAGCGCTATACCGGTTACTGGAATCAGGATGCCTTCGTGGATAACGCGGCGGATGAGGTTACTTTCATCGGCACCACCGAGGCGGCCACCATCCGCTCGCTTTTCCATAATGGCGAGATAGAAATCAGCGACCCCTGGCAGAGCATCGAAGCCTATGAGGCCCTGGGCAATATTGACGGCGTGCACATCGACACGACTTCGATGGGCTCTTCACTCTACTACATGCTGAACAACATCCTGCCGCCCTTCGATGACGTGAATTGCCGCCGCGCCGCCGCCCTCGCCTATGATTACGAGATCATAGTTACTCTCGAATGGCCGGGCACGCCGGCGATGGTCGGCATCCTCTCGCAATCCACGCCCGGGCACAACCCGGATGTCTTCACTCCACGGCAGGATCTGGACGCCGCCCGCGCCGCTCTGGCCGAATGCCAGTACGCTGATAACCTTGCCGATTACCCCATCAAGCTCGTCTGGGTTACGGAAGTGCCGGATGAAGAGAAATTCGCCCTGCTCTTCCAGGCCAACATGGCCGAAATCGGCATGGTGGTGAACGTCGTCGGCAATCCCTGGACCGTCGTCGTCGAGGAGACTGCCAGCAAGGAGCTGAGCCCGCATATCGTCACGCTCTATACCGGCGCTGATTTGCCGGAGGCCGGCTTGCTCATCGAGCAGCGCTATCATTCGAAAACCGCCGCCACCTTCTTCCAGAACGAATGGCTGGAAGATCCGGAGCTGGACGCGGCCATCGAAGACGCGCTGGCGACCGTCGACATCGACGAGCGCTTCGCCAAATACATGACGCTGCAGGAGCATCTCGCCGAGCGCGTGGTCTCCTTCTTCCTCTATGACCAGCTGGAGAAGCGCGCCGTCGCCGATTACGTGGATTGGGATTCGTCAGCGGGCGCCCGTATCCAGGGCTACCACTACTACCTGCCGCAAATCGGCGTGAATAACTAGACAGATAGTTACGTGGGGCGGAGGGGGCCGGCTTGTCTGGCCGATCTCCGCCCCCAATCTTGATATTTTGTGCATTGCTTAACGCGAATCGTCCCACTTTCGCCAATATTTCGTATAGAATGACCTAGTTGGAGAATTTGACACGCACCACCCTTTTGCGGCATTATTTCCTCTGGCGTCGCCTAGCGCTGGCCAATGGGCGAAACCGGGCCGGGCCGGGTGACGTCACGCGAATAAAGAAAAGGAGAGAACGCATGAAAAAGCTAATCGTACTGTCGCTGGTGCTGATGCTCGTTGCCAGCGGCGCCACCCTCGCCCAGGATGATGTGCGGCAATTGCGCATCACCTTCTCCTGGCCGACCTGGATCGATCCGGCCGTCGGCGATGATTTCTCTAGCTCACACGCGCTGGCGAACATCTACGACACCATGGTCTTCCCGAATGTTGCTGGCGGCGTTGACCCGCACCTTGCAGAAAGCTGGGAAGTATCCGACGATGGCCTGGTTTACACCTTCCAATTGCGTCAGGGCATCATGTTCCACGATGGCACCGAGATACTGGCCAGCGATGTCGCTTATAGCTTCAACCGACTGGTAGCCATCGGCGAAGGCTATGCCTACCTGATGCCCGCGGCCTCGGTGGCAGCGCTGGATGATTACACCGTCCAGTTCACCCTCTCGAAACCGGATGGTCTGTTCGTTCCACGTCTGGTACGCCTGTATATCGCCAACGAAGACCTGGTCCGCGAGAATACGCAGGCCGACGGCATCTATGGCGACGAAGGCGACTATGGCAAGCAATGGCTGCTGGGCCACGATGCCGGTTCCGGCCCCTTCATGGTTACCGACTATCCGCAGGTCGGCTACCTGGCTATGGCGCGCTGGGATGGCTGGTGGAATGGCGCAACCTTCGCCGAGAACGCACCCGATACCCTCACCTATATCGACACCACTGAGGCAGCCACGGTGCGTTCGCTCATTCTGGATGACCAGCTGGAAATTTCCGATGCCTGGCAGACCATCGAATCACTGAATTTCTTCGAAGAGCTGGATGACACGCACGTCCAGGCCTTCCCGTCGATGTCCAGCTTCTACTACATGATGAACAACCGCCTGGCGCCATTGGATGATGTCCATTGCCGCCGCGCCCTCGCTTACGCCTATGACTACGAACAGGTCGTCGCTCTCGAATGGCCCGGCACGCAGGCGATGATCGGGCCCGTACCGCAGACCGTCGGCGGCCACAACCCGGATGTCACCGTGTATCGGCGCGACCTGGATAAAGCGATGGAAGAGCTGGCCCAGTGCCAGTACGCCGATAACCTCGCGGATTACCCCATCGATGTCGTCTGGATCAGCGAAGTGCCTTTCGAGGAGCAATTCGCGTTGCTCTTCCAGCACAATGCCTCCGATATCGGCGCTGTTGTCAATGTGAAGACCGTCCCCTGGACCAGCTACGTCGAAGACGCCAGCACTCTGGAGACCAGCCCGCATATCTCGACGATCTATGTCTCGACCGACTTGCCGGAAGCCGGCCTCATGCTGCAACAACGCTACACCTCGCCGACCGCCAATACCTGGCAGCAGAACGAATGGCTACTGGACGAAGAGCTGGATCAAGCGATCGCCGATTCCCTGCTCATCGTCGATGAGGAAGCGCGCTTCGCCCGCTATCGCGAGCTGCAAGCGCAGATCGCCGATATGTCGCCCTCGCTCTTCCTCTATGACCAACTGAACAAGCATGCCGTCAAGGACCATGTGATCTGGACGCCGGAAAACAACAGCTCCGTAATGGGCTATCAGATCTTCGCCGCTCACATCAGCGTCAACGACGAGTAAACGAGCGGTAGTTGAACGCAATCAGTGGGAGGCGCGGTCCGTAAAGACCGCGCCTCCCACGCACACTTGAGGGGAAAGAGGCACGTCTATGAATTTCTTCAACCTTGAGGAATTGCAGCGCCTGTTCCTTTTCATCGGGCGGCGCCTCTTCCACGCCATTTTCGTGCTCTTTGGCCTCAGCATCCTCATCTTCTTGCTGAGCCGCGTACTCCCCGGCGACCCGGCTCGCGTTGCCCTTGGCGCGCGCGCACCTGAAGAGATCGTCCAACGCTTGCGCGAATCGATGCATTTGAATGACCCGCTCATCGAGCAATACCGTTACTGGTTCTTCAACGCGCTGCGCGGCGACCTGGGTGATTCCTTCGTGACCCGCCGCCCGGTCATCAAAGATGTCATCCAGTTCCTACCCGCTTCGCTGGAGCTGGTCTTCCTCTCCGGCTTTATCACGGCCATCGGCGGCGTCACCCTGGGAACCATCAGCGCGCGCTATAAAGACAGCTGGGTGGATAACCTCTTGCGCGTGCTCTCGTATCTGGGGGTAGTCACTCCCGCTTTTGTGGTCGCCATCTTCTTCTTATTGCTCTTCGCTTCGAGCGTGCCGGTCAATATTCTCGGCTGGCATTTCGAGATGGATTGGTTCCCCTCCATTGGCCGCTTGAGCTCGGGGATCGATCCACCGCCGACCATCACCGGCCTCTATACGGTGGATGCCTTGCTGGCCGTGCAACCTTCCACATTCCTGGATGCCCTGCACCACCTCATCCTACCGGCGGTGGCCCTCTCGTTGGGCGCCCTCTCGCAGGAAGCGCGCATTACGCGCTCGACGATGAGCGATAATTTGACGAAAGATTATATCGCCGCCGAACGCGCCCTCGGCATTCCAGAGCGCGTCGTTACCGGTAAATTCCTGCTCAAGCCCTCGCTCATCCCCACCGTATCCATTTTCGGGCTGGATTTCGCGGCCAACCTCTCCAATGCCTTCTTGGTGGAATTGATCTTTAATTGGCCAGGCATTTCGCGCTATGGCATCAAAGCCATGCTGCGCACCGACCTCAACGCGATCTCCGCCGTGATCCTCATCCTGGGTGTAACCTTCATCCTCGTGAACATCATGGTCGATGTGGTCGTCGGTATTTTAGACCCGCGCATCCGTCTGCGCGGAGCAAGGAGCGATTGAGTGATGACGATGGAAACGATTGCGGCCCCAAAAGAAGGTAGCTCCCTGGATATCGCCTCTGAATTGCAACGCATCGAGCGCCAGAACCGCCGCGATAACTTTGGCCGCGCCTGGTACAAATTTTCGCAAAACCCGCTTTCCGTCATCGGCCTGGGAATGGTGACGCTCGTCATTTTGCTGGCGATCTTTGCGCCTATAGTCGCACCATACCCCCATCATGTAAAACCCTTCGTGGATTTCGCGAACGCGAAGAGTCCGCCCACCGCGCAAAACATTATGGGCACCGACCAGCACGGGCGCGATATCTTCAGCCGCGTGCTCTTCGGCTTTCGCTTCTCGCTACTCATGGGGGTGGTCGTACTCACCCTGGTGGTGCCGACCGGCGTCGTACTCGGCATGGTGGCCGGCTTCTTTCAGGGGACTCTGATCGACACGATCATCATGCGTACCACCGATATTTTCCTCTCTGTACCGCCGTTAATTCTGGCGCTGGCCATCGCCTCGATCTTAGAGCCCAACCTCACAAATTCGATGGTCGCCGTCTCGGCGATGTGGTGGCCCTGGTATGCGCGCCTGGTCTACGGCCTGGCCAGCGCCCTGCGCACCGAATATTTCGTCAGCTCGGCGGAAACGATAGGCGCTGGCACTCCGCATATCCTCTTCCGAGAAATCTTGCCCAACATGATCTCGCCCATATTGACCAAGATGAGCCTGGATATGGGCTGGGTGATCATCATAGGTTCCATGCTCAGCTTCGTCGGCCTCGGCGTGCAGGAGCCGCGACCCGGCCTCGGCACCATGGTCAGCAAAGGCAAGGATTATTTGCCCGATCACTGGTGGATCGCCATCTTCCCCTCGTTGGCCATCGTCCTCGTAGTGCTCGGCTTCAACCTGCTAGGCGATGGCCTGCGCGATTTGTTCTCAGCGGAAGAAGTGTAGGCATGAACATGCATATGCAAAAAACTCCCCTCCTCGAAGTCCGCAAGCTCTCCGTCAATTTCAGGGTCTATGGCGGCGTGTTGGAGGTGTTGGACGGCGTCAATTTCTATGTGAACAACGGCGAGCGCGTCGGCCTGGTGGGCGAAACGGGCTGCGGCAAAACGACGATGATGAAAGCGATCCTGCGCGTCCTGCCTATGCCACCGGCGCAGATCCCCAATGGCGAAGTTCGCTTCAAGGGCCAGGATGTCTTCGCCATGAGCGAGCGCGAACTGGTGCGCATGCGCGGCCGAGGCATGTCCATGGTCTTCCAGGACCCGACGGCCGCCCTCAACCCAGTCTTCACCATCGGGCAGCAAATTGGCGCTGTCATCAAGTATTCAGAAGAGAATCAACGGATAAAATCGTCGGATATCCGCGCGCGCGCCGTCCAATCCCTCAAGGAAGTTGCGCTGGCCGACCCGGAGCGCTTATTGGATAGCTACCCGATTCAGCTCAGCGGCGGCATGCGTCAGCGCGTCTGCATTGGCATGGCCCTGAGCACCAACCCAGAGCTGCTCATCGGCGATGAGCCCGGCACCGCGCTGGACGTCACCATCCAGGACCAGGTGCTGCGTCTGCTGCAAGACCTGGTGGAGCGCAAGGGCAATTCCTTCATCCTCATCACGCATACCCTGGGCATCGTGCGCCAGATGACGGACCGCGTCTACGTCATGTATGCGGGCAATATGGTGGAAGTGGCGCCCACGAAGCGCCTCTTCGCCAAACCCCTGCACCCCTACACGCAGGGCCTGATGGCCGCTGTGCCGAAATTGAGCGGCGGCGGCATCACCGAGGGCATCCCCGGGCGCATCCCCGAATACAAAAACCCGCCTAGCGGTTGCCGTTTTCATCCACGCTGCCCACATGTGATGCCAATTTGCAAGCGGGTAAAGCCGCCCAATTTTGAAATTCCTGGCGAGGGGCAGGAAGTCGCTTGCTTCCTTTATGACGCGCCCCAAAAGGTCGCCGATTATCAGGCAGAAGAGGTGGTGCCAGCATGACGGTCGATCTGAATCACAAAGCGAAATCAAACGGCCTGGGCGAAGACGTCATCCTGCGCGTCGACAATCTGAAGAAGCATTTCATCGTCGGGCGCAAGGGCATCATCAAGCGCGAGCCCATCACGGTGAAAGCCGTCGACGGCGTCTCCTTCGAGGTGCAGCGCGGCGAGACCTTCGGCATCGTCGGCGAGAGTGGCTCCGGCAAATCGACCATCGCCTACATCACCATGGGCATGTACCTGCCCACCAGCGGCACTATCTACTTCGACGACCGCGACCTCTTCGAACACCGCGACCGGCGCACCATCGACCTCAAGAAAGAGATCCAGATCGTCTTCCAAGACCCCGGCTCCTCACTGAACCCGCGCCGCACCATCAAGCAGATCCTCGAGCTACCGCTGCGCATCCACCAGCCGGAAAAAGATCGCCTGCGTGAAGTCATTCGTTTGCTGGATATGGTAGACATGCCGCGTGATTACATGCACAAATACCCGCGCCAGCTCAGCGGTGGCGAGCGACAAATTGTGGCGATCGCGCGCGCCCTAGCCACCAACCCCTCGCTCATCATCCTGGACGAACCAACCTCCGCGCTCGATGTCTCCGTTCAGGGCAAAGTCATCAACTTGCTGATCCGCCTACAGCGCGAGCTGAACCTCACCTACCTCTTCATCACGCATGACCTGAGCGTGATGCGCAACCTGGCCTCGCGCGTGGCCATCATGTACCTCGGCCGCATCGCTGAGGTGGCGGAAACGCGGCGCTTTTTTGAGCAACCCCAACACCCTTATACACAGATGCTCCTCTCTTCCATCCCAGTCCTGACCGAAGAAGAAGAGGCGCTCAAGCCAGTGCGTATCATCTCGACGGGCGAAATCCCCAGCCCGGTGAACATCCCCTCCGGTTGCAGCTTCCATACGCGCTGCCCGGTGGTGATGGATATCTGCCGCAAAGTGGATCCGCTCACGGTCGCCGCGAGCGAGGAAGACAGGAACCACATCGTCCGCTGCCACCTCTTCGACCAATCGGCCGCGGTCGAGACGAGTTCGGCCTGAACGAAATGCGCATCGCAGCCGATATTGGCGGCACTTTCACCGACCTCGTCTATTGGGATGACGCCCGCGCAGAGCTGGGCATCACCAAAGTGGCCACCACGCCAGCGAATTTCGGCGACGGTGTCATCCACGCCTTCCAGCAAGCCGCGCGGCCGGCGGCAGCCGTGGATTTCTTCGTCCATGGCACCACCATCGTCATCAACGCCATTACCGAGCGCAAGGGCGTCGTCACGGGCTTGCTCACCACGCATGGCTTCCGCGACGTGTTGGAAATCGGGCGCGCGAATCGCCCCGATATTTACAACATGGTCTACCAAAAGCCCCCACCGTTCGTGCCGCGCTATTTGCGCCGCGAAGTCCGCGGACGGATGAATTTCCGTGGCGAAGTGCTGACGCCCCTGGCGTGCGAGGACGTAGTCACCGCTGCCCTCTTGTTGCTCGACGAAGGCGCGGAGGCCATCGCCGTCTGCTTCTTGCATAGCTACATCAACCCGGCGCACGAGCTGGAATGCGGCGAAATCCTGCGCGAATTGGCGCCGGGCATCCCCATCACGCTCTCGCACCAAATCACCCAGGAATGGCGTGAATACGAGCGCAGCAACACGGCCGTCCTCAACGCCTACGTGCAACCCATCGTTCAGGCGTATCTGAATAGCCTGGGGGACGACCTGGTTGACAAAGGCGTAGCGAGGCGCACGCTGCACGTGATGCAATCCAACGGCGGCAGCGCGACCTTCGCCGCCGGCGCGCATTTGCCCATCAACCTCGCCGAATCCGGCCCGGTGGCCGGTGTCATCGGCGCGGCGCGCATCGGCCAGCTGCTCGGCGAGCCCAACGTCATCGCGCTCGATGTGGGCGGCACCACGGCCAAGACCTCGCTCGTGCAGGACGGCACGCCGCGCATCACGACTGAATACAAGATCGAGCATGACCGCCGCAGCGCCGGTTACCCCATCCTCGTGCCCACGGTGGATATCGTGGAGATCGGTGCAGGTGGCGGCTCGATCGCCTGGGTGGATTCAGCCGGCGCTCTGCGCGTCGGCCCGCAAAGCGCCGGCGCCGACCCCGGCCCCGCTTGCTACGACCAGGGCGGCCGCGAACCGACGGTCACTGACGCCAATTTGATCGCCGGACGCATCAACCCCGATTACTTCCTCGGCGGCGAAATCGCGCTGAATGTCGAGCGAGCGCGCGTCGCCATGCAACGCATCGCCGACGCTTTCTCACTCAGCATCGAGCAGGCGGCCATGGGCGTGATCCGCATCGCCGACGCCAACATGATGAACGCGCTCAAGCTGGTCTCCGTACAGCGCGGTTATGACCCGCGCGATTTCGTGCTCGTGCCTTTCGGCGGCGGCGGCGCCATGCATGGTGCCGCCCTGATGCGCGAGCTGCAAACGCGCAAAGTGATTGTCCCCACCATGCCGGGCGTCTTTTCCGCCTGGGGTATGCTGATGACCGACTTGCGACGGGATGCCATCCGCACGCGCGTCACGCGCGCCGACCGTGTATCGCCCGAGCAACTGGACGAAATCTATTCTGAGATGAGCGCCCAGGCCGAACGCGAATTGCGCGCGCAAGGCGCCGCGGACGGCGAAATTCGTGTCGAGCGCTACGCCGATATGCGCTATTGGGGCCAGGAACACACGGTGAAGGTGTCGCTTGCTAGCGCGCGCGTGGATGACGCTGCCTTGCGCGCCCTCATCGCCGCCTTCCACGACCTGCACGAGCAAACCTATACCTTCCGCCTCGATACACCGACCGAGCTGGTCAATTACCACGTCACCGCCTTCGGCCGCGTCCCCACGCCCGATATCCCGACGATTCAAGGCGACGGCCTCACGCTAGCCGGCGCGCGCAAGGGCCGGCGCCTGGTGTGCTTCGATGAAGCGCAATTCCAGGAAGCGGAAATCTACGAACGCGAACGCCTGCCGCTGGGGGAAGCCATTCCCGGCCCGGCCGTGATCGAAGAGCATTCGGCGACCATCGTCGTCTTCCCGCAACAAACTTTCACGCGTGACGGTTACGGCTTCATCCATATCGAGAGCGAAGAGAGTTGAGGAGATAGAAAATGCGCATCCTGTATATCGACCCCGTCGGCGCCGACGCTTTCGACCACGGCCTCTACGACGCGCTGTTGGCCGCCAAAAGACCGGACACTTCGTTGGATCTGGTCGCGCTACCCGCCGGCCGGCCGCGCCATTTGGAATACCACAGCTACGAAGCGCTCATCATCCCCGATATCACGCATATCGTGCTACAAGAAGCGCCGCATTATGACGCGCTGGTGATCGGCTGTTTTTACGATGTCGGCTTGCGCGAAGCGCGCGAAGTCAGCGGCAGGACACCGGTGACCGCCCCTTGCCAGGCCACGACGAGCATTGCCGCCGCCTTGGGCAATTCCTTCTCCGTCCTCGTCACCCGGAGCAAGTGCATCCCGAAAATGCGCGAGAACATCCACCTGTATGGCCACGGCGAACGGCTGGCATCGATGCGCGCGCTCGAGCTGGGCGTGCGCGAATTACAGGTCGATCACGAGCGCACGAAAGCGCGCATGCTGCAAGAGGGCCGCGCGGCCATCGAGCAGGACGGCGCCGAAACGCTCATCCTCGGCTGCACTGTCGAATACGGTTTCTACCCCACTATGCAGGAGGAGCTGGGCGTGCCGGTGTTCGATGCCGCGGTGGCCCCCTTAAAACAGGCCGAGTTCTTAGCAGAAACTGCGGCTCGTTTCGGTTGGCATCCCAGCCGCGTCGGCGGTAGCGAGGCACCCCCGGAAGAAGAAATGGAGGCCTGGGGCATTTATGCCGGCGCCGCTCCCATCGGTATCCGTCTATCGGAAGAAGAGCGCCTCCTCGCATGACGGTCGACCCCTTCACGCTCGAAATCATCGCCGAATCCCTCCGCGCCAGCGCGCGTGAGATGTTCATTACCTACGGCCGCACCGCGCAGAGCCCCATCATCTACGAGGTGCTCGATATGGCCTGTGGGCTAATTTCGCTGGATGGCGAACTGATCGCCGAAGCGGAAGGCGTGCCCGGTTTCATCGGCTGCCTCAGCTTCGCAGTGTGGGAAATCACCGAGAAATTCGCGCCGGAGACCATGCGCGCCGGTGATATTTACGCCACCAACGACCCCTATAAGGGCGGCGGCACCCACCTGAGCGATGTCTGCCTCGTCTCGCCAATCTTCCACGCCGGCGAGCTGGTCGCTTTTGCCGCCAACAAGGCGCATTGGACAGAAGTCGGCGGTATGGCCCCGGGCAGCTGGACGACCGATTCCACCGAGGTCTATCAGGAAGGCATCCAGCTCCCCGGCATCCAGGTCTACGTCGCCGGCGAGCCATTGCCAGGCATCCTGGATATCCTGGAAGCCAATGTGCGCCTGCCCCAGATGACCCTGGGTGATATGTACGCGGGCATCGCCGCCCTGCGCGCCGGCGAGCGCGGCGTGCAGGGCATCTGCGAGAAATACGGCGCCCTCGCCTTTCGCGAAACGGTCGCCACCCTCCTCGAGCGCGGCGAACAAGTGGCTCGCGCCGCCCTCGCCCAACTGCCCGCCGGCCAGTACCGCAGCGAGATGTGGATCGACGACGACGGCGTAAGTGACGAACCGCTCTATGTTTGCGTGGAGTTGGAAGTCAGCGCCGATCGCTTCCGCGCCGATTTCACCGGCTGCGCGCCGCAAGCGCGCGGACCGATCAATACCACCTGGGTCGGCGCACTCGTTTCCGTCCGCGAAATCTTCAAAGAAGTCTTGGACCCCGATTTCCCCAATAATGACGGCTTCTTCCGCCCGATCGAAGTCGTCTGCCCGCCGGGGACGCTCTTCAGCGCCCAGCGGCCCGCGCCGACCTCCACCTATTGGGAGACCGGCGCCTACGTGCACGACCTCATCTGGCAGGCGCTCTTTCCAGTGGCCTCGGGGCGCTTGCCAGTCGGCCATCACTTGAGCATCTGTGGCACCATCGTCAGTGGCGAAGATGAGGAGCGCGGCCCCTTCGTGCTCGTCGAGCCGCAAGCCGGCGGTTGGGGTGCCACTTCCGAGCGCGATGGCCAGAGCGGCCTGGTCCCCGCCGGTGATGGCGAAACCTACATCATGCCTGTAGAAGTCTGCGAAACGCGCTACCCCATCCTCGTCGATCAGTTCGCTTTCAACACCGAAGCAGGCGGTGCGGGGCGCTGGCGCGGCGGCTACGGCCTCATCCGTGACTATCGCGTCACTGCCGATTCGGCGGATCTGACGGCCACTTTCGGCCGCTTCAAGTATCCACCCTGGGGGGCAGCGGGTGGCGCTGAAGGTTCGGCTAATGCCATCGAAATCATCCGCGCAGGGCAAACGGAACCCGAATTGCGAACCGGCAAGGTCGCGCGCCATCGCCTGGAGCGGAACGATGTCGCGCGGCTCATCACGGCCGTCGGCGGTGGTTACGGACCGGCGCTGGAGCGTGAACCACAAGCCGTCGCCCTCGATGTGCGCAACGAAACGCTCAGCGTCGCCTCGGCGCGCGATACTTATGGCGTAGCTCTGGATGCACAAGGTGCCGTCGACCTGCAACTGACCGCCCAAATTCGCGTCCAGATGCGGGAAACCGCGCAACCATGACGACCGACCCCTTTACCCTCACCATCATCCAGGAGCACCTGCAATCCGCCGCGATCGAGACTTTCGTGCGCCTCGGCCGCGCCAGCAAAAGCCCCATCATCTACGAGGTGCTGGATTACGCCTGCGCCCTGCTCACTCCCGATGGCGAGCTGATTGCCGAAGCGCAGGGCGTGCCGGGCTTTACGGGCGTCCTGCCCTTTGCCGTGCAATCCATCACGGAGAAATTCGGTGCGCGCAACTTGCGCCCAGGCGATATCTTCGCCACCAACGATCCCTATTCCGGCGGCGGAACGCACCTGAGCGACGTCTGCCTCGTCGGGCCGATCTTTTACCGCGATGAGCTGGTCGCTTTCGCCGCCAACAAAGGACATTGGACGGAAGTCGGTGGCATGGCCCCCGGCAGTTGGACGACCGACGCCACCGAGATCTACCAGGAAGGCCTGCAATTGCCCGCCATTCGCGTGTATGACGCGGGCGAACCAAGCCGGGCCGTCCTCGATATCATCGCCGCCAACTCGCGCCTGCCGGATATGACATTGAGTGATCTTTTCGCGGGCGTCGCCTCCATCCGCGTTGGCGAAGCGCGCGTGCGCACCCTCTGCGAGCGTTATGGCGTGGCCGCCCTGCGCGCCAGCATCCGCCAGCTCCTGCAACAGGGTGAGATAGTAGCGCGCAACGCTTTGCGTCAATTGCCGCCAGGCATTTACGAAGCCGACGGCTATATGGATGACGATGGCCTTTCCGAAGACCCGATCCCGATTCGCGTGCGCGTCACGATCGACGATGAATCCTTCACAGCGGATTTCAGCGGCTCTTCGCCGCAAGTGCGCGGCCCCATAAATGGCACGCGCGCGCGGCTCTATTCCTCAGCCCGCGTGATCTTCAAGGCGATCACCGAGTCCCAGTATCCGAACAACGGCGGCTGCTTCCGGCCGGTGAAGGTGATCTGCCCCGATGGCACGATCTTCACCGCGCAACGGCCGGCGCCCGTTTCCACTTATTGGGAGACCGGCGCGGCGGCCGTCGATCTGCTCTGGCAAGCGCTCTACCCCATCGCGCCGGCGAAGCTATCGGTCGGGCATTTCCTCAGCATTTGTGGCACAAACCTTAGTGGGAAGCGAGCAGACGGCTCGCTCTTCATCCTCACCGAGCCACAGGCCGGCGGCTGGGGCGCCACAAGCGAGCGAGATGGCCAAAATGCCCTCGTCGCCCAGGGCAACGGCGAGACGTACAACATCCCCGTCGAGGTCTGCGAAACGCGCTATCCCTTGCTCGTCGACCAATACGCGCTGAATATCGTGCCAGAGGGCGCGGGGCGCTACCGGGGCGGGCGCGGCCTCGTGCGCGATTACCGCCTCCAATGCCCCACCGGCCAGGTGACAACGACCTATGGCCGCCACCGCTTCCCGCCCTGGGGCATGGCAGGCGGAGATCAGGGCTCGCCAAATGGCGTGGCCATCATTCGCGCCGGCGACGATCTGCCCGCCCTATGGCGCGGAAAGCTGACACGCTACCCATTGCAACGGGGCGATGTTGTGCGTATCATCACCGGCAGCGGCGGCGGTCATGGCGACGCGCTGGAGCGCCCCCTCGCCGCCATCGAAGAGGATATAAGGAACGGATACATCACCCGCGAACAGGCCGTTAGCCAATACGGCGCTCATTTTGAACCAGAGAATGGCGCCCTTCTCAGTCTGGCAAGTGAACGAGAACCCGTCAACCAAAGCGAAGGAAATTGAGGAGGAGGTAGACACATGCGCGTATCAGTAGATGTAGGAGGCACCTTCACAGATGTCATCGTGCTTGACGAGGAATCCGGCAATATCGAGCTCGAGAAAGTGGCGACGACGCCCGCCAACCCTGCCCAGGGAGTGTTGGATGCTTTCAAGAAAGTGGGCGCGCAAACGGCGGCCATTGAATATTTCGTGCACGGGACGACGCTGGGCATCAACGCCATGCTCACTCGTAGCGGCGCGCGCGTGGCCTTCGTAACCACGAAGGGCTTCCGCGATATCTATGTCCTGGGCCGCACCGACCGCGAGCCGATGTATGATTTCAAGTACAAGAAGCCGAAATCGCTCGTGCCGCGCTACCTCTGCTTTGAGGTGGAGGAGCGGCTGAATTACAAAGGCCACGTGCTATCGCCTTTCAACCGCGCGCATGCGGCTGAGGTGGCGCGCGCCATCCAGGCCGAAGGCGTCGAATCGGTCGCGGTCTGCTTCCTGCATAGCTACGTCAATCCAGCACACGAGTTGGCGATGGCCGAAGTCTTCGCCGAAGTCGCGCCAGAGGTATCAGTGACGCTCTCCAGCCAGCTCAGCCGCGTGTACCGCGAATACGAGCGCTCCAGTACCACCGTCATCGACGCCTATATCAAGCCGCTCACGCGCACTTACCTCACACGGCTGAACGACGAGCTGACGGCCGGCGGCTTCACTGGCAACTTCTTGATGACGCGCTCCGGCGGCGGTGCGATGACGCTGGAGACGGCCAAAGAAGAGCCAGCGCACCTCGTGCTCTCCGGGCCGGCCGGCGGCGTCATCGGCGGCGCCTATCTTGGTGCGCTCATCGGCCAGCCAAACATGATCACCCTCGATATGGGTGGCACGAGCCTGGATTCCTCGCTCATCGCTGACAACACGCCCACGGTCGAAAATGAGCAAATCTTCCAATTACTGCCCATCTCCATCCCCACCATCGACATCCACACTATCGGCGCGGGCGGCGGCAGCATCGCCTGGGTAGATGAAGGTGGGCATTTGCAGGTCGGCCCCCAGAGCGCCGGCGCGGACCCCGGCCCCGCTTGCTATTCCAAAGGCGGGCAGGATACAACCTTCACCGACGCTGCTTTGCTCGTCGGCTATCTCGATCCGCAGAATTTCCTCGGAGGCGAAATCGATATCAGCACGGCGCTGGCCGAAGTGGCGGTCCAGAAGATGGCGACGCGCCTCGGAATGAGCGTGATCGAAGTCGCCGCGGGCGTCATCAGCATCAGCGAGGCAAAAATGGCGGGTGCAGTGCGCGTGATCTCCGTCGAGCGCGGCTACCATCCGAAAGACTTCGCGCTTTGCGCCTTCGGTGGCGGCGGCCCCTTTGTGGCGGCCAACATCAGCCGCGAGCTAGGCATCCCGAAAGCCATCATCCCGCCCGGCCCGGGCAATTTCTCGGCGCTCGGCATGTTGATGGTCGACGTGGTGCATGATTACGCGCGCACGCAAATCACGGGCCTCGCCGAAATGGACCCCGTCCCTGTCAACGCCGTCTTCGCCGATTTGGCCGAGACCGGGCGCGCCGCTTTGCATAACGACGGCTTCGAGCCTGCGAAACAACAATTCCTCCCCAGCGCCGAGATGCGTTACCGCGGCCAGGAACACACTGTGAACATCCCGCTGCCCAGCATGGACCTCAGCACGGAGGACATCCCCGAAATCACACGCCGCTTCAACGACGCGCACGAACAGCAATACGGCCACAACATGTTGAATGACCCCATCGAAATCGTGACCTTGCGCTTGCGCGCCGTGGGCTTGCTGCCACGGCCGGAGCTGGCGAAAATTGCCGCCGGCACGGGAAACACCGACGCCGCACTCAAAGGCAGCCGCGAGGTTTATTCGCGCGAGCATCGCGGTCAACTGGAATACCAGGTCTACGACCGCATGAAACTCGGCGCCGGTGACAGCATCACTGGCCCCGCCATCGTTGAAGAACCCAGCTCGACCACCATGGTCCATACTGGCGATATCCTCACCGTCGGCGAATATGGTGAGCTTCATATTGACATCCGCCAGGAAGGGAGCTGATCGTCATGACGAAACTGGACCCCATCACCGTAGAAGTCATCCACAACTACTTCCTCTCCGCCGCGCGCGAGATGGAGCGCAACCTCATGCGTACCTCGTATTCCACCGTGATCTACGAGATTCGCGATTTCGGGCTGGGTATCTATGACAAGCATTGTCGCATGCTGGCGGAAGCGCCCGGCCTCGCTATCTTCACGCGTGGCAACGACTACGGCCTGCAAAAAACCGTCGATTTCATCGGCGAAGAGAACATGGAACCCGGCGATCTGATGCTCACCAGCTACCCATACTGGAGCTCCGCGCACCCGCTGGACGTGTTGGCCGTATCGCCCATCTTCGCGCAGGGCGACCTGGTCGGATATACAGCCATCAAGCAACACTGGCTCGATCTGGGGCAAAAAGACGCCGGCTACATCCTGGATTCCACCGACGTCTTCCAGGAAGGCTTGCTGATGCCCGGCGTCAAGGTCTACAAGGCCGGCAAGCTCGATCAAGAACTAGTGAATCTTCTGCGCTTCAACAGCCGCATGCCGGACCGCATCATCGGCGACATGAACGCGCAGATCTCAGCCTGCCGCACCGGTGAGCGCCGCATGATCGAGCTGGTGGAACGCTTTGGCTTGGCGACTTACTACGAGGCCGTGGAAGCCATCCTCGACCACGGCGAACGCCTGGCCCGCGCCCGCCTCGCTGAGCTGCCCAACGGCACCTGGGAAGCGGAAGATTGGGCGGATGACGATGGTATTGACCGCGAGACGATGCTCAAGCTGAAATGCAAAGTGACCATCACCGACGACGAGTTCATCGTCGATTGGAGCGGCTCGCAACCGGCCACGCGCGGCCCGATGAACCTGCCCATTGGCCTCACCGAAGGCGTCACGGCCCTCGCCTTCAAAGGCATCACCACGTCCGATACCCCCGCCAACTCCGGCAACTACCGCCCGCTCACGGTCATCGCGCCGCCGGGCGAGATGATGCACGCCATCCCGCCCGCGCCGACCTTCACCGTCTGGGCCGCCCTGTTGGCGCCGGAAGTGATCCTCAAAGCGCTTTCCCAAGGCATGCCAGATCGTGTCCCCGCCTGCTCTGGCGGTGATGTCTTCGACATAATGGGAGTGGGCATGCACCCGGAGACAGGCTACCCATGGTTGGAGGCGACCAACGAAGCGGTCGGTTTCGGCGCGCATGCCGGCGGCGATGGCGAAGACGCCATCATGCACCTCAGCGAGCCCGGCTGCCGCAATAACCCCGTCGAAGTGCTGGAGACGAAGGCGCCCTGGATCATCGAAACCTATCATATGCGGCAGGATTCTGGTGGCGCGGGCGAGCACCGCGGCGGCGTCGGGGTGTCGCGTACCTACCGCTTCCTGGAGCCCTCCACCACCCTCGCTCTCGTCAAAAAGACGAAATCCGCGCCCTGGGGCATGAATGGTGGCCTCGATGGGGCGGTGGGCCAGGTCGTCGTCTGGCCGGGTACCGACAAAGAAGAGAGCGGCGGTGCCATCCACTACCCGATGGCCGCCGAAGACGCGGTCGCGAACTACTCGGGCGGCGGCGGCGGTTGGGGCGACCCCTTCCAGCGCGATCCGCAACTCGTGCTCGCTGACGTGCGCGATGAGCTCGTTTCGTTACGCAGCGCGCGCGAGGATTATGGCGTCGCAATCAACACGGAGAACTGGACCGTGGATGCGGAGGCTACCGCTACCCTGCGCGCCTGATGCGCGCGCCAATGGCATAAAGGAGAAGAGCGATGGCGCTGGATTCGATCACCGTAGAAGTCATCCACAACTACTTCCTCTCCGCCGCGCGTGAGATGGAACGAAACCTGATTCGTACCTCGTATTCCACCATAATTTACGAGCTGAACGATTTCGGTTTGGGAATTTATGACAAGCAATTTCGAATGCTGTCGGAAGCACCCGGCTTAGCCATCTTCACGCGCGGTAACGACTACGGCTTGATGAAAACCGTGGAGTTTGTCGGCGCAGAGAACATGGAGCCCGGCGACTTGATACTCACCAGCTACCCTTACTGGAGCTCCGCGCACCCCATGGATGTCTTGGCGGTTTCGCCGATCTTCGCACAGGGCGAACTGATCGGCTATACCGCCATCAAACAACACTGGCTGGATCTCGGGCAAAAGGATGCCGGTTACATCCTGGATTCTACCGACGTCTTCCAGGAAGGCCTGCTCATGCCCGCCTTGAAAATCTATAAAGCCGGCGTGCTCGACCAGGAAATCTTGAACTTGATTCGTTTCAACAACCGCATGCCAGACCGCTGCATCGGCGATATGAACGCCCAGATTTCCGCCTGCCGTACCGGGGAACGCCGTATGGCCGAACTGGTGGAACGCTTTGGTCTGGATACTTATTATGAGGCGGTCGAAGCCATTCTCGACCATGGTGAGCGCTTGGCACGGGCCCGCCTCGCGGAGTTACCCAACGGCACCTGGGAAGCCGAAGATTGGGTGGATGACGACGGCATCGACCGTGACAAGATGCTCAAATTGAAAGTGAAAGTGACCGTCACCGATGATGAGTTCATCGTCGATTGGAGCGGTTCCGAACCGGCTACGAAGGGCCCGATGAACATGCCCATCGGCACTACCCTGGGGGTTACCGCGCTCGCTTTCAAAGGCATCACCACACCGGATAGCCCCGCCAACTCAGGCAACTATCGCCCACTTAAGGTGATCGCCCCACCAGGCGAGATGATGCACGCCGTGCATCCCTCACCGACTTTCACCCTGTGGGCTGGTCTACTGGCCCCCGAAGTGGTACTCAAAGCGCTTGCCAAAGGGATGCCGGATCGTATCCCGGCCTGCTCCGGTGGTGATGTCTTCGACGTCATGGGTGTTGGCGTTCATCACGAAACGGGCGCCCCCTGGGTCGAAGCGACCAACGAGGCGGTCGGCTTCGGTGGCCACGCCGGTGGCGATGGCGAAGACGGCATCATGCACCTCAGCGAACCTGGTTGTGCCAACAACCCGGTCGAAGTACTGGAAACCAAGGGTTCTTGGATGATCGATACCTACCACATGCGACAGGATTCCGGTGGCCCCGGTCTGCACCGCGGAGGTGTTGGGGTGGCACGTATCTACCGCTTCCTGGAAGCCGCTAATACCCTCGCGACGGTCAAAAAGACGAAATCCGCCCCCTGGGGCATGAACGGCGGCCATGATGCCCTGCCAGGCAAGGTCGTCGTCTGGCCGGGTACCGAGAAAGAATACGTGAACGGTTCCATCCATACCGCGGTAGATGCCGGTGATATCATCGAGAACTATGCTGGAGGCGGTGGCGGTTGGGGAGACCCACACAAGCGCGATCCGCAACTCGTCCTCAAAGATGTGCGGGATGGCTATGTCTCTGAGAAGAGCGCGCGTGAAGATTATGGCGTAGTCATCGATACCGAAAATTGGGCCGTAAACGAGGAGGCCACTGCTGTTCTGCGCGCCTGATGCGCGCGCCAATGTCATAAAGGAGGAGAGCGATGGCGCTGGACCCCATCACCGTCGAAGTCATCCACAACTACTTCCTCTCTGCCGCGCGGGAGATGGAACGCAACCTGATTCGTACTTCCTATTCCACCGTGATTTACGAGCTGAAAGATTTCGGTTTGAACCTCTATGACAGGCAATGTCGTATGCTCGCCGAAGCACCAGGCTTGGCGGTCTTCACGCGCGGTAACGACTATGGATTGCAAAAAACCGTTGAGTTCATCGGCGAAGAGAATATGGAACCCGGTGATCTGATACTCACCAGCTATCCCTACTGGAGCTCCGCGCATCCCCCGGACGTCTTGGCCATTTCACCGATTTTCGCGTTAGGGGAACTGGTCGGCTATGCGGCCATCAAGCAACATTGGCTTGATCTCGGTCAAAAGGATGCTGGCTACATCCTGGATTCGGTCGACGTATTCCAGGAAGGCCTGTTGTTACCCGGCATAAAGATCTATAAAGCAGGCGTACTCGACCAGGAAATTTTGAACCTGATTCGCTTCAACAACCGCATGCCAGATCGCTGCATCGGCGATATGAACGCCCAGATTTCTTCCTGCCGCACTGGCGAACGCCGCATGATTGAGCTCATAGAACGCTTTGGTCTGGATACATACTATGAGGCGGTCGATGCCATCCTCGACCACAGCGAACGCCTGACCCGCGCTCGCCTCGCCGAACTGCCCAAAGGCACCTGGGAAGCCGAAGATTGGGTGGATGATGATGGCATAGATCGCGATACGATGCTCAAACTCAAAGTGAAAGTGACCATCGCGGATGATGAGTTCATCGTAGATTGGAGCGGCTCCAATCCGGCCACTCGCGGCCCCATGAACCTACCGATCGGCTGCACCTTAGGTGTCACCGCGCTCGCCTTCAAAGGCATTACCACACCGGATGCCCCCGCGAACTCCGGTAACTATCGCCCTCTCAAAGTCATCGCACCACCCGGAGAGATGATGCACGCCATTCCACCATCGCCGACCTTCACGATTTGGGCGTCTCTGCTGGCACCGGAGGTAATCCTTAAAGCGCTCTCCAAGGGCTTGCCGGATCGCATTCCGGCTTGCTCCGGTGGTGATGTCTTTTCCATCATGGGCGTGGGTAGCCACCCGGAAACCGGTCAACCCTGGCTAGAAGCGACCAACGAAGGGGTCGGCTTCGGCGGCCATGCAGGTGGCGATGGCGAAAACGCCATCATGCACCTCAGCGAGCCCGGCTGTCGCAACGTGCCCATAGAGATCATGGAAAACAAAGCACCTTGGATCATCGAATCGTACCAAATGCGGCAGGATACCGGCGGACCCGGAAAGCACCGTGGTGGCGTCGGGGTTTCGCGCACCTACCGTTTCCTGGAACCGGCTACTGTCCTCGCACTCGTCAAGAAGACGAAAACGTCACCCTGGGGGATGAACGGCGGGCATGACGCCGTATCCGGCAAGGTCGTTGTCTGGCCCGGGACCGACAAAGAATCAGCCAACGGCGCCGTCCATACCCCGATGGCCGCCGAAGATGTCATCAAGAATAGTTCCGGTGGTGGTGGCGGCTGGGGTGACCCAATAGAACGAGATCCGCAACTCGTCTTGAGCGATGTACGGGATGGCTATGTCTCTGTACGCAGTGCACGCGAGAATTATGGTGTCGCCATAGATACCGAAAAATGGATCGTAAACGAAGAGACCACTGCTGCCCTGCGTGCTTGATTCCCGCATCTGGAAAAGGCATTGAAAGGAGCAAACAAACTGGATCCCATCACCGTACAAGTCATCCATAACTATCTTCTTTCCGCGGCGCGCGAGATGGAACGCAACCTCATGCGCACTGCCTACAGCACGGTGATTTACGAAGTCCGCGATTTCGGCCTCGGCATCTACGACCGCCAATGCCGTATGCTTGCCGAGGCGCCCGGCCTGGCCGTCTTCACACGCGGCAACGACTACGGCTTACAAAAGACTGTCGATTTCGTCGGCGAGGAGAATTTGGAACCGGGAGACCTGATCCTCACCAGTTATCCCTATTGGTCCTCGGCTCACCCACTGGATGTACTGGCTGTTTCACCCATCTTCGCTTGCGGCGAATTGGTCGGTTATACCGCTATCAAACAACACTGGCTCGATATGGGCCAGAAAGATGCTGGCTACATCCTCGATTCGACAGATGTCTTCCAGGAAGGTTTGCTCCTGCCTGGCATGAAGCTCTACAAAGCCGGAGTCTTGGACCGGGAAATCTACAATTTATTGCGCTTCAACAGCCGCATGCCGGATCGCATCATCGGCGATCTCAACGCGCAGGTTTCCGCCTGCCGCACCGGTGAGCGCCGCGTGATCAGCCTCGTCGAGCGCTATGGTTTGGATACGTTCTTCCACTCCGCCGAGGCGATCCTCGATCATGGCGAGCGCTTATCGCGGGCTCGCCTGGCGGAATTGCCCAAAGGCACCTGGGAAGCGGAAGATTGGGCAGATGACGATGGCATCGACCGCGAAACCATGCTCAAACTGAAGGTGAAAGTTACGATAACGGACGATGAATTCATCGTAGATTGGAGTGGTTCGCAACCGGCGACCCGTGGCCCGATGAATCTACCGATCGGCTGCACCTTAGGTGTCACCGCTCTTGCCTTCAAAGGCATCACCTCTCCGGATACTCCCGCCAACTCCGGCAATTATCGCCCGCTCAAAGTCATCGCTCCACCCGGAGAGATAATGCACGCCATTCCACCATCGCCGACCTTCACGATTTGGGCTTCTCTGCTGGCACCGGAAGTGATCCTAAAGGCACTCGCCCAAGGCATGCCGGATCGCATCCCGGCCTGCAGCGGTGGCGATGTTTTCAGTGTGGTAGGGGTAGGCACACACCCGGAAACCGGCGAGATGTGGCTGCAGGGAGGCAACGAAGCAGTGGGCTTTGGCGCTTTCGCTGGCAGTGATGGTGAGGATGCCATCATGCACCTCAGCGAACCCGGTTGCCGCAATACTCCAATTGAAGTGGTGGAAACCAAGGCTCCTTGGATCATTGAATCCTACCATATGCGTCAGGATTCCGGCGGACCGGGTAAATATCGCGGTGGTGTGGGGGTCAGGCGTACTTATCGCTACTTAAGTCCGACCACCACCCTGACGTTGGTTAAAAAGACGAAATCCGCGCCCTGGGGGATGGCAGGCGGTCATGATGCAGATGCCGGCCATGTCATCGTCTGGCCGGGCACCGAACGCGAAGAACGAACGGCCGCCATTCACTATCAGATGAATGCTGAAGATATCCTCCAAAACAATTCCGGTGGCGGTGGTGGCTGGGGCAATCCGCTCGAACGCGACCCGCAGCGCGTGCTGGACGACGTCATCAACGAGTTTGTTTCGCTGAAATCCGCACGCGAGGATTACGGCGTCGTGATCGACACAGACAACTGGGCGGTCGACGAGGCCGCCACTGCCGCACTGCGCGCCTGATACGCGCGCCAATAGCATAAAGGAGGAGAGCGATGGCGCTGGATCCCATCACCGTCGAGGTCATTCACAATTACTACCTTTCCGCGGCACGCGAGATGGAACGCAACCTCATGCGCACCGCCTATACCACCATCGTCTATGAGATCCGTGATTTCGGCCTGGGCATCTATGACAAGCACTGCCGCGTCATGGCCGAATCGCCCGGCCTGGCCATCTTCACTTGTGGTAACGATTACGGCCTCAAGAAATCGATCGAATTCATCGGCGCCGAGAATATTGAACCCGGCGACCTCATCCTCACCTCCTACCCCTATTGGTCCTCCGCCCACCCGATGGACGTGCTGGCCATCTCGCCCATCTTCTATCAGGACGAGCTGATCGGCTATACGGCCATCAAGCAGCACTGGATCGATTTGGGGCAAAAAGAAGCCGGCTATATGCTGGATTCCACCGACGTCTTCCAGGAAGGCCTGCTCATGCCGGCCATGAAGCTCTACCGCGCCGGCGTCCGCAACGAGGAAATCGTCAACCTCATCCGCTTCAACAGCCGCATCCCTGACCGTGTCATCGGTGATATGAACGCGCAGATTTCTGCCTGCCGCACCGGCGAGCGCCGCGTGGCCGACATGGCCAAACGCTTCGGCCTCGACACCCTCTTCGAAGCCATCGAAGAGATCCTCGACCATGGCGAGCGGATCTCCCGCGCCCGCCTCGCCGAGTTGCCCAAAGGCAGCTGGACGGCCGAGGATTTTGTGGACGATGACGGCATCGATCGCGAAACGATGCTCAAACTGAAATGCACCGTCACCATCACCGATGACGAGTTCATCGTCGATTGGAGCGGCTCGCAACCGACGACGCGCGGCCCAATGAACGTGCCGATCGGCTTGACCACCGGCGTCAGCGGCCTGGCTTTCAAAGGCGTCACCACGCCAGATTACCCTGCCAACTCCGGTCACTACCGCCCGCTCAAGGTCATCGCCCCACCCGGCGAGATCATGCACGCCACGCTGCCCGCGCCTACCTTTACCATTTGGGCCAGCCTGCTCGCGCCGGAGGTCGTCCTCAAAGCGCTGGCAAAGGGCATGCCCGACCACATTCCCGCTTGCAGCGGCGGCGATATCTTCGACGTGATGGGCCTCGGCATCCACCCGGAGACGGGTCTGCACTGGCTGGAAGCGACCAACGAGGCGGTCGGCTTTGGCGGGCACGCCGGCGGTGATGGCGAGGATGGCATCATGCACCTCACCGAGCCCGGCTGCCGCAACAACCCCGTCGAGGTGTTGGAAACCAAAGGCCCCTGGATCATCGAGAACTACGGCATGCGCCAGGACACCGGCGGACCCGGCGAGCACCGCGGCGGCGTCGGCTTAACGCGCACCTATCGCTTCCTGCACCACTCCCAAGTGTTGGCTATCGTCAAGAAAACAAAGACGGCGCCCTGGGGGATGAATGGCGGAAAAGATGGCACACCAGGCTCGGTAACCATCTGGCCGGGAACGGAAAAAGAGCGCGTCAACGGTGCCCTGCACGAGAAAGATTTACAACCGGAGGACGTCATCATCAACTCTTCCGGTGGTGGCGGCGGCTGGGGCAACCCCCTGCGGCGAGACCCGCAACGCGTCCTCACCGATGTGCGCGATGGCTATGTATCCGAACGCAGCGCGCGGGAGGATTACGGCGTTGTCATCAACACGGGGAACTGGTCTGTGGATGAGGAAGCGACTGCCGCCCTGCGTGCTTGATATACCACCGATGCGCACCACAATTTTGGAAAGGAGTAGATCATGGCCGTAGACCCCATCACTGTTGAGGTGATTCACAACTACTACCTTTCGGCAGCGCGCGAGATGGAACGCAACCTCATGCGCACCGCCTATACCACCATCGTCTACGAAATCCGTGATTTCGGCCTCGGTATCTATGACAAGAATTTCCGCATGATGGCCGAATCACCTGGCCTGGCCGTTTTCACCTGTGGCAATGACTACGGCCTCCGGAAATCAATCGAATTCATCGGTATCGATAACATCGAACCCGGCGATTTCATCCTCACCTCCTATCCCTATTGGTCATCTGCACACCCCATGGATGTGTTGGCAATTTCCCCCATCTATTATAAAGACGAGTTGATCGGTTTCACCGCCATCAAACAGCACTGGGTGGACTTGGGTCAAAAAGAAGCCGGTTACATGCTGGATTCCACCGACGTCTTCCAGGAAGGCCTGATCATGCCGGCCATGAAGCTTTACCGAGGCGGTGTACGCAACGAAGAAATCGTCAACCTCATCCGCTTCAACAGCCGCATCCCCGACCGCGTCATCGGCGATATGAACGCGCAAATCTCTGCCTGCCGCACCGGTGAGCGCCGCGTCGCCGAGATGGCCGAACGATTCGGCCTGGATACCCTCCTGGAAACCATCGAAGAGATCCTCGACCATGGCGAGCGGATTTCCCGCGCCCGACTGGCGCAGTTGCCGAAAGGCACCTGGACAGCCGAAGATTTTGCGGACGATGACGGCATCGATCGCGAAACGATGCTCAAACTGAAATGCACCATCACCATCACCGATGACGAATTCATCGTGGATTGGACCGGCTCGCATCCACGCACCTATGGCCCCATGAACCTGCCGATCGGCCTGACCACCGGCGTCAGTGGCTTGGCCTTCAAAGGCATCACGACGCCGGATTATCCCGCTAACTCCGGCCACTACCGCCCGCTCAAAGTCATCGCTCCCCCGGGTACCCTCGTGCATGCCCTGCCGCCCGCGCCGACCTTCACCCTTTGGGCCGGCTTGCTCATGCCAGAGGTCATCATGAAAGCCTTATCCCAGGGGATGCCCGATCACATCCCCGCTTGCAGCGGCGGCGATATCTTCAACGTCATGGGTCTCGGTATCCACCCGGAAACCGGCCTGCACTGGCTGGAAGCGAATAACGAGGCGGTTGGTTTTGGCGCCTTCGAGGGGAACGATGGCGAAGACGCCATCATGCACCTTAGTGAGCCTGGCTGCCGCAACAACCCGATTGAGGTCATGGAGACCAAAGGACCCTGGATCATCGAGAACTATGGCCTGCGGCCGGATTCCGGCGGCCCCGGCGAATACCGCGGTGGCGTCGGCATTACACGCACTTATCGTTTCTTGCACCACTCCCAAGTGTTGGCTATCGTCAAGAAAACAAAGACAGCGCCCTGGGGGATGCATGGCGGCCAGAATGGCGAAGCGGGTACGGTCACCATCTGGCCCGGTACCGAAAAAGAGCGGGTCAACGGCGCGTTGCATGAAAAGGACTTGCAACCGGAGGATGTCCTCATCAACCGGTCAGGCGGTGGTGGTGGCTGGGGCAACCCCTTCCGGCGAGACCCGCAGCACATCCTCACCGATGTCCGCGATGGCTACGTCTCCGAACATAGCGCGCGGGAGAATTACGGCGTCGTCATCGACATCGAGAATTGGACCGTTGACGAAGCAGCCACCACCGCCTTGCGCGCCTGAAACACTCTTACGCTCAAATCCAATCGTTTGAGGGGATAAGTTTGTCCCTGGATCCGATCACCGTCGAGGTCATACATAATTATTACCTCTCTGCGGCGCGGGAGATGGAACGCAACCTCATGCGCACCGCCTATACCACCATCGTCTATGAAATCCGCGACTTTGGCCTCGGCATTTATGACAAGCACTGCCGCTTGTTGGCCGAAGCACCCGGCCTGGCCGTCTTCACCCGCGGCAATGACTACGGACTCCAAAATTCCGTGGAATTCATCGGCATCGAAAACTTCGAACCCGGTGACCTCGTCCTCACTTCCTACCCCTACTGGTCTTCCGCTCATCCTATGGATGTGCTGGCCCTCTCCCCCATCTTCTATCAAGAAGAGCTGATCGGCTTCACCGCCATCAAACAACACTGGATCGACCTGGGCCAAAAAGAAGCTGGTTACATGATAGATTCCACCGAGGTCTTCCAGGAAGGCTTACTCATGCCGGCCATGAAGCTTTACCGCGCCGGCGTCCGAAACGAAGAAATCGTCAATCTCATCCGCTTCAATAGCCGCATCCCGGACCGCGTCATCGGCGATATGAACGCGCAGATCTCCGCTTGTCGCACCGGCGAGCGCCGCGTCTCTGAAATTGCCAAGCGTTTCGGGCTGGAAACTCTGCAGGAAGCCATCGAGGCCATCCTCGACCATGGTGAGCGGATTTCCCGCGCCCGCCTGGCGCAATTGCCGAAAGGCACTTGGACGGCCGAAGATTTTGCGGATGATGACGGCATCAACCGCGATACGATGCTCAAACTGAAGGTGAAAGTTACAATCACGGACGACGAATTCATCGTCGATTGGACCGGCTCCCACACTCGTACCCAAGGCCCCATGAACCTACCGATCGGCCTGACCAACGGCGTCAGCGGTCTGGCCTTCAAAGGCATCACGACGCCAGATTATCCCGCCAATGCCGGGCATTTTCGGCCTTTGAAAGTCATTGCTGCTCCCGGTACCCTCATGCATGCCCTGCCGCCTGCGCCAACTTTCGTGCTTAGGACCGGCATGCTCTTGCCAGAAGTCATCATGAAAGCCTTATCTCAGGAGATGCCCGAACTCATCCCCGCTTGCAGTGGTGGCGATATTTTCGCCATCATGGGCCTCGGCACACACCCGGAAACCGGTCTACCCTGGCTGGAAGCGCACAACGAGGCCATCGGATTCGGTGCCTTCGCCGGCAACGATGGCGAAGATGGCATCATGCACCTCGGCGAGCCTGGCTGTCGTAACAACCCGATTGAAGTCATGGAAACCAAAGGACCCTGGATCATCGAGAACTACGGTTTTTTGCCGGATACCGGCGGCCCGGGCGAATTCCGTGGCGGCGTCGGCGTCACGCGCTCCTATCGCTTCCTGCACCCATCACATCTTTTAGTCATCGTCAAGAAAACGAAAACCGCTCCCTGGGGCATGAATGGCGGTAAGAATGGCACACCAGGTTCGGTTACCATCTGGCCGGGAACGGATAAAGAACGCACCAACGGTTCCTTGCATGAAAAGGACATAC
This sequence comes from Phototrophicaceae bacterium, assembly GCA_965237765.1. GTDB lineage: Bacteria > Chloroflexota > Anaerolineae > Aggregatilineales > Phototrophicaceae > WTGJ01. Next base: position 851,354 of record OZ250157.1, read on the forward strand.
AACCCGAAGATGTCTTCATCAACCGCTCCGGCGGAGGTGGCGGCTGGGGCAACCCCTTCCAGCGAGACCCGCAGCGCGTCCTCACCGATGTCCGCGATGGCTACGTCTCCGAACATAGCGCGCGCGAAGATTACGGCGTCGTGATCGACACCGTGAATTGGGCGGACGACGAAGCCGCCACAGCCGCCTTGCGCGCCTGACCTTTCCGCGCACTTCATATCGGTGTAAGAATTCGCGCCCGTAATTCGTGTATCATGATGGCGTTCCGGTTTGGCACGCGCGCCGGTTCGCTTTATGGGTGCGAGCATGCTTGATTTCGACAGTTTCTACCAATTGGGTCTCGGTATCCAAATCATCCTGGCGTTGACAGCAGGCTTTGTCTCGTTCGCGTCGCCCTGCGTGTTGCCGCTCGTGCCCGCTTATATCGGCTATATGGGCGGACAGACGGCGCAGACGGTGGTCGCACAAATTCGAGTGGGCAAAAAAGCCAGCGTCCGCCGCCCGCCCCTCGCTGCCCGCCTCGCCACCCTAAGCCATGGCCTGGCTTTCGTGGCCGGCTTCACGCTCTTTTTCGTCAGCTTCGGTCTCATTACTTACGCGCTCATCATCCGCGTGCTGGGCAGCGGCAACGTCTCGCTGGTTACCGATATCCTGGGGCGCGTGGGCGGGACGGTGATCATCTTCTTCGGTCTGCATTTCATGGGCATCATGCCGCGGCTCTTCGAGTGGCTGCGCGCGCGCCCACGCCTGCTCGGCCATCCCGCGCTCACACCCATCGTCGCGGTGGCGCTGGCGCTATGGACCGTCTGGGCCTGGATGACACCCACCCTCATCCTACTGATCGGCGCGACGATCTTTCTCTGGCTCGTCCTGGGCAACGCCTTCCTGCGTCCGGCTGCTTTCTGGGAACGAACGCTGTCACGCCTGCAAACGATCATCTATTCCGACACACGGCTGGAAATGACGGCGAGCGGCGCCCAGGGCTACCACCATTCCGCCTTCATGGGCATCGTCTTCTCCGCCGGTTGGACGCCCTGTATCGGCCCCATCTTCGGCGCCATCTTGACGCTGGTGAGCAGCGGCGGCGGCTCAAGCAGCCTGGGCGCCGATATCGCGCGTGGCACTGTGCTGCTCGTCGCCTATTCGCTCGGCCTCGGCATCCCCTTCCTGCTGACAGCGCTCCTCCTGGATAGCGCCCAGGGCCTCCTGCGGCAATTGCGGCAACATGCGCAGATCATCGCCCGTTTCAGTGGCGTCTTCCTCGTCGGCATCGGCCTGCTCGTCGCCAGCGGCCAGCTGCAGGATTGGAGCCTGCGCTTCTCCAACCAATTCGCCGAAGCCTCCATCGAATTGGAAGAACGCGTCGTCGGCGGCGTGAGCGACCTGCTGGGCGTCGCTGACGCGCAGCCAGCGGCTGATGCGGTCGGGAATGCCCCGCCGGTAAGCGAGGGACTCTCCATTCCCTCCGGCAGCTCGGCGCTCGCCTTACCGTCCGCGGACACGAGCACCGAGCTGGCCCTGCCGCCGCGCGTCGGCCTTTCCGATGGCGACCAGGCGCCAGATTTCACAATCCGCACCATCGCCGGCGAAGAATATCCGCTCTCCGCATTGCGCGGCCAGGTCGTGCTGTTGAATTTCTGGGCGACCTGGTGCGGCCCCTGCGAGCGTGAGATGCCCGAGCTACAAGCGGTCTACGATGCCTATCGCGAGCGCGGTTTCACCATGATCGCCGTCAATTTTGAGGAGAGCGCCGAACGCATCGCCGCCTTCGCCGAGGAGCACGTGCTGAGCTTCTCCCTCGCTCTGGATGAAAGCGGCGCGATCCACGAGCGCTACGCCATCATCGGGCAGCCACGAACCGTGATCCTGGACGAGCGCGGCGTTATCCTAAAGACCTTCCACGGTCTCGTTGTCCAGGCACAATTGGAGGCGATACTGGCGGAACGCTTCACAGGATGAGGCGGGTATGGCCCGGCGCGCGGCGGCATTTGGCGCTGCATTGGCTGAATGCGATCACGCTGGCGATCGCCCTCTTCGTGGGCGGGGCGCTGGCGGCGCCAGTCTTCGCGCGGCTGGGCTGGTCGGGCGCAGCCCACGTGCTCTACGACTTGTATTCCCCTTTCTGTCACCAATTCGCCTTCCGTTCCTTTTTCCTCTTTGGCGAGAGCGCAACCTACCCGCGCGAAATCAGCGGCGGCAACACACCCTATTTTGAGGACGCGGCCCTCGCTTCACCCGTGTATCGTTCGCTGTATGTAGAGCAGGTTGCCATCGGTGAGGAGCGTGGCCGAACGCGCGGACCCATCGGCGCGGACGGCCGTGGCCCGAACGACGCGCAATTCATCACTCGCGAAAATCTGGTTGTCTTTTCGCCGGCCTTGCAATTTGCGGCGCGCGAATTCGCCGGCGACGCGCGCTTCGGTTATAAGATCGCCCTTTGCGAGCGCGACATCGCGATCTGGCTGGCGATGCTGTTGGCAGTGCTGCTATTTCGGCGCGTGCGCAAACGCCTGCGGCCGCCACCCATCTCGCTCTACCTGTTGCTCGGCTTGGCGCCCATCGGCATCGATGGCCTGAGCCAGCTCCTCGGTTATCCGCCCTTCACCTTTTGGCCCGCGCGCGAAACGCTGCCTCATTTTCGCGTGCTGACCGGCGCGCTTTTCGGCGCGATGAATATTTGGCTCATCTTTCCGCATCTCGAAGCTGCAAACCGCCAAGCCGATTACCAACCGTCGCCAAATCCGCTATAATGGAGGCGTAGTACGATGAGGCATGCGATGAACCAAGCGCCCGAATTCTCTCAATTACTGCGTGACCTGGAAAACGGCGATGCCCATCGGCAACACAGCGCCGTTTTTCGTTTGGCCAGGTTGGGGACGGCGCGGGCCGTCGATGCCCTGTTGACGGCGCTGGGTAACGGCGAGCACCGCCTGCGCGCCAGCATCGTCTCCGCACTCATCCGCACGCGGGATCCGCGCGTCCTGCCCGCCCTGACCACGCACCTCTTGCGCGACCGCAGCGTCCGCGTCCGTTGCGCGGTGGCGCGCGCCCTGGCAAAACGCGGAAAAAGCATCGCCATCCCTTCGTTGGCCGCCAGCGCGGCAAAAGACCCCTCACGCACCGTCCGGGCCGCCAGCCTGCGCGCCCTGGGGAAATTGGGCGATAGCGCCGCCCTGCCCACCCTGGCACAATCCTTGCTCTGCGATTCAGATCCGCACGCGCGCCGCGCCGCCATGCAAGCGATCCTCCAATTGGGCGATAGCGCCGCCCTGCCCGCCTTATGCGAGGCGCTGGCAGCCGACGCGCACCCCTCCCTTCGTGTCGAAGCGGCGTATACCTGCTCGGCCTTCGCCGGTGATAACGCCCTTCAATCCCTCGAATCCTCCCTGGCTAATGACTCGTCGCCCAGGGTCCGCAAAGCCTGCGCCGAGGCCCTGGGTAAATTGGGCAGCGAGCGCAGCCTACCAGCGCTGACCGACACGCTGGAAACCGACGCGAATCACTTCGTGCGCTGGGCGGCGGCGCGCTCACTGGGATATATCGGCGCTGAAGGGGCGATCGAACCCCTGCTGCGCTCGTTGGCAAACGACTCCTCCAGCTACGTCTGTCTGGCGGCGGCGCGCGCGCTTTGGGAATTCGGCGAGTTGGCGATGGAGCGCGTCATCGCCAACCTGCACGACGCCGACCCACGCATCCGCGCTATGGCCTTCGCCTCGCTCGAATGGCTGACGACCGATGAAGAGATCGGCTACACAGCAGAAGAAGACATTACAACCGAAAGCAATGTGGATTTCGACGACGCGGGCGCCGAAGGCGGCTTCCCCGCCCGCGGGTTGGGCGAAGACGACCCGACGAGCAGCGCCTGGAACTAAGCGCCTACCTGATGGCTGAAAAACAATTGGCGCGTTGCCCTTCTTGCGATGGCTATGGCTGGTTCGCGGAGGAAAGCGCGCAAGACCGCGCGCAAGATTGCGCCTGGTGTGGTGGCCTCGGCTACGTGGCGCGCGATGAGCGCGGCGTCGATCGGCCCATCCCCCCCGCCGAGTATGCGCAGCTGGCCGCGGCGCTCGAGCAGCTGGATGAGGAACGCCTGCGCGAGCTGGGGTACAGTGGCGAAGCAAAAGCGCCACCCCGCGCAAACTGACCGATATTAACGACAAACGGACGGCCCCTTTGCCGTCCGCCTGCGAAGCGGGAGATGAGATTCGAACTCACGACCTTTTCCTTGGCAAGGAAACGTTCTACCGCTGAACTACTCCCGCATCGCCGATATTCTAGCACACGCCAGCGATGATACAAGCGTAATTCTGCAGCGCGTTAAATCAGCGCCACGCAGGGAATCAACCGCCGCCAGCAGAATTAAACAATCCGCATAAAATGGCCACCATGACAGTCAGCACAAAAACCCGCCTGAGCGGCGCTCGCGCCCGCCTGGAAGCGCGCCGCCGCGCCGAAGAACGAGCGCGCCAACGCCAGCGCCAGCTCGCCCAGCAGGATAGCGCGCGCCTCATGCTCGCCGACGTCGCCTTTTATTTGCGCCGCAGCCTTCTATTGCGCGCAGGCTTTCTAATGCCATTCATCGCCGCGTTCGTCATCTTCTTCGCGCATTACACCGTCGGCGGGCGCGTCTACCCCGGCGTCCATTCGCTGGGGCAGCACCTAGGCGGGCGGGGGCAAGCGGCGGTCGGCGATGCGCTGGAAACAGCCTGGGCCGAGCAAGCGCCGCTGCAGATCTACCTGGATAACCAACCAATCGCCGAAGCCACGCCCGCGCAACTCGGGATGCGGCTGGATACGGCCGCAACCTACACCCAAGCGCGGCGAGTCGGCCTCGCTGGCATCCCTTTTGGCTTCGCGCTCACGCCCGTCATCACCGTCGAGGGCAACAATTACCTGGCCGCCCAGCAATACTTGCTCAATTTCAAGCAGCAAGTCGACATCCCCCCCGCCAACGCCAGTTATCGCTATGTGAATGGTGAGGTGCAGCCAGTGCCCGGGCAGGATGGCCGCGCGCTGGATATCATGTCCGCCCTCGCCGCGCTCAGCGAAGATCCGGCGCGCATCTGGCGGCGCGGCGAATTGCGCCTCGAATCGGCTGTCTTACCGCCCGCCGTGTCCGACCCCCTTCCCCTACTCGCGCAGGCCAAATCGGTCATAACGCGCAGCATCGAGCTGGTCGGTTACGACCCCTATACCAACGAGACGACGAATTTTTCCGCAGGACCGGCCGATGTGGCAAATTGGCTGGAAGCGGGGCCGACGAACCTGCAATTACAAGCGAATCACTTCCGCGCGATGATTTCCACCATCAATACCAAGCAACTGCTGCGGAATAGCAACGCGCGCTTTTTGGACGCGAATTATGCTTATCGCAAAGTGAACGACGCCCTCGCTCGGAACGAGACGCGCATCACCCTGCGCATCAATTATCGCCCCAGCATCTACACCGTCGAGAAGGGCGATACCACTTATGATATTGCGCGCAAAAACGGCATCCCCTATGGCCTCATCGCGGAAGCCAACCCCGGCCGCAACCTCAACATGCTCTTCATCGGCGAAGAGATTCAGCTCCCCACGCGTGACATTACCCTCCCCAACGACGTTGTCTCTCACAAGCGCATCATCGTCGATCTGGATATGCAACACCTCATCGCTTACGAGAATGGCGAGGTGATTTTCGACTGGGGCATTTCCTCCGGCATGGAGAGCGACCCGACGCTGCCCGGCGTCTTCCAAATCCTCTCACATACTGAGGTCGCCAACGGCTCCAGCTTCCGCCTCTGCAATGACGAACAATGCGGCAGCTGGGAGATGCATTATTTCATGGGCATCTACGAGGTGCGGCCAGGGTTGATGAACGGCTTCCACGGCGCCGTGCTCCTGCCGAATGGCCTCTACCTCAACGGCAATGATGTGAATGAGCCCTCGACGCTCGGCTGCGTGATGTCCGGCAACGAAAACGCGGAACAACTCTACCAGTGGGCGCAACAGGGCACGATCGTCGAAATCATCGGCGATGATTACCCGCCGCAATCCGACCTCGCGCGCCATGCACAAACGCTCATTAACAACTACTACGCCTCCTAATTCCCAGCCAGCGCGCGCTATACTCCACACAGCGAATTGGCAAGCACGGAGGCGAGCGCATGTCCGGTAGGGATCGCATCACGCGGCAATATGGCCTGTGGAAAAGCCCGCTGACAGCGCGGGCGTTGGCCGGCGATATGGCCATCAGCAACGCGCAATGGTTGCCCGGGCGCGCGGGCGCGCGGGCTGCCCTCGTCTGGTTGGAACGGCGCGGCGCGCAGCCAGTCATCGTCATCCAGCAGGGCGAAGACGCCCCGCGTGACCTGACGGCGGCGGATGTAATGGTGCGCGCGCGGGTGGGCTACGGCGGCGGCGACTATGGCGTCTCGCGCGGCGCGATCTACTACTCGGCGGAAGGGCGGCTCTGGCGGCAAGCGGTGGCTGGTGGCGCGCCGCGGGCCATCACGCCCGCTTTCGGCGCCTGCGCTTCCCCCACGCCATCACCCGACGATCGCTGGTTGGCTTATGTATTCAGCTACGAGCGGGCGGATGGGCTTGCGCTGGTGCCGAGCGACGGTAGCAATTGGCCACGGCAATTGGCGAAGGATAGCGATTTCGTCATGCAGCCGGTCTGGTCGCCCACAGGCGATGCCTTGGCTTACATCGCCTGGGACCATCCGAATATGCCCTGGGATGGCACCGAGCTGCGCCTGTTGCATCTGGATATGGCGGCGGGCGGCGGGCCGCGTGTGCGGGAGCGCCAAACGCTGGCCGGCGACGCAGGGACGAGCATCTTCCAACCACAATTCTCGCCCGATGGCCGCTGGCTGACCTATATCAGCGATGAGAGCGGATTCGGGCAGCTATACGCGCTGGAGCTGGCGACCGGCGAGCGGCAACAATTGACACACGACGAGGCCGAGCATGGCGCCCCGGGCTGGCGCCAGGGCATACGCCGCTACGGTTGGGTTGGCGACGGCGACGTCATTTATATCTTGCGCGGCGAAGCAGGCTTCCAGAGCCTTTGCCGCCTGGATTGGGCGACGCAGCGAGTGCGCCGCATCGACACATTAGCCAGCTATAGCGACGTGTCCGAGGTAGCGGTTGGCGCGAATGAATGGCAGGTGGCCATCATCGCCAGCGATAGCCGCCGACCGACGCGCCTGCTGCGGCGGGTGCCGGGTAGCTCACGAATTGTGCGCCGTTCATCCACAGAATCCATCCCGCGCGCAGAGCTTTCGAAAGCGGAACCGGTGCAGTTCCCCGGCCACGATGGCGAAACAGTGCACGGCTTGTATTACGCACCGACGAATCCGCATTATGAGGGAGTCGGCCAGCCGCCGCTCATCGTGCATGCCCATGGCGGCCCGACCGGGCAGCAGAGCGCGGGCTACAACTCCGCTGCCCAGTTTTACGCCACGCGCGGCTACGCATTTTTGACGGTGAATTACCGCGGCAGCACGGGCTACGGGCGCGCCTACATGCTGAAGCTGCGCGGCAATTGGGGCATCTATGATACGGAGGATTGTGCGGCCGGCGCGCGCCATCTGGCCGAGCAGGGCCTGGCCGATGCCGAGCGATTCGTGATTTACGGCGGCAGCGCGGGCGGCTTCACGGTGCTCAATTCGCTCGTCACCATGCCGGGCTTTTACGCCGCCGGCGTCAACCTCTTCGGCGTGAGCAACCATTTCCTGCTCGCCACCGAGACGCATAAATTCGAAGAGCGCTATCTGGATTCGATGCTGGGCCCCTTGCCGGAAGCCGCGGCGATCTATCGGGAGCGCTCGCCGGTCTTCCAGGCCGAGCGGATTGCGGACCCGCTGCTCATCTTCCAGGGTAGCATCGACGAGGTGGTGCCGCCCAACCAATCGGAGCTGGTGGTGGAGGTGCTGAAGCGCCGCGGCGTGCCGCATGAGTATCACCTCTATGAAGGCGAGGGACATGGCTGGCGCCGCCCCGAAACGATCGAGCATTGCCACACGACGATGCTGCGATTTTTGGAGGAACACGTGTTGTTGAAGTGAGGGGTGATCTGATACGATTTAAAGGCTATAATTCGACAGACAAAGTCATTCTCAGAAAGATCAGAGAAGAAATCGCCGCCGAAATGACTTTCTTGAGGCTCTCTACCGCTTGGAGCTCCGTCGCAACCTTGTACACGACCTTGCAACCCCTCCACTCCTCACCCCCACCAGCCTCCCCCCATGCAAGACCTCCCAGACGATAGTCGCCCAGTTCCCGTCTGGTGGGTAATCATCGCCCTGGGTGCGGCGCTCATCTTCGGGCTGATCTACCGCGAAGCCACCAGACCGCAACCCCTCCACCTGGAAGTCTTGCCGCCGCCGCCCACCGCCACCGCCGCCCCCACGCCTACCCCGCCGCCCATCCTCATCCACGTCGTTTGTGAAGGCGCGGCTGGCGCCATCAACGATACCTTCCGCCTGCCCGCCCATTCACGCGTGGAAGATGCGCTGCGCGCCGCGGGTTGCGCGCTCGAGGCGGGCGATTCCGCGCGCGTCAACCTGGCCGAATTGCTGCGCGATGGCGACCAGATCTACCTGCCCGCGGCCGGCGCCGGCCCCGCCCCCACCCCGCTGCGCCCGTCACTCCTGCGTATCAACCAGGCCACCCAGGCTGAATTGGAAGAACTGCGGGGCATCGGCCCAATCCTAGCGACGCGCATCCTCGAATGGCGCGCGACCAACGGCCCCTTCCCTGACCTGGAATCGCTCGATGCCGTGCCCGGTATCGGGCCTTCTCTGCTAGAAAGCCTGCGCGATTTAATCGCTTTTGATTAGCTGTCGCAACGACTGAATCAGCTCTCCGCACCCAGCGCAGCCCGCACATCTCCCGGCAATGTAATCGGCGCCACTTGGGCAGCCGTTTCGCCCCAGGCATTCGTCGCTTGGGGATTTGCACCGGCAGCCAGCAACCGACGGATGACCGCTACCTGTCCTGTTTTGAATTGCGGTCCCCAGGGGCCCGTGCCTATGACGGCATGGATCAGTGGCGTGGCACCGAAATCTCGCTCACGCGCTTCCAAATCCGCGCCCGCCGCCGGCAATTCGCGCGCCAACGCCACTTCGCCATGGAAGCTGACGACGTGCAGGGCCGTCGCGCCATTCGTTTGCCGGAGCCGCGCCAGCGCCGGCCGTTCGCGCAGCAAAGCCGCCGCCGCGTCCCGCTCGCCACAGAAAAAATGATGCAAGAAAGCTTCCAGCAGCAGGTAATCCGGCCCCGCCCGCAAACGTGCCCGCTCGGCCCGCGTCGGGATGCGTTCCGCCGCCGCACGCTGCCAGTGCTGCAGAGTGGAGACGACACGAAAACCCAGCCGCTCATAGAAGGCGATGAGCCCGTGGCCATTCTGCAGCGTCGCATGTTCACAGCCGGCCGCCCGTGCCGCTTCACAGACATGCCGCATGAGCGCGCTGGCGATGCCTTGCCGCCGCGCCGCCGGCCCTACGCCCACATCATAGATCCCCGCCACGCCCGCGGCGGCGCAAAGCATCGCGCTGCCCAGCCATTCCTCGCTGCGGCGCGTATGGAAGATCCGCGCCTGCCCACATTCCGCCATTTGCAATGTGGCCGCGAATTCGTTGGCCGCGCTATCCACCTGGAGCGCGCCAAAATACGGATGTTCAGGGTTGGCGCCGGCGGCCGCATCGGCCAACTTTTGCTCGCCCCAATCGACGCGCATTTCGCCGATTTCGACTGCTTCCGGTAGCGCGGGCGCAGCCGGCAAGGCGCGCAAATCGGCCGCCATGCATGTGCCCGAAAACTGATAGCGCCAACCGGCTGCCTTTAGGTAACCGTGCCATTCGGGCGGCGTGCGCCGCGCGGACGTCGTACACCAGATCGCCGTCTCCCACTGCTCGTAAAACGCCAGCGCCTCCTCAAGCAACGCGTCGGCATCGGCGGGCGCGGCCGTCGGCGGCAGCAAAGCGCGATCGCAACCCGGCAACCAGAGCGGTTGCGGCGTATAGGTCCATCGCAAACAAGCACCGCCGTGGATGTCGCTTCCTGCCGCCTGCGCGCGCCAGCCATTCACAAGTGCCAGATTCTCTTCCGCCGCCACTGCCAATTCCCCTACCAACGACATGGCAAACCCTCACCTCCGCCCCAGAATATGCGCGGAATTCGTTATCCCGCGCGCGCTCCTTTTGGGTTACAATCACGCGCAAGCGCAGGGGAACAATCGATGGCTCAACAAGCGCTGCGCATCTTCAATGTGCTCGGCCGCCAAAAACAGGATTTCGTGCCACTGGTCGAGGGGCAGGTGGGTATGTATGTTTGCGGCCCCACGGTGCAGGAACTATCGCACATCGGCCATGCCAAAACCTACGTGGCCTTCGATACCATCGCCCGCTGGCTGCGCCATTCCAGCTACGATCTGCTCTACATCCAGAATATCACCGATGTCGGGCACCTGCTCGCCACTGATGAAGACCGCATCCTCAAGAAAGCAGCCGAGATGCAATGGCGACCGATGCAACTCGTCGAGCACTATACGCGCGAATACTTCGCCGATATGGACGCGCTCGGCATCCAGCGCCCCGATATCTCCCCCCGCGCCAGTGCTCACATCCCCGAGCAAATCCGCATGACGCAGGATCTCATCGCCAGCGGCCACGCCTATGTCGCCGATGGCAACGTCTATTTTGACGTCCGCAGCGCTCCTGCTTATGGCAAGCTCAGCAACCGCCAGCTGGAAGCGGAGGAAGCCGGCAGCCGTGAAGCTATCCGCAGCGACAAGCGCAACCCAGAGGATTTCGCCCTCTGGAAGCGCGCCGAAGCGGAACACATCTTGCGCTGGGATAGCCCCTGGGGCGAAGGTTTCCCCGGCTGGCATATCGAATGCTCCGCGATGGCCCTCAAATACCTCGGCCCGACCTTCGATATCCACGGTGGCGGTATCGACAATATCTACCCGCACAATGAGAATGAAATCGCCCAGAGCGAATGCGCCAATCACGCCGATTTCGCGCGCTATTGGCTGCTGGTCGGCAGCCTGACGGTGGATGGCGTGAAGATGTCCAAGTCATTGGGCAATTTCATCACCATCCGCGACGCGCTTTCGCGGCATCGGCCGCAGGTGATACGCCTCTTCTCGTTGAGCGCGCATTATGGCAGTCCAGTGGATTTCAGCGAAGCGGCGCTCGCGGGCGCGGCGGGCGGCTGGGAGCGACTTGTTTCCGCCTGGCGACGCGCCCAACGACGGCTGGCAAGCGCGGACGCCAGCGACGATGGCCATACCTTCCAAACTCGTGTCGACCACACGCGCTCCCAATTCGCCAATGCCATGAATGACGATTTCAATACGCCACAGGCCATCGCCGCCCTGCAGCAATTCACGCGGGAAGTCAACAGCCTGCTGCAAGATGGCACCTCGCTCGGCGCGGGCATCCTGACCCAGATTGTCGCCCCCTATGAGGAACTGGCGGGCGGTGTTCTTGGCCTCTTGCCCGACGGGGAAAGCGGCGCGGACGCTTCACGCGAAGCCGGCCTGATCGAGCTGCTGTTGAATCTCCGCGCCAAAGCCCGCTCCGAAAAACAATACGCCGCGAGCGACCGCATCCGCGCTGAGCTGGCGCGCCTGGGCATTGCATTGGAAGATAGCGCCAACGGCACGACCTGGCGCATCCCATGAGCGGCGTCGCGCGTTCCATGAATGGCAGCCAGCTCCTGTACGGCCATTGGTCGGTGATGGAAGCCCTGCGCGCGCAGCGGCGCCCGCTCGAGCAACTGCTGCTCACGGAGGGCGTGGACGAGCGCGGCAAGCTGGGCGAAATCCTGCAACTGGCCCGTTCGCGCGGCCTGAAGATCCGCCGCATCCCGCGCGGGATCATGGATGACATCACCAACAACGCGCGCCATCAGCATACCGCCCTGCGCGTCGGCCCCTACCCTTACGTTGAGTTGGAATACATCCTGAACAATGCGGAATCTCGCGGCGAGCGCCCCTTCCTCTTGCTGCTCGATCTGCTGAAGGACCCGCAAAACGTCGGCGTGCTCTTGCGCATCGCCGATTCGGTGGGCATCCATGGCATCGTGCTGCAGGACCGCCGCAGTGTCAGCATCACGCCGGCGGTGATCAGCAGCAGCAGCGGCGCGGCGGAACACCTTAGCATCGCCCGCGTCACCAATCTGGTGCAGACCATGCGTGAGCTGCGCGATGCTGGCGTCTGGCTCGTCGGGCTGGATACGGGGGAAAAGCTACAGCCCCTGGACGCGGTGGATCTGAATGTGCCGCTCGCCCTCGTGCTGGGCAGCGAGGGCGAAGGCCTGCGCCGCCTCGTGCGCGAGACCTGCGACATATTGGCGACGTTGCCGATGCGCGGCAAGGTCGCCAGTCTCAATGTCGCTACCGTCGGATCGATCGCGCTATACAGCGCCTGGAGCGCGCGCGCCTGGGAGGGTTGGCAGGGTGCGGCCCCGCGTTTGACGGCGGGAAAGGATGGCCGATGATCCAGGATATCCTTGGCGATGCGCGCAGCCGCATGAAGTCCTCGCTGTCGGTCTTCGAAGAAACGCTGCAAGGCATCCGCGGCAACCGCGCCAGCACCGCGCTGGTAGACCGCCTCTCCGTCGAGTATTATGGGCAGGCGGCGGAGCTGCGCCAGCTCAGCAATATCAGCACGCCCGAGCCGATGCAAATCCTCATTCGGCCATATGATAAGGATGCCGTCCGTGCCATCGAGAAGGCCATCCAGCTTTCCGATTTGGGCATCCATCCCAACGTCGATGGAGAAGCCATCCGCTTGAATATGCCGCCGCTTACGCAAGAGCGCCGTCAGCAACTGGTGCGACATTTGCAAAAGCGCACCGAAGAAGCGCGCGTCGCCATCCGCAACATCCGCCGCTCCGCCAATGACGATTTGAAGGAATTTGAGCGCGAGAAGTTAATTTCCGAAGACGAACAGAAGCTGGGCCAAGAAGAGGTGCAGAAGCTGACCAACCGCTATATTGAGCAGATAGATGCCCTCAGCCGCGCCAAAGAAGCGGATATCCTGGAGCTATAACATCGCTACCGCCCGCAGCCTCCGGCACGAAAGAAACGGCGCTCCGTCGCAACCGCGCGCCAAGCCGCGCCACGTCGCCATCATCATGGACGGCAACGGACGCTGGGCGCGTGCCCGCGGTTTGCCGCGCGCGCGTGGGCACCACGCAGGCGCCGACAACCTGCGCCGCGTCCTGCGCGCCTGCACCGAATGCGACATCGAATTCGTCACCCTCTACGCCTTCTCCACCGAAAATTGGCGTCGCCCACGCCGAGAAGTGCGCATCATCATGGACCTCCTGGAAATCGTGATCGACCGCGAGCTGGAAGAGCTGGTGGCGGAAGGGGTACAGATCCGCCATATCGGCCGGCTGGAAGGGCTCGCGCCTTTCTTGCAAGACAAAGTGCGCATGGCCATCCAACGCACGCAACACAATCGACGCCTCGTCGTCAACCTGGCTTTCAATTATGGCGGCCGTCACGAAATCACACATGCCGTGCGCCAAATCGTCGCCGACCAGATTCCCGTGGAAGATATCGACGAAACGCTCATCCGCCGCTACCTCTACACCGGCGATCAACCGGACCCCGACCTCATCATCCGCACCAGCGGCGAGCTCCGCGTGAGCAATTTCCTCATCTGGCAAGGCGCTTACGCCGAATTCTACGTTACGGATACCTATTGGCCGGATTTCGACGAGCAGGAACTGCAACGCGCGCTCGAAGCATATGCCCAGCGCAAACGCCGTTACGGGCAAACCGATGAGCAATGCACGGGCAAAGCGAACGGCAGCCACAACGCGAACGTTAATTCCCACCGCGATGCCCGCGCCAACGGCCACATGAAAGCGGAAACGCCCGAAGAACCTCGTGTTCGCCGATAGCGCGCAACTCCGCGAAGCCCTAGCCACCCAGCATTACATCGCCAGCGAAGAGATCGCCACCGTGCTCTATCTGGCGCGGGCGCTGAACAAGCCGATCCTCGCCGAAGGCCCCGCCGGCGTGGGCAAGACCGAGCTGGCCAAAGCCTACGCGGCCGCCGCCGGCCTGCCCCTGATCCGCCTGCAATGCTACGAAGGTCTGGATGAGAACAAGGCGCTCTACGAATGGGAATACGCCAAGCAAATGCTCTACACGCAATTGCTGCGCGACCAGCTCAACGCCACCCTCACCGAAGCCGATACCCTCGCCAGCGCCGCCGATCGCCTCGCCGCTGAGGAAGACATCTTCTTCTCCGAGCGCTTCTTGCTGCCGCGTCCATTGCTGCGCGCTCTGCGTTCGCCTGAACCCAGCGCCCTGCTCATCGACGAAATCGACCGCGCTGACGCTGAATTCGAAGCCTTTCTGCTCGAACTCCTGAGCGACTTTCAGGTTTCTATTCCCGAATTGGGCACCCTCCGCGCCAAGCACCGCCCTTTCGTCCTGCTCACCAGCAACAACACGCGCGAGCTGAGCGAGGCGCTCAAGCGGCGCTGCCTCTACCTCTACCTGGATTACCCGAGCGCGGAGACAGAGCTGGCGATCCTGCGCGCGCGCGTCCCCGATCTGCGGCGAAAGCTGGCCGCGCAATTGGTGGAATTCGTGCAGGGCTTACGACAACTGGACCTGAAGAAGAAGCCCAGCATCGCCGAGACGGTCGATTGGGCCAAGGCTCTGCTAGCGCTGAATGCAGAAGCGTTGGACGAAGCGACGCTCCGGGCCACGCTCAACGTCTTGCTGAAACACGAGAGCGACATCCAGAATGCGCGGGCAGAATTGCGGCGCGCCGCGCGGATTCGGCAGGAACGCGAGGAAAGGGATTAAGCCAACAACCGCTCCACCGCCGCCCGCATCCGCTCCAGGCCATCCTGCAAGATCGCGCGCGGTGTGGCGAAAGTCAGGCGCACAAAACCGGCATGCCTATTCTCTATACACCGGCCATCTCTTCAGCGCACGTATGCAGCGGGAAAGGCTATCCGAGTGTTGGGCGGCGATTTCGGGTCGCCAGGAGTTCTGCACGTAGTTTGCGATCCGGGAGCTGTACCCAGGGCCGACTTTACGACCGCTCTTCTCAGCTGGGAGCATATCATACAGAAATTGCTTTCCGCAACACTTCCGGCGGATCAGATCGATGAGAAACCTTTTCGGATCTTTCTCTGTTTCGGGATTGTGCAGGAAGTTTGTGGCCGGGATTTTCAGAAACTGCGCCATCTTTCCTCTGTCAGCCATCAGCCATGCCTCGATGCTGTGGACGGCGATTCGCAGCTCCATACCGCTGGCTGGCGTTGGTAGGATGCAATTCACATAATTCGGGGCGCAATCCGCATCCTGGTCGAGATCCAGGATAACCAGCCACCGAGTGTAGTGTTTTGCAGCCTCGTTGTATTTTGGCAGTTTTTTAAGAATATTTGGCTTTCCGCCGGATTCCCTCTGCTGGACGTTGCTAACTCCAACATACTGAAGGAGCCTATTGACTACAAATAAATCCGTTTGCCCTTCCACAACCAGATAGCTTACTGGCGGGATTTCACCCACGGATTATTTGTCCCACAGCAACAACTGCCCCAGCGCAGGGGGTTTTGTTCGTGGCATGACAACCTCGTTCATTGGCAGGCCAATCTCCAGTTCGCGGATGATATCATTTCTGCAAGCACCCGGAATCACGGTTGATCCTTCTGGTAATGGCAGAAGGAGCAAGACCTCGTGCGCACCGATACCCTCGTCCTTGAGCAAGTCAGGGCTATGCGTGCTCAGGATCACCTGGCGCAAGGCCTTTCGCCTCGCTCGCTGAATTCCGAGCATCAGTTGTGGCAGATAACGAACCAGCGCGGGATGCAGCGACAGCTCTGGCTCTTCCAACAGCAGCGGCCCACGACCTTCCTGCAGAGCCCAGAGAAAACCGATCAAGCGCAAGGTGCCATCGGAGAGGTCGGTCTCATCCTGCCAGGCGCCGGATGGCCGCCAGTGTTTGTACTTCAAGCGAAGGTGTGGAGTACCTCGCTCGTCACGCCAAAGCTCCAGATCGGACAGCTGTTGAATTACCTTCCGCATCACTTCCTGGATACGACGAAGATGCGCCCCCTGGTTCCTTTTGTCGGCAGTGGCGATCTGTTCCAGAAAGTCACTGCCGAACGGATCATTTGTCAACCCCGTGTTTCTGTCCGGGTCGCGAACCAGCTGGGGAACGATATGCGAGTACTTGATTAACCTGAAAAAGTCGGCGATTTCCCGGAATTTCTTGTTGGCAAAGACCTGCTCCAACTGCGTCTGCCGCAGGCGCGCGTCGTCCCCTTCGTCATCCTGGTCAGGTCTAGTCAGTATCGGTTTGTTGTGCGAATCCCAAACTATTTCCTTTCTTAGGATCGGGCGGCGAATGTTGTCCTGAGTGAACTCGAGGCGATAACGCCACAACCGGCGCTCACCATCGGCCAATTCCACATCCAGAGTGATGTGGGTTTTTTGGCGCGCAGCCAGATTGCGAATCTTTGAAACACCACCCCGGTCCTGCACCGCCTTCTGAAAACCACCGCCTGTTCTCACCAGGTCGCGCAGGAAGCGCAAGGCATCCAGGAAATTCGATTTACCGCTTGCGTTTGCACCTACCAGAAAGACACGCTTATCTACCGGTACATCAACTTCGGCGAAGTTTCGCCAGTTTTCCAATTGGATACGAGAGAATTGCATCTTTTCGATCCCCCGGATGACCGTAATCCTCGCCATTGTAGCATCAACGCGCCACTAAGTACGCTCCAATCCACGCTCAACGTGCTACTCAAACACGAGAGCGACATCCAGAGCGCGCGGGCGGAATTGCTGCGCGCGGCGCGGATTCGGCGGAATCGTGACGAAGAAGCTTAGGTCAACAAACGCTCCACCGCCGCCCGCATCCGCTCCAGGCCATCCTGCAAGATCGCGCGCGGCGTGGCGAAAGTCAGGCGCACAAAACCGGCATCGCCCGGGCCAAACCAGCCGCCACTGACCGAAACGCGCGCCTCATCAGCGAAGAATTGCTGCGGCGGCGTATCCTCCGGCAGCGGCAACCAACCGAAATCGAGCCACTGCATATAGGTGCCGGCCGGCCGCGTCAAGCCGATTTGTGGCAGGCAATCGCTCAGGTAATCGAAGGCGAAATCGCGATTCTCGCGCAGGTAAGCCAGGTTGGCCGCCAGCCATACGCCGCTATCGCGATAAGCAGCCAGCCCGGCCACCATGCCGAAGGCGTTGGCATGCGGCAAGCGCCCGCCCAAAAACGCTTCGTAACGCGCGCGCAGGTCATCATCCTGGACGACGGCGAAGCTAAAGGACAGGCCCGGCAAGTTGAAGGCCTTGCTGGGGGATTGCAAGGTAATCGTGCGCGCGCTCAGCGCGGGCGAAAGGCTGGCAATGGGCGTATGCCGTGCTTCATCGAGCAACACCGGCGCGTGGATCTCGTCGCTGATGATCATCAAGTCATGCTCGAGGCATAATTCGCCCAGCCGCTCCAGATCCGCGCGCGAAAAAACTTCGCCCGTCGGATTGTGCGGGTTGCAAATGATGATCATCCGGGTCGCCGGCGTGATGGCCGCGTGCAGGGCGTCGAAATCCATTTCGTAGCGGACGAGCGCGCCCTCTCGCAGCTGGGCGAGCGGCGCCGCTTGCAGCTGGCGGTCGGCGCGCGCCGCTGCCGCCAGGATCGGGCCGTAAAGTGGCGTCTGCACCAATAGGCCATCGCCCGGCGCGAGCAGCATCTGGCATGCCACTTCGTAGGCGGAATTCACGCCTGCTTGCAGCAGGATCTGCTCTGGCGCCACCGCCCAGCCCTGCTCGCGTCGCAACCATTCAGCAATGGCCGGTTTGAGCGCGGGGTCGGGCAGCACGTAACCAAAAGTTCCCTGGGCAGCGCGCGCGCGCAGCGCCTCGATGATGGCCGGCGCGGAGCGGAAATCCTGATCCGCCAGGAACATGGAGAGCATATCGGCGGCGATCCAATCTGCATTCCACTTCACGCTATCGCTGGCGCGGCGGTCGAGGATTTCGTCGAAGTCAAAGCCGTATTCAGCGGCGAGTGGTGTAATGGTCATGGGGCTCCTATGGATCGAGTCATTCTGCGGTCTCGCCGCGGCTTTGCGGGGTAACGAGTTCACCGAGCAAACGCTCCAGGGCGATGGTGTGGCTGCTGATGCCCAGGCGGGCGAAGCTGGGCGCGTCGCAAGACCAGCGGCCGCCATCATACGAGACGCGGTGTTCGCTGTTGCTGCCGCGAAAGCGCGCCTGGAAGCGGTGGATTTGCATGCGGTCTCGTTCGGCGTAATAGCGGTTCGCCTTGTCGACGTCACTGACGACGTTCTGGTGCGGACCATAGGGCATCGGCGCGCGCTTGAGCATCGGCCGCAGCAGCCGTTCCAGCGACATGATGTGCGGGCAAAGGCCGTGCATACCGAAGCCCGGGCAGCTGCATACCCAGCCGTCCTGATCCAGCACCAGATCGTATTCGTTATTGTCACCCTGGAAATGGAGCGTCAGCGTCTCGAAAGTAACGCGCTCGGGTTCATCGGCGTAACGCTTGGCCTTCTGCAGCTGCGAAATCATGCCGGATTCCATCGCTGCCTCCCGGCGCCGGGCGCGCTCGCTCGCCGAATTATCATGCGCAAATTCTAGTGTGGAGCGCGCAGAATGTCAATCACGCCGCGGCGACCAGCCTGTGCTAACATGAGGGATATCTCCGTCGGAAAGGAGCCACCATGGGCGCCAAGGAACATCGCGAGCTCGCCGGGCGACGGGCTGTGAGTGTGGCCATCATCACCGTCAGCGATACGCGCACGCCCGAAACCGATGCCAACAAACACTACCTGGAAGAGCGCTTGCCGGCGCTCGGCCACCGCGTCCTCGCCTATCGCCTGATTCGCGATGAAGCGGAGCAGCTGCGCGCTGTCCTCGATGAGCTGACGGCTATGCCCGATCTGCAATTGCTCATCTTCAACGGCGGCACGGGCATCGCCCAGCGCGATACGACCTACGACGTCATCTCGCGTTTGCTCGAAAAGCCGCTGCCGGGTTTCGGCGAGCTCTTCCGCATGCTCAGCTACGAGGAAGTGGGCGCCGCCGCGATGTTGAGCCGCGCCACGGCCGGCGTCTTCCGCGGCAAATTGGTCTTCTCGCTCCCTGGCAGCAACAACGCCGTGCGCACCGCGGTCGAGAAGCTGATCCTGCCGGAAATCGAACACCTGGCTTGGGAGATCGTCCGCTAGCCCCGCCGCCGCAGCTGCTGCTTACCCTTCCCCGGCAAGCGCTCGATTACGCCGCGCGCTTCCAGATCCAATTTGACGCTGATTACATACCAGCTGATGGAGCCATCGAAATCGGGCAGCAGCGCAACGCAGCGAGCCGGCAATTCGCCGAATGACAAAACCTCCGCCGCATCGATTGCTTGCAGGATAGCCGTGCGCACCGCTTCGTATTTCGCGCGCTTGATATTCACGCCCGCCTTGCCCTGCGGGTGCAACGTGAGGATTCGCTCGTCCGCCACTTCACCCTCCCCTCAGTGCGCGGCCACTGCGTTATAATGGCGGCTAGGATTTCAGCGCCATTCTGCCATGCTGGCGCGCCCTCTGAAAGGTGAAGGTGATGTCCCGCCGCCGCAACCAACCCAACCTACCCGAAGAGACGCTGCGCCGCGCGCGTAGGGCCGCGGGCCTCTTGCCGGAAGAAGAAGCGGCCGCTGAAACCCCTCCCGAAGCGCCCGAGGCGGTTGTCGCTGGCGCTATAACTGAGGATGAAGACGATGACTCCCGCGCCGCCAAGCGCGCCGCCCGCCGCCGCCGCCGTCTGGCCCGCGCTACCGAAACCGCCCGCGCTGAGGAAAAGATGGATGCCGCGGAAATCGCCGAACGCCTACGCGCGCCGACGCGCACGGTGAGCGAGGGCGAGCTGCGCGCCGCCTATAGCTACGTCTTGCGCGATCTGCGCAGCATGGGTATCCTGGCTGCCGCTCTGATTGGCGCGCTAGTGCTGCTCGCGCTCTTATTGGGAGTGTGATATGCTGCAATGTGGATATCCCATATTGCCGAGCCCGAATTCCTGTTAGAATGGAATCGTCAGCGGCGGGAGTAAGCCAGCAGGAGAAACCATGACCCATATCATCACCTCGCTCTGTTTGCGTGACGGCGCGTGCGTGGAAGTTTGTCCGGTGGAATGCATCATCCCGGGGCATCCCGAGAGCGAATGGCCCTGGTATTTCATCGACCCGGATACCTGCATCGATTGTGGCGCCTGCATCCCCGAATGCCCTTATGAGGCGATTTTCGTGGAGGAAGAGGTGCCGGACGAATACGAGCTGGCCGAGGGCCAGGAATACATTCCCTGGAGCAGTAAGAAGAAGCTGACGGCGGCCGGCGGTGAGGTGATCGACCTGACCGAAGACATCGAGCCGAACTACGATTTCTTCATCGACGGCCCGGGCTACGACGCGCTGGATATGGAAGACTAGCGCGACTCAGCTACACCCAGCACACATCAAGAACAAAGCACGCGCCCGTAGTGAGATTGCGGGCGCGTGTCGTTTGTTACAGCGCTGAAATGTCACGAGTCGTGACATTTGGGACAGGGATGGACAATGCGGGGGTTGACGGGGAATATGTGAGGCGATGAGTGAATTGCTTGAATTTATTTTTATTGCGAACTCTCCTGATTGGCAATTAAATCAAAGCCAATCGGATTCGCTTCGATAAATTCAATGGCGTAACGAATGTCAATAGCACAGACAAAACCAGGATTTTCTTTGAAATATCCAATCTTTTTATCCTCATTGTCAAATATCGGTTGCTTTATCGGTACAGGATAACTCGAGACAACGCCAGCAACACGAAAATCAACGCCTGGTTGATCTTTCGGCCTGAATACAACCGGGCCTCCACTAAAGCCCTTGTTACCTTGGCTACCAATAAAAAAGACTGATGGGTCACCCTGATGCAATGTACTAGCAATACCTGACTTCACAATCGGGATGGGGAAATCACGATTCAGCCGCTCATGACCACTGCTCCAACCGAATGGAAAACCTAGATAAAACATTTGTTGTCCAACCATGTAACCTCCTGAGTCTGTTTCCAACGGAAAATCAGGAGAGAGTCGCATCGGGCACGCAAGGACAGCTATATCTGTGTCGTCTTCTCCTCTCCCGACAACATCAACCTTCATTACCTTCCAATTTTTTTCATGGAATATTCCGATGTCATCACCAGATTTGATGCCGTTAACTACATGTCGCGCTGTGACAAGATATTGTTTATTTTCGTGATCAATTGTGAATGCTGTACCAGACCCACAACCGTGCTTAATATTGAAAGTTCGATGGGTTACGTTTACTGTTATCATGTTTCTTCCTCTTTTTCTACTGAGAGTGAATTGTGTATTTGTTACTACGAAGAGTCAATATTCTGATGCAGACAGTTTTACCTGTTGCGAATCCAGGATAACTTGCTCTTCTACTCTTTGGGTGCTCGGATCGGCGCGGCGGCGCGTGTCGTTCGGTTCAATCCGAGGCCGGCGGCGCGTCCTGGGGCGGCGCACTCCGATACACATACACCTGCGTATCGATCTCCTCGACGCCGTCGGTGCCGTAAGCGCCAATCCCATCCACCGTCCACTGATACACGAAGGCGGAATCACTGATGCTCAGGTTCACGCAACCGTGGCTCCGCGGCGCGCCGAAACCATCGTGCCAATAGGTGCCGTGGAAACCGATGCTCTCGTCGTAATAGAGCACCCAGGGCACGCTCTCCAGGCCATAGGCGTCGGGCGCGCCGGTGAAGCCGGACATGCTATCCAGATCCAAGCGCGCCCAGATTTCGTAGACGCCCAGCGGCGTAGCGCGGCCCTCGATGCCGCTGGAGACGAGCGTGGCGAATTGGGGTGTATCCTGCCAATAACCCAGTAGCACCTGCTGCGTGAGGTCGACCGCTAGCCAACGGTCGCGCGAAATCACGCGCGGTTTCTGCGCCGGTAGGACGATCGCCAGGCGCGCCGCGGGCAGCCATTGCTCCGCGCCCACCAGGTACCAGCGCGCGCCCTCCTCGTCCTCTACGCTGGCGAAGGTATACACCAGGTCATAGCGTTGCAGCAGGGGCGCGTCCTCAGCCGCCAGGCCGCCGGGGCTTGCGGCCGGCCACGAAGCTTTCAGCACCCAGGCGAAGGGGCGCAATGTGTCCTCTCCCAATTGCACGCCGCGGAATTCTGAGGCACGCTCGCGCTGCAAATCGGCCGCGCGCAGCCATTGACCATCCTCGTTGCGCAGCCATTGGCCATCGGCGCTCGTTTCCCGCGCGCGGATGTAGATGAGGCCATTGTTGGTACGCCCGACAGTGGTGCCATTCGGGGCGGAATAAAGCGGCGTGCCCGGCTGTTTCGCCCGCCAATACTGGTAGCCATCCAGCGTGAAATAATCGATGGGGATGGGGTCGAAATCGGGCCGCGGCGCGCTCTCGATATATGCGAGGCAGGTATCATCGGCGGCGGGAGCGGCGGCGTTGATGTTGGCGCAGGGTAACGGTAGATCGCCATTAGCGTTGGCGACGCCCACCACGGCCAATAGTATAAACGCGCCAACCTGATGTAAGAGCGACTTCACGCTGCTGCCTTGGGGTACAATGACGTTCCTAGTCGTTAACTGGCGCATGAATGGGCACACTGTACATCGTCCCCACCCCCATTGGCAACCTAGAAGATATCACCCTGCGCGCCCTGCGCTGCCTGCGCGAGGCTTCGTTCATCGCCGCTGAAGACACGCGCCGCACGCGTCAGCTGCTCGCTCATTACGACATCCACCGCCCGCTCGTGCGCTATGACGACCACGGCGGCGCCCGCAGCGAGGGGCGCTGCCTGAGAGCGCTAGCCGCTGGCGAGGCGGTCGCCCTCGTTTCGGACGCGGGCACGCCGGGGCTGGCCGACCCGGGCTATTTGCTGATACAGGCGGCGCTAGCGGCCGGGCATACGGTCGTGCCGCTGCCGGGCGCGAACGCGGCGGTCGCTGCGCTGGCCGGCTCTGGTTTGCCGGCCAGCCGCTTCCTGCACCTCGGATTCCTGCCGCGCAAAACGGGCGCACAGCGGGAATTGCTGGCTTCGCTGCGGGAGGAGCGCGCCACCCT
This sequence comes from Phototrophicaceae bacterium, assembly GCA_965237765.1. GTDB lineage: Bacteria > Chloroflexota > Anaerolineae > Aggregatilineales > Phototrophicaceae > WTGJ01. The sequence goes on from OZ250157.1 coordinate 874,478, forward strand.
CGTCGCTTACGAGAGCCCGCAGCGCCTCACCGCGAGCCTGGTAGCGCTGCGCGACGCCCTCGGCGGGGCACGCAGGGTTTGCGTCGCGCGGGAAATCAGTAAACTGCACGAGGAATTCTGGCGCGGCGATCTGGCCGAGGCCGCCGCTCATTTCGCCGAAGGGGCAGTGCGCGGGGAAATCACGCTAGTCATCGCCGGCGCGGCTGGGGCAAGCGAGCGTTGGGAAGAGGCGCGGCTGCGGCGGGCATTGCGAGAGGCGTTGGCCGAGGGCAAGGCGCTGCGGGAGGCGGCGCGCGAGCTGGCACAGGAATCGGGTTGGGGGCGGCGGGCAGTCTATCAACTCGGCGTGGTAATTCGTGGGACGGCGGCCGATTCGGGCTAGCATCGGCCGCGGATTGCGCTAGAATATCGGGCCACGCGCGAGAGTTGAGGTATCTATGGCATCGTATCACGGCCCGAAAGCGAAGAAGCAGCGCCGCTTCGGCGAATTGCTCATCCCTCGCCCCAAATACCAGCGCATCCTCGAGAAGCGCGCTTACCCGCCGGGCGAACATGGGAAGGATAAGCAATACCGCTCCAACCGCCGCAGCGATTACGGCGTTCAGCTAGATGAGAAGCAGAAGCTATCCTTCGTATACAACGTGCGCGAGCGCCAACTGCGCAGCTATTACAAGCGGGCGGATAGTATGGCCGGGGCCACCGGCGATAACCTGATCGGTTTGCTCGAGCGGCGGCTGGATAACCTCGTTTATCGCGCGGGTTTCGCGGCGACGGTCTGGGCGGCGCGGCAAATCGTCGGCCATCGTCACGTCCAGGTCAATGGCGAGCGCGTGGATTTGCCTTCGTATCTCGTGAACCCAGGCGAAGTCATCTCGCTCACGCCGAAGATGCGCGGCAACGCACACGTCCAGCAATGGATGGAGCAGGTCGCCAGCAGCAATCTGCCCTATTTGCGAGTGGATAAAGAAGCCTATACGGCGACGCTGATCACGGCGCCCGAACGCTTGCAAATCCCCGTGCCGGTCGACGTGCAGCTGGTGGTGGAATACTACAACCGCCTGACCTGAGCGCCGCCCGCAACAAACCAACCGTTTGAGCATCTTACGCGCCATACAATTGTCCTGGCCGAGCGATTGGCCAGCCGTCTTTGGCGCTGCCCGGCCGCTTTGCCTGGAGATCGGCTTCGGCGATGCCCGCTTCCTGGAGCACTTGGCGCGCCGCGAACCCCGCCAGAACATCCTCGGCCTCGAGATATCGCACCGCAGCCTGGCGAAGGCCGAGCGCCTGCTCGGGCGCTATGACAACTTGCGCGTCCTCCATTCTTCGGCCGAGCTGGCTTTATCGCAATTGTTCGCGCCGGGCGAGTTGGCCGAGGTGCATATCAATTTCCCTGATCCGTGGTTCAAGCAACGTCACGAACGGCGGCGCTTGCTGCGCGGCGATGCGCTGCCGGCGCTGCTGAACCGGCTGGCGGATGGCGCGGCGCTGTACCTGGCGACGGACGTCCGCCCCTACGCCGAGGCCTGCGACGCGCTCTTGCGGGAGGAAGCGGCGCTCACGAATGCGCTCGCTACGCCCTGGTCGGCGGAACGACCCAGCGGGCCGGCGACCAAATACGAGCGGCGCGCACGTGAAGGCGGGCGGGAATGCTACTATTTCACATATCGTCGGAACGCACACGCCGTCCCCGCCCCCGCGCGCATCGAGGAATGGGCCATGCCGCATCTCGTCTATCATTCGCCGCTCTCGCTAACGGAAACGCAGCGACATTTTGCGCTGTTTGCGCCGCGCGCCGTCTCGGCCCCTGCAGGCGAAAACGCCCTGGCGCACATCCACTTTCTCGGCGTCTATGGCGCGGAAGAGGCACTGCTCTTCGAGGCCTTCGTGCGCGAGGGAGCGCTTCATCAACGGGTGGCCCTCCTGTTGGCGCGCCAGCGGCCGACGGCCGGGCAAACGGAGGCACGCTTCACGCTCAGCTTGAGCGGCATCGGCCACCCGCGCGCGACGACGGGCTGTCATTTGGCGCTGGCGCTCCTGGGGCGTTGGCTGCTCGGCTTACATCCCGAAGCGCGCGTCATCCACCAACGGATTCGCGGCTGGGAAGAACTACCGGACGGTTAGCTGCGTTTACCGCGCGGCCAGACGCGCCGCAGCAAGAGGTTATCGCCCGCAGCCAGTTGATCGAGCGCGCTCACGAGCAACAATCCGCCCAGCAACAGCGCCAGCGTCAGCGCCTGCTCAGGCAATTCGTAGCGCGGCAGCGCATCGATCCCGGCGCTCGCTTCCATCGCGATGAGCCGCAGTGAGCCCAGCATAAAACCCGCCAATATGGCCATCGTCGTTTGCTCGTAGCGGCGCAACAGCCAGCTGAGGAAGCGCGAAAAGAGCATCAGGCCCAAGCCGCAGCCCAGGGCGAAAATGGCCAGGGGCAGCAGATCCAGGCCGCGGACCAAATCCAACACGTACTCGTATTGACCGAGGATGAGCAGGATGAATGAGCCGGAGATGCCCGGCAGGATCATTGCGCAGATCGCCAACATGCCGCTGAAGAAGAGCGTCGGCAGGCTATGGTCGGCTTCTTGCAATTGCGGCGCAGCGACGATCACAAAAGCCGCCAGCGCGCTGCCGACCAACGCTAGGGCCTGCGGCACACCCCAACGCACGCGCGCAGCGATGGCCAGGATGGACGCCACGATCATGCCGGCGAAGGCGGCGTAGAGAAAGGTCGGGCGATTCTCGAGCAATTCGCCGAGCAGGTTCGCCAGCAACAACACCGCGGTTATCAGCCCCAAGCCGAGGGCGAGCAGGAAACGCCATGGGAAATCGCTCAGCAATTGTCGGATGCGCCCGCTCGCGAACGTCCTCAGGTTGCGCAGGTTGACTGACTTGATCGCTTCCAGCAAGGCGCGGTAGATGCCGAGGATGAGGGCCATCGTGCCGCCGCTGACACCGGGCACCAAATCAGCAGCGCCCATCGCGATGCCGCTCCCGAAAAGGCGCAGGTATTGGCGGACGCCGCGCGGGTGTAAGAGTGGCGACTGGTCTTCCAGCATGGCTTCTCCTCGTGCGTGTGATTCGCCCCATCTTGTATCAGTTTCGATTTGCGGTCAACAGCGACTGCAGCGATCGCTATGTTACAATCGCCACGATCGCTCGGAACGAGGATGTTTGCTCATGCGTAGGCTCCATCGTTACAAAGCCTCTCGAGGTGCGCGGTGATTCGGCCCGCCGTCATCGTCCATGGCGGCGCTGGCGGCTGGGATAGGTCCGACGCGGGCACAGCGACCGCTGGCTGCATCCGCGCTGCGCAGGAGGGCGCTGATATCTTGCGCGCCGGCGGCGGCGCGCTGGATGCGGCTGAAGCGGCTTGCTGCGCCCTCGAAGACGAGCCGCTTTACGACGCCGGCATCGGCAGCTTCCTCAATTCCGCAGGAGATGTGGAACTGGACGCCATCTTCGTCGACGGCGGATCGCCTGATGAGCTGGCGAATTACGGTGCGGTCGCCGGCGTGCGTCGCCTGCAAAACCCCATCCGCCTGGCGCGGCGCATCCTGGAAGAGCGGTATGAGCGTTTCCTCATCGGTAATAGTGCGGATGCCCTAGCCGCGCAACTGGGCCTGCCCATGATCGAAAATACCGCGCTCATCACCGAGGCAAACCGCGCACTTTACGAAGCGCGGCGCGCCGCCGATCTTGCGGGCGGGGCTGGCAGCAGCTCCCACGGTGGCACGGTCGGCGTCGTCACGCGGGATGAGCGGGGGCGCCTGGCCGCGGCCACTTCGACGGGCGGCTCGCTGCATAAGCCGCCGGGCCGGGTGGGTGATTCGCCGCTATTTGGCGCCGGCGCCTATGCCAGTGCCAGCCACGGCGCCGCCAGCGCGACTGGCACAGGCGAACGCATCATGCGCGCCTTGCTCACACAGGATGCCGTGGCGCGCCTGGCCGCGGGAGGGATGACGGCGCAATCCGCTTGCGAGGCAGCGCTGGTGCGCGTTTTGGGATTTTTCCCGGAAGCGGGCGTGGGACTCATCCTCGTCGATGACGAGGGCCGCATTGGCGCGGCCCACAGTACGGCAGCCATGCCACGCGCCTGGTGGAGCGGTGGCGAAATCCACGCCGCCTTCGCGCGCGAGGAAGTCTAACCCGATGCCCGTCGTACACAGCGCGCGCGCAGCCATTCATTTCGCTAGCGCCAATGAAAACGCTGGAGGCCCACCACTGTTGCTCGTGCATGGCGCCGGCGGGGAATCTCACGCCTGGCCGCCGCAACTGTGCCACCTAGGTGGGCAACCGGTGTACGCCGTCGATCTTCCCGGGCATGGCGCCAGCCCCGGGCGCGGACGCGCGAACATCGCTGAATACGCCGCCGACCTCGCCACCCTGGCGACCGTGGCGGGCTGGCCGCCGCTCGTCGTCGCCGGCCACAGCATGGGGGGCGCCATCGCGCTGCAACTGGCGCTGGCTTACCCCGCGCAGGTGGCGGCGCTCATCCTGATCGGCACCGGCGCGCGCCTGGCCGTCAACCCCGCCATCCTGGAGGAGACCCTGCGCGATCCGTCGGCCGTCATCACGCGCATCCAGCGCTGGCAATGGGCGCCGGGTACGGAGCCTACCTTGATGGAGCAAGGGGCCGCGCAGTTACAGGCCACCCCGCCGCAAACGCTACACGACGACTATCTCGCCTGTGACCGCTTTGACCTCCGCGCACGCCTGGGCGAAATCCGCCAACCGGCGCTAATCTGTTGTGGCACGGTGGATCAGATGACGCCGCTCTCGCTCAGCGAAGAGCTGGCGGCGCGCTTGCCCGCTGCCGAGTTGCGCACCTTCCCCGGCGGCGGGCATATGTTGCCGCTCGAGCAACCTCAGGCGATCGCCGCAGCCCTGTCTGAGTGGCTGGCGGCGCTACCCTGAAGCGGCAAGGCGGCCGCAGCGGCCATGGCCGGCTGCAGGGCAGCGCGCGCGCTCCGTTGCAAGGCGCGCCATAGCAGCGGCTGCAACAGTTTCAGGCGACGGCCGTCCAGCTCCAGCCAGGCTTCCTGGCGCAAGCGCGTATGCCCTCCCGCCGCCTCTTCGAGGCGCAAATCCACGATCAGCTCGTAAGCGCGCGCGCGTTGGCGGAGCTGGATGCGACGTGGCTGGCGCGTCTCCAACACGAGCGGCGCCTGCGTCGCTTCGCTGCCGGGCGTGAGCGTGCGCCAGGCTGCCAGCGCCGCCTCGCCCAGCAAATAGCGACGGGCCGCCGCCGGCGCCAACGCCAACTCCAGCGTGCGCGCGTCCCGCAGGATCATGATTCGCCGCGCACCACAGCGCGGATCGATTCCATACTCGGTGCTGCGACTTCCTGACTGAACGAGAGGTAGTAGCCATCCGGGTCCAGCAGTGCGAAGTTGCGGTCGCCCCAATATTGGGTGGCGATGGCTTGCTCGATTTTGACGCCGCGCCCGCGCACGGCATCGTAATAGGCATCCAGGTCTTTGTCTTTGGCAAGATAGACCGAGAGGACGACGCCGGCGCCGCCCTTCGGGGTATCCGGCTGATGGCTCAAACCGAAGTAGACCGCATCCTTCTCCTCGCCAAAACTGACGAAGCCGAAAGCGCTTTGGCCATCCGGCCCTTCGAGGCAAAATTCCTGCTTGAAGCCCAGCTTATCGGTATAGAAGGCGATGCTGCGATCGACATCGTCGACGGCCAAAATGGGTGTAATCATGGGAATTGCCCTCCTGTTGCGCCTTGCGGCTGATAATAGAACATATGTTTGATTGTGTCAAGAATGTGGTGACGGCTTTCAGGATTGTAAGGTTTCATGTGCGATTGGGACAAGTGATGGGCCCAGCTTCTCCTCATTTACGATAAAAAGGTGGACAGGAAATTGTCGTATCGATCTGCTTAGTTTCCAATGAACATCAGCAGATACCAGCAACACATTTCAAAACGCTTCCCGCAGGAAATCACAGGTAATGCCTACCAACCGCGCATTAATTTGCTATCATACGCCCGCAGGGAGAAAGTGAGAGATGGTCCATGAGCGAAATCCACGAGCGCGGCTACGCCAACCCCGATGTCCTCGTTTCTACCCAATGGGTCGCGGAACGCCTCGATGATCCCTACGTTCGCCTCGTCGAATCCAACGAAGACCCGACTCTCTATTTCCGCGGTCACCTCCCCGGCGCCATCCACCTCGATTGGATGAACGACCTCAATGACAGTCAGCGGCGCGATTGTGTCTCGCCCACTGCGTTTGCCGAACTCATGTCCCGCCATGGAATCCAGCAAGACACCACCCTCGTCTTCTATGGCGACAAGAGCAACTGGTGGGCCTGTTTCATCTTTTGGATCTTCGAACTATACGGTCATCCCTACTTGAAAATCATGGATGGCGGCCGCCAAAAATGGGAACGGGAGGCGCGCGATTTTACCCGCGAAGTCCCCAGCTACACCACTTCGGAATACCCCGCGCCCAAACAACGTCTCGATGCCGAGCTGCGCGCGATGCGAGATGACGTGCTGGAGCATATCGACAAGGGGAACCCGCTCCTCGACGTGCGCACCCCCGAGGAATTCTCTGGCCATCTGCTCTCGATGCCGGACTATCCGCAAGAGGGCGCGCTCCGCCGCGGGCGCATCCCGGGCGCGCGCCACGCCTATTGGCAAGCGGCCGCCAACGAGTACGATGGCACCTTCAAATCCGCCGCCGAGCTGCGCGCGATCTACCAGGACCAACTCAACCTACAACCGGATGAACCGATCATCACCTATTGCCGCATCGGCGAGCGCAGCAGCCATACCTGGTTCGCCCTGCGCCACTTACTCGGTTACCAGAACGTGCGCACCTATGACGGCTCGTGGACGGAATGGGGTAACCTGGTCAACGTGCCGGTAGAATATGACGAAGAAGACGAATGAGGGCGACGAAGCCCAGCCAGTAGCGCCTGCCTGAATTACAGTTCCGAGCAATCCCAAAAAAAGCCGCAACGCGCACAGCGCGCCTTGCAATGCTGGCGGAGCAGCGGCGCATCGCAGGCCGGGCATAGTTGGGCGAGGGAAAAACTGGGGAGAGGCGGTAAAGCGACATCTTTCAATTGCCGCTCCGCATGGATAATTTGTTCCTGGGCGGGCATCTTGCTTCCTCCGAAAGGCGACGACCGGATTCGAACCGGTGATGAGGGCTTTGCAGGCCCCTGCCTTACCACTTGGCTACGTCGCCCTACGCGCCAGCAGTATACACCGATTCCACCCTAGCGTGTAGCATTCCCGCCAGCGGCGCGCGCCATAGCGTCCGCCCGCCAGCGAGACCATATACCCACCAGCGCGCGCATTTATCCATTTTGAATATGATGCATAGTATGCAGATCGGCGGGAAGTTGTGGCTGCGAACGCTGGCCGCGTTCGCCATGATGATCACGCTGGCGGGTTGCTTGCGCCCTTCCAGCAAGGGTGGCGTCACCGTCATCGCGCCCCTCGCCATGCCCACCAACTCCGCCCTCATACCTCAACTGACCATCCAGGTGCTGCCGACACGCCCGCTGCCAATCCTGGGCACGCCAGACGCTGCGGCGGAGGAAGCGAGCTCCTACATCACCCCCGCCGGCTCGCTCGGCCCCATTACGCTCCCGCCGATGACGGAAACAGTAACACCCTATCATTCGCCCACGCCATCGCCCACCATCCTGCCCACGCTGCCATCGCCGGGCGATCGTTGCACCTACACCGTGCGGGGCGGCGACAGCCTTTTCGCCATCGCCCTCGCCTATGACACGACCACCAACGAAATCTTGGCCCACAACCCGACCCTGGAAGACGAATCCATCTACCCCGGCGACGTGCTCTGGTTGCCGAATTGTGACCCAAGCCTGAGTAAGGCGGAAATGACCGCCACGGCCATCGCCACCGCCACCGGCTTCCCCACGCTCACGCCCAGCCTCGCGCCCAACATCGCCACCCGCCATACCGTTGCCGCCGGCGACAACCTTTACCAGATCGCCCTGCGTTACGGCGTGAGCATGGATGCCATCATCTCGCTCAACGAATTGGAGAACCCCAATGCGCTCTCCGTGGGGCAAGTGCTGCTCATTCCGGAGCCGGGTGATCCATAGAATCCGACGGGCGCTGCCGCTGCTGTTGTGGCTGCTGGCATCCGCAGCGCCGTCATTCGCGCAGGAAGACGCCACCCAGCGCGCGCTGGCTGCGGCCGAACGCGCCGAACGCGCCGTCAGCCAGGCCTTTGACTTGCTCAGCCTCTTCGAAGCGATCGGCTTTCTGGCGACCGTCCTCGGCATCTCCGCCGCCATCTTCGGCTTCACCCGCCTCATACGCGCCACGGCCATACTAGACCGGACGCGCGCCGATATTTTGCGCGAGCAACAATCGGCCGCCGCCCAGATGCAGCTCAATTTGCAAACGCGGCAGGATGAGCTGAACGAACTGCGCGCCGAGCTGCGCCTGCAAGCCGAGCAAACGCGCGCCGCCGCCCATAACTCCGCGCTGGCCCTTGCCCTGCTCCACCTCGGCGAACGGCAGTACCGCGCGCAGGATTACGCCGGCGCGATCGATACTTACCGCCGCGCCATCGCCTTCGACGACAGTGTGCCCGTCCCTCATTATCGCCTGGGCTACGTGCTCGTTAACCAGGGTGACCTGCCGGCGGCACTCGATAGCCTGGAGCGCGCGCTCTCGATCGACCCCGAGTTCGCGCCCGCGCAGGCGGCCCTCGGCCTCGCCTTCCGGCGCCAGGCGGAACGCATGTCACCCAGTCCGGAGCGTGACCTGCTCCTCAACCGCGCCGAAGAGCAATTGCTGCGCGCGTTGACCGCCGTACCCAAATTGGTGGATGACGATGGCGAATCCTGGTGGGGGCCGCTGGGCAGCCTCTACCGCCAGCGCGGCCAGCTCGAAGCCGCGCGCCAATCCTACGAGCGCGCAGCCCGCGTAACGCCGCATTCTTCCTATCCCTTCAGCAACCTGGCGCTGTTATACCTGCAAGAAGGAAAACGCGAGCCAATGCTAGAGACCTACCGCCGCGTCGAGGAATTGGCTCATGCGGAAGTGCGAGCCCAGGTGGATAATTACTGGGCTTATGCCGACCTCGTCGCCTCGCGCCTGGCCCTGGGCAAGAGCGCGGAGGCCGAATCCGTGCTGCAAATGGCGCTGGAAGTGTCGCCGGACGATTCGCCTTATCCCCTGCAAAGCCTGCGCGATACGCTGAGCCTGCTGCGCGAGCGCCTCCCGGAACAGGCGGCTTCGATTGAGCGCATTCGCACCCTGATCGAGGATTTTCAGAACCATAGGCGGGCTACTCATCAGGTGAACGCCAGCGCCTGATGGCTGCCAACCATCCCATCCACGCCATCCTCTTCGATATGGATGATACCCTGCTCGATTGGAGCGCGGCGATGCCGCAGGCCTGGCAGGACTACGAGCGAAGTTGCCTGCGCCGCGTCTGGCTGTGGTTGGCGAAGCACGGCCCGGTGCCGCCCTACCCCCGCTTTGACGAAGCGTTCTTTCGTGAACTCCGAGCCAGGTGGCGCCGCAGCAAACGGAACCTGGTCGCGCCGCATTTGGTCGATATTCTGACGCATGCGCTGGCGGCCGTGGGCGTCTCGGACGCCCGCTGCGAACGGGAGGCGCTGCTGGCGGCATATGGCGACGATCCGCCGCCCGGCGTCCGACCCTTTCCGGATGTGTTACCGGCCCTGCGCGCGCTGCGGCGGCGCGGCCTGCGCTTCGGCCTCGTCACCAACGCCAGCCAACCGATGTCGCTGCGGGATGGGACGCTGCGCGCGCACGGCCTGCTGGAATTCTTCCCCGATTGCCGCCTCGCGGCCGCCGATGTCGGTTACCTGAAGCCGCATCGCGCCATATTCGAGCGCGCGCTGGGGAAGCTGGGCGTCGGCGCGGAGGAGGCGATCTTCGTCGGCGATAACCTGGTGGCCGATATCCACGGCGCGCAGGAAGCGGGCATGGCCGCGGTCTGGCGCGCCCGCCCTGGCGAAGATATCGCCTCGCAAACCACGCCGCTCTTTCCCATCACGCCAGACGCCACCATCCATTCATTCGCGGAGCTCGTGCCCTGGCTGGAAGAGCGCGCATGACCCAGCTCCGACCCTATTTCGATGGGAAAAACCTGATTCTGAGTGGCGCTACCCTGCCCGATATCCCCCTCATGGCCGCGCGCGCCGCGCCGCAATTGGGCCTGCGTTACCTTAATGGCGATGTGGAGCTGGCGCAATTTCTGGGCGAGGCGCCGGCCGAGACGCGCGAACGCCTCGGCAGCGCTCGCCTCAAACTGGAGCTGATGACCTGGCTGGAAATGACCGTATTGCGCCGCGATATGCTGCTGAGCATCGCGCCCAGCTTGCTGCTGCTGGGGGACGCGCTGCCGCGTTTGCGGCCGACCGGAATTGTGCTCGTACCGCATACCTCGCTGGACGAGGCCCTGAGCGCCCGTCACCGCGCCTGGGGTGAACGCTATCACGATCGCGGGCAACGGGCCATCCTGCTGGAAGCGCTGCGCGCGGAGGAAGCCTTGCGCGGGAAGGATGGCGTCGAGACGCTCGCGCTGAACAGCCTGCCACTGGCCGAGCGTGTGGAACGCCTCATCGCCTTCTGGCAAGCGCGTCGTTGACGAATTACCACCGATTGGCTAAGATCATTAACCTCCGCAGGCAGCAAGGGATCTTTCCCATGGATAAGTTGACGGTCAGCCTGGCGCAAATGTCCATTGCCTTTGGCGATTTGGCGGCCAACCACGATGCCGCTTCCTGTTTGGCGCACGAAGCGGCCCAGCGCGGCAGCCAATTGCTCATCCTGCCCGAGCTGTGGTCGAGCGGCTATGACCTCGAACGGGCGGACGAATTGTCCTCGGAATATCCCGGTGGCAGCTTCGCCGTCATGCGCGAGATCGCGATGCGCGAAGGAATCACCGTCATTGGCACCGTGCTCGAAAAGCAGCCCACGGGCATCGCCAATTGCTCCACCGCCTTCGCCCCCGATGGCGCCCTGCTCGGCCGTTACCGTAAGCTGCACCTCTTCCGCTTGCTGGAGGAAGACCGTTACCTGATCGAAGGCGACGAGGGAGTGTTGTTGGAGCTGCCCTGGGCGCGCGCGGGTATGGCGATTTGCTACGATCTGCGCTTTCCGGAGTTGCTGCGGAAATATGCCCTGGCGGGCGCGGAGCTGCTCATCTTGCCCGCCGAATGGCCAGCAGTGCGCATCGAGCATTGGCGGGCCCTGCTGCGCGCGCGCGCCATCGAGAATCAATGCTATGTAATCGCCTGCAATGGCGCGGGCAACAGCGGCTCACTGGTCGTTGGTGGATATTCTGCCATCATCGATCCCTGGGGCCGTTACCTGGTCGAAGGCGACAGCGAACCGGCGCTCCTCACGGCCGAGCTGGATTTGGCAGCTGTGGCCGACGCGCGGGCGATCATCCCCGTCTATCAAGACCGTCGGGAAGACATTTACGGCGACTTGCTGCCGACCCACGCGCCAGCGGCCTCCATGATGCCAGCGACCGCCGCGACGCCCTTGGTCGGCAAATGAGCGAAGCCAGCGGCGCGCGCTAAAAGGCACATCGCTACTCAAGATCCTATAGCCGGGCGCGATATTCGGAGATGCCCTCCGAAACCACTTGCGAATCCGGCCTCGATCTTCAAACTACCCCTACCTGGCGCCGACGAAAAAGGACGCTGCCCGAAAATGCGGACAGCGTCCCGTCGCTCTCCATCGCGCTGCTATTTCACGGTGACGCCGTCGTTTCCACTGGCTTCTCTGGATAAGGGGAGGGAAAACCGCAGAAACGAAAAACCGGGAACGCTACGACCACATCCCAACCCACCAACAACTCCGGCTGTTCTTCCACATGTTCTGGAAATCTCTCCCACGACACCGCGCTACGGTCCCACCATCGGATACCGTCATTCTCCCAGCTGGCGCAGGGCGTATCGGCCGCTAAACCTTCCGCATATTGCGCATAAGCCGACGAGGAGTACGGGAACTGCTCCAGCCACTCTTCGGGAAACATCATCCCATTCCGTTCGTTTGGCGCCATCTGGAGCAGCTTCGCAAAAGCCTCCGGGTTCAGCTCTCCCACCGCCGTGTCCGCTTCTCGGTTCGCGGCGTACCAGAACATTACAGCCAGGCCAGCCAGAACTAGCACCGCCAGGAATATCGCTCTTTCACGGGACAGAAAACCACCTGACTCAGCCATCGCTTGCGCCACTCCTCATTCTATCAACAGTCTATAAATAAGAGGACAACCCAACATCCCTCCGAATCACAAAATTCACAAAACCCGTAAGAGCAACCATTTTTTAAAATTCACAACTACCCAACAAACGGTATTGCTTCCGCCACCGCAATTGGTGGTACACCTCATTTCCGAGCCACCGCCACGACACCCGCGCTACGCCCAAAACCAGCACCTTAGGCCGATTTGACGGCTAATTCGCGCCGGCAACAGAGGATGCGCGTTTGTTCGCGAAAGCCGGCGCCGCGGTAAAAGGCCTGGGTGCCCTCGTTATTGGCATCGCAACCGACGATGGCCTGCGTCATGCCGCGCGCGCACATGCGCCGCAGCCCTTCGCGCAAGACTGCCCTCCCTAGGCCGCGGCGCTGGTATGCGCGGCGCGTCCCCACCGGCTCGAAGAGGCCCTCCGCAGTCTCTTCATCCAGCCAGACTTTGGCGAAAGCGGCGTGTTGTCCATCGGGCGCGACGGCAACGACATCCAACTCACCCTCATAGTCGGGCGCGTTGCGCATGAAGCGTCGGTAGGCGGCAGGTGAAATTTTCGATGGGTGGAAGGCATCGGCATGGGCGGCGGCGCGGGCGGCGGCCCATTCCACGCGCATCGGCGGCAACCAGTGAAAGCCGGTCGGTAAGGCGATGGGCAGCAGTGGCTGAGGCGGCAGTGGCTGCGGTGGCAGTGGCTGCGAATACAAGATGACATCGTCCGCTTCCGTATAGCCCATTTCGCGCAGGATTGCGCGTTGAAAGGGGTTATCCGCGAAGACAAAAGCGCAGACGCGCGTCTTACGGCGGCGAAGTGCCCGCACGCGCGTCTTGCCATGTTGCCGCGCGGCGGCGGTCAGGCGCGCATCTGCCCAGCGCAGCAATTTGCGCTCCAAAGCGCTGCCGCGCCAATCGGGATGCATGACGACGTCATAATCGGCGCGCGCTTCCACGAATACCACCCAGCCGAGGCAATTGCCTTTTGCCGTGAACCAGATCTCGATCATCTCTTCAGGGGACACGCCCAATTCTTCGGGAAGTAGCCACCAATCTAGATCGCCGCGATGGTAGGAGGCATAGCCGGCGCGCCAGTTGGCGGTGAGCGTGTCTTTCATGGCGTATAGGTCGGAGAGGCCGGCGTAGGGCCGGTGGCTGATGGCGCTCATTTCCGGCGTCGCGGTTGCCCCGGCAAACGCCGCGGTTGCTGCGGCAAACGCTTACTCCCCTTCGCCGACCGGCTCGCGCGCGGTGGTGATGCTGCTCCATTCGGGTTTGTCGGAGCGCATATGGGCGTAGATGGGACCTTCGTTGCGCAGCAAATCGAGGAAGATAGGCAAATCGCGAAAGGGTAAGACCATGCGCCCTTTTTTCGCCGTCACGTCGAATTGCGGCGGCGGGTTTGCGTCTTGCTCCTCCACAAAATAGAGATCCAGCTGCTGCGTTTCGCCGAGGCAGCGGATCAGCCCGCGCAGGGTGAGGGCCATGCCGCCGATCGTCATCGCCTCTCGTTGCCGCAGGGCGACGATGTATTCGCGGATTTCAAAGATGGTGTTGGGCGGTTCTGCAGACATAGTCGCGCAATTCTAATCCGCAGCGGGCGCGCTATCAAGCGCCGTGGTTGCTATAATTGCTGCGCGGTGGATGGAGGCTACCATGCGGGTGAAACTCGGTTTTCTTTGCCTGGCGCTGTTGCTCCTCGTGGGCAGCGCGCTGGCACAAGCGCCAACGAATACGGTCCTCAGCCTGGTGCCCGAGGTCCTCGCCACCTACCCGCACGATAGCGACGCCTACACCCAGGGATTGCTCTTTTTTGAGGGTGAGCTCTACGAGAGCACCGGTTCTTCGGGTTATCCCAATTCCGGTTACGAGACGACGGTGCGGCGCGTGCGCATCGAGGATGGCGCCGCGCAGCAGCAAGTCACGCATGGCAACGCCTTCTTCGGTGAGGGCCTGGCCCGCGTGGGCGAGCGCCTGATCCAGCTGAGTTGGACGGCCGGCCAGGCGACCGTGTACGACCGCGCCAGCCTGGAAATCCTCGAGACGATCCCTTACGAGGGCGAGGGCTGGGGGCTCTGCCACGACGGGCGCTACCTGTACATGAGTGACGGCTCGCCCTATATCAGCCTGCGCGACACGGAAGACTTCTCGCTCATCATCCGCGGTATGGTCACTTATGGTGGGCAACCCTTGCAATCCGGCCTCCTCAACGAGCTGGAATGCGTGGGCGAGTCGCTCTACGTCAACCTCTGGCGGACCGATTTCATCGCCGTGCTGGATAAGATCGACATGCACGTAACGGCCCTGATCGACGCCAGCGGCCTGCTCACCGAAGAAGAGCGCGCCCAATTGGGCGGCGGCGATGTGCTCAACGGCATCGCTTATCATCCCGAGAACGATTCGTTTTTCATCACGGGCAAGGGTTGGCCGAAGCTCTTCGAGGTGCGCTTCGTGTCAGCTGCACCCTAGCGGCGCGGGCGCCATTCCAGCCAGAGCCGCAGCGGTAACGCGCAGACCCACCAGAGCGCCCAGGCAAGCAAACCATATTGCACGCGCAGGTAGGCCGCCAAGTCACGGAAGAAGATCCTCTGGGCCAGCCGGTTGCGTGTGCTGCTGCTTTCATGATGCATGATGCGCGCCGCGCTCAGGTAACGGAAACGCAAAGCACGCCCCGCCTTTCGCCGCGCGGCTGAATGCGAGTCCTCCCAGAAATACAGCAGGTAGCGTTCATCCAAGCGCAACGCTTCGCGCCGCATCAGGAAGCAGGAACCAGGCATCACCGCGATATCGCGGTCCGTCTTCCGCTCCCAATCCGCGTAGGAATGCCGCTGCCAAATCTTCATCCGAGCGCCCGACAACAACCGCCCCAACGCGCTGTATTGCAATAATAAATATGAAAACGTGGGTATACGAGAGCCCGTTTGTTGTATTGCCCCATCGGGGTAATACATTTGCCCTGTGCAACCGTCATAGTCCGGCTGCTGCTCCATAAAATCGACCAGGCGCGTGAGGGCATCGGCCTCAATTTCCGTATCCGGGTTCAGCAATATGGCGTATTTCCCGCGCGCCCGCGCCAGCCCCAGATTGTTGCCGCCGCAATACCAGCGGTTCTCGGGGAAGGCCAGCAATTCCACCGCTGGGAATTCGGAGCGAACGGCGGCCGCGCTGCCATCTTGGGAAGCATTATCCACCACGATGATTTGTGGGGTTTCGCTGGCATGAGTCAGAGCGCGCAAACAGGCGCGCAAATCCTCACGCGTGTTGTAATTGACGATGACGATCGAGAGCCTAGGCGCGCGATCTTCGCTCATCCCGCGTTCGGCAAGAGCGCGCAGAACGTCGCGCCATCCATATTTCCGCCGCTGAGGACGACGCCAACCCGCTTGCCGCGCAATTCCGGCAGACGCCCGCTCAGCAAGGCCGCTACTCCCAGCGCGCCCGACGGCTCGACGACCAGCTTCAGCCGATAAAAGAGTATGCGGACCGCCGCCTTGATTTCTTCTTCCGTCACCGTCTCCAGCGCGTCCACATAACGCAGCACGAGCGCGAAATTCAGCTGGCCGAGCGACGGCGTGCGCGTGCCGTCGGCGATGGTCGGCGGGTTGCGCGTCGTATGCAGCACGCCCGTCCGGAAGGAACGCGCCGCGTCATCCGCTAGCTCGGGCTCGATGCCGATGACGCGGCAGGCGGGGCGGGTTTCTTTCACCGCCAGCGCCACACCACTCAGCAAACCGCCGCCGCCGCAGGGGGTGAGGATGGCGTCCAATGTGGGGATTTGTTCCAGGAATTCCAGGCCGCAGCTGCCCGCGCCGGCGATGATATGCGGGTGATCGTAAGGCGGGATGACGACGTAACCGCGCTCGGCGGCGAGTTGACGGGCGATCGCTTCGCGCTCCGCTTCTGCGGGCGCGTAATCGACGACCTGCGCGCCATAACCAGCCGTGGCGGCGCGCTTGCTGGCCGGCGCGTTATCGGGCATGACCACTGTGGCCGGCGCCCCGAAGATGCGCGAAACCAGCGCGACCGCTTGCCCATGGTTACCGGAGGAATAGGTGATGACGCCGCGCGCGCGTTCGGCCGCGCTCAATTGAGAGATGATGTTGTAGGCGCCGCGGAATTTGAACGCGCCACCGCGCTGCATATTTTCCGCTTTGAGGAAAACCGAAGCGCCGACGCGCTCATCCAGGCTGCGCGATGTGAAGATAGGCGTTTCATGCGCCTGCCCAGCGAGGCGCTTGTGCGCAGCCTGGATATCGGCGATGGTGGGGAGGTGCGCTTCTTCCATGAACGGATCCTTGCCCGGGTAATCTCACGACCATTATAGCGACGGTCGGGGACAAGGCGGCGCCCGAATGAATTCGGCCAATGCAGTAGAATGGCGCCATGAACGCCGCCCGCCCACCAAGCCGCCGCCGCGCCGTCATCATCGCCATCGCCCTCATCATCGCCGCGGTCGCCATCCTCGGTTTCAGCGTCGCCTTATTGCTGAGCGCCCTCCGCGCCGGCGAACGCGAGCTCGCCACGGCCAGCTTGGCCGGCGCGACCGTGCGCGAATATGCCGTCCTGCCCGACGACGACGCCTACCCCGCCGCCCTAGCCAGCGCGCCGAATGGCACGCTTTTTACCGGTAGCTTCGCCAGCGGCGCGCTCTGGCGCATCGACGCGCGCGGCGGCGCGCATGAGATCCCTGGCGCACGCGCCACGCTGTATTCCGTTTCCGGGCTCACCGTCGCGGCGGATGGCACGCTCTATATCGTCGACGGCGCGATCGGCGCCGGGCAAGGCAGCGCAGACCCGGCCATCTACACGCTCTCGTCCGCGGGGGAATTGCGGCGTTTCGCCAGCGTGCCCACTATGCAACTTCCTGATGACATCGCCCTCGATGCGGCCGGCAACGTCTATGTCAGCGATTTGGGGGCGAATGTCATCTGGCGCTTCACGCCGGCCGGCGCTGGCGAAATCTGGTGGCGGCCGCCGCCAGACGCGAACACACCCGACCCGGACCCGATCGGCCTGGCCTACGACGCCGCGCGGGACGCATTGCTCATCAGCGAGCCGATCGGCGGGCGAATCTACCGCGTGCCCGTCGCCAGCGATGACCCACCCGCCGACACGGAAATCCTATACACGCATGGCGAAGCGCCACAACCGCCGGGCTTCGATGGCCTCACCATCACGGCCGGCGGCGAAATTTATCTCGCCGCGCTCGGGCAGAATCAGCTGTTACGCCTGCGCGCGGGAAAGTTGGAAGTCATCGCCGCAGGTTTCCGCGGCATCAGCGATGTAGCGCATTCCGACGGCCGCCTTTATGCGACGAACTGGGACCAGGTTTCGATCGTGTCGCAGTTGGTGCCGGCGCGCCTGCCTTTCGCCATCGACGAAATCGCGTTGCCCACCGAGAATTAGCCGCCCGCGCTCAGTCCGTTGTCCCGTTGTCCGTTAGCGCTTCGTGCCGCAAGAAGGCGAAATCGGCGCCGAGGTCCGCGCCCTGTACCTGCTCATGATACAGCCGCTCGTAACCGCGCCCTGGCAGCGGCGGCGGCCGCCAGGCTGCGCGCCGCCGCCCCAATTCGCGCTCGTCCACCGCCAGCGTGAGGTGCGCGTTGGCCGTATCCAGCTCGATGACATCGCCATCACGGACCAGCGCCAGCGGCCCGCCGGCGGCCGCTTCGGGCGCGATATGCAACACGACCGTGCCGAAGGCCGTCCCGCTCATGCGCGCGTCGGATAGGCGCAACATGTCCTTCACGCCCACCAGCTTCTTCGGGATGGGCAAATAGCCCGCTTCCGGCATGCCCGGACCGCCGCGCGGACCCGCGTTCTGCAGCACGAGCACATCTTCGGCGCGCACATCCAGCAGCGGGTCGTCGACGCGCGCCGCCAGATCCGCCAACGACCGAAAGACGACCGCTCGGCCGCGGTGCTGCAATAAATTCGGGCTGGCGGCAGAGCGCTTGAGGATGGCGCCGCTCGGCGCCAGGTTGCCGCGCAGCGCCACGAGCGCCCCTTTATCCTGAAAGGGCTGCGCGCGCGGGTAGATCACGCGGGCATCAGGCGGGCGCGGCGGCCGAATCTCCAGGCGCTCGCCCAAGGTCTGTCCGGATACCGTGCGCGCCTCCAACCGCAGCTCAGCGCGCAATTCCGGCAGCAACGCATCGAGGGCGCCGGCGCGCTGGAAATCGACCATGTAATTCTCGCCCGAAGGCTTGACGGCGGCCAGCACTGGCGTTTGCGCGCTCAGTTCGTTCAGCTGATCGAGCGTGAGGCGAATCCCGAGCCGCCCGGCGATGGCCGTGAGGTGGATGATGCCGTTCGTCGAGCCACCGATGGCGAGCAGGACGCGCAGCGCGTTCTCGAAAGCGGGTTCGGTCATGATCTGGCTGGGGAGCAGGCCTTCTTCGGCAAGGCGCACGGCGCGCTGGCCGCTCCATTCGCCGTGGCGCAGGCGCTCGGCGTAGACGGCGGGGATGGCCGCGCCGCCGGGCAACATCATCCCCAGCGCTTCGGTCAGGCAGGCCATCGTGCTGGCCGTGCCCATCACGCCGCAGGTGCCGGCCGTGGGCGCCAGCTGCGTTTCCAGCTCTGCCAGCGCGCCGCGCTCCAGCTCGCCACGGCGGTAAGCGCCCCAGAAGCGGCGACAATCGCTGCAGGCGCCGACGCGCTCGCCTTCGTAAACGCCCGGGAGCATCGGCCCCGCGGCGACAGCGATGGCCGGGATATCGGCGCTGGCGGCGCCCATCAGCAAAGCCGGCAAGGTCTTATCACAACCGCCGAGCAGCACCACCGCATCCAGCGGCTGCGCGCGCAGCATCGCCTCCACGTCCATCGACATGAGGTTGCGCAACAGCATACTCGTCGGGTGTAGGAAGATCTCGCCCAGCGAGATGACGGGGAATTCGAGGGGCAGCCCGCCCGCCGCCCAGACGCCGCGCTTCACCGCCGCCACCAAATCCGGCAGCAGGCGGTGGCAATTGTTCAGCTCGCTATAGGTATTGACGATGCCGATGATGGGTTTGCCGAGCGTCGTCGGCGTGAAGCCCTGCGAGCTGGCGAAAGAAAGGCGCACGAAGCGCGCGAACTCACGATCGCCATATTCCGTGAGGCGGCGTGTGTAGCCGCGCGCACCCTCATCCATCCAGCGACAGCCCGTCAGCCCGGTCCTTGCGTTATGTCAAACCCAACGAGACCAGCTTCGGTTCCAGGTAGCCCTCCAGCCCCTCCTGCCCGCTCTCGCGCCCAAAACCGCTCTGCTTGACGCCACCAAAGGGCGCTTCGGGGGTGGCCGGCGTTAGGTCGTTCACGCCGACGATGCCGAATTCCAGGCCCTCGTAGGCGCGCACCGCCGTCGTCATATCATGCGTGAGCACATAACCGGCCAGGCCGAAGGGCGTGCTGTTGGCCAGCGCCAGGCCCTCATCAAGCGTCTCGAAGGTGGAAGCCGCCAGCACCGGGCCGAAGACCTCATCGCAGCCCAGCTTCATGGCCGGCGTAACCTGGGCCATCACGGTCGGCTCGTAGAAATACCCCTGTTCCAGCGAGGCCGGGCGCGCGCCGCCGGTTACCAGTTGCGCGCCCTTCTCCAGCGCGTCGGCGACGAAATCCTGCACCTTCTCGCGGCCGGCGGCGGTTACCATCGGACCGGTCGTCACGCCCTGCTCCAGGCCATTGCCGAGCACGAGGCGATCGGCGGCCGCGGCCGTCGCTTCCAGGAAATCTTCGTAAATCGGCTCCTGCACGTAGAAGCGCGAGGGCGAAATGCAGACCTGGCCGTTGTTGCGGTATTTGGCGGCGATGGCCTGCGCGGCCGCCCAGTCGATATCCACATCCTCGCAGACCAGCACTGGCGCGCTGCCACCCAGCTCGAGCGAGAGGCGCTGCAGATTCTGCGCGGCGCCTTCCATCAAAATCCGCCCGACGCGCTGCGAGCCGGTGAAGCTGACCTTGGCGACCTGTGGCGAGGCGAGGAAGGCCGCGCCCTGGGCCGCCGGGTCACCATTCACCAGGTTCAACACGCCCGGCGGCAGGCCCGCTTCCACCAGCAGGTTGGCGATGGCCATCGAACAAAGCGGCGTCAGCTCGCTCGGCCGACCGATGACCGTACAGCCCGCCGCCAGCGCTGGTGCCCATTTGCGGGAAGCCAATAGCGCCGGGAAATTCCAGGCAGTGATGCTGGCGACGACGCCCACCGGCTGCCTAATGACCAGGTAACGCTTGCCCAGGTTACGCGGCGGGATCACGCGGCCGTAGGCGCGCTTGCCCTCTTCGGCGAACCACTCGAAATGATAGGCGGTGGCCATCCATTCGCCGCGCGCTTCGGCCAGGGGTTTGCCGCATTCCTGCGTCATGATGGGCGCCAGCTCATCGAGCCGATCGAGGATGGCTTCGCCAACGCGCGCGAGGATGGCGCAACGCTCATAGACAGAGCGTGCCCGCCAGCCAGGCAGGGCGGCGGCCGCCGCCGCGATGGCCGCCTCCGCGTCCGCCGCATCGCCATAGGGCACCTCGACGAACGTCTCTTCCGTGGCCGGGTTGGTAACGGCCCAACGGCCGCCGCCAAGCGCCTCGCGCCATTCACCGTCAATCAGCATCTCATACCGCATGGCCCATCCTCCGTTCGTTTTCGGGTGTGCACTCGTGGATTATAGCGCAGCGAAGCGACTCATCAGCGCCCGTGCGTTGCGCGTCAATCCAGGCGAATGGCCCGGCCCTCGCGCGCTGATTCCTGCGCCGAAAGGGCGAAGCGCAAGATCTCGCGCCCCTGCTCGCCGGTGAGCACCGGCGCCTCGCCCGCCAGCAGCGCTTCGATGCCCTGCCGCGTCGAGCGCACGAAACTTTCCGACCAGGCGACCGGCATATCGGAGAAAGTGCGCGTCTGGCGGTCGCGGTGGAGGATGACGGGCGGGATATCCATCATCTTGGCGTGGCCACGCGTGATCCAGATGACGCCGCGCGTGCCAGTGATCTCGATGCGGTCATCCTGGGCGTATTGCTGCGTCTCCAGCTGCAATTCTGGCGACCAGACCACTTCGAAGCTGCCGAAGCGGTTGCCGGGGAATTTCCAGGAGACGATAGCCGGCGCAT
Source organism: Phototrophicaceae bacterium (assembly GCA_965237765.1). Lineage (GTDB taxonomy): Bacteria > Chloroflexota > Anaerolineae > Aggregatilineales > Phototrophicaceae > WTGJ01. The sequence goes on from OZ250157.1 coordinate 895,782, forward strand.
CGAGGATGACGCCGCCGAGGTCCGTCTCGCCAATCCAGGCGTGCGTCTCTTCGGCCATCCCGAAGAAGTGCCAGGCGAGCGCGAATTTATGCAGACCGTCATCCCAGACCAGCGGCCCGCCGCCGCAACGCTCGGGGTCGAAGCGCCAGGCGAGCGCGTATTGCGGCACATCCCATTGCGTTTCGCTTACGCCGGAGTTGCTCTTGATGCGGATGGTGCGCGGCTCACCGATTTCGCCGGCCTCGATGAGGGCCTTCGCGCGCTGTACCGGCGGGTAGAAGAGGAAATTCTCAAAGATTTTCAGCACGACGCCCGCGTCCTTCGCCGCCGCGACCATCTCATCCGCCTCGGCTACGCTAAGGGCCATCGGCTTCTGGCAGGAAATGTGCTTACCAGCGCGGGCGGCGGCCACCGTCGCGTCTCGATGCATGTGATGCGGCAGCAGGATTTCGACCAGATCGACCGCTTCGAGGGCGAGCAGGTCTTCGTAATTAGCGAAGATGCGCGCGGGATCGACGCCCCATTTTGCGCCGCGCTCCTGCGCCAGCATCAAATTCGCGTCACAGACGGCGACGATTTCGGCGCGTTCGTTGGCCAGATATTCCAGCGCGTGCAAATCGGAGATGCGACCGGTGCCGATGAAACCGACGCGGAGTTGATCCATACGATGCGTTCTCCTCACCTTCCCCCGGCGGCGCGGCTCATCGGCTGCGCCTCCGCATATTGCAATTCGCGGCTGCATGCGCGCGCGCTGTCCATCACGAGGCGGGCCATGCCAGGCAGGCGCCCCAGCGTTAGGCGCGCCGCCGGGCCGGAGATGCCCATCGCGCCGGCCAGCGCGCCGCCTTCCCCCCAGACGGGCGCCGCCAGGCAGCGCACACCGATGGTGTATTCCTCGTCGTCGAGGGCGTAGCCCAGCTCGCGCGTCTGCTCCAGCTGGCGGGCCAACTCCGCCGCGTCGGTGATGGTCTGCGGCGTGTAGACGGGCAGCTCCGCGGCCGGTTGCATTTCGCCAAACGCCAATAGCACTTTGCCGAGCGCGGTGCAATGCAGCGGCGCCATGGTGCCGATGCCTGTCGAGACGCGCAGCGAAGCCGAGGTATCCACCTGGTCGACGTAGAACGCCTGCGCGCGCGTCAGGACGGCCAGGTGCGCGCACTCGCCCGTTTCGTCCACCAGTTGTCGCAAGAAGGGCCGCGCCTGCTCGCGCAGGGTGAATTGGTGCAAACGCCGCTGCCCCAGAGCGACCAGGCGCGCGCCGAGGCGGTAGCGGCGCGTCCGCTCGTCCTGCTCGACATATCCATAATTATGCAGCGTGCGCAAAAAACGCGAGACGCTGCTCTTCTCCAGCTGTAGCTGGCGCGCGATATGGGTTACGGAGAGGCCCTCAGGGGCATCTTCGAGTTGGTTCATGATTTGTAGGCCACGCGCTAAAGTTTGGATTTCGGCCACGGTTCGCAACCACTATTTTGCTGATTTGTTGCGTATTGTAATTCGTATCGGTATAATATGTCAACGATGGCGGGTGCTGCTCCGCTCAGTCGCCGGCCACGTTCGGATACGATGCTCTGCTAGAAAGGACGGAGGTAGGAAACATGAATCGCAAGTTTATGTTCGTGTTCGTCGCGCTCCTGGCCCTCGGCGCCCTGGCCGCGCCCGGCCTCGCGCAGGACGAAGTCACCATCTCGCACTATTTCTCGGGCGAGTTGAACCAGGACAACCTGAACACCATCATGGGTAGTTTCACGGAGATGTCGGGCATTGCGGTTGTGGATAGCCCGATCGGCCACGAAGACTTCAAAACGGGTATCCTCGCTGGCGTTGCCGCGGGCGTGCTGCCGGATGCCTTCTCCTATTGGGCCGGCGCGCGCGTGCAATTCGTCGTTGATGCCGGCGCCTTGCAGCCCATCGATGACCTGTGGGATGCGGCCGGGCTGGATGACGTGGTGCCGGCCGGCGTCGCTGGCGCGGCCACGATGTACAACGGCTCGCGCTATTTCATCCCCTTCAACATCCACTACGCCGCCCTCTTCTACAACCCGAAAGTCTGGGCGGGAGCGGGCATCGAAGTGCCGGATACCTGGGCTGGCCTATTGGAAGCCTTCGCGGCCTTCGAGGCGCAAGGCATCGACCCGATCGCGCTGGGTACACTGGCCCGCTGGCCGGGCCAGTTCTGGTTCGATTACCTGCTGCTGCGCACCGCCGGGCCGGACTATCGCGCCGCGCTCATGGCTGGCGACGCTTCCTATGAAGATCCCGAAGTCGTCCACGCGATGACAGTGTGGCAATCGCTCATCGACGCTGGCTACTTCGTCGACGACGCCAACGCTTACGATTGGGTGGATGCGGCCGATCAAGTCGCCAATGGCGAAGCGGCCCTCACCCTGATGGGCACCTGGATCGGCGGCTACTGGAAGGGTCAAGACCTCGTCCCCGGCGAAGACTATGACTTCTTCGACTTCCCGCCGGTCCACCCACATCTCCACATCGATGTCCCACAAGCGGGCGTCGGCCCGATTGATGGCTGGGTGATGACCGCCAACGCCAACGCTGAAACCACCGGCGCGCTGCTCGAATTCCTCATCAACGATGTGGATGCGCAGACGCTCTGGAACACTAGCTTTGGCTCGATTTCGCCCAATGTCAATGTCGACCCGATGGCCTACGACGTCGTGGCGGCCAAAGCGGGCGCGAGCATCGCTAACGCGGCGGTCTACGCCTTCAACTATGATCTGGCCACCACGCCGCCGGTCGCCGAATGCGGGTTGGATATGTTCTCCGCCTTCATGGATGATTCCAGCGACATCGCCGGCACGCTGGCCACCACGCAGGCTTGCGCGGTCGAAGGCTTCGCCCAGTAATCGCCGAGCGAAGCCGAGCAGCCAGACACCGTTCGAGCTTCACGACCGACACAACGAGCGGGGCCGCAACCAGGCCCCGCTCGGCCTCTTAATAGGACACTGACAACTAAGACCACTCGCACTAGGATAGGCGCATGAACCTGTCGCTCAAGACTTCCCAGCGCCTCTGGACGATCGCTTTTCTCGCCCTGCCATTGAGCGTCTACGCCGTCGTCGTCATCGGGCCGCTGCTGGCTTCCGTCGCCCTCAGCTTCACGAAATACACCATCAGCGCGCAATCCACGCCCGAATTCATCGGACTGGCGAATTACGAGCGCATCTTCACTGATGTCGGCTTCCGCATTTCCATCCGTAATTCCCTGGTCTGGATGGGGGCGGCGCTCGTCTTGCCCACCGGCGGCGGGTTAGTCCTGGCGCTCCTGCTGCATGAGCGCGTGCGCTTCGCCAACGGCTTCAAATCGCTCTTCTACCTGCCCATCACCATCTCCATGATCGTCATCGCCCAGACCTGGGAATGGATCTACCAGCCGCGCTGGGGCTTGCTGAACGAGCTGCTGGAGCTGGTGGGGTTGGACGAGCTGACCAACGCCTGGCTGGGGGATTCACAGACCGCGCTCGCGGCAATCATCTTCGCCTGGTCCTGGCAACAGGTCGGCATGTCGATGGTCATCTTCCTCGCCGGCCTGACTTCGGTGCCGAAGGAGCTGATCGAAGCGGCGCAGATCGACGGCGCGAATTATTGGCATACCCTAAGGCGGGTGGTCATCCCACTGCTCTTGCCCTCGAGCGTGGTCGTCATCGCGCTGGCGGTCATCAATTCGCTGCGCAGTTTCGATATCGTCTGGGTCATCAACCAGGGCGGCCCGGTCTACGCCTCGACGACGCTGGCTGTGCACATGTACCGCGAGACCTTCCGCTCGTTGCGCGCCGGCTATGGCAGCGCGATTTCCGTGGTGCTCTTCGCGCTGGCGATGGTCATCATCGTCTTTTATTTCTGGCGCACCCGCAGCCAGGAGCATCTCTATGACTGATGCCGCCGGCAACCAACGCATCTGGCGCATCGCCCTGTATGCCTCGCTCATCGCGCTGGTCATCGCCTATTCGGTGCCTACCTTCGGCGTGCTGCTGAGCAGCTTCAAGAATAACCGCGAAATCGGGCGCGAGGGCCTCTGGCGCTGGCCGGAGGTGCTCACTTTCGAAAATTACGAGACGGCGCTGGGCAGCACCAATGTGCCCAACTATCTGCTCAACTCAGTAGTAGTCACATTTTCGGCCACGGCGCTCTCGATCGCCATGGGAATATTGACAGGCTATGTCTTCAGCCGGCTGGCCTTCCGCGGCAGCGAGTTGCTCTATCTGGCGGTGGTGGCCGGGATGTTCTTCCCGCCACAGATCGTCATCATCCCGCTCATCCAACTCTTCAGCCGCACGCCCATCAACGACACCATCCTGGTGCTGATCATCGTGCATGTGGCTTTCGGTTTGCCAATCACGACTTTGCTCCTGCGCAATTTCTTCTCGACGATCCCGGCTGCCCTGCGGGAAGCGGCGATCATCGACGGCGCCAACGAAGGGCAAATCCTGCTGAAAGTGATGCTGCCGCTGAGCCTGCCGGCGCTGGCGGTGTTGGCGACGCTGCAATTCACCTGGATCTGGAACGATTTCCTCTGGCCCTTCATCCTGATCAGGAATGACGCCGCGCGCACCATCATGGCGGGCATCGTGTTGCTGGAGGGGCAATACAGCCGCGCCTGGGGCGTGCAGGGCGCGCTCTCGGTGATCGCCAGCCTGCCAACGCTGCTGATGTTCCTCTTCTTCCAGCGCTATTTCATTCGCGGTTTGACTCTGGGGGCGGTGAAGGGTTGATGCTGCGCCTGTATAGGCAATCTCAAACCCACTCATCAGAGTATCTCACACCAAAATCAAAGCTGTACTCATAGCAGAATCTTATGAGTTACCCGAATCAACACTCGAAAATGAGCGCAACCAATCCCGCTCTTTCCCCCGCTCCCACAACCAACACAAAGCAATCGCCGAAAACACGAAGAGCAGCGGGTCCGTCGGTGCGCGGTAGCGCGTGGCCGGGTGGAAGGCGAGATAGACCAATGTCATGCTCAGCTGCACTCCCCAGAGCAACGAGACCTGCCGCCATTCCCGCCAGGAAAGCGCCACCCCTAGGATGGCCAACAGCAGCAGCGGCCCGAAATACCAGCGGTGGAGCAGGCGGAAGGTGCCCGCTTCCGGCGCTTCGTCATAGATGCGCAGCGGGTCTTCTTCGCTGACGGCGCCAATTGCCAGCCCCTGCCCGGGGCAAACGGCTTCTAGAGTGGCGAAATTTTCGGCCGTCGGCGGATTTTGTGGCGGCCAGATGTCCACACCCCAATAGACGAAGAACTTCACCCAGAGCAGCTCGGGGATCGCGCCGGGGTTCTGCGCCAGATAATCCAGCCCCGCGCGGAGCAAGGCGGAATCCTCTTCCGCGAGATTCGCGCTTTCACCTTCGGGAACGTAGGCGTCTAGCGACATCCAAGACGTATCATAACCAGCGCGCAAGAAAGCGACCGTGCAAGGATTGTTGCCTTGCAGGAAGTTGCCGCCGCCATGCAGCGCGATGAAGACCGGCCGGCCATACACACTGGCGCCGAAGGCCAGCCAGGGCGCCAAGAAGATCGCGCTCAGCAAAACGAGGGGCACCAAACGCCGCAGGCTACCCAGCCAACCCCAGCGTATGGCCAACCAGAGCGCCACGAATGGCAACAAGACAATGATATTGGGCCGCAACAGCAACAACAACCAAAGCAGCAGGCCGCCCGCCAACCCCAACCACCTGACATGGGCGCTGCGCGCCGCGTTCAAGCGCACGACCACCCAGAGCAAGGCATATACCCCCGCGATGTAGAGGGCGGTGTCGATCATCGTCAGACTCTGAAAGATGAGATAGGGGTATGCGGCGTAGAAGAGCGCCGCCAGCGCTGCGACGCGCGTGTCGGCACTTTGCGGCCGTAAGAGGCGCGTGTCGGCACTTTGCGGCCGTAAGAAGCGCGCATCCTGGGGCCAGAGCCGACGTAGGATATCGTAAAGTGCTGCAATCGATGCGAGTTCTAGCAGGCTTTGCGCGATGCCGATCTGCCAATAACCTCTGCCGACGGTCGAATAAAGCAAAGCGAGGAATACGCTGTAAAGGGGCGGCAGCTCGGCATCCGCCACGCCGCGCTCATAACCATAGACACCCGTCTCCAACAGGTTGCGGGCGTAAATATCATGCGTGATGATCCCTTGCTCCCGCCCCAAATCGAAATAATGAGGGAAGAGCGCCAAACCCGTCAGCCGCGCTGCCAACGCGAGCAGCAAAATCCAGCGCAAGGGCCGAGCAGAGACGTGCTGCCAACCGCTTCGCCATGCCGTCATGCCCGCATTATGGCCGCGCGGTAGCAGTGCCGCAATGCCGCGCGAAGCTATCCTCTTTGCTGTATCTTGGCACACATGTATTTCAGGTATAATACTGGTAGAAATAGTGACTGGATGTGAAGAAAATGGATACGAAATATAAGTTTGGCCTTCGCTTTAAGAAGGAAAACTTTTCACCTGAAGCCAGCCGACCCACAAGATATTGCAGATATAATTACCCAGGTCGAGAAACTGGTAAGCGCACTAATCGAGAAACAGCATTCACTGCCAATTCAATTGGAAGAAAAAGGTAGATTTCGGTCTCTCTTCCGTTAGACCCGGTAGCCTTGTCTATAATTTTGTGACTGACAACGACAATATCAAAGAGATTTGGTGTGTAGCCTTACGAAGCAGTAGACCATAACAATTTCGCCAACTGGCCTCAGAAGGCGATCGAAGCAACCAAACGCATTCATAGCTTTTCTCGTCGCTACGATACACCTGCGGAATATTGGCATCTCAACGGGGGCTACAAAACGCTGGCGATTGTGATGCCCGATGTAGTTCTAAAGACCGATCCTATCATCCGTAAGGGAAAAACAACGCTTTACGGCATATTGTATCGCATTGGTGGTGACCCAACACCCTTCGCCGATTTGATCTTGCTGAATGGCATCAAGCAACGCTGCAAGGTAACTTCAACAAAATTGGCTAGCGAAATGGCGAATCGACTTTATCAACGCATCGGAGTACGCGGCATCGCAATCCTGGAATATCACGGATATGACACTAAAAGAATTCCGAATTACAGATCTCACTCCTTATAAGCAGGTTCCTATAACTCAGGCGATAGAATCTCTAGCAAATCTAACAGCACATAACTACCAAGAAATTGAGGACATTAACGCCTTCGTTGCGGAACTCCGCGGAAATGGTGAAGATGAATCATGACCATCGTTTGCCTAGATACCCCAATTATCCAATGGGGAGTGCTGAAATACGTGAGCAATCCGAAAGATGAAATGGCAAGAAAAACACTCATCAATAAATCAAGTTCTCTAATTGCTGAAATCGAAAGCCGCGGCGACGATGTTATCTTACCAACGATAGTTATTGGGGAACTCTTAGTTCCCCAATACAAAAATAATCCTGAAAATGCTCTTGCTCAAATAAATCAGGAGTGGTTGATCGCGGATTATGATTTGCGAGCAGCCAAATCATTCGCGGAAATGTTTTCCTCAATAGCGATCAGGGAAATTCTATCAGATATTAAAAAAGGTGATCCTTATGCAAGTCGCAAGAAGCTAATAGCTGACATCATGATTACTGCTACAGCACATGCACACGGCGCTACCGTCATTTGGACTCATAACAAGACCTTCATGAGCCATATCGAATTGCCAAATGGTCTCAAAGTAAGTTTCCTTCAGGACTACGAGTTAAAACCCACTCAATCAGATCTATTCAACACCATAATCCATAAATCTCCATCGTCTACAATACCCGTCATGACGGCAGTGCAAGCCTCATCTCCTTCTCTCCCGCAAGGCCTTTCCCCCGCCGAGGTCGCTGAGCGCCGCGAGCGTGGGCTCGATAACCGCTTCCAGGCGCGTGTCGGGCGCAGCTACTGGCGCATCTTCACCGACAACATCCTCAACCTCTTCAACATCGTCCTCTTCTCGCTGCTGCTCATCGTCGTCCTCTTCGGCGATTATTCCACTGCCTTCTTCGCCGGCTTCAGCGTCGTCACCAATTCCTTCCTCGGCATGCTGCAAGAGATGCGCGCCAAGCGCAAACTCGACCAGCTCGCCGCCCTCTCCGCCCGCAAGGTACTCGTCTGGCGCGCGGGGGAATTGTTGCGCCTCTCCGCCGATGACGTCGTGCAGGATGACCTGCTGGAAATCCGCCCCGGCGAACGCATCGCCGTCGATGGCCTCTGCATCGAATCCGACGCGCTGGAAATGGACGAGAGCCAGCTCACCGGCGAAGCGGACGCCGTCCATAAGTTGCCCGACGACGAGTTGCATTCCGGCTCTTTCTGCCTCGCGGGCAGCGGGCGGATGCGCGCCACGCGCGTCGGCCGCGAAAGCTCCATCAACCAGCTCACGGCCATCGCCAAAATCTTCAAGCGCACGCTCACGCCCACCCAACAAACCATCCTCGCCTTCGTGCAAATCACGACCTTGCTGATGCTCGTGCTCGGGCCGATGGTCATGCTCGCCAGCACGCTCGACCAGCAATCGCTGCTGCAAACCATCCGCAACGCCGTCGTTTTCGTCACCAGCCTGGTGCCGCAGGGCCTGGTACTCGTCTCCATCCTCTCGCTCAGCATCGGCGCCATCAAAATCAGCCGCCAACGCACGCTCGTCCAACAGGTCAACGCCGTCGAGACCATGGCCAACGTCACAGTGCTCTGTTTCGATAAAACGGGGACGATGACGCAGAACCAGCTCGCCGTGCAGGAGATCCGCCCCAGCCGCGGGCAAGAACCGGAGGCCATCGCCGCGCTGCTCGCCGCCTACATCGGCCAACTCGCGCACCGCAATGGCACGGCCGAAGCCATCCACCGCCACCTCGAATCAGCGTCCATCACGCCCGCCCCGCTTGGCCGCAAAGCGGCGGAGACCCCCTTTTCCTCCGCGCGCAAATGGGGCGCGATCCAATTCGCAGAAGCGACCTACCTGCTCGGCGCGCCGGAACGAATCCCATTCCCCACCGCCGATGCCCAGCTGCTACAAGCGGAAGTCGAAGCCCTCTCCGCGCAGGGCCTGCGCGTGCTGGCCTTCGCTCGCGCCACCGATGCCCTTTTGCCCGCGCAAGATGAGCTCAGCGGCGAATGCGAATTGCTCGCCCTGATCACGCTATCTGACACGATGCGCGGCGATATTGCCGAGACGCTCCAAGCTTTCACCGAACAGGGCGTGGCGCTCAAGGTAATTTCGGGCGATAGCCTGCTCACGGTGCGCGCCATCGCGGAGAAGGCTGGCCTGTGCGACGGCCTCGCTTACGAAGGCGCCGAGCTGGATGCGCTCTCGGATGCCGAGCTGGAAACGGCCGTGCATAACGGGCAACTCTTCGCGCGCGTGGACCCCAGCACCAAGCAACGCATCATCCAGGCCCTCAAGCGGCAGGGCGAATTCACCGCCATGGTCGGCGATGGCGTGAACGATGTGCCCGCCCTGAAAGAGGCGCACCTCGCGGTCGTGCTCAACGATGGTGCGCAAATCAGCAAGGACGTCGCCGATCTCGTCCTGCTCAACAACGAGCTGACCACGCTGCCGCGCGCTTTTCACGAAGGGCGCACCATCACCCAGACCATCCTAGGCACGATGAAACTCTTCCTGGTGAAGACCTGCTATAGCGTCTTGGGCTTCTTCTTCGTGATGCTGATGTCCCTGCCTTTTCCGTTGACGCCGGTGCAAATCAGCTGGGTGACTTTCGGCGTCGTCAACATCCCGGCGACGCTCATCGCCTTCCGCATCCTCATCCCGGCCGCCATCCACAATTATCGGCGCGACCTGATCGATTTCGCCTTCACCTTCGGCTTCCTTGGCGCGGTGGGGATGGCGCTGGTGTATGCGGCGGCCTATCTATCGCCAGCAGCAACAGTCCAGCGATTCCCCGAAGCGAGCAGCGCGGCGGCCATCCTCATCTCGCTATTCGGGATGCTGGCCTTCTGGCACGTGCACGGGCTAGACCCCTTCGCGCGGGCCAGCTGGCGCGGGCGGGCGGGGCTTTTCCTATTGGGGATCGCGCTGGCCATCTTCACGATCGCCGCCTTCTATATCGCGCCGGAGACCTTAGAATTCGCGCCGCCGCCGCTGCCCATCCTCGCCCTCATCGCGCTGACTTTCACGCTGGTCGCCGCCCTGACATCGCTGGGTCTACGCAACCGCCATATGACGGATCGGTTGTGGATCTTCCTGGGGTCAGCGCGGCCGCCTCGTTGAACTAGCTCTGGTTGCGCCAGGGTAAATCCCAGGTGGAGAGTTCTGCCAAGAAACGATGCCGCGTCAGGTCCAGGTGCAAGGGCGTTAGGCTGGCGTAACCACGGTGCACCGCCCATAAATCCGTGCCTTCTTCATCAACATCGCCAGTGGGCGGGTCGCCGGCGATCTGGTAATAGGGTCCGTTGCGCTCGAGCACATCGTTATAAATTCGCACTCCCTGCCGGGTGAGGCGCAGGCCGCGGCTCTCCACCGCCGGCACGTTCAGGCTCAATATGGTGAAGGGCGGCAGGCCGCGCTCCAAAATGTGGCTGGCGACGTTGGCGGCCAGTTGCGCCGCGTGCGCGTATTCTTCGGGGTCATCCGATTCATCGCGGGTCAATACCTCACGTGAGACGGCCAGGGCAGGCACGCCGTGGATCGTCGCTTCGAGCGCGGCTGTCACGGTGCCGCTATAGGTGACGTCCTGGCCCATATTGGCGCCGCGGTTGATGCCCGAAACCACGAGCTGCGGCGGCCATTCGCAAAGCCCCAGGCCGCAAAGGGCGATGCAATCCGCCGGTGCGCTATTGACAGCGTAGGCCGCTTGCCCATCCGCCATAGTAACCCGCTCGACGACGATATCGCGAAAAAGCGTCTTCTTATGCCCGCTGGCCGATTGGTTACTCGCCGGCGCGACGACCTCAACCTCCCCCAGCGGGCGCAGGGCAGCCACCAGGGCCTGCAGGCCGGGCGCGAAAATGCCATCGTCATTGGTAACGATCAGTCGAGTCACCCAGTCTCCTTTCTTATACGGAATTTATGGAAAATCATAGGCATATTGGCCTTCAATAGATAGTGGCCGCTGCAGAGGGCGGCCCCTGGAACTTGAGGGAAGCGATGACCAGCGAAAGCGATTTCCGGCTCGGTTTGGTGGAAGGTAAAGAGCAATTCGCGCACGAACGTCAGCGCGCCGCCTGGGAAGAAGCCTACGCCCGCTTGCGCGGCCGCCCGCGCGAACTGGCGCCTTATCTGGCCATCGTTCAGCGCCTGCCCTGGCATACGGAGCACGAGCGCGGCCTGCGCGAGGTGCCGCTGCGGCGCATCGTCGGCAGCGTCAACCGGCCGCGCCAATTCACCGCACACCTTCGCCCCCGCAGCGACGCGATGCGCGAACGCTGGAGCCGCGTCTACGCCGCCACCGTGGCCGCCGAAGGCCTGCCACCCATCGAAGTCTATCAATACGGCGACGCTTACTACCTGCGCGATGGCCACCACCGCTGCTCGGTCGCCCAGGCCCTGGGCGCACGCGAAATACAGGCTTACGTAACTGAGTTGATCGGCCCGGCGCTGCCGGCAACCAGCAGCCTCGGCATGGAAGGAAGCGCCCGACGCTGCTAGGATGCGGGCCGCCATGCGGGGCGCTTGCCCCCAACATAACCACCAACGAGCGCGAGGCGCCGATGCCCCAGCCTACCCTGACCATAATCCCCGGCTTCGCGGGAGGTAAAACCGGGGTTGGGTATTCAATACCCCGCCGAGGCGCTCGCCGCTATGGCGACTCAGTCGGCTCTGGTGTGACCGAGGGAGAATGCTCCGCCTCGATCCGCCAGCGCATCCATTCGCGCGGCGCCGTGATCTCCGGCACTTCCGCCGGCTTCTCGGGGTGAGGCCAGGGGAAGCCGCAGAAACGCTGTGGTCCCTGCCAGACCACCGCGCCCCAGCCCAATTTCATATCGGTCGTGTCTTCCAGGTAAATCCATTGCAGCCCGCCATTCTCCCAGTTCGCACAGGGCGTATCCAGCGGGTAGAGCGCGGTGAACTGCGGATAGCAGCTCGAGCAATACACATAATCCCATAGCGCGTATTCCGGGTAGAAACTGGCAGCGCCGGTATCGGCCGGAGTCGGCAGGATCGTCGGGAAGATGACCCTGGGCGGAATGGTGGTCGGCTCTGGCGTCGGCGTGGAAGTGGGGAAGTTTTGTTCCTCCCGCCAGCGCAACCACTCGCGCGGCGCGCTCATCTCTGGCGCTTCCGCCGGCTTCTCGGGATAAGGAGTAGGAAAACCGCAGAAACGCAGTAGCCCCTGCCAGACCACCGCGCCCCAGCCCAATTTCATATCGGTCGTGTCTTCCAGGTAAAACCATTGCAGCCCGCCGTTTTCCCAATTCGCGCAGGGCGTTTCCGGCGGGAACAATTCTGCTATCTGCGGGTAGCAATCGGCGCAATATTCATATTGTCCCATCGCGTATTCCGGAATGAAACTCGCGTGGTCGAGATTATCTGGCGTAGGATACACTGTCGGAAAGGCGACCGTAGGCGGCACAGGCGTTGTATCCGGGGATTCAGCGTTAACTGAATTCCCAGAATACAAATAACCATACAGCACTATCGCAACGATGGTCGCAGCCAGCCATCCAACCACCTTCGTCGTGACCGACATTTCGACACCTCTTAAACTACCCACAAATCACTTCCGACCTACACCATATCCCTACACCACCTATGGTGAGGCAAATCACTTTCACCCTACAATTTCCACTGTTGTTTCCGTCACAACCTGGTTGTACATTTAGTGGTGGCATCTTGCTCACAAACAAGCTGACCATCATCAGTGCACTACAAATGATCAAAATTATCAAGGGCCAATGCCCGGCCGCGGCCTGAACCAACAGGCCACACCCCTCAAGCCACTTCGCTCCTCAAATTTCCCTTGTCCATTCGCGCTTTACCACCCGCGCTCTTTATACCGCTCATCGTTTGCTCCCGCCGCCGGCAAGCGAGAGTTCCAGCATGGAAGGAAGCGCCCGGCGCTGCTAGGATTCGGGCCGCCATCAAGCGCGAGGCGCCGATGCCCCAGCCTACCCTGACCATAACCCCCATCGCTGCCACCATCCACGAGCGCGAATTTGACCTGCTCGCCGAGCTGGTGCGCGCGCTATCCGTCGCCGAAATTCGCCTGCGCACGGGGGATATCCTGGCCATCTCCAGTAAGTACGCCGCCATTAGCGAAGGGCGCGTCGTCACATTGGCGGAGGTGGAAGTGGGGCCGGAGGCACAGCACTTGGCCGACCGCTATGGCATCCAGCCGCAACTGGCGCAGCTCGTCTGGGAAGAGGCGGAGCATGTGTTCGGTGGCATCGAACTGGGCTTCACGCTCAGCGCGCACCACGGCATCATCGCGCCGAACGCCGGCGTAGACCGCTCCAACATCCCCAGCGGCAAGGCGGTGCTGCTGCCGCGCGCGCCCTATCCGCTGGCGGCGGAAATTTGCGCCGCCCTGCGCGAATGGGCCGGCTGTGATGTGGGCATCGTGTTGACCGATAGCTGCCTGATGCCCGGGCGAACGGGCACGACGGGCGTGGCCGTAGCCGCAGCCGGCTTCTCGCCCGTGCAAGACGAACGCGGCCGCCCGGACCTCTTCGGCAACGCGATGACCGTCACGCAACGCGGCCTTTCCGATTCGCTGGCCGCCGCCACCCAGCTCGTCATGGGTGAGCGCGACGAAGCGACGCCGTTCGCGCTCGTGCGCGGCAGCGGCATCCCCCTCAGCGACATTCCCATCAGCCAGGCAGACGTAGCGATCGATTGGCGCGATTGCATCTACGTGCAATCGTTGACGGAGGGCTTGCTCGTCGCTACGCCAGCGACCCACCTCGAATGAAAGAGCCGACGCCCCACGCCGCCGACCGCATTCATGCAACGAGCTGCGTTCACGCGGCGATCGTGCAGGCCCGCCCCGCCTATTATGACCTCGCTGCCAGCCTCGAGCTCGCGCTGGAATGGAGCCAGCGCGCCGCCCGCGAAGGCGCGCAGCTCATCGTTTTGGGCGAGACCTGGCTACCCGGCTACCCCGCCTGGCTGGATTATTGCGACCGCGCGGCCCATTGGGATCACGCGCCCACCAAGGACGTCTACGCCCGCCTCGCCGAGAATAGCGTCGCCATCCCCAGCGCGGAGGCGGATCGGCTCGGCGCACACGCGCGCGATCTGGGCGTCGTCCTCGTCATCGGCGTCAACGAACGCGTCGAGCGCGGGCCGGGCAACGGCTCCCTCTACAACAGCAGCCTCACCTACGACGCGACGGGGCAGCTGGTCAACCACCACCGCAAGTTGATGCCGACTTATACCGAGCGCCTCATCTGGGGCCAGGGCGATGGCGCGGGCTTGCGGGCTGTCGATACCGCCGCCGGCCGCCTCAGCAGCCTCGTCTGTTGGGAACATTGGATGCCGCTGGCCCGCCAGGCCCTGCACGACAGTGGCGAGCAGATCCACGTCGCCCTTTGGCCAACGGTGAAGGAAATGCACCAGGTTGCCAGCCGACAATACGCCTTTGAAGGGCGTTGTTTCGTGCTGGCCGCGGGCAGCATCCTGCTGGCGGAGGACACGCCGCCCGAGCTGACCCTGCCCGACGAGCTCGCCGCCGCGCCGCAAACGCCCGTCCTGCGCGGCGGCTCGGCGATCATCGCGCCCGACGGCGCCTATCTGGCCGGTCCGCTCTGGGATGAGGAAGGCATCTTGCACGCCGAGCTGGACCTGCGCGCCATCACCCGCGAGCAGATGGCGCTCGATGTCAGCGGCCACTACGCGCGGCCGGATGTCTTTCGCTTTCGGGTGCGCCGCAAACGACCGCGCTGAAACAGCGGCCCGCTAAACCAATTCCAGGGATTTCTCGGCTACCAACCGCGCCGCTTCTCCGGCGAAATCCGCCAGGGGCCGCGCGCCAAGGTCCGTATCATCGCGCAGGCGTACGCTCACCGTGCGCGCCTCGACATCGCGATCGCCGACGATGAGCAGGTAAGGCACCCGTTGCGCGCGCTGCTCACGGATCTTGTTGCGCATATTGCGGTCGCGCAGGTCCGCTTTGGCGCGCAGGCCGCGCTCACGCAAGGCGGCTTCCACCTCGCGCGCGTATTCATAATGCTGCTCGCGGATGGGGATGACGACAGCTTGCAGCGGCGACAACCAGAGCGGAAATTCGCCAGCGAAATGCTCGATCAGGATGCCGAGAAAGCGCTCGAGGCTGCCGAAGGGCGCGCGGTGGATCATGATCGGCCGCCGTCGCTCGTTATTGGCGTCGACATATTCCAGCTCGAAGCGCTCCGGTAAATTGTAATCCACCTGGACGGTGCCGAGCTGCCATTCGCGCTTGAGCACATCGCGCACGATGAAATCCAGCTTGGCGCCATAGAAAGCGGCCTCGCCCTCTTCGATGACGTAGGGCAACTCGAGTTCCTCGCAGGCGGCAACGATAGCCGAAGTCGCCTGCGCCCACATCTCGTCCGTACCCACGTATTTCTCGCTTTCGTCGTCGCGGATGCCGATGCGCGCGCGGAAATCGCGCATATCGAGCGTGCGGAAGACGTATTGGATGAGGCGCACAACGTTCTGGAATTCCTCGATCAATTGCTCGGGCGTGACGAAGAGGTGCGCGTCATCCACCGTGAAGCCGCGCACGCGCGTGAGGCCATGCAACTCGCCCGATTGCTCGTAGCGATAGACAGTGCCGAATTCAGCGTAGCGTTGCGGCAGATCGCGGTAGGAGCGCGGCTCGCTCTTGTAGATCATCACGTGGTGCGGGCAATTCATCGGCTTGAGCAGGAAGCGCTCGTCATCCACCCGCAGCGGCTCGTATTGGCTATCGCTATAGAAGGGGTAATGACCGGAAGTTTCATACAATTCCAGCCTGCCGATATGCGGCGTAATGACGGGTTCATAGCCGCGCTCGATCTGGACATCGCGCAGCCAGCGCTCCAGCGTATCACGCAGGATGGCGCCGCGCGGTTTGAAGAGGGGCAGGCCCTTGCCCACCAGTGGGCTGATGGTGAAGAGGCCCAGCCGCTCGCCGAGGACGCGATGGTCACGCCGCTTCGCCTCCTCCAGCTGCTGCAAGTATTCCTGCAATTGCACGCCGTTCTCCCAGGCGGTGCCATAGACGCGCGTAAGTTGGGCGCGCTTCTCATCGCCCCGCCAATAGGCGCCGGCCGGCGGTTTGAAGCGGATGCTCACCGCTTTCGGGTCGATGAGGCCGGTGTGTTCGACATGCGGGCCGCGGCAGAGGTCGGTGAAGGCGCTTTGCGTGTAGACCGTCAGCGGCGCGCCTTCCGCCGCCAGCTCGTCAATCAGCTCCAATTTATAGGGTTGCTCGGCGAAGAGTTGGCGGGCAGCGGCGGCGCTGATTTCGCGCTCGGTGAAGGCATGACGGCCGCGCAGCAGTTGGCGCATGCGCTTTTCTACCCAGCGCAGGTCCTCATCATTCAGCGGGCGCGGAAGGTCAAAATCGTAATAGAAGCCATCCTCGATTGGCGGGCCGATGGCCAGGTGAGCGCCCGGGAAGCGCTCCAGCATCGCCTCGGCCAGCACGTGCGCGCAGGAATGGCGGATTTTGTAGAGATCGCTCTCTTCGTAGGGGATGGCTTGGGCCATATTATTTCACCGTTCTCGCGCGAATGGCGCGTGCTTCTTGTTGCCAACAAAAAAGACATCTCATCAAGCGGTGGGAGAGATGTCCTCGGGCTGGGTGATGCTGGTGGGTGGGGCGCTCAGCGGCCCTCCACGCGGAGGACATCGTGCATGACGACGGCAGCCATCTCCTGGGTAGCGAAGCGGCTGTCGTCGCCGCTGCTAGTCGGCTCGGCGCTGACCCGCGTGAAGCAACCCTCGAAGACATCCTGGGCGATGAGGTTGTAGATCGCATCCTCCAGCGTTTCGCGCGCCATCGTTTCGACGACAATATGCGCTATATCCAGCACGGCATAGCGCACGGCCGCCGCCTCGTGCTGCAAACGCGCCAGCTCGGAAGTCAGGCGCATCTGCCGCTGGATGTAGTCTGGCGTGATGAAGACCGCTGAATAAAGGCAACCATCTTCCACCTGGACGAAGGCGTCGCAGCAATCACATTCGGGATGCAACTCAAACCATATTTTATGTGGGAAGGAGAGGCAAACCATCCGCGGCGCTCCTGCATTCACCCTGCCTAAAGATACAACGGCCCGCACATTCCATCAAGCGAGACGACTGCGACTTCATTATACTGACAATATCTTTTCCCGCGCGTAACGAAAGCCGCAGCGCCCGTGCCCCTGAATTTACAACGCGATATCGACGCCCTGGTGCTGGATATGGACGGCGTGCTCTGGCGCGGCGAAGAGGCGCTGCCCGGTATGGCCGAATTCTTCTACGCGGCGCACGCCCACGGCCTGCCCTGCGCCCTGGCGACGAACAACAGCGCGCGCACGCCCGAATCTTATGTAGACAAACTGGCGAAAATGAGGGTGTCGGGTTTCCCGGCGGCGCGCATATTGACCTCCGGCACGGTGACGCTCGCCCATTTGCAGGAGCGCTACCCCGCCGGCGCGCCGCTGCACGTGCTGGGCGGCGATGGCTTGCGTGAGCTGCTGAGCGCGGCGGGCTTCCGTTTGGTGGATCTGGGCGCCGCGGCCGTCGTCGTCGGTCTGGACCGCAAATTAAACTACCCCAAGCTAACGCGGGCGATGCGCTCGCTCCTGCAAGGGGCGGCATTCATCGCCACCAACAACGACAGCAGCTACCCGACGCCCGAGGGCCTCGCGCCCGGCGCCGGCAGCATGGTCGCCGCCCTGGCTTATGCGAGCGGCCGCGAACCGACGAACATCGGCAAGCCCGCCGCGCCGCTCTTCGAAGCCGCGCTCACCACCCTCGGCGCCAGCGCCGCGCGCACCCTCATGATCGGCGATCGGCTCGAGACGGATATCCTCGGCGCGGCGAATTGCGGCATGCCCACCGCCCTCGTCATGACCGGCGTTACGTCGCCCGCGCTGCTCGAGGAGAGCGCATTGCAACCGGACGTGGTCTTCGCCGGCCTGCCGGAATTGGGAGCAGCGCTCTTCGGCTAAAACGCCGCCGCTTTATGCGCCGCGCGGATCGGCTCCGGCAGGCGGTATTTCGGCGCGCAGGCCAGCGCCAGCGCGGCGGCCGACTCCAGATTCGCCCGATGGCCGACCGAGACGAAAATCGGCTTCACCCTTGCTCGCGTCCGTAGCGCCAGGCCGAGCGCCTCGCCCCGCTGCCAGACCGCGCTGCATGCACCGCGTTCCGGCGCCATCGCCTCGTATTCGCCGATGAGGCGCGTCTTGCCCACGCCGACCGTCGGCGCATCCAACCAGAGCCCCAAATGGCAGGCGAGGCCGAAGCGCCGCGGGTGCATGCGCCCCATGCCATCGACCAGATAGACATCCGGGCGCGCCGACAAGCACGCAACCGCCGCCAATATCAACGGCAACTCGCGCCAGCTGAGCAGACCGGTGCGATAAGGGAAAGACAGCGGCCCTGTATGAGTCTGTACTTCCAACACTTGCAACGAGGGGAAGCGCAGCAGGACGACGGCCGCGCGCCCCTGGCTCGCTCCCCTGCGCGCGCTGACATCCACCCCGGCCACGATGCGGATGCTGCTGAGCGGCAAGGGCTCATCATCCACAACGCGCGCGGCCAATTCCCGCTGCAGGGCGATGGCAGCCGACGCGCTCTCAGACCATCCGTGCAGGGCGAGCATGTGCCGCATTTTACCAGCGCACATTCCCCTTTCACCCTAAAATGCCCTCATGCGTCGCCCCGGCCACATCTTCCTCTCCTACCGCAGCGCCGAAGCGGATTTCGCGCTGCGCCTCGCCGCCGACCTCAAGAACGCCGGCGTCCACCTCTGGATGGATCGCCTCGATATCCAGCCCGGCGATGATTGGAACCGCGCCCTCGTCCAGAGCCTGAATACCTGCGGTGGCCTCATCGCCATCATTTCGCCGGGTTATGTCAGCTCGGATTATTGCAAGCGCGAATTGGCGCGGGCTGGGCGCATGCGCCGCCAGATCTTCCCCGTGCTGCTGCAGCCCATCGCTGAAACGGAATGGCCGCTGGAAATCGAGCGCCTGCAGCAAATCGATTTCACCGGCTGGCAGGATGAAGAACAGTATTACCATCGTCTCAAAGAGTTGCTCTGGGTGCTCCACAAACGCGCCAGCGAGCAGACAGGCTCCGCCCCCAGCCACGAAACGCGCTACCTGACCACGCTCATCGCCGAGCTGGAGGCGCGCCAGGGCGTAATGGCCTACGTCGAGCTGGCGGGTTATTCCACCGAGGCTGGCGAGCAACGCCCACAACCCACCAACCTGGACGCGCGTCAGCTGGCCGTCAATTACACCGTCGATAGCGAAGAGCAACGGGCCGCGGACGAAACGAGCGGTGATGCGCCGCCTGATGTAAGCCGCCACGCCCTTTCCTCCATCCGCGAAGCCACCGAGCGTTATCCCCGCTTCACGCTCATCGGCCCGCTCGGCGCCGGCAAGACGACGACACTGCAGCGGTTGGCGCTGGAAGCGGCGCGCGCGCGCCTCGCCGCCCCGCACCAGGCGCCGCTGCCCTTGCTGCTCAACCTGGCTACCTGGGGCGCTGATACACCCCTCGTGGATTTCTTGCGCGCCAATTGGCTCTTCGAAGATGACCTGTTCCGCTCCCTCCAACACGGGCGCACGCACCTTTATTTGGATGGCCTGAACGAGATGGGCGCGGTGGGCGCGGCGAAGACGGCGGAATTGCGCGCCTGGCTGCACGGGTCGCAGGCGCCGGAACGCGTCATCGTCACCTGCCGCGCGCACGATTACGGCGGCGCGCTGGCGGTGGATCTGCCCATCGTCCATGCCGAAGCGATGGATGACGCACGCGTCCGCCAATTCGTGATCGGGCAGCTGGGCGAAGCGGTGGGTGAGCGCTTCCTCCGCTCGCTGGAAGCGCGCGAAGGCGAGCCGGCCGCGCGGCAACTGGGCCGTCTGGCGCACAACCCCTTCCTGCTGCAGACGATGCTCACGGTGCATAGCGCCGCGCCGAGTGGTGAATTGCCGCGCAACCGCGGCGCGCTCTTGAGGGAGCTCGTCAGCGCCCTCTGGGACCGCGAAGCTGCGCGGCAGACTCCCGGCTGGCGCGCGCAGGAGGAGATGACGGTCGCTTTCTCGCGCCTCGCCTTCGCCATGATCGACGGAGACATGCCGCAAGAAGTGCCGGCTGCAATCGCTGTCGAGCACCTGGGCGACGCGCACTTGTTACCGGTCGGCCATGGTGCCCAATTGCTGGAGGCGCGCGCGAGCCGCGTGCGCTTCCGTCACCAGCTCATCCAGGAATACTTCGCGGCGCGCGGGTTGGAAGCGGTCGGGCTACCCACGCGTTTGCGCTACCCCGAATGGAACGCCGACAGCGAGCGCGTCTCGAGCAAGTGGGATGATGTCGTCATCGCGCTCTGTGGGATCGTGGCGCAAGCGGACCCGATCGTGCAGACCGTCGCCACTGTCGACCCTTTCCTGGCAGAAACCTGCATCCAGAGCGGCATCGCCATCAGCGAAGCGACTCGTAGCGCGACCATCGCGAGCCTCCAGGAATTCCTCGAAAGTGACATGAGCGCCGCCCGCCTCGCCGCCGCCCAGGCCCTCGGCCGCCTCGCCGACGAAGGGACCATCCAACCATTGCTCGCCACCTTGCGCGATCGAGATTGGGAAGTGCGCCGCACCGCCAGCGTCGCCCTGCAACGCATCCACCAACCGGCCGTGCCCGGTTTGCTGGAAGCCCTGCGCGATTGGGATCACGTGATGAGCGAGGCGGCTGGCACGGCCCTGCGCCAAATTGGCGAGCCGGCCGTCTCCGGTCTGCTGGAAGCCCTGCGCGATGAAGATTGGCGCGTTCGCCGCGGCGCGGCCTGGGCGCTGGGCGAAATTGCCGATGCCGCCGCCGTCCCCGCCCTGGTCATAGCGCTGGGCGATGAGGATAGCCTGGTGCGGCGCGCGGTGGCCGTCGCCCTCGGCTGGATACGCGACCCCGCCGCGGCGCCAGAGTTGCTGCGCGCGCTTTACGATGGCGATTGGCGCGTGCGGACGGCCGCCGCCGAGGCGCTGGGTTGGCTGGGGGCGCCGGCTGTGCCCGGTTTGCTGCAGATCGTCAACGGCCCGCGCCATGAAGGCACGACCGAGGCGCGCCGTCTGGCGCTGGAGGCCCTCGGCGTAGCGCGCGATGCCAGCGCCCTGACACCCCTACTATACGCCCTCGAGCGCGAAGAAGAGCCTACCCTGCGCGCCGCTGCCGCCACTGCTCTGGGCAACCTGACCGATGCCCGCGCCCTACCCTACCTGCTGCGCGCCCTGAGCGACGAGCGCCCCTTGCCCGCCGAGAACGAACGCGTCTGCGATTACGCGGCGGAAGCGCTGGCCGCCTTCTCGCAGGAAGGCGAAGCGGCCGCTGCGCTGGCGCGCTGGCGCGAGCAACAGGGACTGAGCGCGACTCCATCAGTGTCCGCGCTGCGCACACCCACCCTCGAAGACGAGCCTCTATCCGTCACCGTGCCGGGTGCGGAGATGGTCGGGTTGAGCGTAGAGGCGCTGCTGGCTTCATTGGCGCAACTGCGCGGGAAAAGCTGGCGCGCGCGGCAGAGCGCCGTTACCGCCCTCGGCGAACGCGGCGATGTCCGCGCCGTGCCCGCCTTGCTGGATGCCCTCAAAGACGAGAGCAGCCACGTGCGCTGGTCGGCCGTGCGCGCGCTGAGCGCCATCGACGACCACAAAGTAATACCCGGCTTGCTGACCGCCCTGCGCGATGAAGACGTGACCGTGATCGATGCCGCGGCGGAGGCTTTGGGGCGCATCGGGCAGTCCGCGCAACCCGGTTTGCTGCGCGCGTTCAAAGAACGGCGCCCGGAAGTGCGCGGCGCGGCCGTCGAAGCGCTGGGGCGCATGGGCAACAGCAAAGCGGTACGGCCGCTGCGCAAATTGCTGGGCGACCGCGCGCGTTCGGCCATCACCGGGCGGCGCATCGGCGAATTGGCCGCGGAAGCGCTGGAGCGCATCGGCAGCAAGGAAGCGTTAGCTGCCCTCCGCAAGAACACTCCACCAAACGCGGAGCCGCCGACCGCGCTTTCCCTTCCCCGCCCGGCCGCACCGCCGCACCGCCTGGCTGATGCGGCCCACACTTTCCCAAGCGCCGCGAATGCCCCCGACGCGCAGAGCGTCGCGCTCCCGCCCGCGCAATTGGTGGCCGCCCTGCTGCATAGCGATGGTCGCGCGCGTCAGGATGCCGCCCGCCAGCTGCGCGCCGCTAGCCACCTCGCAGCTGGCGCGGACGAGGGCGCGCGCGCAGCATGGCGACAGGCGCTCGCACCGGCCCTGACGCATGAGACCTGGTTCGCGCGCTGGGTGGCCGTAGAAGGGTTGGCATTGGCGCACGCGGAAATTCCAGCAGAGGCGACGGCCCTCCTGCCCCTGCTCGAGCCGCGCCTGCGCGACCCGAGTTATAGCGTCCGCCTCACCGTGGCCCGGGCGCTGGCCGGTCTGGCGCACGAAGCCGCGCTGCCGGCGTTGGCGGTGGCGCTGGAGGACGAGAGCCCGGCCATCCAGGAAGTGGCCGCCCAGGGCCTCGGGCAACTGGCCGACGAGCGCGCGGCCCTCAGCCTGCTCGCCGCCCTACAACGCGAAGACCCCTTCGTGCGGCGCGCGGTGGCGCTGGCGTTGATGAAGCTGGCGGCGCGCGGCGCCTTGCCTGCCAACGCGCTCACCCCCTTGCAGCAAGCGCTGACCGACCCCGACGACGCCGTTCGCCTGGCCGCGGCCAAGGCCTTGCATGAAATGGACGCCACCCCAGAACTCGAGACTGTTACCGACGCCCTCATCGAACGGCTATCGGATACGGGCGCGGATGACAGCACGGGCGAGAAGGTGTGCGACGCGGCGGCGGCGGCGCTAGCCCGAATCGGGGGCAGCAACGCGCAGGCGGCCCTCGCGCGCTGGCGCGGCCGCCAGTATCAGCAAACCTGAGCGAGTTACATTAGCGGCGGCCACATATGATGCCCGCGGGGCCGCCACCAGAGCCGCCCTCCGCAACATAACCATACTGGAATAAGCGCGAACAATCGGCTAGCATGGCTGGCACCGTACTGTGATCGGAGGTTTCCAACCGATGAAACGCTTTTTAACATTTGGGATGCTGATTGCGACACTGCTGGCCCTCACGCCGGCGCTCGCGCAAGATGGCACCACTTTCACCTGGGGCACTTTTGGCAACCCCATCTCGCTCGATAGCATGAACACGACGGACGGCATCTCCTTCCGCGTGATCACGCAGGGTTGCGAGGGCCTGCTCCGCTTCGATAAGGGTACCACCAACACCCTGCCCCACCTCGCCACCAGCTGGGAAACCAGCGAAGATGGCCAAACCTGGGTCTTCCAACTGCGCGACGACGTCAGCTTCCACGACGGCACGCCCTTCAACGCCGAAGCGGTCGCCTGGAATTTCAACCGCTGGGGCAATACCGACCACCCCGAGCACTTCGAGAAATTCGTCTTCACCTACTACGAATGGTTCTACGGCGGCTACGATGAAGATTCGGTCATCGCCAGCGTCGAAGCGACCGGCGAATTCGAAGTGACCTTCACCCTGCGCGCGGCCAACGGCGTCTTCCTCACCAACATGGCGCCGACCATGACCTCCATCCATAGCCCGACGGCCGTCATGGAAAACGGCACTGCTTATGGTGACCCGGAAGTCGGCTTCGTTTGCACCGGCCCCTTCCACTTCGTGGAATGGCTAACAGACCAGCGCGTCGTCCTCGAGCGCAACGCCGATTACTGGGGCGAGGTCGAAGGCAACCTGGAGCGGGTCGTCTTCCAGGTCATCCCCGATAACGCCGCCCGCTTCGCCGCCCTGCGCGCCGGCCAGATCGACGGCACCGAACAAATCAACGTTGAGGATCTGGATTCGATCGCGATGGACGACAGCCTGGCGATGCAGACGCGCCCGCCGCTAAACATCCTTTATCTCGCCTTCAATTTCCGCGTGGTGGAGCTGCAGGACGCCCGCGTGCGGCGCGCCATCTCTTTGGCCCTCGACCGCGAGGCCATCGTGGAAGCCTTCTACCCACCCGGCGCTGTCGTCGCCAAGACGCAGGTGCCGCCCTCGCTCTGGGGCTTCAACGACGACATCCCCTTTGACGCCTATGACCCCGAAGGCGCGAAGTCCCTGCTCGCCGAAGCCGGCTACCCCGATGGCTTCAGCACCATGACCATCGTCGGCGTCGATGATGACGGCAACCTGACCGACGAAGTCGTCGAGCAGCGCCCCTTCACCATCTGGTACCAACCGGTCGTGCGCCCCTACAACCCCGATGGCCAGGCGATCGGCGAGGCGATGGCCAGCTACCTGGCCGATGTGGGCATCGAAGCGACGCTGGAAACGCGCGACTGGGGCGAATTCCTCCAGCTCGGCCGCGCTGGCGAGCTCTTCGGCGTCTATCAGCTGGGCTGGAGCGCCGATACGCCCGACCCGGATAACTTCACCGGCACCTTCTTCATCAACACCGATACACCGCTAGCCCGCACCGGCTGGTATATGAACCCCGAGCTGGACGCCCTTCTAAAGAGCGCCCGCGCCATGGCTTCCCAGGAAGCGCGTGAGCCGCTCTACCAGCAAGCGGACCAGATCCTCTATGACGATGCCGCGCGGCTTTGGATCGCCCATACCGGCGTGCCGCTCGGCTTCCGCAGCTGCATCGAGGGTTACCACGCGAACCCGATGGCCGAGTACTACCACTCCGTCACCAACAACTGCGGGTAGACCCGAACTCCGGGAAGGCGGCCGCTCGTTTCACCAGCGGCCGCCTTCCTCCACCTTCACTCTCCGGGCGTAAGGTGCGCCAATGAGCCGTTACCTCTTCCGCCGTACGCTCGAAGCCATCCCCACCCTCATCGGCACCTCGGTGCTGATCTTCGCGTTGATTCATTTCATCCCCGGCGACGTCACCAGCGCCATCCTTGGCGAACGGGCGACCGAAGAAGCGGCCGCCCGCATCCGCACGCTATACGGCCTCGATAAGCCGCTCACCGAGCAATACTTCATCTGGGTGGGCAACCTGGCGCGCGGCGATTTTGGGGAGACGATCCGCGGCGGCATCCCCATCTCGCTCGAGCTATCGCGGCGCTTCCCGGCAACTGCCGAGCTTGCGCTCATCGCCCTCTTCCTGGCCACCCTCATCGGTGTGCCCATTGGCATCATTTCCTCGATCAACCGCAATTCGCTGCTGGATGCGGCGGCGATGTTCGGCGCGCTGCTCGGCGTTTCCATCCCCATTTTCGTGCTCGGCTTGCTGCTGATATTCATCTTCGGCGTGGAGTTGGGCTGGGTGGATTTTGTCGGGCGCATCGATAACGACATCAGCATCCCGCCGATCACCGGCTTCTACTTGATCGACGCTCTGCTACAGGGCAACACACGCGGCCTGGCGAACGCCGCCGGCCACCTCATCCTGCCAGCGCTGACCCTGATGACGGTGCCCCTGGCTACGACGGCGCGCATCACCCGCTCGACGATGCTCGAGGTCTTGGGGCAGGATTACATCCGCACGGCCCATGCCAAAGGGCTCTCTCGCCGCGCGGTCATCGTCGGCCATGGCTTGCGCAGCGCCATGCTGCCGATCATCACCATCATCGGCTTGCAGATGGGCGGCTTGCTTTCCGGCGCGGTGCTGACGGAGACGATTTTCGCCTGGCCCGGCGTCGGCAAGTGGCTCTTCGATTCCATCGTCGCGCGCGATTACCCCATCGTCCAGAGCGTCACCTTCCTCGTGGCCGGCATTTATATCATGGTCAATTACATGGTGGACATCTTCTACGCCTTCGCCGACCCACGCGTGAGGATCTCGGCATCATGACGGCGAAAACCGCCCCGACGAAGGACGACCGCCGCGTCACGCCGCTGCAGAGCATATTGTTGCGCCTCTGGCAGAACCCGAACGCGCGCCTGGGCGGCATGTTGGCAGCGGTGATGGTCACCATCGCCATCCTGGTGCCCGTGCTCGATGCGGGCTACGACGCCACGCGTGACCGCAACCTTCGCGCCCGCTATGCCGAGCCGGATTGCCTGATCGGATGGGGCGTCGGTACGCTGGAGGGCGAATGGAGCTGCGACCACCCCTTCGGCGCCGATAAGCTGGGGCGCGATATCTTTCGGCGCGTCGGCCACGGTATGTCCACTTCGCTGCGCGTGGGCGTCTTCGTCGTGATCATCGCGACGAGCATCGGCTCGTTGGTCGGCTTACTGGCTGGTTTCCTGGGCGGCTGGTTCGAGAGCATCTCGATGCGCCTGATGGATATCCTGCTGGCCTTTCCGGCGCTGCTGCTAGCAATCGCGTTGGTATCGATGCGTGGCGCCGGCCTGATGAACGCGATGTACGCCATCGCCATCACCCAGATCCCCATCTTCGCGCGCCTGGCCCGCTCGATGGCCCTCTCCCTGCGCAGCAGCGAGTACGTGCTGGCGGCGCGCAGCCTGGGCGCGAGCGACTGGCGTTTGCTCTCCGCGCACATCTTCCCCAATAGCCTGGCGCCGCTCATCGTCCAGTCCACGCTGCTGCTCGGCACCGCAGTGGTGGAGACGGCGGCGCTCGGTTTCCTCGGCCTTGGCCAGCAACCGCCGACGCCAGAGCTGGGCAAGATGCTCGCCGAGAGCCAGCAATCGCTCCAATCTGGCAAATGGTGGGTGATGTTCTTCCCAGGCATCACGATCATCACGATCGTCCTGGGTTTCAACCTGCTGGGTGATGCCCTTCGGGACGCGCTCGACCCGCGTTTGCGTGGGCAGTAAATCCTAACGCGAGACGGCGAGCGAACCTTCCGCCAGCACGGCTTCCAATTCCGCCCGTTCCCAGAGCGGCATATCGCCCAGGATCGTGAATTTCAGCGCCGCCGCCGCCGCGCCCCAGCGCAGGGCCGTCGCGATATCCTCGTCGCGCTCTAGCATGGCAGCCAGGAAGCCGGCGTTGAAAGCGTCCCCCGCGCCGATGCGCGCCTGCCATTGCGATTCTTGCGGGAAGACGGCTTGCTCGTGCGTACGCCCAGCCGGGCCGCGCGCGCTGACGCCGGCCGCCCCTTGCGTGAGGATGATCGTCGCCTGCGGATAACGCATACAGATGCGCTCCAACACAGCGGCGGGCGCATCGTTGGCAGCGGCCAGCTCGGGGAAGAGCATCCGCACATCCGCCAATGGCAATAACAACCAATCGGCGCGTTCCAGGAAGAATTCACAGCCCGCGCGCGCCGCTTCTGCTGACCAGAGTTTGCTGCGGTAATTCACATCGAAGCTGATGCGCCAGCCGGCCCGCCGCGCCCAGTCCAGGGCCTGGCGGCAAGTGGCCGCTGCCGCCTCGCTCAGGGCGGGCGTGATGCCGGTGAGGTGCAGTAGGCGCGCCCGCGTCGGCTCGAAGAGGGTGGGCGGCAAATCTTGCGGGCGCATCCGGCTCATGGCGGAATCGGCGCGGTCATAAAGCAACTGTATACCGCGCGGCGGCGGCGCATATTCGACGAAATAGGTGCCCACGCGCTCGCCCGCCGCCCAGCGCACATGCTGACAATCGACGCCGTGACGCGCGATTTCCGCCGCCACGATGCGCCCGACGGCATTTTCGCCCAGCCGCGAGAGCCAGGCGACCCGCAATCCCAGCCGCGCCAGGCCAACCGCCGTGTTCGATTCGCTGCCCCCCACATGGATTTCGAAAGCGGCCGCCTGCTCCAGCCGCTGCATGCCCGGCGGCGAGAAACGCAGCATCGATTCGCCCAGCGTGAGCACGTCATATTCGCTCATGGCGCGAGTATAGCGCAACCACGAGGGGCATTTTGCGGCGCCGCTGCGCTATACTGGCGCGAAGAAACGGAACAGGTGAGGGCGCCCATGTCGCCAGAAACCGAAGGCGGAGCGGCCGAAGCGCTGGACCCCGAGCTGCTGGAATTGCTGCGCTGCCCGGTGGCCGTCCATTATGAAGACCGCGGCGATGACCCCGGCCGCCTGCAACTCGTGCGCGCGGGGCATTGGCTGCATTGCGCCGATTCTGGCTACAATTATCCAATCCGCGATGGCATCCCGGTGATGCTGGTGGAAGAAGGCGAGCGCTGGCGGGGAATTGCCCTGGAGGAATTGCCAATACCGCCGCCGGATTGACGCCACTCCACCTCGCCCCGCCCCTGCGCGTTTCGGCGCCCCGAATACACTGCCTTATAAGGGCGCAGGGGGCCTTCGCCATGCAACTACCGCGACAGCCGCATCCCGTCGGGAAGCCAGCGGACGCGCGTCCGGCCTGGCTCTGGCGCGGTGCGCGCCCACCCTTGGGCCGCGATGCCTTGCGGCGTGACCTGGCGCAAGCCATACAGCGAAAGGTGGCCATCCACCTTTACGGCCCCGCCGGCCGCGGCAAATCCACACTCGCTGCCCAAGCCGTCATCGATCACGCCGCCACTGGCGGTCGCGCGCTCTGGCTGGAGGCCGGCGATGCTCCGCTGGACGCCATCTTATGCCGCATCGCCCGCGCCTACCGTGACGACCCGCGCGCCCAGGCAGCGCTTAAAAGCGGGCGACCGAGCGAACACGGGGGAGCGAGCCCGCCACTCGCCAGCCTGGCCCGCTGCCTGCGCGAGCGCCAACCAATCCTCGTGCTGGCTGACGCACCCGATTTCTCGACCATCGCGCCCCTGATCGCCGAAATCACCGGCGCCCTCCCCATCCTCAGTTTTGGCGAACGCACCATGGGCGCGGATTGGCCGGGCGAAGA
Organism: Phototrophicaceae bacterium; assembly: GCA_965237765.1. Taxonomy (GTDB): domain Bacteria; phylum Chloroflexota; class Anaerolineae; order Aggregatilineales; family Phototrophicaceae; genus WTGJ01. The sequence continues at coordinate 924,551 of OZ250157.1, forward strand.
GCGCGCGCTACCTCCGCTACCCGCGGAAGCGGCAATGGCCACTTTGCGGCGGGCAGCGGGCGGCGGCGAATATTTGTACCTGTCACCCATCACAACGGCGCTGGCGGGAGAAGCGCTGGCGCTGGTGATTTGCGGCGGCGCTATCCGTGCGGGCGACTGGACGATGCCGGCAGCAGCGGCGGCCCTCAAGAGCCGCAGTGCCCCGCCGACGGAGCGTGTGTTGCGCTCGATATTCCCGCGGCTGGCCCCGGCGGCACAGGGCGCGCTCCTGCTGCTGGCCTTCGGCCCGCGCGCGGGGCAAAGCTTCGCCAGTTTGCAGCAAAGCAGCGGCGCCCCCAGGGCAGAGCTGGCGGCGCTGATCGGAGAATTGCGCCGCCGCGCGCTGGTGCGGGAATGGGCACAGGGCGAGCGCATCGCGCTACCACCAGCCATCCGAGAATTTGCGCGCGAATTGGCGCTTCACGCGGGCACAGCGGTGGAGTTGCGCGCGCGGGCATGGGAAACATGGCGCGAGCGGCTGCGCTCGGCGCTCGCGGGCGGCGCGGATGCCTGGGCGCAGCTGCCCGAGCTACTGGTTGCCGATGAGTGGGAAGAAGCGGGCAGCAGCGCGGAGTGGCGCGAGTTGGCACCCCTATGGGAAGCGGCGGCAACCGAACTCGAAGCGCGCGGTTACGCCTACGAATTGCGCGAGCTGCGGCAGCGGGCGGGTACCACCGAGCCGAAGGCAGCGTTGCCTGCGCCGCTGCAGCTCTGGGCGAATGCGCCATCGGCAGTCGTGGCGGATGATGAGAGCGAACCCGACGACATCCTCACGGCAGACGAAGACGAATCGGAAGTTGCATTTGAAGCCGATAGCGCCTTTCTGGCAGAAGATGAGCTGCTTGATGATGCAGTCGCGGCGGATGATGGGAGAGAAACCGACGACATCCTCACAGCAGACGAAGACGAATCGGAAGTGGCATTTGTAGGCGACAGCGCCCTTCCGGCAGCAGATGAGCTGCCCGATGTACTGACACCGGTATCGCTCCCCGCCGCCGAATCACCGCCCGCCGCGCAACTAACCCAATTCCACCGAACCGGCGCCGCCCAACTCGAGCGCGGCGATATCGCTGCAGCGATCGCCTCCCTGTCTACCGCGCTATCTCTCGCTGAAGGGCTAGCCGACGACGCCACCCGCGCCGAAATCCAATACCTGCTCGGTTGCGCCCAACTCGAGGACGGCGCGCTTGAAGCTGCCCAGTCCTCGCTGGAAGGCGCCCACGCGGCTTATGAATCGTGCGGCGATGCGCGCGGTGCCGCCAATGCGCTGGGGGCGCTGGGGAGCGCGTTGGGGGAGCAGGGGCGTTGGTCAGCGGCGGCCGAAGTGCATCGCTCTGCGGTGGCCGCCACCCGCATTGCCGATGACCGCGCCGAAGAAGCGCTACAACTGAGCGCGCTCGCCTATGCCTACCGCCGCAGCGAGCAACTAGGCGCCGCCGTCCGTAGCTACCGCCAGGCGCTTTACCTGGCCTATGAGGCGGTGGATTCCAACGGCATCGCGCAGGCGGCCGCGGAGCTCGCCGAGGTCTTGATGGGCAGCCCCCGCCACCTCTCCATCGCCGCGCTCTTGCTGAATGAAGCCATCGCCGCTGGCGCGACCGATCGCGATGCAACTGAGCTGCGCGCGGAGTTGACGCAGGCATTGGCCGAAGCGAAAGCGGCGGGCGTCACCCAGGCGCCGGTGCAGGGCGATGCCTACGCCTATGCTCGCCAGGCTTACGAGCCGCCCACTGCCCGCCAACAACCGGCGTGATGGCGCAGTCTTGCAGCTACTCCAGCGGCAACCACAGGGCGAATTCGCTCCCCTCGCCCGTGCTTTCCAGCCACAACCCACCGCCCAGCCGCTCGACCGCCGCGTTCGTATAGGCCAGACCCAAACCGGCGCCCGCCGCCACTCCCGCCACAGGTGCCCGCTCGAAGGGCGCGAACATCCGCTCCCGCACGGATACCGGCACCCCCGGACCATCATCGCGAATCCGCAACAATAGCCGTTCGCCCTCCCGCGCCGCGTAAAGCCGCACCGTCCCGCCCGGCGGCGTATAGCGAATCGCATTCTCCAGCAAATTCGACAGCGCCCGCCGCAAGGGCTGCTCCTCCGTCACTAGCCGCAAGCGCGCCGGGATATCCAGCTGCGCTTCCAGCCGCAAACCCGCCAAGGCCGCCGCATCCCGCTTTTCGGCGAATGTTGCTTCCAGCAGGGGGCGGATGCGCAGGGAACAGACGCGCCGGCGACCGCGGTTGATTTCATAAAGCGCCAGCAATTGGCCGAGCAATTCCTCCTGCTGGGCAGCGGCGCGGCGCATGGCCGCCAGGTATTCGCGCGTATCGCCAGCCGCAGGCAGCTCCTCCGCCAGCAATTCCAGATACCCACGCAGGGTGGCGAGCGGGCTGCGCAAATCATGCACGAGGATCTGCTGCAGCTCCTCTTGCGCCCGCCGACGCGCGCGGCACCCTTCCGCCAGCGCCGCCCGCAGCATCCCACTGAGCAGATGGGCGGCGTCCTCGCCTCCGTTCGGCGGCACGTTGCCTTCCGGATAATAGAGGCGCAATTCGCCGAGGCATTCTTCGCCAGCACGCAGCGGATAAGTGAAAGCGCGGGCGGCCTCCGGCGGTGGCAGTGAGCGGGCGCAAGCGATCGTCGCCTCGCAAAAAGACCAATCGGGCAAACCCTCACCACTGAGCAACAAATGGACGGTCGTGGCGCCGCTGGCCGCTTGTATGTGCGCGATTGCACGCCGCAAAGTCTCAATATCCGCCGGCGCGCTGAGGGCGGAGAACAATACGCCCGGCCATGCGCCCCAGGAATCGGCGGGAATTGGTTTGACTTCGGGCATCATCCCCCCATCATAGGCCGCTGCCCGATTCCAGCAGCGCGCGTAGCCTGGCAATTTCAACATTGAGATACCATTGAGATGGGCAGCTAAAGCACATAGTGAATTGATGCATTATTCATTTTTATTGACCGCATTATCATGTATGATAAAGGCAATAACATTTCTGTAACAATCGCTATGCTGTTTCGCGCGGAGGCCTGGGGCGAACCAGCAGACTTCGGGGGGAAGAGAACAGCGATGGAAAATCTCGACAAGAGTGAGCAACCCATCGATCCCTTCCCCACTAACGAGGAAGAACCTCCAGAAGAAGAAACGCTCGATCCATTCCGCCCCTTCCTAGAAGACAACTACGACGATCACTACGACAGACCCCTCCAAAGCGAACAGGAAATCAGCCGCGCCCTGGGCGACCTCGAGGCCGTTTCCGCGGATGACGCGGTCGGCCTTTATTTCCGACAAATGGCGCAGGAACCGTTACTGACAGCGAAGATGGAAATTGCGCTCTCGCGCCGCATCCAGCTCGGCTTTTGCGCGCAAGAGAAACTGCAACGCGGCCACCCCCAAGATCAACCCGAGCGCCCCTATTCACTAAGAACGCTAAGGCGTTTCTCATTGGAAGAACGCCGCGGGCAGGAAGCGCGCGAGCACCTCGGCCGCGCCAATACCCGCCTCGTCATCAGCATCGCCAAGAAATACATGAACCAGGGTATGCCCTTCCTCGACCTCATCCAGGAAGGCAATATCGGCCTCATGCGCGCTGTCGATAAGTTCGACTACGCGCGCGGCAACCGCTTCTCCACTTACGCCACCTGGTGGATCCGCCAGGCCATCACGCGCGCCCTCGCCCAAAAAACGCGCACCATCCGCATCCCTTTGCACATGACCGAACGCATCCGCCATATGAACCGCGTCCAGATGCGCCTCGAGCAACAGCTCGGCCGCAGCCCCAATATGGACGAGATCGCTCTCCAGATGGGCGAAAAGATCACGCGCGAGGATGTCGAACAAATCCGCCGCTCCAGCCGCCATGCTGCCTCCCTCGAGCAACCCGTCGGCGACGAAAACGACAGCGAATTTGGCGATTTCATCGAGGATCGGGATTCGCCCAGCCCTGTCGAGATGGCCATCCAGCACATCCTGCAAGAGGCCATCGAGGAAGTGCTGAGCGAATTGTCCGACCGCCAGAGTCATATCCTGCGCCTGCGTTTCGGCCTCAGCGGGCATGACACGCACACCCTGGAAGAGATCGCCAACATCTTCTGCCTGAGCCGCGAGCGCATCCGCCAGCTCGAAAAAGAGGCGCTGCGCCAACTCCGCCACCCCCGTCTGGCTCATAGCCTGCGCGATTATTTGGGCTAGCCCGCCACCGGCCCCCGGCGCGCTGGCCACCGGTATTGACCGCCGCCCTCCCCTCACCTATAATCCGCGCTCGCGACGACACAGGAGCAACGCGGATGAGCCAGGGCCAATACGCCTACTTCCAGGGCAAGATCGTCCCCATCGGCGAGGCCAAGGTGAGCGTGATGACCAACGCGTTCAACTATGGCACGGCGGTCTTCGGCGGCATGCGCGCCTATTGGAATGGGGACGAAGAGCAACTCTACCTCGTCCGCCCGCGCGATCCATTTCCGCCGCCTGCTGCAATCGGGCGGCTTCCTTCACGCCGATCTGGATCACACACCCGATTCGCTGATCGAAATCCTGCGCGAATTGCTGTGCCGCGAGGGGTACCGCACCGACGTTTACATCCGCCCACTCATCTATGCCGCCACCGAGCGCATTGGCGTGCACTTCCAGGGTTTGGAACATGACCTGGCTATCTTCTCGCTCCCTTCAGGCCGCTTCACCCAGAATGAAGAGGGCATGCATGTCTGCTTCTCTTCCTGGCACCGAATCCAGGATAACGCCATCCCCGCACGCGGCAAGATCGCCGGCGCCTATGTGAATTCCGCCCTCATCCGCACCGACGCCCTCAACTCCGGTTTTGACGATGCGCTGGTCTTGAATTCCGATGGGCATATCGCCGAAGGCAGCGTGGCCAACTTCATGATGGTGCGCGATGGCCGCGTCATCACCCCGCCGGTCACTGCCAATATCCTCGAAGGCATCACGCGGCGTACGCTCATCGAATTGCTCCGCGTCGAGATGGGCGTCGAGGTCATCGAGCGCCAAATCGACCGCACCGAACTATACATCGCCGACGAGGCCTTCCTCTGCGGCACCGGCATGCAGATCGCCGCCATCACGCGCGTCGAGCACCGCCCGGTCGGCGCGGGGGTAATGGGCCCCATCACGGAGCAGCTGCGCGCGCTATACTTCGATGTCGTCCATGGCCGTGTGGCGGACTACCGCCATTGGGTCGAGCCGGTCTACATCCGCGAAGGCGTCCCGACGATCTGAGCAAAAGGGTAACTATGGCCAGTAAGCGCAAAATCACGCAGGTGAAGCCGCTCTTCGGCAACCGCCGCAGCCATTCGATGAAAGCCACGCGCCACAAATTCAAACCGAATTTGCAACGCAAGCGCATCTACATCCCCGAAGAAGAACGCTGGGTAAGCGTGCGCCTGAGCACGAGCGAGTTGCGCACGATCGACAAGATCGGCTTCCTCCAATTCTGCAAGCGCAACGGTATCAACGTTCGGCGGCTCTAAACGAGTAAGCCGTGGCGCGCGAGTGCCCGCTGACATCTGCCCTTCATCCTATCTCCACCCCGCCGGGGAACGCGCTCCGCTGAGGGAATATCCTTGATGAGCGTCCTCGCGGCCTTAGAATCGCACATCCAAATACAACCCAACCGCCCGGCCCTGCGCTTCCTCGCCGAAAACGATGCGCCAGCCCGCGCGCTCACTTATGGCGAGCTTGGTGCGGAACTGGCCGCCACTACCGAATACCTGCGAGCGCTCGGCCTGCGCGCGGGCGACCGCCTGGCCCTCCAATTGCCAAAAGGGCTCTCTTTCATCCTGCTCCATTGGTCCGCGCTGCGCCTGGGCGCCATCAGCCTGCCGCTCAACCCCACCTATCCCCGCGCCGAGCTGGCGTACTACCTGCGCGATGCCGGTGCGCGCTTCTTCTTCCGCAGCGCCGAGATGCCGCCCTGCCCGGCCGATCTGCCCGAGCTGGAACGCGCATTCACTATCGCGCCCGACCATATCGAAGCCGCGCCGCCCTACCCCGCGGCATCTTACGCAACCACGCCTCACCCGCACCCCGAACAGCCGGCCGTCATGATCTACACCAGCGGCACCACCGGCCGCCCCAAAGGCGCCGTGCTCACGCATCACAACCTCGCCGCCAACACGGCCGCCCTACACGAAGCCTGGGGCTGGCGGCGCGAGGACGTGCTGTTGCATGTCCTGCCGCTCTTTCACGTGCACGGCCTATTCGTGGCGCTGCATGGCGCGCTCTACGCCGGCGCTGAAGCGCGAATCCGCCGCCTTTTCGACGCGGGCACGACGCTCGCCGACCTGAACAGCGGCGAATATAGCGTCTTCATGGCCGTGCCCACCATCCACGCGCGCTTGCTCGAACACCCCGCCGCAGGCGCTTGTGACTTCTGCCATATGCGCCTGATGACCTCGGGTTCCGATCGGCTGCCGGATGCGGTCTTCGCCCAATTCGAAGAGCGTTTTGGCTATCGCCTGTTGGAGCGCTACGGCATGACGGAGACCGGTATGAACCTCTCGAATCCGCTCCTTGGCGAGCGACGGCGCGGCTCGGTGGGGCGGCCGCTACCGGGGGTAGCCGCGCGCGTCGTGGCGAGAGAGAGCGGGGCCACCCTGGCTGATGGCGCGGTGGGCGAGCTGCAGATCCGCGGCGCGCACGTCTTCGCCGGTTATTGGCGGCGGCCAAAGCAAACGGCGGCGGCCTTCACGGCGGATGGCTGGCTGCGCACGGGCGATCTGGCCGCGCACGCGGCGGATGGCTATTACACGCTCCACGGCCGCGCGGGCGATCTCATCATCAGCGGCGGTATGAATGTCTATCCGCCAGAAGTCGAGCGCGCGCTGTCTGAGCATCCGGCGGTGGCGGCGGCAGCCGTGCTGGGTATTCCGGATGAGCGCTGGGGCGAACGGGCGCTGGCAGTCATCGCGCCGCGGGCGCCGCTGAGCGACGAGGCGGCGCTGGCGGCCGAGTTGCGTACGCACTGCCGCGCACGCCTGGCGCCTTACAAATGCCCGAAGGAGATACGATTCGTGGCCGCGCTACCGCGCAACGCGATGGGCAAGATACAAAAGGGGAAATTGCGCGCCCGCTTCGCGCCAGATTGAGGGCCGCCCGCGCTATCATGCCCGCATGATCATCGTGCCCGCATGACCATCAGCCTCGCCGATACCCTCCTCTCAGCGGCGCCACCCCTGCTCGTCCTGCTGCTACTCGTCGTTCGCGGCTGGAGCGGCGCGCGCGCCGGTATGGCCGGTTGGCTGTTGGCGCTGGTGCTGGCAGTCGCTCATTTCGGCGCCGGCGGCGCGCTGCTCTTCTACGCCCACGCGCGCGCCCTCGCGCTCACGATCGACGTCGTCTACATCATCTGGGCGGCGCTGCTGCTCTACCTGCTCGTGCTGGAAGCGGGCGCCCTCAGCCGCATCGCCGCCTGGTTCGGTAGCCTGACCGACGATGCGGGCCTGCGCGTCCTGCTGCTCGGTTGGGTCTTCGCTTCCTTCTTGCAGGGCGTGGGTGGCTTCGGCGTGCCCATCGCGGTGGTCGCGCCGCTGCTGGTCGGGCTTGGCTTGCCGCCGCTGACGGCCGTCGTCATCCCCAGCATCGGCCATTCCTGGGCGGTAACCTTCGGCTCGCTCGGCTCGTCCTTCATCGCTTTATTGGGCGTTACGGGCGCGGAGGCACTGGCGGTCGGCCCGCCGACGGCCGTCCTGCTCGGCGGAGCGGCTTTCGGCTGCGGCGCGCTGGTCGCCCATGCCTATGGTGGCTGGCCGGCGCTGCGGCGCGCGCTGCCGGCCGTGCTCGTCATCGGCGCCGTCATGGCCCTCACGCAATACGCGCTGGTGCGCCTGGATTTCTGGCGCCTCGGGGCGACCGGCGCCGGCCTGGCGGGGACGGCCACCGCCCTTGCCTGGACGCGCTGGCGTCGCCAAAAAGCGCTCGGCCCACCGCCAGCCAGCACGCAGCCGCCCGCCGCTCCTTCGCTCGCGCTGGCCATCGTCGGCTATGCCGCGCTGGTGCTCCTGGCCTTCCTGGTGAAAGGGATCCCACCGCTGGCGGAGGCGCTCGGCAGCTGGCGGCTGAGCGTGGCCATCCCGGCCGTGACGACCGCGCGCGGTTGGGAGACGGCGGCGACCGCTTCCCTGGGTATCGCGCCGCTGACGCACACGGGCTCGGTTTTGTTGGCGAGCGCGCTGTTGGCCGCCGCCCTCTATCGCCGCGCGGGCTTACTGGCAGCGGGCAGCGGCCGGCGCCTCCTCAACGGCACTTTCCAACGCGGCCGCCGCAGCGCCCTCGGCATCTTGACCATGATGATGATGGCCCTGGTCATGGCCAACGCCGGCATGACGCGCGCGCTGGCGGAAGGGCTGAGCAGGGCCGTGCCGGCCGAACTCTACGGCTTCATCGCCACGACAATCGGCGCCATCGGCGCTTTCATGACCGGTAGCAACACCAATTCCAACGCCGTCTTCGGCGCCCTACAGCGCGACGCGGCTCTCCTGCTCGGGCTCAGCGTGCCCTGGGTGTTAGCCCTGCAAACGGCGAGCGGCGCCCTATCCAGCATGCTCGCGCCGGCCAAAATCCTGGTCGGGATGAGCACCGTCGGCCTCCGCCCGGGAGACACCGCTGGCGCGGAGGGCCAGGCGTTGCGCCACCTGCTGAAATACGGCGGCGCGTTGCTCGTGGGCATCACCGTGCTCGCCTACGCTATCGGCGGTTTAGGCTGAGGGCCGCTCGAAAGCAGCGAGCGGGCGCAGCGGCGCGCTCACCGCGCTACCACCTGCCCGCATTCCGCATTACACTGCCTCCATGGCGAACCCGCGCCCCCTCCGCATTGGCATCCTTGGCGCTGGCGTCGCCGGCCTCGCCGCCGCCTGGGATATCGCCCGCGCCGGCCACCATGTCGAATGTTACGAAGCCGCGCCGCAAGTCGGCGGCCTCGCTGCCGGCTTCCGCGAGCCCGAGTGGGATTGGTCACTCGAGAAATTCTACCACCACTGGTTCACCAACGACGACGACGCACTGCGCCTCATCGAAGAGATCGGCGCGCGCGATCGCCTGCGCATCCTGCGCCCCAAGACGCGCGTCTGGATCGATGGCGCCGCCTACCGCACGGAAATTTCGCCGGCCTCGCTGCGCCTTCCCCTTTCGCCAATCGCCCTTGCGCGTATGGCGCTCGCGGTGCTCTACTTGAAATTCACGCGCAATTGGCGCGCGCTGGAGGGCATAACGGCCGACCGCTGGCTGCGGCGTTGGCTGGGCGAAGAAGCCTACGAGCGCCTCTTCCGCCCCCTGCTCATCGGCAAATTCGCCGACGAATACGACCGCGTCAATATGGCCTGGCTATGGGCGCGCACCGTCAAGCGGACGGCGCGGCTGGCGACCTTTACTGGCGGCTTTCAAGCCTTCAACGAAGCCCTCGCCGCCGCCGTAACCGAGCAGGGCGCGCGCATCCATCTGAATACCCCTGTGCAATCCTTCCAATACCGCGACGGCCAGCCCACCCTGCAGCTCGCTGATGGCCCCGAACGCTTCGACCGCGTGCTCATCACCGGCTCGCCGCGCCTGTTGTTGCGCCTGGCGCCCACCCTGGCGGAGACGGATTATGGCGCGCAGCTCCGCTCGTTGCGCAGCATGGGCGCCGTCTGCGCGATCTTTTCGCTGCGGGAGCAGCTGATGACCGATGGCACCTATTGGCTCTCGTTACCGGCCAATAGCGCCGACAAAACGCGCAACGAATTCCCCTTCCTCGTGCTCGTCGAGCACACGAATTTCGTCGACCGCGCCCATTTCAACGGCGAGCACCTGGTGTATTGTGGCGATTACATACCAAGCGATCACGAATATTTTCAGCTCAGCGAGGAGGAACTGCTCGCCAGATTCCGAAGCGCCCTGGTCCGCGTGAACCCCAATTTCCGGCCGGAATGGCTGCGGCGCTCCTGGCTCTTCCGCACACCCTACGCCCAGCCCGTGCCCGCCCTCCACCACAGCGCCAATATCCCCAGTATCGAGACGCCATTGCCGGGCCTGTATTGGGTGAGCATGAGCCAGGTCTACCCCTGGGACCGCGGCACCAATTACGCCATAGAGCTGGCGCGCCGCGCGGCCGCCCTCATGCTGGCGGCGTCCGCGCCTATAATGGCCGATACGAACGACGAGCCCCTGTGAGCGCCATGCAAAATCGCCAGCAAATCCTCGACTTCGCGCGGCAGATGCTCCGCGAAAAACGCTACGACGAGGCGCGTAAGCTGTTGCGGGTCTTGCCAGCGGATGACGAGACGGCGCAGCAATGGCTCGCCCAGATCGAAGAGCGCGAGCGCGCTGAAACGGAAGCGAGCACGGCCCTGGCCGCTGGCCCGATGGCGAAAACGCGCCGCCATGGCCGTTCGCTGGGCGAATTGCTGCGCGGTTCACAGCGCCAATCGCGGCAGCAACCGCGCGCGCCCAAACCCGCAAAGCGCGCCGAACACCCGCTGGCCGCGCCGTCCGAGCCCGAACCCCCCGCGCCGCCGCCAACAACCCACGCCACCCCGGATGTCATCTTCCCCAGCGAGGAAATGGGCGAAGGCACGCCCAAAATTCACCCGGAGGAGCTGCAGGTGGGCGCCATCCTGACGCGCTCCCTGGTGCTGGCGAGCGTCGTCATCGGCGTGGTGCTGCTCATATTGCTCTTCTTAGGGGGCTGAAACAATCAGGACGACCATGAGCGAGGAAACAAGATGCGCAATATCTGTGTGATTGGCGCGGGCTACGTCGGTATGGTAACAGCCGCCTGCTTCGCGGACCTCGGCAACCGAGTTACTGTCGTGGAAATCGACGCCAGCAAGCTGGAGCGCCTGCGCGCGGGCGAGATGCCGATCTTCGAGCCCGGCCTGAGCGAGCTGGTGGCGCGCAACCGACAACAAGGGCGGCTAATCTTCACGGAGTCCTACGCGGAAGGGCTGCACGAGGCGGGTTACGCCTTCATATGCGTCGGCACGCCGGCGACGGCCAACGGCGAACCCGATATGCGCTACATCCAAAGCGCGGCCGAATCCATCGCCGGCGCGATGACTCATCCGCTCCTGGTCATCAACAAATCCACCGTGCCCGTCGGCACTGGCGACTGGGTGGCCGATATCATCCGCGCGAACCTGCCACAACCGATCGAATTCGCCGTTGTCAGCTGCCCAGAATTCCTACGCGAAGGGGCGGCCATCGCCGATTTCTTGCACCCGGACCGCATCGTGCTCGGCGCAACCGATGACGAGGCGGCGGAGGCGGTCGCCCAGCTCTTCTTCCCCTTGCGCGCGCCGCTGATGATTACCGATTTGCGCACGGCGGAGATGATTAAATACGCCTCCAACGCCTTCCTCGCCGCCCGCGTCAGCTTCATCAACGAAGTCGCCACCATTTGCGAGCGCGTCGGCGCCGATATCCAGGAAGTGGCGCAGGGCATGGGCTACGACCCGCGCATCAGCCCGCATTTCTTGCAGGCGGGTCTCGGCTTCGGCGGCAGCTGCTTCCCAAAAGACATCCTGGCGCTGGCGACAGTGGCCAAGCAGCAGGGCCTGCAACCACAAATGATGGAGGCGATACTGAGCGTCAACCAGCGGCGGCCCGGCCAGCTCGTCGCCCAGCTGCGGGAAACGCTGGGCGAGCTGCGCGGCGCGATCGTCGGCGTGCTCGGCCTATCCTTCAAAGAGAATACCGATGACATCCGCGAATCGCCCTCGCTCGCGCTGGCGGGGGAATTGTTGGCGGCGGGCGCCGACGCGCGCGGTTATGACCCTGTCGCCGGCGAGGTCGTGCGCGCGGCCATGCCCCGGCTGCAACTCGCTAGCGATGCCTATGCCCTGGCGGAGGGGGCGGACGCGCTCGTCGTCGGCACGGCCTGGAACGAATTCAAACACCTGGATATGTCCCGCATCCGCGCCAGCATGCGCCGCCCGGTCCTGCTCGATGGGCGCAATATCTACGATCCGCACACGATGCGCGAGCTTGGTTTCGAATACCGCGGCGTCGGACGCGGACAAACCGCACTCGCACCAACGACCAATCACTAACGCGCATTTGTAATTCGCCATTCCCCTCGTTATAATAGAACAACTATTCGCGCGGGGGCGACGATGAAAACTTTCGAACAGCTATCCGAGCGGCAGCGCAAAATGCTGCGCTTCATGTCCGGCTTTATGGACACCCGGGGCTACCCGCCGAGCATCCGCGAAATCGGCGATGCGGCGGACATCAGCTCTACCTCCGTCGTGAACTACAACCTGAACAAGCTGGTGCAGGCGGGCTTTTTGGGGCGGCAGCAGCGCGTCTCGCGCGGGTTGCGCTTGCTGCGGGAATTCCCCGGCAGGGTCATGTCGCGCCATGTCTCCAACGAAGGGCCGCAATACCCCATCCCCTTGCTCGGGCGCATCGTGGCCAGCGAGCCCGTGCCCGTGCCCGAAGAAGCGCTGATAGAGGACTATGTCAACGTGCCTGCCCTCTGGCTGCAGCACGAAGACCCCACCGAAGTCTTCGCCCTCACCGTGAGCGGTGATTCGATGATCGACGCGATGATCCAGGATGGCGATACCGTGCTGCTGCGCCGCCAACAAACCGCCAACGATGGCGACCTGGTCGCCGTCTGGCTGCTCGAGCGCGACGAAACGACGCTGAAGCATTTCTATCAGGAAGGCGAGCGGGTGCGCCTGCAACCCGCCCACCCGCTCATGGAGCCGATTTATGTGGACGCGCGCCAGCTGCTCGTCCAGGGCAAAGTGCTGCATGTGATGCGCGCCCTGCAGTAACCAACGTAACAACGGCAATTTCAGCAATTCGACCGGGTAAGTGCTGGCTTCCCGCCCCTAGTCTACCAACCCTGCCAACCGCTCTCTAAAGCGTTCCCCCAATAGCGTTTCCAGATGCGGCGTAACGCCCCAAAATTTCGCCAGCTGGCGGTATTCGGCGGCCGCTCGCCCTCTGGCGGCCCCATCCGCCCGCGCTCGCAATTGCGCCCGCAGCATCAGGTTGCGGTCTGTATGCTCGCTGCCGATGAATTCCACCACCGCGCAGCGGTAGCCCATAATCTCGAGCGCTAGCGCCCGCAGCGCATCCGTGAGCAAATCGCCCAGGCGTTGCTCCAGGATGCCATGGCGCTGCACGGGCACAAAGGGCGCGGCCGGCCGCAATTGCGCCTGCAAATGATGATGGCAACAGGGCGCCACCAGCATCAAACGCGCGCCGCTGCGGATGCCGAGCGCCAACGCCTCGTCCGTCGCCGTATCGCAAGCGTGCAGGGCGAGCAGGATATCCGCCGCCGCCGCCGGCTCGTAATCGCGGATGGCGCTTGCATGGAATTCTGCCGCGCTGAATTCCGCGCCTGCCAGCCCCAGCCGCTCCGCGAGCGAGCGCGCCTTTTCGATGAGCGCCGCGTTCTGGTCAATGCCCGTCAGCTGCGTGGGGATGCCGCATTTCGCTGCCAGATAATGTTGCGCCGCGAAGGAGAGCGTGGCGGAACCGCAGGCGCAATCCAGCAGGCGCAGCGGGCGCCCTTCCGCTGACGACCCATCCAGGCCGGCGCGCGCGTGCTCCAATTGCGTGAGGAATTCATTGATCTGGCGGAATTTGGCCCGTTGGCGAGCGCGAATGCGTCCATTCGCCGTCATCACGCCGATGGCGATGAGGAAAGGATCCGGGCGATCGGCGGGCAGCGGCACGGCAGGCTGGTGGTCGTGCGCCAACGATGGCGGCGTCAAGGGTTCGGCGCGCTGCTCCCAGCGAACTTGCGGGCGTCCTTTGCGGCTGAATTGCACCACGCAACGTTCCCCGCTCTCTTCCAGCACCAACGAGCGCAGGCGCAGGGAGAGATGCTCCCGCAAACGCGCCTCGGCTTCATCAACGCGCAGGTTCACCGTATGGTCGCGGCGGGGATAGGTGTAGACGAATTGCCAACGGCGCTCGCCGCGCAGCTCGATGGGCCGCGCGCTCAGCTCCCGCCACTCACCTTCGTCCTGACGATGGACGCGCCGCCGCAAGCGCAACCCGAGCGCCTTACCCGAGCACAGGCGGGACCAGAGAAAATCGGGATACGTCAAATCGTCCGACATGCTACGGTAAGTATACGCGCCGCCGCTTATCCTTCCCCCTGCAAGTACACGCGCAACCAGGCCGCGGCGGCGGTGCGGTCTTCGCGGTCGGCCGAAAGCGGCGCCAGCCCGGCCCAGGTCAGCGCGCGGTTGACGGACGCCAGCCGCAACGCCAGCGCCAGCGCCGGCCGCAAACGCTCAGGATCCCCCCAAAGGGCCAGATAAGCGTCAGCCAGCGCGCTCAATTCTGGCGCATCCGCCGCCAGTTCGAGCCGATACGCCAGGTAACGCAGCGCCACCCGCAACGAAAAGAAGGGATGCGCGAGCGCGCTCTCGCCCCAATCGGCGAGGGTTAAGGCGCCGTCGTCGCTCGCGAAGATGTTGCCATCGTGAAAATCGTCATGGTGCAGGCTGGGCGCGATGCCGAATTCCGCCAGGCGCGCGCAATCTTCGGCAAAAGCCGGCAGCTGAGCGCGCAAACCCAGCCATTCGCCCTCGCTCAGGCCCTCCTCTTCCCCCAGGCAAAGCGCCGGTCGATCTTCTAGCAAAGCGCAGAAGAGCGCGGGCAGGCGCTCGAGGCGACGATCGGGCAGGCCCAGCGCCAGCAATGAGTCAGCGCACTCTTGCAGGGCGCATTGTGCCTCGGCGAAACGCGGCAGCAACCGCCGCCATTGTGACAGGTACGCGGGCGATCCGAGTTGCGCGCGCAAGGGCGCCCCCGCATCCGCCAACAAAAACCAACCGCGTTCGCACACCACGGCCAACACCCGCGGTCCCAGGCCCGGCGCCCAACAGTCCAACGCAGCCGTGAGGTTCGCTTCGTAGGCTAGCGGCGGCGCGCTGGCCTTGGCATAAAGACGCGCGCCATCTCCACGCTCGATCATATAAACGAGCGACCAGGGGCGGCGGTGTGGCAGGGAGATGCGCGCCGGCGCCCAAGCCAGGCGCTCAAGCTGCGCATCCAACCACTTGCGGAAAGCGGCGACATCATGCCAGGGCGGGTTGTTCATCATATGGGGCGGCAACCGCGCCGAATCTCAGCCACTCACCGCGCTCGGCTCCCCGCGCCGCCAACGCGCGATGAGCGTCCGCGTAGGGTGGAAAACCAGCGGCGGCAGCTTCTCACGCGTGAACCAGGCGCAATCCGCCGCGTCGTCTTGAGCGCGCAGCTCGCCGGCCACGATGCGCGCGCGGTAGACGATGGTGATATCCGCCATGCCCTCATCGCCTTCGGGATTATCCTCGCGCCCAAAGATCGCCAGTAAACCCAGCAATTCGACGTCGACGGTCAGCTCTTCCCGCGCCTCGCGGATGGCGGCGGTGGCCGCTCCTTCACCGGCATCAACGAAACCACCCGGTAACGCCCAACGCCCGGCGCCCGGGTCAATCGCCCGCTGGACGAGCAGGACACGCTCCCCCAGGGTGGCGTGCTGTTGTTGCAGCCACAAAATCGTCGCCACTTTCGGGTCGAAATAGGTAACATGCCCGCATTTGCTGCAACAGGGGCGCCATTGCCCCGCGCGCTTTGCGGCGACGGTCGCGGCGCCGCAAACGGGGCAATAGGCCGCCGGCCGCGGCCAGCGCGCTCCCACCTCTATTGACACTGCCACGCGTCAGGACTAGGATTCACCCAGGCCGGTGTGGCGGAATAGGCAGACGCGCGCGACTCAAAATCGTGTGTCCTCACGGACATGTGGGTTCGACTCCCACCACCGGCACAACGGCTCGATGATACCAGCGGAGAAGGCGCGGTGCGAAGCCTGGCGCTCGTGTTGCTCGTGGCAGTAGGCGCCTGGTTGGGGGTCTGGCTGGGGCAGTCGCTCGTGCCCGTCGAATACACAGAAAGCAACCCCGAGACGCTCTCCGCCAGCGCCCGCGCGCACTACATCACCAATATCGCCATCGCTTACGCGGCCGATGCGGATATATCCGCCGCGCAGGAGCGCCTTTCCTTCTTGGAAACCACGTCGCAGGGCGAGTTTGTGCTCAGGATGGCAGAGTGGGCGATCGCTGAGGGCTGGCCGCTCGCCGAACTCCGCGCCTTGGCGGGCATGTCGGCTGACTTCGGCATGACGAGCGCGGCGCTCCTGCCCTACCTCCCCGCCGCGCCGTGACGGGCCGACTGAGTACCCGGCCATGACCCAACACGCCCGACTGCAACCACCCGATTCGCCACATCGCTTCCGCTGGCGATCCCGCCTTCGACTACCGACGGCGCGAGAGATTGGACTGGGCACCATCGCCCTCCTGCTCGGCGTGGCCGGCGGCCTGGCATACGCCTGGTTGCTCGCGCCCGTGCCCGAAACTGATACGGAGCCACACCAGCTCCATCGCCTGGCGCGCGCCGAATATATGGTCGCCATCATCCTGCGCTGGGCGGCCGATGACGATGACGGCGCTGCCTGGAACGCGCTGGCATCGCTGCAGCTCGGTGATGATGTGGCCGCGGCCGTGGCTGAGCTGGCCTGCGCGCTGGTCGAGCGGGGCTATACGGAGAGCGGCAGCGGCTTTCGCGCCATCCAGCAAGTCGTGCGCTTTTACCAGAGCGCCGGCGCCAGCGGTTGCGCCGATGCTTTAAACCTGCCCGCCGTGGCGCCCGCGCTCGTGCGCATCACGGCCGTGCCCGATGCGCCGCTAGCGACCGCCACACCGAGCGGCACCGCCCTGCCCGCGCCGCCCAGCACCACGCGCGCCTTCCAACTCACGCGCCTGGAAACGCATTGTGACCCCACGACGGCTGGCCTCATCATCGTCTTCGTGCAAGAGCCCAACGCGCTCGGCATCCCCGGCCAACGGCTGCGCGCAAGTTGGGAGGGCGGCGCGAGCGATTTCGTCACCGGGCTGCATCCCGAACGTGATCCGGGCTATGCCGATTTCGCCATGCAGCCCGGCGAACGCTACCGCATCGAGCTGCCCGGGCAAGCGCCCCCCTCCACCGCGCTCAACGCGCGCAGCTGCCTATCCCGCGGCAGAACGCTGCTCCGTTCTTACCTGCTCACCTACCGACCGGCGAAATAAACCCGGCGACCAACCGCTCAGCCGCAATAAACCTCCGGCGGGTTCAGCGTGGCGACCGTACCCTGCGGCGCCAACGTGACGACGCCATCGCTGACGTAGCTTTCAGCGAGCACCACCCGCCCATCCTGACCGGGCACGGCGAGCGGCTGCTTGCGGCCGCCGCTCCTATTGCGGTAAGCGATGGTCAGCGTCTCCGTTTCAGCCGGCATATTCTCCCAGACAACAGCAATTTCGCCCGGCGCGAGGCAGATCCAAGAAATCGCAACCGGTCCGAGCGGCACGGGATCGACCGGGCCGCTCGTTTCGGTCGCGTCTACATCCAGCAGCGCGGCGGCGCTCGTACAGAGGATTGTGTCGCCCTGCCAGACCTCTACGCTCCAGGAATATGGCGGCTCAGCGTCGGTGGGCAGGGCGCCGGTGAGTGAAGTACCCGCGCCCGCGCTCTCGTAACGCGCAATTTCGAGGCGATCTTTCCAAACACTCACGGCGTAACTACTCGCGCCGCTGACCGGCGACCAGTTGAAAGTGCGCATGCCCTCGCCGGCGACGACGGTGTCCAGGTTGAGCGAATCGCAAACGGCTCCGCTCGCCCTATTAACGGCTGGCAGGGTACCCATCGTCGTCTGGCCGGGCTCGCGCGAGTCACAAGGAATGAGCAGCTCCTCGCCCACCTGAATCAAGTCGACATTCGCGACGTTGTTGCGGGCGACGATATCGGAAACGCGGGAGTTATACGCCTGGGCGATGGCGAAGAGCGTCTCGCCACTCGTGATGGTATGGCGCACGAGCTGGCCGGCCTGGCATGCTCCATCTTCAGCGCCAACTTCCTCCTCCTCGCCAACCGATTCTTCAGGAGGTACTTCTTCGCTGACGCCTTCTTCCGCAACCGCCGATGTTACCTGGCTGGGCGCGCTCACTTCCTCTGTCGCTTCTGCGTCCGCATCCACCTCTTCTGTGGGCGCATCCGTCTCTCCTGCGACCGCATCCACCTCTTCTTCGATCGAATCAGTTTCGCCAGCATCTTCGGGTGCAGGAACTCCTTTGCCACGCAGGGCAACGAGCGCCATCTCCACGACGTCGAAGAGTTTCAGTTCGCGAACGGAAGCGTCGCGCGTGGGGATGTAGGCCTGCGCCACGCCTTCGTCATCCAACAGGATGCTGAGCGCCTGCCCGGCGGAAGTATTCATATTCTGGCTCACCAGCTGGCCTTCCACGACGATGAAGGTGATGATGTTCACGGCCGGTTGCTGCGCGATGATGCTGCCGTCGAAATCCAAATGCACGCCGTTGATGTCCACTTTCGTGAGCAACCCGCGCGCCGAATGCAGGATGAGGGCGTTGGTCGCTTCGTCGCAGGGGGCGTTGTGTGGTTCGCCGCGGAAGGTCAATTCCGGCGGCTTGACCTCCGGCGATAGGCGCAGATTGAGCAGCTCGGCTTCGCCCAATAAGAGCAGCGTGAGGCCCGTTTGGGCATCGACCCCGGCGACCGATCCGAGGTCCGCGGGCAAATTTAACTGCGCGATGCCCCAATCCCCTGTGCTGATATTAGCGGGCGAGCTGCTCAAGCTGAGCAATTCCGCAGCGGGGGCCTGGTCGGCGGGGTTGAAGAAGTCATTTTCCGCGGCGAACGTGGCGGCGATGAAATCATGACCATAGCAGGCTGCGCCCGTAGGCGTCTCGGCGCAATTCCAACCCAGTTCAGTCAACGCCCGCTCGACGAGGAGCCGGCAGCTGTCATCTTGCGCGGCAACGCTGGCAATCCCGAAAGCCAGGCAACTCACTAATCCCAGGAGGATGAACCACCGTCGCGCTCGCATTTGCATACTCATGGTCACTCTCCCCACCTGGCTATACGAATCATTATATAGAGGCTGTCGCAACGCGCGCGGCCGGGCAGCCAATGGTATACTGCGGCGCAACAAGCAGATACCGGCCCCCGGGCCACTGGAGTAATTCTTCATGGAAACGATCGCCGATATCGCCCAAAGCAGCCGCGACCACATGATCGCGAGCTGGTACGCCCAGCGCGATTGGCAACCCCTGCCCATCGAGCGCGCCGATGGCGTCTATTTGTGGGATGCCGACGGCCAACGCCACCTGGACTGGCTTTCCTCCATCTTCAACGTGAATATCGGCCACAACCACCCGCGCATCATTGCCGCCATCGAGGAGCAATTGCGGAAAGTGGCCTTCGTGCACCCCAGCCATACGACAGCGGTGCGCGCGCGCCTCGGTGAATTGCTGGCCGCCATCACCCCCGGCGACCTGTGCAAGACCTTCCTCACCACCGGCGGCGGCGAAGCGAACGAAAACGCCATGAAAATCGCGCGCGATTACAGCGGCCGCCAAAAAATCATGACCCGTTATCGCTCCTATCATGGCTCGACGGCCGCGGCCAATTCAGCGACGGGCGGGCCGCGCCGGCTGCCGGGCGAACCCGGCGTCCCCTGGGTCATCCACCTGCCCGACCCCGACGCCTACCACAGCCCCGTTTACCGCGGCCGCAGCCAGGAAGAAGGCGACCTCGTCGTCGCCGACCTGATCGAAGATACCATCCGCTACGAAGGCGCGGATAACATCGCCGCCATCCTCTGGGAAGGCTATAGCGGCGCCAGCGGTGTCATCCAACCCACGCGCGCCTTCTTCGCCCGCCTGAGCGAGATCTGCCAGAAATACGGCATCCTCTACATCTCTGACGAAATATTGAGCGGCTTTGGGCGCACGGGCACCTGGTTTGGCTGCGAGCATTATCCCGAGCTGCACGTGGATATGATCACCTTCGCCAAGGGCGTCAACAGCGGTTATTTGCCGCTCGGCGGCGTCATCGTGAACGAGGACATCGCCGATCACTACGAGCGCATGTCCTTGCCTTCGGGCCTGACGAATCAGGGGCAACCGCTGGCTTGCGCGGCCGCCGTCGCCAATATCGAAGCGCTACAGGAGGAGGGCATCGTCGCGCGCGCGGCGCATATTGGCGAGCACCTGCACGCGCGCTTGCAAGAGCTGGCCGAACGGCACCCGATCATCGGCGATATCCGCGGCGCCGGCCTGCTCTATTGCACGGAGCTGGTGGCCAACCGCGAAACGCGCGCGCCGCTCAGCCCCTGGAACGCGGGCCCCAGCGAGGCGCTGGCGCACTTCACGGACTCGATCAAGAGCGCCGGCCTGCATACCATGGTGCGCTGGAACTGGGTATTCCATTCGCCACCGCTCACCATCAGCGAAGCGGAAATCGACGAAGGCATCAACATCCTGGACGCGGCGCTGAGCGAGATCAGCGGCTATTACGAGGGATAATGCGAAATAAACGTATGCGCCTGCGCGATCTCGGCATCCACATCGGCAACGCCCCGCCGGGGCCGCATAACGCCATCACCGATGTACCCGGTGTCCTGGTCGGTCACTGCACCATCATCGCCGACCAGCCGACCGTCGCGCGCACGGGCGTGACCGTCATCCTACCGCGCGGGCGCGAGACGATTGATCACAACCCCGCCGCCGCCGGTATCTTCTCGTTCAGCGGTTTCGGCGAGATGACTGGTTGGGCGCCGATCGACGAATTCGGCCTGCTCTATTCGCCCATCGGCCTGACGGGCACCACCTCCGTCGGCGCCGTGCACGAGGCGCTGAGCACGGACGAGCTGGGCTTGCGGCTACCGGTCGTGGCGGAGACCTACGATGGCCACCTGAACGACGCGGCCGCTTTCCACGTGCGGCCCGCGCATGTGAAAGAAGCGCTGGCCGCGGCCAGCGGCGGCGCGGTTGCCGAAGGCAACGTTGGCGGCGGCACCGGCATGGTCTGCCACGGCTTCAAGGGTGGCATCGGCACCTCCTCACGGCGCGTGCTGGCCGCCGGCGGCGAGTACACCGTCGGCGTGTTGGTACAGTCGAATTACGGTCGGCGCCCACAGCTGCGCGTGGCCGGCCTGCCCATGGGCGAATGGATCGACGCGGCGCATACGCCCCTGCCGACGCGCCCCAAAGCAGCGACGAGCAACCCGGCCGCGCCCAGCAGCTCCATCATCATCGTCCTCGCGACGGATGCGCCGCTCCTACCGACCGCCTGCCGGCGCCTGGCCAAGCGGGCGACGGCGGGGTTGGCGCGCGTCGGCGGCACCGGCCACGATGGCAGCGGCGATATCTTCATCGCCTTCGCCACCGGCAACGGCTGGCCGGTGCGGGCCGAGCAGCCTCATGAACTGCGCGCCCTGCCCCATTACCACATGAACCCCTTGTTCGACGCCGCGGCCGAGGCGGTCGAGGAAGCGATACTCAACGCCCTCTGCGCCGCCGAAACGATGAGCGGCAAGGACGGCGCGCTCGTGCATGAACTGCCGCTCGCTCGCGTCCGTGAATTGTGGCAGGAGCGGGGCTCCGGGCCGCGCGGGTGATTCGCGCTAAGCGTTGCCGCCGACGCGAATGGGCACTGGCAACGAGTATTCGTCGGCCGTGTCGCTCGTTTCGCATTCGGGATAACCCGTCTCTGCTGAATAGACCGTGAAACACATCGCCGCCAGATCCAACACGCCATAACTGCGCGAGCTCGAGCGCGCCGAGGCGAAGGTATACAGTGAGCCGGGGTTGACGACGATGCCGCCGCTCACGCGCACGCAGAGCGGCATGTGGGTATGCCCGGTAACCAGCACGTCCGCTTGTAAGCCAGCCAGCATCATTTCCAGCAACGCATCAGAGGCGTGGTCACGATAGAGGCCCCAGAGATTATTGCCGGGCTTGCCGTGGCACATGAAGATGCGTTGCCCGCCCAGGCGCCCGCGCCAATTCAACGGCAGCCCATGCAAATAAGCGAGATGCTCGGCGCGCAGCGGATATTCGCATTCGTCATGATTGCCGCGCACGGATGGGATGCGGCGCGCGCGGATGGTTTCGACGACTTCATCCTGTGCCGGCCCCCGCCCGACGAGATCACCGGCGTTGAGCGTCAGGGCGATTTCGAGGTCGGCGTCAAAATGGGCGAGCGCGCGATTCAAGGCCCCACTGTCGCCATGCACATCAGAGATGATGCCGATTTTCATGCGGACCGCACGTGCTCATCTGAAATCGTGTTCTTCATATTCATAGTATACATATACTGGCAATTCCCGCGGGCAAACCCGACCGCGGGCCTTCGCTTCAAATGCCCAGAACTGCCTGCTGATACCAGCGCCAGGTCGCCGCCAACCCCGTGCGCAAGGGCGTCTGTGGTTGCCAGCCGAGCAGGCGGCGGGCTTTCGCATTATCACACCATAGCGTGTCCGGCTCGCTCGGCGGCGCGGGCACATCCTCTTTCCGCGCTGCGATCCCCGTGAGTTCCTCGTAGATCGCGACGAATTCGGCGAAAGAATGGGTGGCGCCATAGCCCAGATTCAAGATTTCATAACCCAGTGGCCGCTCCAGCGCGCGCTGCAGGGCGTCTACCGTATCGTCGATATAGGTCCAATCCCGACACAACGCGCCGCCAGCGTACATCGGGATGGTGCGGCCTTCGTGCAGCCAATCCAGCACCTTCAGCGGCATCATATCCGGCCGGCCGGCGGGGCCATAGACGTTGAAGAGGCGCGCGACCGTCACATTCAATCCGAATAGCGAATGTGTGGCGTGCGCTAACAACTCGGCGGCGCGCTTGCTGGCCGGGTATGGGGCGAGCGGCCGGTCGGGAATTTGCTCTTCGCGGAAGGGCGGCGGCGCGTTGCCATAGACCGACGAGGTCGAAGCGAGCACGAGATTCTCGACGCCATGTTGCCGTGCGCATTCCAGCACATTCACGCTGCCGAGGGTATTGACTTCTGTATAGAGCGGCGCCCGTTCCACGGAATAGCGCACAGCGGCCATACCGGCCAGGTGGGCGACGCGGTGGATTCCGCCTTCGGCGAAAAGGCGCTGTAGGGCCGCCGCGTCACGGATATCGCACTCGACGAGGCGCGGCGGCGCTGAAGGGAATTCAGCCAGCAACCCGGCGACATTGGCTCGCTTGCGCGCAGGATCGTAATAATCGTTGAAATTGTCCAGCAGGATAACGGGCTGCCGCTCGGCTAGCAGACGCGCAGCCAGCCGGCTGCCGATGAAACCCGCTCCGCCAGTAATTAAGGTCGCGCCCACCGCCATCTGCGCTCCGCGTTGCCCTTCCATCGCGTTTGGTGCATGATAGCATGGAGCAAGCGTGGCGTGAGCATGGCGATGCGGTGGGCCATCCTGAGTTTGATCTTATTAGCAATGTGCTGGCTGAGCGCAAGCCCGCTCCCGGCGCGCGCGCAAGCTGCCCTGCCCCCCTGCTACCAACGCCCCCTGCAAGTTGAGAATACCAAGCCCATCTGGGTGGAAAACGAGCGCTTCTGCGTCGAGCGGGTCATCGCCTTACCACCCGGCGAGGATGATGCACTGGCGCTGACCGCCCTGGCTTTCGGCGACGATGGCGCGCTCTATGCCACCGCGCCGCTGCGGGGCGAAGTCTGGCGTTTCGTCGATGGCGATGGCGATGACCTGCCGGACGCCAATACGGCCCGCGTCATCTTGAGCGGCTTGCGGCGGCCCAATGCGCTGGCCTGGTTGGATGGCGCCCTCTATGTCGTCGCCAGTGCAGAGGTCTTGCGCTGGGAAGCGGACGGGACGGCGCAGACGCTGGTCGACGATTTGCCGACGGGCGGCGGTTACTGGAATGGTGGCCTAGCCTTCGATGGAGAAGGCAATGCCTACGTCGGCAGCGGTGCTCCCTGCGCGGTTTGTGCGGCGCGCGCCCTGGAATCGGCCAACCCGCGCGCCAGCATCCTACGCATTCCGGCGGCCGGTACATGGGAAGTCTACGCGACCGGCATCCGACAACCGGCGGGGCTGGCCTGGGCGGCTGGCGCGCTCTGGGCGACGGATACCGCCAATGACGGACAGCCAGATGAGCTGAACCTCATCGTCCCCGGCGGCAATTACGGTTGGCCCGCCTGTGTTTCTGGCGCGCCCGCTTGCGCGGAATCCCTCCCGCCGGCTCTCACCCTACCGCCCGGCAGCGTCCCGCTCGCGCTGTTGCGATACGAGGGGGCCGCCTTCCCCTCGCTGGTGGGCAGCCTGCTACTCGCCCTGGCGGGTGAGCCGAACGCGCCGCTGGGGGAGAGCGGCTTCTCGCTCGCTGCCGTATCGTTGGCGGAGGCGGATGCAGCGCTCGCTCTGGAATATCTCGTGCCGCAATGGCCGGAACCAAGCGACAATCCACGCGCAAAAATCGCCCTGCTCAACACAGGCATCTGGCCGCGGCAGATCTTTGGCATCGCCATCGACGCGCGAGGCTGGATCTATTTCAGCCTTAGCGGCGGGCAGATATTCGTACTGCGGCCGCCCTAGCTTCGCCTCACGCGAAGCCGATGCGCTAACCCGATTCGCTTTCGCCACGGTAGAAGCGCAGCACGCGATAGGTCTCCGCTGCGGCAAAACCATACTTTTCGCCCAGCCGCGCCGCTCCCGCGCGCATCATCTCCCCTACCTCTGCGCCCAGCTGCGAACGGTGACAGAGCAACGCGGCGATCTTCCGCTCCAGATAGGGCGCGATATCGACGGCGTGGTTGTCTTGTTGAGACATGACGAGGTAGACCTCATCGACGTGGTGCGGTTCCAGCCCCTCGGCCAGCAGCTCGGGGAAGATCGGCCGCGTTTCTGCGCTGGGGAAGGTGGCGTAAAGGGCCGCCTCGCCCGCGGCGCGGTGGTCAGGGTGGTTGATGTAATCCCAATTCGGCCCCTCTTCATCACCCTCCGCGCCCCAATGCACGAAGACGGTCGTCGGGTCGGGCAGCACGACGCGACGCGGCCGCCACCGGCGGATGACGCGCGTCAGCTCGCGGCGCAATTCCAGCGTCGCTTGCAGATGTCCATCGCGCTCGTTCAGGAAGAGCACATCGCGCACGCCCACAGCGTCAGCCGCTGCGATCTGCTCGGCGCGGCGCGTGGCGAGGAGTTGGAGCCGCCGTTGCTCGGGGGCGTTGCTGCCGGCACCGCCATCGGTGACCACGCAATAGACGACGCGCTCGCCCTCGGCTACCCAGCGCGCCACACTACCCGCGCAGCCGAATTCAATGTCGTCCGGGTGGGCGGCGACCACCAGCGTATCTGCTCTAGCTTTCGCGTCCATCACGCGCCGCTCCCCTGTCGGTACTCTTGCTGCTGACGCACGAACACGCGGTCGCCATCGCCCACATCAGCACTCACGATTGTGACGGGGCCAACCTGCGCACCCACGCCAATTTTCACGCCGGGCATGGTCATCGCATCGACGCTGATGAACGCGCCCGCGCCGACGATGGCCCCCAATTTCTGGCGGCCGCTACCAACGCGCGCGCCCTTCACGCGGCTGTGCACCTCGCCACGATCCATGCGCAGATTGGCCGTCGTGCAACCAGCGGAGAAGTTGACGCCTTCGGCAAAAACCGAATCCAGCACGCGGCAGGCGTGCAGCGCGCAACGATCGCCGACGTAGCTGCGCGCCACTTCGCTCGTGAAACCTACCTCGCAATCGGCGCCGACCATGCTATCCCGCACCAGCGCGTTGTTGCCGATGACGCTGCGTGCGCCAATATAAGCCGGACCGACGACGCTGGCGCCGCCGAAGACCCGCGCACCCGCCTCAATCACCACCGGCCCGCTCAGCTGCGCCGTCGGCGCGACGCGCGCGCTGGGGTCTACGCATTGGTCATCGCTTCCACCGCCGAAATCGGCCAGATAGGCCTCCATCAGCTCCAGCACATGCCAGGGGTATTTGAGCGCGCGCCAGGGCCCTTCGTAACGCAGGGCGGCGAAATACTGCGTGGGCATCAAGGCGGCCATCGCCCGCTCGTAATGGTCGTCGCCGGCGGGGTCCTCGGCATATTGCTGGCGGATGGCCGTGCACAGGAGGGCGGCGTCAGGGTGGATGTGCGCGACGATATTGACCAGGTCGCTCGGGCGCGCGTCGGGCGACGGCTTCTCGACGATGCCGGTGATTCGTTCGCCCGCCATCCGCAAATAACCGCCAGGGAAATATTCGGCCATCTCGGCAGCGGCCAGGTGAGCGCGTTCCGGATGAGCGGCGTGCGCGGCGAGCAAATCGGCATAGAGCGCGTCGGTCACCTGGTCGTGCACCTGGTGCACGAAAAGCGGCCCGCTCGTCAGCAGCGGTTCCGCGCAGAGGATCGCGTCGCCCATACCGCGCGCTTCGGGCTGGATAGCGTAGCGCAACTGCATATCGGGCAGGTCGGTCAGCTCAGCGCGCAGGGCCGCGGCGTTCTGGGCGCTGGCAACCAGGACAACGCGCCGCAAGCCAAAACCGCGCAGCCGCTCCAGCTGCCGCCGCAGCAAAGTTCGGCCCGCGAATGGGATCAGCAGCTTCTCGCGCAAGGGCCACATGCGCGAAGAGGAACCGCCGGCGAGGATCAGCGTTTGCGGCAGTATTACCGTCGGCGCTTGCGGCTGGGCGGGCATCTTTTTCCTTCGCGCTCCTTAGCGGCGCATTCGCGCAATTTGACGATTCGGCGCGGCGCGGCTATCCTGCTCATGTGGTGGGCGGTTGCGCCCCGTCACGGCCCCTGCCTCCGTAGCTCAGTGGATAGAGCGAGTGCCTTCTAAGCACCAGGTCGGGAGTTCGATTCTCTCCGGGGGCGCTAGCGTATCCTAGTAGCGTGGGGCACGGCTGGCAATAGAGATTCGCTGGAGCGAAAATGCGGCGCTTCTTTGGTGAACGGAATGATCTGAGCGCGTTGTCGGACGCGGAATTGGCCGCACTGGCGGGTAATGGCCCGGGTGCCCGCGCCGCCTTCGCCGAATTATACGAGCGCCACATCACGCGCATTTACCAATTCTGTTACCTGCGCACAGGCAACCACCACGACGCGGAGGACCTGACCGCGCGCGTCTTCGCCAGGGCGCTGGCGGCAATTGATCGCTATGAAGAACGCGGCGCGCCCTTCGTCTCTTGGCTCTTCCGCATCGCCCGCAACCTGGCGCTCAATTGGCAGCGCGACCGCCAACGGCGCCGCATCATCCCTTTCGACGAAAGCATACCTGCCGGCAACCCAGAGGAACAACCGGAAACCTACGCCGAACAGGCGGAGGAGCGGGCGCGCTTGCTCGCCGCCATCGGCCGCCTGTCCACACGGAGCCAGCAATTGCTCGTCTTGAAATTCGACGAGGAATGCACAAATGCCGAAATCGGCGCCGCTCTGGGGCGCAGCGAAGGGGCGGTGAAATCGCTCTACCATCGTACGCTGCGCGCCTTGCGCCACGAATTGGGCGCCGCCGTCAATCACACCCATGCCCTGCGCCAGAGGAGACCCCGCCATGATCGAGCGCGACACGCCCAGCGCTAACGGCCGCCAGGAAGACCTGGTGCTGGCCATAACCGACGTCCTGCTGGCTGGCGAAGGGGTAGATATCGCCGATATCGCCGCGCGTTATGCCGTACCGCCAGCGCAGGTGCGGCGCTATTCTCAACTCATCGAGCAGCTGCACTGCATGTTGCTGGGCGCGCGCCCCTCGCCGGGTTTTGTGCGCGCGCTGAAGCGAGATCTGCTGGGGGAAGCCCGGTCGCATTGGCGCTGGTTGGCCTTGCGGGCGCCGCTGGTATTGGCGGGAGTGGCGCTGGCGGGGGCGCTGGTGACGGCCTCCGCGCGGCGGTGGCGGCGCAATGCTCCGCCGGCCGATTCGCCCACGGTGAGCTAATCGCCCCGTTCGAACTTGACAAGCGGCAACTCCCTCTGCTAGGATGTTGATTCCTGCATGAACCATCCCGGAGTCCGCGACCTGCTTTCCAGTTCGCTACACCTCCGCATCACCCGCACCGCCATACCGGGACGCAAATGCGTCGCCGGTAAACCCCCATTTCCGCCCGCCGCCTAACTAGGCAAGGAGCGCGCCCGTGTCCCTCACTTCTTACGAAAAGAATTACGCCCGCACCAGCGATATGGGCCAGCTGCCCTCGCTCATCGAAGTGCAGATTAAATCCTTCAATACCTTCCGCGAACACGGCCTAGAAGCGCTCTTCCGCGAAATCAGCCCCATCAAATCCTACAACGAGAACCTGCTCATCTACTTCCCTGATGGCAGCGAGGAAGCGCGCGAATTTGGCCTCCAATTCCGCTTCGACCCACCGAAGCACAACGAGGACGAATGCATCGAGCGTGACATGACTTACGCCTCGCCGCTCTATGGCAAGGTCGCCCTCGTCAATCGCGAAGCGGGCGACGAGATCGCCATCTCCGAAATCTTCCTCGGCGAATTTCCCCTGATGACGGAGAAGGGCACCTTCATCATCAACGGCACCGAGCGCGTCGTTGTCAGCCAGCTCATCCGCTCCCCCGGCGCCTACTTTGCGCACGAGAAAACGGATCTGCTCGACCGCCCCCTGGCGGCCGCCAAGCTGATCCCCGACCGCGGCGCCTGGATGGAATTCTCGACGCGCAAGAACGATTTGATCACGGTGAAATTCAACCGCTCGCGCACCGTGCCCGTCACCATCTTGCTGCGCGCGATGGCCGCGGTAGACGACGGCCTCGGCGTGCCGTCCGCCATCGAGACCGGCACGACGGAAGAACTGCTGGCGCTATTCGCCGATGTCGATACGAACGACGACCACCTCTTCATCGCCAGCACCATTATGCACGAGCCAGTGTGGGTGGAGGATGGCCCGCCCATCGCCGCGCAAGCGCTCCTCGAATTCTTCCGCCGCATGCGCCCGGGCGACCCCGCCACCCTCGATAACGCCCGCGAATTTCTCCGCTCGCAACTCTTCGATTTCCGCCGCTATGACCTCGAGCGCGTCGGCCGCTATAAGATCAACCGTCGCCTCAACCTCGGCAACATCATCCCCGAAGAGCACCGCACCTTCACCAGCCACGACCTGGTCGCTCTCGTGCGCCGCATGATCGAAATCA
This sequence comes from Phototrophicaceae bacterium, assembly GCA_965237765.1. Lineage (GTDB taxonomy): Bacteria > Chloroflexota > Anaerolineae > Aggregatilineales > Phototrophicaceae > WTGJ01. The sequence continues at coordinate 953,534 of OZ250157.1, forward strand.
ACAACAGCGTCGCCCAGCCGGATGACATCGACCACCTCGGCAACCGGCGCCTGAAGACCGTCGGCGAGCTGATCCAGAACAAGTTGCGCGTCGGCTTGCGGCGGATGGAACGCGTCGTGCGCGACCGTATGTCCATCCGCAACACGGCCGATACGACCATCACCCCCATCTCGCTCATCAACATCCGCCCCGTCACCGCCGCCATCAGCGAATTCTACGGCTCTTCGCAGCTCTCGCAATTCATGGAGCAGACCAACCCGCTCTCCGAGCTGACGCATAAGCGGACACTCTCGGCGCTGGGTCCAGGCGGTTTGCGGCGCGAACGGGCCGGCTTCGATGTGCGCGACGTGCACCACAGCCATTATGGGCGCATCTGCCCCATCGAGACGCCGGAAGGTCCCAACATCGGCCTCATCGGCCGCCTGGCGAATTACGCCAAGGTGAACGAATTCGGTTTCATCGTAACCCCCTACCGCCGCGTCTGCCGCGCCCTGCCCCCGGGTGACCCCGCCCTCATCGGCCGCATTCTGAGTGACGACGTGGAAGGCGAGGACGATAAATTGCTCGCCGAAGAAGGCACAGTCGTCACCGCGAAGCTGGCGAAAAAACTGGCCAAAGCCGGCGTCAAAGAAGCGCCCATCACGCCCTTCGTCACCGACGAGCAAATCTACCTTTCCGCCGACGAAGAAGACCCCTACCGCATCGCCCAGGCCGATACGAAACTGGATGAACTCGGACAATTCGTGAATGAGAGCATCTCGGTTCGCGTCAACCAGCAATTCCGCGTCGTCCGCTCCGACCAGATCGACTACATCGACGTGGCGCCGCGGCAGGTCGTCGGCATCAGCGCCTCGCTCGTGCCTTTCCTGGAACATAACGACGCCAACCGCGCGCTGATGGGTTCGAATATGCAGCGCCAGGCTGTGCCGCTCTTGCAGCCCGATGTGGCCACTGTCAGCACCGGCATGGAAACGGATACGGCGCGCTATAGCGGCCAGGTGCTCGTCGCGCGGCATAGCGGCACCGTCAAGAGCGTGCATAGCGCGGCCATCGTGATTCAAGATGACGACGGCGTGGAGCACGAATATCCGCTGCGCAAGTTCGACCGCTCCAACCAATCAACCTGCATCAACCAGATCCCGAACGTACACGCCGGGCAGAGGGTATCGCCGGGCGATGCCATCGCCGATTCCAGCTCCACGCGCGCCGGCAAGCTGGCCCTAGGGCAGAATGTGCTTTGCGCCTTCTTGAGCTGGGATGGTGGCAACTACGAAGACGCGCTGCTCATCAGCGAATCGCTCTTGCGGGATGACAAGTTCACCAGCATCCACATCAACAAGCACGAAATTGAGGCGCGCGATACGCGCTTGGGGCCAGAGGAAATTACCTACGACATCCCCAACGTCGGAGACGAAGCGCTCAAGGACCTGGATGAGTATGGCATCGTGCGCGTCGGCGCCGACGTGGGCCCGAGCGACATCCTCGTCGGCAAAATCACGCCCAAGGGCGAAAAGGAACTGACGCCGGAAGAGAAGCTGCTGCGCGCCATCTTCGGTGAGCATGCCCGCGAAGTGCGCGATTCTTCCCTACGCCTGCCGCATGGCGAAAAGGGAAAAGTGGTCAATGTGCGCACCTTCACGCGTGAGGAATACCGCGATCTGCCGGCCGGCGTCGAGAAGATGGTGCGCGTCAGCGTGGCCCAGCGCCGCAAACTCACCGTCGGCGATAAGATGGCCGGCCGCCATGGCAACAAAGGTGTCATCTCTAAAATCGTGCCCATCGAGGACATGCCCTATCTGAAAGACGGGCGCACGGTCGAACTGATCTTAAACCCGCTGGGCGTCCCCTCGCGCATGAATATCGGCCAGGTCTTGGAAACACACCTTGGCTGGGCAGCCGATCGCCTCGGTTTCCGCGCGATCACGCCGGTCTTCGATGGCGCCAAAGAGGAAGAAATCCGCGCCGAGCTGGCCCGCGCCTGGCTCATGGAACGAGCCTGGGCGGAAATCGGCGAGCGAGCCTGGGCCTGGCTGGGCGAATTCGGGGACGCTGACGATGTGGATATCGATATTGTGGACGATACCGACGCCCGCTTGCTCTACCTGTCGGAATGGTTGGCCGAACAAGAGGATTACGACTCCGACGCACTACGCGAAAACGAAACCTACGCCCGCCGCGCTGTCCTAACAGAGTGGCTGCGCGAAAAGGGTGTTGCCCCCGAAGAAGCGCTGCTCTTCACCAACGACGGCGTGACGCCCGAAGCGCGCGCTGCCAGCGACGCCCGCGCCATCGACGCCATGCTGCGCCTGTGGATCACCCACAACGACCCGGAACGGCAACTGCCCGCCGATGCCAGCTACGAGCAACTCAACGCCATCGCCGACCAGGTGATATTCCGCACGGGCGAGCCGCTACCTCTGCATGGCAAGCACACGCTCTACGACGGACGCAGCGGCGAATCCTTCGACCGGCCCGTCACCGTCGGGATGGTACACGTGCTCAAACTAGCGCACCTTGTGGAAGATAAGGTGCACGCGCGCTCTGTCGGCCCCTATTCGCTCGTCACCCAACAACCGCTCGGCGGCAAGGCGCAATTCGGTGGACAGCGTTTCGGCGAGATGGAAGTCTGGGCGCTCGAAGCCTATGGCGCCGCCTATACCCTGCAAGAAATGCTCACCGTCAAATCCGATGACGTCATCGGCCGCGTCAAGACCTACGAAGCCATCGTCAAGGGTGAGCCGATCGAAGAGCCTGGCGTCCCGACCAGCTTCCACGTGTTGGTGAAGGAGCTGCAGAGCCTCGGCCTCGCGGTGAAAGCCTATACCGAGGACGGCGAGTTGTTGGACCTTGGGCGCGAGAACGAATCCTTCCGCCGCCGCCCGTCCCTGAACGAAACGCTGCCGCTCACGATGAGCCAGCGCCGGCCGAGCCCCTTCATGGAAACCCGCCGCTCAGACATCCTTTGAGCGAAGTCAACCTTCAATCGTGATGCAAAGGGCGGTCGTCGGAAAGGCGGCCGCTTTCTATTAGGTGAGGCGGCTTTGCCCCGGCGGCTTCACGCGCTCGAAATAAGATGTCACGTGGATCTCCACGCGCTCGGCGGCGAATAGGCGACTGCGCAATTTCTCGCTGTGCTGCTCGGGCGCCAACGCGCTGGTGATGATGGTCGGCAATTGGCGCATATGGCGGTGGTCGAGGATCTGGAAAATCTTCTCCTGCCCCCAGTTGGTGCTGCTTTCATGCCCGAGGCCATCAAGGACGAGCAGCGGCGTATCGCGGATCTCGCGGAAAAGGCGGGAAAGGGTGGTGTTGCTCTGTTCGTCGAAGGTGCTGCGCAGGTGATCGAGCAAGTCGGCTACGCTGGCGAAGAGCGCGCCCTGCCCTTGATACCGCAGCTCATGGACGATGGCGGCGGCCAGGTGCGTCTTGCCGCTGCCATGCCCGCCGATGATAAGCAACCAGCCCTGCGGCGCGCGCGCGTATTGTTGGGCGCGGCGTTTGGCGGCTTTCAGGCTCTCTTTCTGCTCCGGGTTGGCGCCCGTATCGGGGAAGAAGCCGTCAAAGCGATAATCGGGATAATAATTCAGCATCTCCTGTAGCGGCTTGGGCGTGCTGGGCGCGCGGCCTGGATTGCGGTAATCGGGCACGGGCAATTTGTATTGCGAGACCAATTCCGTATCCAGCAGGCGGCTGCGCAGGCGGCCATCCAGATCGTCCAAATCCGCGTTGGTCGTGAGCACGGTCGGCAGGCGGTGGATATAGCGGTAGTTGAGCAGCTGGAAGAGCTTCTCGCGCGCCCAGGGAGTGGCGAATTCGGTGCCAAAATCATCGAGCACGAGCAGCGAAACGTTACGCACGCGTTGGAAGAGCTGGTCGTAGCCGATTTCCGAACTGGGGCCGAAGGTGCTGCGCAGGTGGTCGAGCAAATCCGGGCTGGTGAGGAAGAGCGCTTGTCCGCCGCGCTCGAGCCAGCGGTTGCCGATGGCCGCGGCCAAATGCGTCTTGCCACTGCCATATTCACCCATGAGCAAGAGCCAGCGGCTGCCCTCATCCGTTGGGGCACCGTTCTTGCCCAAGAGCGCGTCCCAATCGCTCCGCTTGTCGTCAAGCGGCTGCTCGGCGCCCCGCGGCCTTTGGGGGTGGAGCGGCAGCTCGGCGAATTGGCGGGCGAAGCGGGTGACATCGCGCATGCGTTCGCGTTGCCATTGGCTCCAGACGGCCACGTTCGTCTCGAAATTCGTGAAGCGTTTATCGGCCAACGCGCCCAAATTGCTGAGGCGCATCAACACGGCGCGGCGCTCGCCATCGGGTAAGGGCGGATAGTTGGGGCAGCGCAACGGTTGGCTCGGCCGCGGCTCGCCTTCGACCGCCTCCGGCAAGAACCAGCCGATACCGCCACAGATCGCTTCCCGCTCGCAATATCGGCAGCGTTCGCGGTCGTAGAAATCGTTATAGGCGCCCGCGGCTCGGGGCGGTTGCGCGCCGTTTTCGGGGCGGGCCTCTTCGTCAGGCATCATCATAAGCGGCGGCCGGCTCTTCCAGGCTGATATTCATCGTGCGCGCGTCCATGAAGCGCGTGATGCTCTGCTCGAAGAAGAGCGCGCAGCGCCCCGTCGGTCCATTGCGGTGCTTGGCGAGGATGACCTCCGCCTGGTTCGGGAATTCGGTCGCCTCGTTGTAAATCACATCGCGATAGAGGAACATCACCGCGTCCGCGTCCTGCTCGATCGAACCGCTCTCGCGCAGGTCGCTGAGCAGGGGGCGCTTGTTATGGCGCTGCTCGACGGCGCGCGAAAGTTGGGCGGCGGAAAGCACCGGCACATCCAACTCGCGCGCCAGCTCCTTGATGCTGCGGCTGATGTAACTGATCTCTTGCACGCGGTTGTTTTCATAAACATTGCCGGCGTTCATCAATTGCAGGTAGTCGATGATGACCAGGTCGATGCCGTGCTCATAATAGGCGCGGCGCGCGCGCGTGCGCAGCTGGATGGGGTTGATACCCGGCGAATCATCGATATAAATCGGCAGCTCGGAAATGCGGCCGGAGGCTTCCACGAAACGCGCGTATTCCTGGTCGTTCAGCTGGCCCTGGCGCAGGCGCTGCATATTGATGGAGGTTTCCATCGAGACGAAGCGCTGCGTGATCTGTTCGCGCCCCATCTCCATCGTGAAAATGACGACGCGGCCACCAAAGCGCGCCGCATTGAGGGCGACGCTTAAGAGGAAGCTGGTCTTGCCCATGCCGGGGCGGCCGGCGCAGATGAGCAGGTCCGATTTCTGGCAACCCCCCAGCAACCGATCCAGATCGCGAAAGCCACTGGGCAAGCCGAGCGTTTCGTTGGGGTGGTCGTGCAGGTATTCGATGCGGTCGTAATATTCGCTGATCGCCTTGCGCAAAGGCACCATATCGCGCTGTTCGCGCCCTTCGGTGATATTGAAGAGCTTGCTTTCCGCTTCAGAAGTGACTTCCTCGAGCGGTTTGCTCTCATCCAGCGCCAGTTCTTTGATTTCATCGGCCGCCACCAGGAGGCGACGGCGGGTGGAGGCGCGCTCGACGATGCGCGCGTAGGCTTCGGCGTGCGCGGAGCTGGGCGTGGCGCGGAAGAGGCGGACGATATGTGCCTCGCCGCCCACATCCTCCAGCTGCTCGTGGTCGCGCAGTTCTTCGGTGAGCGTCAGGAAATCGATGCGCTCGTTGCGGGCGAGCAGGCGTTCGAGCGCCTGCCATATGAATTGGTTGCGCGCATAGAAGAAATCGTCCGGCCGCAGGATGGCTTGCAGGCTATGCAAGAGGGCCGGGTTGATGAGTACCGCGCCGATCGCCGCTTCTTCCGCCTCCGGGCTATAGGGGAGCGTGCCCGGCGGCATGGCCGATGGTGGCGGTGCCGATGGCGGGTTGGCCATGCTCCTCCTTGCTATGGGCTGAAGTGCGGGCGCTGGCGCGAGCAGCTACTTGTCTTCGCCTTCGATATCGTCCAAATTTAGCGTATTGACGAAATCGGTGAACACGCTGAGGCGGCCTTCGTCGACCGGTTCGTCCCCTTCTGTTTCTGTTTCGGAGACAACGTGCGCATCCGGCGTCATGGCGACGCGCTCCATCACGCGCGTATCGACATAGATGGGCACCTGCGCGCGCACAGCGAGGGCGATGGCGTCGCTGGAGCGGGAATCGATATCCACTTCGCGCCCCTCGCTCTCCAGCACGATGCGCGCGTAGTAGATATCTCGCTGCACCTTGTTGATGAGGACATGCAGGACGGAGCCGCCCAGCTCGCGGATGACGTCATGGAGCAGGTCGTGCGTCATTGGCCGCGGCGTCTTTTGCTGGTGCAATTCGTTGGTGATCGCTTCGGCGACAGCGGCGTCGATGAAGATAGTGAGGTAACGCTCGCTGTTCAGGTCCTTCAACACGACCAGGCGGTGCTGAGTCATGAGACTGACGCGGACACTATCGATGACCACTTCGATCATGGCTTTGCCTCGTCACCACTTACTTTTATCAGTATACCCATATCAGCGAGCGCGCGGCAAGGGAAATAAAGCGAGAGAAAGCGAAAGGAGTATAGTCGTTAATGTGGCTTGCAATATAGAATTATTGTGCTATGCTCGCGCATGAATGGGAGCTGAGGCGACGGGCGGACCGTGAACCGGCAACGCGCACCAAAGGGAATCGAATGGGCGCGCATCCACGGGCGCGCGGGTTACACCTGGAACCCCACCGGCGGTTGTATGCATGGCTGCACCTGGAGCATGCCGGATGGCTCCGTTACCGAATGCTACGCGAAGACAATCGCCGAGCGCTTCACTTCCTCGTACTCGCATGGTTTCGAGCACCACTATTGGCGCCCGCACGCCCTGGAATCGCCGCTCAAGCTGAAAGAGCCCTCCGGGATCTTCGTCGGCAGCATGGCGGATTTGTTCGGGCATTGGGTGCCGGCCGAGCAGATCGAACAGGTCCTGGCTGTGATGCGCCGCGCCAATTGGCATATTTTCCAAACGCTGAGCAAATACCCGCTGCGGCTGCCGGAATTCAATTCTTATCCACCGAATGTCTGGGTCGGGGTGAGCGTGCCGGCCGGGCAGCAGCTGCCCCACCGCGGCGGCGCGCGCGCCCTCCGTGCCTATTTGCGGCATATGGAAAACATCGAGGCGCCCGTGCGCTTCCTCAGCATTGAGCCGCTTTGGTTCGATGTCGCGTCGACGCTGGAGGATTGGCTATTGCGACCGACCCCCCAGGGTCGGCCCGCGCGCCTGCCTTTCGAATGGGCGATCATCGGCGCCGCCACGAACGGCCGCCGCGTCTACCAGCCGAAAGAGGAATGGACCGCGCGTCTGCTGCAGCTTCTTGATGGGCAAGGCATACCCGTCTTCTTCAAAGGGAATTTGGATTGGGGAGATTGGCGGGAAGAATTTCCGGTGAATAATTCATTACAAACTTTAACTTCGTTATTTCCTGCCTTTACGCTTAATTAACCCATCATCTTAAGCAATAGAAAGCGATCGTTCATAATTTCTCCCCGTCAATCAACGGCATGATTATTTAGCACAATCATTCTAATCGCACCCCCCGCGCGCAATCCCCCATTCCGAATACGATAACCCCATGCAGCAGACCACCGCCTTCGTCGAGCGCGTGCGGCGCAGCGGCGCCCATTACCAGCAGCTCAGCCTGGCCATCGCGCCCGCCCTCACCAGCATCCAACCCGGGCAATCGCTCCTCACGCCTGCCCGCCCCGCTTCCTACGATCCGTACCTGCTCGAGCGCTGGTGGCCCATCCATTGCAGCGATGGCACGCTGGTCGTCGAATGCCCGCTTGCCACAGGAACGCAGGCGCGCCGCTTCGAGCCAGGCGAAACCATCACGCTCCTCGGTCCTATCGGGCAGCCGCTCCCTTTCCGGGTGAAATTACGCCAGGCGCTCCTCATCGCCGAAGATTGCCCGCCGCAGCCGCTGCGCCTGGCGATCGACCGCCTGTTGGCGCGCAAAGCCAGCATAACGCTCGTCTTGCTCGGCACGGCGGCCGATTACGACGCCCGCGCCTTCGATCCCCGCGTGGAAGTGAGCCGCGGCGCCCCCCGCGAAGATGATCCGCGCCATTGGCCCGGGCAGGTGCTCAGCGTCGGCTGGGCGGATCAGGTATTCATCACCACAGCGGCGGCCGGGCAGCGCGCGCGCTTCGCGGCATGGTTGCGGCGCTTCGGCGAGCTGCGCAACGGTGTCCCGCCCAATTACCTCTGGGGCATCTTCACGCCGCCCTGGCCCTGCGGCGCGGGCGCCTGTGGCGCTTGCGACATCTCCACGCGCGATGGCGTGAAATACACCTGCCGCCAGGGCCCCGCCTTGGATCTCACGCGCTGCAAATTGGAGGGCGGCTGATGGTCGCGCCGTGCGCGGGCACGGAAGAAGCCTTCGCGGCAGCCGTCACCCAACCGCGCGCGCCGGAGCTGCCCTTCGCGCGTCCGCTGATGCCCGCCGCTGGTTGTTTCGGCTTCGGCGATGTCTATGACGAGCTGCTCGACGCGGCGCTATTCGGGGCGGTCGTCACGCGGCCCATCGCCTACCGACGACGGGCGGCGCTCCATCGGGATGCGGCGGCCGTGTTGCCATTGCCGGCCGGCTGCCTGATCGCTGAGCCGCGCGCCAACCCCGGCCTGAGCAGCGCGCTCACCCAACACCGAGCCCGCTGGCAGGCGCTGCCCGTGCCGCTCATCTGCCACCTCATCGCCACCGACCCCGCCGAAACGCGCAAAGCCGCCAGCCGCCTCGATGAAGAGCCTTCCGTCGCCGTGATCGAGCTGGGGTTGCCCGCCGATAGCGACCGCGCCGCCGCGCATTCGTTGGTGAGCGCCGCCCGCCACCGCTTCGAGAAACCCTTGCTGGTGCGCCTGCCCTTGCTGGGGGCGCGCGATCTGGCCGAAAGCTGCGCGCAGGCCGGCGCGGATGCCCTGGTCGTCTCGGCCCCACCCCGCGGCGCGGCGCGCGACCCGGCGACCGGCCACCTGGTCCGCGGCAGCGTCTACGGTCCCTGGCTCAAATCGCTGGTATTGCCGCTCGTGCTCGAATTGGGTGAAGCGATCGGCATCCCTATCGTCGCCGCGGGCGGGGTGCATTCCGCGGCCGACGCGCGCGATTATTTGGCGGCCGGCGCGTTCGCCGTGCAGGTCGATAGCCTCATCTGGCGCGACCCAGCGGCCGTCGCGGCGATTGCCCGCGAACTGAACGCCGAAATTGCGGGCACAGCGGCGCCTGGCGCTACTCTGGCAGCTCGCGCAGGTGCGGATACAGCAACACGTCGCGGATCGAGCGCTGGTCGGTGAGCAGCATGACCAGGCGGTCGATGCCGAGCCCGAACCCTCCATTCGGCGGCATCCCGTAACGCAGGGCGCGCAAGTAATCATCATCTAGCGGCGCGCTATCGTCATCGTCCGCCTGATATAGCGCGGCCATCTCCCGAAAGCGCGCTTCTTGCTCGCGCGGGTCGTTCAGCTCGCTGAAGCCGTTGCCAATCTCCATACCGCCGACGAAGGCCTCGAAGCGCTCGACATGGCTATCATCCTGCGGCAGGCGCTTGGCAAAGGGCGAAATCTCGCGCGGGTAATCGAGCACGAAAGTCGGCTGGATGAGCGCCGGCTCCACGTGCCTGCTGAGCAGCCCCTCGACCAATTTCCCCCAGGGCTGGCCGGGCGCTGACGCTTCGCCGCGATCGCGCAGGACGGCCGTCAACGATTCGGCGTCCGGGTATTTCGCGTAATCCAGATCGCAGGCTTCCATGATCGCTTCGCGCACCGTGAGGCGGCGCCAGGGCGGCTGCAAATCCAGCTGCTTCCCGCGGAAGCTCACGCGCGTTGTTCCCAGCGCGCGCTCGGCCGCCGCCGCGGTCATCTCCTCACATAGGCGCATCACATCTCGATAGTCGGTATAGGCCTGGTAGAATTCCAGCATCGTGAATTCGGGGTTGTGCTTCCAGCTGATGCCTTCGTTGCGGAAGTCGCGCCCGATTTCATAGACAGCGTCATAGCCACCGATGAGCAAGCGCTTCAGGTATAGCTCAAAGCTGATGCGCAGGAAGAGATCTTGCTTGAGCTGGTTGTGGCGCGTGTGGAAAGGGCGCGCCGCCGCGCCGCCATAGAGCGGTTGCAAGATGGGCGTTTCCACCTCCAGGAAACCGCGCGCATCCAAGAATTGCTGGATGGCGCGGATGATAGCCGCCCGTTGCCGGAAGACTTCGCGCACGTCCTCGTTCACCGCCAGGTCGACATAACGACGCCGGTAACGCGTCTCGATATCGGCGAATGCGCCATGCTCGGTGATGGTCCCCGCGGCGTCGCGCTGCTGCTTGATGACCGGTAGCGGCGAAAGCGCTTTGCTCAGGACGCGCAGCTCGCGCAGTTCGACGCTGATTTCGCCAGCGCGCGTGCGCATGAGCGGGCCGCTGCCTTCGATGAAATCGTCCACATCGAGCAGCTTCTCCTTAACGAGGGAATAACATTCAGCACCCAGGGCATCGAGGCGCGCCAGCAGCTGCAGGCGCCCGCTCTCATCGGCGATGTGCAAGAAACTCAGCTTTCCTTTGAGATTCAAACGGCGGATGCGCCCGCAAACGCGCACCGTGGGCGCAACATCCCCTGCGCCAGCAGCTTCGTGGCGCTCGTATTCTTCGTATTCGGCAATCGCTTCGGCGCAACGGTGGCTGCGGGAAACGCGCGCCGGATAAGCGAGGAGGCCACGCTCCTCCAGCCGCGCGAGCTTGGCAATTCGTTCCGCTTCTAAAGGGCCCGGCTGCCAGCCACTGTTTGCTGGACTGTCGCTTTCGGGGCGCGGGTGAGCGACTGCTGGCGGGTCCGCTTCACTCGATCGCGCGGATGACATAGACGATTTCGCCATCAGGCGCCTGGACGGTGACCTTCTGCCGCACTTTCGCGCCGAGCAGGGCCGCGCCCAGCGGGCTTTCCCAGGAGATTCGCCCCTCGCGCGGGTTGGCTTCCACGCTGCCGACGACCTGGTAGACCAGCTCCTCGCGCGTGCCTTTCTCCACGATCTTCACGCGCGAACCCATCTGCACGACGCCACTGGCCTCGCTCTCTCCGATAATCTCCACGTTGTTGAGGATGCCCTGCAAGCGCGAGATCTCGCCTTCGACGAAGGCCTGCTCGTTCTTGGCGTCCTCATATTCAGCGTTCTCCATGAGCTCGCCGCCTTCATCGAGGGCGCTATGGAGGCGCTCGGCTACCTTCGGGCGGCGGACGTCGATCAATTCCCGCAATTGCTGCTCGAGGCGCGACCGCCCGTCCGCAGTGAGGTAGTAGAGTTCTTTGGCCATGGCTCAAATCCTACAGGTAATAAAAACACAGCGCCGCGCTGTGCTTTGTGCCTGAGCGGAATGTTAGCAAAATCTGCGCCGCGCGTCAATGGGAAAGGCGCCAGACGCGCTCTGGCGTGGCGCGCACCTCGGCCGCCATCGCGTCATCATCCACCCAGAAGCTGCTATTCTGCGAACGATAAGCGCGCATGGCGACGTTCTTCGCGTCCATCTCGGCGGCAGTAGGGTCGACAGCGGCGATCGGCGAAGCCACCCAGGGCGCCGGCAAACTGGTGAGCGCGGCGGCGATCGCCCCCTCGTTGCGGGTATAGGGGAAATCGGCGTAGGCGTAGGCACGAACATCCGGGCGCGAGGCGAACCACTCCAGCGCCCAATCGCGCACGATGCGATGGTCGACATGCCCACCCACCGCCAACGGCAGATAGACCTCGCTCGCCACCATTTTCGCCAGCCAGGCCGTCGCGCGCAATTGCGCCGGCAACGGATCGGCCGGGTGCGGCGCGCCGCCCTAGCTGCGCGCCGCGCGTATAGAGCGCCCGCCCCTCCCCATCACGACGATAGACGCAATCCAACAATGGCAAGGCGACGACGTGCGCCATCACCCCGGCCGCCAATGCCGAGGCGGCCGTGCGCTCTTCGGCCTGGCGCAAGGGCAACACGCCGCCATTCGCCGCCCGCCAACGCGCGTGCAACTCGCGCACGATATTTGTCGCCGGCGGATCAGGCGGAATTTCGCCGCCGCAGACCGTCAGGAGCGTGACCACTTCCCCCGCCGCCACGCTCCGCGCGACCATCGCCCCGCAACTATAGACGGCGTCGTCGAAATGCGGCGCCAAAATTAGTGAAGCCACTTCAAACCTCTGTTGCGGCCCCGCTCGGAGCCTCGTTCCGAGCGGCATAGTCGCAATGCGCGCGCAGGGTGCAGGCGGCGCAATTTGGCGAGCGCGCGGCGCATACCTCACGCCCATGCCGGATCAGCTGCAGGTGGAAGGTGTAATAATCAGCCGGGTCGACCAGCTCCTCCAACAGATCGTGCGCCTTGTTGGCGTTGGTTTTAGGCGGGATGAGGCCAAGGCGCAGCGCCACGCGGTGCACGTGCGTATCCACCGGCAAGGCGGGCAGGTTGAAAGCGAAGCAGAGCACGATCGCCGCTGTCTTCGGGCCTACGCCCGCCAGCGCCAGCAACCAGGTCCGCGCTTCCTCTGGCGGCAAATCCCCGAGGAACTCGATGTCGTATTCGCCGCGCTCGCTGTGGATATGGCGCAAGAGGTCCTGAATGCGCGGCCCTTTCTGGTTGGCCAGGCCAGCCGTGCGCACCGCGTCGATTACACCCTCTAGCGGCGCGTCGACCACATCCTGCCAGGTCGGGAAGCGCGCACGCAAGTTGGCGAAAGCGCGGTCGCGGTTGACGTCGGTCGTGCTCTGGCTGAGGATGCAAGAGACGAGCTCTTCGAGGCCGCTGGCGTAATTGGGCTGCCAGCGCGGGCGGCCGTAGGCGGCTTGCAGGGCGGGCTGGATGGCGGTCAATTTCGTTTCCGGCACATCGCTGCGCATAAGCCTATTCCTCACCCAAAGCGGCGATTCTCTATCATGCTATACTAGGCGCGGGAATCATGCAGGGGAAATCGGTTTTGGTGAAGGCCAGGCCGTAGGGAGAGGGAATATGTCGCGTCGAATCTTTTGGTTGACGATCACAATCCTGCTCATACTCGCCTCGGTGGGTCAATTCACGCAAGCGCAGCACGGCATCAGCTGGCAGGCCTGGTATTTCAACAATCACGATTTTTCTTTGGATCCAGATAAAGGTCATAAAGGGCATTTCCAACAGGAAGGTGGCCTCAGTTTTAATTGGGGCAAGGGCAAGCCGCCCAGCCCTGGCGGCAAAATTCCCGCGGATGACTTCGCGGTGCGCTTCCTCGCCGACAATGTCCATTTCGACGCGGGCAACTATCGCTTTGAGTTCCGTGCGGATGACTACTTCGTTTTCTTCGTTGATGAGCAAGCGCGTTTCGATTCCCGCGGCGGTACTCCCGGCACAACCCATAATGTTGATGTCGCGCTGAGCGCAGGCAATCACAATCTAAAGGTCGAATATTACGAACTTTCCGAAGACGCCTACATCCACCTGCAAAACTGGTACCGCCTTGACGGCGCCGCGCCGCCGGCCGCGGACGCTCCCGCTGCCGAGCCAACGCCCTTCATCTATTACGCGCCGAAAGTCGACTCGCAACCCGCACGCGCTGATGGCTCCATCGTTCATGAAGTCCGCGCCGGCGACACCACCAACGCCATCGCTGTGGCCTATGACGTCCCCCCGAGCGCCATCATCGAGCGCAATTCGCTTTCCGGCGGCGGCCGCTGGATCTACCCCGGGCAGGAGCTGGTCATCCGCGACGCGACGGCCCTGGGCGGCGGCACGAGCACGACGCTCGCGCCCGTCGATACCGAGGATGATGACGAAAGCGACGCAGCCGATACCTCAGAGCCGGAAGAAACTGACAGCCAGCCTACCGCCATCCTCACCGATAGCGATGAGGAATTGCGCTCAGTCCAAATCGACAACAGCTGCCTGACCGCGCTGCGCGGCGAGCACGACAGCGAATACAGCGCCGAAGATGTCGTAGCCCTGAATCGTTTCGAGGTGGCCGAGCTGGGCATCCGCGGCGTGATCCCGCACGAATGGGAAGGCGATCCGCTCGGCATTGTGACCCGTGGCAACCTGGTGCAGGATCCCAGCGCCATCATCCACCACGTGGAGCCAGAGCTGAATTTCAATGAGTTTGTGCGCGAGGTGCTGCCACAATATGGCTTCGCGACGGACCTGCCGCCGGCCGTCTGCATCCAACAACTCAGCACGACCAATTTCTGGCTCTTCTATATCTTCCCAGAGACACAGATGCCTTTCATCGGCGTAGTGACCCAAGTGCTGGCTCTGCTGGAGAGGGACGGCATGACGATGATCGCCTTGCTGGCGAGCCCGGAAGACTTCGTGGCTTTGCTGGAAACTGCGTTCTTGCCAGCAGTGTGGAATTACGAATATGGTGACGCAGGGCTAGAGGGATAGCGCGGGATGGCCGTTGACAACGCGCCTGGCGGGCATTAGAATCCGCCCGCGATTCGCACTCGGCACGCGGCGGGGCTATGCGGAGGTGCGGCGTTGCTGCTGTGGCGGCGCGCCAACGTAGCTCAGTCCGGCAGAGCAACCGCCTTGTAAGCGGTCGGTCATGGGTTCGAATCCCATCGTTGGCTTGGTGCGTAAATGGGGGGTCGTGTCCCGAGCGGCAAAGGGGGCGGGCTGTAAACCCGCTGGCGTAAGCCTTCGCAGGTTCGAGTCCTGCCGGCCCCATCCCATCGCTGCCTCCGTAGCTCAGGGGTAGAGCGCTTTCTTGGTAAGAAAGAGGGCATGGGTTCAAATCCCATCGGAGGCTTCGCGGAGGCCCTGCGCCAACCGCGAGCCCGCCAGCGCATAGTAAGGATAATAAGGAACGAGAAATGGCGAAGAAAGGCAACCGCGCCCTGGTGAAATTGCGCAGCACCGAGAGCGGGCATATGTATTACACCAGCAAGAACCGCCGCAATACCACCCAGCGGCTTGAGCTGAAGAAATACGACCCCTTCATGCGCAAACACGTCTTGTATAAAGAGACGAAATGAGCGAACTTCATAGGGGTATAGCTCAGTTGGTAGAGCGACGGTCTCCAAAACCGTAGGTCGGGAGTTCGAATCTTCCTGCCCCTGTCCTATAAAGAGCCAGGTCGGAAAGAGGTAATGGCGATGCCGGAAAACGAGGAGCGGGGTAGCCTGAGCGAAAGGCGCGAACGTCGCCGCGCCCGCCGACAGGAAATGTTGCGACAGACAGGCGAAGTCGGCGCGCGCGCTATTGCCACCGCCGCCGCTCCGACCACCGTGACAGCGGCGGCAATCACCCGCGGCAAAGATGTGTCTACCCCCAGCCGTCGCCGCGTCAGCGAAAGCAGCTTCCTCAGCAATTTCATCCTCTTCCGCCCCATCATCAGCTTCTGGGGCTACCTGCAAAACGTCGGCGTAGAAATCCGCAAGGTTACTTGGCCGACACGCGCCGACGCCCGCCGCTTGACTGGCATCGTCCTCATCGTCACCATCGCCGCGGCCATCAGCCTCGGCATGATCAGCTTCGCGCTCTCCGAATTGTTCCGCTTCGGCATCGAGACACCGCTGATCCTGCTCGGCACCTTCGCGCTCATCGTTACGGGCACGCTATTCCGCTTGCGGCGCGGCGCCCGTAGCGCTTCTTATTAACGGCCGGAGGGACGCCATGAGCGATTTCCCAGGGACCATCACCGACGATACCGACGAGGCGCCCTTGCTGCTCAGCGAAGAGAGCGAAACACCCACCACCGAGAAGCAATGGTTCGTCGTGCATTGCTATTCGGGCTACGAGAATAAGGTGCGCCATTCCATCCAGCAGCGCATCGAAACAATGGGCATGCGCGACCGTATCTTCGATGTGCTCATCCCCACCGAAGAGGAAATCGAGGTCAAGGATGGCAAGCGCCGCACCGTCGAGCGCCGTATCTACCCCGGTTACATCCTGGTGGAGATGCTCCTGGATGAGGAATCCTGGTTCGTCGTGCGCAACACGCCGGGCGTCACCGGCTTCGTCGGCATGGGCGACGAGCCGGCGCCGTTGCGCGACGACGAAGTGCGCCAGATCCTCAAGCGGATGGAGAGCGAGCAGCCCAGCATCCGTTACGACTTCAAGGTCGGGCAGAAAGTGCGCATCATCGACGGCCCCTTCAACGATTTCATCGGCACCGTCGCCGACATCAACCCGAGCCGCAACACCGTCCGCGTGATGGTGAGCTTCTTCGGGCGCGAAACCCCCGTCGATATCGGCTTCCTAGGAGTGGAAAAGGTCTAATGGCAAAGAAGATAAAAGCCACCGTCACGCTGCAGATTGAAGCCGGCAAGGCCAATCCGGCGCCGCCCATCGGCCCCGCCCTCGCCCAGCATGGCATCAACCTCATGGGCTTCTGCAAAGAATACAACGCGAAAACCTCCTCACGGATAGGCGAGATCGTACCCGCCGAAATCACCATCTTTCAGGATGGCTCCTTCCGCTTCATCCTGAAAAGCCCGCCGACAAGCTTCCTCATTCGCCGCGCAGCCGGCGTCGAGAAGGGCTCCGCCACGCCACATACGGAGAAGGTCGGCGGCATCACGCGCGCGCAACTGCGGGATATCGCCACCACTAAGCAAAACGACATGAACGCCTTGGATCTTGAGGGCGCAATGCGCCAGGTCGAAGGCACCGCGCGCAATATGGGTGTCACGATCAAGGATTGATTCGCGCCAATTAACGAGACCTCGTGGGAGGCGGAACTGCATTCCGCCGCTGGCAATCACGCCGCTACCACAAAGGAGAAACCATGGCCAAAGGAAAACGCTACAGCAACGCGACGGCGCAGGTCGACCGCGCTGCTGAATATCCGCTCGCCGAAGCGATCGCCCTTAGCAAGCGCCTCGCGACGGCCAAATTCGACGAGACGATCGAAATGCACGTCCGCCTGGATATCGACCCGCGCCATAGCGATCAGCAAGTGCGCAACACCGTCATGCTCCCCAATGGCACCGGCAAGGATGTGCGCGTGGTCGTCTTCGCTGAAGAGGGCGAAGACCTGCGCGCGGCCGAAGCCGGCGGCGCCGATCATTTTGGGGCCGACGAGCTGATCCAGCAGATCCAAGGCGGCTGGCTGGAATTCGACGCGACCATCGCCGTGCCGAGCGTGATGCGCAAAGTCGGGCGCGTCGCCCGCATCCTCGGTCCGCGCGGCCTCATGCCCTCCCCCAAAGCTGGCACAGTCGTGCAATCGGGCGATATCGAGCGCGCTGTGCGGGAACTGAAAGCCGGCCGCGTGGAATTCCGCAACGACC
This sequence comes from Phototrophicaceae bacterium, assembly GCA_965237765.1. Taxonomy (GTDB): domain Bacteria; phylum Chloroflexota; class Anaerolineae; order Aggregatilineales; family Phototrophicaceae; genus WTGJ01. The sequence goes on from OZ250157.1 coordinate 970,768, forward strand.
GCACCGGCAACCTGCACGTGCCTATCGGCAAGGCCAGCTTCGGCGAGAGCGCGTTGCAAGAAAATGCCGAGGCCGTACTGCGCGCGGTGCGTGATACGAAGCCCAGCGGCCTGAAAGGCACCTACCTGCGGCGCATTTCCCTCGCTTCTACGATGGGGCCGGGCGTCCGCGTCGAACTGTCAACGCAGAACTAAACGGGTAGCTGCTTTAGCGAGCCGCTTTAGCGGCCCCTCAACCGGATACCGCGGCCGCCTGTGCACACAGGCTTCGGCCACCGGCATCCCACCAATCATCCAGCGCGTTGCTCCTGGCGCGGCCGCGCGCGGCATCCTGGTAAATCGCCGCCCCCCAGCGCGCGTAGGCTTGCGTTTCGCGCGGCCAGCTGGCGTAGGGACGCTGCGTGACGCCCGGGCCGCCGTTGTAACAGGCGAGCGTGAGCGTGATATCTCCTTCGGCATATCCCTGGCATTCGCGCAGGAAGGCAGCGCCGCGAAAAGCGTTGGTGGGCGGCGCGAGCGGCTCTTCCTCAGCGGCAAAATGGAAGGGCATCACCTGGAAGAGTCCGAGTGCGCCGGCCGGGCTGATGGCATCGACGCGGCCGCAGGATTCCAGCTGCATCACAGTCGCGAGCAGGTTGACGGGCAACTCGTATTCGCGCGACCAGGCGAAAAGTGCGTCGCCCCATTCCTGAACAGTCGGCGCGAAAAAGGGGGCGAGCGCGTCGTCGTTGGCGGCATTGCCCTGGAGCGCGCGGCGGCCCAGCGCGAACAGGTTGCTGAGGGCGACGGCGCAAATCAGCGCGAGTAAGAGCCAGGCGGGCCAGGCGCGCCGCCAGCGGCCGGGGGATGAATCCGTGGCCGCAGTGCCCTCGCTCGCTTCGTAATGTTGCACTTCGCCCGTCGCCATCGCCGCCTCAGCTGCCCCACCCTTATGCTAGCGGGTGCGGGCGAGATGACGTGTTACGGAATTGTTAGGGATGGATTTCGGCCACTCGCGAATGAATTGCGCTTTCCAATACTATGAAAGTTTAATAACGAATTTCGTTATTTTATTTTTTTCTGATTATTATAATAACAAAAACGTTTTTTTCACTTTCTTTCATTAAGATCGCAATATCAGAAGCACCGTGTGTACACCACCAAGCTTTCTCCCCCGCTTCTTGCGAACGCATCCAGGGTAACAGAATTTCCTTATTTTATTTTTCGCGATATATTATAATAGCATATGGGTTATTTTACTTTCTGACATAGGGAGCGACGCCAATGCATCGTGGAATTACCGGCCAATATAAGGTGACACACTACCGCGAGGAGCAGGTACGCGCTTTTGTGCCAAACCCCTTGCCACCGAAACCGCCGCTTGCACTGGGCGGTTCACTTCTACTGGCACTGGATTCGGCGTCGCTTGCCCTGGGCCGCCTGGATAGCATCACCATTCTCCTGCCAAACCCGGCCCTCTTCCTCTATTTCTACATTCGCAAGGAGGCAGTGCTCTCCTCACAAATCGAGGGGACGCAGTCGTCCCTATCGGACTTACTGCTCTTCGAAATGGGAGATGTGCCCGGCGTTTCTCTGGATGATGTCGTCGAGGTTTCGAATTACGTGCTGGCACTTCAACATGGCCTGCGTCGTTTGCGGGGGGAGGACTTCCCGCTCTCCAATCGACTACTCCGCGAAATCCACTCAGTGTTACTCGCCAGAGGGCGTGGCAGCGACAAAACCCCCGGCGAATTCCGCACCTCCCAGAATTGGATTGGCGGCACACGCCCCGGCAATGCCAATTATGTGCCGCCACCCCATACCGCCGTGCAAGATTGTATGGCCGCCCTCGAGCGCTTCCTGCACGCTCGGGATGACAGTCTGCCCATCTTGATCCGTGCGGCGCTCGCCCACGTGCAGTTCGAGACCATCCACCCCTTTCAGGATGGCAATGGCCGGGTCGGCCGTCTGCTCATCACCCTCTTGCTTTGCGAGGCTGGTATGTTGAAAGAGCCGCTCCTGTACCTGAGCCTTTACCTCAGACAACACCGGGAGGAATACTACGACCTGCTGCAACAAGTGAGACTGACGGGGGACTGGGAGGCCTGGATCGCCTTCTTCCTGGAAGGTGTGCGAGAGACAGCCGAAAGTGCTGTCACCACAGCCCGTCAGCTGGTAGAAATGTTTGCGTCAGACCGCGCTACCATCGAACAGGGTAACAACAGAGTCAACTCGACCCTGCGCGTGCATGAAGCGTTGAAGGACCGGATGATACTCTCCATCTCCGAGGCCAGTGAGCGCACCGGAGTTGCTTTTCCCACCGCTTCCAAGGCAATAGAGCAAATGGTGAAACTCGGCATCGTCCGCGAGATCACTGGCAGGCGCCGCAATCGCTTGTTCGCCTACGACCGCTACCTCGCCATCCTCAACGAAGGGAGCGAACCACTATAAGCGGGCACCGGCGCCTCGCGCCAACCCTAGCCCTCGCTCGCGATCAGCACCGTCATCACGCCGCTTTGCACCACCGTGCCGTCTTGCTTGCGAACCTTGATCTCCGAAGTGACCCAACCGCCGCTCATCCGCCGCGCGAGCTTCTTCTCCGTCACCCTCATCTCGACGCGTACCGTATCGCCGATGAACACCGGCGCGCTGAACTTCAGCTCCAACGCGCGAAACGCCAGTACCGTCCGTTCCAGATGGCCCAGCTGCGTCAACATGCCGATGGCGTAGCTGGCCACCAGCATCCCGTGTGCGATGCGTTGTCCGAACATCGTCTCACTCGCGAACTCGGCATCAAAATGCAGTGGATTATGATCGCCGGTCAACGAACCGAACTGGACGATATCCGCTTCCGTGATGGTCCGGGCGCGGCTTAGACGCACCTGTCCCACCTGTACTTCCTCGAAATATTCACCGCGCGGGAGCTCGCCCTCCCCGATCGTTCCGTCCGCCATCGCCCCTCACCTCCGCTTCGCCCAGCTTATCGTATTATAATGTGGGCGCGGCGGAGCGAGAAAGAGACATCCAACGTGCGTTCACGGCATGGCTATTCCAGCGCGGTCTTCTTCATCGGCATGGCGATGCTCTTCGTGCTGGGCTGGTGGTGGCCCGGTATGCTGGTCGTCCTCGCGCTGACTTCGATGGCCAGCGCCTACGAGCGTGGCCAGCCACTATTCAGCTCGGAGCGCCTTTTCATGCTCGGTCTGGCGCTGGCCTTCGCGCTGGGCGGACACCTCTTCCTGCCCATGATCCTGATCGTGATTGGCTTGAGCCAATTGCCCCAATTCCAACGCGCGCGCGCCAGGCGCCGTAACCAGGAGAAACGCAAAGAAAAGTCCAAATCCGCCACTGATGTCATCATCGCGCAGGATCCGCTCAGTATCGATGATCTCCTCGATTCATCCATGTCCGGCGCCGACGGCGAATACGAGAACCTAGATGCGCTCCTCGACGAGGACAATGCCGCGCGCCGCTAGGCTTCCTTGCATCCTGGCTCTGCTCGCACTGGCCACTGGCTGCGCAGCCATCGGCGGCGGGAGCGAAGGCAGCGCGCTGCCCATCGCCGCCAGCGACCGCCGTTCACCCGAGCGCATCCTGCGCGATTTCCTGGATGCCTGGGCACCATCGGATACAGACGCCGGTGCGGCCACAGACTACGGCGCGATGTACACCCTCATCGCGCCGCAATCGCAATCGCTCTACCCACGTGCGGATTTCCAGGCGCAATATGAAGAGGTCGCGCTGGAGCTGGGCCTCGAGGGCATACACTATAGTCTGGGCGAAACGACGATCCAGGGCGCGGCAGCCAGCATCAATTATGACCTGACGCTGCGGACGACTGGCTTTGGTGAAATCACCGATTCAGACCGCCGCGCGCGTTTCCTGCAAGTCGCCGGTGAGGGCTGGCGCCTGGCCTGGTCCACGCAGGATATCCTCGCCGGCCTGGCGGGCAACGCCAGCATCCAACTCCGCAGCAGCCGTGGGGCGCGCGCGAATATCTACGATTACCTGGGGCGGCCGCTCGTCGAGAAAGGCGGCCAGGTAACCACCATCTACGTGGCCAAAAGCGATATGGGCAACGAGGCCGATTGCGCCGTTACGTTGGCGCGCGCCACCCGCCGGAGCGTCTCGGCCATCGAGCAGCTCTTCATCGGTTGGGCGCCGGAGACCTATTTCTACGTCGGCGAAATCGACCCCGAAGCCTGGGACCCGGCGCTACAGAACGATTGCGGCGCGGGCAATAATGGCTATACCAACACGCGGCCGAAGCGCGCTTATTACGGCCACGGCGCTGCCACGCATGTCACCGGCTACATCGGCCCGGTAACCACTCAACGCCTCGCCTATTGGGAAGAGCGCGGTTTGAGCGCCAGCGCCATCGTCGGCCGCGTCGGCCTGGAATTCTACTACGACAATTACCTGGGCGGCTCGCCACAACGCGAGCTGCGCATTGTCGAGCCGGGCGGCACCGTCCTGCGTGAGTTGGCCGGCAGCGCCGGCACGCCCGCCTCTCCCCTCACCCTCACCATCGACCGCGAGCTGCAGGTCATCGTCGCGCAAGCCATCGCCGACGCCTATAACGCCGCCGCCAATCATTGGGGCAGCGTCGCCTTTGGCGCCGCGGCCGTCGTACTGGACGTGAATACCGGCGCCATCCGCGCGCTGGTCAGCTGGCCGAGCTTCGACCCCGGCATCTTCAACACCAGCGAAAGCGCCGCGCCCTTGCGCTTCGTCACCAATCTGACCACATCCACCCGCCAGCCAACCGTAGACCGCAGCACCCGCCAGGTCGCGCCCGGTTCTATCTATAAAATCATCACCACCGCGGCCATCGCCGAAGAAGCGCTCGTCGCCGACAGCGCCATCTTCCAATGCGAACACTCCTGGGATGGCACCCGCTACGGCGACACGGTCGGCACGCGCTATGATTGGACCTACGCCGACGAACTACCGCCGACCGGCCCCATCACGCTCAGCCAGGCGCTCACCGCTTCTTGCGACCCCTTCTTCTATGAATACGGCGCCCAACTCTTCTGGCGGGGGGCGAATCTGCTCGTGGAATATGCAGAACGCTTCGGCCTCGGCGCGCGCACGGGCTATGACGATTTCCTCAGCGCGGTCGAAGATTTCGGCAACAACGCGCCACCTGCCGCTGCCGCCGCCGCCATCAACAACGCCATCGGCCAGGGCGACGTGCAGCTCACGCCGCTGCAGATGGCCCAGGCCGTCGCCGCCATCGCCAACAGCGGCACGCTCGTGCAGCCCTACCTGGTGCAGCGCATCGGTGGCATGGATGGCGCGCCGCTCGCGCACGAATACGAAGCACCGGAACCGCGCTCCCTCGGCCTCAGCGACGCGACGATCGCCACCGTCCAGCGCGGCATGTGCGATGTCGTCACCGACGGCAAATTGGGGACGGCCGCCTGGGTCTTTGCCAGGCTGCGCGACTATAGCCTCTGCGGCAAAACGGGCACGGCGCAAAGCGCAGGCGCGCCTTATGCCTGGTTCGTCGCCTATACGCCGGCGGAGGATGCCGAATTGGCGCTGGTGGTGATGGTGGAGAATTCGCACGAGGGCGCCCTCGTCGCCGCGCCCATCCTGCGCCGCATCCTCGATGACCATTATGGCGCCGCCCGCGCGGATTGGCCGCCACGTTGGCAGGATGAATACGACGCGCCCACCCTCGGCCCGGGCGGCACAGGCGCCTAGCGAAGCGTACGCGCTACTGCGGTATCAGCGCTTACGCTTGCCATCCTCATCATTGTCTCGGCCGCCGAACCAGAGTAGGTTGCGCATCATGCCGCCGGCACTCATGGCCGCGCTCTGGCCGCGCTCTACGGGGTCGAATTGGCCGCTGTGCCGTTGATTGATCCAGGTTTCGTAGCGCTCGGCGGCGAGGGAGAGCAGCGCCTCCACACCGTCACGATCTTCGCTGCGCAACAAATCGCGCAATTGCAACAGCACCTGCATGAGCGAATCCAAATGCCGTGTCAGGCTCTCCTGGTTGGCGAGCCAGCTGGCGGCCATCGCGTCCGGGTGTTCATCGAGCAAGTGATGGGTGAGCAGGGCAAAAGCCGTATTGGTGAGACGCTGGGTATCGTTCCAGCCACGGGCACTGGCCAGCGCGTGGAAGCTGACGACGCCGAGCACGCTCGGCAGCAATTCCGTCGCGCTCACCAGGGCGTCATACTCGGCGACGTCGATGAAAGTGGGGCGGGCGCCGAGGATGCGGGCAAAATTCGACGTCAGCTCGATCGCCTCGGCCGCACAATCAGCGGCTGGCATCAGGTAGAAGCTGGCGCCATCGAAGAGCGCTTCATCGGCGTAGCGCGTCTCTTCCAGGCCGGCGAAGAGCAACCGCGCGCTGACCATAGGGCGTCCGCCGACGTGATACACACCCTCACTCAGCTGCCGTTCCGCCCACTCCGCGGCCGGCAATTGCAATAGGGAGAGATCGAGCACGACCGCCCCTTCTCGCAGCGTGCCGGCGATATCGCGCAAACTAGCCTCGATCTCGTGGTAGGGCTGCGCGAGGATGACCAGGTCCGCTTCCCGCGCGGCGCGTTGCGGGCTGCGGGCATTGAGGATATCGGCCGCTTCGTATTCTTTGAGCGCTTCTTTCGTCCCCTGTTGGCGATCATAGCCTTGGATGAGGAAGTTGTATTTCGCCTTCGGATTGCGGTTATGGCGGCGCAGGGCGAGGGCGATGGAAGCGCCAACCCGCCCCAACCCGACGATGCCGACGCGCACTTCCGATTTTTCTGCCATCTACTTTCTCCTTAATGATCTCGGTCGGCCGCTTGCAGGCGCCGCAGCAATTCTCTATCGGGATGTGTGGCCCAACGCGTGACGGGCGTCTGGTGCTCGGCGATAAGCCAGCAGGTGCATTCCGCAACGCCGGCCGCCGCCGCCATCTCCGCGCCCCAGGCCGGATGTTGGCTCAACACGCGCTGCGGCCGCCGCCAGAACTCAACCCGCCCACCAGCGCCCCAACGCGCCGCCGCGCGTGGCCAGATATCGCGCAGGAGCACCGCCCAGGTCTTGCCAAATACCGAGAGCGGGTAGCGCAACTTGCCGACGTCATGCAGCAGGGCGGCGCGGGCCAGCGCGAGCGGCGTTTCGCCCGGCTGCTCGCGCACCGTCGCCAGGACGCGCAGGGCATGCAGCTGCTCGTCTCGGCGCAATTGGCGAAATAGCGCGAATTGCGCGTCGCTGAGAATGGCGCGGGCCGGCGTCAATTCCAGCGGCAGCAGCGGCGCTAACAGGGAGCGGATGCCCTGCCGCAACCGCCTCCTCCAATCACGCCGAACGGCGCGCGCGCCCGCGCCAGCGTCCATCATCGTGTGGCTGCGCTCAATGGCCGGTCATCGTGTAGAAGAACAAGATATAATTACCGCGGCCGAGCAGGTTGCGCGCGAGCCAATCCACCGGCTCACCGATGAGCGCGCCGAGCAGGTTGATGTTCGGCAGCACGAAGCTCAAGATGATGAGGCCGAAGAAGGCATACTGGCTCGTTTGCGCGTGCCGCTGCCATTCGTAGGCGAGCGCCGGCGGCAGCGCGGCCAACACGATCTGCCAGCCATCCAGCGGATAGAGCGGCAGCAGGTTGAAGACCGCCAGCAGCAGATTCCAATAGACCATCATCAGAATGAGCGCGCGCAACAATTGGGGCAAAGCGAACAGTTGCGCCGGGCCGAGGATGCCAGCTACCAGCGCGAAGAGCAGCGCCAGCGCCAGATTCGCCAGCGGCCCCGCCGCCACCGCCGCAAAATAACCCCAGCGCGGGTTGCGCATCCGCCGCGCGTTGATGGGCGCTGAACCGAGGATGCCGAAGCCGATCAGCGCGAACATCAGCCAGCCAACCCAATTCACATGCACCAGCGGGTTCAGGGTGAGCCGGCCCAGGCGGCGCGGCGTGTCATCACCCATACGGTCGGCGACCAGGCAATGCGCGAATTCGTGCGCCGTCATGCCAACGCCGAGCACGAGCAGCATCGCCGCGATCGTCTGCAGAATCGCGTCGGCGCTGAGGTTGGGATCCTGGATGAGTGAGAGCAAGCGGTGTCTCCGGGGTTGCTGGCCTACGCATCATTGTAGCATAGCGCCCCACCACATCGGCCCCGCCCCCATGACGCTATAATAGGGACGATGAGCAGCTGGGGAATTGGGGATTGCGTGCGGATGCGGAAGCGCCACCCTTGCGGCGAAGACCGCTGGCGCATCTATCGTGTCGGCGCCGATATCGGTTTGCGCTGTTGCGGCTGTGGGCGGCGCGTATTATTGCCGCGCGCGCGCTTCCTGCGCGGTATGCGGGAGGCGCTGCCCTCCCACGCTAACGAGAGCGGCCAGACTTGCGCGTCCTGATCATGATGTCGCGCACCGGTGGCGGCCATGTTGCCGCGGCTGAGGCGCTAACGGAGGCGCTCGAAACCCGTTATGGCACCAGTTGCCAGGTGACGCAACTGGATGTCTTCACCGAATACATGCGCTACCCATTCAACCGACAGCCGCAGATTTACGCCCAATGGGTGCGGCGGGCCGCCTGGCTCTACGGCGCCTACTTCGCCTTCTGGAACCTGCCGCTGCTGCACCGCCTCGGCGTGCACCTCTTATACCAACCGAACCGCTCCTGCCTGCGCGCCCTCTTCGCCGAGCGGCCGGCTGATGTCTATGTGAGCGTGCACGCGGCGATATCCGGCCCGGTCCTGCTTGCCGCGCCGCGCGGCCCGCAGCGTCCCGCTTTCCTCGCCGTCGGCGTCGACCTGATCTCCGCGCACCGCACCTGGTTCGATGAGGGATTGGATGCTTGTGTGATGCCGACCGAGCAAGCGTTCGCCCGCGGCCGGCGCTATGGTATGGCGCCGCCGAAATTGCACTGCCTCGGCCTGCCCATCCGCCCCTCCTTCGTCGCCGCGCTGACGGATCAAGCCACCGCGCGGGCGCGGCTCGGCTGGCCGCAGGAGGGCGCGGTCGTCCTGCTCATGAGCGGTGATGGCGGTTTCGGCCCGGTCTACCAGACCGTCTGCGCGCTGGATGAGGCGCAGCTGGGCTGCCAGCTGGCCGTCGTCACCGGGCACAACCGCGCACTGGAACGAAAGCTGCGCGCCCACCAGTGGCGAGGACCGACGCATATCTGCGGCTATGCGGAAGATATGGCCCTGCGCATGTCCGCCGCCGATATGCTGGTGAGCAAAGCTGGCTCCCTGACCATCGGCGAGGCCTGCGTGGCCGGCCTGCCGATGATCCTGACCCACAGCATCCCCGGGCAAGAGAGCGGCAACACGGCCTATATCGAGGCGGAAGGCGCTGGCGCCGGCACGCGCGATGTCCTGAGCACGGTGGCGACGGTGCGAGATTGGTTGGCAGATCAGGAAGGCCTGCGCCAACGCGCTGCGCGCGCGCGCAGCCTGGGCACACCCAACGCCGCCCACGATATTGCTCAACTGATCGGCGAATTGGGCGGCGGCGCAGCAACTTAAGCGGCGCGCTTTCGTAATCTACAGGACGGGAGTGAATGGGAGTCGAACCCACCGTCGCCTGCTGAACAACCGACCACCGGTTTTGAAGACCGGGGCATCCACCGGGATACATTCACCCCCAACAGCAGTATACTGGCCGCCGGACAACTGCGGCAATGGAAAGGGAATCTGACATGAAGTCTACTGTGCGAGTGCGACTGTGCGCGCTTCTGCTCATCGCTTTCACCTTCGTCGGCAGCGTCGCTCAGGCACAGGACGAATTGGATTGGGAGGGCACACTGCCCCTCACCACCGATGTGCGCTACGGCGTCCTGGCAAATGGGCTCACCTTCTATATCCAGCATCACGAGCAGCCCGCCGCACGCGCCGATATGCAGCTCGTCTTGCGCGTTGGCGCCCTGCAAGAGACAGAAGCGCAGCTCGGCCTCGCCCATTACCTCGAGCACATGATGTTCAATGGCACGGAGCGCTTCCCCGCCAATGATCTCATCGATTATTTCGAGCGCAACGGCATGCAATTCGGCCCCGACGTCAACGCCTTCACCGGCCATGACGTGACCGCCTACCTGCTCAGCGTGAATTCCGCCGACCCCGAACTCTACGACACTGCTTACGACGTGCTGCTCGATTGGGCGGCAAACGCCACGCTCGACCCCACCGAGGTCGAGAAAGAAGCCGGCGTCGTCATCGAGGAATGGCGCCAGCGCCAGCAGAACGCCTCCGGCCGCATCAACGAGCAAGCCCTCCCTCTCGTCTATGGTGAAGATTCGCGCTATATCACGCGCGACGTCATCGGCGGCGATATGAGCATCGTCGAGAGCGCGCCGGTCGCCGAGCTGCGCTCCTTCTACGAAACCTGGTACCGCCCCGAATTGATGGCCGTCATCGTCGTCGGTGATATCGACGTGGATGACGCCGAAGCGCGCATCCGCGAGCATTTCGGGCCCCTACAAAATCTTCCCGACGCGCCCCTGCCACAGGAATACGACATCGCGTCGCATGACGAAACGCGCATCGGTATCATCACCGACCCAGAATATCCCGCCACCAGCACACAACTGCTGCGCAAAGTCGTCGGCGGTGGCCTCGTAACTATCGGCGATTATCGCGATTCCCTGCGTGACAGCCTATTTTACGCCATGCTGGGCGAGCGCCTGGAAGAACGGCAGCGTCAGGCGGACGCGCCCTTCCTGTATGCCACGGCCTTTGGCGGCAGCACCATTGCCAACATACAACTCCATGGCTTCAATACCGGCAGCAGCGAGGATGGCGTGCTCGCCGCGCTCTCCGCCGTGCTGGATGAGATCGAGCGCGTGCGGCGCGATGGCTTCACCGAAGGCGAGCTGGCCGACGCCAAAGCGAACCTGCAACAAGCCTACGACAACGCTCTCGACGAGCGTGAATTTCGCTCCAACAGTTCCATCGCCAACGAATACCGCCGCCATTTCCTCACCGACGAAATCTCCCCTGGTATCGAGGTCGAGCTGGAGCTGCTGGCGGAAATCCTGCCGCAACTGACGCTGGCGACGATGGGCGAGCTGGCCGATATCCTGCTGCAAGAAGAAGACCGCGTCCTGCTCGTGCTGGCGCCGGAGCGCGCGCTCGACGAGCTACCCAGTGAAGACGAGCTGCGCGCCGAGTTGGGCGCGCGCCGCGATGTCGCCGAATATGAGGAAGTGGAAGCGGTCGATTCGCTGCTGGAGACAGCACCAGACGCCGCCGCCATCGTCGCTGAGCGCGCCATCGAGGGGGCGGAATGGCCGCTCACCGAATGGACCTTCGCCAACGGCGTGCGCCTCTTGCTAATGCCGACGGACCTGGCCGAAAACGAAGTCCTGCTGGCAGGACTGAGCCCCGGCGGCAGCTCCCTGCTCAGCGACGAGGAGTACATAGGCGGCACCTTCACCAACAGCATCGTACACCAGAGCGGCGTCGGCGCGCTGAGCCAAGACCAGTTGGAGCGCTACCTGAGCGGGCGGCATGTCGGCGTCAGCATCTACCTCACCAGCACGCACGAAGCCGTCAGCGGCGGCGCCAACAACGACGAGCTCGAATCGCTCTTCCAACTCCTCTACCTCTATTTCACGCAGCCACAACTGGACGAGGGCGCCTTCGAAGCGGCCCGCGCCCGCCAGATCGTCGCCCTGGAAAATCGCGACCTGAACCCCATCGTCGCCCTCACCGACGCCATCAACGAACTGGTCTCCGAAGGCGATTCCCCGCGGGACCGCCCGGCCACTATCGAAGAGATGGAAGCCTTGGAGGCCGAGGCCGCTTTCGCCAGTTGGCGCGCGCGCTGGGCTGAGACGGGCGATTTCGCCTTCGCCCTCGTCGGCAGCTTCGCGCCGGCTGCTGTCCGTGAGCTGGCACAGCGCTACCTCGGCAACCTGCCCACCAGCGGCGCGACCGAAGCGTGGATCGACCACGACCCGCCCTTCCCGGACGAACTCCGCGAGCGCGATGTCTACGCCGGGCTGGAAGAGCAGGTCATCTTCGTGCTCGCCTACGGTGGCGAATTCGCGGGCAATGAAGAAGACGCTGCCGCCTTGAGCGCCCTGGGCGCCATCATCCGCATGCGCGCCACTGAAACCCTGCGCGAAGAACTGAGCGGCACCTATTCGCCCTACGCCGTCGCCTCGATTACCAAAATCCCCAAACCCAGTTTCATCCTGCAAACCTTCTTCTTCTCCAACCCCACGAAATACGAAGATCTGCGCGCGGCCACCTTCGCCATCCTGAACGACCTGCGCGAGAACGGCCCGACAGAAGAAGAAGTAGAGGGCGCGCGCGCTCAGCAGCTGACCAACCTGGAAGAGGCGCGCGAGGAAAACGGCTATTGGCTCGGGGCGCTGCAAGCGGTGCTCCGCGGCACAGAGAGCGATTACGGTCACACCGCAGGCGCCGCGGCGCTCTGGGAGGGCCTGACCGCCGCCGCCATCCAGGAGCAGGCGGAAGCCGTCTTCAGCCGCGAAGGATACATCCGAGTGACGCTCTTCCCCGAGGCGCTGGCCCCAACCGACGAGGAATAGTTTGGAAATTGTAATGCTTTCACTCTGGCGCACTGGCGCATATGTTCTATTATTGCGCGACCGAGAATAAGGAGATGATCATGTTCAAAGTCACCAAGTATCCGCACGGCACTTTCTCCTGGGCGGATATGAGCAGCACCGATGCCGCCGCGAGCAAATCCTTTCTGACTGCGCTGCTGGGATGGTCCTTCGTCGATATTCCCATCGGTGAGGGTGCGCACGAAGTCTACACGATGTTTTCGCTGGATGGCGAGAACGTCGCTGCGCTGAGCCAGCATTCGCCGGAGATGCAGGAGCAGGGGATTCCCTCTTATTGGAACAACTACATCTCTGTCGACGACGTGGACGCGTTGTTGCCACGCATCGAGGAACTGGGTGGCAAAGTGATGGCCGGCCCCTTTGACATCTTCGATTCCGGACGCATGATCGTGCTATCGGACCCGCTCGGCGCGGCCGTCAGCCTCTGGCAGCCACGTTCACACATCGGCGCTAGCCTCGTCAACCGTCCCGGCGCTATGACCTGGAACGAACTGGCCACGCCCGATATCGAAGCGGCGCAAGCCTTCTATGGCGGCCTGCTCGGTTGGGAATTCGCGCCGGAAGGCCCGCCCGATTACTTGCTCATCCGCAACAATGGGCGCAACAACGGCGGCATCCTGCAGATGACCGACGAATGGAAGATGCCCGACGGTAGCATGATGCCCGCGCATTGGAGCGTCTACTTCTCCGTCGCCGATATCGACGCGGCCGTCGAGCGAGTCGGCGCCCTGGGCGGCGAAGCGATGTACGAAACGATGGCTGCCGGCGACGTCGGTCGCTTCCGCATCGTGCGCGGTCCCGCCGGCGACGTCTTCACCATCATCCAACTCAGCGATCCGGAACCCTGGCAAGATTAAGAAAAACGAAGGGCTGCCCCTGCTGCGCGTCAGCTGGCCGCTAAGGTGATTCTGCGTAGCATCGGCGCCCGAGGAAAAGAAGGTTGGAAATTTGTAACGCGCGCCAGGCTTGCCAATTCGCGCAAGTGTTCTAATATGCCCTGACCACAACGAGGAGATACACATGTACAAGGTCACGAAATACCCGCACGGAACTTTTTCCTGGGCGGAACTGGCCAGCAACGACTCAGAAACCAGTAAGAGATTCCTGACTGTGCTTTTCGGCTGGTCGCACGTCGATATCCCTATGGGCGAGAGCATGGTCTACACCATGTATTTGATCGATGGCGAGAATGTCGCCGCTTCCCACCAGATGCACGAGGGGATGTTCCCGCCGGGCACCCCTTCCCATTGGAATAACTACATCACCGTCGAAGATGTGGATACCATCGCGCCGCGCATCGAAGAGCTGGGCGGCAAAATTATGTCCGGCCCCTTCGATGTCTTCGATTCCGGGCGCATGATCGCACTCATGGATTCGCAAGGCGCCCCCATCTGCCTCTGGGAGCCGCGCTCGCACATCGGCGCCGGCATCGTCAACCGCCCCGGCGCTATGGCCTGGAACGAGCTGGCCACACCGGATAGCGAAGCGTCGCAAGCCTTCTATGGCGGCCTGCTCGGCTGGGAATTCACGTCGGATGGGCCGCCCGGCTACCTGCTCATCCGCAACAACGGGCGCAGCAACGGCGGCATCCTGCAGATGACCGACGAATGGAAAATGCCGGACGGCAGCATGATGCCCGCGCATTGGACCGTCTACTTCTCCGTCGCTGATATCGACGCGGCCGTCGAGCGAGTCGGCGCCCTGGGCGGCGAAGCGATGCACGAGACGATGTCTGCGGGCGATGTCGGTCGCTTCCGCATCGTGCGCGGTCCCGCCGGCGATGTCTTCACTCTCATCCAACTCAGCGGGCCGGAAGCCTGGTCGGAATGACGGCGGTCAAACTGACCACGTAATCACACCACAACTTTGGGGGCCGCTGTGATAGCGGCCCCTCCTTTTACCGATGGACGATTGCCATTTCCGCGTGACGCGGCTGCTCCAGCTCGCCGCCCTCGACCGCTGATAGGAGCCCGCTTAGTGCCCTGCACGGCGTTTGGGGCGCCGCGGGTGGGGTGTTACAATCCACCCATTGGAACATTTAGCGTACGGAAATCCCATGTCGGATCAATTGCTCCTTAAAATCCGCGGCGTGCAAGCGGAAATTTCCCAACATCGTAATGCATACATAAAAAACGAAGCCCAAACCAAACAAGCACTTATCACGCCCATACTAAAATCGTTGGGCTGGAGCGAGTATCAATCAGCAAATTCACATTTACATATGGAATTTGGCGATGGTCCTGAGAAAGTGGATTTCGCCTTAATCCAGAATAAGAAACCTGTCATCTTGATCGAGGCAAAAGAACTGAGTGACCGTCTGGGAAGGAAAGCAATAAGGCAGGTATTTGATTATTGCTTTCATGAAAATGTCCCAACTGCCGTTTTGACGAACGGCTCTGAATGGCGATTTTATTCCCCACTCCTCAATTCCATTCGCGATTTCGAAGCCCGTTGCTTTCTCTCTATTAATGTTGAACGGGAGGAGGCAAACCGGTTAGTTGAACAGCTAAGCAACCTGCATAGCAAACGTACAAATCAGCTGGGGGAATTTGCCAATTATCACTGGCTATTAAATACTTGGGATTCAAAACTGAACAAAGAGGAATTAATTAAGCCGCTAACAAAACCGATACGGGATTCATTACCACGAGAGCTAAAAATCCCACTAAATGATGTGCGCGAATTCATCAAGACAATGCTTTCTGAAAGAGCTAAGAAGCAATCACCCCCTCCGCCCGCCACTGCACCAAAGGCGCTGAAACCACCCACAACCCCAAAACCAGAAAAAGCAATTGAGCTCCAAGGTGAACTTATACCTGCCGAGCATCTTTATCAAATTCTATCCGAGGCGGCCAATTGGCTCATCCGACAAGGAAAACTCCGTAAGGAAGACAGCCCATTGCGACTGGCTACCATGCCTGATTTTAAATGCTTAATTAACACTGAAGCTATTCATCCTCCCAGTGCTAAACATCTCCGAGGTCGAAAAACAAATTTCTTTAAGAAACTTCAAAATGGTCTTTATATAGACACTGGTTCTCTTGCGCTTAGTCGTCAGCATCTAGTTAATCAGACAAGGGAATTGTTAGAACACTGTGGTTACAATCCCGACATTCTGAAAATCATCGGGCACTCTCTGGAAACCCCGCGCCGCCCGAAGCAAACACCGCGCCCAGAACCGCAATACGCACTGCCGGATACAGGGCGCGCCGTGATACTAAATAGGGAGCACTTCCCAATAAAATACGCATACGAAATCCTTGTTCAAACGGTGGAGTGGCTCGTAAAACGAAATAAGTTGCACCGCGAGGTTTGCCCCATTTTCCCTGGCGAAAAATCAAAAAATCGCTACCTCATCCACACTAGAACCGAAACACCAAAGAGGTCATCCCTTCAATAGGCCGAAACAGTTGACCAATGGCCTATATCTCGAAGTGAATTACAGCCAACCCGAATCAATTCGACTCGCGCAATCTTTGCTTGAGCATTACGGCTATCCCCCGCCACCCTCAACTCATCGGCTTCGACGACTAACCCCCTGCGCCCCTCCCCTCATCCGCATATACTGGCCGCATGACCGCTGCGCTTGAGCGCCAGCCGCTCGCCCCGCCTTCCCCCAACCAGCGCTTCCTGCAAGCGCACCCCAACCGCGACAACCGCCACCGCCTGCGCAAATTCGTCGCCTGGCTGGATTCCGCCCGGCAGCTCTGGTACCGCGCCGACCTCGCCCACTATCGCGACTACCTCCTGCACGATTGCGGCCTCGCCCCCAGCTCCGTCTCCGCGCACCTGGCCACCCTCCGCAGCCGCTACCAGGACCTGCTCGCCGAAAATACGCTGCGCGATTCGCTCTTTCGCTCGCTCGCCGGCGGCAACGGCAACAGTAGCGCCGCCCTTCGCCCCGCCGACCGCAAGGCGCTGGTCGACGAGGCCATCCTGCGCATCCAGAACAACATCAACCCGCGCCGCGCGCGCGTCCGCCAGCACACGCTACAGGACCGCAGCGATAGTGAGCACCTGCGCCTGACCGCCGCGCAGGCTCGGCAGTTGTTGCGAGGGCCGGCCGAACGCTTCCAGCGCAGCGCACCCCTCCGCGCCGCGCGTGACTACGCCATCATCGCCCTCATGCTCTGCACCGGCCTGCGCGAAGGCGAAATCTGCAACCTGCACATCGACGATCTCTACCAGCAGCTCGAAGGCGCGGAGGCCTGCCGCGTGCGCCATGGCAAGGGCAACAAGCAGCGCCTCGTGCCCTATGGCGCGCTCATCTGGGGGCTGGATGCCGTCGATTCCTGGTTGGAAGAGGCGCGCATCGAGCGCGGCTACGTCTTCCGCGGGCTTTACCGGGGCAACCGCCGCATCCGCCCCGGCCGCCTGAACGAAACCAGCATCCAGCGCCTGTTGCGGCAATACCCCATCGCCCTCCAGGAGCGCACCGTCATCGTCCGCCCGCACGATCTGCGCCGCACCTACGCCCGCCGTCTCTACGAAGCCGGCATGAAGCTAGAGGCGATCCAGCAAAACCTCGGCCACGAAAGCGCGGAGACGACGCGCGGTTACATCGGCCAGCTGGGCATCGCGCAACGGCTGCCGCAGGAAACATACGCCGCCTCGTGATATCGCCTCGCGTTGCGGCCAAACCCTGTCCGCGCTAGATTCGGCGCAGTGCATACCGGCATCGGAGCATGCCACGATGGATATCCCGCTCACCCTCGGCATCGAAGAAGAATTTCTCATCGTCAACCGCAATACGCGCGAATTGAGCCCGAGTGTAGAACCCTTGCTGGCCGAAGGGAAAGAACTGCTCGGCGAGCAGATCAAAGCCGAATTGCTGAAATCGCAAATCGAAGTCGGCAGCAACATCTGCGAGAACATCGACGAAATCCGCGCCGAAATCATCCGCTTGCGCCGCACCATCCACGGACTGGCGGAGGCGAACGACTGCGAAATCATCGCCGCATCCACCCATCCCTTCTCCCACTGGCAGAGCCAGGAGATTTCCGAAGGGCCGCGTTACGAAGACATGGTCACCAATATGCAGGAGGTGACGCGGCGGCTGCTAATTTGCGGTATGCACGTACACATCGGCTTCGGCCAGACGCCGGAGCATTACGAGCTCATCATGGATATCCAAAACCAGCTGCGCTACTTCCTGCCGCACCTGCTCGCCTATTCGGTCAGTTCACCGTTTTGGCAAGGGCGCAGCACCGGGCTTCAAAGCTACCGTTCCATCGTCTATACGGCTTTGCCCCGCAGCGGCATCCCGCCCATTTTTCCCTCTTTCGCCGATTATGTGCACATGGTCAAGGTGTTAGGCGATGTCGGCACACTGCAGCGCGGGGAAGCTGCCGGCGGCAAAGACAGCACCATCAGCGGCATCGACGCCACGCGCATTTGGTGGGACGCGCGCCCGCACCTGAAATTTGGCACACTCGAAATCCGCGTTTGCGATATCTGCACGCGCGTGGAAGACGCCGTAACGCTGGTGGCGATGATCCAGGCGCTCGTCGCTTTCCTGATCCACCTGCGCGAACTGAATCTGAGCTGGCGCATCTACCCCGATACGCTGGTGAACGAGAACAAATGGCGCTCCGCCCGCCACGGGGTGCATGGCAAACTGGTGGATTTCGGCAAGCGCAAGGAAGTGCCGCTGCTGGATCTCACCCGCGAGCTGGTGGATTTGTTGGAAGATTCGGCGCACGCTCTGGGCACGAGCGACGAACTGCGCCGCCTGGAAACCATCGTTACCGAAGGCACGAGCGCGGACCGCCAGCTATCCGTCTATCGCGCTGCCCTCGCCGATGGCGCCAGCGAGCAGGACGCGCTCGTCTCCGTCGTCGACCATTTGGTCAAGGAGACGGGTGAGGGCTGGCGGACTTAGTCCCCGGCCGCGGCGGGCCGGGGTCCTTCAAGCGGCCGCCCTCCGCCGTCAACACCTCAAGCTCATAACCAAAATTCTGGCGCAAATAGAGGCAGACGCCGCTCGCATCCGCGCAGACGTAATAGAGCGCATAGCCGCGAAGCGCCACAGCTCCCGGCGGCGCATCAGAAGGAGCGCGCAATTCCAGCTCCAGGTGCCGTGCCTCCGCGCTGGTGGGCGCCGCGGGCAGATCCCCACGCAGGCGGCGGCGCTCCCATTGCCATCCCGGCGGCCCCTCATCCAGCACGATGACGACCGGTTCGGATTCGTTGTTCCAATGCGCCTCATCCTGCGGCTTGAGTAGGAAATGCAGGCGCGTCGCTTCGCCCGGCGCCACACTCTGCGGCACGGCGACCAGCTGCAGGCGCACCAGCTCCCCATCGCGCAGGATGCGCGCCTCTTCATCATTGGGAACATCACCGCCGCCATTGCTGCTGGCGAATTCGTCGGCCGGATAGGCGAATTCGGCGCCGCCCGGTTCCACAGAGAGCGACAGTGGCTCTTCCCCTCGTTCGCGCAAATCAGCGCGCGCGCCAGGCAACCAATCGTAAAAGGAATAGGGCTTGGCCAGGCGCGGGCCGTATTGCTGGATGCGCCGCCGCCAGATGTAATTGTTCGGCGCGCGCCGCAAAGCGGCTGACCAATGGCTGACGGCGCGGCGGAAATCCCCCGGCTCGGCGCGCGCGGAATCGTGCCGCATACGGTAAACGACACCCTGCTGAAAATGCGTCTGCGCCTCCCGCCAGATCGCGGGCAGGCCCAGCGCCCGTTCGCCGGCGGCCAGCGCCTCATCCAGCGCCGCTTCGCCACGCCAGAGCGCCAGTTGCGCGCCCAAATCCGCCCAAGCGGCCGCATCGCCATTCGCCGAGGCGGCGCGTTGCAGGGCGGACAAATCGGGCGGCGCAGTTGCGAATTGCGGCGCTTCGGCGGGCGGCGCCAGCTCCGCATCCACAAAGTGTTCGATCAATTCGTTGGCCAGCGCCAGCTGCGGTTGCGCCGCGCGGATGATCCCCCATTCGTCGATCGCCAGCGTCAACGGCACATAGGGCAAGGCCAGCAGGTTGAACGGGTCATGCAACAAGCGCCAAGGCATCCGCTGCCATTGCATGAAGAGGCGGGCGCGCTCCGGGTGCTGCTCGAGCACGATGCCGAGCATGGTCAGGCGGCCGTCTTCCTGCGCCTCGCGGGTGGCAGCGTGCCAACCTGGCACGTGCACGCGGCAGCCCGCTCACCACGAGGCGAAAAGGTGCAGCAACACGCGCTTGCCGCGAAAATCAGCCAGCGATGTCGGGCGCCCGTCTTCGCAATCCGGCAGCGTCAACTCGGGGAACGCCAACCCCGCGCGCAATTGGGGGATGGCCGGATAACGCGCGTCCTGCAGATCGGCGAGCGCCGTGGTCTCCATGCGCCGCTGTCAGTGCACCAGCTCGGCGTGCCGCTCGCGCAAATAGGGCAGCAGCAGCTGCAGCGTCTCGGCGATTTCGGTGAGCACATGGTCGACATCTGCTTCGGTCATCGGCGTGGAGATGCAGAATTTTTCGCCCAAATTGGCGAGGATGCCGCGGTTCAGCAGCTCGAGGTGGAAGAGCTGGGCGACGTCTTGCGCGTTCCGGTCGCTGCGCGCCGTCTGGGCGATATTGACGATGGGCGCGTCTTGCCAGTGCAGGCGCACGAGCGAACCATACCCCGTCGTTTGCGCGCGCAACCCGAGCTCCTCGCAACAGGCGCTGATGCCCTCGCGCAGCAGCCGGCCGAGGCGATTGACGCGCTGGACTTCTGGTCCCTCATAGTGCTCCATCGCCACCTGCCCCGCCAGCATCGAGAGGACATTGCCATGGTAGGTGCCGCTCACATACAGCGGTTCCTTCGCGTGCTGGCCGTCGTAGATCTCCATCACCTCCTGTCGCCCGCCGCAAGCGCCAATGGGAAAGCCGCCGCCGATGATCTTGGCCAGCGCCGTCAAATCCGGCGTGACGCCAGCCACTTCCTGATAACCGCCGCGGCCGAGGCGATAGGTTGCCACCTCGTCGAAGATGAGCAGCGCGCCATAGCGCCGCGTGATATCGCGCAGGCCCTGCAGGTAGCCTTCCTGCGGCATGACCAGCCCGCCGGCGTTGGGGATGGGCTCGACGAGGACGGCGGCGATCTCTTCACCATACCGCTCGAAGAGATCCACTATCGCCGCCAGGTCATTGAAAGGGGCGATGAGCGTTTCTTGCAAATTCGATGAGGGGATGCCCCGCATGGTGAGCGAGGAGCGCGGCGCGGCGCGCGCAGCGAAGTCAGCCTTCATATTGACGAGCACCGCGTCGTGCAGGCCGTGGTAACCGCCATCCATCTTGATGATGCGCTCTCGGCCGGTGTAGGCGCGCGCGGTGCGGATGGCCATGATCGTCGCTTCAGTGCCGGAATTGTTGAAGAGCACCCGGTCGATTCCCGGCGTGCGCTCACAGATGGTCTCCGCCAGCGTGAGCAAAGGATCCGTGGGCGCGCCAAGGACCGAGCCGCGGGCAAATTGTTCGGAGACGACTTCGACAATGGCCGGGTGCCCGTGCCCGTGGATGAGCGCGGTCTGGTTGTTGAGAAGATCGAGGTAATTGTTCCCGTCGGAATCCTGGATATGACAGCCCTGGCCAGCGCGGAGGAATGTCGTATAGGGAGAATATTGCGTTGAGCCGCGCGTGTGGCCGGCGGGGAGGTAGCGTTGGGCGCGTTCCCCCTGTTCTCGGGAGCGCGCGGTGCGCCGCCAATATCGCTCACGGATCCCCTCAGCAACGGCTGTGGCCTGCGGCGCGGACATGGGCAACCTCCTACGCATTTGGATTCGCGTAGCATAACCAATTTTGTATCTCTGGCAACCGGCAACCGGGCCTATTCGAAGATTCAACGACCCAGAACGCGAAACGACCCCCCAACATGGCGCAGCCGCCTGCCCTGCCCTATCCTGCCCCAATGCCCCGCCACCACCCGCCGCCGCCGTTTCCGCAAGAAACTGCCGAGTCTTTGCGCCAACAAAGACCGCTCACTCCTCACGCGCGCGGCTGGCTGTATGGCACGCTCGCCGCGGGCATCTGGGGCGGCATGTACGTCGTCTCCGATGTCGCGCTCACCGTCATCCCACCCTTTTCGCTGCTCACATTACGGCTGCTGTTGGGAATGGCGGTGCTGGCCCCCTTGCTCGCCCGAGGCGCTGGCGATGGCAAACCCGCCTGGCCGAACGCGCGCGCCTTCCAGATAAATCTGGCCGTCGGCGCGGTCGGCTTCGGGCTCAGCCTGGGCGCGCAACTTGTCGGCACCGAGCTCTCCACCGCGATCAATGGCGCCACCCTGACCAGCGCTTCGCCCGCCTTCATCCTGCTCTTCGCCGGCCCGCTCTTGCGCGAACGCTGGACGATGCGGCGCGGCCTCGCCCTGGCACTGGCGAGCGTGGGTGTCCTCGTCATCCTCGATATCCGCCAGCTGCGTTTCGGCGCGGCGACCGCCCTGGGCGACCTGGCCCTGGCCCTGGCGGCGCTGAGCTGGGGGCTCTATTCCGTGCTCGTGCGTCGCCTAACGATGCGCCACGGTCTGCGCACCCTGCCACTCACGCTGGGCGTCTTCCTCGGCGGCCTTATCGTCAGCGCACCGCTGGCGATCTGGGAATCGCTGACTCGCAGCTACGGCGCCTGGGATGCGCAATTCCTCGCGGGCTTGCTCTACCTCGGCATCGTCTCCACTGCCTGGGCGCAATGGTTGTGGAACCGCGCTTTTGCCCTCTTGCCGGCAGCGCGCGCCTCGCTTTGTTTCTTCGCGCAGCCGCTGACGGGCGCGGCGCTCGCGGCGCTACTCCTGGGGCAAGCGCTGACGCCAGCGCTCGCCCTGGGCGGAGCCTTGATTGGCGCTGGCGTCTTGCTGGCCTTGCGGGAGCGGGATGGCTAGCTAGAAGTTTCCGCCGTCCTACCAGTCCGACGCCGGACCGATCGTGCCCACTTCCTCCGCTGGCGGGAGCGCTTCCAGCTCCAACCCGGGCACTTGCGCGATCTCCCGCCCGAGTATGGCCGAGAAATCGGTGAACATTTCCGTCGTCGTTTCTCGCATGCGCGCCAGTTGCTTGCGGCGCTCGGACCATTGCCGCCGCATCGCCCGCTCTTCGCTGGCGACTTGCTCCTCGAGCGCCTGCCAGGTATCCACCATGCGCTGGATGCGCTCCCCGAAACGCGGGCTGGTGAGGTAATTGTAGATCTCATCCATCTTCAGGCCCTTGCCCTGCCCCGCGCGTTGCAGGCGCGCGCTTTCCACCAATTGCGCGCGCAGGGCCGTCGCCAGCGGCAAAGCGCCCTCCACGCTGCTCACCCAGACGCCCTCTTTTAGCGCGAAGACGCGAATCTCGGGCGGCAAGGCCTGCGAGACGATGACGCGCACCTGCGAACCGACGCGATCGGCGTCGCCCTTGATCTTATCCAGCCAATCGTCATTCCAGTGCTTGGTGCGCTTGGCCTCCCAAACGACGATGCCGCAAGCGCCCAACTGCCCATCGAAGACCGCCTGCGTCAGGTCGGCGCCCAGTTGGCCGCGGCCGATGTCTTCGATCTGGTCAAAGGGGAATTGCGTCTGCAATTGCCGCTTGAGATAGACCTCCAGCGCTTCGCCCTGCAACTCGACAGAACCCTGCCCGAGTTGGCGCTGCATATCAGCCACTTTTGCTTGCGCTTCGGCCGCGGCGCGTTCCCAGCGCTGTTTTTCAATCGCGTCCTGTTCACGCTGAAGGGCGTAGCGCTCCTCCGCTTTCGCTTCCGCATCCGCGCGGATGAGCGCCTCTTGCTGGGCATATTCGGCCTGCGTTTGTTGGAGTTGCGTGAGCAAATTCTGCTCGCGTGCCTCTGCCTCTTCCCGGATTCGTGCCTCGTTCGCCGCCTGCGCGGCCTGGATTTCCTGCAGCTGCGCTTGCAAATCCTCTCCGAGCTTTGTGGCTTCGGCGAGCCGCGCTTGGGCGGCCGTGGCGGCCTCTGCGCGAATTTCCGCCTCACGCTCCTCTCGCTCGGCCTGCTCTTTGGCAAACTTCTCCTGCAGCTCCTCTTGCGCCGCCTGCTGTTGCCGGAGTTGCGCCTGTAACGATTCTTGCCGCTGCACGCTATCTGCCAATTGCTGCTCGTGCTGCGCTCGCGCCTCGGCGCGGATAGCTTCTTCGCGCTCGGCCTGCTCTTTGGCGAGCTTCTCCTGCAGTTCCTGTTGCTGCCGGAGTTGTGCCTGCAGCAATTCTTCCCGCTGCGCGCTATCGGCCAATTGCTGCTCGTGCTGCGCTTGCGCCTCGGCGCGGATAGCTTCTTCGCGCTCGGCCCGCGCCGCTTCGGCTTTGACGCTCATGTGATGCACCGCATCGGCGACGGCCGCCTGCTTTTCCTGTTCGTACTGGGCGCGGAAGGTCTCGCTGAGCTCGAAGCGGTGCCCGCATCGGGGGCATTTCACCAGCTGGCTGACGCTGACAGTCATGGCAGATTCCTTTGTGCTTCAGTCGGATTTGGCGGAGAAATATGCATCGCGGGCGGCAGCCTAACGATACGCCAATTTCGCCAATTCGTTGACGATGCGCACCGTTTCCACGCTGACGGTGATGACTTTCTCCAGCAAATTGATGATATAGCGCGAATCGTCGCTGTATTCGTTGGGGGCGCGGACAATATCGCTGTTTCGTTCGGTAACCACCCGATATTGATCGATGATCCATTCCAGCGCCGAGCGGCTGCCCAGACGATAATCGAAAGCCTCTGGCGGGATGCCCGTCAGCGTCAGGGTATCGTTGTATTTCACAGTATCGAAGATTTTCCAGTCTCCCCTGGACGAAGGCGACTTCTTGCCCGGGTGCATCTTCTCGACACGATAATCGATTGCGCCGCTCGCCTCCCATTCCAGTGGGTATGGTTCCGCTTGCTCATAGCCAAGGTGCAGCGTTGCCAGTTGCCGCCCCGCCTTGCTGAAGACCCAAAAATCCGGCGCGAAGGGGATGCGCGGTAGCTCGAGGCGCAGGTTATCGGCGTAGCGTTCGCGGTAGTCGGGGTGGTGCAGCAGACCATAGACATAGTAAAAGATATCGTGTTTGCCGATGGTGTTGTCATCGTAACGCTTGCGCACCTGCGCCTGCGCCCAATCGGTGATGTTATCTTTGCGCTGGTTGCCACCCCTGTCGTAACTGTAGAGGGGAAAGCACTGGGTATCCCCGGTCAGGTGCAAGTCGGGAATCATATCCACTATAAGCGCGTGAAAAGGTTTGTTGTTGCCGACTGCAGAAAAGCAGATAACCCGGTTGCTCTCTTCAGTCTCTCTTGTTGGAAAGATAAAGGGAAATACCAGACACCTATCAATTAAGGTGTTGTCAAAGAACAAGTGTCTCTTGGCAAAAGGGCGATAGGTATATTGGCGCATCTTTTCTTCCGCGAATTCGGCATACTTTCCGCGTTTCAGATAATTTTTCAGCGTTGAGCTCCAATTGATTTTCTCATAACGCACAAATTCGTCGATGTCTTTGGGTTTACCCCGACGTGTATAACGATCGACTTCGGCGTTGTATTCCTCAATAAATTCCTGAATTCGCGAAGTGAGGCGACTATGGTCGAAATCGATAACTACTGCATCCCGATTGGTCTTAACTCCATTGCTATACGTCTTGAATAGCGTTCCTACTGCCAGCGACCTGGTAGCTTTGGCTTCTTTCGTACCTATTGGCAAAAATGTCGCAAATTCCTGCGCGAACTCCGGCCGCAACCAATTATGGTGGTTATCTGGCGAAATACTCTGCCACTTGACGCGAGTCAAGACGTCTGCCCACTGCTGACTGAAGGTTGCTAGTAACTCTCGCTTGGCCGCACCTGTCATATCATTGGCGACGCGGTGAAGCAGCAATCTGCGATCTTGATGCGCCTGTGACCGAACCGCGAGGGTGATGCCAATGCCTACTCCAGACTGGCTATCGAAGACATTGCCACCCTCGTTTCTTGCCCTGCGGATATTCCCTGACAAATCCAGGTGATAGATGAGAGAAAAATCTTGCAACAAGTGTTTCCGCATCCCATCGAAAGCGACGCCATCCACAAAACTATTGTTGCTGACATAACAGACGATACCGTCGCGCTTGCCCAACACATCGGTCGCCCAGCGAAAGAACTTCACATAAGCATCGTAAAGCTGCATCCTGAGCGTCGCGGTGGAATCTTTCGAATAGGTATTGCGTATTTCAGTGTCCAATTCATAGATGCGATTCTTGTTGTTGTCATTTTCATTCACCTGGCCCACGTTGTAGGGTGGGTTGCCAATTACTACATTAATTGCTGCTTTCTTTTGCCGTTCTATACGCTCCGTGTTTTTCTGACTCATGAATTCGAAGCGTTTTTGTGTGCCTTTACCCAAATCCAAAGTATCCACAAAACACAAGCCATCGAATGGCTTATAACGCCCGGTCAAGTCGCGGTATTCATGCTCGATATTCAGCGAGGCGATGTAATAGGGCATCAGCATCACTTCGTTGGCGAAGAGTTGTTCCTCATAGAAACGCTCGAAAGCGCGCGGGTTCGCGGCGTGGGCGCGGCGCAATAAATGCGTGACGAAGTTGCCCGTTCCCGTGCAGGGGTCGATGACCACTACGCCTTCATCACCCAGTTGCTGGCCGAATTCATCGCGCAGCACCTGCTCCACCGCCGCGCACATGAAATCCACAATCTCTTGTGGAGTGTAGACGATGCCGTGGGTATCGGCCACCCTGACGCTATAACCCTGGAAAAAACGCTCGTAGACCGTGTTGATGAAATGCTGCTTCTCCTGAAAGTTCGCCAAGCGGTCAGCGGTGCGTTCAATGGCAATATAGAACTGATCCAGCGCGCCGAAGAATTTCCCCTTATCGAAGTATTCACTGGTGAGTGAATCGATCACTTTCTCCACTTCCATCGCAATCGCATTGCGGCGCGTGAAATCTTCGTGATCAAATACTTTGCGGATGATGCGCTCCGTCAGCAAATGCTGGATGAGCATTTCATCGATGGCCGCCCGGCTGATATTCGGATTCAGCGCCTTTCGGCACAACTCTTCGAATTCGGCGAATACTTTCTGGAATTCGTGATTCTCCCGATGCGCCTCATCAATGCGTTCCTTTAGGCCGCTGGCGATGCTCGGCACCTCATTCTGGAAACGCTCCACGGCCTCATCAAAATCAGTGAAGGCGGCGCTCTTGTGGCTGTAGAAAGTGGTCAGCAAATCGGCCAAACCCGCTTTGTCTCGGACCGACGTGCGCTTTACATAGCTTTCATCCTGATAGAGCACCACTTCCTGGGTGTCTTCAAAGAGGATATTCGTGAATGGGTATCCGCGGGCGCGTTTGTGGCGGATCTCGGCTCCCAGATCGTCGTCGCCATCCTTCGCTTCCCAGTGGCCGCGGGGCAACTGCCACTGGTCGCGCAAGGTGCCATCCGGTCGGACGCTCTGCCCACCACGTTTCACGCGAAAAGACGATTCTTCTACTAGAACCCAGTTGTATTTCTTCGCCGTGCTGGACAACAACTCCGAGAATGCGCGCCGCAAGCCGCCCTCGTGCGTTACATCCTGCTGAGTCTGCAACTCATCCAGCGTGCGATAATACTCTGATATCGCCTTATGCTTTGCGCCAATCATTGGCTATCCCATCTTGCACAATACACCATCACGCTGGTGGCGAGATTCTACCCATTAGCCTCGTGGGTATTCAAACCACATAATCACCCCCGACACCCCATATACTCCTGCCCCCACAAGCAGCACCGAGCCATAGCCCCAGCTCGTCGCCAGCACCAGCGCACCGACCGTCCCCAGCACGCTCATCACCCCGTTCACCGCCCAGCACCAGGCCACCGCCTCCGTCTCGAACACGCCCGCTCGCCGAAGCGCGTTCGGGAAAGCCATCCCCATCAGCCAGGCCAACGGCAGCAGACTCAGCAACGTCCCCACGGCGCGCACCGGCAGGACGCTCGCCGCCAATGCTTCGCTCCAGGGCCCCCAGAGCAGCCACCAGGCCAGCGTCAGCCCCGCCACCGCCAGTGGCGCCGCCCATAGCGTCCGCCCGCGCCAGAGCCATGTCGCGCTCGCGCTGCCCAGACCGCCCGCCACCAACAACGCCGCCAGGGTCAGCGCCACCGCCGGCGTCGGATGCCCGAGCAGCAAGCGCGTCTGCTGGATGAGGGCGACTTCCAGCAGCATGAAACCCGCGCCCAACGCCGCCACGTAAGCATAGAGCGCCGCGCGCTCCCGAACCGCCCCCGCCCTCCCCCGCGACCGCCAGGCCAGCGCCAACGCCCCCAACACGATCACAACGCCGATGCCCGCCGCCAATTCGCGCAAACTGCGCGGCGCGCCATATTCAAACTGGAAGAAGAAGGGCCGGTCGTCAGTGGGCGGCGCGAAATTCAGCCCCGAGTCAGCCGTCGCCTCGGCAAAACTGCTCGTCCCCGCGGCGATCGCATCCAACGGCGGCGCAGCCAAGACGCCCGGGAAGTGGATGGGCTGGTAGCCCTGATCGGCGACGAAGACGGCCGGCCCGCGCAACTCCTCACGCCGCCACGGCGTGTTCTTGATGACGAGCAGCGGCGTATCGAGCGCCCCGCTCCGTGCATCCGCCACGATGAGCACGTGTTGCAGCGCCTGTTGCTCCGTCAGCCCGCGCTCGCCCAGCGCCGCCAGCGCCACCCCCAGCGCGCGCAGCATCGTCGCCTCATCATAGAGCACGAGCGCCAGTTGCCCCTCCGGCGTCAGGCGCGCCAGGAATTCGCGGAAGGCTTCGACCGTGTAGAGCGTGTTCTCCGTGAGCGCATAACCGCCTCGCTCCGCCGCCAGCGTCACAACTTGCGATAGCGAAATCAGGTCAAACTCGCTCGTTTCCCGCCGCAGAGCGCTGCGCCCCTCATCCACGCGCAGCTCAACGGCCGGTGAATCCAGCAGGCCCCCGGGCCGCGCTTCCTGCTCGCGCAGCAGGGCGACGCTGGCAGGGTGCACTTCGACCGCGACGATGCGCTCGGCGCCGCTCGCGCGCGCGTAGGCGATATCCAGACCGCCGCCGGGGCCGATGATGAAAACAGCATCCGGCTGGCCGCTGGCGAATGGCAAATAACCGATTTGCCTCGTCAGCTCGGCGATGTCCTGCGCCGCCGGCAGCACGGAGGGCGCCGCGCCATCGAGGTAAAGCTGGCGCGCGCCGCTGACCGAGGTGAGCAAATCGGCGCGGCCGAAGGCATCCCAGCGCGTGGCTTCGATCGTGGCGCCCTCATTCCAGGCCTGGCGCAGCGGCTTTGCGTCATCCAGTGCCTGCCAATTCAGCGGCAGGATTTCAGTCCGTAGATTCGCGATGAAGAGCAAGACGAGCACGGCGGCGGCGAGGGCCGGCAACGGACGCGCGTGCCATCCCTTCGCGGCCGCAAGAGGCGCGTGCCATCCCTTCGCGGCCGCAAGAGGCGCGTGCCGTCCCTTCGCGGCCGTAAGAGGCGTGTGCCAGAGCAGGGCAGCGAGGGCCAGGCAGACAACGGCGAGCAGGGCGCCATTCACTGCGCCCAGCGCCTGCATTGCCGGCACCACGAGCGCGACTCCCAGGCCCGCGCCTAGCAAATCCGCCATATACCAGCGCGCGCTCTGGGCGTGTTGCTCGCGGAAGAGCGTCGCCAGCGCCATCCCGCTCGCCGCATAGGGCAACGCGAGCGCCAGGAAAAGCGCCGCATCAGCAATCGCCGCCACACGTATGATGAGCAGGATGGCCAGCAGCGCGCTTATCGCCGCGGCCGTCATCATCAGCGGGATGCGCTCGGCGTGCGCGAACGCCGGCCAGCGCGCCGCCACCGCCGCCCCCACGCCGATACCCAGCACCGCCAACGAAAGCACGGCGAAGACATAGGGTGGGTAGAAGCGCGTGGCGAGCAGGCGCGTCAGCGCAACCTCCAGCGCCAGGCCGCCGCCTGCCAGGCACGCGATGGCCAGCAGACGGCGCGTGCGCGTCACTTCGCGGCCGTAAGAAGCGCGTGCCGGCGAACCCCCTATCTTTGCGTTCGGCGGATTCTTCGCTCATGGCAACGCTCAGTCTCTGGGGTGGGTCGGCAGCATCGCTTCGTGTGCGGCGGCTATTCCCCTTCCTGAATGGTGATGGATTCGATGCGATCGCCCTGCTCGATGCCCTCCACAATTTCCTGCCCAGTGCCCGCAACGCAACCGAAAACGGCGTGTTTGCCGTTGAGATGTGGCGTGGGGACCAGCGTGATAAAAAATTGTGAGCCGTTGGTATTCGGACCGGCGTTGGCCATGCTCAAGATGCCGGGACGATCATGCGGCAAATCGAGTGCGGTCGCCTCGTCCGCGAAGCGGTAGCCGGGGCCGCCGCGCCCACTGCCCGTCGGGTCGCCCGCCTGTACCATGAACGGTGGCGATTTGATGACACGGTGGAAGGTAACCCCATCATAAAAACCATCGCGCGCCAGGAAGACGAAATTGTTCACCGTATGTGGCGCTTCGGCGACGAAGAGATCAATTTCAAATTCGCCGCGGCTCGTCTGAAAACGCGCTACGTATTGTCGCTGGCCATCGATGGCCATCGCGGGCGGATTCGCGTATTGTTTGGGCATTCGGCTGCGCTCCTCACTGGACGGGTGCTGGCGGGCCGCGCCAATTCTCCAGCGCAACCACCAGCTGCGCCATGTTAGCAGGTAAGGGCTGGAGCGGGTTGAAAATCCCGGCGGCGACTTACTTATCGCGCGTGAGGGCGAAACCAGACATGAATTGCTTCTGCAACGCGATGAAAACGAGCAGCGGCGGGATGCTGGCCATCACCGCGCCCAGCATGAGCGGGCCGAAGCTATCGCCCGTCTCTGTGCCGCTAACCAGCGTGCGCAAGCCGACCTGCACCGGTTTCAACGCCGTCTCCTGCACCACCATCAGCGGCCAGAGGTATTGGTTCCAGGCATACAGGAACTGGATGACGAAGAGCGCCGCGATCGCGTTCCAGCTGATGGGGATGAGCACTTTCCAGAGGAACTGCAGCGGGTTGGCGCCGTCGATCTGCGCTGCCTCACTCAGTTCCGACGGGATGCTGGCGAAATGCTGCCGGAAGAGGAAGGTGGCTGTCGCGCTGGCGATGAAAGGCACAATCATCGCCTCGTAGCCGCCCCATTGCAGCTGGATGCCCACCAACCGGAAGAGGGCGATGGCCATCACCTCCGTCGGCATCATCAACGTGATGAGCACGAAACCAAAAATGAACCATTTGCCCGGGATGCGGAAAAAGACGAAAGCCATCCCCGCCAACAACGAGATGACCGCCTTACCCGTCGTCATGGTGAGGGCGACGATGACCGAATTCAGCATGAAGCGCGGCAGCTGGCGCTGGTTGACCACCAGATCCCAATTGCGCGCCAGGTACTTGCTCGGCGTCAGCTGATATTTGAATACCTGCGAGTTCGTCTGCGTGGCGACGACGCCCGCGTAATAGACCGGGAAACCCATGATGAGGACGGCCACGATGAGGATGAGGTGCGCGTACCAGCGATTCGGCAAACGCTTATGCCAGGGTCGCGGCGGACGTGAGGTCTCGTGCTGGGCTTGCATGCTACCCTCCATACGTCACGCGGCCGCGGCTGAAGCGGAATTGCACGATCGTCACGCCAATGACGACCGCGAAGAGCAAGAGCGAGCGCGCCGCTGCGCTACCCAGATTGCGCGCCTCCACACCGACCTCGAAGACCTCATACATCATCGTCGTCGTCGCTTCAACCGGGCCGCCCGCCGTCAAGAAGTCGATCAGGCCGTATGTATCGAAGAAAGCGTAAGTCGTCGTCGTTACTACCAGGAAGAAGGTGATCGGCGAGAGCAACGGAAAAGTGATGCGGAAGAAGCGCTGGAAGACATTCGCCCCATCGATGGCCGCCGCCTCCAACAAATCCTGCGGCACATTCTGCAAACCGGCGATATAGAAAAGGATACAGAAGCCCATGATATTCCAGGTGGAAGCGAGCACGATGGTCCACGGCGCGATATCCGGCCGCAAGAGCCAATCCACTTTGAAGCCGAAGAGCGTATCGATGATGTGGTTGAGCACGCCAGCCGTATTATGGAACAACAACTGGAAGATGATGCCGGCGATCACCGGCGAGAGTGCGTAGGGCCAGACGAGCAATGTTCGGTAGATGCGCCCGCCTTTGATAGGACGGTAGGCCATCTGCGCGATGAGTAGCGACAGGCTCAGCGAGAAGAGCACGATCGTCACGGCCAGGAAGAAGCTGACCAGCGCCGTCTTCCCATAATCGGCATCCGAGAGCAGCCGGTTGAAATTGCGCATACAGACAAAGATCGTCCGCGGCGCGCCCAGTCGGGATAACTTCGTCGAGAGCAAGAAGGTGTCGAACATCGGGTAATAGAGAAAGACGGCGAGGATGGCGATGGTCGGCGTGAGGAATACAGCGGCGATCAGCCAGGCACTCGGGCCGCGAAACATGCCCTGGCGCGTTTCCGGCGCGCCCAGCAAGTGCTGCCCCCGCAACCAGCGCATCGCCAGCATCATCACTACGGTATGCGCCAGCACGGCGCCAACGACGAGCAGGATGACGCCGAGCGCGTGGTCTAAGTTTATACGCAACAGGCCGAACGGCCGGACGTAGGTTTCGCGACCCTGCTCAAAGGGGCAAAAATTGAGCGGCCCCATGAAGATCAGCCCGCCGAGCAGGGCCGCGCCGCCGCCCATAAACGCGCCCAGCGCTGTCAGCCAATCGGCGCGGCGCTCATTCATCCCGCGCCAGGGCAAATGACGGGTCGTTGCTTCAGAAAGGGCCAACCGCCGGAAAAGCCACGCGCTCCAGCCCCCACCGACCAGGGCGACCAACGCCAACAATACCACTGGGGGAACGACGTACATGCGGGCGGCGCGCTCCTATAAGTACGAGCGGGGCAACGCCGCAATTATAGCCACGCTGCCCCGCTTTTCAAAACACTATGCCTTCATTAATGAAAGCCGGAAAGTCTACTCGCCTACGTAGAGCAGGTTGTATTCCTCAAGCAGGACATTCGCTTCTTCCTGAGCTTCCGCCAGGATGGCCGCGACATCGCCGCCGAGCAACATCGCGTCCTCGATCGCCTGCGTGATGATATTGCGCGTCTCGACGAAGGTGCCAAAGATCGCGCCCTGCGTGGCGATGGTGACCTGGGAATCGCCCAGCTGGATGCTGGCCGTTAGGAAGTTCGGGTTCGCTTCGTACCAACCCTGGCTTTCCAGCAGCTCAATCGAGCTGTTGCGCACGGGGACATAGCCGCTGGTCTGGTGCCAGGAGGCCGAATTCTCAGTGTTGGAGAAGAAGAGCAGGAAGGCCATCGCCCCATCTTCCACCTCGGGATCCAGCCCATCGGTGATCCACATCGTAGCGCCACCGAGGATATTGCCCGTCCAGCCCACTTCGCCGTCATAGACCATCATACTGGTCCGGACTTCCATGTCGTTATCGGCCGCGTTCATCATGATGCCACCGGCGCTGGCGCTGCTGGTCATGATGAAGGGAATCTGCTGGGCGTTGAAGGCCTGGACCGTGCCCGGCCAATCGCGCTGGACGCCGGGGTAGGCATAGTACCCGGCTGCGTACATGTCCTTATGCCATTCCACGATGTTGATGGCGGCTTCGCTGGTCAATTGCACATCGGTCGGGCGCGCATCGCGGCCGTTGCCGTTGTTCACCAGCTCCGTGTTCTGCTGCGCCAACCATTGCTCAAAGAACCAGCCATGGTTTGGCCAGACGATGCAACCATTGATCGTGCCGTCATCCATCAGCGGCTGCAACTGCGCGCAGGCCGCCTCCACCTCTTGCCAGGTCTCAGGCAAGTCTTCGATGCCTACCTGGTCGAGGATGGTCTGATTCGCGTAGAGGATGGGCGTGGAGGTGTTCCAGGCGACCGACGACCATGCGCCGCCAATCGTGTAGTAGCTGGAGACGACGGGGATGATATCGTCAAAATCCACCGGCTGCCCGAGCACTTCCGTGCGGTCACCGATGATTTCGCTGGCCGGTTTGAAATAGTCACTATCGATGGCGAACTGCGTGCCGACTTCGAAGAGCTGCATGATGGCCGGCGGGCTGCCCTGCTCCTGCGCGAGGATGTAGCTATCCAGCAGCGGCTCGTAATCGGAAAATTCGTGGATGTTGACGACGTACTGCGGGAACATGGCAGTGAATTCAGCAGCGCGTTCCTTGGCCCAATCAAGTCGATGGTCGGTAAAACCAATGAGCGCATCCAGCTCGCAGGGCGATTCGGCCGTACAGCTTTGCGCGGCCACTGGCGCTACCAGTACCAAGGCGGCCAGCAAAAGGCCGCTAACGAACAAGAACTTGCGGGTGTTCATGATGAGATGCCTCCCTAATCGAAGAACGATTGCTGGCCGAGATCGCCAGACGACCAATAGCCTGCCAGCGTAACACTAGTGTAACACCAGCGTAACATTGGCGCAACATCAGCGTAACACTAGCGCAACATCAGCCTAACGCATAATGAAGCGCGCGGCAAATCGCAAACGACCAGCTGCCGCAGTATAGGCGAATTCGCTTTACAGGAATGTTACGCGCCGGCGAAAGTTCCGTTGCGCGGCTGTGTAGATTTGGGGCTAATCGTTGGAATACAAATCGATGGCTATCCCGGCGCCATTGATCTTGCGAAATTGAGGGAAGTGTTTCTTGTTTGCGGTAACGACTCGCATTCCATGGAAATAGGCGCTCGACGCGATATAACAGTCGTTGAACTCGGGCAGGGAGAGTTTGTTCTTACTACGCTCATTCTTCTCCCTGAGCTCCTGCT
This sequence comes from Phototrophicaceae bacterium, assembly GCA_965237765.1. Taxonomy (GTDB): domain Bacteria; phylum Chloroflexota; class Anaerolineae; order Aggregatilineales; family Phototrophicaceae; genus WTGJ01. The sequence continues at coordinate 1,005,014 of OZ250157.1, forward strand.
GAATGATTTCGGCGTGTTTTTCGATGTCGGGGGAAGCCCTATCACCGGACATGGCCGAAGCGCTTGATACAAATCTTCATCAGTCCAGTCGTCAGTCCTACCCAATCTCAATTCCTAATAAGTAATAAATGAATAGCAAACACTGACCCCAGGTAGGCGAGATTGTTGGATTAACTCAAGCGCTGCTGGTCGCTCACGTTCATAATCAATGAAAACATTCGTATCAAAGAGATAGCCATTCCCCGGAATCAATTCCATCGCGGCCCGCTACTCCTGTATGGGAAGGCCTTTGCGAAAATCTCTGGGCCCGCTGAGCATCTCATCCCGATTATCCGTATCACCCTGCGCCATTCGACGTGCCCGAATCCGCTCGATCGCCTCCCGTTGCTCCCGCCACATCGGATGATCGGGCGGGGGTTTCCAGGAATTCGCAGGGTTATGGGGCGCAGTTGGATCTGCCTTGGAATTGGCTTTGCCGGCCATGGGGTCCTGCGCTTTGATCCGCTTCTTCTTGTTCTTGGCCATGACCGATCACCTTTCTTCGCCCGCTGCCCCCACAATATACCTCAATTTCCCCTACCCTCGTTCCGCCGCGCCGTCGCCTTTGCGCGCCGCTTTAGCGCGCCGCTTTAGCGGCCGTGATGCGCACGCTGAAAATCGGCGGCATACCCTCTCGTACCGACACGATGCCGCTGGCGTCCACCTGACTGACGACCGCCACCTCCATAAAGCCCGCCGCTCGCAACCCGCCAAGATATTGCGAGAGCGGGACAGCGCCCGTCACGCATTCGGCCCATTGGTTGAGGTCGGCGCGCAGCTCGGGCGAGAATTCGCCATCAGTGACTATATCGCTGACGGAGATGCGCCCACCAGGTTTCAGCACGCGATACGCTTGCCGAAAGGCGGCCGCTTTATCCGGCACCAGGTTGATGACGCAGTTGGAGAGGATGACGTCGATCGTCTCATCGTCGACAGGCAGCGCTTCCAGTTGCCCATAGCGGAATTCTACCTGGTCGAGCCCCAACCGATCGCGCGTGGCCTCGGCGCGCTCCAGCATGGCGGGCGTCATATCCACGCCGATCACCGCCCACTTCGCCCAACCTGCTCCGCCGCCAGGAAACAGTCAATCCCACCGCCGCTGCCCAGGTCCAGCACACTCTCGCCGGGTCGCAAGCTGGCGATGGTCACCGGGTCGCCACAACCCAGTGACAGTTCTACAACCTCCTCCGGCAGGTTCGCCAGTTGTTCCATATCGTAAAGCTCAAGTTTGGTGCCCGTGCTGCCATCGGCGCAGCAACAGCAACCTGCCTTAGCGATGCGCCCATAATTCTCGCGGACGACCAGGTGAATTTCCTCAGACATCGCGCCCTCCTGCTGCCGAATCGAACCGCATTCATGCCATCAGACATAATGACAGATGGCAACCTTACTGGATTGTCACTTTCGTTATCCAACAGCGCCCCCTGCTATACTCGCGCGCATGTTTCCCGCCTCCATCGAACACCCGCCCGTCACCATCCTCGGCGCGGGCATCAGTGGCCTCTCCTGCGGCATCCGCCTCGCCGAAGCCGGCTTCTCCCCCACCATCCTCGCCCGCGATCTCCCCCCGCATACCACCGCCCACGCCGCCGCTGCCATCTGGTATATCTTCGCCGCCGAGCCCATCGAGCGCACGCACGCCTGGGCGCTGACCACCCTCCACGAGTTCTACCGCCTCCTCGATTCCGGCCGCGGGCCAGCCATCGGCCTCTCCCCCTGTCGTATGTTGGAAGTATTCGCCGACCCCCAATCCGATCCCTGGTATGCGCCGCACCTCCGCTTCTTCCAGCGCGCCGCCCCCGCCGATATCCCCGCCGGTTATGCCGACGCCTTCCACACCGAACTGCCCATCATCCACCCCGCCCGCTATATGCCCTACCTGCTCGAACGCTACCGCGCCCTCGGCGGCGCTATCATCCAGCGCGAAATCGCCACCCTCGCCGAAATCAGCGCGCCGCAGCAACTCCTCATCAATTGCAGTGGCGTCTGGGCGCAGCAGCTCGCCGATGACCCCGCCGTCTACCCCCTGCGCGGCCAGACCATCGTCGTCGCGCCCGTCCCCGTCCCCAGTTTCCTCGACGAGAGCGATATCGACCGCATCGCCCACATCTTCCACCGCGGCGAAGACATCATCCTCGGCGGGCTGGCGGAAGCGGATAATTGGGACGAGCAGCCAGACCCCACCATCAGCGCCGCCATCCTGGAACGCACGGTGGCGATCGCCCCCCAACTGCGCGGCGCCGAAATCCTCGCCGAGCAGGTCGGCCTCCGCCCCGGCCGCCATGAGGTGCGCCTCGAGCGTGAAGATTTCGCCGATGGTCGCGCCATCATCCACAATTACGGTCATGGCGGCGCCGGCTTCACCCTCTCCTGGGGCTGCGCGGATGAAGTCGTCACCCTCGCCCGCGAATGGCAGGCGGCCGCTGCCCGCGACCACACCGCAACAACCTGAACGAATGCGCCAGCGCCCTCCCCTATAATCCTTGCGCGCCAAGGGAGCGAGAACAGATGGATTTCGGCAAAGACGAGCGCTTCATCGCGCATACGCGACAGCCGCTGAATGGTGGGCCGCCGCTGAATCAATTGCGCGCCGCTTTCCGCACGCCGACTGAGCGCTTCTTCGTCCGCAACCACGCGCCCGTCCCCACGATCGACGCGGAGTCCTTTCGGTTGGAAGTTGGCGGGTTGGTGGAGCGGCCCCTGAGCCTGAGCCTGGGTGAACTGCGGCGCGATTTCCCACAACACGATTTGATCGCCACCCTGCAATGCGCGGGCAACCGGCGCGACGAAATGCTGAGCGGCGAGCAACTGGGGAAAGCCGTCCCCTGGGGCAGCGAGGCGATCGGGAACGCCAGCTGGCAGGGCGCCCGCCTGGCCGATATCCTCGTCGCCGCCGGCCTGCGCGCCGAAGCCGCCCACCTCGTCGCCCTCGGCCTCGATGACTGCTCGGCGGAAACGGGCGATACCGATGAGCGCGGCTTCGGCGGCTCCATCCCGCTGGCCAAAGCGCTCGCCCCCGAAACCCTGCTCGCCTACGGCATGAATGGCGCGCCCTTGCCAGCGGTGCATGGCGGGCCGCTGCGCTTGCTGGTGCCCGGCTATATCGGCGCGCGCAGCGTCAAGTGGCTCGGCCGCCTGACACTGGCCGCCGCGCCCTCCACCAATCACTACCAGGCGCGCTCCTATAAGATCTTCCCGCCCGAAACCCGCGCGCAGACGGCCGATTGGGGAGCGGGCGAAATGCTGGGCGAGCTATGGGTGAACGCGGTGATCTGCTTGCCCGCCCCGGGGCAAGTCATCCCGGCGGGTCGGGTGCGCGTCGCCGGCTATGCGCAAAGCGGCGCGCCCATCGCTGCCGTGGAGCTATCGGCCGATGGCGGGCAATCTTGGCAACCGGCCGCGCTGACGGCCCCATCGGCCCCCTGGGCCTGGCGTTTTTGGGAGACGACGCTGGAATTGCCACCCGGCGAGCACGAGCTATGGGCGCGCGCATGTGATGTGGAAGGGAACACGCAGCCACCCGAACTCGCACCCACCTGGAATTTCAAAGGCTACCGCGTCCACCACTGGCAGAGGCGGCGCATCGTCGTCCGCTGATTCTCTCCCTCCCCCCCATCCTTTCTGATAGACTCGCTTAAACAGTGACGATCGCTGTCTGGTACGAACGAAAGGAAGAAGAAACATGAACAGTAAAATCAATATTGCAGCGTTTCTGGTGACGGCGGCTCTGCTGCTGACCCTCGCGCCACTGGGGGCGCAGGAAACGGAGCTGGGCACCGTCTCGTCAGCGTTCCGCGCCACTGAATACGCCGAAGCGGCTGGCCTGGGCGGCGTTACCGGTGACGTCACCTTCGACAGCGCCTACGGCAGCCTCTTTATCAATCTCATTCCCAACGGCGCGGAACTGCCCGAAGGCGCCGTGCTGGAAGGCTGGCTGGTTGATGCGGGCCGTTTCACCGGCCCGAGCCAGACCAACGCCAGCGTGGCCGACCAGAGCTACGGGCCGCCATTCGGCAACCTGGCCATGGACGTGCTCGTCAGCGCCGCGCCCTACGCGCTCAGCACCGGCGTGTTGCAACTGGATACTGAAGGCAACTGGAGCCTCGATTTTCACGTCCCCAACTACAACTTCAGTCCCTATGACGGCGTCGTCATCACCGCGGAGTCGGATGGCAACACGGGCGACTGGGACCCGCGCCCCGGCGCGCCCTTCTTCAGCGCCGGTATGAACCCAATGAACGCCAACCTGCAGCCGGTAGAGATGGAAATCTTCGGCATGGTCGGCCCGGCGGGGATTGACAGCGACGTGACTGTGACTGACGAACTCGTCGGCCTGGCCACGGCAGAAGCCACGCCGCTGGCCGCCAACGCCAATCTCGCTATGGCTGTCGCCGGCGCCACGCTCTACCAGAGCGAATTCGGCGCCTTCATTGACGTTACCATTTACCTCACCGGCAGCCCCGGGCCTGAAGGCTGCCTCGTCCTGGAGGGCTGGGTGGTGGACGCGGGCCTGCTGGGCGGGCCGGGGACGAGCAACGCCAATGACGGCGATGAAGCGCTCGGCCTGCCCTTCGGCGATATCGAGATGGTCGGCCTGGGCGCCGCGGTCGAGGCCGCGCCCTACGCGCTCAGCACCGGCGTCGCCGCCGACAATGGTGACGGCACGCTCAGCGCCAGCATCCACTATCCAGGCTACAACCTTGACCCTTACGATGCCTTCGTCGTCACCCTTGAAAGCGACTGCAACGACTATGGCTTTGACCCGCGCCCTGGCACCCCGGTGCTGCTCGGCATGATCGAGCGGGAGGGCGAGGCGATCGAGGGAATGCGCGCCGCCCGGCAGGAGGAACAGCAGGAAGACTAGTCCTCCGTTTCAGGCCTTGCTGCGCTCCAGCAGGGCCACTGCATGGATGCGCCAGGTCAGCGGCTCTCGATCCGCGGGCTGCGCCTGACGTTATTCTGGAATTCCATTGTTTTCACGCTCTACAATGGAAACGGAACGTCGTCGAATCATCTTTGCCTTTCGATTCCGCCTGAATCCACGAAAATCACCTTAATCCATTTCGCTGAGGTAAGTCATGTGCAGGTCGCCACTCTCTAATTTTGGACGTCCAAACCCATTCGAACCTATTCCATAAGGAGTTACAAAATGAAAATTCGGATCGTTTCTTTCACAGTATTGTTGTTCTTCCTGATGGCCTGGACTGTGGCCAGCGCGCAGGATGAGGCCAACACTCTAGAAGTTACTCTGAACGCCACCGGTTACGCAGAAAATGCGGGCCTGGGTGGGGTAACTGGCGTCGCCTTCGTATATGTCGAGGATGGGGTTATCCTCATCCAGATGCAGCCCAACGGCGCAACTTTGCCGGAAGGCACCGTCTTGGAAGGTTGGGTGGTGGATTTAGGTATCTTCAATAGTCCGAGCGCCAGCAATGTCAGCGTGGCCGACCAGGCCTATGGCCCACCCTTCGGCAATCTCGCCATGGATGTGCTCGTCAGCTCCGCTCCCTACGCGTTGAGCACCGGCCTGATCACGGAGGACGAGACAGGCAATTGGAGCCTGGAGTTCCACGTCCCCAACTACAATTTCAGCCCCTATGACGCCGTGGTCATCACCGCGGAATCCGATGGCAACCAGGGCGATTGGGATCCGCGTCCGGGCGCACCCTTCTATATCGGCGGCATTGCCGAAGGCAGCGAGGCGATGGCCATCGAACGAATCGGCATGGTCGGTCCGGCAATGGCCCAGGAAACGCGCGAACCGATCCAGGTCACCCTGGGGCCGACTCCCTTGGCCGAAGGCGCCGGCTTAGGCACGAGTAGTGGTAGCGCTATCCTCTATGCCGACGGCACGAGCCGCGTCGATTTCACCATCCAACTCTACGACAGCGCCGGCCCGGAGGGCTGCCTCGTGCTGGAAGGTTGGGTGGTAGATGCCGGTCGCTTCGGCGGTCCGGGCGTGAGCAATAGCAACGATGGCGATGAAGCCTGGGGATTACCTTTCCACGAATGGGATGCTCGCTTCGATGCCGCCGTGGAGGCCGCGCCCTATGCGCTCAGCACTGGTGTCGCAGCTGACAACGGCGACGGTACGCTCAGCGCCAGCATCCACTATCCCGCCTATAACTTCGCGCCCTATGACGCCTTCGTAGTTACCCTTGAGAGCGATTGCAACGACTACGGCTTTGACCCGCGCCCGGGCACACCAGTGCTCATCGGCCACATCGGTGCGTGAGGCGAAGCCAACACGCTAAAGGAAAATGTAGCAACCTCCCCGAAGTTGATCTTCGGGGAGGTTTTTTGCTATGGCATAGCGTCTTCGCGTTTAGAATAACGGTCGAACCATTCCACCATCGCCTGCAGCCGTTGTACGCGGTGGCGTGGCTCGCCACTGCGTGAAAGTTCGTGGCCATCGCGCGGGAATTGCAGCAGCCGCACCGGCGTATCCGTCGCCTTCCGTATCGCCAGGAACAGTTGCTCCGCTTCCGAGAGCGGAACCCGATAATCATTCTCACTGTGGATGATGAGCGTCGGCGTCGTGATCTGCGGCGCATACCGCAGCGGCGAGCGCTCCCAGAGGTGAGCGTAATCCTGCCAGGGCCAGGCGCCGAATTCGTTCTCGATAAAGGAGGGGATGTCGGTCGTGCCGACGAAGGCCGGCAGCGAGTATACGCCGCGCTGGGTTACGGCGGCGGCGAAGCGTGCGGTATGGCCGATGATCCAGCTGGTCATGAAACCGCCATATGAGCCGCCGGTGATGGCCATACGACCCTCGTCGAGCAGCCCACGCGCGAGCAGCTCGTCAACGCCGGCCATAACATCCGGCATATCCGCCTCACCCCAGGCGTTGTGCGCGCCATCGCGGAAGGCTTCGCCATAGCCATCGCTGCCGCGCGGATTGCAATAGAGCACCACATAACCGGCAGCGGCGTGGCATTGCCATTCGTGCCACATCGTGCGCCCGCTCGGCCCCCACATCGCGTGCGGCCCGCCGTGGATGTTCAGGGCGAGCGGGTAGCGCTTCCCCTCTTCATAATCCGGCGGCAACAGATACCAGCCTTGGATCTCGGTGCCATCGGCGGAACGCCAGCGCAGCTCGTGCGTCTCGCTTACCTGCGCCTCTCGCAGGAAAGCGGCGTGCAGTTGGGTGAGTACAGCGGCATCCGGAGTGTCCGCTTCCTGCGCGAACAATTCCGGCGGCGTGCTAGGCGTGCAGCTGGCATAGGCCAGCGCGCCATCGGCGGCCACGGTAAAGGATTGCACTTCCTGCTGCCCGCCGATGACCCGCGCGTAGTTGGCGGCGGCGCCCGCCGCGGCGCCTACGCGATAAATGCCCACATCACCCTGGTCGCCCGCGCTGAAATAGAGCGCAGTGGAATCAGCCGCCCATTCGTATTGGTTGACCGAGCGTTCCAGCGCGCCACTTAGCTCATAGGAGGCCCCACCTTCGGCCGGCAGGATGGCTAGGCGAACATTGGCGCGCGACGAGAGCTCGCGCGGGATGCGCAGATACGCCAGCGCGCCGCTGCCGTCGGGTGCCGCCTGGGGCGCGAAGTTGGAATAAGCGACGCCGTCCGCCTCCGTTTCGGGCGTGAGGAGCGTCTCCTGGCCATCGTCCAGCGCGATCCGATAGAGCGCCGACCAGCGGGACGGCTCGTCGCGCTCGGGGTAAACACCGCGGGCAGTGAGCAGGGAGCGGCCGTCGGCGGCCCATTGCAGGGCGCTATACGGCGTTTCGCTATCAGTCAGGCGGCGCGCTTTGGCCGGCTCTTCTTCATCTTCGCGCGTGGCGATGACATAGATTTGCGCGCAGCGACCATCGAGGTAGCGCGTGCCCGCGCGGTAAGGGATGCGCTCGATGACGCGCGGGTCGAGGCGTTCGCGTTCGTCCTGTTGGGCGCGCTCGCGTTGCTGCTGACGGGCGAGCGCATCGGCCAGCGCAGCGCGCTCGGCGTCTTCATCCTCGGTGGCTCGTTCGGCAGCAGTGCTGGGCGAAAGATAGGCGAGCAGCTGTCCATCCGGCGACCAGCACGGGGAGGACGCGCCATTGAGCGCGCTGGTGAGCGGGCGCGCTTCGCCACCGGCCGCGAAGACGGGCAGCAGGTAAATTTGTGGCTTGGCGCCCGCTTCGCCGTTTTGTGGCGCGTGCCGGCTCTTCGCGGCCGTAAGAGGCGCGCGCACGAAGGCGAGCGTCTGGCCATCCGGCGACCAGCGCGGTTGGCTATCCTTGCCCCCGCGCGTGAGCTGCAGGGGCGGCGTGCGGCCATCGCGCGCGACGAGCCAAATGGTACGCTGGTAGTCGTTACTCTCGCGCTGCGGCGAAACGCGGACATAGGCGATATGGCGGCCATCAGGCGTGAACTGTGGCTCTTCGATGTGTTGCAGCCGATATAAATCTTCGATGGTGATGGGGCGTGGCATCGCAGACCCCTTGTCTGATGTGCTGGAGTATAGCAACTAGCACAGCGCGGAATAAGCGCTCAATCACCCGCCGCCGCGGCGGGGAGCAGGATATCCGTTACCCAGCAAGAATTGTCCGGGCATTCCGTCTCCAGGCGCAGCGGTTGGCTCGTGCTATACCAGCCGACGTAGAGCGGGTAACGGCCCACCTCGGTGTCACCCGTGAGGCGCAGGTGTTGGGAAAGAAAACACTCGCCCACGCGCCAGAAGTGGGTGGGCAACTGCGGGGGAGCATCACCCTATGCCAGGATATGATTTGGTTCCTCCGACGAATATTCCTCGGCCAGCACGTGCACCAGGATATGGTAATCCTCGATGAGTGGCGCGGTCGCTTCCCACCAGAGGATGAGTTGCTGCTCGGCCAGGCTGTAACCCAACAAGCGAACACCATCGAATTCCCGCGGGTGCTGCAAACGCTGTGCGGGTTGATAATTGGCCTCGTCTGTCGCCACGTAGGCGCCAGCCTCCAGAATGATCGGCTGCAGCGCCACACCCTGCGCATCGACCGGTTGCAGCCGATATTCCTCCGGGTATTTCCACCAACCGAAGTGGAGACGCAGGGTTGACGACCCGGCTAGATCGGCCGGCAAGAGGAGCTGATATTGATCCTGGTAAATCTTGCCGGCTTGCCATCTGGACGTGCTCAGGCTGCCATAGCCCGGCCAGGTGGGCAATTGCGTAATGACCGCGTCGGCGGCGAGCAGATCTAGGAACAAGCTGTAATCGAGGTCGGAAGGTTGGATAGCGCGTCAATATAGGGTGATGGGAAACGCCTCGCCTGGCACGTAGCGGCGAACCTCCATCTCGTAACCCAGCACCTCGATATCGTCAAAACGAGCGTATAAAAGCGTGGCGCTCTCCGGCAGGCGGGCGACAACCGCTGGCGGCTGATAGGCCGGGCGGATACTGACAATGGGCACCGCTATCGCGAAACTCCCCAGCGCGACAATCGCAGCCCGTGCCGGCAAACGCCAGGTCCGCAACCCCAGCGCGATCAGTGAGCTGATTACCGCTATGACAGGAAACAACAGACGGCCCTGCGTCGCGGCAGTTTGCGATGTCCATACGATCAGACCACCCAGCATGAGGGCCAGCTGCAGTGCGAGCAACAGGATGGGCAACAGTTGCGCTCGCTGCGCGCGTCGTTGCCACATCCAGGCCAGGAGGCCCACCGCGCCTGCCAGCATCACGATGTCCATCACGCGGTAGAAGGGTTTTAGCGTGAACACATTGAACCAGCCAAAGAGGCCCCAGTAGCTAATGCGCAGACCGTTGAATTCTTCGCCGAGCAACTCCGCCAGGCTGGGCGCACCGCGCCGCCCGAAGATATCGAGCATCATCTGCGTACCCGTCAGTTCGCCGTATAAGTGAAGGTTGCGCGCGTACCACCAGCCAGCGAACAACAACCAGACCACAGCCAGCGTGAATAGGAAACGCAACAGGCCGCGCCTGTCGCGCTGGCGCCAACCACTCCAGAACGCGGTTAGCAGCAAAGGCGGCGCGAACAGCAAACCAGAAAGTTTGGTGATGCTGACCAGGGCCAGCAGCAAGGCGAGCGTCAGGTTACGGCGCGGCTGGAAGCCGTGGCGCAACAACTGTAGCGTTTGCCAGATCAGTAAGCTGCCCAGCGCCGTGACCAGCGTGTCGTTGTTGACAGAAGCGGAAATGAAGAGAAATTGTGGGTTGAAGGCGGTCAGACCGGCCGCCAGCAGAGCCAGGCCTTGTCGCTCAGGGGCGAGCAAGCGTGCCGTCTGCCAAACCGCGGCGACTGTCACCGTCCCCAACAGCAGGCTGAAGAGGCGGGCGCAGAATAGCGCCAACGTGCTCCCTTCCAGCAGTGGTGGATATACGCGAGCGTGCGCATAGGCGTTGCGGTTGCCTGGCGCGTTGGGGTCACCGATGATCGCGTGTGGGTTGCCGGTGAGGTGGTCGTCCAAGTCGCTTCGGTCAAAGGGGGCGATCAAGGCGGCAACCAACAGGTAATATAGCGGGGGTTGGCTGCCTTCCTGCCCGAAGCGCGTCTCCACATCCTGCTGCTGGATGGGGAGTTTGCCCTGCGTCTGGATGTAATCGGCGACGGCGAAATGCCGGGGTTCATCCGGAGATTCGAAAGGCGGCACCGACACGATATACAACACACCCACCATCACATAGGCTAGAAGCAACCAGAACGGGAATGTTCGCACTGTCGCGTGCATGGAGCGCAGCTGCCTCACCAGATGCCTCCCTCCTCAGTATCGCCGCCGCCAAAAGATAGCATAATCCGCAATCGCGCCTTATACACAACCCCGCGTTCCCCTATTGGCAGGGCGTATCGCGTGCGTTACACTCTTGCCTTAATTGTACTGCGCAACCCGCGCGAACAGATAGATGCATGGACAAAAAGGAGTACCGATAATGAAAAAGATGTTGATCCTGCTTGTGGTGGCGCTGCTAGCCATCGGCTTCGGCAGCACGCTGCGGGCGCAGGATAGCGACGCGCAGCAAGGCGGCACCCTGCGGGCCGCCTGGAGCGCGCAGTGGGTCGCGCTCGACCCGCATACCGACAGCGCCGGCTCCAGCTTCGCCGTCATGTCGCAGGTCGTGGAAGCGCTGGTAACTTATGACGAGAACACCAAACTCGCCGGCGAGCTGGCGACGGATTGGTGGCAATCCGAAGATGACCTGACCTGGACCTTCCAATTGCGCGAAGGCGTCAGCTTCTCCAATGGCGCGCCGCTGACTGCCGATATCGTGGTCTGGAATATGGAGCGCATCCTGAACCCGGAGACCGGCTCCGGCCGCAAGACGGATATTGGCGGCGAGGGCGCGGTCTGGCAAGCGGTGGACGAGATGACGGTCTCCGCCACCCTCACCAGCGCCGACGCCGTCTTCCCCTATATCTTCGCCACCTTTGGCGGCATCGGCATCGTCCATCCGGACAGCGTCGTGGAAGAGACGGGTCAGATCGTGACGCCGATCGGCACCGGCCCCTTCGTCATCGGCGAATTTGAAGGCACGACCAGCATGACGCTCGTGCGCAACGAGAACTACTGGCAGGAAGGCCTGCCCTACCTGGACTCGATCGATATCATCGTCATCGCCGAGAATGCCGCGCGCGAAGCGGCCCTGCGCGGCGGCCAGGTGGATTGGGTGATGAATGTGCCCGCCCAGTCGGTCGGCGCTCTGGAAGAGCGACGAGAACATCGTCATCCAGCGCGTGGCGGGGCTCGCCTATAACTACATGGGCGTCAACATTCGCGAAGGGCGGCCCGGCGCGGATCTGGCGGTGCGTCACGCGATGGCCCATGCCATCGATCGCGCGGCCCTCTGCCAGGTGGGCAACTTCGGCCTCTGCACGCCGATTCAGGGCCCGACCGGCCCCAGCAGCCCCTGGTATAACGAATACGCCCCCTATGGCGACGAGATGGGCGGGCCGGATGTGGAAAAGGCGCGCGCACTCCTCGCCGAGGCGGGCTATAGCGACGGCGATATCTCCCTGACCTTGATGCCCACCGCCACCTATGAGAACACCGTCCGGTTGGCTCAGATCATCCAACAATCCCTCAAAGCGATCGGCATCGAAGCCGATATCTTCTCCCCCGAATGGGCGCAATGGCTCGAGCTCGAGGGCGGCGGCGATTACGACATCTATATCTGCGGCTGGGGCGGTCTGGTGGACGGCAATGCCTACTACACCCTGCAGCACAAGACGGACGAGGTCTTCAACTTCACCGGCTTCAGCAACCCGGATTTCGATCGCCTGGTCGATGAGGCGCGCACCGTGAGCGACTTTGACGCGCGCTATGCTATCTACGACGAGGCGAATAAGATCATCGTGGATGGCGCGCCCTATATCTACTTCTACAATGGCATCGGCACGATGGCCCATCTGTCGAATGTGATTGGCTATCAGATGGTCGCGCACGGCGACACCGATTTCAAAACGACCTGGTTGGCAAGCGAGTAAGCGGCAAGTTCAACGCGCGGGGCGCTCGGGCAAATGTTCGGGCGCCCTGCGTCATCGGAGTAGCGCGGCGGCGCCATGAATATCCAGTATCTGCTGCAACGAATCCTCAGTGCCCTCCTCGTGATCTGGGGGGTTTCGCTCTTGGTATTCCTCATCATTCAGCTGGTGCCCGGCGACCCGGCGCGCATCGTCCTCGGCGCTTACGCCAGCCAGGAGCAGGTCGACGGCATCCGCGAGCGGATGGGCCTCAACGAACCCATCCTCACGCAATACTTCAAATGGGCCAGCAAGGCGATCCGCGGCGATTTCGGCGCCAGCCTGCTCACCGCCCAGCCAGTTGTGAAATCCATCTGGCAGAAGCTGCCGCGCACGCTGGAGCTGGGGCTGGCCTCGCTGGCGGTGGGGATGGTCATCGCCTTCCCCATCGGCATCTATACCGCCCTGCACCCCGGCAACTGGCTGGATGTGTTGGGCACCATCATCAGTCAGCTGGGCGTTTCCATCCCCTCTTTCTGGTTTGCGATCCTGGCAATATCCTTCTTCTCCATCACCCTGAATATCCTGCCCGCGGGCGGCTATGAGCCGCTGGGGGAGGGCGTCGGGCCGTGGCTCAAGCACCTCATCATGCCGGCGATGGTCACCGGCCTGGTCAGCGCCTCCATCCAGACGCGCTTCATCCGGAGCGCGATGCTCGATGTGCTGAACCGCCCTTACATCCAGACGGCGCGCGCCAAGGGCCTGCCGGAGAAGACCGTCCTGAACCGGCACGCGTTGCGCAACGCGCTCATCAACATCGTGACCATCATCGGCCTGCAAGTAACCGCCCTGCTGAGCGGGGTGGTGATTGTCGAGGTCGTCTTCAGCTGGCCGGGGCTGGGGGGGCTGGCGCTGGATGCCGTCCTGCGGCGCGATTACACGATGCTGCAGGGCACCGTCATGACCTTCACGACCCTGGTCGTTTTCGTCAACCTGATCGTGGATATGACCTATTTCTTCCTGGATCCGCGGATCGAATATGCCTAGCGAGCGGGAGACATGAGCGCAATTCAGGAATCGCTGGCCCCGCGCGCGCTCCGCGCGATCGACAGCGAGGTGCGGCATTCCGAAGGCCTCTGGCGGGATGCATTGCGCCGTCTTTTACACAACAAGCTGGCCATCTTTGGAGCGCTCTTCATCCTACTCATCATCTTCATGGGGGTCTTTGGACCCTCGCTGGTCCGTTTCGATCCGGACGGGATGGATTTCACCGCAATGTTATCTGAACCCACGCAAAAGCATTGGATGGGTACCGATGAGTTTGGGCGCGATATCTTCACTCGGGTCGTCATTGGCGCGCGCATTTCCTTGATGGTGGGCCTCGTCGCCGTCAGCATCTCCACCATTGCCGGCACTATGCTGGGGATGATCGCCGGCTTCAGCGTCCGCGCGGTGGATGAAATCATCATGCGGGCGATGGACGTGCTCTACGCCTTCCCCTTCCTGCTGCTGGCCATCGCCATCGTCGCTGTCTTGGGCCGTGGCTTCCTCAACGTGATGATCGCCCTCGGCGTGGTCTATACGCCGATTTTCGCGCGCATCGCCCGCGCGGCCGTGCTAGGAGTTCGCAACGAAGAATTCATCCAGGCAGCCCGCGCGATGGGCGCTGGCGAGGTGCGCATCATCTTCAACCACATCATGCCCAATATCCTCTCCCCCATCATCGTGGAAATCACCCTCAGCCTCGCCTTCGCCATCCTCGCCGAAGCGGGCTTGAGTTTCTTCGCGCTCGGGGTGCAGCCGCCCACGCCCAGCTGGGGTCGCATGCTGGCCGAAGGGCGTGACTATCTCCATCAATCAGGTTGGTTGCCCATCTTCCCCGGCCTGGCGATCATGTTCACCGTGCTGGCCTTCAATTTTCTGGGCGATGGCCTGCGCGAAGCGCTCGACCCCCGCCAGCGCCGTTAGCGCAGGCGCACGGCAACCAAGACGATTAGAATATCCCACATGAATGAAGGTGCGATGGCCGAGCGCCCGCTCTGGCCGAGGCGGAATTGGTGGCTAGCGCTGCTGGCGATTCTCGTGCTGGCCGGCGCGTTGCGCTACCCCGGTTATGCCTTCAGCTTACCTTATGTGGATTACATCGACGAGCCGAATCACAACCTCGCGGCGCGCATGCTGGTGGATTTCGGCACGGCACGCTCCATTGGGCATGATAGTTACCCTCCAGGCGTCATCATGTTGAATTATGTATTCATCCGTCTGTTCCACGACCCCGCCACGCCACCCTCGACCGTGACCGGGCTGGTGCGGCTCGTGGCCATTACAGCCAGCATGGGCGTCGTAATTTTGCTGGCACTGCTAGGTTACCACAGTTTGGGCCCGCCAGCGGGATTACTCAGCGCAGGTATCTGGACCATCACGCCATCCTTTGTCTACTTCAGCCGGCTAGCAATACCGGATATCTTTGTGACATTCTTCACTGTATCAGCCATCTGGCTTGTGCTGGCGGGTACGCGTTTCCGCCGCTCCGGCTGGACTACCTATGCCACTTACATGCTGATGCTGGCGATTGTTTTCAAATATCAAGCGATCTTCATGACACCTGTCATTTTGCTAGCCCCACTCTGGAATGGGCGTTCGTATCGGAGACGTGTCATAGATAACATGGCGCGCTTTGCCTTGTTTTCCGCCTGGTTACTGTTTCTCACCCCTGTGTTACTCCCTCCTGACCCGAATATACCCATCAACAACTGGCGCCAGCATACCGATGTTGAAGGCATTCCCAGCCCCTCGCTGTTGCTTCACAACCTACGTGTGATCCTGGCGGAGATCGACACACGCGTGAGCTTTTCCGGGAGCTTGGGTATCTTGCTCCTACCTGGGTTGATCGGTTGGGCGTTCTTAGCTTGGGATCGAGGGATAGAGAGAGAACAGCGCTTCGCCATAGCCACAATCATCTTATCGGCCGCGGCCTGGTTGGTGGGGTTAAGCCTGTTTGGCACAGCGGATTTCCGGCAGATGGTCGCCCTTGCCACGATAGTGACGCTCATGGCCGGTATCGGCTACATGGGTTTGTGGCACATCTTGCGCACACTGCCAAAACGCTATCCCGCGCTGCGCACACGGTGGCTGGCAGTTGCGGCGCTCGCGTTGCTATTCGCGTCGAACCTGCCGAACCTGCGCGCTTCCATCGCCAACGCCCACGAGGCTACGCTGCCCGACCAGCGCAACGATCTGGCGCAGTACATGGATACAACCCTGACGAGCGGCATTCACATCGCCACCTATGATAACCACAAGACTCTCAACTCCCATTGGGGCGGTTATGCCGGCCTCACGCCCTTCCCGCATTTGCTGCCCAATGGCGTACCCGGACCAATTTCGCAAGAATCCGTTGATCATTGGCGCGCGCTAGATGTGCTCTATGCCATCATGCCCCATTACGAATACCAGTCCCTCCTCGCCGATGACCCCGCCGGTTATCTCGCCGAAACGACCCTTTTGAAATCCTACCCACCCTCCGCCGCGCACCGCGGACCGGCCATGGTTGTCCTCCGCCTCCACCCCATGCAGCACCAGACGACCGGCCAGCTCGGCCCCATTCGCCTGCTAGGTTACGACCTCGCCAGTGGCGACATCCGCGCCGGCGAGACACTTCCCTTTCACCTCTACTGGCAATCCCGCGCGCCCACCGACGACGAATACATCGTCTTCAATCATTTGCTGAATTCCGCGGGAGGCCTCGTGGCGCAAATCGACGGGCCACCCCTACCCGACCCGCTCCTCCGGCGCACGACGGCCGATTGGGACGACCCCGAAGAGATCATCTTCAGCCGCGAATTCAATTTGCAATTGCCAGAGACGCTCGCGCCGGGCGAATACACGCTCGTAACCGGCTTTTACCGCCGCCAGGATGGGGTGCGCCTGCGCTCACCAGTAGGCGAGGATTCGCTCTTCGTCAGCGCGCTACAAATCGCGTCGGCAGAATGAGCGGCGCTGCCAGCTACCTCGCACTATGTGGTACTAGCCTGACGCTTTAGAGGATCTGGCTCAAGAACAGCTTGGTGCGCGGGTGTTGCGCCTGCTCGAAGAAATAATCCGGCGTGCCCTGCTCGACGATGCGCCCGTGGTCAAAAAAGAGGATGCGGTCCGCTACTTCTCGCGCGAAGCCCATCTCGTGCGTGACGACGAGCATCGTCATGCCGCTACGCGCCAGCTCCTTCATCACGTCCAGAACTTCTTTGATCATCTCGGGATCGAGGGCGGAGGTCGGCTCGTCAAAGAGCATGATTTTGGGTTCCATGGCGAGGGCACGGGCGATGGCCACGCGCTGCTGTTGCCCGCCGGAAAGCTGGCCCGGGTATTTATTCGCTTGCTCGGGGATGCCAACGCGCTCCAGCAGCTGCATCGCGATATCGTGCGCCTCCGCCCTGGGCCGGTGCCGCACGATGGAAGGCGCCAGCGTGATATTTTGCAAGGCTGTGAGGTGCGGGAAGAGGTTGAATTGCTGGAAGACCATGCCGATCTCGCGGCGGATGGCGGTGATATTGCGTACATCGTGGCCCAGTTCCATGCCATCGACGACAATCTGCCCCTCCTGATGCTCCTCCAACCGGTTGATGCAACGGATGAAGGTGGATTTACCCGAGCCAGAAGGCCCGATGACGACGACCACTTCGCGCGGGGCGACTTCAACGCTGACATCGCGCAGAACATGAAAATCGCCGAACCACTTATTCACATTGTGGCAGATGATGATGGGCTCGGTATCTTCGCGCAGGGTGGCTTCGGCCTCCGCTTTGGCCTTGGCGCTCATGGCATCCATCTTGGCGACCTTCCTTCCTTTAAATCCGGGCGCTAACGACGGGCGGCGCCGGCGCCGCTGGCCTCGATGCGCCGGCTCACCAGCGACATCACGAAGCTGAAGATGAAATAGATAGCGGCGATGAAAATGTAGGTCTCGCGCCGCAAACCCTGAAATTCGGTTTGCGCGGCGATGCCCGTCGCGACGCCCGTTAGATCTAGCAAGCCAACAATGGCCACCAGCGAGGTGTCTTTATAAAGCGAGATGAATTGGCCAACGAGGGCCGGGATGACCGCGCGCAAAGCTTGCGGCAGGGTGATGTGCAGGGTGATGCGCCAGCCGGGCAGGCCCACCGCTTTGCCCGCTTCTTCCTGTCCTGGCGGTAGGCTCTGCAAGCCGCCGCGTACGTTTTCCGCGAGGTAAGCGGCGCTGAATAGCGTAACGGCGACCATCGCCCGGTAGGGCGTGCTATCGGGCCCGCTCAGACTCGGCAAGACGAATGGCACCAGCAGCACGGACATGAACAGCAGCGTGATGAGCGGCACGCCACGCACCATTTCGATATAGAGCGTGCTCGCCAGCCGGATGGCCGGCAGCGAACTACGCCGACCCAGGGCAAGAGCGATACCGATTGGGAAGGCGACCACGATGCCCACCGCCGTTAACATCATCGTCAGCAAGAAACCGCCCCAGAGCTGCGAGTCGCTCGTTTGCAAGGCCCCGCCCTCGCCAACGCCGATAATCAAGATGAAAGCCAGCGGCATCAGCGCCAGCCAGAGCCAAACCGCCATGCGCCGCACGATCTGCCGCGGCCCTCCTGACCGCTCTTCGCGCCGCCTCAACCAAACAGAACTGAAATACCCCGCAGCGAGGAGCGCCGTGAACCAAGCCAACGACCGATTGATCTGCCCGAAGAAGGGAGCCACCATCACGCGCAGGAAATTAGCGAACCCGCGAAGTCCTTTGTATTGATGGTCGATGATCCCGAGCATCAACATATCGTCGCCGTTTTCGTCGCGCGGCCGCCCACCCTCGATCAACAGCCGATCCGTCGCCCGCACGTATTGGTAGACGCGCTCGCCATCACGGATGAAACTGCGGTCAAAGATGGGATAGATGCCCTTTGCCGCCAGCGTCGCGATGCTCTCGTCGCTGGTGGGAACGCTCTTCTCCAACACGTACCAACCATCCTGCGGCAGCGTGAAACGCAGCTCATCGCCAGAGCCGATGACCGCGCTCGCCAACTCCTCCCCGTTCCAACCCGCGCGCACGATCAGCGAAACGGGCACAGCGCTCACCTGGTATCTGCTCAAGACGGACGGCGGTATCTCGCTCTCTTCCAGCTTCGCCTCGCGTTCGCCGCGCTGTCTATCGGTGAGGCGATTGCCGGCCAGCTCATCACGGATAACAGCGAGGCGCTGCTGGGTTGCCAGGCGATTAGTCGCCGCGTTGCGCAGGGTATTCGTCATCGCATCCGTAAAGCTGGAGAGCTGCGCGAGTTCTTCTTCGTTGGCGTATTCGGCGAGGGCGATGGTCACTTCTTCCCCTGCCCCACCGATGAAGGCGACCCGCGATTGCGGCGCGGCGGTAATGGAGCCCGAGGTAATTTCGCGCTGGCCAGCGGCCAGATATGTCGGCGGCAGCGGAATACTGGCTTCGATGAGCATGGGTATGACGAAGAGCGCCAGCAAACCCGCCACCAGCGCCTGCCAGACCCGCGCCCGCACCACCGACCAGGCTGCCAGGTTCACGCCCACCACCAGCGCCAGATAGAGCGCCAGCAGCGACAGGCGCAAGTTCATGAACTGTTCCACACGCCCGACCATGAACAGGCGCAAGTTGAAGATGATCGCGAACCAATTGGCCGCACCGATACTCCACTGCAACAGGGAAAAAACCATGAAAAGCACGAAGGCGGCGCCCAGCACCGTCAATGCTGTATCCAGCGTCGAACCGAAGAGGTTCGCGCGCACCCAGGCCAGTGGGCCGACGACGGTGATCGGCGGCCTGCGCGTCGGAGGTTCCTCGAAATAAGCCTCGTTGCGGACGGGCGAGCCGGCGGGCATAGTGGTCATCGGGTTCTTCGCACCAGCAGCCATCAGCGCGTAACCAGGCGGAAGCGGTTATTGACGGCGTTCATGATCACAGAGATGCTGAGGCTCAGCACGAGATAGAAGACCATCACCATGAAGAAGCCCGTCACAGTCTGACCGGACTGATTCATGATGGTCGTCGTGATGTTGAAGGTATCCGCAAAACCGATGCTGATCGCCAAGCTCGAATTCTTCGTCAGATTGAGATACTGATTGCCCAGCGGTGGGATGATCACGCGCAGTGCTTGTGGGAAGATGATCCGCGCCAGCAATTGCGTTTGCGAGAGGCCGAGCGCGCGCCCCGCCTCCAGCTGACCGTGCGACACCGCCTGAATACCCGCTCGCACAATTTCAGCGATGAAAGAGGAGGTGTAGGCCACCAGCGCCAACAGTAGCGCCATGTATTCCGGCGTGAATTCCAGGCCTGTCAGGAAACGCCCGAAGCGATTCTGCGTCGGCAATTGCACCAGGAGCGGGCGCGTGCTGGTCTGCAGGAGCTCCGCCGTGCCGAGCAGCCCTTCGGCTTCTGCTTCCGCCAGCGACCTCAAGACGGTCTCGCCGCCGCTCTCGATGGCGATATGCTCAGGCGCCGCCGCCGTACCCACCAACAACCAACCCAGAACTGCCAAGCCGAGCAAGGCCAGCAGGGCCAACGCGCCCCGCGGGTAAGGCTGGCCGGTGATCTCCGTCCGCCGACCAAGCCAGAGCCAGGCGAAACCAGCCAACAAGATGCCCAGCCCCAAATAAGCGAACCAGGCCGCGAAGCGCGCCGTCGGCAACAAATCCGGGAAAACGAAACCACGAATGCTGATGAAGATCGCTGGCCGCGTCTCCAACCGCACCGCCGCCATCGGCAGCCAGCCAAAGCTGAAGAGGGTGCCCGCTACCAATTGCCCCAGGGCCAAACCCAGCGCGCGCGGCCGCCAACGCGGCGGGATCCACCGCTGCGCGGCGCTAAAGTAATGAACGAGCAAGACGACGCCCACCAGGGCCATACTCACGACAGCGTACACCAGGAAAGCACCGGTGAAACCCGCGCCCCAGGACCAGGGCCAGCCGTCAATCTCATAATGCCCATAAGCGGCCAGCTCTGATATCAATACCAGTGCGGCGAAGCCATACTGGAGCATCCCCCGTCGCTCCACGCTAACCGCCGACCCACGCCAATAGCGCCAGAGCACCAGCCACAGCAACACCCACAGCGCCAACCGCAAACTGATATAGGTGATCCCTTCGCTGGGGATGGTGATCGCCTGCCGGATCTTTGGCAGGCTGAACATCACGATGAAATACCAGGCGAAAATTTGCACCAGCAACGGTGTGTTGCGCAACGCCTCCACGTATACACGGGCAATGCTGCGAATGAGCCAGTTGCTACTGAGCAGGAAGACACCGACAAAGAGGCCCACCACCGAAGACAACACGAGGCCGAAGACCACGATGCGTAGAGTATTGATCATGCCGACGACAAAGGCTTGGCCGTAAGTAGAATCGCTGGTATACCATTCCGGGCTTTCGCTGATTGCAAAGCCGGCGCGTAAATCGAGGAAGTTGAAGGCGGGCACGAGGCCCCTATCCGCCAATTCGGTGGCCGCCGTGGAGCCCATCCACCAGAAAAACAGGATGACCGCCAGCGTGAAGACCAACTGCCCCAATACCTGCCGCACGCGCTGATCCGCCAACACGTTGATCAGCGGCCGCAGGATGGGCCCAAAAACAACGATCAATGGCCGCAAAACGGGTCCTATGACGGCGTTAATCCGCCGAAAGATGCGCAATATGGTGTGCCGCAAATCTAAAGGCGGCTCGCGATTGAGCACGCGCGTGACCCTATCCTAATTGGGTGCGGTTGGGGCCGGTGAATCCGCCGCAGCGCATTCACCGGCCCTTAGCTTTACTGCTTCATTGCTGGCTAACGGAAGGGCGGTGAGTAGAGCAAGCCACCATCGGTCCACAGGGCGTTAAGCCCGCGGCCTAGGTTGAAAGGCGGCACGCCCAGGTGACGATGGAAGATCTCGCCGTAGTTACCCAGCTGGCGGATGACCGTGACCATGAAGTCGTTGGGTATGCCCAGGTAGGAACCAGAAGCGTTGTTGTTCTGGCCCAGCAACCGCTGAATGTTAGGGTCATCGCTAGCTCGGAAATCATCGACATTCTCGCTGGTGATACCCGCTTCCTCAGCGGAGATCAGGCCGAAGACAGTCCAGGCGACGATATCCGCAAACTGTGGATCATATTGTGGCGAGAGCGGCCCCAGCGGCTCCTTGCTGAGCGTGATGTCCAGCACCATGTGCTGGCCGGGGTCTGCCGCGGTGGCGTGCAGGGCGGCCAGGCTGCTCTTATCCGTCGTCCAGGCCTCGCAGCGACCGTCCAGATAGGCCTGCCAGGCAGCCGCGATATCTGGCTGGGTCAGGATCGTGATGTCCAGCCCGCGCGCGAAGACCGCGTCGGTGATGTTCAGCTCCGTGGTGGTGCCCTGCGTCACGCAAATGGAAGCACCATCCAGCCCTTCAATGGTGGTAACGCCCAGTTCGACGAGGGTGCCGATACTATGACCATCGTAGAATGTGGTCGGGCCAAACGTGGCGCCCCAGACGACATCACGGCTGAGCGTCCAGGTGGTGTTGCGCGACATCATGTCGATCTCGCCACCCTGCATGGCCGCTTGCCGCTCGGCCGCCGCCAGCGGCCGGAAGGAGATGGCGTTGGCATCGCCGAGCACCGCCGCAGCGACAGCCCGGCAAAGATCGATGTCAAAGCCCTCAAATTCACCAGCGTCATTCACGACACCGAAGCCAGCGAGCTGAGCGTTAACGCCGCAAATCAGCTCACCGCGATCCAGCACTTTCTGGGTCACCGGCCCAAGTGCCACATCACCTTGCGCGGAGACCGAGGCGAGCGCGCCCCAGGACACCAGCAAGATACACACGACGAGCAAACTACGACCTTTCATTGGCAGTGCCTCCTGTTCTCATGCGCAGGGATTACAATTGATAATCGCATTTTCCAACAATTCGCGCGCAAAGAGGTAACACCTACGCCGTGCTCCCCCCGCTCCCAACGCCGGGAGTCGTCGTTTTGCCGCGGCGGCCGACGCTGCGTTATTATGCCCATGCTCGTGTAGGGGAACCGCTATGAGTGCACAAGCCAAACTCAAACGCGATTACAGCCTCGCCGGCGGCCACGAGCGCGCCGTCGCCCTGGATGACAAACTCATCGAAACCCACCTGGAGGAGGACGATTGGTGGGCGCCGCGCCTGCCCCGCGCGCAGCTGCTGGCCCTCCTGGAGCGGCGCGATGGCCCCGGCCTGCGCCATTTCGGCCTCTGGTTCGCCCTCCTCGCCGTTACGGGCTACCTCGCCACCCTCGCCTGGGGCAGCTGGTGGGCCATCCCCGCCTTCCTGCTCTATGGCACCATCTACTCTTCCTCAGATGCGCGCTGGCATGAATGTGGCCACGGTACCCCCTTCCGCACCCGCTGGCTGAACGAAATCTGCTATCACATCAGCTCCTTCATGACCATCCGCGAAGGCTTCCTCTGGCGCTGGAGCCACGCGCGCCACCACACTGATACCATCCTCGTCGGGCGTGACCCGGAGATTCAGGTGCAGCGTCCGGCCGATCTGCTCAAGCTCGCCCTCGATTTCTTCTATTTGCGCAGCGGCCCGCCGGAAGTGCTGCGCGTCATCCGCCATGCGTTCGGCCGGGCGGATTCCGACGTGCGCGATTTCGTGCCCGCGCCCGAGCGGCAGCGGATGTTTTGGGGCAACCGCGTCTACCTGCTCATCATCGCCGCCGTCATCGCCCTGGCCATCCATCTCGGCAGCGTCTTGCCGCTGCTCTTCGTATGGACGCCGCGCTTCTACGCCGGTTGGCTGCACCAGCTGCTCGGCCTCACGCAGCACGGCGGCCTCGGCGAAGACACGCACGACCACCGCGAAAACACGCGCACGCTCTACATCAACCCCGTCTTCCGCTACCTTTATATGAACATGAATTACCATCTCGAGCACCACACGACGCCGATGATCCCCTTCCACGCCCTGCCCGCCTATCACCGGGCCATCGTCGATCAGACGCCGCCGCCCTACCGCAGCCTCTGGGAGTGCTATCGCGAGATGCTGCCCGCCCTTTGGGAGCAGGCGACGCAAGACCCCAATTATCACATCGTGCGCCCCATCCCGGCGGACCCAATAGTCGAAACAGGCACCCTCGCCCTGCCCCGGGCCGAAGCGGCGGCTGATGGCTGGCTGCGTGTCGGCGCGATAGGAGACATCGCGCCGAACGACGCGCTCGGCTTCACCTGGGACGGCGCGACCTACGCCCTCTACCGCCTGGCGGATGGCAGCCTGGTCGCCTCCGATGGCCTCTGCACACATGGCAAGGGCAACCTCTTCGAGGGCCTGGTTACCGATGGCTGCATCGAATGCCCGAAGCATAATGGCCGTTTCGATTTGCGCACGGGCGCCCCCGTCCGTCGCCCGGTGCGGGCGCCCCTGCGCATCTACCCCGTCGAGCAGCGTGGCGCGGCCGTATTCGTGCTCATCACCGCGCCGCTGGCGGCAACCGGCGCTTGAAACGCCCCGCCCCAACTCCCTTCACCTATTACGCGCTGAGCGTCGACCCGCAACCCGCGCGCGCTGACGGCTCTGTCGTCCATGTCGTCTGTCCGAGCGAAACATCCTATAGCATCGCCCAGATTTATGGCGTCTCGATCGATGAAATCGTCGCACTCAATCAACTCGACCAACCTCGGCCGTTTGATCTTCCCCGAGCAGGTGCTGGTCATCCGCGACGTGCACCTACACCTGCCGCTTCCGAAGATGTCGAATAACTTATGGCTGTTTGGAGAATTTCCGAATTTTAATCCATCACGAAGATTTCGTGGAGGATTTAGAGCACGAAGCGCATGCCGTTGTCGTTAGGGCGAATGAGTGCCACTTGCCTGAGGGACCATATTCGGAAACTGATAAATGAACCTAAGCAGCATCTCGACGAAAGCGATCAGTGTTTTTG
Source organism: Phototrophicaceae bacterium (assembly GCA_965237765.1). Taxonomy (GTDB): domain Bacteria; phylum Chloroflexota; class Anaerolineae; order Aggregatilineales; family Phototrophicaceae; genus WTGJ01. Next base: position 1,029,354 of record OZ250157.1, read on the forward strand.
CGTCTTCGTTTTCCATAAGCTGGATTTCGTGATTGGCTTCGTTGCCCCGTTTGCGAACATAATCGATCCACCCCTTGCCATCAGGAGGTAGATAACCCTTCTGATCTAGGTATTCAATGTAATTGGAGAAAGCTCTCTCCGGCCGCAGCCCCTTTATCCACAGCAATGTTCATCAGAATCTTGCGGCAAATCATCACAGCACCAGTGTATGCACTGGCTGTGTAACTCTCCCTAGCCTCGTCATACAATCTATGTAAGTCAGTGGGAACGTCATTAACCGTATTCGCCCGGAGCATGTTGAGGTGTTTGTCTGTAGCCGTTAAAAAAATGTCGGCTTCTCGCAACCTGGACATATTCGGATACAAATTCGTCTTCCTCTTTCAGACCTGAATTATAACCTTTGTTCGAAGCAACTTTGTCTCCACAATATCCACAAATCCATGATTTCTGATACACTAAATGAGTGCCATGCCAGTTAATGCTCATGTGAAATTGTACTCTCCCCAGACAATCAATTTCGCACTGGATGATACTATGCAATCCTAACATTTGTTCTATATCTATAATCTCGTTGTGTGACGGCTTTGGCTAGATACTCGCAATTTCCCAGCCCGTCAACTGAAACGGATATCCAGACAACTCACCCTCTACTCCACCCACGGCTCCGGTTCGTTCAGCTGAAAGAGCGAACAGTAGGCGCCCTGCGGGTCCCGAAAGAGCACGAAGCGCCCCGCTTCCGGCACAGGTTGCGGCGGAAAGTCCAACTGGCCGCCTAGCTCGACCACCCGCGCCGCCGCCTGGTCAATATCGTCCACTGAGAAATAAACCATCCACCAGGGCCGATAATACTCCTGCATCTCCGCATCCATCGGCAACATGCCGCCGTTGTTGCGCCCACCGTTGGTGAAGCGGTAATAACCCTGGCCATCATCCTGGAATTGCCAGCCGAAAATTTGCTCATAAAATGCCCGCGATAGCGCCGGGTCGCGCGTATATACGTCGTTCCAACAGAGCGCACCCGGAGTGTTGACCAGCGTCGAGCCGATGAAATCCTTTGGCTGCATCAATCCCAGCGCCGCACCATCCGGATCCTGGATGAGCGCAATCTTTCCGCCATCCGGCACTTCGAACGGTGGCTCGATGATGCTACCACCCGCGTCCTCTACCGGCGCCATCAGCGCATCCACATCGTCGACGGTGACATAACTATTCCAGCTGGCCGGAAAGTCCTTCATCTCTGCGGGCAGTTCGGCAAGCCCGGCAATCTCATGCCCATCCTTGCGAAAGGTGAAATACCTCATGCCATAACCCGCATCCATTCCATGGCTTTCCCAACCCATCACACCACTGTAAAACTCCGCCGCGGCGTCCGCATCATGAGTGCTCAGATCCACCCAGGAAAAGCACCCATGCGGGTATTGGCTCACTGTGAACATGCCGCTCTCCTTCTGTCTTTGCCTTATACTAATATGAATGCGGCGCGCCACAACCGAGTTTAATCCACCATAACCCGCGGCAGCGCCTCCCGCAACACGGCAATCGCCCACTGATATTCGTCCAAATCCAGGTGCTCTTGCGGCGTGTGGTCGAGCTCTGCGTCGCCGGGGCCGTAGGCCAGAATAGGGCAATCCCACGCGCGTGCGGGCACTTCGCCGCCGTAAGAAGCGCGTGCGGGCACTTCGCCGCCGTAAGAAGCGCGTGCGGGCACTTCGCAGCCGTAAGACGAATGGGCGACGACATTCCAATCGGACGTGCCTGTTTTGCGGACGAAGCGCGGCCGCCCGCCATGGGCGCGGATCGCCCCCCGCAACGCGCGGCTAAGGGCAGAATTGCGGTCGCCTTCGACGGCCCATTCGCCGCCGTGGCAGTGCAACAGGGCGCCGTCACCCAATAGCGCGCGGCACTCGCCCGCCAGGGCCTGCGGCTCCACCCCAGGCGGTAGGCGCAACCCGATCGTCATCCGCACGGTCTCATAGAGTCCGTCGTCTTCGTTGCGCAGTGATTGCAAAGCGACACCGAGGCGCTGGAATTGCGGCGCGTCCGCTGTCGATTGGCGAGCGGCATATTCTTGAATGCGTTGCCAGTAGGCGAACGCGCCCTCGAGGCCGCCGCGCCGCCGCCCGGCGCTATGTCCCAGCGGCCCGCGCCAGCGCCAATCGAGGAGCAGCCGGCCTTTATAGCCGATCGTGATCCGCTCCCAGCCCGAGGGTTCACCGATCAGGCAGGCAGCCGGCTGGTATTGCCGGGCAATGTGGCGCGCCCCGCGTGAGCTGGCTGCTTCTTCTTCCACCGCGCCTACGACGACCAGGCGCCAATCGGGCGGCAACGGGATTTCGGCGCCGGCCGCCGCAAAAGCGCACAGCGCCCCCTTCGCATCGACCGCGCCGCGACCATAGAGCCGCCGCCCGCTACAACGCACGGGGGGTTGACCGCGGACGGTATCGATATGCCCGAGCAGCATCAACACGCGCTCGCCACTGCCGCGGCTGCCCACCGCGTTGCCCACCTCATCCACGCCGGCCTTGTCGTAACCACGCCCCATCATCCAATCAGCGAGATGGCGCGCGGCGGCCGCTTCCTGTCCGGAAGGGCTGGGGATGGCCACCAGCGCGCGCAGCAGCTCTTCGCAGCCCCCCGAAGCTCGTCTTCGGACCTCATCGCAACACCGCGTCCAGCGCGGCAATCAACCGTTCCGCCTCTTCGGGCTGCAAGATGAGCGGCGGCAACAGGCGCAGCACCGTCTGCCCCGCCGGCAACGCCAACACGCCCTGCTCCTGCAGCGCGCGCAGCACCGGCGTGACGCGCCCCCGCAGCTCCAGTCCAATTAGCAGCCCCCGCCCCCGCAGCGCCCGCACGAGCGGCCAATCACCCCGCCGTGCCTCCAGTTGCTCACGCAGCCAGGCGCCACGTTCGCGCGCGGCCAGCAGGATGTCCTCGTCGCGCAGGGTATGCAGCGTGGCCAGCGCCGCCGCGCAGACCAGCGGATTGCCGCCAAACGTGCTGCCATGCGAGCCACGCGGGATGCTCCCTAACGACGAACGCCAGGCCACCAGACCAATCGGCAGCCCGCCGCCCAAGCCCTTTCCCAAACAGACAATATCGGGCACGACGCCGGCCGCCTCACACGCCAGCCAATACCCTGTTCGCCCGAGGCCGCTCTGGATCTCATCCACTACCAGCAGCGCGCCCGTCTCGTCGCAGCGTTCGCGCAGCCCACGCAGGAATTCTGCGCTGCTTTCGTGCACGCCGCCCTCGCCCTGCAGCGGCTCGACGACGACAGCGGCGGTCGAACCGTCAATCGCCGCGCGCGCGGCCGGCAGGTCGTTGAAGTTGATGCGCCGCACCAATGGCAGCCAATCGGCGAAGGGCGCACGATATTTCTCGTTGGCAGTGAGCGCGAGCGCGCCCAGCGTGCGCCCGTGGAAAGCGCGCCGCGTGGCGACGAGGCCCTCGCGCCCCGTCAGCAGCCGCGCCACCTTCATCGCCCCCTCGATGGCTTCGGCGCCGCTATTGCACAGGAAAAAACGCCCGATCTCACCGGGCAAAATCTCGCGCAGGGTCGCGTAGAGTTGCGCGCGCAGCGGTGTATAGAAAGCTTCGGGCACCGTGATGACCTGCGCCGCCTGCGCCGAGATAGCCGCTATGATGGCCGGATGCGCGTGCCCGAGCAGCGCGACACCCATCCCGCTCGTCGCATCCAGGTAAGCATTGCCAGCGTCATCCCAGACCGTGCAACCCATACCGCGCACGATGCTTAGCGGCCGCTTGGCATAAGCGCCGGAGCCGTGCTGATCCTCGAGCGCTCGCAGATCCGGCAGCTGAGCAACCATCAATCGCTCCCCTGGCGGCGCACCCGCCCCCTCACGCGTGGAAGCATGTGCCCTCCCCCGCAAGCGCGTCCTGAATGGGTCGTGCGCGGCGACCATCGCCGATCCGCGCCCAGCCGACCCCGCCCGCCAGCGCCTCCTGCGCGCCGAGCACCTTGCGCTTCATCCGCCCCTGCGCCCAGGTGAGCGCCTCCGGCAAGCTAGCGCGCGCCAGCTCGCCCGCCAGCGTCGCCTCATCCGGAAAGCGCCGATACAGCCCCCGCACGTTGCTCAGGATCAACAGCCCCGCCGCCCCCAACGCGGCCGCTACCGCCGCCGCCGCTCGGTCACCATCGACGTTCAGCGGCCCATCGGCGCCATCCGCCAGCGGCGGCACGACCGGCACGCGCCCCGCCGCCAGCGCCGCTCGCAAGCGCACCACCGCCACCTCTTCGATGACGCCGCTGTAATCATCGCGGATGACGCGCTGGCGCCCATCGACGCTGGCCCGAATCGCTCCCTTGCGGCGCGCGCGCAGGGCCAGCGGCGCGCGGATGGCCTGGGCAGCCACGCACGCTTTCTCCAACTGCTCACAAATCTCGCCGTTGACCTGCGCGGCCGCCTCGACCAACAAGTCGCGCGTGGCGGCGTCGGTATGGCGGTAGCGATGGCCGGAAGGCGAAGTCAACATGCGCTCTTGCAAGCCGCGTGCCGCCGCCAACCGGCTCATCGCGCCGCTGAGGCCATGTACGATCACCAGCGGCCGCGCCAACCACGCCACATCCTGCGCGATGGCCGCCAGATCCAGCCCCGCCGCGCCGCCGATCTTGAGCACCAGCAACCCCTCAAGGATTTCGCCCTTGGGCGCGCTCATGGGTAGTAACCAGCGAAGCGCAAGCCCTGATGCTCGTCCATGCCGAGCATCAGGTTCATCGACTGCACCGCGCTGCCCGCTGCGCCTTTGCCCAAATTATCCAGCGCAGCGATCACGGTGATCCTGTCGGCAGCCCCCACCGACGTAACGAAACCAACATCGCAGTAATTCGTCCCCGCCACGACGCGTGGCTCCGGCAGTCGGTGCAGGCCGCGCGTTCCACTCACGATGCGCACGAAGGGCTCCTCGGCATAGGCCGCGCGATAGAGCCGCCAGAGCGCGCGCTCATCCAGTGGCTCGCGCAAATCCACCCGCGCCAGCAACTGCACGCCGCGCACCATCTCTACCGCCGTCAAACTGAGCGCCAGCTCGTCTACTGGCAACGCCTCGCCATACACCTGCTCCCATTCCGCAAGGTGCCGATGTTGCTCTGTGTTATACACGCGCAGGGCGCCGCTGCGGATGGGATGGTGGCTGGCAGCGTTGGCGGCGGCGCCCGCTTCCGACGAACCGACGCGCACATCGGCGACCACGCGCCGCAACAGCCCGGCCCGCGCTAGCGGCCCCAGCGCCAACAGCAACACGCTCGCGTTACAACCGACCCCGCTGGCGTAAGACGCGCCGCGCAATTCCTCTCGTTTCAACTCCGGCAAACCATAGACGAAGCGCGACAACCACGACGGCGCGGCATGCGGCTCGCCATACCAACGCTCGTATGCGGCCGCATCCGCAAGGCGGAAATCGGCGGAAAGGTCGATGATCCGCGCCGCCAGCCCCGCGAACTGCTCGATCTGCCGCTGCGCCTGCCCATGCGGGGAGCAAAGAAAAAGCACATCGCATTCAGCCAGCGCCGTCGGCGGCGTGAAGCGTAGCTCGGTTTGACCGCGCAGCTGGGGATGCGTCTGCGCGAGTGGCCGTCCGGCCTGGCTGCGGCTGGTAACCTGCGACACTTCCACCCCGCCATGCGGCAAGAGCAAACGCAGCAGCTCGCCGCCCACATAGCCGCTGCCGCCAACAATGCTGGCGCGATATCGCACCGCGCCGTGAGCCACGACCGTCATTCCCTGGCCAACTGCGCCCGTTCGCGCACGAAATCCGCCACCGCCGCCGCGATATCCACCCCTGTCGGCGCGCTGCTGTTGCGGAATTCCATCGTGTGGTTCATTTCGTTCAGCAGCAGCCGATCATCCGCCGACTCCAGCACATCCACCGCCAGCAGGCCACCGCCGACCGCCGCCGCCGCCGCCTCGCATATCGCGACCAATTCAGGAGTCAGCGGGCAATTGCTGGCCTGCCCGCCGCGCGCCGTATTTGTGACCCAATGCGCGGAAGAACGGTAGATCGCGCATATCGGCCGCTCGCCGATGACGAAAGCGCGAATATCGCGGCCGGGCTTGTCGACGTATTCCTGGGCATATACCAGCTGCTGCGCGTAGCCGCCGAGGGTCTGACGGTGCTCGAGGATCGCTTCCGCCGCCTCTTCATCGCGCACGCGCGCCAGCAAGCGCCCCCAGGAACCGACGACCGGCTTCAGCACCGCCGGGTAACCCAGCTCGCCGAGCGCCGCCAAGCCCGCCTCAGGCGTGAAAGCGAGGCGCGCCGCTGGTTGCGGGATGCCCGCCCGCGCCAACGCCAACGTCGTCCGCGCTTTATCGGAACAGATGGCCGCCGTCTCGTACCGGTTCAATACCGCTAGCCCCCAGCTCTCCAGCGCCGCCGCCGCCGCCAACCCGCGTGATTGGCTCACGGTGCGGATGAGCGTGAGGTCATATTCGCGCCAGGGACGACCGTTCGGCGCGCGCTGCTCGGCGCCCGCCAATAGGTCCAGGCGCAGCTCGCGGTCGAGCAGGACATCACAAACGAGGCCCGCCGCGGCCAGCGCTTGCAGGAGCAATTTCTCCTCTGCCCGCATATGGGTGACGAGCATGGCGACGCGCAGGTCGCTCATCGCTGAATCATCGCTTGTTCGCGTTGAGTAGTTACTTCGCAGCCGAATCGCTATACGCAGTAGCCGAATCGCTACGCAGTAGCGATCACTCACCCCAATCTTCCTCGCAGGGGGGCGCCAGCTCCAGCATCAGCGGCTGCAACGAGATGATCTCCAACTCGCTACCGCAATCGCCGCAAGCGATCAGCTCGTTGAGCATCGCGTCGCCAGGGATTTCTTGTGGCGCATCGCAGGTCGGACAGAGTAGCGCTTCACGAATTTCCAACATTTCTTCCTCCGATCTTAGGCTTCGGCCCTCGGGGGCTGCCACCCATCCAACAAAAAACCGCCCGGCGGGGCGGTTGGAGTAGCACATATGACAAGCCAAAACGCCCACGTCTTATGGGTGCTTGGCCTTCTTACCCTGCAGATTCTGGAACGTCGAACGCATCATGGCGATCGTTATTTCCGTTTCTCGCCGCTCATTGCGGATACAATATCACGCTTTCTGACACCTTGTCAAGGGTTTGCCCGCATTTTCTTGCTCCAATTTCCTCATTCCCCCGCCGTCTCCTCGGTTTCGCCCCCACCGACGATCTCGGCGATATGCAACGCCCACGGCTCGTTGGCGCTGCTAATCGCCAGCAGGAAGGTGCAAGTTTCGCTGCTGACATCGAGGATGCGCGCCGCGCTGCCGACCGCTTGCCCGCGTGAGAAGGCGCCGGCGCTGCGGTCCCGATAAGCGCAAAGCCCCGCTTCCAATTCGAGCGCGGCGTTTAAATACCCCGCCGTCGTGACGTTCAACGTATAACTGCCCTGCGGCAGGGTGAGGGGGCCGAGCACAGGTTGCATACCCTCCGCCTCGCTGGTGAAGCGCCAATCATGGCAGGCCGCTTCCGCTTCCGCCAATTCCTGACGCAACGCGCGCAGGGTCGCCCGCTGCTCGCTCACCTCCATCCCGGGCAAGCGCTTGGCGGCCGTGGAGAGCAGACTGAGCAACGCGGCGGGCGCGCAATCGTCATCCTGGGCGACGGCCGGTAGGCCCACTGCCACCAGCGCCAATAGCAACGCCAATAACGCCCCGATTTGCACGGTCATCTATGTCTCCGGGCGTTTGAAAGTAAAAATGAGCAGCTGTGCAAATACTGATTCAGAAACGGCTGAGACTTCCTCAGAATCGACCAGTTCCCAACCACGATCGCCGAGGGCGGCGAGGTATTGGGGCAATTCTGTATCGCCCGCCAGCAAGTCTTCGATGTAGGCGGTCTCACCAACGTTATCGGTTTCGTTGCCGAGTGCGGGAATGATGGTGACCTCTTCATTTTCAATAGCAAGGCCGAACATCAGGTATTCCCAACGCTGGCCACGCCAATGCCTGGTCGCTGCTGAGGCGAGCAGGGCACTCGGCAACAGAATGGCAATGATGGCGAAAATGATGATGTGTTTGGCGCCCAATCTAAATCGAGTCATGCGAACGGCTTCCATTCCCCACTCCATGCGTCGCTTATTGCCATTGTGCGCGAAAGCGACAATGCCGCAAATTGCGAAGCAAGTTGCGGCCGCAAGCGAAAGCCCCGCCGGCCAACACCAGCGGGGCTCGCGCAGATTGGCGCGACGGTGACAGGCGTTACCCGTCGCCGCGCGCTAGCATCACTCGTCACCCTCTTCGCTATAACTCACGCTCAACGTATAGTTGCCCTCACCCTCATCCCGTACGCTGCTGACTTCCAGCAAGAGCGGGAAGTTCGGCGGGATTTCCAGCTCGAGGAAACCAGAATTCAAATCATCCAGATCATCATTGGCGAGCAGGACATTCTCGTCGGTATCCAGGATGCTCAGCACCGTATCCAACTCGCCGGCTTCGTCGAAGAGGCGCATATCGAAAACCCCGCCCTCCCCGCTATCGAAGGCGTATTGCACTCGTTGGCCCGGCGCCAGCGTCCCGCTCACGCTCTCTCCCACCGCGATGCTGCCGCCATCGATGATTTCCAGCGAGGTGCGTTCCTCCAGGTAAGCGATGGCCGCCTCGAGCACGGGGTCGCCTTCGCTGAAAAGCGTCTCTTCATTCACCGGCACGCGCACGTCAGGGATGACGCCTACGCCCTCGAGGATGATGTCGCCTTCGGGGCCAATCGGGCGCACGACAGAGAATTGCACGATTTCGCCGCCCGGCATCAAGAAGCGCTCCTGCGCGCCGGCGAGGCCGCCCGTCGGGTATTGCCCGACCGCCGCGCCGCGCCCACTGCTGGAGATGACGTGTGAGAAGAATTCACAGGCGCTACTGCAATGCGGGCCGATAAGGACAGCAATCTCGCCGTAATAACGCAATTCCTCAGGCGGCAAATACATGCGGCTCCGGAAGCGGTCATCCGTCACGAATTCGTCGAGGTCTTCGTCGTAGCTCCAGCCCTGGTCCAGCTCGAGCGCTTCGTCATAGAAGTAGCCAGCCATCTGGTCGACGAGGAAGCCGCTGCCGCCGCCATTCTGGCGCATATCGATGATGAGGCCGGGCGTCCCCGCGTCGTTCAACGCCACCATCAACCGTTCCCAGAGTTGGATCTGCAACAAATCGTTATCGGAAAAGGTGTAGATTCGGGCGTAGACGAAGTCGTTATCTTCCAGCAGCTCATATTCCAGCGGCAGCTCAAAGCCGGTCAGCCCCACATTGAAAGAAGAGAAACGGAAACTATCGCGCTCGCCGCTGGGCTCGAGGGTAACTTCGGTAGCCTCTTCGGCGTCGGGGTTGCGGTAGGTGAGCGTCACGCTCTCGCCGAGGGGGTAGCGGGTGACGTAGCGCAATTGCTGCAGGCGGCGCTTGTGCTCGGTGCTGAAGGGGCTGGACCAGGGCACGGTAGCCGCGATCGCCTCAGCGATGGGCTGGCCATTGATGACGATGATTTCCGCGCCGAGCTCGACGCCCGCGGCATGGGCCGGCTCGCCCTCGCCGTTGTGATTGACGACGACGCGCCCGTCATCCAGCTCACGGATGGCGATGCCCAGCCCGCCTGCCGTTTCCGATTGAAAGCCCTGGACATCAAAGGCGGAGCTGCCGTGGTGGCCGTCGTCGATCGCCCAGGTGTAGAGCATCAGCGCGCGCTGGTAGGCCTGCTCGTTGGCGGTGTCGATCTCGTCGGCTTCCACCAACAGGGTATCGGCCTTGCCCTGTAACGTCGCGGCGGCGGCTTCGAGCGAGTCGACATCTTCCTCGCTCAAACTCTCATCCTCCGCTTCGGTGAGCAGCGCTTCCGCCAGCACGTTGCGTTCACCCGCCTGGTCGCGCACATCGCCCGCCTGCGCGGCCTCCGCGGCGAGTTCGGCGAAGGCCGGGCGGTGCTCGGCGGCGATCGCTTCCCAATCCACCGCTTTGAACTCGCTGAAGGCGTAGCGCGTGGACATGTGTTCCAGCATCGCGTCGAAGGCTTCGTCGTAGGCCAGCTCAGAGAAATCGTACAGCTCGGCGCCTTCGCCCTCGATCAAGTCGACGGTCGCTACGCGTGAGCGGTCGAAGGTGAAGGGATCATCATCCAGGTTGACCAGCGTATAGCCCGCCGGCAAACCGACGATGGGGTCGTCCTCAGTGAAGAGCAGTCCATCATCGCCGAAGCCACTGGGGAAGCCCTGCGCCGCGTCGGGCGCATAGACCAGCATCACGCCACCATCGATTTCGTAGAGCGTATCGATCGCGGTGCTCACATGAGTGGAGACGTAGGCGGTCGACCAGCCGCCGCCATAGAGGTCGCGCTGCTCCAAATAGGGATCGCCATAGACGTTGTTCCAGTAGGCGATGGCGTAGACCATGACGCCGCTATCGCTATCGCCGTCGTTATCGACATCGCGCAGGCTGGCGGCCGGCTCGATGGGCAGGCTGATGGAGTAGCTGAACGGCGAGGTGAAGAAATCCGAAGTGATTTGCCCGAGCACTTGCGAGGCGGGCGGCATGAGGAAATTCGCATCGCGGTCCACGAAGCCGGCCTGGTCCTCGAGGATGACGAGCGGCTCGGCGACGCCATCGGTGAAGAAGACGTTGGTATAGGCGACCTCGCCGGTGATGCGAACGGGTCCGCCTTCATCGTTTTGGATTGCGGCGGGCGGGAAGGGGGAATCCTGGGCGGCCAGCGGCGCTATTACCAATAACACCAGCAAACTACTGAAGAGCGCCAGACGGGCAATGCGGGACATCGCGCGGTCCTTTCGTTACGGGTTTTGGGTAGTGTTATTATAGCGAGCTGTGGAGTCTCGACCCCGGCAATCGCCTGCCGGAGGATACTAGGGCGCAACGAATGGAACCGTGCAGTATCATATAAAGGAATATCATTGCCTAGTTTTGTGGGGCGAATAAAAAATGGGCGATCTATTGCTGAATGCCGAATGGGCGAATTCCGTTGAGCATACAACACAAAGCGTACCTCGAATTGAATCGCTCACGGTCAAGAATTACCGCGCATTGCGCCATCTGGAGCTGAAAGACCTGACTCCTTTGACAGTCTTTCTAGGCCCCAACGCTTCCGGGAAATCTACGGTGTTTGATGTGTTCGCCTTCTTGTCTGAATGTTTTGGTGAAGGTCTGCGGCGCGCATGGGACCGACGCAATCGTTTCAAAGAGCTGATGACCAGAGGGTCCACTGGCTCGATAGAGATCGAAATAAAATACAGAGAGTATAAGGATAGACCTAAAGATAAAAATAACCCCCGAATAACCTATCACCTCGCCATTAAAGAGAATTCAACAGGTCCCTTTGTCGCTGAGGAATGGCTTGCTTGGCGACGAAAAGAACGAGGAAAACCTTTCCGGTTTCTCAACTTCCAAAACGGCAGGGGGGAAGTGATCAGTGGTGAGAACCCTGAAGAGGATGACGAGCGCATACAGGAATCTTTGTCTGCCCCCGAAGTGCTGGCAGTCAACACATTGGGGCAATTGGCAAGACATCCAAGAGTGAACGCCTTGCGCTCGTTCATCACAGGATGGTATCTCTCCTACATTAGCGCCGACAACGCGCGTGTTGTTCCCGAATCCGGCCCGCAGGAACGACTTTCCCTAACGGGTGATAATCTCCCGAACGTCATTCAGTATCTGCGGGAACAACATCCAAGCAGACTCGAGAGAATCCTGAAGATCCTCTCCCAGCGCGCCCCTCGTCTTGAAGAGGTAAAGGCAGAGGCAACTATCGATGGTCGTCTGGTTTTACAAATACGCGACGCCCCATTCAAAGACCCCGTTCTGGCGAAATATGCTTCCGACGGCACCCTCAAAATGCTGTCCTATCTCACAGTGCTGCATGACCCTGACCCACCGAAACTAATAGGAATCGAAGAGCCGGAGAATCATTTGCATCCCCGGCTGTTGCGGAGTCTGGCCGAAGAATGCCGTCAAGCATCCGCCAGAACTCAGCTGATGGTGACGACCCACTCGCCATATTTTGTGGACGGGCTGAAACCAGAGGAACTGTGGGTGTTGTACCGAGATGAGGAAGGGTACACCCAGGCCATTCGCGCATCGGAGATGAAATATGTGAATGGCTTAGTCGATGCGGGTGGACTGCTCGGAGATTTATGGATGGAAGGACACTTCCCGGCCGGTGACCCACTCACGAATTCCGGTGGTTGGCAGCAGAGACATCTCATCTGATGCATTTGGAATTCTTCGTAGAAGAACAATCCGCCGAAGCGGCGCTCAAAATCCTCATTCCGAGAATATTACCCGAAATCAGTTTTCACATTTATCCATTCCAAGGAAAGCAGAATTTACTGAAAAACCTTCATAATCGCTTGATTGCATACAGAAATTGGATCACGGAAGAGTACAAAATCATTGTTCTGGTAGACCGCGATTCAGACGATTGTCATAAACTCAAAGACCGGCTGGAAACCATCGCCTCGAACGTTGGGTTGAAAACCCTGACCAGTTCGCCCGACCAACTCCAGGTCATCAACCGCATCGCCATTGAGGAACTTGAGGCATGGTTCTTTGGTGATGCAGAAGCCATTCACAGGGCCTATCACCGTGTGCCAGCAACCTTAGGCAGGAAAGCGCCATATCACTATCCAGATGCAATCAATGGTGGCACATGGGAGCGCCTAGAGAAAGTGTTGAAACATTCCCATCCCGGCGGCCTCGAGAAAATACGCGCCGCCCGAGACATCTCTGCACACATGGACCCAGACCGCAACTGCTCGCCTAGTTTTCAGGTATTCCGGGACGCGCTGAAAAGTATCCCGGAGCAAGAACAGGGCGAGTAATTCCACACGACAGTATATTCGCCCTTCACGAACGCCGGGCGCGCGGCCGCAACCTATCCCACACCGCCACCAGCAAACCTCCCACCAGCACCGGCCCCGCGGCCATCAGTTGCGCCGCTGGCGAAAGCCGCGCCGCCCGCGCGATGCCCCAGGCCAGCAACGCCAGCGAAGTGCCGATGATCGTCGAGGGAAGCAGCGCCGCGAACAGGCTACCACCGAATAATTTCATACCGACTGCTGGGTACAGCGCCGCCAGCGGCATCCAATAATCGATCGGATGCGTCACATCCGCCGGCGCCTGGTGGTATTGCCAGATGTAATCGATGACGAAACCGCGCCCGGCCACCAGGTTGCGCGCCAGGTTGTAGTAATGATTCGGATCAAACAAACCGGGGTGCTCGGCGAGGAGCGCCAATGCCAGGCGCAGCAGCCAGCCCACGAGCAGCAACAGGGCGAGCTGGCGGCCGGGGCGCTCGAGGCCCATTCGCGAAATCATCATCCCACGCATTCTACTCGCATCGGTCGCCGGCGCTCTATCCTCGTTACCGTTGCGCTCAATTGTCACGACTCGTGACAATTCGGTTGTGCTACGCATAAAAGCGCGCGGCGCGCGTAGCCCGGGGGCCGCGCGCGCCGCGGAGGAAGAAGTGAACCCGGGGCGGGTTGCCCTAGGTCTTGATGATGTAGTTCAGGGAGAGGTAGGGGGGCATGTTGTTGTGGGCCTGGTCACCGCCCGTATTCTGAAGCGGGACATTCTCCCCCGTTTGCGAATTGAGAGGGTTTGAAGTGGAATCGTCAGATCGCCAACCACTCTCATTATGCCGCTGGGTAATTTCCACCTCCCAATTTCCTGACTCCTCCGGCTCATGTCTAGAGGATCTCCGTTGTCTAACGAGATGGCTATGCGCGGGCATCTCATTGATTGTCAATGTATGCGTTTCCGCGCCGCCGCTGCCGGCCAGGCTATCTGCTTCCGCCGCCGTGACCACATCAGCGCTCGTGCCGCCCATATTGTCCAGACCCAACGGGAAGCGCCCGCGCAGGTCCGGCAGGTGGAAGGTGGTGTTGCCGTTACCCACGCCGTAGGTCGAGCCGATGACGCCGAAGAGCGAGGCGTAGGTCGTGCGGTTGATCTCCGCGCCATTGCAGAGTAGATAACCCTCCGGCGCCATCTCGCCCGCGTAGGGAAGGATCGCGCCCGTGGGCGTTGCGCCCTGTGCAGGGCTCATCGGTTGGTCCGGACTCGGTTGCGGTGAGCCGATATACACGCAGCCGGGCACGGTGATCGTGAGACTGCCCGTGCCGCCCTGTATTGGTGTATTCGGGGAAATGGCTGCTGTATCGTCAGCCCCGGCCCCTGCCGTACTTTCCGTCATTGTTGTTTCCTTTCTCTCGTCTCTTGTCGGTCATTCCGCGCGGTAATGTGTTCTATCACGATTTCACGCCAGAACAGGCCCAACGAATTGTCCCTTTTTCCTACCACCTCTCGGGTTAGCTACCTCTGCTGAAATTCAACGCCCGCTCCGCTAAAATGAGCGCGACACGCGGTGAGGAGGAGCGCGACGATGAACGAAGACGCGAAGCAAGCGCGGGTATCGCCCGAGAGCGAATGGTTCTACCCCCCACCCGCGCTCGCCGAACAGGCCCACATCCCCAACCCCGCAGCCACCTACGCCAGAGCCGCCGCCGACCGCCTCGCCTTCTGGGAAGAGTGCGCCGATACGCTGCAGTGGTACCGCCGCTGGGAGCGCGTCCTCGACGACAGCGATGCCCCCTTCTACCGCTGGTTCACCGGCGCGCAGACGAACATCACCCTCAACGCGCTTGACCGCCACATCCACAGCGCGCGCCGCAACAAAATCGCCTTCATCTGGGAAGGCGAACCGGGCGACCAACAGACCTATTCCTACTGGCGCCTCAGCCGCGAGGTCAACCGCTTCGCCAACGTCTTGCGCGGCCTCGGCCTGAAAAAAGGCGATCGCGTAACCATCTACATGGGGCGTATCCCGGAAATCGTCATCGCCATGCTCGCCTGTGCCAAAATCGGCGCGCCGCATAGCGTCGTCTATGGCGGCTTCTCCGAGAAGGCGCTCGCCGACCGCATCCAGGATGCCCAGAGTCGTGTGCTCATCACACAGGACGGCGCCTGGCTGCGCGGCAAAATCATCCGCCTCAAGGACACAGTCGACGCCGCACTGCAACAATCACCCGTCGTGGAGACTGTCGTCGTCGCGCAGCGCACCGGGCAAGACATCACCATGCAAGCGGGTCGCGATTACTGGTGGCACGAGCTAATGGCTTCCCCTCAAGCGCGGCCCGACGCCGAAACGGAAGTCATGGACGCCGAAGACCCCCTCTTCATCCTCTATACCAGCGGCACGACCGGCAAGCCCAAAGGCGTCCTCCATACCCACGGCGGCTATCAGGTCTATACCTCCACCACGCTGCGCTGGGTCTTCGACATGAAAGAGGAAGACCGCTGGTGGTGCGCGGCCGACCCTGGCTGGATCACCGGCCATTCCTACATCGTCTACGCGCCGCTCATCCTGGGCGCGACGAGCTTCCTCTACGAGGGGGCGCCCGCCTACCCGGCGCCAGATCGCTACTGGCGCATGATCGCCGAGCACGGCATCAGCATCCTCTATACCGCGCCGACCGCGATCCGCGGCCTGATGCGCTATGGCGACGATTGGGTGAAACGGCACGACCTGAGTAGCCTGCGCCTGCTCGGCTCCGTCGGCGAGCCCATCAACCCCGAAGCCTGGAAGTGGTACCACAACATCGTCGGCGGCGGCCGCTGCCCCATTATGGATACCTGGTGGCAAACAGAGACGGGCGGCATGATGATCACCCCCCTGCCCGCCCTGCCCCTCAAGCCTGGCAGCGCCACCCATCCTTTCCCCGGCATCGAGGTCGACGTCGTGGATGACGATGGCCAGCCCTGCCCGCCGGGCGTGGATGGCAAGCTAGTCATCCAATCACCGTGGCCGAGCATGTTGCGCACCGTCTATGGCGACCCGCAACGCTACATCGACCAATACTGGAGCGAATTCGCCAAGCAAGGCTGGTACCTCACCGGCGATAGCGCCCGCAAAGATGAGGACGGCTACATCTGGATCATCGGGCGCATGGACGACGTGATCAAGGTGAGTGGTTATCGCCTGGGAACGGCGGAAATCGAGAGCGGCCTCGTCAGCCACGCCGCCGTCGCCGAAGCGGCCGTGATCGGCGTGCCGGACGAACTGCGCGGCAGCCAGATCCAAGCCTATTGCATCCTCGTCGCCGGCGCGGAAGGGGGCGATGAGCTCGTCGCCGCGCTCAAGCAGCACGTCCGTCGCGAAATCGGCCCCATCGCCGTGCCCGCCGAGATCGATTTCGTGGAATCGCTACCCAAGACGCGCAGCGGCAAGATCATGCGCCGCGTGCTGAAGGCGCAAGCGCAGGGACTGCCACTGGGGGATTTGAGCACGCTGGAGGATTGAGGGGGCGGCCGCTTCCTTTTCGGTTTGGGGTTCAGCGGGAATGCGGCGCGCAGCAGTTGTTTGGACCTTTATCCTCCACTAAGGCCAGTCCGAATCATTCACCCGCAAGATGGCTGCGTGTGCAAAGGGTAACGACTAGTTGCCAAGATATCGATCGTAAGGAATAACGCGATGTCCTAATAGTGTATTGCGGCTGAAATTAAATGGTCTGCATATTGGAAAATATCATCAACTGTATCGACGCGCACACGTTTTTCCTCGCCAGCGGGGAAAAAGCTCACGTATTTGACAGATCTATTGAAATGCAATCGGCACAGCGGTTTCCGATTGTTATTGTCTAGCAGGATACCACAATATGAACGCAAATCGCGAATGGTTATCCGCGCAGGGTCAACAGTCTCACGCAAAATAGACTTAACAATAAAATAGCTTTCTAGTTCCTCCGGTGAGGTTATGATTGCATTTGATGATTCGGAACGGTTCGCATCATCGACATCTTCTTCGCCTATCTCGCCTTCATTACCAGACGTAGATTCGATGGCGGTTTGCAGTCTAGTAGCGATCTTGTCATTGAGGAATTCGTGAAATGCTTGCTTAACGATTTCGGTGAATTCACTGACTACGGATTCTCGTAGTCGCCCTGAATAGACGGGGCGAGTAAAGTGCCGTACAAAGTCTTCACTAGGATTGTTGTATTCGCTCTCCAGCAGGAGGCGGATTTCCCTTTTATATTTTAATTGTTTTGCGCTGGAAACGATTCGGTCTACATCAAATGCTGTCTTACAAAACTTCTTCAGTTGTCCAATCGGGCGTGGGTCAAAATTTAAGATATCAACTATGAGGAACGGCTTTTCGTCCATGTGATTGGGCTTTTCTAAGTCTGAGTGAAAGCGATACTCCAGTCCATTGGTCAGGATGCCAATACGGGCTTCAGTAACAGCAAAGTACCGAAATAGCTGTGATGCGTGCTCTTCATTTAGATTCGAAGTAGCGGACTTTACCTCGATCAGGATTATCGGCTTTCCGTCTTGAATAACTGCATAATCGACCTTTTCACCTTTCTTGGTACCGACGTCAGCGATGTACTCGGGCACCACTTCCCGAGGGTCAAACACGTTGTAACCCAGCGCTTGGATGAAGGGCATGACAAAGGAGATTTTTGTGGCTTCCTCACTGCTGATGTGTTCGAGCTGGCGCGAAGCCTGGCTCGATAACTCGCGAATACGGTCGACCAGTTCCATCATAAACCTCGTTCCACTAATTCAGAAACAATTTCGACATAATTTAGCACCACCAAATCAAAACTGAAAATTGCATTGATTTCTATCCGCGGTTCGCCGCAGGCCCGCCCGACCGTCGTCCCTAACGCCCAGCCGTCACTTTCGGATCTAAGGCGTCGCGCATGGCGTCGCCGATGACGTTCAGCGCCAGCACCACCAGCGTGATGACCATGCCGGGGAAGAAGCTCAGCCACCATTCGTTGCGGATGAACGCGCGCCCATCAGCCAGCATCGCGCCCCATTCCGGCGTGGACGGCGAACCGCCCAACCCCAGATAGCTCAAACTCGCGCCAGCGATGATCGCGCCAGAAACCGCCAGCGTCGTCAGCACGATGATGGGCGGGACAATGGCCGGCAGGACATGCAAGAACACGATGCGCAGCCCGCCCGCGCCTAGGCTGCGCGCCGCCAGCACGTATTCCATCTCCCGAATCGAGAGCGTATTGCCCCGCGTCAGGCGCGCGTAAGTCGGCAGCGAGAAGAAGGCCAGCGCAATGATGATGTTCTTCACATCCTGTCCGAGCACGGTGGAGAGCCAGATGAGCAGGATGAGGCCGGGAAAGGCGAGGATGACATCCATCGCCCGCATGAAGAGGTTATCGAGCCAGCCGCCGAAGAAGCCTGCCAGCACACCCAATGGCACACCCACCATCGACCCCAGCGCCACCGAGATTAGCCCCACTTGTAGCGAAATGCGCCCGCCATAAAGCGCGCGCGAGAAAACATCTCGCCCTAGCGAATCGGTGCCGAAATAATGCAGCGCGCTCGGGGCCTGCTTTCGCTCCCGCACGATTTGCTCCAGCGGGTCATAGGGGGCCAGGTAATTGGCGAAGATGGCGGCCAGTGCGACCAGCACGAGCAAGAGCAAACAGGCGATGGCCACGTGGTTGCGCGCGAATTCGCGCCGCGCGCGCGCGTAATAGCCATAGTGTCGCTGGCCTTTCTGGAGCGTGACGGTAGCGGATTCGCTCATTCGTACCGGATGCGCGGGTCCGCGAAGCCGTAAATGATATCCACGCCCAGGTTGACGAGGATGAAAGTCACGGCGGTGAGCAGGACCGCGCCCTGAATCATCGGGTAATCGCGCGCGGCGATGGCCCGAATGACGGTGGTGCCCAGGCCGGGCAGATTGAAAATGCGCTCCGTGATGATCGCCCCACCCAGCAAACCGCCGAAGGAGAGTCCGACGATGGTGATGATCGGGATCAGCGAGTTACGCAACCCGTGGCGCAGCACCACCGCCCGCTCGCTCAGGCCCTTGGCGCGCGCCGTGCGGATGTAATCCTCGCCCAACGTCTCGATCATACTGGAGCGCGTCAGGCGGGCGATGAGCGCCACCTGCCCCAGGCCGAGCGTGATCGTCGGCATCACCATGTGCTGCCAGCTGCCCGAGCCCTGCACCGGCAACCAGCGCCACTGCACCGCGAAGAGCAGGATCAGGTAAGCGCCCAGCACGAAGGTCGGGAAGCTATAGCCGAAGATGACGATGACCGTCACCAGTTTGTCGACCCAGGTGGCGCGGTTGAGCGCCGTAATGACGCCGACCAGGATGCCGAGTGCCGTGCCAAGGGCGACGGTTTGTGCGGTCAACTGGATGGTGAAAGGGAAACTGCTGAATATCCGCGGGCCGACTGGCTCGCGCGTGTTGAAGGAGCGGCCGAAATCGCCACGGACGACGCCGCGCTTTTCGCCATAACTGGGCTCGGCCAGATACCCGCGCCCCATGCCGGGCAACTGCAGCGTGGCGGTGGGCAGGGCAGCGGTGAAGGGCTGGTGACGCCGCAGTACCAGCCAGTCATTGCCCAGCAGCCAGTGGACGAACTGCGTTGTGAGCGGCAGGTTCAGTCCGAGGTCTACGCGGATCCGCTCGATCAGCTCAGGCGTAGCCCGTTCGCCGGCCAGGGACAGGGCCGGGTCACCTTTCAGGCCCAGGCGCAACATCATGAAAACCAGCGTCGCGACTACCAGCACCAGCGGCAAGACGAACACCAGACGGCGGAAGATGTATTTCGTCACAGGCAGCGGCTTCGTTCACGGAAGAGGGGCCAACCGTAGCTGGCCCCTCGCAATTCCTTGTATCTAGTCCATCTCGAAGTAGGCGTTCCAGTAAAGCAGGTAGCCTTCGGGGTGGATGCGCCAGTTCTGCAGGTCCGTGTGGACGCCGAAGATGTTCTGCGGCACCACGAGGAAGATCCAGGGCGCTTCGCCGATGATGTGGTTGTTGATTTCCTGAATCGTTTCGAAGCGCACGTCGGGGATCAGTTCACTATTGGCTTTGATGAGCAAGTTGGCCAGATCCTCATTGACATAGTGCGCGCGGTTGCTGCCACCGATGCGATTCGGGTCAAAGAAGTAACTCAGGATGGTCGGGTCGGTGTAGCCATACCAGAGCAAGAAGAGGTCATGCGTGCCCGTGGTGGTCAGATCGACGAGCTCCTGCTGCTCCATCAGCTGGACGACTACGGGGATGCCGACAGCGAGCAGATTGGCTTCCACGACCTGGGCGCCGCGCGTTTGCTCGGTTTGCCCGGCCACCGCGTTCAGCGGCACATCCCAGTGCTCGCCATTGGGCATTTCGCGCATACCATCGCCATCGACATCCACATAACCCAGTTCATCGAGGATGGCCATCGCCCTTTCGGGGTCGTAGTGGTAGGAATCCGCATCCAGATCGGGGTTGTGCCCCCAGATGGTCGGCGGCAGGGGCTGGTAAAGCGGCGTCGCCAGGTCATCGAAGACCAGGGCGGCGTAATCGGGACGGTTGATGGCGTACGAGAAAGCGCGCCGCAGCTCCGCATCGTCCCAAGGGCCCTTGCTGGTATTGAAGCCGACGTAGCGGATCATATTCTGCATCTGCTGATGCACATAGACGTCTTCGTTATCCATCATGTCCTGCAGGTTCTGGGCAGGGATGCCGGCGAAGTGGAACTCGCCCGTCTCCAGGCCGGCGAGGACGGTCAGCTCGTCATCGACGAAGCGCACTTCCAGCTCCTCCAGGTAGACGGGGCCGGTGTTCTCGTAGATTTCCTCCGGCAGCCAGGTCATGTCGACGCGGCGCCCCAAGAGATAGTGGCTACCGGAAACATACTCTTTGAGCACGAAGGGACCGGCGCCGACCGGGTTCAGGCCGAATTCGTCCACGCCATATGTCTCATAGGCTGCGGGCGAAACCAGCTCGAGAAATGCGAGGTCGAAGATCAGCGACGCATAAGGACTCACGAGATCGAGGCGGATGACATATTCGTCCAGCACCTCGGTATTGATGAGCAGGTTGCGCAGGGAGGCGCCGGTTGAGAAAGTGGCTTCGGGGTCAGAGAAGCGGTCCAGATTCCACTTGATAGCTTCGGCGTTGACCGGCGTGCCATCGCTGAAGGTGGCGTAGTCGATCAGGGTGATGGTAAGGCTTGTGTTATCCTCCGAGACTTCCCAGGTATCCGCCAGATAACCGACATATTCTAGATTTTCTGTCTTGGCGAAAAGGTTGGCATAGATGGCGCCATGAGGCGCGACGTGCCAGGACGTAACGAAGGGATCGAGCGAAACGTCGGCACTGGCATCGGCGAGGACCAGGCGGCCGCCGACGCTGTCGCGGTCGACCATATCCTGCGCGGAAACAGCCAGGGCGCCGCTCTACAAGGCAACGACCAGCACCGCCAACACAAACAATTTCCTGTTCATACGAATTTCCTCTGTTAACGAACGACGCCACCAAGTATAGCGCGCCGCGGCAACGCCGTGCAATATGTCATGACTCGTGATAATTCGCCCTCGCCGCACGCCAATTGTCACGACTCGTGACAATTCACCCATTCACGAAGCCCAGTAGCTGCTCGCCGCAGCGCAAGTCGATCCGCTCCATCCGCGCAGCCACCGGCGTTCGCGCAGCGACCGTGAGCAGCCGCTGCGTCGTCAATGCCCAGAGCGTTCGGCCTTCTTCGACCGTGGCCAGGGCTATGCCGCCGCGCAGCGCCATTCGCCCTTCGCCCGCCAGGGGAATCTCATCGCTCTCCCACCAGCGCAGGGCGCCATCCTCGCGCGCCATGACCAGCTGCCCCGCGCCCCGCAATATGAACGCCGCCACCAGGCGTGTTCGGCCCGCTAGCGAGAGCAGCGCGCCGCCCGTCGGCGATAGGGCGCCGGTAGCTTCACAATCCTCAACCGAAAGGCGCGCGAGCCGCCCCGCGCTCGTCAGCAGGATCAGCGAGCCGCCTTCGTGGAGCGGCAATAACGCCAGCGGATCACCCGCGCGTGCCGTCCCTTCGCGGCCGTAAGACGCGCGTGCCGGTAGTTCCAAGCGCAATGAGGCGCTCAGTCGCAGACGTTGCAGGGTGTGCTCCGTCGGGAGCGGCTGCACGCGCGCGCGCGTCGTCAAGAGCAGCAGGCGGCGCGCGTCAGCCAGGTCTGCCCAGGCGCTGAAACTGCAGACGCGCTCTTCGCCGAAGGCATCGCGCTCGAAGCGCTCGAATTCCGCCAGCGTCGTGCCCAGCGCGCCCAACTCGTAGAGCCAGCTGACTTCGCGAGCGAGGAGGCGCGGGGCGCTGGTGAGGAGGACGAGGCGCCCGTCGGCAGGGAGGATGCGGGCGGGGAGCGACAGGGCGAAAACGGGCGACGAAAACGATTTCGGTGTTTCTCGTGAGAGGGCGCATTCGGCGAGGCGCAGGGTCGCCGGTAATTCCTGCGGCAGGGGGACGCTGACCATTTGCCCGTCCGCGCCCCGGCCGATCAACCAAGACAAATTCGCCGTTGACGCTCGCTTTCTGCCCCGCAAATCGATCAGTTGTTGCATTTGCTTCAGCGGCACGCGCGGCAGCCGTTCGGAGGCCTTCGTTTCGCGATACGAGGCTGACACGCGCTTCTTACGGCCGCAAAGTGCCGGCACGCGCGGGAGTTGCTGGGCGGCGGGCGCGGGGCGGACCGCGTGCGATTCGGGGGTGTGGTCGGCGGAAGCGAGGACGCCCTCCGGCAGGTCGCCATCCAGGCGCTTCTTACCGTCGCGAAGTGCCGACAGGCGCTGGGCGATGACCGCCAGGCCGGCGGTGACGCTGCTGAAGGTATCCATGGCGCGGACTTTGGCGGCGCCGAAGCGCTCTTCGAGGAGGGCGACGAAGCAGGGGATCTGAGCGGAGCCGCCGGTGCGGAGGACGGCATCGATATCGCGCGGGCGCAGGCCAGCGGCGGCCAGCACCTCATCCAGCCGCGTGCTGATCTGGCGCAGGTCGGGGCGGATGAGGCGCTCGAATTCGCGGCGGGATAGGCGCTCGTCGAAAGCGAGGCCGTCTTCGTCGAGCTGGAGGGTGGCCTGGTGGTCGGCGGAGAGGTGGCGCTTGGCGGATTCGGCGATATCGAAGAGGCGCAGGCCATAGTGGCTGGTGATGAGGCGGATGAGCGAATGGATGCGCGCCGGCTGCTCCGCGCTGCGGGCGATGCGTCGCAAGGATTCCAGCGTGTTCGGTTGCTGCAGGGCCAGCAAATCCCGCCAGCTGGCGAAGGCATCGTAATAGGCGGCGGGGACGGGCAGCGGGCGGCCATCGCTGAGGTAGTGGCTGCCCTCGCCGAAGGGGTCGGTCAATTTGTTGCGGACGATGCGGCTATCGAAGGCGTCGCCGGCGATGGCGATGCCGCCGGTGGCGAGGACGGTGAGGGCGGGGGCGGTGGCGCGGGTGGGTTCACAGGAGCGAACTGCGTTGCTGGAGCGAAACGATTTGCTCTGTACGATGCTGATATCGAGGGTGCCGCCGCCGAAATCGAAGACGAGCAGGGTCTGGGGAGTGTCGGCTCTGAAATCGGGGCGGAGGGTATAGGCATAGGCGGCGGCGACGGGTTCGTAGGCGAAATGGACGCGCTCATAGCCCGCCAGGAAGGCGGCCTGCAGCATGCGCGCCTGGGCAAGGGCATCCTGTTCCTCATCCTCGGCATAGCGCACCGGCCGGCCGAGCACCACCTCGCGCAATTCGGCGCCCCATTCGCGCTCCGCCCGCCGCCGCGCGCTGTAGAGATAGAGGGCGATGATGTCCTCGAGGAGGTAGAAATCCTCGCCGACGGCCGTGCCCACATAAGAGTGGGAAGCGAGGCTGCTCTTGAAGCTGAGGAAGAGGCGGCCGGGGGAGAAGACATCGCGCTCGATGTAGACGTCACGCAGGAAGGTGGGCAGCTCGGCGAAGGTGAGCTCGATTTCGCCGACGTGGACGCGCTCGAGTTGGACGGGGCGGTTGAGGTTTTGCTCGTAGTAGTTCGTGATGGCGGATTGGCCGAAATGGAGCTGGCGGTCGTGGGTGAGGTAGAGGGCGGTGCGGGCGACGGCGGGGTTGGGGGCGGCGGGATCGAGGGCGAGCAGGCGGAGCTGGTCGCCGTCGTAGTGGGCGATGCCAGAGTTGGTGGTGCCGAAATCCATGCCGATGCGCATCCGGCTAGTGTGCCTTTCCGATTTTTTGTGGCTGATTAGTGTAGCGGAGGGGGTGGGGCGGGTTAAGGTAGGCGGCGATAATTCACGCCGCGGCGGCGTAGGGGGAACTGGATATGGTTGGGGTGGCTACTCCAGGCGGAGTTCCGGCTGGTCGGCGGCGGGGGATTGGGCGCGGGTGGCGCGGCGGAAGGTGCCGAATTCGTGTGGCATTTCCAATTGCGGGTCGCCACTGAGTAAGTCTTCGACCGTCAACAATTGCAGGCGCGGGAAATTGCCCCAGGCTTCGGTCTCGTAAAAGCCAGCGGCCAGCGCTTCGGTCTGCATCGGCTTACTCGGCGCTTCCAGGGTGATGAAGGCGGCCATCGTCGCGCGCCAGGTGGGCGCGGAACTGCTCGATGCGGCGCCGGCGCGCGACGCGGGTGATGCGCTCGGCGGACATGGCGTGGCCTCGGGTGGTGGCGGATGTTGGTTAAGTTGGGGGGAGTATAGCGTGTGGGGGGGGTGGTGAGTGTGAAAGATCAAACGTTAACTAGCTTCTCGCTCTTTCGTTGCCATAGACTGCGTCGAGGAAAATCCTTATATGTGAAAAGAATTGTGTCTGGATTCACTCCTAGCTTGAAGTAGAGAAAGAGTGCGACGAACGGGATGAGACGCGAGAGTGCATTGTCAAGATTGGTGTCCTTGAGTGCGCGTTTCCGTTTCTTCGGATTGTAGTGCGAATAGTAATTGCGTGTGACAATTGCCTGACCAAAAAATGCATCGCTCAGATTAATTTCACGGGATAAGGACTCTCGTAGTTCCCTGAGCCGCTCTATTAAGTACGGATCCCGCATCTTTCCTTCCTTGGTTAGGTACTTCTTGTTCTTGTGCCCCTCTTCTTCAAAATAGAGTTGATGATGGCATTCCAAGGCTTGCATCAGCGCAAGAAACTCAAACTTCTTGTATCCGTGAATGTTGTTGATTACATCCAAGCAAAGTTCATAAGGTACGCGTTTGTCCTCATCCAATTCGAACCACATTAGAAACACATCAGCAACGTGTTCATCATAACGCTCAAGTGGGAAATCAATGTCGTAGCGGGGGAACACTTCCACTTGTTTTCTGTATTGATAGACCTTTACGAATTGCGACCCAAACACTTGGCTGGGGTGGAGTGGCGTGGACAAGTATGTGCGAACAACAGGTCTTCCGACGAGAAACGCGAGCAAGTCACGAATGCTGTCAGTTATTTCCCGATACCATGTAAGATCTTGAGACGAGTCAGGTTTGATGTGAATGTGACATTCTTGAAGAGAAGGGTAATTGTTTGACCCTGCATTCAGTTCTAAATTTACTTTTGCCTTCTTGAAAGTGACAGGAATCACCCAAGGCCCTTCCAATAGCTTGTTCACTGAAGCCATCCAGTCCCTGAGACTGGAGAAGAGAACTTCAACTGATTCAAATGAAATATCCTCTGCCTTTTCATAGTGATTTCCTTCCAAAAGACATTCTGCACGAAGTTGCACGTTGAACATTGTCGATGTTCTGGCTCCGGAGTGGTCTTGAAATGAAACATTCAGCAACGTAATTCTGTGCGGGTATTCGCCCACTTCCCCCTGCATGATTTCAACATATCTTACGTTGCTCAGAGTTGGCTCGAACCAAACATCACTGCGATGCGCGACTAGTTCCAGTTCGACCCCTGTATCGGGCCTGTAGGTAACTACCCCTGACCAAGTCTTTTGCGGGTTGCTAGGTATCCACCAAGTGCCTAGATAGCTGAATTCGTCATTCATGGTAACCACTTTGTTGATCAAACCTCGATTGTTGACGGGCGCGGCGACCTGTCAGGTCGCCCCTCCATTATTCCTCCCGCATGATGACGCGGTGCTGTCCCGCTGGCGTGCCAGCACCTCATTCACCCGATACTTTTCAAAATCGCTTTTCGTCAACGTCATCGATAACCCCAAATCTACGAGTAATAACTGTTGCACCGTAGCATAAAGGTTCTATTTGGACTACCCCCGCTGGCAGACGTGCGTCGTCGTAGTGGGCGACGCCGGAGTTGGTGGTGCTGAAAGCCATGCCGATGCGTATGGGTGGGCCTCGCTCGCGCGACCTTCTATGGTGGGACGCGTAGTATATACTGTGGCGCACTTACCCGGATGAGGAGCGAGAGATGATCATCACGACGACACCGAGTGTGGAAGGACAACCGGTGACCGAATACCTGGGCATTGTGACTGGCGAGGCCATCATGGGCGCGAACATGTTCAAGGATATTCTCGCCGGAATCCGTGACATCGTGGGCGGCCGCGCGGGCGCTTACGAGGAAGAATTGCGGCGGGCGAAGGATACCGCCATGCAAGAGCTGGGGGATAACGCGCGGCATATGGGCGCGGACGCGATCCTGAGCGTGGATTTGGATTACGAGACCGTCGGCGCGAACGGCAGCATGCTGATGGTTACGGCGAGCGGGACGGCGGTGCGGCTGGGGAAGGGGAAGTGATGGTGCGCGTCGCGAAGGACCCGCACGCGCGTCTTACGGCGGCGAAGTGCCCGCACGCGCCGTGAGGGCGGTTCGGCGGGCACTCGAGGCGGGCGACGGCGGAGCACAAAATCCAATAGGGAAACCCACATGACACCGATCCGCTGGGGCATCATCGGCGCGGGAGGGATTGCGCGGCGGCTGTCGCGCTGCTTCCCGGCGGCGCCGAACAATGTGGGTTATGCGATCGCGTCGCGCTCCGAGGAACGGGCGGCGGCGTTCGCGCGGGAGTTTGGTTTTCCGGTCGTTCATTCTTCCTACGAAACGCTGGTGGCGGATCCGAACGTAGATGCGGTCTACGTGGCGACGACGCATCCGCAGCATCTGTCGCACGGTCAGCTGGCGCTGCGCGCTGGCAAGCCGACGCTCTGCGAAAAGCCCTTCACCGTCAATGCGGAGGAAGCGCGCGCGCTCATTGCGACGGCGCGCGAATGCGGCGTTTTCCTGATGGAAGCGATGTGGACGCGCTTCTTTCCCGCCTATCAGCGTGCGCTCGCGCTGCTGGCGGCGGGGGAAATTGGCGCGCTGACCTATTTGAGTGCGGAGATCGGCTTCCGTTCGCGGGCCGGGGCGGAGAGCCGCCTGTTCGACCCGGCGTTGGCCGGCGGGGCGCTGTTGGATGTAGGCGTGTATCCGGTGGCGCTGGCGCTGGATTGCTTTGGCGGGCAGCCGGAACAGATTGGCGCGCTGGCGCATTTGGGGGCGACAGGGGTCGATGAGCGGGTGGCCATGCAGTTTGGGTTTGCGGGCGGCGCGCGTCTTACGGCGGCGAAGTGCCCGCACGCGCTCGCCAGTTTGCGCTGCTCCATCCGCGACGAGATGGCGGGCGGCGCGCACTTGATGGGCGAGCGGGGCGAGATCACGCTGCACGCGCCGTGGTGGGCCTGCCAGCGGCTGACGCTGCGGCGCGATGGTCAGGCGGCGCAGGAGCTCGATTTCCCCGCGGTTGCTGAGGGCTACGAATATCAGCTGGAGGAATTCGCGCGGCTACTACGAGAGGGGGAGCGGGAAAGCGCGCGGCTGACGCTGGCGGAATCACTGGCGATCATGGATACGCTGGACGCGGTGCGGGCGGAGATTGGGTTGCGGTATCCGTTTGAGTGAGGGGCGATCCTGCGGATCGCAGGCGCTATGCTACCATGCCGCCGAAAGCCAACAGGGATTCTCGCATGGAATACGCGCGCCTGCCCGGCATCGATAAGCCGCTGTCTCGATTGGTGCAGGGCGGCGATATGCTCACCCGATGGGAGGACGCGGATGCCTTCCGCCTGCTGGACGCGGTCTACGACCAGGGCTGCCGGGTGATTGACACGGCGCATGTCTATGGCGATGGCGCGAACGAGCGGCGCGTCGGGCGTTGGCTGCGGGCGCGCGGGCGGCGCGATGAGGTCGTCATCCTCGCCAAGGGCGCGCACCACAGCGAAGACCGGCGGCGCGTAACGCCGTTTGATATTACGGCGGATCTTCACGATAGCCTGGCGCGCTTCCAGACGGATCACCTCGACCTTTACTTGCTGCACCGCGATGACGAGAGCCAGCCGGTGGGGCCGATCGTCGAATGCCTGCATGGGCACGCGGAGGCGGGGCGGATCGGCGCGTATGGCGGCTCGAATTGGACGACGGCGCGCTTGCAGGCGGCGAACGATTACGCGGCGGCGCAGGAGCTGCGCCCTTTCGTGGCGGGCAGCCCCAATTTCTCGTTGGCGGACCAATTTGATGAGCCGTGGCCGGGCTGCGTGAGCGTTTCGGGGGCGGGGCGGGCGCGCGATCTGGAGTGGTATCGCGCTGCCGGGGTGGCGCTCTTCGCGTGGTCGAGCCTGGCGGGGGGATTCTTTTCCGGGAAGGTGGACGCCGCTGACGCGAAGACGGGCGGTGAGGAATGGCGGGCGCGCTGCCTGCGGGTGTATGGGCACGAGCGGAACTGGGGGCGGCAGGAGCGGGCGCGCGAGCTGGGGGTGGCGAAGGGGCTCAGCCTGGCGCAGGTGGCGCTGGCTTACGTCTTATCGCAGGAATGCGCGGTCTTCCCGCTGGTGGGTTGCCAGAGCGGGGCGGAGTTCGCCGCTTGCGTGCGGGTGCTGGAAGTGCGGCTGACGGGGGAGGAGCGACGGTGGTTGGAGGAGGGGGAGTAGGAGCTACTCCAAGCGCATTTTCTTTTGGGCGGGGGGCCATGATTTGCTGAAAGTGGGCGGGAGTGATGTGTTCATCCACCGGCCGAACGGGAGGATCCAGGCGCGGCGGACGATTGCGGCGGCGTAGGTAAGGGTCTACAAGGGGGAACGGGATATTGAGGGTGGCCGGTGTGTTGGGACCGGTGGTGGAGGGTTAGTGTTTAATGCACTTTATGTATATTGGTAATATTTTCTAGGTTGCACCAAGCATCGTTAGAGTGAATGTTGCAAGCCAAAGTGTAAATGCATCTGATTAGCCATGCCGATGTATCAACAGAGTCGTAATCCAGTTTGCGTCCATGTAACACAGCATTTCTCTCATCACCCACTAACTCTTTAACGCAATTTGCCAAAAAGTGTATTTTCGACAAATCGGAGTTTTTGATTAAATTCGCCACAAACTTCAAACCAGGCACTTCAATTCTTTTATGATTCATATCGTCATGTTTCTTTTTATATACTTTGTAACCTTCGACTGTTATCAGATTCTCCGAGACAAGGTAATCGACCAAAATACCTTCAAA
The DNA here is from genome assembly GCA_965237765.1 of Phototrophicaceae bacterium. Lineage (GTDB taxonomy): Bacteria > Chloroflexota > Anaerolineae > Aggregatilineales > Phototrophicaceae > WTGJ01. The sequence goes on from OZ250157.1 coordinate 1,058,582, forward strand.
CTGAGCTAACAAACACGGAATTGAAACTAGGTATCTACGATCTCTATGTGATTCCAATGCTTGTTTTATAACAGGCCAACGAGCTTTCAAATCAGGAGTAAGTTGCAGCACTCTCTCAAGATCAATCTCGGGATTTTCAGTATCTGATTGCTCTATAAGATCATAAGTCCGTTCGTAGCTGTCTGTGACAGCAATAGATCTCGAATGAGATTGATTATCCGTTAGAATCCAATTCGCTTCTAGAATCTCTGATATTTGCTTCCTTCGCTCATCAAGCACATACGTCATAGCAGAAGAAATACCCGAGCTCAGACCTTTAAACTCTTCGAGTGCGCTAATTGACTCCAATGCAAGATCTATATTCGGTTTCATGGGCTCCAACAAATCCAGCATTACACCAGAAATACCAGCAAACAGGTCCCCGTACTCTCCGAGTCTTTCTATTGATCCTAATGCAAGATCTATATTTGGTTTCATTGACTCTAACAAATCCGGCATTACACCAGAAATACCAGCAAACAGGTCCCCGTACTCTCCGAGTCTTTCTATTGATCCCAATGCATGATCTATATTTGGTTTCATTGGCTCTAACAAACTTGGTATTGAATTAGATATTCCCGCACTCAGATCCTTGTACTCTTCGAGTGCGCTCATAGACCCCAATGCAAGTTCTGTAACTGGCTTCATTTGCTCTTCCAACGTATCTGTTAACGTTGTGATAGGAAATGTTAACGCATCGTGAATCAAGTTGCTGTGCTCCTCAAGCCATCCTTCTATCCCTGCTGTCATGCCTATCACTTGATTTATCCGCTCTTCATTCATACTTCCTATCGGGCTTAACGCATTCGCAATCAAACTGGTCTGCTCTTCAAAACCGCCTACTATCTCTGCTGCCATGCCTGCCACTGGATTTATTTGATCTTCTACCATACTTCCTAGCGGGGCTAACGCGTTCACAATCAAACTGGTTTGCTTTTCAGGCTCACTTAGTGTTGTTGAATTTATGCTAGATTTTGCCATTATTTGTTTATTCTTTTCGCCCATGAATTTCCTTTCAGTCCCAGCATTCACTATACAGTTAATCGACTGCGAAATTCTGAAAAATTGTGCTATTCAATTTATGAGTGTCAAGGATCAGTTTCAGTTATGCAAGGGTAAAGACTTGGTTAACCGAAGTTTGGTAACTCCTCAATCCTCATAGCGGAGGTTGACGCGGCGGCCGGATTGGGCGGATTGGAGGAGGGCGTCGCAGATGGCGGCGCAGCGGTAGCCGTCGGCGAAATCGGCGCCGATGGGGGCGACGGGCTCGTCGTGGACAATGCAGCGCAGCATATGGGCGATTTCGTGGGTGAAGGTGTGCTCCCAGCCGAGGATGTGCCCGGGCGGCCACCAATCGGATAGCCAGGGGTGGAGGGGCTCGGTGGCCAGGACGGTGCGGAAGCCGCGGGCGGCCTCGTCATCGTCAAGCGAATGGAGCTGGAATTCGTTGAGGCGCTCCAGGTCGAAGGCGACGCTGGCGCGCTCGCCGTTGATTTCCAGGCGCAGGGCGTTCTTGCGGCCGAGGGCGAAGCGGGTGGCTTCGACGGTGCCAAGGGCGCCGTTCTCGAATTCGAGGGTGCTGACGACGGCGTCATCGACGGTGACGGGGGCCGTGCCGCGGCCATCGGGCAATGGCCGTTCGGGGATGAAGGTACGGGTCTGGGCGGAGACGGCGCCGATTTCGCCGACGAGGTAGCGGGCGAGATCGAGGGCGTGGGCGGCGAGGTCACCGAGGGCGCCACTGCCGGCGCGGTCGGCATCCATGCGCCAGAGGTGGGGGGTGCCGGCGTGGGGCAGCAGCCAATCCTGGAGGTAGACGGCGCGGAAGTGGTAGATGCGGCCGAGGGCGCCGGAATCGATGAGGAGGCGCAGCTGGCGGATGGCGGGCACGAAGCGGTAGTTGTAGGCGGTCATGTGCTTGACGCCGGCGGCGCGGGCGGCTGCGAGCATGGGGAGGGCTTCGGCGGCGGTGCGGGCGAGCGGTTTTTCGCAGAGAAGGTGGATGCCCTGCTGGGCGGCGGCGATGCAGGGTTCGGCGTGGATGTCGTTGGGGCCGCCGTTATCGAGGAGCTGGATTTCGCCGGAAGCGAGCATCTTGCGCCAATCGGTATAGGTGCTGCGGGCGCCGAACTGGCGGGCGGCGGCGCGCAGGGCGGTTTCATCGCGGCCGCAGAGGGCGGTGAGCTCGGCGCGGGCGGGCGGGTCAGCGAGCATGTGGTTAATTTGGCGGATGCCATTGCTATGGGATTTGCCCATGAAGGCGTAGCCGAGCAGGCCGATGTTGATGGTCGGGAGATCGTTCCGGGGTAGCTCACTCATCGCGTTCCTCCTCTCGTGGGGGTGGGTTAATCGGCGGCGGGGCCGCCGTCGGCGCTCATGGCGTCTTCGAAGCCGACGGTGGGCGGCGGGAAGGTTTGGGCGCGGAGGAGGGCGAGCGATTCGCGGGCGCCGAATTCGCGCTCCATGCCGCTGTCTTCCCATTCGACGGAGAGCGGGCCTTCGTAGCCGATGTGGTTGAGGGCGCGCAGGATGGCGTCCAGGTTCATTTCGCCGCGCCCGGGGGAGACGAAATCCCAACCGCGGCGGGGGTCGCCGAAGGGGAGGTGGCTGGCGAGGCTGCTGTTGCGGCCGTTGAGGTTGCGGACGCTGTCCTTGATGTGGACGTGGAAGATGCGGTCGGGGAAGGTATAGAGCAACTCGACGGGGTCGATGCCCTGGGGGATGAGGTGGCTGGGGTCGAAGTTGATGCCGAAGGCGGGGTGGCCATCGACGGCTTCGAGGGCGGCGGCGAAGGTATGGATGTCGTAGGCGATTTCGGTGGGGTGGACTTCGAGGGCGAAGCGGATGCCGAGCTGTTGGAACTCAGCGAGGATAGGGCGCCAGCGGGTGGCGAAATCCTCATAGCCGGCGGCGATTTCGGCGGCGGGAGTGGGCGGGAAGGGGTAGAGCTTGGCCCAGATGCTGCTGCCGGTGAAGCCGTTGACGACGGGAACGCCGAATTGAGCGGCGGCCTGGGCGGTGCGGATCATCTCGGCCGCGGCGCGCTGGCGGACGCCTTCGGGCTGGCCATCACCCCAGATTTCGTCGCTGACGAGGGCGCGGTGGCGGTCGTCGATGGGGTCACAGACGCATTGTCCGAGGATGTGGTTGGAGATGGCCCAGCAGCGCAGGCCGTGCTCGGCGAGGAGGGCGTGGCGCTCCTGGCAATAGGTAGCGGAGGCGAGGGCCTGGTTGACATCAAAGTGATCGCCCCAGCAGGCGAGCTCGAGGCCATCGTAGCCCCATGCGCCGACGCGGCGGGCGAGGGTGGCTAAGGGGAGATCGGCCCATTGGCCGGTGAAGAGAGTGAGGGGGCGGGGCATGGGGTGACTCCGTGGGTTATGGGGGATGGATGGGGGGATTATAGCGTGGGAGGGGGTGGGGAATGGCGAAAGTGAGACCTGGGTGCAACTGGAACATTTCTTAGTTCGTAATATGCATAATAAAATGTTAACTTATTTACAGTACCAAAATCATGAGCGGAGAAAAAATCATGGACAAAGACAGGTTCATGCTTGCCGCAATGTCACCCGCAGGAACAGGCTTTTTTACGCCGGTTCAGGTTCAGAAAATGTTTTTCCTCCTAGACATGAATATTTCCGATGAAACAGAAGGGGAACAATTTGACTTCGTCGCATACGATTACGGGCCGTTTGATGTAGATGTTTATATCGAACTTGAAGAACTCGAAGATGAAGGCTTAGTAGAAATACAAGATCTCTACCCAACCCTTTCTCCCAAAAGATACCGACTCACAGACGAAGGTCTTCGTGAAGGCGAAGAAGTTCTTGAAGAATTTCCAGATTATATTCAAAAATATATCCGCGAGGTCGTTGAATTCGTTCGCTCTTTGTCTTTTGCCGAACTGGTAGCAGCGATTTACAAGGCATATCCTAAGATGGCTGAAAACAGCACGTTTTTTCGTAGGGCTAAATGACTCTTATTATTGGAATTCGTTGTACAGATGGTGTGGTTGTGGGCGCGGACGGCGCCATGACTTTTGGTTACGACAGCATGAACGCAACCATCATGCAAACTTACAGACAGAAAATAAATACTATCAATCACAAGCATATCAAGGCATTAGTCGCTGGTTCAGGAGAGATTGGTTTAGCCCAACGCTTTGACAACATAGTGTCTAATCACACTTGGAATTCCGGATCAATAAAGAAACCAACCATTGAAACTGGTACTGTTATCTGCAATTTGGCTATAAAGGATTTTGCTAAGACTCAACAAAACTATGAACAAGGCTACGGTTTCTGTGCTCTAATGGCAATGCTACATGTAAAAGGGAGTGATACAAGCTTCGAGTTGATTGAATTTTATCTACGAAATTTGCGGCCTGAAGTAAAATTGGGGGATAATTGGTATGTATCTATCGGTTCTGGGAAAAATATAGCTGATCCGTTACTCGGATTAATGCGAAGAATTTATTGGAAAAACAAACAACCCAATTTGCAAAATGGTATATTTGTGACTCACTTAGTGCTGAAACTAGCATGCGAAATGGCACCAGGCGGTATCGCCCCACCGATCCAATTAGCTGTATTATCCAATAACACTGAAGGGCAACCCCTTGCTAGAGTGTTATCTGATGAGGAATTACAAGAAAGTTTGAGTGCTGTTGAAAATGCCCTAGAGCATTATGGAAAATATCCAGCAAGCCATCTTGAAAGTGTCGAAAAAGAACCACCAATTCTTGAAAAGTAGTAATATACAAGCAGTTTCTACAACCAGACAAAATCTATATCATCAAAATCTCAAGTAGAACGCCTGCGCGAGAAGGCCCGGGCGAGTTCACCAAGCCAGAGGACGGGCGAGGTGGCGAGGGCGATGAGGAGCCAATCCTCGGCGCGGAGGGGGACGGTGCGGAAGACTTCGCCGCCCCAGCTGACGAGGGCCAGCTGACCGAGCAGGATGATGGCGAGGATGAGCGTGAAGCTGGGATTGGCGAACCACCCCAAGAGGGCGGAGCGGCCGGTGCCGGCGGCGCGGGCATTCAGCAGATTCCAGAGCTGCAGGAAGACGAAGGCGGTGAAGAAGGCGCTCTCGGCGTAGCGTTGCTGAGCGCCGCCGTCATAGAGATTCGCGTCAAACACCAGCAGCAGCGCGGCCAGGGCGACGATGAAGGCGACGCCGACGGCGAGGATCTGAGTGGCGATCGAGCGGGTCAGGATGAAGGCGGATGGGTCGCGCGGCGGGCGGCGCATCTCTATTTCCTGCGGCGGCTCGGTCGCCAGGGCCAGGGCCGCCAGCGTATCCATGATCAGGTTCACCCAGAGCATCTGGGGGATGGTGAGGGGGAAGGGCACGCCCAGGAAGGGGCCCAGCAAGGCGACGCCCAGCGCCGTCAGGTTGATCGTCAGCTGGAAGAGCAGGAAGCGCTGGATGTTGGCGTAGAGCCCGCGCCCCCAACGCACCGAGCGCACGATGCTGGAGAAAGCATCGTTCAGCAGGATGATGTCGCTCGCTTCTTTGGCGATCTGGTCGCCGGAGCCCATCGCCAGGCCGACGTGGGCGGCGTTCAGGGCCGGCGCATCATTCACGCCATCGCCTGTTACGGCGACGATTTCACCGCGCGCGCGCAGCAAATTGACCAGGCGCGTCTTATCATGCGGGCGCGCGCGCGAAAGGATGCGCAACCTAGTCAATTGCGCCGCGGCCTCCTCATCGCTCATCGCGGCGAATTCACCGCCGTTGAGGTGCAATAGACCGGCGCTATTTTCGTCTTCGTCCGACCAGAGCCCGCATTGCCGCGCGATTTCCTGCGCGGTCAGGCCAGTATCGCCGGTGACGATTTTGATATCCACGCCGGCCTGCTGGCATTCGGCAATGGCCGCGCGCACGTCCTCGCGCAAGGGGTCGATGATGGCGACGAAACCGAGCCAGCGGAAGCCGTCGGGGATTTGCCCGCGCCGCAATTCCTCCCAGACCGCCTCGTCTTCCGGCGCGCCATCATCGGCCCGCCAGGCGAAGGCGAGCGTGCGCATGCCCCGTCGCTGGTAATCGGCCAGCTGAGTCGCGAGGGCCGCGCGTCGCTCTTCGGTTAGATCATCGCAGACGGCCAGCGCCAGCTCCGGCGCGCCCTTGAGGTGGATACGCGCGCTGGCTGGATCGCCGAGGCCATCGCTGCCGCCCACCCGAGTAGCCATGTATTTGCGCTCGGTAGAGAAGGGCACCTGGCCGATGATGGTGGAAGTGGCACGAGACGACGCGTAATCCTCGCCGCGCTCTTCCCGCAGCCAACGCAGCAGGGCGCCTTCGGTGCGGTTGCCGATGACCGTCGTCGCGCCCGCGTCATCCTGCCCCAAATTGGCGGTGGAATTGGCGGCGATGGCCTCGACGATCAGCGCGGCGTCCGCAGCCTCGAATTCCGCCTCGTGCACGGTCATGGTGTTCTGGGTGAGGGTGCCGGTCTTATCGGTGCAGATCACGGTGGCGGCGCCGACGGCCTCGGTCGCGTTCATGCGCCGCACGAGGCTCTGAGCGGCCATCAGCCGCCGCATGGAATGGGCGAGGCTCAGGGTAACGCTCATCGCCAGGCCCTCCGGCACGGCGACGACGATGATGGTAATGGCGATCATGAAATAGCGCAGCAGCTCGGTGCCCGCTGCCGCTGGCAGCCACCGCGCTGGGTCCGCTGGCAAATCTCCCAACAGCCGCGCGAGCAAGATCATCCCCGCGCCGAGGGCCAGGCCTGCAGCAATTGACGCTACCCAGCCGGGTTGGGAGCGCTTCCCTTGCCCGGCGGGCAACATCGGCCACCAGACGGGCGCCAGCGCCAACAAGGCCGCGGCCGTCAGGGCCGCCAGCGACCACCATTGCCCGCCCACTAAGGGGAGGGCGCCGCTCGTCGCTCCCTGCAAGACCAGGGCGGCGTAGATGAGGGCGGCGACGGCCAAGCCCACCACACCGATCAGGCGACTGAGGCGCTCCAGCTGGGCGTTGAGGGGCGAATCGTCCGTTCGCGCCTGCGGCGTGGCGCTCTGCAGGATGCCGGCGATGTAGGTGCCATCGCCCACGGCGCGCAGGCGCAGGGTCGCGCGGCCATCGACGACGAGCGTGCCGCGATAGACACGGTGGCGCGGGAAGGTGGTTTCATCCAGAGCTGCTGCTTCCGCTACGGTGGGCATCTTACGGCGGCAAAGTGCCCGCACGCGCGTCTTACGGCGGCAAAGTGCCCGCACGCGCGCCAGCTTGCTGACCGGGATCGCCTCGCCAGTCAGGCGGGCCTCATCCACGCGCAGCGAGAGCGCTTCCAGCACTTCGCCATCGGCCGGGATGCCCGCGCCCATCTCCACCAGCACGATATCGCCGACCACCAGCTCGTGCCGCGGCAGCTCGCGGATTTTGCCGTCGCGCCGGACGACGACGGGCGCTTCGTCGTCCACCTGGCTCAGCAGGTCGAATTCGCGGCCGGCGCGGTATTCGTTGGCGAAGCTGAGAGCGGTGGCCAGGAAGATGGCGATGAGGATGCCCAGGCCCTCCAGCAGGTTGCCCTCGACGGCGCCGACGGCCAGGGAGACGATGGCGGCCAGGCTGAGGATGCGAATGATGGGGTCGTCGAATTTTTGGAGGTAGAGGCGCCACCAGGGCGTACGCGGCGGCGGTGTGATGCGGTTGGCGCCGTGCTCGGCGCGGCTGGCCGTGACTTCGGAGGCGGTCAGGCCCGGGGCGTCGCTCTGTTGCATATTCGCATGATAATCGGGGCGAGGAAAAGCGTTACCCCCTAATTGCTGGGGGGATGCGGCCGGGCGCTTAGGGCACCTGAAGAATGAAGTGTCGGTTTTCGCGCGCGTTCCTCCCTGCACCCTTTCTGTTAACTCGCTGCCTTCGGGATATTGCGCTGGGATGGCCGCGGCGCGCTACAATTTACTGATGCGTGCGCCGTGATGTGATGTAGACACTTCCCCTACCGCAAGAGCTGCGCGGTCATGAAACAGGAGCTTGCAAAATGGTGTCATTTTTGGTATCATACCGGTTGCCATGCGATCGAAGCATCAGCGCACCCTAGAGTGGTTGTTCAGAAGGCCAACGCTGGCCGATATTCGCTGGGTGGATATCGTCGCCATGTTGCAAGCGGTCGATGTGGAGGTCAGCCAGCGTTCGGGCTCCCGTGTGCTCCTGAAAAAGGGCGCGGAACGGATGGTGGTTCACCAACCTCATCCAGAGCCAGATACTGGAAAAGCTACGGTCCGTGATATTGCCGCGTTTCTCGAAAGCGTAGGAGAAAAGCCATGATGAAATACAAAGGATACGTCGCCAAAGTCATCTATGACGATTCTGTCGGTCGGCTACACGGGCGTGTTATCAATAGCGGCGCTTACCCTATCGCCACCTTCGAAACCGAGAATGTCGCGGATCTTCAGCGCGAATTCGAGCTGTCCATCGATGAATACCTCGCCAGCTGTCGGGAAGACGGTATCGAACCTTTGAAGCCCATTTCCGGCAGGCTCAGCCTGCGCCTGGGCACGGACTTACACCAACTAGTGGCGCGCGCGTCTGCCGAATGCGGTATGAGCGTGAATCGCTGGATCACACAGGCGCTGGAGGAGCAGCTGGCGCGCTGAGGCTGGGCTGGCGGGGCGGCGCGCCTTCGACCATGCGCGCGCTCCGTAGGTTTGCCACCTTCAGGGGATTGCGGATGGGGAATTGCGCTGTGTGAAGGGCCGCGGCGCGCTACAATTTGTCGATGCACACGCCGAATTTCCCGCCCCTGCCGCCCGGCCCCTACGCCATCCTCTACGCCGACCCGCCCTGGGATTACCGCGGGCAGCTGCAGCACGCCGGGCGCGGCAGCGGCGACAGCGGCGGCGCCATCCGCCATTACCCGACCGTGACGCTGGCGGATCTGCGGCAGTTGTCGGTCGGCGCGCTCGCCGCGGCCGATTGCCTGCTCTTCCTCTGGGCGACGAGCCCGGCGCGGCTGGCCATGACTTCGGCGGCGGTCAGGCCCGGGGCGTCGCTTTGTTGCATATTCGCATGATAATCGGGGCGGGGAAAAGCGTTACCCCCTAATTGCTGGGGGAATGCGGCCGGACGCTTAGGGCATCCGAAGGAGAAGGTGCCGGCTTTTCGCGTTGAAAATAATTGTAATGATTATAATAATTGTAATATTACTTTAGGGTCATTATCATACCTTAAGTAGTTTGGGTGATCACCTATGCGCACAAGCGGTCTAAGGAATGGGTTGACGGGGTTGTTCCCTCCTCTGCCTGAGAAACAATTTCAAATCATTTATGCTGACCCGCCCTGGGATTACAAAGGGCAATTGCAACACAACGGAGCAGGAGGTTCTGATACAGGCGGCGCTATTCGCCACTATCCGACCGTCACGCTGGATACACTCAAATATCTGGAAGTAGCGAGCATCGCGGCCAAAGACTGCCTTTTGTTCTTATGGGCGACGAACCCTCATCTAGATCAGGCGATCGACTTAGGGAAGATCTGGGGATTCAAGTGGGCGACAGTGGCTTTCGTTTGGGATAAGAAACGCTCGAATCCAGGACACTACACACTCAGTCGATGTGAATTATGCCTTGTTTTCAAGCGCGGGCGCATACCCAGACCACGTGGAGCCCGTAATATTCAACAACTAATAAGCATTCAGCGAGGCCGTCACTCTGAAAAACCGCCTGAAGTGCGCGAGCGAATCAATAAAATGTTCCCCGATCAAAATAAGATCGAACTATTTGCTAGAGAAGCCGTTCAAAATTGGTATTCATGGGGGTTAGAAACGAATGGGACGTAAGGCCTTATCGGAAAGAGAAAAGTGGCAAGGTAAAAGCGTAGCACGTGGCCAGGGTGCTGAGGATGTATTTCACACAATTATGTCGATGTATCTAGATAAAACAGACTTTGCAGCCACTAAAAATCCCGCGGATCTACGCAGCATATATGGGACTCGCATTAGTAAAAATGGACGAAAGGGTCCTCACGGTATTTATCCTGAATACGGAATTAAGTCAAACAGCTCGGGTAAATCAATTTATGTTGAGATCAAAAGACAGCGACCTGAAGGCAACGCACATGAACGTGCATGCAAATATTTCACACCAGGAATTCTGAACTCAATGCGACAACACGCAAACCAGCCTCATGAAGTAATTCCTTTTTGGTGGATATTCACAAATGGGATCGCGAACGACAAACATTACAGACAAGAAATCATGCACTGGTTTCAGGGCATAGAGGCTCATGTGTTACTTTGGAAAAAAGTTCACGATCATGCTGCTGTAACAAACCACTTTGACCAACACATACGACCTTTGTTGACATAAATTCATCTTCGCGCGCAGGTGGACGCCTGGGGGCTGGAGCTGACCGATTAGCCGCTCAGGCGCCGGCGGGGAGCCAGGTGTTTTTGACCTGGGTGGCCTGGCGCAGGAGCCATTCGCTGGCGTTGGCGGCTTCGTCATCCCAGGGCCAATCGTCTTCGGAGAGGGCCCAGGTGCGCTTGAGGTTGCCGGCGGAAAGGCGCTCGACCTGAGCGCAGCCGGCGGCGCTGCCGAAATACCAGAGGGCATCGACATCGTCGTGGGCGGCGAGGACATCCCGCAAGGCGGCGCGCGGGCCGCTGACGATGTTGACGACGCCGGGGGGTAGGTCGGAGGTCTCCAGCAACTGGTAGCAATCCAGCGCGGGCAGGGGGTGGCGCTGGGAGGGGACGAGGACGGTCGTGTTGCCGCGGGCGATGGCGGCGGCCAGCAGCGTGACGAAGGCGAGCAGCGGATAGCGCTCCGGGCAGACGATGCCGATGACGCCGATGGGCTCGTGCCCGGCGGCGACGACGCCGCGCAGGGTGGTTTCCTGGAGCTGTCCGCCGAACTTATCAGCATAGGCGGCGAAGGTGAAGAGGCGCTCCTGGCTGAGCGAGACTTCGCGCTCGGCGTGGGCTGGGTCGCCGAGGAGACGGGTGAGGCGCTCGGTGAATTCGGCGGCGCGGATGCTGAGGTTTTCGGCGAGGTAAAAGAGGATTTGGGCGCGCAGGTGCGGGGTATAGCGGGCCCAATCGCGCGCGGAGCGGGCGGCGCTGACGGCGTCGCGGATGTCCTTGCGGTTGCCGGCGCCGGCCAGGCCTTCGACGCTGCCATCGGCCGCACGCACGGGGTAGGCGTAGTTGCCATCGGGGCGGCGCTGCGACCCGCCGATGTAGAGCTTGCTGGTGCGGTCAATTTGCGCTGCTTGTTGTGGGCTGCCGAGCTCAGCAGGGTAGGAGGGCGGCGGGGCTATTTCGTCGTCAGCGGGGCCATCAGCGGAGCCGGCACTATGCGGCCGTAAGAAGCGTGGGCGCAGGTATTCCAGCAGGCCCTCGCGGCCGCCTTCGCGCCCGAAACCGCTCTCGCGGTAGCCGCCGAAGCCGCTGGCGGCGTCGAAGCGGTTGGTGCAATTCACCCAGACGCTGCCGGCTTGCAGCTGACGCGACACATCCAAGACGAGCGGCAAATTTTCGCTCCAGAGGCTGGCGGCGAGGCCGTAGCGCGTGTTGTTGGCGAGCTCGACGGCTTCCTGCGGCGTGCGGAAGCTCATGGCGACCAGGACCGGGCCGAAGATCTCCTCCTGGCAGACGCGCGCGCTGGGGGCGACGTCGGTGAGCAGGGTGGGCGGATAATAGCAGCCAGTGGCGGGCAGCGGCGTATCAGGCTGGAAGAGGGTCGCGCCATTGGCGACGCCTTCGTCGACGAGCTGGGCGATGCGCTCGCGCTGGGCCGGGTCGATGAGGGCGCCGATGTCGATGCCCTTATCCAGCGAATCACCCAGGCGAAGGGTGGACATGCGTTCGCGCAGGCGGGCCAGGAAGGGCTCGGCGACGCTTTCCTGCACGAGCAGGCGTGAGCCGGCGCAGCAGACTTCGCCCTGGTTGAACCAGATGGCGTCGACGAGGCCTTCGATGGCCGCTTCTTGATCGGCATCTTCAAAGACGAGGAAGGGCGATTTGCCGCCCAGCTCGAGGGTGAGGCGCAGGCCGCGCCCGGCCGTCGCCCGGCGGATGCGGCGCCCGACTTCGCTGCTGCCGGTGAAGGCGAGCTTGGCCAGGCCCTCGCTCTCGACCAGAGCGGCACCGCAGGCATCGCCGCCGGTGATGATATTGACGACGCCGGGGGGCAGGCCGGCTTCGGCGAGGATTTCGGCGAAGCAGAGGGCGCTGAGGCAGGTCTGGGGCGCGGGTTTGATGACGACGGTGTTGCCGGCGGCGAGGGCGGGGGCGATCTTCCAGGCCAGCATGAGCAGCGGGAAATTCCAGGGGATGATCTGGCCGACGACGCCCAGCGGCTCGTATTCGGCGAGGGTGTGGGGGAGGAGCTGGGCCCAGCCGGCGTGGTGGTAGAAATGGCGAATGGCGAGCGGGATATCCAGGTCACGCGTTTCGCGGATGGGCTTGCCGTTGTCGAGCGATTCGAGGACGGCGAGCAGGCGGGCGTGCTTTTGCAGGACGCGGGCGATGGCGTAGAGGTGGCGGGCGCGCTCGTAGGCGGGTAGGGCGGCCCAGGCGGGGAAGGCGGCTTGGGCGGCGGCGACGGCCGAGTTGACGGCTTCGGCATCGGCATCGACACAGTGGGCGAGCAGGGCGCCGCTGCTGGGGCTATGGGCGGGGAGAGTATTAGCGCCTTCGGGGAAGCGCCATGCGCCGTCGATGAAGAGGCCGAAATTGCGCTCGCGCGAAGCGAGCCATTCCTGGGCGATGGCGTCGGATTCGGGGGCGGGGCCGTAGGAGAGGGTTTCGTAGATGTGTTCGAGGGTCATGGTTGCGTGCCCTTCGTTTGTTGGGTGGATATTCGGGGTTGTTTCATTGTATGCGTTCCTCTTGCAGCCGCGAAGTGACGGCACGCGCTTCTTGCGGCCGCGTAGTGACGGCACGCGCTTCTTGCGGCCGCGAAGTGACGGCACGCGCCTCTTGCGGCCGCGAAAGGCGGTCCTGCGGATCGCTCGCACGCGCTTCTTCTGGCGTGCGCGTCTCCTGCGCGGCCTTACTGAGGGAAGCGGCCAGCAGGGCGGATGGCACCGAGACGACGCCCATGCCCAGCAAGAACATGAAGCTGGTGAAGATTTTGCCGCCGGTGGTGATGGGGTAGGCGTCGCCATAGCCGACGGAGGTCAGGGAGACAATCGCCCACCACAGCGAGGCGGGAACGGAGCGGAAGAATTCGGGTTGGACGGGGTTCTCGAAATGGTAGATGCCGAAGGCCAGCGCGAGGACGACCATCATCGTGAACACCATAAAGAGCACCAGCTCTTCTTTGATATCCCAGAGAGCGACCTGAAAGAGGCGGATGGCGCCGGTATAGCGGGACAGCTTGAAGAGGCGCATCAGGCGGAAGACACGCAAGAGCCGCACCACGCGCACGCCGGAAGCGGTCGGCAGGAGGAGCATGGGCAGAATCGCCAGCAGGTCGACCAGGCCGTAGAAGCTGAAAATGTAGGCGCGGCGGGGGCGGCTTACGAATACGCGCACAGCATATTCCGCGATGAAAATGACCACGAAGATCACCTCAATGGTGAGAAAAGCGCGCCGCAGGCGGCTCAGTTCGGGCATGGTTTCCAGAATCATCACGACGACGGAGATGATGACCAGCGCCACCATCAGGAGATCGAGTTTACGGCCCAGGCTGGAATTCTGGAGCACGGTCAGCTCATCGGGATGTGGTGGGCGGCGGCGTAGCGGCCGGTGGCGTGGTGGTGGAGCTGGCGTTCGATATCGGTGAGCAGGCCGCTGGCGCCGATGCGGAAACGGGCGGCGTCGAGCCAAGCGGGGCCGAGCTCCTCGCGCATGAGGATTTGCCAGGCGAGCGCCTGCTTGGCGCTGCGGATGCCGCCGGCGGGCTTGAAGCCTACCACCTGGCCGGTGCGCTCGTGGAAGGCGCGGATGGCGCGGGCCATCACCAGGCCGACGGGCAGGGTGGCGTTGACGGATTCCTTGCCGGTGGAGGTCTTGATGAAATCGGCGCCGGCCATCATACAGACGAGGCTGGCGCGGGCGACGTTGGTGAGGGTGCCGAGCTCGCCGGTCGCCAGGATGGCCTTCAGGTGCGCATCACCGCAGCGCTCGCGGAAGGCGGCGACTTCGTCATAGAGGGCGGGCCAATCGCCGGTGAGGACGTGGGAACGCGAGATGACGATGTCGATTTCGGCGGCGCCGGCTTCGACAGATTCTTCGATTTCGAGCAGGCGAGAGCGGAAGGAGGTCTGGCCGCTGGGGAAGCCGGCGGAGACAGCGGCGATGGGGATATCGGAGCCGCGGAGGGCGCGGCGGGCATCGTGGATGCGGCTGTGGTAGACGCAGACGGCGGCGACGCGCAGGGGGCGCTCGTAGCCGAGGGCGGCGACCAGCTCGGCGCGCAGGGGTTGGCGGGCTTTGGCGCAGAGGCGCTGGACGCGGGCGGGGGTGTCGCTGCCTTCGAGGGAGGTGAGGTCGATGCAGGAGAGGGCACGGAGGAGCCAGGCGGCCTGCCACTGGCGCTTGATGGAGCGGCGGGTGGCGAGGGTGGCGGCGCGCTGTTCGGCGGCGGGGCGGTTGACGCGGGTTTCGCGCAGCCAGGCGAGGTCGAGGGGGATGGGGGTGGGGCGGGGGTGGGGCATGGGTTAATTATAGCATGGGGGAGGGGGGATTCTTGGTTGGTTCTGGTAGGATAGGAGAATGCAATAGAGTTAATCAACAATGGATGAGGCCAAGTATATGTCGGTTTTTAAAGCTGGAGCAAACTGGGCGAATCGGACTCTGTGGACGGGTGAAAACCTGGAAATTATGTTGGGGATGAACGCTGGAAGCGTTGACCTGATTTATTTAGACCCACCACACAATCAATTAGAAATGTTCAACATGAAAAGTGACAGCAAAATGAAAGAGGCTCCATTAAATTGGATGCTGAAAGTAGGTGAAGTCGTCTGGCTGGGTGAACTCGCCGATCGGGATCCGGCGGTCAGCAGTCTCGCCAAAACTGCTCGTGAAACGCATAGCGAAAAAATGCGGGCTTATATCATTTACATGGCAGTTCGCTTGTTTGAAATGAAGCGAATCCTAAAAGACACGGGAAGTATCTATTTACACTGCGGCCCAAAGACAAGTCATTACTTGAAATTGCTGATGGACGCGGTATTCGGAAATAAACAATTTCGGAACGAAATTGTCTGGTGTTACTCAGTTCCCACTAACACGCGTAATCAATTTCCGCACTCGCATGACACAATTTTGTTTTATGTAAAAACGATTCAGTAAGTGGAACATTTAATCGAGACGCGGTGCGCATACCTTATCCAGAAAACACTTACACAGTAAAAAGCGGCCACAGTTTAGAGCGTAGGAAAAATCTAGGCGATTATTTTTTGGCCGGTAGAGAGGAGCAGCTTGCCAGAAGGAGAATGGTTGGGGATTTTTGGATTGATGTTTCTAGAATTAGATCAACTCAGAGTATCGAACATACCGGCTATCCCACTCAAAAACCGCTTGCCTTATTGGATCGCATCATTCGCGCGTCATCCAACAAGGGTGAGGTCGTCTTCGACCCATTCTATGGAACCGCGACAGCCTGCGTGGCTGCAGAGCGGTTGGAGCGTCAGTGGGTAGGGATTGATGTAACTGAATCGGCAATAGAGATTGTTCAATCGCGTTTTAAAAAAGAGCTGATACCACTCAACGATATCGTACACCGCACTGATATCCCCAAACGTACGGATCTGGGTGAAAGACCCAATTATAGAACGGAAAAGCATATTTTGTTCGGCCGACAGGATGGTATTTGTGTAGGTTGTCAGGAGCGGTTATCTTTCAAGAACCTCACTCTGGATCATATCATTCCTCGATCAAAAAGGGGAACAAATGACATCGAAAACTTACAGTTGCTCTGCGGTTTTTGCAATAACCTAAAAGGTAATGGTACTCAAGAGGAATTCATTGCCAAGCTTGTTGAACGAGGTTATTGCACATAACAAACGCTAATCCTCGCCCAGTGCCTTCAGTAAGCCCCGCAACCATTCACGGAGTTGGTGGCGCTGGGGGGCGCAGGGAGGCGGCGCAGTTTGGTGGGGTTCAGCTGGCGCGTGTCAGCTTGTAGGTTCAGGGTTGTAAGGCGTGACGTGGATTTGGTCTTCGTGGCGGCGGGCCTGGGCGAGGTTGTAGGAGGACTGGAGGCGAAGCCAGAATTCGGCGTTGGACCAGCCGACTTTTTCGAGGCGGATGGCCATTTCCGGTGAGATGGCAGCGTGGCCGTTGAGCAGACGCGAGAGGGTATGGCGGGCGACGCCGAGGATGCGGGCGGCTTCGGTTACGCTCAGGCCGAGGGGTTCTAAGCAGTTCAGCCGGATTCCCGGGCCGGGATGAGGTGGATCGTGCATGGCCATGGTGTTTGTCTCATAGATTTTGTGGCGGCTACGCCAAGATAATCCACTGAACAGCGCGCGCCAAGCGTGAATTTGTCGCGTTAATCCTCCCCCAGGGAAGCGAGGAGGCTGCGCAGCCATTCGCGGAGTTGGTGGCGCTGGGGGGCGGGGAGGCGGCGCAATTTGGCGGGGTTCAGTTGGCGTTGCCAGCGGGCGAACTGGCGCTCCCAGGGGCTGGGGGTGTCCTTAATGCGCGAGTCTTTGGCCGTGGTTGCCGTGGTGGGTGCGGCTTTGGCAGATTGGAGGAGCTGGTCTTCGCTCCAGTTCTCCTCGTCGCCGCGCTCCCAGAGCGGGCGGGGCAAGTCGAGCAGTTGGCGGCAGCGCATGAAGGCGTTGCGGTGTTGGCGGCCCATGGCGTTGAGCAGGCGGGCGCCGCTGCCATAGGGCGGGCGGTGGTCGCTCGCCTGGGCGTAGAAGGCTTGCTCGTGCGCGAAATCGGCGTGGGGCCGGAATTCATGCCCGCGCTCGCGCCACAGATCCATCAGCAGCAGGGCATATTGGCGGGCGCGGGCGATGGCGTTGAGGTCGTCGCGGGCGCTGTTCTCGCTGGCCTGGCGCCAGACGTCGCGCTCGGGCTGGATGTTGGCGGGGATGCGCGCCCAGCGGTCGCCGTCTCGGTCATATAGGCAGAGCAGGTGGAAAGCGAGCCAGCGGCGCTCGCCGCTCTCGAGGAGGAAGCTGCCCTGTTCGGGGCGAGCGTCCCTGTCGCTCGCTCGCGCCACGGTGATGGGATGCTGCAGGCCATCGTGGCGGATGCTGGCGGCCAGGGCGAGCAGCGCGGCGAAAGCTGGTTCGCCGACGGGTTCCGCCCATTCGTCCTCACTGAGGGCGAGGGCGGCGCGCAGGTGCACATCGGGCGCGGTTGTTTCCACCCAGTGCTCAAGCAGTTTTGGGATGGAGGCGGCGCGGCCGTCGAATTGGCGGCGCAAGGCGAGCGGCAGGCTGCGGCGCGGTTGTTGCGGGTCGGGCTGGATATCGCCGATATCCAAGAGGCGCAACGTCGGCCGGACACCCTCGCGCGCGCGGATTTCGCCGAAAAGGGCGGCGTCAGCGGCGCTCACGCTGAGGGGATTATCGCCGGACGGCGTATCGGCGAAGGGGTCGGTAGCGCGCAGGCGGCGCCTCTTACGGCTGCGAGGTGCCAGCTCGCGCTTTCTCGGGTTATCGTCGGTCATGGTTGCGGCTCCGCCAGCCAGGTTTCCATTTTGGCCACGAGGCTCTGCGCGTCCGCGGCGGCCGGGCTGCTGGGCGCGAAGCGATAGATGAGCTGGCCGACGGTCGAGGCCTCCGCCCAGACGGTGCGCAGGGCGATGGGCGGCCAGACCTGCTCGCCGTAGCGTTCGCGGAGCTGGCGCAGGTTCTCCTGGTGGACGAGCGTGCCGGGGCGGAACATCGTCGGCACGATGGCGAGGATCTGCAGGGGCGCCAGGCCCCAGCGCGCGCGCGTATCGGCCATCATCTCGCGGTGGGTGAGGCTTTCGGTCAGGCCATCGAAGCTCAGGTATTCGCATTTGGTGGGGTAAATCAGCGCGTCGGTCGCCAGATAGATGGAGCCATGCAGCATCGAGGGGGTAGGCGGCGTATCGACGACGACCAGGTCCACCAGGTCGCGCAATTCCTGGATGCGGTCAGCGACCACGAAGGCGTCGGAGATTTGGATGGGGATGCTGCGCGTTTCTATGTTGGAAGGGATAATTTGGAGGGCGCCGCGCAGGTCTTCGTCGGCTGCACAATAGCGCGAGGAATCGGCCGGGCGCAGGACCTCCTGGAAGGGGGCATCGCGCACGAGGAGATCGTAGAGGCCGGGCGCTTTCTCGACACCGAGGGAGAGGGTGGCGTGGCCCTGCGGGTCGGCATCCAGCAGGACGACGCGGCGGCCGTTGCGGGCTAAGCCGGCGGCGATGTGGGTGGCCAGCGTCGTCTTGCCGACGCCGCCTTTTTCGTTGAGCAGGGTTATGACTTTCATAGTGCCCAGTATACGCGAGCGGGCAAGGGCGGCGACTCGCGCGCTGATATTGTGAATTGCGGCGCAACCTGTATACTGCCGCGATGTCCATCGACTGGAGGGAAACCAGAAATACCGTCTGCTCCTGTTCGTTTTGCTGCTCGGCGCGCTCGTCTTCGGCGCTCCGGCTTTCGCGCAAGACGAGATCGAGCTGGATTTTTACTACCCCGCCGCCGTCAGCGGCCCCTTGCAGGAGGCCTTCGAGCGCTACGCCGCCGGCTTCTCCGCTGATCACCCGAACGTCTCCATCAACGTCGTCTTCACCGGCTCTTACGGGCAAACGCGCGAGGCTGTGCGCACCGAAATTGAGGGCGGCGGCGCCGGCCCTGATGTGGCCGTCATGCTCTCCGTCGACCTCTATTCCTTCATCGAGGATGGTACCATCATCTCCGCCCAGCAATTCATCGACCAGCTGGATGACCCGGCGGCCTTCGTCGATGATTTTTTCCCCGCTTTCATGCTCAATAGCGTGGACGCTGACGGTAATGTGTGGACGCTGCCCTTCCAGCGCAGCACGCCCATCCTCTACTACAACAAAGAGCATTTCGCCGAAGTCGGGCTCGACCCCGAACAACCGCCGCGCAACGTCAATGAGCTGACCGAATTCGCCGTGATGCTGGCGACGGACGAGCGCGACGGCATCCAGATCCCCCTGGCCGGCGACTTCCCGAGCTGGCTCTACCAGAGCTTCGCCATCGCCCACGGTCAAAACGTGGTGAGCCAAGACCCGACGGAAGTCTTCCTGAATACGGAAGCGGCGCTGGCAGCGCTGGCAGCGATTCAAGAGCTGGGTGACCGCGGCGTGATGCCGGTGGGCGGCTCTGCCTGGGGCGACACACCTGCGGCCTTCATCGCCGGGGCGGCCTCGATGATCTACCACACCACCGGCAGCCTCACCTTCATCCGCAACAATGCCAATTTCGAATTCGGCACCGGCTTCCTCCCCTCGGGGCCGCCCGATGAGAATGGCGAAGGCTATGGCGCGCCGACCGGCGGCGGGAACGTCTACATCTTCGACGACGGCAGCCATACTGAAGCCGAGCTGCAGGCCGCCTGGGAGTGGGCCGTGCACCTCGCTTCCGCCGAAACCCAGGCGGATTGGACGAGCACAACCGGCTATATCGCCTCCCGCCCGAGCGCCTGGGAAACAGAAACGCTGCAGAGCCTCGTCGCCGAATGGCCACAATACGCCACCGCGCCCGCGCAGCTGCAATACGCGGATAAGGAGATCGCCACCTATCGCTCCATCGATGTGCAGGTGATGGTGAACACGGTGCTGAGCGATATCATCTCCGGCAACGAAAGCGACCCCGAGCTGGCTTTGGAGATTTATCAGGAGCAGATCGACTCGCTGCTCGAACCCTACCGCGGGGAGTAAGCGGCTCCGCAGGCAAGCGACAAGCGATGGCGGCGGAGCATACATCACTAGGGTACGCCCGCCGCCATCGCAACCACGTGAATGGGCGTAGGGAGGCCGTACTCAGCCGATGGCGAGTTTCCCGCTAGCGGGCGGCCGCAAGACGGGCCGACCATTGATGCAGCGCGCGCTGCCTTACCTGCTCGTCGCGCCGACCCTGATCTTCATCACGATGTTCACGTTGCGACCAGCGGTGCAGGCGCTCTGGGATAGCGCGCACAGCCGCCCACGCGCCAACCAGCCTTCCGAATTCGTCGGCGTCCAGAATTACGAAGACCTCTTCAACGAGCGGCATTTCATCGGCCGCCAATACACGAAGATCCTGCGCAACACTTTCCTTTTCACGGCGGGGACGCTCGCGGTCAGCCTGCCGCTGGCGCTCTTGCTGGCGATACTGCTGAACCGGCGCATCATGGCGACGGGGCTCTGGCGCTTTTGCGTCTTTTATCCGGCGCTGCTGCCGATGATTGGGGCGGCGACGATCTGGGCCTTTTTGTTTTCGGATAGCATCGGCCTGATCAACGCCGTGCTGCGCAGTTTTAAGCTGGGCACAGTGCCCTGGTTGCTGAACCGTGATACGGTGCTGCCGGCCGTTGTCGTCGTCAACATCTGGAAGCAGACGGGCTATTTCATGATCTTCTATTTGGCGGGGGTGCAGGGGATCCCGCGCGATATCTACGAGGCGGCGGAGCTAGACGGGGCGGGGATTTTCCGCCAGTTCTGGAATCTGACGCTGCCGCTGCTGCGGCGGACGACGCTCTTCCTACTGATCATCGGCGTTACTTTCGGCTTCCAGACCGTCGAGCAACTGGAAGTGATGGGCCGCGGCAACCCCGCCAACCGCAGCAATTTATTGCTCTATTACATCTTCCAGCTGCGGAATGAGAAGCTGAACGCGGGCCATGTGGCGGCGATGACGGTGATATTGGCGCTGATTTTGCTGGTGTTTACCAGCAGCAATTTCTTCTTCTTCGAGCGAGGGCGGCAAGATGAACGGTCGTAGCCTGGCGGCTACGCCCCTTGCAGTCGCTGGCGCGACTGCAAGGGGCGTGGGCTGGTGGGAACGGACTTCTCGATCGCTGGCGCGATTGCATGAGATGCGGCGGCCAGTGCGTGTGCTGGGGAGTGCAGGCGCATGATGGGGCTCGGCCGGATGGGCCGGCGGCGGGCGGGCGATGGCTGGCGGATGGTCGGCACGGTCTTGACGGTGCTCTTCGCGCTGCTGTGGTTGGTGCCGTTGATCTTCAGCATGCTGATGAGCGTGCGGCCGACGCGCTCTTCGATCATCAACGGGAATATCTTTGTCGCCTGTGACCTGGAGAAAGAGCCGCCGGGGCCGACGGTGGGGGTGGGGCCCTGCTGGTTCACGGGGGATAATTACGAAGGCGCCTGGGAAGTGGCGCCCTGGCCGACGCATTACGCCAATAGCATCCTGTTCGTGAGCGGCACGCTGCTCGTGCAGATCCCGACGACGACGATGGCCGGTTACGCCTTCGCGCGGATACGTTTTCGCGGTCGCGGGTTGCTGCTCGGCCTGGTGCTGTTGCAAATCATGATCCCGAGCGGCATCCTCATCATCCAGAATTTCTCCATGATTCGCCAATTGGGCGTCTTCGATACGCAGCTGGCGCTGATGCTGCCGTATTGGGGTTCGGCTTTCGGGGTGCTGTTGTTGCGGCAGACGTTCCCGGGGGTGCCGCTGGAGCTGGAAGAGGCGGCGCGCATGGACGGCGCGAACTGGTTGCAGCTGATGCGCCATGTCTACGTGCCGCTGAGCATCCCGGCGTATATCTCGTTCGCGCTGATTTCGATCAGCAGCCACTGGAACGAATTCCTGTGGCCTTTCATCATCACGCGGAGCGAGAGCGTGCGGCCGCTGACGGTGGGGCTGAATAAGCTTTTCCACACGACCGATCTGGGCGCGAATTACAACCAGATGATGGCGGGGACGCTGATCGTGATCGCGCCGCTGGTGGTGCTCTTCATGCTCTTCCAGCGGCGGTTTTTGGAGAGCTTCGCGCAGAGCGGGCTGAAGTAGGCTTAATTCTTGGGGCGAAAAGCGCCTTCCAGGTCGTGGCGATTGAAGTGCGGCACATCCCCCTTTCGGTGGCGTAGAGGTAGAGGGCGGCCTGGTAGATGCCGCTCAGGGCGTTGGAGATCATGAGAAAGGCGCCGAGCACCAAGATATAGAGGAGGAAGGCCAGTAATACTCCCAGGGCTGGACCCAGTATTGATATGATCAGCCCGGCGGGGAGGGCGAGCAAGAGCGCCGCCAGCAAGAAGAGCAAGAAAGTAACCAGGCCGAAGCTGATGTTGCCGACGACCTGCCCCCCCAGGTGCGGCGGAGGAGGCCACCGCTGCGCCGGATCGCTTCGATAGGGCCGACCTTTTCTACTACCAAGACCGGCACGACCAGGTAGGTCATCAGTGACCAGGCGATGCTGAAGAGCGAGGAGAGGATGGCGGCGATGATGCGCACGACGACGTTGCTCTCGCGGTTGCGGGCGGCGCTACCGAGGAGGTGCAGCAGGGTACCCACTGTGGCGGCGATGAGGGCGTAACCGAGGATGGCGCCGTTGCGAGGCGATGCGGAAGCCATCGCGCAGGGTGGGGTCGCCGCCGCGCAGGCGGATCAGCGCAGCGCCGATCAAGGCCGAATTGGCGAAGATGATCACGGTGTAGCAGGCAAAATAGTAGAGGAAGAGGATGACGATTTCGCCAAAGCCCACCTTCGCGCCGGCGGCGGCCGTGGATTGCTCGGAGACCGTACTCAATAGGGGCGCGAAGGGGATGAAGAAAACGGCGGTGACAAGGAAGAGCGCCAGGCTGGAGAGGATGGGAAAGACGATCAGCTCGCGGTCATGGCGGAGCACCTGCCAACAGAGACCGATGAGTCGCCAGCTGTGGCCGATTTTGGTGAGCTGATTTGCTCCTCGATACTCAGGCTTTCGCTTTGGCCAGCAATTTATCATCAGCGTCGTCATAATCATAATCGTCGTCGTCATCATCAGCATCGGCCAGCGCCACGGCGTGCTGGTAGAGGAGGGCCTGGTAGGACCAGCAAATAGGTAGCGCTACCAGTCTTTCGTAATAGCGCGCCAGAACGCCATTGAAGCCGATGGCGATTTCTGGCCAAGTCACCCAGATAATGAATACATTATCCAAGACGACCGCTACGAACCACAACAGTGCCAAGGTGAATAGCAAGCCGGGCAGGCTGCGTAGGATGATACCGGCGCTGGTGCGGCTGTAGCGCCAGCTGCGTAGGAGCAGGTGGTGAAAGCGTCCTTTTTCGTTGACGAGGGTCGGCAAGGTAAGGAGGAAGGGTATCTTCACAAGTAACAGCCATATCAGGGAGAAAAGTACGTATCCAAGGAGGAGCCACGATGCTCGGAACGGTCGGATGCGAATCCAGGAAATCGCAAAGACAAAAAATAGGAATTCGATCAGCAGGGCGAAGACCAACAGAGCGCCGATTCGCAATCGCAGATCGGCCAGGATTTGGCTGAGATTTATTTCATGCTTGTTCAAGAAACGTAGGGAGATGGCCACCGAGAAAGCCGCCATGAGCGTATAGATTATGGCATCAATAAACTCAAACAATGGGTAACCGAGTATCGTATAGATACCCGCGTCGGGGTTCCTAGGATTCATTCCCAGCCCCAGGCTTTTGGCGAGGAATTCCGTTGTATATAGGGCAACGAAGAGGAATACGGGCAGGATGAGCAGTCTTTTCTCCTGCCAGGGGAGCAGCCAGCTGCGTAGGATGAGGTGGCGGGCCACCGCTCAGGGTTTGGGTTTGTGGAAGGCGTCCTCGTCGAGAACGTCATCGGGTGTGGAGGGAGAGTCGCCATCGAGCTGGGAGACGGCGTGCTGGTAGAGCTGGGCCTGGAAGGCGGCGACCATGACCTGGGTGGAGAGGCCGTAGACCAGGAAGGCGACGACCACGGCGACGACCCAGAGCACGGTTAAGGCGCGGGCGATGGCGGCGAGGATGAGAAAGAGGATGCCCATGGTGATGGTGAGGCCGATGGCGTAAACGATCAGCAAGAGGATGAGCAAGATGCCGCCACCGATGAGGTTCGGGGCGACGCTGCGGCCGAGCTCCCAGCTACGGGTGACGGCCGGGATGGGGCCGGTATCTTCGGCAACGGCGATGGGTTGGAGGAAGAAAGTGGCCACGAAATAGGCGACCCAGAGGGCGAGAGAGAGCAGGGCGGCGAGTGAACCCGGCAAGATGGATACTAGGATCGCGGTGATGGCGGTGTTGGCCGCGCCCAGCAGAGCGATGAGCAGGGTAAAGAGGATGACGCGGCCGATGCGGGACCAGGTTTCACTGATGACGGCGCCGACGGCGTAGGGTTGCCGGGCGAAGGCACGGAAAACGGCGGTCAGTGTGGCGAATTGGAAGAAAAAGGCGATCAGACCCAGCACGAGGTTCAGGATCCATTGCGAACTCCCAAAGCCGGCGAAGGTGTCATCGATCGCACGGCTGATATCCGCTTCTGTGACGGTCTCTTGGTCATTGAGCTCACTGAAATTATCGACGAAATCGGTACCCAGCCCTCCTACGATAGCAAAGCAGCCGATGATGAGGGCGAGGATGCCACCGACGAGGGGGATGAGCATGAGGCGCTTTTCCGCCCAGACGAGGCGCCAACTATTGGAGAGGATTTCGCTGCCCATGGGAGTTGCTCCTTTGAGGGATTAAGCGTTCCGTTCGCGTTTCATGAGTCGGAATTGGGGCGGGTTGCAATAGAGGTGGTAGCTGCCGAGCACGAGCAGGAGGTAGGTGCCGTGCTCCCAGAGCTGGGTCTGGTCGCCGATGAGGACATCGCCGAAGCTGAGGGCGATGAAGATGAAGGCGGCGGTCTTAAAATTGCAGCGTTGCTGGGAAGCTTCGTAGCGCGCGCTGACGAGGGAGGCGATGAAGGAGAGGCCGAGGATGATTTCGAGCGCGGCGAGGAGGTAGAGGGCAAAGCGCGCCAGGCCTTCGGGCAGGTTGAAGAGGGCGAAATGGGCGATCATATCCGCCGCGTGGTCGTAGCCGAAGAAATCCGGAGTGTTGAAGACGGCATCCAGTCCATTCAGCAGCCAGAAGCCGCCCCAATAGAAGCCGATGATGGCAGGGAAGGGGATGCGCTCGCGCATGTCACCGCCCTTTTCATGCTCGCTTTGCCTCGCCAGAGTGTAGCGCATCATGGGCGCGCCGCTGCCGCAAACCTGCTATGATGCCAACCTACGATTGGTGGCCGCGAGCTAGGGCAGGAGCATTGGTGTGAATGTGACCGTCGCCTTTCAGGGCATCCCGGGCGCGTATTCTGAGCAGGCGGTGCGTGAGCATTTTGGCGATGCTGTCGAGGCCTTGGCTTGCGCGGAATTGGCGGATCTTTTCCAGGCCGTGCGCGCGGGGCAAGCGCAACACGCGATGCTGGCGGTGGAGAACGCGCAGGCGGGGGCGGTGCTGGGCGCCTACGAGCAATTGCTGGAAAACGACCTGCGCATCCAGAGCGAATTCATCCTGCACGTGCACCATGCCCTGCTGGCGCGGCCGGGGATAAGGCTGGGCGATTTGCGGCGCGTCCGTTCGCACCCCCAGGCGCTGGCGCAATGCGAGCAATTCTTGCGCCGTCATGGCCTGAAAGCGGTGCCCCATTTCGATACGGCCGGCAGTGCGCGCGACCTTGCCACCGAGGACTGGGAAGCGACGGGCGTTATCGCCAGCGAGCTCGCGGCCGAGCTGTACCAGCTCGAAGTGCTGGAGCCGAATATCGAAGACGCGCCCTTCAATTACACGCGTTTCTTCGTCATCGGTGTCGATGACCCGCCGCGGGGGGAATACAACAAGACGAGCATCGTCTTCGCCACGCGGCATGAGCCGGCTGCTCTTTATGTGTGCCTCGGTGAACTGGCCACGCGCGGCATCAACCTCACCAAAGTAGAGAGCCGCCCGCGCCGCAACCGTCCCTGGGAGCCGATCTTTTTCGTCGATTTCGAAGGCCATTGGCGCGACGCCGCTTGCCAGGAAGCGCTGACGGCGCTCCTGCAACGCGCGTCCTTCGTCAAGATGCTCGGCTCCTACCCGGCGGTGGAAGGCGAGCTCGTCGGGCTTTAAGGTCGCGGCAGCCATCTCTGTCATTACCAGCGGCCGCAAAATTGCTATAATGGTCGCCTTTTAGGGAAGCAGGTGCACTCTTATGGATTTGACCGTCGCTTTTCAGGGGTACCGGGCTCGTATTCCGAGCAGGCGGCGCGCCAGCATTTCGGCGACGAGGTCACGCTGCTGGCGCGGCCGAGGTTTGCGGATCTGTTCGACGTTTTGGAAGAGTCACTGGCACAACACGCCATACTGCCAGTGGAGAATACGTATGCGGGCGGGGTGCTGAGCGCCTACGATTTATTGCTGGAAAACAACCTGCACATCCAGGGCGAGGTCATCCTGCGCGTGCATCATGCCTTGCTGGCGCGGCCGGAGGTGAAGCTGGAGGATTTGCGCTATGTGCGCTCTCACCCTCAGGCGCTCGAGCAATGCGAGCAATTCCTGCTGCGGTATGGGCTGGAAGGTGTGCCCCATTTCAACACGGCCGGCAGCGCGCGCGATCTGGCCAGCGAAGCCTAGCCAGCGACGGGTGTCATCGCCAGCGCTTATTCCGCCGAGTTGTACGATCTCGAAGTGTTGGCGCCGAATGTCGAATACGCACCCTACAATTACACGCGCTTTTTCGTCGTCGGCACCACCCACGCGCCGCGCAGCCGGTATAACAAGACGAGCATCGTCTTCGCCACCCGCCACGAGACCTGCGCCCAGTATGACTGCCTCGGCGAACTAGCCACGCGCGGCATCAACTTCACCAAAGTGGAGAGCCGCCCACGTCGCAACCGCCCCTGGGAGCCCATCTTCTTCGTCGACTTCGAAGGGCACTGGAGCGACGAAAATTGCCAGCGGGCGTTGGTAGGCCTCCTGCAACGGAGCGCTTTCGTTCAGCTGCTCGGCTCCCACCCGGGCGCGCGGGGCGAGCTCGTCGGCATTTGAGCAAGTTTGCAAAACTTGCCGCTTGCCGCTGAGGTGGCAACACGATACTCTTAAGTTAACGACTGCGAACCGGGAAGTACGCGCCGGTCGCGTCAGCCAGAGAGGCGCCCGTATGACTGCGAGGGCGCTCTGGCGCGGGCGCGGAATGGGCCGGGGAGTCGCCACGGGGAAAGCGGATTGCGCGAAAATCCGCCAGTATCCGTGGCCGGATTGGCGTTTCAGGAACGCCTCGCCCCGTTACGGCGAAAGGCTTCCGTCAGAGGGTTGTAGCCTTCTGACATGATCCGGGCGCCTCGGAGTGGGCATAGGGCGGCACGCCGTCCTCCGCCAATCAGGGTGGCACCGCGGGAAAATCCCTTCTCGTCCCTGTCCAATGGATGGGGATGTTTTGTGAATCAGGGGGAAGTATGGAAACCACCCAGCCCCGACGGGAAGAGATTCGAGAACTATTCGCTCAGGGCGACCTGGTGCCAGTGTATCGGCGTTTGCTGGTGGATCTGGAGACGCCGGTCTCAATTTATTTGAAATTGCGGCAGCGTTTCCCGCGCGCCTTCATGCTGGAAAGCGTGGAGGGGGCCGAGCGCGTCGGGCGATATTCGTTTATTGGCGTCGAACCGCAACTGCTGATCAGCCTGCGCGGGCGCGAGGTGACGCTGGAGCGGCCGGGCCAACGCGAGACGCGCGCGCTGCGCGATGGCGAAGACCCGCTGCATGTCATCCAGGCGGAACTAGCTCATTACCGGCCGGTGACCATGCCCGGGTTGCCGCGGCTGGTCGGCGGTGCGGTCGGTTATCTGGGCTACGAATGCGTGAGATTCTTCGAGCGCCTGCCGGAAACGACGACGGCGGAAATGGACGTGCCCGATGCCGCTTTCATGGTGCCGGCGGCGCTGGCCATCTTCGACCACGTGCGGCACGAGCTGCTCATCCTGGCCAACGCGCGCCTCGCTGAGAAAAATGGCGACGCTGACGCGGCCTATGATGCCGCCCGCGCGCGCGTCGATGAGGTGGAAGCGATCATCCGCGCGCCGCTGCCGTCGCTGGCCGCCGGGATGGCCCTTCATTCCGCGCCGCTGAACGAGCCGCTGCAATCCAACATGACGCCCGCGCGTTATGAGGGGATGGTGCGGCGCGCGCGCGAATACATCCGCGAGGGGGATATCTTTCAGGTCGTGCTCTCGCAACGTTTCAGCACGCGCACCTCCGCGGCGCCGATGATGCTCTACCGCGCCCTGCGCGCCCTCAACCCCTCACCCTATATGTTCCTGCTGGATTTTGGTGACGATCTGCGCCTGATTGGCGCCTCGCCGGAGATGATGGTGCGCCTGGAGGATGGCGTCGCTTCTGTTCGCCCCATCGCCGGGACGCGCCACCGCGGCCGTGATGCCACGGAGGATGATGCGCTGGCCGCCGAGCTGCTCGCCGATGAAAAAGAGCGCGCGGAGCACGTCATGCTGGTGGATTTGGGGCGGAATGACCTCGGCCGAGTCTGCGAATATGGCAGCGTGGAGGTCGTCGAGCAGATGGAGGTCGAGCGCTATTCGCACGTCATGCACATCGTCAGCCATGTCGAAGGGCGGATTCGCCCCGAGTTGGACGCCTTCGATTTGCTGCGCGCGACCTTCCCGGCGGGGACGCTATCGGGCGCGCCGAAGGTGCGGGCGATGGAGATCATCGAGGAGCTGGAAGGCACACAGCGGGGGCCTTACGGCGGCGCGGTGGGCTATTTCAGTTACGATGGATCGATGGATATGTGCATCACCATCCGCACGCTACTGATGCAGGGCGCGCGCTGCACGGTGCAGGCTGGCGCGGGCATCGTGGCTGATAGCGTGCCGGCCACCGAGCACCAGGAATGCGTGAACAAGGCACAGGCGTTGGCCGCCGCGATTCGCTTCGCTGAAAGCGGACTGATTTTTGGAGGAGAATCATGATCATCGTCATCGATAATTACGATAGTTTCACCTACAACCTCGTCCAGATGCTGGGGCGGTTGGGGGCAGATTTAACGGTGCGGCGGAACGATCAGATCACGCTGGCGGCGCTGGAAGAGATGCGGCCGGCGGCGCTGGTGATTTCGCCCGGGCCTGGCTATCCGCGCGATGCGGGGGTTTCCTTGGATATTTTGCGGCGTTTTCCGGAAATCCCAACGCTGGGCGTTTGCCTGGGCAACCAGTGTATTGGCGAGGCTTTCGGCGGGCGGATCGTGCACGCCAGGCAGCTGATGCACGGCAAGACCTCGCGAATATCGCATGAAGGGCATCCGC
Organism: Phototrophicaceae bacterium; assembly: GCA_965237765.1. GTDB lineage: Bacteria > Chloroflexota > Anaerolineae > Aggregatilineales > Phototrophicaceae > WTGJ01. The sequence goes on from OZ250157.1 coordinate 1,087,759, forward strand.
TTTTCGCCGGCTTACCGTCGCCTTTCGTGGCCACGCGCTACCACAGCCTGATGGTGGAGGAAGCGAGCCTGCCGCCGGAGCTGAGCATCATCGCCCGCAGCGAAGATGGCACCATCATGGGGTTGGCGCACCGCGAGCGGCCGATCGTCGGCACGCAATTCCACCCCGAAAGCTTCTTGACGGAAACGGGGCCGCGGTTGCTGCAGAATTTTTTGGATGGGGCGGCGGAGGTACAGTAAAGGGCCACGAGCAGCCCTGACTTGAATATCGTTGACTTTTTATGTAAATTAAGGCATCTTATCAACAGACAGGAGGGTTGGGGGATGATTGGTAAACGGATCCGTCTGGCTCGGCAACTGACCGGGTTGACGCAGGAAGGGGTTGCCTCAGCCTTGAATCAGGCTGGGATTTCAGCGACGAAAGCGGCGATTTCCAACTATGAGAATGGGAAAAGAGAGCCGAGCGCGCGGGTGTTGCTGGAGTTATCGAGTCTGTTCGGGGTGCGTACGGAGTATTTCTTCAGCACGCCAAGCGCGAATATTGAATGGTTGTCTTACCGGAAGCACAGCATTCTACCAACCAGAGAACAAGAGGCGATCGAAGGCCACGCACTAGATGTTGCGGCACTTTACCTTGAGCTTCGTAGCATGCTGTATCCCGATGAGCGGGCCGCTTTCCCGCAACCGCGCGCCGTCTCCGACATGGAAGGCGCGGAAGCGGCAGCGCAGGAGCTGCGTTGCGCATGGAAATTGCACCCACGTCACCCTATTGAAAACCTGACTTTTACGGCTGAATCAAATGGCGTAATTGTGATTGACTGGAACAAAAAAACGGGGCGATTTGATGGTTTGTCGGGTTGGTTGAACAATACAGTGCCGATCACGGTGGTGAATACCGATCGTCAAGTAGATCGTAAGCGTTTTAGTTTGGCGCACGAGCTGGGTCATTTGCTGATGCGTACCAGCGATGACCTTTCCGAAAAGCTTGCACATCGTTTTGCCGCCGCTTTACTTGTGCCAGCAGAAGTAGCTCAATACGAATTGGGAAGAAAACGTCAGAGAATCTCACTCCAGGAACTGGGCACACTCAAACGGCGTTATGGCCTGAGCATTCAGGGCTGGATATTTCGAGCCAAGGACCTGGGCATCATTTCCAAGGCCTATGCAGACACACTCTGGCCGCAGATCAGTATGCTAGGCTGGAAAAAAGCAGAGCCCACCGAATACGCATATGTCGTTGCCGAGGAACCGAACCTGCTCGAGCAAATGATTCAACATGGCTTGCAAGAGCAGTTGGTCTCACTGGATCAAATCCGACAAGTGTTTCCCCACTATGGAGTAAAAACTGAACCTCCAACTTCCCCCCGTGACGAACTTCTCAGCGCCAAGGAATTATTGACGCTGCCTTTAGAGGAACGCGAGCACTGGATAGAACGGTCATTAGAACAGGTTGATGTAAACAATTACGAGATTATCGATACTATCGACGAGGATATGCTGTAAATGACCAATATTAGGCCACCAAATCCACGACGGGGCGAAGTTTGGTGTGTTCGTTTTTTCCCACAAATCGGGGCTGAAATAAAGAAGGAACGCCCTGCGGTAGTTATCAGTGTGGACAGTTTTGGCAGAAGGCTGCCTTTAAGAGTGGTCGTTCCGTTCACTAAGGGAAACCCAGGGTTCAAGAATAATATCTTGATGGTGAAGATCATTGCGGATATAAATAATGGTCTTTCTAATGATAGCTGGGCAGACACATTCCAAATCAAGAATTTATCTATCAAGCGCTTTATCCGCAAACTTGGCGTACTGAACAGTGAACAAATGGATGATATCGTTGACTCGATTGCTTTATGTATCGGTTATCAATCTACCTTAAAGTCTTGACATTGGTGAATTGGGTGCGGTAGTATTAAGATATGAATGACAGTTGGTCATACTACTATTTTAGCAGCGCCATAGGAGCGATGGGGCGAGCCCACGTCGCGCACAGGTCGCTGTGCTGACGACGTAGCCAGGATATAAGTTTCCGGCGCAGGGAGTTCCCCAAACTCCTTGCGCTTTTTTGTTGGCAAATGGGGGTGCGATGGAAGCCGAACAAGGTGTTCGGGGCGAACGAGAGGTTCGGGAGGCTTTACGGAGCGTCCGCGGCGTCCGCGGCGCCATCCAGATCGCCTGTGATGACGAGGCGGCCATTCTCGCCGGAGCGGAGGAATTGCTGCGCGCGCTGATCGCCGCCAACGGCATCCGCGAGGATGACGTCGCCAGCGTGTTTTTAAGCACGACGGCGGATTTGACGGCGGCCTATCCGGCGGGTGCGGCGCGGCGCATGGGTTGGCGGCGGGTGGCGCTCTTCGGCGCGCAGGAGCAAGCGGTGCGGGGCGCGCTACCGCGCGTGATTCGGGTGCTGATCCACTGGCAGACGGCGCGCGCCCTCGCGGAAATCCAGCACGTTTACCTAGGGGAAGCGGCCGCCCTACGGCCGGACCTGGCAATGAAGGAGGAAGAATCATGATTGTCGTGATGGAAAAGAATTGCAGCGCAGAGGCAATTTACAATTTGATGGCGCGCATCAAGGAGGATGGTTACGAAGTGCACCTCTCCGAGGGTGAGGAGCGCACCATCCTCGGCGTCGTCGGCCATAGCCCCACGCCCTTGCGCGAGGAGAATTACAGCGCCATGCCGGAGGTAGAGAAGGTGCTGCGCGTTTCGGCGCCTTACAAGCTCGCCAGCCTCGATTTCCACCCCAACGATACGCTCGTGCCGCTGAACGGTAACCTAATGGGTGGCGAGAAGGTGCTCGTCGTCGCCGGCCCCTGCTCGGTGGAGAGCCGCGAGCAAATCATAGAGACTGCGCATGCCGTCAAGGAAGCGGGAGCGACGGCCCTGCGCGGCGGCGCCTACAAACCGCGCACCTCACCCTATAGCTTCCAGGGGCATGGCGAAAACGGTTTGAAGTGGCTGGCCGAAGCGCGCGAGCAAACCGGCTTGCCTATCGTCACGGAAGTGATGTCGCCGGAGCTGGTGCCGATCGTCGCCGAATACGCCGATGTCCTGCAGGTGGGCGCGCGCAATATGCAAAACTTCCCGCTGCTCAACGCGTGCGGCGCGAGCCAACAGACCGTGCTGCTCAAGCGCGGCATGAGCAGCAAGCTGGAAGACCTGCTGATGGCGGCAGAATACATCCTTTCGCACGGCAACGGCCGCGTGATTCTCTGCGAGCGGGGCATCCGCACCTTCGAAACGATGACGCGCAACACCTTCGATTTGGGCGCCATCCCGGCGTTGCAACAGCTGACGCATTTGCCTGTCGTCGCCGACCCGAGCCACGCAGTCGGCAAATGGGAATATGTGGAGGCGGTGGCGCGCGGCGCGGTGGCCGCCGGGGCGGATGGCCTGCTGCTGGAAGTGCACCTGCAACCGGATAAAGCCCTCTCCGATGGCCGCCAGAGCCTGACGCCGAAGCGCTTCCGCACGTTGATGGAGAACGTGCGACAGGTGGCCGCAGCGGTCGGGCGCAAGGCCTGATTGCGGAGGCGAGCAGGGGGAGGGGGCACCGTCATGAGCGATACCCGGGCCGACAGCAGGGGCGTATGGCACGTTCAAAGCAGCGGCACGGCCCTGCGTGGGCGGGCGTCGGTGCCGGGCGATAAGTCGATCTCGCACCGGGCGCTGTTGCTCGGCATGTTGGCGGCGGGGGAATCACGCATTCGCGGCTGGTTGGCGGCGGGCGATACGGAAGCGACGATGGGCGCCTGCCGCGCGCTGGGGGTGGCGATCGAGCATGCCGATGGCGAGATCCGCCTACGCGGCGGCGAATTGCGAGCGCCGAAAGAAGCATTAAACCTGCGCCATGCGGGCACGGGCTTCCGCTTGCTGGCGGGCATCCTGGCCGGGCAGCGCTTCGCCAGCAGGCTCGATGGCAGCACACAACTGCGCCGCCGGCCGATGCGGCGCATCATCGCGCCCCTGCAATCGATGAGCGCCAATATCAACGCGCCAGGCGATATCGCGCCGCTGTGCATCCAGCCCGCGCGCCTGCATGGCATCCATTACCGCCTGCCGATCGCCAGCGCGCAGGTGAAATCGGCCATCCTGCTGGCCGGGCTCTTCGCCCATGGCGCCACGGCCATCGAGGAGACACAAGCCACGCGCGACCACAGCGAGCGCATGCTGCGGACGATGGGCGCGGATCTGGCGTGCGAGGGCGGCACGGTGGTGCTGCAACCTGGGCGGGAGCTGCGACCGCTCGATCTGCGCGTGCCGGGCGATTTCTCGTCGGCCGCTTTTCCGCTCGTCGCGGCCGTCCTGCTGCCCGGCAGCGATATCACGCTGACCGGCGTCAACCTCAACCCGACGCGCACTGGCTTGCTGGAGGCGCTGCAGGGGATGGGCGCGGAAATCACCGTGAAGGTGACGGGCGAAGAGGCGGGCGAACCGGTGGGCGAATTGCGCGCGCGCGCGGCGCCGCTGCGGGGCGTGGAGCTGGGCGGGGCGCTCATTCCGCGCATGATCGATGAAATCCCGCTGCTGATGGTGGCCGCCACGCAGGCAGAGGGCGAAACGCGGCTGCGGGAGGCGGCGGAATTGCGCGTCAAGGAAAGCGACCGTCTGGCAGTGATGGCCGCGGCGCTGCGGCAGATGGGCGCGAAGTTGGAGGAACGGGCGGATGGCTTCGTCATGCGCGGGCCGCAAAGGCTGCGCGGCGCGCGCCTGGATAGCCACGACGACCATCGGATCGCCATGAGCCTGGCCACGGCCGGTTTGCTCTCGGAAGGCGCTACACTCATCGACGGTGCCGATTGCGCGCGCGATAGCTTTCCGGGTTTCGCGGCGACGATGGCCGGGCTGGGCGCGGCGCTGCGAGAAGAAGGGGCGACAACATGAATCGCGTCGGGATCATCGGCTGGCCGCTGGGGCACTCGCTCAGCCCGGCCATGCATAACGCCGCCTTCCGCGCCCTCGGCATGGACAATTGGCAATATGACCTTTTGCCGATTCCGCCCGACCAGCTGCGGAGCCATATCCGCACGTTGCGGGATGAGGGCGGCTACCTCGGTCTCAACGTAACCATACCGCTGAAGGAAGCCGTCTTGCCCTTCGTGGAGCCAAACGCGGCGGCGGCAGCGGTGGGCGCGGTGAATACCATTGATTTTCGGGTGAATCGCGGTAGCAACACGGATGTCGGTGGGTTGTTGGCGGATCTGGCGGCGCATGAGGTGGCGTTGCGCGGGCAGCGGGCGCTGGTTTTAGGAGCGGGCGGCGCGGCGCGGGCGGCGGTATATGCGCTGGCGGAGGCGGGCACGCGACTGGCGATCCACAATCGTACTCCCGCGCGCGCCGAGCGATTGATCGCCGATCTGGGCGTGGAAGCGGAGCGGCTCGATAAGCAGGAGCTGGCGGCATGGCGGCCGCAATTGTTGCTGAATTGCACCTCGGTGGGTATGGAACACGCCGATGACGAAAGGGCGGCGCAGGCGAGCCCCTGGCCAGCGGAAATACCCTTGCCAGCGGGCGTGACGGTCTATGATATGGTCTATCGCCCGGCGCGCACGGTCTTGATGCAGCAGGTGGAAGCAGCGGGCGGACGAGCGATCGGCGGACTGGGTATGCTGATTCATCAAGGCGCGCTGGCCTTCGAGATCTGGACGGGGCAAGAAGCGCCAGTGGACGTGATGCGCGCGGCGGCGGAACGCGAATTGTGGGGCGGGGAACCATCATGATCCGCCTCCTCACTGCGGGTGAAAGCCACGGCCCGCAGGTTTCGGCCATCCTGGAGGGGATGCCGGCCGGCATCCCGCTGCCGAACGCGCTGATCGATGAGCAGCTGGCGCGCCGCCAGCGCGGCTACGGATCTGGCGGGCGGATGCAGATCGAGCGCGACCGCGTGCGCATCAGCGGCGGCGTGATGGCCGGGCAAAGCACCGGCGCGCCGATTGCCCTGCACGTCAGCAATCGCGATTTTGCCAACTGGCGGGAGCGCGATATTGAGCCGATGAGCGTGCCGCGCCCCGGTCATGCGGACCTCACCGCCGCGCTGAAATATGGCTACCGCGAATTGCGCCTGGGGCTAGAGCGGGCCAGCGCGCGTGAGACGACCATGCGCGTCGCCGCCGGGGCCATCTGCCGCGCCTACCTGGCTGAATTCGACATTCGCATTGGCGGTTATGTCTGTCAACTGGGCGCGGTGGGCGTCGATCTGCCGCCGCTCAATGATGAGGGCGCCTACGAAGCGCGCTTTCAGGCCGCTGAAGCGAGCGATGTGCGCTGCCCAGATGCCGAGGCCGCGGTGGCGATGCACGAGGCCATCCGCCAGGTAAAGATCGACCAGGATACGCTCGGTGGGATTTTCGAAGTCGTCGCGCTCGGGGCGCCGCCGGGGCTCGGTTCGCACGCGCATTACGACCGGCGGTTGGATGCGCGGATCGTGGCGGCGATGGTCAGCATCCACGCGATGAAGGGCGCGGAGATTGGCCCCGCATTTGAGAACGCCAGGCGGCGCGGGACGGCGGTGCACGACGCGATAACCCGCGACGAGGCGGGGAATTTGACGCGCCGCGGCAACCGCGCCGGCGGCATTGAGGGTGGCATATCGACCGGGCAGCCCATCGTCACGCGCGTGGCCATGAAGCCCATCGCCACCGTCTTGCAGGGATTCGATTCGGTCAACTTGGCGACGGGCGAAGCGGCGCCAACCGCCTATGAGCGGAGCGATTTTTGCGCCCTGCCGCGCGCGGTGCCGGTCGGGGAGGCGATGCTGGCCCTCGTGCTCGCGCAGGAGCTGGCGGCGAAGCTGGGCGGCGATAGCCTGGTGGAGCAGCGGCCGCGTTTCGCCGCCCTGCGGCGGGCGCACCTGGATGATTTGCCGATGGATGACAGGCGCTGGCGCTTCGGCTACGATGATGATAATGGATGATCCCTGGAATTTATCACCACGCATGAAAGCGCAAATTGCGGCAAAACCACCTACTTCTCTCGTCCTGACCGGCTTCATGGGCACGGGAAAAACGACCGTCGGCCGCATCCTCGCCGCGCGCGGGGGTTTGCGCTGGGTGGATACAGACATGCTGCTGGCTGAACGGCATAGGTGCAGCGTATCGGTCATTTTCGTGAAGGAGGGCGAGGAGCGTTTGCGCGAATACGAAGCGGCGCTCTGCCGCGAACTGGCGGGGCAGGATGGGTTGCTCATCACCACTGGCGGCGGAACATTGCTGCTGCCCGAAAACGCAGACGTCTTCGCCGAACGCGCCCTCATCGTCTGCCTGACGGCGCGCGAGGATACCATCGCCACTCGCCTCTCACTGGAAGACGAGACGCGGCCACTTTTCGGGCAGAATTGGTGGGAGCTGTTGGCGGCGCGGCAACCTCGCTACATGGAATTCCCGCACCATATCGCCACCGATGGCCGCCACGCACACCACGTTGCCGACGAGGTTTGGGCGCTGTGGACGCGCGTTACCCGACTCGCCTGACCGTCCGCGCGCCGCAGGGCAGCTACCCCATCTATGTGGGGGCGGGGCTGCGCTGGCGGCTGGCAGATATCGGCGCGTCCTATGGATTGGGGAGGCGCGTGGTTGTGGTCAGCAGCGAAGGAATCGCTGCAGAGCACGCGCGGGCCGTCACGGAGACTCTGCCGAACGCCACGCTGCTGACTATCGCCGATGGCGAAGGAGCCAAGAACCTGGCCACGGTGGAGCGCCTATATTCGCAGATGATCGAGGTGGGGATCCAGCGCGACGGGACGATGTTGGCGCTGGGCGGCGGCGTTTTGGGCGATGCGGCCGGATTCGCGGCGGCGAGCTTCTTGCGCGGCATCCGCCTGGTCCAAATGCCGAGCACGCTGCTGGCGATGGTCGATTCGAGCGTTGGCGGCAAGGTGGGCGTCGATCTGCGGCAGGGCAAGAATCTGGTCGGCGCTTTCTTGCAACCGGCCGCCGTCATCCTCGACCCCGAGCTACTGGAGACGCTGCCGCCGATCGAATGGCGCTGCGGGATGGCGGAGGTGCTGAAGCACGGCTTGCTGGCGGACGAGGAGTTGCTGGCGCCGCGGTGGTTGCAGCGTGGACGGCCCGCAGCGGCGGATTTGCCGGAGCTGTTGCGGCGCGCACTGCGGGTAAAGATCGATGTGGTGGAAGCGGATCCTTTCGAGCAGGGACGGCGCGCGCATTTGAACCTGGGGCATACCTTCGCGCACGCGGTCGAGCAGGTATCCGGCTATCGCTGGAAGCATGGCGAGGCGGTGGGGGTGGGCTTGTTGGCGGCGGCGCGGCTCTCGGCGCGGCTGGGGCTTTGCGAAGCGGGGCTGGCGGCGCGGGTAGATGTTGCGCTGGCGCTGATCGGCCTGTCGCGACAGCTGGAAGAGGGGATGGCAGCGAGCGCGCTCTACGCGGCGATGGCGACGGATAAGAAATGGGTCGGTGGGCGGTCGCGATTCGTATTGCTGCGGGGGATTGGGCAGCCGGAGATTGTGTGGGACGTGCCGGCGGAGGATATCCTGACGGTGTTGCGGGGGTTGGGGGCGGGCTGAGCGCTGGAGTTAGTTAAAATAAGCATAGGAAGAGAACCGTTGCTCTCTATTTGCGCTGGTTTCAAGCCTTGCTTCCCACACCGTACTGCGGCCTGGTGATATGCTTCCAGACTATTCCAATCAGAAATCCGGACAGGAGAAATGACAGAACTCAACTTCAAGAACCGAACGCTCTATCACGGTGATAACCTGGACTTCCTGCGTGGGATGAATAGCGAAACCGTGCACCTTATCGCCACCGATCCACCTTTTAAGAAACAGCGAGATTTCCACGATAAGAAAGGTGAGTTCAGCGATAAGTGGTCATGGGATAAGGATGTTCATCCTGATTGGATGGATTCCTTGTTTGATGACTGGCGCACTGTGTATGAAGTCATAGACGCGGCGAATCACGCCTACGGGCAGGATATGGGCGCTTTCCTGTGCTTCATGGCAGTGAGGCTGATAGAGATGCACCGCATACTGCGCCCCGATGGTAGTCTGTATTTGCATATAGACCACACGGCACACGCCTGGGTGAAATGCCTGCTGGATGCCGTGTTCGGGCATAAGAATTTTCGGAATGAGATTGTTTGGTGCTACGAGATTGGTGGACGAAGTCGCAAACAGTTTGCCAGTAAACACGACATCATACTCTACTATTCCAAGTCCAATGATCGCTTTTTCGATGCCGATAGTGTCCGGTTGCCTCGCAAAAAGACACACATGAAAATCGAATTGGATGAGCATGGTCAAGAGTGGCAAGTAAAGCGCGACAAGAAAACAGGCAAAGTTTACCGGTATGCCGTATCTGCAGGAGCATTATGCCCTGACTGGTGGGTTGGTATTCAGCAACTCAATCGTGAAGATAAAGAGCGCCTTGGCTACCCCACACAAAAGCCGCTCGCGCTCTATGAACGCATCATCAAAGCCAGTAGCAACGAGGGTGATATCGTTTTAGACCCTTTTTGCGGTTGTGCCACCACTTGCGTAGCCGCCGAGAAACTCGGCCGCCAATGGGTCGGCATGGATCGCTGGCCCAAAGCACCCGATGTCATCCTGGAACGCCTAGAGAAGGACTGGTTTATACACAGCAGATTTGGAATCGGCGCGGCAAATCGGCTTGTTGCACAAAGGCGACATCACCCTGGAAACCACCCCGCCGACACGCACCGATGCCAAGGAAGAAACAGTGCCCTACCTCAGACTCAAGACGCCTATCCCGCAGGAACCCTGGGAGAAACTCAGTACGAAACAAATCCGGGCTCTGTTGGAAAGCGCGCAAGGTCAGTGCGACAAGGTGGTCTGTGGTGGTTGTGGGCGCGCTCTGGAATCCGCTTTTATGGAAGTGGACCACATCATGCCCCGCGTTGATGGCGGCGTAAATAGCATCGTCAATCGCATCCTGCTCTGCTCACCTTGCAATCGGGCAAAAGGCGGCACACTAACCCTCCATGGCTTGCGCCGCGAAAATCGGAAGAGCGGTTGGATGCACGATGAAAACGAAGCGAAAGACGCACAGAACTGGGCGGGGGATATGGCCCAACGCGTTCGCGCAGAATGGGATAGCGCGGAAGTTCAATCCATGATAAAAGGCAGGCGTTATTTTAGGCGCGCGGGCGGGTCGCATAATAGCGCCGAAACGCGCCGCATGGAGATTTTGATGAGGGCCAGTAAGAGGAAGAGACTGAGCGCATGCAAGAACAGAAGCGCCAGTGTGCTCGAGACGCTCGCGCGGCATGTGAGCATCCGCCGCTATCGGGACGAGGATATCGCGGAAGAGACGCTGCAGCGCCTGTGGGCGGCCGCGCAGCGCGCGCCGACTTCCTCCAATATGCAGGCGTATTCGCTCGTCGTGGTGCGCGACGCGGGGCGAAAAGAGCGCCTGGCCGAGCTGGCGGGGAAGCAGCGGCACGTCGCCGAATGCCCGGTGTTCACGGCAATTTGCGCCGACATCCGTCGTTTGCGGCGCGCTTGCGAAGGGCATGACGCGCGGCTGGCGCAGAATACGGAGAACACGCTGGTGGCCACAATCGACGCGGCGCTGCTGGGCATGTCGCTCTGTCTGGCGGCGGAATCGATCGGGCTGGGGGCGGTGATGATCGGCGGGATGCGCAACCAGCCGGCGGCCGTCGCCGCCGAATTGGGCTTGCCACCGGGGGTGTACGTCGCTTTCGGGTTGTGCCTGGGCTGGCCGGCGGAAGAGCCGCCGCAAAAGCCGCGCCTGCCGCTGTCGGTCATCGTCCACCGCGAGCAATATGACGAGGCGGCGTTGGAGAGCGAATTGCACCAATACGACGCTGCGCTGGCCGACCATTATCAGCGATGAGGGCCGCCAGTCACCGGACGCCGCCTGGAGCGGGGTCATCGCCCGCGGTTTCAGCCGGCCGCGGCGCGCCGATTTGCGGCCAACGCTGGAGGAGCTGGGGTTTTCTTTTGAGTAGGGAAATTGCCTGACGAAGCGCCTTGGCGGTTGGCGCGGTGGGTGGGTTAGGAATTCAGGAGATCGCTAAACGACCCTGGCAATTTGGCGGTATAGGATTTCCCAGATCTTTCGGCTGGCGCAGGTAACTGGAAACGCTTGCCGTCAAGTATCTCCTGCACTGTTAGCAGTTGCAACCTAGGATAATGCTCGTGCCCAATTTGCACATATCCCGCTAGCGCCATTTCCTTATTGAAGCTAGCCTTTTGCCGCTCGCTGGGCTCATACATCACAATCAAGCCCGCCATTTGAATGCTGGGGTGGTTCAGCGCATTATTTAATTTACGCACTTCACCAATGCTCACATTCACACCACCTTTAACTTCCAGTGCCATGCTTTGCAACGTCTTCTCGCCAGGCATATCAAAATAGATGCGCCCATCGATGCCGCCATCCACCGTTCGTTACACGTTCATATTCATAACGCTGCTTTGATGCTCCCAGTATCGGAATGCGGACATCATCGTCATTAAATATCCATCTATCATTGTTGATGCCGTGTTGCCCCATCCGTTTCGGCAATTCCCTGATACGCTTGCCGCGCTCAGTATCCAGCTGCCAGGTGTCTTTGAAGGCTTCTATCTGGTGCGGTAGTGGCCTACCCGCCTCGTCTTTATATATCGCGTTGTAATCTCGCTTGGAATTAAAAGGCGGATCGTGATAAATCAGGTCAACGCTACCCGCTTCCATCATATTTTCCATGATGGTGAGGCAATCGCCGTAGTAGAGGGTATTCATAGTGTCATTATTGCGCATCGCGGGCAAACTGAATGATGGCGGTGAGAGATTTGGAGGTGGTGCTGGCGGCGGAATAGGGACATACGCCGCGGCACAAAGGGCCAGCAGCCATGCGACGATGGGGGCATCCGCAGATTAAGGAGGCCCCCATGCAACGCCCTTCGTCTGAAAACTCTGTGCCCGGCGCCATCTACCAGCTGACTTCGCCGCGTGCGGTCAAAGCCTTCCTCGTCGTGCTCTTCGGTTTGGTCGCCGCTTATCTTGCTTTACAATCGCAAGCGGTACCGGACCTGATCGGCTACGCGCTCAGCGGGATCATCGGCTATTACTTCGGCGATGGCGGCGCCCAGCGCGCGCAGAACAATGGCAACGGAAACCACTGAAGGGCGCTGTTTCGCGCAATGACGGCTGGTCGCTACGGCTGATCGCTTTAGAGCGGCGCGTATTCCGCCCAGAGCGCGGTTTCTTGCGGCTCCCAATAATCGGTGGTTACCGACTCGACGATGAAGAACTGGTAAGGGTCGATTTTGCCATAGGCCACGTAGGGGCCGCTGTAATCTTTGCGGCGTTCTTTGTAGGCATGGTGCCCTTCGAGCGTGTGGAATTCGAAGAGCATGATGTAGCGCCCGACGGGGGCGCCGTCGCGATCGACCTGGCGATAATAGCGCATGGATTTCCATTCGGCGAAGAGGGTGTCGTGGTGCTCGCGCACGAAATGGAACCAGGTGCGGATCATATCGTGGTGCTGGTCTTCGAGGCCGGGGCGGATGGTCCAGGTTTCGTATTCGACGAAGGTGCCGGGGCGGGGCGGAGGCTGCATTTCGAGCATGGGGGTTCTCCTATGTGGGTTGGGAACTGGCAAAATGCGGCAGGACGCGCTCGCCGAGCAAACGCAAGGCGGCGGCGCTGCCATCGGGGCCATGGGGCATACCGAATTCCACGCGCGTGATGGGCGCTTCGGCCGCCAGGCGCTCGATGTCGGCGATGACATCCTGTGGCGTCCCGAAGAGGGCAAATTCGCCCAGGGTGGCGGCGGGGATCAGGGCGGCCGCGCCGGCGATATCGCCCGCCGCCTGGCGCGCCGAGATCCGCAGCAGCAGCTCGTCCTCCATACCGAGGAATTGGGGCATCGGCGCCAAGTAGGGCAGGTAGAAAACGAGCGTCTGGCGGGCGCAGGCTTCGGCGGCGGCACGGTCTTCGGCGATCGCGGTCAGCGGCCCGAGCACGAGGCCGCAGGCGTCGTTCGCCCGGCCGGCACGCTCTTCTTGCGGCCGCGAAGTGCCGGCACGCGCTTCTTGCGGCCGCGAAGTGCCGGCACGCGCGATGCCCTGCTGGATGTTCTGCCAGAGGTGCTGCGCATAACGAGCCGACCAAAGGCTGCCAGCCTTGATTTCTTCGGCCAATTCACCTCCCAGGCGCGCGCCGCGTTCGCCCCAGGTGCCGAGCATGATGGGAAGCGGCCGCTCGGGGACGGGAAAGTGGAAGCCGGCGCCGGCGCGCAACTGGTAGATTTGGCCGGCAAAGGAGGCGCGTTCGCCACGCCAGAGCTGGCGGATGAGGGCGACCGCCTCACGCAAAGCGCGTAGAGGGCGCGTCGTTTCGACGCCGATATCCTCCAGGAAGGCGCCGCGGCCGATGCCCAGGTAGGCGCGGCCGGGAGCGATTTCTTCCAGGAGGGCGGCGTATTCGGCGATCAGGGCGGGGTGGGTCAGGTAGGGGTTGACGATGGAGGGGCCAATGCCGATGCGCGTCGTATGCTGGGCGACGCTGAAGAGGGTCGGCCAGGCGGGGCGGAAGAAGAGGTCGTCGAAGGCGCTGAAATGCGAAAAGCCATAGCCTTCCGCCGCGCGCGCGAGGCCGATCTGTTCGGCGACGGTCGGCGCGCCGTTGCTGCCGAAGCTCAACGATAACTCGCGTGGGGGCATCGCCATCATCCGCCTTCCCTGCCGATCCTGGGGTCCAGTATATCGCGCAGGGTATCGCCGAGGACATTGAAGGCCAGCGTGAGCAGGGCAATCGCCAGCCCGGGGTAGACTGGGTACCACCAGGCATCGAGGAAGTAATCGCGCCCATCGCTGACCATGCGCCCCCATTCGGGCGTGGGTTGGCCGGCGCCTAAGCCCAAAAAGCCGAGCGCCGCCAGCGATAAGATCACTACGCCCAGATTCAACGAGGCGAGCACGATCAGGGGTGGCAGGGCGTTCGGCAAGACGTGGCGCGCCAGCATCGCCAGCGGGCCGACGCCTAGCGCGCGCGCCGCCAGCACGTATTCGCGCGAGAGCACAACGAGCGCTTGCGCACGCATCACGCGGGCGTATTCCGGCCAGCCGATGAGCACCAAGGTCAGCATGGTCACTTCCAGGCTCGGTTTCAGCGCGGTCACGACGACCATCGCCAGCAGGATTGGCGGGAAGGCGAGCACCACGTCGGTCAGGCGCATCAGGATTTCATCCAGCCAACCGCCGCCAGCCGCTGCCACGACGCCCAGCGCACAACCCAGCGCCAGGCCCACCGTCACCACGATGAGCGAGGTGAAGAGCGAAAAGCGCGCGCCATGTATCACGCGGCTGAACACATCGCGCCCGTAATTATCGGTGCCAAAAAGGTGGGCGCTATCCGGCGGTTGCAGGCGATTCGATAGCTCGAGCGTGTAGGGATCGTCCGTGGCGAAGCGCGCCGGGAATAAGGCGACGACCAAAGCCAAGAGCAGGAGCACCAACGCCAGCTGTGTGCTGAAATCCAAGCGCCGGAGCGGGGCGATTGCGGACGCGATTGCGTTCATCAATTCTCCGCCCAACCGCCGTATTGGATGCGCGGGTCGAGGTAGACATAGGCGATATCCACCAGCAGGTTCACGAAGAGGTAGACGGTCGTCGTCAGCAACGTCACGCCGACGATGGCCGGGTAATCCAGGTGGAAGACAGCATCGAAGGCGTATTGACCGAGGCCGGGCCAGTTGAAGATGGTTTCGACGAGAACGGAGCCGCTGAGCGTTGAGCCGAAGGCGATGCCTATGACGGTTATGGTGGGGATGAGGGCGTTGCGGAGGAGGTGGACGGCGAGGATGCGGCGCGGGCGCAGGCCTTTGCTGCGGGCGGTCTGGGTATAGGGCTGGCGCAGCTCCTCGAGGAGGGAGGCGCGGGTGAAGCGCATGAGGCGGGCCAGGGGGGCGAGGCCGAGGGTGATGGCGGGCAAGATGAGGTGCTGGGCGGCTTCGATCAAGAGGCGGGTATCGCCACCAAGCAGGGCATCGACGAGCAGCAGGCGAGTGATGGGCGGGGCCGTGCGGCTGATCTGGACCATCACGTCGAGGCGGCGACCGCTGGGCAGCCAATCCAGGTGATAGAAGAAGATGAGGATGAGGACGATGCCGAGCACAAAGCTGGGGAAGGCCAGGCCGACCATGGCGCCGAGGCGCAGGCCCTGATCGAGCCAGCTGCCGTGGCGCAAGGCGCTCCAGGCGCCGAGGGGCAGGGCTACGGTGATGGCGAATACCATGGCGACCAGGGAAAGCTCGAAGGTGGCGGGGAAGAAATGGCGCAGGTTATCGAGGACAGGACGGTTGTTGAAGAGGGAGATGCCGAGGTCACCATGGAGCAGATCGGCGAAGTATTGGACGAATTGCTCGGTAAGGGGGCGATCGAGGCCCATGCGCTGGCGCATGCGCTCGACTTCTTCGGCGGTGGCATCCATGCCGGCGCGGAGCTGGGCGGGGTCGCCGGGGATGACGCGGGAGAGGAAGAAGGTTACGGCGACGACGGCGATGAGCATGAAAAACATCAGGAACAGGCGGCGGAGGATGAAGCGGCTCAGCGTCATCGCGCCTCCTGTTCGGCGTTTAGTCTGCAACGAACCGCATTATGGGTGAGACGAACCGCGCTGTTTCGAATCATGCGAAGCAACGCGGTTCGGTTCGGTTCGGTAGTGCGCTCCGGGGGACTGCTCCGAGGAGTAGGTCTACTCTGAGGAGTAGTGCACGTCACGCATATCGAGGTAGTTGTAGACGCCGAAGTCATAGCCGGCGACATTGGCGCGGGTGACCTGGGTTTCCTGATCCTGGTAGAGCATCATCCAAACGGCATCTTCCATCAGCATGGCTTGCATCTGATGGGCGAGCGCTTCCTGCTCGGCGGGGTCATCGGAGGCGCGGAACCGGGCGAGCAGGGCGTCATATTCTTCGTTCATGTAGCGGGAAATGTTGCCGTCGAAACCAGGGGTGATGGCTTCCGAGTGGAAGCGCCCGAGGACGGAGATGGCCTGCGGATAATCCGGCCCGGAGACCCAGGGATAGATACCGGTCACATCGTTGCCGATGTTCTCCAGGAAGGGGCCGAAGGGTTGCTCGACGAGCTCGGCGGTGATGCCGATTTCGGCGAGGCTGGCTTGGACGACGACGACGATATCCTTCAGGATGCGCCAGTCGACATAGATCAGCTCAATTTCCAGGCCATCGGCGTAGCCGGCTTCGGCCAGGAGGGCGCGGGCACGATCCTGATCCTGTACGGGGAGGGGGTAATCGGCATCGTGATAGGGCATCGAGGCAAAGACGGGAGTATTCATGCGGACGCCGAAATCGCCAACGAGGTTCTCCATGAGACCGTCGTAATCCATGGCGGCGACGATGGCCTGGCGGACGCGGACGTCATCGAAGGGTGGGATGGTGAGGTTGAAGCTCCAGAAGGTGGCCTGGCCGGTGACGCGGCGGTGGATGGCGATGTCGGGGTTATCGGCCAGGGCATTCACGATGTCATTGGGGATTTGGGGGACGGCGTCGATCTCACCGGCTTCGAGGGAGAGGCGGGTGGCGGTGTCGTCCTTGTTGATGAGGGAAATGACTTCGCGGATGGGGGCGGGGCCGCCGTAGTAATCATCGAAGCGCTCGATGCGGGCGAATTCGCTGGGCAACCATTCGACGAAGCGATAGGGGCCGGTGCCCATCATGTTGGTGGCCATGAATGCGGTGGCCCAGGGGTCTTCATCGGTGGCGTTGGCACTGACCCAGGCTTCGGAGACGATGCTGGAGCCACGCGGGTAGCCGAGCAGGAGGATGAAGGCGCTGAAGGGCTCGTTCAGGGTGAAGCGGACGCTGAGGTCACCGGTCGTTTCGATGCTAGCGACCCAGGGCGCGATCGAAGGAGCATCGCCCTCGCCAATGGCCAGGAGGCGATCGAAGGAATAGACGACATCGCTGGCCTGGAGGGTGCTACCATCGTGGAAAAGGACGCCTTCGCGCAGCTCAAAATCGTAGACCAGGCCGTCATCCGAGATGGTCCAGCTATGAGCGAGATCGGGTTCGACGCCGCTGCCGTCATAAGCCGAATCGACCAGACGGCTATAGACATTGCGCAGGACGAAGCCGGAGAGGGATTCGGTGACCGTCGCCGGATCAAGCGAGATGATTTCCAGCGGGCGGACGTAGATGAAGGTGTCGCGCTCCTGGGCGCCTGCGATGATGAGGGGCAGGCAAAGCAGGACAGCGAGCGCGAGCAAGATGAATTTGCGGTGCATGTGAGTACTCCGATCGAATATCCAGGACGATATGGATTGTATACGGGCGGGCGCGGTTGGCGCAAGGAAATGGGGGGATTCTCTTCCCTTATGCGGATATTTTGCTTATCCTGATGGGATTATTGTGGGAGCGACCGGCCGGATTTTGAGGAGGGGGAGATGCGGTTTTCATTGGGCCTTCGGAGTTTAGTTTTGTCGCTGTTGCTGCTGGTCGGAGTCGGTTGGGGCGGGGGATCGACAACGGCGCAAGACTGCAATTTCGCGGAAGGCGCGATTCGGATCGGCGTGCTGGCGCCGTTATCTTCGCCCGGCGCGGTGCTCTCGGGCACGCAGGTGCAATGGGGCGCGGAATACGCCACTGAGCGGCGCAACGCCGAATGCGGCATCAGGCTGGATGGCGTGAATTACCGCATTGAGCTCAGCGTCGGCGATTCCGAGGGGCTGCCGGAGCGCGGGCAAAACGCCGTGGAGCGCCTCATCTTCGAGGATGAAATCCACGCCCTCGTCGGCGGATACCACAGCGCGGTCGCCCTGGCGACGATGGGCATCCTGCATTCGCAGCAAATTCCGACCATCTTCGCCAACCCCTGGAACGATAACGTCACCGTCAACGGCATCCGCCCTTATGCGGGCCGGCCCGCCCGCGTCAGCGTGCACGAAAATGGCCTGGATTACATCTTCCGTATCTCGCCCAGCTTCTCGCTCGCGGTACCGATTGTCAGCGATTGGCTGGCGCAGGTGGGCGTTTCGGACGTCGTCATCATCGCCGAGAATACTGATTACGGAGTGCCGATCGCCGAAAAGCATCAGGAGGAGCTAGCGGCGCGGGGCATCCCGGCGCAAATTTTCCACATTGAGCTCGGCAACGAGGATTTCCTGCCGTTGTTGAGCCGCATCTACGCGAGGCCGCAGCCCCCGGGGGCTATCCTCGTCGAAACCACCGGCGAAACGACGCTGAACCTGACGCAGCAGATGGTCGAATTGGGGCTAGCGCCGAGCGAGGATACGATTTGCATCATCGACGAGATCGCCTATGCGTCTGAGACTTACTGGGAAGCGGTGCCGGATGGCAACTATTGTACTTTCATCCGCGACGGCACCATCCCCCCACTCTATACAGCGCTAACCGATCAGGTCGCCGCCGCTTATTTTGATGCCTTTCACGAGGAAATTACGAGTTACGCGCTCTCTTCATTCGACGCCTTGTGGCTGATGGCGGACGCGATCGAGAGGACAGGCAGCGCGACGGATGGCGTGGCGATCGTGCGGGAGATTGAGCTCAGCGATATTGAGCTTTCCACCGGGCGCTATTATTTCCGCTATGGATCACACAACCCGGAGCTGGGCGACGCGCCAGCCTGGCTCTGGCACCAATGGCCGGAGCCAATCATCACGGTGATGCAGTATTTTGAGGAAGGGCAACGGGGACCGGATGCGGCGGTGCTCTGGCCGCCGCAATACCAGACGCACGGGACGGATTACGTGGAATATGGTGGGCGGCCGCCGGAATAGAGTGAGGGGAACGGATGCGCGCTCCGTTCTATACGATGGTCATGTTCGGGATATTTTGATCAGGCCCAGAAGGCTTTCTTGAGGTCGGTGAATTCGCTGACGGGGCCTTCAAACTTGTTGCGCCCCAGCTCCAGCACATAGACATAATCGGCGATCTTTAGGGCCTGGCGGATCTCCTGATCGACGAGGATGATGGTCAGGCCGTCGTTATCGCGCAGGTCGACCAACATGCGGTAGACCTCTTCGCTGAGCAGCTTGGCGAGGCCGGCGGTGGGCTCGTCGACGAGGATGACGCGCGGCCCGGTCATGAGGGTGCGCCCGATCTCGACCATGCGCTGCTGGCCACCGCTGAGGCTGCCGGCCTGATCGCTTCGCTTCTCGCGCAGGAGGGGGAAGCGCTGGTAATTATCTTCGATCTTGCGGTAGATGCGCTCTTCATCCTTGCGGAAGGTCCAGGCGCCTATGATCAGATTCTCTTCCACGGTCATAAAGGGAAAGATGCCGGGCTGTTGCGGGATGTAGCTGATGCCCAGATCGATGAGGCGATGGGTGAGCGTACCGGCGATATTCTGGCCATCGAAGAGGATCTCGCCGCTATGCGGGCGCAGGAAGCCATACATCGCTTTGAGCAGGGTGGATTTGCCGACGCCATTGGCGCCGAGGACCGTCGTGATCTTGCCCGCCGCCGCGGAGATATTGAGGCCCTGCAGGATGTGCAGATCCGGGTAATAGCCGACGTAGAGGTCGCGCACCTCAATCATCGTTCGCTCCTCCGGCGCCATTCTTACGCTTCTCGGTAGCGCTTTCGTCTTCTTCGTCCTCGCCTAGGTAGGCCTCGATGACGACGGGGTCGCTGCGGACGGCCGCCGGCTCGCCATCGGCGATGAGCTGGCCGAAATTCAGCACGAGCAGGCGCTGGCTCAGCTC
Organism: Phototrophicaceae bacterium; assembly: GCA_965237765.1. Classification (GTDB taxonomy): domain Bacteria; phylum Chloroflexota; class Anaerolineae; order Aggregatilineales; family Phototrophicaceae; genus WTGJ01. The sequence goes on from OZ250157.1 coordinate 1,107,431, forward strand.
GAAGACGGCGTCCATATCGTGGCTGATGAGCAGGACGGCTTTGCCTTCCTTATAGACGCGGTCGATATAGGCGTAGATGGTCCTCTGGAGGCGCGGGTGCACGCCAGCGAAGGGCTCATCGAGGATGATGATATCGGGGTCGAGCATGAGCAGGCGGGCCAGCTCGAGCAATTTTTGTTGCCCGCCGCTGAGGGCGCGTCCGTATTCCTGCTCCAGGTGGCTCATGGTGAGGAAGGCGAGCACATCGCGCGCGCGTTCTTCCAATTGCGCTTTGGATTGGCCGGGGTTGCGCGCCCAGGCGGGGACGAGCATGTTCTCCAGCACCGTCATGCGGCGCAGCGCGCGCGTTACCTGGAAGGTACGCCCGAGGCCCGCGCGGGCCACTTCGTAGGCGGGGCGGCCGTTGAGGGTCTGGCCGTTAAGGGTGATGGTGCCGCGGGTGGGGTGCAGCATACCGCTCATGACGTCGGCGAGCGTCGTCTTGCCGGCGCCATTGGGGCCGATCATGCCGATGAGCTGCGGCCCTTCGACCGAAAGGGTAACGCCCTCCACCGCACGGTTACCGCCGAAGTGCTTGCTGACGTCTTGCAATTGCAGGTTCAGCATCAGCCGCCCTCCTCCTCATCGCCAAAGTCATCGTCGGCGCGCACATTGCGGATGGAGACTGTCTCCTGCATGGCGACATCACGGCCCTCGAACCATTGCAAGACGGGGTAGAGCAGCCCGTTGCGCATGAAGCGCAGCGTCAAAATCATCACGATGCCAAAGACGGCGTAGCGCCAGAAACCAGGCTCGAAGGAAGACGCGCCATACGAGAGGTTGATGCCAACGACGGGGAAGCGCAATGCGTTTTGCGAGGCCAGCAACGCGTTCAGGAAGAGGACGAACAGAACCACCAGGCCAACAAACACCAGTACGAGGATGGAATAATATCTGCTTCGACGGAGATTCGCCAGTCTCGTCCCGAGTATGAGTGTCAACTGCCAGAGGGCGAAGATCAGCAGGAGCAAGATCAACATCTGATCGAAGAAACTGGCGGCATCGGTGGTGGCAGCCACCACGTTCGGCACCACGAACCTCAACACAATCAGGAAAACCAGGGTGAGGGCCAGACCGCCAAAATGGAAGAAATTCGTGTGCCAGTGACGCATATTGGCATCCATCAGACGTCGCAAAATACGTCGTGCGAACCACATCAACAAGACCAATACGATGATGGCTATCCCCAAGAAGACGAGGCTGAAGACGTCGTAATCCAGCTGAATACCGAAGGGGAGTGGGAGTTCGCGGAAGACTTCCAGCAACAGGCGCGAGATGAAAGCGCCCGCCGCCGCGGCCAGCATGCTTTCCATCCCGCCCAGTACGGCGTAGGTGATCAGCAAAGAGGTCGAGAGCAGGCGCAGTGCATCGGGCGAGATGCGCTCCGCGCCGACATCGCTGAAGAAGATCGAGCCGGTGATGCCGATGAGGACCGCGGTGAAGGTGAAGATGAAGATCTTGTAGCGCACAACGTTCACGCCCAGGGCAGCGGCCGCGCCCTCGTCTTCTCGCATCGCGCGGAGGAAGAGGCCAATGCGCGAATTCGCCAGCAAATACATCAATATTAGCGAGACGACGAGCAAGGCGAACATTATATAATAGCTAACGTCGCGCTCGAGCACGCGCGCTGCCGGGCTGCCGCCGAAATCGAATAAGGGCCGCAGCGAGAGGCCGTTCATGCCCCCGGTCAAGGGCTCCTCTGCGACGATGACCTTACGGATGATTTCCGAGAAAGCGATGGTGAAGAGCGCCAGGTAAGAAGAGCGCAGGCGCAAGAGCAACCAACCGACGACGATGCCGATCAGGCCAGTGACCACGCCGCCGATGAGGATCGCCACCACCGGCGAGAAGAAACTGGGCGAGATGGAGAAGAAGCCATCCCGCGAGAGCAAACCGGCGCTATACGAAGCGATCGCCACGAAGCCCATATGGGCGAAGGAAAATTGCCCCGCTACGCCAGCCAGCAAGGCCCAACTGGCCGACATGATCGCCCAGAAGAAGCCGCCCAGTACCACCGTCTTCTGATAGGGATTGATGCCGGGGATTTGCGGGAAGATGAGGAAGAAGACCGCCAGCGCCGCCAACAAGCCGAAGCCATAGAGGCGGCGTTGCGCCCTCGCGTCTGTGCCAGTTGAGCCGAATTGTGATAGTAGGCTCATTACAATTGCTCCCGCCCGAAGAGGCCGGTCGGTTTAATCAGCAAGACGAGTACAAAAATCAATAAGCCGTAGACATCTTTATAAGCGGCAGCGCGGTCGCCACCCACCAAGCAGCCCGAGCCCATAGTCTCCACGAGGCCGATGATAATGCCGCCGATGAGCGCGCCGGGGATGGAACCCAAGCCGCCGAGCACGACGATGATATAGGCACGGCCGGCGTTGACCTGGCCGATCCAGGGCACGAAGTTGAATATCGGGATCAGCGCTGCGCCGGATATGCCGGCCAGCATCGCGCCCAGCCCGAAGGCCAGCGTGTTCATATTCAGGGGGTTGATGCCGGCCACGGCCGCCGCTTGCTTATCCATGCTCACCGCGCGCAGCGCCCGCCCCGTCCAGGTACGCCGGAAGAAATACATCAGCGCCAGGATGAGCGCGACGCCGATTAAGGCGGTGAAGGTGCGGTCGCCCAGGAAGCGGATCGGCCCCAGCACACGTTCGCGATCGGCCGTCAAGACCAGCTCGATGCGGCGGACATCCAGGTAGCGACCCACTTTCACCGGCAAAGGCCCCTGGGTGGAAAGCACGAATGATTCCAGGAAAAAGCCGAAGCCAAAGGTGATCAGGATGGCGTATTCGTGGATGCGCTCCACCTTACCCAAATGCATCGGCCGCAAGAGCAAACGCTCGAAGACCGCGCCGATCAGGAAGGTCGCCACGGCCGCCACCGGGATGCCGAGGAGCGGGTTGATATCCACGCCGAATCTATTGGTGCCCATCTCCAGCAGCCAGTAGGAGCAATAGCCGCCCAGCATGTAGAACTGCGCGTGCGTGAAGCTGACGATGCCCTGTACAGAGTAGATCAACGTCAAGCCGACGGCCATCAGCGCGTAAATCAGGCCGATATTGATACCGTTGACCAGCTGCTGCGAGAGGTAGGTCATGTTGCCGGGGTAGATGAAGCAATAGACGTCCGAATAGCTGCGGGCGTAGAAGGAATAGAGCGCGATGATCTGCCAACCGCTCAGCAGTGCCAACCAGGAAGACCAGCGGCCGCCCAGCTTCGGCGCTTCATACCAGAGCGGCGCCAGCACCAGCGGCCCGGCGGCGAAACCACCAAGCGCGCCAACCATCAGCGCCTGCGTGTCATCCAGGCCCAGCTGGCGGTAGCGGCGCGGCGCGATGTACGCGCCCAAGACTGCCCAGGCCGGCCCCGCCAACAACAACCAGAGCAAAATCGCCAGGCGGATATCCGGCAGGTTGAAGGCAACGATGGAAGCGAGCAGCACGCCAATGAGCATGTTGCCGGCCAGCCAACCGCGGGGCATGCGCGGCGGGCGCCGCCAATAGAGGTAACCGAGGGCGAGCGGGCCAAGGGCGAAGCCGGCGGCGGCACCGCCCAGGCGGAAGCTGGCATCCCCTTCATGGAGGGCGCTGGCATGGCCTTCGCTGGGTTCCAAGAGGCGCGGGATAAAGACCCCACCAATTAAGGCCCAGAAGGGCCCTGCCAATAGCAACCAGACGATCCACCCATCCATCATCGTTTGTTCCGCCCGTTCATTCCGCCACTTCGTTCATTCCGCCGCTTGAAACGTTGTTGCGTTTAGCAGAACAGGGGGCGGTGTGGCCCCCTGTTCTCTGTTTTGTGGGAAGCTTATTCGGCTTCTGGATCGGTACCGAATTCGATGTAGGCCGTGTCGTGAGTCCAGTAGGCGGGCGGCCAGATGACGGCGGCTTCCGGACCGCGTTGCCCGGTGCGGAAGAACTGCATCATGGTCACAGCGGGATCCGGCCATTGGTGCCACATCCAGGCCGGGAGGCCGTCATCCAACGGGCTCTTGGTCTGGGTGGTATAGGAGAAGTAGTAGCGGCCCTGAGAGAGCTCGACATCAGAGCGCTCGATTTCAAGGGCGATGGCGGCGCCATCCAGCGTGTTGGCGCGGGTGATGGCATCGGTCAGCAACCAGACGGCGTCATAGGAAGCGAGGGCGAAGCTGGCGACATCAACTCCGAATTCTGCATAGTGGTCATCATTGAGTTTCTGCGCGAGTGGAGTCAACAAGGCGGGGACGATACCGACGCGGAAGAAGGTGCAGTAGTTACCATCAGGAACGGTGGTCCAGTAAGCATCCGCCTGATAAGCGTTCTGGTTGGCGACGCAGATGGTATCCTCATTCGGCGCGAGGCCGGCTTCGGTCATCTGGTTGACGAAATTGAGGGCCGTCTCGCCGGTGATCTGGGTCTTGATGACATCCGTCGGATCCGGGCGGGCGAGGATGCGGTCGATGAGGGGCAGGAAGTCTTCCTGGCCCAATTCGATGTGGAAGATATCGACGTTATCGGGATCCAGGCCACCTTCGATCAAGAGTTCTTTATCCTTATCAGCCGCGGGGACGCCATAGTCGGTGTTCTCGGCGACGATGACGACGTCATCCACGCCGAGGTGGAGCAGCCAAGCGACGGAAGCCTCGCTGGTCATCGAGCTGGCGGGCGAGATGCGGAAGATGTAATCGATGCCCGCTTCGTTGCTCTCGACGCGCGGACCGGCGTTCCCGTAAGGCATGATGCCGTTGGCGGTCACGTTATCGTTCCAGGGCTCAGAGAAGACGGTGGGGATACCGTTGGCTTGCATGACGCCCATGGTGGCGAGGCCGACGGCGCTATGGAACACGCCGACCATACCGACGACACCATCTTCAAAGATCATGCGCTCGGCGACGGCCTGGGAACGTTCCGGCAGACCTTCGGAATCGCCAATGATGACTTCGATGGCGTAATTTTGGCCGTCGACGGTCACGCCGCAGGCGGCGTTGACGTCATCCGCGCCACGCAGGAAGGTCCAGCGCATTTGCTCACCACTCAAGACGGCGCCGGGCGCCGAAAGGGGCATGAGCGAGCCAACTTTCAGGGTCTCTTCCGCGAAGTTGCAATCATCCTGCGCGCTCACCAGGCTAAGGCCCGGCAAGGTCAGCGCCAGCAACAGCAGCAGAAGCATACTTTTCTTCAACATTGGATTTCCTCCATTACATCGTACAAACAAATTTGCACCAGATAGTAGTTATCCGCCGCGCATCACCTGCGCGCTCACCGTGGCCCGTAAGTTTGGTGGAGACTCAGCTCCGACGGATTTTAGCCCGAAAGCCACGCACGCTGATTTCGCGCTCGTAGATACACCAAGACCACTGGGTGAGAAAGGCGGCCGATGCGCTGGGCATCGGTTCATTGGCGGACTCTCACCACCCGATTGGGATGCATTATAGCGCGTCCCAACACCCCTTGCAAATCTAACGCAGATTTCTTATTGGAATGGAGGGCGCGGGCGCCCTCCATTCATGGAATTGTGTGCTTGCCGGGGCCCGCTCAGTTGCCGGGAACGGTGCCGTAGGGGATCATGCCGGGCGGTGCCGTGCGTCCAATAGACGGGCGGCCAGACAACGGCTGCTTCGGGGCCGGGCTGGCCCTCGATGAAGTATTGCATCATGGTCAAGGCGGGATCCGGCCATTGGTGCCACATCCAGGCAGGGTCATCGCCCAGATCCGGGTTGTGGGAGCCGTAGATGAAATGGTAGTGCCCTTGCGATAGTGTTACGTCGCTCAGTTCGATCTGGCGCACGATGGCGGCTTTGTCGGTCGTGGTATTGGCACGCTCGATGGCGCCGGCCATTAGCCAGAAGGCGTCGTAGGCGGCCAGGGCATAGCTGGCGATTTCGTCGCCAAATTCTCCCAGATAGGAATTGGCCACGAAATGGGTCATTTCATTGAATAGAGTGGGCACGATGCCCACGCGGAAGAAGACACAATAGTTGCCAAAGGGGACGGTTTCCCAGAAGGTCTTACTGGCGTAGGCGATTTCATCCAACAAGACACAGAGGGTATCTTCGCTGGGGGCAAGGCCAATTTCCGACATCTGTTGGGTCAGGTTGAGCATGGTTTCGCCGGTCATCTCCAGGATGACAGCATCGGGGATTTCGGCTGCGGCCTGAATGCGGGTTAACAGGGGGAGGAAATCTTCCTGACCCAATTCCACGTGGTAGATATCTGTCTGAGCGCCGCCGGCGGCCAACAATTCGGCATCCTTCTTTGACGCCGGAACGCCGTAATCGGTATTCTCGGCGATGACGACGACGTGATCAGTGCCCACATGCAGCAACCAATCGATCATGACAGTTGCGGCGAAGGAGATGGCGGGGGAGATGCGGAAGACATAATCGATGCCGGCGTCGTTGGAGGTAATGCGGGCGGGCTGGCCTTCGAAAGGCTGGATACCGTTAGCCGTCACGTTGTCATTCCAGGGGCCGCTGTAGATCATGGGGATGGCGTTCTGCTGCCAGATGCCCATGGTGGCGAGGGCAACGGCGCTGTGGTAATCGCCGACGACGGCGACGACGCCATCTTCAAAGATCATGCGTTCGGCGATGGCCTGGGCGCGCTCGGGGAGGCCTTCGTTATCGCCGACCACGAGTTCGATGCGATGGTTGGTCTCATTGATGCGGATGCCGCAAGCGGCGTTCCATTCTGCGGCAGCGAGCTGCACGGCCCAGACGATCTGCTGGCCGAGCAGGACAGCGCCGGGGGCGGAAAGCGGGCCCATCACGCCAATGGGGATGGGCTCTTCGGCGAACTGGCAGGATTCATCCTGGGCGGAGGCCAGGGCAGGCAGCAGCAGGGAGAGCGCGACGAGCGAGCATATGAGAATTTTCATGGCAGATCCTTAAACGCTATGTTACCTCCCATTACCCGATGGCACGGGGGTAGGGGGAGGCAGGTATTATTGGCCGCGGCGGCGCTCATCCGCCGGGGACGGTGCCGTAGGGGATATCGGCGGTGCCGTGCGTCCAATAGGCGGGCGGCCAGACGACGGCGGCTTCGGGGCCGGGTTGGCCCTGAATGAAGTACTGCATCATCGTCACGGCGGGATCGGGCCACTGGTGCCACATCCAGGCGGGGTCGTCACCGAGATCCGGGTTGTGGGAACCGTATTTGAAGTAATAGTGCCCCTGGGTGAGGATTACATCGCTCGCTTCGATTTCGCGGACGATGGCGGGGCCATCGGTCAGGCTGCCGGCGCGCTGGATGGCCTGGACCATGAGCATGAAGGCATCGTAGGTGGCCAGGGCGTAGCTGGTGATTTCGTCCTGGTATTCGTCGAAATAGGCAGCGACGACGGCGAGAGACATCTCGTTATAGAGGGCGGGGACGATGCCGACGCGGAAGAAGGCACAGTAATTGCCGTCGGGGACGTTGCTCCACCAGGTATTGGTTTTGTAGGCGGTTTCGTCGACCAAGGCGCAGAGAGTGTCTTCATTGGGGGCGAGGCCGCTCTCGGCCATCTGTTGGGTGAAGTTGAGCATAGTCTCGCCGGTGATTTCGACCATGACGGCGTCGAGGATCTCGGGGCGGGCCAGGATGCGGTCGATGAGGGGGAGAAAATCCTCCTGGCCCAATTCGATGTGGAAGATATCCACGTTATCCGGCTCCAGGCCGCCGGCCACGAGCAGCTCTTTATCTTTATTGGCTGCCGGTATGCCGTAATCGGTATTTTCGGCGATGATGACGACGCGCTCCACGCCGAGGTGCAGGAGCCAATTCATAGAGGCGGGGGCGGCCAGGGAAATGCTGGGTGAGGTGCGGAAGATGTAATCCACTCCGGATTCGTGGGTGGCGATACGGGGCGCGCGCGTTTCGAATTCCTGGATGCCGTTGGCGGTGATGTTGTCATTCCAGGGGCTGGCATAGATGGCCGGGACTTCATTGTCATGCAGGATGCCCATGGTGGCCAGGCCAACAGCACTATGGTAACCGCCGATGAGGGCGACGATGCCATCATCGAAGATCAAGCGCTCGACGGCCGCCTGGCCGCGCTCGGGGAGGCCTTCGGAATCGCCGCTGACGGCTTCGACGCGATGGTTAACGCCGTCGATTTGGATGCCGCAGGCGGCGTTCACATGATCGGCGGCGAGGTAAGCTACCCATTCTATTTGGACGCCGTCGAGGACCGCACCCGGCGCGGAGAGCGGTGCGAGGACGCCGATGCGGATGGGCTCTTCCGCGAAATTACACTCATCATCTTGCGCTAAGGAGAGTGACGGTAACAGCAACAATAGCGCGCTGAGCAACACCATGAAGTTTCTCACGGGGGTTACTCCTGCTCACGCTTCATTAAGGATAGTATACCCAACAGAAGCGGAAACTGCAGATTATTCGCTGGGGACGGTGCCGTAGGGGATATCGGCCGTGCCGTGGGTCCAATAGGCGGGCGGCCAGACGACGGCCGCTTCGGGGCCGGGCTGGCCTTCGATGAAGTATTGCATCATGATCAAGGCAGGAAGCGGCCATTGGTGCCAGAGCCAGGCGGGAGCAGCGCCTAGGTCCGGGTTATGGGAACCGTACTCGAAGAAATAGTGTCCCTGGGTGAGCGTTACATCGCTTCCTTCGATTTCGCGGACGATGGCGGGACCATCGGCCACGCTGCCGGCGCGCTGGATCGCCTGGACCATGAGCAGGAAGGCATCATAGGCGGCCAGGGCGTAGCTAGCGATTTCGTCATGGAATTCGTCGAAATAAGCATTGACGACGGCGAGAGACATTTCATTATAGAGGGCGGGCACGATGCCGACGCGGATAAAGGCGCAATAGTTGCCATCCGGCACAGCGCTCCACCAGGCTTTTGTATAAGCGATTTCATCGATCAGGACGCAGAGCGTATCTTCATTGGGGGCGATGCCAATTTCGGCCATCTGTTGAGCGAGGTTCAGCATGGTCTCGCCGGTGACATCCAGGATGACTGTATCGGGGATTTCCGGCTGGGCCTGGATGCGGGTCAGCAGGGGGAGAAAATCTTCCTGGCCCAATTCGATGTGGTAGATATCGACGGCAGCTTCGGCGAGGCCGCCTTCGAGGAGCAGCTTTTTATGGGTGTTGGCTGCCGGAATGCCACCATCGGTATTTTCGGCGATGATGACGACGCGCTCTACACCCAGGTGCAGGAGCCAGTTGATGGAAATGGGGAGGACCAACGAAAGACTGGGCGAGGTGCGGAAAATATAATCTATACCTTCTTCATTGGTGGTGATGCGCGCGGGTTGGCCCTCGAATTCTCGGATACCGTTGGCGGTGATGTTGTCATTCCAGGGATTGGCGAAAATGGCGGGCACCTCGTTGTTTTGCAAGATGCCCATGGTGGCGAGGGCAACGGCGCTATGGTAACCGCCGACCAAGCCAACGATACCATCGTCAAAGATCATGCGTTCGACGACCGCCTGGCCGCGTTCGGGCAGGCCTTCGGAATCGCCGATGACGGCTTCTACGCGATGGTTGACGCCGTCGGTCTCGATGCCGCAGGCGGCGTTCACGTGCTCGGCCGCCAAGTAAGCAGCCCATTCTTCTTGCAAGCCCATCAGCACCGTGCCCGGCGCGGAGAGCGGTGCGAGGACGCCGATGCGGATGGCTTCTTCGGCGAAATTACACTCATCATCTTGCGCTAAGGAGAGTGACGGTAACAGCAACAATAGCGCGCTAAGCAACACCATGAAGTTTCTCACGGGGGTTTCCTCCTGCTCGCGCTTCATTACCCAAACTATACCGCCAAAATCAGGGAGCGCTAATGATTCCCAGCGATGGCTGGCGGTGCGCCCGTATTGGCAAGCGCGTATGGATGCGGTAGATTATGCGGTGACTGTGGGATGCGAGCGCGTTTTCGTAGCGCCCGCCCACAGGCAAGACCGACTTAGGGTTATGAAGGAGAGAAGCTATGAACCGCAAATGGACACTCCTGCTGTTGGCGACGCTGCTGAGCATCGTACCGCTGGCGCAGGCGCAGGACGAGGAAGTGGAGCTTTCGATCTTGCAATGGAACCACTTCGTGCCACGCTATGACGATTGGTTCGACGACTGGGCGGCAGGTTGGGGCGAGGCGAATGGTATCGACGTCCACGTCGACCACGTCAACGTGCCGGAGATTCCGCCGTCGCTAGCCGCGGCCATCGCAGCCGGCGCAGGGCATAGCCTCGTAGAGATGCTCTTCCCGCCCACGGCGTTCATCGAAGGGCTGCACGCGCTGAATGACGTTAACGAAGCGGCCGCGGCCGCCCACGGCGAGCGCACCGCGAATTGTGAGGCGACCAGCTACCTGCCCATCAATGACGTCTTCTATGGCTACACCCATGGCTACATCCCCGACCCGGGCGATTATCAAATCAGCCTCTGGGCGGCCGCCGGCATGCCCGGTGGTCCCGTCACCTGGGATGATCTTTATGAGGGCGGCAAGGCCGTCTTCGAACAGAGTGGCGTGCCCGTCGGCCTGGGCCTGAGCCCCGAGCTGGATAGCCGCATGGCCACGCGCGCCGTCATCTGGTCCTACGGCGGCAGCGTCCAGGACGAGAACGAGAATGTCGTCCTGAATTCGCCGGAGACCAGGGCCGCCGTCGAATTCTACGCCCGGCTGCAAAACGACACGATGACCAGCGAGGTCTTCGGTTGGACGCCTTCCTCGAACAACCAGGGGCTGATCGCTGGCGAGCTGAGCTATATCCTGAATTCCATCTCTGCTTATCGTTCGCTGCAGAAGATCGATGAGGAAGCGGCGGCGGATATCGGTTTCGTGCAGGCCCTTTCCGGCCCGGCCGGCGCTTTCGCCAGCAGCCACGTCTGGCAGATCTATGTCATTCCCAAATACGTGGAAGGGGCGGAGCTGGAAGCGGCCAAGCAATTCATCCTCGACCACACGGCGACCTATAGCGACGCTGTCTACAACTCCGAGCTGTACAACTTCCCCTGCTACGCGAGCACGGTGCCCGAGCTGGCGGGTTGGCTGCAGGAAGACCCCTTCGGCTCGGAACCGGCGGACAAGCTGATGGTGCTCGAGACCGTGAACGAATGGTCGGTGTATATCGGCTATCCGGGCACGGCGAACCCGGCCGTCATGCAGGTCTTCGGCGAGAACACGGTGGTCAACATGGTGGCCAGCGTGGCACTCGGCGAGAAGACGGTAGAAGAAGCGGTGGCTGACGCGCACGCGCGCGCGGAAGCCATCTTCGAAGAATGGCGCGCCAAGGGCCTCGTCGGTGGTGGCGACGGCTAAGGACGTCTGAAGTGCGCATACAGGGGCGAGCGCCGCAACTTACGGGTGGCTCGCCCCCTTTACTCATGTATTGAGGAAGAAGGAGCAGATATGAGCGAAGTGCGGCTGCGAGGCATCGTGAAGCGCTTCGGCGATGTCACGGCCATCGCGGGCGTGGATCTGGAAGTCGAATCCGGCGAATTTCTGGTCGTGCTCGGCCCATCGGGTTGCGGCAAGACGACGTTGATGCGCACCATCGCCGGGCTGGAAGAACCGAACGAGGGCAGCGTCCAGATCGGCGCACGCGATGTGACGGATTTGCCGCCACGCAAGCGCGGCATCGCGATGGTCTTCCAATCCTACGCGCTCTATCCGCATATGACGGTGGCGAATAACATCGCCTTCCCGCTCAAGGCGCAGGGGCGCAGCAAGGATGCCACCGAAAGGGAGGCGCGCGTGCAGCAGGCGGCGCAAATGGTGAGCATCGGCCATCTGCTGGAGCGGCGCCCACGACAGCTCAGTGGCGGCGAACGGCAAAGGGTGGCCATCGCCCGCGCCATCGTAACCGAGCCCGAGGTGTTGCTGCTCGACGAGCCGCTCAGCAACCTGGATGCCAAGCTGCGCGCTTATGCCCGCGACGAGCTGAAGTCCTTCCAGCGCAAGTTGGGTATCACGACTGTCTTCGTCACACATGACCAGATCGAAGCGATGGGCCTAGGTGACCGCATCGTGGTCATGGAGCGCGGCTTCGTGCAGCAGATTGGCCCGCCGCAAGCGATTTACGACCGGCCGGCCAACACTTTCGTCGCCACCTTTCTCGGTTCGCCAGGGATGAACCTCCTGCCGGTGGCGGAGGATGAGTTGCTCGGCTTTCGGCCGGAGCACCTGCAACCGACGGAGTGGGAGGAGACGGGCAAGGAAAAGCAGGAGTCCGGCGACGCACAGCGTTTCGATTATCACATCACGCGGATCGAATACCTGGGCGCGGATCGCCTGCTCTATGGGAATATCGAGGATTTCCGCGGCCAGCCGCATTTGACAGTGGCGCGCCTGCCGAGCAGCGTGACGATAGAACTGCAGGTGGATGAGCGTTATACCTTCGCCGTGGCGCGCGCACAGCTGCACCGCTTCGACCGCCGCAGCGGCCAGCGGCTGGAAGAAGACGCGACATGATCGAGCAGGCGCGCGCGAACGGATACGCGAACGGGCAGGGGAACTGGCTGGATAACCGCCGTTTCATGGGCATCGCCTTCCTGGCGCCGGCCCTGCTCTATATCCTGTTGCTCATCGGCATGCCTTTTGTGACGGCCATCCTCTATAGCCTGAGCAACGCGACGGTGGGCAATGCCTCGTTTTCTTACGCCGGGCTGCGCAATTTCGAGCACATCTGGAACACGCCAGACTTCCACGCCGCGCTGCGCAATTCCTTCCTGTTCACGGTCATCGCGCAAATCTTCGTGCTCCTCCTGGCCAATATCCTGGCGCTGGTGCTGACGACGCCGCTGCCGCAGAACCGTTGGGCGCGCGGAGGGATGTGGACGGCGCGTTTGATGCTCATCATGCCCTGGGCGACGCCACTGGCGCTATCGGTGATCGGTTGGCTCTGGATGTTTGACACCAAATACAGCCCGATCGATTATGTGTTGCAGCAAATCGGCCTGCTCGGGCCGGGGACGGTCTGGGGCCCCTCCAACAATTTGACCTGGCTGGCCAAGCCGCTGCTGGCCAAGGCCTCGGTCATCTTCGTGCACGTCTGGCGGATGACACCGCTGGCGACCGTGATCCTGATGGCCGGCCTCTCCAGCATCCCGACTGATTTGCTCGACCAGGCGAAGGTGGATGGAGCGCGCTTTTTCCGCACGCTCTTCCAGGTGAAGCTGCCGCTGATTCTGCCGATCACGCTGATTTCGCTGCTCTTCAGTTTCATTTTCACCTTTGGCGATTTGACGGTCGTTTATATCCTGACGCGCGGCGGACCGATCACACACACGCTGACGCTGCCCATGTATAGTTACCTGGTGGGCATGGACGGCGGCAATCTGGCGCAGGGAGCGGCGATCGCCCTCTTCATCTTCCCCGTGCTGCTGGTAGTGGCGATCATCCTCTTGCGGACGGCGAGCCGGGCGGAGATACGCTGATGGCCGCGCCGCCGTTGAAAACGAAAGCCGCCGGCCGCGAAAGGCGGGCGCCGTTGAATTACGGGCGCATCCTGCGTGGCACGCTCCATACCACCGTCGTGCTCGTATTTTGCATCCTCGCCGTCGCGCCTTTTTTGGTGATGGGCATCACTGCTTTCCAAACGGATCGCGACCTTTACCGACGCGACGCGAGTCCCTTCGATTTCAACGAAGCGCCGACGCTCGAGCATTTGGATAATCTCTTCAACGACACCAGCTACCTCTTGTTCATCCGCAATTCGGTGGTGGTGGGCGTGGTGGTCGTGCTCATCACGCTGGTGCTGGCGCTGCCGGCGGCCTACGCCCTGGCGCGCCTCACTGGGCGTTGGGGTGAACGGGCCGGCATCCTCATGTTCATCGTCTACCTCGTGCCACCGACTCTGCTCTTCATCCCACTGTTCCGCATCATCGTCTCTTTGGGTATGAAAGACACGCTCTTCTCGCTGATGCTGGTCTACCCGACCATCACGGTGCCCTTCGGCACCTGGCTGCTGATGGGGTTTTTCAAGTCGATCCCGCCGGAGCTGGAGGAAGCGGCGCTGGTGGATGGCTACCACCGTTACGAGGCCTATTTGCGCGTGGTGCTGCCGCTGGCGCGGCCGGGCATCATCTCGGTCATCGTCTTCAGCTTCACGCTGACGCTGCACGAATTCATCTACGCGCTCGTCTTCATCTCGCGGACGGAATGGCGGACGTTGAGCGTCGGCGTGCCTGCGGAGCTGATCCTGGGCGATGTATTCTTCTGGCAGCCATTGCTGGCCTCAGCGCTGCTCATCGCCGTGCCGGTCGCTCTGGTCTACAACCTATTTTTGGATCGGCTGATCCAGGGCTTCACGCTGGGGGCCGTCAAGGGTTAGGGCGGCAATTCCGGCAAGCGCCAACCGGCGGGGTAGCGCGGGTAGCCGCGGGCTGCATAGACAGCGCGGATGAGGGCAAAATCGCGCTGGATATCGCCGCTGGGGTAGAAGGTGAGCGCGCAGCCGACCCGCTTGCGGCGATAATCGATATAGACGAGGGCGATGGGCACGGCGGCGGCGCGCGCGGTGTGATAGAAGCCGCTCTTCCATTGGGCGCGGGGGCGGCGCGTGCCTTCGGGCGTGAAGATGAGGATCATGCGGCTGGCTGCGGAAAGGCGTGCAGCCAGGTGCGCGACCACATCGTGCGAGCGGCGGCGGTCGATCGGGATGCCCCCTAACGCGCGCAGGATTGCGCCCAACGGCGGGCGGAAGACCGTGTGCTTGATGGCGACATGCGGCCGCCGCCCGGCCAATAAGGCGATGGGCAACATATGGAAGAAATCCCAGGTGCTGGTGTGCGGTGCGCCGACGACGACCAGGCGCGGCGCGCGCGGCAGGCCCGTTTCCATCCGCCAACCGCGCGCCCACCAAGCGAGCGCCAGCGGCCAGCCGAAGAGCCAGGAGAGGGCGCGGCCGAGCATCAGGCGGATTAAAGGAGCGGCGCGATGGTTAACCCCCCATCTAGCCACCACAGGTTTTTTCAGGGAAGAAGAAAAGGATAAGCATTACATCAAGGGGTAAAGATGACAATCGTTGTGAGGACGATGAAAGCGATGAGCGCGAAGTTGAAAGCGGAATGCGCCGCTACCAGTTTGTCGAGCTGCTTGCGGGCCTCGACCTCTGTGCTTAGCCTGTGCTCGAGCCGTTCGCGGGCCTCGACCTCTGTGCTTAGTTTGCGCATGAGTTGTTTGTTTTCGGCCTCCATACGTTTGTTCTCTGCAATGATGCCATGTGTTAAACGTGCGCGTTCGGCAATAGCGACTATTTTTTTTGAAATTATCCTGTCCTATCTCGTGTGACTTCTTGTTCCTCGGCAATGGCTTGTCGGGATCCCCACTAGCTGCCAGGAAAGCCGACAGGATTTTCGCGGTTTCTTTTTGCTCGGCCTGTTGGAAACCGTTGGCCCGGTCTATTACGCGGAAGTATGGATGTGCCTGTGTGGGATTTTCACGGTATTGGGAAAGAAATCTGAAGAGTGGACCTTTTGCATCCGAGCAATGTTGAGCAATTCGCTCTTCGAGATTCGACGTCAGTCCGATATAGCAATACTCGCCTCCAGGTGGATCGAAGCGATAGATAGAATGCAGCCGATCATCCCAAAGTCTCCGCTCCTCTTCACGCGTCAATTGCCGCGTCATGATTTGCTCCTCAGATGTGAGATTTAAAGGATCCGCAAAATCTTGAGAGATAGTCAGTGTGGCGCCTTTCGTCACGATTCTGATGAGACTTTCGTGGTCCAGTTCTGGCACAAAAGCAGAAGGTTCTTTGGCTACGGATTTTCCAGAGCGATTTTTTCGCTTTTTTGCTCTGGTGAGATATAGTTCGTCCTGGGCACGGGTCATCCCGACATAGAGTAAACGGCGCTCTTCCTCTAGCATTTCCAGTACTTCTGCCGAGCGGTAATCCGGCAATCGGCCTTCCTCCAAACCGGTGATGAACACGACCGGGAATTCGAGGCCTTTGGCCCGGTGCAGGGTCATCAGGGAAACGACATCGTCTCCCCCACTCTTGAGGGACCGGGCAATATCACTTTCATGCAAAAATTCCTCTAGAATCATACCTGCTTTTTCGGCATGTTCCAGATGGTTTCGCAATAAGTCGAGGTTTCGCTTGCGTTCTTTGG
This sequence comes from Phototrophicaceae bacterium, assembly GCA_965237765.1. Classification (GTDB taxonomy): domain Bacteria; phylum Chloroflexota; class Anaerolineae; order Aggregatilineales; family Phototrophicaceae; genus WTGJ01. Next base: position 1,123,501 of record OZ250157.1, read on the forward strand.
CTTTCGGAGACTCGCCCTGCTCCGTAGAGCCACTGTATCGATCGATGTAGTGATCGTATGCCGTGCTTTCCCGGATGTTGTCGAACAGCAAGGTGAGCCTATCCTGCATGGCTAAGGTTCTGAAGTCACGGAACAAGAGTTTGGCGAAGGTGCGGAAACCCTCCAGCCACCGTTTGTCTTTAGCCAACGAATCTGGACTGGCGCCATTCCATATCTCCATCAACGCTTCGCTGATTTTCAGGCCATCCTCCCGCGCCCAGGCGAAGAAATTTCCCAATCCGACCGGACCAATCCATCTCCTGGGAACGTTTATCACTCGTTCGAAACTGATCTCGTCATCGGGATACACACAGAGGCGCAGGTAGGCCAGCATGTCACGGATTTCGATCCATCTATAGAGTGGGATCTCATCAGCCTCTCTGCAGGGGATACCGGCGTGGTGGAAAGCTTTTACGAACTCCTCATGTTGATGTCGCTGCCGATACAACACCGCATAGCCGGACCATGCTTCGCGTTTTCCTTGCTCGCGAATTTTTTCGACCACTACCTTCGCTTCTTCGCGTTCATCTGCTGTGGTGATCCAATGAATTGGCGGACCCGCTTCACGTTGTGTGAAGAGTTGCAGGTCTTTGCGATGCTGATTGTGCTTGATCAGTTTCTGCGCGGGATGCAAGATTGTCGGCTTTGAGCGGTAATTTTGAGACAAAAAGAACTGGCGCGAATCCGGGAAATCCTGGCGGAAATGTTCAAAGTTGCGTGGGTCTGCACCGCGCCAACCGTAAATTGCTTGGTCTGCATCGCCGACAATGAAGATATTGCCGCGAAGGCCCAACCGTTGGGTCAAGCAATATTGCGCGCGATTCAAATCTTGAAATTCATCCACCAGCACATGATGAAAGCGTTGTCCCCATTGCTCACGCAAACGGGCGTTTTTCTGGAGCCGAAGCAGCGTCTGCATCAGCTGGTCATCTGAATCCATGGCGTTGAGGGATTGCATGCGACTCTGATAGAGAGGGTAGACATCAGCAACGGTGTTCTCTAATTCGACACCTGCATCCCAAGGGATTTTAGGGCGATTCGAATACTGCTCGGGTGAGATAAGCCAGCTTTTGGCAAAGGAAATCTTCTCCAGGATTTCTTTCCCCTGCGAAGACAATTGGTTTCTGTTTTGGTCAATCTCTCGCAAGGCTGCTTCGACTACATCGAGTCTTTTGCGGTCGTCATTGATGAATTCGATACCGGGCCTCCAGGGATACAAGTCCTCCACGTCTGATTGGTTCAGGATTTCGCGGCACACTTTATGAAAAGTGCCGATCCATACACCTGCACCTGGATTACCAAGTAACAAATTACATCGGGAACGCATCTCCTCAGCTGCTTTTACGCTAAACGTCATGGCTAAAATTTTGTCGGGTGGCACACCGTCTTCATTCACCAGCCAGGCGATGCGTTCTGTTAACACTTTTGTCTTGCCGCTACCGGGGCCAGCGTAAACAATGATCGGCCCTTCCGGCCAGGCCGTAACAGCCGCGAGCTGCTGCTCGCTCAAATCACCGGGGTTCAACTTCCTCTTCATTATGAAATGAAGCTGCTTAATGCCCCACCTTCACCACACCGAATAGTATAGCCTCCGATCGGTGATTTACCTCAGCTTCACATTCAATGACATGGGTGGAGTGACCAGGCTATTACTTAAGTGCGAGCCCGGGTAAAACGAGAGTTGTAATAGGGCAAGAGGAAACGCCCGATCATAGGCGGATTAAACGAACAGCGCGATGGCTACCTGCTCCATCGCGCTGCGGTCGTGTACTCGCCGAATCAGGGCAAGGCCTTTACATATCGTGCGAGGAGACGATCCAGGCCAGGGTCTGACCGTAGATGATATGGCCGAAGAAACCGTTACCGGCGATATCCAGCTGCAGCACATCGCCGCCGCTGATCACGGGCTGGATGATATTGCCGCCGATGATCCACCAGATGAGGCCATAGATCAGACCGCCGACGATCACGGTGGTGAGCTTATTGTCGCCCAGTTTGGCGATGCCCATATAGACACCGGTATAGAGCGCGCCAACGACCGCGCTGATGATAACGTGGATGATGAAACCGACCAGCGGCGTATCACCCGCGCCGATCATACCGCCAACCATCCCATTCATACCCGGCCCAGCAAAGGCAAGGAAAATGAAACCAGCGATGATGCCGGGCAGGATGCCCTTCATCATGTCTTCTTGTGAACCCATTGCTCTCTCCTTCTCGGTCATCCCCTACACACACACGATGGTTCATCCACCGCCATTAGCGCAAGTGTATTACAAAATACAAATAATGCGAATCGTAGCCATAGGCCACAACACGCAACAAACAAACGGGCGTCACGCGCGCGCTCCTTCCGCTATCCCTCTTGTAAGAGGCGCCAGGCCGTCTCGGCCAGCACGGCCGTGCCGATATGCAGGCAATCCTCATTGATGTTGAAGATGGGCGAGTGGTGCGGGCGGCTTTGCTCGTCATAGCGGGCGCCGAGGAAGACCATCGCGCCGGGCGCTTTTTGGGTCATATAGGAGAAATCTTCGGCGCCCATGATGGGATGGGCGGGGCGCAGGTTTTCAGCGCCGACAGTCTTTTCGGCGATGGTGCGCACGGTTTCGGCTACAGCGGGGTCGTTGTAGGTGGCGGGGTAGCCCGGTTGGATTTGCAACTCATAATCGCCGCCGAAAGCGCGCGTGATGGCCAGGGCCTGTTCAAGTTCGGAATGCAGGCTGGCGCGCGTTTCTTCGTCGAAGCTGCGGATCGTCCCGTTGAGATCGACTTCGTTGGGGATGACGTTGTTGGCGCTGCCAGCATGGACGGAGCCGAGGGAGATGACCGAGGGGGCGGTGGGGTTCAGGCGGCGGGAGCGAATGGCCTGGATGGTATTGATGACCTGCGCGAGCATCCAGAATGGGTCCAGCCCGCTGTGTGGCGAGGCACCATGGCAACCGCGGCCGATGATGCGGGCGGTGAAGGAATCCACGGCCGCCATCATGTAACCGCTGCCGATGCGGAGGGTACCGGCGTCGTTCTCGCTGGAGACGTGCAAGGCGATGACCGCATCCAACCCCTCGAGCGCGCCATCGTCCAGCATGGCCGTCGCGCCGCTGATGCCTTCTGGACCGGCGCCTTCTTCGCTGGGCTGGAAAAGGAAGCGGATCTCGCCGGGCGGTGGTGTTTCACTCTGGGCGAAGAGCGTCGCTACGCCGAGCAGCATGGCGGTATGCGCATCGTGGCCGCAGGCGTGCATCTTGCCCGGCACCTGCGAGGCGTAGGGCACGTCGTTGGCCTCCTGAATGGGCAAGGCATCCATATCAGCGCGGATGCCGACGCGCCGCCCACTACCGGAGGCGCTGCCTTCGATCCGGGCGACGACGCCCGTCCGGCCGACGCCCGTCTGGGCCTCGAGGCCGAGCGCGTTGAGGTGCTGGGCGACGAGGGAGGCAGTTTGCGTCTCTTCGAAACCAAGCTCAGGTTGTTGGTGAATGGCGCGGCGCCATTCGACGATTTGCGGTTGCAGCGCGCGCGCTGCGGCCAGGAAGTCCATGCGGGTGAACCCTTTTTTGATTTCGACAGGTTAGGGGGGATTATAGCGCGCGGTTGCGCAGGCAACCGCAAACACAGGCGCGAGAAAGCGCTCGGCTCGCTACTAGGTTTCCCGCAACTCGCGGCGCAATCGCTCCTCCAGCGCGGGCAGGGCGATGCGCGCCGTCAAATCCAGACTCAGCGGCGTAACGCTCACTTCGCCCGCGACGTGCAGCGCGTAGATGTCGCTATCCGGTTCGGCCAGCTGGACATCATCCGCGTAGGTATAGCCCATGCGCGCGCACTCGTCGAGCGATTGCCGACGCGGGGCCACCGGCACATAGGCCCGCTTGCGCGAGATGCGCGTTACGCGCCAGGGGGTTTCGGTCGTCGCGCCCTGCGGCAGGTCGATTTTCAACATCACGCCATCGCCGGGCAGCTCGCCGCGCAGGAGCCATTCGCCAAAGCGCCGCGCGAAAGTGGCCGCCGCCGTGAAATTCACCAGCGTCGAATGGCTATCCTGTAGGTGCAGCTTTGTTTGCTGGGAAATGGCCAGCGCCGCGATGCCAAAGCTAGCCCCTTCCAACGCGGCGCCCACGGTGCCGGAAATCGTCACACCGTTGCCCACGTTCTCGCCATAGTTGATGCCGCTGGCGACGAGGGCTACCGGGCGTTCTGCCAGCTCATAGACGCCATGCTGCACCGCCTGGGCGGGCATGCCATCGAGGGCGAAGGCACGATTGCCTGGCGGCAAGCCATGAGCCACAGGATCCACCGGGTACAGGCAACCAGTGCTGCTGCCCGGCATGCTGCGGCCGGCGCCCGATTGCTGCTCCCGCGGGGCGAGGACGAGCAACTCCGCAAAATCGGCGAAAGCGGCCGCCAGCGCCCATAGCCCAGGCGATTCGATGCCATCGTCGTTGGTGACGAGGACCAGCGGCCGCTCGGGTGTAGTCATCCGGTTAGTTTCGTCTTGGGCGGCGCGGGCGCAGTTACAATGGGCACGCTCGTTTCGCCGCCAGGCAACGCCCTGGCCACGGCGGCGCTCGTTCGCGCCGGTTGCGATAGGTAGTGATAGGGCAGGGCTAGCGCGCGCGCCAATTGCTGCCCGACGCGCTGCAAATCGCTCTCTCCACTGCCGTTACCGTCGGACGGTAGCGCCTGCTTGCCCACGCTCAAAATATCGCGCAGCCCGCCCTCCGCCAGCCAGATATGCAGCGCGCCCCAGCTGGCTTCGGCGTTTTTCCCGCGTCGGTTCAAGCGCTCGCTGACTACGATGCCCAGCACCTCATCCGCCGCACCCTCGCCGAGCAACTGCTCGTCGTGTCGCCACTGCAAGAGGGGAGGATCGCCAGGAAGAACGCGGATTTGGGTGGGGTCCCGTCGCGCGCGCAGGGCGCCAACGCCCGCTTGTAGCGCAAAGACCGCGCCCACCAACAGAGCCAGCGCGGGCAGCAAGGCCGGCTCCGGCAATAGCATGCCAGGGTTGGGCGTCGCCAAGCCGCTGCGGAGCGACGCCACGGTCAAGGCAAAAAACAGAAGGGCCGTCAACAAGCGGCGCGCGGCCTGACGATATTGCCCTGTGCGCCAGCCGGGCGCCCGCGCGATGGCGAATCCATCCACTTGAGATTCACTCATGAGGCACCAGCCCTCCAGCTGCGGCGGCGGCAATTCGCGGGGGAACAACTCGCTCCGATCGGCATCCATGGCCGCAGTCTAGCACAAGGCGGGGGCAGGGCTAGGGGCGCTGCTCTAGAAGGCGATGGTGTAGCTCGGGTCTTTCGGCGAAGCTACCCCGTAGCGGATCTCGAAATGCAGGTGTGGCCCGCTCGAGTTGCCCGAGTTGCCCACGCCGCCGATGAGCTGGCCCGGCCCGACATCCTGGCGGCAACCGACGTGAATCTCGCTCAGGTGGCCATAGAGGGTGAGGAAGGGGCCATGCGCCAACACGATGGTATAGCCATAGCCATAGTCATTCCAGCCGGCGAAAATCACGCGGCCGCCATTGGCCGCGTAGACCGGCGTGCCCGGCGCCGCGGCCAGATCCACGCCGGAGTGGATCAGAGAGTAGCCGCGCACCCAGGTGTAACTGCCCAAGGCCACGGGGCGCACCCAGGCCGCGCCACCGCCAGGGTTCACCACCGCCCCGCAACTGCCGCCACCACCGTAAAAGGCAATGGTTGCACCGGTCAGCCCATCGGCGCTGCTGCCCGAGCCCTGTTTGATGATGACCGTCGGCGTCCAGACAATTGCCTCACCCACACCACCGGGCACGATCAGGCGCGTGTTGGAAGACAGCACGGTCTGTGCTGTTGTCCCCGTCGCCAATTTGTTATACGGCGAATCGAGGATATCCATCGGCTCTACCCCATAGCGCGCGGCGATTTCGGCGATGGTCTGTGCGCCGCGCACGAAGTGGTATACGCCATCGACTGGCAGGACCACGACCCGCTCGCCCGGGTAGATGACCTGGATGTAGCGGCGATTGTTGGACCAGGCCAGCGTCTCCGTCAACAGGTCGTATTGCGCAGCGATGCTCTCCAGCGTGTCGCCCTGCTGGACTACGTGCTCGATGATCGCTTCGCGCGGGCGTTCGGGGATGGTGGTATATGGCAGGAGCAGGGCGCGCGGCAGGCTGGCAGCGGCGAAGGGGAGGGAAGCGGGCGCAGCAAGGGGCGTGGCGAGCAAGGCGGCGCGGGCGGCGGCGCTGAGCGCGGGCGGCGGCTGGTAAGGCGCGGTGGCGGGCGGGCCTACATCTTCAGGGGGCGTTTCGGCCATGGCGGTCGGGATGGGCGTTGCGGGGAGGACAGTGGCGGCCGGCGGGGCAGGTTCGCTTTGCACACTGGGAAGGGCGCGCTGCACGAGCCAGGTTCCGACGGCCAAGACGATGAGAACGAGGGGCGTGAGCAGCCAAAGGGCGCGGCGGCGCCTGGGTTTGGCGCGGCGTTGGGGGTCGATCCAGGTCATGGCGGTTGCCCCTCCAATGGAAAGATGAGGTCTGGGGGAACGCGAATGCGCGTTAATGCTAATGCGCGAGCGGGGCGACGGCAAGGTGAAGGGGAGAGAGTGGCCACTTAGCGGCTGCATATTGCATTGCCGCTGCCGCAGAAGACGGAGCAATATGACTGCGCCCGGCAATTGCATCTGTTCGGCCCCAATATAAAATCGCCGCACACTGTCCACGCTGTTGCCTGGCGCGGGGCCAGGCACTACCATAAGGCACAGGCAAGCCAGCCAAAGGCCCTACCGCGCATGCGCAACCCGCCCATCCTCGCGCTACTCGTAGGCGCGGCCTTTCTGCTGCGCCTACTCTTCGCTGCCACACAAGCCACCGACCCCGTTTATCTCGAGCGGGGCGGCGATGAATATCGCTACCTCAAGCTCGGCTATGACCTGATCACCGGGCGCTCCTACGCGGATATGGGCATCTCCAGTGCGCCGCTCTATCCGCTCGGCGTCGGGGTGATCCTGCGCCCATTCCTATTGCAGCAAACACCCGCGCAAATCGCCGCGATGCAGGCGGGCGAGGAGATGCCGCGCGAGATCCTGCGCGATGCGGCGGTGGTCATCCAGCTGCTGCGCGGCTGGGGCGCGGTATTGGGGGCGGCGCTCGTCTGGCTGGTCTACCGCGGCGCCTGGCGCTTGAGCGGAGACACGCGGGCCGCCACGGTGGCCGCGATGGCGATCGCCATCGCCCCCGCTTTCATCCGCGAGGCGGCGGTCATCGGCACGGAAACGCTTTATATGACGTTGCTGGTGGGCGGCATCGTCGCCTTGCTGGAGGGGCGTGAACATCACTCGGCCACGCGCTTGTTGATGTTGAGCGGCGCGCTGTTCGGCCTCGCCACGCTGACACGCATGCCGCCGCTGCTGCTGCCGCCGCTGCTGGCCGCGCTCTGGTGGGCACTGGCACGGCGGCGACGTGACGCGATCCGGCCGGCCCTGGCGCTGCTGGCCAGCTTCGCCGCTGTGCTGGCGCTCTGGGCGCTGTATACAACGCTGGCCTGGGGGCGCCCGATTTTGGTGAGCGACACGAGCATCGGCGCGGTCGCCTTTCAAGGGGCGCTGGGCGGGGGGGACTATTGGGAAATTGACGAGCAGGTGCAGGAGCTCACGGGGGCGGAGGCTTCGGAGGAGCGCGATTTGCCTTATGAAGCGGCGACCTGGGAGGTGATCCGCCGGGACCCGCTCGGGTATCTGGTCGGGCGGGGCGAGGCGCTGCTGGGGGCGGCACTGCAACCGCACGGCACGCTGCATTTTTCCGGGCCGAGCCTGAAAGCGATGCTGGGCGAATGGTGGCGGGTGGAGCGCAGCTGGGGCGGCTTGCGGGAGCTGGCGCGCGCGCCCGGCTTCGGTGGCAAGGCGACGCTCTGGGCGTTCCATCTCGTCGCGGTTGGCGCTGGATTGGTGGGGGTCTGGCGCTTGTGCCGAGCCTTTGCTGGCGCAAAGACTCGGCAGTTTCCTGCAGAAACTGCGGCGCTGGCCATCGTCGCGCTAGCGCTGGCTTATACGTACGGGCTGCATCTCTTGCTGGAGGCGAACGCGCGCTATCTCTTCCCGAACGAGCCGCTGTGGTGGATGCTGGCGGGGGTCGGGCTGGTGGGGGTTGGTGAGTGGGTGAGGGGTTGGTGGCGGGGTGCTGCCCAACAAGGGGGGAATTCGGAATAGAGAAGAGCGACATGCGAGGCATCGGCTGATAAAAGGCATCAGGCGACAAAAGGCATCGCTGCGCTACACTTCCCCACATGTCCCTCATCCTCGGCATCGAAACCTCTTGCGATGAAACGGCGGCGGCCGTCGTTCAGGACGGGCGGCGGGTGCGGTCGCATATTGTCGCCTCGCAGGTCGAGCTGCATGCGCCCTATGGCGGCGTCTACCCCGAACTGGCTTCGCGGGCGCAGCTGGAAGCGATCGCGCCCGTCTGCCGCGCGGCCCTTGCCGAAGCTGGCTGCTCGCTGGCTGAGTTGGATGCCATCGCCGTCACGCAGGGGCCGGGGCTGGTCGGCTCGCTGCTGGTGGGGATTCAGTTCGCGAAGGGGCTGGCGCTCGGCAGTGGGCGACCGTTGCGGGCGATCCACCACCTCGAAGGGCATATTTATTCGCTGTGGCTGGAGGGGGAAGGTCCGACCTTTCCATTGCTGGCGCTGATCGTCTCCGGCGGGCATAGCGAGCTGGCGCTGGTGCGCGGGCATGGGCGCTACGAGACCATCGGCCGAACGCGCGACGATGCCGCCGGCGAGGCCTACGATAAGGTCGCGCGCCTGCTCGGTTTGCCATACCCCGGCGGGCCGCCCCTCGAACGGGCCGCGCGCGCGGGAGACCCGAGCGCTTATTCCTTCCCGCGCGCCTGGCTGGGGGATAGCCTGGATTTCAGCTTCAGTGGGCTGAAGACGGCGGTGCGGCGGGCGGTGACCGAACCGGTGGCGGGCGAGCGGCAACCGAAATTGCGGGAAGGGGTGGTGGTCGCCGATGTCGCCGCGAGCTTCCAGGCGGCGCTGTTGGAGGTGCTGGTCGTGAAGACGGCAAGAGCGGCGGAGCGTTATGGCGTGGCGGCGATCGGCCTGGTCGGCGGGGTGAGCGCCAATCAGACGCTGCGGTCGCAACTGCGGGCGGCGGTGGAATTGCCGGTGTACGCGCCGCCGCCAAAATGGAGCACGGACAACGGCGCGATGATCGCGGCGGCGGCGCATTTCCAGCAGGAGCGCGGCCTTCCGCCGGCCGATTGGGGGCTGGACGCGCGGCCGATGTGGCAGCTAGCGGCGCTGGATTAGAAGCGGGCGGCAGGCCCACCTACCACCGCAAGCGGCTTCCGCCCATAATGCTCCTCGGCTTACCATCTGAAACTGGATCGACATGGAAATTCTTTTCATCCGTCACGCGCAATCGGAGAACAACGCCAAGGTGCTTTATGGTGGGTCTGTTTCGGCGAGCAGCCATCCACTGCGGCAACCGGACCCGAGCATCACCGAGCTCGGCCAGCGGCAGATCGCGCGCCTCGCTGCCTTCCTACCCGACTGGTGGGATATGCGCGCCGACGAAGAGAAGCATCTCCTCATCGCGGCGCCCGTCGGCATCCAGCGCCTGTATTGCAGCGCGATGCGGCGCGCCCTGCAAAGCGCGGCGCCGCTGGCCGCCGCTTTGGACGTGGCGGTCCGGGTGCGCGCGGACATCCACGAAATCGGGGGCATTTATGACGCGCGCGAAGGGGGACCCGCGCGGCTGCCCGGCCTGACGCGGGGCGAGATCGCTGCCGATTACCCCAGTTACGAATTGCCGGCGGCACTGTGCGAGGATGGTTGGTGGCGGCGCGAGGTGGAAGGTTTCGCGGAAGCGGCGGAGCGGGCGGCGCGCGTGGCGGAATGGCTACACGGGTTGGCGGATGAAGAGCCGCTGGCGCGGATTGGCATCGTCACGCATGGCGGCTTCCTCGATTTGTTGTTGCGGGAGCTGACGGGGCAACCGATCCGCGCGCGGCAGGAGCAGCCGGGGATTCGTTTCAGCCATTACAACACCGGTATGACGCGGGTGGATATCTTGCGGGGCGGTAGAGTCGTATTGCGCTTCCAGAATCGCGTGCCGCATTTGTCGGCGGAGTTGCTGAGTTACTGATGAAAGGCGTGCGCTACGAAGCCGAAACTGCCGTCACTTAGCAATCCAGATAAATCGAGATCAGTTGCGTCTGGAAGCTGCGCGAACTGGTCCTGACTTAACGTGAATTGGCCTTGACAACTGCCTTTATATGATGCGCGAATTTCTTGTCGCTCACTTTAATGAGGAGAAATCGCCATGACGCGTTTCGTACTGGGATTGCTGGTGGTTTTGCTGCTGGTAGGAATGGTCGGCGCGGTCATCGCGCAGGATCGAGGTGGCGGTGATGTTGAAGATCGGGCGTATATAATAGGGGGTGGTGGTCCTCCTGGTAGTAGGCCGTGTGGATCGTACTTTGATCCATGGAAGGGGAAGTGGATGTGTTGGTGTGTTTATTGCTGGAGATCGGGTCGTTGCGAGAGAAGAGTGAAAGTATGCCCATGATGGTTGACGGGAGATGCTATGTCCGGAGGAAAAGTGTTGCTGATACTGCTGATAGTGGTAGTGAGTGGGTATGCCTATTTTGTGAGAGAGGCTGATTCATCAACTTCGCTTCGATCGCCGACACCGACTTCGCTGCAGCTCCCGCCACCGCCATATGACAACAGGCCATTGTACTTCCCGGAGAGCATTCTGGATTCTCTTGAGTACGGACCGGATTTATATCCTGAATTTGCGGAGGCTAATTCTGATGCGCCCTGTGCGACCTGGGAGAATGGTGGCCTCACCTGGTTATTTTTCCACATGCCTGCTGATTTGGGCTGGGTCGTAGAAGTGGCGCAGCCAGATTATCGTTTCTGTGGGATTTCGGTTCCGCATCCAGCTAAGCCTATGCTGGAGCCGATGAAGCTCACGCCGTATGGAGGAAGGCCCACGCCGAACCGTGCGGGGATCTGGGAGCGTAGCACTGCTACGCCAGAGCCAACTTCGTCACCGTAACTGCCATGCTCAGAACTCGCAAGGGACAGCCCCTGGTCGCTTCGGCCGGGGGCGTTTTGTTGGCCGGCTGGCTTCGGCAGGGTATCATCGGGGAAATTGCCATCCCCCAGACAGCGAGGGAGGTGACGCTAAGCGCCCTTAACCCCCGCCCTGGAATTCTGCCAGCGCGCGGCGGGCGATGACGAGGCGCTGGATTTCACTGGTGCCTTCGCCGATGGTCATCAGGCGCTGGTCGCGGTAGATGCGCTCGACCGGGAACTCGGCGCTGTAGCCATAACTGCCGTGGATCTGGATCGCGTCGTGGCAGACGCGCTCGGCGACTTCGCTGGCTTTCAGCTTGGCCATCGCCGCCTGCTTGGCGAAATCTAGGCCCTCATCCGCGCGCCAGGCGGCCGCATAGACCAGCAGACGGGCCGCTTCGATCTCCATCGCCGCGTCGGCGATCTTGGCCTGGATGAGCTGGTGCTGGGCGATGGGCTTACCAAAAGCGCGTCGCTCGAGCGCGTAACGAGCCGCGTGCTCGTAGGCGCCCTGGGCCAGGCCGACGCAAAGCGCGCCGATGCTGATGCGGCCGGCGTCCAGCGCCTGCATGGTCTGATGGAAGCCGCGCCCGCGCTCGCCCAGGGTCGCCGAGAGCGGCACGCGCAAGCCCTCGAAACTCAACATATGCGTCGGCGAGCCGCGCACGCCCATCTTGTGTTCCGGCGGGTGAATGGTGAAGCCGTCGCTGCCCGGCTCGAGCAGCAGCATGCTGAAGCCGCGCGTGCCGGTCTCCGCGTCCGTGCGCACGAGCGTGACGACGACCGGCGCGTGGCTGGCGTTGGTGATCCAGGCTTTTTGGCCATCGACGATCCAGGAATCGCCTTCGATGACGGCGCGGGTCTGGACACCGCCGGCCAGGTCCGTGCCGGCGCCGGGTTCGGTGAGGGCGAGGGCGCCGAGGTGCTCGCCGCTGGTGAGGCGCGGCAGGTAGCGTTCGCGTTGCGCGGCGGAACCCCAGCGCTGGATGGGCGCGGAGCCGAGGCCGTTGTGGGCGGAGACGGAGAGGGCCGTCGAGCCGCAGGCGCGGGCGATTTCTTCGATGGCGATGCTGGCGGAGAGGGTATCGAGGGCGGCGCCGCCGTATTCTTCGTCTATCTGCAGGCCGAGGAGGCCGATGGCGGCCATCTTGCGGATGGTGGGCCAATGGAGGCGGGCGTCGCGGTCGATTTCGGCGGCGCGCGGGGCGAGCTCGGCGTCACAAAAATCGCGGACAAGGCGGCGGAAGAGTTGCTGTTCGGAGGAGAGAGCGAAGTGCATGGGGGGTCTCCTGGTGGAGAATTCGGGGCCATGATGACACAAGGGCGGGGGTGGTGCAAGCGGGGTGGGTTGGGTTGGGTAAAAGGGGTAGCGGCGCTAAATTGGGTTTGTGGTTCTTTGCTGCGGGTTGGGTACGATCTATAGATAGCGGCTGCCCAGCAGCGTTGGGAAATCCTTCGGCATGTTGAAGACAGCGAATCAGCGGATTGCGGCGCTGGTTTTGGGAGGTCGGCGGCGGTTGCGCTGGCCGCGCTGCTACTTTTCACGAACACTCTAGGGCATTTCGATTTGGTGTTTGGTTGGCGTTATGCCCATAGCCTGACGGTTTACACACTCATCACTGAGGAGTACCTCACGATTGACGCTAGACATAAGCACCATGCCAACACCGCCATCGTGACGGTGGTCGCCTCGCTCCTCTCCTATGGCACAGGTTTGCTGCTGGCATCCCGAACGCTGCTGACGCGTTGGCGAGATATGCGAGAGCGCAGCGCGCATCCTTCTACACCCCGAATCGTCTGCTCGCCGCGCTCATCTTGCTGAGTGGCGCGGTCGCCGGCGGCTCATTCCTCTGGTATATGGATTACGTCAATACGAATCTCGTTTTGGCCTGGACGTGAACATCCGATTCATCGTTTGCGGGCAGCTTTCCGAATGACGTTCATGTGGAGCCGAACGTCTATCCCGTTCGCTCAGATCCGCGCGGCCAACGTGACGATGGTGCTCTGGCACTTTCGTACGTCCTTAGCCTGGCCCTCGCCGTGGCGACGTTACTGGCAACGGTGGCGTGCGCCTATCGGAACGACCGAGTAAGCAGGCTGGCATGCTGAGAACCGCGAATCAGCGAATTGCGTCGCTCGTTTTGGTGGGCGGGGTAATCTCTGGTGGCGTATCTGCTGTGGTACATGCTGCGTACGATTTTAATTTTAATCTGGTGTATGGCTTGGTTAAATGCCAATCTTCACTTTTTATCCACACTTACCGGTTAAATTTCATCCGTCCTTTCCCCCCCAATCCTCTTACTGTCCTCTCGGTTGTAGCGATGGCTTTCTTTATCCTGTCTTACTTTTCGGGTTGGTTACTTGCGTTCCGGACGGTTAAAGGGTTGGCGGAATGTAAGGGGGTCGAGGTTTGCTAGATTGAACCTTCCAGCGACTCTTCGCCATGCTCATCTTATTGGGCGGCGTTAACACCGCGGGATCATTAATCTGGTATATGGATCATCGCCATATGGGACTGGCGATCAACCTGGTTTTAGCACTACTGTTATCGTTTCCGCGCAGCTGAAGCGATAGTGTGAATGACTCATACTACATTAGCGATTTGCAAATCCGATCTGCTCAGGATAACGACGGCCGCTCTTGCTTGCTCGTATGTTCTTAGTCTGGTGCTTACGGCGTAACGTTGAGGCGCGGGGCAATGCCAATTCGCGCGGGCTTTCGTATAATGGGACGATAACCTGACGGAGCAGCGGAAAGCAGAAGCGATGGCGGAGATTTTTGATAGCCAGGCCGAATGGCAGGCCCAGTACGAAAGCGGCTGGCTGGCCCATTACGAGGGCACCGGCGAAATCGACTGGTCGCTCTACCCGCGCCCGCGCAACCGCGAGGCGGTCGGCGTGCCGGGCGTGGATTTGCGGAAAGCCGCCTGCTCTTCGTCACCTCCGCCGGCGCTTATTTGCCCGCCTCGCAAGAACGCTACGACGACGAGAACGATATGGGCGATTACAGCATCCGCGCCATCCCCAGCGACACGCCGCTGGACGCGATCGCCTACGCGCACACGCATTATCCGCACGACGCCGTGGACGCCGACCCGCAGGTGCTGCTGCCGCTGCGCCACCTGGAGGCATTGCGGGACGCGGGGGAGATCGGCGCGCTGGCGCCGCATGCGGTGAGTTTCATGGGCTACCAGCCGGATGTAGCGCGCCTCGTGGCGGAAACGGCGCCGCCCATCGTCGCTTATGCCAAAGAAGCGGCCGTGCGCGCCGCGCTGCTCGTGCCGGCGTGACCGATCTGCGCGCAATCCGTCGGATTGCTCTCGCGCGCGTTGGAACTGGCCGGCATCGCCAGCGTGGTTACGAGTTGGCTGGGCAGCGTAACGCGGCTGACGAAACCGCCGCGCGCCACCTTCACCAAATTGCCACGCGGCTCGACGCTGGGGCAGCCGGGCGACGCGGCGCAGCAATTGCGCGTCCTGCGCGCCACGCTGGCCACGCTCGAGCAGGACGCGCCGCTCGCACCGATCACGTTGGACGAAGGATAGGCGCGCGCCCGTGAGCGAGCGAGTACGCGGCAAGACGATCGCGCTGGCCGAAATCCCCGTCGTCGCCGAGGGGGCTGGCTGGCAACCGGACCCGCGCCACCCGCGTCGGCGCCCGCCCTGGATCAAGGTGCGCGCGCCCGGCGGCGAAAATTATGACAAGCTCAAGCGGATCATGCGCGAGGGCGGCCTGCACACCGTCTGCGAAGAGGCGCAATGCCCGAATATCGGCGAATGCTGGGGGCGCGGCACGGCCACCTTCCTGATGATGGGCGATATCTGCACGCGCTCCTGCGGCTTTTGCGATATCGAGACGGGCCGGCCGCGCCCGCTGGATTGGGCGGAACCGAACCGCGTCGCCGAATCGGTCCACCAGCTCGGCTTGCGCCACGTGGTCATCACTAGCGTCAACCGCGACGAGCGGGCTGATGGCGGCGCGCCGATCTTCGCGATGGTCATCCGCCGCATCCGTCAGCTGCAACCGGGCTGCAGCGTCGAGGTGCTCATCCCGGATTTCAAGGGGGATGAGCGGGCGCTGCGGATCGTGATGGACGCGCAGCCGGAAATCCTGAATCACAATGTGGAGACGGTGGCGCGCCTCTTCCCGCGCGTGCAGCCGCAGGACCGTTACGAGTGGGCGCTGGCGACGCTGCGCAACGCCAAGCGGATGGACCCGCTGGTGCTCACCAAGAGCGGCATCATGCTCGGCCTGGGCGAGCGCTGGGAGGAGCTGCTGGCGACGATGGGCGAGCTGGCGGCGCTGGGGGTGGACATCCTGACGCTGGGGCAATATTTGCAGCCGAGCAAACGGCATCTGCCGGTGGAGCGATTTTATACGCCGGCGGAATTCGACGCGCTGAAGGCGGAGGGGCTGGCGATGGGCTTCCGCTGGGTGGAGAGCGGGCCGCTGGTGCGCTCGAGCTACCGGGCGGATCTGCAGGTGCGGGCGCTCTCGGAGCTGGGCTATGTGCGGGGGTGGGGAGGGGAGTAAACTCGCACACGAACACCACCAATTAATAAACTTAGTTGCTATCTCTTCCAGACAAAGTAGTGGACATTTTGCTTCCCATCTTGCGAGACATTTTTGCTATAATTAACGTAATTCACGCTCAAATCAGAGATAAGTGCGGAGACAGTCATGCGGACATATGAGAAGACGCATCCTTGGATTGATTTTCGGCCTGACTTAAATCAGGCACCCGCCAAATTGTGGTATTTGCTAGGCAAGGTAGAGGCGAAGATAGAACAAATTAAGGCATCTTTTTTACCGCCCACCGAGGCACGCGAATTGATGAGCGTACACCTCGTAAGGGGTGTGGCGGCCACAACCGCCATCGAGGGCAATTCTCTGTCACTTGATGAGGTGCGCAAAATTTTGGATAACAAAGGTAAATCTCAACGGCCTTCATCCAAACAATATCTAGAGTGGGAAGTGCGGAACGTCCTGGATCTCTATAACACAATCGGTAACCAAATATTGGACGGCGAACAATCACGATTAACTCCGGAAACCATACTTTCCTACAACAAACGCTTGCTCGCTGATCTACCTCGCGACGAAAGCGCAAGTCCGCCTGGCGTTTTCCGTAGTCATCCCGTCCACGTGGCTCAATATGTAGGCGCGCCAGTCGAGGATTTACGATATCTGACCAGCCATCTATGCGATTGGCTGTATTCGTACTTTGAACCGTTGCGTGAATATGGGTCCATCGAATATGGAATTGTACGGGCCATACTGGCGCATTTGTATATCGCCTGGATCCACCCTTTCGCCGATGGCAACGGGCGTACGGCACGCGCGTTGGAATTTCATATTCTCTTAGCAGCAGGCGTACCCGACGTCGCCGTGCATCTGCTGAGCAATTACTACAACGAAACGCGCGCCGAATACTATCGACAACTCTCCATCTCTTCGCGGAAGGCGACCGTCTTCCTTTTTCTGGAATACGCGATTCAGGGTTTCGTGGAAAGCCTGCAGCAGACGTTGGAGGAAATCGCAAAGATTCAAACGCGCATTCATTGGGAACACTTCGTGCACGAGCAATTCGCGAGTAAGGACACTGAGACTGGTTTACGGCGGCAGGAACTCGTGCTTGCGCTACACCCCAACAAATACGTACCTGTCAGAGAAATTCCACTTCTCACCCCACGCCTCGCCGCGGCCTATGCTGGCAAAACACGGAAAACGATTCGGCGTGATCTGAACGCCCTAAAAAAGATGGGTTTGCAACATGAGGTTGGATTACCTGGCCTCGCTCATGCCGCTCCAACCGGGTTGATCGAGGAAACGAGCAAGGGCGTTCGCGCTCGAGTTGAATTGATCTTTGCCTACCAACCCCGCACTCGCCAATAAGACAATTGACGGCCTTCCAGCGCGGGGCAGTAGCCAGCAGGGGACGATAGCCGATAGACTATCCCGAATATAGCGAATACAGGGGGTAGTCATGGCGAGCAGCACGGTGATCCACAACGGCACGATCATCGATGGCACGGGCGCGGCGCCGCGGCGCGGTTGGTTGCGCATCGAAGGCGAGCGGATTACTGCCATGGGCGCAGGGCCACCGCCCGGCGCCGATCACGAAATCGACGCCGGCGGCCAGACCATCCTGCCCGGCTTCGTCGACGCCCACGTGCACATCATGTTCGAGCTGGGCAGCTTCATGCAGCGCCTCAACGATCCCTTCTCGCTGCGCTTCTACCGCGCGGCCCAATACATGCGCCAGACGCTGGACGCCGGCGTAACCACCGTGCGCGATTGCGGCGGCGCGGACCTGGGCGTCAAGCGGGCCATCGAGCTCGGTCTCGTCGCCGGCCCGCGCTTGCAGATTTGCGTCACCGTCCTGGGTATCACCGGCGGGC
Organism: Phototrophicaceae bacterium; assembly: GCA_965237765.1. Classification (GTDB taxonomy): domain Bacteria; phylum Chloroflexota; class Anaerolineae; order Aggregatilineales; family Phototrophicaceae; genus WTGJ01. Next base: position 1,141,003 of record OZ250157.1, read on the forward strand.
ATTCGGACGGTTGGCTGCCTTCGGGCATCGACATCGGCCTCTTCGATGGCTACCCCGGCAACCCGAGCGGCATCTGCGACGGTGTCGAAGAGGTGCGGAAAAAGGTGCGCGAAGTGCTGCGGGCCGGCGCCGAGATCATCAAAATCTGCTCCACCGGCGGCGTGTTCAGCCCCACCGACCACCCCGAATTCACCCAATTCTCGCCCGAAGAGCTGCGCGTCATCGTCCAGGAAGCCGAATACCGCCGCGGAGTTAAGGTGATGTCGCACGCGCAGGGGCTGGAGGGCGTCCGCAACGCGGTCGAGGCGGGCATCCATTCCATCGAGCACGGCATCTATTTGGATGACGCGGTCATTGAGCTGATGATCGAGCGCGGCACTTATGTCGTGCCGACGCTGGTGGCGCCCATCGGCGTGTTGGAAGCGGCGGAAGCGGCGCCGGGCGATGTACCGGAATACGCCGTCCGCAAAGCGCGCGAAGTCATCGAAGTGCACCGCGAGAGCATCGCGCGCGCCCACGAGACCGGCGTGCGCATCGCGATGGGCACCGATTGCGCCGTAACACCGCACGGCACGAATTTGCGCGAGCTGCCCCTGCTTTGCGGCGTCGGCTTCACGCCGATGGAAGCGATCGTCGCCAGCACCCGGATAGCCGCCGAATGCCTCGGTTGGGAAGCGGATATCGGCACGCTCGCCGTCGGCAAATTGGCCGATGTCGTGATCTGCCAGGGCGACCCGCTGGCCGATATCGCCACGCTGGAAGATACGACGAATATCGCGCTCGTTATGCAGGGTGGGCGCGTGCTGAAGGATACGCGCGCGGCCTGAGTTGGCATCATGGCGGAGAGGCGCGCGTTGCTGGAGTGGGGTCTGGCGATCTCCTGCAGCGGGGGACGATAGCCGATAGACTATCCCGAACATAGCGAATACAGGGGGTAGACATGGTGAGCAGCACGGTCATACACAACGGCACGATCATCGATGGCACGGGGGCGGCGCCGCAACGCGGCTGGTTGCGCATCGAAGGCGAGCGGATCGCCGATATGGGTTCGGGACCGCCGCCGGGGGGCGACCAGGAAATCGATGCTGGCGGGCAGACGATCCTGCCCGGTTTCATCGACTCGCACACGCACGTCATGATGCAGTTCGACGGGATCATGCAGATGATCAGCGATCCTTTTTCGTTGCGCTTTTACCGCTCCATTCAATACATGCGCAACACGCTGGATGCGGGCGTGACCACGGTCCGGGATGCAGGCGGCGCGGATCTGGGCGTCAAGCGGGCGGTGGAAATGGGGCTGGTGGACGGGCCGCGCTTGCAGATTTGCATCACCATCCTCGGCATCACGGGCGGACATTCGGACAACTGGCTGCCTTCGGGGGTCGACATCGGCACTGACGGCGGCTATCCCGGCAATCCGAACGGGATCTGCGATGGCGTGGATGAGGTGCGCAAGAAAGTGCGCGAGGTGCTGCGGGCCGGGGCGGAAGTCATCAAGATTTGCTCGACCGGCGGCATATTCACCCCCACGGACCACCCGGAATTCACGCAATTTTCGCCGGAGGAGCTGCGCGTGATCGTGCAGGAGGCGGAATACCGGCGCGGCATCAAGGTGATGGCGCACGCACAGGGGCTGGGGGGGATTCGCACCGCAGTGGAAGCGGGCATCCACTCGATTGAGCATGGCGTCTACCTGGATGATGCGGTGATTGAGATGATGCTGGAGCGGGGGACGTTCCTCGTGCCGACGCTGGTAACGCCGGTGGGCATCCTGGAAGCGGCGGAGGCGTCGCCAGGCAACGTGCCGGAATACGCGGCCCGCAAGGCGCGTGAGGTAGTCGAGGCGCACAGCGAGAGCATTGCGAAGGCGCACGAAGCCGGCGTGAAAATCGCGATGGGCACCGATTGCGTGGTCGTCCCGCATGGCCAAAATCTGCGCGAGCTGGGGTTAATGTGCGAGGCGGGCTTAACGCCGCTGGAATCGATCGTCGCCAGCACGAAGACGGCGGCCGAATGTCTGGGCTGGGAGGCCGATATCGGCACCCTGGAAGCCGGCAAGCTGGCCGATGTGGTGATTTGCCAGGACGACCCGCTGGCCGACATCCGGATTCTGGAAGACAACGCGAACATCGCGCTCGTTATGCAGGGTGGGCGCGTGCTGAAGGATACGCGCTGAAAGGCACGCGCGCGGCCTGAGGTGTGCGTGTATGCCTAAGGGTCGCCCGCTGGCCATCGCCTGCAGCGCCGGCGGGTATCGCACCGTATTCATCCAGGGCGTGCTGGCGGCGCTGGAGGAGGCCGGCATCCGCGCCGCCGCTTATGGCGCCAGCTCGGCCTCGGTGACCAGCGCGGCTTTGGCGGCGAACGGTGACGCGCGGGCCGCCTCGCTCGCCTACGCGCAGGAGAGCTTGCGCAATAAAGCGCGCCTCGGCCGCGGCATGAGCGAAGTGAACCAGACCATCATCCACGATTGGCTGCCGCAAATCCGCTCGATTCTGTTTCGGGCGGAAAGTCCACGATTTATGATCCCGGTGAGCGTTGTCGTGAGCGAGGAGGCGACGGCGCTGACGCAGGGGGCGGGCGCACGGCGGCTGGGGCGGCGCTTGTTGCTGGCGGCGGGGCGGGGCGACGACAGCTGGGCGCGGCAGCACCTGCGCACCCGGCTTTACGATACAGACGCGGGCGCCGCGCATCGGCTGACGGCGGCCAATTTCGCGGCCATCGCCTACGCCTCGACGCGGATGCTGCACGCCTGGGAAGAGCCGGGCTGGGTCGATGGGCAGGCGGCCGTGGACGCCTCGTACACCTGCGTCTGCCCGGCGCGCGAGCTAGCGGAGCTGGGCTACGCGGAGGTGCTGGCCATCGCCTGCGCGCCTGGCCCGCTCTACGCCAATTTCTTCGGCACGACGGAGATGCCGGCGCGCTGGTACGCTGCCCGCATCCACATCCTTGCGCCCGCGGCCGACCCGGCTGAATGGGGGGTGGATTTCAACGAAGCGAGCGAGGTGGGGCTGGCGCGCCTGTATGCAGAAGGGGAGGCGCGCGGGCGGGAGTGGGCAAGGGGCTGGCGGGGAGGCGGGTAGCCGCTACAATCCAACGCATGAACGCGCGACCGGTCATTTTCATCGCCTCTTACATCGCGCCGGCGTTGGTGGAGCGCATCCGCGCCGCGGCGCCCGGGTACGAAACGATCTACCGCCCCGATCTGCTGGCGCAGCCGCGCTACTCGGCCGACCACAACGCGCCCGTCCAGCGCTCGCCCGAACAAGAGGCGGAATGGCGACAACTATTGGGGCGGGCGGAGATCCTCTTCGATTTCGATTTCCACAACGCGGCTGAGTTGCCTTACTTAGCGCCGCGGGTGCGCTGGATTCAGGGTACGAGCGCGGGCATCGGCGGGTTCGTAAGCCGCCACCGTTACGGGGAGCGAACCGATTGGCGTCTCACGACGGCCTCGGGTGTGCACGCACGGCCGTTGACCGAATTCGCGCTGCTGGCGATGCTCTATTTCACGAAGGACGTGCCGGGCTTGCGGGCGGCGCAAGCGGCGCGGCACTGGCAGCGGCTGGCGATGGACCAGCTGGCGGGGGAAACCCTCGCCATTATCGGGCTGGGGCAGATCGGGCGGCAGTTGGCGGCAGCGGCCGACGCGCTGGGGATGCGGGTGATCGGCTCGCGGCGGGATGTGAGTCAGAAGGTCGAGGGCGTGGCGGAACTGTATCCGCCGACGGATCTGGCGACTTTGTTGCGACAGGCGCGCTACCTGGTGCTGGCCTGCCCGCACACGCCGGAGACGGATCGGCTGATCGGCGCGGCGGAGCTCGCGCACTTGCCGCGCGGCGCGGTGCTCATCAATGTCGCGCGCGGGGCGGTGGTGGAGCAGGAGGCGGTCATCGCGGCCTTGCACAGCGGGCAGCTGGGTGGGGCGGCGCTGGACGTGACGAACCCGGAACCGCCGCCGAAGGATGATCCGATCTGGGAGGCGCCCAACGTGCTGCTCAGCCCGCATTCGGCGAGCACGGCGGTGACGGAGAACGAGCGGATCGTGGACATTTTCATAGAGAACCTGCGGCGCTGGCAGGCGGGCGAGGCGCTGATGAACGAACTGGACGCGGCGCGGGGGTATTAGGGGCGGGACTATTCAGGGCGGGTGGCTTGGCAAATTTGTTGAGGATAGCGGTTTCGGGTGATTAGAATGGCTTTGCCGATACGAAATGCTCAACAACAGCGAGGCAGGAGAGATTTGTGGTAGAAGAAACCGGCATAGAAACGAAGGAAAATCCCTACCATAAGCCACAGCGCCTCCAATGGCTGTTGGGAGAATACGAGAAACACCTTCACCGCTTTGAAGCCAGCCGCAAAAGCATGGATCAGAAGGCTATCTGGGCGCTAGCGACGGCCACGGGTTTCGTGGGATTTCTAGGGCTGGTCAAAGGCGAAGACATCGGCGTGGCGATCTATGCGCGCTTCAGCAACCAGGTGGTGGATATAGATACCTCTCAGAAATTCATGATTCTGATCGCCATGCTGTTTATGCTGACCTATCTCGTCCTACTGATCAAGGTGATCGCTGTCTATTTTCCGAAAAAGGTGATCGACCCCTTTATGCCGACCAATTATGTAAATATAACGCCGGTAAGCACATTCGATGATGAGGAAGAAAACAGAAGGATTGGTGATCAATACTGGTATTTTGCGTTGGATAGTTACATCAAACCGACAGATATCGATCATTTCTACGATATCCTGCGCGAATATATCTATGTGATTATGGAACAGGATTTACAGAATCAGAATCTTGGGGATAATCTGCGCGTTGCCTTTCGATTGTTGCCGACAATTGCCACCATGGTATTGGTATTATTTGTTCTGAGTTAATTTGAGGGATCGTCATTTCCCGCAGAGCTGTGATTACGCTCTACCGTTGCGTATCTACCAATTCCTGGTTTTGACACCTGGCCCGTCCTGCTGCGAAAGTATTTCGGCTCGGGCGCCTTGGGCCGCCGCGGGTCGGGTGTCTCTGTAACGCGCGGCGCGGACTCTGAGTTGCTCGGCTGGTTCTTGTTTTGATCCGCCATGGCTTTCCCTGTCTCTTCCAGTAGCGCAAATTCTAGTCTAGCGCAAAATCAGCCATCAATGCAATTGGCAGCTTCGATGGGTAGTAGCAACACTCCTCACAACACCACCTTACTCCTCTCGCCGCCGTGGATGGAGGGTTCGGCGGCGAGTCGGGTTTCATCCTCATCTGCGATGGCAGGCTACCAGTCTCCGGCATACTCCAAGTGGAAGGGCGCGAATTGCCGCACATCCCAGGCCCAATGCAATTCGACCAGCTGGCGGATGTGCAGCAGATCGTGGGCGGGCCAGGCGGCCAGCATATCACCCGCGCGAACCGTGTAGCCCCAGGGCGAAACGGCAGCTGACTCCCAATTCGGATCCTTCAGTGTCCCCAGCCAGGCTATTGAGTCTACACGCGCTGCCATGAAACGCGCCAGCGAGTTCTGCAGGTCACGCTGGTTGTACGCGCGGCTGACCACCCAGCCCTCCGGGTCGGTCGGCGGCCACGGCTCGTGCGGTTGGTGCAGGAGGAGATCCAGCCGCACGCGGAAATCCAGGCGCTCCTCGTCATCCAGATGGTTGATGACCTCCAGCAGCGACCAGGAGTTGGCAGCCGGCTGCCAGCGCGCCTGTTCGGCGCTCACTCCAACCACCATGGCGTGGATGGCATCTGCCTGGTTCTTCAGACGGGCAGCGATTTGGCCGAGGTTCATGGCGTGATTCTCCTGGTTTCCGTGCGGGTGGCGCTTCAGAGGCGCAACCTGTCTGATTTGCCACCGTGGATGGAGGGTTCGAGGGCGAGTTTGCGGCGCAGCAGGGCGAGCGGGCTATCTGCGCTCTTGCAGAGAGCGCCAGGCAGGCCGAGGACTTCGGTGAAGAGGCGGCGGTCGAGCTCGGCGCGATTATTGTCCTCGTAGATTTTATGGACGGGGAGCATGGGGAGCTGCTTGTGGTCGTCGAAGATCTGGGAGGCGGCGGCGAGCTGGGCGGGGGAGAGGCGGCGCAGGTCGAGGGTGGGCAGCGCGGGAATGGCGGTGACGGTGGTTACACCACGACCACCTTGTTGCCGATTTGCTTGCCACCAGAAACACAAAATCCCTAATGTGCTATTCCCCCAAACAGCGTGAGCATTCTCCCATTGGCGGCGGACACCTTCAGGAAAAATGATGGAGGGCCATGCCCGTCCACCAATGCAGTCCACAGTGGTATTCGCCACGGTTAGAGATTGGGAATTAAACCGAAAATCTCGATTATGGTGTACCCTAACAGCTGAATTCCATACTTTTTCTGCTTTTACCTTGATATTTTCTCGTATTAGCGCATCGGGGCTATGAAGGGTGATGGCTTCGCTATCCGGTACGATCTCCATGCAACGCTCTCTCGGCGCATCATGTCCCCAGAGTGTTGGATAAGTTGGCACAGCGTTAACTGGTGGAGTGTGAATTTCGAAAGGGGCTGATGGGACTCTGGTTTTATCAGGCCAACGCCAACATTCGATGCGCGAATGGTGTGGCGGGTCTTCGCTAATAAGATTGCTCAACGTGGTGATGGGAATTACATATTGGTCATTTGTGGGCTTACGTGGAAACCAAAGACGCCCTTGTACGAGTTGGTAAACCATTTGCGCAATAGAGAAATCGGCGATGCCCGCCAACTGCCAGGGTCCGCTCTCGGGTATTGGGAAATCTAAAATCTGCCCTATTTCATCTTCGCCAACAGAAATCGCAGCGCCACCGTAAGGGCCATCTTCCAGTCGATGAATATATTCTTTCGCGTTAATCGCGTGTGCTATATGTAATCCATCTAAATCACTACGAGGCCGCTCGTTTAACGTTACAAATTTTGTGCGTGGATTACTTACTTTGCCACGTTGAGCAATTATTAAACATTCACCCAAACCAGTGTCCGCAGAAAAGGCTTTATCACGAGCCTTTTCACCAGCTATAGTGACCACAATGATATTGCTGTATTTCTCTCTCAACATCAAACGGAACTTTTCCCAAGAAATACCTGTTATAGACACTAAAGGTAATACAAGAGCAAGGGTACCATTTGGGCGCAATTTCTTTTCCGCCAGGGCTACGAAAGCCGATCCCATTCCTGCTTGTCCGTGATACACAGTGCCTTTGGCCATTTGAGAAAGACGTTTTTTCATCTGTCTTTGGTCATCGGGACTCGTACCTAGCGCTGCGAATGCAGGGATATACACTCCTGGTCGCACCTTCTTTTTCTTGTTATTTGGCCGCGTGAAGGGTGGATTCATTATGATCAGATCACATCCACCGTGAGGGATGTTGGCGGCCACTTCACCCGTCCCGCCAACTGCGATACCGTGATCATATAGTAATGGAAGCTGCGTCGGCAACGTTGATGTAACACTTTCTAACTCCAATAAATCCAATGAACCCAGACGATAACGAGTAGTATTTCCCTCACCTTCTACACCATATGGGGAGGTAACAATTATGGTCTTATCAAATTTCTCTTCTGGATAAGCGGAGGCTAACATCGAGAGTGTTAAGTGTGTTGCCAAGGGCAGTACATCACAACCGATGAGCACATTTTCGATAATTCCGCGATGGATGGCGCGGGCCTTACCCCCGGCGATTTCGTGTAGAGCGCCAAGGCGCTGGTAGACGGCGGCGAGCAGGGTGCCGGTGCCACAGGCAAAATCGGCAATGCTCAAATCGCACAACACATCCGCATTCTCCCAAGCAATTGTTTCGCTTTGTTGCGGTAGGGCGAGAGCGGCGAGCAAGGCTGCAGACTCGGGGCGGGTGTAGAAGGTGGCAAGGAATTCTCGATCAGCAATGAGACGCTGGAAGACGAAACCGACCAGGTCGTGGGAGCGAGCGGCACCACGGAGAACAATTTCCTGAATGATGTGGAAGAGCTGGTTCAGGATGGCATGGGCGGTTTGGATATTATCGATACCAAGCAAGATTTCGCGGGCGACGTGGAAGATGGGATAGTAGTTGATGCGCAGGATGGCGTCCCAATCTTGCAGGATTTCGGTTTTGTGGAGTTGGTCACGGGAATAGAGCTGCTCTGGGGTGCGGACTTCGGCATAGTCTTCGTGGCCTGCGAGCGATTGCTGGAAGATGAGGGCGTTGGCGAGGATGGCCATGGCCATGCGGCGGGTTTGAGAGATATCCTCATTGCGTAAATGCTCGGCGAAGAGGGCGGCGATCTGAGCGTGGTCGGGCGGGTAGGCTTCGGTTAAGATTTGGCAGGCGAGCTCGATATCGCGCTCCAGGATTTCGGCGAGTTTTTCGATCTCCTCGCTGGGGCGCATGGCCTGCTGGGCGAGGAGGGCGAGGTCTTGTAGGCTGCCGCGCAACCAGCCACGGGCGGGCCAGCGTTCGGCGTCGGCGGGCCGTTGGCCGCGGTAGAGGGCGTATTCGAAGTCGGCGCAGGCGCGGAGCGCGTCCGCCAATTGTGTTTCTGGGAGCTGGCGCAGGTCGGCCGGGCTGCGCAGGGCGATGGCTGCCTGGATGGGGTTGCTGTGATCGCGCAGCGGCAGGCCAAGGCGATCACGCGCTTCGTTTTCTACGTTCTGGGCGGGCAGGGGTTCGTGCTCAATGACGAGGGGGGCGGCGCCGGGCTCGGTGATGAGGATATCGAAGCGACCATGACTGCCATAAGTCGCGCCTAGCGACTCCGTATCGATCTGCCAGCGGCGCCGCATGCCGCGGAGGGCGTGGCCGATGTGGACGTTGAGGGTGTGTTCGTGTAGGGACAACAGGCTAGCCGGAATAGTGCTCGTAAACCGCCCAGCCGACTTCGCCGATGGCGCTCTCGGTCGCGGCCATGCCCGCCCAGGTGGCGCGCGCGTCGTTCCAGGCTGACGCCATGTCCCATAGCGCGAAGCAGGTGAGGGCGATTTCAGCGCCATTTGGCAGGAAGAAGAAACCACAATCGTTGACGGTGCTCAGGATGGTGCCGGTCTTGGTGGCAACCTGGACTTCCGGCGGCAGGTAGCGCCCGAGCCGCTGCTTGTATTGCTGCTGGGTCATGATCTCCACCATCGCGTCCCAATTAGCTTCGTCGGTGGCGCGGCGGCCGTGCATGGCGCGGAGCAGGGTGGTCATCGCGCGCGGGGAAGCGACGTTGTTCGTTTCATCGCGGGCGGCGGCGAGGCTGGCGGCGGGGTATTCCATCGCGCGCGCCATCTGGCTCAGTTCCTCGTCCGAGAAATCGCCGGGTGGGAAGATGAGGCGGATCAGGTTGCGACAATTGTATTTCAGCGAGAGCGGTTGGACGCCGAGGTCGTGCATGGCCGCTTTCGATGACGGCGGGGCCGCCGACCAGAGCCATGACCATATCGGTGGCCGTGTTGTCGCTGATGATGATCATGAGGGTGAGCAGGTCTTGCAGGGAGGGGGTGAGGCCAGCTTCGAAATGGGGGAGGAGGCCACTGCCGGGCGCTTTGGCGGCGTCGAGCAGGTTGCGGCGGTCATCCAGGCGCAGGCGGCCGGCGGCGATTTGCTGGAAGGCGGTGACGAGGATGGGCACCTTGAAGGTGCTGGCCATGGGGTAGAGCGCGTCGGCATTCAGCGCGGTCTCCTCCCCTGTCTGCAGGTTGTGGACGAAAATGCCCAGCTCGCAACCGCTCTCGCGTTCGATCTGCGCCAGGCGATCGGTCAGGTTCATGGTCATGCTCCTTCGTGAACTGTGAACGTACAACTGCCGGTTTCGGTTTGCATGGACGTGCCGGGGCCGTAGAAATTGAGCCCGTCGGAGATGCGTTGGCGCCAGCTGGCGCGGTATTCGATGCGGTGTTCGCCGACGGTCAGCGCGAGAGGGAAGGGCACGTACCAGTGGACGGCCCAATTGCTGCCCTGATTCATCGGCTCGCCCTGGTAGGCGCGCCAAGTGGCCAGCGGCGAGCCATCGACGGTGACTTCGTATTCCACATGGGTCAGGTGATCTTCAATTTGGGCGGCCGTTTCGGCCAACCAGGCCCACCAGACAACGATGATGGAGCCCGCCGCCAGATCACGCGGGGGTGGCGGGCCGAGGGCGGGGTTATCGCAAAGGGCGAAGACCTGCACGCCGCGTTGCTGGTTGGGTGGGGGCGGCGTTTCGCTGGGGTCGCTGGGCGGTAGGCCGGCGGTCGGCATGACGGGCGGCGACGTCGACGACCGGCAGGTCAAACGGGGTGGCCGTGGTGGGGAGGGGCGGTAGCGTGCCGCTGGCTGCAGGAGCGGTTGACACCGCTTCTGTTTCCGCTTCCGTTCGCAGCAGCGCTGACGAAACCCAGCCGCTGCGGCCATCCTGCAACTGGACGAAATACCATTCGCCCGCGTCGTCGCGGCCGCGCAGGCGTACCTGCTCGTCCGGCAGGAGCAAAGCGAGCGCGATGAATCCTTCGCCGGGGCCGGAATAGACGGTGACATAGCGCTGGGCGCGGACGTAAGCGTACAGGATGGGGGTGGCAGTGGGCGTGGCGGTTCTGGTGGGCGGCAGGGTGATGGTGGGCGGCAGCGTGGGCTGGATGACGGTTGGCTCCGTGGGGGTGAGCGAAAGGATGGGGCCGAGCGTGGCGCTGGGGATAGGGGCCGATGCGGGCGAAGAGGCGGGCGCGCTGCAAGAGACGAGCGCCATCAGCGCAGCCACGATGACCGCAAACGGCAATCGTCCTTTCAGGTAACGGCAGCCACACATCAGGGGGAGTATACCGCAAGGCGGCGGTAATCTGATTATGATGGGGGGAGGGGGCGCTGACAGGAATCCGCACAACCTTAGAGCGTCCGCCGCGTATAGGAAAATAGCAATCCGTCAGAAAGGATTTGCCATGCGCCGCCCACTGGCAACACTTTGCCTCATCCTCCTGGCCTTCCTGGTCGCGGCCAGCGGAATCGCCGCACAGGAACCCGCCAGCGAAGCTGACCGCGCCCTCCTCACCGCCGCCGCCGCGAATTTCGAAGCTGCTAGCTCCTGGCGCGCCGATTTCGCGTTTGCGCTCCAAATCGATGGCGACCTCGCGCTGCCCGGCCTGAGTTTGCGTCCGCCGAAATGGCTGTGCTGGCGGCCGATGGCAGCTTCACTTTCATCGACGGCGGCAGCGCATTCGCGCTCGACGCGTCACTGGCGATTCCGCTCCTGCGGTTTTTTCTTTTTCCCGAAGCGCCCGACGAACGCTTCGAGCTGGAGATGGTCTACCAGGAAGGCGCGCTGCATATCGCGCTGGATGATGGCGTCGATCGCATCAACGAGGTGATTCCCCTGGATGTGGTTGCGCTCGTAGGAATGGGCGCGGAATTAGGCGAAGAGGCGGCTAAATTCGAGGTGGTGCTCACGGCCCTTGGCGAAAAACATGGCGAATTGTGGCGCCTGTCCGATGCGGCGGGGTTCACTGTGCTGCAATCAGAGCTGGACGCGCGCGCGCTGGCGCTCGACCCGGCGCTGCCCTCGCTCCTGATCGATATGCTGCAGCAGTTGGATGACCGCATGTCGGAAAGCGCGCCCTGGTCGGATGCTTCCAGCGGCAGTGGCCCCGATACCGATGGCTTCACCGAGCTGGCGACCGCGCTGGATATGGTAGAACTCCTCGTTGAAGAAGCGACCGTCCGCGTGACCTATTCGCTCGACGCCGAGGGCGAAGAACTGCGCGCGCTGGCGCTGGAGGCGGAGGTGATCGTCAACCTGGCGGCCGTGCTGGCGCAGCTGGATAATGGCGGGCCGCAGAGCGGTTTGGAGGGCGGCGAACTGCGCCTCATCATGAGCGCCAAAGCCACGATGAGCGGTTATGGCGAAGCGTTCCCGCTCCCTTCTGCCCCCCAATAGCGGCGTTCGTTGACAGCCGCGCTCGCGTTCCGTAACATTTGGCGAAACTGATAGGAGATCATCCGATGCCCCGCATCAGAATTGCGTTGCTCGCGCTTTTGTTCGTAGCCCTGGCCGTCGCGCCATTAGCGGCAGTGGCTCAGGAAGCCACGCCCGCCAGCGAAGCCGATGCCGCTCTGTTGAACGCGGCGGCCGGCCAACTATTCGGGGCAGATACATTGCTGCTCTCGTTGGATCTCGCGCTGTACATTAGTCAAGAAGGTGACGTTTCGCTCCCGCTGCTGGATCTGCAGATCAGCGGTTCGGTAGCCTTGGATATCGCCAACGAGGTCGGCAGCGCCAACCTCACCCTGCAGCTGGATGGCGAGACGGAAAACATACAGGCCATTTTGGATGGCGATATCCTGTACTTGGGTTCCGAAGGTGAATGGTTCGGCGCCTCGCTGGCGGGTCTGATCGGGAGCGCGTCGGTTGCCGGAGAGGGCACGGACGCAGCAGCCGTGGCACTGCCCGAACTGGATATCAGCGCACATAGCGAGAAGTTGCGCTTGGCAGACGAGGATGGTCTGGTTCAGCTGCAGATCCGGCTCAATTTGCTGACGCTGGCGGCGGACCCGGGGCTGGGCGCGCTGGTCGGCGCGGTGGTGACGGATGATGTCGCCGGGCAAGCGGGCATGACGGGCGAGGAGATCGCGGCCCTGCTGCCCTTGCTCGCTTTCATCGTGCAGGAGCCGCGCGTGGAGACGACGTATCGCATCGACCCAGGTTCAGGGCAGTTGCGAGCGGTGGTCGCCGATATTGGCGGATCGATCAACCCAGCCGCGCTGGGGGCCGAAGGTGAACCGATCACGATCAACATCCGTTTGGAAATGGACATCTCGCATAACCTGAGCGTCACGATCGACGAGGTACCGGCGGAAGCGACCATAGTAAACATCGAGGATCTATTCTCGTCGCCTACTCCCTGAGTGGTACTTGGCCGCCACCGCCCCTTATGTTAAGATGACGTATCGGAGTGGTCACCCCCAGTACCTGTAGCTCAGCGGATAGAGCACTTGTCTACGGAACAAGGGGTCGGGAGTTCGAATCTCTCCAGGTACGTTCCTAAAAGAAGTCACCCGCCAACGTTGGCGGGTGATTTCTTTATTGGAGATATAGCCCGTAAGCCGCGGTGGGGCGGATGGTCCACCCTGTGCGGGCGCTAGGGGGCGGGGATTTGCAACTCCGCCCCGACGTGAATGATGTAACTATCGTCGATGCCATTGGCGAGAGCGATTGCCTCGTAACCCACGCCATATTGGACACCGATGGAGTAGAGCGTTTCACCCTCTTGCACGACGTGGACGGCGAGGATATTGACAGTCGGCGCAGTGTCCTCTATTGGGGCGGCGCTCGCAGTAATCGTGATCAATTCATCATAGATGGAGATGACTTCGCCGGGGATACCGCTCATGATCAAGTGGAAGTGCTTGCCTTCGTTATTCGGGCCGGCGGAGAAGCGCAGGCTGCCATCCGCGCGGTGATAGGCGCTGTACGTCCCACCCCTGCCGCTGGCGAGCAGTATCTCGTTGTTCGGCGCACTATCTAATTGGTTGCCATAGACGGAGAGCACGTGTTGGCCGGCGCTCGACGAATCGATCGCGTAAACATCCACCCGCGGTCCCTTGTCCGTATTCACGAGGAAAACGCTACCGATCTCGCCGAGCGTGCCCAGGCGGGCATCACCACCACTGGCGAGAGAGGAGCTTTCGCCTCCCGCTCCGCGCTGGACCGCACTGGAGAGCGCGCTCAGCGTAGGTTGCACCAGGACGAGCGAATAGGGGCCGCTGGTCTCTCCGGCCACATTGCGCACGATAAAGGTGTATTCGCCGGTGATCGCGGGCGTGAATTCACCATAGGCGCTATACCAAGCCGCGCAGTCTTGATAGTCAAGCGAATCGTCCACTTGCAAGACCAGCATGTCTGCGGGATCCAGCACACGCAGCAGGGGATCCATAGTACGCAGGCTGCTATCATCGGCCTCACAGGTGACCAGGGCGGCGACCCGCTCTCCCTCTTGTAGTTGCACGACGTGAGAGCTTTCTCCCTTCACTTCCAGCTGGCCCTCGAAGGTGGTCATCCTGCCGGGCGCTTCGCTATCGCCATCCCAGATGGGCGCTTCGCCGGGCTCGATTACCGTGAGTTGAGGGGCGGTGGCGCCGCTGACGCTGAGCGTGTACGTGCCCTTGTAAAAGGCGAGGTTTTTCGCCTGGAAGATATAGGTGCCATCTTCCGGCGCGGTGAAATCGACGCGCGCACTGCGATAAGCGAGGCAGGCGGCCGCGCTATCGTGGTCGTCATTTTCCCAGCTAATAACGGCGCCCTCGGCATCGGTGTAACTGATGAAGAGCGCGGGGTCGATCCAGCGTCCGCCGAAGGCCTCTTCGCAGGTCAGCTCAGCCACGATTTCATCCCCTGCGTTGAGCATGATTTCGTAGCTGCGCTGCGCGCGTGACTCGTCATCCTTGGCGGCGAGCAAACCGCTGAAGAGCAGCCCTTGAACGCCGACTTCCGTGGCTTCCACGCCGTCCTCCTGAGGGGCGTCGAGCGCGGCCAGTTCGGGTGGCTCATCGGCGCCGCTTTCGACCAGCACCTCCTCATCCACCACCGGGGGAGCGAGGTCCACCTCAATTTGGATGGCGGTGCTGCCCAGGATTTCCAGGGTGAAGGGGCCGCTGCGGCTGGCCAGATTCTCGATTAAGAATTCGTAATCGCCGCTGACGGGCGCCTCAAAGCTGACTTGCGAGGAGCGATAATCGATGCAATCGCTCACGATGTCACTATCGTCATTATACCACTGCAGGCGCTCAAGCGAGTCTTCGGCTTGTGGCGCGTAGACGGTCAGGGCCGGGTCGATGTGGCGCAGGCCGTCGGCAGCCATCTCGCACAGGGCAGTGGCGATGATCTGATCGCCGGCATTGATGGCGATGTTGAAAACGGCGTTGTTGCCTTCGCTATCGTTGCCGTCGTTGAGCGTTCCCTCGAAGAGCAAGGGAACAATTTCCGGTGCTTGTTCGGCTGGCTCTTCTTGCGCGAAGAGCGCGCCGCTGCTGAGCAAGCAGAGCGCTAGAGCACAAAGCAAACACCAACTATGGGTTGCGCGCAGTTTCATCGGGCTAATCCCCCTTATCTTGCGGGCTGTGCATTTATTGTATCCAGGTTTGAATTTCGTGCATAAAAAGTTAGAGACGAATCTCTCCAGGCGCGCTCCCGAAAGAAACACCCGCCAGCACTGGCGGGTGTTTTTTGTTGATTGGGAATTGCCCAGAGTCGGTGCGGATTAAGGTGCGGGAATGACCAATTCCGCACCCACGTGGATGATGAAGTTGGAATCGATGTTGTTGGCGGCAGCGATCACTTCATAACCAACGCCATACAGGACACCGATGGAGTAGAGCGTTTCGCCCGGTTGTACGACGTGGGTGGTGAGGATGTTGATGGTGGGCGAGGAGGTGTCTTCACTGGCGGCCGAGGCGCTCACGGTACCCGCCGTCAAGACCTCATCGTAGGTCGAGAGGACATTGCCGGGGATGCCGTCCAGGATCATGTGGTAAAGCTTGCCTTCGACATTGGGGCCGGCGGAGAGGCGCAGGGTGCCATCGCTCAGGTGGTAGGCGCTGTAACTACCACCGCGGGCGCTGGCGAGCAATCGATCGCTGCCCGGCGCGCTGCCCAACTGGTCACCGTAGATGGAGAGCACGTGTTGACCGCTGCTGGAGGAATCGATCGCGTAGATATCCAGCCGCGGTCCTTTATCGGAATCCACGAGGAAGACGCTACCGATTTCGCCGAGGGAACCGATGCGGGAATCTCTACTGGTGACGGAAGTTTCGTCGCCACCGCCACCACCAGCGACCGCACTGGCTCGGGCGCTGAGCGCGGGCCGCACCACGGCAAGGGTATAGGGGCCGCTGGATTCCTGGGCGACGTTGCTCACGATGAAGGAGTATTCGCCGCTGGTGGCCGCGATGAATTCGGCATAGGAGCTATACCAGGAGGCACACGTCTGGTAATCCAGCGAATCGTCGACGCGCAAGAGGAGCATGCCATCGGGATCCAGGATACGGAGGACGGGGTCCATGGGGCGCAGGTCATCCACGGCTTCGCAGATGGCCAGGGCGGCGACACGTTCGCCCTCTTCCAGCTGGATAGTATGGGTGGCTTCACCCTTGACGGCCAGATCGCCATCGAAGGTGGTCAAGGCGCCTGGAGGATCGCTCGTGCCATCCCAGAGGGGAGCGATGGTTTCAATGGTGGTTTGCGGTGCGGTTACACCGCTGATGCTGAGCAAGTAATTGCCTTTGTAGAAGGAGAGGTTTTCGGCCGCGACGGTATAGGTACCCGTTTCCGGGGCAGTGAATACGACACGAGAACTGCGGTAAGAGAGGCATTCGGCGGCCTCTTCGTGGTCGTCGTTCTCCCAGGTGCTCACTTCGTCACCTTCATTGGTAAAGGAGATGGTGAGATTGGGATCGAGCCAGCGGCTGCCGAAGGTTTCCTGGCAGGTCAGCTCGACGACGACTTCATCACCGGCGTTGATAGTGACTTCGTAGCTGCGCATGGCGTTGGCGACATCATCCTTGGCGGCGAGCAGGCCAAGGTAGACCAATTGCTGATTTTCGACCGTGGCCGCCTCTGTGTTTTCTTCGTCTTCTTCCGTGGAGGCATCGAGGGCGACGAGTTCTTCTTGTTCATCAGCACCCTCCTCGACAAGAGCGTCTTCATCCAACTCTTCGGGAGCGATATCCAGCTGAGTCTGAATGGCGGTGCTGCCCAGGATTTCCAGGGTGAAGGGTCCGCTGCGGCTAGCAAGGTTTTCGATGAGGAATTCGTAATCGCCGGTTACGGGAGCTTCGAAGACGACCTGGGAGGAGCGGTAATCGACACAGTCGGTCACGGCGTCACTATCGTCGTTATACCACTGCAGGCGCTCCAGCGAATCTTCGCCTTGAGGGGCGTAGACGGTGAGGGCGGGATCAATCAGGCGGAGGCCGTCGTCGGCCATCTCGCAGAGAGAAGTGGCAGTGATCTGGTCACCGGCGTTGATGGCGATGGTGAAGGTGATGTTGTTGCCTTCGGTATCGTTGCCATCTTTGAGAGTACCGGCGAAGAGCAAAGGATCGGGTTCCGCTGGTGATTCCTCGAGATCATCTTGCGCGAGGAGCACACCGGCGCTGAGGAAGCAGAGCAGCAGGACGCAAAGCCAAATTGGGGTTATGCGCTGATTCATTGGGCTATTCCCCCTTTAACATGCGGGTTTGATACGGGCTGTGCGTATATTGTATGTAGGTTTGAATTTCGTGCTTAATAAGTTTGGGATAAATTTGAATTGGTCGCACGGTCAGAAGAACACCCGCCGGAATGGGCGGGTGTTCTCGATTAACAATCATCTTTTCATCCGAGATTAGCCGTTACGCACGGGGGATGTTGAGCTGGTTGCCGGGGTGGATGATATCGGTGGGGCTGATACCGTTGGCGTCCGCAAGGGCCTGCACCGTTACACCATAACGGGTCGCGATGGAGTAGAGCGTGTCGTCCGCTTGCACCACGTGAACCTGTTGCGGTTCGGGGGTAACGGCGGGATTGCTGGAAGGAGTGCCGCCCGATCCCTGGTTGTTATTGTTGTTGGAATTCGTCGAGCGCGTGACGGTGACTTCATACGTCTTCCCTTCCGAACTCGGGCCGCCGGTGACGCGCAAGTCGCCATTGGTTTTGTGATAGACCCGGAATGTGTATGAGCCACCGGAGCCGCTGGCGATCAACGTTTCGCTCGCCGGCGCGTTACCCAATTGGTTGATATTGACGGAGAGCACGAAGTGGCCGTCGCTATTGGAATCGACGTAGTAGACATCGATGCGTTGGCCGCTACCTGCTTGTTGGCTGAAAACGCAACCAATTTCGCCGAGTTTGCCCAGGAGCTCCGCACCTTCACAGGCGCGACCGCCGCCGCCACCGCCATTATCGCCGCCGTCACCGCCGTCACCACCGTCACCACCGTCACCACCGTCACCACCGTCACCACCGTCACCACCGTCACCGCCATCACCGCCACCATCGGGTAGGTCTGCCGGAAGTTGGCGCAAGACCACGAGCTTGTAAGGCCTGTCCTCCGATCCGCCCAGATCATCGACGATGAACGAATAGTTTCCGGTAGAAGCGGCCTCGAATTCGACATAGGCGCTATACCAATCGTCGCAGGCTTGATATGCCAAAGAGTCGTCCACCAGCGCGACCTGAGAGCCGCCGGGATCCTGCACTTCCAAATAAGGGTCGACAGGGCGGTCGCTGTTATCATCCTCCTCGCAGGTAGCCAGGGCGGCGACGCGCGCACCCTCGCTAATGCTCACGATGAGGGTGCCTTCTCCGCCGCCGAAATCCGCGGTAGCCCACCTACCGGGCACGCTCGTGCCTCGGCCATCCCAGAGAGACGTTTCGCCCTCGGGTTGGGTGGCGGTGACGACGCTGACGCTAAGCGTGTACTTGCCCTTTTTAGACGATAAATTCCTCGCGGTGAAAGCATAGGTGCCGTCCCCTGACGCGGTGAACTCCACGCGCGAGCTGCGGTAAGTTGCGCAGGCGGTGGCGTCAGCATGATCATCATTACTCCAAGATGAGGTCTTACCCCCGGAATCGGAATATTCTACATGGAGTTTGGGATCGAGCCAGCGGCCACCGTTGGCATCATCGCAAATCAAATCCGCGACGATTGTGTCTCCTTTATTGATCACGATCTCGTGCAATTGCCGATCGGGCACATCCCCATTCTGGGCGCCGAGGGTGCCGGTGAAGGTAACGGTCGCGCTGCTGGCGATAGCGTCCAGATCTTGCTGGTCGGCATCGAGGGCAACGACAGCAGGCTGCTCCTCGGCACCGCTTTCGACGAGGAGATCTTCATCGCCAACGGGAGGGGCAAGGTCCAGTTCGGTCTGGATAACGGTGCTGCCGAGAATCTCCAGGCTGAAGGGGCCGCTGCGGTTGGCCAGGTTCTCGATGACGAATTCGTAATCGCCGCTGACGGGCGCCTCAAAACTGACTAGCGAAGAGCTATAATCGACACAATCGCTCACGGTGTCGTTATCGTCATTATACCATTGCTGGCGTTCCTGCGTGTCATCGGCTTGCGGCGCGGAGACGGTCAGCGCCGGGTCGATGAGGCGGTGACCGTCGGCAGCCATCTCGCAGAGGGCGATAGCAGTGATCTGGTCGCCGGCGTTGAGGGCAATGCTGAAAATGGCATAGTTGCCTTCGTCAGCGTCGTTGTCGTTGAGCGTGCCTCTGAAGAGCAACGAAATGTCTTGAGATGTTTGATCGGCGGGCTCATCTTGCGCGAGGAGGGCGCTGCTGCTCAGGAAGCAGAACAACAGGACGCAAAGCCAACTATAGTTTGCGCGCAGTTTCATCGGGCTGATCTCCCTTAACTTGCAGGCTATGCGTTCATTGTATGTAAGTTTGAATTTCGTGCGCGAAAGGTTAGAGAGGGAAAATTTCGCGCCTATATAGTATTTGCCCCTTCGCGTAGTTAGAATGGCGCAAATTACATCAGGAGGATCCGTCAATGCACGCCCGCTATGCCCCCGCCCGTCGCGATGTCGAAGAAGCGCTGCTCGGCGCGCTATCGCCCGATGCGCCTTGGTCGCTCATCGAGCATTTCGCGAAATCAAACCTCATCCGCGCATCCGGCAGCGAAGACGAACGCACCGCCGCGCAATACATCAGCGATCAACTCACCCAATTCGGCGTCGAACACACGGTGCACACGCCGGAGCTCTTCTTGAGCGTGCCGGTCCGTTCGCGCCTGGTCGTCGATGGCCGCGATCCTCGCGGGCGCGAATTCCGAGCCAAGAGCCCCGCTTTTTCCACCAATACGCCGCCGGAAGGCCTCACGGGGGAGGCCATTTATATCCCCAATTTCAACGCCAGCCGCGGCGCTGACCTATTCGATTTCATCCCCTCGACGAAGGATGTGGATGTGGCGGGCAAGGTCGTGGTGGTGAATGGCTTCGGCGGGCCGCCGCCCGTTTCTTTCTTCGAGGAGCGCGGCGCCATCGGCCAGATCTATCTCAACCCCGGCGACAACATCCACTGGGGCATCTGCACCACGATCTGGGGCGCGCCGGATCTGGATAATTACCGCAGCCAGCCCAACACGCCCGTCCTCTCGATTAACAAGAGCGATGGCGAAGCGCTGATCAAGCAGATCGCCGCCGGCCCCACGCAGGTCACGCTGCATACCGAACTGAGCGAAGGCTGGGTGGAATGCCCGTGCATCGACGCGACGATCCAGGGCAACGAAGAAGCGGAGCGATTCATCCTCGTGCATGGGCATCTGGATAGCTGGGATATCGGCATCGGCGACAACGCGGTCGGCAACGCGACCCTGTTGGAGCTGGCGCGGATCTTCCAGGCGCAGCGCGATCAGCTGGCGCGCTCGCTACGGGTGGTCTGGTGGACGGGCCATTCGACGGGGCGCTATGGCGCTTCGACCTGGTTCGCGGATCGGTTCGGACTGGAGCTGGCGCGCAACTGCATCGCCCAGGTGAATATAGATAGCCCCGGCTGCCGCTGGGCAAATACCTATACCGATGTCACCACGATGACCGAAACGCGCGATTTCGCCTGCCAGGCCATCGAGGACGCGAGCGGCATCCCGGCCACCGGCGCGCGCCCACACCAGGCCGGCGATTATTCCTTCAACAATATTGGCCTCTCCGCCTTCTTCATGCTGCTCTCATCCATGTCCGAAGAGCACCGCGACGAGCTGGGTTATTACGGCGTCGGCGGCTGCGGCGGCAACATCGCCTGGCATACGGAAGATGATCGCCTGGAGATCGCCAATCAGGACGTGTTGATGCGCGACCTGCGCGTGTATGCCGCCGCCCTGCAGCGAGTCCTGAACAACCCCTTGCACCCCTACGACTTCCGCGCGCTGGCGGCCGAATTCGAGGCGACGTTGGCGCGTTATGACGAAGCGGCGGGCGACGATGCAGACTTCGGCCCCGCTCATTGCGCGTTGGCCGGCTTGCAAGGGGCGCTGGCGGCGCTCTATAGTGCGGCGGAAAGCCTGGCCGGGCGCGGCGTGGATGATGCCGGCGTGCGCGCCTTCAACGACGCGCAACTGGCCCTGGCGCGCGAACTGGTACCGATCAACTACACGCGGGTGGGGCGCTTCCGCACCGAGCCGGCGGTGCCCGTGCCCGAGTTGCCGGATCTGGCGCCAGCCCTCACGGTGGGCGAAACGAGCGGGCACCTGCGCAATGTGACGCGGACGCATCTGGTGCGCGGCGTCAACCGCGTGGCTTGGGCCTTCGATCAAGCGGCGGCCATCGCCCAGCGCGCGGCCGACGCCATCGCCGGTTGAGGCGCGCCCGGCTCATAACTAGCACCCAATTAATGAAGAGAGCAGCGCAAGCTGCGAACAGCGCAACCCGCGCGGAAAGGCAAGCATCATGGTGAAGTTGATTTATCTCGTATCCGGTCCGATGGGGCGCACGCCGGCAGGGCAGGCGGAGCTGGAGCGGCGGCGCGCTTTCCTGAAGCGCCACGCCGCCGCCGAAACTGAAATCGATATCACCGATATCGACCGTGGCCCGGGCTCCATCGAGAGCATGTTCGAGGAATACCTCTCGATTCCGGCAACCGCCCAGCGCGCCTACGAGCTGCAACGCGAAGGCTGGGATGGCATCCTGCTCGGCTGCTATGGCGACCCGGGGTTGGATGCGCTGCGCGAGCTGGTTGATATACCGGTCGTGGGCGCGGGAGAGGCGACGGCGCTGATGGCCGCCTCGCTCGGGCATCGCTTCTCGATCATCACTGTCACCCAGAGCGTCATCGCCGCGCAGGAGAAGCAGATGAAGGCCGTGGGCATCGATAGCAAGCTAGCCAGCGTGCGCGCCGTCGATATCCCGGTACTGGATTTGCGGCGCGACCGCGAGCAGGCCATCGAAGCCTGCGTCAACGAAGGTCGCAAGGCGATCGAGCAAGACCGCGCCGACACGCTGATCTGCGGCTGCATGAGCATGGGCTTCCTGGAGATCGCCGAGCAGGCGGGCATCGAATTGGGCGTGCCCTTCCTGAACCCCGCGCGCGTCCAGCTGAAATGGATGGAAGCGATGCTGGGTGCCGGCCTGACGCATTCCCGCCGCGCCTACATGACACCACCCAAGCTGGCCAGCGGCAAAGCGGCCTCCCCCGCTGATCTGTACCATATCAAACAGAATTAGGAGCGGCACCATGTCCACTTTCCTCACCCACGTCACCCTCTTCGACGGCACGGGCGTGGAGCCCCTGGTTGATGGCGCGCTGGAGATCCAAAGCGACGGGCGCATCGGCTGGGTCGGCAAGACGAGCGATATTCCCACTTCGTTGCGCGAGAACAGGCGGGAGATCGATGGTGGCGGGCAATTCCTCATGCCCGGCCTGGTGGACGCGCACGCGCACATCTGCTGGAACGGTGAGGATAGCATCTTCGAGCTGCTGGAGCGCGACCGCAGCGCCATCCTATTGGAAGCGGTGGCCCTCGCGCGGCGCACCCTGCAGCAGGGCACGACGGCCCTCCGCGACGTCGGCGGGCACGAATACATCGAGATGCACCTGCGGGCCGCAATCCAGTCTGGCTGGATCCGCGGCCCGCGCATGAAGGTGAGCGGGCGCGTCATCAGCATGACCGGCGGGCACGCGCATTTCATCGCGCGGGAAGCGGATGGGCCGGCCGAAATCCTCAAGGCCGCGCGCGAGCAGATCAAGGCGGGCGCCGATACGGTCAAGCTGATGGCCACCGGCGGCAGCGCCACACCGGGGCAGGACATCATGGCCAGCCAACTCACGCAGGAAGAATTGGCGGCGGCCGTCGCGGCCGCCCACCCGATGGGGCGCACCGTCGCCGCCCATGCTCACGGTCCCGGCGGTATCAAAAACGGCACCCTAGCCGGGTTGGATTCGATCGAACATGGCTCTTACCTCAACGAGGAATGCGCCCAGTTGATGGCCGAGCGCGGCACGCAACTCGTCGTTACCCTGGGCGTCGCCAACCCCGAGATCAACCTGGAAACACTGACACCCGTCCAAAGGGCCGACTATGAGCGGCGCAAGGGCGGCATCCAATCCAGCCGCGATCGCTACATTCGCACGCTGCAAATCGCGCGGGCGCACGGCGTTTTCGTCGCTTGCGGGACGGACGCGGGCGGCAACGCGCTGGCGCCGCACCGACACGCGATGGCCCGCGAAGTCGAGCTGCTGGTCGATTATGGCGTGCCGGCGCTCGAGGCGCTCACCATCGCTACCCGCCACAACGCCCATGTCCTGCGCATGGAACGGGACATCGGCACCCTCGAAACTGGCAAGTGGGCAGACCTGTTGCTGCTCAAAGGCAACCCGCTGGAGGACGCCCGCCAATTGCGCGCTGTAGCCGCCGTCTGGAAGGGCGGGCAATCGGTACGGCTGGACGACTGATGGCTGCCGCAGCTGCGGGCGCTAAAGCGGGCGCAACCCTGGCCATCGTCGGCGACCTCTTCCTGACCGCTGACCTCACCAGCGAGCAAGCGGCTGATGCGGCTTTCGCGCCCATCCGCGAGGCGGCGTTCTCCTTCGCGAACCTGGAGGCACCGGTGACCGAAGGTGGCGCGCCAAGCGAAAAATGGATCACCATGCAGATGGCGCCAGCGCAGCTGGAGAATTTGCACGCGCTGGGTTTCGATGTCTTCACCATCGCCAACAACCACATGATGGATTACGGCTATGAGGGCTTCGCCGATACGCTGCGGCATCTGCGAGCGGCGGGCTTCCCTTACGTCGGCGGCGGAGAAGACCTGGGCGCGGCCTGGGCGGCGCAGGTGGTGGAAATCGGTGAGCGGCGCGTGGCTTTACTCGGCGGCGCTTCGACGCTGGGGGCGACCCTGCCGGCTACCGACGAACGCCCCGGCGTAGCCCCGGTGCGCATCAACGAGAGTTACGCCATCGACGCGAACGCCAGCCTCGAGCAACCGGGCGGCGCCCTTACGTGCATACGCGCCCCTGGGCGGCCGATGTTGAGCGGGCACGCGCGGCCATCGAGGCCGCCAGAGCGGACGCCGATTTCGTGGTCATCGCCATGCATTGGGGCGTGCCGCCGCTCTGGCGCTCGCGCTTTCAGGATGGGCTGGCCGAATACCAGGTGACGCTGGCGCAGACCTTCGCCGAAGCGGGCGCAGACCTCATCGTCGGCCACCACCCGCATTCGCTGCAGACGATCGCGCGGGTGGGGCAAACGCCGGTCTTCTATTCGCTGGGCAATTTCATCTTCCACCACAACCGCCTCGGCGCCGAGCCCACAGCCGTCGCCCAACACGCGCCCTATACGCTCACCGTCGGTCGGGATCGGCAATGGATGGAGAGCGTCGTGGTCACGGTCGATTTCGCCGGCAGCGAGCCGAGCTATCGCCTGTACCCGGTGCTGCTGGATGAGGAGGGCAACCCGCAAGCCCTACGCGGGGTAGAGGCAGGGGAGCTGTTTGCCCGATTGGGCGAACTTTCTCCTGATGTTCGCTTCGCCATCCAGGAAGACGATAGCGCAGTGCTGGATTTTGGAAGCTGACCGGCAGGAAGAGAGATGCGGATGGATGACCAAGGGCGCCGCCGACTGCGGACGGTGATTGACGAGCGTCGTGAGACCTACCTCGGTTGGCTGAAGGATGCCTGCCGCCAACCGAGCGTCGCCGCGCAGGGTCATGGGATGGCGGAGATGGCCGCGCTCTGCGAGAAATTGCTGCGCGGGATCGGCGCGGAGGCACGCCAGATCGCCACTGCCGGCTACCCGGTCGTTTATGGCGAAATCGGCGCGGGCGAACGCACGCTCTCTTTTTACGATCATTACGATGTGCAGCCGCCGGACCCGCTCGAGCTCTGGGAATCGCCGCCCTTCGAGCCCAGCATCCGTGATGGTACCTTCTACGCGCGCGGGGTGGCCGATAACAAGGGGAATCTGGTGGCGCGCATCGCGGCGGCCGACGCTTACATCCGCGCTTTTGGCGAGTTACCGCTGCGCTTGAAATTCATCTTCGAGGGCGAAGAGGAAATCGGCAGCCCCCACATGCACGCCTTCGCCGAAGCGCACGCGGAGACTATTGCGGCGGACGCCTGCATCTGGGAAGCGGGTTATTGCGACACGCGCGGGCGGCGCCAATTCTCGCTCGGGCTGAAGGGCATCCTCTATATCGAATTGCGCGCTCGCTGCGCGACGGTGGACTTGCATTCCAGCTGGGCGGCGATCGTGCCGAGCGCAACCTGGCACCTGCAACGGGCGCTAACGGCGCTCAAAGATAACGAAGAGCATATCCTGATTCACGACTTTTATGCCCGGTGCATCCCGCCCACCGAGGCGGATATGGCCGCGCTACGCGCGCTGGAATTCGACGAGGAGGGGCGGCGGGCGCTCTATGGCCTGCCGCAATTCGTCAACGGCCTCAGCGGCGATGCGCTGCTCGCCCAGCTCAGCTTCCAGCCCACCTGCAATATCGCAGGGATTTGGTCGGGGTACTCGGGGCCGGGGTTGAAGACGGTGCTGCCACACGAAGCGGCCTGCAAGATCGATTTCCGTCTCGTGCCGGATCAAGACCCGCTCGAGCTATTCGCCAAATTGCGCGAGACGCTGGACGCGGCGGGCTTCGAGGATATCGAAGCGAAGCTGCTGGCGGCAGAGCACCCCGCGCGCACGCCAATCGACCATCCCTTCGCGCAGTTGGTGGTGGAGGCGGCGCGCGAGACTTACGGGCACGAGCCGGTGGTTACGCCGCTCTCGCCGGGGAGTGGCCCGATGTATCCGCTCTGCCAGATGCTGGGCATCCCGGCGGTGAGCCTGGGCGTCGGCAACGAGGATTCGCGCAACCACGCGCCGAATGAGAACATCCACCTGCGCGATTTCTGGCTGGGGATCGAGCATATCGCGGCCATCATGGGCCGCTTCGGAGGAACAAGCGGTGGCCGCTTTGAAGAAGCAAGCGGCAGCCGCTCCGGGGCGAAATCCTAACCACCCTTTACCGGAGGGCGGGGCGATGGTTAGAATGGCGCGTTACACTCGCGGCTTGACACCGTCACCGCAGTGTCCATCGTTTAGATTAGTGATATAGGAGAAACGCAATGCAAGTTCGTCCGAATACACGGATTATCCTGGCGCTGGTGCTGTTGGCGCTGGCGTTGGGCGTGAGCCTCGGCGCAGTTTCGGCGCAGGATCGCGTCCCGACTGTCATCGTGCGTTCCGTAACGCAAGCCGAGCGCCCCATCGAATACGAAACCACGCGCCTCGTGGTCGAGAATATGCGTGAGCTGGGGCTGGATGTGGAACACCGCGCCGTGCCCTGGGCGCAGCTGATTGACGAAATCTGGTATACGCGCACCGGCGACGATGCCTTCCAAATGACCTATTGGCGTATGGTCGGCCGCCCCGAGCGCTCGGATCCGGATGAGTTCACCTTCAACCTCTTCCATTCCTCGGTGCGTGATGGTGGTTACAACTTCATCGGCTACAACAACCCGGATTATGACGCCCTCGCGGAAGCGCAGCGCGTCGAGCTGGATAAGGAAGCACGCCTGGAGATCATCTGCGAAGCGCAGCAGGTCATCCGAAACGACATGGTGAACGCTTACTTCGTGCACCCACTCACGCCGCAGGTCGTCAATACCGACGTCTTCAACGCCGATAGCGTCGTCACGCAGGCGGGCATCGGCGTGCACAACTTCTGGACCTGGATCGGCATCGAGCCCACGGGCGACGAGACCACGCTCATCACCTCGACAACCTCCTTCCTCAATTCCTTCAACCCAATGGAGATCGCCGGCGACGCGCCCAGCCGCGTTACCGAGATGACCTGGGATCGCCTGATGCGCATCAACCCCATCGGCGTGGCGGAGCCCTGGGCGGCCGAGACCATCACCTGGGAAGACCCGCTGAATGTCGTCGTAACGCTTCGCGAAGGCATGACCTGGCACGACGGCCAACCGGTAACCAGCGCCGACGCCGCCTATACCTTCGAAGCGGCCCTGGCCGGCACGACGCAGGCTGATGAAGACGGCAACGAATCCTTCCGCGCCGAAGCGCCGGATTACTACCCCTTCGCGCGCAATGTCGCCAATATCGAGATCATCGACGACCTCTCGGTCCGCTACACGCTGCATACCCCCTCCGCCGCCTTCGAGACCAGCTCGCTGGCCAAGCTGAACCTCATCCCGAAACATATCTGGGAACCGATCATCAACGACCTGCTCACGAAGGACGACGCCGATGTCGATTCCATCCAGGAAGAGATCCCGATCGGCTCCGGCCCCTTCCGCTATGTCGCCTTTGATGTGAACGAGTTCGTGTTGCTCGAGGCTTTCGAGGACCACTGGGCCCGTCCCCAGATCGATATCTGGCTGATGAACGTGCTGCCGAACCAGGAAGCGACGCTCGGCCAGATTCAATCCGGCGAGATGAACTTCCTCTGGGAATGGCCGGGTGACCCGGGCGTGCTGCAGGACATCGTGGCGGACAACGACCACCTCGGCCTTTTCTCGGCGATCAGCATCGGCATGGACTACTTCGCCTTTAACACGCGCTATGGGCCCTTCGACAATATGAGTTTCCGTCAGGCCGTCGCGCATACCATCCCGCAGCAATTCATCATCGACAATATCTACAACGGCTTCGCCGCGCCGGCGGATAGCTTCGTTTCGGCCGCGCTGGAATACTGGCGGCAATGCGACGATCTACCGACCTACGATTTCAGTATCGAGGGCGCGCGCGCGCTGCTGGAAGGCGCTGGCTACAGTTGGGATGACGAGGGTCGCCTGCTCTACCCGGCGAACTAACTCTTCTCCATTCGGCAACAGCAACCTTTGGGGGAGGGCCCGCGGGCGCCCTCCTCCACACATAAACGCTCGGTTGGCTTTAGGGAACGCGCATGAACCGCGGCGTCGTCTATTACATCCTCGGGCGTTTCTTGCAGAGTCTGTTCGTGCTCCTGGTGATCGTAACGCTGCTCTTTCTGCTTTTCCGGCTCGCGCCGAGCAACCCTTTAGCCAGCTATATCGATACCAATTTCACCAAAGAGCAAGAAGCTTCGCTGCTGGCGCGCTTCGGCCTCGATAAGCCCCTGCACGAGCAATACGTCATTTACCTCGTCAATCTGGTCAAATTGGATCTTGGCGAAACCTTCAGCTACGCTGGCAAGAGCGTGCTGGATATCCTGAGCGAGGATTTACCGAATACGCTCTATCTGACGATGAGCTCATTGTTGCTGGCCTATAGCGTGGGCGTGCTGGGGGGTATCGCGATGGCCGCCCTACGCGGCAGCCTGATCGAGCGCGTCGGCACGACCTTCACGCTGATCACGCGGGCAGCGCCGCAATTCTGGGTGGGCATGCTGCTGCTCACCTTCTTCGCCTTCCAATGGCGGCTGCTGCCATCTTCGGGCATCGGTCCCGCGCTCGTGCGCTACCGTTGGGTTACGGAATGGGACAAGCTGACATCGCCCGTCTTCTGGCGGCATATGATCCTGCCCACTTTCACGCTGGCGCTGTATCTGCACGGGTTGCCGTTATTGCTGATGCGCTCCAATATGCTGGAGGTGCTGGACCAGGATTTCATCGTGATGGGGCGGCTGGCAGGTTATAGCGAGTCACGCTTGATGATCCAGCACGCGGCGCGCAACGCCCTATTGCCGGTGCTGACGGCGCTGACGTTGGGCATCGGTTATAGCATCGGCGGCAATGTGGTCATCGAGAACGTGTTTTCCTGGCCGGGGCTGGGGCGGACGCTGGTGCGCGCCGTGCAACAGGCCGATTATCCATTAGCGCAGGGGGCTTTTTTCCTCATCGCGCTCATCATCGTCTTCCTCAATTTCGTCGCTGATATTCTCTATAGCCTGCTGGATCCGCGCGTGGGCGCTTCGGCGCAGGCGCGGCTCTCTTGACGCGGAGGTAAGGCCATGCAACAAGAAGCGCTCATCCAGGAAGGCGTCCGCGGCAAACCGGCCGCCAGCTTCAGCCAGGGCTCGCCCTTCAGCCAAATCTGGGGTACGAACCGCGAGGTCTTTCAGCGCGATAAGATGGCCCTTTTCGGCCTCTTCATCTTCGCCTTCTTCACGATCATCGGACTGGCCGCGCCGCTCATCGCCCCCAACGACCCGCTCACCCCACTCAAGAACGACGCCGGCAATTGGATCAAAGACACGCTGCCCTATTGGCTCGCGGAAGAAGGAGCGGACGAAGCCGAGGGCTTCAAGAACAATTTCTTGCTCGGAACGACGAATATCGGCCGCGATATTTTCAGTCAGCTGATTTATGGCGCGCGCACGGCGCTGCTCGTCGGCTTTTCGGCGGCGATTGCCGTGGCCATCATCGGCACAGTGGTCGGCCTGCTGGCGGGTTATTACGGCGGCTGGGTGGATACTATCCTGATGCGCGCGGCGGATGTCGCCTTCGGCATCCCCTTCATCCCTTTCATCATCGTCATCTCCGCATTTTTTGACCCGAGCATCTGGAATATCGTGATAGCGATGTCAGTGCTGCTCTGGCGGGATAGCAGCCGCGTAATTCGCTCGCAGGTGCTGGTGATCAAGGAGCAGGCTTTCGTGAGCGCGGCGAAAGTGAGCGGGGCGAGCGGCCCGCGCATCATCTTCTTGCATATTGCGCCGAGCATTTTGCCGCTCACTTTCCTCTACGGCACGCTGGCCATTGGCTGGGCGATATTGACGGAGGCGTCGGTCAGCTTCCTCGGCTTCAGCGACCCCGAAACCATCAGCTGGGGCTTCATGCTGCAGGATGCCTTCAACTCGCTGGCCCTTTCGCGCAAGGCTTTCTATTGGATCGTGCCACCGGGGATCTGCATCATGCTCACCGTGATGGCCGGCTTCTTCATCGGCCGCGGCTACGAAGAAGTGCTCTTCCCGCGCCTGCGCAGGACCTAAGGACTCAGCCACGATGGGCGAACCGCTGCTCTCCGTCCGCAACCTCTCGGTCGAATATCGCACGCAAAGCGGCACGGTATACGCCGTCGACGATGTTTCGCTGGATATCGACGCGGGACAACAGTTGGGCGTCATCGGCGAGAGCGGTTGCGGCAAGACGACATTGATGCGGGCGCTCATCCGCGTTCTCCCCCGCAACGGGCGCATTACGGGCGGCGAGGTTTTCTTCAAGGGGCGCAACCTGCTCGAGCTGACGCCCGCCGAAATGCGCAACACGCGCTGGCAGGAGATCGCCACCATCCCACAGGCCAGCATGGATTCGCTGGACCCCGTGCGTCGCGTCGGCCATCAATTGGAGAAGCTGCTCAAGGTGCGCGGCGGCCTCTCGGGCGGGCAAGCACGCAAGCGGGCTATTTCGCTCTTCGAGCTCGTCGGGCTGGACCCCCAGCGCCTATCGCATTACCCGCACGAATACAGCGGCGGCATGAAGCAGCGGGCGATCATCGCTATGGCTCTCTCGCTGAATCCCAGCCTGCTCATCGCCGACGAGCCGGTAACTGCGCTCGACGTCATCGTCCAGCACCAGATTTTGGAAGTGTTGCGCCATTTACAGGAGGAGCTGAACCTGACGGTCATGCTCATCACGCATGACATTTCGGTGGTCGCGCAGCTGTGCAATGAAGTGTCGGTGATGTACGCCGGGCGCATCGTCGAGCGCGCCGCAGCCGAGACCTTCTTCCGCGCACCCAGCCACCCCTATAGCCTCGGCCTGCAACTGGCTTACCCGAACTTGCAGCAGCCGCGCGATACGCTAGTTTCCATTGAAGGCTACCCGCCTGACCTGCGAGAGCCGCCCAGCGGTTGCCGCTTCGCGCACCGCTGCCCGCTCGCGCTGGACGAATGCCGCGAGAATGACCCCGTCCTACGCGAAATCGCCCTCGGTCACCTCGCCGCCTGCCTGCGTTCAGACGAAATGGAAACGTTGCGCAAGCAAGCCGAAGACCCGCTCTTCTGGCAACAGACGGAAGCGGCGCAGGAAATCGGCCTGGACGAAGCAAAAGACATCAGAGCGGCCGAAATGGCCCTGGCGGAAGCGAAGCGAACCGACGAGGTCTTGTTGGATATTCGCAACTTATCCAAGCGTTTCAAGATTGGTGGCGGCCTGGCGGGGTTGGTGCGCGGGCAACGCGAGCAGACGCTTTACGCCGTCAACGATGTCTCCTTCAGATTGCACCGCGGCGAGAGCCTCGGCCTGGCCGGCGAATCCGGTTGTGGCAAGACGACGACCGGCAAGCTGCTCGTCAAGCTGATGGAGCCAAGCCAGGGCGATATCGTCTTTGATGGCGCCGAGCTCGCCGAGTTGGACGCGCGTGCCGAGCTCGCTTTTCGCGAACGGGTCCAGCTGATGTTCCAAAACCCCTTCGAGGCGCTCAACCCGCGCTTCACGCTCTACCGTTCGCTCGCGGAGCCGCTCATCATCCACGGCTGGAAGGGCGAAGGAAAGCGGCTGGAGCGCATCCTCGATACGCTCGAGCGTGTGAATTTGCTCCCGCCGGAACTATTTTTGGATAAATACCCCCACCAGCTCAGCGGTGGTCAGTTGCAGCGGGTGGTGCTGGCGCGGGCGCTCGTCTTGCATCCGGATTTCCTGGTAGCCGACGAGCCGGTTTCGATGCTGGATGTCTCGGTGCGCGCGGGGATTTTGAATACGACGCGCCGCCTCGCGCGGGAGATGGGCCTGGCGACCGTGTACATCTCGCACGACCTCTCGTTGCTGCAATACACCTGCGACCGCATCGCCGTGATGTACCTGGGGTATATCGTGGAAATTGGGCCGAGCCACGAGGTCATCGCCAACCCAAAGCACCCCTACACGCAATCGCTGATTGCCGCCGTTCCGGTACCGGACCCCATGCTGCAGCCACCGCCGCTGCGCATCCGCGAGGGCATCCCGCGGCCGACGGAACGAGCGCGCGGTTGCCCCTTCGCCGGCCGTTGCCCGGAGGCGCGCGAGGCTTGTCTGGAGCATTTCCCGCCCTCGGTGGAGATCGAGCCCGGGCATTTCGCGCTCTGCCATTTGTATGGCGAGCACGCCGACAGCCCGCCGCTGAGCGAAGAGCAAATCGCCGCCACCACGAGCGCACAATATTAGACGGGAGGCAAGCAATGAGCGAGAATTTACAACCTGAAACGATGCAGGCGGCTGTCCTGACGCAACCAGGTGGACGGGAGGCGGTCTCGGTACAGGCGATGCCGATTCCAACGCCGGGACCGGGGGAAGTGCGGCTGCGCGTGGCAGCCTGCGCCTTGAACTGGCTGGATGTTGCGGTGCGGCGCGGCGGCGGCTTTGGCAGGGCCGCGCTGCCGCTGATCATGGGCAGCGATTTCGCCGGGACGGTCGATACCTTGGGGGAGGGCGTGGCCGATTGGAACGCCGGTGACGCGGTCGTAGTCTTCCCGCAACTATTCTGCGGCCGCTGCGAATGGTGCCGTAATGGCTACCCGACCATCTGCCCGGAGGGCCGGATCCACGGCGAGAGTGTGCACGGCGGCCTGGCGGAATATGCCGTTGTGTCGGCGGCGAACCTGTTGCCAAAACCGGCGACCTTATCCTTTGTGGAAGTAGCCAGCCTGCCGATCGTGCTGATGACGGCCTGGCATATGCTGGTGACGGTCGCCAACGTGCGGCCGGGAGAAACGTTGCTCATCCCCGGCGCCGGTGGTGGCGTGGCCAGCATGGGGATCCAGATCGGGCGCATGCTGGGAGCGACGGTCTACACGACCACTTCCAGCGCGGAGAAAGCGGCGCGCGCGCGGGAAATGGGCGCGGCGGCGGTTTTTAACTACCGCGAGCAGGATTGGGTAGCGGAGACGCTAGCGGCGACGGACGGGCGCGGCGTGGATGTGGTGCAGGACCTCGTCGGCGGGGCAACGTGGGCCGATAGCCTGTGCTGCCTGGCGCGGAACGGGCGGATGGTCGTCGTCGGGTCGCATTCGGGGCCCAGCTTCGAGCTGGATATCCGGCAGATTTACCACAAGCAGCTGCGTATCCTGGGCGCGAACGGTGGCACGTATGACGAGTTTGCTCAAGCGCTGAAACTGGTAGGAGCGGGGCGGCTGCGCGCGGTGGTGGATACGGTGCTGCCGCTGGCGCAGATCCGAGAAGGGCACCGCCTGCTGGAAGAGCACGCGCACTTCGGCAAGGTAGTGATGGCGGTGGATGAGGGGCTGCTCTAAGAGCAGCTCGCTCTGAGAGCAGCTCGCTTTAGAGCAGGACGCCGCAGGGCAGGATGGCAGCGATAACCCAAAATGTTGATGCGGCCCCTTTTTGGCCGCGGCCATTCTGGCCGCCGCGCAACTGGTGGCTGGCGCTGCTGGCAATTCTGGTGCTGGCCGGCGCTTTGCGCTTCCCGGGATACGATTTCAGCCTTCCGTATATTGACCAACCCGATGAAGTCCATTTTGCCCTTGCTGGAAGAATGATCATCGATTTCGGCAGCGCGAAGCCCATCGGCCACCATCACTACCCACCCGGCATCATCAACATCTACTATGTGCTACTGCGCCTCTTTCACGACCCGGCCACACCGCCGGCGAGTGTCATCTGGATCGTCCGCCTCATCGCGATCACGACGAGCCTGGGCGTAATCTCGCTGTTGGGATTGCTCGGCTACCATGCAGTAGGCAGGACGGCCGGTCTGCTCGGGGCAGCTTGCTGGGCCATCATTCCTATTTTTGTGAACAACAGCCGCTGGGGGACGGCGGAGATTTTCGTCACTTTTTTCTCCGTACTCGCTCTCTACCTCACTTTCGTCGGGACGAGCTACCGCCGCGAAAGCTGGACGACGCACGGCACTTATGCGCTGATGTTGGCCATCCTTTTCAAATACCACTGCGTCTTCCTGGCACCGGCTGTGCTCTTCATGCCACTATGGGGCGAAGGCGTTTCTCGGCGACGGGTATGGGCCAACACGGGGCGGATGGTGCTCTTCGGCGCCTGGTTGCTGCTGCTGACACCCGTGTTAGAGACCTATTTCGTCACTCAAACATTGACAAATGTCAATTGGGTTCGCCACGTTCAGATGCGATATTTCCCCAACCCATTGGACATGTACCATAATTTACGCCTCGCCTTCGGGTGGTTTGATTGGCAAATTCTGTTACCCGGTTGGCTGGGCCTGGGGTTGATCGCCGCCGACCGCTCCCAGCGGGGCAGAACGCTGCGCGCCCTCGCTTTCTTAGGCGGCGCTTTACTTCTCTGGTTGGCGGGAATCAGCCTCTTTGGCGCACAAGGCCCACATGCGATTCGCTTTTTGTTTGCCTGGGTGTCTTTATCGGTCATGTTGTCTGGTTGGGGCTATGCCTTGCTACTGCGCGCGTTGGGCAGGGCGTTGACCCACTATGCGCCCCGGTACAAACGACCGGGAATTGCCATAGCGCTCCTCTTGCTCTGTGCGTTGTTCCTACCGAGCCTTACTGAGTCCATTCAAAACCTGCGCGCTCACCTTTGGGAAGACCCGCGCAATTTCGTTACGCAATATATGGACAGTACAATGGTTTCCGGCCGCTATGTCATTTCTAAAGGGACCTCCACTCTATTTAACCCTGACTGGGGCGGTTATGCTGGGGAGACTGCTTTTGAGCTGGTAAGTTTCGAAGAACCTACTCGTCATCCCATCCAGACCTGGCGAGAACAGGCTGTAGATTACGCCATCCTTCGCCATTCCGAATACGAGCAATTGTTCCTCGCGGACCCCTTTGGATACCTACGCGAAACCACACGCTTGAAAAGTTGGGCGCCTCAGTCGAATTATCGTTATACCACCATGGTCGTGCTCCGGCTCTACCCCATCCAGCACGAAGCGACGGGTAAGCTCGGCCCCATCCGCCTCATCGGTTATGACCTACCCAGCCGAACCGCCAGCGCCGGCCAAAGCCTCAACTTCCACCTTTATTGGCAGGCAGAGGCCGCCACCGCGACCGACTACCAGGTCTTCAACCACCTGCTCGATGCCGAGGGTAACCTCGTCGCGCAAATCGATGGGCCGCCTCTGCCTTCCGAGCGCCGCGGCACCATGGATTGGGATGACCCGGAAGAAATCATCTATAGTCGCGAATATGCCCTGGCTTTGCCGGAAGACCTGCCGCCCGGCGAATATACTATCGTCACTGGCTTCTACCGGCGCGACAACGGGCAGCGCCTGCTCACGCCGACCGGCGAGGATTCGCTTTATGTCACCACGATAAGCATCGAATAGCGAGCGGCGGGCGATGGTCGGAATAGGGACAACGAGTAGCGAGATGGATGGCGGGCGGCCATTCTGGCCGCCGCGCAACTGGTGGCTGGCGCTGCTAGTGATTCTGGTGCTGGCCGGCGCGTTGCGCTTCCCGGGCTACGATTTCAGCCTTCCGTATATTGACCAACCTGATGAAGTCTTTTTCGCCCTTTCTGGAAGAATGATCATCGATTTCGGCAGCGCAAAGCCCATCGGCCACCATCACTACCCGCCCGGTATCATCAGTATTTATTACGTGGTCATGCGCCTCTTTCACGACCCGTCTTTGCCGCCGGCGAGTGTCATCTGGATCGTCCGCCTCATTGCGATCACGACGAGCCTGGGCGTAATCTCGCTGTTGGGATTGTTCGGCTACCACGCGCTGGGTAGAACGGCCGGTCTTTTCGGGGCAGCCCTCTGGACCATAACTCCTTTGTTTGTGAACAACAGTCGTTGGGGAACGGCGGAGATTTTCGTCACTTTTTTCTCCGTACTCGCACTCTACCTCACCGTAGTTGGGATGCTCTACCGCCGCGAAAGCTGGACAACGCACGCCACTTATGCGCTGATGTTGGCCATTTTATTTAAATACCACTGTGTCTTCCTGGCACCGGTCGTGCTCTTCGCGCCATTGTGGGGCGGGGGCGTTTCTCGGCGACGGATATTGGCCAACACGGGGCGCTTTGTGCTCTTTACCACCTGGTTTCTGCTGCTGACGCCCGTGTTGGACGCCTATTTCGTCACCGAAACAACGCACACCAATCCGGATTGGGTTCGCCACGTTCAGGTGCGACATTTCCCCAACCCATTGGACATGTACCTTAACTTGCGCCTCGCCTTCGAGTGGTTCGATTGGCACATCCTGTTACCCGGTTGGCTGGGCCTGGGGTTGATCACCATCGACCGTTCCTTGCTGGGCAGAACACTGCGCGCCCTCTGTTTCCTATGCAGCGCTTTATTTCTCTGGTTGGCGGGAATCAGCCTCTTTGGCGCGCAAGACGCACATGCGATTCGCTTTTTGTTTGCCTGGGTATCTTTATCAGTCGTGTTGTCTGGCTGGGGTTATGCCTTGCTATTGCGCGCGTTGGACAAGACACTGACCCGCCATGCGCCTCGGCGCCGCAAGTTCGCGGTTGGGGCCGCCGTCGCCCTCCTGCTCGTCATCCAGCTGCCGAACGCCTGGACAGCGTTGAACGATACCTGGCTCTTGACGCTTCCTGACCAGCGCAACTTCTTAGCCACCTGGGCCGATGGCACTTTGCCCGCCAGCAAATACATCACCAACTCCGTTAACCGCAAGACCCTCAACAGCAGTTGGGGCGGCTACGCGGGGGAAACCCGCTTCGATTACGCGGATTCTATATTCTCGGATGCCACCATCGCGGAATGGCGCGCGCAAGATGTGCTCTTCGCCATCGTATCTTACGGACAATACGATCTGTGGCGAGAGGAGGGCATAGACGAATTCGCAACGCAGACCACCCTCCTCAAATCCTACCCACCTTCCGACGCCTACCGCGGCCCCGCCATGGTCGTGTTGCTCCTGCACCCCATCCAGCACGAAGCGACGGGCAAGCTCGGCCCCATCCGCCTCATCGGCTATGACCAGCCGGTCGGCGCAGTGAGCGCCGGGAGCACCGCCGGCGCCGGCCAAAGCCTCAGCTTCCACCTCTATTGGCAGGCAGAAACCGCCACTGCGACCAACTATCAGGTCTTCAACCACCTGCTCGATGCCGAGGGTAACCTCGTCGCGCAAATCGACGGCCCGCCCCTGCCTTCTGAACGCCGCGGCACCCTGGATTGGGATGACCCTGAAGAAATCATCTATAGTCGCGAATACGCCCTGGCTTTACCGGAAGACCTCGCGCCCGGCGAATACACCCTCGTCACCGGCTTCTACCGGCGCGATAACGGGCAGCGCCTGTTCACGCCGACCGGTGAAGATTCGCTCTGGGTGATGCGGATTGTGGTGGAGTAAGGTGGACGATTATGGTTTGTCAGGTCTGTGCCGCAGCCCAAGGAGGGCGGCCCTTTTGGCCACGGCGGAACTGGTGGCTGGCGCTGCTGGCGATTCTGGTGCTGGCGGGGGCCTTGCGTTTCACCGGCTATGATTTTGGGCTGCCCTATGTAGAACATGTTGGGGGTCGTGCCGACGAAGTTTTCTATTCGCTCGCCGCACGGCTGGTGATTGATACCGGCACGGCCAAATCGCTCGCTGGACATCACTATCCACCCGGCATCATTGCCCTGAATTACCTTGCGTTGCGCTTGTTTCAGGACCCAGCGGACCCGCCCGCGATAGTAGTGGGAGGTTTGCGGCTGCTCGCGATCGGCGTCAGTTTGGCAACAGTAGTCGTACTGGGGTTGCTGGGGTACCACGCAGGTGGTTCTTTGACGGGCTTAATCGGTGCGGGCATCTGGTGCATAACACCGGTAATGGTGGAATACAGCCGCTACGCCACGGCGGATATCTACCACATATTCTTCGTGTCGCTGGCCGTGTGGCTGATGCTGGTGGGCACGTTGCACGCAAGATCCAGTATCACCACAGCAGCGATTTATATGCTGATGCTGGCCGTGGTTTTTAAATATGTGCCCCTTTTTATGGCACCGTTGCTGCTGGTTGCGCCGCTGTATGCAGGACGGGTGAATCGGGGAGTTGTGCTTGGCAATATAGCGCGTTTCGCGCTTTTTTTCGCCTGGTTGCTACTGCTCACCCCGTTACTGGAGGCTTTCCAAGGAGAGGAGGTCGGTCAAAGTGTGGCTAATGCCTGGACCCAAAATCACGTGGATGACTTTCGCTTTCCAGGTATAGCGTAAGTTTTCGCCGTATTTCAGAACTTGCAGTTCGAATTACACTTGCTTGCCTTGTTGCCCGGTTGGTTGGGGCTCGTGCTCATCACCCGGAAGGGTGGAAAGAATGACGCTTTCGCGCTGGCCTTGCTTGGCCTGAGCGCATTGGCTGGCTTGTTGGGTGTGAGCCTGTTTGACGAGCATTCTATACGATTCGTGCTTCCCTCCGTTAGTCTGCTGATTGTGCTGGCTGGGATGGGTTACGCGCTTTGGTGGCAATTCCTGCAGCGGCGGTTGTTCACTCGCCTATCTCCTCCGCGGCGCAAGCTAGTGGCTGCGGTCGCGCTGTTGGCATTGCTCGTCCTCAACCTACCCAACGTGTGGACGATACTGAATGATACACGGCAGTTGACCTTGCCTGACCGTCGCAACGATCTGGCTACCTGGGCCGATGGCAGTCTGCCTGCCAGTAAATACATCACCTATTACAAAAACCGCCGCACTCTCAACCGTGAATGGGGTGGTTATGCGGGGGAAACCCGCTTTGATTACGCAGGGAATGTATTTTCCGCTACCACCATCGACGAATGGCGCGCGCAGGGGGTGCTCTTCGCCATCGTCCCGCACTTCCAATATAAACTCTGGCGGGAGGAAGGCACAGATGAATTCGTAACTGAGACGACGCTCCTCAAATCCTACCCTAAAGCGGACGAATATCGCGACCCGGGGATGGTCGTGTTGCTTTTACATCCCATCCAACAGACGGCCACGGGGCAGCTCGGCCCGATCCGCCTCATCGGCTACGAGCTGGCGGAGGGGAGCGCCCGCCCGGGCCAAACTTTCCCCTTCCACCTTTACTGGCAGGCCACGGCGTCCACCGCAGCGGATTACCAGGTCTTCAACCATTTGCTCGATGCGGAGGGTAACCTCGTCGCCCAAATCGATGGGCCACCCCTGCCGGATCCACTGCTGCGCCGCGGTACGAGCAACTGGAATGACCCCGAAGAGATCATCTACAGTCGCGAATACGCGCTGGCTTTGCCGGAAGACCTGCCACCTGACGAATATACTATCGTCACCGGCTTTTATCGGCGCGACAGCGGGCAGCGCCTGCTCACGCCGACCGGCGAGGATTCGCTCTGGGTGGCGCGGATTGTGGTGGAGTGAGGGGAAGCTAGTCGCTTCGCCAGCGTTCACCGACCGCGCGCAATTGCCGCAGCAACTCGGCGCGCGTCTCTTCATCTTCTACAAAACCGGTGTGCTCGAAATAGGAGATCAGGGCGGCCAGGCGCTGTTGGTCGGCGACACGTTGCCGGTCGACGTCACGCCGCCGAAGTGAAAAACGCGAACGCCAGCGCGGCGGCAGGCGCTGGTGCTGCAGGATGTATTCCGCATCCTGGAAATAGCGCGTGATCGCCCCATGGGCGGCCCGGTTGTAGGCGCGCGCCGCCAGCGCCCCCAGCAGCGCCAAACCCAGCGTCAGGAAAATGACGAAGGGCAGCAATACGTCCATTGGTTGAGGGCTTCGCCCGCCCCGTCGCCTAATTCGGCGCGGAGAGCGCGGGCGGCGAAGCGGCTGGCGGCGCGGACGGTTTGGCCCTCGCGCTCGTAGCCACGCCCGGTTTCGTTTTTGCGCCCATATCCACACCTTGCAATTCCAGCTCCTCCGAGAAGTGGCAGGCGCTGAAGTGATCGGGTCGGATCTCACGCCAGGGCGGCGACTCCCGCTGGCAGATCTCCTGCGCGTATTGGCAGCGCGGGTGGAAATAGCAGCCCGTCGGTGGGTTGGCCGGATTCGCCACCTCGCCCGGCAGGATGATTCGCTCCATCTTGCGCCGCGGGTCGGCCATCGGGACAGCGGAAAGCAGCGCCTCCGTGTAGGGATGCTGCGGATGGTGGAAGAGCTCGCCCGCCGGCGCCAATTCCACCAGGCGACCGACATACATCACGCCCACGCGGTCGGAAATGTGCTCCACCACCGATAGGTCATGCGCGATGAAAAGGTAGGTGAGGTGGAATTGCTGCTGTAAATCCTGCAGCAGGTTGAGGATTTGCGCCTGGATGGAGACATCGAGCGCGCTGACGGCTTCGTCGCAGACGATGAGGCGCGGGTTGGGGGCGAGCGAGCGGGCGATGCCGATGCGTTGCCGCTGCCCGCCGCTGAAGGCATGCGGGTAACGTTTGAGGTGCTGCACCTCGAGGCCAACGACGCCCATCAGCTCCTTCACGCGCTCGTTCAGCGCTTCGCCGCTCGCCAGTTGATTCTCGCGCAGCGGCTCAGCGATGATATCCAGCACCGTCATGCGCGGGTCGAGGGAGGAATAGGGGTCCTGGAAGATCATATGGAAATGACGGCGGACGCTGCGCAATTCCTGGCGCGGGAGCGTGGCGAGATCCACCGTCCGCGCGGGGGCGCCGCCATCCTCACCCGCGGGGATTTGCAGCAGGATTTCGCCCGCCGTCGGCGCGAAGGCGCGCACGATGCAACGGCCCAGGGTCGTCTTGCCGCAGCCGCTCTCGCCAACCAGCCCGAACGTTTCTCCTTCGTAAATGGAGAAGCTGACGTCATCGACCGCTTTGACATAGCCAGCGACGCGGCGCAGGAAACCGCGCTCGATGGGGAAGTATTTCTTGAGGTTGCGCACCTTGAGCAGCGGGCGGCTGGCCTTTGCTGGCGCAGAGAATCGGTCGTTTCCTTCGAAAACTGCGGGCGCGGGCTCAGGCATAGGCAGGCGCCTCCTGGTCTTCCTGAACGTCGCTCGCTTCCACAGCGTCCGAGTGCAGGTAGCAGCGCACGTGGTGACCGGGGCTCACTTCCACGAAGGCGGGCACGGCCGCGTCGCAGGTGCCGGCCATGAACTCATCGCAACGGGAGCCGAAGCCGCATTCCGGCCGCAGGTCCAGCGGGATGGGCACGGTGCCGCGGATCGCATCCAGCCGTTCGCCGGCGACCTTGCCGAGCCGTGGGATGCTCCGCAGCAGCCGTTGCGTATAGGGATGCAGCGGGTTCTCGAAGAGCTCGATGGTTTCCGCGCGCTCCACCACTCGCCCGAGGTACATCACGTTCACGACGTCGGCGATTTCAGCGATGACGCCCAGGTCATGGGTGATGTACATCACGGCCATGCCGAAGCGCTCCTGCAGGGATTGCATCAAGTCCAGGATTTGCGCCTGGACGGTGACATCGAGCGCGGTTGTCGGCTCGTCGGCGATGAGCAGCTTGGGGTCGCAAGAGAGGGCCATGGCGATCATGGCGCGCTGGCGCATGCCGCCGCTGAGCAGGTGGGGGTATTCATCGAAGCGTTGGCGCGGGTTGGAGATGCCGACCTGATCGATCATTTCCAGCGCCGATGCGCGGGCAGCGCGCGAGTTTTCGCGCTTGTGCAGGCGGATGGCCTCCACGATTTGGGAGCCGATGGTATGGACGGGCGAGAGGCTGGTCATCGGTTCTTGGAAGATCATGGAGATCTCGCGGCCGCGGATGGCGCGGATGGCCGGGCCGCGGTCGCCCAATTGCGCGAGGTCGACGACGTCTTCCGGGCCGCGGCGGTAGAGCATTTCGCCGGCGACGATGCGCCCGGGCACGGGCACGATGCGCAGGATGGATTGCGCGGTTACGCTCTTGCCAGAGCCGGATTCGCCGATGATGCCGACGGTCTGGCGCGCGTCGATGCGAAAATCGACGCCATCGACCGCCTTGAGCGTGCCTTCATCGAGTTGGAAGTGGGTACGCAGCCCGCGCACGGAGAGAACGCAATTGGCGGGGAGTTCCAAGGCGCGCCGCCTTTCGGTCAGTTAACTCGCAGCGATTGTAGACAATTCACAACGATTCTACAAGCGGCCGCGCATTGATGCGGCGGTGATGGCTGCACAACCCTGCGAGGAATCGGACCGTCGATCGCGATGGGGCTTTGCAAACGATGGCCCGGAACTGCGCCCGGGCCATCGATTCGTTATTTCGCTTTCTCGCGATCCCGCATTAAATATCGCACGCGGAACGCGTCATTCTGTGCGGAAGGTATCACTCCGCGCGGAAGGGTTACTCCGCCAGCCCATAGCTCCATTGTTCGGGCGCGAAGATGACCCACTGGCGGTAGCTGAAGCTCCAGAAGCCCTCGGTGTCATCCGGCGGCGTGTTGCGCAGGTCGACATCGAAGAGCAGCGGCTGTGGCGGGCGTTGCACCGTGCCGATCTGGTAGAGGCCGCCGAAGGTCGCGTTGTGGAATTCCTTGCCCAGCTCGAGGTAGCTATCCGAGCCATAGGGTTGCTGCAGCCAGAGTTCGCTCAGCTCCCAGATCGCCTGGATATCCGCGGGCGGTTCGATGCCGCTCTCGCCACCGGAGCGGATCCAGTTCCACCAGCCCACGGAGCCGGCGCGGGCGCCCCAATTGGGACGGATATTCGTCACGGCGCCGCTGAATTCGCCAATATCGACGATATCCAGCCCCCAGCCGGCGATATCATGCAGGCCGCTGTTGCGCAGCTCGTTATAGACAGCGCGCTCGATCAGCTTGAGTTGGGCGTTCACGCCGACATCCTGCCAGTAGGAGACTACCAGCTCGGCGATCTGCCCCCAGGCTTCTTCGGGGACGGCGACTTGCATGTTGATGAAGAGCTCTTCGCCATTCGGTAGCAGGCGCCAGCCGGCGCTGTCGCGCTCGGAAAGACCGGCTTCATCCAGCAGCTGATTAGCCATATCGGGGTCGTATTGGGCGAAGTTTTCGGCCATCCAGGACTCGTAGAAGGCGGAATCGGGCGTCGGCGCGGATTGCGAGGGCGTCGCCAGCCCGAAGTAGATGAGCTCGTTGATTTCCTCGCGGTCGATGGCGACAGACATGGCCTGGCGGAAGCGGACATCCTGGAAGACGGCGCGCATCGCCTCGTTGGGGTGGGTGAGGTTGAACATCATGCTGTATTCGTTGCCGCGGTTGTAGGTAACCAGGGCGACGCGGTAGCCGCCGACCTCGGCGCTATCGACGTAGGTCGGGTAGCTGAGCAGTTTGCCCCAGCCGAAGTGGCTGAATTCGCCGGCGATGGCCTTCAGGTCCTGCACTTCGAGGTTCTCGACGAGGATGCGGCGCAGGCCATCGGTATAGGGCAGCTGGTTGCCGGCCGTATCCACTTTGTGGAAGTAGGGATTGCGCTCGAAATACTTGTTGCCGAAGCTGTCTTCGCTGGCGAAGACGTAGGTGTTCAGCGTCGGCGAATAGGGGTCGGTATTGGTGGCGGTGGTGCCGGTGTTGAGGTAGGGGCGGAGGCGGGCGTTGATGAGCTGCACCCAATCTTCAAAGCCTGCCTCGGCGGCCAGCTCGTTGGCGTCCGGATTGTAATCGATATGGAATTGCTTGAAGTAATGGGCCGGGCGGTGGCCGCGGTCGCGCGGGTTGCTGGCCATGCGCACGATCATCGCGGGGTGGGGGATGGCGAAGGTATAGCGCAGGGTGGTCTCGTCGATGATCTCCAGCACTGGTTTTTCGCCGCCGGGTCTCCATTCACCGGAGACGCGGGCGGTGATCTCCTCGTTGTAGAGGATGTCATCGAGCCAGAAGCGGAAGTCTTCGGTGGTGAAGGGCTCGCCATCGGACCAGCGATGACCCTCGCGCAGGTGGATGGTCAGCTGCGTCTGATCTTCGCTCAGCTCGTAGCCGCGGGCGACGTTGGGGATGATGCTCTGCAGGTCGGTGTCGATGGTGAAGAGTTTCTGCATGAGCATTTCGGAGACGTCCCAACCGCAGCAGTTGGGGCTGGTGGTTGGGCCGGCCAGCTCGCCGCCATAGACGCCGATGCCTTCCAGCGGGTCGAGGACAGCCGGCTCGGCGGGCAAACGCTCGGCGACAGGCGGCAGCTCGCCGGCGGCGACGCGCTCGGCCAGCATGGGCGCTTCGTTATAGGTCATGATGTCTGCGCCACCGGCGGCCACCCAATCGGCGACGCTGGCGTATTGTTGCGGGTAGACCTTCATACCGTCGTCCTGCGCGCCGACCAGGCCGACGAGGGCCAGGCTCAACGTCAGGATGATGACAAAGGACAGGCGAATGCGTTGCATGTGATTCCCTCTCGAACTATTTTCTGCCG
Source organism: Phototrophicaceae bacterium (assembly GCA_965237765.1). Taxonomy (GTDB): domain Bacteria; phylum Chloroflexota; class Anaerolineae; order Aggregatilineales; family Phototrophicaceae; genus WTGJ01. The sequence goes on from OZ250157.1 coordinate 1,184,948, forward strand.
CCGCGATTGTAGACAATTCACAACGACTGCGCAAGCGCCCGACGGCGCTGGAGAGGGGGTAGGGTATGTGATTGGCGGGGTTGAGGATCAGCCGTCTTACGGCGTCTTACGGCTGCGAAGTGCCAGCTCGCGCCGCGAAGTGCCAGGCGATAAAGGACATCGCACGCGCGTCTTACGGCCGCATAGTGCCGGCACGCGCGTATTTGCGACGAGTTGTTCGGCGAGCGATGGGCGCTGAGGGAGTGGCGGGCGGGATACTAGCAAAATAGCGAATGGCGAAACGGTCCCCGCGGACTGGCTTTTGCCACTCGCGCTCATCCGGATTTGTGATCGCCTGGATGATATAATCGTGGAAATCCGCCAACTCCCGATGTCGTTTCAGGATGTGCGTTTCCCATTGCCCGCGCGATAGTAGATATCCACGCCGTCCGGGTCAGTAGCGATGCGCAGGGGCTGGTGCGGCGGCGCCTGCGATAGGCGTTCCCAGAAATCGCTCACGGTATGGGGTGTTGCCTTCCTTCGGCTGGCGGCGCGACGATACGCTGCTGCTGCCATGAGAATTGACTGATGCCAATCTGCATAACTCCCTACCGCCGCAACAGGCAAGGTCTCGCCCGCTTGCCACAGGGTTGTAGCAGCGCGCTAATCCCCCACACGTTTTGCGGTAACATAATAGGCGCCGCGGGTGTGGCGCTCGTTGATGGGGCCGGCATCGGTGAGCCAGGTCTGCAGGCGGGCGCGGCCAGCCGGCAAGCGCAACCGGAAGCGCGCCGCTGTCTCCTGTGGTGATAGCGTTGTCGCGGCTTCCCGCTTACCGCCGAGCGAATGCATCTCGATATGAATCCGCGCCAGCCACGCCCCCAGCGGACGCCCCAACGCCAGCGGGTAGGCGCTGAGCGCGAAGGTATATTCGCCGGCGCGGCGGATTTCTACTTCCCAATCGCCGTTCGCTTTGTGGAATTCGGGTTGGCCGATCCATTCCTGGCGCCAGGGAAAGCGCCCTTTAGTCGTCGGGCGCCAATCGCGCGCGGAGAGGGTGGTCGGGTTCTCTTCGGGCGCGCCTAGGTAAAGGGGGACGACGTCAACATAGGCTTCGCGCAGCGAATCCCAAAAGTTGGCATAGACGGCGCGCAACTGGGCGACGGTAGCGGGGAATTCGGCCGCGACATCGCGTTCCTGCCCCGGGTCGGCGGCCATATCGTAGAGCTCGCGGCCGTTCACCAGGCGCCAGCGGTCGGTGATCGCGGCGCAGTGGTGCCAGGGCCGGGCTGGTTCGGCTGCAGCTGCGAGAAGAGTGTGCGCGGCGGGATGGGCGGCGCGGAGCTGGCCAGGTAAGGCGAGAGGTCCAGCCCATCGAACGCGACAGCCGGCGGCGCAGCCAGGCCGCAGAGGGCCAGGATCGTCGGCATGAGGTCGATATGCGCCGTAACCTGGCGGATCTGACAACCGGCCGGGAGGCGGCCGGGCCAGCGCAAGAAGCAATTCACGCGATGGCCGCCGTCATAGACGCTGCCCTTTTTGCCGCGCATGCCGGCGTTGAAGCCGCGGCCGCTCTGAGGTTCTTGCGGCCGCGAAAGGCGTTCCTGCGGATCGCGGGCACGCGCGTCGTAACCGGCGGCGGTGCCGTGGTCGGAAGTGAAAATGGTGAGCGTGCGTTGGTCCATCCCGCCAGCGCGCAGATCGGCGAAGAGGCGGCCCAGGTTCTCGTCGAAATTGGCGATCATGCCATAAAAGCTGGCGCGCGGCTCCTCGATGCCCAGGGCGCGGTAGGGGGCGATGTATGATTCGGGCGCGCGGAAGGGGCTGTGCATCGCGTTGGGGGCCAGGTAGATGAAGGCGGGCGCGCCCAGCGCTTCGCTTTCCGCCAGGAAGCGGCGCGCCTCATTGAAGAAGACATCGGTGCAATAGCCAGCGTAGCGTTGCGGTTGGCCGTTGTGGAAATAGGTATCGTCGAAATAGTCGTTGCCCCAGGCATCGGGTAGCTCGCCGACGCCGCCGCCACGGTGGCAGACGACTTCCTGGAAACCGCGGAATCTAGGCGCGTAGGGGAAATTATCGCCCAGGTGCCATTTGCCGAACATGCCGGTGCGATAGCCGGCAGTCGAGTCGGGCGCAAAGCAATCGGCCAGAGTAATAGCGCGCGCGTCCAGCAGGTGCCGCCCCTGCGTCACATGCCAGACGCCGCCGCGCGCGGCATAGCGGCCGGTCATCAAGGCGGCGCGCGAGGGGGAGCAGAGCGGGTCCGTGTGGTGGTTGTCCAACTGGGTGCTGGCGCGGGCCATGGCGTCCAGGTGAGGGGTTTGCAGGTCCGGGTTGCCGTGGCAGGCGATATCACCGTAGCCCTGGTCGTCGGTGCAGATGAGGATGACGTGGGGGTGGGTGGGGGGCATGGCTCTGCCGTCTACCCGCCCGCGCGGCGGCGGCGGATGGCCATCATGATGAGGTAGGACTTATCGCCATCGCCATTCACGGCGCCGACGGCCTCGATGAGGCGAGCCAGGCCGGGGTTGGCGGCAGCGATTTTGTCGACCCAGGCTTCGTCGATATCGGAGAGGGTCCAAGTATCCTTGAAGGCGGCGCCAGCGGCCTCACTACCGACGGGGGCCGACCATTGCTTTTTAGAATTGAAGGGCGGGTCTAAATAAATGAGATCAATGGATTCGTCAGCGATGCGGCGCAGGGGGAGGATGTTATCGGCGGTGAAGATGGTGCGGTTGACGATGTTGTCGGCGCGGGCTTCAGGCATGGCGGCGCTCCGTGAATGTTGATTACTGAGGGAATAAGATAGCGCGTGTGGACGGTATCAGCAGCCAATCGCCCCGTTGCCAGCGGACGATGAAATCCCACGGCTCGGCGATCGGGGCCAGGGCGAGCGGGTCGCGCCTCTGGCGAATCGGGTGGGCGCTACCCGCGGTGATGTGGCTGAGCCCCCATTGCAGGCCGGCGAGCGGTTCGTGATTTTCGCTTTGGCTGACGCGCAACGCGCCCATCGCTTGCGGCGGCAGGGCGATGCTCGCTTTGATTTCGAAATTCAAGCCATCGGGCGCGAGCTGGATCGTGTTCTTCTCCGGGCCGCAGCGCGTCAGCAGGCCGGCCACGCCGCCCGCGTAGGGCCAGACCATCACCTCGTGCCCGCTATTGGTGAGCGGATTCAGCGGCGATTTGAAGTAGGGGCCGAAGGGGTCGGCGGCGACGGCCACGCCCCATTTCGAATCCAGGTTGAGGTGGCCGATGCCCTCGCCCTTGTAATAGAGCCAGTATTGCCCCGCGCGGAAGAGCAAGGCGGGGTCGTGCACGCGCAGGCTATCCCAACTGCCGCGGACAGGCGCGCGCTCCGGTAGATCGTTGATATCGGCGATGCGGCCGGAGGGGTCCGGCGTCACGACATTATCGGCGCTTTTGCGCCAGGGGCCGGACGGGCGCTCGGCGACGGCGATGGCGATGCTCTCCGGCGTGCAGCGGAAGCTGGGCGCGCGCGTCGTCTGGTAGACGAGGTAGAAGCGGCCGTCGTGGGCGAGGACATCGGGCGTGAAGACGCTGCGCTCGTCGTAGCTGCCGCGCGGGCCGCGCTGGATGGCCGGCCCCTGTTCTTGCCAGTGGTGGCCGTCAGCGGAGGTCGCGTACCAGATATCGGCCAGATCCCAGGGGACGGCGCGCAGGAAAGCATCGGCGCGGGCATGACCGACGGGGCGCGGGCCGGGCTGCGTGCGCGTGTACCAGACGAAATAGCGCCCCTCGTGCTGGATGATGCAGCTGGGATCGCGCCGCGTGATGCCGCGCTCGTGGCCGAGGCCATGGGCGGGCGAAAAGCGAAAGGCGGTGTACCAGGGGTTATCGGCGTCACGCTGGCGGAAGCGTTGGCTGGCGATGCTGGCGGTCATGCGCGGCTCTCCACATCATTCAGGGGATTGTCTTTAGGATAGCGCGTGCGGGCACTTCGCGGCCGTAAGAAGCGCGTGCGGGCACTTCGCCGCCGTAAGAAACGCGTGCGGGCACTTCGCGGCCGTAAGAAGCGCGTGCGGGCACTTCGCCGCCGTAAGATAGCGCGTGCGGGCACTTCGCCGCCGTAAGATAGCGCGTGCGGGCACTTCGTCGCCGTAAGAAGCGTGTGCGGGCACTTCGCTACCTGCCGCCGACCGGCCGCGGCGCATGAATTGCAAGCCATCGCCGCCGCGCAGCCACAGCTGGAGATCCTGCCGCTGGATGTGGCCGATGCCGATTCGCGGGCGGAGCTGGGTGAGCGTTGCGAGGGGCTGGACTGGTTGGTGAACAACGCGGCCATCAACCTGCCTGGGGGCGATTTCGCCGCGCTGGCGGAAGGGGCGCTGGCGGAGACGTTTCGCGTCAACAGCGCGGCGCCGATTTTGCTCTCGCTGGCGTTGTTGCCCTTGTTGCGAGCGGGGGAGGCGCCGCGGGTCGTGCATATCTCTTCAGCGCTGAAATACGCGGCGCGGGCGCGTAGCAGCCCGGGTTATTCGGCGAGCAAGGCGGCGCTGAATATGTTCACGCGCAAGCAGGCGCGCGCCTGGCGCGAGAAAGGTATCATCGTCTTCGCGCTGGAGCCGGGCTGGGTACGGACCGATATGGGCGGCGCGGACGCGGATATCAGTGTGGCGGAATCGATCGCCGGTTGCCTGCGGGTGATGGATGGCCTGACGCTGGGGGATAGCGGCTCGTTCCGCGATTATCTGGGGCAGCGCCTGCCCTGGTAGGGGACGAGCGCACTATTCGCGTGAGTACTCCCACACCTTAAATCCGCTAACATTGCTTTGACGACAATCGAGTCATAAGGAGATGGCTATGTCCTTGCGTATCTTGATCACGGGGGCCAACCGCGGCCTGGGCCTGGAGCTGGTGCGGCAACTGGCGGAGCGCGGTGAAGCAAAGATCATCGCTACCTGCCGCCAACCGGCCGCAGCAACTGAATTGCAGGCCCTGGCCGCCGCGCACCCTTCAGTGAAAGTGCTGCCACTGGATGTGGCCGCTGCCAATTCACGCGCCGCGTTGGTGGCCGAACTGAGCGAGCGCTGCGACGGGCTGGACTGGCTGATAAACAACGCGGCCGTCAACACCCCCAGCGGTGCTTTCGACACGTTTGAGGAAGGGGCACTGTTGGAGATGTTCCGCGTTAACAGCATCGCGCCGCTTTTGCTCTCGCTGGAGTTGCTGCCTTTGCTGCGGGCGGGGGAGGCGGCGCGGGTCGTGCATATTTCTTCTGGCGCGGGATCGCTGGAAAACGCGGCACGCTCGCAGAGCAACCCGGGTTATAGCGCGAGCAAGGCGGCGCTGAACATGTACGGGCGCAAGCAGGCGATCGCCTGGCGCGAGGAAGGTATCATCGTCTACGCGCTCGGGCCGGGCTGGGTGCGGACCGATATGGGCGGCCCGAACGCGGATATCGGCGTGGAGGAATCGATCGCCGGGTGTTTGCGGGTGATCGACGGGCTGACGATGGAAGATAGCGGCGGCTTCGGCAACTACACGGGCGCGGTATTGCCCTGGTAGGGCGGGGCGCACCGGCCGAGCGAGGGGCAGCGGCGGCGCTCGACGCGCTCTGGGACTACACGGAGCCGGCTGAGAGCGAGGCTCGTTTTCGGACGCACCTGGCGCAGGCGAAGGGGTCGGACGCGCGGGCGCAGACGCTCACGCAGTTGTCGCGGGCGGTCGGGCTGCAACGCCGTTTCGAAGAGGCACACGCGATTCTGGATGAGGCGGAGGCGCTTCTAGAGCAGGCGGGGGCGCTGGCGCGAATCCGCTACCGGCTCGAGCGGGGGCGCGTGCATAATTCCGCAGGGGAAACAGCGAAAGCACGCGAGTTTTTCCAACAAGCCTGGGAGATGGCGCGTGCGGTAGCCGAGGATGGCTGCGCAGCGGATGCAGCGGCGGTGGACGCCGCCCATATGCTGGCGATCGCCGCGGAGACTCGGCAGGAGACGCTGCGCTGGAATGAACGGGCGCTGGAGCTGGCGGAGGGTTCCGATGATGAGCGGGCGCAGCGCTGGCGCGCGCCGCTGCTGAACAATCTGGGCTGGGCGCGGCATGATGGTGGCGACTATGAGGCGGCGCTGGCGCTGTTCGAGCGGGCGCTGGCGGAGCGACAAAAACGCGGTCAAAACCGGGAAACGCGGATCGCGCGTTGGTGCGTGGCGCGCTGCCTGCGCTCGCTGGGACGGCTGGAAGAGGCGCTGGCGCAGCAGCGCGAATTGCTGGCGGAGGAAGTAGCGGCCGGCGAGGCGACCGGTTTCACCTGGGAGGAGATTGGTGAGTGCCTGTTGGCGCTCGGTCGGGATGCGGAGGCGCGGCCACACTTCGCGAAGGCTTATGCGGCGCTCTCGCAGGATGCCTGGCTGGTGGCCGAGGAGGGGGCGCGGTTAAGGCGGTTGGGGGGTTCCGCAGATTTGTAGCATAGAGCAGGAGGGGTACACTTCCCTCATGTGGAATCAAAGCACCTGGCTCAGAACCGTAACGCTTCTGTTGTTTGTGGTGACCCTCGGGCTGCTTTTCAGCGCTTTTCACTCCCGCGCGCAGGATGACGATGAGGCTGTGGTTGCGGCTACGCCGACATCTTTGCCTAGCGAGCTTCCAAAACTGGACACACCCGACCTTGTGTTCGATAGCGTTAGTGCCCGAGTCTGCTGGGATCTCATACCAGGTGCTCCCGAAAAAAATAATTATAGGTTCTTTACATTTCCAATTAATGAAGATACCAAACATGAAGAGCCGTTGGTTAAAGAAAGCACCCAAAATGGCGTTCAATTTTGTCTACAACTTGGTGAAGGATACGTCAATGGGGATGTGGTAAAGGTACGAGCCTATAACCCCAGTTCCCACCAAAATAGTGATTGGGGAGAAGTGACCGTAAGTGGGCTAGCCGCGAGACTAGCAGAACCACCCAACCCACGCTGGGAACCTGACAAGTTTTCGTGGGGGAAGGTCGAAGGCGCGCCTGATGCCAGTGATTATTTGGTTGTAGGCACGGTGGGAACATCCGACACAGGAAGAGAACCTTCGTATTTCGCGGCTACACCTCCTTCACCGGATTATGGATTTGTATATTGCAACGATAAACCCGCAGGAGAGGGTGGGGAATGTTGGATACTCTGGCATAATGTGGACATAGATATGCAACTCAGCGTACAAGCCTGCGCCAATGGTTTTAAAAACGGTTACGAATGCAATGAATACCCCAGCAATAGCCCGATTGTCTCTATCTACGCTGACGAACGATCTTTACCTCCTCTTCCTGGCTGTGAAGCAGATTATGCGTTGATAACGATTGAAAAAACCTACGAGCACAGAGAACATGCCAGCAAGTTGCTCATCTGCAACATCCTGCGCTTTCGCATATGCGTCAGAGAGGAATATATTGATTTAACCCATGCCGGACTGATCAATCTTGCCCGCAAAACCGATTCTTTTATTGGCGGTAGGATCGATCATCTTATCAGCCAGTTGCATGATGATTTACAGGATTGGAAAAATGATAAGCTGGCCAAAAAAGAGTTGAGCTCAATCGGTGATGTCATCATGCCACGAGATGGCAATTTTATTTCCCAGAGAAATGTTTTCCAATGCGTCAATACGAACGCAACGCCGTGGCCCGCTGTGGAATTCAACTCCAATGTTCTGGATAGTAATGATTTCTATTATTTCGATGGAACACATGCCACGATTGGCTGGAGGAGTGTTGTTCCGGAAATTCATGTCAATGAAACGGTGTATTCACCGCGCCACTTTGGGATCGAAATACGTGCCGGTAGTGGTGAAACCACGGGAACTTTCTACGTCAACGAGGACCCAGACTCGCCGGATATCCTTTTCCCGTTCGCCGCTGAGCCAAACGAACGGTACGAGATTCAGGTCTGGGCAGACGAAGAAACCGATGAGGCTAGGAAACGCATCCGCGCCGTTTCACTCAATTTGCTGCCGGTTATGGAATACGTCCTCCCGGCCAGCACACCCAACGCACTCCACATCACCATAAATCAATTTCGTGGGGCGACGTACACGCCGACTCCGACTCCGTAGCCCCAACGCATTATGCCAAGCGGAGACTGAGGAATCGGCATAGGGCGACGGGCGGCCCCACGAGACGCTCTTTTTGGGGTGCTGTATTCTTATTACTCAGAAATGACGGCTGGTCGCCGAGGAGGGGGAGCGACTGGCGCGGTTACGGCGATTAGGGGAATAGGTCGGTGCCGCTCGCCAATATGGGAACGGACATGAATTCGGCTTCGCTGGCTGAATTGAGATTAATCTAGGTAAACTCGGCGGAGGTTGACATGGTTTCCAGTTGTAAACATGTTCAATTGCCATGAGCCGACCGTCTGCGTCAAGAAGCATGGGCAAGGCTTAGAGGATGAACCGCGATCATGTATGACAATGCCGCTTGTCCTGTTCGTCGCTTCCGCAGCGAATTTGACCCGCTGGACCTGAGCGACCCCTTCCCGCTCCTGGTTGCCGCCCGGCGCGAGCAGCCGGTTTTCTACAGCCCGGCGATCGACTATTGGGTCGTGACGCGCTACGAGGACGTAAAGGCGATCTTCCGCGACCACGAGACCTACACCGCGGCCAATACCATCACACCGATCGTACCCTTCTCCGCCGCCGTCCAGCAGATGCTGGCAACCGGCGACTACAGCCCGGAGCCGGTGCTTTCCAATAATGTGCCGCCGAGCCATACGCGGATCCGGACCTTGGTCAACCGTTTGTTCACGCCGCGGCGGATGAGGAGCTTCGCACCAGCGATACGTGAGATCGCCGAGCAAGGTGTTAGCCGCGTCAGTGAGAATGCGCCGGTGGATATCGTGGCGGCGCTGACTTATGAGTATCCGGCGCATGTGCTCTTTCACGTTTTGGGTGTGCCCGATGCCGATGTGCCGCAGGTGAAGGCTTGGGCGGGCAATCGCATCCAGTTGTACTACGGGCGGCCGACAGCGGATGAGCAGATCGCGATGACGCGGAATCTGGTGCCTTTCTGGCGCTATGTGGTCGAGCTAGTGGCTGAGAAGGCGCGCGCGCCGCAGGACGACTTGACCAGCGACTTGATACGCATGCGTGCGGGCGATGATACGGTGCTGACGCTGAACGAAATCGCCAGCTGCATGATCACGCTGCTGGTGGCCGGGCACGAGACAACCACGGCGCAAATCAACAATGCTTTGCTGCACCTCTTAACGCAGCGGGAGCATTGGGAGGCGCTTTGTGCCGCGCCGGAGCGCATACCGACGGCGCCCTTGAAGAGATGATGCGCTACGACCCGTCCGTATGCACCTGGCGGCGGCTGGCCGTCAAGTCGAGCACGATCTACGGCGTGGAGATACCGGCTGGCGCTAACCTGCTACTGATGCTCAATTCGGCGAATCGTGATGAGGCGGTTTTCCCCGAGCCGGAAGAGATCCTGTTTGAGCGAGGTAATCTCAAGGAGCAATTGGCATTCGGTTACGGCATTCACTACTGCGTCGGCGCGCCGCTGGCTCGGCTGGAGATGGCGATATTGCTGGAGACGTTGACGCGTGAGCTGCCGGCGCTGCGGCTAGTGGACGGGCAAGACGTCGAGTATACCCGCAATATCTCCTTCCGTGGTCCGGTGGCGCTGCACGTGACCTGGTAATTCAAGGCTCCGGGTGGTTGGGGCCAATCCAGACCGTCTCTGAAATCTCGGCTGGTTCAATTTCCAGGTTGACGACGATGGCTTGCTGATCGCTGCGGACGAGAATGCAGTCCAGCGGCTCGTCCGCGTTGGCGTTGATCTCCTGGTGCGGCACGAAAGGCGGCACATAGATGAAATCGCCAGCTTCGGCTTCGGCGACAAATTCGAGCTGATCACCCCAGCGCATGCGGGCCCGCCCGCTGACGACGTAGATGACGCTTTCCAATTCACCGTGGTGGTGGGCGCCGGTTTTGGCATCGGGCTGGATCTGGACGGTGCCGGCCCAGAGTTTATTAGCGCCGGCTTTGGCGTAGTTGATGGCGGCGGCGCGGGTCATGCCCGGGGTCTGCTGCGTGTTGTGGTCGAGCTCGTGGCTGCGTACGATGCGCACGCCGTTTTCGCGCCAGTCGTGGGTCTCGCTCATGGGCCTGGCTCTCTTTTTGCGCCGATTGTAGCATAGTGGGCGGGGCGGTGGCCGGTTCCGCCTCTGGCGATCGCGGCGGAGACAGGTGAGGAAACGATCGGGAAGCGCAAGCGTGCCCGCACTTCGCAAAGGCTCACGCGGCACTCTCGCAGGATGCCTAGCTAATTGCGGAGAAGGGCGAACGGCTGGCGCGCTTGCGGCGGCTGGCGGGTGAGGGTGAGCCGCCCGTTCATCATGACTCACAGTACTGACTGGTCAGTACGCTTAGTTTAGCACAATTTTCACAAAGTGCAGCGGCATTCAGCGACAACTCATACGAGCGATTTGTCTCGCAAGGGGGATCGACAGGTAGGTCAAGCGCTGCCTGCCGTACAATGTGAGGAGTCGAATGCATAACGAGCGTGACTGCCAAACGGGAACTTGTGCCTGTTCGATATATGCGATTTATCAGCTTAAGTTGAATTCAAGCGCTATTCCGTTTCCATCGAATGCAAGATGTAGCCAGCCACCCAGCCAGCTGCAAAAGCGATGGTGGTCTCGCTGTCGAAGAAATGCCTGATGATCGTGATGATGATATTGTCGCCTTCTATCGACAAGGGATCCACAATCGCCAGAACGACGGCGACGATTAATGCGGCGACGACGCCGACCGCCAAAGCGCCAATAAACCGCACCGGAGTGAGCTTGCCCCGTCCGCGTCCCGCGAACTTCTTGCACATTCTCACGGCTACATTCATGCTGAATAAGTAGACAGTTGCCAATACCAAACCGAAGAGCAAGTCATTGCGCGCCGCCAAGCCGTAAACAATGCAGAGGGCGACACCAGCAGCAGTGGCAATCCCGTGTTTGTTTTTCCGCAAATCCTGATGTTGGTCTTTCATATTTTCACTCATCCTATATCTCCCAACACTAATGATGAGTTTTTAACGACAAATATACCGAACCTCTATTATAGCTGCTTTCAGTGAACTACGCCGAACACTACGGTACAATTGCCCTCTGACGCAGTTTCGGCGGACTAAGCCATGAATAAGGGAGCAGGGAACATGGACAAATTCATGGCAATCGCAATCGAAGAAGCGCAAGCGACCCTGGCGGAGGGCGGGCAACCGTTTGGCGCGGTGCTGGTTCGGGATGGGGAGGTCATCGGGCGCGGGCGTAATATGTTGGTCCAAAACAATGACCCGCTCAGCCATGGCGAGATGGAGGCGATCAAAGCGGCCGGCTTGCAGGAGAGTTATGCGGATACGGTGCTTTACACCACCGCTTTCCCCTGTTTGATGTGCGCCGGGGCGATCGTGCGCTACCAGATTCCGCGGGTGATCATCGGCGCCAGTTGGGAGCACAGCGCCCCTTCACGCGAATTCATGCTCACCCATGGAATTGAGCTGGAAGAACGGCGGTTGGCTGAGTGTTATGAGTTGGTGGAGTGAGCTCGTCAGCACTATTCGTGCCTGCTTGCCTGGGTTGACTAGCTAGCGGGCAGGGCGGCGGGTTCCCAGTGCTCCGGGCGGCCGCTGCGCCAGACAATGCCCCAGGCCGGGGACAACTCGGCGCGGATCGCCGCCAGCAATGCCGGTGGCGTCGTTTCCTGCAGCGCGGAGAGCGCCGCATCGACTTCTACCTCGTCACTCATGCCGATGAGCGTGGCGGACGCGGGCGTCTCCTGCAAGGCGAAGCGCAGGGCGATGCGCGCCAGGTCTTCTCCCTGAGCGGCGGCGAGGGCGGCGGCGCGCGCGCTGGCTTCGTGCACGGCTGGCGGGGCCGGGTGCCAGGGAGAGGCGCCCGCGGCCGTCAGTACACCCATATGCAGGACCGAGGCGTTCAGCAAGGCGATGCCGCGTGCTGCGCAACAGGCTACCAGTTCCCCGATATTCTCGATCAGCAGATTGTGCTGGCAGTAGCTGAGCACCGTATCCAGCGGGAAGTTTTCGGCGATATCGCGCAATAGTGACGGCGGGTAGCCGCTGACGCCGATGAAGCGGATCTTGCCCTGCGCGCGCAGGCGCTCCAGGGTTGGCAGGGCTTCTTCCAGGATGTGCGAACGGGGCGCGAATTCGATATCGTGCAGCTGGTAGAGGTCGATCCAATCAGTCTGTAAGCGGCGCAGACTCTCCTCTAATGAAGCGGCGAGGGGCGCGGCGCGGAAGTCGAAAGCGGCAGTATCCTGGCGGCCGCCTTTGGTCGCGAGGAAGACGCGCGAACGCAGGCCACTCAGGGCGGCGCCCAGGCGGCGTTCGCTCAGCCCGCGGCCATAGTAGGGCGATGTGTCGAAATAGCGGATGCCGCGCTCGTAGGCGTGGCGCACGACGCGCGCGGCCGTCCGCTCATCCAACGGGCCATAGACATCGCCCAGGGTGGCGGCACCGAAGCCGATGGTAGTGAGGCGCGTGCGGTGGCGGCCGAGGGGGCGTTTCGGTGGGGGTGGGGTAGGGGTGGCTATCGGATGCTTTCCTGAATTGGACTAAGGAAGTGATAATATCATAGCATCATGTGGTTTAAGCCCATGCGCCACCGAATCGGAGCGCTGCTCGTAACCGCTACGCCGCTCGCATTTTTCTTGCTAGCCAATATCCCCCGTTTGTGGCGTATTATAATCCACCAACTGGTCGTCCCGCACTTGCGTCAGATGACCGACCTCGCCGGTCATGGCATCATGAATCGTTGCGCTTCATACCTGTGTCCATCGTTGGGGCAAAACATTTCACGTAGGAAAGGATTTGCTCAATGTCTACTCAAAGTTCCACCGTCAAATTGAAGAGAATCCTGTTGGTCATGCTTCTCTTCACCTCCGTGACGTTCTCATCGGCACAGGAGGCGGCCGACGGCTTAGGAGATGCGCTTTACCCACAACTCGGCAACGAAGGTTACGATGTTCAGCATTACGATATAGATCTGCAATTCGACCCGGAGACACAGCAACTTGCCGGTTCCACCCGGATGGAAGCGATCGCGACGCAGAGCCTCGGTCAATTCAATCTTGATTTCCACGGTCTGGATGTGGAGTCGGTTTCTGTCGACGATCTCGCAGCAAACTATGAGCGAATCGATAGCGAGCTGATCATCACGATGGCTGAGCCCGTCCAAGATGGCGATACCTTCCGTACGCTGGTCCGTTACTCCGGCGTGCCCGAAACCATCATGGATCCCGGTGTCCCCTTCGTGCAACTGGGGTGGCAGCCATGGGAAGAAGGCTATTTCGCCGCTGCCAGCCAGCCGTCTGGTTCCATGAATTGGTTCCCTTGCAACAATCACCCACTGGACAAGGCCACCTACCGCTTCCGCATCACTGTGCCTGAGGGTCTCACTGTCGCCGCCAACGGCACCCTCAGCGAGGTCAGCGACAACGAAGACGGCACCACCACCTTCGTCTGGCAGATGCAGCAACCGATGGCGAGCTACCTGGCCATGGTCGCCATTGGGGATTTCGTCGAAATGCATGATGACTCCGGCCCGGTACCGATCCGCAATTACTTCCCGAAGGATACTGCAGCGAGCGTCACCAGCGGTTACGGCATTACACAGCAGATGATGGCTTGGCTGGTGGATACCATCGGTCCCTATCCGTTCGAAGAATACGGCGTGGTCGTGCTACCGGGATTCCCAGCCGCGTTGGAAACGCAAACTCTGTCCTTATTTGGCAGTGGCGCGCCGGATCCGGCGTTGATCATGCACGAATTGGCACATCAATGGTTCGGCAACAGCGTATCTCCCGCCAGCTGGCAGGACATCTGGCTGAACGAGGGTTTTGCCACCTACTTCATCGCGCTCTTCCTGGAACAGAGCTTCGGGCCGCAGGGCATACAAATGTTCCTGTCGCAGGTTCCCCCTTCGATGATCGCGCCGGGCAAGGTGGATACCGCACAGCTTTTGGATCCTGCGGTGTACTTTCGTGGCGCCCTCACCTTGCATGCGTTGCGGAAAGACGTGGGCGACGATGTTTTCTTCGACATCCTGAAGACCTACTACACCCAATACGCCCACAGCGCGGCCAGCACCGACGACTTCATCGCCGTGGCGGAAAGGGTCAGCGGGGCGGAGCTCGACGAGCTCTTTGATTCCTGGCTCTATAGCGATGAGATGCCCGAGCTGCCATGATCGCCAGCGAGATGGGGCTAAGACTCAGCGGCAGTACGCTCTAGCCAACCGCCAATCCATACACCCGCCGCGCGTTGCCGGCGAAGATGGCAGACTGTTCCGCTTCGGACAAACCTACCAACGCCTCCCGCAGGGTAGCCAGCCAGCGTGACCAGCTGCTCGCCAGCGTGACGACCGGCCAGTCGCTGCCGAAGAGCAGGCGCTCCGTGCCAAAGACTTCGAGCACATAATCCAGGTAGGGCCGGAGATCGGCGGGCTGCCAGCGGGCATGATCGGCTTCGGTTACCAGGCCGCTCAACTTGCAGACCACATTGGGCTGGGCGGCCAGGGCACGCATCCCGGCTCGCCAGCGGCGGTCGGCATCGGCGGGGCGCGGGGTGGCGATGGCGGGCTTGGCACAATGATCGAGGATGAACTGGACCTCCGGGCAGCGCGCCACCAGCTCGATGGTCTCCTCAATTTGGTGCCAGCGGATGCAGATATCATGTGTAAAGCCGAAATCGGCCAGCGCGCGCAGGCCGCGGGCGAAAGACGGTTGCAGGGCGAAGCCGGGCGCCTCGTCCTGAGCATTACGGCGGATGCCGACGACAGGCGATCCCTTCGTGTCGGGCGACTCCTTCGTGTCGCCGCGCATCTTCGCCAGTAGGGCCAAGCTGGGGCGGATTGCCACGCCCAGCTCGAGCGAGGCATGGGCGACGATGCCGAGGATGGGCGCTTCTTGTGCCAGACTCGCCACCCATTTCGCTTCGGCCAGGCCCTGCGCGGGCGCGCGGCCCGCCTCTACGAAGACGAGGCCGCGCAGCTGCAGGCCGGCTTCGCGAGCGGCGGCGGATTCCAGTTGGTATTCGCGCGGACCATGGGGCGCGGCAATCTTCGGTTCGGCTTCCAGCCAATCGTACTGCAGGCCGGGCGCCGGCCAGAAATGGACGTGGCTATCGATGAGCTCCATCGCCTATGCCTCTGCGAGCAGCGGGTCGCCGCTCTGTTGGCGGGCGGCGCGCAATTGGGCGCGCAGGCTCGTCAGCACCTGCAGATAACCGCGCTGGTCGGCCAGGTTCTGTTGCTCGTGCGGGTCTTCGCGCAAATCGAAGAGTTGTGTGTGTTGGCGCGGGCCGGCCTGGTATTCGATGAGCTTGTAGCGCGCGCCGCGGATGGCCCGCTGGAAATAGAGTCCGTCGGGCAGCTGGCGATATTGGTCGTGATAGGCGCTGAAGATCTCGCTGCGGTGCGCTTCCGTAACCCCGGTCAGCAGCGCGTTCAGGCTGTAGCCCTCGTTCGTGGAAGGCAGCGCCACTCCCGCGCGTTCCAGCAGGGTCGGGAAGAGATCGTAGAGGTAAAGCAGCGCATCCGTCTCGTAAGCGGCGGGGATGCCGGGGCCGCGCAGGATGAGCGGCACACGCAGGCTGTGCTCGTAGACATTCTGCTTGCCCATCAAACCGTGCTGCCCGAGGCCGAGGCCATGGTCGGCGGTATAGACGACAATGGTGTTTTCGCGCAGGCCCGTCTCTTCCAGCGCGGCGAGGAGCTGGCCGATGGCCGCGTCCTGGTGGCTGATCATGCCGTAATAATCGGCGATGTGTTGGCGGATCTCGGCGGGGTCACGCGGGTAGGAGGCGAGCACCTCGTCGCGCACCGTGCGCACACCGATATCGAAGGCATGCTCGGGCGCGAAATTGGGAGGCAGCTCGATATCCTCGGCCGCATAGTGGGTCGCCCAGGGGGCGGGGGCGGTGCGCGGATCATGCGGCGAGGTGAGCGCGACATAGGCGAAGAAGGGCCCCTGCTGCGCGCGCGCACTGTTCAAGAAAGCCAGCGCTTCTTCGGTAAAGATATCGGTGGAGAAGCGCCCCTCCTCCAGCCGCAGGGCGTGCGCATCGTAGACGCGCGAGGGTTGGAAATCGTAGGTGGGGACGCGGTATTGGTCCGCCATGCCGCCGAAGAAGATGCGGCCGCCCTGGCCGAAGGAGCGCGCGTAGCTGGCGGCCTGGTTGTGCCATTTGCCGGTGCCGAAGGTGGTATAGCCGGCGCGCCAGAGCAACTCACCGAGCAGGGGCGTTTCCGGCGCGGGCAGGGCCGGCGCGCGGAAGAGCGAACGGCCGGTATGCAACATCGCGCGGCTGGCAATGCAGACAGCGCCCGTATACGAGCCCATGTTGTAGGCGTGCGTGAAGGAAGCGCCTTCGGCCGCCAGCCGGTCCAGCTGCGGCGTCTCGACTGTCGGATCGCCGCGGTGGGCCAAGGCATCGTGCCGGTGGTCATCGGCGATGAGGAAGAGAAAGTTAGGCGCGTGCGAGCGATCCGCAGGATCGCCCTTCGCGGCCGCAAGAGGGCGTGTGTCCATCATATAAAGACTCCCTGCGCGCTCGGATGGTCGTACGGTGTGTCGCCGACTGCTGCCTGGAGCTGGCCCAGTTGCGCCGTCAGAGCGCGCGCCACCTCCGCATACGCCCGCTCGTGGTAGACATTGCGCAACTCGAGCGGATCTTGCTGCAGGTCGAAGAGCTCCCACTCTGGTTCGTGGCGCACGTCGATCGCGCCGGCTTGCCCGAGGGCATCAGCATAATAGTAGATCAGCTTGTGGGTGTGGGTGCGGATGCCGTAATGGGCGTAGACATTGTGGTGCGCCTTGTGCATCCAATAACGATAGTACATCGACCGGCGCCAATCGGCGGGGATTTCGCCCCGCGCCAGCGGCGCCAGGCTGCGGCCCTGCATCGCTGCGGGGATCGGCAGGCCGGCCAATTCCAGGAAGGTCGGCGCGAAATCGACATTCAGGGCCATTTCCTCCAGCACGCGACCCGCTTCGGCGCCGGCAGGGTGTCGCCAGAGCAAGGGCATGCGCAGCGATTCCTCATACATGAAGCGCTTGTCATACCAACCATGGTCGCCGAGGAAAAAGCCCTGGTCGGAGGTATAGACCACGACTGTGTTCTCGGTCAGGCCCGCTTCATCCAGGTAATCCAGCAGGCGGCCGACGTTATCGTCGATGCTGGCGACGACGCGTAGGTAGTCCTTGATATAGCGCTGGTAAGCCCAGCGGCGCAGCTCGTCTTCGCTCCAATCGCGCTGGATTTCGCACTTCAGATCCATGAGGAGCATGTGCGTGCCGACGCGCATCTCGGCGGCGGCGGCCGCGGCGGCTCGGTCGGCGTAATCGTCCAGCAGCGTGGGCGGCTCGGGGATATCCTGCTGGCGGAAAAGATGGGCGTGCGCCTCGTCCGGTTCCCAGGGGCGGTGTGGCGCTTTGTGGTGGCACATGAGGAAGAAGGGGCGTTCGGCATCCCGCGAGCGCAGCCATTCCAGGCTGAAATCAGTAATGAGGTCGGTGACGTAGCCGGGCACCGTACGCCGCTGGCCACCATTTGGGCCGCGCGCCGACCGGGGTCGGAAGATGAAAGAGGGGTTGTGGTAGAGGCCCTGGCCGGGGAGGACGGCCCATTCATCGAAGCCGGTCGGGCAATGGGCGGCGCCTTCGCCCAGGTGCCACTTGCCGAAGATGGCCGTCTGGTAGCCGCCGGCCTGCAGGTCTTTGGCGAAGGTGGGCAGGCGGTTGTCCATCGGCGTAGCGAGGGTGGTTACGCCGTTGATGTGGTTGTAGGTGCCGGTGAGCATGCTGGCGCGGCTGGGAGTACAGATGGCGTTGGTGCAGAAGGCGTTCTGGAAGCGCAGGCCGCCATGGGCCAGGCGATCCAACTGCGGCGTCTGGTTGATGCGGCTGCCATAGGCGGAGATGGCGTGCGCCGCGTGGTCATCGGCGAGGATGAAGAGGAAGTTGGGTCGTTGCGCCATGCGACATTAGCATAACGCGCAGGGGCGGATTCTGCTGCTGGGTGGGGAGTGAGCTATCCGGTTGACTTCGGCGTGAAGTATGTTAGCGGGTGTTTCGCAACGGTAGCTCGATTGATTTATGCCAGCGCACGCTTCACAGCATCGAGATAACCCATGCGCATCCGCTGGCTCACCGCCGCCGTGGGAACCATGGTCTCGCCTGCATGGTACATTCCCGGATAGACTTCCAACTCGGTGGGTACGCCGGCTGCCATGAGACGTTGCGCATAATCGATCGATTCATCACGGAAGAGATCCCTAGTGCCGACTGTGATGAATGCGGGGGGCAGGCCCGTCAGATCAGTGGCGCGAGCGGCGGCGGCGTAGGGGGAAACTTGCTCCGTCCCATATTCATCCCCGAGGTACATCTTCCACGCTTTCAGCGAAACATCACGGTTCCACACTCTTTCATGGGTGATTTCGTGGCCAGAAGGGGTGTCATGCGTGTCGTCGATCATGGGGTATATCAAGAGCTGAAAGGCGACCGCAGGGCCGTTGTTGTCGCGGTTGTACAGGGCCAAGCCGGCCGACAAACCGCCACCGGCACTCGCCCCGCCAATGGCAATAAGGTCTTTGTCGATTCCCAACTCATCCGCATGGTCGACCATCCAATTCAGCGCCACAAAACAATCGGATACGCTTTCTTTGTAGGTCACTTCGGGCGCCAAACGGTAATCCACCGAAACCACGGTACAGCCGACATGTTCGGCAAACGCGTTACCATTCATATCGTCACGCGCAGAGCCGGTGATGTATCCTCCTCCGTGTATCCACAGCATTCCCGGGCGGGGCGCTTCTTTTGGGGGCTGGTAAATCACAATCGGGATATCGCCCTCTGGGCCCGGGATCGTCCTTTCTTCGGCGGTAACGTCACTCGGTGGGAGCATCTGCGCCATCATCGCCATCAATTCGTCGACCATTTGCCGCGCCAAGGGTGGATCATCGCCGGCCGCGGTGACCAATTCGGCCGGAAGAAAGGGGTCCGGAGCGGCAAGCAATTCAGGGTCAATCGTTGCTAGAAAATCCATGATGGCCTCCAGAAAATGAAGAGCGTATCGCTCTCGTTTGTGTACCTTGATGGGTTGAACTCTATCCTAAACGAATGCGAATCGGAAGTAAGCCAAAACGCTGGAGCAAGCCGATTGACTGCTTTGCCCGGCACGCGCTCAGAAGGCGAGCCAGCCTCCATCGACACAGAGGATCTCGCCAGCGACATAATCGGAAGCGGCCGAGGCCAGGAAGACGATGGGGCCTTTGAAGTCATCCGCTTCGCCCCAGCGGCCGGCGGGGATGCGGTCGCGGATGGCATCGTGGCGTTCGGGGTCGTCCTGCAAATCCTGCGTGAGATCGGTGCGGATGTAGCCGGGGGTAATGCCGTTGACCTGGACGCCCTGGGAGGCCCATTCGTTGGCGAAGGCCTTTATCAATTGGCCGATGCCGCCCTTGCTGGCCGCGTAAGAGGGCACGATGACGCCGCCCTGGAAGGTGAGCAAGGAGGCCATGAAGATGACTTTGCCGCGCCCGCGCTCGAGCATCTTCGCGCCAAATTCGCGGGCGATGATGAATTGCGAATTGAGGTTCACCTCCAGCACGCGGTCCCATTCGGCGTCCGGGTATTCGGCGGCGGGGGAACGGAAGACGGTGCCGTGGTTGCTGACGAGGATATCGACGGGTGGCGCTTCGGCCTGACATTGGCGGATGAAGGCATAGAGCGCGTCGCGGTCGCCCAGGTCGCATTGGTAGCCATAGAATTGGCGGCCGGTGGCGCGCACCTCGCGCTCTACCTCGCTGCCGGGCAATTCCAGCTGCACGCTGACGCCGATGATATCCGCGCCCGCCTCCGCCAGGGCGACGGCCATCGAGCGGCCCATGCCGCGGCGACAACCGGTAACCAGGGCCGTCTGACCATCCAGCCGAAACATATCCAGCACGCCATGCGCTGCATCACTCATCGTGTATATCCTCCTTCAAATTTCCAACAGAATCTTGAGCTTGTCGCCGCCGCTTTCCAATTCGCGGAAGCTGGGCGCCAGCTCGCGCAAGGGGCGGGTTTCGCTAATCAGTGCGTCGAGCGGCAGCGCGCCCGCGGCGGCCAGGGCGATCGCTTCCTGGAAATCCTGGCGCTCGTAGACGCGGGCGCCGCGCATCCGCAACTCGCGCCAGAAAAAGCGGAAGAGATCCAGCGGCGCCGGTTGCCCATAGATAGCGACGACGACAGCCAGGCCGCGCGCGCGCAGCAGCTCGGTCATCACAGCGGCGGCGGCCGGCGCGCCGCTCACCTCGAAGACGACATCGGCGCCGGCGCCTCTAGTACGCTCCATCGTCGCGGCAGGCAAATCTTGCTCCAGCGGGTTGATCGCATCGAAGCCCAACGAGCGCGCCAGCTCCAGGCGGAAGGGGTTGATTTCCGAGAGCAGGACCGACGCGCCCTTCTGGCGCGCGACGAGGGCGACAAGAGCGCCGATGGGGCCGCCGCCGAGCACGACGACCTGCTGCCCGGGCGACACTTCCCCCAGGCGCACATCATGACAAGCGACGGCCAGCGGCTCCAGCAAAGCGCCATGGCGGAGCGAGAGACCGGCCGGCAAGGGGAAGACTGTCTGCGCGGGCACGTTCCAATGCGTCTGAAAGGCGCCGGGCGTATCGATGCCGAGGAAGCGCAATTCGTAGCAGATGTGCGCGAGGCCGGCTTGGCAGGCGGCGCATTGCCCGCACGAGGCGAGCGGCATCACGGTGACGGGCTGGCCGAGCGGCAAATCCGCGCGTTCTACGCCTGCGCCCAGCGCGGCGACCCGGCCGCTGCATTCGTGGCCCATGATCTGCGGGAAGCGGACGCGCGCGTCCATCGCCCCGTGGTAGATGTGCAAATCCGTGCCGCAGATGCCGCAATGAGAAACGCGGAGCTGAACCTCACTGGGGGCGGGCGGCGGTGTGCTCGCCGGGCCGATGCGGATGCGCCGCTGGCCCTCGTAATAGGCGGCGATGGGCGCCGCGGCGGCAGATGCTTCGGGCGCCGTCATTGGATGTTCACGGCAAGCGCAGCGTGGGCGGCGGGCAAATCCCCCGTGCGGATGGCGTTCAGGATATTCGCGTGCTCGTAGTAGCTATCCAGCAGATTCTCATGGCGGCCGTAATTCATTAACATGCGCATCATGATGGGTTGCCAGATGGCGAAGAGGTCGCGGTCTTTGTGGCATTGGACGAGGGCCTGGTGGAAGCGCAAATCGTGCTCGACGAGGGCGGCTGTATCGCCATCTTCGCAGGCGCGCTGGATATCAACCAGGATCTCGGACAGGTGATTGAGGTCTTCCTCGCTGATGTGACCGAAGACGGTTTCGAGCACATAGGCTTCGATGGTGTGGCGCAATTCGACGAGCAAGGGGCGGACATCCTCGCTCAAATTCTGAGCGACGCGGGCGCCCTTATTCGGCTCATGGACGAGCAAGCCGTTCTGCGTGAGTTGGCGCAGGGCTTCGCGGATGGGGCCGCGCGAAACGCCAAAGCGCGCGGAGATTTCCGTTTCGCGCAGGGGTTCGCCGGGGCTGAGGCGCCCGGTCAGGAGATCGCGCCGCAGGCGGTGGGCGATTTGCTCCGGTAGGGTGCGGAAGATTTCTTTTTCAGGCATCGATTCTCCGTGTTCGCGGTGGCGTCTATGACGACTCAGGATTTGTAGGGGTCGGCGGCGTCGCGCAGGCCATCGCCCAGGAAATTGAAGCAGAGCACTACGATGAAGACGGGTATGGCCGGCGCCAGCAACCAGGGGCTTTGTGCCAGCGCGCGGATCTTTTGCGCGTCCTGCAAGAGCACGCCCCAGCTCACTGCAGGCGGGCGGATGCCGATGCCGAGGAAGCTCAGCGAGGTCTCGGCGATGATCATTCCCGGCACGCCCAGGCTCAAAGAGACGATGAGGTAACTGGCGAAAGAGGGCAGCAGGTGACGGACGATGATCTTCATATCGCTCATGTTGGAGATGCGCGCGGCCATGACGAAATCCGCCTCGCGCAATTCCAGCAATTTGCCGCGCACCACGCGCGCCAATCCGGTCCAGCCGATGATGGCGAGGATGGCCGAGATGGCGAAATAGTTGCGCGTTGAGGACCAGCGCGCCGGCAAGGCGGCCGCCAGCGCGATCCATAGCGGGATGCCGGGTATGGAGATCAGGAATTCGATGAGGCGCTGGATCACCATGTCCACTATGCCGCCGAAATAGCCGGAAATGCCGCCGATCACGCAGCCCAGCACGAAGCTGATCACGATGCCGAAGAGGCCGATGAAAAGCGAGATGCGCGCGGCGAAGATGATGCGCGAATAGAGGTCTCGCCCGAACTCGTCCGTGCCCAGCAAGAAGAGATTGGCGCCCTCGTCCACGCCGAAGAGGTGGATATCGGACGGGATGAAGCCGAACAGTTCATAAGGCTCGCCGCGGGAGAAGAAGCGCAGCGGGTGGGCCTGCTCCTTATCTTCGGTATAGACGCGCTTGAGGGTGCTGCGGTCCAGCTCCTTCTTCATACCATAAACGAAGGGGACGATGTGGAAACGGCCTCCCTCATCGCGGAAGTGCAGCTGGTGGGGCGGGGCGAGTGGCTCCCCGGAGCGCCAGGAATAATCGGTTACGACGGCGAAGAATTCGGCGAAGATGGCGACGATATAGAAGAAGACGATGATGCCGCCGCCGAGGAGCGCCAGTTTGTGACGGCGGAATTTGCGCCACATCAACTGCCATTGCGAGGCGACGTAATAGCTGTCGTCGTATGTTTTCCGCGGGCGGGCGGCGGCGGGGCGGCGCAGGCGCAACTGTCCGAGCATCGTGCGTTCCCCCCTTCCGCGCCTAAACGGCGGCGCGCTCCATACGGATGCGCGGATCGACCAGGACGAGCAGGATATCGGAGATGGAAGTGCCGACGACGGTGAGCACGCTGAGGAACATCAACAGGGTGGCGGCCAGGAAAGTATCCTGCGTGAGTTGGGCGCGAATCATCATCGGGCCGACGGTAGGCAGCTGCAAGACCATGGCCACGATGGCGCCGCCGGAAATCAACGAGGGGAAGAGCCAGGCAAAGCCAGTTACCAGCGGGTTGATGGCCAGGCGCACGGGGTATTTGAAGAGCAGGCGGATTTCGCCCACGCCTTTGCTGCGCGCTGTTACGACGTATTGCTTGTTCAGCTCATCGAGGAGAGTGCCGCGCATGACGCGGATCATGCCGGCCGTGCCGCCCGTCCCCACCACGATGATCGGGATGGGCAGGTGCTTGATCATGTCCAGCAGCCTGGCGCCATTCCAGGGGGCGTCCAAATATTCTGGCGAGAAAAGGCCGGTCAAATTGGTTTGGAAATGAGCCAAGGCGACATACATGAGAATCAAAGCCAGCATGAAATTGGGTACGGCCAGGCCGACATAGCCCACGAAGGAGATGAGATAATCGGCGGCGGAATATTGATGCGTGGCCGAATAGATGCCGATGGGAATGGCGACGGAATAGACGAAGGCCGCGCTCAATAGCGAAATGATGACGGTGAGGATGAGGCGCTCGCCGATGATATCGCGCACCGGTTCGTTGTAATCGAAGGAGAAGCCGAAATTGCCTTTCAGCACGGCCGTCACCCATTTGAAATAGCGCTGGTGCAGGGCGAGATCCAGCCCGTATTGGCGCTTGAGGTTCTCGATCATTTCCTCGCTGATCGTCTCGCCCGATTGCTCGAGGCGGGAGATGAGCGTGGAGAGGTAATCGCCCGGCGGCAACTGGATGACGATGAAGATGACGACGGTCAACAGCGCGAGCAGGAAGACGGTATAGAGGAGGCGTTGGAACAGGTAGCGCAACATGGGCGGCTCCGCTCGCTGCTATTCTAGCATAACGTTCGGCGCGCAATTGTCAACTTGTGAATTGTAGACACGAATACACTTGACAATTCTGGCGGCGCGCGGTAGGCTGCCAGTTGACTACAGTCGGCACACTAAAGTTGGCACGCTGAAGCGCGGAGGACCCCCGAATGCCCAACGCGCAACTCCCCCATTATGAAATGCTCATCGGTGGTGATTGGCGGCCGGCCGAGGCCGGTGGCCGCATCGTCGTCGAGAATCCGGCGGATGAATCACCCATCGCCACCGTGCCCGCCGGGCAGGCGGCCGATGCGGAAGCCGCACTCGCCGCCGCGGCGGCCGCCCAACCTGCCTGGGCCGCCACCCCACCCATCGAGCGCGCCGCTTACCTCCAGGACCTCGCGGACGCCATCCTGCGCGAAACGGAGCCGCTGGCCCGCTCGCTCACCCGCGAACAGGGCAAGCCGCTCCATGAAGCGCGCGGCGAGGTGGGCGCGACGGCCAACTTCATCCGCTACGCGGCCGAGGCCGCCCGCCGCCTGCGCGGCGACATCTTCCCTTCCGATTTCCCGCAAGAGCAATTGTGGATCCAGCGCGTGCCTTATGGCGTCGTGGTGGGCCTGGTGGCCTGGAATTTCCCGCTGGCGTTGGCCGGGCGCAAGAGCGGGCCGGCCCTCGTTACCGGCAATACGCTCGTCCTGCTCACGCATTGTGATACGCCGCTGACGGTGCTGGAATTCGGCAAGCTGGTGCAAGAAGTGGGTATCCCGCCCGGCGTCATCAACCTGGTAACCGGCCGCGGCCGCGAAATCGGCGAGGCCCTCGTCCGCAGCCCACGCGCCGATATGGTCACGCTCACCGGTAGCGTGCGCGCCGGGCGCGAAGTCTACGCCGCCGCCGCCCACAACATCACGCCGATCCGCCTCGAGCTCGGTGGCAAGGCGCCTTTCATCATCCTCGAGGACGCCGACCTCGACCAGGCGGCTGAGGCGGCCGTTACGGCCCGCTTCGCCAATTGCGGCCAGGTCTGCACCTGCAACGAGCGCATGTACGTCCACGCCGATATTTACGAAGATTTCATGGATGGCTTCGTGGGTCGCGTCGAGCAGCTGCGCGTGGGCGACCCCTTCACGGATGTCCAGCTGGGGCCGAAAGTGAACCGCCCCGAGGTGGAAAAATTGGAGCGCCTGGTGAATGGCGCGCTGGCAGGGGGCGCGAGAGTGGTCACTGGCGGGCGGCGCCTGCGGGAAGGCGATTTCGCGCGCGGGCACTGGTTCGAGCCCACCGTGCTCACCCACACGCGACCGGAAATGGCCATCATGCGCGAGGAGATTTTCGGGCCGATCGTGCCGGTCGTGCGGGTGGGCAGCTTCGAGGAAGCGCTCACCCTGGCCAACGATAGCGATTATGGCCTCTCCGCTTACCTCTATACCGGCGACCTGCGGCGGGTGATGCGCGCGGTAGATGAGCTGCATTTCGGCGAGATCTACGTCAACCGCGGCATCGGCGAGCTGGTGCAGGGCTTCCACCATGGCTACCGCCGCAGCGGCCTCGGCGGCGAAGATGGCGTCTATGGCCTGGATGGCTATTTGCAAAAGAAGACGCTCTACGTGAACTATGGCTGACGGGCAACTGAACCACGGCGCGCCAGAAGCGTCCGACGCCTCTGCGTCGGCCATCACCTCTGTCGAGACGCGCCACTTTCGCCTGCCGCTCCCGCAGCCGATGACCGACGCCACGCACGGCGTGATGACGCATTTCGAGGTCGTCATGGTCATCCTGGAGGCGGGCGAGCAGCAGGGCATCGGCTATACCTACACCATCGGACTGGGGGGGGAAGCGCTGCGTGCGCTCATCGACGACGCACTGACGCCCATCTTGCTGGGGGGAGACGCCGGCCGCGGCGCGCAAATCTGGGAGCAGCTCTGGTGGCGCAGCCACTATATCGGCCGCGGCGGCCTGGCTTCCTTCGCCATCGCCGCTGTCGATATTGCACTCTGGGATTGGCGCGCCCGCCGGGCCAACGAAGCGCTCTGGCGTTACCTCGGCGGCGCTCATGGCCGCGCGCGGGCCTACGCCGGCGGCATCGACCTGCAGCTGAGCACCGAGGGATTGCTCGAACAGACGCAGGAGAACCTGGAGCGCGGCTTTCGGGCCATCAAGATCAAGGTGGGCCGCGAGCGGCTGCGCGAAGATATCGCCCGTGTCGCCGCCGTGCGCGAGCTGATCGGCCCTGATATCCCGCTGATGGCCGACGCCAATATGCGCTGGACGGTGGAACAGGCCTGCCGCGCCGCGAGCGCCCTGCGCGAATTCGAGCTGACCTGGCTGGAAGAGCCGACGATACCGGACGATTACCGCGGCCATGCGCGGATTGCCCGCGAAGGCGTGCCGATCGCCACTGGCGAGAATCTGCATACGCTCTACGAATTCCGCCACATGCTAGAATGGGGCGATATTGCTTTCCCCGAGCCGGACGTGTGCAACATCGGCGGGATCACGAATTGGATGCGCGTGGCAGGGCTGGCGCAGGCGCGCAACCTGCCGGTTACCTCGCATGGCGTGCACGAGCTCCACCTCTCGTTATTGGCAGCAATTCCGAACGCCAGCTTCTTGGAGGTACACAGCTTCGGGCTGGAGCGCTTCATGCACAATCCGCCGGCGCTCGTCGACGGCTGGATGCGAGCGAGCGACGCGCCCGGCCACGGCGTCAAATTCGATTGGGCGGCGCTGGCCGAAGCCGAGAAAGAAGCGCGCCGCCGCGTTTACCCCGCCGCGGCCGCTGCTACCTGACCCGGACGCCACGAACGAGAAAGGGGGCACGCAATCCATCCATCACCCGGCCGGCCGCCACACGTTGGCGGCAACCATGTACGAATCGTCCGAATTTGGGAGGAAAAAATGAAGGCACGTATTTTGACCGTGGGGCTGTTGGCGGCGCTGGCGCTGAGCGTCAGCATCGTCGGCGCCCAAGACGATATGATGAAGATCTATCCGCAACAATACGCGACGATCGCCGATTGGGTCGCCGCGGGCGGCGCGGATATCACCAGCTTCAACGGCCCGGAAATCGAAGGTATGCCGCCGGCTTCTGAGCGGCTGCCGAGCGAGCCGGCTGTTGTGGATCCGCTGGAAGGCATCGGCGTTTATGGCGGCGAGCTGGCCGGCCCGAGCACGAATCCGGTGTGCTGCGGCTGGGATGCGCTCGAGGCGCGCCTGCAGAAGCTGCTCACCATCGATACCGACCTCGCGACCATCATCCCCAACGTCGCCAAAGGCATCGACATCAGCGACGATCAATCCACCTACACCATCCACCTGCGCGAAGGGCATAAGTGGTCCGATGGCGCGCCTTTCACGACGGAAGACTTCCGTTTCTACCTGGAGGACGTGCTGGCCAACGAGTCGCTGACGCCAGGCGGCAAAGGCCCATGGGGACCAGATGGACAACTTCCGCAGCTGGAAATCCATTCCGACACCAGCTTCACCGTCACTTTCCATCGCGCCTACCCGACCTTCCCGGTCGCCCTGGGTAGTGAAGTGGGCAACCGCGGCTACCTGCCGGCGCATTACTTCCAACAATTCCACATCGACCACAACGAGGGCGCCAACGACCTGGCCGCCGAAGCGGGCTTTGAGGATTGGGTGCAGCTCTTCAACGCGCGCAAATCGCCCTATAACTGGACTTGGAACCTGGGCTCGGAAACGGACCCGAATGGCCCCACGCTGAACACTTTCGTCTATGTCAGCACGGACGCCTTTGGCAATAAGTACTACGAGCGCAACCCCTATTTCTTCAAGATCGATACGGCGGGTAACCAGCTGCCCTACGCCGATAGCCTGAAGCGCATCCTCGTCGAGGATTTGCAGGTGCAAGACCTGAAGGCCGTCGCCGGCGAATACAGCCACTACGGCTGGGGCATCCTGCTGAATTACTCCACCTACCGCGATGGCGAGGAAAACGGCGGCTACCGCACGGCGCTTACTTCCTACAACCGCGGCAACGAGTATGTCTGCATGCTGAACCACACGCACCCGAACCCGGATCTGCGGGAACTCTTCCTCGATGTGCGCCTGCGGCAGGCGATGAATGTGGCCATCGACCGCGACGAAATCAACGAGTTGGTCTACTTCGGGTTGGCGACGCCGTCACAGTCCGCGCCGACGCCTGTCTCCGTCTTCTATGAGCCCTGGATGACGACGCACTGGGCGCAATACGACCCCGATCTCGCCAACCAGCTGCTCGACGAGATGGGCATGGACCAGCGCGATGGCGATGGCTGGCGCCTGCGCCCCGATGGCGAACCGTTCTTCCTCAATATGCAGGTCAGCGTGCCCGAAGAAGCCTGGCAGAAGATCGGCGAGCTGATGTCCGATTACTGGCAGGCGGTCGGCTTGAACGTGCAATACAAGCTGATCGAGATTGGCCTGTATAACGAGCTGCGCAACAGCGCGCAACACGACATCGCCTGCTGGGGCCACGATATCACCGATATCGGCGAATACTCCAACAGCATGACGAACCTGCGGCCGCACTGGGGCGCGCGCCATGGCGCCCATGGCTGGCGCATCTACATGCAAACCGATGGCGCCGATGGCATCGAGCCGCCGAACGACATCAAGCTGGCCTGGCTGATGGCCGACAATCTGCTCGAATCGCCCTACGGCTCGGAAGAATACAACTTCTGGGGCAACCAGATCAACGACCTCGTCTTCGGGGGCACGTGGTTCATCGGCGTGATTCAGCTACCGCCGCAGCCGCTGCTCTTCGATGTGGACCTGCGCAACACGCCGCCCAACGACACCGAAGGTTTGTGGAGTTGGAGCTATCGCCAATGGGTGATGTTCATGCCCGAGCAATGGTCCTTCGGCCTCGCGGACGGCGGTTAATTGTAGTTTCGGTTTCATCTAGCAGGGGGCGCGGGGGCTGGCGAGCGATCGCCGGCGCCCGCGCCCTCTTTTCATATCACGTATGACACTGAGGGCTGAGGAGGGAAGGAAACCGCCGTGACGGAGACAGCCCTGCGCGAGCTGCGCTACCGCCAGATTCACCTCGATTTCCACACCAGCGAGCACATCGGCGGCATCGGCGCTCGCTTCGACGCGGACGAATTCGCCGATACGCTGGTGCGGGCGCATGTCGATTCCATCACCTGTTTCGCGCGCTGCCACCATGGCTGGCTGTATTACGAATCCGCCGCCACGCCCGAGCGCCAGCACCCGCATTTGGAATGCGATTTGCTGCGCGAACAAATCGCCGCCTGCCATGCGCGCGGCATCCGCGTGCCCATCTATACCAGCGTGCAATGGGATCATTTGATCGCGCAGGAGCGGCCGGAATGGCTGGCGCGCGATGAAGAGGGGCGGCCCATCGGCGGCGGGCCGCATAGTAGCGGCTTCTACCGCCGCCTCGCCGTCAACTCCCCCTATCGCGATTACCTCTACGCCCACCTGCGCGACATCCTGGAGACGATGCCCGTCGATGGCCTCTTCCTGGATATCGTCTTCCCGCTGACCGATTCCTCGCGCTGGACGCAGGAAGCGATGCGCGCCGCCGGGCTGGACCCGCGCGATGCCCGGCGCGCCGCCGTTTTGGGGCGCGGGTCATCGACGAATTTCGGTTGGCGACGAGCGCCTTCATCCGCCAGTTCAACGCCGATTGCACGATCTTCTACAACCGCGGGCATATCGGCCCGCACCATCGGCCGAGCGCGGCCGCCTTCAGCCACTTCGAGGTGGAATCCTTGCCGAGCGGCGCCTGGGGCTATGGGCATTTCCCGGCGGCGGCGCGCTTCGCCCGCGGGCTGGGCAAGCCGATCCTCGGGCAAACCGGGAAATTCCACACCGCCTGGGGCGATTTTCATTCGTTCAAGAACGCAACGGCCTTGGAATACGAATGCGCGCGCATGCTGGCCCATGGGGCGCGCTGCATGATCGGCGACCAGCTCACGCCGGATGGCCGGATCGACCCGCATGTCTATGCGCTCGTCGCCGGGGTGTATGAGCGCGTCGCCCGCTGCGAGTCCTATTGTGAAGGCAGCCGGCCGCTGGCCGATATTGGCATGCTCACGCCCGAAGAATTCGCCGAAGCGAATACCGGCGGCATCCCGCCGGCCATCCAGGGCGCCAGCATGATGATGGAGGAAGCAGCGCACCAATTCGACATCCTCGATAGCCAGAGCGATTTCGCGCCTTATCAAGTCTTGATCCTGCCGGATATGATTCCGGTGGACGATGCCCTGCGCGCCAAGCTGGAGTCTTACCTGGCAGGCGGCGGGCAGATCCTCGCTACTTTCGAATCGGGCTTGAATGCGTCGCCAGGCGATGGCGCGCAGACGGCTTTCAACTTGCCGGCGCTCGGCGTGTCGCTGGTGGACGAAGGGCCGCGCGATGAGCAGGGGCAACTGGCGCGCGGGCGGTACTATCCGCAAAGCTCCGATTTCGCAGAATATGTGCTGCCGGCCGGGCCGCTGGCGGCGGGCCTGCCGCCAACGGAGCACGTCATGTATGCGCGCGGGACGCATATCGCCGCGGCAGGGGTGGGCGAAACGCTGATGCATGTCTTGCCCGCGTATTTTGACCGCGGTCGGGGGCGCTTCTGCTCGCATCGGCAAACGCCATCCGCGGGGCATAGCGGGCCGGCGGCGGCGGTGCTGGGCGCGGGCTGCCTCTATTTCAGCCACCCTACTCTTCACACAATACCGGCGCAACGCGCCGCGCTGGTGCCGCACGCTCTTCCTGAATGGCTCTGCGCCTGCTGTTGCCCGCGCCGCTCATCCGGCATGACGGCCCGAGCACGCTGCGCGCGGCCATCCACGAGCAAGCGAGTGAGCGGCGGCGGGTGCTGCATTTGCTGCATTACATCCCCGAGCGGCGCGGCGAGCAGCTGGACACGATCGAGGATGTCATCCCGCTATATGGGCTGGGGTTGAGCGTGCGGGCGGAGCGGGCGCCGCGGGTCATCACTACCGCGCTAGGTGGCGAGGAATTGCCGTTCACCTACGCGGAGGGGCGCGTGAATTTCACGTTACCGCGGCTGGAGGGGCATGAACTGGTGGTGCTGGTGGATTGAGCCTGGCGGTTAGCTGGCGCGTTGCTTCCGCCGGGCGCGGGCGAGCAAGGGTTCGGCCGCCAGCCAGGATGCGGCGCCCAGCAGCAGGGCGGCGAGCATCGTGATCGTTGGTCGCAGGCGGCCCAACAGGCTGATTTGCAAGAACACTTCCACCATCCCCAGAGTAGAGCAGCTGCCCGCCCATCACGCGCGCGACGCGCCAGGCCAACCCGCCGCTGGCCGCACCGCGCAGGTAGTAGCCCGCCAGCAAGGGCACGAGCACCAACGCCGCCACGGCCAGCAGAATCGCCGCCAGGATGCTGACGCTGGCTTGCACGTAGATGGTCGGCCCCAAGTCATCGAAGCTGCCACTCAGCTGCAGGCGGTTGGTCAGCGCCAGGGAAAGCGTGTGCGTGCCCGTATACATCAGGTAGCCGAGCGCGCAATGGAGCGGCAGCAGCGCATAGGCGAGGATTTCGCGCCCGAGCGCGTGCCGTCCCTTCGCGGCCGTAAGAAGCGCACCACACGGCGGCCGCGCCTCGGTCATTTCAGGATGGTCGCGGGGTCGGTCGCGCTTTGTTCGGCGAGGATGCGCGCGCGCCAATCTTCCGGCAGGGCCATCATGCGCTGGAACCAGGTATCGGAATCGAAGCGCTGGGTGTTGCGCTTGAATTCGGGGCGGACGATATCGCGGCTGAGGGCGCAATCCCAGCGCAGGATGTGGCAGTTGAAACCGAGGCCGCCGCCGCCGCCGCCCACGGGGTTGATATGCGAGAGGCCCCAGTGGATGCCGCGGCCGTCGCCATTGTCAGCGAAGGCGTCCGGGCAGAAGGGGCCGGGCGCGATGGGCGGCATCTGCACGTGGGCCATGGGCGAGAAATTCAGGCCGTCAGGGGCATATTGCACCGTGTTCTTCTCCGGGCCATCGAGGATGCACAGCATGGCGATACCCTCTTTGAAGGGCCAGAGCATCGTCTCGTGCCCGGAATGGTGGGTGGGGTTGAGCGGCGATTTGACATAGGGGCCAAAGGGGTCTTCGGCGATGGCCACGCCCTGGGCGATGCGCAGCGAATCGCCGGTTTTATCGCCCGGGTGGCCTTTGTAATAAAGCCAGATCTTGCCCTGGTAGACGAGCGGGTAGGGGTCGTGGACCGCGCAGCCATCCCAATCGCCGGCGGCGCCCGCGGGGACGACCGGCTCGTCGGTGCGCGTCCAAGGGCCATCGGGAGAATCGGCCCAGGCCATGCTGACGCCGACGCAATCGTACTGGCGCCACATGGTCGTGAAGGTCTGGTAGAAGAGGAAAAAACGGCCGCCATAGGCGAGCACATCGGGCGTGGAAAGCGAGCGGTCGCCAAAGGTGCCCTTCGGCGCACGGTGGACAGCGATGCCCTGTTCTTCCCACTGGAAGCCGTCATCGGAGGTGGCGTAGGCGATATCGGCGAGGTCCCAATCGACGGCGGGGCGTTCATCATCGGCTTCATACAGGCGGTCGCGGCTGACAGGGCCGTATTTGGTATGGCGACGCGTATACCAGACGTAGTATTTGCCGTTGATCTTTAGGACTTTGCTCGGGTCGCGCCGCGAGGTCGTCTCATCCGCGCCGATGCCGGTGACGCGAGAATATTTGAAATTGGTGTAGAAGGGATTCTCGTAATCCTGGATGCCGCCGCGGGTGTCGTACCAGCGCTGCATGGCGGCGCTGAGGGGGCGATCGGGCTTTTCGCGGGGCATTTGCGCGGGGAAGGCTTTAGGCTGGCTATTCGTGTCGCTCATTCTTCTTCTCCTCCGAACATTCGAGTTTTCATTGCGCCCAGGACAGGCGCTCGGGTGGCGGGAAATCGCTGTGGATGGCGACGGGTTGGCCGCTCGCCGCCGACGCTTCCAGCGCGGTCAATATCTCGATGAGGTGGATCGCCTGCTCGGCGCTGGCGCGGTGCGGTCGGTCTTCGCGGAGGGCCTGCGCCAGCTCCCGCACGCCGCGGCCCCAGCGCATCCCCAGCGATGGGCGCAAGGGCGGCAGCGGCACGTACGCCTCGCCATAGGGGGCGTGGGCGAGGGCGCAATCGGGCATTTGCCAATCGCCGAGGTGCAAGCGGCCCGCATCGCCATGGAATTCGACGCCGGACTGGCGGCTGCGATGGGCATAATAATTGGCCGTCAGGCGCACGAGCGGGCCGTCTCCCAGCTCGAGCAGGGCGAAATAGGCCTCTGGCTTGGGGAGCGTGAAGTCTTCGCCGGCCAGGGTGCGGCGCACGGGCATCAGCGTGTGGCGCTGGGCGGAAGCGCGGCGCACTGGACCGAAGATCGCCGTCAGTAAGGCCAGCGGGTAGATGCCGACATCGAAGAGCACGCCGACCTCGTAAAAGGGCTGTGGCGCCGGGTGCCAGCTCTCGATGCGCCCGTGGTTGACATCGGCGAAAACGAGGCGCACACGGCCCAATTCGCCCGTGGCGACGGCGCGCCAGGCCGTCTGTTGCGCTTCGCCCAAATAGGTGAAGGGCGAGCAGGCCAGGCGGCGGCCGCTTTCTCGCGCCAAATCGCGCAGATCCTCGGCATCGGCCAGCGTGAGGGCCAGGGGCTTCTCGGAATAGACGTGCACCCCGGCGCGCAGGGCCGCCCGCGTGATAGGCGCGTGCGAATCATTCGGCGTGAGGTTGACGGCGATATCGACCGCCTCGTCCGCCAGCAATTCCGCCAGATCGGCATACTGGCGCACCTTGTGCGCTGTCGCCAGGCGCTCGGCCGCGGCCGCGTTCACATCCGTCACGCCGACCAGCTGGATTTCCGGATATTCGAGGAGGCTGCGCGCGTATTGGCCGGCGATGATGCCGCAGCCGATAAGGGCGACGCGGGTCGGGCCGCTAGTCCGCATGGGCCGCCTGCCAGGCGCGCACCCAATCCGCGCCGCGAGCGACGCCCGGCCGCGGGTCCTCCTGCTCCGGCTCGTGCTCGATGCTGATAGCGCCCGCGTAGCCGAACTCGCGCAGGGCGGCCAGGCAATCGCCGATGGGGACGATGCCTGCGCCCAGCTCGCAGGTGTCATGCGGCAGGCCGACCTTGGGCACGTCCTTGAGGTGCACATAAAAGACGCGCGCGCCGAGCTTGCGAATGGCCCGCGCCGCATCGTAGCCGTGCGTGCCGAACCAGCCCGTATCCACGCAGGCGCCGATGGGCGAATCGCTCTCCGCGCCGATGATATCGAGCAGCATCTGCGCCGTCTCCTCGCGCGGGTGGTTTTCGTAGGCAAGGAGCAGTCCCTGTTCGCGCAGCATGGCGATCAGCCAATCGCGCTCGCTGGCCTCGAAGAGTAGGGGTGTGCTCGTGCCAACGATGGGAGAGGCGAGGCGGTGGGCAATTTCGCAGCTGCGCAGGAAAGTGGCGCAGTCGTCGCCGACGTTGCAGGCGCGGCTGGCGACGGTGAGGCGATGCTCGGCCAGCAGGTCGACGGCGATATCGAGATGCGCGTCGGAAGCCCAGCACGCGTCGAGGTGCCCTTCCCAGAGGTCGAGGCGATCGAAGCCGAGCGCGCGGATTTCGGCAAAGATTTCGCCGAGGCGTTCGCGGTAGGTAGCCAGCGGTTGGAAGTGGGCGCGGGTCGTACGCGCGCCCTCGCCCCAGCCGCCACTCAACCGATAGCCGGTCTGACGGGCGACGTAGTTGGCGCTCATGAAGGACAACGGATTCATTGTCTGCGAATTCGCTGTAGGGGGTTGGCGGGCGCGGGGTCCGTTGGCAAGGGTGGCATCCTCTGGTTATACTGCTCACATTGGCGAGATTGTAGACAATTCACATATCCCTGTCAAAAGGAGGCGCTCTCTATGTTGGTCGATTACCTCGTCATCGGCGCCGGTAGCGCGGGTTGCGCGGTCGCTGCCCGCTTGAGCGAAGACGAAGGTAGCGTAGTCGCCCTCCTCGAAGCCGGCGGCCGCGATGATGACGACGTCATCCGCATCCCCGCCAATTTCGGCGATCTCTTCGAGACGGAGCGCGATTGGAATTACCGCACGGTGCCGCAACCGGGCCTCGCCGGGCGCAGCGAATACATCCCGCGCGGGAAGCTGCTCGGCGGCTCCAGCTCGATGAACGCGATGGTCTACCAGCGCGGCCACCCGAGCGATTACGACGCCTGGGCGGCGGCGGGCAACGCGGGTTGGGCTTATGCTGATGTGCTGCCTTATTTTCTGCGCATGCAGCACCAGGAGCGCGGCGCTTCCCCCCACCACGCCACTGGCGGCCCGTTGAACGTCGCTGATTTGCGCGACCCGCACCCGCTCAGCCAGGCGTTCGTCGCCGCGGCGGTGGAATGCGGCTTCAACCACAACCCGGATTTCAACGACGGCGAGCAAGAAGGCTTCGGCATCTACCAGGTGACGCAGAAGGATGGCGAGCGCTGGTCGGCGGCGGCGGCCTATTTGCGGCCGGCGCTGGGCCGCGCGAACCTCATCGCGCAGAGCGGCGCGCAGGTCACGCGTTTGCTCTTCGATGGGCGGCGCTGCGTCGGCGCGGAATATCGGCGGGGTGGGGCGGCGCAGGAGATCCGCGTTTCCCGCGAAGTGGTGCTTTGCGGCGGCGCCATCAATTCGCCGCAATTGCTCTTGCTATCGGGAATCGGGCCGGCGGCGGAGCTGGCGGCGCTCGGGATTCCGCTTGTGCTCGATGCGCCCGGGGTCGGTCAGAACTTGATGGACCATTTGCAGGCGCCCGTCGCCCACCACTGTACACAGCCGATATCGCTGCTGAATAAGGATTCGCTGGAGGAGCGCGCGCGTTACGATAACGAGCGGCGCGGGATGCTGACCTCCAACCTGGGTGAAGCGGGCGGCTTCGTGCGGATGAATCCGGCCGCGCCGGCGCCGGAGGTGCAATTCCATTTTGGGCCGGATTTCTTCGTGATGCATGGCTTCCACCCGCTGGAGGGGCATGGCTATACCATCCTGCCCGGGCTGGTCGGCACGCGCAGCCGTGGCGAATTGCGCCTGCAGAGCGCGGACCCGCTGGCGCCGCCGGCCATCGACCCGCGCATCTTGAGCGACGAAAGGGATATGGAAGGGATGCTCTTCGCCGTCAAACTGGCGCGGAGGATCGCCGCGGCGGATGCGCTCGCGCCTTACCGTGGCGCGGAGGAGCTGCCCGGGCCGGAGGTGAAGAGCGATGATGAGCTGCGCGATTACCTGCGGCGCTTCACCATCACGATTTACCATCCGGTGGGCACCTGCAAGATGGGAGCGGCGTCGGACCGTAGTGCGGTGGTGGACACGCGGTTGCGCGTGCACGGGCTAGATGGGCTACGCGTGGCGGATGCCAGCATGATGCCGATCATCATCAACGCCAACACGAACGCGCCCTGTATCATGATTGGCGAACGGGCAGCGGATTTTATTAAGGAAGATCACTCATGATGAACAGCGTGTTGATGGGGGCGATCATGGGCCTGTGCGCGGTGGTCGCGCACAATTTCGTGCAACGGCGGGCCAAGGACGTGGCGCGGGTGGCCGCTTCCGTGAAGTTGCCGCCGCGCTTGCTGGAGATTGCCATCACCGTGCTGCTGGCGGCGCCAGTCGCGTTCGTGATTCTCTACATTTTGAGCACGCTGGGCATCATTACGGAGTAAGGCATGGCCGGGAAGAAGCGTGAAACGCCGGGCGAGCCACCCGCGCCGGATTCCTACGTCAACACAAATGCGCCGATTATAATGATTCGCGAGTGGGCGGCCAATTTCATTAAGGAAGACGCCCGTTAGGTCACGTGGGACGGAGGAAGTGCGGCGATGCTATTGGAGACGTTGCTAAGGTTGGTAACCATAGGCCTCTGCGTGATGGTCGCGCATAATTTCGTGCGGCGGCGGGCCAAGGACGTGGCGCGGGTGGCCGCTTCCGTGAAGCTGCCGCCGCGCCTGCTGGAAATTGTCGTTACCACCCTGTTGGCGGTGCCGGCCATTTATGCGATTCTCTACCTGTTGAGCGTCGTGGGCATCATTACGGAGTAGGGCATGTCCTGGAAGAAGCGCGAAACGCCGGGCGAGCCGCCCGCGCCCGCGCGCGATCCGGCGCAATTGCCGCGCCTGCCCGGCGAGCCGACGCTCGCGCCGCCGAGCGACCGGCCCCTGAGCGCCGCCACGCAACGCCTCTACGAAAAATGGGGGCGCTATGGCGACGCGCGCAACCCCTTCTACACCACCTTTCGGTATTCCACCCTGCGCGGCCTCGGTCCCGAAGCGGGCATCACGCGGCGCGACCCGACGACCGTCCTCAAATTGGGTGATACCTATTACGTCTGGTATACGCGGCGCGCCACCGAAGCCGACCGCAACCCGCGCAACCGCCCGCCTTACCAGGAACAGAACTGGCGAGAGCCGGCCTACGATTGGGACCTGGCGGAAATCTGGCTGGCCACCTCGCGCGATGGCTTCGCCTGGCAGGAGCAGGGCCGCGCCGTCGCGCCGGGGCCGCGCGACGAATTCGACGGCCGCTCGGTCTTCACGCCGGATGTCCTGCTCTGGCGCGGCAAGTATTACCTCTATTACCAGGCGGTCGGCTATCCCTACACGAACCGCACGCGCAACGTCATCGGCATGTCCTGGGCGGAGCGGCCAGAGGGGCCCTGGCGGCGCTGCCCGCAGCCGGTGCTCGAACCCGGCGCGGCCGGTGAATGGGAAGGCGAGGGCGATTCGGATAACGTGCGCCGCTATGGCGCCTGGGATGGCCATAAGGTGCATGATCCCTTCACGCTGGTGCGCGACGGGCGCATCTGGCTCTATTACAAGGGGCAGCCAATGGGCTGGGCGACGCGCTATAGCCCGGGCATCGGCTGGGGCGTGGCGCTGGCGGATGAGCCGGCGGGACCCTTCGAGAAATCACCGCTCAACCCGGTAACTAACAGCGGGCACGAGACCTGCCTCTTTCCTTATGGCGAAGGGGTGGCGGCAATTTGCGGGCACGATGGCCCGGAAAAAGACAGCGTCCAATACGCTGCCGACGGGCTGAATTTTGAGGTCATGGCCCACGTGGTCTTGCCGCCGCCAGCGGGCGGACCGTTCGCGCCGGATTCCTACGCCGATACGAGCGAAGGGCGGGGCATCAGCTGGGGCCTTTGCCATATTGCCACTGAAGAGCAAAAACGCGGCAATTCGTATTTGCTGCGCTTCGATTGCAACTTGCAACGCGGCGCGGAACGGCCCGGCTTTCGCCGCAGCAACCTGCGCTTCCCGGAAGGCGCCTACTTCTCACCCGATATGGCCTTCACCGAAGCCAACGAGCGACCGCGCGCCTACCCACAGCCGGAGCCCGAAGAACCACCGGAGCCGCTCACGCCGCCGCATTCCGCCGCCACGAAACGCGTGAGACAGGTGTATGGCCGCTATAAAGACGCGCAGAGCCCCTTCTTCAGCGCGTTCCGCTATGGCCGCGTTACAGGCATTGGCGAAGAGGCGAGCGTAACGCGGCGCGATCCGAGCAAGGTCATCCGAATCGGCGAGGAATATTTCGTCTGGTATACGCGGCGGCAAACGGCGGAGGAATGGCGCGGCATCGCTCAGGCGACGGCAACGCGGCCGGCCTTCGATTGGGACCTTGGCGAAATCTGGTACGCGACTTCCACAGACGGCTGGCGTTGGCGGGAGCGGGGACGGGCGGTCGCGCGCGGCGCGGCGGGGGAATATGATGAGCGCGCCGTCTTCACGCCCGATGTGCTCGTCTGGGGTGGGCGCTACTACCTCTACTACCAGGTGACGCAGGGCATCTGGCGCGCGCGCGGTATCCACCAGATTGGGCTGGCGGAGGCCGATTCGCCGCATGGGCCCTGGCGCAAGCTGGCGACGCCGATTCTGCGCGTCGGCACCGGCGCCGCCTGGGAGGGAGAAGCGGATGACATCCGCGCCGTCTCCCGTTTTGGCGAATGGGATAGCCAAAAGCTGCATGACCCTTATGTGCTGGTGCGCGGCGGGAAAATTTGGCTCTATTACAAGGGCGTGCCGATCGGGCGGCATTATCGCGACGATTTGGGCTGTCAGTGGGGTGTGGCGATGGCGGATGAGCCGACGGGGCCCTTCGCGAAATCGCCGCTGAACCCCGTCACGAATAGCGGGCACGAGACCTTCCTCTATCCCTGGCGAGAAGGGGTGGCGGCCATCACCAGCCTGGAAGGGCCGGAGAAGAACACGGTGCAATACGCCGCCGATGGGCTGAATTTTGAGGTGGTGGGGAAAGTGAGCGTGCCACCGATTGCCGCCGGACCCTACGTGGCGGACGCCTTCACAAATATGGCAGATGGCCGCGGCATTCGCTGGGGCTTATGCCATATAGCGCACGGGCAAGAAGGGATGCGGGCGAACAGCTACATCGCACGGTTTGAATGCGAGCTGAGCGCCGACGGTGACCGTCGGGCCGATTTCTACCGCCCCTGGAATTACCGCTGGCCGCCGGAGACGTACCTGAGCCACGATTTCCGCCTCTCGCCAGCGGGGGAAGCGGCGGCGCGGGAATGGGCGCAGCGCTGGGATGAAGAGACGCGCGTGCCCACGATCCGCAGGAGCGCCTTTCGCGGCTCGGGCTAGGGGTTGCAGTGTAAAGCAGCCGCGCGGGTCTTGTGAAATTGCGCGCGCCGAGAGTATAATGGCCGCTCACCGAATGAACGACGCTCAAAGAGCGTATTAAGAAAGGTGAGTATGACGTGACGAAATACATCTTTCGCCGCTTGCTACTCATCATCCCGCTGGTTATCAGCATCACCACCATTCTGTTTTTCGTGCTCAAACTCATCCCGGGCGACCCACTCGCTTTCCTGGATCAGCAATCAACCTTCAGCATCACGGAGGAACAGCGCGAGCAGAAGATGGAAGCGCTCGGTTTGAATGACCCGTTGCTTGAGCAGTATCTTCGCTATATGGGCGATCTCATCCTGCGCGGGGATATGGGGCGCTCCGTGCGCACCAACAACCCGGTCCGTTACGAAATCTTGACGCGCTTGCCGGATACGCTTGTGTTGACCCTGAGCGCACTGGCTATCGTCGCCTTCCTGGCTTTGCCGTTGGGGATGATCGCGGCCCTCAAGCGCGGCCGCTGGCAAGATTCCATCGCGATGGTACTCTCGTTGTTTTTCGTCTCGATGCCCGCGTTCTGGTTCGGGTTGATACTGTTGTTGATTTTCGGGCTGTGGCTCGATTTGTTGCCGACTGTGGGCCAGGGCCGGACGCTGCCGGAATACCTGCGCTCCTTAATCCTGCCGGCGACGGCACTTTCGCTCATCCTGATCGGCATCACGACGCGGATGGTGCGCTCGAGCATGCTGGAAGTGTTGAACCGCGATTACGTGCGGACGGCGCGGGCCAAGGGGGTGCCTCGCATGAGGGTGGTATTCGGGCACGCGCTCCCGAACGCGTTGATTCCCGTGTTGACGGTCTTCGCCGGGCAGCTGTCAGGCTTGCTGGGCGGGGCGGTGGTGATCGAGCGGATTTTCAGCTGGCCGGGGATCGGCGAAGTGCTGGTCAGCGCCGTGTTTAATCGCGATTACCTGGTGGTCACGGGCGTGACGCTGACCTTTTCGATGCTGGTGATCCTCGTCTATTTGCTGCTCGATATCGCTTACGCTTTCGTAGACCCGCGCGTGCGGCTGGAGTAAGGGCTGATGACCGAAACCGTGTACCGTTTGGAAGGGGAAGAGACACCGGAGGTACTGCCTTCGCAATCCTTCTGGCGGATGGGCCTGCGGCGCATGGCGAAGAATCCGCTGGCCATCATCGGCACCACCATCCTCATACTCGAGATCCTAGTGGCACTCTTCGCATCCCAGCTGGCACCCTATGACCCCTACAAGCCGGATTATGCCAACAACAAGGCGCAACCGAGCGCGGAGCATATCTTCGGCACAGACCACCTGGGGCGCGATGTCTTCAGCCGCGTGATTCAGGGGACCCGTATTTCGCTGCCGATCGGGCTGTTTGTGGTGACGATAGCGGTGGTGATTGGCGTACCGTGGGGGGCGGCCGTGGGTTATTTTGGCGGGAAGCTGGATATGCTCAGCATGCGCCTGGTGGATATCTTCCAAGCCTTCCCGCTGCTCGTACTGGCGATCGTGGTGATCACCATTTGGGGCAAAGAGATGTCTAAGCTGGTGATCGTGCTGGGGCTGGTCTTCTCGATTCAATACACGCGCCTGGTGCGCGGGGTGGTGCTTTCCTTGCGGGAGGAGGAGTTCATCCTAGCGGCGCGGGCGACGGGCGCCTCTCACGTTCGGATCGTATTCCAGCATTTGATCCCGAACCTGCTGAATGTAGTGGTGGTGCTGGCCACCTTCCACATCCCGGAGGTGATCCTGCTGGTAGCGGGGCTGAGCTACCTGGGCCTGGGGGCGCAGCCGCCCTCGGCGGAATGGGGGGCGATGTTGAACGGCGCGAAGAACCTGATGCGCTTCGTGCCCATGGTTTCCATCGCCCCGGGAATTGCCATCATGCTCACCCTGCTGGCCGTCAATTTCATCGGCGACGCATTGCGCGACGCGCTGGACCCGACACTGCGGCAATAAAAAAACGCGCGTTGTCCAATTTCAACAGCGTAATTTGTGAGGGAAGTACGGATGCGGTATTGTTGACGGGGTGATGGCAGCAAAGGGGGTGGGACGTGCGGTTCCTGAAACAACTATCCTGGTGTACTTTGCTTCTTGTTGCCTTGTTGCTCGTCGCCTGTGGGGAGAAAAAGGCGGAAGAACAAGAAGCCCAGGCGGATGCGCGCGTCGCCTTCGTCTACGCCGAAGACCCGGCCGAATACAATTGGTCGCATATCCACGAGGTGGGGCGGCAGGAACTGATCACCGCTTTCACGCCTTCCGAAGAGAACAAGCCTGACCACACGCTGGAGACCACGGTCGTAGATGGCGTAACGCCCGGCGCGGCCGAAGCGGCCATCCGTGACCTAGCAGAATCTGGCTACCAGCTAATTTTCATAACGGCCGCCGAATTCGAGGATGCGGCGCACGCCGTCGCCGCGGATTTCCCGGAGACCTATTTCGAGGTCAACCAGGGCAGCCGCACGGCCGCCAACGTCTCGACTTACGATGGCAAGATGTATCAGGCTTTCTACCTGGCCGGCGGCTTTGTGGGGGAAATGGCGGTCGGCGGGGTGATCGGTTTCATCGCGCCGGAGCCGACGACCGAGGTGATCCGCCACATCAACGCGCTGACGCACGCCAGCCTGATCACCGAACGCTGCGAAGGGAATTCCGTGCACGTGCGCTGGACGGGTTGGAATGACCCCGAAGCGGACCGCGCCGCCGCCGAGGAGCTGATCGAGCTGGGGGCGGATGTCATCGTCCAGAATACTTACTCACCGGAAGCGCAGAAGGTGGCCGAGGAAGCCGGTATTCGCTCGTTTGGTTATGGCTTCGACATGCGCGAATTCGCGCCGACCGCCAACGCGACGAGCATCATCTGGCAATGGGGCTGGTATTACGAGCGGCGCGTGAACGATTTGCTCGAGGAGGAATACGAAGCGCAGGCGTATTTGGGCGAGGTGTCGACGCGCCGCTTCGGGCGGGGCATCGTCGATTTCGCGCCTTACGATTACGATCATATCCCGCATATCCACGAGGCGGCGGTGATGCGCTGGCGTTCTAACTTCGCGGAATCCAACCGAGATGCCCTCGATGGTCAGGTCTACGCGCAAAATGGCGATCTGGTGCTGGCGCGCGGCGATCAATTCGGCACGGAGTATCTGTACAACGAGATGGATTGGTTCGTGTTTGGTGTCATTGGCGAAGCTCCGGGCACATCACCACCGATGGTGGAAGGGGCAGATGCGAGCGGCTCCTGTAATTGACATTCCCTCATTCAAAAATAAGAACCGTACTGGTTGAGGTTATCCGTTGGAAGAGATGTGGTCGATGTGGGTGAGCTCCTCGGCATCCAGGTCGAGGTGGTCCAGGCAGATAATGCCACCATCATGGCTTACACGCGCGACGGCAAATGGGGTATGTACATCAACAACGGCTGGTGCAGCGATGGCGGCACCAACGGCCTCTGGGGTCGCCGCGGCTGGGCGGATCCGCTCGGCTATGGCGACGAGATGCTCTATGACCTGCTCGACCAGGCCGCGGTAGAAATCGACCGCGCCCATCGCGAGGAGCTGCTCCAGGCCGCCACGCGGCGCACGGCCGAACTGTACTACGGCAATTCCTGGGGCTTCTTCAACATCTACACCGCCAAACGCAGCACGGTGAAGAACTTCAACGGCGGCTGGTGGACGGTTGACCTAGCCACGCCGGATAACCTGGTCTGGCTTGACGAGGGTGAATAACCCTGGGATTTGTAATCCTATGTCGTGATCTCCAGATCACAGACAGAAACCGCCCGGGCTGCCATGGCTCGGGCGGTTGTTTTGTCTATGGTTATGGGGGAGATGGGTAGCCGATAAGCCTGGTTTGGCAATCTGCTCTTTTTGCGGTACGCTCCTGATTATGGCAACTATGGCCAGCGGCACTTACAAATCTGTCCGAGGAAAGAAGATGGGAGTTAGAATATGACAATTCGTAAATTGTGGTTGCTGGGCATCGCGTTATTGGTGCTCAGCGTGAGCGTGGTCCCGGTGGCCGCGCAGGAGAACCCGGATTGTCCGCAATCGGGCGGTACTTTTGTCCTGGGTGTGGATACCTACCTGGGTAATATCGATCCGCCCAAGGCTCCACATGATTGGGTCTTTTACGGGCTGTCGAATCTATACAGCATGATGTTCCGCCTGAATTTTGGTGACCCGACGGGCGACATCGTGGAAACCTGGGAACTCAGTGAAGACGGTGCGGTTTATACCTTCCACCTGCGCGACAACATCTATTGGCATGACGGCAACGAGATCTTCGCTGAGGGCGAAGCGCGCCGTGTCGATGCCCATGATGTTGTTTATACCTTCGAGCGCCAGATGGCCTTAACGGAAGAAGGTTTCAACTGGCCGCCGGACTTGCTGCAGGGCATCGATTCGGTGGTAGCGCTGGATGATGACACCGTCGTCCTGACGCTTACGGGGCCGAACCCGGTAATGTTCAACCGCGGGCGCGGCTGGTCGGCGACGGCCATCGTGGCGCGCGAAGCGGTCGAATACTGGGGCGAAGACTACGGCCTGACCGGCATGCTCGGCTCCGGCCCCTTCGAGTTCGTCTCTTACGTCTCGGAAGAGGA
Organism: Phototrophicaceae bacterium; assembly: GCA_965237765.1. Classification (GTDB taxonomy): domain Bacteria; phylum Chloroflexota; class Anaerolineae; order Aggregatilineales; family Phototrophicaceae; genus WTGJ01. The sequence goes on from OZ250157.1 coordinate 1,228,984, forward strand.
GCTGGTGCTGCGCCGCAATGAGGACTACTACATCCAACCCTGCTTCGATGAGTTCATCACGCGCGTCATCAAAGATACGGACGCCGGCATGATCGCCCTCGAAGCGGGCGATGTGGATTGGTGGGGGGCGGTAGTGCCCGGCGATTATGTCGCGCGCTTCCAAGAAATCGATGAAATCACCCTCATCAACTTCGGCTGCCCCGTCGAGACGCGGATGATGATGACGGTGGGCACGCCACCGTTTGATGACATCCGCTTCCGTGAGGCGCTGGTGCGCGCGCGCGATGGCGAAGCCGTCAACGCCGCCCTACGGGGCGTGACTCACGTCAAGGGCGCGGGCACGGCCGGACCGGGCGTACCGGGCTACGTAGAAGGTCTTTATGACGAATTCTACACCCATGATTTGGACCGCGCGGTCGCCTTGCTGGACGAGATCGGCATCGTCGATAGCGACGATGATGGTTGGCGCGAGTGGAACGGTGAGGACGTCACTGACGCCAGCGGCAACGTCATCCAGGCCAGCGGCGCGAACCTGGTGATCCCGGTTCACCACATCGCCGGTTATCCCTTCCCCGAATACGCTGCCGCGATGAACGATTTCGGTAGCAATATCGGCATTCAGATCGAGTCGGTTCAAGCGGATGGCGCCACCATCACGCAATACACGCGTGACGGCAAATGGGGCATGTACCTGAATGGCGGCTGGTGCAGCGATGGCGGCACCAACGGCCTCTGGGGTCGCGACGGCTGGGCGGATCCGCTCGGCTATGGCGACGAGATGCTCTATGACCTGCTCGACCAGGCCGCGGTAGAAATCGACCGCGCCCATCGCGAGGATCTGCTCCAGGCCGCCACGCGCCGCACCGCCGAGCTCTACTACGGCAATTCCTGGGGCTACTTCAACATCTATACCGCCAAACGCAGCACGGTGAAGAACTTCACCGGCGGCTGGTGGACGGTTGACCTGGCCACGCCGGATAACCTGGTCTGGCTCGATGAAGGAGGGTAATCCTGAGGATTAGTAATCCTGCGACGTGATCTCCAGATCACAGACAAAACCGCCCGGGCTGCCATGGCTCGGGCGGGCTTTTCATTCCCCCAGCCATTCCACGCGCACGTAATACGCGCCGACGCGCAGGCCGCCTTCGCCATGAAAGCGGGTGCCGGCACTTCGCGGCCCCAAGAAGCGGGCGCTGAGGCGATAATCGCCCAGCGGGCAGGCGCAGGTGGAAGCGCGCCTCTTCGGTCGCGCCGGGGGACCAACGGCTGGCGCCGGCGGCTGCCGCGCAGGAGAGGCAGCGGCCGGCCGGTCTTCGCCGGTCTCCGCCCGCAATTCCAGCTCGGCGCTGCGGATGGGCAGGGCCGCGCCGCCGCGATACCAATGATGCCACTCCGGCGCGATCCATTCCGCGCGCCAGGGCACGTCGTCACCATCGATACCGGCCGTGAGCGCGAGCCGTCCCTTTGCGGCCGTAAGAAGCGCGAGCCGTCCCTTTGCGGCCGTAAGAAGCGCGAGCCGTCCCTTCGCGGCCGTAAGAAGTGGGTGGCCGGCGTCTTCGGGCCAGCGGCGCAGCGCGAATTGGTAGCGGCCCGCCCGCACTACGCGCACTTCCCAATAGCCCTCGCCCCGGTGGCCGGCGCGGATATGCCCCTGGTGCCAGGGGCAATCGCTCGCTTCGTTGCGCCAATCATGCGCGCTCAGCGTTGTCGCCACTTCATCACCGAGCGCGATGGGCACGTTGCGCGCCGCTTGCTGGCTGACGATCGCCCACCATTCCTCATATGCCGCCCGCAAGCGCGCCACTTCGGTCGGGTGTTGCGCCGCGAGGTCGCGCCGCTGCTCACGGTCGGCGCGAATGTCATAGAGCTTCGCGCCGTCAATCAGGCGCCAGCGGTCGCTCATCACGGCCGATTGGCGCCACTTGACGGGCTCCGTGAGGCGCTGCGAATCGGTAACCAGCGTGCGCTCCGGCCAGGCCGCGGCGGCGTCACGCAGGATGGGAACGAGGCTGCGCCCATGCCAGGAGAGCGCGCGCGGGGTGGGCACGTTGCAGAGCTCGAGCAGGGTAGGCATCACGTCGATATGCGCGCAGAGCGTATCGGTATCGCGCCCGCCGCATAGCGCGCCGCGGGGATAGCGCAGGAAGAAAGGAACGCGATGACCGCCATCGTAAGGAGAGCCTTTGCCGCCGCGCAAGCCAGCGTTGTAGCCTTCCCGCAGGAAGCCCGCCGCATCGAAGCGGGCGCCAGCGGCGGTGCCGTTGTCCGTCATGAAAATGAGGATGGTATCTTCTTCCAGCGCCAGCTCGCGCAGGGTGGCGCGGAGACGGGCGAAATTTTCATCCAAATTGGCGATCATGCCGTAGAAGTTGGCGCGGCGCGCGCTCATCAGCGAGCGATAGGGCGCGGCGTATGGTGGAGGCACGTTGAAGGGGGAGTGCGGCGCGTTCGGTGCCAGGTAACAGAAAAAGGGCTGGTGTGCGCTGGCCATACGGGAGAGAAAGGCGCGCGCCTCAGCAAACCAGACGTCGGTGCAATAGCCGGCGAAGCGACGCGGCTGGCCATTGACGGAATACACATCGTCGAAATAGTCGTTGCCCCAGGCATCCGGCGTTTGCCCGATCCCGCCGCCGCCATGGGTTACGCATTCGTCAAAGCCGCGATCGCCCGGGCGGTAGGGCGGATTGTCGCCGAGGTGCCACTTGCCGAAGATGGCGGTGCGGTAACCGGCGGCGCGCAGGGCATCGGCCAGCGTCACTTCCCCTTCGCGCAGCAAGGAACGCCCGCCGATGGTATGCCAGACGCCGGTGCTGTTGGCGTAGTGGCCGGTGAGCAAACCGGCGCGGGTCGGCGCGCAGGTCGGGCCTACGTGGAAATCGCGCAGGCGGACGGCATCAGCATAGAAGTCATCGAGCGCGGGCGTGCGCAGCCAGGGGTTGCCGGTGCAGCCCAGGTCGCCATAGCCCTGGTCATCGGTGATGACGAGCACGATATTCGGTCGTCGCGTGTACGACATTCGCGGAGCCTTTCTGCGCCAGAGTCACCGAGAGAAACGTCATACCATATCCTGATTCTACCTGTAATATCTACAACGGTAGAACTTCCGACAATTGGGACGGGGGTATTCACATGCATCGCCTGCGCGAAGCCATTGCCCGCGGCGGGGAAAACCTCGGCAACGGCATCCTCAAGATCGACCACATCCTCAACCATCAGATCGACCCGGGCCTGATGACGGAAATGGGACACGAGCTGGGCGCGCGCTTTCAAGATTTCGCGGTGGAGCGCATCCTGACCGCCGAGATTTCCGGCATCGCCCCCGCTCTGGCCACCGCGATGGTACTGGATGTGCCAATCGTCTATGCCCGCAAGAAAAAGCCCATCACGATGTCCGGCGCGGTCTACTTGGAAACCGCCCCCAGTCGCACCAAAGGCGGGGAGGTCTCGCTGCTCGTCGCCGTCGAATTTTTGCCGCCCGGCGAGCGTGTGCTGATCATCGACGATTTCCTCGCCAGCGGTCAGACGATGGGGGCGCTCGCCAAAATGGTGCGCGGCGCGCGGGCGACCCTCGTGGGCATCGGAGTGGTGGTCGAGAAGCGATTTGAGGGCGGGCGCGCCTGGCTCCAGCAGGCGGGTTATGCGGATGTGCCCGTCGAAGCCTTGGCGACCATCACCAGCATGGATGATGGCCAGATCACGCTGGCCAAGGATTAACGCGCCATGAGTGACCCGCGCGCGGGCGGTATCGCCATCCTTGATTTCGGTTCCCAATATACGCAACTCATCGCCCGCCGCGTCCGCGAGCAGGGGGTATACGCAGCCGTGTTGCCCTGGGATACGGACGAGACGACTCTGCGCCAGCATGCGCCACGCGGCCTGGTTCTCTCCGGCGGGCCGCGCAGCGTCTACGAGGAAGGCGCGCCCTCTTTGCCGCCGAGCGTCCTCGCGAGCAGGCTGCCCGTGCTCGGAATTTGCTATGGCTTGCAGCTGCTGGCGGCGGCGCTGGGCGGGGAAGTTGCGCCCGCGAGTGAGCGAGAATATGGCCGTGCGCAAATCGAACGCAGGGGCCGGAGCGCTCTATTCGCGGAATTGCCCGATGAGCTGGTCGTATGGATGTCCCATGGCGACCGACTGGCGCGCGCGCCCGCCAGCTTTCGCACGCTCGCGCAAACGGCGAATTCGCCCTATGCGGCCATTGGCGACGAGGGGCGCGGCCTATACGGCCTGCAATTCCACCCGGAGGTTGCGCATACGCCGCAGGGGAGGGCCATCCTGCGCAATTTCATCTTCGCGATATGTGGCTGCCGGGGCGGTTGGTCGCCAGCGAGTTTCATCGCGGACGCGCTGAGCGCGATTCGGGCGCGCGTGGGCGAGGAGCGGGTATTGCTCGGGCTCAGCGGCGGGGTGGATAGCGCGGTTACGGCATCTCTGCTACAGCGCGCGGTGGGCGACCAGCTGACGGCGATCTTCGTGGATAACGGTTTGCTGCGCGCGGGGGAAAGGGAAGAGGTGTGCGAGGCCTTTGGTGGCCTGGGGAATCTCCAGTTGGAAGTGGTGGATGCGCGCGCCAAATTTCTGGGCGCGCTGCGGGGAATCACCGATCCGGAACAGAAGCGCAAGGTAATCGGGGCCGTATTCATCGATTGTTTCGCCGAGGCGGCGCGCGCGGCCGAAGCAGAGCAGGATGCACGCTCCTTGCGGCGTCTTGCGGCTGCGAAGTGCCAGCACGCGCCGCAAAGTGCCGGCACGCGCTTCTTACGGCCGCGAAGTGCCGGCACGCGCTTCCTGGCGCAGGGGACCATCTACCCGGACATCATCGAGAGCGCGGCCAGTAGCGCGGCGGCGCGAAGCATCAAGAGTCACCACAATGTCGGCGGTCTGCCGGCGGATTTGCAATTCGAGTTGATCGAGCCGCTGAGCGACCTCTTCAAGGATGAGGTGCGGGCGGTGGGAGAGGAGCTGGGGCTGCCGGCGGAATTCGTGTGGCGGCAACCCTTCCCGGGGCCGGGTCTGGCGGTGCGCTGCCTAGGCGAAGTGAGCGAGGAGCGGCTCGTGAAACTGCGGGCCGCCGACGCGATCTTTCGCGCCGAGCTGGGGCGCGAAGGCTTGCTGCGGCGGGGCACTGCTCAGGCCTTCGCGGTGCTCCTGCCCGTCCGCAGTGTCGGCGTGCAGGGTGATATGCGCAGTTGGGAAGAAGTCGTCGCCCTGCGCGCGGTCACGAGCGAAGATTTCATGACGGCGGATTGGGCGCGTTTGGATGCGTCATTGCTGGCGCGGGTCAGCGAACGCATCGTGAACGAAGTGCGCGGCGTGAACCGCGTGGTCTATGACATCACGAGCAAACCGCCGGGGACGATCGAGTGGGAGTAGGACTACAGAGCGAGTCATTTACCCAGAGACCAGCGCCGCGCCACTTCATCCAGCGCGGCGATATCCTGTGGTGCCAGGCGGCCATCGGGTAAGGGGGCGCAATTGAGCAATAGGTTAGCGCCCGCTGCTTGAGCGCGGCGCCGCAAGGCGAGCACTTCGTCTGCGCTGCGGTGGCGCGATGCGGCGTTGGCGCCCCAGGCAATCGGATCGACGAGCATCGTCGTGTTCAGCTCGACCAACGTGGCCGGATGCGCTTCGATCTGCCCGCGTTTTTCGGCGGAATCACCCGAATCGGGCAGGCGGTGTTCGGGCGTGAAGAAATCTTCCGTGCCGAGCAAACCCTGCTTGTAGGCAATGAGGGCGTGGGGGCTTTGCTGGCGGATGGCGGCGTAGAGCTCGGCAACGCGCATGCGCGCCGCGCCGTCGGGGAGGCTGAGCGGGACGGCGACGCCATCCAGCCAGATGCCGGCGGTTTGTGGGAAGCGCGCGAACAGCTCGGCGATTTGCGCGCGCATGAAGTTGAGATATTGCGCGAGGTCATGCGCGGCGCCCGTGGCGTAGCGCGGCTCCGGTGGGTCGTAGGCAGGGCGCGCCTGCCCGCCCCATTCATCGTTATTGGGCGCGTGCGGATGCCGCCAATCGCGCCCGTGCGAATAATAGAGGAAGAAGCCGAGCGCTTCGTCTTCGCAGGCGGCGGCGAGTTCGGCGACCAGGTCGCGAGCGGCGGGCGTGTTGCCGCTGTGGAAGTCCGTATGCGCGCTGCGCCAGAGGCAGAAACTGTCGTGGTGGCGCGTGGTGAGAGTGATATAGCGCATGCCCCAGCGGCGCGCGCGTTGGGCGATAGCAGCGGCGTCGAAAGCCTGAGCGGTGAAGCGATCGGCCAGGCGCTCGTATTCGGCGACGGAGATGCGCTCGCGCAATTGTACCCATTCGTGACGTTCCAGGAGGGAATAGAGGCCGTAATGTAAGAAGAGGCCATAGCCGGCCTGGCGAAACCAGGCGCGGTTGGCTTCCCGTGGATTAGCGAGAAAGGCGGCGGCGTGGTCCGCCAGATAGCGCGGAGTGGTGAGCATGATGGGTGGATTGTAGCGCGTGCCGGCACTTCGCGGCCATAAGAAGCGCGTGCCGGCATGGCCGTAAGAAGCGCGTGCGGGCACTTCGCGGCCGTAAGAAGCACGTGCGGCACTTCGCGGCCGCAAGAAGCGCGTGCCGGCACTTCGTGGCCGCAAGAGGCGCGTGCCGGCTCCTATGCGGCCGCAAGAAGCGCGTGCCGGCACTTCGCGGCCGTAAGAAGCGCGTGTCCGAGACGGTCGATGGCTGAACAAGGGATGCGAGCGCACGACAGAGGTGAGCGGGCCAGATGTATTTTGTCGGGCAATGCTCTATATTCCTGTTGCAAGGTGCCGGTAGATTCTCCATTTCTACGAGAGCGCCAAAGCAGCAACCCATTACTGGAAGGGGAAAACCATGGCAAACGAACTGGAATTCGCCAGGGTAAGGTCGTCGTCGTCACCGGCTCGGCGGGTGGCATCGGCTGGGAGATCCTGCAGCAATTCGTCAATCGGGGCGCGCGCGGCGTGATGAGCGATATCGATGAAGAGCTCGGGCGGCCGCGCGCGGAGGCCATGGGGGAACGCGTGAGCTTCTGCAAAGCCGATGTCCGGGACGAAGCGCAGATCGATGCGCTGGTCGAGCATTGCGTTGCGGAGCATGGGCGGCTGGATGTCTGGGTGAACAACGCCGGGGTTGGCGTGCATACCCTGGCGGTGGATACGACGCTGGAAGATTTCGAGTTGCAAGTGGACGTGCAGCTGATCGGGGCCTTTTTGGGGGCGCGGGCGGCAGCGCGGCAAATGATAGCCCAGGGCGGCGGCGGGCGCGTCATCAACATCGGCTCCTCGGCGGCGCGCAACGCGCGCAAAGGCGCCGCTTCCCATTGCAGCGCCAAGGCCGGCGGCGCCATGTTGTCTCAGGTGCTGGCGCTCGAATGGGGTGAACATGGCATCACCGTCAACATGGTCAGCCCGGGACTCACCAACAGCTGGCCGACCACGCGCTATGAAGGGCCGAGCGCAGAATACCGCCGGAACTTCCTGCGGATGGTGCCGGCCGGGCGGCTGGGGAAACCGGAGGAGATCGCCGCGGCTTGCGTCTTCCTGGCGACGGACGGCGCCGCCTTCATCACCGGGCATGAGCTGGTGGTCGATGGCGGCTATGGCGCGGGCAAGCTTTCGGTGCACGCCGACACGATCATGGAATAGTTGCCCGTTGGGGAAACCACTCCGCCCGATGAGCGATCGGGGCAGCGAGAAACTGCGCATCATCATCGCGCTCCTTTATTATCTGCCACACAACACTGGATTGACCTTGCATGTCCAGCGCGTGGCGGAGGAGCTGGCGCGGCGTGGGCATCGAAGTGACGGTGCTCTCGGCGCGTTTCCGAAGCGACTCTGCCGAGTGATGAAGTGATCAACGGCGTGCGCGTGCGGCGCCTGTGGCCTTTGCCCTTGCATATCAGCCGCGGCATGCTGACTGCCCGGCTATCCCTGGGCGGCGGCGCGGCTCATTAAAGAGCACGACCTGCTCTGGGTGCATACCCCGCTGTTGGAGACGGCTTTGCTGGGCTGGTTGGCGGAGCGCGCCGGGCGGCCCCTCGTCGTCACGCACCATGGCGATCTCGATCCTCTCGTCCAGTCGCTTGAACCGCTTGATTCCGCTACGATGTTCCGCCTCTATACCTATATGGCGCGGCGGGCGAAGCGCCTGTTCGCGCTATAGCGAAGATTACGCCGCACATTCCTATTACCTGCGCCCTTTCGCTGAGAAAGTGCTCCGTAATCAACCCGCCGGTCCAGATCTACCAGTGAACCGCAAGAAGAGCGCGCGCAGCGCCTTACGCGCGGAATGGGCGCCTGAAAACGGCCCCGTCATCGGCTACTGCGGCCGCTTCGTCGAAGAAAAGCGGCCCGATTTACTGCTGCGCGCCCTGGAGAGTCATCAACGAACGCTATCCCAATATCGCGTATCGTCTTCGCTGGCGAAATACAGATAAATTACGAGGATTTCTGGCAGCGCACCCAGGTCCTGCGCGAGCGATATGCAGGGGCAACTGCGCTTCCTCGGGCAGCTTCAGGGCGATCCGCAAGACGCTGGCCAATTTCTACGCCGCCTGCGACGTGCTGGCCCTAACCAGCGACACCGAATGTTTCAGCCCTCGTGCAGGTCGAGGCGATGCTTTGCGGCACGCCGGTAGCGATGCACGGATATCACCGGGTGGGCGTGTTCCCGTGCAGGTCACTGGCATGGGCCGGCTCGCGCGGTAGGGCAATTGGCGCTCTATTGGCGAGAACATCCTGGCCGATGCTGGCAGGAGCCGGACGCGCTATCAGAAACCGCGCGCGCACGATCAGAAGCCAATTATTCTTTTGACGCAGACCGATGGGCAATTATGAGCGACACTTCCGCGAATCGCTTCGGTAAAGCACCGACGCGCGCACGCTTCGGCCCACCAGTCGCCTCCGACTGGATCACATGACGCGCAACGAGGCGGATATGGCCTTTCGCAAGCGCGTGCGTACCGTCTTTGAATGGCTGCCGCCGCGCTCCGGCGCGCGCATCCTGGAGGCGGGCTGCGGGCGCGGCTTTTACTTGCAGATGTATCGGCACCTGAGCGATTGCCCGCTCGTGGGGGCGGAGCTGGATGGCGAAATCCTGCTTAAGACGCGCCGCAACGTGCGCCATCTACCGCGCCTGATGCTCAACCAGACCGACGTCACGCGCCTGCCTTATGCGGCGGGCAGTTTCGATGGCGTCATCCTCACAGAGGTGCTGGAGCACATCCCGGATGACTTGGCCGCCCTGCGAGAAATCTGGCGCGTGCTGAAACCAGGTGGGCGCGTCGCCATCACCGTGCCCCACGCCAATTACCCCTTCTTCTGGGACCCGGTCAACAAAACGCTCGAGGCGCTCTTCGACCGGCCGATTCGCTCCGGGCCGCTGGCGGGTATCTGGGCCAACCACGAGCGCCTCTACGAGCGGGACGAGCTGCGCGCGCGCGTGGCCGCGGCCGGCTTCATGGTGCGGGCGGAGCGCGCTTTCACGCACCATTCTTTCCCCTTCATCCACAACCTGGTCTATGGCCTGGGCAAGCCGCTGCTCGAATCCGGGCTGCTGCCCGCTGGCATGGCGAACGCCGTCGACCGCACCGCCTTCGAACAGCCAGATGGCAGCGCACTCAACCCCTTCCGACTGGGCATCCGCCTGCTGAATTGGTTCGACCGCCACAACCAGCTGGATGAGCCGGCCGGCCGCGCGACGGTCAACCTGGCGATCCTGGGTGAGAAAACCGCTTGAGGAGGATCTCGCTGCTTTCGCTGTCGTTGGGCACGCGCTTCTTGCGGCGTCTTACGGCTGCGAAGTGCCAGCACGCGCCGCGAAGTGCCGGCACGCGCTTCTTGCGGCCGCGAAGTGCCGGCACGCGCGGCGGTCGCAGTCTCACCCTGCAGCTACTGGCGGTCATCGCGGCGGTCGCTGGTAGCCAGCTGCTCACCACACAATCACGGGCGCAGTCGCCAGATCTCTACGGTGTGTTCTTATTGTTGGCCGGCTTTGCACTCTGGCTGCTGGCGGAAATTGTGCTGGATGGGCAGGCGGCGCGTTCCTGGCTGCGCCTGCGTCGGTTGGGCGCGCAGGATGGTTGGGCAGAAACAGCCCATTTCCCCCGCCGGCAACCCCGGCGCGCCCCTTTGGATCTGCGCGCCTACCAACTACGCTTCCTGGCCGCGCTGCTGGGCCTAGCGGGCAGCTACCTCACTTATCAATTCACCGCGAACAATCACTTTTCACTCGTCGGCTTTTGGTCCTGGGTGGCGAGCATCGCGCTCTGGGTGTGCGCGTTGGCGCCGCAGGATTGGCTGGAGGAACGGGTCGACCAGGCGCGCGCGTTTTCCTGGCGCGACCGCGAGAGCCAATTCCGCCTTTTGGCTGCGCTCCTGGGACTAATGGGTGGGATCCTCACCGTCCGAGGGATCGGAAGCTGGGTCACGCTGGTGAGCATCGCGCTCTGGGTCTATGCGATGTTGCCGCGGACAGGGCTGCGTTGGCTCGCCGATCGGGCGGGGGCAATTCCCTGGCGCGACCCGACGCTCTGGCTGCTTCTCGGCATCACGCTGCTGGCAGCCGTCATCCGCTTGAATGATCTGCCCGCCGTCCCGCCGGAGATGAACAGCGACCACGTCGAGACGGTGCTGGATGGATACCGCACCGCTGCCGGGGAGCGCAATATCTTCTTCGCCAACAACGGTGGACGCGTGCCTTTTCATTTTTACGCCCAGGCCCTGCTGGCGCAATTGCCCGGTCTGGGGCACAACCTGATTACGATCAAGCTGCTCACTGTGCTGGAGGGCTTGCTGGCCATCCCTTGCCTGTATTGGATGGGGTGCGTGGCGGTTGGCGGGCGGCCACCGGGGTTGGGGCGGGTGGTCGGCTTGTTGCTGGCAGCGCTCGTCGCTGTGAGTTACTGGCACATCTTCTTGAGCCGCGCCGGTTTGCGTTGGGCACCGACAGTGGTCGTTAGCGCGTTGCTGCTGGGCTTGCTGGCGCGGGCGTTGCGCGAGAATCGGCGTGGCGATTACGTGAAAGCGGGATTGGTGCTTGGTTTCGGCCTCTACACCTACCCATCCGTGCGGATGTTGCCGCTCCTAGCGCTCTTCGGCGTGGCGCTGGCCTTCATCTTTTGGGCGCGGGATTGGCGGGCGCGTTTCCGCTATCTATGGCACCTGGTGGTAATGGCGCTGGTTGACTTTCGTGGTCTTCATGCCTTTGTACCGCTACTCCAACGATGACTCGGATAGCTTTCATGCGCGCGGACGAGGACGCGCATCCTGGGCGATAGCATCGTCATGGATAGCTCGCATTGGAAGTGATCGAGGCGCTCATTGAGCGCTTCCCCGATCTCCTGCTGAATTTGCGAGATGGCCTGCTGATGTACAATTGGCAGGGCGACAGCCTCTGGTTCCACGGCGCGCCCGGCAAGCCCGTGCTGGATCCCGTGGGCTGGGGCCTTCTTCGTCCTGGGGCTGGCGGCCTGGTCGGCGCGGCTCTTGCGGCGGCGCGATGTTTTCGATTGGGCATTGCCGGCGGCGCTCCTCATCACGCTCTTGCCGGCGGCGCTGGCCATCGCTTTCCCGATAGAAAACCCGGGCAATACCCGCGCGATCGCCAGCCTGCCGATCGCCTTCCTCATCGCTGCCCTGCCGCTGAGGATCCTGTTGCAAGCATTCTGGGAACAATGGCGCGACGGAAGGACCTGGCTGGCCGAGCGCAACGCTGCTCCTCCTCGTGCTGGTGGGTGGTTATCGCGTCGCGCACCAGCGCTATTTCGTGCTGCACCTCGAGGCCTACCTGCCGCCAAGCAAACCGCATAGCGAGGCGGGGCGGGTCCTGCGCGCATTGGGTGAGGCGCAGGGCTTCGGCAACGTCTATATCGTCGGCATACCCGCATTGGTGGGACTACCGCGCGCTTGGCATCGAAGCCGGCGAACCTACCTGGCCGAACACCATCGATTCCCGCTCGAACGGCTGGAAAACCGCTTGCGTGAGGGCGCCTTGCGCGCCGACCCATTCCAGCTCGATCCCATGCAGGAGCTGGTCTTCTTCGTGCACCCCGATGACGCGAAAGGCGAGGCCGCTCTGCGCGAATTCTTTCCCAACGGCATCCTGAGCGAGGTGCTCGAAACCTACCAGGCGGGCGACGACTACCACTTGTATCGAGCGCCCGCCGCGGATGTGGGCGCTTTCCTGGAACGAAAGCGCGCGGGCTAAGGCAGCGGCAGATCCACCCAGCGCGCTTCCCGCACCGAGAGCTCGACGGCGTTAATGACCTCTTGAACGCGCGCACTCTGGGCGAAATTGCCCTGGTTTTCATCGCCACCGGCGACGATTTCCTGCATGAAATTGTGCACCAGGTTGGCGTAAAAGAGCGACGGCCAGGGCTCGCCTTCCTGATAGCCGGGCGGGAAGAAACGCTCCGGGATCTCCATGGGCACGAATTCGACCGCGTCTGGCTGGGCGCCGTGTAGCGTCTGACAGACGCCGAATTCCTCCACCAAACGGCAATGCAAGGCGCCGCGGCTGCCATAGATGTTCGCAATCAGCCCGGGGTAATTGCCGACGGCCACGTAGCTGTTTTGGATGGTGCAGAAGCCGCCGCGGCGGTATTCGCCGATGTAGACATCGCCATCGTCGATATTGGTGCGGACGCGCTGGCCAGCGGCGTCGGTACGATAGGGGACGAAGTTTTGCATGGTGCCGACGACACGGCTCAGCTCGTCCTGGAAGCACCACAGGCTGATATCGATGATGGGCGCGCCGTAGCCTTCGAGGGCGGAGACGCGGATCTCCTCGTCTTCACTGGTGGGCGGGATCAGGTCGGCTTTGGTGACGGGTTCGTCGGGGGAGATGAATTGCGAATTCTGCTCGTAGCCGTTGAAGATGAACAAATCGCCCAGCTCGCCCTGCTCGATGAGCTCGTACATGTATTGCATGGCAGGCGCGTAGCGGAAGGTGAGGCCGACCTTCGTCTTCAATCCTTTGGAATGGGCGAGTTCGTGCGCCTCCCAGGTGCGGCGGTAATCGTGGCAGACGGGTTTTTCGCAGAGGCAATGGGCGCCGGCTTCCAGGATGGCGAAGGTGAGAACTTCGTGGTTATCAGGATCGGTGGGGCTGGCGCGCGTGCAAACATCGACGACATCCAGATCCAGCTGGGAGAGCATGGCCTGGTAATCGGTGAAGACGTGGGGGATGTTGAATTCACGGGCGCGCTGCTTGGCGAGCGCTTCGTCGCGGTCGCAGATGGCGACGAGGTCGACGAGTGGGCTCCGCACGAAGCCGGGCAGGTGCGCGCTGGCGGCCCAACGACCGGCACCGAGGACGGCGGCACGCAGTTTTTCTGTCATCGTTCTCTCCTTAACTGATTCGCCCAACGGCGTAGGTCATCGCGCCGGCTTCCAACGCGGTGAGGTGTGGGCGCAGCAACAACAGGGCGGTCGGCTCGTAGGTCGCCTCAAAACGTTGCAGCGTGGCGGAGGTGGCGGGATGGAGCAGCTCGCCCAGCAGCGTCCCTTTGGGGACGAGGGTGCCGACGGCCTCGACGCCGAGGGCAGGCTTCAAGACGCCGCCGCGCAGGGGACGCAGCACCTGCATCTCCTCGATCAATTGCGGGGGTGGCGGCGCATCGTCCTCCGGCAGGGGGGTGAGCACGCCGACACGGCCCAGGGCACGGCGCAGGCCGGTAGCTACCTGAGCGATGAATTCGTTTTCGCGGGCGCCGCGGCCGCCGATCTCCAGGCCGGTAACCTGGGCTCCCTGGGATTTGGCGCAGTTCCCCAACATGCCCGGGTGATCCGGCATGCGGGAGGCGAAGGGGGCGCCGAAGCTAGTGGATAGCGCCGTTTCGCCGGCGTCCTGGTGCATGAACTGGTTGACGCACCAGCTGCCGCCACCGTGTATATCGATGACGAATTCGGCATCGGGAAGCGCTTCGGCGGTGATGAGGGCGGCCAGGCGCTCGGAATGGAAGCCGTTGGCGTCGCCGGGGAAGAGGCGATTCAGATCCAGCGAATCCAAGGGGGCGCAACGCGCTTCGTGGGCGAGGGCGTTGGGGTTGGCGACGGGGAGGATGCGCAGGCGGCCGAGGAGGTCGTCACGTAGCGTGGAATCCAGCAATTGGGAGATGGCGGCGGTGCCCCAGGGGCCTTCGTCGCCATGGATACCGGCGCAGATGAGGGCCAGCGGGCCGCTATCGCCCGCCTCGCCGAGGTGCAGGGAGTAGTTGCTGGCGGCGTCGCCGCCGATGGAGATGGCGCGCCAGTGGATCGCGCTTCGTAGGTTCATCATAGCGGCAGTATAGCGCGTGGTGGGCGAAAGTTCTTGCATTTGAGAATAAAAGACGTTTGCGGTATAGTACACATTCCCCGTAAGAAAGGAGACCGATCATGAAACGATTTGTACTGGTGTTTGCGCTGCTCCTCCTCGCTGTCGCGCCGCTGGCGCTACAAGCGCAGGAGATGAACGAGGTCAACTTCGGCCATCAGCCAAAATGTGGATACGCTTGGACGTGAACCTGTCGACCTTCTCCGGCGTCCGCGAACATCATGAGCCATGTGTACGACCCGCTGATCTGGCAGTATCCGTTGAATACCTTCCATCCCGGTTTGGCGACGGAATGGAGCGCCAACGAGGACGCCTCCGAATGGACCTTCCATCTGCGCGACGACGTGACGTTCCACGACGGCACGCCCTTGACAGCGGAAGCGGTGAAATTCACTTACGATCGCATTCTGGATCCCGCCAACAACGCCCAGATCGCGCTCAGTCTGCTCGGTCCCTATGAAGAAACGGTGGTGGTCGATGATCACACGGTGACGATCCGTTTCAGCGCGCCCTACGCACCCTTCCTGAATTCCCTCTCATCGCCCTTCCTGGGCATCACCTCGCCGACGGCGGTGGCTGAACTGGGCGAAGATTATGGCGTGACCAAGGTCGTCAGCACGGGCGCGTACATGGTTGAATCCTACGTGCCGGAATCCTCGGTGGTGCTGGTGAAGAACCCGAACTGGACCTGGGGTCCGGAAGCGGTCTTCGGCACGAGCGGCCCGGCCAACTTCGACAAGATCAATTACACGATCGTGCGTGATCCTTCGTCGCGCCTGGCAGCGCTGGAGAGCGAGCAGGTGCATTTCATCAATGACGTGCCCACGGCCGACGTGCCGCGCCTGGAAGAAGACGAGCGCCTCTCGATCCTGCGCATCGAGCAGCCCGGCCATGGCTGGTCGCTGATGTTCAACTTCGACAATTACCCCTCCAACCAGCTGGCGGTGCGTCAGGCGATGGCCTTCGCGCTCGACAAGCAAGCGGTGGTCGATATCGTCTTCAACGGCTTCGGCACGGCGGGTTGCAGCCCGCTGACCAAGGTAATGTTCTCCTATATCGACGTGCAATGCGCCGATTACCCCTATGACCCCGACCGGGCCAATGCCATCCTCGACGAAGCCGGCTGGGTGGATACCGATGGCGACGGCATCCGCGATAAAGATGGCGAGCCGCTGTGGCTCGAGCACTGGACGCTGGCGACCGTGCCGGCCTTCGCGGGCATGAGCACCGTCATCGAATCCTATGCGGCGGAAGTCGGCATCAAGTTCAACCTCAACCTGGCGACGCGTGCCGGTTACTTCGACGCGGTGCGCGCCGGCGAGCACCACACGCAGCACTGGTGGGATACCGGGCTCGACCCCGATACGGTCATGCGCACGCTCTACCACTCCTCCAACGCCGATGGCGGCACGAACCGCAACCGCTATCGCGATGAGGAGATGGACGCGCTGATTTTGGCGGGCTCTTCCACGGCAGTCACTGAGGAACGCGAGGCCATCTACCACCAGCTTCAGCAGAAAATCGCGGACGAGGTGATCATGCTCTTCATGGTGGATCCGTTCCTGCTCTACGGAAGTGCTGCGAACCTGCAAGGGGTGACCTACCTGGCAGGCGGTAACATCTCCAACCTCATTGGCGCTAGCTTCAGCGACGAGTAGAAAGGATCCTTATACGATTTAATAGCACGTTAACTGCTTTCGTCCCGGCACAGTACCTCCTTAAGATGTAGGTACCGGGCGAAACACCTAGTGTTCGATCGGGGAGGGGTCACGAGTTTGGGTGAATTACCCTCCCCATAATAAAGGAGATAGATAATGAAACGTCAATTCATGCTCCTGCTGGCGCTGCTGCTGCTCACTGCCATGCCCTTCGCAGCGCAGGGACAAGAGGAAAGCGTACTCAACTACGCCATCCGGCAAAGCCCAGATACGATCGATGTGAACCTGACGACCGCTTCCGGCGTCGTCAACATGATGAGCCATGTGTACGACACCCTGGTTTATCAGCATCCGTTGGGCACTTTCCATCCAGGCTTGGCGAATTCCTGGGACATCAACGAGGACGCCACCGAATACACTTTCTACATGCGTGACGACGCGGTCTTCCATGATGGTACGCCGGTGAACGCTCATGCAGTCAAATTCACCATTGAGCACATCCAGAACCCGATGAACAACGCGCAAGGCGCGCTCAGCGTGCTCGGGCCCCTGGAGGAAGTGGAAGTCGTCGATGATCACACGGTAACCTTCCGCTTCAGCTCATCCTATGCGGTCTTCTTGAATTCCGTCTCCATACCTTTCCTGGGCCTCAACTCGCCGACGGCAGTGGCGGAGCTGGGTGATGATTACGGCCTGACAAAGGTCGTCGGTAGTGGCGCTTACATGGTGGAATCCTATGTGATCGACGACTCCCTGGTGCTCGTGAAGAATCCGAACTGGACCTGGGGTCCGGAAGAGGTCTTCGGCACGAGCGGTCCGGCCAACTTTGACAGGATCGTATTCACCTTTGTGCTGGATCAGACATCCCGCGTCGCCGCGCTGGAAGCGGGCCAGGCAGACTTCGCCGATGGGCTTTCCACCGCCGATGTGGAGCGCTTGGGAGCTAACGAGAACCTCTCGATCATCGCCATCGAGCAACCGGGCCACGGCTACTCGCTGATGTACAACGCCGAGCGCTACCCGTCGAATCAGTTGTCGGTGCGCCAGGCGATCGCCAACGCCATTGATCGGCAAGCCGTCGTCGATATCGTCTTCAATGGCTATGCCAAGCCCGCCTGCAGCCCTTTCACCCGGGCGATGCCCTTCTTCAGTGATGTGCAATGCCAGGTATACCCCTTGGAGCCGGATCCCGATAAAGCGCGGGCGATCCTGGAAGCCGATGGCTGGATCGACACCGATGGTGACGGCATCCGCGAAAAAGACGGCGAACCGCTGCGGCTGGAACACTGGACCATCGTCGGTGGCTTGCGCTTCCCGGATGTCAGCGTCGTCATCGAACCCTTCATTGACGACATCGGGATCGACTTCAACTTGAACATCGCTTCCCGTGCCGGATACTTCGACGCGGTACGCGCTGGTGAGCACCACACGCAGCACTGGTGGGATACGAGCATCGAGCCTGATACCGTCATGCGCACCCTCTTCCATTCCTCCAATGCCGATGGCGGCACGAACCGCAACCGCTATCGCAACCAGGAGATGGATGACTTGATCGAGGCAGCCTCTTCCACGCCAGTCTCTGAAGAGCGCGCAGCCATCTACGCCCAGATCCAACAGAAAATCACCGACGAGGTGGTCATGTTCTTCATAGCCGACCCCAACTATATCTACGGCAGCACCAAGAACCTGCAAGGGGTGACCTTCTTGTCCGGTGGTAACATCGTCAACTTCACTGTGGCTTACTTCGGCGACGAGTAAACAGCAACTGTATTTCTGGCGGCCGCCACGGGGAAACCTGTGGCGGCCGCACGGATGAATAGCGGAGCGCTCTATGGCCAAATATCTCTTCGGGCGTTTGCTCCAGGCGATACCGACCGTTTTCCTGGTATTGGTGCTGGTCTTCTTGATGCTGCATTTCATCCCAGGTGACCCGGCGGAGATCTTTCTCGGCGAAGCGCCCACCACGCCGGAGTTGTTGGAACGGGTGCGGGAACAGATGGGGCTGAATCTGCCGCTGCACCAGCAATTCCTGAATTACATCGGCGACGTGTTGCGGGGCGACCTGGGCCGTTCGCTGAACGATAAACGGGATGTGTTGAAAGAGATTATGCGGCGAATCCCTTACACGGCGGAATTGACCGTGAGCGGCTTGGTGATCGGCTCGGTGCTGGGAGTTGCGCTGGGCATTTTCGCGGCGCTGAACCACGGCAATCTGCTGGATTCGGCGGCGATGATCCTGGCTTTGGTCGGCATATCGATGCCGATTTTCTGGTCCGCGCCTTTGATGATCGTGTTGTTCAGCGTAAACCTGGGTTGGTTCCCCCCCTTGGGGCAGGGCGACCTGAATCAGCTGGTGATGCCAGCGCTGACGCTGGGCTTTCTCTCGGCCGGCTCCCTGGCGCGCTTGACGCGCTCCAGCATGTTGGAAGTGATCCAACAAGAATATGTGTTGACCGCGCGCGCCAAAGGGTTGAAGGGGCGCGTCATCATTTTGCGGCACGCCTTGCGGAATGCGCTCATCCCGGTGGTGACCGTGTTGGGCTTGACCTTCGGGACGTTGATGGCCGGCGCGGTGCTGACGGAGACGATTTTTTCACGGCTAGGCTTGGGCAGTATGTACTTCAAGGGGGTGAGCGATAAGGACTTCACGCTGGTGCAGGGAATGACGTTGTTCATCGCGATCTTCTATATCATCATCAATATCGTTACGGATCTGCTCTATGCCTTGATTGACCCGAGGATTCGCTATGACTGAACGCGCACTGCAGGTCATGAAGATAGACCGCGAAGAGGGAGCATCGCAAGCTTGGCGCATGCTCTGGCGGCGCATCATCCGCAACCGCAGCATTGTGCTGGGGGCGGTGGTGTTGACCATAATCGCCCTGGCTTCGATATTTGCCCATGAGATATCGGACTATGACCCGTTGAGGATGAACCCGCGCGAGCGCCTGCAACCGCCGAACGCGACGTACATCTTCGGCACCGATGATTTCGGTACGGATATCTTCACGCGCGTCTTATATGGCGGTCGCGTTTCCTTGCGAATCGGCATCCTGGCGGTGGCCATTGCCGCTTCCATAGGCACCGTCCTCGGCCTGGTAGCCGGTTTTCAGGGTGGCTGGGTGGACGCCGTCATCATGCGCTTGATCGATGTGATGTTGACCTTCCCGGGCATCTTGCTGGCGATGGCCATCGTGGCGGTGCTGGGGAAGAGCATCACCAACGTGATGATCGCGGTGGGCATCGCGACGGTGCCGATCTACGCGCGCGTCGTGCGCGCCAGCACGCTGGCCATCAAAGAGCTGGATTACATCACCTCGGCGCGCTCGCTGGGGGCCTCGAACACGCGCATCCTGGCGTTGCATATTTTCCCCAACTTGCTCGCGCCGTTGATCGTCGTCACCACGAACGGCGTCGCCAGCGCGATCATCTCCGCCGCTGCGCTCAGCTTTTTGGGGCTGGGGGCCAACAACCCGCGGATTGCGGAATGGGGCGCGATGCTTAACGCCGGGCGCACCTACCTACGGACGGCAACCTGGCTGATGAACTTCCCGGGCCTGGCGATCATGGTGACCGTGATGTCCATCAATCTGCTGGGCGATGGGCTGAGAGACGTGCTGGATCCGCGCCTGAAGACCTTTTAACCCCCTTTTTACTGCGATAACCTGGAGGCCTTATGCCCCTCTTCGAAACACTGAAGATGTATTGTGAGATCCCCGGCCCTGGTAGCCGCGAGGAGCGCGTCCATACGCGCGCGCTGGAGCGCTGGCAGCCACACGCACGCGAGGCCTGGCGGACGCCGGTGGGCAATGTGTTCGCTCATGTCGGCGGCGAAGGCCCGAAGATGCTGCTGCTCGGCCATGGGGATGAAATTGGCTTTGCACTGAAATACATCTCGGAGGATGGCTTTTTGTATTTCACGACGGGGCAACGCGAATTGCGCGGACACCCGGAATGGCGCGGCATGTACTCCATGCCGATCGGGCAGCCGGCGTTGATCGTCGGGCGCGATGTGCTGGTGGAGGGCGTCTTTGCCTCCTTGACCGGGCATATCCTTTCCCCGGAGCAGCGAGACAAGCACAACCTGGAATGGAACGACCTGTTCGTCGACGCCTTTTTCAGCAGCCGCGAGGAAGCGCTCGCGGCCGGCGTGCATATCGGCGACCGCATCATCTGGAACCCGCCTACGCGCGCCCACGGCAAAATCTACACCGGGAAGGCGATGGACAACCGCGTGTCGCTCGCCTTGTTGGAAGAGTTGTTGCCGCGGTTGGAGCATTCGCACCTGCGCTATGACCTTTACATCGGTTCCAGCGTGATGGAGGAGGGCGGGCTATATGGCGCGCATTCCGCCCATTCTGAGGTGGGTTGCGAGTACGCCATCGCGATCGATACGGGACTATCGGGGGATGTGCCAGGGGTGGATATCCGCGATGTGCCGACGCGCCTGGGTGGCGGGCCGACACTCATCCACAAAGACCTCTATGGCTATAACTACCGCCTGAACAACGCGATTCGCGACGCGGCGGAAGGAGCCGGGCTGCCTTTACAGCATACGGTGCACGGGTTTTACGGGACGGATTCGGGCGCGTTGCTGCAGAAGGGGGTGGCGGCCTCAGCCATTGGTGTGCCGACGCGTTACACGCACTCGCCTTTCGAGACGCTGCACGCTGACGACCTGGAAACGACGCTGGACCTGCTGCTGGCCATCCTGTATGCGCCGCCGCCGGCGGGCTTCGACTGAGCGACCTGACAGCGCGCCGCTGATGCTGAGCTTGATGGATGTGGGTCGGGATATTGGATATTACTTGGTGCTATAGGGGTCGAGCGCATCGCGCAACCCATCACCGATAAAGTTGGCACTCAGCACGGATAGCAGGATGAGCGCGCCGGGGAAGAACCACAACCACTGGGCCGTGTCGATTCTCTCCATCGCCCGTTGGATCATGTTGCCCCAGCTGGCCGTGGGCGGTTGCACACCCAGCCCCAGAAAACTGACATTCGCTTCGATCAAGATGACCTGCGAGATGCCCAGCGTCGTCGCCACGATCACCGGGGCCATGGCGTTCGGCAAGATGTGCCGGAACACGATGCGGCGATGGTTCATACCCATTGCGCGCGCCGCAATGACAAACTCTCGTTCCTTCAGAGACAGCACGATCGAGCGGACAATGCGCGACAGGCCCATCCAGGTCGTCAGACCCAGGACAAGAATGATGACGATAACGCTGCCACTTATTTCACGGCCCAGTATGTTGACCTGCGGCATTTGCGTACCTATGAATTTTGATAGCACCAACAGCAGGAACAACAACGGGATGCTGAGCAAAGCTTCGGCAACACGCATGATGATATTATCTATCCAGCCACCGTAGTAGCCGGCGATGAGGCCCAGCGCCGTGCCCAGAAACGTTGTAACCATGACCGAAAGGACACTGATCGCGAGTGATATCTGCCCGCCATAGACTGTCCGGGCCAGCACATCGCGGCCCACTTCATCAGTGCCCATCGGGTGCTCGGCGGAAGGCGCTTCCCATTTGCGACGAAGGTTCAAATCGTTGGCATATTCTTCAGAAAAGATGATGGAGCCAACCAGGATATAGAGAGCAACGGCGCACATGATCACTAGGCCAACAACTGCCATGCGATGAGAGGAGAAGCGTCGCCAGAAGACTGCCAGGGCGGAGCGCTCCTCATATAGTCCTCCCTGGTCGCTGAGTATGGCGACCGGTGGTGTCTTGGGGTCCACGTTGGCTACGGTCACGGGCCAAAATCCTCTTGGGTTTCTACCGGCCAGGCTGGGCGGTTAAGGCAACTCTCGGATCGAGCAGCGAGTACACCAGATCCGTTAAGAGTTGCAGCACGACCACGGTCACCGCGATCAGCATCAAGATTCCCATGAGCACCGGATAATCCGATCGGGTCAGGCTTTCAATGAACAGCAAACCCATCCCCGGCCAGGCGAATATCGATTCGGTGATCACCGCCCCGCCCAGAACGAAGGGAAGATCGAGGCCGATGATCGTCACCAGCGGTAGGGCGGCATTCTTCAGGATGTGGATGGTGAAAATGCGTCGCTTGGCCAGGCCTTTGGCGTGGGCGGTTCGGACGTAGTCGGCATTCATCGCCTCCAAAATGCTGGAACGAACATAGCGCATATAGGCCGCCGCATAGATGATGGCCAGGCTGGATGCGGGCAAGATCATGTGCCTGGCGAGGTTATCCAGAGTCCGTGGCTCGCCCACTTCGTACATCCCGGCAATCGGGGGGTGCGGCAAACCCAGGTTGCGCAGACCCACAGCAAAGATGAAGATCATGCCGAGCGAGATGAGGAAGATCGGCATCGAGTAGAATACAAAGGCCACTGTAGTCAGCAGATTGTCGACAGTGCTGTATTGTTTCAACGCAGAAACTGACCCCAGGACTACGGCCAACAGCACGGCAGTGATATACATGGGGATCATCAGGATCAGCGTGTTGGGCAGGCGCTCCATGATGCGCACCTGCGCGAATTGCTTGGTGATCAGCGAGCGGCCGAGGTCGCCGCGCAGGATACCTTTACGTGGGCCGTAGACATTCTCGTCCGTATCACCATCACCATCGGCGTCGATGAACGTCCAGTCGTTGCCGATCATCCAGAAGATGTATTGCAGGTAAATCGGTTTATCCAAGCCCATGCGCCGGCGCATGCGGAGCCGTTCTTCGCCAGTCGGCGGGCGGCCCTGGCTGAGCTGGATCGCGAGCGGGTCGCCGATGGAATTCATGATGACGAAGAGGATGACGCTGATGATGAACAGGAGTGGAATGGCCTGTATGATCCTGCCAGCGACATATTTTAGCATCGCGAAATCCCTGCAAATACTGGGTGCAGTCTCAGCAACCCCTTAAGGCATGAAGGAATTCTTGCCCGCTTGTGCAAGGAGCGCAGCAAGTGCGCTCCTTGCATCATCCTACGTGTAGAGAGAGGTCAATCCGCCGATTTCCATTCGGGCAGCGAGTACCATGGTGTGTCGGTAACGGCCCAGGACACATTCTCCAGGTTCGTGTTAAACGTGAGAGCCGGGAGCAGATTCACTACGAATAGGGTGAAATTCTCTTCCGCCATCAACACCTGGATACGGTTGGCGGCCTCCTGACGTTCGTCGGCATCGAGCGCTGTGCCGAGCACATCCCAGAGATCGTCCATCTCCGGATAGCAGGCGTGGATGCCATTCCAGCCGGTGTCATTCTCCTCGCTGGGTATGGAATCGCAGGACCACAGCTCGAGCTGGTCAATCGTCGCGGTGCCCACGCCCCAACCCTGGATGTAGAGGTCATGTTTGCCGGTCGCGTAGGGGCTATCGGTCGAGAACGGCGCGTGGATGACATTGACCGCGTAATGGGTGATGGTCATATCGACATCGATTTCGGATAGCATGTCCTGAATGACGAGCAAGACATCCTGATACTGGGTGAAGGCGCCGCCGGCGTAGGTTGCACTGGTTAGGGCTAATTCAGTGCCGTCTTCGACGCCCTCCACACCGTGAGAGGCGATCGAGCCGCTGCCGTCATCGTACCAACCCGCTTCACTCAAGAGCGCCAGCGCCCCTTCGGGGTCGTAGGCGATCTGTGGCGTATCTTCGTGGAACCAGGCGGTGCCATCCCAGAAGCTGCGAGGGATCGCGGTATTGCCATCATAGAGCTCATCCACGATGAATTGGCGGTCGATGGCCATACTGAGCGCACGGCGCACCCGGCTGTCGCTGAAGGCGGGGTGGGCGTTGGGGCCCTGATTGAAACGTAGCTCCATGCGTCCGCCGGAGAAGAAGGTGTCGAGCGCCAGGACATCGGGATTTTCTGCCACCAACTCCTGTGCCTCCAGGATGGGGATCGCAAAGGTCCAGTCCGTCTCACCGTTGACGAGGAGTTGCTTGATGACGGTGTTATCCGGGTAGAAACTGATGACGACTTCGTCAAACCAGACATCGCCCCAGTAGTTCTCGTTGCGCACATAGCGGATGGAGCTGCCTGAATCCCACTCCGAAAAGAGGAAGGGTCCATTGCTCACGACCGGTGCGCGCAGCCACTCCATGGTATCCATTCCCCGGTTTTCGGCGAGCGTCGCTTCATACTCCTCGCGCAGGATGTGATTCGGCAAAGGTATGAAGTTAGCGGTGGTCCAATCGGGTTGTGAAAGGGAAAAGGTGATGACCACATCTTTCTCGGTCTCTCCCTGGGTAACGCTATCGAGCGCTGCGCCATTGACAAACCGGAATTCCAGCATATTGCTGAGGCCATCTTTGCTCACATCGAAGACCAACTCAAAATCAGCGGCGGTGATCGGCGTGCCATCGGACCAGATTGCCCAGTCGGCCAGCGTGAATGAGACGATCGTTTTGCCCTCATCAGTATGGACGATACCCCCGTTTTCCACGCTGGGCAGTTCATCGACGAGCTTCGGCTGGAGAGCGCCCATTCCATCTCGTCCCCAAGGTGGTAGTGAATGGATGCGCATGAGATTCCAGGCGACACCCAGGTCGCTGAAATAATCGAACAGGATGGGTGGTTCCTGCGTATAAGCGAGCCGCAAGACACGCTGTTCATCCTGACCGCCTGCTACACCAACCATGATCGTCAGCAACATGGCGCTGACCAGGATGATGAAGATGGAGCGAACAAATTGGCGTTTCATGAGTTTGTACTCCTTAAAAATGTCTAACCCCAACGAATGTTTCCACCACTGAGCACTTAATGCCTCCAATCGATTCCAGCCCGGCTGCAATACTATCGTGAAAATACATGGTCTACAAATAGCTATCTCAATTTCGGGTCCAGCGCATCGCGCAGGCCATCCCCCAACAAGTTCACGCTCAGCACCGTCACGAAGATGGCCGCGCCGGGGTAGAAGCTGAGCCAGGGGGCCTGGCGCAATTTATCGCGCGCGTAGAGCAGCATCGCACCCCATTCCGGGGCCGGCGGGTTGACGCCTAAGCCGATGAAGCTGAGACCACCGACGATCAGGATCGCGCTGCCCAGGCCGAGGGTGGCGAAGACGATGACCGGCGGGATGATGTTGGGGAGGATGTGGTTGAACATGATGCGGGCATCGCGCGCGCCGAGGGCACGGGCGGCCAGTACGTAATCCTGAGCGCGGGCCGCCAGCACAGCGCCGCGCACTAACCGGCCGTAGCCGGGGATGAGGGTCAGGCCGACGGCGATCATCACTTTTTCCAGGCCGGTCCCCAGCACCGAAACAAGGACGATGAGAAAGATGATGCCGGGGAAGGCGAGCCAGACCTCGGTGATGCGCTGGATGATGATATCGCGCCAGCCGCCGTAGTAGCCGCTGATGAGGCCGACGACCACACCACCGCTCATGGCGATGGTGATCGCCAGCGCCGCCACGCCCAGCGATTCGCGCCCACCCCAGAGCACACGGCTGAGCACATCGCGTCCCAGATCGTCGGTGCCGAAGAGGTGTGCGGCGCTGCCGGGAGGTTCGTAGCGGGCGCGGTAGTTCTGGTAGAGCGGGTCGTGAGGCGCCAGCAACGGCGCCAGCAGGGTGAGGAGGAGGATCAACAGAAGGCCGGCGAGGCCGATCATCGAGGCTACGTCGCGCCGCAGGGCGCGGAGGCTGGCGATCCAGAAATTGTCAGAGATAGCGAGCGTCTGTGTGACGGTTTTAGCGCCGTTTTTGGCGCCGCTATTAACGGCCATCAGTCGTAGCGGATGCGGGGGTCGAGGAAGCCGTAGAGCAGGTCCACGATGAGGTTGGCGAAGACGAAGCTGGCGGCGAACACGAGGACGATGCCCTGCACCTGGGCGTAATCGCGCGCGCCGATGGCGTTCAGGGTGAACAGACCCAGGCCCGGGCGGGCGAAGACGCTCTCGATGAAGACCGTGCCGCCGAGCAAAACGCCGAAATTCAAGCCGATGACGGTGACGATATTGATGAGGGCATTGCGCATGATGTGGCGCCAGAGCACCAGGCGCTCCTCGAGGCCCTTGGCGCGCGCGGTGCGCACATAATCGGCGTGGATGACTTCGAGGACGTTGGAGCGGGTCAGGCGGGCCAGGGTGGCGCCGATGGCCAAGGCCAGAGTGGTGGCGGGCAGGATGAGGTGCTTGATATCGCCGGTGCCGCCGATGGCGGAAACCCAACCCAGCCGCACACCAAAGATGTAATTCAGCTGGATGCCGATGAAGTAATTTGGCAGCGAGATGCCCAGCAAGGCGAGCAGCATGACAGCGCGATCAGCGAGGCGGCTGCGCGTGGTGGCGGAGAAGGTGCCGATGCCGACGCCGAAGATGACGGACAGGGCTAAGGCGCTCAGGGCTAGCTCGAGGGTGCTGGGGAAGCGGGCGAGAATCTCGCCCAGGACGGGTTGGCGGCCGTAGTAGGATTTGCCGAGGTCGCCACGCAGGGCTCCGGCGAGGAAGCGCAGGTAGCGCAGCCAGAATGGGTCATCGAGGCCCATGATGGCGCGCTGGGCGACGATATCCTCTGGCGTGGCAAAATTGCCGAGGATCAGCTGGGCGGGGTCGCCCGGGGCGAACTGGAACATGATGAACGTGAGCAGGCTGACGCCGATCAAGACGGGGATGGCAAAGAGCGCGCGCCGCAGGATGAAGAGCAGCATGTTCCTTAACGAGGGCCCGGTGGGTGGGGGATTATGCCACCCACCGGGGTCAGGGTATCATTCGCCGCCCGGCGTCTATTGGCTGGCCAGCGTCGCGTCATTGAAGAAAGCAGCCCAGGACGCCAGGTTGGCGGGATTCGCCAGGTAGCCCTGGACGCGGTTGTTGATGGCTACAAAGGTCAGCGGCGCATAAAGCGGGACCGAGTAAGCCTGCTCGACGATGTAGCGCTGCGCTTCGTCCACCCACATATCGCGGTTGGCGAGGTCGCTGCGGGTGTTATCGAGGATGCGATCCAATTCGGGGTCATCGCCCTGCGGTATGTTGAGGACGCCGGAATGGAACCAACGATAGAGGATATCCGATTCGCTGGCGCGGTAGCCGAGTGTCACCACGCTGAAGTTGCCGCTGAAGATATCCGAGACCGCGGGCCCCTGTTCCATCAGCGTGATCGTCAAGGTGACACCGATGTCACTGAACTGCTGCTGTAGCACTTCGCAGAGGGTGTTATAGCCCGGGGAAACACATTTGATCTCGATCTCCAGGTCCTCGCCATACCCCGCCTCGGCGAATAATGCGCTGGCGCGCTCCGGATCATAGTGATAGCCGATTTCTTCAACCCCTTCCCAATAGCCGCCGATGGTGGACGAGAGCGGCCCGTATTGCGGTTGGCCGTGCCCCTCGACGAGGACATCCACTAACAACTGGCGGTCGATGGCGTGGTTGAAGGCCTGGCGCACGCGCAGGTCATCGAAGGGTGGCTGGCTGACATTGATGATCAGGGAGGGCAACATGCCCTGGGCAGGCTTTTCCAGGATGGTCAGATGATCGAGACTGCGCAGGTATTCGACATCGCTGGCTTGCACGGCGGCATAGTCAATTTCACCCGTCTCCAGGCCCGCGAGGACGGTGCTCGCTTCGGGGATGATGACGAATTTCATCCGCTCGATGTGGTAGGGGCCCTGGTTCATGACGAAGGGCGGCCCCCAGTTGAAGTTCGGGTTACGGACGAGGGTTACGCTTTCCCCGGTGCTGACTTCCTCCAGCATATAGGGGCCGACGCCCATGAAGGTGCGTCCAAACTGGTCGCCCGCTTCCTCATAGAACTCAGGGTGATAGGGTTGGACGACGGCGGTGTTGGAAAGATGCTCGAGCAGTAGCGGGAAGGGCTCTTTCATGTGGATCTCGAGCGTGGTGGCATCCGGGGCGACGGCATGGCTGACGGAGCGCAAGCGGCCGGCCTGCGGCGCGCCGGTTTCCGGATCCAGCAGGCGCGTGATCGACCAGACGAAATCATCCGCCGTCAGCGGTCGCCCGTCATGGAACGTGACGTCGTCGCGCAGGTGGAAAGTCCAGAGCATGCCATCTTCGCTGGCCTCCCAGCTGGTGGCGAGCCAGGGATGATAGACCGCCTGGTGATCGCGGGAGACCAGGGTGGCGCCGAGCAGCCAGCCGATGGACATCGTATCGCCATGGCCACCGTGGTGGATATCCAGCGTATCGAAGCCGGAGATGACGAAAGTCATCGTCTCGCCTTCCTGGGCAGCGAGCGGGGGTAGGGACAGCAACGAAATCAGCAGCAGGATACATACGGTCAAAAGGGTTTTCTGGTTCACGAGCGGTTCCTCCTCTTCCTGATCTTCTCTATATACTCTCTCATTATTTTTTTGTCAAAAATCGGCCTCATTACCCGCGCCGCGCGGGCCGGGGGTGGCGCGCGGCCACCCCCGGGGAAGAAAGATTACTCGCCGGCTAACGTCGCGTCGTTAAAGAAGGCGGCCCAGGTTGCCAGGTTGGCGGGATTCGCCAGGTAGCCCTGGACGCGGTTGTTGACGGCCACGAAAGTCAGCGGGCCATAGATGGGCACGACGTAAGCCTGTTCGACCATATGGCGCTGCGCCTCGTCCACCCACATATCGCGGTTGGCGATATCGCTGCGGGTGTTATCGAGGATGCGATCCATTTCGGGATCGTCAGCGCGTGAGGGGTTGAGGGCGCCCGCGCGGCTGGTGTGGAACCAACGATAGAGGATATCGGATTCGCTGGCACCATAGCCGAGGGTCATGATGTCGTAGTTTCCGGCTAGGGCGTCACCGAAGAACACGCTCGCATCCACCAGCGTGATGCTTGCCGTGATGCCGACATCGCTGAATTGCTGTTGCATCACTTCACAGAGGGTGTTGAAGGCCGGCGTCAGGCATTTGAACTCGAGCTCGAGGCCATCGGCGAAGCCGGCTTCGGCGAGCAGCTCGCGGGCGCGGTCTGGATCATAACGATAGCCGATTTCCTCGACGCCTTCCCAGTAACCTCCGATGGTGGAGGAAAGCGGGCCGAATTGTGGGCGGCCGTGTCCTTCGAGGATGACTTCCACGAGCAGCTGGCGATCCACGGCGTGGTTGAGGGCCTGGCGCACGCGTATGTCATCGAAGGGGGCCTTGCCGAGGTTCAGGTGGAGGGCAGGGTACATGCCCTGCCAGGGCGCCTCCAGCACGGTCAGGTGGTCCAGGGAGCGCAGGTAGGCGACATCGGCGGCTTGCACGCCGGCGTAGTCAATTTCGCCCGTCTCCAGGCCTGCGAGGACGGTGCTGGGTTCGGGGATGATGACGAATTCCAGGCGCTCGATATTGTAAGCGCCCTGATTCTCGACGAAGGGCGGCCCCCAGTTGAAGTCCGGGTTGCGGACGAGGGTGACGCTCTCCCCGGTGCTGACACCCTCCAGTACATAGGGTCCGACGCCGACGAAGGTGCGCCCGAATTGGTCACCGGCTTCGGCATAAAACTCGGGATGATAGGGTTGGACGACGCCGGTGTTGGAAAGGTGCTCGAGCAACAACGGGAAGGGCTCCTTCATGTGGACCTCGAGGGTGGTGTCATCGACGGCGACGGCATGGCTGACGGAGCGCAGGCGGCCGGCCTGGGGCGCGCCGGTTTCCGGATCCAGCAGGCGCGTGATCGTCCAGGCATAGTCGGCCGCGGTCAGCGGTCTGCCATCGTGATAGGTCACGTCGTCGCGCAGGTGGAAGGTCCAGAGCAGGTTATCTTCGCTGGTCTCCCAGCTGGTGGCGAGCCAGGGGTGATAGTTGGCCTCGTTATCACGGGCCACCAGGGTAGCGCCGAGCAACCAGGCGACGGCCATCGCGTTGCCATCACCACTCATGTGGATATCCAGCGTATCGAAGCTGGTGATGGCGAAAGTCATCGTCTCGCCTTCCTGGGCGGCGAGCGGGGGTAGGGACAGCAACGATATCAGCAGCAGGATTCCCAGAGTCAGTAGGGTTTTCTTGAACATGAACGGTTCCTCCTCTTCCTTAATCCTCTTCTTTCTGTTCGCGACAATAACATGGCGCGTCAATATCCGGCCGCGTTGCCCGCGCGGCGCGGGCCGGCGGTGCTATGCAAGAGGCCGTCATCGTCGCGCCAACTGGTCTGGAAGGTGCCCATGTGGAAATCATAGCGGGGCAGGGGTTTCATCAGCACGCCCAAGCGCGCCAGGTCCCGCACCCATTCGGAGGAGACGCGGCTCTCGATGGGCAGTTTGTATTCCTCTTCCAGGGGCAACATGCGTGGCGCATCCAGGGCTTCGGTGACCGGCATATTGAAATCGAGCAAATTGCTGAGCACCTGGGGTGCGGTGCAATGGATATTGCCGGGCGAGCCGAGCGAGTAGCGCGGTTGGCCATCGCGCAGGACGATGGTGTTGCCAATGACGGAGCGCATGCGGCCGCCGCCGGTGAACCAGGGCATGATGCCGGCTTGCAGGTTGACCATGCCGTGGCTGCCGACCATAGGCACGCCACCGAGCACTTCGCCGGGTATGCCGCCGCTCTGCAGCGTGTTCATCATCTGCACCCAGTTGCCCTGGGGATCGACGATGCTGAGTTCGCAACTTCCGGCGGGTTGATCTGGTGGGGCGTTGACGGCACGTAGCGCGTTGGGGCCGTTGGTGATGTTGACGTGGCTGGTCAGGTCGATCTTCGTGACGCTGTTCCGGATGATGTGGGCCAGGTGCGCGTGGTAGCTGGGGTCGATCAAAGTGTCGGTGGGGTCGGCGAAGATTTCCGGATCGTTGAGGAAGCCGGTTTCGTAGTTGGCGCGGCGCAGGGCGTGGGCGAAGTAGTAAGCGGCTTCGGCGGATTCAGTGTAGTGGCCGATGGAAGGCAGATCCAGCTCGCGCAGGATGCCGAGGACCATCGCGCAATAGACAGCCTGGCGTTCCGGCGGTGCCAGCTGGACGATTTCGAAGCCACGATGGGGGTAGCGCAGCGGCTCCTGCCAGCGCGGCGGGTTGTCATCCATGTGGTCGAGGGTGATCTTCCAGCCGAGGTCGTTGGCGAGGGCGACAAAATCCTGCCCCCATTGGCCGTTGATGAAGTAATCCGGTCCTTCTTCGAC
The DNA here is from genome assembly GCA_965237765.1 of Phototrophicaceae bacterium. Lineage (GTDB taxonomy): Bacteria > Chloroflexota > Anaerolineae > Aggregatilineales > Phototrophicaceae > WTGJ01. The sequence continues at coordinate 1,259,952 of OZ250157.1, forward strand.
GGTGCGGCGCAGGGTTTCCGCCAGCGCGGGTTGCGCCCAGCGGTCGCCCACTTCCGGGAGGAAGCCGTTTTCGGTGAAATGCTCGCGCCCGGATTCGGTGTAGAGGTAGAAATCGACGGTCAGCGCCATGACCATGTGCTCGAAAGAGCCGACGATATGCCCTTCAGCGGCGTAATGGATGGCCGCTTCGCAGAGTTGTGCCCAGGGCAGGCTGCCCCAGCGTTCGTAGAGCGCCTTCATGCCCGGCATGAAGCCCGGGATGACGGCGAAGGGGCCGGCGCCGTAGGAGGAATAGTAGCCATTGCCCGGTGGCACGCGATGCAAGGGGGGCAGGTCGGGCACGGCTGTGCCCATCGCGTTGAGCTGGTGCAGCGTGCCGGTGGCCGCTTCATACATGAGGAAGGTGACGGTGCCGGTGTGGTTGGTCATCTCCGGCTGAACGGTGGCTTGCACCATACAGCCGGCGATGGCGGCATCGACGGCATTACCGCCCGCTTGCAGTGCTTGCAACATGGTCTCGGTGACGATGGGGTGTTGGCTGGAACAGACGCCGTTACGGCCGCTGGCGGGTTGCTTGGGGCCGACGAAACCGCCGGTAGGGTCATTCATACGAACCTCCCTTGTGGGGTAGCCGGTCATTATCACTAGCATATCGCGCGCTGGTTCAGGTTGCGAAACGTTCCAGGAAGAACAGATGTGGGGATATTGGGAGCTCATTCGCGCTATACTTGCCTGAGTTTATCGCCAGAGCACGTAAGGAGCTTCCCATGTTTGATTACGCCGAACGCATCCGCCGCTTCCAGGAGAACCTCGCTGGCGAAGCGGACCTCGCTTTCTTGCCCATCTCGGCCGATCTGCATTATCTGGCTGGCATCCAGCGCGATACTCCCAATTACGGGGCGGTCTTGCACCCGGGCGCCTGGATGGAGGGCGTCTGGTTGACGCCGCGCGCCAAGCCCGTCTTCACGCTCTCGCGCATGACGGCGGAATATGAATTCGCCAAAAGCGGGAGTAAGGACGCTTTCGAAACACGCATCCTCGGCGACTGGGATGACCCGGCGGCGCTCGTTCAAGACATCCTGAACAGTTTCGATCTTCCCGCTAAGCCGCGCGTCGCCCTGAGCGATAAGACGGAAGGGCGCTCGGTCGTCGCGCTGCAGCGATTGCTGCCGGACGCGCGCTTCCTCTCCGCGACCGACATCCTGCGCCAGCAGCGCGTCATCAAGAGTGAGGCGGAAATTGAGATGTTGCGGCGCGCTGGCGCCCTGACAGAGCAGGCTTTTTCCGAAACGGTCGCCAAGCTGCAGCACGGGATGCGGGAGATTGAAGTGGTCATGGAGCTGGAGTACCAGCTGCGGCAACGCGGCGGCTTCGGTCCCTCATTCACGACCTCGCTTTACTGCGCAGGCCCGACGCGGCAGACGTTTTTCCGCGACCGCCGCGTGAGCTGGGAACTGACGCTAGATCCGCCGGTGGCATTGTTGTTCGATTTCGGCGTCATACTGGATGGTTTTTGCTATGACTACGGACGAACGGTGGTATTCGGCGAGCCCGATGCCGAAGCGCGTGAGGTGCATCGCCTGTTGATGGCTTCGCAGGCTGCTGGGATAGCCGCTCTCAAATCCGGTGCAGCGACCTGCGAGCAAGTCGACGCCGTGGCGCGGGCCGTCATCGAAGAAGGTGGGTATGGTGAAGCCTTCCGCCATCGCCTCGGTCACGGCATTGGCATGGACGTGCATGAGCCACCTTTCCTCACCGAGGGAAATACCACACTGCTACAAGAAGGGATGTGTTTCACGATTGAGCCAAGCATTATGTTGACGGGTAAGATCTCGGCGCGCGTGGAGGACATCGTCGTCGCGCGGCCAGACGGCGGCGAACAGCTGACGAGTGGCTACCAGGATCTGCTCGTTATCAGCTAACGCGCCACCTTCCCGAAATCCATCGTCGCCACAGCACCGCAAAAGACCGCACCCAAGAGTGCGGTCTTAATGTTTTCTCAATTATTCAAACGTGTGTCCTGATATTCGTCCTTATGGTTGACCGATTAATACACATATACTATACTTTGACATTATCGCGGAAATGACTAAGGACAGCAATTATGAATAAAGAGACATATACACAGACAACATCATGGCTGCCGTACAGGTTTGACGCCGAGCAGGCGGCGGTGGAGTGTGGCTGGTTGCTGGGGCAGGTCTGCGCGCGGGTCTCGCAGGTCTGCCGTTCCATCTTGCCGCCGGTGGTGGCCGCTGAGCTGCGCGCCGATATACGTGTGCGCGGCATCGCGGCCCTCGCAGCGCTCGCCGGCAACTCACTTGGCGAAAGGGCGTTGCGGCAATTGTTGGCGGGGCAGCTGGAGGTGCCGCCCTCGCGGGAGTATCTCCGTCAGGAGCTCGTCAACCTGCTCGCCGCCGAGAGCGCGCTCACCACACAGCGAGTCGGAGCACCGCCCTCGCTCACAACGAGCTCGTTGCTCGCCCTACATGCAACACTTCTGCGCGATATGAACATCCCTGGCAGCGCCCCAGTGGGCGCATTGAGGCGCGATGAGCAGGAATTCAATGGCTATCGCGGTGTGGCGCCGGCGGATATTGCGCCGCTGCTCGAGCGGCTGTCCACCTGGCTGGAAAAAATGGGCGCGCCCTTACACGCTTCTTTCGGGCGCGGTGGCGATATCCTGCGGGCTATCCTTGCCCATCGCTACCTCACGTGGATCCGCCCCTTCCCCGCCGCCAACGCGCGCGTCGCCCGCCTGGTCGAGCAGGACATCATGCGGCGTTCTGGCGTACCGGCGACGGTCGCGTTACTGTTGCCGATCCACTATGACCTGACGCGATCCGCCTATGCGGCACAGCTGCGGGGGCAACCAGGCGCGCAGGATGATGAGAGCGTTTTCGCTTTCCTTCGCTACACGCTACAGGGTCTGTACGATGGGTTGGAGGAGCTCGTCAACCGCATGGACGAATCGCAACTTACCATCCATTGGGCCAGACATATAGATATGATATTAGGTGAAGATGAACGGACATCGAGTGATCGTAAATGGTATTTAATTCAAGCCATTAGTGAACAGGATAGCGCAATTAAACGTGAAGATATCGCGCAATTAAGTCCATCACTCGCGGCCGCCTATGCGCTGATCTCTGAACGGACGTTGCGGCGCGATATCCGAGACCTCTTGCACGCTGGTTTGCTCGAGGAGACACAGGCGGGGCTGCGGGCGCGCAAAGAACAGCTCTACGCCTTCCTCGACGATGTGCAATGAGTGGCTGGCATTGGGCTAATCCCCCCGAATCGGAGGAGTAAGAATGCCGTATGCCGTCAACACTGGAATTTCGGCACGTCCTGCGACATAATGGAATTGTGCTTGCGCCATAGGAGATTGCCATGCGCGTTTCGTTACTCCAGCAGAACCTCGCTCGTGGGTTGGGCATCGTGGCCCGCGCCGTCGAGAGCCGCCCGAGCTTACCCGTCTTGCAAAACGTGCTGCTGCGTTGCGATGACGCCAGCCTGCAACTGGTGGCGACGGATCTTCGCCTGACCATCTCTTATGCCGTCGGCGCCAAGATCGACGAGAGCGGCGAAACGACGTTGCCGGCGCGCACGCTGCTCGATTTCATCAACCAGCTGGCGCCGGAACGCGTCGACCTGTCGTTGAACGCCGAAAAGCAAGAGATGAACATCCGCTGCGGCAGCGCCGTCAGCAACATCAAGGGCGTGGACGCGAAGGAATTTCCGCTCGTGCCGGAGGCGTCGCCCGTCCGCTTTCACATTTCAGCGCGCGAGCTGAAGCAAATGATCCGCCAGACGTCCTTCGCTGCAGCGGCTGAAGATACGCGCCCGATCCTCACCGGCGTCTACACTTCGCTGGCGGGGAATACGCTGACGATGGCGGCGGCGGATGGTTACCGACTGGCCGTGCGCACCGCGCAACTGGATTCGGCCGACGCGCCCGATGAGGGCAAGAATAGCGCCGGGCACGAGATGGTCATCCCCGCGCGCGCCCTGCGGGAGCTTGAGCGCATCCTGAGCGATGACGACGAGATGATCGGCGTTTCCCTGCCCGATGACCGCAAGCTCGTCACCTTCCACAGCAAGGACATGCAGCTCAGCTCACAACTGCTGGATGGCAAGTTCCCCGATTTTGCGGCCATCATCCCGGATAGTTACACCACGCGCACAACGCTAGAGCGTGGCGATCTGTTGCAAGCCTGCCGCCGCGCTGAAATTTTCGCGCGCGATTCGGCCCACAGCACCACACTGGTCATACAAGCCGCCGAAGACGATTCGTCGCCCGGCTCGCTCGTGACGCGCGGGCGCTCTTCCGAACGCGGCGATTATGAAGGCTCCCTGCCCGCCGCTGTCGCTGGCGAAACACTGGAGATATCCTTCAACGTGCGCTATCTGATCGACGTGCTCTCGATCATGGATTCTGAGCGCGTGCGCTTCGAGAGCAGCGGGCCCAATAACCCCGGCGTCATCCGCGCGGCGCCAACAGACGATGACGAAGCAGGCAATGGCAGCGCCTCCGATAGTTTCGTGCACGTCATCATGCCGATGAGCGTGAGCGGTCGCTAACACGCAGCATGCCCCTCTTTTTGGGATAAATTTGGGATATCTCCTTAGTGGTGCTCGCCGCCTGCCTTGTCGGTGTTATTGTAGAAAACCTGTGTAAAAAACTTGTGCAAAAATCTTTCGAGACGGTGTGCCTGTCAGCGACGTGCAAAAGCACACCGCCGGCTTGTCGATGGGGTCTTGCGTCTTTATCCCAAATTTTGCGCCTATTTCACGATATATTGGGATAAAATTGGGTAAAGCTGGGAAATCCGAACGTTTAAAACGCCCTGTCTCATGTTTTGCACTTTATCGACAACCCTTACTGTTACGGCGAATTAAACGATTTGAATTGGTATTGTTATTTGTTTACAGATATTCCAAACACAAGCCTCTGCTACAATCTGCGCGGCGTGATCGGAGGGAGATTTGATGTTACCCACAAGCCATCGGCGTTTGGTTTTGCCCGGTCCGGTAGAGGTGCGGCGCGAGCTGCTGGATGCGCAGGCAGGTTGGATGATCGGGCATCGCACGACGGAATTCGAGACGTTGTTCGCGCGCGTGCAGGAGCACTTGCGGCGCGTCTTTTTCACGGAGCAGCATGTCTTCGCCATCGGTGCTTCGGGAACGGGGTTTTGGGAGGGCGCGGCGCGCAATTGTGTGCGATCCGGGCGACGCGTCTTGCATTGTTGTGGCGGCGCGTTCGGCGAGCGCTGGCGGCAGGTGAGCGCGGCCAATGGGTGCGCGATCGATTCCATCACGGTGAATTGGGGCGCGGCGCATACACCAGCGATGGTGGCTGAGGCACTCGCGCGGCGTGAATATGACGCCGTTTGTGTCGTCCATAACGAGACCAGCACGGGCGTCATCAACCCGGTGCGCGCGATAGGCGCGGTGCTGCGCGAATATCCAGAAACGCTCTACCTGGTCGATGGCGTGAGCAGCGTGCTCGGCGCCGAACTGCGCGTGGACGATTGGGGGATTGACGTCGCACTGACCTCGTCGCAGAAGTGTTTCGGGTTGCCGCCCGGGTTGGCGTTTGCTGCGGTGAGTCAGGCGGCCATGGAGCGGGCGCGGGAGATCCCCGTGCGCGGTTACTATTTCGATTTCCTGGAGCTGGCGAAATACGCGAAGCGCCACCATACGCCAAGCACGCCGCCGGTGTCGTTGCTCTTCGCGGCGGATCGGCAGTTGCAGGATGCGCTGGCGGAGGGGTTGGAGACGCGCTGGGCGCGGCACGCGGCGCTGGCGGAGATGACCCAACAATGGGCGTTGGCGCGCGGTTTTGGTTTGTTTGCGGAGGAAGGCGCTCGCTCACCGACGGTGACGGCGGTGGACAACCGCGGGCGCGGTGTGGATGTGGCGGTGCTGGCGGATTTCGCGGCGCAACACGGTTACACGATCGACCAGGGTTACGGCAAGGTGAAGGGCGCCACCTTCCGCGTCGCGCACATGGGCGACATGACGGCGGCGCAATTGGAGGACGTGCTGGCCGTCTACGACGCGTTCTTGCTGGAAGGCTAGGCGCGGGATAGCGCTACCGCTCCCGAATTCACAGATTTGCATATAGTAGTGGGTATATCCGCCGCGCGCGCCGCCTGAGACGCGGCGACTATGAATGGTTGCCGGATGGACGATCCGCACAACGATAACTCCGCCGCCAATATCTTTGGCGAACTCATCCGCCGTAAGGGCGCATCTTACGGCCGCGAAGTGCCGGCACGCGCATCTTACGGCCGCGAAGTGCCGGCACGCGCATCTTACGGCCGCGAAGTGCCGGCACGCGCTTCTTACGGCCGCGAAGTGCCGGCACGCGCTTCTTCGAGTGGCGCGGATTCGGCGGGCGAGGAGGTTGCACCAACCAGCCAGCAGCCCGCCGAGTCGCCAGCGCGTGAGCTGGACGATTCCGCAGAGGGGAGCGGCGGAGAGTCTCCACCACCGTTGGCGCCCACTGATCCGCCCACCGGCGCTGGCTTCTTACAGCCGCAAGGAGACGGCACGCGCTTCTTCGGTGGTATGTTGCGCGCGCTGCTCATCTTTCCTCTGGTAGCGCTGTTATCGGCGGCGATTGCCACCTTCGCCATATCCTGGCAACAGCGCCAACCAGAAACGCGCGCCGTGCCAACGGAAGCGCCCACGCCCACCATCGACGTTACGCCCCGCTACCTGCGGCGCATCGGCATCGTCGCCGGACATCGCGGCGTCTATAACGACCCCGGCGCCGTTTGCGAGGACGGGCTGACCGAGCGCGAGGTCAACGAAGTGGTGGCGGAGAAGGTCGTCTTGCATTTGCGCGGATTGGGATATCACGCTGAATTGCTGGATGAATTCGATTCGCGCCTGAAAGATTACCAGGCTGAAGCGCTTATCTCGCTACACGTCAACGATTGTAAGGATTATGGCGAGTACGTAACGGGCTACTTGATTGCGCGGGCGGCGGCGCGGGCGGTGGGCGGAGCGGATGACCTGCTCGTGCAATGCCTGGGCGAGAATTACGCGCAGGCGACGGGGCTGCGTGTGCGCGCGGGCGTCACCTCCGATATGTCCGAATACCATTCTTTTGTGGAAATCCACCCATATACGCCGGCGGCGATCCTGGAGATGGGATTCCTGCTGGCGGACCGGCGACTATTGACGGAGCGGGCAGATATCGTGGCGCGCGGCGTGTATGATGGGATTTTGTGCTTTTTGGCGGAGATCGGCAGCACATAACGACGAGGGCGGAAGCGTTACCATTCGCGCGGTACTTCTGCATCGACGCCCAATTTACGAAGCAAATCGGCCAGTTCCGGCGGTAGTGGCGAGTCAAAGTGCAGGCGTTCCGCCGTCGTCGGGTGCGTGAAGCGCAAACCGCTCGCGTGCAAGAAATGCCGCGGGAGCGCCAGCCTTTGCTTGCGATAGCCATAGACGCGGTCGCCCACCACCGGGCAACCGAGGAAGGACAACTGCGCGCGGATCTGGTGGGTGCGTCCGGTTTCTGGGCGGATTTCGAGCAGCGCCCGTCCGCCGCGTACAGCATCCAGCAGGACACGGTAGCGGCTGATCGCGCGCTTGCCGGTTCGCGCTACGCGGAAGCGATGGCGCTGCTGTGGGTCGCGGGAGAGCGGCGTATCGATGACGCCGCTGGCCTGGGGAGGCGTCTTCTCCACCAGCGCGATGTACCGTTTCTCGACCGTGCGCGCGGCGAATTGCGCCTGCAGCGCCGTTTGCGCCGCTGCCTCGCGCGCGACGACGAGTAGCCCGCTCGTTTCCTTATCCAGCCGATGGACGATGCCAGCCCGCGCGTCTTGCGGCTGCAAAGTGCCAGCGCGCTGGGGGTCGACGACGACCCCGCGCAGCTCAGGCCAATGGGCGAGGAGGGCGTTCACCAGCGTGCCCTCGCGCTGACCGGCCCCCGGCTGCACGACCAACCCGGCGGGCTTCTCGAGCACGGCGAGCTGCGCATCTTCGTAATACCAGCGGAGCGGCAGGGGCTGCGCGGCGAGCGGCGCTGCTGGCGGTGGGAGGCGCGCGCTCAGCCACTCGCCGCCGCGCAAACGGCGCCCGGGATGACGCCAGACGCGGCCGTCCACGCGAACCGCGCCGTCGTTGATGATCTGTTGCAACTTCGCGCGGGAATATTCTGGCAGCTGCGCCTGAAGGGCGCGGTCGAGGCGCGCGGCGTGCTCGTTGAGCCAGCGGGGGTTGGTGTCGTCCGTGGTGGTGGGCAGGTTGGCTTGCGGCATGAGTTGCGTCCATTCAGATGGGCACCGGCGAGCAGGGGCAGGCCGGGCAGGTGACAGTGACCAGTATGCTACAATATCCGCAGCATGCGCCAGCCATGCGGCGCAGGAGGACTAACCTGGATTCCCTAACGCTCGCGCAACAGATTGCCGCGATCCTCGAAGAACGTAAGGCTAGCGAGATCATACTGCTCGACTTGCGCCCGGAAGGGCTGATTGCTGATTTCTTCGTGATCGCCAGCGGCAGCAGCGCGCGCCAATTGCAGGCACTCAGCGTACATGTGCGCGATGGCGTCCGCCGCCAGGCCGAAACAAAGCCCGCGCTCGGCCAAGAAGGAGAGGCGGTCAGCGGCTGGATTTTGCTGGATTATGGCGCGGTGGTCGTCCACCTCTTCCAGCCCGAGCAACGCGCTTATTACGACCTGGAAAGCCTCTGGGAGCCGGCCACGCAATTGTTGTTGAAAATACAGTAGGCGGCAAGCACCGGCTATTTCGAGCGCGGACAGGCGAAGCTACTTAAGTTACTTGCCGAAAACCCAGTGGTCGGTTACGCGATCCCAATCGAAAAGATCATCAGCGGTGAAGAACAGCCGAAGCTCGCGTTCGGCGCTGGCCATGCTGTCGGAAGCGTGGACGAGGTTGCGCCCGACCTCCAGCGCAAAATCACCGCGGATGCTGCCGGGCGTCGCGTCACGCGGGTTAGTAGTGCCGATGGTCGCGCGCGCGGCCGTGATGGCTGATGGTCCTTCCAGCGCCATCACGACGACCGGCGAGGCGGTGATATAGGCGACCAGTTCCTCAAAGAAGGGCTTACCGGCATGCTCGGCATAGTGGGCGCGCGCCAACTCCTCGGGCACCTGTAGCCATTTCATACCGACGATGCGGAAGCCACGCTGCTCGAAGCGCATCAGGATGGTGCCACAAAGCCCGCGCTGCACGGCATCAGGCTTGAGGATGATTAGGGTTCGTTCCACGGGTCGCGCTCCTGTCGTTGCGCCTACGCGGGCGATTGTGCGGCATAGGGGCGCCGCCCGCAAGGGTAGGCGATCAGCGCGCTACGGACTCTTCGTGGGAGAGGGCTGCGAGCGCGCGTTGGTAGCTGGCGCAGGCATCTTCCAGCCGCCCGAGCGCGCGCTGCACATCGCCAAGGATCTGGTGAATGGCGGCATCGCGCGGCTGCACCTGGGCGAGCGCCGCCAGATCCTCCGCGCAGGGGGCGAGCCCGGGGCCAGCGGGTAGCAGGGTGGCGTACGCGGCGAGGGCGGCGCTGAGGTCGCCATCGCGCGCGTGTTGGCGGGCGCGCTGGAGCTGGGATTGGGCGGATTCTTCGGCGGTTTCCTGTTCGTGGAGGAGGGCGGACTCATCCTCTGCTGTGAATTCGTGATCAGCGAGCGCGTCCGTATCCACAGCGCGCGCGTCTTCGTCGCTGGGTATTGCGGCGCGGTCAGCGGGCAGGGATTCATCGCCAGCTTCCGACGCGGCCATCGTGCGCGCGGCGATCACCGTAAGCCACGCTATGCCAGCCACCGCGTCCGTTTCTTCTGCCGCGGCCATTTCCGCCGCCGCCAGCGGCAGCAGCAAGCCCTCTTGCGCGTCGCGCGTGCGGATTTCCGTCGTCAGCTGCGCGAGCCAGGCACTACCGGGCATGCGCTCACAATCGTGCCGGGCCAGGACCGTGGGTTGCCAGTTCATTCGCGCAGCCAATCGGGCTGCGGCGCGCCCGCCCGCTGGCGTCTTTCTGCTAGAGATTGCCACCAGGCCGGCAAGCGGCGGAACGCGAATCGCCCCAGCATACCGCTCCTCAGCCCTGTCGCAGGCGGCGGCGAAGAAACCTGCATCGAGATAGGGGTTGCGGTGTTTTGCGGCCGCAAAATGCCGGCACGCGCCTCTTGCGGCCGCAAAGTGCCGGCACGCGCCTCTTGCGCCGCAGGGGAGGAAGAAACCCGCGTCACGCGCGGCTTGTGGCTATGCGCGAATGCCCGCGGTTGTGCGGTCGCCGGATTCACGGACGGAGCAGGGTGATCCGCCGCGGTACCCGCCACTTCATCCAGCCAAGAGAGGTCGCGCGCCTCTTGCGGGCGGGCGCCGGTTTCGGGCGGGAGCATGACCGCATCTTGCGGCCGCAAAGTGCTGGCACGCGCGTCTTGCGGCTGCGAAGTGCCAGCACGCGCGTCTTGCGGCCGCAAAGTGCTGGCACGCGCTTCCTCGCGCGTCAATCCCGTTAGCCAGTCGGGTAAGGAGGGGTCTTCTTGCATGGGGTTCCTGTCATTCCGTCAGCAGGCATTGTATGCGTTTGAGGGATTCACGCTGGCGGATGGGCACGCGCGCGTCTTACGGCTGCGAAAGGCGATCCTGCCGGATCGCGCGCACGCGCGTCTTGCGGCCGCGAAGTGCCCGTACGCGCGTCTTACGGCTGCGAAGTGCCAGCACGCGCGTCTTACGGCTGCGAAGTGCCAGCACGCGCAGCCAGGGGCATATTCGCGCCGTGGGGCCGCGCGGTCTATGATGGCGGGGCAGGACCGTTGGCTGGGAGGAGGAGGCGCGATGAACGAAGGATTGACCCCCGGGCGCTCGATCGCCATCATTCGCGATTTGGAGCGGCTATTGGCGGAGGAGGCGGTGCGCACGGCGCTGGAGGAGCGGCTGGCCGCGGCGCGCGCGGCCCTGGCGGAAGGGACAGAGGATTGGGCGATGCAGCGGGTGCCGCTGACGCTCTTTGGCGTGGGGTTGCCGCCTGAATTGCGCGCGGCGCGCGTATCGGTGTTTCGCGGTGGCAGCGCGGCGCGCATCGAGCGGCACGAGAACGCCGACCAGTTTTCCTGTTTGCTGCGCGGCGCGCTGACGATTCACGTTTGGGAGCAGGGTAGCTGGCAGGCGCGCCAATTTCGGGCCGATGGGCACGCCCAGCAGCGCATCAGCTACGTCGCCCGCGGGCTCTGGCACCACCCGATCTGCCCGGATGAGGGCATGTGCGAGCTGGTCGGCTTCCACACGGCGACACCGGCGGAGCTGATCGATGAATACGCGGCGACGCGGGAGGAGGCGGAGGGGGCGCGTGCGGGCACTTAGCGGCCGTGAGAGAGGGGGTAGGGGATTCTCGATTCTTGACGTGTCAGGTACGCTGCCTTCTTACGATGTCGGACATTTGCCGAATATCGGGCACACCATTTGCTGTAACTGGCACAACAACCTCAATCTTGTGTAATTTAGGGGTACGCGCATAATTGTAACGCTATGCGTTGATCACTGTGATTGCCTCACAAAGATACAATATAGCAAGTGGGTTTTCGATTAAATCCCTCGTGGGTTGAATGACAAGTGCATGACCTGAAACTGCCGAAAACCAATATGGGTGCCAAAACGCCTCGCAAGGCCTTGTATTGTGACGAGTTGAAATAGTAATACAATTTTCGAAACACAATTCTTCAGGTACGTCCAACCAAGCTGCAACACCGTTATTAAGGTATGTCGAAGCAACTACCGGGACACGGCCTTTTTGAAAATCTTTAAGTGCTCTAATGGGGGCCTTGATCTCTTTCTCCATAAATGGCGCAAGTGAAAAAGTGCCTGTCCTCTCAACATCTACAACTGGTGGCACTCTTAATGCTGCTCTTTGTGCAGACGCTTCGGACTGAATAGTGCGAAATGCCGCATATATGGCTTGTGCTCCGCCAGGTATATAAACTTCGGGCGAGAAATCGCAATTTACACCGTGCTCTAGAGTAGTGACGCATTGTTCACGTGGGAGCACTTTATCGACAGGCTGTCCGAGCAAAAAGCGACGTAAACTATCGGTCATTAGTTCCAAATTATCTGTCGCCTCATACTCAGATAACATCTTCGACTTCCTCGGGCGATGATCGTCGTCGAATAGACAACCCAAAAAAACAGGAGCACGCTTGTCGTGAGGATGGTGTGCCTCCAAGACCAAAGCATAGGTCGCTTCGGCTACGGGATAGAATAGGTTTTTGTCGAATTTTACACATGCTCGAATTGAATGGCGTTTTAGTAGTTCTCGCCTCCAGTTCTTGTACGAAACTCCAGCAATTACAACGGCGGGTAAAACAGCGAACAAAAGCCCTCCAGGGAGCATTTGCCGAAGACCATAATCGACAAACTCTGTTTCTTTGTTACGCTTAAGTTTAAATGGCGGGTTCATTAACACGCGGGAAAACGGCCTGTTACCGCCTTCGGGAACAATATCACCTGGAAGTGTGTACCAGACGTTTCCATCACGAAGCCAAAATTCATGGTCAAAACAGTTGCCATCATAGACACGTGATTTCCCATCGCCACGGAAGATCATATTTACAATTGCTAAACCGTATACATCGTCTCTTTGCTCGATACCGAACAAGCCGCTACAACGGAAATGATCATAAGCATGAGGGGTTTTTTTCCTAATATATTCCATGGCAGAAATCAGGAACCCACCCGTACCGCAAGCTGGATCGAATATGCGATCGCGTGGACCAACCCCTAGTACATCAACGGCAAATTTAGTTATGTGACGTGGCGTTAGCACGATACCCATTTCTTTCGCGCCGTTGGCATATTTCAAAAAGGTCTCATAGAATTTTCCCAGTGCATCATCTCCACTGTTTATAGCTGATCTAATATTCATTTCCCGAAGATGCTGCAAAGTCTCGATGATAGCCTTGCGATATTTCCTGTGGTTTTTTTCGGTCGCGGGAAGAGTCAACTTTATGACATTCGCAAAATCCTCCTTGCCATGTTGCCTTAGCAGGTCCTCAATCAATCCATTTATTTCGCGCATTAATGCACTAGGTTGAGCATGAATTCGAAGGTTGCCATCTTGAGCCAATGCCAACAGGAGAGCTGCCATTATGCTCGCTCTATCACCAACGGGAATTTCGTTCTCATGTAAAGTCTCATTGATAGCATTAGCCTTCTTAAGAAATCGCACTGGATCATCATCAAATAATGCAAGCCGATGATTATTAGCAGTGAGAATGTGCTGGCATTGCGCTAGAGATAAAAAACCCGTGGTCTCATAGTTGTTGATTGCCACTTCACGCCACTCTTGCCCATCCCAGTAAGAGGTCGCGACGAAAAACGATTGGTCAGGAGTGCCAGCGATTCCAGTGGCAAATCGACCAATTGCCGGACTCAACCCATTGATTCGGTCCGCATATACTTGTGCTTCATGGAGAGCCTTGCCGAGCTCGTTATGGTTTCGTTTGGCCTCGATGACCCAATAACGGGGACCACCATCCCACGGAATGACAACTATGTTTTCGGGAACCGACTTGCCTAGAGATTCAGTTAACAAGGAGTCATGGTTGCGGAACTCACTTTGGGTATAGACCGCGCCGCCTTTAGCAGGATTGCTGGTATCCCAGCCAAGGTTGTCGAGAACTTGCTGAATGTAAGGATATGTCCGAAATTCGCTATCTCCATGCATAATTCACTTCCTCCACACATGAATAGCAGACAACAAACATAGTTAGCATAGACTATCGCATGAGGTAGGTGGAATGCTATTGACACGAATATTACGATGATGTATCATCTTCTTACCCCGCCAGCGATAGTATCGCTGGCCCGACGCCCCGAAAGGGGCGTCCCTTTTTGTGAGGAATTTGTTGTGGTGCCGGGGCCTGCTGCTCCGGTCGCTTCAACCCAGCCGCGCCGCATCCAGGCAGCCCGCTTCCCGCCCTTCCAGCAGCATTTCCACCGCCCGCTCGGCCACGCCGGCCGCCAGCGCCAGGCCGTTGCCGTTGAAACCGAGCGCGAAGCCGACCTGCGGCAGCCCCGGCAAACACCCGACAATTGGCAAGCCATCGGCGCTGAAGCCCATGATGCCCGCCCAGCGCCGCGCGACCGGCGCCAGGACATCCGGGAAATGCAGGCGGCGGTAGGCATCGATTTCCGCCTGGACGGCGGGCGTGATGCGGTCTTCGCTCGTGTTGTCTTCCTGGGTGCGGTGCGGCGCGCGGCCGCCGCCGAGCAGGAAGCGGCCATCGAAGGTCTCGCGGAAATACCAATGGCCATAATCGGCGTAGCCGCAGGTGGCGAGCGCGGGTGTGGATAGCGGCTCGGTCACCGTGCATTGGGCGCGGACGGGCACGATTTTGCCGTGGAAATAAGGGTGCAGCAGCGGCGCGTAGCCATTCACGCAGATTAATGCCTGGCGCGCGCGAATGCGGTAGCGCCGACTCAATACGAGGAGGCTACCAGCCGACTCCGCCTCGATGCCATATACCTCGTTGTTCTCGAGCAGCGTCGCGCCGCTCTGCGTGAAGACGGATTGCAGCAATTCCATGGGCTGGACGGCGGCATCACCGTGGCGCTCGAGGGCGGCGTGGTAGCCGCGGCCGAGGGGGTCGCGCGCGTGGTATTGCTGCTCGATGCCAGCGGCGTCCATGGCGCGGGTGGCCAGCTCGATATCGCGCGCTTCGGCCGGCGTTTCGGCGAGCAGGAGGGTGCCCGTTTGGACGATGCGGGCGCGCCCTTCACCCCAGCCGCGCCAGTGCGCATGGGTGCGTTGGGAGAGCGCCCAGAGCTCGCGCACGGTCGCCGCGCCATAGCGCTCGCAGGCGAGGTGGTAATAGGCGTCGATGCCGCTCAGGAGGAAGCCGGCGTTGCGGCTGCTGGCGCCGAGCCCGAGCCCGCGCGCGTCGGTGATGGTTACCTGGCGGCCGGCGGCCGCGGCGAAGAGGGCGGCGCTGCAGCCGGTGAGCCCCGCGCCGATGACGAGGAAATCGGCTTCATAAAGCGGCGGTTCGGGGTCGGTTTGCCAATGGGAGACGGTCACGGGGGATAATAAACGAGATGGCGGGGCTGGGGTTACCGGTACTCGGATAAGAGATCGGGCACCTTCCCAATTGGAGTTGCGTAGCTTTTGGGTGGGTGAGATCGGGTTAGATGTTTCAAAGTTTCCAGTTTTTCCTTCGTATAGTAGGGGCCATCCACAATGATCAGCAGAATACAGTGCCTGTCCCGACACCTAATAAAAGATTCTAAGAGATTTCGCATTTCCGTAAACTGGTTATCTTGGTCGCCACCACTTTGCTTGGTGTATTTGTGCATGGCATAACAAGCGGTCTCTCCGGTGAACCAACGAAAATCGAGAGATTTGCCAGGTGGATTGTGTAAATCAGCACCGCGCTGAATCTCTCCGTCGCTAGTCACATAGATCGCGTCAGCGCCTTTTTTGGGTAAGACTTTAAATTGATTTACAGCCGGTAATTGTTGTAGCCATTCTGCAGCAACACGTTCGTGAATGCCTTGGCGGCGAGGCTCTTTGGCAAAATGGGCAGCGAACATAGGATCTGAACTAATTTTATCTTTCACTTCGACAATGGGATAATTGAAACGTTCAGTATACGTTCGGATCTTTTTCAAAATATTGGCGTCATTCTGGGAAAGGTTATGTGGAACTTCCCTCGCGTTCTTGCGCCAGGCCTCGCGCACAATCGCTTCGTAATCAGGTGGAGGTGAATTAGTGGACATGGTGAATGATGCCCCGCGCCAGAGCCCAATCGAGCCGTCGGCGATATTTGCCATCTTTTCGTATGCCCTTGTAACAAGTTAGTAGAACATCCCCCGTTCGCTCGCGAAACTTGCGAATAAACGCATTCCAAGCTGCGATGCGCAAAGGCCCAGCCACTAGCAACTTCGTGATGTGACGCCCGCTGGGTTTGACCGTGTAGTCGTCCAATTCGCGCACTTCACAAAAGCGGATGGATGCTTCGCGCGTATTATCCAGTGCGATTAGGCCTAAGTTTCCAAACTGCTCGTTGAAGCGCACTTGCGGCCCATCCGGCAGCGGCGTTGGGCGCATTTTTGGAGCGACGCAAGCGACCCGATTTTCTCGAAACCGGACCAGGTCTGCACATCAGCGACGCTTTTCGGGCCAAATAATGCCAACCCGACAGGGTGCCCCGTATCCTCGAACATATTGGCGGTCAGGCTCACGAATTCCTGCAGGCGGTCTTGGTAGATATCCGCGCGGATGAAGGACTCGGGAATGAGTGCTGCGACCCAGGCGCAATGTTCCAGGCAGCGTTCCAACGCCACTTTATACAGGTCATCGTGCTTGGAGGGCGGAAATGGCAATCCGCGCGCAGTGGCACTGTTCTTGGCCAGCCAGGGTGGGTTGGTCACGCACACATCGTAATTCGTCGGAAAGTCTGCTAGCGTGTCTCGCTGCTGAACGCGGGGGTTCGCTGGAGTGATGTCATAAGAAGTGAACGAGCAACAGAGACCCATGGATTGCAAATGGTGAATCAGATGATTAGCGCCGGCAAAGGGCTCCAAAATCCGGGCGTTGGGCAGCCGCGCCGCCTGTGCCCAGCGCAAAAAAGCGGGGTGCGTGAAAGGATTGCCCGCTGTGTAATAACGGCCCAATTCGCGCTTGCCGGAGGCCAGCGACCTGCTTCGATGCCAGCCTCTGAGCGTTATCTGTCGAGCGGACAAGTGGTCACCTCTTACCTATCTCCTAGAATACAGCGCTATTATACTAGCCAGTTATTCGCCAACCAATTCACTCGCCCGTATCGCAGCGCAATTCGGCCGGGGCGGCGGCGAGATCCAGGGCCAGCACGCTCAGAAAGCCGGCGCCGACGAGGAGCGTGTCGCCCTGGCGCTGAAGTAGGCGGGCCGCCGGTTGGCCTTGGCGCTGACCGCCGGGGTAGAGCGCGCCCGGCCAGGGTGCTTCCCGCAATGGCTGGCCATCCGCGCCGCTGAGGAGGAGCAGCGTGCCATCCTCCGCCAGCGCCGCCAACCAGCAGCCATCGGCCGCGCTCGCCAGTAGCGGTGGGCTGCGGTGAGACAGGCTGGGGTAGGGCTGCTCCCAGCGCCGCCGCCCATCGGCCGCGAAGGCGATCATCATGGCTTCTCCCTCGCCCGTGAAGAGCACAGCGCCGCCATCCGCCAGCGCGTGCAATTGCGCGGCGCGGTCCGGCGCGTTCACGGCGTCCACCGTCGCCCGCACCTCCAGCCGCCATTCTCCCGCTGCTACGGTCAACAGCGATAGCGACGAGCCGTCATAGAGCCACCAACCACCGTTCGGGCGGGCTGCTAATAGAGGGGACGTGCTGAAGGACCATTCGCCGAGCAAACGGCCGTCGTCGTCGGCGAAGAGCTGCAGGCGCGCGCCCGCGGCATCTTCAACGAGCAGGGCGATCGTGTGTTCCGAGGCTTCCAGAGCCACGGGGCGCGCGTTCTCGAGAGGTTCGCTTTGCCAGAGCAGATCGCCGCTGGGCGAATGGGCGGAAAGGGCCCCGTCCTCGCTGGCGAAGATCAGCCGTTCGCCCAGCACGACGGGGGGTAGGCCGCCGGCCGCCTCACGCGCTGCCCAGATGGACAGATAACGGCCGCCGCGCACGACGAGCAGCTGCCCCGCGTGCGTGCTGGCGACGATGCGCCCATCCGCCAGCGCCAGCAAACCATGCAGCGGCGCGTCGCTTTGTAAACGCCAGCGCAGCTGGTTCATGGGCGTGAGGGATAATAAGGTGTTGCCGCTGGCCAGGACGAGCTGCCCATCCGGCAGGAGAACGGGCGGCAGAGAAGGTGCCTGGGGGCTGTGGTAAGCGGCGCGCGCTTCTTGCGGCCGCGAAGTGCCGTCTCGCGCTTCTTGCGGCCGCGAAGTGCCGTCTCGCGCGAGCAGGTTCAGGCGCAGGCGCCAGGCGGCGGCGAAATCCAGCGGGTGGAACCAGCCGGCTTCCAAGGGATTGCCGGGAACGTAACCCGGGCCGCCGCTATCGGGCAGGAAATCGCGAAATTCGAAATGCAGGTGCGGCGCGCTCAGGGTTGGGATGCCGATTCGCGCCAGCACGGTGCCCGCTTCCACACAGCGCCCGACCGCGGGGAAGGTTTCGCCCTCGGGCACGATATGTCCATAGAGGCTGTAGGCGTGGCTGCCATCCGGGAAGCGATGTGCGAGGACGATGACGCCGCCTTCGGTATCCCAACCGTAAGGGTCGGCATAGGTCACCTGCCCGCGGGCGGTGGCGAAGACGGGCGCACCGACGGCATTTTCGCTGAAGCCGATATCCAGCCCGACATGCTGGCCGCCGAAACGGGCGCGGAAGATGCCGAAATCGTCGTAGCGGAGGGTGAGCGGCTCCAGCGGGTCGCGCAAATCATCGACGAGGCCGCAGGGGGTTGCCTGGCTCGCTTCTTGCGCCAGGGTAGGCGCGGCGAAAAGCAGGAAAATCAACGTGAAGGAAAGGATGATGCGAGGCATGATATGAGAGACGAATCTAGCAGAAATGGACGCGCTACGGGAAACGAAAGGGCGTGCCCCAGTGGATAGCGGTCACATGGTGTTATCGTTCGCAGGCGATGTCGTCGCCATCTCCATCCCGTCGGGTGGAGTAGGCGGGGTGATCGCGGGAGAAATCGGCTTCGCCGAAGCGCTCGTAAATTTCGCCACAGGTGAGGTCGGGGTAAGCCTCGCGGGCATCTGTAGGGGATTGTGCCCGACGCGAGCATGGTTCGATGGGAGTGAACCAGGAGCAGTAGAGGTAGGCGGATTTCCCCTCGTACGCGATTTCCCTCCAGCAGGGATCGTCGTCGACCGCTTCACCCTGCGTTACACCGACAGTCACAACCGCGGAGTGGGAGGACAGGCTGGCGACCACCGCGCAGGACGTCGCCGCGCAAGCGTATGCGTTCACCGGAGTCGGATGGGTGATGAAGTAGAGGTAGATTTCTTCGGGCCATCCGCAATCGGAGAGCGTGGCTTCCAGCGCGTCCGCTTCGCGCTGGTCAATGGTCAGGCCATAGGCCAGGCGAACGGCTACGATTTGCGCCGCGAACCAGCAGCGGTTCCGTTCGGGCAACCAGTCGGCGGCGTCGCGATCGCGCTTTTCATAACGGTTGAGCGCGGGAGAGGCGAGCGTCAGGTTGAGCAGGTCTGAGGCGAATTGGCGTTTTACCTCGTCCGTGGCGGCGCAGAGCCCGCTGTCATGCGCTTCGGAAAGCGCGATGATGTGTTCGATATCCGTCTCGGTGCGGCTTTCGAAGCATTCGCCGGTGTAGGGGCTGCAGATTTCCCCGCCCTGGGCGGCGATGATTTCCTGCTCCACCGATTGGGGGTAGTGGTAATCATCGCGGACGTAGGGGGCGCAGCAGTCTTCGGGCGCGATGGGGATGCCACGCCAGCTGCATTCTTGCGCGTGTAACGAAGCGATCGACAGCAGGCAGAGCGCCCCTGCGAGGAATGTCTTTTTCATGGTGTGTGCCTCCACAATCGGTTGCCAGTTGTAGGCGCCCGGGGTTGGAGACAGATCAGGGAAAGTTGGGGTGTGGGACGAGGGGCGGACCCTTATGGGTCAGTATAACAGGGGAAAAATCGCTGCTGAGGTGGGTGGGGCGGGTATTAAAGTTGGGAAGAAGTAGTTATTTAAATAGTTCGCGTAACCAAGCCACGAAGGACACACAGGTTGCACCAACAATATCGAGATCTTCGGTTTTAATGGCTAAGCCCATTTTACGCGGCTCTTCTCTCGTTGCTAGCCAGGCGTGTACTTTGGCCCTCAGAATTTTCCCCTCTTTAAACTCGCGGTCTGGCTCAGGGATACCGTTGATATAAGATTTGGATAAGGGCCAGACCGGGTCGCCGTCAGGGATCATCTTAACGATGAAATCCTCCAGTTCGCCGGGCGATTGATTGTCTGGCATCAACCAGATGCCGATGCGAGGACGGCGAGGGGCGCTCTCGATGATTGTACCTGTAGGATTAGGCTTATCAGGCAGCTCTATATCGTTTTCTTGGAGCTTGCGCTTAATTTTCTTCCAACGTTTTGCTAAATCGTTGTCTGCGTCCAATAAGATGCCAACTACTGCTCGATCTGAAACAGCTATTTCTTCGTTGACAGTTTTTAGGATATTGTCTCTACCCTCTCTGTTGATGATGCAAAACTTTGGCATATTTTCAGAGCGTATACAGAGATGAAGGACCACGTGTAAGTCATCTAATCCTTCGACGAGTAGTACACGCGGTGATGATTTGCCCGAAGGTGGCAACGTTAG
This sequence comes from Phototrophicaceae bacterium, assembly GCA_965237765.1. Taxonomy (GTDB): domain Bacteria; phylum Chloroflexota; class Anaerolineae; order Aggregatilineales; family Phototrophicaceae; genus WTGJ01. The sequence continues at coordinate 1,280,237 of OZ250157.1, forward strand.
CGAACCTCGATGTCGTGCTCAGCGGCGGTTTGGAGCCTCTCTTCGGAATACTCTACGGTATAGAGACCATCCTCATCCTTTTCGAGGCGGACCAGCACGCCCTCAACTTCTTCATTTTCCGTCGCTGCTTGTGCAAAGCCCCGTACGCAATCCCAGCTGTGCGTAGTCGCCAGCACTTGCACATTGTTCTCCTGCGCCGTCTGTAAGACCATGCGCCAGTAATCCGCCTGCACCGAATGGTGGATGCCATTCTCTGCTTCGTCAATGAGCAGGAAGCCGCCGCGGCTATTTACAAGGGCGAGGGAAACGCTGAAGAGACGGATAGCGCCGTCGCCCAGGCTTCGTAAAGGAACCGGGCGATCATGATTCTTGAGATTGACCAATGCACTAGCACCGATTCCCGTGTAACTTGGTCGGTAATTGCCGGCGAACGTTACACGAGTCACATCTGCACCGAAGGTCAGATGTAACGCCTGTAATGCTTGAGCATCTTTCGCTGACCTTATTGCTTGGAGCCAGAATGGGGCTAATTCGGGGATGCTTAACGAATTAGGGCCCAATGACGTACAACTTATCACAGGGGGCAGTTTGTTTTTGCGAGCATCTGTAAGATGCCTTCGAATCGGTATGTTTTCCAAACCGCCTCTCTCAGGGATACTCCAAGCAATTAGATGCTCCGCCTCGTTCATTTCAACTATGAGCGCCTGCAGAGTGTGATCCAGGAACATGTCGAATGAGTGCCAGCCCAGAGTAGAAGCCTCTTCATCACTTAAGGAAGATAGGGAAGTGGATTTGATTTTAAGTGTATTCTTACCGCCTGTTGGGCCGATGGATAAACATATGTTGTCAGTAAATTTTCGCCCGTAAAAAAGGGCTGGCCAGTCTGGCGCAATATAATTCTCACCATCTTCATCAATCGCTTCGAAAACCTCATCTCGGCCCTCTAGTATCTTGACCAGAGCAGATGCGCGCCCGCGCGCTGCATATGCCCGCACGGCATCCAACACTGTTGTCTTGCCCACGCTATTCTTTCCGGCCAATAGTGTCACGCGGCCCAAACGGGAGATGGAAAGCGCATCAATCCCCCGAAAGCCTTTGATGGTCAGGTCCGGAAGGTGCAAATTGCCGCTATTGGCCATGTCCTGCTCCTGTCTGAACATGCTCCCTAATAGTATATGCTATCTCAGAAGGTTGCCGCGCGGGCCACACCCGCCTGTTTCGCCAGGCGGTATACTCTTCACGAATCCGAGCGACGAAACGAGATGTCGGTGGGCCACGACGGGACCATCCTGATCAGCGGGGGGAGCAGCTGCCTCGGGGAGCAGATCGCGCTCGCCCTGGCCGCGGCAGGCGCGCCGTTGCGGTTGTGGCTGGCGCCGGGCGCGCCGCCGCCAGCCGCGGCCAGCACGGACTGGGAACGGGCCGACGCCTGGAGCGCGGCCAGCCTGCGCGGACGGGGGCGCGACGCGGCGTTGCTGCTGCATTGCATCGGTAGCCTGCGCGCGGATGCGACCCGCGGCCTCTCGGCGAAACAGCTGAATTTCGCGGCCGCGCGCAATGTCGTGAACATGGCGGTGCAGGATGGCGTGCCACAATTCCTCCTGCTCAGCAGCGCGCCCGCTCCCTGGTTGCCGCGCGAATATCGGGCGGCGAAGCGGGCGGCGGAGCGCTACCTGGCGCGCAGCGGCTTGCGGTATGCCATCATCCGAGCGCCGCTCGCCTATCGCGCGGGACGGCGACCGCTCTTCTTCCGCGCCCTCTCCGTTATGGCCTGGCTGCCTGGATTGGGGAATTGGGCGCCGATGCCGATCGCGCAACTGGCGCGGGGCGTGGCGCAGATCGCCCTCCAGCTCGCACAGGGCGAGGGCGAAGCGGAAGGCGCGGGCACACGCGTCTTACGGCCGCGAAGTGCCGACACGCGCCAAAATGGCCAGATCTACGATGGGCGCGACCTGCGGCGCCTGGCGCGGAGAGGGCGAGGCGCGTTGGAATTGCCACCGCCGCCGCCCGCCGCCAGCACGGAGGAGACGCCCTTCGGCTGGACGCCGACTTGAGGAACGAGTCGGTACGCCGGTCGGCTGAGAGCCGGGGCGAGGCGCGTTGGAATTGCCACCGCCGCCGCCCGCCGCCAGCACGGAGGAGACGCCCTTCGGCTGGACGCCGACTTGAGGAACGAGTCGGTACGCCGGTCGGCTGAGAGCCGGGGTGAGGCGCTAGGCGTTTTCCTGTAAAAATTCGAGACGGTTGCCGAAGGGGTCGCGGCATTCAAAGCGCGTGTGGCCGGGGATGGACGCGATGGATTCCGCAATCGTGATGCCGGCGGCCGCCAGGCGCGCGCGGAGCGCCGATAGGTCGTCGACGAGGAAAGCGAGGTGCGCGCGGTCGGCTGAGCGCTCGATGTCATCCTGAATGGTGAGGTGCAATTGCAGCAGCGCCCTGCCGCTGCCTGGTGGCGCGTCGCTGATGGGCGCGGCCCAGCCACCCTCCAACCATACGCCGCCGGGGCGCAAACCAGCGGGTTTAGGGATTTCCGTGAAGCCGAGGATATCGCAATAAAAGGCGCGCGCCGCGCCCTCGCTGCCGGGCGGGATGGTGAGGGTGGCGTGGTGGTAGCGGAGGAGGTGGGGTGAGGGCATGGAGCAGCTCCAGGCGGGTAGGGAGTTAAGTATAGCGAAGGGCGGAGGCGGCTAGCTGGAGCGGGCCGGGCGCCGCAAAGTAGCCAGGGCGACGCCGCCCAGCACGACGGCGCTGCCCAGCACTTCACCGGGGAGTGGCAGCTCCGCCAACCAGAGCCAGGCCAGCAAACCACTCGTCACCACGCTCAGCTGCATCACGAGGCTCATGGTCGTCGCGTGCAATTTGCCGACGCTCCAGTTGATGGCGAGGTGGCCGACGAGCTGGGCGATGACGACGACGCTCAGCGCCCAGCCATAACCCGCCAGCGAATAGCCGCCCAGCGGGATGCGCCAGAACAGCAGCAAGACGCCGGAGATCAAACCGCCCCAGGCGAAGGCCAGCCAGCTATAAGTCAGCATCGGCATATGCGCGTTTAGATAACGACCCAACACGTAGTAAAAGGCGCCGCAGGCCGCGCCACCCAGCGCCAGTAACGCACCCCACTGGCTGGCGGAAAGTTGTCCCAGGGCTTGCCCTCCGCCCGCCAATCCGGCCGTACCCTCGCCCCCGCTCAGGGCGACCAGGGCGCCGCCGAGCATCGTGATGGCGATGCCCCACCACAGACGGCGCGGGAAGATCGCCCCCAGCAGGAAGACCTCCGGCAGCGCGGTCCAGAGCGGCGTGGTGCGGCGCAGGACGGAGGTCACCAGGATGCCGGTGTATTCCAGCGCGGCGAAGAAGAGCAGCAAGTTACAGACGAGCCAGAACCCAGCGGCGAGCGAGAGCAGCAGTTCGCGACGGCGCAATTGGCGCAGGGCAGCGGCTTCGCGGCGCAGGACGAAGGGGGTAATCGCGGCGGCGGAGAGCGCCAGGCGCAGCCAGACAATCAACGGTGTGGGGATGCCCTCCAGCTGCGCGCGCCGCACGAAGAGGGGGGCGAAGGTGGCGGCGACCAGCAGGATGGCGAGGACGAGCAGGATGTGGAGGGGGTTGGTGGTGCTGCTGCTCCTCATTCCCCCACCAAGGCATACACTCGCGCGCCGCGCTGGTCGTAGACCAGCTGCAGATAGGGCGCGTCCGCCAGGTCGCTCGCCATTTGCCATTCCGGCGCCCAGGCGAAGGGCTCACGCCAGCGATACATCTCCGCGTGCAGATCCGGCCGCGCGACGATTTGCGGCAACACGACATGCGTGATGCCCGCCGCGCGCAATTGCGCCTCGTGTTCTGCGGCCGCCGGGTCGCGCCAGAAGGCGCGGAAGGATACCTGCTCGGCGCGGCTCGCTTCGTCGCCGCGGAAGAAGGGCTGCCAGCGGTAATAGACGGCGTCGCGCTCGGCGATGAGGGGCGGCCCATTCGCCCTCCTGCGGCGCGGGGAAATTCAGCAGGCGCGCGTCGGCGGCGCTGTGATCTCGCAGCCATTCGAGGGCGGCCACGTCATCCGCGGAAGCGAAAGCGCCATGCAGCGCGAAGACTCGCGCCGGGATGCGGCCCTTGCTCGCGCGCAGCAGGGGTTCGCGCCCGACGACGATGGCCAGGGCCAGGGCGAAAGCAGCCGCGAAGAGCGCCCAGGCGCGCCGCCGCAACCAACTGCCGACGCGCGGCGACAGCCAATTCTCCCAGAGCCAGAGCGCGCCCAGCCCGCCCAGCAGGGTATAAGGGATGATCGGCCCATGCCAGGCGATGCTGAAGGGGTAATCGTAGCGCATGACGGGCGCCAACAGCCCCGGCGCTAGGCGAGCGAGGATGCCCGTCGTCGAGAAATCCACCACCAGCGCCAGCCAGGAAAGCGCCAGGAGCGTCGCGCGTCTTTGACTGAGACCGCAGGTCTCCCGCCAACCAACTACGGCCCCCAACGCCACCAGCGGCAGCAGCCAGGTACCGTGAAAGGGCGGCAGCAGCAGCACGCGCCAATGCCGGGCTGCCCGCTCGAAGGGGGAGACGATATCGCCGCCCAATAGGGCCGCGCTCGTCCGCAACCAGGGCGCGATGCAGAGCGCCGCGAGGGCGGGCACGCCCAGCGCCAGAATCAACCAGCGCCGCCAAGGCGGCCGCGAGCGCCGATCCAAGCCCAGCAGCAGCAACCAGGGCGCGAAACCCAACCCGGTGATGATGGTCATATCCGGATGCGCGAGCGCCAACGCGCCCAATAGCAAGGCCGCGGCGACGCCATCGGCCGCGTAGCCATCCCGCAGCCAGCGATGGGCGAAGGTGAAGAAGGCGAGCGCGAAGACGAGGCCGAGCAGCGCCGTGTAATGCGAATCGAGAAATGCGGAAAACACCCCGCCCCCGAGCAGGAGCGCGGCGGCCATTGCCCGGCCGAGGCGTTTATCGCGCAGCTCGGCGCCGAAATCGTACGCCAGCCAGAGCGCCAACGCGCCCAGCACGGCGCCCACGCCCAGCTGCACCTCGTGCACGCCAGCGCCGATCTGCGCGCTCAAATAGGCGATGATGGCCGAGAAGCCGGGCGCGTAGAGGTAACTGATTTCCGGGTGCCAGGGCGCGAGTGAGGTGAAATCGCCCCCTTCGCGCAGCATGAGGGCCAGGTAGCCGAAGCCCTGGGCGTCCGTATCCAGCGGCACCGGGAAGAGCAGGGCGGGGATGGCGAAAACCAGCGCTCCCAGCGCCAGGAAGGTGAGGTCACGCGGGCCGGGCCAGCCCTGGTCGCGGTCGGCCAGCTCGCGGCCCTGGCGTTGCGCGCGCAGTTGGCCGTAGCTGAGGGTGCCACCCAGGAATACCGTCGTCACCAGGGCGAAGAGCAGGTAATCGACGACGAGCGTATCCCAGCCGAAGAGGATGGCGTAGATGCAGCTGCCGACGATGACAAGGGCCAGGGTGAGGGCGGTGAGCAGGCCGATGCGCGGTTGGGCGCTGGGCCAGGCGGGCGATAGCAGCGTGCCGCAACCGAGCAGCACGGTGCCGAAGACGAGCATGATGAGCAGAGTCATGCGGGCGGAGGCAGCCAGGTCATGAGGCTATTCTAGCAGCGGGCCGGGGGAGCGCGGCGCGCGCTAAGAGATTCGAGCGCTCCCGAAGAGCGCCCGAATTGCTGAGTGGGTGGCAGGTTACTCCGCCGCTGTTTACTGCGCTGGAACCAGCTCCGCCGAACTGAAGACCACGTGGAAAGGCATGCAGTAGATGACGGCGCTGCGGTATTCGCTGAGGTCCAGATCGGCCGGGATTTCGTAGTTCTGGTTGCCGATATTGCCTTTCAGCGGGCCGAGGTCGATATAGTCCTCCACGCCAGCGAAGATGCTTTTGGGCACGTTTTTGGTCAGCAGGACGTGCAGCTTCGGCCCGTTGGTAACGCGGAAGTCCTCGAAGCGCAGGACGCGCGTGTCGCCAACCAGCCAGATGCTGGCGCTGCCCTCGGCGCGGTGCACGGGGTCGATTTCGATCCAACTGGCGCTGCTGAGCAAGGAGGGCGCAATCTCGCTGGCGGGCATGTTGTCGTCCATGACCTCGTCGTCGGCCATCATGGCGCGCGCGGTATCGGCGGCCATATCGGGTTGCTCCTCGCTCATTTCCAACAGGATTTCCTGTTGTGCTTCCGGCATAGCGCGGACGCTCTCGCGTTCGGCGCTATCGAGTCCGGGAAAGGCTTCGTCGACGACGTCATTGATGAAGTAGGGACTCCAGAGCGGGTAGGTGATGGCGATCGCAGCGGCCACGAGGAGGGCGAGCAAGATGTATAGCTTGGGATTGCGCTGGGATGAGCTCATTTTTTCTCCGTATTCTTGTCAGAGTGTGGTAATTCGAGTGGGGGGAAGCGCGACGAGGGGCGCCACGGCGCTAGCGAAATATCGCCTGTTTGATGATCGCGCTCAATTCGGCAAAAGGAAGCGCCCGTCGCGCTGGAGTGAGCGACAGGCCATCCGCCAGATAACGGAAGGACAACATCGGTGTCCCGCGCACGCCGGCGCTCTGCCCCAGCGCGACATCCACATCCACCTGCGTGACCGTTCGCGTGCACTCCTGGAGCGCTTGGTATTCCAGCCCGGTCGCTTCGGCCAGCAGGTGGCCGGTGTTGCCGAAAGATAGGCGGCCGCGGCTGGCCCGTTGGTAGAGGAAAGCGTGCCCGACCCAGAAGCGTTCCTCCGCTAGCTCGCCCACGCAGGCGGCCAGCTTCGAATGGTAGCCGCCGCTGCGGTAGTCAATCGTCGGGAAGAAACGATATTCGACGCGCGCGCGGCCCGTCGCCACGAAGATTTCGATCACCTGGGCGATGATATCTTCCTCATATGTCTGGCAATGTGGACAGGCGTAATCCGAAAAGCTGACGATGGTGATGGGCGCCGAGGGAAAGCCGAGGATGAAGCCGCCATCCGCCAGGCGCTGATGCGGGATGACACCATCCTCCTGCGCGCGCGCCAGCTCCGCGACTGACAGATCCGCCAGCGGGCGAATGGTGAAATTGCCCAAGATGGCCTGCGGGCGCTCCGGGATGCTGAGCGCATTTTCTCCGTTGGCCTTTTCGCTAATGTTGGCCGGGGACGCTGGATATGGATAGGGGAGAGGTATCCCGCAGAACACAAATTGATCATCCTGTGGATGGAAGAAAATCCACAATTCGTTGCGGTAGGGGATCAATTGTAAGCCGCTGTTTTCCCAGTGTGCGCATTCGAAATTTCCTACGGTATCCGTAGAACCCACGGCGCCAGTCGGAGATAGCCAGGGGTCGTCCGAGTCGTAGGGGATGTTTATGCCTGCGGGAAAGAGCATGGGATAAGGTTGAGGGATGGTATCGTCGTCCTGCGCGGTGACGGCCGTCACGGAGAACAACCCCAGGAAGGCGATACACAGGATGCGGCGCATGATCATTCTCTCAACCTGAGCATTACCCACAAACTCCCGAAATTAGCGGGCCGCGGTGAAAGCTAATCCCGCCCGCCGCCGAAGAGGCGCAGCAGGAAGAGGAAGAGGTTCAGGAAATTCAGGTAGAGGCTGACGGCGAGCATGATGCTCAGCTTGAGCGCCAGGTTGCCGTCGTCTTGCAGCTGTGGGTGCGCGGCCATTTTGCGCACGCGCTGGGTATCGTAGGCGATGAGCCCGGTGAAGAGCAGCACACCGAAGGCGCTGATCAGCAGCTCCATCCCGCTCGAACGCAGCAGGATACCGTTCACGAACGAGGTCAGCAGCAGGCCGACCAGGCCCATGAAGAAGTAGCTGGAGTATTTGGTGAGGTCGATGCTCGTCGTATAGGCGAAGACGGACATGACGCCGAAGAGCATGGCGGCGGAAAGGAAGGCGTAGGCGATGCTGGCGCCGCTATAGACATGCAGCAATACCGCCAGCGAGAAGCCCATGAGTGCGCAGAAGACGAAATAGAGCGTGGAAGTGGTATTCACCGAGCGAGTCACCAGGCCCTTGCTCATGACGATGAGCAAGCCGAAGGTGGCGATGAGCGAGCCGATGCTGACGAGCGGGTTGAGGCTGAGCGTGAGCAGCGCGCTCGAGCTGGCGGTGAGGATGGCGACGCCGGCGGTGACGAGTAGCCCGAGGAACATCCAGAGGTAGGTCCAACGGATGATGGGGCGGACATCGACGATGGCGGGCGCGAAGGCCTGGGTTTTGGCTTTCGCCGCGGGGGATTGGAAGAAGGTCATGTTCTCCTCCATAAGTGGCAAATCGTATTTTCGCGTTCAGTATAGCGCAGAACGCGCGCGAGGGCCGGCGCGGGGTTGTTAAATCGGTGTAAGAAGCGGGTGCTGCGTTATAGTTTGCGCCGGTTGGGTGAGAAGGAGCGGCAGAGTGACGATTTGCGTGAGTGTGCGAGTTCCGGATGGGCTTGTGCTGGGGACGGATAGTATGAGCATACTGATACGAGAAAGAAGCGTGGTTATGACCTATAGAAACGCGCGAAAATTGACACAGGTTGGGGACTTGTCTATTGGGTTGTTTGTATATGGTGATGGGGTTGATATAGGAGAGAAATTTGTTTTAGATATGGTGCGAGAATTCGTAGAAATAAATACCCACTCAACAGTTGAAGATATTGCTGTGAACCTCTCGTGTTATATAGCTAGAGAGTATGTAAGAGAGTATGAAAAGGAGTACACTGAAGTTTTCTACAAGCCGAAACTCGGCCTTTATCTCGCTGGTTACTCAAAAGGATCTAAACAAGCAGAAGAGTGGGAGATCATTTTTCCCGAAGACCCAACGCCGAAAAAGGTGCGACAAAATGAAGAGTTTGGTGTGGTGTGGCGTGGGGAGACCACCCCATTTACGCGTTTGTATCGTGGCTATGATCCAGATTTACTACAGTTTATAAAAGCAAGTGAGATGCCGCCCCAGCGGATTAAGCAAATTGAGGAAGAGAACGAATTCAGGACGCAAATACTTTTCAATTCCATGCCGCTACAAGATGCTGTAGATTTCGCTGCTTTTGTGCTACGCACTACAATTGGTTATAAAGAGTTTGAAATCTATAGGAAAGGTGTTCCCACTTGTGGGGGAAGTTTGCAAGTTGCCGCAATCACCCCGGAGGGTGGTTACCATTGGGTTCAAGAGTCGCAATTGCACCTGAAGGAGGATTCGGATGATTGGACCTGAGAAACGAGAAAAATCTAAGCGCAGCGATAATCCGGTCCCCGAAATCCGACGGAGGACGGCCGCTGAACAAATCTATGAGCACCACGAGTACGCGCATGGCAGTACGCATCCGGAAGTGTATCGGCGCCTGGGCATCCCCGAGCCGACGAGTAAAAACCCTCCCGCCAGCGAAAACTAAGCTCTCAGCCCCGCCAGCCATTCCCGCAGGACCCGTTCTAGCTGCTCGCGCGCAGCGATGAAGGCGGACAATTAGGCGTCCGCGTCGCCCGGAGCCGCCGGGTCGGGGATGCGCGCCCTGCCGAAAGCCCAGGCGCCGCCCTGCTATACTGCGCGGCGCCACACCCCATTCCCACTTTCCCTGCGGAGGCGCCCATGCGCGTCTGGCTGCAGCTGAGCCGCTGGCAAGAATTCGTGCCTTTCGTCCTGCCGCTCACCGTGCTCGGCGCCCTGCTGGGCGCGGAATTCACGGCGCGGCCGCTCGATGGGCGACTGCTCGCCAGCCTCGCCGGCAACATGCTCGCGGTCGCCTATGCCTTCATGCTGAATGATATTGAGGATGCGCCGGACGACGCGCTCGATGCCGCGCGCGCGCCGCAAAACGTCATCGCCAGCGGTCGCCTTTCCGCACGCGCCGCCTACCGCGGCTGCGCCCTCGCCGCTGCCGCTGCGCTGGCCTGCTATGCCTTCGGCGGCGGGCGGGTGCTGATCACGGGGGCCGTGACGCTGGCGCTGGCGCATCTCTATTCCTGGCGGCCGGTGCGCCTGAAGAAATGGGCGCTCGTCGATGTCGTTTCGCACGCGTTGATGCTGAGCGCGCTGCTCTTCCTGACGGGCTATTGGCTCTACGCGCGCACGCTTGGGGAAGCGGTCTGGTTGCTGGCGGCAGCAGCGCTGCTCTCAGCTTATGGGCAGCTGTATAACCAATTGCGCGACGCGGCGACGGACCGCAGCGCCGGCCTGCGCAACACGACCTGGCTGCTCGGCGAGCGCGGCGCGCGGCTGGCGATGTACGCGACCGTCGCGCTGAGTGCCTATTGCGTCGTCCAGGCGTATCGCGCGGGGCTCTTCCCGGCGGCGGCGGGCTGGGCGCTGTTGGTGACGGCGCCGCTGGCCGCGCTCTGGCCGCGTTTGCGGCGGCGCGGGCCAAGGCTGCCGCGCAGCCTCGACATGCGGGGCAGCGCGGCGGCGGACCCGAGCGGCGCGCTGCAGACGCAGGCCCTGCTCCTGCTGAACGGGCTGGTGGCCGGCTGGCTCATCGCGGCGTTGGTGTCGTGAGCGGCATTCTATGAACGCGGGCGATTTCCACGGCATCCTCTTCGTGATGCACCTGCTTTATTCGGCAGCGCTGGGGCTATGGGCGGCGGTGCTGGCAGGGCGGGACGAGCCGCTGGGCGGTAACTATTGGGGCGCGGTGCTGATCAGCACGGGTTTAGCAGCGTTGGTTTTGCTGGTGGGGCTGGCGATGCTGGCGGCGGGGTTGCGGCCGCCGCGCCTGACGACCTACCTGCTCTACATGTTGTGGTTGGTGGTGATGATGCCGGGTACCTACAGCCTATTGCACGGGCGCGAGGACCGCAGCGCGGCGCTGGCCTACGCGATCCTGGGCGGCTTCAACGCGAGCGTGGGGCTAAGCATGCTGCAGCGGGGCTTGGTGGGGCCGTGGGGGTAGGTTTGATTCTTGATTATCTGGCAGACTTCTCACGATTGCATTTTCTACATAGCATTTGGCAGTTTTCCTCGTTGGTTTTGCCGCCTTCGGCCATCATCATTGTCATGGTATCTTTGAGTGAGTTCGCGCACTGTGATTTAGTTCAGTTCGATTTTCATTATTTTTCCCCATCTATCTGACGCCACAATCTCCAGTGCCCTATTTCACCGTCAATATCTTTATAAGAGTATTCCATTTCTTTTAAGAAAATCGAACGCAAGATCACATTTATGTGTGCGTAGACTTCTTCTAAAGAAAACATACATTCTTTGTCGCTTTTTGGATGTATACGTTTGTGGCGAAAGTTCGCAAGCTGGTTGGCAATATGGTCTATTCGGTCTGTCGGGAAATGTTGGGGATAGACGTTACTGTATGAAAAATATTTAGCGTTGGAGTGGATGACTTTGCTCAAGATGTTGGACATGCTTTTCATATTCTTCTTCGATAATCTTTCAAGCACATACGTTTCAATATGAGGAAAAGCCTGTAGTATGTTGGTTTCGGTGGGTTGATTAACCATCTGTAAATAGTGGAAAGCTAAGTCTTCAACGAATGCGAAATTCTCGCGCCACTTTGGAAACAAAGTTGCAAACTTTCTCATATTTTCTTCTCTGCCAAGCAAGAGCGTTTGCAATATGGAATACTTTGTTTCTTGCGTTGAGTGAGCAATATGCCCGTAATTGAGTTCTATAGTCAAAGAACCAGACCTTGTTTGATTCGAGTTTATAGAAATATTATGGGTTTCAATATATTCTCTTCGCCCTGTCATTAACGAAAGAAAAGACAGTAACTGTGAATAAATCAGTGAGTTGACCTCGGCCTCAGGCGTAGGATTCTTCATACTGATGTGAATCAAATATCGTGATGATATGTCTCTGGCTGTGCTTGATTGTCCTAGCGATATTGTGATAGTTCCAATATCAATTTCAATTACGATAGGTTTTGGCTGAGTGTACACAATTTTATCAAGATCATTGATGCGGTAAGCTCTGCCTTTTGGAATGTTGTCCTTCCAGATGTAATCTATCGCATGAGCCGCGCTGTATTGGTCTAGTCCTGGGCAAGTCAAATAAACATTCTGAGGGGACTGCACTTGTGCTATCTCGTCATCATCAAGCAGCATACCTATAGCAACGCAGTCAGCATATACAAATTCTTGTTTATAAATAAAAGCGCCTACATCGAAATGCCCTAGGCTATTTTGTGATGTACATTCTAATAATGTGACCGCCTGGATATTCTTGGATTCCCTAAACACGTCTCCATAGATTGTAGAATTATTGGGAACTTTTTGTGTGTCAAAATCATATTCCTTCGGAAATATCTCTAGTGTTGGAACATACCCACCACCATACGTCAATATGCCCGTAAATTTATCATTCTCGTTTCCTTTAACCCACCACATCCCCCTCAAAATCGTCTTCTTATCCATTCTACCGCTCATCCCATCACGCCTTCGCTTAATAGCCGGCCTGCGTAAATTTCCGCCGTCTGATTTATTGTACCTATCGACCGATTGCTATTCCCCCTCACCCAAACCGCCCCAACCCAAACTCCGCAATCCCCAACTCACTCGCCCCATCCAGCGCCAGCTCGGCCAATATCTCCCCCACCACGCTGCAGAACTTGTAGCCGTGGCCGCTGAAGCCGGCGGCGATGATCACGCTCTCGTGCTGTGGGTGGGCGTCGATGATGAAATGCTCGTCCGGCGTGTTGGTGAAGAAGCAGACCTTCAGGGCCATCGTCGGGCCGGCGGCGCGCGGGAAATAGCGCTCAGTGAAGCGCCGCAGCAACGCTTCGTCGGCCGCCGTCGGTTCGCGGGCCGCGGTCGTCTCGCGACCGCCGCTCAGGTCCATCGGCTCGCCCAGGTGGCGGAATTTGCCCAGCTTGAAGCCGGGGATGCCGTGCACCGGGAAGCCATACCAGTTGCCCTCGTCGCCCTCGCCATAGAGCAACCAGACGGGCAGGCGCTCCGGCGTGAAGAGGGGCAGATCTAGCGGCTGGAACCAGCCCAGGCACTGGCGTTCCGGTTGGGCGAGGGTCGCCAGCTCCGGTAGCAGCTGCCCGGCCCAACCGCCTGCCGTGACGACCAGGCGTTCCGCCGAATATGTGCCCTTCGCCGTTTTCACATGGACGGAATCGCCGCGCGCCTCCCAGCTCAAAACGGCCTCGCGCGCATGGATCTCCGCCCCCAGCGCCTGCGCGCGCGTCACATGGGCGACGATGCAGCGTTCGGAGCGCAGGAAGCCACCCTCCGCCTGGAAATTGGCGACGAAATGGGGCGGTAGCTGCAGGGCGGGGAAGCGGGCCATCGCCTCGGTCGCCGTCAGCAGCCCGTGCGACAGGTCGTGCTCGCGGCAGGAGGCGAGCGAACCGTGGATGAGGGCGGAATCGGCCGCGCCGATATCCAGCCCGCCGGTGATGTGCAGCAGTTGTTCGCCGAAATCGTGTTCCAGCCGCTGCCAGCGTTCGTAGGCGCGCCGCAGCAGGGGCACGTAGAAGGCGCCTTCGGCATAGGCGAGGCGGATGATGCGCGTTTCGCCATGCGAGGAGCCATAGGCGTGCGGGATGTCGAATTGCTCCAGCCCGAGGACGCGGGCGCCGCGCTCGGCGAGCGCGTAGCAGGCGGCGCTGCCCATGCCGCCGACGCCGAGGACGATGACATCAAAATGGTTATCGGACATGGTTCCCTCCGCAGCTGGCTACGAGAACCATTTTAGCGGAGGGGCGGGGTGGGCGTTATGCGCCCGGCAGCGTATAGAGGGCGATCGTGTTGCCTTCTGTATCGAGGATGGCGGTGTAGGAACCGGCATCGCCCATCGACGTGAGCGGCGTGAGGACTTCACCGCCGGCCGCCTCGACGCGCGCGAGCAGCTCCTCCAGCGGGTCTTCGCTATACAGGTAGATCCAGGGGCCATCCGGGCTGGGGTTGAAGCCGGCGGTCTGGGTGAGCGAGAGGCCGGGCTTGTCGTGGATCATCCAGAGCACGGCGGAGAGGCGCTCGCCGTCGTCGTGGGCTTCGGATTGGAGCTGGAAGAGCGCGTTGTAGAAGGCGAGGGCGCGGGCATATCGAGGACGGGGATTTCGACCCAGACGATCGCGGCGGACATGATGATCTCCCTAGAATGTTTGTGCGAAAATATTGTAGTGAGGAGGTTGTGGCTGTCAAGGGGGCGCGGTGTGGCGACTTCACCATTCTAGAAAACGAAACTTTTTATGTTGTTGAATTCTCTGCAACCTGCTGTTTGTCTGAAGTTATGGATTCTAATTTTTCGATATCCGTAATAAGCCATTCAAGCATTTCAGTGTTTTTCAATTTCGTGTCTTCATTACCCAAATTTTTGCGCAATTCAAGCAGAAAATCTGCTAAATGGATGACTAGCATTTCATTGTTCTCGTTACCAGTGTTTCGACCAACTAAGTTACGAGCTTCATTCATCAAGCGATTATGCGTTCGTACTACTTGATCGTTCCCAAGTAAAGTGAATCTAAAATTAACCTCCTTATAATCAGGGGAACTCATGATGCGATTTGCCAAATTTTCCTTTGTGATTGTTAGAAGGGATTCACTACTGCGATTTCTGTTTCGGAACTCTTTATATTTTTGTGAATGCGCAATGCCTTCTTCATTAGCGAACATTACCGAAAACAATTCCAAGATCTCTCTATAGACCTCGAGGCGCGAGGGGTGTAATTGTAGTTCCAAACTGCGCCAATATTCTTCTCTACTTCGGGCTTTTGCATTAGAACGCATCAAAAATGCGATCATAATTGGCGTAACCACGCCACCCATTAGTTGAAGAAACAACTCAAAATCCACAACAATCAATCCTTTTCCAACAATGAATTAGATAGTTCGCGTTCGCGCACCATCATAGTATAGAGCAAATATCTCCACCCTCTTCCAGCAGCTTCGCCAGCAATTCACGCTCCTCGGCGGCGTTTGTCACTTCGCCGTTCCAACGGGCGATTTGCAGGGCGGCCAGCAGCTCCCGATAGCGCGGGCCGGGCGCTAGCCCCAGCCGCCGCAAATCCCGCCCGGTCAGCACGGGCCGCCGCTGGCGCCAATCACCCTCGTAGCGGATCAGCTGGCGGCGCAGCGGTGCAGCGCCGACGACCCAGAGCGCGCGTCGCGTCGCTTCGTCCGCGCCTTGCAGGGCGGCGGCGATATCGGCGGGCGGGCGGTTCTCGTCGGCCAGGGCGTGCCGCTCGGTGTAGAGGCGCGCCGCGAGGGCCAAGCCAGCGCGTTCTGCCTTCCGCAGCGAAAAGCGCGCCGCGAGGGCGGCTACTTGCGCCACATCGTTGCCCATCGTCAGCAAGCGCCAGCCGGTGGGGATCGGGTTGGTGGTGAGGGGGGCGGCTCGCAACGATTCGAAGCGTTCTCTCAAGACCTGGCCATCGACGATGAAAGCCGCGTGCAGGGTGGGCAGCAGGTCAGCCGCTTCCGGCGCCGTGAGCGCGTCTTCCGGCCGCGGCTCGCGCAGGATGTGCTCGATTTCGGCGCGCAGGCGGCTGCCGCTGAGGCGGGCCAGGATCGGTAACGATTCCTGCGCCCAGCGGGCCGTCTCTTCCTCCCAGCGCAGGCCGAGGCGGGCCGCCAGCCGCAAACCGCGCAGGATGCGCGTCGGGTCGTCGCGGAAGCTGGCCGGGTGCAGGGCGCGCAGGCGTCGCTCTTGCAGGTCGCGCTGGCCGCCGCAAGGGTCGAGCAGCTGCCCGAAGGCCGGCGGCGGGCTGAGCTGCAGGGCGAGCGCGTTGACGCTGAAATCGCGCCGCCAGAGGTCCTCTTCGGCCGTGCCGGGGTAGGGCTGGGGCAGCTGGCCGGGGCGCGGGTAACGTTCGCGGCGCGCGTTGGCGAAATCGACCGCGATGTTCTCTATCGCCGCGATGTTCTCTATCGCCGCGATGTTCTCTATCGCCGCGATGTTCTCTATCGCCGCGATGCCGCTCGGTGCCAGCCACTGCGCGGTGCCGAAGCGGGCGTGGGTTCGCAGCTCGCCGCCGAGATCGGCCTGGAGGGCGCGGGCGAATTGGATGGCATCCTGGAGCGAAGGGCCGGCCAGCATCAGGTCCAGCTCATTTCCAGGATAGCCGAGCAGCCAATCACGCACCACACCACCGACGAGGTAAAGGGGGCGCGTGCCGGCACTTCGCGGCCGTAAGAAGCGCGTGCCGGCACTTCGCGGCCGTAAGAAGCGCACGTCGGCGCGGGCGACGATCTCGAAGAGGAGGGCGGCGCGCTCCGGGCCGAGCTGCTGGCGAGCCTGGGCGTGGGTGAAGGTAGGGGTGATCATGGGGTTAGGATAGCGGGCGATGCGTTGCATCGCAGGCCGGCGCTTTGTGACTGCAGTCGCCGTCGAGAAAAGGGTCAAAGAGCGCATGTTACAATGTGGCCGCGGCCAGCAATGGATGGGGGCCACTATGGACGAACCGAGGCAAGAATTCAACCAGGCGAAAGCCCTGGCGGTCGTCCTGTATCTGGCGATTCGCACCCCTCGTCCCAGCTTCATGAGCATCGCCAAACTGATGTACTTCGCGGACAAAACCCATCTGGAGCGCTATGGCCGCCTGATCAGCAGCGATCACTATGTCGCCAGGCAACACGGGCCGGTGCCGAGCAACACCTACCAACTGATGCGCGACTCCGGAATCTACAGCCCATATGGCTTTAAGGTCGTCGACGATTACTTCATCGAGGCGATTGACGCCCCGGACCTGGGCGAACTGGCGGACCAGGAGGTCCAATGCCTGGATGAGATCATCGCGCGTTTCGGCGACGCGCCTACCTGGTACCTGCAGCAACTGAGTCAGGATCGCGCCTGGCAGCGCGCCTGGCAGGGTGGGCAGGAGCAGGGCGAAGCGAGCCACCCGATTCCCGAAGCGGAGCTGCTCCGCATGTTGTTCGCGGACCAGGGCGAGCAATGGCCGTCCTTTATCCAGGAACTCCGGGACAACCTTTAATGCCCCTCCGCGAGGCAAAAGCCTGGCGTGTCTTCCGTTACCAGAATCCGGACGACGAACCGGATGGAGCGTTGATTCTCGCCTTGTGGGTGGCAAGTGACACCATCCATGGAGTCAGGATCCATGCCAAACCGGCGAGGATCAAGCCCTTGCAGGAAAGCGAGACGCTCCTCACGCTGGATTTCCTGCCACGACCGCTGGCTTACATCCGTTTCGACACGCTATTCAGCGGCAGCTTCGAAGCGTTCACCTCGAGCGACCAGGAGAAGAATTGGGTGGTCACGGGCCGCGCGCGCTATCAGGTGCTGGCCAAAGCCCTCAGTCCCGAATCGCGCTTATCGGGCAGAGTGAAAGGACTTTTGCGGCAGGAAAACCTCGCGTTCTTGAACCATTGGGCGAAGCGATTGCGGCTCTAATTTACTCCCGCATCCAACCGCCGCTGCCAGGCCTGCGGGCGCAGCAGCTCCAGCGTCTCGCCCGCGCCGACCAGCGGCGGTACCGGCGCGCCACGGCGCCCTTCCAGCCAATCCTCCACGCTCCAGACACCGATGCGCGGCCCGCTCCACCCATTCAGTTGCACGCGCTCCTGAGCGCCGAGGTGGCCGCGCAGTCTATCAGCGATGCGCTCTTCGAGGACAACCAGCAGCCCCGCCGCGCAGCCGTTCATCGTGAGCGCGCCGTGGAAGGCATCCAGCACCGGCCGGCCGACCGTTTGCCCGCCTTTGACCTGGAAGCCGAAGAGCGGTTGCGGCCGTTTGGCGCTGGCGATGACGGCGCGCCCATCCAGCCCGCCATCACCGCTCTGCTTGAAATTCGGCTGGGCGCCGGGGATGAGGCGGATCGCCCAGCGCTCGAATTCGTAAGGGGCATTGGCGGCGAGGCGCTGGGCCTGCTCGAAATCGTAGGGGATGCCGCGGATCTGCGGGTCGACGCCGCAACGGTCGCGCAGGCGGCGGGCCATCAGGTCGACGGCCAAGGGTTCGACATCGATGCCCAACCAGCGACGCCCGAGGTTCTGGGCGGCTTCGACGGCCGTGCCGCAGCCGCAGAAGGGATCGAGGACGAGGTCGCCCTCGTCGCTGCTGGCCTGGATGATGCGTTCGAGTAGGGCGAGCGGCTTTTGGGTGGGGTAGCCGAGGCGTTCTTTTGATCTAGAAGAGAGGGTGATCTGCCATACATTATCAATTCGCTTGCCGTCTGGATTTATGTAGTATTTCTTCCCATTATTGGTTCGATAAATTCCAATCTCATCACTTTGCCATTTTCGCAGTGTTGTTTTCGGCCATTTCTCTCTTAATACATTGAAGCAGTTTTTTGATTCCTTAGCATAAAACAAAATGGTGTCCGTATTCTTGATGAAATGTCGCAGTGGGTTGCCAGATGATGTCTGATAATGCCAAATTACTTCGTTCCGAAACTGTCGCGTCCCAAACACCCCATCCATCAACAGCTTCAAATAATGCCCGGCAGTCGGGTCGCAGTGCAGGTAAATGCTGCCGCTCTCTTTGAGGACGCGCTTGCAAGCCAGCAGGCGCGCGGCCATGTAAGCCAGGTAGGCGGGCAGGCCACCCCCGGCGGCGATGTTGCCCCCGGAAGCGAAATTGAGCAAAAAACCCAGCTGCTGGTAGAGGGTGGCGTCGCGCTCGGCGACGTAATCGAGGGCCTCGTCCTGAGTATCCGACCAGACCCAGGTATCCTGAAAGACGCTGGCCTGGGCCTTGCCGCCGAGCGGGATGTTGTAATCGCGCTTGGAGTTGAAGGGCGGGTCCAGGTAGATGAGGTCGACACTGGCGGCAGGGATGTCGTCTGTAAGGATGCGCAGGCAATCGCCATAGAAGAGGGTGTTTTCGGGAGTTGTGGCTTGCATAACTCCGCACTATATCGTGGCGGCCCTCCCACGCAAGTTGCCGCTGCCGTCAGCGCGCCGAAACGATAGGTACGCGGATGCGTTCGTTTCGCCCTCAGCCCTCCTCGTATTCGCGCCAGGGGATGAAGCGCTCGCGGTAGACGAGGTCCTGCCAGTAGCGGCGTTTGGCGGGCTTCATCACGAAGGAGGGGTTGGGCTGCGGGTGCCCCACACAGAGCACGATCCAGGGCGTGAAGCGCGGCGGCAGGTTGAGGATCTTGCGCAGCGCGGGCACGTTGAAGGAGGACACCGGTCCGCTCGCCAGGCCGATGGAATGCGCCGCCAGCGCCATGGTCTGCGCCGCCTGACCCACGTCCATCAGGAAGACGGGGTCATCGGCCTCTTCGTCGATGTAGGTGGGGAAGTTGCGCCGGTCGACGCAGACGAAAATGTAGAGGGGCGCGTTCGAATAGATGCCCGGCGAGACGCGGCGAATCAGCTCGATCAGCTCCGGGTCCTGCACCGCGAGGAAGCGGGTGGGCAGGTTGTTGCTGCCGGTCGGCGACCAGCGGCCGGCCTCCAGGATGGTCTCCAGGTCCTGCTGCGAGACCGGTTCGTCGGTCATTTCGCGCACGACGCGGCGCGTCTTGATGTTCTTCAGCACGGGGTTGCTCATGCTACACCTCCTGTCGGCCCGATGCTTCGCATCGGCAGTCCGGCGCGCGCGACCAGGCAATCGCCCAGCGCCTCGTTGAGCTCGACCACGATCGCCTTGTATTGGTCCGGCATACCAGTGATCGTGTGCGAGACCGGGATGCGCTCCAGGGCCACTTCCAGGAGCACCCGCACTTCCGGCGATACGTCGTCGATGACCATCGCGGCCAGGCGCTCGGCGGCAGTCAGCTGGCGCAGCGGCCCGTAAAGCGCCGGCTCGCGCAGCAACAGCAAGGAGCAACTCAAGAAGAGCGACATCATCTCGACGACCTGGTCTTCCGTCAGGAATTTCCGTTCCTCATCCATGGGCACCTCCACCGCTGCGCGGCACTGCGTTCACCCGGCAGTATAACACCGGCCGGCTGGGCGCTGCCACCGATCTCGTTTCCCATACAATGCCTGTTATGTGGGTATTGGTGAGATGAAGCGCGAGCCGGCACTTCGCGGCGCGAGCGGGCACTTCGCCGCCGTAAGAAGCCGTAAGAAGCGCGGGTGTGGCGGCTGCGTGCTGCTGTTGCTGCTCGTCGCGCTGGCGGTGGCGGTCTACCTGTTGGTGGCACGCAGCGAGGTGTCGTCCTTGCGCTGGCGGGTGGCGCTGCTCGGTCAGGGGGAGGCGCTGAACCGGCCGGCGGGCGCGGATGACACGCCGGTGCGCGTCCTGCTCCGCCCCGGGCAGAGCGCGCCGAGCCTGGCGGCGGCCTTGGCGGCAGCCGAGCTGATCCATTCCGAGCGCCTCTTCCTCGCCCATTTGCGCGCGGAGGGGTTGGATCGGCAGCTGGTCGCCGGCGAATACTACCTGGATTCGACGCGGAGCATCGTGGCGGTCGCGGCGGCGCTCGGCGCGCTCGGCAGCAGCCCCTTCCCGTATCCGTCCCTGGTCGCGCAGGACGCGGGGTCGCGCGTTCGCTTCACGGTGGCGGCGAGGGAGACGGTGGCGGGCATCGGTCAGCGCCTGCTCACGGCGGGTGTCATCGACGATGCGGCTTTCTTCGAGCGTTATGTGGCGCGCAATGGACTGGCGGCGGAAATCCAGCCGGCCATCTATTTCTTCTCACCCGCGCAGCATATTGGCGAGATCGCCCAGCGCCTGACGGACGCGGCCGCCAGCGTGATCCCGCTGCAGATCATGCCGGGGATGCGGCTGGAGGAGATCGCGCGCGCGCTGGATGAGAGCGCGCACCCCTTCGCCTTCCGCGGCGCCGATTTCCTTTACTTAGTGGGGCAGGGCGCGGTGGTTGCGCCGGAATTTCGCGCGTTCGCCCAGTTGCCCACCGGCGCCTCGCTGGAGGGATTCTTCCTGCCGCAATTCCACCGCCTCAGCCCCGATATCAGCGCGCAGGAGCTGCGCGATCTACTGTTGGAGGCCTTCCCGCAGGCGCTGGCCGAGACGCCGCTGCCGGAAGAGGCGGCCGCGCAGGGCTGGACGATATACGAAGCGGTTACGCTGGCCGCGATTGTAGAGCGCGAGGCGATTTTCCCGGAGGAGTTTGCGGCGATCGCGGGGGTATACCGCAATCGGCTGGTGAACCGCTGGCGGTTGGAGGCAGACCCGACGGTGCAATACGCCCTGCAGGGCACGCGCGGGCGCTGGTGGCCGCAGATTTCGCCCGCCGATTACAGCAATGTCGTCTCCCCCTACAACACCTACCTGCAGACGGGCTTGCCGCCGGGGCCGATCGCCAGCCCGAGCCTGGCGGCCATCGAAGCGGCCCTGCGGCCCGAGCAATCGGATTATTTCTTCTTCCGCGCGCGCTGCGACGGGAGCGGCACCCATGCCTTCGCGGTTACCTACGAGGAGCACCTGGCGAATGGCTGCTGAGGGGGTGTGTTTGAGGGAGATGGGATGGCGGCGCTCGCGAGCCTAGTATTCGCAAAGGCGGATATCCTGCTTGCGCTACTGCTCTACCCGCTGCTCGGGTGGGTTTACTGGCGTTGGCTGCGGCCGCATTTGCCTGCGCCGGCGCGCTTTCTTTTTTACTCGCTCCTCGGCGGTCAGCTGTTGTTGCTGGTGGCTTTCGCGGCGACGTTAGAGCAGTACGGTAGTGACCTGCGCTGGTTGTGGCATCTCGATGGCGAATGGAATATCGTTGCGAGCTTCGCGGCGCTGCAGCTGGCACTCGTAGGTAGCCTGGCGCTGGTGGGCGCCCGGTCGCTATTCCCCCGGGGCGATTGGCGCTATTGGCTGGCCGTGAGCGTCAGCTTTTACCTGATGGCTGGCTATGAGTATTTATCGATACAAGCGGTGGCTCCTGCGACTATCCTGCGCGCTGTCCTGGGTGGAAGTGCGTTGGGGTTGGCGCTGGCGACGATCGTATGGTTGCCGCGTGTGGCAGGAGCACAGGCGCGTTTTGGCCGTTGGCTCGTCGCCGGCCTCGCGCTGAGCGTGTTGGGTGCTGAGATATTGGACCGTTTCGAGAACCTGTGTGTACCAGCGGGCATTTTAGGGGCGACGAAGCGTTGTGTGTGGCTTTTGCCGCTCGAAGAAGTGGCGGAAAACGCAGGTGCCCTGATCGCTGTGCTGGCGGCGCTGGGGATCACGCTGCATGCCCGGTCGGGCGCGGAATGGCGAGCGGTGGGGAAGCGTACGCTGGTGGCGCTCGGCCTGGCCGCACTGGTGCTCTACGCATTGGGCTGGCTAATCATGCCGCCGGCCCAACGCATTTTCCTGGATAACCGTCCGGCGATACTGACCGTACAGGGCGTTGAGCATGATCCTCTGGTCGCGGGAGAGGAGATAAAAATACAAGTTGAGCTAACGGCCCGCAAAGCGTTGCCGGCGCCGATCGGTTATTCGTTGCAGTTGACCGACTCTTTGAACGGAGAGGTGCTGGCATCTGTAGATCGGTGGTCGAAACGCCGGCCGGAGCGTTGGCCGGTGGAGGAGGTGGTAGCGCAGGAGCTGACGCTCCATATCCCAGAAGATGCGCCAGTGAACCGCGTGCTCTGGTTGGCGATGAGTCTCTGGTGGCATGATGGCGTGAATTTTTCGCCGCTGTCTCTTGACGCTGGCGAGTGGCAGCAAGTAACGGAGACACTCGTCAAGATCTCGGAAGTGATCTTGCAGGCGCCGACGGTGGAAGAGATGGAAGATGTGGGCAATACCTTCGCGACGGGTTTCACCCTTTTGCGCGCGGATTACCCCACTACAGCGCGGGCAGGGGAAGAATTTGCGGTCACTTTCCATTGGCAAGCGGAAGCGGCTGGGCAAGAAGATTGGCAACAGTTCTTGCATTTCACCCATGAAGAAAGCGGCGCGCTCTGGAATCACGACCAGCCGCCACTCGGCGAACGCCTGCCGACGCACCTCTGGTATACGGGATTGGTAGACCAGGAGCGCTGGCAATTCACCCTGCCGGAAGATCTGGCGCCAGGTCGCTATCAGGTCCACACCGGCCTGTACCGTCTGTCGGATTTGCAGCGCGCGCCGGCCTGGGATGCGGCGGGGTTGCCCTGGCCGGAAGCGAAAGTAGCGCTGGGCACGATCGAGATCGTCGCGCCTTGAACGGCACTGCCGGGGAAACGGTTGTTTGCCCAACCGGCCCGGTTGCCCAACCGACATGCATCCATATACTGAATCGGGAGTGGAAACGGAAGCAGCGGCATATGCCCGAAGAATTTGGCGGCTTCCCGGCCGCCAGCCAGCAATTCCTGGCGGAGCTGGCTGCCAACAACCGGCGCGAATGGTTTCAGGAGCAGCGCGAGCGCTATCAGCGCGACCTGCTGGCGCCGGCGCAGGCCTTCTGCGTCGCCCTTGGTGAGCAGCTGCAAGCGATTGCGCCCGGCATCCGCTATGACCCGCGCGCGAATGGACAAGGCTCGCTGCTGCGCATCCAACGCGACACGCGCTTCTTACGGCCGCGAAGTGCCGGCACGCGCTTCAGCCGCGACAAATCGCCCTATAAGACCGTCGTCGGCATACTCTTTTGGGAAGGGCCGGGCAAGAAGATGGCACATCCCGCTTTCGGCTTTGAGTTGAGCGCGGCCGGCGCGCGCATGATGGCGGGCATGTTCGCCTTCGATAAAACGATGCTCGCCGCCTACCGCGCCGCCGTCGCTGATAGCCAGCGCGGTGCTGAATTGGAGAGGGCCATCGCCGCCCTGCGCGCCGCCGGCGAATATGAAATCAGGGGCGAGCGATACGCGCGGGTGCCGGCGGGGTATGCGGCCGACCACCCGCGCGCGGATTGGCTGCGCTATAAGAACCTGTACGCCGCTATGCCGCCCATCCCAGCGGCGCTCATCACGACGCCTGAATTGGTGGAGCATTGCCGCGTGCTCTGTGAAGGGGCGGCGCCCTTATTCGCCTGGCTGGTAGCGCTACAGTCGGGTACGGAAAATCATTTCATCGTAGGAGGTGGCTGATGCGTCTCTGGCCGTTTAAACGACGCCGCGCGCTCCCAGCAGGCGCCGCAAGCGCATTGCGCGCGGGCGAATTCCCGCCGAATGAATGGCAAATCGGCGCCGATTTGGAGCAGTGGTTGCCGCAACGCGCCGCGCGATCGCAAACCAGGCGTGCCCAAGCGAGCAGCGGGCGGGGCTCCTCCATGGTTCTATTGCTGGTGCTCGTGGCGGTGGCCGCGCTGGTTTATTTTGTTTTCTTGGCGCCGGAGGGAGTGAACCTCTCGACCATCTGGAATAATATCATCACGGCCATCAGAAATATATTCTTGGGTCCGAGCGCTGACACCGAAGGCACAACCGAAACCGAAGCTGAGAAACATGTCGCGCCAGCCAAGCACGCGCCGCCCGCCCTGATCACCTCTACGCCGATACCCGCCGCCGAGAGCTGAGCGCCAATTGCGCGGGGAACGCTACGATAGCACGCGGCAGGCCTGGGAGGATATCTGGGCGAATGCCAACGTCCCACGCGAACTGGCGACGATGCGTTACCCGCGCGCGCAGGAAATCCTCCGCGCGTACCTCCCCTGGTTGCCGCGCGATGGCGTCATTTTGGAGGCGGGTAGCGGCCTCGGCGCGGTGCTGCTGACCCTGCAGCCGCTGGGTTACCGCGTCCATGGTCTGGATTACGCATTGGGCGCGTTGCGCGCGACGCGGGAATACGAAGCGAGCCTGCCGCTCACCGCCGGCGACGTGCACCAGCTGCCCTACGCGACGGGCTCGCTGGCGGCTTACCTTTCCTTCGGCGTGCTGGAGCATTTTGAGCAGGGGATGGCGCCGGCCTTACGCGAGGCTTATCGTGCCCTGCGGCCGGGCGGATTGCTCGTCTTGACGATCCCCTATCCGAATTGGTTGGAGCGCGCGGTGCGCTGGCGGAAGCGGCGGCGTGGTGGCAGCGGTTTGCGCGATGATGATTTCTACGAGAGCGCCTACGATGCGCGCCAGCTACGCGCTGAAGTGGAAGCGGCCGGCTTCACCATCCGGAAGGTCTTGCCGACCTCACACGCGTACACCTTTTGGGGGTTGGGGCCGCTCTTCCGCGCGCCGGGCTACTATGAGACGAATGGCCTGGCGCGGCTCTGCGGTCGCATTGCGCGCTGGCTCTTGCCCTGGCCGCTGAATTTTAACACACTGGTGCTTGCCGCGAAACCGGAAACGGACGTGTCTTAATGATTTAACGGTGATGTATTAACCTTTGCGCGGACCCACTTTGAACAGAACAACTGATCTTGCGCGCCTCGGGCGTGCTCCGCTCTCGCCCCACTCCTCCAAAAGAGCTAGTCAGTGTAGATAGCATGGGTGGTAGTATGGCGTCGCCCCTTTCCTTCGTTCGCGTCGGCCCGTGGCGCTTCCTCTCCGCGCTTTGTGGGGTTAATGTTAAGGCGTGTCCACTTCAGCGGATTTATATTTCAGCAAACGATAAAGCCCTTTAGATGGTTTGTAAATCTTGTCAGGATATTTTTCGATAAGTTTCCAGACGCAACCGTTGATCGTCTTGGGATGAAAGGTGGGATCTGATTCCTTAATTATTGATAGCAGTACTGACCAACAGAGACCCTCTGGATGCTGTTCCAGCAACTCCAATGCTATTGCGTTTATGCGTCCTGTAACGGTGGATTTGTTCATTTTCTATAAAAAGGTTATCCATCACCATCTACCCGAAGTGCACACAACAACTTATACCCCTATAACTATTCCTTGCCCGCCTTCTCTAAGTCAGCAATGATGAATTTATTCATCTTTCGGGTTTAGACTATCACCGGTTTCCTTTCAGAAGCGGCAGTTACATTTGACGGAGAGGGTGGGATTCGAACCCACGACGGCTTTCGCCGTACTCGCTCTCCAAGCGAGCGCATTAGGCCTCTATGCTACCTCTCCGTGAGCATTCGAGCATCGAATGCTGGAGCAATCTAGTGTCGATTGCCTCGCCATATTAGCAATGAGGCCACCACCGCGCTAGCGCGTGCTGGCACCATGCAGCCGTAAGAAGCGCGTGCTGGCACCATGCAGCCGTAAGAAGCGCGTGTTGGCACTTCGCAGCGCGAGCTGGCACTTCGCAGCCGCAAGACGCCGTAAGACGCACGTGCTGGGGTATGCTTGTGCTGTGAGGG
The DNA here is from genome assembly GCA_965237765.1 of Phototrophicaceae bacterium. Lineage (GTDB taxonomy): Bacteria > Chloroflexota > Anaerolineae > Aggregatilineales > Phototrophicaceae > WTGJ01. Next base: position 1,306,137 of record OZ250157.1, read on the forward strand.
ATCAAGAAGGGAGGCGCGGTATGCCTTACATCCGACAGGTGAGTGACGCAGAGGCACAAGGCGCCGCCAAACGTGAACTGGATGCGGCGCGGAAGCGTGCCGGTGGCCGCGTCTGGAATATCGTGCGCATCATGACGCCCAATCCCGCTGCCCTGCGCGCTTCCATGAGCCTCTATAGTGCGTTGATGTTCGGCGAATCGCCCCTGACTCGCGCGCAACGGGAGCTGCTGGCCGTCGTCGTCAGCCGCGCCAACGATTGCCGTTACTGAATCCACGCCCATGCCCACGACCTCCGTGCAGAGGTGCCGGGCGAGGATGTCGAGGCGGCGGATGCCTTCGTGCACCAGGTCGCGCGGGATTGGCGCGGGGCGGAGCTAAGCGCGGCCGAGCGGTCGCTTTGCGAATTCGCGGAGCGCCTCTCGCAAGACACCGGCGCGATGGGCGAGGGTGATATCCAGGCGTTGCGCGCGCAGGGCTGGGATGACCGCGCCATCCACGACGCCACGCAAATCATCGCCTATTTCAATTACATCAACCGCGTGGCCGACGCGCTGGGGGTCGAGCCAGAAATTTTCGTGCGCCCCTGGGGGGAAAGCGACGGTCGATGACCAGCATCGAGAACCCCGACGTCGCGCGGGTGTTCGACCGCTACCCGGAGCCCATGCGCAAGAAGCTGCTGCACCTCCGCCAGATCATTTTGGACACAGCGTCGGAGACAGAGGGTGTCAACGAACTGGAGGAGACCCTGAAGTGGGGAGAGCCCAGCTACCTAACAGAGGGCGGTAGCACAGTCAGAATAGGCTGGAAGAAAAAGGCGCCGGAGCAGTACGCGATCTATTTCAATTGCAACACTTCACTGGTCGACACGTTCAGAGGCGTCTACGGGAATACATTCAACTTTGAGGGCACCGAGCCATCGTCTTCGGTGAAACCGACGAGCTACCCACCGACGAGTTGAAGCACTGCATCTCACTCGTTCTGACATACCATCGTGTGAAGCACTTGCCATTGCTGGGTGTTTGAACGCTCCGTGCGCCCCTGGGGGGGGGGGGGGGAATCCGGACGTAGCACTCGCGCAGCCGTCTGCACGCAAAATGTCGTTTAAGTCATGGATGAGGAGATACTGATGAACGAGCCGGCCGGGAACATCCGCCCAGATTGGGTATCGGACGAGATGTACCCGTTTGAAAGTCGTTTTTTCCACACGCTCGATGGTCATGAGCTGCATTACGTGGACGAAGGTGCCGGTGCGCCGATCGTATTCGTGCATGGCAACCCATCCTGGTCTTTTGAATTTCGGCACCTGATCCGGGGCTTGCGGTCTGATTTCCACTGTGTAGCGCCAGATCATATCGGTTTCGGGCTCTCCTCCCGCAGTGAGCGATGGGAGGATTACCACCCCAAGGCGCATGCGGAGCGGCTCGCCGCGCTGCTCGAACAACTAGATCTTCGGGAAATCACGCTATTCCTGGTGGATTGGGGTGGCCCGATCGGGTTGGATTTCGCACGGAAGCGGCCAGAGCGGGTCAAGCGGATTGTGATTGCGAACACTTGGTGCTGGCCTGTGGCGGATGATCGATATTATGTGATGTTCAGCGCTTTCATGTCGAGCTGGATCGGGCAACTCTTCATCCAACGTTTCAATATGTTCGTGAATCAGGTCATGCCCATGGCGGTCGGGAACAAAGGCTGCCTGACGGCGCCGGTGCTGGAGCACTATCGCCAGGCGCAACCGACACCGCAAGCGCGGCGCGGCTGTGCGGCCCTGCCGGGGCATATCGTGGGGGCGACGGATTGGTTGGCGAGCATCTGGGGTGAGCCGGGCGAAATTCGCGGGGAAGCCGACGCTCCTATTTTGGGGCTTCAAAGACATTGCGTTTCGGGAGAAGGAACTCGGGAGGTGGAAATCCGAGTTGCAGGATTACGAGTTACACGAATTCCGGGACTGCGGACATTTCCTGGCGGAAGAGGCGCCGGAGCGGATGCTGCCAGCACTGCGCTCATTCATGGAAGCGCGGGGTCGCTGAATCAGCGGCGCAAAATGCGGTAGGCATTCAGCGCGCCGCTGGCGCCATCGGCCGCGAAGGATTGCGCCAGCGAGAGGCCGCTGGCGGCGACTAGTTCACGCTCCTCTGCTCCATCGAAGTGATGGCAATAGCGGATGGCGCCCGCGGCGACATCCCCCCAAGGCAGCAGGAAATCATTCGCTTCGACCTGATCGGCGAAGGCGGGCGGCCAGGGTAGGGTGCGGCCGCGGAGGCGTGGATCCGCACCGAAACGCCAGAAAGTGACGATGAGGACGCCATCGGCGCTCAAGCGCTCCCCCAAGGCGCGCAACAGGGCGGCGCGGCGCGCGCGGGCCGGGATGTGGTGCAGGACGCCCAGCAGGGCGATGAGCGGATAGCGGCCGTGGCGCGGTGGGTCGCTGCTGATATCACGCCATTCGAGGCGAGTCTTCGCCATTGGGAAGGTGCGCAGGGCGCGGGCTGCTTCGCGCAGGAGGGGCAGACTGGCGTCGACGGCGTGGTAGTGGAGCGGCGCGCCGGCGGGGTTGGCGCCCGCCCAGAAGCGCCCGAAGCGGCCGTTGCCGCAACCGACATCGAGCAGGCGCGCGCGGCCGCGGAGCAGGGGGAGCAGCTGTTGCCAGCCGGCCCAGGCCTGGCGGCGCGTGCGCGCGAAATCGGCCGCGTGGCGCTGGTAAAAGGAGCGGTTGATGGCCAGCAGGCGGCGGGCGGTGTCGATATTCATACAGGAAGTGTAGTACGGGCGGCGCGTTTATCCCGAAATCGTCTCGTAGATCAGCGGCGGCGGGTCAGCACGGGTCTCGCCGATGGTGAAAGGCGAGCCGGTCGAATCGTGCGAGTTTGAGGAAGCGCTCCCTTCCCCACCGGAGAGCATCCGGCGCGCCGCGGCCAGCTGCCCTTCATCGTTGGCGTGTATTGTCAACAACGGTGCGCCTTTTTCCACCATATCGCCCAGCTCCGCGCGCATCACCAGGCCGACGGCGGGGTCGATCACATCTTCTTTGCGCAGGCGGCCGGCGCCCAGCGCGGTGCAGGCGCGCCCGAGCACAGGCGCATCGATCGCGTTCAGGTAGCCGCTGGCGGGGGCGGGGAAATCCTCGCGCAGGCGTGCCTGGGGCAGGCGGTGCATGTCCTCTAGCTGGCGCGGGTCGCCGCCCTGGGCGGCCACCAACTGCTGCAATTTCTCGAAGGCGCTGCCATCAGCCAGGCGCGCTTCCAGCTCGGCGCGCGCATCTTCTGGGCTTACTTTGCGCGCTTCTTGCGGCCGCGAAGTGCCGGCACGCGCCAGTTGCAACATAGCGGCGGCGACGATGAGGCAATGTTCGCGCAGGCGGGTGGGCGGATTGTGGCACAGGGTGCGGCAGGCCTCGGCCACCTCTAGCGCGTTGCCGACGGCGCGGCCGAGTGGCTGGTTCATGTCGGCGATTAAGGCGACCATATCGCGCCCGGCGGCGTGCCCGACGGCCACCATCTCCTGGGCGAGCTGACGCGCCTCGGCATATTCGGCGGTGAACGCGCCACTGCCCACTTTGACATCCAGCACGATGCCCTGTGCGCCGCCGGCCAGCTTTTTGCTCATGATGCTGGCGGCAATCAGGGGGATGCTGTTGACGGTAGCCGTCACGTCACGCAGGGCGTAGAACTTGCCATCGGCCGGCGCGAGGTCGGCGCTTTGTCCGGCGAGGGCGAGGCCGACTTTCTCCACCTGTGCGCGCATCTCCGCCACGCTGAGCTGGTGACGGAAACCGGTGATCGCTTCGATCTTATCCAGCGTGCCGCCGGAGTGGCCGAGGCCGCGGCCGCTCATCTTGACGACGGGCACGCCACAGGCGGCCACCAGCGGCAGAACGACCAGCGTGGTCGTATCGCCCAGGCCGCCGGAAGAATGTTTATCGACGGCGTAGGGGAGCAGGTCGGACCAATCCAGCTGCTCACCGGAGGCGGCCATGGCGGTGGTGAGGGCAGCAGTCTCGGCGCTGGTCATGCCGCGCAGGAAGACGGCCATGAGGAAGGCGGCGGCCTGGTAATCGGGCAGCTCGTCACGCGCGTAGGCCTGCACGAAATGGGAGATTTCGCTATCGCTGAGGGGGTGGCCATCGCGCTTGCGGGCGATGATATCGGTGGCTTGCATGGGAGGTATCCGTGGCTGAGTTGCGTAGGATTGTTAATGATAGCGCGAGTCGGAATTTGCGGCGCGTGCTGGCACTTCGCAGCCGTAAGAAGCGCGAGCGATGTCCTTTATCGCCCGGCACTTCGCAGCCGCAAGAAGCGGGCCGCTAAAAAAGCGGCGCTCATAAAAACCGCACGGCTACCCCTTCGCCACAGGCGCGCCAGGCCAGCGCCAAGGCCATCACCGTGTCATCGTGCGCGCCGCCGGCCGCGCCGTAGCGATAACCGCCCAGCGGCAGGCGCTCCTGCTGGTAGGCCGCCAGCTCCGCCAGCAGCGTCGGCTCGGGTTGGATGCGCAAATCATCCCGCTCGAGCGCCAGGGCCAGCGCCTCGATCAGCGGCGGCTTGTTGCGCGCCGTCGTGTAGAAGGGGCGGATGGGCAAACCCTCGTGCTGCAGCGCTTCCAGGTTGGGCTCGCCGATGCTATTCGCCTCCGCCAGCAGCAGGGCCGGCCGCCAGCGTTCGGTGAGAGCCAGGATGCGCGAGCGCTGCAGCTCCCAGCCGATTTCGCGGAACCGTTCCAGGGCGACCATGCGGGTGACCGCTGGTGCCCCGCCCGCGCTCTCATGGGGGATTTCCAGCACGACCACGGCGGTGTAGTCATGGCTGCGGCCCCAATCGATACCGGCGACGTAATGGCCGCTGGCGCGCGGGGCGGTTGCCATGGGCGCGCTGGCGGCGCGGGCCGGTTCGCGAAAGACGCCCGCTTCGCCCGGCAGGAATTCGGCCAGGTATTCGCGGCGGAAGGTGGTATCGCGCGTGTGGCGGCGCAGCGAATCCAACTCGGCGCGGGTGATGCGCGGGTTGTCGTAACTGGTGAAATGGAAGCTGCGCCATTCGCGCTCCGCCGGGTCTTGTCCGCGCGCGTAGCATTTGTGGAACCAGTTCAAGCCGTTGGGAGTGGAGAGCAGGAGGACGCTGCCGCGGCGGTCGATGAGCATGGGGCGGAGGATGTCTTCCCAGAGAGGCTGCGGCACGTGAGCGGCTTCGTCTACGACGAGGAAATCCAGGCCGGCGCCGCGCAGGGAATCGTGGCTGCGGGCGCTGCGGACGAGGATGGAGCCGCCGCCGGGGAAATCCAGCCCGCGTTCGGATTGGGCGATGGTGGCGCCGCTGGTGGCCGCTTCCGCGCAGAGGGCGCGCCAGACCTGCAATGCGTTGTCGTAGGTGGGCGCCACCCACCAGCATTCCTTTTTTCGCCGCGCCCGGGCGAATATCGCTCGCAGGCCGACGGTCGTCTTGCCGAAGCGCCGCCCGCAGGCGACGACGCGGAAGCGCTCGTCCGCGCTGGCGATTTGTTTCTGCGCGGGGTGCAGGGTGACATGGGGGAATCTGCGCGATGCCATGGCCCAGTATGGGGCGTGAGGCGGCGGGAGCGGTTGGGGGGAATTGGCCTTAGTTGGGGGTTAGGAGTTGGTAGCGCTCAACACGCGCTGGCGCTGCTCATCGGTCAAGCCGTAGAGCGAGCAGACGGCAACGTCGATTTCGGCGTCGAGAGCGGCCAGCTGGCGGCTCAGCGATAATTGCTCGTTGCTGCCTTTAAAGGCGGCGGCCGCCTTTGGCGCGAGGACCAGGGCCCACTTCACGGCGCGCTCGATCGTTTGCCGCCGCTGGTCGTCCGCTGCCGCGCGCGGGATGGGGATGCGGGAGACGTGGACACTGCGCCATTCCAACCAACCACCTTCATTGCCGCCGCCACCACCCAGGGCAGATGCGTGGTATTTGAAGTAATGAAATATTGGACTGGAATTGAGGACGCCCAATAAATAGGCATCATCTACAGGTATGAAGAACAATTTGTTGTTGAGGAAATAGCCTTCGGCATCCAGCGTGAAGCGACTTTCTCTGGCGATCTCGGGGTAGACAATTTTGTGCGAGTGAAACTTTTCCAAATACGCGCAGGCTCTTAGCTCCCACCAGAACTCACCTTTGTCTTGTCGGCGCCGGGCGCGCTCCACAAATGGTTCCAGGTGTTGCATGAGCGCTGGATGATTTGCGCGCATCCATTCTTCAGGGTCAGCATCGCCGCAATATTCCCGCGTCCAGCCCTTGGGAATGTTGATGAGATAACGCCCCCTATCGCTTACGGTAAAGCGTTGTACATCTTCGCCACCCAGTACTTGGTGTATGAGCGGCGTGCTTTGTGGGTTCAGGCGTACGATGCGGTCGCGCGTGCTCTTCCCGATGATGAAGGCTTCGTTGTAACCAGTTTTTGTGCCAAGATAAATTTTGAAATTACTACTCAGATATTCCTCCAGTGGCACGCCAACTTTGTGCATCCGTAGGAAGATGTCCATGTCCTCTTTAGGCGCCAGCGCCCAGCTGTCACCCTGCAGCGAGCGCTCGTCCAGCACCGTGCCGTATTCGTTGACGGCCTCGTCCAGGTTGCCTTGGGATAAGTCGTTGACGGGCGCGTAGATAAAATCTTGCTTTTCGGGACGGCTTTCGGCCTTTTGCGTGATGACAATGGAGGTATAAGCGGCCACGCCCTCAAACACCGGCAAGCGGCCGAAGTCGATGATTTCTTCCAGATTGGTCACTTCCAGTAAATACTCACGCAGCCCTTTACCATAGGCGGCGCGCAAGAATTTGTTGGAGGAAATGAAGCTGAAGTAACCACCGGGCCGCAGCAGCTCGTGCGCGCGCTCGTAAAAGCAGACATAGAGATCGGCGCGGCCCGTGTAGCTGCGGTATTTCCTACGCGCATATTGCTTGAATTGGGACGGTTGCGCTTCCTGCCGCACATAGGGCGGGTTGCCGATGACCACATCGAAACCACCGCCAGCTAAGGCTTCTGGGAATTCTTCGGGCCAATCGAATTCCTCGTCGATCAGGCTATCGCCATGGTGGATGTTCGGGATATCGGGCAGCCTGGCGCGCTGATCCACCGCCCGCAACCAGAGGTTCAGCCGCGTAACAGCGATAGCCTGCGGGTCCTTATCGACGCCATACAGGTTTTCGCGCAGGATGTGCTGTTTGCGTTGCGAAGTTTCGCGTAGCGTCGGGTCGTTATCCCGCAGCCATTCATCGATCACGTCAAAAGCGGCGATGAGGAAAGAGCCCGAACCGCAAGCCGGGTCCAGCACACGGATCTGGCGGGCGGCCGCGATTCCGCCGCGTTCAAAGGCCGCATCCAGCGCTTTGACGACCGTGTTGCGCACGATATAGCGGACAACGAAGCGCCGCGTGTAGTAGATGCCCTGTTGTTTGCGGTGTGCCTGCTTCGATTGCGCCAGTGACAGGTATTGCTCGTAAATGGTGCCGAGCACATCGGCGCCGATGACCGAGAAATCGTAGGGTATCAACGCCTTTTGGATGTGATAGTTGCGGTAGTGTAGACCATTGACAATATCCTGCAACAGCTTGGCGGAGCCTCCATAATCCTCGAAAAAATAATTCTCACAATAGTGCTCCGCAAAGAGTTGGGCGTTGTAGATGGCATCCAATTCCCGGAAGAGGGATAAGAGGTGAGCGGGTAGTTTAGATACCGCCCGTCCTTCCAGCTGGCGCAAAACGGGGAGCAGCAGGGGATCCTCAATTTCTCGGTCCTCCACGTTGCGGATGAAGATGAGGCGATTGAGGATCAGTTGCACGGCCTCTTCGCGCTGCTCTTCGGTCCAGTCAGGGAGAAATTCGCGGAGGTTGGCGAGCAGGTCTTGTCGCCAACCGGCCAGGTCTTCGTAGAGTTGTTTGTCGACGGGTTGGCGGCGCGGGATGCCGACGGCACGTTCTTGGAGTTCGCGCGCTGTCATGGAAACTTTGCTGAGTAGCCAGAGCTTGTCGAAGCGGCACAGGAATTCCTCATGCCCCAGCGAGATGAAGGGGATGATGTGATGGGAGTACCGGCTGACGTAGTAGAGTTTCAGCTCACAGAAGTTGGTCAGCACGGCCCAATCGACGCCACGATTCCAGGCGTAATCGGTCGCTTGCCGGGCGTAATCGGGATTGGCGAGTTCGGCATCGAGGTTTTTCGCTTCGAGCAGGAAGCGCGTCACCCCTTTGATTTTGAAGGCATAATCGACGCGCTTGCGGCCGCTGGCTTCTTCGCGGGTGACTTCGGCGTTGTGGTGCATATCCCAACCGAGCGCGGCGAAGAGCGGGTCGATGAAATTGGTACGTGTGGAAGTTTCGGTATAGTCGCTGCGCGCGGCGCGGCTGAGATTCTGATACGATTCGACGAGTTCCTTAATTACGTTGGCGGGCGGCTTCCTGCATGCGGCCTTTCCTCTGTTGCTGGAGGAACAGTATAGCGCGCTGCTACGCTCCTCACGGCCGCATAAGACCCACCCGCGCTATAATTAACCCCATCCACCAACAGAGAGGTTCTCCATGTTTGCTACGCTCCATTACCACGGCCATTCCACCTTTTCGCTCGTGTTGAGCGGGGGCACGGTCGTTTTTGACCCCTTCCTGACCGGTAACCCGGCCGCCGTGGCCAATGTCTATGACCTCGCTGCCGACCTCATCTGCGTCTCCCACGCGCATGGCGACCACGTCGCCGACGTCGCCGCCCTCGCCGGGCATACCGGCGCCACCGTCGTCTCCAATTTTGAAATCGCCAATCACTTCGCCAACCAGGGCATCGAAAACACCGTCGGCGTCAACCCGGGCGGCACCTACGACGCCGGCTTTTGCCGCGTGAAATGGACGATTGCCTTCCATTCCTCCTCCTTCGATGACGGCAGCTACGGCGGCGAGGCCAACGGCATCCTGCTCACGACCGAATCGCTGCGCCTCTATTTCGCGGGCGATACGGCGCTCTTCAGCGATATGCGGCTCATCGGCGCCGGCAACCTGGATGTGGCGCTCCTGCCCATCGGCGACCATTTCACCATGGGCGTCGAAGATTCGCTGCAGGCGATCCGCTTCCTCGAGACGCGCATAGCCGTGCCGATGCATTACAACACCTTCCCGCCCATCGCGCAGGACGCGGCGGCCTGGGCGCGGCGCGTAGAAGCAGAGACGGATGCGCATCCGCTCGTCCTGCAGCCCGGCGCGAGCGCAGATTTGAGCGTCGGAGGCTGAATATGGCTATACTGAGCGTGACAATTATGAATGATGGGGAGCGAGATGAGCGTCGCAAATAGCGAATCCACTGTCCTCGGCCAATCGTTGCGCTTGCAAGAAGGGCGCGAGAAGATCACCGGCCGCGCCCGTTACACACATGATCTGAAGCTGCCCGGCATGCTGCACGCGCGCCTGGTGCCGAGCCTCTACGCGCACGCCAACCTGCGCGGCATCGACGCGAGCGCCGCTTTGGCGCGCGAGGGCGTTGTCGCCGTCCTGACGGCCGAGGATATGCCCGATATCGAGCCGAGCAGCCGCTACCTGTTGCTGCTGGCGCGCGACCGCGTCATCTTCGCCGGGCAACCGGTAGCGTTGGTCCTGGCAGAAGACGAAGGGGCGGCGGAAGATGGCGCTTCCCTGGTGCAGGTGGATTATGAGGTGCTACCGGCAGCCATGAATATCGATGAGGCGCTGGCGGAAGGCGCGCCGCTGGTCTGGCCGGATGGCGTGCCGGGCCTGGATGCCGCCGCCGCCGAAGCTCATGGCGCCGCCGTTGCCGAGGGCGAAGAAGAGGCGGCCGCCCCCAGCAATCTGGCCGGCGAAACGGTGATGGAGAAGGGCGATGTGGCGGCGGGCTTCGCGGAAGCGGAGCACATCGTCGAGCGTGTTTTCGATACGCCGATGGTGCACCAGAACAGTTTGGAGACGCATGCCGTCATCTGCCAGCCGAATCCGCTCACCGGAGGAATGCAGGTTTGGGCGAGCACACAAGCGCCTTTCGGGATCCGTCAGATCGTTTCGTCGATTTTGGGCGTGCCGGAGAGCGATGTCACGGTGACGCCAGCGACGATCGGCGGCGCCTTTGGCGCGAAATTCGGCCTGTATGAACCGCTGGTAGCCATGGCGGCACACGCGCTGGGGCGGCCGGTGCGCCTGGCCCTGACGCGCAGCGAGGAACTGGCAGCCACCAACCCGGCCCCGCCGATGCGGCAGCGCATCCGTATGGGCGCGCGCGCCGATGGTAGCCTGTGCGCGCTCGATGCGGAGATCATGGTGGAATCCGGTTGTTACCCCTTCGGTCTGGGCGGGCTCATCTCGCTCATGGTGGGTAGTTTTTATCCGGTAGAGAACTCGAGCGTGGTAGCGCGGGAGGTATTGAGCTTCAAACAATCGACGGGCGCCTACCGCGCGCCGGGGGCGACGGCCGTCATCTACGCGCTGGATACGGTGATGGATGAGCTGGCGGCGCAACTGGGCGAGGACACGATCGAATACCGGCTGCGCCACTGCGCGCGCGCCGGCCAGCCGATGATGAACGGCGCCCCCTGGCAGAGCCTGGGCATGGCCGAAACGCTGGAGGCGCTGCGCGACCACCCCGCCTGGCAGAAGCGCGAAGCGGCGCGGGCGCAGGGGCGTGGCGTCGGCATCGCCGTCGGCGGTTGGGCGGGGGCGACCGAGCCGGCCGCCGCCGTCTGCCAGTTGAACCGCGATGGAATGTTACACATTCATGCCGGCGCGGTGGATATCAGCGGCACGAACACCGGTTTCGCCATATTGGCGGCGGAGGCCTTTGGTGTTTCACCAGACCAAGTGCGCGTGCTCACCGGCGACACCAGTTACGCGCCTTATTCCGGCGGCAGCGGCGGCAGCAAGGTGACCTATAACACCGGCGCGGCCGTCCTTTTGGCGGCGCAGGCGGCGCGGCAGCAGGTGCTGGAGATCGCGGCCAACCAATTCGAGGCAGCGCCAGAAGATCTGGAGATCGTCGATGGCGCGGTGCGCGTCAAGGGCGTGCCGGATCAATCGATCACGCTCAGCAAGATCGCCGGTGGGGCGATGCGCTTCGCCGGCAAATACCCACCAATTCAGGCCAGCGGGCGCGTGGCCGTCACGGACCTTTCGCCGGCCTTCAGCGCGCAATTGGCTGAGGTATCGGTGGATGCGGATACGGGCGAAGTCACCTTGCACCGCCTGGTCATTGTGCAGGACGTGGGGCGGGCGCTGAACCCGGCGGCGATCGGCGGGCAGATGATGGGCGGCGCGGTGCAGGGCATCGGCTGGGCGCTGCACGAGGACCTGGCGTATGACGAAGGCGGCCAGCTCATCGCCGGCAGCTGGATGGATTATTCGGTCCCGGATGTGCTGCAGGTCGCGCCGGACCTGGATGTGGTGATCATCGAAGTGCCCTCGGAGCATGGCGTGCTGGGGATCCGCGGGGTCGGCGAAGCGCCGGTGGTGCCGACGCCGGCCGCGATCGCCAACGCGATCGCCGACGCGAGCGGCGCGCGCATGACGCGACTGCCGATCACCGCGCCGGCCCTGCGCGCGGCGCTGAATGGCAACGGCCGCGCGTAGGAAAAAGCCGCTGCGCAATCGAATCGCCCCCGGTGTTGCTTGGGGGGCGATTGATGTCATGATGAGGCTGAGTCGGGGAGGGTAGCATGTCCATTATCGATATCCTCACCAACATCTTCATGGATATCGGCATAATGGGTCGATTCGGAAAGAACGTAGACAGACTTGCGCACTCCACCAAGTCCACCAAGCATGATCCCAATCGCAGACAACAGAAATCCGCCGTACAAGCCGACATACGCGAGAAGGCCGCCGACGACCTGGTCAAATCTTTAGCGAGGATTGCGAAGCGTCACGAACGCCACCAGGACAGCAATCTAACTTGACCCATCCACGCAATTCGAATCACACGAATTACATTGCCTGGTTTTACATACGCGGGCAACGTATTGGGATCACACGTGTATTTTGATGCAATGCTTCACAGTTTTAATATTGCACCGCTTTCCACGCTTGCCGAGATGAGTGATTTCAAGCCGGTTTCTTGGAAAAAAAATACTATCCTGTTATAATTTCAAGGTGTGCTCGCGCGGGATGTCTGCGCGCGCGCCAGAACGCAAGATACAGCCTAGGAGGGCAGATGATGAGAAAGAATGCGATGAGACTTTTGTTTGGGGCCCTGTTTTTGCTCCTGTTCGTTGGAATTGTTGGGGCGCAGGAGCCGGTATCCGGTGGCTCCCTGACCGTAGTGTTTTCTTCCGAGTGGGGCGTCTTGGACCCAGCCGCCAACACCAATACCTTTGGCCGCAACATCATGCAGTTCATATACGACCCCTTGTTGCGCAAGCATCCCACAACGGGGGATATCGGCCCCGGACTGGCGGAATCCTTCTCCTTCAGTGACGATGGCACGGTCATTACCCTGAACCTGCGCCAGGGCGTCACTTTTCATGATGGCACGCCCTTCAACGCAGATGCGGTGCGCTTCTCCTTTGAGCGCATCAGCGATCCGGAACTGGCTTCGCCCTGGGCGGCCGCCATCGTCGGGCCGGTGGAGAGCATCGAGACGCCTGATGAGCACACCGTCGTGATGACCCTCAAAGAGCCCTTCGCTCCCTATCTCGATTCGCTGACGCAGATCGGCCTCGCGCCGGTTTCACCAGCGGCCGTGGCAGAGCATGGCGACGATTATGGGCTGAACCCCGTCGGCACCGGCCCCTTCCGCTTCGTCAGCACATCACCGGATGAAGAGGTCGTGATGGCGCGCAACGAAGACTACAACTGGGCGCCGGATTATTATGACCATCAGGGCCCGGCCTATCTAGAAGAGTTGATCGCCCTCCATGTCGGCGAAGATAGCACCCGCATGGCGCTGGTGGAGACTTTCGAAGTTGACGTCGTCTACAGCCCGCTGGCGAGCCAGCTGCCGTTCTTCCAGGACGATCCGGATTTCTATGTGCCGACGGCCGCGCGCACCGGCGTGCCGCGCATCCTGGTGCTGAATACGGAACGTTTCCCCTTCGATGATGCGGCCACCCGCCGTGCCGTCGCCTGGGCAGTCGACCGCGAGCGTATCCTGCACGAAGTCTTCGGTAGCATCGGCGCCGTCCCGCAGGCCATCCTGACACCCGGTCTCTTCGGCTACTGGAACGCGGGTATGGACCAGTGGCCCGGCTACGATACCGGGATGGCGGCGTCCCTGCTGGCGGAAGCCGGCTGGGGTGATGCAGATGGCGATGGCATCCTGGATAAGGACGGACAAGCCTTCAGCATCACCTACGGCATCAGCCCGGGCTTCCCCTTCGACCAATATGGCCAGATCGTCGTCAATGACCTGACGCAGCTGGGCATCGAAATCACGGTGGAGACGGAAGAAATCGGCGCTTACCTGGCCGATATGCGCGCTGGCAAGTGGGAACTCGCCGGCATGCTCTTCCCAGCGACCGACCCCGATGTCTTCAACATCATCGCGCATTCTTCCTCGATCGATGCGGCCTGGAATACCGCGCGCTTCAATAACGCGGAGGTGGATGGGCTCATCGAAGAGGGGCGGCGCACGTTGGATCTGGACGCGCGAGCGGCCATCTACCATCGGATTCAGGAGATCATGCTCGACCAGATGCCCTATATCCCCTTCTACGTGATCGAGAACGCCTTCGTCGTCAATTCCCGCGTGCAGAACTTCCGCACCAACGCACAGGGCTTCTTCGATTTTTATGACACCTACGTCTCTGGCTGAGGCAGCTCAGCTTTAACCCCGACTGGAGCTCGGTCGAGGCACCTTCACGGTGCCTTGGCCGGGCTCTTATCTCACTAACACTCGCCCGGCGAAATAGGAGCCCCGTGGCGTGACCGTATACCTCATCCGCCGCTTGCTGGCTTCCATCGTGATCCTGCTGGGCGTCAGCGTATTGATCTTCTTGATGATCCACCTGGTGCCAGGCGACCCGGTGGCCATCATGCTGCACGAGGTGAAATCCGGCCCCGGCGCCATCGAGGAGATGCGCCGTAACCTTGGCCTCGACCGGCCGCTCACCGAGCAATACCTCTTCTGGCTGCTCGGTAATGATTATGTGCGGGTGGATACCGATGGCGATGAGGTGGCCGATTCTTTCGGCACGCGGCACGGCGTCCTGCGCGGCGATTTTGGCCGCTCCATCTTCAAGCGCGCGCAGGTGAGTGACATCATCGCCAGCAAGTTCCCCGCCACGCTCAAGCTGACGCTGGCGGCGCTGTTCTTCGCGCTGCCGGTTGGCCTCTTCGCCGGCATCGTCTCCGCGGTGAAACGGGAGACGTTCTACGATTACACGACGATGCTCGGCGCGCTGGTGGGCGTTTCACTGCCGCCATTCTGGCTCGGCTTGATGCTGATGTATGCGTTCGGTGTGGAGTTGCGTTGGGTGCGCCCCTTCGTCGGCGATCGCGGTTGGATCACACTGATTCTGCCCACCATCACGCTGGCGGCGCCGACGGTGGCCGTCATCGCGCGCCTTACACGCTCCAGCATGTTGAATGTGTTGGGCGAGGATTACGTCCGCACGGCGCGCGCCAAGGGGGTGCACGAGCGCCGCGTGCTGACGCGCCACGCCCTACACAACGCCATCATCCCCGTCCTCACCATCCTGGGTTTGCAATTCGGTTATTTGTTGGGTGGGGCGGTGATCGTGGAGACGGTGTTCGTTTTCCCGGGGCTGGGGCGCGAGGTGGTCACGGCGATCATCAACCGCGATTTCCCGCTGGTGCAGGGGGTGACGCTCTTCTCGGCGACGCTCTTCGTGATCATCAATTTCGCCGTCGATATGCTGTATACGGCAGTAGATCCGCGAATTCGCTATGCCTGAGAGCGCGCCACGAAGGGCGCGGCGCGTGCGCCCGGTCGTCCAGACGCTGACCGTTCCCCACACGCAGAATCAGTGGTTCTTCATCCGCCGGCAATTGCAGCGAGACAAGGCGGCGCTGGCGGGCGGCGCGTTGCTCCTGGTGATCATCGCGCTGACTTCGCTGGCGGCTCTCGTCGCCCCTTATGACCCGCTGGAGCAAAGCACGGATAGCGCGGACCTGCTCACACCGCCCAGCGCGCAGCATTGGATGGGCACCGACGATTTGCGGCGCGATGTTCTATCGCGCGTGCTGCATGGCGGACGGACGACCATCAGCGTCGGCGTCATCTCCATCAGCGCGGCGGTCAGCGTCGGCTTGGTGCTGGGCTTGGTGTCCGGATATTTCGGCGGCTATGTCGATGATGTCATCAGCCGCCTCCTCGATGTCCTGTTGACGTTACCGGCGATCCTGTTGGCCATCGTCGTGATAACCATCCTCGGCGCAGGGCTGCAGAACGCGATGTTGGCCGTCGGCATCGCCAGCATGCCGGCCTTCGCGCGCCTGGTGCGCGGGGACACGCTGGTCGAGAAGAACAAGACCTATGTCGAAGGCTCGCGCGCGATGGGCGCCTCACACTGGCACATCATGTGGCAGCATATTCTGCCGAACGTGCTCTCGTCGGTGATCGTCGTCAGCACCCTGCGCGTCGCCAGCGCCATACAGATCGCCGCCGGGCTCAGCTTCCTCGGGCTTGGCGCGCAGATTCCCCACCCCGAATGGGGGGCGATGCTCAGCCTGGGCCGCAATTACATGCGCTCCGGCCAATGGTGGATGACCGTCTTCCCCGGCCTGGCGATTTTCATCACCGTGATGTGCATCAATTTGCTCGGGGATGGGCTGCGAGACGCCCTGGACCCGCGCTTGCGAGGGACGGATGGCGCATAGGATGCGGGCTGCATGAGAGGCGGGGTATGAAATTCATCTTTGGCGCCAAGCCGAAAGCGCCCATCACCAACTTCACGCGGCTCGTGCAGCTGGGCGAAAGCCTCGGCTATGACGCCGCTTGGATCCCCGATCAGACCTTCTTCCCGGACCCTTTCGTGACGCTGGCCGTCGTCGCCAGCCAGACCGAGCGCATCGAGCTGGTCATTGGCGTCGCCAATCCTTATACGCGCCACCCTGTGCAGGTCGCCCGCGCGGCCGCCACCCTGGATGATCATTGCCCCGGCCGGGTCGCCCTCGGTTATGGCGCCGGCAACCGGCGCGAGCTGATCGTACCGCTCGGCGGCGAGCAGGAGCAGGCGGCCGCCCACTGTCGCGAGGCGCTGCAGCTGTGCCGTCGCTTGTTGCGCGGGGAATTCCTGCACCACCGCGGGGAGCACTTCATCGCCGATGGCGTCGAGCTGGAGATGGCGCCGCATCCGGATGTGCCGCTCTATCTGGCGGCGCGCGGCCCGCTGGTCTTGCAGGTGGCCGGCGAGCTTGCCGACTGCGCGGTGATCGGCGCGTTATTGGATGAGGGGGCGCTCGCTTGGTCGCTGGAACAGGTCGCCATCGGGGCGCAAAAGAGCGGCCGCAACCTGGAAGAAATCGGGCGGATGATCTGGATCACCTGCCACATCACCGAGGACGCGCCGCAGTCTTACGGCCGCAAAGGGACGGCACGCGCCTGGCTGGATCATTGCCGCCCTTCGGCCGCGCATATCCTGGCCGGGGCGCCGCCCGCCGTCTTTGAAGCGTTGCGCTTGACGGATCGCTTTCGCGATGAATTGAAAGCAGTTTATGGGGAGCGCGGCAGCGATGGGGCCGCCTCGCTCGTCTCCGATGATCTGGTGCAGCGCTTGATGGCGATCGGCCGCCCGGAGGAGGTCGCGGCGCAGCTGCAGGCGGCAATCGATACGGGCATCAACGAGATCGGCATCCTCGTCAATGCGCCGACCGTCGCTGAATCCGAAGCGGCGATTCAACGCTTCGCCGATGAGGTGATGCCGCGCCTGTGCTAATCTCACCTGCGCGCGTGATCCCTCCCCGCCAGCCCCAACAGAAAGCCACCGCTCGCAATGAGCGGTGGCTCTTTTTCCTCTTCGAGCTTCTAGCTGTTACGGCGACGAAGTCGGCTCTGGCGAGAGAGTGCTCTCCCAAATACCCGCGCGATTCGTTGCAGGCACCCCTCCTGAAGGTTTCGGCGGCTGGACAGGTTTTGGTGGATAGGGTATCGGAAAACCGCAGAGACGAAATTCTGGCTGCATTACAACCGCGACCCAACTCGCCTCAGCAGGGGGAAGAAAATAGAAGAAATCCCAAAAAAGACCACCATTCTCCCAAGTAGCGCAGGGCGCGTCTGGGTAGGACTCCGCATATGCTGGATACGATCCTGGGCTATATTCAAATGGTGACATTGATTTCTCTGGGAAGAACAACGGTTGATCGACATGCGGCGGTGGCACTTGCCCAAGCGGGAATGAAGTCAGCGTCGGTGTCGCAAGCGGTGTGGAAGTACCAATGATAACCCCGAAAAGAACGTAACCAACCACCGATACAGCCATTACCGAGAAAAGCAAAAGCAGCAGGCCAACCTCTTTTTTGCCAAACATGGATACCCTTTCTTATGGGCTACAGTTTGAACTGAGGCATGGTTTATAAGCTGCATGGCCACAAGGAGACTGATCGTAACACCAACATGTCCAGTATCCGCTTCCGGTTTCATAGTTCGTCGTAACAAAAACCAGAGTACAACGAATGGCGCTACCACCAGGACCGCCTGGATCAAGCGCTTTTGTCTTCACTTGCGCGAAAACCACTGCTGCTGAAATCGCAGACAGCAACAACACAACCACCAACAATCCCAAAGCTAAACGCTTCATGAGAAACCTCCCTTTCATTGATGCCCACACTATTATATCGTGGATGTACTGAACGATAACTCATTGGTATTGAGCCGCCGAAGTAAAATACAGCGAAATCGGCGGCATATTAGGGCTTTTTTGAAATGAGCGGCGCGCTCCCCTCGCGCGGCTCTAATCCACGATGCGCAACTCACGCGGGAAGTGATTCAGCCTTTCGGCGCCGGTCGCGGTCACGGCGACGATGTCCTCAATCCGCACGCCATATTTACCCGCCAGGTAGATGCCCGGCTCGATGCTGAAGGTCATCCCTTCTTCCAGGACGGTCGTATCCCCCTGCACGAGGTAGGGGTATTCGTGGCCATCGAGGCCGATGCCGTGGCCGGTGCGGTGCAGGAAGGCGGGCCCGTAGTCCTGCGCGGTGATGTAATCGCGCGCGACGGAATCGATCTGCGCGGTCGTCACCCCGGGGCGGACCGCTTCGAAGGCGAGTTGCTGGGCTTCCTGGGTGATCTGGTAGATGCGGCGGAACTCAGGAGGCGGCTCGCCGACATGGAAGCTGCGCGTGATGTCGGAACGGTAGCCGCGCCAGCCGCCGCCAAAATCGATGACGATGGCATCACCTTTGGCCAGGCGCCGCTCACTCGTCTTGTGGTGCGGCGAAGCGCTATTCGGCCCCGCGCCGACGATGCCACCGCCGCTCAGCTCCAACCCGCGCTCCGCCAGGCCGCGGTGCAGGAAGCGGAGCACTTCCAGCTCCGTTTTGCCGACGATGGGCTGGGATAGCAGGGAGGCGAGCGCGTCTTCGGTCTTCGCCGCGGCATCGCGCAGGGCATCGATTTCAGAGGCGGTCTTGACCATACGGATGCGGGCCAGGACGTGGTTGCCTTCCAGCCAGCTGGCGCCAGCCAGGGCGGCCTGCAGGCGCAGGGTGAAGACGGTGTGCAATTGGTCGGCGATGGCGATCGTTTGCCCCGCGCCAGCGCCGACGACTTCGCGGACTTTCGCCACCGGGTCTTCGGTTTCTTCCCAGCCGATCAGGTCAAAGAAGCTCGCATAGGGCTGGAAGACGGGGATTTCGAAGGCGGGGACGACCATCTTCGCGCGCCCTTCGCGCGGCAGCAGGAAGAGCGCCAACCGTTCGCTGGGCCGTTTGGTGAAGCCGATGAGGTAGAGCAAGTCGGTGGAATGCGAGGCAAAGAGCCAGTCGCAACCCGCCGCCGCCAGCGCGCCCTGGGCGCGCGCGCAACGTTCCGCATATTCGTTCATCAGAATTCAGCGATGTACAGCTCTTTGGGGAAAAGGCTGAGGATTTCGCAGCCGTCTTGGGTAACCAGGAGGATATCCTCCAGCGCGAAATTGCCGATGACGTGCTCCGGCCGGTCCCAGTAGATCGGCTCGACGGTGAGCACCATATTGGGCTGGATGACCAGGTTGCTGCCTTTGGCGAGCGAGGGCGGCTCGTGGACATCGAGGCCCAGCCCGTGGCCGACGCGTTCCAGGCCGGGGACGTGTTCTTT
Source organism: Phototrophicaceae bacterium (assembly GCA_965237765.1). Taxonomy (GTDB): domain Bacteria; phylum Chloroflexota; class Anaerolineae; order Aggregatilineales; family Phototrophicaceae; genus WTGJ01. The sequence continues at coordinate 1,325,316 of OZ250157.1, forward strand.
CATGCCATGTTCCATGAGTACGTTGTAGCAAGCGGCGAAGATCTCGTGCGCGGTGGCGCCCGGCTTGACGGCAGCGACGCCGGCCTTTTGCGCGGCGAGGTTGGCATCGAAGAAGCGGCGCTGCTCGGCGCTCGGCTCACCCATGGAGGCCATGCGCATGTAATCCGACCAGTAGTAGTGGTAATTGGCGCCAGCATCGACGACGATCAGCTCGCCGGGCTGGATCGCGCGTTCGAAGGGCTCGACGTTTACCATGCCGTATTTCTCCACGCCAGAGCGCACCATGATGAAGCCGGGCATCTCGCCAGTTTGCAGGACCATCTCGGAGAGGAGCAGGCTGCCCAGTTCGCGCTCGGTCATGCCGGGGCGTAGCTCGGCGAAAGCGCGTTCGTAGGCGCGCGTCGTCGCATCGGCGGCTTTGCGGAGCTTCTCGACTTCGCGCGGTGATTTGATCATGCGCAGTTCCCACATCAGCGGGCCGACATCGACGAAGGTGGCCTTGCTGAAACGGCCGGTCAGGTCCTGTAAATCCGCCTGCGACATGGCGATGCGCTGCCCATAACCCAGCTCGAGGCCAATCGTGCCATCCGCCACGCCGAGCTGTTCGCAGGCATCGTAAATTGCCGTCAGCGGGTCGGGCGCGGCGTCGGCAATGCGCCAGCCGCCCCAGGGGCGCACCTCTTCGATCCATGAGGATTCATAAGCGACATCGAAAAGGCTTTCGGCGACGACGCTGATGACGGGCTTGCTGTTGTCCTGCGGCACGATGATGCCCAGCGGGCGATGCTTCGAATTCCAGCCGATGGTGCGGATGCCGGAGAAATAGATGCCATTTTCTTTGGCGGTGAGGATGATGACGTCGATGCCGCGCGCGGCCATCCGTTCGCGCGCGCGTTCGACGCGGCTCAGGTATTCCTCGGTCGGAAACATGGCGTAGTTGGGTTCACGGTGAGACATGCAAAATCTCCTCTCTTTTTTCCGAACGAATCAAACGGGAGCGAACTTCGGGTGGTAGCGCTGCCGAAAGCGCCAGCCGGTGAGCAGCGCCCGCACGAACATCTGCAGGAACATCGCCGACCAGACGCCCATCAGCCCCCAACCCAGGACGCCCGTGAACAGGACGATCAGCGGCAAGGAGACAAGCCAATGGCCAAAAATCGTCACCCGCATCGGGTAGCGTGTATCGCCCGCGCCGCGCAGCGCGCCAGTCAACACTTGGTTGATGGCCTCCAGCGGCACCGCGAGCAGCACCAGGCGCAGACCCGGCAGGGCCGCCGCCCGCACCACTTCATCGCTAGAGAATAGACGAGTTACGCCCGGCCATGCAAAGAAGAGCAGCGCCAAACCGCCCATCACGAACCAGGCCTGGAGCTGCAATTGCGAAGCGCTGCTGTAGATCTGTTCGGTCTGGTCAGCGCCGGTCAGCTGGCCGATGATGGTGAGCGAGGCCAGCAAGAAACCCAGCCCCAGCATCAGGATGATGGAGAGGGTGTGGGAAGTTACGGCATAGGCGGCCAGGGCGGCCACACCGAGCTCGGTAACTAGGCGCAGCTGCAGCAGGCGGGCGCCGCGAATCGCCAGTTGTTCCAGGCCGACGGGCGTACCCAGGCGCAGCAGCCCTTGCATCGCGCGCCAGGAGGTCTGCCAGCCACGCCAGCGCAACGCGGCCGTGCCGCGCCAGAGCCAGAATCCCAGCAAGAGTAGACCGGCGACGCGGCTGACGAAATTGGCGAGCGCAAGACCCAGCAGGCCGACATCCAGCGCGAAGACCAGCAGCAGGGCCAGGGCGACGTGCAGGCCATTGGCCAATCCCATCACCATCAGCGGTCGACGCGCATCACCCGCGCCGCGCAGGCAGCCGTTGGCGCTCAAGAGCAGGAATTGCAGCGGCAAGGCGAGCGATAACGCGCGCATATAGGGGGTGCCCAGCTGCGCGACTGAACTCGAGACACCCATCAGAGCCATGAGCTGCGGGCTGAATGCCCAGACCAGCAGCATCACCCCGAAGCCGACGGCCAGGGAGAGCAGCGAGGCGCTGCGCAGGGTGAGCTCCGCGTCCTCCTCGTCGCCGCGGCCGATAGACTGGGCCACCAAGATCGAGCCGCCGATCGCGGTGATCTGGAAGAGCACTGCGGTCATCTGGACCAGGCGGGCGACGACGATCTGAGCGGCGAGCGGATCGACGCCCAATTGCCCCGCCAATACCGCATCGAAGAGGATGACGCCGTAAAGCAGCGTCTGCTCCACGGCCATCTGCAACGCGAGCGGTAGGGTCTTTCGGTGGCAGGCGATCACCAATCCGCGCTAGCGGAAATGCGCCGCATTAACTGAAATGCGGCATCACGTCGCGGGCGATCCGCTCCAGCACGCGGCAATTGCTACCGGCATCTGCGCCGGTGAGCAAAATGCCGATCTGCCCGACGCCGCGCGCCGCCAGCCGTTCGCAAGTTTCGCGCACCCGCGCGGCGTTGCCCACGATGGTGAGCATATTGATCTCACGCCGGGTAACCAGGGGTGCTGCGCCGGCCGGGCCGCCCTGGGCGTAGGCGCGTTTCAGGGCGTCGATCGTCCCTTCTTCCATGCCGATAGCCCGCAACAGTGATAAGGGCGCGCCGCCGATGATGTGCGCCACGCTGGGTTTGAGGCGCTCGTGGGCGGCCTCCTCGTCATCCTCCACACGGCAGGTTACCCAGCTGACGATTTCTAGCTCGCTCAGATTACGGCTCGAGCGAGCAGCGCCGCGTTCCAGCGCCGAAAAGGCGTAATCCAATCCGGCTTCGGAGACGAGTGCGCCGATGGCCGCGCCATCAGCCAGCTCGCCTGCCACTTCCAGCATGCGGGCGCCGCGGGCGGCAATGTAGATCGGGATGGCCGCGCGCTCCGGTTGCCAGGAAAGCTGCAGGTCCCTGGCGGTTACGTAGCTGGATTCATGTTGCAAGGTCTCCCCCTGCAGCAAGGCGCGCACCAGGGTCAGCATCTCCCGCGTGCGCGCCGCCGCGGCGTCCTGCTCGTAACCCATGGGCAGCAGTAGTTCGCGCCGATTGCCGCTGCCGATGCCCAGGTGGGCGCGGCCGCCGCTGATCTCGTCCACCGTCGCGATGGCGCGGGCGACCTGGGCCGGGTGGCGCGTATAGGGGTTGGTCACGCCGATCATGAGCTGGATGTTTTCAGTCGCCTGCGCCCAGTGGGCCATCACCAGGAAAGGATCACGGAAGAAGGTCTGGTCCGGGATCCAGGCCATCTCGTAACCCAGCTGCTCGCCCCATTGGACGACGCGCAGGCCTTCCGAGAGCGGTTGGGTGGGTACGAAACCAAAGCCGAAGCGCATCTATACCTACTCCTTTGTGGGATTAATCCGGACGGACTCAGTCCGGGTGAACTTCGAAGGAATCGATCTGGTAGCGGGCGACCTGGTCGGGGTCCAGATCACCACCGAGGCCGGGGCCCTGCGGCACGACCAGCGCGCCATCCTCGAAGGGGACGGGCTCCGCGCTCAAGTCGGCTTCGAGCAGGAATTGGCCGCCCATCTCGCAGCCCCAGGTCACGTTCGGTGTGGAGGCGGCGAAATGCAGGCAGGCGCGCGTGGCGATGGCCCCTTCGAGGGCGCCGCCGACGTAGCAACCGATGCCGGCCGGCTCGGCGACGATGGCCATCTTCTTGGCGTTGATGATGCCGCCACCGTTGTTGATGTAGACGCTGATGAGGTCGCAGGCGCGCTTCTTGGCGAGCTCCAGGACGTCGCGCGGGGAATTGGCGCTCTCGTCGGCCATGATGTAGGTGTTGGTGGCGCGGCGCACCTCGGCCATGCCGTCCAGATCCCAGACCTTCACCGGTTGCTCCATGAAATCCAGGCCGCTTTCGGCGAGGGAGTTGATGACGTAGATGGCTGTATTGACATCCCAGGCCTGGTTGGCGTCGGCGCGCAGGCTGACCTCGTCGCCGGCGACGGCGCGGACGCGGCGCGTGCGCTCGATGTCGTGGTCGGGGTCTTCGTGGCCGGTCTTCATTTTGAGGATGCGGACGCCGCGGGAGATGGCCATTTCGGCATCTTCTGCGGCATGGTCGTGGTCGGTGATGGGGATGGACCAGCTGAGCGGGATGCGGTCGCGCACGATGCCACCGAGCAGGTTGTAGACTGGCGTATTCAGGGCCTTGCCGACGATGTCATAAAGGGCGATGTTGATGGCGCTCTTGGCGCGCGGGTTCCAGGGCAGGGCGCGCTCCATATCCAGCTGGCGCGCTTCGATCTCGCGCGGGTCTTTGCCGAAAACGGCGGGCAGCAGGCGCTCGCGCAGCTGGAGGGCGACGGTCGCTTGCGTCTCCCCCGCGCCGGAAAAGCCCGCCATATGTGGTGCCTCGCCCAGCCCTACGATCCCCTCGTCAGTATGCAGGCGCAGGTAGACGCATTCTTGATGGCGCGTCGTGGCGAAGGACATGCGGTGCGAGCGCACGGTCGGCACTTTGGTCAGAATCAGTTCGGCATGCGTAATTTTCATGGAGCTCCCTTTCTTGCGAAGTTACCTATTACTTCGCCAGTCTTCCAGATCAATCCAGATGGGCGAGTAAGGTGCGCGCGGCCGCGCCGCGTTCGCGGATGAGCTGCCCGGCCCCTTCCAGGAAAATTTCCAGCAAGGTGACCAGCGCGAGCAGGAAAGTCGGTTGCGCCGAATGGCCGAGGATGCCCACACGCCAGATTCTGCCGCGCAATTCGCCCAAGCCGCCACCGATATCGATGCGGTAGGGCGCCAACAGCTGCTGGCGGATGGCTTCGGCGTCCACCCCGGCGGGCACTTGGATGGCGGTGACGGTCGGCAGGCGGAAATCGAGCTGCGCGTAGACAGCCAGTCCTAGCTCCTCGATGGCGGCGACCAGCGCATCGCGCCGGTTCACCATGCGGTCGGCGCGGTAGGCCATCCCCTGCTCGGAGATCAGCTGGAGCAGCTCGGTGAGGGCGTAGACGATGGGCGCGGGCATGGTCTGGGCGGCGCGCTCATCTTCGCGGAAGCGGCGCAGCTGCGCCAGATCCAGCGAAGGACTGCGGACGGGCTGCTGGCGCTCGGCGTAAGCGGCCGCCGCGCGCTCGCTGAAGCTGATCAGGCCCAGCCCGGGGTAGGCGCTGATCGCTTTCTGGCTACCGGCGACGCAAATGTCGATGCCCAGCGCGTCGAGCGGCACATCGACCGCGCTCAGCGTCCAGCGGGAATCGACCAGGAGCAGGGCGCCGTGCGCGTGCGCCAGCTCGCCCAGTCCCGCCAGGGGCTGCTGGACGCCGGTCGAGCCTTCACCGTGCAGGGTGGCAAGCAAGCGCGTCGGTTGTCCGCTGAGGGCTTCGCGCAGGGCAGCCTGCGAGACGGCTTCCCCCGGCGGCGCCACGACGCGGATGACGTTGGCACCGCAGCGCTCGGCCGCATCCGCCAGCCGTTCGCCGAAGAAGCCGCTGCTGGCGACGACGGCCGTTTCGCCCGGTTGCAGCGCGTTCAGCAGGGCCGCTTCGAGCGCCGTCTCTTCGGAGCCGGGGATCAGGAAGGTATCTGCGTTCTCCGTGCGCCAGAGGTGGCGCAGCCGCGCGATCGCTTCCTCCAACACCGCCAGGAAGCTGGGGTCGTTGGCGCCTTCCAGGACGCCAATCAAACCCTGGCGCGCGCGCGGCGAAGCGTTGCTGAGGTCCGGGCCGAGGAGGGTGCGTTCCGGCGGGTTGAGGCGCCGGTAGGGGAGGGGTGGGGGCGCGGCGTCGTCACTCATTGCAGCTCAGGGATCAGGAATTGGCCCGCTTCCATAACCTGCAAGTCATCGAGCCAGATGCTCTTGTTGCGGCAGGGGAAATCCATATGCGCTTTGGAGACATTCTGGCCGCGGAAGATGGCCGTATTAGCGCCGAAGGCGATCTGCATGTTGCCATAGTAGGCTTCCTGATCCTGCACAGCGCCTTCCATCAAATACGCACCCATGCGGTTCCAATCGGCGCGGTGCTCGCAACCCCAGCCGATGTGGGCGATGCGGTAGGCCGTCTCGTCGTTGAAGGCGGCGAACCAATCCTCCAGCAGGCGCGCATCCAGGCCGCCCTCGATCTTGACGATGAGACCATCACGCAGCGTCATCTTCACGGGCGCGGTTACGTAGCGCCCCAGCCGCAAAATCACATCGTTGATATCGAGCACCAATGTCCCGTTGGCGCTGAATTCATCCGGGCCGACGGTTACCATGCCGCTCGGCCAGTTGTCCCAGCGCCCGGGCTCATCGGCGAGGCTATAGAGGCCCAAAACGACGCGGTCTTTGACATTGCAGGTCAGGTCCGTACCCATGGCGGAAGTAACGCGCATCGTCTCTGCCTGGCGCAGCAAGTTGGCGCCGGCCAACGCGCGGCGGCGGATGACGGGATCCGGCGCCAGGCGCATCAGGACATCTTGGGGTTGTCCGCAACGGAGGACGCGGCCGCCATTCTCGAGCGCTGCCGCGTTGAGTAGCGAATAGGCGTGGGCGACGGTGCTGACCAGATCGATCACCATATCAACACCGGCCCAGATATCGGCGACGATGCCGCGGTCGTTCTCCGGCACGGTGGTGGGTACGGTGACCTGGAAGGCCTCCACGCCCAGATCCAGCGCTGCGCCCAGGGCGGCGGCCGGATAATGCGGCGAGGTGTGCGTGTCGCAGTAGATGAGCAACGTCTCGCCCGCGTGCAGGTTGCACAGCTCGAAGCTGCGCTTGAACAGGGGGATCAACTCCGTCGATGCGCTGTAATTCAGTGGAAATTTCTTCACTATCGCCTCACTTTTGGCCAACTCGCTGGCGCGAATTATACTCGGGCACAGCGGGTGGCCGCAAACGAGAGGGGCGGGAGGATTTATGTTTCACTGGACATACCGCGATTCTGGCGGGGCGACGACGGACTTGATTCCGCTCTTCCAGCACACGCTCCAGCTCTGCAACCTGCGCGAGGGCGAGCAGGTGATGGTCTATGGCGACCACCACACGCCGATGCACTACGCCAAGGCGGCCATGGCCGCGGCGCAGAACGCTGGCGCGCAGGTCTTCCAGCTGGAGGTGCCCACCGAAGGGGGCGATATCCTCTCCGGCCCGGTCTGGGATATCTGGCATGCGGTGGATTTGGTGGTGGATCTGGAATCGATCGGCACGAGCATTTACCGGCCGCTGCGGGTCAGCGCGCTGGAGGCGGGCATTCGCGTCTTGCGGGTGACCCAGCCGGAGGATGTGCTCTTCCGCCTCAAGCCCTTACCCGTGTTGCGGGACCGCGTGCGCCGCTGCGAGGCCCTATTGGCCGCGGCACGTGAGCTGCGGGCCACCTCGCCAGCGGGGACGGATCTGGTGTTGAATACCGCCGATCGTAAGGCTTTTGGGCTCTGGGGCGCGGCCGATCAACCCGGCAAGTGGGATCACTGGTCGGTGGCGGTCGTCGTCGGGGGCGCCAGCCGCCCGCGCAGCAATGGGCGCCTGGTGATCGATGTCGGCGATATCATCCTCGGCATGCGGCGCTACGCGACCACCCGCATCGATCTCATCATCGAGGAAGGCATCATCACCCGCATCGAGGGCGAGGGCCTGGACGCGCATTTGTTGCGGAATTGGTTCGCCAGCTGGGGCGACGAGCGCGCCTATCATATTTCGCATGTCGGTTGGGGCTGTGATGAGCGCGCCGATTGGGGGCGGATGGCCGGGCCGACCGGCGGCATCGGCGACGCGGAATCCTACCCGGGCGTCTTCCAGATCGCCTTCGGGCGCGATACCTCTTGGTATATCGGCGACGGCACCAACGACGTCGTCGCCCATATCGATTTCAACGGGCTAGCGCATAGCATCACGCTGGATGGCGTGCCGATCACGGAAAATGGGCGCTTCGTGCACCCGGATTTGGCTCATATCACGATCGATTGAGTGCGGTCGCCGACCGACGACGACTGAGCAGTCGCCCTAGATTCGCTCGCCCGTTTCCAGGTAGTGCAACAATTGCTCGCGGTTCATGCCGGCGATGCCCATCGCTGCGGCGTTGCGCCCTGTCGCCCAATAATCCTCTTCTTCCGTAACGCAGAAGAGGTGATTGATGCTGTCGTTGATGGGCGTCGGTACCTCGAGCAGGCGCCCCAGCGACGAATAGAGCACCGAGCCATAGGGCACGTCTTCGGTGATGTAGCGGTCCCAGATGCGGTCACGCAAGTTGAAGGGTTCTCCCTGTACGCGGTAGACATGGGGGCCGCTGCCAGTTTGGCGGTAGAGGTCATCGATGAATACGACCTCCAGCCCCAGCGCGCGCTGCAAGGCCATCTTCTCCTCATCGACGGCATCCAGCAGGCGCAGCACGCCGGGCGTCATCCCTTCGTTCATGATGGAGAGGTAGCCATCCTGGCGTTCGACGGCGGCGTAATTCAGCAACATCGGCGCGGGGTGGATCATGAAATTGGGGTTGTTGAGGCCGGGATCCAGCACGTTGGGTTTGGGGATGAGGCGCAATGTATCGCCCAGCCGCTCCATCAGCCGCTCGGTATTGCGGCCGGGGAAGGCGGCGCAGCGCAGGTTGGACGGCAGGCGGATGCGCAGCTTGCCGGGGCCGACCATGCGCGCTGATTGCGGCAGGGTGACGGTTTCGCCCAGCAGGATGTCATCCAGGCTGTGGCCGGCCGCGCGCAGCAGCGGCGCCAGCTCCAGCGAGCCGGCCGAGCCGGTGAGTAGCAGGATGATCTGCCCGGCGCGCAGGTAGGGCAAACAGGCCTCCAGCATCGGTTTTTGCCCGTAGGCGGGCACGGCGATGAGGATCAGATCGACATCCGCCATAGCCGCGGCGATGTCGGTGGTAATCAGGGCGAGCGGCACCAGCTCCTCGGCCTCGTCCCCGCCGACCAAATCCCCTTCGATTACGACGCCGCCCTGCTCGAGGATGGCCGCGATGCGCTCGCGGGTGCGGTTGTAGAGGTGGACGGTATAACCACGGCGGGCGAGGGCAGCGGCGGCTGCCATGCCCCCCGGGCCAGCGCCCATCACCAGGATGCGTTCGATCGCGCTCATGGGTGCAAGATCTGCAATTCGTGTGTGCTCTGATTGAAACGGCGCGCGCCGTCGGCCGTCACGGTGACGATGTCTTCGATGCGCACGCCGAAGCGCCCTTTCAAGTAGATGCCGGGTTCGATGCTGAAGACCATCCCTTCGCGCAGGACGGTGGTATCGCCCTGGACGATGTAAGGCGCTTCGTGGATATCGAAACCGAGGCCGTGGCCGGTGCGGTGCAGGAAAGCCTCGCCATAGCCCGCTGCGGTGATATGCCCGCGAGCGACGGCATCGATCGATTCGGCCGTCACGCCCGGCCGCACCGCCTCGAAAGCGAGTTGGTTAGCTTCGTTGACGGTGTCATAGACACGCCGATATTCCTCCGAGGGCGGGCCGACGTGGAAGCTGCGCGTCATATCGGACCAGTAGCCATTCACGGAGCTACCGAAATCGATGACGACGGCATCGCCCGGCGCGATGCGGCGCGGGCCGACGTGGTGGTGCGGCGAAGCGCCGTTCTCGCCGACGCCGACGATGGCGCCGGCCGGGGCGCCACTATCGTGGCCGTGTTGCGGCAGGAGCGCCATCAGTTGCTGCTTGACTTCGGCTTCGCTCATGCCGACCAACGGCAGCTCCAGCAGGGCGAGGTAAGTGCGGTCGGCCGCGGCGCCCGCCTGGGTCAGGTATTCCAGCTCGCGCGCTTCTTTGACCATGCGGATGGGGTTGAGCAAGGCGCCGCCGGGCACGAATTCGGCTTCGGATGCGGCGGCCTGCAGGCGATAGAGGAAATGCGAGAAGATCTGGTCGGCCACGCCCAGGCGCAACGCTCGCCCATGGGGAGCGTCGGGCAGCGAGGCGGCGAAACGCTCGAAGGGGCTTTCAGTTTCTTCCCAGGGGATGAGGTCGAAGAAATGCGCTAGCGGCTCCGCCAGAGCCGTCTCGAAGCTGGGGAGGAGGAGGCGTGGCCTTTCACTTTCGGCGGCGGGCAGGATGAAGAGCGTCAGACGCTCGGATTGCGGTCGGCTCAGGCCGATCAGGTAGAAGAGGTCGCTCGAGGGGCCGACGAGCAAGGCATCGGCGCCCGCGGCGCGCAGGCCCTCTTGTACCCGCTGGCAGCGCGCCGCGTAATCAAAAGGTTGGTTATCCATGGCTGTTTTGCAACCGCATCAACCGGGGCGGGTGCCGTGGCCGGTCTGCGTGCCGCCGGTTTCCGTGGTGATACCGACCTCGCCTTGGTGGCGCAGCTCTTCGCGCACGAATTCGCCGTTCTCCATGATGTGGATGTCATCCACCCAGTAGCTGTTGTTGAGGCAGGGGAAATCGATATGCGAATTGGTGAGGGTAGTGGCGCCTTTGAAGATGCCGATGTTGGAGCCGAAGGCGATCTGCATGTTGGCGTACATGCACTCGTTATCCTGCCCGGGGATGAGCCAATTGGCGCGCTTCTCGCAACCCCAGCCGACGTGGGCGATGCGGTAGGAATCTTCCGAATTGAATTGCGCGAACCAGCGCTTGAGCAGTTCGGCTTGCATGCCGCCTTTGATGCTGGTGATGCGGCCGTCTTCCATTTCCAGATGGACGGTATCGTGAACGTATTGATTGAGTACGAGCATGTAATCACCCGGGGAAAGCACGAGGACACCGCCGCCTTTGTGCTCTTCCGGCGCGCAGCAGACCATCCCGCTCGGCCAGATATCCCAACGGCCGGGGACGTCAGAGACGCTGTAGATGCCCATCGGGTCGCGCCCTTCTTTATGGAAGGTGAGGTCCGTGCCGCCGGGGGAAGTGATGCGCATGGTGCTGGCGGCCTGCATGAGTTTTTGGCCGGCGAGGACGCGCTCTTTCAGTTCGGTCGTGGGGAAGAGGCGGCGCATGGTGTTGACGGGCACGCCGATGCGCTGCAGGCGCGTGTTGGCTTCGATGGCATCGCGCATGATGGTGCCGTAGGCGTGTGGCCCGGAGGAGACATCGATGACCAGGTCGGCGCGCCTCCAGGCGTCGACGACCGCTGTTTCTTCGCGGTTGGGGTGCACGATCTGGAAGACATCGGCGCCGAGCTGAATCGCGGCACCCATGTAGGCGGCGGCGTAGTGGGGATAGCTGCCCGGGTCGGTATGGATGAGGACATGTTCGCCGGGTTGCACCTGGCATAGTTCGAGGTGACTCCGGAACATCTCCACCAATTGCGTGCTCGCCGCGTAATTCAGAGCCAGCCGTTCTACCATGTTATATCTCCTAAATTAATCCTAAACGTGCCCCGCAAGATAGCACGAAGCGCGTACGGAATTCAAATTACCGCAGCGCCGCGAGCGAAGGCATCCACTCAGGATACTTACTGGCAATCCGGGTAGATCTCGTACGAGAGCGTATCCTCATACTCACCCGGCGCGGCCGTTCGGTAAAGACCGTAGCGGATGAGCGAGACGCTCTCTGGAGCGGCGGCCAGCGGGTAGATATCGTGGATCGATTCACCAGCGAGCCAGCTCGTGAGGGGGCGCCAACCATATACCGGCGCGACTTGATCGCCCTGCGCCACCAGTTCCCCGGCAGGGTCGTAAGCCTTGACGAAAACGCTCAGGTTTTCTTCCGGTATGGTCGCACCCGTCTGCCAGGTTACCGCGAGCGAAAGGCTGCCTTCCTCACAACGCACGGATGCCGATTGGGCGCGCAGCGGCCCGGCCGCTGGCAGCGATAACTGTGGCGTGATGGAGATCTGTGCCAGCTGCGGCGCGGCGGCCTGGAGGTATATCGGCCGCGCGAGGGTCCTGGCCCACCAGTCAGGCGGATGGTTGAAGAATGTGTAGGCGGGTGTGACGAGCGTGCCGCGGGCAACGATTGTGGCTAGGTCGCTTTTGTCGTTGACCAGCGTGATATGATCGAGCCGGTCCAGGTAGAGCTGCCCGGCCGCCGCGGCAAAATAGCGCGTCCCCCAGGCCAGCATCACGGTGGAATCCCGTGGCGCTGCCGCGAGCGTATCGATCGTTTCAAAGCCGGTGGTGTCGGTCGTCAAATCCTGAATATGGGGGAAATTCTGGCGAATCAGGAATGCCGCCACGCCGATGACGAGGATGGTGAGGGCGCCCTTCGCGGCCGGGCTTTCGTGCGCGGCGCGCAACAGCGCATCGCTCAGGAAGAGCCAACCAAAGGCCAGGCTGAATGTTATGGGCAAGAGCAGCGCCACGAGTACGTCATGGTACCAGAGCACATGGAAGACCCAGGCGGCGAGCGCGTTCAGCGCCAGGGGCAAGGCGAATCGCTGCCGACGGCGCAGGGCAATCGCAAGGCCGACGATGCCCAGGAATAACCCCGGCAGCGTCAGATTGGCAATCAGCGCGTGGTTGACCGTCTGGAAATTCTCGAACAGGGCGGGTAACGACGCCGGCCGGCCGATATAGACGGCGGCTTCCGCGCCGACGATCTCATCCCAGACGCCACGCAGGCTCCCTGGCTGGCCATATATCCAGTCCGCGCCGGCTCGCGCGCGCAGGATCAGCCAGAGGTATTGGCTGAGGCCGAGCGAACCCAGCAACAGGCTGCCGCCCAGCGTACGCAGCGCGCGGCGAAATGAGCCATGTGCGGCGCGCCATCGCGCCTCCGTTATGTCTGCAGCAGTGAATGCTGCGTCTGTAGTCAATACTGCGCCCGCAGTTAATGTTGCGGCAAGCAGAGCGGGGATACTTGTGACGATGGCGCGATGATGGAAGAGCGCGAAGCCGCCGAGCAATGCCAGTGTGTAGACGCGGCCGCGCCCTCCGCCCTCCGCCAGCAAAAATAACAGCAACAGTAGCAAGAGCGTAAACGTGTAGATTTCGGCGATGACGGCATGTAACCAGTAATCGCGCGTGAGGCCAAAGAGCAGTAACATCCCGGCTGCCAACCAGGGTCGGAACGTCAGTCGCAGGGCCAACAGGTACACCAGGGCCAGAGCGAGCAACCCCCAGAATAAGGAGACCAGCGCCGCGGCGAAGATGGGTCCGACGCCGAACCAACCGGCGAAAGTGGTCAGGATGTTGCCGCTGATGACGTAGAGCGGGTAGCCCGTCGCATGCAGGCTGCCCCATTCGTTCAGGACGATTTGCGCTTCGCCCACATCCACCATGAAACGCTGGCTGGAACCGTTGGGAATGGTCTGGAGGGTGGGCAGGTAGCAGGCGAGCAGGATGATGAGGGCAGCGATCGCCGGCAGCCAGTCTTCCTTTTGGTTGGATATTCGCGCCCGCGCCGCCTTCATCCAGCGATTTGACCCATGAGCGGCGCGCCTGATGATCGCGCCGGATTGCCAACGGGCGATAGGAGGCACAATGTGCGCCGGTGGCACGTCACAATTTTTCCCGACAATCCGCGCAATGGGCGTAAAACTCGAGCAGGTGTCCGCGCATCGTCACGCCGTAGTCGCGCTCCAGTTGATAAGTCAACGCCGCCAGGCCGCAATCTTCGAATTCGAACACGCGCTGGCAGCTGATGCAGACCACGTGGTGGTGGTGGCCGCCATCCAAACGCACGTAGACCGGCGCCTGGCTGCCATGCAGGTAGGTGGGGCGGATGAAGGCGAGGCGCGTGAACAGGTCCAGCGCGCGGAAGACGCTGGCGCGGCCCACCGTCGGCGCCCGCCGCTGCACGCGCGCCAGGATATCGGCGGAATTCCGATGGTCGCCATCGTCGGCGAAAATCGTATCCAGCACCGTCTGCCGTGCCCGCGTGAGGCGATGCCCCGCGGCGCGCAAGCGGTCTGCGTAGCTGTCCTGCGTTGTCATTGGGGTCGTACAGGTTCTAGATTCATAGCCAGAATGTAACCCACGGCGCGCGTATGGTCTATATCATCGCGTTGCGCGCTCATAAGAATCGCTTCACCAGGGCCAGCGCCCTCTGCTTCCAGGGTTGGCGATGACCGATGCCCGCGCCGCCTGCGAATTGCGCCCGGTTTGTCACGAACCAATCGTAATTCCGGATCAGGGCCTCGCGGTTGGAATAACGCGGCGCGTAGCCCAGGCGCTCCTCGGCGTCGCTATCACCTGTAGCGGCCGCTATTTCGGTAGCCATAGTAAAATATAGCGCAGGCGTGTGCTGAGGCGAAATTCTTCATGGAATACCCTATCCAGCCCGATTCCCTGTACTATGGCGATTGTCGCGAAGCGGTTGCCGCGAAAGGAAAAGTCATGCCGAGCGCGCTCTCTTACGGCTGCAAGTGCCAGCACGCGCATGGCGGGGGATCTGGGTTTTCGCGTGGTTGTCGTGGCGGACGCCACCGCCGCGCACGAGGCATACAGCTATGATGGCCGTCCGACCCAATGGGGTCGGCACTACTCGGCGCAGACGGTGCACGAGGTGGCGCTCTCTTACGGCTGCGAAGTGCCAGCACGCGCTGGCGAACCTGAACGGGGAATTCGCCACCATCCAGACGACCGAGCAGCTGATCGCGGCGGTGGGCGACTTCGGTTGACAGCGCCCTTTCGGTGTGAATCGTATGGGTGTTTATTTCGGAGGGGAAGTCGTAGAGTCTATTTCCAAGCGCCTCTAATTCCGAGACTCGTATTCCTGCAAGTAATCGATCGCATTTTGTAAGTGATTCTCCCCATTCTTAAAACGCCCTAAACCGGTGTTACATGAATCGCAAATGATTCCTCTTGGTTGTCGACGCTCTTGATCATGATCCACCACTAAATTAGCGGTCACATTGGCAATCGTTATCTTTCGACATACCGGACATTGCCAACAATCGCCCTTATCTGGTGCGCCAACGGATTCTTTGAATCTTACTTTAACTCTGGTGGAGAGAGGTGGCCCGCTTTCCAACTCATAACATTCTTTACAGCGTGGTCGTGTAATTGGACCGAGGCGGTTATTTTGGTTTAATGGAAATTCACTTAAGCTTTTTAGCCGATGGCAAGATAAACATATCTTTGGATCTGTTCGCGGGCCACTGGTAGTAGGGTCAAAAGTCTCAATATCCTCATTGTTGACTAGATACTCCCTTTGTTTCCCTAGAATAAACACAACACTGCGTTGCGAGCCAACTTTAACACGGTAACCGATTGACATCGCACCAAAATTTTCTGGCGGATTTATCCCAGGTCGACGATTATCATTTGGCCAACCTAGTCCATTTCTGATGAGTACGCAGTCCTCACGCTGAAAGAGGCTCAATGTCACAGTAAAAATTTCCTCAACCGTTTCTCTGCTATGTCAATATACTCACTCGCAATATCAATTCCGATGTATCGTCGTTTGTTCAGCATCGCCATTTTGCAAGTTGTGCCTGAGCCGCACATCGGATCCAGGACGATTTCCCCGGGGTTGCTCCAGGATAAGATATGATCCTCAGCCAACCGTTCTGGGAATACGGCCGGATGCTGGAAGGCGATCTTATCCCTTGTCGTCCCGCCAAGACCTACCGCATAAGACCAGATATTGGTGAGAGTCTTCTCCCGTTTCAGCATGGCACGCCGTTTCTTATTGATACCATCCGGCAATTTGTTGTGTGTTAACATCTCTTCACCGCTGCGCACTGTCGGCGCTTTCAGCGGGTTGAACGTCTTGGGCGGGCCACCCTTCGAAAGCACCACCATCAATTCGTAAGCATTGGTGTAGGCGTTTGAGCGCATAAATGGTGTGTTCTTCTTTTGGTATATCATCACATCATGGACTGTAAAACCAATTTCTTGAAAATGAATGGCTTGCCGGAAACTCGTTAGTGTGCGGCCACCATTGATTTTGTCTCCTACAACCCATACAACGACACCACCTTTTTTGGTGACACGGAATAGCTCAGCAGCAATACCTTCGAAGTCAAATTGATAACCCTCATAATTTCGCAATGTGTCGTAGGGTGGTGACGTTACCGTCAAATCAATGCAATTATCCGACCAGCGTGACATAACATCCACACAATTGCCGTGATAAAGTGTATCGACTGAAAAAACCCTTTTACGCTTAATTTTCGCTGGGGATGAAATGACTGTACTTACCATAGTTGGCCACCCCAATATGATTGCTTGTATACTTGTTCTATAAATAATATACAACAATTACATAGTTTCTCAAAAAAACCGCTTCGCCAGCGCCAAGGCCCCCTGCTTCCACGGCTGGCGGTGGCCGACACCGGCACCACCCTCGAATTCGGCGCGATTCGCCACGTACCAATCGTAATTGCGAATCAAGGCATCGCGGTTCGAATAACGCGGCGCGAAGCCCAGGCGCTCCTCGGCGCGGGCGATGCTGATGAAGGAATCCTTGGCCACGGTCTCATACACCCATTTGTAGAGCGGCGAAAGCCCCAGCTTCTCCAGCGCGCGCAGGGTCCAGATCGCCGGCATGACCGGCAGGGAGCGGACGCGCTTCCCGTGCCCCGCGTGGTCGAGCAGGGCCTGGAAATCCTCACGCACGGTGCCGAATTCGCGGGCGCCGATGTTGAAGGTCGCCTCGGCCCGTTCACGCGGCAAGGTCGCGCAGAGCCAGATGGCCACGCAAAGGTCTTCGACATCCAGATATTGGTAGCGGTTGCGCCCATTGCCGAGGATGGGGAAGCCATGGCCATCGGCGGCCCATTCGTAGAGCAGGGCGAAGACGCCGAGGCGCTCTTTGCCGATGAAGGTCTTGGGGCGGAGGATGGGCACGACGAAGCCTTCGTCCCGCGCAGCGCGCGCCAGCTTTTCCGCCTCGATCTTCGCTTCGCCATAAGGGCCGACGCCGACGAGTGGGTCGCCTTCGTGCAGCGGGTGGTGGTCGGGGATGCCATAGACGGCCGTGCTGGAAATGTGCACGATGCGTTGGCAGCCGGCGCGGCGTGCTTCTTCCAGGACGCGGCGCGTGCCTTCGATTTCGGTGGAGAAGATGTCGGCGCGCGAGTACAGGGGCAGGGCGGCGGCGCAGTGGACGACGATATCGACCCCCGCCAGCGCGGCGCGCAGATCCTCCCGCCGCCGGATGTCGCCCGTGAAGATGGTGACACGTTCCCGTTCTGGATAATCGAAGGGCGCGATGTCTAACGAGGCGACGTGTTGCCCGCGCGCGAGTAGGTAACGGGCCAGGTTGATGCCCAGGAAACCGGCGCCGCCAGTGATGAGGAAGCGCGTGCGGGCACTTCGCCGCCGTAAGAAGCGCGTGCGGGCACTTCGCCGCCGTAAGAAGCGCGTGCGGGCACTTCGCCGCCGTAAGAAGCGCCGCGCTGTTTCCGCCGCATCGGCCGGCTCTCCGTTAACTGGCATAGTTCGGCCCGAAGAGCTGGCTCATCAGTTGCCACATCAACAATTGATCCGGCACGAGCACGTGCTGGCCATCTTCGGGGCGGACCCAGTCAGTTACGTAAGGCGCTCGGAGCACGGCGGTCTCGATATTCTCCGCGGAAAAATCCTTGAGGTACCAGGCGAGAGAAACCATATCATCCAGATCCAGGTTGGTATACAGGGAATCGCGCAGGTTGGCGAGCAGGCTGGGGATGCGGGCCAGCAAGACAGGCAACAGGCGCAAGCGCTGGATGCGCTCACGCAGGGCGAAGAGCACCTGTTGTTGGCGGGCGGAGCGTTGCATATCGCTGCCGCCATGGCGCGTGCGCGCGAATTTCAGCGCGTCTTCGCCATCCAGATGATGGGCGCCGGCCGAGAGGTAAAAGGGGTCGTAGCCGCGGTAAAGGTCCGGGTAGGCGGGGTCGTCGATGGCTTCTTCGAGGATGACGTCGATGCCGCCCACGGCATCCACCAGGGCGATGAAAGCCGAGAAATCCAGCAGAGCGTAAGCGTGCACGCGGATGCCCAGGTTGGCCTGCACGGTCTGGAGCAGCAAAGTGGGCCCATAGCCCCGCCACTGGGTCTCGCCGAAGAAAAGGGCCGCGTTGAGGCGTTGCTCTTCGTAGTTGGGGATGTGGACGTACAAATCACGCGGGAGGCTGAGGATGCCGATGCGCTCGCTTTCGGGGTCGATGCTGATGAGCATCATGGAATCGGTGCGGAAAGCGAGGCCGCCCTCGTCGGGCCGGCGGTCGATACCAGCGACGAGCAGGGTGAAGCGCGAGCGGCCATCCCAGGCTTGCAGGGCGATTTCGCGGCCATCGTCCAGGGTGAGGAGGGGCGGCGGCGCTGCTGCGTCGAACGTGGCGGAGCTATCGCCGCCGGTGGGTAAGACGCGCACACCGAGGACGGGCGTGGGCATGGCAGCGGCGACCTGGATGGCCGGCGCGGCGGCCGGCGTGATGTCTGAGGGCGCGCGTTCCAACCGCGTGACGAATAGGGCGAGGGCGCCGAGGGCCAGGATGGCGAGGATGAGCGCCGCGCCCGCCACAGCGAGTAGCAGGGCGGCATGCCAGAGGCGGAAGCGCGTGCGGGCACTTCGCCGCCGGCGGCGGACGAGCTTTCGGGCGGCTGGCTGCACGCTATACTCGGCGGCGCGTGCGGGCACTTTGCCGCCGTAAGAAGCGCGCGCCGATGAGGCGGGAGGTGTCATCGGTTGGCGGGAACCCTCTTAGCGTGACAGACGGATAGTGAATCTCCAGTATAGGGAGGCGGCGGGAACGCGCTAGCAGAGCCGCGCTAGGGGTTAGGGACATTGAGGGTGAAAGGCTAAAGATGGCGTCACCAGATGCGCCGCGCTGGCATTTGATCCTGGATGGCGCGCATGGCGGCGCGGCGAATATGGCGCGCGATGAAGCGTTGCGGGAAGCCTGCTGGCAAGCGGGCGGCGCGCCCATCCTGCGCCTGTATGGCTGGCGGCCGCCCTGCCTTTCGTTGGGTTATGGGCAACGGGCGCGCGTGGTAGATGAGGAACGTTGCCGGGCGCGCGGCTGGCAGGTCGTGCGGCGGCCCAGCGGCGGCGGCGCCTTGCTGCATGCGGCCGAGCTGACCTATTGCCTCGTGTTGCCGCCGCAGCATCCGCTCCAGCGGGGCGATATCGTCTCCAGTTATGCGCGCTTGCGGCAGGGGTTGGTAGCTGGGCTTGTGCGCCTCGGCGTCGTGGCGGATGCGGGAGGCGAAGGCGCCGTGGGCGCGCGTCCCAACGAGGCGATTTGCTACCTACAGCCGGCCGCGCACGAGATCTGTGTGGGTGGGCGCAAGCTGATCGGCAGCGCGCAACTGCGGCGACGCGGTGTCCTCTTGCAGCACGGTAGCCTACCGCTCGGGGCGGATATCATGGCCATCGCCGACGCGCTGGTGTATGAGAACGAAGCGGCGCGCGCGGCAGCGAAGGGGGAATTGCGGCGCGGCGCCTGTTCGTTGGCGGAGGTTTTGGGCGGATCGGCGCCGGGTTGGGCGGAAGCGGCGGCGGCAATGGCGGCGGGTTTTACGGACGCTTTCGGGATTCGTTGGGAGGAGCGGGGGTTGAGCGGCGAGGAGGAAGCGCGCGCGCGGGAGCTCGCGGCGGCCCGCTATGGCGATGCGGCCTGGACGGCGCGGCGGTGAAGTAGTGTTCTGCCCTACCTAACCGCTTTTATTGGAAAGCCGCCGCTTCGATGATCGCGCTCAGTTGCGCGAAGTTGGGCGCGCCTTGTGCTTGCGTGATCTGGCCATCGCGATAGCGGAAGGCCACTGAGGGCGTCCCGCGGACGCCGATGCTCGCCCCCAATTGCGTATCCACCGAGACTTGCCGCACCGACTGCGTGCAGTCGAGCAGTTCGTTATATGCCAGTCCCGTCTCTTCCGCGAGCAGGCGACCGGTGTCGTCGGAATAGAGACGGCCGCTGCTGCCGCGCGCGAAGAGGAACTCATGCGCCACCCAGAAGCGCTCGTCGGCCAATTCGCCCACGCAGGCGGCCAGCTTGGAGTGGTAGCCGCCGGTGCGCTGGTCGGTGGTGGGGAAGAAGCGATATTCAAAGCGGGCGCGACCGGTCGCCACGTAGATTTCGATCACCCGGGCGATTTCGCTCTCGTAAGCCTGGCAATGGGAGCAGGCGAAATCTTCGAAGGCGACGACGGTGATGGGCGCGCTCGGAAAGCCGAGCACGAAACCGCCATCGGGCAATCGCTGATGCGGGATGACTCCTTCGCTCGGCGCGCTGACCAGCTCGCTTTCCGATAGTTCGCTGAGCGAGCGGATCGAATAATCGCCGACGATAGCGGGCGGGCCGCCCTGGTTGGATATCACGACGATGATCACGGCGATGATGGCCAGAATCCCCGCGCCCGCCAACCAGAGCATGATCGGGTTCTTCTGCATTTGTTTGCGCAGGTCTTTCATGGGCGGGCGCCTCCTATCGGCGAGGTAGCGCTTTCTGAGCGATTCCTTCGGGGTAACCTGCCCGCATTCTAATCTTGGCTGGCCGGCGCTGCAAGATACCCCTGAGGCGGCCCCACAGCCACCGATGATGATTCCTATTTCACCGCAAAATCACTAAGGAGATGGAGAATTGCGACGGAATCGCCGATGGAATCGCACTAATTTCCGCATCCCGCGGGTATACCTGCCCCATTTCCGCAACAGAGTTGCTAGGCGCGCGGAATTGCGTCATCTTTATGTCAGATACATACCTAAGAGAGGTCTATCCGTGAAAACCAAGTTATTGGCAGCCATGATAGTAGTGTTTATGCTGCACAGTGTGGCATCGGCGCAGGAGGATTATTACATACGCACCGATTCGCGAATCAATTTGAGGGCTACCTATAGCATCGAAGGGGAAAAAGTGGAGACAGTCCCCGAAGGCACCACCCTGCAAGTCGTTGGCAGGTTTAACCGATGGCTGAAGATCGACCGAAACGGGGACGTATTGTGGATGGCAGATTGGGTAAATTACACCCGCGTGGACAACGGCGGCAGCCAAGAACAAACTCGATCACTAGATCAATTTGATCCAGAATCACATCAAGTGGTGGATAATTGTTGTCAAGTGGATCGGCAATGCAATACCGAACAGGATTGGACCAGCGGATATTGGGCTTTTCAGAACAATCATTGCAGTGCGCCTGTACAATCCACCGTGAGCGGGGTGTTAATAGAAGGCACAGAAATCTTTGTGAACTAGGTGAATAGAGCGCTCGATCTGCTGAAAAACCGAGCTCCGGAGTGGTATGCATACGCGACCAGTGGGCTGTCTAGGATCAGAGAGGTGACAGAGTCGAACGGTGCCGGTGTTTGGGTGCAATTTAGAAGATTTGATATAACCCCAGGACATGCTTTTAGCGGGGGAACAACCGGCGAATCTTCCCTAATTTGGCTGACCGGCGTAATTGTTCATGATGCCTGCCATGTGCACCTATATGAGGCCGGGGCGACACATGGTGGTTTAGAAGGAGAGCGAGCCTGCCTACAAGCAAACATTGAAGCGCTGGAAGCAATTGATCCTAATGATCGGTTCACTTCTTCGCTTCGAAACCTACTTGCAAATATCGAAAATCCGGAATATCAGTGGTGGCATTAGTATCCGCGCCTGCGAACCAAGCGGGTGAGCCAAGCTGTACTATCAAATAAAAGGGGTCTATCCGTGAAAACCAAGTTATTGGCAGCCATGATAGTAGTGTTTATGCTGCACAGTGTGGCATCGGCGCAGGAGGATTATTACATACGCACCGATTCGCGAATCAATCTGAGGGCTACCTATAGCCTCGAAGGGGAAAAGGTTGAGACGGTACCAGAAGGCACAACCCTGCATGTCGTTGGCCGGTTTAATCGCTGGCTGAAGATCGACCGAAATGGGGACGTATTGTGGTTGGCGGATTGGGTAAATTACACCCGCGTGGGCAACGGCGGCGGCCAAGAATCATCTCAGACACAAGAAGAATCTCAGTCAGAATCACCTCAAATTGTTGATAATTGTTGTTTCGTAGATCGGCAATGCCATACCGAACATGAATGGACAAGTGGGTATTGGGCTTTTCAGAATAATCATTGTAGCGCGCCGGCACGATCCACTGAGAGCGGGATAGTCATAGAGGGTTCAGAAACCTTTGCGATCCAGGTGGAAAGAGCGCTCGACATACTGAAGAACAGAGCTCCGATGTGGTATGCATACGTGATCGGTGGATTGGCTAAGATCAGAGAGGTGCCGTTATCGCAAGGTACGGGCGTAAATCCGGATAGAAGGATATTTAGTTTGGGACCAAACCACGCTTTTTTGCCTGGATTTTCCAGCGAATCGGGCATCATCTGGCTGGCCGGTGTACTGGTTCATGAAGCCTGCCATGTACACCGGTATCGAGCCGGGTTTGTTGGCCGAACAGAATTCGAAGGGTTTAGAGAAGAGGTCGTGTGTCAGCAAATACAAATTGATGCGTTGGAAGTATTCGATCCTCAAAGACGATTCAACCAATATCTTCGAGGACTGATCGATGATTTCTTCAGTCGGGGATACACGTTATCCAATTAACTCCTTAACGCCGTCGCGCTCGGGGCCAGCGGGTAGCGCCCAGGGCTCGGTTAGGCTGGCTCCCCCGCTTCTTACGGCTGCGGAGTGCCAGCATGCGCTTTGCTACAATGCCGGCCATGTCTGAATACGTCAGCTTCGAGTTCGAGATGAGTGCGGATCCGCTCGTCGCCGAAGTCTTCATCAACCAACCGCTCACCGCGGGCGCGACGGAGCGCTATGCCGATTATGCCGCCGGCGACGAAGGCTCCCCGCTCGCGCAGTTGCTCTTCAACGCCGTCGCGGGAATCGCCGCGCTGACCATCACGCCGGACACGCTGCGAATCGAGCGCGAACCGACGGTGGAATGGGAAGCGCTGTTGGATGATTTGCGGGCCGCCCTGCGCGATTTTTTCTTGTAACTGGCACAGCCGCTAGGCTGCAGCCAGCCGGTATCAGAGCGAGAAGAGAGAATCTTCCCAATCGATGGGCGCGATCGTGTCCTCGCGTTCGGGTTGGCCGCCGCGCGTTTGCCAGGGCATGGCGCCCTCGCGGCTCCAATCGATGCGGCGGGCGTAGGCGCGGCCGGCATCTTCCAACAGATCCAGCGCGGCCGGCTTGGTGCTATCCAGGCCAATGAGGGCGGGCTCCGGCCGACCAGCGACGGTGACGCCCAGGTTGCGCGACAGGCTTTCGCGCGTGAAAAGCGGGTTGTAATAGCGGAAATCCAACCGTTGCCCATAGAGACGGCGCGTCGTGCTGACTTGTTGCTGGTTTGCTTGCGAGAAGCCGATTTGGAAGGCGTAAAAGGCCCAATCGAGCAGGTGGAAGCGGCGCGCGGCGCCATCGGCATAGAGTTCTGGCGTGTAACCGCTGCCCAACGTGATCAGGATGACCTGGCCATCTTGAAAGCCCTCGGCGGCGCCCAGGTATTCCATCGCTTCGATGGCCGCGGATAGGCAGGGGTTGAAATGCACGCCGACACCGCCATCGATGAGGTTGCCGCGCACCGGCGGGAAGAAGACGGGTGCCGCCGCGCTGGCCGCCACCGCCCCCGCTAAGGGCCAATTGGCGAAGCGCGCCCGCCCCGGCCCGCGCGAAACGATGTAATAGGTGTTGCCGGTGCGCGTGTCTGTCGTCGTCAGCAGCAAGATCGGCGCTTCGATATCGCCGACGCGTAGGTTGGCCACATAGGGCGAGAGGATGCGCGCGAATGGTTCCAGCGAATACATGTGGCGCGTGCCGCGCAGCAGGAAGCGCAACCAGAAACCCAGCCCGCGCCGCCCGAAGGCCCGCGGCAACGCCTCGCGGTAGATTTCGTTCAGGATGCGCTCGGCGCTCATGCCGACGGCGAAACCGGCGGCCATCAGCGCGCCCGTGCTCGTGCCGGCGATCATATCCACCTGTTCGTAGATGGGCCGGCCGCTGTAGCGCTCGAGCTCGGCCAGCATCGCCAGGCTGATCAGGCCGCGCATGCCGCCGCCGGAGAGCGAGAGGATGACCTTTTTTCCCTGGGGGTTGAAGACGCCGGGCACCGCAGCTCCTTGTCAGACGGTTTGGGCGCGCGGCGCAGGCGAGCGACCGACGTTCCCCTGAGCGTCAGTATGGGCGCGGTATGGAGGGGCGCAAATTGCGCGCGCAATTTGTGGCGGGGCTGGTGTTTAGCGCGGCGTTGTGGTGGCTTCCGGCCAGGGGGCGCCGGTGTAGTGGTCGCGCAGGCCCTGGCGCTCAGCGAATTGGCGCCAGAGGGCGGCGCGCCTTTGTTGAAAGTGGGCGATGGCGGGCGCATCCAGATCCAGGCGCATGGTGAAAGCGTCTTCTGAATCGGCGTAATAACGCGGGCGGCGCTCGGTGATGGCGAAGCCATTTTTGCGGTAGAGCGCCTGAGCGATGAGGTTGGAAACACGAACTTCCAACACGATATAGCTGGCGTCTGCGGTCAACGCGCGTTGGATGAGCGCTGTGAGCAGCAGTTCGCCCCAGCGCTCCCCGCGCTCGCTCGGCTGCACGGCCAGCGTGCTGATATGCCCCTCGTCTTCGATGACCCAGAGTCCGCCATAGCCGCCGGGTTGGGCGGGGGTATGGCGGCGCCGGAGCCGCCAGGGCCGCCATTCTTGCCAGCCGCGCTCGCTAGGCTGGGGCGAGGAGCTTTCCAGGATGAGCATGTAGGAATAATTGGAAGTGCAGACTTCGTGGCGGAAGGCGGACGCCGACCAGGGGGTGGCGAAGGAGAGGCGGTCGAGGGCGACGACGGCCGGGATGTCGGCGGCGACCATCGGGCGGAGGGCGAGGGCGTGCTGGCACTTCGCAGCGCGTGCGGGCACTTCGCCGCCGTAAGAAGCGCGTGCGGGCACTTCGCCGCCGTAAGAAGCGCGTGCGGGCACTTCGCCGCCGTAAGAAGCCGCAAGACGCCGTAAGAAGCGCGTGCCGGCACTTCGCGGCTGTAAGAAGCGCGTGCCGGCACTTCGCGGCGCGTGCTGGCACTTCGCAGCCGCAAGACGCCGTAAGAAGCGCGCGTCACTCACCCGACCGTCTCCTCAGCCGCGTAGATGGGCCGGATTGCCTCGGGCGGAAAGGCCAGGCGAGGCTCCTGCCCGGCCGCCATTGCTGCTCGCAGGCGTTGCCAGGCTAGCTCGGCCAGGTAGCCCGCGCGCCGCAGGTTCGCCGCTGGCGGGTAGCGATAGGGCCGCGCTTCGTCGATGCCCGCGTCCGCGTCGCTCATCGCCGCCATATCCCACTCGCCGATGAGGGCGTCATCGGCTGTGCAGCGGGCGCGCAGCTCCGCGCCGGTCAGCCGCAGCAAGGGGCCGTCCTCGCGCCAGGTGCCCGCTCGCCACAGGTAGCAGCGCGCGTAGAGGCGCCCTCGCCCCGCCGGCACGACCGCCCAGAGCCGCCCCGCGCGCGCGCCGCAAGACGCCACCAGCGCCGCGTGCGCGCCGATACCCACTAGCGGCAGGCCGCGCGCCTCTTGCGTCTTGCGGCTTCTTACGGCGGCGAAGTGCCCGCACGCGCTGCGAAGTGCCAGCACGCGCTGCGAAGTGCCAGCACGCGCCTCAGCCAGGCCCTGCGCCAGCCCAATGCCGCTGCGCAGCCCTGTATATGAGCCGGGGCCGAGCGAAACAGCCAGCGCGCCCAGCGCCGGGGCGCCGCCGAAAGCCGCCAGGCTGCGCGCCACGGCCGGCGCCAATTGCGTGGTCGGTTGCCGCGCGGCGCGCCAGCTGTGCTCGGCCAGGAGCGCTGCGCCATCATGCAGGGCGAAGCTGAGCGTATCGCCCGCCGTATCCAGCGCGAGGAGCAGCCCGTTCATGCGCGAGCCACCTCCAGCGCCGCCAGGCGTTGCAGGAGCGCACCGGCCTCGCCGCCATAGGCGCGCAACGTGAGCAGCCGTCCGCCGGTTTCGGGTTCGCTGAAAGAGATTGTGAGGCGCTCCGCCGGCAGGGCGTTACCGAAATGTTCCGGCCATTCCACGAGCAGGATCGCGTCGCCCGCCAGCAGCTCGTCAATGCCCAGGGCGCTTGCCTCGGATGGTGATTCCAGGCGGTAGCCATCCAGGTGGTAGAGGCGCTGCCCATCCTGGGCGCGTCGGTGTTCGTGGAGCAGGGTGAAGGTGGGGCTGGTGAGCGGGGTTTCGCTGCCCCAGCGGCGCCCGAAGGCGGCCGCGAAAAACGTCTTGCCGGCGCCGATCGGGCCACAGAGGGCGATCAGGGCGCGCTGGCCCTCGCAGGCATCCGCCAGGCGGGCGGCTACAACCTCCGTCGCGGCGGGGTCAGCGCAGGTGTAGCTCCGGGAGAGAGATTCGGTAGCCATCAGCGCGGGGATGGTAGCACAGAGGCGGCGCTCGTTCCGCCGCTCAGTCGAGCAGGGCGCCCAATTCGTGGAAGGAATCGACGAGCACATCTGGCTGCGCGGCGCGCAAATCCTCACGCGGCGAATAGCCGGTGGTGATGGCGATGGCGCGGGCCTGGATGGCGCGGGCGCAGGCGATATCGGCGGGCGTATCGCCGATGACGAAGACACGCTCGCGGGCGAATTCCTGGCCGCGCCATTCGGAAGCGCGTTTCAGGGCGAGCTGGGCCAGGCGATCGCGCTGCGGCGCTTCGTCGCCATAAGCGCCGATAGGGAACCAGGCCGGGTCGATCCGGGCGGCGCGCAATTTGACCGGGGCGCTGGCGTGGCTGTTGCCGGTGAGCAGGCCCAGCAGCACGTCGCTGCGGGCGCGCCACTGCGCGAGCCTTTCCAGGACACCGGGCAAGGCGCACACCTGGCGTCCCGGGATGATGCGGGCCATCTCCCGCGCCAGGGTGGCCGTGAATTGCGGTAGGTGAGCGTCGATGGTGGTGCTGGTGATCCCCAGGGGCAGCAGCAGCTCGCGCAGGGTTTGCGAATCCGGCTTACCGCCGAAGGAATGGCTATCGATATCGGCGCGCGCGCCTACCTCGCCAAAGACGAGGCGCAGGCTGCTCTCCATCGCGGCGCGGCCGGCGCCATCGGCATGCAGCAGGGTGCCGTCGATGTCGAGGAGGATGAGGGCCGATCGATGATCGGTCGCCCGGTGGGCGGTCGCCGCTGGGCGGGACATCAGCGGGAACCGGGTAGGGTCACAGGGGCCGTCGGTGCGGCGGGTGGTTTCGATTTCGATCGGATCGCGCGCGTTTCACTGATGACGACGTAGAGCACGCCGGCCACCAGGATGAAGCTGCCCAGCGATTCGCTGCCTGTTGGCAATTCGGCGAAGAGGTAGTAGGCCACCACCGCGCTGCCCACCGTGATGACCGGCCCCATCATCGCCAGCAAGGTCGCCGGGAAGTAGACGATGCAGTAAGTGATGATGCCATGCCCGACCAATTGGGTGAGCAGCGTCATCACCACCAGCCAGAAATAGGCGCTGTGGGAATGGCCAAAGAAAGAGGAGCCGCTCGCCAGCAGCGCCAGCGTCGACGAAAGCGCGGCGAAACCCATCACGAGCCAGAGGTAGGTGAGCAAGGGAACGGTCTTGCGCAGGCTGCGACCGACGATCATGTAAACGGCGAAGCCGAGCGTACTCAGCAGGGCGAAGCCGACGCCGGGCAGCGAAGAGACGCCGGCCGAGCCGCCCACCTGGCCGATGCTGGCCGCGGCGACCACCAGGCCACCGGACACCGAAATGCACAGGCCGATCCAGACCCCCTGCCGCAGGTGCTCGCGCAGGATGCTCACCTCCAGCAACGCGATCCAGAGCGGGCCGGTGTTGATGATGGCTTGCGTGACGAGCACGTCGGTGGCTCGTAAGGCGAGCGACATCATCGCGAAATAGAGGCCGAGCAAGACGCCGCCGAGCGCGCCCAGGGCCAGCTGGCGTCGGCTCAGTTGGCGCAAGGCGGCGCGCTCAGCCGGCCGGCGCAGCAGGATGACGCTGAGGATGACCAGGGCGAGGGTGGGCCGGCCGGCGGCGACGGCCATGGGCGGTAGGCCAGCATCGAGCGTTATGCGCACCAGGGGGCTGGCGAAGACGAAGATGACGATGCCGATGCCGAGCGATATGTAAGCCAGGCGCGGGCGGGCGCTTTCGCTTGGTGCGGTGGGCTGCGGGTGAGCTGGGGCGATCGCTGTGGAAGCGATGGGTGGCGTGGGCATCAGGCGGCGCCACTGGTGGCGTCATTCATCGGGACATCATAGCAGAGTCCGCCCGGTCGGATATGGACGCTTTTCATGTGCTCCTCAGTCCGGCCATGCAAGAAACCAGGGTCTTTACCTTTTTCACATCACATTCCACTCGACTTGGTGTTAATGGACTGGTTGACAACCGAGATAGGGAGAATATAATTAACCTTGTCTGTATTGTGAGGAGGGAATGATCATGAAGAGATTTAGTTTCATATTTCTGCTGGTAGTGGTGTTGCTACTGGCTGTCGTTCCCGCGCTGGGTGTGGGAGAGAATGCTGGGTTTTGTATAGACTAGGAGCGCGACGGTGGTGTCGGGGCGAGGTGTACCACCAACTGCGGCGGTTCCAACGGTAGCGATTGGGTCATAAGGTGCACAGTGCGTCATCATTGGGATCGAGGGTATTTTTGTACGTGTTGGTGGTGTAACAACAATACAGCGCCCGGTGGATGCGGTGCGGCCAGACCGTGTCCGATTTAGGGGATGCGATGACCAGTAAAAGGCTGCTGATCCTGCTGATGGTGGCGGTAGTTATGGTGGTGGGGTGTAACTACTTTGGGAAGAGATCTGATACGCCACCATCGCTTTCACCTTCTTCATCGTCAACGTCTGTGCCGCGCACTCTGCAACCGCCGCCAGCGGTGGATCGGCCGCTTTATTATTCAGAGAGCACGCTCGATAGTGGGATTCTGGTGTACGGGCCAGACCTTTATCCTGCCTATGCGGAGGCTTATCCCGACGCGCCCTGTGCGACCTGGGATAACGGTGGTCTCAATTGGGTTTATCTCGATATGCCACCTGAAGAAAGGGGTTGGTTCGTTGAATTGAAACAACCCGAATATCGTTTTTGTGGCTTTCCGTCGCCATATCCGGAGAAACCAGCGGAGCCGACGGCGGCGCCATGAGTGAGGCATTCAGGCACTACCGAACACCGTCCGTATCAGCGGGCGGTGTCTTTTTTTGATGATGAGAACTTGGGATGCTTTTCGCCGGCATCAAGATGCGCGACTCCAGCAGCAATGGAGGGCCTGCGGGCCGCGGAATTCGTGGCCGTTGGGTCAGGCGCGCGCGGCCGCCTCAGCAATCGTCAACCAGGATATCATCCTGCAGGATGTCATCCTGCCATTCGGGCTGCGCTGGTTTGTCGCTAGACCCTCGGCTTAGCGATCAACCCGCAGCCCGCGTGATCGCATCGCCCATCGTATTGATGACGATATCGACCTCATCCGCTGTGATGCAAAGCGGTGGCGAAAAGGCGATCGTCCCGCCTAGTGGGCGCGCCCGCAAGCCCATCTCCAACGCCAAATCGCTGATGATAGCTGCCGTAGCCGCATCCTCTGCACGACTTTCCTTATTGACGACGACGTCAATGCCCGCCAGCAAACCCACGCCGCGCGCATTGTCAATGTTCGGGAATTCATCCACCAAACCCTGCAAACCTTCCAGCAAACGCGCGCCCATATCCGCGCTGTTCTGCAGCAAACCATCGCGCTCGATGATATCGATATTGGCGATGCCCACCGCACAAGCCGCCGCATGACCGGAGTAGGTATATCCATGCATCCAGCTTTGATCGGCCGGCGCATTCAATATCACATCGCGAATGGCATCCGTCACCTGCATACCGCCCAGCGGGATATAACCGCTCGTCACGCCTTTGGCAAACTGCATGATATCCGGCGCAATCGCGTACTGATCACTACCAAACCAGGTGCCGGTGCGCCCAAATCCAGTAATCACCTCATCCACAATCAGCAAGACCTCGTATTTTTGGCAGATGTCCTGCACCAGATCAAAATAACCCTCGTCCGGCAGCACCAAACCACCGGCGCCTTGAATCGGCTCGGCAATGAATGCCGCGACCGTGTCAGGTCCCTCGCGGATAATTGTCTCTTCCAAAGCGCGCGCCGCTGCTTGCGCCACCGACTCTCCCTCGTTGATGTCGCCGGCGTAACGATAGCCGTTCGGGTTAGGAATATGGATGAAGCCGTCAACCAGCGGACCGAACATGCTGTGATATTTGCTGATGCCCGTCGCGCTCATGGCAGCCATCGTAATCCCGTGATAGCCAAACAAGCGCGAGATGATCTTGGTTTTGTCCATCTTACCCAACTGACGCCAATAAAATCGAGCCGTCTTGAACGAGGTGTCGCTCGATTCGGAGCCGCCCGAAGTAAAATAGGTGAAGTTCATATTGGGACGGAAGAAACCCGCCAGTTTGTCCGCCAGCATCGACGAGGGCGGATTGCTCATGCCGGCAAAACCCGCCGTATAGGGCAGATCAAGCATCTGCTCATAAGCGACCTTTGGCAATTCGGCGTTGCCATAGCCGATATTCACATTCCATAAGCCCGCCATGCCGTCGAGGATCTTCTTGCCATCCGTGGTATAGAGCCAAACCCCGTCCGCTTTGTTGACCATCGCCGGATTCTCCACACGCGAGGGATGGTGCAGCCCATGCAGCTGGTGCCTGTCCTGTTCAATCAATGTAGCGTGGTGATAATCGCTCATCTCATCTCTTTTCTTTTCTCGCAGTTTGATAGTAGACATAAGAATACTGGATTGCGCCTCTTCCCCCAAGAATCGGTGGCGGCGCATGATCTTATAGCCGTCTGCATCGTCATTGGCGGCATCCCAATTAAGCGTGTCGCTGGCTGGCTGGGGCCGGGGCGACGACCGTGGCGACGGGCGCCGGTATCAAGATGCGCGCTCCCAGCAACAATGCAAGGCGCGCGGGCCGCGGAATTCATGTCCGCGTGGGCGCGCCCGCTCGGCCGCCTCTTCATCGTCGCGCAGGCGCAGATTCGGCAACGCTTTGAAGAGCGCGCGCAGCCCGAGCTGCCCCTCCAGCCGCGCCAGCGCCGCCCCCAGGCAATAGTGCGGGCCGATGGCGAAGGAGAGGTGATCGCCCGCCCGCGCCCGGCGGATATCGAAACGCTCTGGCTCGGTGAAATGCGCCGCGTCGCGGTTGGCGGCGGAGAGAATGCATTGCGCCACCTCGCCGGCGGCCAAATCCACACCGCTCAGCGTCGTCGGCCGCGTAATATGGCGGGTGGCCGTTTGCACGGGCGCCTCCCAACGCAGGGCTTCCTCCAGCGCGTTTGGCAACAGCGACCAATCGGCGCGCAGGGCGGCGAGTTGGGCCGGGTGTTGCAGCAGCGCCCAGATCGTGTTGCCCAGCATGGCGGCCGTCGTCTCCCGGCCGCCGAAGATGGTCAGGATGGTGTTGGCGACGATGGCGTCTTCATCCAGGTGGTGCTGGGGGTGGCAGGCGATGGCGCTGAGCGTGGATTCATCCGGTTCATCGGCGAGGCGTTGCAGGTGCGCGCGGATCTCCGCGCCGAAGGCTTGGGTGGCGGCGCGGCCGCGGGCGCGGATTTCCTCGTCGCGCGTGAAGTTGGCGAGGGCGGCGGCGATGTCGTCATACCAGGCGCGGAACTGGTCGAGATCGGCCAACGGCAGGCCGAGCACCTGCGTGACGCTAATGATGGCGAGCGGGTCGCAGAATTCGCTCATCAGATCGCCTTCGCCGCGCGCCGCGAATTGACTGATGAGCGAGGCGACCAGCTCGCTGATGCCCTCGGTATGGAGGCGGCGCAGGCGGCGCGGTTGGTAGGCTTCGGCGAAAGGCGCGCGCTGACAGCGGTGCGCTTCGCCGTCGAGAGAGAGCATCATCTCGCCGATCGTGTCGCGTAGGAGCGAATGGGGGGAGGCGACGGTGTAGGTTGCCGTGTCGTAGAGCACGGTGAGGATGTCTTCGCGCCGGGTGACGTACCATTGTTGGGTTTCGCCGACCCAGCTGATGGGCTCGCGCGCTTGTAGTTGTCGGTAATAGGGGTAGGGGTTCTCGGCGAGTTGAGCGAGGCGAATCCGGTCGCCGAGGGGGAATTGGCGCGCGCGCGGGTTCATCTGGCGGAGTATAGCGCGTGCCGCCGATCCTCGGATCGGCACTTCGCGGCGCGTGCTGGCACTTCGCAGCGCGTGCGTAAGATGCCGCCTGTTGCCGTCACTTCGCGGCCGTAAGAAGCGCGTGTGGGCACTTCGCCATCGTAAGAGAGTGGCGCGGCGCGCAGAGCGCCTGTGGCACGCCACCCGAAATTGTCCCACTTAGGCAAAATGCTGGCATTTATAGAAAATATATTCTATTATCCAGCGCGCCATGATGAGGAGCCCCACCATGCCGCGCACGATCCTGCACATCGATATGGATGCTTTTTATTGCGCGGTGGAGGAGCGCCGCGACCCGGCGCTGCGCAGCAAAGCCTTCGCCGTCGGCGGGCCGTCGTCACGCAGCGTCGTCGCCAGTTGTTCTTATCCGGCGCGACACCGTGGCGTGCGCACGGCCATGCCGTCGGGCCAGGCCCGCCGTATCTGTCCGGAGCTCATCTTCATCCGCGGCGATTACGAGGATTTCGTCCACACATCCAGGCAGATCCGGCGGATTCTGGCCGATTATTCCCCTCGGCTGGAGCCGCTCTCGGTGGATGAAGCCTGGTTACAGGTGGATGGCGACGCCAAGGCGGGGGAAGCGATCGCGCGAGCGCTGCGGGAGCGCATCAACCGCGAATTACGCCTGCCTTGCTCCATTGGCCTTTCCACTAACAAACTGGTGGCCAAGATCGCTTCCGGTGTGGGCAAGAAGCGCAAAGCCCGTTATTTTCCGCTGCGTTACCCCAACACGCTGGAGATCGTGCCGCCGGGCGAGGAGGCAGACTACCTCGCGCCCTTGCCCATTGAGGTGATCTGGGGCATCGGGTCACGCAGCGCTCCACGCTTGCATGCCCTCGGCATCCGTCGCATTGAGGAGCTGCGCACCCTCAGCCAGTTCACGCTACAGCGCGAATTCGGCGCCAGCGGCCGCGGTTTTTGGGAGCGCGCGCGTGGCATCGACGACAGCCCGCTCATCACTGAGCCGTCTCCCAGCAAGTCAGTTGGCCGGGGGCGGACCTTCCCCTACGACCTGCGCCAGGAGAGTGACTTGCGCGAGCAACTGCGTTTGCTGGGGATGGATGTGATGAAACGCTTGCGGGGCGGGGAATTACGCGGCCGCGTTGTGTGTCTCAGCCTGCGCTGGTCTGATTTCACATCTTGCCAGCGTCAACGGCGGTTGCCCGCCCTGTGTGATGACCCGGATACTTTCCTGGCGATCGCGCAGCAGCTATTCACTGAGCTTTGGCAGCCCGGCCGGCCGGTGCGTAAGTTGACGGTGAGGATGGCCGCTTGTGTGCGAAGCAACCGGCTCTCCTGGGCGGGTACACTCTGGGATCTTCGGAGGGGCGGCGCAGCGCAGGCGCGAGATGACCGGCGCGGCGGGCAGATAGGGCGAGCGATGATGGTAGGAAGGGGAACCACCTGTTTTCACCATTTGGTATAATTAGCACGATAAGCGATGTGTAGGGAGGCGGCCATGGCAGAAATGAGCAGAACGATGGTCGCCAGTCAGGACCGCCATGCGCGTATTGCCCTAGATTTCCTACAGAACGTGCTTGGCGATTATCACCCGCGCAATTTCGCCGTCGAACTCTGGGACGGCACGACCTGGGAAGCAGAGACGGGTAAGCCACTGTTCACCATCGTCCTCAAGCACCCCGGCGCGCTGCGGCGCATGTTCCTGCCGCCGAACGAGCTGACGATGGGCGAGGCTTATATCTTCGGCGATTTCGAGGTGCGCGGCTCGCTCCATGATATGATGCGATTGGCCGAATTCCTGCTCGACGAGCAAGAGTGGGGTCTGTGGCAACAGCTGAGCGCCGCCTGGTCGCTATTGCGGTTACCACGCGCTTTGCCCGTTGCCACCGAACACCGCGCCGAGCTCGGTGGCGAACAGCATTCCATCACGCGGGACCGCCAGGCCATCCGTTATCACTACGATGTCAGCAACGAGTTCTATTCCCTTTTCCTCGATGAGCGCATGGTCTATTCCTGCGCCTATTTCGCCGATGCCGAGGAAAGCCTGGATGCCGCGCAGGCGCGCAAGCTGGATTACATCTGCCGCAAATTGCGCTTGCAACCGGGCGACCGCCTGCTGGATATCGGCTGCGGCTGGGGCGCGCTCGTGATGCACGCCGCGCAGTACTACGGCGCATACGCGCATGGCATCACCCTCAGCGAGCGCCAGGCCGATCTGGCCGAGGAGCGCATCGCCGCTGCCGGCCTCAGCGACCGTTGCCGCGTGGAAGTTCTCGATTACCGCGAGATCGAAGAAGAAGGTGGCTATGACAAGCTGGTGAGCGTCGGCATGGTCGAGCATGTGGGCTCACAGGCGTTGCCGATCTATTTCGCACAGGCCTGGCGCCTCTTACGGCCGGGCGGGCTTTTCCTGAACCACGGCATCGCCACTTTGCAAGGGCAAGAGCCGCGCATGCCTTCCTTCACGCTCAAATATGTCTTCCCCGATGGCGAGTTGCTGC
This sequence comes from Phototrophicaceae bacterium, assembly GCA_965237765.1. GTDB lineage: Bacteria > Chloroflexota > Anaerolineae > Aggregatilineales > Phototrophicaceae > WTGJ01. Next base: position 1,359,625 of record OZ250157.1, read on the forward strand.
CGATCAACCGCATGTTGCTCTTCGCCGAGGAGGCCGGCTTCGAAGTGCGCGACCTGGAAAGCCTGCGCGAGCATTATGCTCTCACGCTCAAGAATTGGGTGCAACGCCTGCAAGCGAACCGCCAGCGCGCCCTCGAGTTGGTCGACCCGGTTACCTACCGCACCTGGGAGCTGTACATGTCCGGCGCGTGGCATATCTTCGACGTGCAGATCAATAACGTCTACCAAGCGTTATTGCTGAAGGTGATCACCGCTCGCACCTGCCGCTCACGCGGGGCGATTGGTACGCGCAAGGCCCCTGATCGCTCGCACCTGCCGCTCACGCGGGGCGATTGGTACGCGGCGGGGCCTTAATCGTCCCGCCCATTCGGGCGCGGAATCAGTTGCCGGGATTCGCGTAGAGATCTGGCAAGACGGTGTGCTTCTCCATGGGCGGGCGCTCGTAGGGTTCTTGCTGTGGCGGGCGCCGTGGCAGATCGATGGGCGGCGGGATGATGTTTTCGTAAGGGATCAGGCTGAGCAGGTGGCGGATGCAGTTGACGCGCGCGCGCCGCTTGCTATCCGCCGGGATCTGGTACCAGCGCGACTCAGGGATATCGGTGTGCTCCAGCATGATGTCCTTGGCGATGGAATAGGCCACCCAGCGTTTGCGGGCTTCCATATCCATCGGCGTGAGCTTCCAGCGGCGCGTGGGGTCTTTGGCGCGGGATTGGAAGCGATTCTCCTGCTCTTCGCTGCTGATGGAGAGATAGTATTTGATGAGGATGATGCCGTTGCGGATGAGCATGCGCTCGAATTCGGGCGTGCTGCGCAGGAATTCCCAGTATTGCTCGTCGGTACAAAAGTCCATGACGCGCTCGACGCCGGCGCGGTTGTACCAGCTGCGGTCGCAGATGACGATTTCGCCGGCGGCGGGCAGGTGGGCGATGTAGCGCTGGAAGTACCATTGGCTGCGCTCGGTTTCCGTCGGTTTGCCGAGGGCGACGAGGCGTACATGGCGCGGGATGAGCGGCGCGATGATGCGCTTGATGAGGCCGCCTTTGCCGGCGGCATCGCGCCCCTCGAAGAGGATGAGCACGCGCAAGTCCTTCTCGATGATCCAGTGGTGCAGCTTGACCAGCTCGAATTGCAGGCGCAGCAATTCTTCTTCGTAAAAGCGCCGCTTGAGGTCCTTCTTCTTCTTGCCCGACATGGCGTAACCTTCGCGATTCCCCGCATCCGCTTCGCGTAGTATATCGCGTGTGGCGCCGGGCAGGGCGCGGCTTGGCTAGGGAAAATCGACGCGCAGGACGATGTGGTAACCGCTGCTGGCGGGCGCGCTTAACCAGAGCGGCTGCAGCAACTCATAGGGGCAATCGCCGAACGTGACGAAGCGGGCGCGCACGGTGATGCGGCCGGCGGCATCGTCGCGTTCGTATTGTGTGAGGAGGTGGCGCGCGCCACAGCCTTCGCCGCGGCTCCAGAGTCCGAAGAGGATGCGGCCCGCCGCGAAATCGAAATGGGGCGCCGGGAGGGGCCGTTGGCAACTGGCGGCCAGTTGGGTGTGGAATTGCCGCAGGGCGGCCGCGCTGCGCAGGGTTGTGGGTCGCTCGGCATGAGCGGCGGCGGCGGCGAAGCAAACCTCGCTAAAGATGGCACGCTCATCATGCAGCGCGGAATCGCCCAGCGGAGCCAGCGCCGACGGTAGGAGCGACAGCAATATGGTGAGGGCCGCCTGCGCGAGCGAGATGAGAAAAGGAGCGATCACGCGGGTTTGCTCGCTCGCGGCAGTTGAATTCGGAGCCCGTACTGGGGTAAATTAGAAGAGACACATCGCAGCCTCCCCCGAACCCAAGAGGCTTCACCGCCATGCGCATTCTCGTTATTTCTGACATCCATGCCAACCTGACGGCGTTGGAGGCAGTACTCTCCCAGGCGGCCGACGAATGGGAGTATATCTGGTGCCTCGGCGATGTCGTCGGCTATGGGCCGGACCCGAACGCATGCCTGGATCGGCTGCGCGAATTGCCACATCGGTGCCTGCTTGGGAATCACGATTGGGCAGCCATTCATGGTATGGATATCCGCCATTTCAACGAAGATGCGCGCATTTCGCTGCAGTGGACGCAAGAGAAATTGCGCGCGGATAATGCCGAATATTTGCGCAGCTTGACGCCCATGGTCGTCGTCGCTGATTTCACCCTCGCTCATGGCAGCCCGCGCGAGCCCATCTGGGAATACATTATGGAGCCGACGGTGGCCGCCTGCAACTTCGCCCATTTCGAGACGCCCTATTGCCTCGTCGGCCACACGCATATGCCGCTGATTTTCGAGCATGGCGCGACCGAGGACAGCGCCCAGCCCTGGGCGCTCGGTAGCGACAGCGCGCGCTTCTTACGGCAGCAAAGCGCCAGCACGCGCTTCTTACGGCAGCAAAGCGCCAGCACGCACGCCCTGAATGGCAGCCGCCTCATCCTCAACCCCGGCAGCGTCGGCCAACCGCGGGACGCGAACCCCGCCGCCGCCTATGCCCTGCTCGATACGGAAACGGAGCACTGGCAGCAGCGGCGCGCCACTTACGACGTCCACGCAGTACAGGAGCGGATGCGCGCGCACAACCTGCCGGAGCGCTCGGTGCAGCGCCTGACATATGGTTGGTAGACCGCACGAACAGCAGGCCATCGGGATGGTAGCGTGAGCGATTCCCCGCCGGCCGGCACCGGCGCGAGCCGAGAGCTGACTGCCAACATGCGCCATTACCTCGCCACCATCTACCGCCTGGCGACCGAACGCTTCCATGACGACGCGTCTGCGGACGCGCCGCTACCCACCGCCGCATTGTCTGAAAAATTGTTGCTGGCGCCGCCGGCGATAGGGCGCATGGTGGGCCGCCTGCAAAAGCGCGGCCTATTGCGCCACCAGCCGTACCGCGGCCTGCGCCTCACCGAAGAAGGCGAGCGGGCGGCGCTCCGCGTCCTGCGCCGCCGCCGCATCGCCCAGGCCTTCCTCGTCGCCGTCCTCGGTTACGATTGGGCGGAGGTCGAGGGCGAATCGCGCCAGCTGGCTGAGGGGATGAGCGACGCGCTCACGCAGCGCATGTGGGAACAGGCCGGCCGGCCCGACACCTGCCCGCGCGGCGAACCGATCCCGAGCGCTGCTGGGATGCTCCCGCCGCAAGATGACCTGCCGCTCAAGCGCGCGGACATCGGCCCGCAATATCGCATCACGCGCATCCGCACCGACGAGGGTGATCGCCTGCAATATATCGCCGCGATCGGCCTCACACCTGGCGTGGCGCTGGAAGTGTTGCAGAGGGCACCTTTCGATGGCCCGCTACAGCTCAAGCTGGGGCCGGAATACCGCATCATCGGCGATAATTTGGCGCGGATCATTTTCGCTCAGCCAATGGGTTAGTTCCCTATCGGCTGCGCGATCGCCGCTCTTGGATGAGGCGCTCGTAGTGGCCGATCAGCTCATCGTTGGCCGCACCCCAGGATTGCGTTAAGGCGTAGGCCCGTGCGGCTTCGCTGAGCGCCGCCAGCCGCTCGCGGGAAGCCAGCATTTCCTTCAGGCCCGCCACCATCCCCACGACATCCCCCGGCGCGAAGCTATAACCATTCACGCCATCGCGGATCACTTCCGGCACGCCACCCACGCGCGCGGCCACGGCCGGGGTGCCCGCGGCCATCGCTTCCGTTACGACGAGGCCGAAGGTTTCCAGCGCGGAGGGGAAGACGAAGACGTCGGCGCTGGCGTAGGCCTGGCTGAGCGGTTCGCCGCTGAGGGTGCCGGCGAAATGCGTGCCTGTGCCGGCGAACACTTTCGCCAGCGCGGCGCGGGCGGGGCCATCGCCCACCAATGCCAGACGCGCGCTGGGTATTTGTTCCAGCGCCGGCCGGATGAGGTGCAATTGCTTTTCGGCGGAGAGGCGGCCGACATAGAGCAGCAGTGGCGCGTCTGGATGGCCGTCGCTGAGGCGGGCGCGCATGGCGGGAGAGGCGAAGCGGGGGTGGAAGCGTTGGGCATCGACACCGCGCCGCCAGATGCCGCTGCGGGAGATGCCGGCGGCGCGCAACTGACCCAGGATGGCCGCCGAGGGCGCGAGCGCGAAATCCGCCGCGCGGAAGACGCGATGGGTGTAGGCGGCGATGGCCGGCGCGAAAAGGCCGAGGCGGTAGCGGCGCGAGAGTTGCGCCAGATCGAGGTGGAAGGAGGCGAGCGTGGGCAAGCGGTGGCGCTTCGCCCAGGCCAGCCCGAAGCCGCCCAGCCAGGCCGGGTGGATGAGGTGGACCAGATCCGGCGCGAAGGCGCGGAGTTGGCGGAAGGTCGCTGGCGTGGGCGGGCCGAGGGTCAGTTCGGGATAGGGCGGGAAAGGCAGGCCGCGGACGCGGATTACGTGTGTGCTGCCATAGCTCTCGGCCGAGCTGCGCAGCCGCGGGGCGACGACGGCGGTAGCGATGCCGCGCGCCTGCAGGTGATCCAGCAGGAGGCAGAGGACGGTGACGATGCCATCGCGCTTGGGGAGGAAGGTATCGGTGAAGAAGGCGATGCGTGGATGAGCGGACATGGGGGGAGGGTAGCGCAAATGGGGGAAGGGGTGGGGGCGACCATTTTCCTGCTGAAAACGATCTCCAATTCGCCCAATCCCTCGCACCGCGCTAATATCTCCCGCAAAACGAGCGGAGAAAGACACCATGTCCGAGTTGCGACCGATCCAACCCGAAGATCTGTTTCGGCATTCCTTTTTGCAAAGCGGCGACCTCTCATCTGATGGCCGCTGGCTCGTCTATGCCGCCACCTCATACGATGCCGAGAACGATGCCGATACCGCCGCCATCTGGCTGCAAGATACCGACAGCGGCGCGGAGCGCCAACTGACCAGCGGCCTGGCCTACGATAACGAACCAGCCTTTTCGCCGGATGGCCAGACGATCGCCTTCACTTCTACCCGCAGCGACACGAAGCAACTCTATGCGATCGCCCGCGATGGCGGCGAGGCACGCCAACTAACCGACCTGGCGCAGGGCGTGGGCAGCGGCCCGGTCTGGTCGCCGGATGGCCAGACGATCGCTTTCACCGCCGGCCCGGATCATGGCGATGAGCCGCCGGACCTGGATAACAAACCCTACCGCGTCACCCGGCCCGTCTATCGCTTCGACGCGATCGGTTATGTGGACCCGGTCGCCCAGGATGTGTTCATCATCGCGGCGGATGGCAGCGGTGAGCGGGCAGCTGCGCAGCCTAAGCGCCTCACCAGCGACTCGTCGATGAATTCGGCGCTGCGCTGGTCGCCCGATGGCCAGTCGATCCTCTACCAGGCGCATTTTGAGGGCGGCATGTGGCACCGTTTCGGCTTCGCCGGCCTGCGCATCGTCAACTTGGCGGGCGAAACGCGCACCCTGCTGAGTGATTGGGGCGTGATTTCGCTGGCGGATTGGCTGCCTTCGGGCGAGGGGCTCGCCTTCGTCGGTACCACCGAAGACGTGGATCTCGGCACCAACTCCGACCTCTGGACGATCAGTCTGGCCGAGGGCGCCGAGCCGGAGAATCGCAGCGCCTCGCTGACCGGGAACGTTGGCGGCGGCTTGCAACCGGATTTCCCGAGTAAGTTGCTCTGGGAAGGCGGCATGCAGGTGGATGCCAGCGGCGAAGTGGCTTACGTGCAAGTGCAAGACCGCGGCGCGGTGCAGCTATACCGCATCGCCCTCACCGGCGCGGAGGATTGCCAGGCGATCACCGCGGGCGAGCGTTCCTGCTATATCCTCGGGCAGAGTGCGGCGGCCGGACGGTTGCTCTTCTCCAGTAGCACCATCCACCGGCCGCCGGAACTGTGCAGTTGTGATACCGAAGGCGGCGACGAACGCCAGCACTCGCACCTGTATGATGATTTCTACGGCGGCATCGCCCAGGGCGGGGTGCGGCATTTGCAATTCAACGGGACGGATGGCGAGCCGGTCGAGGGCTGGCTGCTGCTGCCGCCGGAAGGTGAGCCACCCTATCCGATGGTGATGTACATCCATGGCGGGCCGCACGGCGCCTTCGGCCATATGTACCACTTCGATATGCAAATGTTGGCCGGCGCCGGCTACGCGGTGCTGCTCGTCAACCACCGCGCCAGCAGCGGCTATGGCGACGAGTTCGGCACGGCGATCAAGGGCGCTTGGGGCGTTCTGGACTATGGCGATTTGATGGCCGGCGTCGATAAGGCGATCGAGCAGGGGCTGGTCGACCCGGATCGCATGGGCGTCTGCGGCTTATCGGGCGGCGGCAATCTGAGCAGCTGGACCGTCGGGCAGACGGATCGCTTCAAGGCGGCCGTGCCGGAGAACCCGGTAACCAACTGGCTCAGCTTCTATGGCGTCTCCGATATCGGCACCTATTTCTCCGTCGAGGAGTTGGGCGGCACGCCCTGGGAGATCCCGGAGGTCTACCGGGCTTGCTCGCCGATCACCCACGCGCACAAATGCACGACGCCGACGCTGCTGGTGCAATGCGAGCACGACTGGCGCTGCCCGGCCGAGCAGAGCGAGCAGTTCTACGCGGTCTTGAAGGCGGTCGGCTGCCCGGTGGAGATGCTGCGGATCCCGCGCGCCTCCCACGCCGGCGCCATCAACGAGAAACCAGCGATGCGCCGCGCCCAGAACGACGCCCTGCTGGATTGGATGAACCACTGGGTGCTGGGCAAGCCGCGGCGGGGGGATATTGTGTAACTGGGTTACCCGATTACTCACCTCCTGGCCCCCAGATGAATAGGGATGTCGATGAGTGGCATGCCTATTTTTAATGAGTGGTTCAGGGACGGTATAGTATGCGGAACTCTAGATCCATGGCATCAGATGAAGGTGCTGGTGCACGGTTGCAAATCCATTGAAAAAGCAGCATGAGTACGTCCGCTGAGATTTAATTGCGGGGTAACAGTTCTGGCAGAACCAAACATCATGCAACCCATGTTTGGATCATGACAATTTACCAGTTTTACGCTGGGTATTAACTCCAGTGTATCGCTCCTGATTTATCTCGACCCTCCATTCAACAGCAATCGAGATCACGAAGCACCAATCGGCTCGAGGAAGCGATGATAGCGTTCAAGGATATCCTGGACGCTCAATGAGTAGATTTGCACGAACATGGCGAACTTGCCGACAGGCATGAGGTGCATACAAATTGAGCTGATACGGCACGTGTTCAATCGCACGGTAAAAGAATGAGCTATCTGATTATGATGTAGTACGCCTACTTGAAATGCACAGGATTTTGAAACCAACAGGACAATTTACCTACATTGAAAAGACAAGCATATGAGTCACTATTTGAAGTTGCTCATGGATGCCATTTTCGACCAATCCAATTTTCGAAGTCTGAGGTGATCTGGCAAAGAGCGGAAAAACGAGCCAAGGGAGCCAACACTCCCTCGAAGACCTTTGGGGTTGATACAGACTCGATATTCTTTTAAGCCAAATCATGTCCCGGCCATAAAATGCGGAACCCGTATAGGAAGCTTACCGAAGAAGAGGAACTAGAAAAGGGCCCTGAAGTAGACAGTCGAGGTATTACAAGACCTATGTGCCGATTTTCTGTGCGCCTTCTATGGCAAGAACGCCCAATCTGTGTTATGAATACAAAGGGGTTCGCAGATTTGCATCCCGGTTGGCTGGCGGGTAGAAAAGAAAAAGCTAATTGAGATGGAAGCGTGGTGAAATTTGGAGGGAAGGCGTTACGTCTAAGCGCAAATCATACCTAGCTAATTACAAGGGGATGCCCGTTTTGGTCCTTGTCGCTAGGTATTGCCTAATGTCTGGCAAAAAACGCATTCATGTTACCGAGAAACCTCTCAAGTTGTATGGAACGCATCATTTTAGCGTCCAGTGATGAGGGCGACCTGGTATTCGACCCATTTTGCAGAGGTGCGCCACTGCGCTTGTTGCGGCAGATATAAACCGTCGCAGGTGGGCGGGCTGCGATATAGCGCAAAAGCGGCTACACTCGTCAACAAGCGTATACGCGAAGAACAAAAACCTATGTTCGCCGGCTGCAACGTGATACATGATATACCCCGCCGCACAGACTTAGAAAGTTACCAAACTATCGAACATATAAAACGCACTTTACGGCAAGCAAGAGGGTATATGCAATGGTTGCGGCGTTTTGTTCCCGTTTAAGATATTTCAAGTAGACCATATGACGCCACAATCAAGGGGTGGCACAGACCATGTTGAAAACTTGCAGTTGCTTTGCCCACCTTGCAATCACAGTAAGGGTGGGAAGACAATGGAGAATGGCGAGCTAGTTGATTCAGGGGTTGCTAATGGAAGTGGGTAAAGATAGTTTCAAGAAGTCCAAGCCCAAGCGTTCGGTAGGTCGCCCACTGGAACTCGTCCTCCGCATCAACGATACGCCTGAAAATATCGCCTGCTCTTTATTCAGTTACGCAGATAGAAAGTGTAATCGGGTTGTGGCACTTTTGCATATAATTCCCTAAATATAACATTGTGTAACATGATACCAATTGCTGCCTTCGGACAACCGAAATATATTAACCCTCTTCCAAATGGACTTCGCAGGGCACTTTGATCCTGAATTCGATGTGACCGATTCTCATGATCGCGATTCTCCCAGCCATGCTGGCTGAAAACTATACAACATAGTATCAAATTCGGGTGGTACGGTCAGTTACCCCCTTAACACCGGCCGCACCTCCAGCCACCCCTCCTCATTCGCCGCCGCAATCGCCTCCTCCGCGCCGAGGATGACGACACTGCCTGCTTCGCGCGCGCGCTCCAACACTTCGGCGAAAGCGCGGATGTCGGCGGCCGTGGTGGCCAGCACCTCATCGCGCAGTTGTTGGCGCGGCGCCGCGGCATCGCCGGTCAGTTCGCGCGCCAGCGCCGTGAAACCCTTGGCGTCGGGCAGCTGGTAGTCGTCGATCTGGCCGATGACGCCGATGATATAACGGGTCACGTCGTCCTCGCTCAGCTGTAAATCGCGCAGGTAGGCGGCCGCGCCATCGTAGGCGGCGAGCGTCTGCTCGATGTGCGGGTCGCGGTAGCTGAGGTAGCTGAGCGTGCCGGAGCGGCGGTCGAAGGCGCAGAAGCCGCCATAGGCGCCGCCACGCACGCGGATGCGATCCCACAAATAATCGGTGCGCAGCAGGTGCAGCGCGACCAGATCGGAGCCGCGCAGCTCATGCCCGAGCTCGTAGAGGTTGGCGGCCTTGCCGACGTAATTGACCTGGGCGGGCAGGGTGAGCGCTTCGTGGCGTGGCCCCAGGTCAGGTTGCCATTCGTGTGGCGGGTCATCGCGCGCCGGCAGGTCAGTCACGAGATCGCGCAGCGGCCCTTCCAGCTCGGGCCAGGCGCTGGCGTCGGTCGTCACGTTGAGCACCAGGCCAGCGCCGCGGCCGATGAGGCGCTCGCGCAGGCCCTGCAAGCGGGTGACGATGGCCGGCCAATCTTCATCCAGTGTCTCGCTCAGGCTCTGTAGAGCGAAAAGGTACTCGAGGCCACCGAGTTGCTCGGCGGCCCAATCGGCCGTGCCATATTGCGCTTTCAGGCGGGAGTTGATGACCTGGTGGCCAGCGGGGATGAGCGAGGCTTCTTTGCCGCCTTTTTGCTCCAGGAGCAGTTGGCGGAAGCGATCGCGGTCGTCGAATTGGGTGGTGAGCAGGATATCGCGGAAAATTTCGCACAACTCCGGTATGCGCTGGGGGGTGGCCTTGCCACGGATGACGAGCCAGGCCGCCGGCGCGTCGTCATCGAGCCGGCCCGCCGTGAAGGGGTGGATGTGGATGCCGCCGGTGTACTGGCCGATGCGCTGCGAAAGGCGCACGTAATCCTCGCGCGCGGTGCCCATGCCGAGCATCGCGCGGCTCAGCAGGGAGACCCAGGGCAAATCCTCGGCGGGCAGGCGGCGCAGATCGAAAGCCAGATCCACATAGGCGATGCCATTCGTCGGCAATTCGTGCAGCAGGACGCGCGTGCCGGCACTTCGCGGCCGTAAGACGCGCGTGCCGGCACTTCGCGGCCGTAAGACGCGCGCTCCTTCCCAATCCAGCGGCACGCTGGGGATTATGCGGTTGCGCTTTTCCAGGTCATCACGACCGAGGGTGGGGATGGTGGCGAGCGCTTCGGGCGTATCGGGCGTGTCCTGCCATTCGCGGAGTTGGCGGGCCGTTTCGCGAGCGACCTGGCGCGCGGATTCGTCCATGGCGGCGGTGGCAGCGGCGAGGCGTTCGGCTTCGGCGGCGGCTAGCTCCTCTTTGACGGCGGCATCCGGCAGCATAATGACGGCGCTGCGGTGCGTGTTATCCAGCAGGCGCTCGCGGATGAGGCGCTCGAAATAGCCCGGCTGCGCGGCGTCTTTCTGGATGGCGGCCAGTGGCTCGGCGAAGGACAGCGCGGCCAGCGGGTCGCCGCCGTAGTGCCAGGTGGAAGTGGCCGCCAGCATATAAGCCAGGCCGCGCGGGAAACCACCGGTATTGGCCTCCCGCAGGTTGAATTCGATCGTGTTCAAGGCGGCGGCGACCGTTTTCGGGTCGATGCCTTCGTCGGCCAGGCGTTGCAGCGTTTCCAGAATCAGTGGTTCGACCTTCTCCGCATTTTCGTCAGCCACACCTTTGAGGCCGACCGAATAGCTGAACTGACGCGCGTTGGCATCGAAGCCGCCGCCGCTCACATCCTCACCCAGGCCGGATTGCATCAGGGCGACGCGCAACGGCGCGGCGGCCGAGCCGGTCAAAATATGGGCGAGGATGCTGTAATCGAGCTGCGCGCGTGCCGTTTCAGCGCCACCGAAGCCGAAGGGGGCATCCCCTTCCGTGGGCAGCAGCCAGTTGACGCGGACGTAGCCGCTGCCGGGCGCGCCATCGTAACGGTGTTCGTGCGTGATGGGCGCGGCGAAAGGCGGCTGCGGAGCGATTTCGCGCGAAATGTCGGGAGCCGCGCGGGTGATATCGGCCAGGAAAGCATCCACCAGGCGCAGGCGCTCTTCGGGGTCGTCATCACCGTAGAAATAGAATTGCGCGTTGGCGGGGTGGTAGTGGCGCTCGTGGAAGGCGCGGAATTGGGCGTAGGTGAGCTGAGGGATGACGGCCGGATCGCCGCCGGCGTCGTGGTGGTAAATCGTATCCGGGAAGAGCGAGCGCTGGACGTAACGACCGATGAGCGAGCCCGGCGAGGAATAGGCGCCTTTCATCTCGTTATAGACGACGCCGCCGAAGCGAAAGCCGCCGTCTTCGGTCGGCGCGTAATGCCAGCCTTCCTGGGCCAAGACGCGCTCGCTGATGTTGGGGAAGAAGACGGCATCCAGGTAGACATCGACCAGGTTGTAGAAATCCTGCAGGTTCTGGCTGGCGACCGGGTAGACGGTGATATCCGAGCCGGTGAAGGCGTTCAGAAAGGTATTCAGCGAGCCCTTGAGCAGCTCGACGAAAGGCTCCTTAATCGGGTATTTGCGGGAGCCGTTGAGTACGCAATGTTCGAGGATATGCGGCAGGCCGGTGGAATCCGCCGGCGGCGTGAAGAAGCTGACGCCGAAGCACTTGTTGGTATCGGCGTTCGATAGCGAGAGCAACTCGGCGCCGGTGCGGGTATGGCGGAAGCGGCGCGCGCGGCTGTTGATTTCGGGAATTTCGCGCTCTTCGATGAGCGCGAAGCCGTGCGTGGTTGTCATGGGTGATTTCCTCTGGCGCGTTGGGGAAGGGCGATTGTAATGCAAATGGCGCGCGCGGGTAATGGCGGGGCGCGTTATAATCGGCGACTGTTGTTGGCGAAGAATATGGAGCAGCCATGAAGGGGCGTACCCGTCAGCCGCGCGTTCGTGCGCCGCTCGTTCGAGCGGCCATCATCGGCGCCGGCGGCATGGCGCAGTATGCACATATACCCAGAATCCTGGAGCAGCAGGATACGACGGAAGTGTGCTTCCTGTGCGAGCCCAATGCCGCCAATTACGAAACCAGCGCCCAGCTCTTTGTGGACGCCGGCCTGCCGGTGCCACCCAACGAGCCGGATCTCGAAAAGCTGCTCGCCGACCATAGCGAAGCGCTGGATGCCGTTTTCATCGTTACTCCGCACAACCTGCATTTCCTGCAGGCGGAGCTTTGCCTGCGCGCCGGGCTGGATGTGCTGCTGGAGAAGCCGATGGTGTTGGGTGTAGCGGAGGCCGAAGCGCTGATCCGCGCGCGTGACGAGACGGGGCGCCTGCTCGTCGTCGCCTTCAATGGCAGCCTCTCGCCCCATATCCGCGAGGCGCGGGCGCGCATCGAGCGCGGCGAACTGGGAGAGTTGCGTTCGATATCCGCCACCGTCTGGCAGAATTGGGACCGCTACACGGACGGTACCTGGCGGCAGGTGCCGGAGATCAGCGGTGGTGGCTTCCTGTTCGATACGGGCGCACATATGCTGAATACGGTGGCGGTCCTCATTGACGAGGAATTCACGAGCCTGTGCGCCTGGCTGGAGAGCGACGGCCACCCGGTCGAAATGCGCAGTGCCATCAGCGCGCGCACTGCTTCCGGCCTGCTGGTCAGCATGAACGGCTGCGGCACTACGGTGGGCATTGGTTCGGAGATTTTTGTGTTCGGGACGCGCGGCATCCTGCGCACCGGCGCCTGGGGCCGGCGGCTGGCGGTGGCCCGGTTGGGCAGTGTCTTCGAACCTAAAGCTCCCGATTATGATGATGGAAGCCTGCGGGAAGTGCGTCTGCCGCCGCACCTGGGCGTCTGGCAGCAGTTCTTGGCGATTCGCCGCGGGGAGCTGGAAAACAGCAGCCCACCGGAGCTGGGTTTGCGCGTGGCGCGCCTGTATGCGGCGATCCTGGAATCCGCCGCGCAGAACGGCGCCCCCGTTCGTATGGATACCGCTTGAAGAGGAGCAGAGCCCATGGCCACGTTGCGCGTCACCGTCTGGAGTGAGAATCGTCACGAGCAGGATCCCACGCACGTATGTAGGCAGATTTACCCCGAAGGCATGCACGGGGCCATCGCCAACCACCTGGCGGCGCAGGATGGCTTGCAGGCCCGCACCGCCACCCTCGATGAACCGGAGCACGGCCTCAGCGACGAGGTCCTGGCCGCCACCGACGTCCTCACCTGGTGGGGGCATATGGCGCATGAAGAAGTGGCGGACGAGGTGGTGGAGCGGGTGCAGCGGCGCGTGCTGGATGGCATGGGCCTCATCGTCCTGCATTCGGCGCATTTATCGCGCGTCTTCCGCCGCCTGATGGGCACGAGCGGCGTCCTGCGCTGGCGAGAGGTTGGCGAGCGCGAGCTGCTCTGGGTGATCGAGCCCGGCCATCCCATCGCCCGCGGCGTGGGCGAATACATCGAATTGCCGCAGACGGAAATGTATGGTGAGCGCTTTGACATCCCGAAGCCGGAGGCGACGATCTTCATCAGCAATTTCGCCGGCGGCGAAGTATTCCGCAGCGGCTGTTGCTGGCAGCGCGGGCGCGGGCGCATCTTTTACTTCCGGCCCGGGCACGAGACCTTCCCGATCTACCGGAACGAGCAGGTGCTGCGCGTGATCACGAACGCGGTGCGCTGGGCGGCGCCCGTGAACCCGGGCCGCGATGAAGTGCGGCAAATGCCGATGGGGGAGTGGTGAGGATTCAGCTCATCTGATAACTTTGCTGCAGTAAGTGTTTGGCCTTCTCTAGGTCCTCGTAATTGTGGATGATAATTTCCACGTTGCAGGGCGGGTAGTGGCGCCCCGGAGGCATTACACGCGTAAACCCCTCTTGTAGGATTGTGTGTTCCAGATCCGCGCGGACATAGACAATCAAACGGTTTTTGACAGTCTGCGATTTAACATAAGTTATGGTTTTGCTTCGCTTGAAACTTATGTAATACTTCGTGGGATTGGCCTGCACGTCTTTACCCAACGAAACAAGATAGTCGTGCAATGCCATAAACAATTTGAGTAACCCCGTATTCCTGACAGTTTGACGCCAGTATCGGTATTTGCTGAAGTCAGGCTCCTCGCAACGCCTGTCATGCAAATCGCTCGTCACTCGCTCATCAGGGGATTGGCGTAGCGCCTCTTTGACCAGTCGAGAGAAATACTTTTTTCTCCGTTGGCTGAGGTGCACAGAGGGGTCAATCTCCTTCGCTATCAAGGTTACGAATCCTTCGGAAGGCGAACGCAAATATTGCGTGAGCAGCTTACTAATTTCTGCCTTGTGTTCCTGTTCTTTCTGCTGTGCATCTTGCTCCTCCCGCTGTTTTTTCTTACGTTTGGCAACACTTTGAATCTCACGAATGGCGAATGTTTCCTTGGTGAACAGCTTTAGCTCGTTTATCTGATTGTCGTCGAAGATTCCCAAATCGAAAATCAGGAAAGGCTCCACGTCCATCACGTTTCTACTATCAAGGTCAGTAAAAAAGCGAAACTCAACACCGTTCGTCAATAACGAGACACGCACCTCGGGCATAGCCCTGAAATAATCATCCAGCTGTTCCCTGTGTTCCTCATCAAGGGTGACTCCCGTGTGTTTGCATTCCACCAAGAGAAAGGGCTTTCCGATTTTCTTGATCGCATAGTCCGCCTTTGCGTTTCGCCGTCGTCGGACGGAAGCGTCGGGTTCCGGATACACCTCGTCTGGATCGTGGATGTCGTAACCCAGACTCAAGAAGAAAGGTAGTACCAACGACAGCTTCGTCGCGTCCTCGTTGCCATTACATGGCTCCAAAAGCCGTGGTAGTTTTTCTGCCAGTTTCCGGATGCTGTCAGCAAAATCCATGATCATCTAGCTCTTTCGCCCACTCTTTGCTGGCGAAGACTATAACGCATGTTTATGAATCGGCCACGCCGCCCACCATTCGCACATCTGCGAGGGTGCGTCGCTTCTGTGGGCATCCTCAGGTCAGCGGGCGGGCTGATGGATCAGGACGCGGCGGGTACGGGCGCGGCTTCCAGGTCTGCAGCCATCACAGTAACAACGCCTTTGAATTTCCCATCTACCGTCAGGAATTCGATCTCGTAAGCTTCGCCGTCGTTATGTATGTGCACGACGGTACCGACATCACTAGCGCGCAGGCCTCTCTCCGGGATATCGCGCTTGAGGGCGGCGAGGGAGTGTTCCTTTAGCATGGCCAGCCTCCTCAGTTATTGGGGTGAAGCGGTAACAAAGCGAGGGTAACTGGTTCCCATCGCTCCATCAGCGGCTTTCTGCGCTGTCACCCAGTATATTCCCCCGCTTGCGCTATATTCTCACAAATCGGCAACCAACGGAGAGGGGATTTCCCACCATGACTTTCACACCCATCGACCAGGAGCGCAACATCGCCAACAAGCGCATGGTGCGCGATGGGTTGCAGGCGGTCATCGACGGGCCGCCCGCGCAGATCGAAGCCGCCCTCGCCGCTGTCTATGCCGATGGCGCGCTCACACGCAGCAGCCACCCGGTCAACGACCAGTGCGGTGTGGCAGCCATCGCTTCCTCCTTCTGGCGGCCGCTGCGGCAGGCGCTGCCGGATCTCGAGCGGCGCGATTGGCTCGTCATTGGCGGCGTCGATAGCGATAGCGGCGCCGATCAAGTGGCCATTAGTGGCTTCTATGTCGGCACGTTCATGGGCGACCTCTTCGGCATCCCCGCCAATCGTCAGACGGTCAAAATTCGCTACAACGAAATGCACCGCCTGGAAAACGGCAATATCTCCACCAGCTGGCTCTGGGTCGATTACCTGGCCCTGATGCACCAGATCGGCTACTGGCCGATAGCGCCCAGCCTGGGGGCGGAGGGACAGTGGCTCGCCCCGCGCACGCAGGATGCCCTCATCTTCACGCCGCAGGACGACGCCGCCTCGCGCGCCAGCCACGAGCTAGTAGCCGCGATGGGCGCTGGCCTCGGTCAATTCAACGCGACAAAGCCGGACCGCGCCTCGCTGGATGAGATGGGTCAGGTGAATTACTGGCATCCGAATTTCCTCTGGTATGGCCCGGCGGGCATCGGCACAACGCGCGGCCTGTCCGGCTTCGAGGATTACCACCAGATCCCCTTCCTCGTCGCCGTGCCCGATCGCGGCGGCGGCGGCGCGGAGCCGATGAGCCACATCAGCGACGGCAACTATTCCGTAATTTGCGCCTGGGATATCATGCGCGCCACGCATACGGGCGGCAACTGGCTCGGGTTGGCAGCGACGGGGAAGCGCGTCAGCATGCGCGTGATGGATGTCTACCGCTGCGGAGCCGGGGCCGGCGGGCGATTTGCGCCTCTGCGAGAACTGGGTGCCCATCGATATCATCGAAGCCCTCCACCAGCTGGGCGTGGATGTCTTCGCGCGCCTGCGCCACCAGTTCCGCCAGCAGGGGTCGATCAGCGCCAGTGAATTCCTGGTGCGGGACGACTGAGGGCAACGCTCACATGTGGCGGCGTTTCGAAATCCGCGACCGCATCCAACAGCTGGACCCCATAACGGATTGCCAGCAGATCCTCTTTTTCACGGGTACTTTCGAGTTTCCCTGGCTCGTCCGTAAATCGCTGGAATTTGCGCTATTCCGCAGTTTTGGCGCCCCGTCGATCAGCAAAATCCTGGACCGCACCGGGCAATTCCGTGATCATGGCCAGCGGCGCTTCGACGACACGGCGCTGCTCATAGCGGAGCTCGTCGAGAATGGCTACGATAGCCCGCGCGGCCGACTGGCCCTGCGCATGATGAACCACATGCACCGGCCGCACCACATCCGCAACGGCGACATGCTCTACGTCCTCTCGACCTTCGTCTTCGAGCCGATCCTATGGGTGGAGCGCTACGGCTGGCGCAAACTGCTCCAACAGGAAAAGCTGGCGAACCTCCATTTCTGGCGGGAAGTGGGCAAGCGCATGGCCATCCAAGACATCCCGGAGACCCTGGAGGCTTTCGCTCATTTCCAGCAGGAATACGAGCGCGAAAATTACGGCTATCATCCCGCCAATCGCCGCGTGGCCGAGGCGACCATCGCCGTGATGCAGGATTGGTATCCGCGCTTCCCCTATAAAGGAACGCGCTGGGCGGTGTATTCCCTGCTGAACGATACGCTGCGGCGCGCTTTCGATTTCCCTAAAGCGCCTGCCCTGATTTCCTGGGCGCTCCATGGGAGTCTCATGCTGGGGGGAAAGAGCGTGCGCTTCCTGCCCCCTCGCCGCCGACCCTACCTGTACACTCAGCAAAAGCACCGCAGTTATCCGGATGGTTATGAAATGGAGAAACTGGGTCCGGTCTGAGGCAAGAGAATTGCGGTTGAGAGACGACCTCCAAAATCGCTGATCGCGGCCGCCAGAATCCGCTCCTCGCAGCATTACGCGAAGGAGACCTTGTTTATCGTACGCGCTGCGCTAGATTGGAGGTGTAAAGTGTGGCACTGTGTGCCGTACTCGCTTTGCTAATGATTCGTTTAATGAGGAGAAAGCATATGTTCCGTAAGTTTGTACCCATCCTGTTGCTGGTGAGCGCGCTGCTGGTGCCGACGTTCGCCGTCAGCGCTGATAGCCACTGTGACATCGCGGCTCCGGAAAGTTCCACTACCGTCAACGCGATCGGTTGGACCTACCCGATCATCGATTTCTACTTCGATGAGCTGGAAGCCTGCAACGAGGTGGATAACCTCGAGGTCAACACGCAGCTACTGGATTCCGGCACCGCGAACAGCCAGATTGAGCTGGCGCTCGGCTCCGGCTCGGGGCAATACGCGATCGTCATGACCACGGAAGGCTCCGTGGGCGCGTATTCGGATGTGGGCTGGTTGCACCCGCTGAACGACCTCATCGACCAATACCAGGACGAATATGACATCGCCGATATCGGCGGCCTGGGTGACCTGAGCGTCGACGGCGTGGTCTACGGCATCCCCATGGAGCGCAACACACGCCACATGTTCTATCGTCCCGACCTGCTCGAGAAGCACGGCCTCGAAGTCCCCGATACCTGGGATGATGTGATTGCCGCTTGCGGAGTGTTGGCGGCAGAAGAAAGCATCTTGCTGCCCTTCACGCTGCAACTGCACGCCGGCTGGGCCTGGCGTCTCGAATTCCTTGATCTGATGCTCGGTTTTGGCGGTATGGAGATCAATGAAGACAACACGCCCGCCTTCAACGGCGCCGAAGGCGTTCAGGCGCTGGAGAAGCTGGTCGAAATCGTCGATGCCTGCATGGGCGAAGAAGGCCTGAATTACAGCATCGATGACAGCCAGACCGGCATCGCCACCGGCGATATCGCGATGGCCTTCACCTGGGCCAGCCGCGCCGCCTCGATGGACGATCCCGATTTCTCCGACCTGGTCGGGCAGATCGAATTCGCCCCGGCCCCGCGCGCCTATGAGGGTGGCCCCTACGCCGCGCATGGCGGCACGGGCGCTGGTCTCTCCATCCCCGCTGATAGCGACGTGGATCCCGAGGTCGCCTTCCTCGTCATCATGGAAGCCCTCGACCTGGGCAGCCAGGCGGAAGCGTCTAAGTTGAGTGTCGTGAGCCGCACGGCCGTGGCGGCCGTCGCCGACGCGCGCTACCTGCCCGCGGTGGATGCGACCATCAACGGCGGAGTGCAGGATTCTCATGCGCCGGTCGTCTCCGTGGTCCTGAACTCGATCCTCGGTCAATTCCTGCCGCGGATCATGAGCGGCGAAATGAGCGCCCAGGAGCTGCTGGACGCGGCCGCGGAAGCCTACACGGCCGAAGCGACCGCCCAGGGCTTCCTCGGCGGCTGACGGCTAACTGCTGACGGCAGCGTCAGCAACTGACGCTGCTCAATACATGACGGGAGCGGGAGGGCCGGCCCACGCCGCCTTCCCACTCCTTGAGAATCAGCATTGGGTGGGGCTTCGCGCCAGCGCAAACATTCCCATTACGCACCCTTGCCGTGATGCGGTAGAATCCGGCGCAAGCCGATAGGGAGACGATGGCGAACCAGGCCGCGCGCCGCGGGCGCGGGAAAATTTCATGAAGCGCTCCACCTTCTTCGCCTTCGTCACGCCCAGCCTGATCGTCATGACCGGCTTGATGGTGCTGCCGCTCTTCGCCTCCGTCGTGCTCGGCCTGCATCGCATTACCTTCCGCAACCTAAAATCGCCCACCTACGTCGGCCTGCGCAACTACCATGAAGTGCTCGGCGACGCCCAGTTCTGGGATTCGCTGGAATTCACGCTGATCTTCATCGCTATTACAGTGCCCATTCGCATCTTGCTGGGGCTGGCCTTCGCGCTGCTGCTGGATCAAATCGTGCGCATGCGCGGCCTGATCATCGCCTGTTCGCTCTTGCCTTTCGTGCTGACGCCGGTGGTGGGCACGCTGATCTTTCGCGATTTGTTCGACCTGGGCGGCCCCATTTCCTATTTGCTGCAAGAACATTTCAACGCGCGCTTCATCTGGAATACGGCCAACGTGCGCTTCCTCATCATCTTCCACAGCCTCTGGGGCTCCACGCCTTTCGCCATGATCGTGCTCTTCGCCGGCTTGCAGACGCTGCCGAAGGAGCGGCTGGAAGCGGCGCGCGTCGACGGCGCCAATTGGGCGCGGCAGCTCTGGCATATCGCCCTGCCGCACCTGCGCGCGCTCTTCGTCTTCATCGCCCTGATCTCCATCATGGACAGCTACCGCGTCCTGGATAGCGTGCTGGTGCTCACGCGGCAGAACCCGCTGATCGACGCGGATACCGTGATGTATTACAACTTCCTGACCGCGATCGAATTCCGGCGCTGGGGCAAGGCCAACGCGATGAGCATCATCACCGTCGTCGGCATCTTCGTCGTGCTCATCCCCTTCCTGATCATGACCTACCGCCACCAGCTCGAGGAGGATTGAGCGATGGAGCGCACGAAGAACCAGTACGCGCGGGCGGTCATCTACGTCGTGCTGATCCTCTTCATGATCTATAGCGTGCTGCCCTTTGGCTGGACGATCCTGAATTCCGTAAAATTGCCGAAGGACGCGACGGGCTCCATCCCCAAAGTCCCCGGTCAATTCGAGGCGACCGGCGAGAATTACGTCTCCCTCTGGTTGAATGTTTCGGAAGCAGACGCGGCGTCGGTCGGATTTGTGTTGCTGATCTTGCTGGTATTGCTGGCCCTGCTGGGCCTCTTCGCCGGCCGGTTGCCCTGGCCGAACTCCTATACCTATACGGGGATTGTGCTGGGGGTGGTAGCCATCGTGCTGGTGTTGCCCTCTATGGTGGATACGGCCGAATTCTACGATTACCTGATCAACAGCGTGATCGTAACCATGGGCACGCTGGCGGTGTCACTCAGCATCGGCTCGCTGGCGGGTTATGGATTGGCGCGCTATCGACATGTGATATCCATCATCATCCTGGTGCTGGCGCTGGCCTTCCGCGCGCTGCCCAATATCTCTCTCGTGCTGCCTTTCTTTTACCTCGGTCAGCTGAGCGGGCTATATGACACGCACATCCTGCTGATCTTCTGCCTGGTGGCGACCAACCAGCCTTTCACCATCTGGATGCTGCGCAGCTTCTTCATGGAGATCCCGCGCGAAATCGAAGAGGCGGCGATGATCGACGGCGCCAGCCGCCTGGTGGCGTATTTGCGCGTCATCATCCCCATCATGTGGCCGGGCATCATCACCACCGGCCTCTTCACGCTGCTGCTGGCCTACAACGACTTCCTGCTGGCGCGGATTTTGATGCAGACAAACTGGACCTTGCCGGTGGGCATCGTGCAGTTCACCGGCGGTGAAGACCCCGGCCATGTTACGCTGGCGGCGGCCGCTTCCGTTTCCGTAGCGTTGCCCATCATCTGCGTCATCATCTTCTTCCAGAAATACCTGATCCGCGGCCTGGCCTCAGGCGCGGTGAAAGGGTAAGTGAAATTGAGCGAACGCCTGAACATCATCCTCGTCTGTACCGACACGCTGCGCGCCGACCATCTCCCCAATTATGCCAGCACGGCCAATTTCGGGCGCACCATCATCGCACCCAACCTGCATGCTTTCGGCGAGAGCGGCGTCGTTTTCGATAATTTCCACGCCGCTTCCTTCCCGACCGTGCCGGCGCGCGCCGATATCACAACCGGGCGCTACACCTTCACCTACCGCGATTGGGGGCCGTTGCGGCCGGAAGAGCCAGCGCTGGCCGAAATCTTGCACCATGCCGGTTACGTTACCTGTGGCGTCGCCGATAACCCCTTCATCATCCGCTATGGCAATGGCTACGATCGCGGCTTCGAGCAATACATCTGGATCCGCGGGCAGCGGCAGGGGCAAGATCGCGATGACGTCGTCGCCCAATGGAAGCGAGAAGAGGATCGCTTCGCGCCGCAGACCTTCCGCGCCGCCACGCGCTGGCTGGAGCGGAATCACCGCGAGCGGCCTTTCTTCCTTTACATCGACACCTGGGACCCGCACGAACCCTGGGACCCGCCGGCCCACTACGTGACGCCTTACGCTCCAGATTATCAAGGCGAGGATGTCTACCCCTGCTACTGGGAATGGGAAGACCACGGCATGACGCGGCGCGAGCTGGAGCTCGGACACGCCTGCTATTGCGGCGAGATCACGATGGTCGACCGCTGGTTCGGCATCTTACTGGAACGCGTGCGGCAGCTCGGGCTGGAAGACGATACGGCCATCTTCTTCCTCTCCGACCATGGTTTTTATTTCGGCGAGCGGGGCATCTTCGGCAAGAGTCGTTTTCGCTGGCCGGATGATAGCATTTCCGTATCCGAGGCGATGGTGAAATACCGCCTGGGCGCTTATGCTCACCGCACGCCGCTGCACCGTGAGATCACGCAGGTGCCGTTGCTGGCGCGCATCCCGGGTGTGGCGTCGCAGCGGGTGGAAGCGCTGTCTTCGATTCCGGATCTGATGCCGACGGTGCTGGAATTGACCGGGCAAGCGATCCCCGAAGCGGTGCAGGCGCGCTCGCTACTGCCACTCCTCGATGGCCGCGCGGAGCGCCTCCATGACCTAGTGGTTACCTCGGTGGGCCTCTCGCAGGCGGAAGGAGGCACGACGAAGATCGTGGATGATTCGCAGCGGCGCATCGTCGAGTTGAGTCCGAGCACGATCCGCACGGCGGAATGGGATTTCTTCTATGCCGCGCAGGGCGAGCGGGCGGAGTTGTACCGCGCGGCGGATCGGGCCAATACCGAGGAGCTATCCGCGCAGGAACCGGAAGCGCTGGCAGAAATGCATGCGAAGTACCGGCGCTGGCTGGAGGAAATGGGGGCACCGGAAGGCGTACTGGCCGCACGCCAGGGTTTGTAGCGTGCCGTGACCGATTCGGTTACCTGACACCGTAGTTGAGGTTAATCTCCGCTCGTATCTAAGAATACTGCCGCGGCGCGGGCGCGCGCTTCGAAATGCGCCTGTAGTTGCTCACGGCCGGCCAAAACGCCTGTTAGCGTTTCACCTTGGCCGGTTGCTGTGAGCGTTTCCGTCAGCAGCGCCGTGGCCGCATCCAGCAGCGCCGTTGCGCTCTCTACAGAAGCAGGACCGGCGGCGATCTCGGCCACCAGCTCACGGTAGCGTGCGGCGTAGACGGCATCATCCAGCAGGAAGCGGACCAGCGGCCAATTTTCATCCACCTCGTCCAGCGAGAGGCTGGCGGGGGCGCCGAGATCTTGCCGCAGACCGTACGGGCAGCGGGTAGATAAGGTACTCTCCAGTTGCTGTGCCAGGTTATCGGTGAGCGCCAGATTGTGATCCCAGGGGATCCAAGTGAGCGCGCCGCCGCGGGCTTTATCCGCGTAGAGGTAGTAGTTGTGGGCGAAACCGTTACCGTAGGAATCCCAATTAACGAGCAACTGGTTGGTCGCCAACCAGCGCAGGAAGCCATCGACAAAGAAGACCGATTCTAACTCGGCGCGCCTAGGCGCTGCGGGTCGCTAAGACGGGTGGTTGGCGTGCAGCGCCGGAGGGTTTGTACATGTTGCCCTCGTCAGAGGCGAATTGCGATTCGATGAGCGTGTCGTCGGGCAGCTCGATTGGCGGCTTGGGAAGTATCACAAGGCCGAGGTATTGCGCGCCGGCGCCGCCTGTCCAGGTGTACACCCGATAGTAAGCCGTTTTGGCGGCCGGCACATATTGACCCGCCGCGCGCAGGATATCCGACGTGATCTTTTCGCGCATGAGGCTGGGGTCCTGGAAGTTATTGGCGAAACTGAGCTGCTTAAAGCCGTGAAAGCGCTGGTTTTTCAGTTCTGGATGCTGATCCTCGAACTCGTCGAAATCCAGCTTGAAAGGCAGATCAAGCGCGGTTCCTGGCTCCAGCATGAAGTTCAGTGAAGAGTTGCCCTTGAAGCGAAAGCCGACCTCGTATAGCCAGACTATGATTTCCGAAACGATGATTTCGACCGGCTGCCACTCTTGTTGCGGCGGGTTTGGGGATAGGGCATCCAGAAAAGGCTGAATTTCGAGGCCCAGGGCAGCGGCAACCCCGCGTACCAGTTCAGTTTGCGCCAAAACTCAGCGCCGCCCACTGTCGGGTCATCCCCGTCGGCAGCAGCAGCGTCTTCTTCGCGTTGTGGGCGCAGATGAAGTCTTCCATGATGCCCACCGAAGCCGGCCGTCCATTGGCCGTGCGGCGCAAACGTAGATACTTTACCTGGCCGAATAAGAAAGATGTTGGCCATGGACGAAACACTAGCCATGTTGCCAATGCTCCGCTCGGAAGACGAGGAAGTGATAGTTACTTTAACATGCCGGCCAGCGGGCAAGAAACGAGTAAGCGTAATGGGGTGGGACGAATGACGATTGCCGAAAATGCGAATCGGCGCCCCGCGGTCGAAATTTGCATTGGCCGGGGTGTCTGTGCCAGTGCCGCGCCGGAGGGGTCGGATACGCGGCGCTGCAATCGTTTGCAGACGCGCCGCTTTTGTGTTATCCTTTCTGCTCTGCAAACGATTGCATAGATGGGCGGCGGCATGCCTACCACGCTACGCGACATCGCGCGTGACCTGCGCTTATCCATCTCCACCGTTTCCCGGGCGCTGAGTGACCACCGGCATGTGGCGCCGGAGACGAAATCCATGGTGCGCTTGGCCGCGCGCGAACTGGGCTACGCGCCGCGCGCCGCCGCCCGCGATCTGCGCCGCGGCCGCACCGACAAGATCGCCCTCTTCCTCAATACGAGTATCGATTACGTCGTCGATTATCTGAGCGCCATCATCCCTGGCGCTGTTCGCCGCGCGCAGGGTTACGGCAAGAGCCTGCTGCTCTATACGCTGACCGACGACGACCCGCACCCGCTCCTGCAGGTTTGCCGCGCGGGCGAGATTGACGGCGTCATCCTCTTCGCCAGCCATTACGATAGTGAGACGATCGAGGAATTGCTGGCGGCCAATTTCCCCTTCGTCGTGATGGGGCGGGCGATTGAGGACGAGCGCGTCTCTTATGTCGCGCCGGATAATTATGATGGCGCCTACCAGGCGACCACCTATCTGGCGGAGCAGGGGCATCAGCGCATTGCCTTCCTCTCGCGGCCGGAGCTGGATACGGCCCACGAGGCGCGTTGCCGCGGTTATCTGGATGCGTTGCGCGCCGCCGGCATCCAGCCCGACGAGCGCCTCATCATCCCCACGCGCATTGAAGCGGAAAGCGGCCGGGCGCCGACGCGCGCCCTGCTGGCCCTTCCCGAGCGGCCGACGGCCATCTTCGCCTTTCACGATCAGGTGGCCGTCGACGTCATCTACGAGTTGAATGCGGCCGGCCTGGCCATCCCGCAGGAAATGGCTGTGATGGGTTTCGATGGCCTGCGCGCCGGCTTGATGACCCAACCGCCGCTCAGCACCGTGCGCCAACCGCTGGAGCGCATCGGCGAGCGCGTCGTCGAAATTATCCAACAACGCATCGTAGATCCGGGCGCGCCGCCTACCCGCGAAGTCGTCCCCGTCGAGCTGGAATTGCGAGAGAGTACTTAGCTGAAGCCAAAGGAGCAGGGAATGAGCACAGCAGCCGAACACGGCAAAGCGCAGATCACGGCGAAAATTTCGCTGCAGGAGAAGGTGGATATCCAGCACCTGCAGAACGCCAAGGGCCAGCGCCAACAGAGCATGGAAGGGTTCGACCCGCGCTTCGCCGATATCGTCGATTTCATCCTCGGCATCACGCACGAGATCTGGGAAGAGAAGGCGGTCGGCAAGCTTTACGATTATTACGCCAACACCGTGCGCATTCATACTTCCGACGGCACGATCTATGGGCGCGAGGCGGTACTGGCGGGGACGATGGCGACGCTCGCCGCTTATCCGGATCGGCGCCTTTATGGCGACGAGGTGATCTGGGGCGGGGATGATCAGCAGGGTTTTTATTCTTCGCATCGGCTCGTGCATAGCGGCACGAACCGCGGCTTCTCCATCTATGGCCCGCCGACGGGGCGCCGGGTGGAATACTACGCCGTCGCCGATTGCTTCTGTCGCAAGAATATGGTCATCGAAGAATGGCTGGTGCGCGATGAGCTGACGCTGGTACACCAACTGGGCTTGAATCCGGTCGAAACGGCGAAGGAATTCGCGCGGCGGGAAGCGGATAAAGGCACGGGTATGCAGATCGAGGCCGATATCGAGCGCGGCATTGGTCAATTGCCGCCCGCGCCGCCCGCCGAGCCGAAAGATGGCCCTTTCGCGCCCGAAGCCTTCATCCGGCGCGCCATCCACGACATCTGGAATCGGCGGCTGGTGAATACGGCGCGCCGCTATTGCGCGGAGACTGTGCGCTTGGAGGCGCCCTCGCTGCGGCGCCTGAGCGGTATCAACGATTACCAGGGGTATGTGCTTTCCCTGCTGGCGCCCTTCCCGGATTTGGCCATCCGCGTCGAGCATAGTTGCCACGTGGGTGATGGCGAGGCGGGATACCGGGTGGCCACGCGCTGGCGCATGACGGGCACGCATACCGGTTACGGCATGTATGGCGAGCCGACGGGCCAGCAGATTCACATCCTCGGCATGAGCCACCACCTCGTGCGCGAAGAGTCCGGCGGCGGCGGGCCGCGCATTGCGAGCGAGTGGACGGTCTTCGACGAATTCGCCCTGCTGAAACAAATACATCGCCCAAAGGAATAGGGGGTTGGCGGGGCGCTTCAAGCCGCAAGGCTTGAAGCGCTTCGAGAATACCGAAATCGTTTTAGTAAAAGGAGTGGACATGTACAAGCAAAAACTGTTCGCGGTGGCGTTGCTGGTCGTTTGTTTGGGCGTCGGCGCGTTGAGCGTCGGTGCGCAGGAAGCCGGCGAATGCAACGTCGCGCCGCCGGGTGAAGCCACCGAGCTGAATATGATCGGTTGGAGCTTCCCGATCGCCGATTTCTACGCCGCGGAATTGGAAGGCTGCAGCGCGGTGGATAACCTCACCGTCAATATCAACCTGCTCTCCTCCTCGGATGTGCAAGAACAGGTGAACCTCGCCCTCTCGACGGGTGGCGATTCGCCATATGACATCCTGCACGCGGCCAACGGCCAGGTCGGCGATTGGGGCGGCAAGGGCTGGTTGCTGCCGCTCAATGACCTCGTCGAGAAATACTGGGACGAATACGACCTTGGCGATATCCCGCAGGTGGTCTGGGAAGGCGGCACGCTGGATGGCAACATCTACGGTGTGCCGATCATCGGCAACACGCTCCATCTTTTTTACCGCAGCGATGTGCTGGAGGAAATGGGCCTGGCGCCGCCGGATACCTACGCCGAGGTTATCGAATTCTGCCAGGCCGTTGGCATGGACAATATGGATTGGGACGCGCCATTCGGCATCGACCTCTCCCGCGCCCGTGGCTGGGAGCTGGAATTCTTCATGGTATTTGGCGCGCTGGGCGGCAGCTACCTGGGTGAGGGAAACCAGCCGGCTTTCCAAGGCTCAGAGGGGTTGCAGGCGCTCGAGCTGATTCTGGAGGTTTATCACAACTGTTTGGGCGACGCCGCTTCCTCATTGAGTAACAATGGCATGGAAACGGGCATGCACCAGGGCGTGCTGCCGATGATCAAACTCTGGGCCAGCCGCGCCGCCGGCATGAGCAACCCGGATAACACTGACCTCACCGACGTGATCGCTTTCGCGCCGGCGCCGAGCGTCGTCCCTGGTGGGCCGCGCGCCGGCTCCGCCTGGAATGACTTCTTCTTCATCCCGGCCGCCACTACCAACGACCCCGATCTCATCTTCCGCGTCATCATGGAAGCGGCCGACGCCGCCTCGCAGCAACAGGCAGCGACGCTCGGGATCCCCTCGCGCGTTTCCGCTTCCGATTTTGGCGGGAACTACCTGCCCGCGGCCAACCAGACTCTGGCCGAGAGCGTTGGCAATTACGCCAAGAATCCCGCCGTCAACATCGTCATCACCAAGCTGAGCGAGTTCCTGCCGCTCACGGCGACGGGCGAAATGTCCGCGCAAGAGGCGCTGGATGCGGCCGCGGCCGCCTACACTGAAGAAGCGACCGCCCAGGGTTATATCGATAGCGAATAGGCTAGACTGAACGGAACGGGGGGAGCGGCTGGCCTGTTCCCCCTGCTCGTCAAAATAGGCTTAGCCACGGCATGAAGCGCGGCACTTTCCTCGGTTTCGCGGCT
The DNA here is from genome assembly GCA_965237765.1 of Phototrophicaceae bacterium. Lineage (GTDB taxonomy): Bacteria > Chloroflexota > Anaerolineae > Aggregatilineales > Phototrophicaceae > WTGJ01. Next base: position 1,387,070 of record OZ250157.1, read on the forward strand.
CCCAGCATCCTCATCATGACTCTCTTGATGGTCATTCCACTCGGTATGGCCATCTGGTTGGGCATGCATTTCATGACCTATGGCAATGTGCTGAACCCGCAATGGGTGGGCCTGCGCAATTACACGGATGTGCTGGGCGATTCGCGCTTCTGGCAATCGTTCCAATTCACCGCGCTTTATATCGCCATCGTCGTGCCGGCGTGGATCGTGATCGGTTTCATTGTCGCGCTGCTGCTGGATCAGGTTCGCGGCTTCGCGCGCGGTTTTTACCTCTCCGTTTTCCTGTTGCCTTTCATCATCGTGCCCATCGTCGGGACGATCATGTTCCGCCAGCTGTTTGAGCCATCGGGCATCTTGCGCTGGCTGTACCAGGAGCTGCTGAACGAGCGCTTTCGATATACCGAAGCGACGGTGAAGACGCTGGTTGTCCTGCACGGCATCTGGTATGTCACGCCCTTCACGCTGGTGGTCTATTTCGCCGGGCTGCAGACGCTGCCGCAGGATCTGCTGGAGGCCGCGGGCATCGATGGCGCTTCGCGCTGGCAGAAAATCCGCCACATCATCATCCCGCACGTGCGCTCGCTGACGCTCTTCATCCTGCTCTTCAGTATCATGGATTCCTACCGCGTCTTCGATAGCGTCTATGTGTTGACGGAGCTGAACCCGCTCTACAAAGCGAACACGATCATGACCTATACCTTCCAGACGGCCACGCAGCTGGAGCGGCTGGGCAAGGCGAACGCGATGGCCGTGCTCACTGTCATCGGCATCATGATCGTGCTCATCCCCAACCTCTATTTATCCTACAAAGAACAGATCGCGGAGCGCTGACGGCCGATTATGGACCGCGTCAAGAGCCCTTTCGGACGTATCGCCATCCACGGCACCCTCATCCTCTTCGCTGTCTATAGCGTTGTGCCCTTTCTCTGGACGGCGCTGCAATCGCTGAAGAAGTTGAAAGACGCGAGCTCGCGCACGCCGAAATTCCTCTTCACGCCGACGCTAGATAATTACGAAGAGATCTGGTTGCGTTCGCGGCCGGAGAATCCGGAGCTGATCGCCTTCTTTGTATTGGCGGCTTTGCTCGTGCTGGTCTGTCTGCTGATCTTCGCGCCATACCTGCCCTGGCGGCGCGAATGGGTGTATGGCGGGGTGGCGCTCGGTTTCGCGGCGTTGCTCTGGCTCATCCCGCAGCTGTTGGATGTCGCGCGCTTTTACGATTATTTCATCAACACCCTCATCGTCACGGTGGGGACGATCGTGATCTCCATCAGCATCGGCTGCCTGGCGGGTTACGCGTTGGCGCGCTACGCCGGCATATTGGGCGTGGTGGTGCTGATCGCGGCGCTGGCCTTTCGCGCCCTGCCGCGTTTGGCCTTCGTGTTGCCCTATTATTGGATCGGCAGCGCGCTCGACCTGATCGACACGCGCCTGCTCGTCATCATCACGCTCGTGGCCGTCAACCAGCCCTTCACGATCTGGATGTTGCGCAGCTTCTTCATGGAGATCCCGAAGGACCTCGAGGAATCGGCGATGGTGGATGGCGCCAATCGGCTGGTGGCTTTTTTGCGGGTCATCATCCCCATCATGTGGCCGGGCATCATCGCCACGGCGCTGTTCACGCTGCTGTTGGCCTATAACGAATTTTTGCTGGTGCGCATCCTGACACAACTGAATTGGACGTTGCCAGTTGGCATCTCGCGTTATACGGGCGGCGAAGACCCGCGCCATTTGACGCTGGCGGCGGCCGCTTCCGTCTCGGCGACGATCCCGATCATCATCGTCATTCTTTTCTTTCAGAAGCAGTTGGTTAAGGGCCTTGCAGCTGGGGCCGTGAAAGGTTGAAGGTGCACATGCCTGTGGAATTGAGCGTTGCCAAGCAACTCGTCTGGGAACATGCTGGCGCCTGGCCGGTGCCGATGGCGCCGGAGCAGCGCGCCGCGGAATACGCGCGCCGCTTTGCGCCGGAGCTCGTCTGGCATGGTTTCCAGCCCATCGGTCGGATCGAGGGGCGGGACGCGCTGGCGGAGCGCGTCATGCAGCCGCTCTACACCGCTTTTCCCGATTGGCGGCGGGTGCCGTACTTGTTCCTGGCGGGCGTATTTGAGGGCAGCACCTGGGTGGCCAGCATGGGGGACGGGCTGGCGAGTTTCATGGGGGAATGGCAATTGGCGGAGGATATCGTGATTCCGCCCTCGCGTGAGCGGTTGCGCATGCGCTACGGCGAGTTCTGCCGCGTCGAGCAGGGGCGGGACGGCCCGCAAATTGTGGAGATGCGCTCGTTAGCGGATTTGCCGGCGGCGCTGCTGCCGCTGGGGTATGAGTTGATTCCAGTCGGCGCGGGGCGGGCGCTCTGGCCGCCTGGCCCGGCGACGGGGGATGGCGTTCAGCGCACCGAGCAGGACAGCGCTGAATCCGCGAAGACGCTGGCTTTAGTGGAAGAGATGATCTTTGGTGGGTTGAATCAGTACGATGGCGAGGATCCGGATAGCCAGGACCTGGTGAAATACTGGCACCCGGAGATGACCTGGCACGGCCCGCGCGGCGTGGGCAGCTCGCTGGGTATTGACGAATTCCGCGAGCGGGCGCAGGGGCCGATTTTGAAGATGGTGCCGGACCGCAAAGGAGTCGGTCACCGCGCGCGGATTGCCGAGGGGCATTTCGCCGCCTCGACCGGCTGGCCGGCCTCGGTGGGCACGATGATGGGCGATTTCCTCGATTGGCCGGCTTCGGGGCGGGAGATGCGCTGGAATATCATGGATTTCTGGCGGCGCGACGGCGATTTGCTGCTCGAGGATTGGGTGCTGATCGACATGATCGACGGCGCGGCGCAGGCAGGCGTCGATGTCTGGGAGCGCGCGGGGCTGCGCTGAGCGACAAAGCGGAACTCAACAAGCAACTGGTGCGCGGTGGAATCCGCAAGCTGGCCGAGAACCGGATCACCATTGACATCCTTCATGTGCTGGAGCAGCTGGGCTATGATGTGGGGCAGGTCTTGCGCTACTCAGGTGCACGGCCACCCGTATACTTCAGCGAATGACATAGCAGCTCAAGGGGCCGATGGCCGGAGAATTTCTACAAGTCGAACGGCTGACCAAATCCTTTGGTGGAATAGAAGTCGTTACGGAAGTCTCCTTCTGCATGCGTCGGCAGGAGATCTTCGGGCTGCTCGGGCCAAACGGCGCCGGCAAGACGACGACCATTCGCATGCTTTCGACCGTCCTGAAGCCCACTTCAGGCGAGGCGATCATCGGCGGTCATTCGCTGACCGGCGCGGGTGATGCAGTGCGCCGCTTGATTGGCGTGTGCCCGCAGGAGCTGGCGTTGTATCCTGAATTATCGGCGCTGGATAACCTGGTGTTCTTCGGCCGGATGGCGGGGTTGGGTGGCAAGGTGGCGAAAGAAGCCGCGCTGCAGAACCTAAAAATTGTCGGGTTGCAGGAAGTGGCCCAGCGCCGGGTGGAGAAGTTTTCGGGCGGGATGAAGCGGCGCGTGAACCTGGCGATATCGCTGATGAGCCAGCCGCAATTGCTCTTTTTGGACGAGCCGACGGTGGGGATTGACCCGCAATCGCGCAATCGCATCTTCGAGACAGTCGAGGGCCTGCGCGATGAGGGGATGACCATTCTTTACACCACGCATTACATGGAAGAGGCGGACCGCCTCTGTGACCGGCTGGGCATCATGGATCAGGGGCGTTTGATCGCGCTCGGCAGCCCGCGGGAGTTGAAAGCGACGATCGGCGACCCGAATGAGGTGACGCTGGAGCAAGTTTTCCTGGAGCTAACGGGCCGGACGCTGCGAGATACAGCGTGAGGGAATTTTTCGCCGGGCTGATGCGGGCCTGGCTGCTAACAAATCTTGAAGTGCGGCGCATGCTGGTGAACCGGGGCGAGCTGGCTTTTGGGCTGGCCTTGCCGATCGTCCTGTTCGCCTTGATGTATGGCGCCTTCGGCCAGGATTTGATATTCCGGGCGACGGCACATGTCGTCGATCTGGATGGCGGCGCCGGCGCGCGCGCCTTCATCGAGCGGCTGGATGCGCTGGCGGAAATCAGCGTCCGTGAACGTACACTGGCCGATGCGGAGCGGGCGCTCGACCGCTCGGCGATCTTGTGGGCGCTCGTGATCCCAGCGGGTTTCAGCGAGGAGCTGGAGCAGGGGGAGACGGTTTCGCTGCTTTTCAAGCAGCATGGCAATGGCGGCGAGGAGGGGCAGGTCATCGCTGCGCTGGTGCGGGCGGTCGCCCAGGGTCTGGGGCGTGAGGCGAGCTTGCAGACGCAGCTTGCGGAGGCGCTTGGGGAGCAGGAGGTCACCCCGGAGCGCATCGAGGCCACCGTGGCGGAGTTGCGGGCGGCGGGGCCGGCCGTCGGCGTACAGATTCGCTCGCTCGGCGAGGGGGGCAACAATTTCATCTTTCGCATGGTAGCGGGCTTGCTGGTCATGTTCGTGATGTTTTCGGTGACCCTCAGTTCCCAGTATCTGGTGGAAGAGCGGCGCCTCGGCACGCTCGAGCGGCTGTTGACTACCCGCATGAGCGCGCGGGAACTCTTTTTGGGCAAGTTCCTCGCCGGTATGGCACGCGGCGGCGTGCAGGCGCTGTTGTTACTGGTGTTGGCCTTCGTGGCGTTTCGCCTCGGTGACGCGGCGGAATTCGGCGGGATGTTGGTGCTTGCGGCGCTCTTGTTGGCGGCGGTGAGCGCGATCGGGCTGGTGATCGGCTCCCTAGCGCGGACGCCGGACCAGGCCAGTTGGGCGGCTGCCTTCCTGACGACCTACATGGCGATTTTCGGCGGCAATTTCATCGAGATCAGTAGTGAAGGTGTGTTGGGGCTGATCTCACAATTCACGCTGAATCGCCACGTCATTGACGCGATGATCAGGGTGCTGGAAGGGGGCGAGAGCTGGCTGCAACAAGGTGGGGCGATCGCCTTGATGGTGCTTACGACGTTGCTGGGCTTAGCGCTGGCGCGCTGGTTGTTCCGCTTTACGAACCACGGAGCGGCCGCGTGAAGACTGTATTGCGGCAGGCGTTGTGGATGGCGCAAAAAGACACGAAGATTTTCTTTCGCGATTACTTCGCGGCTGGTTCCATGTTCCTGATGCCTTTCCTGTTCGTCTTTGGCTTTTCACTGGCGCTGAGCGATCTGAACCGGGACGATGAGGTCCTGGAATTGTTCGTCGCCACGCAAGAGCAGGCGGGCATCAGCACGCTGGTGATCGAAGCGCTGCTCGCCGATAGCGATACCGCGATCCGCCTGGTGGATTACGCAGAGGCTTTGGCGGCGGTGGAAGCAGGGGATTGGGTGGGTTTCGTGGCTTTTCCAGCGGATTTCAGCGCGGCGCTGCTGGCCGGCCACCCGACGGAGCTGGAGGTGGTGCTACGAGACGAAAACGGTGAGATACCAGCCGCCTTACGCGGGCTGGCGCATTCGATCGCCGCACGCATCTCCGACCAGATGCTCTATTACGAAGCGCTGGCACGCCTGGGTGGGGCAGCGGCGCTACCGACGGGACTGACTCTCCCGAATGAAGTTGAGGCGGAACCGGCGGTTGTCTTTGAGATCGATCGGCTCCGGGAAGCCGAAGCCTTTCGGGCGGAGAATTTCGTCCTGTCTGGATATTTGACGATGTATGTGTTCTTTGGGGCGGCGTTGAGCGCGGAGGCGATCGCGCGGGAGCGGCAGGCGCAAACGCTCGAGCGGTTACTATCCAATGGCGTGCGGCGTGAGGCGGTGGTGCTGGGGAAATTCATCGGCATCGCGCTGCGCGGAATGCTGCAGGTGGTGGTTCTGTGGCTGGTGGGGATCCCGCTGTTCGGCGTGGCTGTCGGGGATGCACCGGCGGCGCTGATCGTGATTTCAGTATTGATGGCGTTGGCCTCGGCGGGGGCCGGTTTGCTGTTGGCCAGCCTGGTGCACGATGTGCGGGCGGCCCGCAGCGCCGGCATTATGGCTTCGCTCATCCTGGCGCCGCTGGGGGGTTGCTGGTGGCCGCTGTTCACCACGCCGCGCTGGATGCAGAGTCTAGCGAAATTGACGCCGCACGGCTGGGCGAATGACGCCTTCAATCGCCTGATACTTTTCGGCGCGGAGTTCGATGATGTGCGCGGGGCGATGGCCGCACTCTTGGGATTCACGGCTGTATTCCTGGCGCTGGCCAGCTGGCGCTTTCGGCTGGCGGCGGTATGATGTTGAAAATTCAGTTAATTTGCAATGAGATAAAACTTGCTTTATTATTTGTTGTTACTATAATCTGCTCAATGGAGAGCAGGATGTGGTATACTTGGTAAGGTAAGGTAAGTGAGTGAAATCGTAAGCCACAAGGAGGAGATTGTGAGTCATAACAGAAACAACAAGTTCATTTTAGGGGTAGCCATGGTGTGTTTCATGTTTATGGCTATCGCAATCACTGGGACTGTCGCCGCACAAGAGACCATGTCGTCCTCTTGTGACGCAGGTGATACAGGCCCCTTAGCAAATGTACCTGCTGGTACCGGGTTTCATTGTACGCGTCCTGACGACTACACTGCTGTAGCAGGGACGGCGTGCCGCGCAGGTTACACGTTAGGTACCGACAACGTCAACCAATGCGAACGAAATGAAGATAATCCGGCAGTCTATGCCGCTTCTATAACGGTACGGGTCTGGGTTTGCGACCAGCCGAATTCCAAACTTGGAACACCGGACGACCCGAACGCCATTTCTGAAGAAAACCCGCCTCAATGCGAATATCAAAACTACGATGCAACGCAAGCGGATATCGATCGGGCAACCTGTCCGCCCGGCTGGGAATTTGCAGCTCTTGTGCCTGCTATAGAAGAAGAGCGCGATCAAAATGATGTAGTAACAACGGTGGCCGTAGCGGCCGTACCGGCCAGCTGCGACGTCCTGGACGGCAATGAGGCATCTGCGGATTATGATGCTAGCGTAGCAACCATGGTCATTGTAGATCCTCCCCCCGAAATGGTCATTCCGCCGGACATGCCTGATATTCTGATGCCCGCCGACATGCCCGCTGGCATGCCCGCTGCCATGGTCGCTTTTGTCTGGTCCAGTGTGCAGGGTAATGACTTAATCGGCCATGCCGCCGCGCCGGTGCGCTTATTCAGTGCTGCCGGTGGCGTCCAAATCTTCTACGCCAGTGGTAATGAGGGCATCTACGCAGCCACGATTTCGCGTAGCGGTGGTACTTTCAGCGCTACCAACCCCGTCAACGATCAAGCGGTGACCGTTACTACGTCTGGTGGAAATGTCTCGCTTCGTACGGCATACGATGATGGTAAGCTTTACGAAATCGACATCAGCTCGGATGGTACCGTAACGATCATCAACTGGTAATTTTTCAGATTACCTATCAGCTCTCCTATATGCCCCCGGTCGAAAGGCCGGGGGTATTTTCTTGGTGGTAGGGTACTGATTACTCAGTGGGTTGCGTCCGCTTTGATATTTGCGTGATTCTGATGGGGATACGTGACCAACAACATGATCCGTTATTCAGCATCAACAGCAGGCATTACAAATTTGTAACATCACCCGACGAAACCAACCCAATAGTCAACGACACGGAGAGCAATCCTGGGTAGCAACCAGGAGTTGGGTGTGTAAGATGGTCAGTTAATCCCTATTTGGAAGGTAAAGCAGACGAGCATTTCGGTATCGCGGTGGATTACGCTGTAGCGATCGGATATTTGGCCCGTTCGCAAAGGAGCGTCTAAGATGACCGTTGCCCAACCCAGCCGTGAATTCACACCCATCGACCAGGAGCGCAATCTGGATAATAAGCGCCTGGTTCAGGCGGCCCAGCAAAGCATCACGCAGGCGCCGCTGGAACAGCTGGGAGAAGCCATCGCCGCCACCTATACCGAAGACGCCGATTTCCGTGGCACGCATCCCGTCAATCACGTCGTCGGGCGCGCGGCCATCCAGCGCGAATTCTGGGCGCATTTGCGGCGTGCGCTGCCGGATGTCGAACGGCGGGAGAGCATCCTCGCGGGTGGTGTCTATCAGGGGCGGGAGATGATCGCTTGTCATGGCCAATATCTCGGCACCTTCGTCGCGGATTGGTTCGGCATCCCGGCGACGGGCCAGCCGCTGATCGCGCGCTATTGCGAGGCGCATGAGCTGGTGGAGGGGCGCATCGTCCGCAGCTGGACCCACCTCGATTATCTGGACATCATGCGGCAGGCGGGCTATTGGCCGCTGGCGCCGAGCATGGGGCAGGAGGGCGCCTGGCTGCCACCGATGACGAACGACGGCGTGATCCTGACGGCGCAGGACGAAGCTGTATCGCGCCGCTGTTTTGATTTGGTGATGGCCATGCAGGCCGCGCTCGGTTATTTCAGCGGAGAAGCGCCGACGCGCGCGGTGCTGGATGAGATGGTGCAGGCGCGCTTCTGGCACCCGAATTTCATGTGGTATGGCCCGAGCGGCATCGGCAGCACGCGCGGCTTGGCCGGCTTCGAGGATTTTCATCAGATCCCCTTTTTGGTCGCTTTCCCGGACCGCGGCAAGCGGCGCTCTGAAGTGCGGCGCTCGTCAGAGAATCCCTACGGTGGGCATTTCATCCGCATTGGCGATGGCGATTACGCGGTTACGGGCGGCTGGGGGCATAAGATCGCCACGCATACCGGTGGCGAATGGCTCGGCCTCGCGCCGACCGGGCAACCCGTCACCATGCGCGTGATGGATTTTTACCGCTGTGAGCTGACGGCGAGCGGTGATAGCATCCGCGAAAATTGGGTGCCGATCGATATCCCACACATCCTCTTCCAGCTGGGGATGGATATTTTCGGGCGGATGCGGCACCAGTTCCGCCAGACGGGGGCGATCAGCGCGAGCGAATTCCTGGTAGGGGGCTAAGCGGCGGATGGAGCGTTACGACCACCTCGTCATCGGGGGGTGGGCGGATGCTTCAGTCTTTGCCGCGGCAGGTGGGCGTGAACCCCAATCTGACCATCACGATGCTGGCGGAGCGTTGCGCGGAGTGGGTGTTGGCGGAGTAGGGGGCAGTCTGAGAATGCTGTCAACCACTGTCGGAGGCCACCGCGCACTATAATTGAGGGTAATAGGGGCGGAGGCGGGCGCATGACCAGGCTGTATTCTTATGTCGTGGTCAGTGATCACGGTTTCGCGCCCAACCCCTTCCATGGCTACTGCACGCTGGCGAATTGCAAGCCGCGCATCCGCTGGCGCGCACAGCCGGGCGGTTGGATTCTGGGGAGCGCTTCGCGAGCGGGGCGGGGCCACCAGTGCCGCTTTTCGCAGGCGTGGATATCCGCAAGAAAGGTGTTGGCCACCGCAACCGCTTCCCCGAGGCGGTTGTGCGTGAATTTGTTCGCTGGATGCGGAGTTTCGAAGAGCGCGGCATTCTAGGGCGGCCGGGGAATTTGTCCGAGAGAGCTCGACAATCCCTATCCTTGCGCTAGAACGAAGGAACTCAGCGATCCCAGAGTCCGTGCTCGGGCCAGCGGCGCGTCAGGCGTTCGGTGACGGGCGGCAGGGGTGCCAGGGCGCGATTCGGCCAGCCAATGCAGTCAATTTCGACCTATCTCCCTATGCGCATGCCAATACAGTAAAGGACTTCTATTCCCGGGAGTCGGTGCTGGCCCTGCTGCGTAAGCGCTGCCAGAAGCCGGGTTGGCAGCGCACAGCCGAAGAGCCGCTGAAAAGCGCCGACAGAGGCGCGAAAGCCGTCCTCGAAGCTGCCGCCCGGCGGCCGATAGACGCTTTCCAGCGAGATGACGCCCTCGTAGCCATCGCGCTTCAACGCAGCGGCGATCTCTGGCAGCTGCGGCGCCATGTCGCCAGTCCCCAGCTCTGCGCAATCGACATGAGCGCACGGGATGGAGACGCGCACGTCCTTGATGTGCATGTGAGCCAGCAGGCTGCCATCCGCGCCGCTCAGGGCCGCATAGCCATCCGGCCAGGCCGCTTCGTTGCAGAAGAGGCTGTTGGCCGGGTCCCACAGCAGGCGCAGGTGACGCGAGCCGAATTCTTCTATCAGCTTGCGCCCCAGCCAGGCGGAGTTGATCATGGCGTTGTTGCCGGTCTCGATGACCAGCGTGATGCCCTCCTCTTCGGCAATTTCGCAGTGCGGATGCCATGCGCTTCAGCAGCCTGCCCCAGGCGGCGGTGGAGACGATCCATTCTTCGGCCCCATACCCCCCGGAGAGGATCATCTCTTTGCGGAAGCTCATCACACGGACCAGCGGGCAAGCGAGGCGCTGTGCGAGGGCGATGCAGCGGCGCAAGGCAGCTAGCTGGGCGAGCCAGGGACTCTCATCTTCCTTGAGCGCATCCAGGGAGAGGCCGGCGAAGATATGCCGCGAGATGCAGGGGACGCGGACACCATGGTCGGCCATGAGGGTAGCGACGTGCGCGGTTTCCGCCTCGTCCAGATCGCCCACCTCACGCGCGCCGATGAATTGCAGTTCGGCATATTCCAGCCCAAATTCGTTCATGACGGTCAGCGCGTGCCGCAGGTCGCGGCTGATGCCGTCGGTGATCACGCCCAGTTTCGTCATGGTCGCAACTCCGCACCGGAGACTTCTTCCAGCAGTTTGATGATGCACTGGTTGTCATCCTGGGGATAGCGAGCGATGGCGGCCCGGAACAGCTCGGCAGCAGCGGCCGTGGTGAAGAGCGGCACGGAGCACTCGCGGCCGAGCGCCTGACTAATGCCGAGGTCCTTGACCATGGTGCCGATGTGGCTGCCGGTGTTGGTAAATTCACGGGCGAGGATGTGTTCGGCCACGCTGCGCGTCGAGTGTTTCGGCCGACGCGGCGGCCATTAGGATGAGGGTACCGTCCTGCGCGCCGAACCGCCCACCGCTGACCGGGCAGTCGATCAGGTGGATGCCGCTGCCGGCCAGCGCGCTGGCGATGGCACGCAGCTCGCACGGTTCGATGGTGGCCGTGGTGATGAGGGTCGCGCCGGGGGGTAAGGCGCCCAGCAGCCCGTTTTCGCCGCTGACCACCTGCTGGGCCTGCGCGCCGTTCAGCACCATTACGAAGACGACCTCGACATCGCGCGCCAGTTTGGCCGGGCTTGCGGCGCGCGAACCACCTGCTTCTTCTAACAAGGCCAGTCGCTCCTCGCGCAGGTCGTAGCCGCTGGTGGGAAAACCGGCAGCCAGCAGGTTGCGCGCCATGGCGAGGCCCATGTCGCCGAGCCCGATCACCCCCACTCTTTTGCTCATCAGGGATCTTTCGTTTTATGCTGCTTTGGCTTCCGGATGACGGTCAGTCTATAACAGGGAGTGGAGCGCGCGAGTCGGAGATTTAGATTCTGTTGGTGGCGGAAGGTGTAAAGGGGCGAGGTTAGTTTGCCCTGCCAAGGTTGAAATGGTCGGATTTCTGCTTATCGAAGTCGGAAGAAATTTCTTGCCGTGAGTCTATTTCCAATCTCTGTAGGTCGCCTCGTTCACTCGGCCTCTCTGACAAGAACAGTGGGATGATCAACTAGGGCTGTTCGTAAACCCGATAAGTCATGCGATGATTGTCCGTTACGCATGACGACATTGCCATGCGTTTACATTCATGTAACGATCTGTCATCAGAGAATGCTTGCTCCGGACCGTATTGCAATTTCTTTAAGTTGACTGTGAGTTGATTCTGCAGCGACCTGTAACGACGAAACGTTTTCCTGGCAACGTCTGGCCATGGAAATTCGTGCAGCAGTGAGGTCAAACATGAGACCGCCTAAAGGCTTATACTCGAACTTTATGAGGTCGAACTGCACTTCTGCAACCGATAGCGTATCCAGACTCCATAGTGAGCCAAACTCCGGACTTATCATCATTTCGAGTAAATCGGCAGCGTCAGAATCCAACGCGTTCCGGATGCGCTTAACTCCATTAATGCTCCGCGCATCAGCACACGGCCGCGCGGCTTCTCCTTGAGCTAGTGGGTCGCTGTGAACAAGTTCGTCCATTTCGCTGCTTCAAAAAGCATAACCTGATCGACGCTTTCGGTAAGAGCTTCAGTATTGAGTTGGCAAAAACGCTTCACAGAGTTCCTCAAAAGCGGTAGTCTCGCAGGTTGTCCAGCGTGCGCCACCTAAACCACCAGCTCAGATTCTCCCGCTTCAATAGAACGCTCTAGAACATCTGAAGCAGCTCTACGGACGCATCGCGGCCCGTATTGCCCATAACAGTGTGTGGTGAAAGGTGAAGGGTCATCCTCAAATTATCCCAGGTTGCGTAGTACAGTACCTTCTGAAAGGCGGATCCTAGCATCTAAAGACCCTCGTCTACGCAATGCGTGGTGATCAGAAGTAGAGTAGCGTTAGTTGCTGAGCAGTTTTCTTGTCAATTTTTACTCTATCGCACAATCATCCTCAAATATGACAAGAGAATTCGTTTTTTCATTTTCTTATCTCACGTCAACGGTCGCCCGCCATCCACCGGGATGATGGCGCCGGTGGTGAAGCGCAATTGCGTCGCTGCGGCGTAGACCGCCTCGGCGACGTCCTCCTCGGAAGCGACGCGCCCGAGCGGGGTGAGGTCTCGTTGCTGCGCCAGCAATGCCGGCATGCGGCGGGCATAGGCGCCATCCACGAAGCCGGGCGATACGCTCACGACGCGAATCGCTGGCGCCAGGGCGCGCGCCAGGCTCATCGTCAGGTTATCGAGCGCCGCTTTGCTCGCGCAATAGGCGATGTTGCTGCCGATGGCCGTGCGGCCGGCGATGGAGCTGATGTTCACCACCAGGCCGGCGCCGCTGGCTGCTAGCAGGGGGCGCAGGGCGCGCACGCTGGCGATGGCGCCGCGGACGTTGACGCGGAAAATGCGGTCGATCAGCTCGTCGGTCAGCGCATCTAGGTCTTCCGGCGGGATGGCCTGGGAGACGCCGGCGTTGTTGACGAGGATATCGAGCCGGCCGAAGCGCTCCTCGACTTCGCGCGCGAGGGCAGCCTGGGCGGTGCTATCTTCGACCGGCGCGCGGTAGGCGAAGTGGTCGGCCGTGCCGGTGGCCGGCAGTTCGCGCGCGAGTTGCTCGGCGGCTTCTTGACTGCGCGAATAGGTGAGCGCGCAGCTCGCGCCGGCCGCCGCGAGGCGGCGCGCGATCGCCGAGCCGATGCCGCCCGCGCCGCCGGTGATGAGGGCGGATTTGCCCGCGAGCGTCCGCGATTCTGCCATCTCCATACTCCTAGCCCGCCGCCCCATAGCGCCGCACGCGCAGGTCACATTGCGCCTGGTGGCCGGCGAAACCCTCGATTTGGCAGAGGCGCGAGCCATATTCGCCCACCAGCACGCTCGCCTCATCCGTCAGCACGCGCTGGTAGGTGACCGTCTTGATGAACTTGCCGACCCAAAGGCCGCCGGTATAGCGCGCGGCGCGCTTCGTCGGCAGCGTGTGGTTGGTGCCGATCACCTTATCGCCATAGGCCACATTCGTGCGCGGGCCGAGGAAGAGCGCGCCATAATTCGTGAGCCGCTCGAGGAACCAATCTGGCTCCCGCGTGAGCACCTCGACGTGCTCGCTGGCGATCTCATCCGCCACCTGCAGCAGCTCCGCATCGGTATCGCAGAGGATGACTTCGCCATAATCGCGCCAGGCCTGGCCGGCCAAATCGGCCGTCGGCAGCGCTTCCAGCTGGCGGCCGATCTCCGCCTCGATGCCATCGGCCAGCGCGCGGCTGCTGGTGAGCAGGATGGCGGGAGAGGTGGGGCCGTGTTCGGCCTGGCCGAGCAGGTCCGTCGCGCAGATCTCGGCGTCGGCGGTCTCGTCGGCGATGACGAGCACCTCGGTCGGGCCGGCGAGGAGATCGATGCCCACCTGGCCGAAGAGTTGGCGCTTGGCTTCGGCGACGTAGGCGTTGCCGGGGCCGACGAGCATATCGACCGGCGTGATGCCCATTTCCGGCGCGCCATAGGCCAGCGCCGCCAGCGCTTGCACGCCGCCGAGGATGTAGATCGCGTCCGCGCCGCCGAAATGGATGGCCGCGATCGTCGCCGCCGGCAATTCGCCGCGGATGGGCGGCGTGCAGGCGACGATCTGCCCGACGCCCGCCGTCTTCGCCGTCAGTACGCTCATGTGCGCGCTGGCGACCATCGGGTAGCGCCCACCGGGGACGTAGCAGCCGACCCGCGCGACGGGGATGTTGCGCTGCCCGAGGATGACGCCCGGCAGCGTCTCCACTTCTATATCCCGCAGCGATGCGCGCTGGGCGAGGGCGAAGTTGCGCACCTGCTCCTGCGCGAACTGGATATCGGTGATGACCTGCGGCGGCAGGGTGGCGATGACGTCGTCGATTTGTGCAGCGGAAAGGCGGAAATCTTGCGGTTGCCAGCGGTCGAAGCGGGCCGAGAGTTCGCGGATGGCCGTATCGCCGCGGGCCCGGCAATCGGCGAGGATTCCGCGCACGGTGGCTTCGACCTGCGCGGCGTCTTGCTCGCGCTCGTCGCTGCTCTTGCCGCGTTTGATATGGCGGATGCTCATGCGGGGTTGCCTTTCGGTTCTTGACGGTCGGTTGGCAGCCAGCGGCGGAGCGCCTCGCTCACGCGCTCGGGCTGTTCGAGCGTGCTCAGGTGCCCGCAAAGATCGAGGATGAGCAATTCGGCGCCGGGGATGGCGGCGGCGATCTCCTCGTGCATGGGGACGGTGCAAACTTCGTCTTCCCGGCCGCCGAGGACGAGGGTGGGGCAGCGGATCCGGCCGAGCGAGGGGCGCGAATCGGGCCGGGCGAGTTGCGCCTTTACCTGGTTGACGAAGCGCGCGCGCCCAACCGATTCGGCCATGGCGAACACGGTGCGGCGCAAGGCCAGGTCCTGCCGATGCGCCGGGTGGAGCATAGCGTCTTTCAGGAAATCGGTCGTGATTTCGCGGAATTCTCCGAGTTGGGACATGCCGACGAAGCGCTGTTGGCGGGCGCGCGTTTCAGCGGAGGCGGGGCGGGCGCTGCAATTCAACAGGGCGAGGCGACATCGCCCACGAGGCAATCGGCAAGGGGCGCGGGGGCGGCGATTTGTGGCGCGAAGAGGCAGAGGCGCTCGTCGCAAAGCGTGCCGGTGCACCGGCGAGGATGTGGCGGGCACATTCCGCCAGCGAATCCGCCGCGGCGACATCGCCTACGCGGCAATCGCCAAAAGGAGAGAGAGCTGAGATTTGCGGCGTGAAGAAGCGCTCGTCACAGAGCGTACCGGGGAGGAAGAGCAGGGCGGGGCGGAGCATGGGTTAGTTTGGATTGGTCTCCGGTCGCGTGAAACGGAAGATAATAAATTCCGAATCGGCAAAGCGTTCATCCCGTTGCAATCCGGGAATTTCCGCCAGCCAACGTTGCGCTATATGATGCTCGTCCGACCGATTGGTGTCGTCGAACAAGATCA
Organism: Phototrophicaceae bacterium; assembly: GCA_965237765.1. Taxonomy (GTDB): domain Bacteria; phylum Chloroflexota; class Anaerolineae; order Aggregatilineales; family Phototrophicaceae; genus WTGJ01. The sequence continues at coordinate 1,402,400 of OZ250157.1, forward strand.
AGGCATGCTCCGCTAAGTGCTTGTGCAAAAGGGGTAGCGCCGGGTAGCGGATCATGGGGGCAAGGTATCCGGCCGGGCCATCTACCAAGAGGAGGTTGAAGGGAAATTCAAAAGACAGGTTCGTGAGAGCATACCATTGGTGGCTGCGCCCCTTCAGCTCCCAATGACGTAGCGGCGCATCGAGCACGTTGGCACGCTCAGATAAATTGTGCTCTTCCACCAAGCGGCGAGTATTCGCGGCGTGGTGGGCATTGTCTTCCAAAGCGAACAATTCCCCATGGCCGATGGCTTCCAGTGCGTAGGCCATCACCAAAGTGGAGAGACCGCTGCCCAACTCCAATATCCTTTAGTGGACGTTCTTTGTGGATGAGTTGCCAGATCGTGTGAAGCAGATCGGGGCGTGCCATACCGCCCACAAAGAGTGGGAGTGGGCGTCGTGGGCGGATTTCAGCGCTCAGCCAGGCGAGCTCCTGTTGTTGTTTCGCTTCCCGTTGTCGTTCACGCCTAAGCTCGCGCCGAACCCATAGCAAGCCATTGGCGCCGCCCAGCAGCACGAGCAGTCCAAGCAGTAGCAACGCTAACAACAGACCGTGCTCTACGCGATACAGGGTGAGGCTGATTAGCGCCCAAGCCAACCAAAGCACGATGGCGGCAACCAAAGGTGGTCCGCGCCGCCGCAGTTGGTCGCGCAATTGATGTTGGCGGTGATGTCTCAAGCCCAGAGGCGTTCGCTCGCCAGGCGGGCGCCGGCGGCCAGCGAGGAGAGCTTGGCGTAGGCGATATCCGGGTGCACGGCGCCAAAGCCGGCGAAGGTGCCGAAGCCGCAATCCGTCCCCGCCAGCACGCGCTCCCGCCCGACGATGCCGGCGAAGCGCTCGATGCGTTCGGCGACCAGCTCGGGGTGTTCGACGAAGTTCGTCGTCGTATCCAGCACGCCGGGGATGAGGATTTTATCGGCGGGGATATCGGCCTCGGCCCAAATGCGCCATTCGTGCGCGTGGCGCGGGTTGGAGGCTTCGAACTGGATGGCCTGCGGCTTGGCGCGCAGGACGATGTCGATGATATCCGCCAGGTCAATATCGTGGGTATGCGGCCCTTCGTAATTGCCCCAACAGAGGTGCATGCGGACGCGCTCGGCGGGCACATTTTCCAGGGCGGCGTTGAGCGCTTCGACCTGGCGCGCCGCCGCCACCCGAAAGCCGGCCGTATCCTCGTCGCGAAAGCGGATGTGGCGGCCCATCGCCAGATCCGGGCAATCGACCTGTAACAGCAGGCCGGCCTCGGTGATGCGCTCGTATTCCACCTTCATCACATCCACCAGGGCGGCGAGGTAGGCTTCTTCGCTGGTGTAGTATTCGTTAGGCTGAAAGACGGCGATGACGCCGGGCGAAGCGGCGTTCATGAACGCTTCGCGCGCGCCGGCGGCTTCGGCAGCTGCGCGCAGGTTGGCGATATCTTTTTCCAGCGGCGCCAGGTCTTTGATGCGGATTTCGCCGCGGACGACCGGGCGGTGATATTTCGGCGTGCCGCCCTGTTGGGCCAGGCGCTCTTTGAAGGCGGGGAATTCATCCAAGTCTTTCGGAGTCGCGCGCGGCACTTCGGCGATTTCGAAGCCGGTGAGGCGGTGGCGCATGTAGGTCGCGTAGCTGATCTTGCTCATCTCGCCGTCGCTGATGACATCCACGCCGGCGTCCACCTGGCGGAGGGCCACTTCGCGGACGGCGCGGGTCATCACGGCGTCGAATTCGGCCTCGTCGTAATCCTCCCCGCGGTCCTGGGCGAAGAGTTGGTCGACGACGTATTGGGGGCGCGGCATGCTGCCGACGTGGGTGGTGAGGATGCGCTCGCGGCTCTGTTGCATGGGAATGTACTGTCTTAGCGGGCGCGTTCGGGGCGAAAATCGGCGAGGCGGCTGCCGGTCTGGCGCTCGAAGAGTTGGAGCAAACGTCGTTGTTGGGCGGCGACGAGCGCTTCGTAATCATCGGGTTGGCGCATTTTTCCCTGCGCATCCGCCCGGAAGCCGAGCGCGGCGGCAGCGCCTTCGACCTCTGGCGACCAGAGGGGGTCTTTGCCTGTGAAGACTTCGTGCGATTCGAGGACGGCGAAGAACCAGCCGATGGAATCGCCCCTGTATTCGAAGCTGCGGTAGACGCCAGGGGGGAAGGAGATGAGGTCCCAGGCAGCGAGGTCAAAATGGCCATCGGCCTGGGCGGGGTGGTCGGAGTTGCCCCAGTGGAAGCGCCAGGGGCCACTGAGGACGAAGAAAGATTCGATGTAATCGTGGGTATGCCAGGCGGGGCCGCAGCCGGGCGGCGCCCAGCCCATGCCGATCTGATAGCGGTGCGGCTCGGTGATCTGGCGTTTGCCGGCGAAATCCGGGTTTTCGCTGGCGGTATCGCCGATGACGGCGTAATTCATGCGCTCGTGCCCGGGCAGGGCGCTATCGATGAACATGAGTGGGACGCCCTGTTCCTTCATCTGGTCGAAACGCATGACCCAGCGGGACATGCTCTCCTGGGTATGGGTGGGTTGGGCCATCGTCGCACGCCCTATGGTTGCATTGTGCGGGAGTATAGCGTAAGGGCGCGCCGGGCGTAGGTGAGTCGCTTCGCGGGCGCCTCCCAGCGCGCATCGTCAAAGCTCTTATAATTGGAAAGGTTGGAGGGAAGACGATGTCCGTCGTTGACGACATCAAAGCGCGGCTGGATATTGCCGCCTATATCGGCGAGAGCGTGCCCCTGCGGCCGGCCGGCCGGCGCTTCAAAGCCAATTGCCCCTTCCATGCCGAGCGCACGCCTTCTTTCATCGTCGACCCCGAACGCGGCTCCTGGCGCTGCTTCGGCGCCTGCGCGGAAGGCGGCGATATCTTCTCCTTCGCCATGAAGCGGCACGGTTGGAGCTTCCGTGAGGCACTGGAGGAGCTCGCGCGCCGCGCCGGCGTTGAGCTGCGCCCACGCACGCCGGAACAAGCCGAGCGTGAAAAAGAGGAAGAGGCGCTGCGCGGTTTGCTCACCGCCATGGCCGAGCAATACCACGAGTGGCTCATGCAACCGCGCGACGATGCCGCCGCCGCTGCCCTACGTTATACCCGCGAAGCGCGCGCCCTGACCGAAGAAACGCTGCGGACCTTCCAGATTGGTTACGCGCCCGCCGGCTGGCAACATAGCTGGGATGCGCTGCGCCAGCTGGGTTATACGGAGGGGCAGGTGGTCGCCGCCGGCGTTTGCGGCAAGAGCGAACAGGGCGGCCGCATTTACGATCGTTTCCGCGCGCGCCTGGTCATCCCCATCCGCGATGCGCGCGGGCGCGTGCTCGGTTTCGGCGGGCGGGCGCTGGATGAGGGGGCGGATGCTACGCATCCGCAGGCCAAATATTTGAATTCGCCGCAAAGCGCGCTCTTCGATAAGTCGCACTTGCTCTTCGCGCTGGATGGGGCGCGGCCGGCCATCCGCGAAACGGGCGTCGCTATCGTCGTCGAGGGGTATCTCGACGCCATCCAGGCGCACCAGGCGGGATATCGCAATGTCGTCGCGCAGATGGGCACGGCGCTGACCGAGCCGCAATTGCGCTTGTTGATGCCGCGCGCGGGGGAAGAGCGCCGCATCGTGCTCGCGCTGGATGCGGATGTCGCCGGCCTGGCCGCCACCCGCCGCGGTCTGGAAACCGCCCGCCGCGCCCTGACGCAGGATTTCAGCGGTCGCCTCGGTGTCGATATGCGCATCCTGCAACTTCCCGACGCGCGTGACCCGGATGACTTGCTGCGCGAAGAGCCTGCGCTTTGGCCGGTGCTGGTCGCGCAGGCTACCCCGCTGCCGCAATTCGTCATTGATCAGGAGACGGCCGCGCTGCCAGAAGACGCCAGCATCCAGCAACGGGAAGCAGCCGCGCGGCGCGTTTTGCCACTGTTGTTGGCGACGGAGAGCGACCTGCTGCGCCGCGATAACGTGCAGCGCCTCGCGCGGCGCCTGCACATCATGGAAGGTGACTTGCTGGCTCTGGCCGTGGCCGTCGAGCGGCGCGCCCACCAGCCCGCGTCTGCGTCAGCGGATGACAGGCCGTCGCCTGATTGGCCCGATTGGGAGGAGGGTTCCTACGACGCGCCGCCGGAGGTGGGAGGCACGCCGCGGCCCCAAGAAGAGGCCACTTCCCTCGCCCAACTCGAAGCCGGCCTGCTGCGCATATTGCTGAGAGAGCCGAACCGTTTGCATGAGATTGACCAATTGCTGCGGCAAATGCAGCCCGACGCGGGCGATACCGCCGACCCAATGCACCAGCTCTACTTCGGAGATTTCGGCGGCGACGATTTCGTCCAAAATGACCACCGCGCCTTCATCACCCTGTTGCGGGAAGCGCTTCTGGCCGATCGGGAAGAGCCGCTCTCCTATTTGCGCGCGCAGAGCGAGGAAGCTCAGCTCGGCGCGGCGCTGGAGGCCTTGATGGAAGAGGAGCTGGATTGGCTGAGCGGGCGCTTGCGCTATGGCCTGGCGGAGGATTTGAAACTGCACCGTCGCCGCAACCCGCCGGATGCGGGCCTCGCCGCCGAACAGGAGCGCGACATGTTCTGTGGCGCGCTGGACTTGCGCCGCCGCCGCCTCGGCCGCATGCTGGATGAGCTGTACTTTCTGGCCGAAAGCGAGGCCAACGTCAGCGAATTCGCGCCGCAATTGACCGCCTGGGCGCGCGCGCGTCGTTTGCTGGATGAGCGCCTGGCAATCTTGCGCGGCCGTGAGGGCTGACGAATGGGGAATATAACGATGCGGATCCAGCCCTTTTGTAAAAAACGCGTAAATTGGGCCAAACAGAGGGAATTAAACCGCGCGTTATGCGTACAGGTTAACAGGCGCACATGTCACGCGATGCGCATGGTCATTGTGCCTACATTCTCGAAAGGAACCCTATGATGATTCCCGAGAAATTCATCGAAGTGCCCCTCGCGAACACGCAGGATCTGGATGAAAAGCAGTCGATCGGGGCGGCGCAGCCGGATGAGACGTGCGCCGATACGTTGCCCCCCGCCGATACTCAGATCACCGGCACCCTGTACGATAGCGGCAGCGCGCCCGCCCTCGCCCAGGACAACGTCCAACTCTATTTGCAGCAGATCGGGCAAGTGGCGTTGCTGGATGCGGTGGGCGAAGGACGGCTTGCTGCCCTAATGGCCGCCGATGGGCTGCTCAAGGACCTCGCGCCGCCCCAGCATGATCTGGATGACCCGGAAGCGGCGTTGGATTGGCTGGGCGCGGTCTACGCCCATTTGCTGGCGCAATGGAAGCGCGCGAGCGCTCAGGCAGAGCAGCATGCGGTTGAGCTGCTGCCGCTGGCCGATCTGCTCGCCGAAGCGCAATTGATCCGCGCCGATTGGGAGCGCGACGAGCCTTCCGCTATCCGTGACTACCTCAAGCAGGGCAAATGGGGGCAGGATGATGAGTGGGATGAGCACGCGCGCACGGTCTACGCGGTCTTCCATGCGGCGCTGGCCTTGCCGCAGGCGGCCGTGGAACGGCTCCTCGCCAGCAAGCGCCCGCCCACCATCGCCCGCTTCGTGAGCGAGCTCAGCGCCGAAGAGGCCGTCGCTCAGCCCGCGGCCGTCGCCCAAAATGCCGCCGGCGCGCGCGAAACCCTCTCCCGCGCCAACCTGCGACTGGTCGTCAGCGTCGCCAAGCGTTATCTCGGGCGGAGCATCTCCTTCCTCGATTTGATTCAAGAGGGAAACCTGGGCCTTTTGCGCGCGGTCGAGAAATATGACCATACGCGCGGATTCCGTTTCTCTACTTACGCCACCTGGTGGATTCGTCAGGTCATCAGCCGCGCGATCGCCGACCAGGCCCGGACCATCCGCATCCCCGTTCACATGGTGGATTCCATCAACCGCCTCGCGCGCGTTCACCAGGAATTGCTTCAGCAAACTGGACGCGAACCAAGCGCCGAGCAATTGGCGTTGGAGCTGGAATTCCTCGAGCCGGCCGACGCGCGCGCCATCCGCCGCCTGCAGGGTCGTGGTGAGGAATTGCCAACGGAGCTGGTGCGGGTGTTGCGGCGCGCGGTGCAAAAAGTGCAAAAGATCCAACGCATCAGCCAGGAGCCTGTCTCGTTGGAAATGATGGTCGGCGAAGATGGCGGCAGCACGTTGCGCGAGCTGATCGCCGATGACACCGCCGTGAGCCCGGCCGCCGCCGCCAGCCAGCAGATGCTCAAGGAGCAGGTACATTTGGCGCTGGATGTGCTCAGCGAACGGGAGCGCGAGGTGTTGGAGCTGCGTTTTGGTTTGCGCGATGGCATGCACATGACGCTGGGCGAATTGGGGAAGCGCTTCGGCATCACCAAAGAGCGGGTGCGCCAATTGGAGGCGCGGGCCTTGCGCAAATTGCGCCACCCGACGCGCAACCGGGTGCTGCGGGAATATTTGGAGTATTAGGCAGCTGGCCGGCCGCGCCGCTATACGCCCAGATAGGCCTCGATAATCGCATCATCTTCGCGCAGGTCGGCAGCGTTGCCGGCGTGCGTGATGTAACCCGATTGCAGCACGTAACCGCGGTCGGCGATATTCAGCGCCAGTAAGGCGTTTTGCTCCACCAACAAGATGGTCGTGTTGTTCTCGCGATTCAGCGTTTCGATGACATCGAAAATTTGTTTGACGAGCATCGGCGCCAGGCCCATGCTCGGCTCATCCAGCAGCAGGACGCGCGGCCGGGCCATCAGCGCGCGCCCGATGGCCAGCATCTGTTGCTCGCCGCCGGAGAGCGTCCCGCCATATTGGCTGAGGCGCTCTTTCAGGCGCGGGAAGCGGGCGAAGACTTGTTCGAGGTCCTGGGCGATGCCTTTTTCGTCTTTTCGAGTGAAGGCGCCCATTTGCAAGTTTTCCAGCACGGTGAGGCGGCCGAAAATCTTGCGCCCCTCGGGGACCTGGATCACGCCGCGCTTGACGATTTCGTGCGCGCGCAGGCGCGTGATTTCCTCGCCGCCGAGGGAGATATGCCCCTGGGCGGCGGGTGTGATGCCGGAGATTGTATTCAGCGTCGTCGTCTTGCCGGCGCCGTTGCCGCCGATGAGCGTGACGATTTCGCCCTCGCGCACCTCGAGCGAGATGCCCTTCACCGCCAGGATCTGCCCATAAGCGGTGTGGATGCCGTCAACGTGGAGCAGGGTGGCCGAGGGGCGGCCCTTCGGTTTGCTATTCTTCTCAGGCATCGTCTGTCTCTGCGCTGTCCTCGGGCGCGACGCCGAGGTAAGCCTCGATGACGCGCGGGTTCCGCTGGACTTCCTTCGGGCTGCCTTCGGCGATTTTCGCGCCGTAATCGAGCACCGTGATTTGTTCGGAGACGCCCATGACCAGCTTCATATCGTGTTCGATGAGGAAGACGGCGATGTTGCGTTCTTCGGGCAGGCGGCGGATGAGGGACATCATCTGTTCGGTTTCTAGCGGGTTCATGCCGGCGACGGGCTCATCCAACATCAGCAATTCGGGTTGGGAGGCGAGGGCGCGGGCGATTTCCAGCCGCCGTTGCGAGCCATAGGGCAAGCTGTTGGCGATGTCATCGCCATGGTCGGCAAGACCGACGAATTCCAGCAATTCCAGCGCTTCCTTTAGTGAAGTGTCTTCCGACGTTTCGCTGGCATCGCGCCCGCGCAACGAGCGCAGCGCCTCGTCTTGCAGGCGCGGGTGCATACCGACCAGCGTGTTTTCTAGCACCGTCATCTCGCCAAAGAGGCGGATGTTCTGGTAGGTGCGGGCGATGCCGAGGGCGCCGATTTCATCCGGGCGCAGGCCGAGCAAGCTGCGCCCCTGGTAGCGCATGTCGCCTTCTTCAGGCGGGTAGAAGCCGTTCAGGCAGTTAAAGAGCGTGGTCTTGCCAGCGCCGTTGGGGCCGATGACGGCGGTGATGCTGCGGCGGGGGATGATGAGGTCGATGTCATCCAGCGCGGTCAGGCCACCGAAACGCTTGGTAAGGGCGCGGATTTCCAGAAGGGGCGGGTCGCCTTTCTCCGGGATGGTCTTTGCTAAGGGGCGGGGCGGCGAGAACAGGTCCTGCGGCCGCAAGAGCAGTGCGAGGAGGACTGTTCCCGCCCGTGAGATAGCCGCGCCGACGCCCGCCAGGGCCGCGCGCAGGCCTCCCTCGGGGCCGGCCGCGGATTTCCGCTCGCGCGCCGCGGCGGCGGCCGCCAGCTTCGCCGGCCGCGGCGGGATGAGCCCCTGCGGCCGCAGGAGCATCGCCAATACCAGCAGGCTGGAATAGGCCAGCAGACGGTAATCCTTGAATTCGCGCAGCACTTCCGGCATACCGACGAGCATGAAGGCGCCCAGCAATATGCCCAGCACCGAGCCCATGCCGCCGATGATGATCAGGCTCAGCACGTTGATGGAGACGAAGACGGTGAAGGTATCCGGGAAGATGCCCCTGAACCAGGCGCCGACGAATGCACCACCCAGACCAGCGAAGGCTGAGCTGACGCCAAAGGCCAACAATTTCGTGCTCACGAGCGGGATGCCGAGGGCCTGCGCCACATCCTCATCCGCCCGGATGGCGCGCCAGGCCCGCCCCAGCCGCGTCGGCGCCAGGCGCAAGACCACCAGCGCCGTCACGATCACCCCCAGCAAGAAGAGGTAGTACATCCACGTCGTGCCAGTGAAGGTGAAGACCCAATCGGGATGCAGGGCGGAAAGATCCAGTTGCGGCGCCGGGATGGGGGTGATGCCCGAGGGGCCGCCGAAAATGGGCTTATAGGAATTCGATTTCAGGACGCGGTTGGTGATTTCGCCGAAGCCGAGCGTGACGATGGCCAGGTAATCGCCGCGGAGGCGCAAGACTGGGAAGCCGAGCAGGACGCCGGTCGTCGCGCTGATGATGATGGCCAGCGGCACCGCTTCCCAGAAGCTGAGCAAGCCGCCGCATTCGGCCACTGGCACGTCGGCGCCGCCACAGGTGAGCACGCTCGGCGTCGTCAACAGGGCGGTGCTATAGGCGCCGATGGCATAGGAAGCGACGTAGCCCAGATCCAGCAGACCGGCGTAGCCGATCATCACGTTCAAGCCGAGGCCCATGATGGTGAAGAGGGCCATCCAATTCAGGCCGAAGGTGATGTATTCGCCGACGAAAATGGGCGCCAGCAGGGCGAAGACGAAGAGGGCGATGCTGATGGCCAGCATGGCGCGCCGCCGGTCGCCTTCGGGGAGGGAATGGAAGCGCTTGACCGCTACGGGCGCGCGCTGCCGCGGGTATTTGTAGGCCGCCGCGACCAGCAGCGCGGTGATGAGCGTCCCCAGGTAAGTGAGGCCACCCTGCCAATTCAATACGCCGAAGACGAGCACGGTCGTCAAGAAATAGAGGCTGCCGTTGTGCGCATCCGGCGGCGCAGCCTGCGCCAGCGCCCCCAGCATCCCCAGCAAGGCGAAAAAGAAGAAATATGCTGGCAGCGATTCCTGCGCCTGGCTGAGGATATAGGGCAGCTTGCCGACGCCGCGCAGGATGCCCCCGCGCTCCAACCCGCCGCTCTCGATGATCGGCCATAGCGCGAAGGCCAGGGCGATGCCCAACAAGGCGCCGGCGGCGATGCGTGGCAACGTGCGCAGACGGCCGCCCCAGCGCCACAGCACACCATAACCCACCGCGAAGGCGGCCGTGATGGCCAGCGCGTCTGGCAGCGCGAAGATGCCCAGCAGCTCGTCGCTCAGTAACGAGAGGCCGGTCAAGATGGCGATGAGCAGGATGGCGAGGTTACGGCCGCGTGCCGGCAGGCTGGCCAACCCGCCCGCCGCCAGGCCGATGAAAGCCGCGCGCGCCAGGAAGAGCAGCACAGGACCGAGCTGCAGCGTCTCCCCCGGCGCCAGCGTCGCGCGAATCGGGTCGATGATGCCGGTGAAGACGAATTGCAGTTCGATGAATTTCTCCAGCAGCATCAGGGCGACGAGGGCGGCGGCGACGACGAGGGCGGCCACCAGCGCCTTGGGCAGGCGGGCGCGCCAGGCGGGCCCGTCGCCACGAATTTTGGCGCGCATGGCCGCGAAATAGGCCGCGCCGCCCAGCATGTAGAGGGCGACGAGCGTCGTCAGCCGCAAGGGCGCCAACAGGGTGAGCGGGCCGATGGCGACGGTATCGTCGATGGTCACCCCGGCGCGGAAGGAGGAAAAAATGCCCGTGAGCGTCAGGATGATTACGATGCAGGCGGCGTAGATGCCCTGGCGCGCGTAATCGAAATGCGGGGCAAGGCTTTGCTGTACGCTGCGAACGCGCTCGCGCAAGGACGGTGCTTGGGCGGAGATGGCAGCCATCGCTCAGGCTCGCTTGGAGAGGATTTCGCCGAAGATGCCGGTGGGGCGCAGGATGAGCACGAGGATGAGCAAGCCGAAGACGATAATTTCCTTCAGCTGGTGGTCGATATTCCAGAGCGGCGGGCCGACGGCTTCGACGACGCCGAGGAAGAGACCGCCGACGGCCGCGCCGGGGATGTTGCCGATGCCCCCCAGCACCGCCGCCGTGAAGGCTTTGATGCCCGGGAAGAAGCCGATGAAAGGCGTCGCCTGCCCGTTGCCAGGGATGATGAGGAAGAGCACGGCCGCCGCCCCCGCCAGCGCCGCGCCTAGCACGAAGGTCGTAACGATGATGCCATCCACGTCGATGCCCATCAGCGCCGCTGTGTTCTTGTCTTCGGCGACGGCACGCATCGCCTTGCCGCGCCTCGTGCGCTGGATATAGAACCAGAGCGCGATCATCAGCGAGCAAGCCAGGAAGAGCACGATGAACCAGATGGGGCGCAGGCGGATATCCAGGCCCAGCAGGTTCACTTTGTAGATACCGCCCACCAGATCCAGCCCCATGCCGCCGCCGGGGATTTCCTTACATACCTGGCAGCCGGGGACTTTGATGTAATAGTGCACGTTGGGGTAGCGCCGGGAATCGGCGCCGAAGAGGCGCAGAAAGAGCTGCTGCAGGGCGATGCTGGCGCCGATGGCCGTGATGAGTGGCACGAGGCGCGGCGCCCCCCGCAGGGGTCGATAGGCGATGCGTTCCAGCAGGAGGGCGATGGCGATGGAGAAGATGGCGGCGATGGTGATGGTGAAGAAGAGCGCGAAGATGGTGTGCTGCTCCAGCCAGCCCCGACCCTGGGCGAAGATGATGGCGAAATAACCCATATAACCGCCGGCCATGAAGACCTCGCCATGGGCGAAGTTGATCATGAAGAGGATGCCGTAGACCAGCGTATAGCCGAGGGCGATGAGCGCGTAGATGCTACCGGTGGAGAGGCCGAAGAAGAAATTCTGCAGCAGCGTGTGCGGCCGCGCGATGCCCGTCGCCAGGTTGTAGATGGCCGCGACGATCAGGACGACGAGAAAAATTTGCCCGGCGATCTGAAGCGCGTTGCGGCCGATATAACGCCGCAAGCGCCCGATGGTGATGCCGCCCGCACGGCGCTGGCCTGGCAAGGGAATTGTCACGATTCGTGTCCTTGTCCGCGCTTTTGTGACAGGCCGTGATTGTAGCGAGGCGGCATGGATTCGCAAACGAAGGGGCACTCCCCACCGCGCAGAGATCAAGAAAAACCCCGCTCCGGTGAGGGGCGGGGGTTTTTGGCTATTGGAGATGGTTCGGAGGGGGTTAGCCCTCGTCGTCATCCATGTCGTCATCCATCATATCGTCGTCCATCATACCGCCGGCCATGCCGATCTCGACGAATTCACCCATTTGGACTTGGAAGAATCCGACCGGCGTAGTGATGCATTCACCGGTGCCGTCGCAATTGATCGTACCGGTGACGCCATCGTAATTGGTCAGTGTTCGGACGAAATCGAGCAGGGCAGCGCGGTTGATGACCAGGTTGCCTTCGTCATCCAGCGCGCCGACCGCCTCGATGCCCATGACTAAGATGGTATAGGCGTCAAAGGAGTTGGTGTGGAAGCTGGCGGCGGGTTCTTCGGTGAAGACTTCTAAGTATTGCTCGGTGAGCGCAGCCGAGGCATCCGAGGAAACCGGGCGCGGCGTCGAGGCGTAGACGCCTTCGGAAGCTTCGCCGGCCAGTTCGATCACTTCCGGACCGAAGATGCCATCGGCGCCCATGAAGGGCACTTCTTCCAGCCCGACGTCAGCGCGTTGTTGGATGAGGCGCGCCGCTTCGGCGTTGAAGCAGCCGCAGTAGACCAGCTCCGGACCGGCTTCAGCCATTTCGCTCAGGAGGGCCTGGAAGTTGGTATCGCCGACGGTGATCGCATCGGCAGCGACGACCTCGCCACCCAATGCCTCAAAGTTGGCCGTGACGACGCCGACGAGGCCTTCACCATAGGCGCTGCCGTCATGGATGGTGGCCAGCCGCGTTACGCCCAGCTCGTTGTAGATGAATTCGGCGGCGAATTTGCCCTGGTTGGCATCCGAGGGGACGGTGCGGTTGAAGCTAGCGAAGCCGCTCTGGGTGAGGGCCGGGGCGGTGCAGCTGGGGCTGATGGTGGTGAAACCGGCGGCGTCGTAGATGGGCGCCGCGGGCGTGCAGGCGGACGAGCACATCGGCCCGACTACGCCCACCACGTTCGGGTCAGAGGTGTAGCGCGTGGCGACAGCGACGCCGCCTTCCGCGTTGCATTGCGAATCTTGAGGGTCGAGGGCGATGGCGAATTCCGCGCCGCCCACGGTGGCTGTCGGCCGGTTCATGTGGCCGAGCACGGCGCCGTTGCGGATGTTGTTACCGAAGGGCGCGAGGCCCTCGCCGCTGAAGGCCGCCGAAACGCCAATGATGAGTTCCCCATCCGGCGCGATGACGACGTCTTCGCCTTGCGCCAGAGCGAGGCTGCCCGTCGCCATAATGGCGAGCGCGAGCAGACCGATACTGAGCTTACGCATCCATTTCATGATTTCCTCCCTGTCTGAATGAATGGTTCGCGGTTTTGGATTAGCCGCTTGTCACACAGTATAGCCCAAAGGGTTGGAGTGATGCTCATTCCTCAACCATGCTGGGGTCAACCATCTCCTCGATGAGCGCGAAGGCGCCATCCTGTATCTGCCAGATGCCGATGGGGGTGGAGGCACATTCGCCGCTGCCGTCGCAAGCGAGGGGGCCGCTGAGGCCGGCGACGGGGCCGTAGCTGCGCAGGGCAGCGGCCAGCGCGGCGCGGTCGATGCGCAGGTTGCCCTCGTCATCCAGCGTGCCAACTTGTTCGATGGCCGCGCGGAGCATCAGATAGGTGTCGTAGGCGTTGTCGTGCACATGAGAGACGGGCGCTTCGCCGAAGCGTTCTTCGTAACGAGCGGCGAAGGCGGCCTGGCGCGCGCTGCTCCTCTGTTTCCTGGTGCGGCAAATTGGAAGCGAGGTAGACATTACGATTGGCGGCCGCGCCGACGCGCTCCGGGACGGCAGGGCTCAGCCAGGCGGAACTGCCGAAAAGGGGAATATCGCCAAGGCCGCCGGCCTCGCGCTGGGCGATGATGCGCGCCGCTTCGTTCGCATAGCCGACGAAATACAACGCCTCTGGTTCCTCCGCAGCGACAGCAGCCAGGATCGGCCGGTAATCTTCCTCACCGGGGGTGATGATCGCGCCGGGCAGGATTTCGCCACCGAGCGCGGTGAAGGTTTCGCTCATGGTGGTGGCGAGGCTCAGGGCGTAGTCGCTGTTTTCGCGGATGATGGCGACGCGGCGGATGCCCAGCGTCTCGTAATAGAAGAAGGCGGCGGCGATGGCCTGGCCGCTATTGACGGGCTGGGTATGGTTGAAGCTGGCGAAGCCGCGCTGCTGGATGACGGACGAAGTGTAGCCGGGGCTGACGAGGGAATAGCCGGCCGCGTCATAGATGAGGGCTGCGGCCAGGCAGGCGGCCGTGCAGACCGGGCCGAGCACGCCGACGACGCGCGCGTCCGCGGTGAAGTATTCGGCCGTGGCGGCGCCCTCCGTGCCGCAGGCCGTATCCTGCGTGTCCAATTGCAGCGAGAAGACCGTTTCGCCGAATTGCAGGTCGGGCTGTTTTTCCTGCGCCACTTGGATGCCGCGCAGCGCGTCGATACTCAGCGTCGCGGTGTCCTCGCCGCTCAAGCCGACCGACACGCCGAGGAGGATCGGTTCGCCCGGAGCAATGATGACGACAGAGGATGTTTCCTGGGCCAGGGTAGGAGCGACGCAGAGCGTGATGAGGAGTAGAAAAAACCGACCTCACCAATTGAGGCGAGGTCGGTTGTAGGGTCGAGTTTTTGATATCGATCATTCGCCAGTGGCGATGCCGATCTGCTCGAAGATACCATCGACGACCTGGAAGACACCGGTGGGCGAGATGATGCATTCGCCGGTGCCGTCGCATTCGAGGGTGCCGGTGAGGCCAGCGACGGGGCCGTAGCTGCGCAGGAAGGCCGCGAGGGCGGCGCGGTCGACAACCAGGTTGCCTTCGTCATCGATGCTGCCAGCCGCTTCCACGGCGGCGTAGAGCATGTAGTAAGCGTCATAGCCGTTGACATGGAAGGGAGCGAGTGGCGTTTCGCCATAGGTCTCTTCATAGGTGGCCAGGAAGGCGTTGTAGGCGGCTTCCTGCTCTTCACTCGCGGAGACGGGGACCGGCGCGGTGGCGATGGTGCCTTCGGCCGCTTCCACCGCCAGTTCGATCACTTCAGTGCCCTTCCAGCCATCTGCGCCGAAGAAGACGGTCTCTTCCAGTCCGACATCGGCGCGCTGCTGCATGAGGCGGGCCGCTTCGGCCGGGAAGCCGGAGAAATAAATCAGCTCGGGCTCTACTTCGGCAATTTCGCTGAGCAGGGATTGGAAGGAAGTATCGCCGACGGTGACCGCATCCGCCGCGACGACTTCGCCGCCATTGGCCGTGAAGGTTTCGGTGAAGACATCGACGAGGCCTTCGGCGTAGGGGCTGCCGTCATGGATGGTGGCGACGCGGGTGATACCCAGCGTAGTCAGGACGTAGTAAGCCGTGTTCGCACCCTGGACGTAATCCGAGGAGGCGGTCCGGTTGAAGCTGGTGAAGCCCGAGCGCGAAAGGTCGCCATTGGTGCAGCTGGGGCTGATGGAGGAATAGCCAGCAGCGTCATAAATGGGCGCGGCGGGGAAGCAAGCGCTGGAGCACATGGGGCCGATGACGCCGACTATGGAGGAGTCGGAAGCGAAGCGGGTGGCTGTCGCCACGCCGCCCTCGGCGTTGCACTGGGAATCTTGCACATCGAGTTCGATGGCGAATTCCACGCCGTTGATGGTGATGGTGGGAGTTTCGGACTGGGCGATTTCGATACCGCGCTTGATATCCTCGCCGAGGGGGGCGATGCCTTCACCGGAAAGGCCGACGGAGACACCGAAGACGACGGGGTCGCCAGGGGCGACGACCATTTCCTGCGCATTCGCCACGGCCGCACTCAACAGCAGCGCGACGAGTAGCAATGCAATGACGTTACGCATAATACTCACTCTCTATTCTCACTAGAATCACAAAGTAGCGCAGCGAAGTTCGGACGATTGTTGCAGTATAAACAAGGGCGGGCCGCAGGGTCAATATGAGGGAGTGCCACTTTGGCTGCTCTGGTGAGGGTAAGAGCGCGGGCCAGGAGCGCATCCAGTTCGCATAGTGACGTGGCGATACGAGGCGGGAGGCGAGCATGATCATGATGCATGGCGGTGGTGGCGGTTGGTGGCGTTACATGCATGGCGGGCAGAACGAGCGCTCTTCCCTCACCTGGCCGCTCATTCGGCGCGTTTTTGGCTATGCGCGGTCCTACCGCGCGCGCAATGCCCTCGTCTTCGCCACGATCCTGTTGACCGCCGCCCTCGGCCTGCTGCCGCCCCTGCTGCTGCGGGATTTGATCGACAACGTCCTCAACAACAATTTAGGTGGGGTGGAGCGCCTGAACCTGCTGGCGCTGGGTCTGGTGGCCGTGCCGGTGGTGAGTGGCGCGCTGCGCGTCTTCCAACGGCGGATCAGCGCGCAGGTCGGCGAGGGCATCATTTACGATTTGCGCGCCCAGCTTTACGCGCATTTGCAGGGCATGTCGCTGCGTTTCTACACGCATACGCAGGCGGGCGAGCTGATGAGCCGCTTGAACAACGATGTCGTCGGCGCGCAGCGGGCCATCACGGAGACCTTCATCACCCTCATCACCAACGCCATCACGGTCGTCATGACGCTGGCCATCATGATCGCGCTGGAATGGCGATTGACCCTGTTCGGCGTGCTGGTCTTGCCCTGCTTCATCCTATTGGCGCGTTGGGTGGGCGGGCGCTTGCGGACGATCGTCCGCCAACAGATGGAGAGCAACGCGCGCATGAACGCCCTGATGAACGAGACGCTGAATATCAACGGCCAGTTGCTGGTGAAGCTCTTCGGGCAGGCGCGGCCGGAAGTGGCGCGCTTCAACGCCCGCAGCGCCGAGGTGCGCGATCTGGGCGTGCGGCGCGCGGCGCTGGGCAGCGCCTTCTTCGTCGTGATCGGCCTGCTGAGCGCGGTGGGCGTAGCGCTGGTCTATTGGCTGGGTGGGCGGATGGCGCTGGCGGGCATATTCAGCGTGGGCACCATCGTCGCCTTCGGCAGCTACCTCACGCAACTGTATGGGCCGCTGCAAGCGCTGACCAACGCGCCGGTCGATTTCGCCACGTCGCTGGTCAGCTTCGAGCGCGTGTTCGAGCTGCTGGATTTGTCGCAGGAGATCACCGAGGCGCCCAACGCGCGGCCCCTGGCCAGTGCGCGCGGCGAGCTGGTATTCGAGGATGTCAGTTTCGCCTACGCGCCGCGGGAAGGGGGAGCGGCCGACGAATTGGGCCATTCGCACACGCAACTGCGGGCCGTCGAGCGCGTGGGGAAGATGGAGAACGTGCGCGCGGCGCTCTCAGCTGGCGGGCCGTTGCCGGCGGCCGCTGTGAGCGCAACG
The DNA here is from genome assembly GCA_965237765.1 of Phototrophicaceae bacterium. Lineage (GTDB taxonomy): Bacteria > Chloroflexota > Anaerolineae > Aggregatilineales > Phototrophicaceae > WTGJ01. The sequence goes on from OZ250157.1 coordinate 1,419,230, forward strand.
ATGGCTGCGAATGGCGATGCGCCGCCCGCGAGCGACACTAAAGGTGTCGCCCATCAAGCGCGCGAGTGGGCTCTGGAAGACATCTCCTTCGCGCTCGAACCGGGGCAGCTGGCGGCCATCGTCGGCCCCAGCGGCGCCGGCAAGACCACGCTCAGTTACCTCATCCCGCGCCTGTATGACCCGCAGCAGGGCCGCATCCTGCTCGATGGGCAGGACCTGCGAGGGTTGCAGCTGGGCGCGCTGGCCGCCAACATCGGCATGGTCACGCAGGAGACGCACCTATTCCACGATAGCGTGCGCACGAACGTGCTCTATGGCCGCCCCGAGGCGAGCGAAACGGAGATGATCGCCGCCGCGCGCGCCGCCAATATTCACGAATTCATCGCTGCCTTGCCGGAAGGCTACGAGACGATCGTCGGCGAGCGCGGTTATCGGCTCAGCGGCGGCGAGAAGCAGCGCATCGCCCTCGCGCGCGTGTTGCTCAAAGACCCGCGCGTGCTCGTGCTGGACGAGGCGACCAGCCACCTGGATAGCCAATCGGAGGCGCTGATCCAGGCGGCGCTGCAGACGCTGCTGGCTGGGCGCACGAGCCTGGTGATCGCTCACCGCCTCAGCACGATCCTGGCGGCCGATGTCATCCTCGTGCTGGACCGCGGGCGGATCGTCGAGCGCGGCGACCACGCCGGGTTGCTGGCGCACGGCGGGCTCTACGCGGCGCTCTACGAGACGCAGTTCCGGCAGCAGGCTATCCAATAGCCACGGCAGGTAGCGTTTAGAATCGCTTTGAGTTGCTGCTGATGGTAGCGATCTGCCGAAGATCGGCTGCCTCAGGGGCGACGCTTGAAGACCATTATGGTCTCAATACTCGAAAAGCCGGGGAATTCTATCGGTACCAATTCCCAGCCCCAGATGACCCAGCACAGTGTCATCCAGAGTGCGATTTGATTGCCGGTCGTGGCAGGTCGTCGGAACCGCGGCTGCTGGTGATGGATAAAGTAATCGTATGAGCTGGAGGTTATTTCCTTATGCCTCGCTCCTCGTTTGTCGAATAACTGAGGAAGATACGGAGCCTTTCATCGCTGGATATCGCCGAGGGATGAATAAGAATAGGTACTCCCAGCGCTCACCGAATGGTGCCTGAGCTTTTACTCCCGCGGTGCCGATTGGATCGCGGCCAGCAGAGAAGATGCAGAGGGCGAGGCAAATTAACTTCGTGTACTTCATGATTTCCTCCATCATCTGAGCATAATTTGCTCTTACTCACAATAGAAGGTAGCAGGCGCGCGCCTGAGCGTCCTTATGGGTTATCGCTGGCGACGCCACCCTCGGCGTTGCACTGGGAATCTTGGATATCGAGTTGGATGGTGAGTTCGGCCGCGCCGATGGTGAGGGTGGGCCGCTCGGCGTGGGCGATTTCGATGCCGCGCAGGATATCGGTGCCGAGGGCGGCGATGCCCTCGCCAGAGAGGCCGACGGAAACGCCGATGACCACGGGATCGCCGGGAGCGATGATGACTTCCTGGGCGTGGGCCAGCGAAACGAATGACAGCAGCGCAAGAGCGAACACAAAGAGGGAAGCACCCGACCGGAGATTCTTCATGGGATCAGTCTTCGTAGGTCAGCAAAGTGACTAGAGCACCATCTTGGATTTGATACACGCTGGTCGGCGAACGCAGGCATTCGCCTGTTTCGTCACAGCGGATGGTGCCGGTGACGCCTGCGTAATCGCTCGTGTTGCGGATTTCGGCTTGGAGGGCGGCGCGGTCGATGCGCAGGTTGCCGTTTTCTTCCAGCACAGCGATGGCCAGGACAGCATCCAGGAGGAGTTGGTAGGCATCGTAGGCGTTGCTGTAATAAGGAGAATGGGGCGCATCGCCGAAGCGCTCTTCGTAGCGGTCCGCCAGGGCCGCTGGCTTCGGATGGCTCTGCCGCACCGCTGATGACATAGATACCATCCGCAGCCGCGCCGGCGAGATCGAGCAACTGGTCGGCCCAATTGAGCTCGGCACCCAGCAAGGGGATGGTGGACAGGTCGGATTCGGCGAGCGCCGCCAATAATGCGGAGGCGGCTTCGGGCTCACAGGCACAAAACAGCTGATCCGGCGCAGCCGCTTCGATTTCGGTCACCAGAGTCTCATAGTCGGTCTCGGCCGTAACGGCGATTTCACTGACGATTGCGCCACCGAGCGCGGTGACTTCGGCTGTCAACGCTTCGACCTGGCCTTCATAAAAAGTGAGGTTTTCATCGCTCGTGTAGAGCAAGGCGAGACGGCGCCCACCCAGCTCTTCATAGAGGAAACGCGCGGCTCGCTCAGCCGTGAGCGCATCGGTGCTGACCAGGCGGTGGAAGCTGCGGAAGCCCTGCTGTGTCAATGTAGGCGCGGTGCAGCTGGGGCTGAGGCTGGTGAAACCGGCCTCATCGAAAAGGGGCGCGGCGGCCAGGCAGGCGCTGGAGCAATTGGGGCCGATGATGGCGATGGCGCGGTCCTCCGCCACGAAGGATTCGGCGACGGCGGCTGCCGTCTCTGCATCGCAGGCGGAATCGCCATCCAAGAGCTCGATGATGAATTCCTGGCCGTCGATGGTGAGCGTGGGGCGGTCTTCACCCGCCAGCAGGACACCGCGCTCGCTCACGTGACCCTCACCGAAGGCGGCGCCCTGGCGGTTGGAGATGATGGCCAAGGGGATCGGTTCGCCCGGCGCGATGATGAGTTCTTGCGCGCCGGCGCTGCCCGCTGCCCAGAGGGTGCCAAGCAGCGCCAGGCAGTAGAGTCTTTTTCTTAGCGCTTGTTCCCACATATCAATTCAACTCACAGGCTAATCCGTCATTATCGCGGTCGCGTTTCTTGGTGTAAGCGGGGTGCTCTTCCCAGAAATTGCCATCATTGTATTTTTCTCTGATTTCGGAACAGTTAAGATAACGTCCGTCTTCATGATAATCCGGGAGATCAGGAGCATTTTCGGGCAGAGTCACATCCAACAGGAAGTAGTTGCCCTCGCGGATTTGAAGCACGGCCGTCGGCATGGTGAGGCATTCGCCGCTTGCATCGCAGTGGATGGTACCGGTGACGCCGGCGTAGTCGCTCGTGCTGCGAATTTCGGCGTTGAGGGCGGCGCGGTCTATGTGCAGGGCACGAGCGTCATCCAACGTGCCGACGGCCAGGAGGGCATCTAGCAAGAGCTGGTAGGCGTCGTAGGCGGTGGCGAAATAGGGAGAATGCGGCGCGGCGCCGAAGCGTCCTTTATAGCGGGCTGCCAATTCGCGGGTGGCCGGTAAGGCGTAGGGGTAATCGGAGCTGAAGTAGACGCCATCGGCCAGCGCGCCCAGTTCGGCGACCAGGTAGTTGGCCCAAAAGTGTGATTCGCCGAGGAAAGGCAGTTGTTGGTGTGGTGCTTCGGGCAGCGAGAGCAGCGCGCGGGCCCATTCGGCATTGCAGGCGCAGTAGATGGCATCGGCCCCGGCCGCGGCGGTCTCGGAGAGGACGGCTGCCGGTTCCCAGGCGTCACTGAGGGCGAGGTCGAGGACGATTTCACCGCCCAGGGCAGTGAATTCCGCGGCGGCGGCACGGGCCAACCCGCTGTAATAGGGATCGTCAGCGTGCTGCAGGATGGCCAGCCGCTGAGCGCCGCTTGCTGTGATGAGGTAGCGGATGGAATTGGCGGCGATGCGGTCGTTGGGATTGGTCAAGCGGTGGAGGCTGGTAAAGCCCTGCTCGGTCAGGCTGGGGCCGCTGCAGGAGGGGCTGAGGCTGGTGAAGCTGGCCGCATCGAACAGAGGCGCGGCGGCCCGGCAGGCGCTGGAGCAATTGGGGCCGATGACGGCGACGGCGCGGTCTTCCCGCACCAGATTCGACGCGGCTGAGGTTGCCTCTTGGTCATTGCAGGCGGAATCGTAGCGGTCGAGTTCGATGGGGAAAAGGGCATCGCCAAAGCGGAGGCTGGGCCGCTCTTCGTGCGCCAGCAGGATACCGCGCTCGCTGGCGATGCCGAAGTCGGATTCGCCGCCGAGCAGCGCCGTTAGTACACCCACGGTGATCGGTTCGCCTGGCGCGATGACGAGTTCCTGGGCGTACGTGCCGGGTGTTGCCACGAGCATGCTGAAGAATGCCAGGGTCAGGAGACCCAGTCTCGTTTTTTGTGTTCGCATGGGATCCGCCTCCGCCCAGGTTTATTCCGATTCTTCGGACATCGAATCGTCGGTTTCGGGCAGGATCACATCCAGCAAGACGAAATCGCCGTTCTCCACGCGGTAGACGCCGGTCGGTGCGGTGAGGCATTCGCCGGTCTCGCTGCAAGCGACGGGCCCGGCGAGGGCATCCGCGTTTTGGTAGGAGCGCAGGAAGGCGGCGATATCGGCGCGATTCAACAGGAGATTGCCCGCTTCATCCAGGCGGCCGTGCGCTTCGATGGCGGCGTGGAACATCAAAAAGGCGGCCTGGCCGTTGAAGTGGTAGTTCTGCGGCGGGCTTTCGCCGTAGGTCGACACGTATCGCTCCAGGAAGTCGGCGCGGCGCGTTTCCAGCTCGTCGCTGCCGGTGATGTTCACATGCCCGACGGCGTAGGTGCCCTCCGCTGCATCGCCGGCCAGCTCGATCACCTCGGGCCCTTTCCAGGCCGCGCCGCCGAAGAAGAGGCTGTCTTCCAAGCCGACGTCGAAGCGCTGCTGGATGAGGCGCGCCGCTTCGGCCGGGAAACCAGGGAAATAAATCAGTTCGGGATCAGCTTCGGCGATTTCGCTCAGCAGGGCCTGGAAATTGGTATCACCGACGGTGACGGCGTCGGCGACGACGATTTCGCCGCCCAGCGCTTCGAATAATTCGCTGAAATAGACGACGAGGCCTTCGGCATAGGGGCTACCGTCGTGGATGGTGGCCACGCGCCGCACGCCGAGGGTATGGTAGATGTAACCGGCGGTGTGTTTTCCTTCCACATCGTCGGGAGAGACGACGCGGTTGAAGCTGGTCGAGCCACGGCGCGAGAGCACGGCGGCGGTACAACTGGGGGTGATGAAGGAATACCCGGCGGCGTCGTAGATGTTGGATGCTGGTAGGCAGGCGGAGGAGCACATCGGGCCGATGACGCCGACGATGGCGGGATCGGAGCTGAAGCGATTGGCCACAGCGACGCCACCTTCGGCGTTGCATTGCGAATCCTGAACGTCCAGGCGGATGGCGAATTCGACGCCTTCGATGGTGACGGTGGGGTGTTCCTCCAGGCCGAGCTCGACGCCGCGCTGGATATCGATGCCCAGCGGAGCGATGCCCTCGCCGGAGAGGCCGACGGAGACGCCGATCACGATGTCCTCATCCGGGTTGATGACGAGCGGCGAATCCTGCGCGCGCGCCGGAGAAGCCCAGAACACCAGGACAGCGGCGAGCAGGGCAAAACGTGCGATATACTGGCGGCTTGTGGTGTACATGGCAAACTCCTTCTCGTCCGGGCCCTATTCACCGCGGAATTGCGGCGGGCGTTTTTCCAAAAAGGCGCGGATGCCCTCACGGGCATCGGCAGTGGCACTGGTAGCGGCGATGGCCTGCGCCTCGTCTTCCAATTGCGTTTCCAAAGATTGATCGAAGGATCGCTGCAGCAGGCGCTTGGCGGCGGCGTAAGCGAGTGTCGGGCCGGCGGCCAGCTGCCGCGCCAGGGCCAGCGCTTTTTCTTGTAGTGTTTCCGCGGGTAGGATGCGGTTGACGATGCCCCATTCCAGCGCTTCCTGGGCGCTGAGGCGGCGGTTCGTTAAGGTCAGCTCGAGCGCGCGCCGCAGGCCGACCAGCCGCGGCAGGTAGAAAGTGGAGGAGCCATCGGGGGACAAGCCGGCGGCGGTATAGGCCATGGTGAAGCGCGCCTCTTCGCTGGCGAGGACGAGGTCGGCGCCCAGGACGAGGGCCATGCCGGCGCCACCGGCGCTGCCCTGGACGGCGGCGATGACCGGGGCCTCCGCACGGGCCAGGCGCGCTATCGTGCTGTGAAAGAGCGTGGTCAGGCGCAGGATGTGCGGTTTAATTTTCTCGGTGCAGGCGAATTCGGATAGGTCGCCACCGGCGCAAAAGATCTTACCGACCGAATTGAGCAGGATGACGCGCGTATCCGCCTGTGTCAGGGCATGTAGAGTGGCGTTATAGAGTTCCTGGAACATGGTTTCGTTGAATGCGTTGGCCGCTTCGGGCCGATGGAGGGTGATGGTGGCGACTTTCGCCTCGTGCGTATAGAGAAGGGTCTCAAATGTGGGGCGGTCGCTCATTGGTTTTCCTCATCACGATTGGACGTGGAGTTTCCTGCGGAAACTCCTGAGTCTTCGCGAAGCGAAGGCCGGGAATAGCGGAAATCGCAGTGAGAGGCGCCTTCCATGATGGTCTGGGTGCGCTGCAGTTTCACGTCGGGGTTGAAGCCTTCGATGAGGGCGAAATCGCGGTTGCAGGAAAGCAGGGCGCCCAACTCCGGGATGCCGAGGGCGCGGTACATTTCGGCGTAGCGACAGCGGGTTACGTTGAAGTGAAAGGCGTCTTCGCTGCGTTCGAGTTCCTCGATTTCCAGCGCGCCGTCGCGTTGCCAGGCGGGCAGGGTATTGGCGAAGGCGGGCAGACCATCGTCGCCCTGTTCGTGGGCCATGGCGGCGCCCTGCTCGTGGGCGATGGCGAAGATGGTCTCGCGCAGGATTTCGCGGACGTGCTGGGCGTCGAATTCGCTTTCGAGGCGTTGCAGGAAGGCCTGCAGGATGCGCGCTTCCGCTTCACGCCGATTGAGGACGCCGAGGCGCTGGTTGAGGGTGTCGGGTGTGGGTTGAGTATCCATAATGGGGAAGTATAGCGTGAGTGGTGGGTTTGCGGCTGGGGGGGTATCTAGCGCTATAGGTGTGGTTTGCTACGTGCCTATTGATTGGGCTTTGAGCAACTTGCTATAGTCATGGTAATTGTGTTAGTCAAGCATAATGAGGTGAAAATGTTCGCGAATAGAGAACCTTCAAACACTCCAGATGAAACCAATGCAAAAATTATTCTGGAATTGAAAGAGTCCGTGAATAAACTGCAGTCTTTAATCGCAAAAATGCCCGACGATCTCTTAGTGCGTGGTGACAACGATAAAGAAGTTATGTTTTATTGTGATTCGATAAGAGAGTACATCAATCTGATAACGGAGAGTGTGCGAATGATAGAAGGAATTGTTAAGCATAAGCTGAACATTACGGAGTATGGGACAGAATGACAGGTCCTGATGTGAATGAGCGTAAGAAAAAATCGTCGGAGCTGCGCTCACCCAAGCGTGGTTCCACTGCTGCCGATCATGCGAATCGTTGGTCGGAATTCTCCAATTCTAAACCACGGCCAGATCTACTACGGCACTTTTATCTCGTCAATATCTTCTCCGCTTTCTCCGCTCTCATCGAGCGGGTCATCCCCGAACCGGAACGATAACTTGAAATCGCTGAAGGCATCTGGGAGATCCTCCAGAATGCCGGTATTGCTTGTATCGTAGTAGATGGAGAAGCATCATGAGTAAAAAGGAACATATTTGGCTGCTATTGGTAGTGACGCTGTTGCTATTGGCGGCTTCCCCCGCGTATTCTCAGCAAGAACCCACATCACAGGATGTTTGCGCAGCGTGGTCTGTGTATCTGGACAGTGAAGAAGAAAGGAATGTCTTCGAGATTGTGTGCGGCGATGAAGAGCCCCCGGCCCCTCAGGTTGACTTGGCATACGCAGAGAGAGCCGTGATGTGGGTTTCCCTATTTGACACGGGGGGCTTCTGGCACCTTGGCTGGGGCATCCTCACTTTTGAGAGCTTCCTCACACAACTTATCGAAGTCAGGGCTGGTATCGTATCGTGCCGCGCTGCCGACGCCTTCCTCGTGGCTGACGAGTACTATGCCGAACATTGTATTTACGAGAACGCTCCGCGCTATAATGAGCTCCCCGACACAATCCGGGTAACGCTGACATTGGAAGACTGGACGACAGAACATTATCGTTGCGTAGAAAGCCAGGTTGTGCTGCAAGAGGGTGAGAGAATCTATGCCTGCGAACTCCTCCATACGGAGGATATGGGAAGCGGCTGATTGATTCAGAAAGGGTTCAGTGGTGGAAATAGTAATTCTGATAATAGTGAAGAAGCGAAGCGAGAACGAGAAGCTGAAGCACAGAGAGTTCAAGCCGACCGCTAACGCCTCCAGTTGACATCAGCGCCGACATGCGTCAAAATACCAGCATGAGCACGCTCGACCAATTCGCCCCGGTTCTCATCATGCTCGCGCTATCGACGGGGTTGGCTTTCATCATCCATTCCGTCTCGCGCATTTTCGGGCCGCGCCGCCCCACTGCGCGCAAGCTCGCCCCCTACGAGAGCGGCATGAAACCCATCGGCGAGGGCACGCGGCGCGTCCCTATCAAGTTTTATCTCGTCGCCGTCCTCTTCATCCTTTTCGATGTCGAGGTCATGTTCTTCCTCCCCTGGGCGGTCGTCATGAAGGAACTGGCGCTCTTCGGCCTCGTCGCCATGGGCGTCTTCGCGCTCGTGCTGACCATCGGCCTATTCTACGAATGGCGCAAAGGAGCGATGGAATGGGAGTGAGCGAAAAGCTCGGCAACCTCGGCGCTGTAACCACCACGCTCGATACGGCCGTCAACTGGGCGCGCACCGGAGCCACCTGGCCGCTGCTCTTTGGCCTGGCCTGTTGCGCGATTGAGTACATGTCCACCCAGGCCGGCAATTACGATCTCTCGCGTTTTGGGATGGAGCTGAACCGCGCCTCGCCGCGCCAGGCGGATTTGCTCATCGTCGCCGGCCGGGTGACGCGGAAGATGGCGCCCGTCATCCGCCAACTTTACGACCAGATGGCTGACCCGAAATGGGTGATCTCGATGGGCGATTGCGCTTCCTGCGGTGGCGTCTACAACAATTACGCTGTCGTGCAGGGGGTAGATGAGGTGCTGCCGGTCGATGTGTATGTGGCGGGTTGCCCGCCGCGGCCCGAGCAGCTCATACACGGCATCCTCACGCTGCACGAGAAGATCCGCGGCGAAACCATCGCCGATTGGGCCTGAGCCGGCATAAGCCAAGAACCGCTTTCCCCCAACACGCGCCGCGGGATCGGCTTGCTGCTGCTGGCAGCGGCCGTGTTCGCCTATTTCACGCTGGCGGATGACGGCTGGCCGCTGCGTGATGGAGCGGCGCTGCGAGAGCGACCGACGGGCCTACCGCTGGCCGAATGGGGTGAGGCGCCGCTCGTGGTCTACTTGAGCGCGGGCGAGGGTGGGCAGCTGTACATCGAAACGCGGACCGAATTCGAGGCCGGCGTCGGCACCATGAGTGTGTGGTTGCAGACGCCGGACGAATCGGTCGAATTCGTGAATTACGATGCGCTCTATATCGGCGAACGCAGCGCGGCCTGGAGCGGCGAGCTGCGCGCGGCGCGTGCCGGCACTTCGCGGCCGCAAGAAGCGCCGGCGGCCGCGGAGTCGGTATGGGCGCGGCATCGGGGCAAGCTGACGCAGGCGGCGCGGGAATATCGTTGCGTACGCTGGGCAGATGAGGATGAAGAAGAAGGAACGGCGACCTGGGTATGTGAATTGCGGTGACGGGTAAGGACGCTGTCGTGGCGTTTTCCTAGGGAAGAGTGAATTCGGATTGAGGGACAGTGACGGAAAGCGGTGCTCGGCGTGGCAACGGTGGGCTGCTCTTCGTGGCGGTGTTGGTGGTGTTGAGCGCGGCGGCGATATGGTTTGTGGAATTGGAGCGCCCGCGGCGGGGGGAGCGGAAGATAGAACGGGGGCGCACGGCCACTGCCCGCGCACAGCGCACGGCCATCGCCCAACAGCGCCTTACGGTGACGGCGCGTGTGCCGACGGTCGCCGCACAGGCGCGCCTCACGGTAGCGGCGCGCGCGCGCCGAACAGCAACCGCGCGGGTGCGTCAGACGGTCGCTGCGCACCGCACGGCCACCGCACAGGAGCAACTTGATCAACTGATGGCCACCGCCCAGGCAGAGATGGCCACCGCGATAGCCCGTGACGCTGCGACCGCGCGCTCTATTCGTAGGGACGACGGCGGTGGCGAATAGCCGGGAAAGGCGTGGCAACGGCGAGCTGCTCTTTGTGGCGGCGCTGATAGTGCTGAGCGCGGCGGCGATCTGGTTTGTGGAGTGGGAGCGGCCGGCGCAGGAGACGCAGCGGGCGGCGGTGGCCAGCACGGCTACTGTCGCTGCTCGGACGGCCGCTGCGCAGGCGCGTACGGCCACTGCATTCGCCCCCACCGCCCGCGTGCAGCTAACGGTCACTGCGCGCGCTCGTCGCACGGCGGTCGCCCAAACGGCTGAAGCCCGTCGTACCGTTCGCGCTCGTCGAGCGGCCGCGGCCGAGCTCCGCCTCACAGCCATCGCCCAACAGCGCCTTACGGTGACGGCGCGTGTGCCGACGGTTGTCGCTCAGGCTCGCCTCACGCTCACTGCGCGCGCTACTATCACAAGCCGCGCGGAGGATGCCCCTCTCGTGGCTACCACCGACGCTCGCATGACCACCCGCGCCCGTCTTGTAGCTGCCGCCCATACCCGCACGGCTGAAACCCGCCGCACAGCCTTCGTTCGCGCTGCTACTTCTCAGGCCCTCACGATCACTGCCCGCGCCCCCACGGTAGCCGTCCGTAGGGCTACCGCGCTCGCTACTGCCCGAACGGCCACTGCGCGTGCTCGCCAAACGGCGACGGCGCGCGCGGCCACCGCTCGCATTCGCCGCACGGCCACTGCCCGCTCTCTTCGCACGGATGATGATGGCAATGGCGGATAGTAAAGGCGGGCGCGGCAACGGTGGGCTGCTCTTCGTGGCGGTGTTGGTGGTGTTGAGCGCGGCGGCGATATGGTTTGTGGAATTGGAGCGCCCGCGGATGGAAGGTGAAGATATGTTTATTTCAAAGAGTGATTGAAAGAATATTTCAATTTGATATATTTTAAGTGCTGAGGGGGATTTATACGGTTTCTGATTGTGCATTTAATTCAAAAAATTAGAGACAGACAGAGTGGCTTTGTCTTGCTTTTCATGGCAACGGTTTTAGTAGTTGCTTTGGTGATTTGCCTTCAGGGAATTGGCAAAGTCGCTTCGCAGGAACCAAGCGCTACTCCCAATGTAGGAACTGCTACAGCTCAGATACATATTACGGCTACCGCGTTTGCTCACGAAAACCCGGATATCTGGTTGCGTCTCCGCGATGGCAAGGGTCTATTTGGCAGGGCGGAAGTACGAATCGAAGCTTGGTTGCGGATACCCATGCGTGGAGAGTTGGAAATTGTCATATTTGACGACGATTCGGACAAGAAGAAAACCTATATCGCTAAATTTACAGATAGCGAAAACGAGTACACCAGTCTGAGATGGAAGTATCCCATTTCAACAGACGCAATTGGTCGTCAACGTGAGATTGATAGGATGACCGTTCAGTTCATCCCAGAAGATGGGAACCGAATCAATCTCATTTGCCGTCAGCACAGCAGCTCAGATAGTGAGTTTGGCGTTCATTCCTGTGTGGCAGAGAGTGGCAGCATTATAGTGGCAATCGTTCAGGCAACGGCTACTGCCGAGATTCGTACTGCAGTCGCGCGTCAAACAAGGACTGCCCACGCAAACCATACGGCTACCGCTTACGCACCAACAGCCGCTGCTCAGACTCGCACCGCAGTCGCGCGCCAAACTGCCACGGCGGCAGCCTACGGAACTGCTACTATGCGCGTGCACCGCACGGCGACTGCTCATGCTTCTACGGCCACCGCTGAGACCCAAACTGCAATTGCGCGTCAAACGTCTGCTGCACTCACTGCCGCCGTTCACAGGGCTACTGCCCGCGCTCAGCAAACGGCCACCGCCGCCGCCCGTACTACCATCGTTGCCGCCCGCAACCAGACAGCGACTTCAAGTGTCAGTACCGCCCGCGCGCAACAAACGGCAACCGCCAGCGCACGGCCGACCAATACACCGCGACCGACCATCTACTATGTGCACCATACTAGCTCGGTGAATGTTCGATCCTGCGCAAGTACGACTTGTGCGCGAGTTGGAACGATTCCCCCCGGCCAGGCAATTGCGGTGTTGCGGGAAGAAGAAGGCAATCCAGTGAATGGCGATACGCGCTGGTTGGCCTTCGAATATGAGGGTGAGACGCGCTACCTGCACGCTTCGCTCGCCACCACGACGCGGCCGACGAATACGCCAAGGCCGACGCGGCCGACGAGGACACCACGGCCGACGAGGACACCGCGCCCGACGGCGGTTCCTACGCGCGATATCCGAACACGTGAGACCTACTATGTGATGAAGAATGCTGGTGCTGTCGTGCGTGAATGCCCACGACTCAGCTGCGATAGAGTGACGGCATTAGCCTATCGCTCTCCTGTAACGGTTGTAGGAGAGGTAACCGGTGAAGAATATGAGGGCAGCCGACGGTGGAAGGTTGTAGTGTATGGAGGTAGAACAGTCTACGTCCATGCTTCATTACTATCACGTAATCAACCAGCACCGCCTGAACAAGAGAATCCTGGCAGCTCTAGTGGCGTGGGTAACGGCAGCTCCGGTGGTGGGGGCAATAGCGGCGGTTCAAGTGGTGGAGGGAATCAGCGTGCCAACATCCATAATTGTAACGGGCGCACGTCCGCGTACATCTCTGGTAATTGCCCCAAGGTGAAAAGAGTTTCTGGCCAGTGCGGTTTCCCACGTGGCGACCCCAACTACTCTAGCAAGCGGGATAGAGATGGTGATGGATGCGCTTGTGATTGTTGATTTCACCAAGAAACGAGCAATGATCAACGTTGTAGCTGAATTACCAGGCGTTGTTCGAAACTAGTGTGAGACTCAGTCTCAACTATCACCGTTTTCCTCACTCATCTCCTCATCCATATCGTCCATTGCCTCTTCCAGGAAGAGGCCGCTCAGGTCCAGGACGGCGATGGAGCCGCCGTAGAAGGTGGGCGGAGTGGTGGCAACATCCGCCAGATCGCTCGCGATGAACTCGGCGGCGCGGGCATTGGCCTCGATCAACTCTTCCTTGCTTTGGAAGATGTTCAGGGAGACGAAGTTGTCGTCACTGTCGATCATGGTGAGGTACAGGATGAAACCGTCGGAGTCGCTGAGGATCGGCGCGAATTTATGGCGAAACAGGTCGTTGATAGCGGCCAACTCTGCTTCCTCTTCATATTCGCTGTAGATGCTGTAGCCCAGGTAGGCCGAATCCATATCAGCGGTCGCGTCTGTTCCCGACATGGTCTCGCTATCGGCCTCTTCCGCCATATCATCGCCGTCTTCGTCCATTCCCATATCCGGACAGGGGTTGGCGTACATCAAGAGCTGTACGGTGCCGCTCATGATCTCGGTTACTGTAGGCAGCAAAGGCGCCAGGTGTTCGGAGATAAAATCGGCGGCCAGGTCATTGGCGGCCAGCATTTCATCCTCGCTGGTGAAGACATTTACAGCGGCCAACATATCCGGTTCGATATTCGCCAAGGCGTAGAAGAGGAAACCGGGCGATTCCTTTAGCAGCGGCACGAAACCCGCGGCCGCGGGTTGGCGGATGGCCGAATAATCTGCGGGATCGACGCCTTCATAGCGGCGGATGCTGGCGAAGAGTTCTTCATCCGCGGGTAGCAGTGTGGGAGCCGGGCATTCCGGTGTAGCCTGATCCTACGCCACGAGCGGGCCGAAGGTCAGCGTGAGGAGTAACAGTGTTCCCAGAAAGTGAAACTTGCGGGGCAAGGTGTATGCCTTCCCATCGTATGATGTTGATGCTAAATTTACTGGGGGAGTGATTGTGTGTCAAGCTAACCAGCGATACGCCTGAAAGGGTTTTTCCCTGCTTCAACCGCGTAAAATTCGCAACATCGTGTAGAATGGGCGGCGTTGTCCGCCGGAGGTGATGATGCCCGCAGCCCAATTGCCCGGAGGCCGCGCCGACCCCGCCGCCGCCCTGCGCGCTGCTTTCCCCGAATCGCCGCTCGGCGAATATGAATTCGGCGGCGAAACCACCCTCATCCTCGCGGCCGAGCGCCTGCCCGAAGCGGCTGCCCTGCTCAAGCGTGGCGCTGACCTCACCTACAACTACCTCTCCGATATCAGCGCGGTGGATTACGCGCCCGTCGCTGGCGAGCCGGGCTTTGCCGCCCTGGCCGACGCCGCCGAGGAACGTCCCGCGCGCTTCGCCGTCTGCTATCATCTGCTCTCCATGCCCTACGCCCGCCGCCTGCGCCTCAAGGTTTACGTCGAAGAAGGCGAGAGCATCCCTACGCTCACGCCGCTCTGGCCCGCCGCCAACTGGCTCGAGCGCGAGATCATGGACATGATGGGCATCGATTTCGAGGGCCACCCGGATAAACGGCGCTTGCTGATGCCGGAAGATTGGCAGGGCCATCCGCACCGCCGCGATTATCCGCTCGGATATGAGACCGTGCAATTCTCCTTCAACGCCGAAGATGTGCAGCGCCACAAACCCTTCGCCAGGAGCAACTCATGACCGTCGAGCGAGGCTCGGTGGCTGAAGCGACGCAGGCAGCGACCGAGCAAGGCGAGCGGCAATACTGGCACGGCTCCGTCGATGATCTGCGTGGCCTGGTCTCGGAACGAGCGCTGCGCGGCGAAACCATGCTGCTCAATATGGGCCCGCACCACCCCAGCACGCATGGCGTGTTGCGCTTGCTGCTGGAGCTGGATGGCGAGGAGATCATCACCTGCTTGCCGGATGTCGGCTTTTTGCATACGGGCATCGAGAAGAACATCGAATCCAAGACCTATGAAAAGGCGGTCACGCTAACCGACCGCATGGATTACCTGGCGCCGATGTCCAACAACCTCGTCTTTTGCATGGCGGTGGAGAAATTGGCGGGCATCGACGTCCCGCCGCGCGCGCAGCAAATCCGCGTGATCTGCATGGAACTTTCGCGAATCGCCAGCCATCTGGTCTGGCTGGGCACGCACGCGATGGATATGGGGGCGATGAGCGTCTTCCTCTATTGCTTCCGCGAGCGCGAGCTGATCCTGGAGATGTTCGATACGATCGCCGGCCAGCGCATGATGGGCTCCTACATCCGCCCCGGCGGCGTCTGGCGCGATTTGCGGCCGGAGTTCTATGAGCAGGTGACGCGCTTCCTCGAGCTCTTCCCCGCCAAGATCGACGATTACGAGGCGCTGCTGACGGAGAACCCCATCTGGATCGACCGCACGCAGGGTGTCGGCACCGTCACGCCAGAGAACGCGCTGGATTGGGGCCTTTCCGGGCCGAGCCTGCGCGGCAGCGGCGTGAACTGGGATTTGCGAAAGGCGATGCCCTACCTGGGTTACGAGAATTACGAATTCCACGTGCCGCTGGGCGAGCATGGCGATGTCTATGACCGCTTCCTGGTCCGCGTGCGGGAAATGCGGGAGAGCCACCGCATCCTGCGACAGGCGCTAGCGGCGATTCCGCGCAGCGGCGTCTTCCGCTCGGACGACCGCAAGTTCGTGCCGCCGCCGCGCAGCGAGCTGGGGCATAGCATGGAGGCGGTCATCCACCACTTCAAGCTATGGACGGAGGGATTCAACGCGCCGGATGAGGAAGTTTATGTGGCGACGGAGAGCCCGCGTGGCGAAATCGGCTGTTATTTGCATGGCACGGGCGGGAATATGCCGAGGCGCGTACACTTCAAGACGCCGAGCTTCATGCATATTTCTGCGCTACCGCTGCTGACGCGCGAGCATCTGATCGCCGATGTGGTGGCGATCATCGGCAGCGTCGATATCGTGCTGGGCGATTGTGATCGGTAGGGTGTGGTGGATGCGGAGCGCATGGCAGAGCGCATGACAGATACCCTTACCCCTCTGTCTGAACGTTACGCCGATCGCATCGCGGCTGCCTTCGCCAAATACCCTGATAAGCGCTCCGCGGTGATGCCGCTGCTTTTCTTCGCGCAGGAAGCCTATGGTTACCTCACGCCCGAATCGTTGCGGGAAGTGGCCGCGCTCTGCGATATGGACCCGACGCAGGTGCAATCCATCGCCGGTTTCTATACGATGTTCCGCGAGCGGCCGAAGGGGCAATACTGGCTGCAGGTCTGCACCGATTTGCCCTGTGCGCTGAATGGGGCGGACACCTTCTACCGCGAATTGCAGGAGTACCTGGGCATCCACGAAGAAGGCGGCACGAGTGCAGATAGCCTCTTCACGCTCGAGCACGTGATGTGCCTGGCCGCCTGCGATAAGGCGCCGATGCTGCAATGCAACTTCCGCTATATGGAAGCGCTCGATATGGCGAAGATGAAGGTCTTCATCGAGGAGAAGCGGGCGGAGCTGGAACGCGCGGCGGCGAATGGCGCGGCGGCGGGGGGAAGCGCATGACGACAGCGCAAGCGAACGGCCACCCCCGCATCCTGCTGCGGCACCGCGAGATTGAAAACCACGCGGATTACGAAGTCTATTGCCAGCACGGCGGCTACGAGGCCCTGCGCCAGGCCATCGCGATGGAGCCGGGCGCCATCATCGACGAGGTCAAGGCTTCCGGCCTGCGCGGGCGCGGCGGCGCCGGCTTCCCCACCGGCGTGAAATGGTCTTTCATCCCGCCCAGCGAGCCGCTGACCTATGTCGTCGTCAACGCCGACGAGAGCGAGACGGGCACTTTCAAAGACCGCGAAATCATGGAAGCCAACCCGCACCAGCTGCTGGAGGGCGCGTTGATTTGCGCGCGCGCCATCCGTGCCAGGGCCGTCTATATCTATTTGCGCGGCGAGTTCTGGGATATCGAGGCCTTGCTGGATGAGCGAATCGCGCAACTCTACTCCGAGAATCTGGCTGGCAAAAACATCCTCGGCAGCGGTTGGGATTGCGATGTGTTCACGCACCTCGGCGCCGGCGCCTATATCTGCGGCGAGGAGAGTGCGCTGTTGGAGAGCCTGGAGGGCAAGTTGGGCATGCCGCGCGTGCGCCCGCCCTTCCCGGCGCAAAAAGGCGGCGGCCTCTATTATGAGCCGACGGTCGTCAACAACGTGGAGACGCTCGCCAACGTGCCCTGGATTCTGGAGCGCGGCGCGGCTGCCTTCCGCGCCATCGGCACGGAGCAGAGCGCCGGCACGAAGGTCTTTTGCGTGAGCGGGCACGTACAGCGACCGGGCAATTACGAGCTGGCGCTGGGCACGCCGCTGCGCGAATTGCTCTATGATTGCGCTGGCGGCCCGCCCGCGGGGCGGCAATTCAAGGCGGTGTTGCCCTCCGGCGGTTCCGGGCCGCTTATCCCGACGACGGAAGAGATTTTGGATACGCCGCTGAGTTATGAAGGTTGCGCGGCGGCGGGGACGATCCTGGGCTCCGCTTCCGTCATCGCGATGGATGACAGCGTGGATATGACCTGGGTGGCGAGCAAGGTGACGAAGTTCTTCCGACACGAGAGTTGCGGCAAGTGCACGCCCTGCCGCGAAGGCACCTACTGGCTGGATAAGGTGTTGGACCGCGTCCTGGCCGGCGAGGGGCGCGCGCAGGATATCCGCCTCATCGATAACGTGGCGAAGAACATGCAGGGGTCGACGCTCTGCGCGCTGGGCGATTTCGCCGCCAACCCCATCATTCACACCATCGCCCATTTTCCAGCTGATTTTCACGCGCATTTTGCAGGCGCTGTAGTGGCAGCGTCAAACGGAGACTAGCGAGGCGCGGCATGGCGGAGAGTAACGGAAACACCGTTAACAACATGGTTGCCATCACCATAGACGACGTCCCCTACGAAGTGCCGGCGGGCATGAATCTGGTCGACGCGGCCAAGTGGGCGGCGGGCAACGACATCCCCGTTTTCTGCCACCACCCGAAGATGGCGGCCGTCGGCATGTGCCGCGTCTGCCTCGTTGAGCTGGGCAGTATCCAGCGTGACCGTGAGACGGGCGAAATCCTGCGCGATGAGGAGGGCACGCCGCAGGTGCGCTGGTTCCCCACGCTGCAAACGGCCTGCACGCAGACGGCGAGCGAGGGCCTCGTCGTGCGGACGGCGACGAAGGCGGTCGAAGAGGCGCGCGCGAGCGTGCTCGAATTCCTGCTCAGTAGCCACCCGCTCGATTGCCCGATTTGCGATAAAGGGGGGGAGTGTCCCCTGCAGAACCTCACCATGCGCCATGGCCCCGGCGTCAGCCGCATGCAATTCGCCGACAAGATGCTGCTGAACAAGCACGTCCCGCTCGGCGAGCTGATCTTCCTGGATGAAGAGCGCTGCATCCAATGCGCGCGCTGCGTGCGTTTTCAGGACGAGATCGTCGGCGATGATGTGTTGGCCTTCCACGAGCGCGGCCGTTCGCTGCGCATCATCACCAATAGCGTGCCCGGCTTCGACAGCTATTTCTCCGGCAATACGACGGATATTTGCCCCGTCGGTGCGCTGACGACGACCGATTTCCGCTTCAGCGCGCGCCCCTGGGAGCTGCGTGAGGTGCCCAGCATTTGCCCCTACGATGCGGCCGGCAGCAACATCAGCCTGAGCGTGCGGCTGGACCGCGACTTTGGCGGGCGGACGCTCATCAAACGGGTGATGCCGCGCCAGAATGAAGCCGTCAACGAAATCTGGATCAGCGACAAGACGCGTTTCGGGCACCATTTCACCCGCAGCGAGACGCGCTGCCAGCAGCCGCAGCTCCGCGACGACGTGGCGGATTGGCCCACAGCGATTCAACGCGCCGCCGATCAAATCCGCGCGGCCGGTGGCGATATCGCTGCCCTGGCCGGCAGCGCCCTGAGCAACGAGGATCTCTGGGAATTGCGCGGCTTGTTGCGCGCGGCGGGCGTGGGGGAAGAAGAATTGGCGGGCCGTCTGGCCGCCTGGCCGCCCACGCATGGCGGCGGCGAATTGCTGGCGCAGGTCGGGTTGGGGCAGGGCAGCAACCTCGGCCAGCTCGGCGCGGGCGACGCGGTGCTGGTCATCGCCTGCGACCTGGAGGAAGAAGTGCCCATCTGGCGCTTGCGGCTGAAGCAGACGGCCGAGCGCGGCGCGCTGCTCGTCGTCGCCAACGCGCGCGGCAGCCGCTTGGATGATTTCGCGGGCGAGACACTGCGCTATGAAGTCGGCGACGCAGCGCGAGCGTTCTTGGACCTGGTGAAAACGCCGCTGGGCGAGCGCCTGGCAAAAGCGGGGAATCTGGTCATCGTCGCTGGCGCGGAGGGGTTGAATCTGCGCGGAAGCCGCGATTTGGCGCAGGCGGCGGCCAATTTCCTGTTGCGCACGAAACACGTCGGCCGCCCGAATAACGGCCTGCTCAGCCCGCTGCCAGGACCCAATGGCCTCGGCCTGCGCTTGCTCGGTTACACGCCTGAGAATGCGGAGCGTCTGGCCGAACAGCCGCCGAAGGTGTTGATCCTGGCGGATGCTGACCCGCTCGTCGATGATCCGGCCGCGGCCGCCTGGTTGGAGCGGGTGGAGAGCGTGATCAGCTTCAGCCTCTTCGCCGACGGCGCGGCGCGGGCGGATGAGTGGCAGCCTGAGGTGCTGCTACCCATCGCTAGCTTCGCCGAGCGCGACGGCAGCTACACCAATGGTGAGCGGCGCGTTCAGCGGTTCTATACCGCGCAGGGGCCGTTGGGGGCAGCGCTGCCCGCCTGGCAGGCGCTCTCGCGCATCACAGCGGCCTTGACCGGCGGCCCGCCCAAGCACTCGGCCGCAGCGGTCATGGCGGAAATTAGCGGCGCTACCTTTGGTAGCGCAGAGATGCCCGCTTTCGCCGGCGCTGACTTCCCCGCGCTCGCGCGCGTGGAGCGGCAATTCCCAGATGTCGGCGGCGAGGATTTGTATTACGGCGGCACGGCCTACCGCAACACGGGCGGTCTGGGCGTGCAGCTGGCCAGCGCGGCCGACCGGGGCGAGAAAGTGCGGGCGGGGCGCGTCCGACCGCTGAAGCCACCGCAGGCAAAACGGGACGAAATGCTCGTCATCCCGACCGTCTCGCTCTACAACCGCGAACGCCGCTTCGCCGAGAGCGAGGTATTGCACGCGCGCGTGCCGGCGCCTTATTTAGAGATGAACCGCGACGATGCCGAAGCGCTGGCTATTGAGGATGGTGAGCGAGTCTCCTTGCCGTTGCCGGATGGCGGCGCGCTTTCCCTGGCGGTGCGTGTGAACGGGCGAGCGCCACAGGGGGCGCTGTTGCTGCCGCGCCAGCTCAGCGACGTGCCGATCCCCTTTGTACCTTTCTCGGCCAGCGTGATGTTGGAAGAGGTAGGCGAATGACGGTTTCCACGCGGGCCTCGCACAACCCCTTCACGCAGCGCATTGTCGGCATCCCGATCTGGGCGCTGGCACTGGCCGCGCTGATCCCGGCGCTGGTCGTCGCCGTATTGGTGATCGCCAACTTGAGTGCCCTGATCGCCCTTTTCGAAGATCTGGTGCATTATCTCTTCGCGCCGCAGAGCCGCGCGCCGCGGGTCGTGGTCGCCTGCGCGGAATCGGCTGGTTGCCGCATCCTGCAACCCATCGTCTTCACGGCGCTCTTCCTCTTCAGCATCCTGACAGGTTTCGCCTATACAACGCTCCTGGAGCGGAAGTTGCTCGCCTGGCTCCAGCAGCGCGTGGGCCCGAACCGCGTCGGGCCGAGCGGTTTCTTGCAACCGGCGGCCGATGGCCTGAAGCTCATCTTTAAGGAAGACATCCAGCCCATCGGCGTCTACCGCTTCGTGTATCTGCTAGCGCCGATGCTCAAGGTCGTGCCGGCGCTCATCGTGCTGGCGGTCGTGCCGCTGGGGCCGGCGATCGATATTCCCTGGTTCGATGGTCTCTGGTATGCCGTGCCGATGGGTTTGATTGACGTGAACGTGGGCGTGCTCTGGTTGCTGGCCATCACTAGCCTGGGCACTTATGGCGTGATTTTGGCCGGTTGGTCGAGCAACAACAAATACGCCATGCTGGGCGGTTTGCGGGCCTGCGCGCAGATGATCAGCTACGAGCTGAGCCTGGGCCTGTCCGTCGCCGTACCCGTCATGATTGTCGGCAGCATGAGTATGCTGGATATCGTCGAGGCGCAGCGCAATATTTTCGATTGGTTCGTCTTTCAGAATCCGCTGGCGGCCGCCGTGCTGATGATCGCCCTATTGGCAGAAGTGAACCGTGCGCCTTTCGATTTGCCGGAAGCGGAACAAGAGCTGACCGCTGGTTACATGACCGAATACAGCGGCATGAAATTCGCGATGTTCATGATGGCCGAATACCTGGGCATGATCGCCGTCAGCATCATCGCCATCTCGCTCTTCTTTGGCGGTTACCACTTTTTCTTCGTGGATGTGGTGCCCATTCTCGCGCCGCTGGTGCTGATAGGTAAGCTGCTCGTCTTCTTGATCGGTATGATCTGGCTGCGGGCGACGCTGCCGCGCATCCGCTACGACCGGCTGATGCATTTCGGCTGGAAAGTGATGCTGCCGCTGGCCTTGTTGGCGGTGGCCTGGTCGGCCGTGTCGCTCGTGATTGGCGTGGAAGCGGGTACGGACTTCGCGACGGTCTATGGGTTGGTATCCGGCGCGGTCTTCGTGTTGGCCCTGGGCGGCGGCTACTGGTTATTGCGGCGGCTTGGCGATTCGACGGGGACGACGACGCTGGCCGAATTGCCGCTGGCGGCTGACCGGCGGATTACGGGCGCGCGCAGCCACGGCGGGGCGCTGGGCATGGGGCTGCTGGGCATCATCGCCGGCCTGCCCTTCGGCCTGTTCGATTTCACCATTAGTGCGCTGGAGCGCATGCGGTCCGCTGGGCGGCCGCGGGAAGCGAGAGAATGATGAATATCCTGAAGGGCCTGCAGACCACGCTCAAGCACCTGAACCGCGAGAGCGTAACGCTGCAATATCCCGAAGAAGTGCGCCCCTTCCCGGAGCGCTACAAGGGCCGGCACCACCTGCGCCGCTATGAAGATGGGCTGGAGAAATGCATCGGCTGCTCGCTTTGTGCCGCCGCTTGCCCGGCGGACGCCATCTGGGTGGAGGCGGAGGAGAATACGGACGAGGCACGCTTCTCCCCGGGTGAGCGCTACGCCAAGACCTATGAAATCAATATGCTGCGCTGCATCTTCTGTGGCTATTGCGAGGATGCCTGCCCCACGCAGGCCATCGAACTGGGGCAGGAGCATCGTTTGAGCTTCACCGACCGGCGCGACGCGATTTTCACCAAAGAGATGCTGATCGACCCGGTGCCGGAAGGCGGTGAGGATACGCCGCAGCAGGTCGAACCGGGCAGCCGCGATCGTTCGATTCCCGATATGCCAGATGCGCGTTGAGGAGCAATACTTGTTTAACTTGTTTGAGGAGGAATCGGAATGAGTGCTCAAGATATTAATTATAGGTTTCGGACGAGCTGGTCCATGGGTGACATTTTTTTAAACATACTTCTGTGGATCGTATTGCTGGTAATAACATTGGGTATCGCTTCCTTTTTTGCTCCATATGCTTGGGGCGCGAAATTTCTAAATGGAACCCAAGTTCACGACTCTAAGAACAATGTACTGGGTGTTCTGAAGGTGGATTTAAGAATCTCCGAGCAGATTGGCCACATCTTCAAATGGATATTGTTGTCTATTGTTACATTAGGGATTGCCATTCCTTTCTACCATTTTGGTGTGATTCGAACGGTGATCAATCGTACCGAGATCGTTGACCAGTTTGAAACGAGATGAATCGAGCAATATAGAGCGCATATGACAGATCTGCATTTCTGGCTCTTCTTGTTGGTAGGTGGCTCCGCAGTGGCCGCGGCGGTCGGCATGTTGCTGCTGCGCAACGCCGTCTATTCCGCCCTCTGCCTCATCTACATCATGGCCGCCCTGGCGCTGCTCTTCCTGATGCTGGATGCGCCCTTCCTGGCGCTGGTGCAGGTGACCGTGTATGCCGGCGCCGTGATGGTGCTCTTCCTCTTTGTGATGATGCTGCTCGGCAACCAAGTGATTTCGTCTGGCGAGCGCGAGATTCGCGGCCTGCCCATCATCGCCAGCATCGGCGCGACGATTTTCATCCTGGCGGCGGGCCTGGCGATCCAGAGCGGCGACGTGGATTCGGCGTCTTCCGCCGCGCCGCCGCCCGCGCCGCAGTTGCGCGTCGTTCATTTCAATCAGTCCAATGCGGATGAGTCTGGCGCGAGCCTGCGCGTGGATGGCCTCCGCATCGCTACCGATTTTGGCTATGGCGTCGCGAGCGAATACCAGACCCTAGTGCCGGGCGCGCATGCGGTCGTTCTGGTCGCGGCGGATGGCGCGCCGTTATATGAAGGGAGCGTCTCGCTGGCGGGGGGCGAAGCCGTTACCCTGCTCATCTACCCCGGCGAGCAAAATGACGCGGCGGCGATGTCTGCCAGCCGGGTGGTCGAAGACTTCAGCCATGTGGGTTTGCGCGAGAGTCGTGTGGCCATCGTCAACCTCAGCGGCGGCGCGCTCTCCGTTTACGATACCGGCAGCGACCGCGCGCTGGATATGGCGCGCGACCCGCTGTGGGTTGACGAATTGGCGAATGGAGCCGCGAGCGAGCCGCGCCTGACCGAGCGCGGGCGCATCGACCTAGCCTTGGTGAATTCCGCCACGGGCGAGACGTTGTTGCGCACGCCGGGGCTGGAATTGGCCGGCGGGGCGAGCGCGCTGCTCGTCATCGCCAACGACGGTGCGGCCCGCACCGTATGGCGTCAGTATTCCCTTGACACGGCAGATCCCTTCGGCAGCCCAGCCGCGGTGGGGCAGAGCCTCTTCCGCCGCTTCCTGCTGCCTTTCGAGATGGTGGGCGTTTTGCTGTTGGCGGCGCTCGTGGGGGGGATCATCATCTCGCAAGGGCAGCGGCGCGATGTGCGGCGGCGCGATGTGCGGCGACGGGTCGCACGGACGCTGGCCGCCGCCATAGACGCGCAGACCAGCGGCGAGAGCGCCGCGCAATTGCCCGCCGCCGAAGGCGACGAGGCCTAGGAGAGGGGCGGACGGAAGATGGGAGCGATCCAGGTAGAACACTACTTGATGCTGAGCGCGGTGCTCTTCACGCTCGGGGTACTGGGTGTGCTGTTGCGGCGCAACGCCATCCTCATCTTCATGTCGGTTGAGCTGATGTTGAACGCGGCCAATTTGGCGCTGGTGGCTTTTGCGCGGCATTGGGGGCAAAGCGACGGGCATGTCTTCGTCTTCTTCGTGGTCACGGTAGCGGCGGCGGAAGTGGCCGTCGGATTGGCGTTGCTGGTCACGATCTTCCGCACGCGCCAGAGCATCAACATCGATGAATTGCGTCTGTTGGAAGGCTGAAGGCTGAATCATGGCCGGTTTCGTGAGCTGGGCGCCGCTCGTCATCCTGTTTCCGCTATTGGGCTTCGTGGCCAATACCTTCGGCGGCGCGCGCTTGGGGCGGCGCTACGCGGGTTGGTTGGCGACGTTAGCGGCGGCGCTGGCCTTCGCCGTGTCGTTGTTGCTCTATGCGGCGCTGCGGGAGAACGGATTCCAGGCGCAGCTGCAGGATTTCCCGCTGTTGGGCCACTGGTTCGATATCCCGACGGCGAACCTGCGCATCGGTTGGCAACTACGCGTCGATACGTTGAGCGTGACGATGATGCTGGTGGTTACGGGCGTCGGTTCGTTGATTCACCTCTACGCCATCGGCTATATGACCGGCGATGGGCGTTTCGTGCGCTTTTTCGCCTATTTGAACCTCTTCCTCGTCTTCATGCTGGTGCTGGTGAGCGCCAACAACTTCCTGATGATGTTCGTCGGTTGGGAGGGGGTCGGCCTCTGCTCCTATTTGCTCATCGGCTTCTGGTGGGATAAGGGCGGCGGCGAAGGCTGGCGCAACAGCAACGCGGCGCGCAAGGCCTTCATTGTCAACCGCGTCGGCGATTTCGGCCTGCTGATGGCCATGTTCTTGCTCTTCTGGCAATTCGGCACGCTGGATTTCTACGCGCCGACGGAAGTGGCCAACGTGGCCTGGGCCAGCGGCGCCGGCCACGACGCCGAGGAAGCGACCACCGACCAGGCTGAGGAAACAGCGTCGGCCACTGGCGAGGACCATGACGAGGACCCAGCCGCGCATATCTACACCGACAACCACCACCTGGGCATCCGCGAGCTGGGCGTTTTCGGGCAGGCAGAGGCGTTGATGCGGGGCGAGCTGCCTGTTCGGCCCATTGTCGGCTTGCGGCTGAACGCGGAGGGGTTGCTCACGCTCATCACGCTCTTCTTACTGCTCGGGGCGACGGGCAAATCGGCGCAGATCCCGCTCTTCGTCTGGTTGCCGGATGCGATGGCCGGCCCGACGCCGGTCAGCGCCCTCATCCATGCGGCGACGATGGTTACGGCCGGCGTCTACATGATGGTGCGCGCCGATGTGCTATTCCACGCGGCGGAAGCGACTTCATTCGTGGTGGCCATCGTGGGGGCGACGACGGCGCTGGTGGCGGGTTTCATCGCACTCGGGCAATGGGATATTAAGCGTGTGCTGGCCTATTCCACGATCAGCCAGCTGGGCTTCATGGTAGCGGCGGTGGGCGTCGGCGCTTATTCGGCGGCCATGTTCCACCTGGTTACGCACGCCTTCTTCAAGGCGCTGCTCTTCCTGGGGAGCGGCTCCGTCATCCATGGCGTCGAGCATGGCCATCATCACGCGCAGGAGGGCGGCCAAGGCCGCGGGCACGATGGAGGGCACGCCGCCGATTTTGACCCGCAGGATATGCGCAATATGGGCGGGCTGGCGGCGCGCATGCCCATCACCTACATCACCTACCTCATCGGCACCCTGGCGCTGGCGGGCGTTTTCCCGCTGGCTGGTTTTTGGTCAAAAGATGAGATCCTGGCGGATGCCTGGCGCGCGGGCATCAACCAGGCGCAGCTCGGCGGCTATTTGACGCTCGGATTGCTCTTGGCGGCCGCGGCGATGACGGCCTTTTACATGTGGCGACAGGTCGAGCTGGTTTTCCACGGCCGCGCTCGCAGCGAAGCCGCCGCCGAGGCCCCGGAGAGCGCGCATACGATGACGGTGCCGCTCGTGTTGCTGGCCATCGCCAGCGTGTTGGGCGGGATGTTGAACGCGCCCAGCGGCGTGCTCGGCCTCGATCGCCTTTTCGGCGCGCATGGTTTCACCGATTTCTTGGAAGCGACCGTGCGTTATGCTCATGCGGACAGCTTCGTGCTCTGGCTGGCGTTGTTGGCACTGATGTTGGCGATCCTGGCCATCCTGAGCGCTCGTTCGCTCTATGGGCAAGGGCGCGGCGTTACGGAGGCGGGCGAGGATACCTTGCAAGTGGGTGGCGGCCTGACGGCGGTGATCTGGTCGGTCGCGCATCGGCGCCTGCTCTGGGATGAGGCCTACGCGCGCCTCTTCCTGCGCCCGTACCAGGCGTTGGCGCGTTTCTTCGCCACGACCATCGATTGGGATTTCTGGCACAATTACCTGCATGACGAGGTGCTGCACGCCGGCTTTAACGCGACGGCCCGCTTCCTGGCGCGGCCGGTGGACCTGGGCGTGGTGGATGGCGCGGTGAATGGCGTGGCGCGCCTGGTCCAATCGGTGAGCGCAAATTTACGGCGGACGCAGAGCGGTTACGTGCGCGCCTATGCGCTCGCGCTCTTCCTCGGCACGCTGCTTGTCGTGATCTTGATGTTGCTGCCCCTCACGAGTTAGGGGGGATAGGGCGACCTGGGAGGTCGCACGGAGAATGCTATGGCGCTGACAACAATACTGCTGGCGATACCGTTGCTGGGCGTGCTCGTCCTGCTGTTCTGGACGCGCGAAGCGGCGCAGAGCCAGGTGAAGTGGGTGGCTTTCGGTTTCAGCATCGCCACTTTCGTCGCCTCCCTGCTGATGTGGAATCGCTTCGATCCCACGCTCAGTGGCTACCAGATGACGCAAAGTTGGGATTGGCTGCCCCTGCTGGGCATCAAGCTGCACTGGGGCGTCGATGGCATCAGCATGTTGCTCGTCCTGCTCACCACCTTCATCATGCCGCTGGCCATCCTCTCTTCTTTCGGCAGTGGCATCTTCGCCGAGCGCGGGCGCGAACGCCTCTATTACCTATTCATGCTCTTGCTCGAATTCGCCATGCTCGGCGTTTTCGTAACGCTGGACCTCATCATCTTCTACGTCTTCTGGGAACTCACGCTGGTGCCGATGTATTTCCTGATCGGCATCTGGGGGGCGGAGCAGCGCATTTACGCCGCCGTCAAGTTCTTCCTCTATACGATGGCCGGCTCCATCATGATGCTGCTGGCGATCCTTTATGTCGGCTTGAGCGCGGAGACCTTCGTATTGCCAGAGATATTGGCGGCGCAAGCGGATGGCCGCGTGCAGTTCATATATGATGGCATCTTCAGCACGCAGAGTTTCCTCTTCCTCGGTTTCTTCATCGCCTTCGCCATCAAAGTGCCCATCTGGCCCTTCCATAGCTGGCTGCCGGATGCGCACGTACAGGCGCCGACGGCCGGCTCCGTGATTCTGGCAGGGATCTTGCTGAAGCTGGGCACCTACGGCATCGTGCGCTTCTGCCTGCCGCTCTTCCCGCAAGCGAGCGTGGGCTGGGGGCCCTTCATCGCCGCGTTGGGGGTGATCGGCATCCTCTATGGCGCCTGGGTGAGCTACGCGCAGGACGACGTGAAGAAGCTGGTCGCGTATTCTTCGGTGAGCCATCTCGGCTTCGTCGTCGTCGGCATATTCGCTTTGAACAGCGCCGGCCTGCAGGGCGCGACCTTGCAGATGGTCAACCACGGCATCAGCACTGGCGGGCTCTTCTTGCTGGTGGGGATGCTCTATGAGCGGCGGCATACGAAGGCGATGGTTGCTTATGGCGGTATCTGGAAGGTGATGCCGGCCTTCGGGGGCATCAGCCTCGTCATCGTGTTGAGCAGCATGGGGTTGCCGGGGTTGAACGGCTTCGTCGGCGAATTCACCATCCTACTCGGCTCGCTCGGCAGCCAATACCTCGGGTTCGCCTTCGCCTTTTTGGCGACGCTGGGCGTGATCCTGGCGGCGATCTACCTGCTGAATATGTTCCAGCACGTTTATTTGGGCGAGCTGAGCGAAGAGAACGCGAACCTTGCGCCCATGCGCTGGAACGAGATCGCCGTGCTCGTGCCCGTCGTCATCATGACGCTCTGGATCGGCCTGCAGCCGAACACGTTCTTCCGCCTGCTCGATCACAGCACCAGCCAGCTGCTGGAAGACGCGGGCTATACGGGTGATGCGCGCACAGCCGCTTCGCTGGGGGTCATACCGCTCGCGCAGGCGAGCGCGATCCCGCTCGACGAGCGCCACACGCTGTTGTTGGATTAGGGGCAACTGATGGGCGCCTTGGCGGCGGTCAACCTCGCGGACGTGAACCTGGGCGCGGCCCTGCCGGCGCTCTCGTTGGCCTTCGGCGCCTGCGCGTTGCTGTTGGTGGATCTGCTCTTGCCGGCGGCGCAAAAACGCTGGACGTCCTGGCTGGCGCTCGCGGGAATTGTCGTCGCCTTCCTGCTGACGCTCGTTCAGGGGCGGGTAGCGGAGGAGCTGGCCTTCTTCGCGCTCTATCGGGCGGATGGCTTCGGCGCGATGCTGAATCTGATCATCCTGGGCGGGGCGGCGCTCGTCATCTTGATGAGCGTCGATTACTTGCGGCGCACCGAGATGGCGGCGGGCGAATACTACGTGCTGCTGCTCTTCTCGGTGAGCGGCATGCTCTTCCTGACGGCGGCGAACGATATCACCGTGCTCTTCGTCGGCATCGTGCTGCTCAGCATCCCGCTGCCGATTCTGGCCGCTTTCCGCTGGCCGCAGGATCCGAAATCGCAAGAGAGCGGCGTCAAATACCTCATCCTCAGCGCCTTCAGCACCGCCTTCCTCGTTTTCGGCCTCGTATTCCTCTATGGCGGCACCGGGGAAACAGGACTGGCGGCGATCTACGCCAAAGTCAGCGCGATGATGGCGGCGGATGATTCGCCGTCGCTCTTTTATGTCGCGCTGGGGACGGGCTTGACACTCGTCGGCCTGGGCTTCAAGGTGACGGTCGTGCCCTTCCATATGTACGCGCCGGATGTCTATGAAGGCGCGCCGACACCCGTAACGGCCTTCCTGAGCGTGGTGGTGAAGGCCGGCGCCTTCGCCGCGCTGTTGCGGATCCTGCGGGAGGCGGTGCCGAATCTGGCGCTGGCTGAGGGTAGCACGGCGGCCAGCTGGCAAGTCGCGCTCTGGTTGCTGGCGGCGGCGACGCTCATCCTGGGCAACACCGTGGCGATCGCCCAGCGCAACATCAAGCGTATGCTGGCGTATTCGAGCATCGCGCACGCCGGCTATATTTTGATGGCCGTAGCGGCGTTGGGCGGGGCGGGGGAAGTGCTGCGCGGCGGCGCGCGCGTCCTGCTCGCCGATGCTGCCGGCCAGGCTGCGCTCGTCTATCTGGCCGCTTATGCCTTCAGCACGCTCGGCGCTTTCGCCATCGTCATGGCCGTCGAGCGGGCGGATGGCAGCGGCCTGGAACTATCCGACTATGCCGGGCTGGCGCGCTCACGGCCGGTGCACGCGGCGCTCATGGCCGTCTTCATGCTGAGCCTCACCGGCATCCCGCTCACTAGCGGTTTCCTCGGCAAGTGGCTCGTCTTCCAGGTCGCGATCGAGGCGGGCTTGTGGCCGCTGGCGGTGATCGGCGTGTTGACGAGCGTGATCAGCGCTTATTTCTATGTGCGCGTCATCGTGCAGATGTACTTGCGCGAGGCGCCCGCGCAGCAGGATGCGGAAGCGACGCCCGGCGCCACGGCCCTGCTGGATGGCGCCGCTTATATCGGCCTGGCCGGGACGCTGATCATCGGCATTCTTCCCGCGACCCTGACGGGGCTGTTACCACCGCTCGTCGCCCTGGCCGGTTCCTAGCGGGCGCGGGATGGCCACCGCCCAGAAGGCGGAGCGCCTGGAGCGGGTTTCGTGGGAAGCGCGGCGCGCGGCTCTTCATAAGGCGCGCACGCGGGCGGGTTTCCTCTATACACTGAGCAGCGTCGTCGCTTATGGGTCGATGCCCAGTCTGGTGCGCCTCATTTACGATGCGAGCACGCTCTCGCCCTTGCAGGTCGGCTTCTGGCGTTTTGCGCTGGCGGCGCCGGTGCTCTGGCTTTTCTCGCTGCTGAGCCACCCGAATCATCGCCCCTTCAGCCCCCGAGCGCGCGCCTCGATCGCGCGCACCGTGGCCGTCGGCGCTTTCTATGGCCTCACTTCCGTCATCGCTTTCCACTCCTTGCGATACATTCCCGCTGCCGTCTTCATCCTGCTCTTCTATACCTTCCCGATCATCGTGGCTTTGCTCTCGCGCGCGCTGGGGGAGCACCTGCCGCGGATCTTCTGGTTGGCGTTGTTGCTGACACTGGGCGGCGTCGCGCTGACCGCCGTTGTGGAGCTGCGCAATGTGGAGCAAATGGGTGAGGGCGCGCTGGGCGGGGTGTTGTTGGCTTTGGGTAGCGCCTTCTTCGTCGCGCTATATTTCATCGTCAATCAGCGCATCTTGCGGGGGCAGGGCGGCGTTACGCGCGGCGTGGTTTGGATTCTTACCAGCGCAGCGGGCACGCTATTCCTGGTCGCCGTACTCAGCGGCGAAGGCATCGGCCTGGATGCGGTGCGGGGCGCCTGGGGCTTGCTTTTCCTGTTCGGCGTCATCGGCACCAGCTTCAGCGTCTACACGCTGAATATGGGCATCCAGCGGTTGGGGGCGGCGCGCGCTTCCGTCGTGGCGACTTCGGAGCCTATCTTCACCCTGTTCTTCGCCTGGGCATTGTTGGGGGAATGGCTGCGACCGTTGCAATTCTTCGGCGGCGCCTTGATTTTGGCGAGCGTGGCGCTGCTCACCTGGCGGCAATTGCGGACGAATGCGACGGGATGAGCCAACATGAGTGAAGCGAAGAAGACACACACGATTTCGTGGTCGGGCATCCTCTTTATGGTGGTGAGCGTCGCCGCGCTGGGGTTCATGCACAGCCTGGTACGCAAGATTTACGAAGTGACGGATTACGAGATCACCGCTTTGCAGGTCAGCATGTGGCGTTTCGTGATATCGGCGCTGGCGCTCTGGATATTCACGATGCTCGCCTTCCGAGATGCGCACCCATTCAGCGCGGAATCGCGCCGGTTGGTTGGCCGCGCAGCCGCGGTCGGTTTCTTTTACAGCTTTTCTTCCATCGCCATGTTCAGCTCCACGCGCTTCATCCCGGTACCGGTATTCATCGTGCTGTTTTATACCTACCCGATGATCATCAGCCTGCTCTCTCGCCTTTTGGGGGAGCGCTTGCCACGGGTGTTCTGGCTTTCGTTGCTGTTGACAATGGCCGGCGTCGTGCTCACGGTGGCCACGGAACTGACCGGGATCGATGAGATGGGCGCGGATGCGCCGCTCGGGATCCTCGCCGCGCTGGCAGCGGCCGGTTTGATCGCCTCTTATATCGTCGCCAATCAACGCATCCTGCGCGGGCAAGGCAGCGATTTGCACACGGTGGCCATCGGCGTTTCCTGGATGATCAGCAGCGGCGCGCTGACACTCATAGTGATCACTTTCCTCAGCGGCCAGGGCCTGGGCCTGGCGGTGGCGCGGGGCATATGGGCACCGCTGCTTTTGCTCGGCGTGCTGATCGGTTTTGCCATCTATGCGATGAATGTGGCTGTGCAGCGGCTGGGCGGGCCACAAGCAGGGCTGGTGGGTAACGTCGAGATCATCTTCACCATGATCTTCGCCTGGCTCTGGTTGGGGGAATGGCTGAAGCCGCTGCAGCTCCTCGGCGGCGCCTTGATCCTGGGGAGCGTGGTGATGTACGCGCGCTGGCAAGTGCGCAGCAAAGAGCACGCGAAGCAGCAGCCTGTACCACAATCTTGATTCATTGATGCGCCTTACGACGGATGACCGCGCGCGCGCCGGTTTTTTCTGGATGGCGGTCGCTGTACTCGGCTATAGCGTATTTCCTATTTTCGCACGCAGCATTTATGCCGATGGGGCGTTGCGACCCAGCGATGTCGCCGCCTGGCGCTTTCTGTTGGCGACGCCGATGCTGTGGTTGATCGTGTTACTGAGCCGTTCTCGAGGTGGGCAAGCAACTGCCGGTACGCGCGCTACCGGGCAGCCGGGCCGCTGGCCGCTGATCGCCATGGGCGTCCTACATGGCTGCGCGTCGTTGCCGGCTTTTTTTGCGCTCGAGCACGTCGCCGCCGGGCTTTATAGCATCCTCTTCTATTCCTACCCGACGATGGTTGCGTTGCTCTCGCTCGCGTTGGGGGAGCGCCTGCCGCGAGTATTCTGGCTGGCGCTGTTGGGGACGACAGCGGGCGTGTTGCTAGCTCTGGCGCCGGGGCTGGAAGGCGCAGAGATGGGGCAGGGCATCGCCTTCGGGGGGCTGTTCGCTCTGTTGAACGCGTTCCTGGTGGCTTGCTATTTTCAGCTCAGCCGCCGCATCCTGCGCGATACGCCGGACGTGATGCGGGCGGTGGCCTGGAGCTTCTTGGGCTCGCTCTCGGTGTTGGCGGTGCTGGCGGCCGTCATGGGGTTGCGCATCCCTGGTTGGCGGGATTTTGCGCTGCTCCTGGGCCTGGCGTTATGCAGCACGGTGCTGGCCCTGGTGGCGCGCAATTTCGGTATCCAGCGCCTCGGCCCGCCGCGCGCCGCTCTGGTGGCGACGGCCGAACCGCTCGTCACCGTGGTGCTGGCGGCGCTCTTGCTGTCCGAATATTTGGCGGCCGCGCAATTGCTTGGCGGCGCGCTCATCCTGGGTAGCGTGGCGCTGTTCGCCTGGCGGCAATCGTGGGCTGAAGGGCGCGCGAAGGGCATTTCCGAGCGGAGAGCGCATTGGCGGGTATTTCTTAAATGAGCAAGAAAGCACACGCGCGGTTGGGCATACTCTATATGTTGACCAGCGTCGTTGCGCTTGGGTTCATGCCCAGCCTGGTGCGGAAGATTTATGAGGCGAGCGAGCTGACGGCGTTGCAGGTCAGCGTCTGGCGCTTTGTCCTGGCGGCGCCGATGCTCTGGCTCTTCACGATGCTCAACCACCGCGAAGGCCATCCCTTCAGCCGACGTTCGCGCGCTTTGCTTGGGCGGGCGGGGACCGTCGGCATCTTCTATGGTCTCGCGGTCGTCGCCTTCTTCTCTTCATTGGAACGTATCCCAGTCCCCGTCTTCATCCTGATCTTCTATTCCTACCCGATCATTGTGGCCGTGCTATCGCGGATATTGGGGGAGCGCTTAACGGGAATGTTCTGGCCAGCGGCCCTGTTGACGCTGGGCGGTGTGGCGCTGACGGTGGTTACGGAAGGAGAAGAGGCACTGGTCGGGGCGCTGCTGGCATTGGTGAGCGCCTATCTCATCGCCCAGTATTTCGTCGTCAATCAGCGCATCTTGCGCCGGTGGCAGGGGATAGCGATGCGAGCAACGTCGCCATCGGTGTCGCCTGGATCGTGACCAGTGGGGCGGTCACGCTCGTGCTGATCGCCATCCTCAGTGGCGAAGGCCTCGGTCTGGCGGCGGCGTGGGAAGTGTGGTGGATGTTGCTCCTGCTGAGTCTGGTGGTGAGTTTTGCCGCTTATGTGATGAATCTGGGCATCCAGCGCTTGGGCGCGGCGGGCGCGTCCGTGGTGGCGACGGCCGAGCCCCTTTTCACCCTATTCTTCGCCTGGGTATTGCTGGGAGAGTGGCTGAAGCCGCTGCAACTGCTCGGCGGGGTTTTGATTCTGGGTAGTGCGGTGTTGCGTGCCTGGCGACAATGGCGGGGCGTCGGGCGTACGGAAACCCAACCTGAGTGGCAGGAGCCACCCGACCACGCACTCACACCTACCAGCCGCGCGCGTATTGGTTATATCTGGATGATGCTGACGGTGATCGGGCATAGTCTCTTGATCATCCTCATGCGCGGCATCTACATGGAAGGGATACTGAGCCCTTTCGATGTCTCCGTCTGGCGTTATGTGTTAGCGACGCCGATACTGTGTGTATTCACATTCACTGTCTTTTCTCGCGCTGAGACCCCAACTGCGGGCCAACAACCAGCCGGAACGAGCACAAAGCACGACCGTCGGTCGTTGATCGCCTTGGGCGTCCTGTATGCTGCCTTGTCGATGAGCGTTTCATTGGCGCTCGAGAATCTCAACGCCGGGCTTTTTGGTATCCTCTTCTATACCTCTTACCCGACAATGGTCGCCCTCTTCTCACTTGCGTTGGGAGAGCGCTTGCCACGCGTCTTTTGGCTGGTACTATTGGGGACGATGTCGGGCGTGGTGATGGTGATAGCGCCGGAGTTGCTGGGCGCCGAAATGGGGGAAGGTATCGCTCTCTGCGGTGCGCTCGCTTTGTTGAGCGCGTTCCTGTTCGCCTGCTATTTTCAGCTCAGCCGCCGCATCCTGCGCGATACGCCGGACGTGTTGTGCGCAGTGGCCTGGAGTTTCGTCGGCGCGCTCCTGGCGCTGGCGATCGTCACGGGTTTGCGCATGCCTGGCGGGCGGGGGTTCGCGCTGCTCCTGGGCCTGGCATTGTGCAGCACGGTGCTGTCCTTAGTGGCGTGCAATTTCGGCATCCAACACCTTGGCGCACCGCGCGCTGCCTTAATGACGATGGCCACGCCATTCGTCACTGTGGTGCTGGCAGTGATCTTGCTCAACGAATTCCTGTCGGTCCCGCAGTTGATCGGTGGTACCCTCATCTTGGCCAGCATGATCGTGTTGGCGCGAACGAGCACTCCGCAGGTGCGCCCATTGCTGCCGCAAGAAGAAGAGCTCAGCACAGCACGGCCGTAAAATGGCCGTAAGATGGGTGCGAATGCACATTAGGAGGGGGTGGAATGAGCGAAGGGGTACGCGTTGAGCCACAGACATTGCATGACTGCGTCACGGAGATCTTCGTCTCGGTCGATATCCCGCCTGAGCAGGCGGAACGAGTCGCCGCGCACCTCGTCGAATCGGACATGGTGGGACATCCTTCGCACGGGGTGCACCGCGTGTATTGGTACCTGAATGAGATTGCCGCGGGCCGGATGCGGCCGTTTCCGGAGGTTCAGCCGGAGCGCGCGCTGCCGAGCAGCGAGGTCTGGGAAGTGTCGCGCGGTTTCGGCATCATCGCGGCGGAGCGGGCGATGCGGCGCGCCATCGAACTGGCGCGGGAACGCACGCTGGCGCTGATCGCGGTGCGAGATGCCAGCCACAGCGGGCGTTTGGGAGCCTTCAGCGTCCTCGCAGCGCGCGAAGGCTGCCTCGGCTTGATGGTCTTGAATGGGGGCGCGCGCTTTGTGGCTCCGTTTGGCAGCGGGGTGAGACGCTTGCCGCCGAATCCGCTCTCTTTCAGCGCGCCTATTGATGTTGAGCAGGCGCTGACGATCGATATGAGCACGAGCACGGCGGCCGGCGGCAAGGCGCAGGTGGCCGCGCTGGAAGGGCGGCCGTTGCCACCGGATTATATGGTGGATGAGACGGGCGAGGACTCGACAGATGCCGCCAGCTACCTGCGCGGGGAGGTGGCAATGCGCCCGTTGGGCGGCGCGCAATTGGGGCACAAGGGCTTTGGGCTGGCCTTGATGGTCGAAGTGTTGGCGGGGGCGCTCTCTGGCGCCGGTGTCAGCCAGCACGACGAGCAGCGTGGCAACGGTTTTGCCTGTTTGGCGATTCGCATCGAAAGTTTTTTGCCGCTGGCGGAATTTCACGAGGAGATGCAGGCTTTGCTGGCCTGGGTGAAGGATGCGCCGCCGATTCCGGGGCACCAAGCGGTACGGTACCCGGGTGAGCCAGAGGAAATGGCGCGGCAGGTGGCAATCGCGCGCGGCGTACCGCTCTCGGCGGCGATTTGGGGACGGCTGCGGACGTGCGCAGCCGAGCGGGGAATCGCGCCGCCCGCTTTAAATTAGATGGCGCTGATGGTCTATCATCGAGATCAATTTGACGGTGTTATCGTAGCAAGGGGCCAGTAAGTGCAGAAATAATGCTGCGGCGCGCCGCAAAGATATTATCGTTCACTTCATCGCTCACCCTTTGCCTGGCCGCCGCGGCGCTGGTTGCTAGCCCTGTCGCCGCACAAATTTCCCTCACGCCGACCTGGCTACCCACACCCATCGCGGTGATGAATTTGCGGATTTTGTCCACCGGCTTGGTGAGCTGGGGCGCAGTGCTGAACGCGCAATACTACGTCATCAGCATCGCGAAGGATGGTGTGGAGTTCTTCTATGAGCCGCAATACACGGAGACGGAATACCAGATCGAAGATTTCGATGCGTTTGCGGATTACCGAGTGGAGATCGTAACGCGGAACGCGAACGAGGATGGCGATAGTTACGCGTCATACACCTACACGGCGCCGACGGCGACGCCAACGTTGACACTCACGCCCACGCTCACGCCAAGCCAGACGCCGACACTCACACCCACACTGACGCTAACATTGACGCCAACCCGGTTGCCGACGCCGATCGCGGTGACGAATCTGCGGATATCGTCCACCGGCTTGGTGAGCTGGGGCGCAGTGGCGAACGCGCAATACTACGTCATCAGCATCGCGAAGGATGGTGTGGAGTTCTTCTACGCGCCGCAATACACGGAGACGGAATACCAGGTCGAAGATTTCGATGCGTTTGCGGGTTATGTGGTGGAGATGGTAACGCGGAACGCGAACGAGGATGGCGATAGTTACGCGTCATATACCTACACGGCGCCGACGGCGACGCCAACGTTGACACTGACGCCCACGCTCACGCCAAGCCAGACGCCGACACTCACGCCCACACTGACGCTAACATTGACGCCAACCCGGTTGCCGACGCCGATCGCGGTGACGAATCTGCGGATATCGTCCACCGGCTTGGTGAGCTGGGGCGCAGTGCTGAACGCGCAATACTACGTCATCAGCATCGCGAAGGATGGTGTGGAGTTCTTCTATGAGCCGCAATACACGGAGACGGAATACCAGATCGAAGATTTCGATGCGTTTGCGGGTTACCGAGTGGAGATCGTAACGCGGAACGCGAACGAGGATGGCGATAGTTACGCGTCATATACCTACACGCCGCCAACGGCGACGCCAACGCTGACACTGACGCCAACGCTCACGCCAAGTCAAACGCCGACACTCACTTCCACACTGACGCCCACATTGACGCCGACCCGGTTGCCGACGCCGATCGCGGTGACGAATCTGCGGATTTTGTCCACCGGCTTGGTGAGCTGGGGCGCAGTGCTGAACGCGCAATACTACGTCATCAGCATCGCGAAGGATGGTGTGGAGTTCTTCTACGCGCCGCAATACACGGAGACGGAATACCAGATCGAAGATTTCGATGCGTTTGCGGGTTACCGAGTGGAGATCGTAACGCGGAACGCGAACGAAGATGGCGATAGTTACGCGTCATATACCTACACGCCGCCAACGGCGACACCAACGCTGACACTGACGCCAACGCTCACGCCAAGTCAAACGCCGACACTCACACAAGTCAGACGGCGACGCATACGCCGACACTGACTCCGACGCTCACCCGACGCCCACGCTGACACTGACACCGACGCTGACACACACGCCCACCTTGACACCGACGCCCGCGCTGACAGCGACGCGACGCCGAGTCAGACGGCGACGCACACGCCGACACTGACTCCGACGCCCACACTGACAGCGACATTCACACCAAGTCAGACGGCGACGCACACGCCGACACTGACTCCGATGCCGACACAGACGCTTACGCTCACGCCCACACTGACGCCGATGCCAAGTCAGACAGCGACGCACACCTCCACACTGACGCCAACATTGACGCCGACACCATCGCCACGCCTGCGCTGACCCTCACACCGATGCCGACACAGACGCCAACGCTCACCCCGACGCTCACGCCCACGCCAAGTCAAACACCGACACTGACACAACGTTGACGCACACGCCCACCCTGACGCCCACGCTGACACTCACACCGATGCCAAGTCAGACAGCGACGCACACCTCCACACTGACGCCAACATTGACGCCGACGCACACACCCACGCCTGCGCTGACACTCACACCGATGCCGACACAGACGCCGACGCTCACCCCGACACTGACGCCCACGCTGACACTCACACCGATGCCGACACAGACGCCTACGCTCACGCCCACACTGACGCCGATGCCAAGTCAGACAGCGACGCGCACCTCCTGACACGACGCCCACATTGACGCCGACGCCGACACTCACGCCAAGTCAGATGCCGACGCTCATACTCGTGCCCACACTGACGCCAACGCTGACACTGACACCGACGCTGACACCCACGCCCACGCTGACACTCACACCGATGCCGACACAGACGCCTACGCTCACCCCTACGCTCACACTGACGCCAACGCTCACGCCGAGTCAGACAGCGACACTGACACCAACGTTGACGCACACGCCCACCCTGACGCCCACGCTGACACTCACACCGATGCCGACACAGACGCCTACGCTCACGCCCACACTGACGCCGATGCCAAGTCAGACAGCGACGCACACCTCCACACTGACGCCCACATTGACGCCGACGCCCACACTCACGCCAAGTCAGATGCCGACGCTCATACTCGTGCCCACACTGACGCCAACGCTGACACTGACACCGACGCTGACACACACGCCCACATTGACACCGACGCCCGCGCTGACAGCGACGCGTACGCCGAGTCAGACGGTAACGCTCACGCCAAGTCAGGCGCCGACGGCAACGTGGACTCTGCCCTCCGTAGAAACCGAGATGGCCACCGTTATCGAGCCACCCGTCGAAACCGAGATGGCTACCGTTACCAAGCCACTCACCGAAACCGAGATAGCCACCGTTACCAAGCCGCTCACCGAAACTGAGACTGCTGTTGCTACCGAGCCGCCCACTCCTCCACCGTTTGCTATTCCGCCATCGCGCCACAATTACATGCAGCCCGCTGACCTCGGCGTGATGGGCCGCGTCTTCCGCATGCCCGAGCAGCCCGAAGACACGGTGGCGATTTATGAGGCCGTTTCGGCGAAGGAGGGTGTCTTCGCGCTATGGATCACGCAGGAGGAAGTTGACGTTGCGCTCCGGGCCGCGGGAAAAGCGACTTGCGTGAAAGCCAGCGCCGATGACCGTGTCGCCGTCACCGTCTGGGCGGATGGCAACGTCACCCTTTCCATGGGGCCGGATGAAGAGGGCAAGACCTTCCACACGCTCTTCGCGGGCGGGTTGGCGGGGCCGGTCATTGGCACGACGACGACCTATGACGGCCCGCCAGGTGTACACTGCCAGCGTTAGCTGAATGCGGCGCAAAGCGGGTGGTTTCGCCTACCTTTTGTTCGGTTGTGCCGTTATGTTTTCTCCGTATATTGTGGAGATGAGCGAGCCGTGGGTAACAGATCGAAGTCTGCCGCGCCGGAAAAGACGATTTGAGGTGGTGTTGGAGGCCTTGAAGCGCGCGCCGTTCCTCCAGGAGGGGTGTCCTGCCGCTCGCCGCGCCAGGTCGCCAAGCGCTACGAGATTGCCCACCAGCAAGAATCCCGCGTGACCCATCAGCATCGCCAGGAACGAAGGCGAGACGCGGCACGCCAGCAGCGTGAAGGGCTGTTCTGGATGGCGGTGGCCGTTACCAGTTACGCTTCTTTTTCCATCTTCACCAAGTTGATCTATGCCCGCAGCGACTTGTTGCCTTTGGATGTTGCCAGCTGGCGTTTCATGCTGGCGACGCCTTTGGTCTGGTTGTATCTGTGGCTACGCCGTCGCGCTCGGGGCACTGTGCCGATGCCGCCGCGGCGCCATTTGCTCCTGCTGGGCGCTATCTATTGTATGGCTTCGGTGCTGGCTTTTTTCGGGTTGCGCCAGGTTCCCGCCAGCGTCTACATCATCCTCTTTTTTACCTATCCAATCATCGTTGCGGTGATCGGCCAGTTTTTGGGGACGAGCCTGCGGCGAGAGGGCTGGTTGGCCTTATTGGTGACGAGCGTCGGGGTTGCGCTCGTTGTCGCCCCGAATGTCGGCTCGCTACAAACGGAGGCTGTGGTGCTGTTCGGGATGGCGCTGGCCCTGGCCAACGCCTGGGTGGCGGCGATCTATTTCGTCGCCAGCAACCGCATTTTGTTCCGCTTGCATGACCCGAGTGAGTTGGCGCGCGCGGTAGCCTGGACGATGCTGGCGACGACGGCGATCATGCTGGTGATCGCGCTATTCAACGGTTTGCAGTTTCCGGCCACAGTGGAGGGTGTGTTGCTCTTGCTGGGACTAGCCGGATTGTCTACCGCACTGCCCATCGTCGCGCTCAACATCGGCATCCAACGCCTGGGGGCGGCGCGTTCGGCGATCATCGCGATGCTGGAACCGTTCCTGACGCTGGTGTTGGCGGCGATTTTGCTCTCCGAAAGGTTGGGCGGTACACAACTGTTGGGTGGGATAGTGATTTTGCTGAGCGTGACGTTTTTTGAAATGAGCTCGCTGCGGCACGCGGCGCGGGTGGCCGCAGAGGCGGGTACGTGAAATGGATGTGAATTCGGAAGCCAGCGCCATGGGGCCGGCGGATGTGCGGCGCGCGCTGGATGCGGCCGGCTGCTCAGATATCGAGATTCGCTTCTTCGATGAATCGACGGCGACGGCGCCACAGGCCGCTGCGGCGATCGGTTGTGAGCTGGGACAGATCATCAAGAGTCTGGCTTTTCTGATTAACTGGAGCGCCATGCCTGGTGCTGATGGGCGGCGACGGCCGGGTGGAGGAGCGTTACTTAGCGGCGCAATATGGCGTCGGGCGCAAGCGCGTGCGGGCGGCCAACGCGGCACAATGTGTCGAGATATTCGGCTATGCGCCCGGGGGCGTCCCGCCGGTCGGCTTGCGTTCGGAGCTGCCGGTCTGGCTGGACGAAGGTCTGCGGCGCTATGAGGTACTCTACGCGGCCGGCGGCGCGCCGAACGCGATTTTCGGCATTGCGCGGGCACGGCTGGAGCGATTGTGTGGGCAGGATGAGGCGGCGGGGGAGAGCCGTTATCTGGAATTGCGGCGCTGATTTGCTACAGACCAATTTTCTTGTATTGAAGAGGCCACGAAACCCAGTCGTCCACTCCTCTACTATCATGCCATAATTACCTGCGGCCCACCGGGCGTTTCTCCTGTTCGCGCAGGGCGGCGCGCGCGCGGGCGTAGGCTTCGTCTTCCGCTAGGGCCTGCAGCAACTCCAGCAGGCGCGCGCGCCATGCGTTCGCCTCATCCAGGAGCAAGAGTAGCGCGGGCCGCGTCACGCGGATATTGGCCGGTAGTCTGCGCTGTAGCGCTACGCGATCCAGCAGGCTGAGCGCGGGCAGGTGGATGGCCAGCTCGTCGCCGTGGCCGCGGAGGGCGCGAGCGCCGACACGCTGCGCGAGTAGCTTGGCGGTCATCTGGAAGAGCAGGCCTTCGACGGCTGCCGGCGGCGGGCCGAAGCGATCGCGCAGCTCTTCGCGCAAAGCGGCGATTTCTTCCAGCGAAACCAGGTTGCCGATGCGGCGGTAGATCGCCAGGCGCTGCTCGAGGGCGGGCAGGTAGTCTTCCGGCAAGAAGGCGGGCAAGGGGAGATCGAGGATCAGGGCCGGTTCGGTCGTTGCGGCCGGCGAAACGGC
Organism: Phototrophicaceae bacterium; assembly: GCA_965237765.1. Classification (GTDB taxonomy): domain Bacteria; phylum Chloroflexota; class Anaerolineae; order Aggregatilineales; family Phototrophicaceae; genus WTGJ01. The sequence continues at coordinate 1,460,716 of OZ250157.1, forward strand.
GTCTTTTGCCGGCGAATCGGCGTCCTCTACCGGCGCACGCGCTTCCCGCAGCGCCTCGGCGAGCAGGCGCGTATACAAGTGCAGGCCGATGGCGGCGACCTGCCCGCTCTGGCGTGTGGAGAGGATGCCGCCGCCGCCGCGCAGCTCCAGGTCTCGCAGCGCCACCTGCCAGCCGCTGCCCAGATCGCTGTGTTCGGCGATGGTGAGCAGGCGTTCGCGCGCCTCGTGCCGCAAACGAGACGGGTCGGGATGGAAGAAGTAGGCGTAGGCTTGCTGCGGGCTACGCCCGACGCGGCCGCGGAGCTGATAAAGCTGCGCGAGGCCGAAGCGATCCGCCCGCTCGACGATGAGGGTGTTGGCGTTGGGGATATCCAGCCCCGCCTCCACGATGGTGGTGGCGAGGAGCAGATCGCTCTCACCGCGGGTGAAGGCGGACATCAGCGAGGCGAGCTGATTTTGCGGCAATTGGCCATGGGCGACCGTGATGCGCGCTTCGGGCACGAGGCGCTCCAGCCGTTCGCGCGCCGCTTCGATGGTGCGCACGCGATTGTGGATGTAATAGATCTGCCCGCCGCGCTCGATTTCGCGCAGGATGGCCTGCCGCGCTAGCGCTTCGTCATACAAGCCGGTGTGGGTGAGGATGGGTAGGCGCTCTTCGGGTGGGCTGCGCATCTGGCTGATATCGCGCACGCCGCTGAGCGCCAGGAAGAGCGTCCGCGGGATGGGGGTGGCCGTCATCGTCAGCACATCGAGGCGCGCGCGCAGGCGCTTGAAATGCACCTTATGCTTGACGCCGAAGCGCTGCTCGTCGTCGATGATCAGCAATCCCAGCTGCGCGAAATCCACATCGGCGGAGAGCAGGCGGTGCGTGCCGATGAGGATATCGATTTCGCCGGCGCCGAGTTGGGTGAGCAACTGCCCTTGCCGTTCGCGGTCGTGAAAGCGGGATAGCATCTCCACGCGGACCGGGAAAGGCGCGAGGCGGTAGCGGAAGGTCTGCGTGTGTTGCTGGGCGAGGATAGTGGTCGGCACCAGAAAAGCGACCTGGCGGCCATCCATCACGACCTTGAAGGCGGCGCGTAGGGCGACTTCGGTCTTTCCGTAGCCGACATCACCGCAGAGCAAGCGGTCCATCGGTTGCGGCCGCTCGAGGTCGCTCTTGACTTCCTGTAAGGCGACCAGCTGATCCGGCGTTTCTTCGTAGGGGAAGCGCGCTTCGAGCTCGTGTTGCCAGGGGGTATCGGGACCGGCGGCGATGCCGGGCGCGCGGGCGCGAGCGGCGGCGATGTTGAGTAGGTCACGCGCCTCTTCCCAGGCGGATTTGCTGGCGCGCTGGCGCGCGCGCTCCCATTCGGCTGGTTTGCCGAGGGCGTGCAAGGCGGGTTCGCGGCCCTCAGCGCCGATATAGCGCGTCACGCGGTCGGCATGGTGGATGGGGACGAAGAGGGCGTCTTCGCCGGCGTAATTGATGCGCAGGAATTCACGGCGGATGCCTTCGAAGCGCCGCTGCTGGGTGCCGACGAAGCGACCGATGCCGTAATCCTCATGGACGACGAGGGCGCCGGGTTGCAGATCATTCAGGCGAGTGCGGGCGGCGCGTTTGCGCGCGCGGCGGCGTGGCGGCCGGCTCCAACCGAAGATTTCGGCGTCGCTCAGCAGGTGCAAGGGCGGGGCCACTCCTGAATCCAGCGACCAGCCGGCGGCGAGGTTGCCGCGGATCAGGCGCAACGAGCCAGGCGGCGGCATTTCTGCCAGCGTCGTTTCCGTGGAGAGGTAGCCTTCTTGCTCATACCAGAGTTCTGCGAGGCGGGCGGCGCTGCCGGAGACGAGCACGACGGACTCGTTTTGGGATAGGCGTTCGCGCGCCCAGCGCAACAATTCCCGCAAATTGCCGCCGAAGCGGGGCGGGGCGCGGAAGGGGTCGGCCAGGCTTTCGCGCGAATCGCCGCTATGGAGCGCGAAGGCCTGACGCGCGGAGATGTGGCGCGTCAACGTTTCGCCGCTGAGGTAAGGGACGGGGTAGTCGGGCGGGAGGGCGACGTCGGCGCGGCGGGCCTGAGCCGCCCTTTCTTCGTGCGCGAATTGCGCGTGCAGCTCCTCTGGTTCTTCGATGAGGATGCGCGCGCTCGACGGCAGGTGATCGAGCAGGCTGGCAGGCGGGCCGGCGTAGGGGAGGTAGAATTCAAGCGTCGGGCAGGGAGTAGCGGTGGCCAGGGCGTCGGCGGCGGTGAGGTCGTTGCGCTCGAGCCAGGTCGCCAGCCTGCGGGCGATGGGCGGGCCATCGGCGGGCAAGAATTCGCGGGCGGGCGGGATGTAGGCGGATGTGACGCGCTCGCTCGTCGAACGCTGGTTGACAGGGTCAAAGCGGCGCAGGCTGGCGATGCGGTCGTCATCCAACTCGACGCGCAGGGGCGAATCGGCGGCGATGGGGAAGATGTCGATGATGCCACCGCGACGCGCGAATTGCCCTTCGGTGACGACGAGGGGGACCGGTTCGTAGCCGATGCCGAGCAGGTTTTGGAGCAGCGCGCGCAGGGGCTGGCGCTCACCCGGGGCGATGCGCAGGACCGCGGCGCGGAAGCGGGCGGGCGGCAGCGTGGGGGTCATCAGCGCGGTGGCGGAAGCGATGAGGATGGGCGCTGGGGCGGGCGCGGGAGATATCAACGCGACCAGAGTGGCCAGGCGCTTTTGCGCGCTGGGGCCGTCGCGGTTGGCGCGCTCGTAGGGGCGGGCGCTGGGCGCGGCGAAGCGGAAGACGGGCGCGCTGCTCCAGCTGGGCAATTGCGCCTCCCATTCGCGGGCGCGGGCAGGCTGGGCGGTGAGGATGAGCGTGGGCACGGCGACGTCCTGCGCGAGGGCGGCGGCGAGGGCCGGCCGGGCGGCGCGGCGGAGGCGGATTGCCTGGTTCGGCGGCGCGTTGAGGATGTCTTGATAAGCGGCCGCGCGCCGCAGGGCGGGGAGGGCGCCGCTCAGCATGAAGCGGCAGATTCGGCTGGCGGCGTGCTGGTATGGGTGGGCGGCGAATCAGGCGCCGGCGGCTGGTGACTAGGCCGCGGCGTATCTTCCACCGAACCGTTGTAGCGCGCCATGGCGGCCTCTATCCCGGTAGTGAGCCAGCATTCCAGCGCGTCGGCGGCGCGCCCCAGCACGATCTGGTGGAGGATGCGCTCGCCCTCGCCGAAGGCTTGCAGGACGTAAGCGGCGGGGTCCTGTTTGCCCGGCGGGCGGCCGATGCCCAGGCGCAGCTGGGCGATCTCCTGCGTGCCGAGTTGCTGGTGGATATCGCGCAGCCCCTTTTGCCCGCCTGCGCCGCCGCCCGCGCGCAACCGCAGCATGCCCAGCGGCAGATCCAGGTGGTCGCAAACGACCAGCAGGCGCGACGGTTCGACTTTGTAATAGTGCAGGAGCGAGCGCGTGGGGCCGCCACTCTGGTTCATATATCGTTGTGGCTTGGCGAGTAGGACGCGCCGCTCGCCGATTTGCCCGCTCGTGAATTCCGCGCGCCATTCGCTGCGCCGAAAAGTGAGGGCGTGGCGCGCGGCCAGCTCATTCAGCACCTGCCAACCGATGTTGTGGCGCGTATGGGTGTATGTGGAGCCCGGGTTGCCCAGGCCGACGAGGAGAAACCAAGCGCGCATCCATCCACGATAGCAGCCGTGCCGCCGTAGGGGCAGGGCGGCCGCGCCGCCCAGAGTTTCGGCCCTAGTCCGCTGCGCAACAGTAGCGCCGCTTCCCGGCCCGCGGCATCATAGGCGGCATGGCAGGATTCCAGCGGCATTTTCATCAGCGCCTGCTCGGCGGCGTTTGCGGCGGGCTGGCGTCGCGCCTAGCTTTCTCTGCGGCGTTTTGGCGCGCGCTCTTCCTATTGCTCTGCCCGCTCACGCTTGGCGCCGCTGCCTTCCTCTATCTTGCGCTCTGGTTCTGGCTGCCGATCGCCGCGCCGACGCCGACCCTGCCCAGCCCGCCGCGCCAACCGTTGCGCCGCGCGATTCTGCTCTCGCTCGCGCTTGTCGGGGTGCTGGGCAGCGGCGCTCTATGGCGCGCGGGTCGGTTGGCGCCGGTGGATGCCGCGTTGGTGTTGGTGTTGCTCGGCGGCGCGCTTCTTACGGCCGCGAAGTGCCGATACGTGCTCGCCAGCTGCAGCGATCTGCGGCCGCGCGGCGCGTTCGCCCTGCCGCTAATCGCGCTCAGCCTGCCGCTCGTCCTGCTAATCTGGCGGAGCGGCGCCCTTTCACCCGGTCTGGCGGACGCACTGGAACGCGCCGCTCCTGCCTCGTTGCTCCTGTTCGGCTTGCGCGCGCTGGGTCGTGGGCGCCGCCCGGAGAGAAACCGCGCCGTCGCCGCCAATGCTTTCGCCCTGTGCGGGACGGGCGCACTGTGCGTCGGCGTCGCCGCGCTGGCTTTCGCGCGTCATGATGCGCGTCTTCGTGATGACACGCGCGAGCAGGCTATCCTGACCCGCGCGCTGCCGGCTGATTTGCGCCTCTTGCGACTCGAGCTGAGCGCGATCGCCAGCGATATCATCGTCGAGCGGGCGCTGGCGCCGCTTCCGCAGATCAGCGGTACCTACGTCGGCGGCGCCAACCTCATGCTCGCGCTGGAATGCAACGGCGACCGTTGCGCGGATGATGGCCGATTGCCCGCGCGCGCGGATGGCACGGCTGATTTGCTCATCCGCGAAAGTCAACGGGAGGCGTTTCCGCCCCTGCGCGCGCGCGGCCGCGGTGAATTGCGCCTGCAGCTGCCGGCCGATGCGCCGCTGGATCTGCTCATCCGCAGCGGCGCGGGCGAAATCATCCTCTCGCTCGGCGGGTTGCAGCTGGAGCGGCTGAATGTGGAGCTGGCGCGGGGGGATGCGCTCGTCTCGTTGCCGCACTATGCGCCGCTGGGGACGCCGAGAGGCGAAGCGATCGGCGGAATTGCGCTGGCGGAAGGTAACCTCACGTTGCGCTTGCCAGCGGGGCTAGATGCGCGTTTGCCCGTGATCACGGCGGGCGATGCGGAATTTCCGCGGGCTCATTTCGCGCGCGAGGGGGATGCGCTCGTCGCCATCGCCGCGTCGGCCGAGGGCGGCTGGAGCCACCTGCAGCTGAGCGTGGTAGATGGCACAATCCGCCTGCTCGTGGTGGAGGAATAGCACGCCGCTCAGAAAGCGCGTTTAGAAAGCGAACTCTTGCCCGAGGCCTTCCGCTTCCGCGCGCGCGACGATGGCGGCGGCGCTGAGGGCATCCTGCGCGGCATGTCCTACCGATTTGAAGAAGGTCAGCTCATCCGCGCTTTCGCGGCCGCGCGCCCGGCCGGCGATCACTTCGCCGATTTCGGCGCGGATATCCGATTCGGTAAAGTGGCCGGAATCGCGCGCGATGATGAGGTCGCCCGCTTCTTCCCAGACGCTCTCGCGGTGGTCGACGAAGACTTGCGCCGCGCTCACGACATCGGCGCCGATTTCCTGCATTTGCGGCGTGAAGGAACCGATACCGTTGATATGCGCGCCGGGGGTGAGGTCCGCCAGGGTGAAGATGGGCTTATGGCTGGTGGTGACTGTGCAGATCACGTCGGCGCCGGCGACGGCTTCGGCCGCGCTGCCCGCCAGGATCACCCGCATGCGCTCGCCGTATTCCGCCCGCAAATTGCTGGCAAGGCGGTCTGCGCCTTCCAGGCTAAATATGCGGATTTCTTCGATGGGGCGGACGGCGCAAACGGCCGCGGCCTGTGTGGGCGCCTGTGCGCCCGCGCCAAGCAGGGCCAGCGCGCGCGAATTCGCCCGCGCCAGGCAATCCGTCGCCACGCCGGAGGCTGCGCCGGTGCGGATCGCGGTGAGGGCGGAGGCTTCCAGCAGGGCGAGCGGCCGGCCCGTTTCCGCATCGAAGACGATCACGGTGCCATGAATCGTCGGCAGGCCGCGCGCGGGATTCTCGCCATAAAAGGTGACCAGCTTCACCGAGCTGATCGACGCACCGATTGCGTGCGCTGGCATGGAGAGCAGCACGCCCCCTGGCACCGGCATGATCCCCCGAATGGGCGCCTCGATTTCACCGGCGCTGAGCGCGCGGTAGGCTTCCCGCACGGCTTCGATCGCGGCGGGCATCGGCAAAGCCCGCCGCACTTCTTCGCCCGTCAATATGCGCATCGTGCCCTCCTCATCGCTTGATGCGCATATTTTACCTTGTGCTACCATCCCCGCCGCGATTTGCTATACTGGCTGCCTTATTAGCTACTCTCCGGGAGTGTGTGCCCTTGCCCTCAATCCGCCACCTTCGCCCCTATTGGTTCGTCCTGTTGGCGCTGCTGGCGATGCTATTGCCGCTCTCGCCCACCGTCGCCCAGGAAGACGACATGAGCGCTGGTGAGCCGGCCCACATCGAAATCCATGGCATCAATCCTCTCGAGTTACCCAATCTCTACGTCACTGTCAGCGTTACCGATTCCTTCGGCCGAACCGTGCGCGATTTGCGGCTGGAGGATTTCGCGCTCTTCGGCGAAATTGCAGAGCTGGGCCGCCTCATCAACGTCGAGAATATTACCAACGATGACTTGAGCTACGCGGTCGTCTTGGCGCTGGATACGAGCAGCAGCATGCAAGGCACGCCTATCCGCGCTCTCAAGGAAGCGGCCAACACCTTTGTCGATGTTATCGGCGAGAACGCGCCCGTCGCCCTGCTGGCCTTCGATTCAACAACCCAGATCATTCAGGAATTCACGACGGATAAAGATACCCTGCGCGCGTCGATCAATGCCCTTATCGCTGGCGGGCGGACCGCATTGTATCAGGCCGGGTATGACGCGGTGGAGTTGGCTGCCCGTGCCCCGACCCCGCGTCGCGCCGTCATCATCCTCAGCGACGGCCACGAATACGGCGGCGTCAGCACGGCGGGACGCGAGGACGCGCGCATCGCTGCCAAAAACCGCGGCGTGCCTGTGTATACTATCGGTCTCGGTTACGACGAATTCGACCGCGATTACCTGCAGGAACTTTCCGCCGCTGGCTACGGCATCTTCTCGGAATCTCCCTCGCCAGATGAGCTGGAAGCCCGCTATAGCGAATTCGCCGCGCTCTTCCGCAGCCAATACATCCTCACGATCGAGGCGGATTTACCGCTGAATGGCAGCATATATTCGCTCGGGGTGGCGCTCAAAACGGAAACAGGGCGTATCGATTCCACGCAAGCTATCGTGCGCTCGCCCATCCCCGTGCCTTACATCACTACGCTGCTCGAGCCGCCCAGCGCGCCCATCGAGGAGCCGACCATCTTCTCTTTCAACGTCGCTGCCGATGATGAGCTGCAGGATGTTTCCATCGCGCTGGATGGCGAGCAGATCACTGCAGAGGTTGTGGACGAGAAATACAGCGCTGCGGTGGATCCCGTTGAGCTGGCTCCCGGCCCGCATAAAATGACCATCGCCGCGCGCGATGTGGATGGCGATTCCGCCGGCCTCACCGTGCCTTTCGATGTCGCCGCCCTGCCGCCGGAAATCACAGTGATCAGCTCCTTGCTGGAGCAGCCCGTGCTGCGGGATCCGGTAGAAGTTTTGGTCGAAGTCGGCGGGCAAACGCCATTCGCCACCGCCGAAATCGTGCTGGATGGTGTCTCGGAGGCCTCGCTGGAAAAGGATATCACGGTGCGGCTGGATCCCTACGAATTCAACGAAGGGCCGCACGAGCTGGAATTTATCATTACCAATGAAGCTGAGCAGAGCGCCAGCGAACGGGTGTCCTTCGAAGTACCCCCACTCCCGCCCCTCTTCCGCGTGGAGGGCCTCGAGGATGGCGACTTCCTGGAGGAGATCGCCAATGTGGATCTGGGAATTATCGCCACGCAGGTCGGCGGCGATATCGAGCGGCGCTACAGATTAAACACCGGCCCGGAATTGAGCGCCGCGGAGGGTATCACGCTCAACCCCCGTGATTTGCAGCCCGGCCCTAACACCATCACCATCACCGTCGAAGATCGCGCTACCAGCCTCGTGAGCGAAGCCTCCATCGATTTCGAGGTAGCCGCGCTCAACCCGGAGACTGCTGTCGGTGGTCTGGCGTCTGGCGATATCCTGAGCGAAGATCGCCGCATAAACGTTGATGTCGATAGTCAGACAGAGGTGCTGCGCGTCGTCACCCGCCTCGATGGAGTGGAAATTGAGCGCCTGATCGAAGCGCCGTACGAGATTGACCTGGAAGTGCTAGATATTCCGCCTGGCGAACATACGTTGGAGATCCAGGTCATCAACGATAGTTTGCGCGAAGATACGACGACGATTGAATTCACCGTGCCTGAGGAGCCTGCGCGAATCGCCACTACGACGGTGATCGCGGCCACCGCGCGTGCGGCCGCCAGCGCAACGGCGATGGAGCAAGCCATCGCCACGGCTACCGGGCAGGCCATCGCTACCGTCACGCAAGAAGCGAGGGTCGCAGCTACGGAGATCGTGCGGGCGACAGCCGTGCAAGAAGCGAGGGACAGGGCTAGGGATATCGTGCGCGCGACCGCGACGGAGCAGGCCATCGCCAGCGCTACGCAACAAGCCATCGTGACGGCCACTGAGCAAGCCATCGCCACGGCCACCGGGCAGGCCATCGCTACCGTCACGCAAGAAGCGAGGGTCGCAGCTACGGAGATCATGCGGGCGACAGCCGTGCAAGAAGCGAGGGACAGGGCTAGGGATATCGTGCGCGCGACCGCGACGGAGCAGGCCATCGCTACCGCAACCGAGCAGGCCATCGCCACCGCAACCGAACAGGCCGTCGCCAGCGCTACGCAACAAGCCATCGTGACGGCCACTGAGCAAGCCATCGCCACGGCTACCAGGCAGGCCATCGCTACCGTCACGCAAGAAGCGAGGGTCGCAGCTACGGAGATCGTGCGGGCGACAGCTGTGCAAGAAGCGAGGAACAGGGCTAGGGATATCGTGCGCGCCACCGCAACCGAGCAGGCCATCGCCACCGCAACCGAGCAGGCCATCGCCACCGCAACCGAGCAGGCCATCGCCACCGCAACCGAGCAGGCCATCGCCACCGCCACCGAGCAGGCCATCGCCACCGCAACGGAGCAGGCCGTCGCCACCGCCACCGAGCGAGCCATCGCGACGGCCACCGAGCAGGCCATCGCTACCGCCACCGAGCAGGCCGTCGCCACCGCCACCGAGCGAGCCATCGCGACGGCCACCGAGCAGGCCATCGCTACCGCCACCGAGCAGGCCGTCGCCACCGCCACCGAACAGGCCATCGCCACCGCCACCGAGCAGGCCATCGCTACCGCAACCGAACAGGCTGTCGCCACCGCAACCGAGCAGGCCATCGCCACGGCCACCGAGCAGGCCGTCGCCAGCGCTACGCAACAAGCCATCGTGACGGCCACTGAGCAAGCCATCGCCACGGCCACCGAGCAGGCCATCGCTACCGCAACGGAGCAGGCCGTCGCCACGGCCACCGAACAGGCCATCGCTACCGCCACCGAGCAGGCCATCGCTACCGCCACCGAACAGGCCGTCGCCACCGCTACCGAGCAGGCGATCGCCACCGCCACCGAACAGGCCGTCGCCAGCGCTACGCAACAAGCCATCGTGACGGCCACTGAGCAAGCCATCGCCACCGCAACCGAACAGGCCGTCGCCAGCGCTACGCAACAAGCCATCGTGACGGCCACTGAGCAAGCCATCGCCACGGCCACCGAACAGGCCATCGCCACCGCCACCGAGCAGGCCATCGCGACGGCCACCGAGCAGGCCATCGCCACCGCCACGGAGCAGGCCGTCGTCAGCGCTACCGAGCAGGCCATCGCCACCGCCACCGAGCAGGCCATCGCCACCGCAACGGAGCAAGCCATCGCTACCGCCACGCAAGAAGCGCGGACTACTGCCACGGAGATCGTTCGTGCCACGGCAACGGAGCAGGCGATCGCCAGCGCCACGCAACGAGTCATCGCGACGGCCACCGAGCAGGCCATCGCCACCGCCACCGAGCAGGCCATCGCTACCGCCACCGAGCAGGCCATCGCCACGGCCACCGAGCAGGCCATCGCTACCGCCACCGAGCAGGCCATCGCTACCGCCACCGAGCAGGCCATCGCTACCGCCACGCAAGAAGCGCGGACTACTGCCACGGAGATCGTGCAGGCCAGCGACGGCCACGGAGCAGGCGATCGCCAGCGCCACGCAACGAGCCATCGCGACGGCCACCGAGCGAGCCATCGCCACGGCCACCGAGCAGGCCATCGCCACCGCCACCGAGCAAGCCATCGCTACCGCCACGCAAGAAGCGCGGACTACTGCCACGGAGATCGTGCGAGCAACGGCCACGGAGCAGGCGATCGCCAGCGCCACGCAACGAGCCATCGCGACGGCCACCGAGCGAGCCATCGCCACCGCTACCGAGCGAGCCATTGCCACGGCAACGGAGCAGGCGATCGCCAGCGCCACGCAACGAGTCATCGCGACGGCCACGCAAGAAGCACGAGCCACGGCAACAGAAATTGTAAGGGCGACGGCAACGCAAGAGGCGCGCGCTACGGCCACGGAGATCGTGCGCGCTACGGCCGCGCAAGAGGCGCGGGCCACGGCTACGCAAGAATGGCGGGCGACGGCCGTTCAAGCGGCGAGGCAAGCAGCTAGGGAGATCGTGCGCGCCACCGCAACGCAACGAGCCATCGCTGCGGCCACCGAACAAGCCATCGCGGCAGCCACTGAGCAAGCCATCGCCAGCGCCACACAACGAGTCATCGCTGCGGTTACTGAGCAAACCATCGCTGCGGCCACCGAACAAGCCATTGTGGCGGCTACAGAGCAAGCGATTGCCAGCGCAACGGAGCAAGCCATCGCGGTGACCACCGAGCAGGCGATCGCCACGCAGACAGAAGCTGCTATTCCCAGCGTCACATCGGCGCTCGACACTACGGATCTACCCGTTCAGCCGCTTTCCCCGAGTGAGACGGCGGATGCGTTCGACCTCCCCGCAGTGAGCACGGCGACCGAGGCAGGTGAAGCCACCGATATTGCCCCCAACGAAACGCCGACGGCCACGCCCATTCCACCCAGCGAAACGCCCGCGCCGACGGCCACAACCATCCCGTCAACGGCTACGCTCATCGCACCCAGTGGAACACCCGCGCCGACGGCCACGCTGATCCCGGTGGATCTAACGCCGCCGGCCGAGCCCGCCGATAACACCCCCCTCCTCGTCGCTTCTATCGTCGTCCTGTTGGCGCTCAGTGTCGCCTTCTACCTCCTGCGCGGCCGCCGGCAGGCGCGTTAGTGGACAGGGGCGCATCCGTGAGCAACCCAGCCATCCTCGCTGGCAAGCATTTGCTCCTCGGCGTAACCGGCAGCGTCGCCGCCTATAAAGCCGTTGACCTCGCTAGCCAGCTGACTCAGGGTAGCGCGCGCGTGTCTGTCATTCTCAGCGATTCCGCGCGACGATTCGTGGCGCCGCTCAGCTTTCGCGCGGTCACCGGCCAGCCCGTCCATACCGATATGTGGGATGCGGGAGACGGCGAATCCGGCCATATCGCCCACATCGCCCTCGGTGAGAGCGCCGATCTTTGCCTCATCGCGCCCTGCACCGCCCAGACCATCGCGAAGCTCGCCGCGGGCTTCGCTGAGAACATGCTCACCCTCACGGCGCTCTCGCTGCGTTGTCCGCTCCTAATCGCGCCGGCGATGGATGGCGGCATGTATGAGCACGCGGCCACGCAGGCCAACCTCGCCACCCTGCGCGCGCGCGGCGTGCAGATCATCGCGCCCGCGGTGGGGCGCATGGCCTCTGGACTCGTGGGCGCCGGGCGCTTGCCGGAAACGGCAGTGCTGACCGGCGAAATCCGGCGCGCGCTGGGGCGCATCGATGGTGCGTTGCGAGGGCGGAGGTTGCTCATCAGCGCCGGCGGCACGCGTGAGTCGTTGGACCCCGTTCGCTACCTCGGTAACCGCTCCAGCGGCCGTCAGGGTTACGCTATCGCGCAGGCCGCGCTCGATGCGGGCGCCGAGGTGACGCTCATCAGCGCTGTGGAGGGGCTCACGCCGCCTGTGGGCGCGGAAATTGTGCAGGTCGAGACGGCCGCCGAAATGCGCGCGGAAACGCTGGCCCGCGCGGACGAAGTCGATGTCCTGGTGATGGCCGCCGCTGTCGCCGATTACCAGCCCGCCGCGCGCGCGCCGCAGAAAATCAAGCGCGAGGCGGCGGAAACGCTCTCCCTCAACCTGCAGCGTGCGCCGGATACGCTAGCCGCGGTCGCCGAACTGCGCGAAACGGGCGCCGGCCCGCGCGTTGTCGTTGGGTTTGCGGCGGAAAGCGAGAATTTACGACGCCACGCGGCGGAGAAATTGGCGGCCAAGCGCCTGGATTTGCTATTGGCGAACGATATCAGCGCTCACGATGCTGGCTTTGCAACGCCGACGAACCGTATCACCCTTTTCGCGAAGGGCGGCGCAGTGGAGGAGTGGCCGCTGCTCAGCAAGGCAGTGGTCGGCGAGCGCTTGATGAGCGAAATTGCGGTGCTTCTTACGGGCGCGAAGTGCCGCCACGCGCTTCTTACGGCGGCGAAGTGCCCGCACGCGTTCCTGGCGGACGAAGGAGATTCGGCGGGATAGAACGCGGGTTTCGCCCAATACCTGCACGTCCTCGTTCAATCGTACATCTGGCCAAGCGGCGAAGTGCCCGCACGCGCTTCTTACGGCGGCGAAGTGCCGCCACGCGCTTCTTACGGCGGCGAAGTGCCGCCACGCGCTTCTTACGGGCGCGAAGTGCCGCCACGCGCTTCTTATGGCGGCGAAGTGCTCGCACGCGCTTCTTACGGGCGCGAAGTGCCGCCACGCGCTTCTTACGGGCGCGAAGTGCTGCCACGCGCTTCTTACGGCCGCGAAGTGCCCGCACGCGCTTCTAGCGGCCGCCACCCTGCGCTATCATCGCCCGCATGGTCCACCGGCGATTTCCTCTTCACCAGCCCGTGCGCCCGCGAGCGCGGCTGGCCATTTTCTGCTTGCTCGTCGCCCTGCTCGGTATTGCTGGCGCCGCCGCCCAGGAAATCGATCGCTGCCACATCCCCGCTGAGCGTCGCATTCTTGGCAACTTCATTGCCTTCTGCGAGCGCTTGCAGTTGGATGGCCAGGTCGATGGTGCGCTCATCGTCGTGGCCGTCGAGGCGGAAATCCGCGGCACTGTCGGTGGCGATGTTTATATCCTGGCCACGCGGCTGGACCTGCACGGCGAACTGGCCAAGGATCTGCATTTTGCCGGTGGGGTGCTGGAAATCCATGAAGGAGCGCGATGGCAGGATGAGAGGGCCGCTATCCTCGCAGCGACCTTGCACACGCGTTTGCGAACGGACGCGCGCTTGCCGGGCGATTACCTCGGCATCGGCTACCAGTTGTTGTTGGATGGCGTGGTCGGCGGCGCGGTCGAATACCTCGGCTCACGGTTGGCGCTGGGTGGGGTTGTGGCGGGGGATGTGCGCGCGACGGTCGGCGATTCGGCGACGACGGGTATCAGTCAACTGCAACCGTTGTTGAACATTTTGCCCTTGCCGCTGGAGGTGGAGCTGTTGCCGCCGGGGCTGACCTTGGCGGAGGGCGCGAGCGTGGCGGGCGATTTGCGCTATAAGGCGCCGCGGCCAGCGGAATTGCGCGGCTCCGTCGGCGGGCGCGTCTTTCACGATCAGGCGCCAGCGAGCGCGACCAGCGTCGTCCGCCCAGGGGGTTGGCAGCGTTATTGGCGAAACACGTTGCGCGAATTTGTGGTCCTGGCGGCGATCACTTCATGCGCGTTGCTATTGGCGGGGCGGCCGCTGCATGATTCGCTGCGGCATATCTCCCAACGGCCCCTGCCCAGCTTCGGCGTCGGCTTGCTGACCTTCATCCTCTCCTTCCCGATCGCGCTGCTGGTGGCGCTGGTGAGCGGGTTGTTGTTGCTGCCGCTGAATTGGCTGGGGAGTGATTTGTTGCTGTATGGCGCGCTGCTGGTGGGGATGGTGGATTTCGGGCTGGGGAGCCTGTTTTATTTCGGCGCCATTTTTCTGTCGCGCGTGGTGGCCGCGGTGGCGTTGGGGCGCTGGCTGTATCGGCGCGGTGCAATGCGCGCCACCGCTTCGCGGCTGCAGGGAGCCAACGCGCAGCGCGGGGGTAATGGCGGCTACCTGGCCGGCGGCGTAGGTTACCTGGCGGCGTTACTGGGTTGCGCGGTATTGGCGCTGCTGAGCTCGCTTCCCTATGCGGGTTGGATGCTGAACGCTTTCGCCGCGTTCTTTGGGCTGGGAGCGATTGTGAGCTCGTTGCGGCAACGGTTGCGCGTGTTGCGCCTGCCGCCGCCGCCGCCCTCGCGCTACGAGACGACGAACGCGATACCAGGGCAGGGGGAAGCGCCGCCGCCGCCGCCGCCCATAGCCGCCGAGAGCTGGCGCGCGCAGCCGGGAATGACGAATCTGCCACCCGGCTTCCGCTGGTGGGAGGAAAGCAAGGGATCCTCGCTAGGAGGCGATGGCGATGCGGATGATTGACGCGCGCCGCAGCGCGCCAGGCATGGCAATGGCGAGTTGCGCTCGTCGGGCCGCCGCGTGAGCGCCCTGCCGCATTTCGGTCTCTTCTTCGGTGAGGGTGAGCGGGAGCTGGCACGCGCTAGGCGGACGGAGGCGCCGCTGGCCGCCGCTTGGGCACAATTGGAGCGGCCGCCAGCCACCGGGACGCCGTCGTTGCCCGCGCCGCGCGACGCATTGCATTCCCTGGCGCTCTGGGGCGGGATGCGTTACCGCTTCGCCGACGATGCCCAGGCTGCGGCGCGCTCGCTCGCCATCCTTCGCGATCTATTGACGGGCGAAGGGCCGAGCGATTATCTGCGCGCCGCCGGGCAATTGCTTGCGCGAGCGCAGACGCTGGAGCTGCTCCAGCCACTGCTCGGCGCGGAGGGCGATACTCTGCGCGCTGCCTGGCGCGCTGCCTGGCAAACTGCGCCACCGCCGCGGGAATATGACGAGCACGCCTGGGCGCAGTTGTTGCAGCTGGTCGCCGGTGTCTTACTCGAGGAGGAGGCGCTGTTGGAGGCGGGCGCGGCAGCATTTCGCGAAGCCATCGCGCAGGATTTGCACCCGGAGGGCTATTGGCGGCCGGTGGTCGGCGAAGAGATGGGCGCGGCGCCGGCGGGCAGTTTCGCGCGGCAATTGCGCGCTACGCAGGCATATGCGTTGCTGGCGGAAGCGGCCGAGCATGTCGACGCGCGCTGGCAAAAGTCGCCAGGGCGAGAATCATCAAGACAATCGGAAAGCCAGTCGCTCCAGTCGCTATGGACGGCGCATTCGCGCCATGTCAGCATCCGCACCGCCATCGCCTATTGTGCCTATTACTATTTCTTTCCTGAGCATTGGCGTTGGGAAGCGGAGCCGTTGCGGGAGTCGGCACCTTATTTCCGGCATCATGGCGCCTTTTTGGAGATCGCCTTGCGGCGCGCGCCGGTGCGGCCCTTGCCGTTGTTGCTGCGCGAGTTGCGGCCCTTGGTGGGCGTTTATGGAGGCGGCTGGACGACGCTCACGCACGCCGCCCCAGCGGGGCGGACGGCAACACCATGGGATTGGCGGAATGTGCTGGCACGGATAAGGCGCGCGGTCGCTAAGGAGTAATCTGGAAATTTAACGCGCCATATAGTGCACCATTGACGTTCAACTCTACCCGCCAATCACCGGGAGTGAATTCGGTATCGTTTGGATCGATGAAGAACCAGATACAACTTTCCTGGATGTGGAAGTCCGGTGTGTAATCGAAGCGCACTCGTTCATCTCCGCTGTATGACCAGACGGATTGCAGCGTTACCCCCGGCGGCTTATTGCGGACCATGGCCGAGACGTAAATGCTGCTCGTTGCCGTGCTGGAGAAACTGCTTTGCGGCGTAGCGACACAATCGTCCGCGCCGACGCTGGTGCCGAGCTGTAAATCCGAGAGGGTGCCGGAACGCGATGCGAATTCCGAACCAGGCGCGTCCCCTAAGCGGTTCCCTGCCTCCATGACGGGGCCATCCAGACCGCCACGCAGCGTCACGTAATGTACCTTTCCCTCGTTTTCGGGACCGCCCATGGCGATGGTGACATTGCGATCCTCCCAGACGACAACTGCCACTGTTTGATCATCAGAGGCGGCGACGAGGCCGAAAGGCTGCACCGCGTTGACCTCGGCTGGGTGATGAAGAGCAGGAGTTGACCTTCACTCTGATCGGTGATGCCATAGATTTCTATCACTGCCCTGTCACCATCCCCGCCCCTGTAGACGATGCCGATGCTGCCGAGGCGGAAGGAAAAAAATATGGGCGGGATGGGGCCGGCGTAAACACTTTCCAGATGTGGCAGGGTGGCGGCGGGCGCATTTTCGTCGGCAAAAGAAAGCGAATTTGCTGAGTACGCGGGCAGCAACGAAGTCATTGTGCCGATCGCGAGGGCACATACACACAGAATGACCAATCGACGAGACATGGCCGAATTCCCGTTGGCTGAGCTGATGGGTGCAATGATAACGCAAAGCGGGCACGCGCCGCTAGCAACGCCGCTAATTCGGCGCGATAGTGAAGGATTGGCGGGGGTAAGGTACGCCGCCCAGTTCCCAGCTCACCGCCCAGTCGCCGGACACGAAGGGCGCATCGCTCGAATCGATGAAGAACCAGACGCAGTGGTCGGTGATGGCGAACTCGGGCGAATAGCTTAAGGCGACGCGCTCCACCCCGGCGGCAAACCAGAGCGTGCGGAGTTGCGCGTCTGCTGGCAGGTCGCGCGCGCGCGCGGAGGCGTAAATGGCTGGCGCATCCGCCGTGAAGGTGAGATTCGGCGCGGAGACGCAATCGTCGCTGCCGATGGCGAGGCCGATGCGAAAGTCGCTCAGCGTCGGGGCGCTGCGCGCGGGGGTGAGTTGCGCTGTGATCCGCGGAGAGGGTGGCGTGATGGCGAGGGTGGGCGCGTTGGACAGCGCAGGCGACTGGGTGATCTGAGGCGCATTGGCGTCGGTGGTAGTTGGCGGGCTGAGGGCGGCGGGGTCGTAGCCGCGAGCGGCGAGGGTGCCGCTGAGGGCGGCGTAGTTGCTGGCGATCTGGTCGAGCTGGTTGCGCGATCCGACGACGGTGATCTGCATACGTTCCGCGGCGACGGTGGCGCTGCGGCGGATGGCGGAGATCTGGGTTTCGAGGCTGGCGGCGGTTTGGTGGATGGGGGCGTCAGTGGACTGCGGGGCGCAGGCGGCGAGGACGAGGAAGGCAAACAGGGCGAGCGCGCGGGCGCGGCGATTAAGGTAGCGCATGGTAGCGTGAATATAACGAAGGATGCGGCATTAGGCTGGTGAGTCGGGCGCGTAGCCAGGGTAGGGTATCGTGAGCAGGAAACAACAACCCGCCAGCGTTGGCGGGTTGCGGGCGGGGTTGGAGTGGAGGTGAGCGGATTTGCACCGCTGTCCACGAAATTCGAAACGACGCGTCTACAGGCTTAGTTCGCCGTTAGGTTTCGCGCTGGCAGGGGGCGGGCGAACGCGCCCTTGCCGGGCTAGCCGCTGGCACTTGGGCGATCCGCGCGGCGGGGACCACTCGCACTCCGCTCTTGTGTGATGCCCTGCGCGGGGTCGGAACGGAGACGTTCCCGCGGGACAGCCAGCCTCACGTGGTGCTGGCGCTCTGCCACGCTTTAGCGAGGCCCGCCTAGTGGCGGGTGCGCTTAAGCGGCGGCGAGAGCGTAGGAGTCGGTTTCGGCACTCCAGAGTGTGTGCTCGTTGTTGCGCGGGCGAGCGCCGCGGCCTGCTGCGCCGGTTCCACCTCCCGTGTCGAATCTAGAATCACCCCCGGACGATGCTGTAAGGATACGGAAAATCGGGGCGGCGGTCAAGGGGTTAGAGGCAGGATTCGGGTGGGTTGGCGCGGAGCCAATCTGTGTCGTTGGATTGGCTATTCTTATCACCAATGAGCGTGAGTACCTTATCGCCCAAGAGTCCTGATTCCTTACAAAAGTAAATCCGCCATTCCTTGTCGAACCTATCTTCGCGCCATTTCCGCGCATTCTTCATCGGGTTGCGCCCGTTGTAACTCTCTTCGTACACGATACGGGCCAGTATGTACATGAGGGCACGATAATTCTGCAAGCCGTAATACACAGTTTCTAAGGAATCCTGCATCAGATGTAAATTCGGAAAGGCACCTTTGACGATGTCTTCGAAATCTTGCATGCGCAGTTTGCCGCCGGACGCTCGGCGCTCGGTGGCGGTTCACGCTCTTCATCCCGTTGCCGTTCGATCTCGGCGGCTCGTTGGTTGGCCTTTTCATATAGGTCTTTCCACTTCTTGCTTTCTTGTTGGATATTCTTGCTTTCGCGCCGTAGTTCTTGCTTTTCTTGATTCAAATCTTTGTTACGCCGCTTTTGGTCTTTGAGCAACTGTTCCAACTTTTGGGATTCTTCGTACCATTGTTGAGAATCGAGCGGTGCGCCGCGCTCGAGTTGGGCGCGTCATCCTGGGCCAGTTCTCGTTCTGATTTCCCTGTCAAGGTTTCACGCGGCGGCAGCGCTTCTTTCAAGAAGGCTTCCACCACCCCTGGCGCGGGTTTCGTACCCGTTTTGCTGCGCAAGCGGATGTAATAGTCATACACGGTGCCGTTATCTGCCGGGCGGAAGCTGCGCCCCCAGCGGTGCCAGCCGAAGCCATGTTCTTTATCCCCGCGCCCTAACGCGTTCAACAAACCGTGCAATTCTGCGTTCGTGCCGCTGAATAGGACGTAGCCGTAATAGCCGCTGTTGTCATAGTAAAAAGTCTCCGTGCGCATCGTTTCGCCTCCTTTTTGGATCAATACGGGAAAATTCTAGCGCGCGCCACGCCGCTGCCCATCCGAATCTTTGGGGCTTTTGCTATACTGAGCCTCAGCAGCGCGTTAGGAGAATGCCCGCAATGACTGCCAACGGCCCCGCCTCTGGCCCCAGTTTCGCCCTCAGTGAAGAGCAGCAGATGCTGCAAAAGCTCGCGCGCGATTTTGCCCACAACGATATCCTCCCCCTCGTCGAAGAATGCGACCGCGATTCACGCTTCCCGCACGAGCTGTACGATAAAGCGCGCAGCCTCGGCCTCACCAATATGGGCATCCCGGAAGCCTACGGCGGCCTCGGCGCCAGCGCGATGGATGAGGTGATCGTCGCCGAGGAGCTGGCCTACGCCTGCACTGGCATCAGCACCAGCCTCTCCACCAACCAGCTGGGCGCGCTGCCCATCATCCTCGCCGGCACCGAAGAGCAGAAGCATTATTGGCTGGGGGAGCGCCTGCAGGAGCGCGGCGAATTCGTCTCCTATGGCGTTACGGAAGCGGCGGCCGGCTCCAACGTCGTCGGCATCGAAACTCGTGCGGAGAAGCGCAACGGCGCGTACATCCTCAACGGCGCCAAGACCTTCATCACCAACGCGAGCTTCGCGAATTTCTTCACGATCTTCGCCAAGACGGACCCCAGCGCCGGCCACCGCGGCATGACCTGTTTCGTCGTGGATCGCGAGACGCCCGGCCTCAGCGTCGGCAAGAAGTTCGACAAGCTCGGCCAGCGCGCCTCGGATACGGCCGAGGTGGTGCTGGAGAACGTGGAAGTGCCGGCGGGAAACGTGATCGGCGCGGTGGGGCGCGGCTTTTATTTGGCGATGAAGGTCTTCGATTACAGCCGGCCGGGCGTTTCGGCAGCGGCGGTGGGCTTGCAGCGGCGCGCGTTGGAGGAATGTGTGCGCTACGCCGCCGAGCGCGAAGCTTTCGGGCAGCCCATCTACCAGCACCAGGCCGTGGGGCATAAGATCGCCGATATGGCGATTCATTGTCAGGCGGCGCGCTTGTTGGTCTGGCAGGCGGCCTGGCAACTGGACGCCGGCGTTCATAATCCGCAGGCGCCGGCTTTCGCCAAAGCCTTCGCCGCCGATATGGCGACGCGCGCGGCGGTGGACGCAGTGCAGGTCTTCGGCGGCTATGGCTTCATGAAGGAATACCCGGTCGAGAAACTGCTGCGCGATGTGAAGATCTTTCAGATCTACGAGGGCACGAGCGAGATTCAGCGCAACATCATCGTGCGTGAGCTATTCGCGAATCGTTGAATGCCCGCGCCAGTTTCAGGCATATATGACGCCATTCGCCCCTTGACAGCGAATTGGGGCGCTGCTAAGGTACTCGGCCGCTGTGGCCGCTATCCTGACGTTCGTTTGATATGAGCGCCAGGCGCTAGCCGCCAAACCGCAGAGATATGGCGAAAGTGGAGCAACACGCTCCGGCTCGCTATTAGGGGGCAAGGAAAATCGGGCGTGGATATTGGGCGCCCGTTTCGTATGGTTGGAGCGCTGCGGTTGGCGCCATGGCGATTGGGGAATAGGGCGGGAGCGAGGCGATGCCGACCATCAACCAACTGGTGCGCAAGGGGCGCAGCGCGCGCCGCAAGAAATCCAAGGCGCCGGCGCTGCAATTCACCTGGAACGCCTATCGGCGCACCCGCACGCGTCGCCGTAAGGGCGCGCCACAAAAGCGTGGCGTTTGTATGCAAGTCAAAACCATGACGCCCAAGAAACCCAATTCCGCCTTGCGCAAGGTGGCGCGCGTCCGCCTCACCAACCAGATTGAGGTGACGGCCTATATCCCCGGTGAGGGACACCGCTTGCAAGAACACAATGTCGTGCTCGTGCGCGGCGGCCGCGTGAAGGATCTGCCCGGTGTGCGCTATCACATCGTGCGCGGGACTCTGGATGCCGATGGCGTCGAGAACCGCGAAAAGGCGCGCAGCAAATACGGCACTAAGCGGCCGCGCCGCTAGCTACCGCACGGAAGGAGCGATCGATGCCCAGACGAAACCGCCCACCGCACCGCGTTATCGCGCCTGATGTGCGCTACAACAATATCCATGTGGAGATGTTCATCAACCGCATGATGTTTGGCGGTAAGAAGAGCACCGCTCGCCAGATCATGTATCAGGCCTTCACCCTCATCGAAGAGCGCCTCAAGCGCGACCCGGCCGAGGTCTTCGAAGTTGCCTTGCGCAACGTCACGCCCATCGTGGAAGTCAAGGCGCGCCGCGTCGGCGGCTCAACCTACCAGGTGCCGGTGGAAATCACACCGTACCGCGCTCGCTCGTTGGCGATTCGCTGGTTGCTGACCTTCGCGCGCGGCCGCGGCGGCCGCGGCATGGTGCAGAAACTCTCCGCGGAAATCATCGACGCCTTCCATGGCCAGGGCAATACGGTCAAACGCAAAGACGATACGCACCGCATGGCCGAGGCCAATAAGGCCTACGCCCACTTTCGGTAAGCAATGCAGGGCCCACAATAGACGGAAAAACATGAGCGGCAAGAACGGCAAGACCAACGCGAACTTTGACCTGCAGCGTGTGCGCAACATCGGCATCATCGCGCATATCGACGCGGGCAAGACCACCACGACCGAACGCGTGCTCTATTACACGGGTATGGTGCACCGCATCGGCGAGGTGCACGAAGGCGCCGCAACTACCGATTACATGGCCCAGGAGCGTGAGCGCGGCATCACCATCACCTCCGCCGCCGTCAGCGCCAGCTGGCTCGGCCACCAGGTCAACATCATCGATACGCCCGGGCATGTGGATTTCACGGCCGAGGTGCAGCGCAGCCTGCGCGTCCTGGATGGCGGCGTCGTCGTGTTTGATGGCGTGGCCGGTGTCGAGCCGCAATCGGAGACCGTCTGGCGGCAGGCGAACGAATACCAAGTGCCGCGCATTTGTTTCGTCAACAAGATGGACCGTACCGGCGCCGATTTCATGCGCTGCGTGCAGATGATCGGCGATCGCCTAGCCGCTCATCCCGTCCCCATCCAGATACCTTATGGCGATGGCGAGAATTTCGGCGGCATCATTGACCTCTTCGCCATGGAGCTGGTTACTTACGGCGACGATATGGGGACGGATATCCGGCGCCACGCCATCCCCGAAAGCCATCGGGAAATGGCCGAGACCATGCGCGGCGAGATGATCGAGCGCATCGTGGAAAACGATGACTTCCTGATGGAGAAATACCTGATGGAAGAGTCGTTCAGCGACGAAGAATTGCTGGCCGGCCTGCGCGCGGCGACGATCGCCGGCCGCCTGCAACCGGTGCTTTGTGGCTCCGCGCTCAAGAATAAAGGCGTGCAGCTGCTGCTGGATAAGGTGGTGGAGCTGCTGCCATCGCCATTGGATATCCCGCCCGTGGTCGGCACGAACGTGCATACGAAAAAGAGCGAAGAGCGCCCGGCAGATGACGCGGCGCCGCTTTCCGCCCTGATCTTCAAGATCCTGACGGACCCTTATGTTGGACGGTTGGCATTCGTGCGCGTCTATTCGGGCGTCTTGCGCAGCGGCTCGATGTTGATGAACACGACGAAGGGCAAGCGCGAACGCATCGGCCGCATTGTGCGCATGTTCGCCGACCGCCGCGAGGATGTGCAAACGGTGCACGCCGGCGATATCGCCGCCATTTTGGGCCTCAAGGGCAGTTTCACCGGCGATACGCTGGCCGAACCGAGCGCGCCGCTCCTGCTCGAGAACATCAGCTTCCCCAAGCCGGTCATCGAGATCGCCATCGAGCCCAATAGCAAGGCCGATGAAGATAAGATGGGGGTCGCGCTCCAGCGACTGGCGGAAGAAGACCCTACCTTCCTTGTGGAGAGTGACTCGTCGCTGGGGCAGACCATCCTCAGGGGCATGGGTGAGCTGCACCTGGAAGTGCTGGTCGATCGCTTGCTGCGCGAATTCGGCGTGCAGGCCAACGTGGGCCGGCCGCGCGTCGCCTATCGCGAGACGATCACGCGCAACAGCCGCGTGGATACCACCTTCAAGCGGCAGACGGGCGGCGCTGGTCAGTACGCGCGTGTCATCATCGAATTCGAGCCACTGAGCGAAGCCGACCGCGCCGAATTGCCCGCTGGCGAGGATTTCCTCTTCGTGGATGCGACGCGGGGTGGTTCTGTGCCGCGCGAATATATCCGCCCGGTCGCCAGGGGCATCCGCGAAGCCCTACAGGGCGGCATCCTCGCGGGTTTCAGTGTGGTGGGCGTGAAGGCGACGCTGGTGGATGGCGCGTACCACGAGGTGGATAGTAGCGAGATCGCTTTCAAGATCGCCGGTTCGATGTGCGCCAAAGAGGGCGTACAGAAGGCGGCGCCGGCTTTGCTGGAACCGACGATGAAGGTGGAGGTCGTCGCTCCGGATGCCTATACAGGCGCGCTCGTCGGCGATATCTCCGCGCGGCGCGGCACCGTGAATGGCATGGAAACGCGCAATCGGCAGATCACCAGCATCCGCGCCAACATCCCGCTGGGCGAGATGTTCGGCTACGCGACGACCCTGCGCAGCTTGACGCAAGGGCGTGGCAACTTCACGATGGAATTTGACCGTTATCACCCCGCGCCGCAATCAGTGGCGGAGGGTGTCCTCGCCCGCGGCAGCTAGTCGGCTGGCGTTGGGCAAAACCGACCGAGAGCATAAGAAAGAGCAAGAGGGAATAGGCAATGGGCAAGGCGAAATTTGACCGCAGCAAGCCACATGTGAATATCGGCACCATCGGCCACGTCGACCACGGCAAAACGACGCTCACCGCCTCCATCACGAAGGTGCTGGGCTTCTCTGGCCAGGCCAAACGGATGGATTATGAGGAGATCGACAACGCGCCTGAAGAAAAAGCGCGCGGCATCACCATCAACATTCGCCACGTGGAATACGAGACCAACAACCGCCACTACGCGCATGTGGATTGCCCCGGCCACCGCGATTACATCAAGAATATGATCACCGGCGCGGCGCAGATGGATGGCGCGATCCTCGTCGTCAGCGCGCCCGATGGCCCCATGCCGCAAACGCGCGAACACGTCCTCCTCGCCCGTCAGGTCGAAGTTCCCGCCATGGTCGTCTACCTCAATAAGACCGACCAGATGGACGACCCCGAGCTGCTCGAGCTGGTGGAATTGGAGCTGCAGGAGCTGCTGGAAAGCTACGGCTTCGATGCGGATACGCCCATCGTGCGCGGCTCGGCCCTGCAAGCGGCTGAGAGCGAAAGCGATGACCCCAACGCGCCGGAATATGCATCCATCCGCGCGCTGATGGATGCGGTGGATGCATGGATCCCGACACCGGCACGCGAGATTGAGCTGCCGTTCATGATGGCTATCGAAGACGTCTTCACCATCAAAGGTCGTGGCACGGTCGTCACCGGGCGCGTCGAGCGCGGTCAGCTGCGAAAAGGCGAGACGGTGGATATCGTCGGCCTGCGCGATGACATCCGCCAGACCGTCGTCACCGGCATCGAGATGTTCCATAAGGAGCTGGATTCGGCGGATGCGGGCGATAATGCCGGCATCCTGTTGCGCGGCATCGCTCGCGACGAAGTGGAGCGCGGCCAGGTGCTCGCCGAGCCCGGCAGCATCACACCCTACCGCGATTTCATGAGCGAAGTCTACGTACTGCGCAAGGACGAGGGCGGCCGTCACAAAGCCTTCTTCACCGGCTATCGGCCGCAATTCTACATCCGCACCATGGACGTCACGGGGACGATCACCCTGCCGGGTGGTGTGGAGATGGTCATGCCGGGCGACAACGTGAATCTGCAGGTGCAGCTGATCACGTCGGTGGCGCTGGAGCGCGGCTCCAAGTTCGCCATCCGTGAAGGCGGCCTGACCGTCGGCGCGGGCATCATCACAAAAGTGAAGAGCTAGGCGCCGCGAAACGCTAAAAGGGAAGGTGAAGGATGGCCGTGAAGCATACGATCCGCATACGCCTGAAGGCTTACGATCATCGGGTGCTGGATTATTCGGCGCATCGCATCGTGGAGACGGCGGAACGCGCCGGCGCGAAGGTCGTCGGCCCGGTGCCGCTGCCCACACGACGCGAGCGATTCACCGTCCGCCGCTCGCCCTTTATCGACAAAGATTCACAAGAGCATTTTGAGATCCGCACACATAAGCGCCTCATCGATGTGCTGGACCCAGATAGCAAGGTCATCGATACGCTGATGCGCGTGAATATGCCGGCCGGGGTGGATATCGAAATCCGCCTCTGAGCAACCAGGGAGTTCATTCGGCATGAAAAGCATCATCGGCCGCAAGGTCGGCATGACTCAACTATTCGACGAGCGCGGCAACGTGACGCCCGTCACCGTCATCCAGGCGGGCCCTTGCTTCGTAACGCAGGTCCGCCAGCGGGAGCGCGATGGCTATAGCGCCGTGCAGCTGGGCTACGAAGCGATCGGCTCCGGCCGCCTCAGCGGCGGCCAGCTCGGTCACCTGCGCCGCAACAATCTGCCCGCGCTTCGTTATTTGCGGGAATTTCGCCTGCACCAGGACGAAGAGGCGGAGGTGAAAGAAGGGCAAGAGGTCACGGTGGAGGATTTCACCGAAGGCGAGCGCGTGGATGTCGTCGGCGTGAGCAAAGGGCGCGGATTTGCGGGGACGATCAAGCGGCACGGCTTCTCGCGCGGGCCGAAGACGCACGGCCAATCGGACCGCATGCGCTCGCCCGGCAGCATCGGCATGTGCGCGACGCCGGGGCGCACCCTGCGCGGCATGCGCATGAGTGGGCGCATGGGCAATCAGCGCACCACCACGCAGAACCTGGAAGTGATGCGCGTGGATGCGGAGCGCAACCTGCTCGCCATCAAGGGCAGCGTGCCCGGCGCGCGGAATGGCATCCTGCTCTTGCGTGTGGCGCGAAAGGGGCAGGGCAGCTGATGGGCGAGACGCGACTGCCGCTGCACAATATGCGCGGCGAAGAGATCGGCATGCAAGAATTGCCAGTGGCGATCTTCGGCGTGAGGATTAATGTCGGCCTGATGCACCAGGCCTATTTGCGACAACTGGCCGGCGCGCGGCGCGGCACGCATTCGACGAAGACGCGCAGCGAAGTCCGCGCGACAGGGGCGAAAGCCTGGCGCCAAAAAGGCACGGGCCGTGCTCGCCATGGCGCCCGTAGCGCGCCCATCTTCGTCGGCGGTGGCGTCGCTTTTGGCCCAAAGCCGCGCAGTTACCGCCAGGCTATGCCGCGCAAGATGCGCCGCGTCGCCATCCGCAGCGCCCTCAGCGCCATCACGCGCGATGAGCAGTTGCTGCTCGTGGATGAATTCGCGGTTACCGATGGCAAGACGAGCACGATGGCTGCGGCGTTGCGTGCCCTGGTCGGCGAGCAGAGCGCGTTGGTCGTGTTGCCGGCGGCGGATGAGCACGTCGCGCGTGGCTTGCGCAATTTGCCGCGCGCGCGTTATTTGCGGGCCGAATACCTGAACATTCGCGATTTGTTGCGCTACGAGCGCGTGATCCTGCCCGTGGCGGCGCTGGAAACCATCCAGCGCATCTGGGGCTAGGGCGAAGGGGGCCGGCGATGGCCGAAGTGCATATCTACGAGGTGATCCGCCGTCCCATCGTTACCGAGAAATCGAGCATGCTCTCGGATACGGAGCGGCAATACGTCTTCGAAGTGAATGTGCGCGCGAACAAGATCCAGATTCGCGAGGCGGTCGAGGTCATTTTCGATAAGGACGTGCGGAATGTGCGGACGATGGTCGTCCCGGCGAAGCGGGGCCGGCGCGGGAAGCGTTGGTACCGGCGCAAGAGTGCATGGAAGAAAGCGATCGTGACCCTGGCCGAGGGCCAGGAGATCGATTTATTCAACCTGTAGGGGCGCGAGAGCGAGAGCGACGATGGCTGTAAAGAGTTATAAACCCACATCGGCGGGGCGCCGCAATATGACGGGGCATTCCTTCGCCGAAATTACGCGGAAGAAGCCGCATAAGCCGTTGACGCGCGCGCTGCGCAAGAATGCCGGGCGCAATAATAGCGGGCGCATCACCGTCCGCCACCGCGGCGGCGGCCATAAGCGGCGCTACCGTATACTGGATTTCCGGCGCGGTAAGAGCGATTGCCGCGCCACCGTGCTCAGTATCGAATATGACCCGAACCGTTCGGCGCACATCGCCTTGTTGGAATATGAAGATGGCGAGAAGCGCTACATATTGGCACCGCAGGGTCTTTCGGTGGGCGATACGGTCGGCAATGGCAAGATGGCCCTGCTGCGCCCGGGTAACGCCTTGCGGCTGAGCGATATCCCACTCGGCACACAGGTGCACAACATCGAACTCGAGCCGGGCCGCGGTGGGCAGATGGCCCGTTCGGCGGGCTCCTGGGCGCAATTGCTCGCGCGGGAAGGCGGCCGCGCCACGTTGCGCCTGCCCAGCGGCGAGATGCGTTATGTATCCGCGCGCTGCGTGGCGACGATTGGCCAGGTCGGCAATCCGGACCATGGCAATATCAAATTGGGCAAAGCGGGGCGGAAACGATGGCTCGGGCGCCGGCCGACGGTGCGTGGCACGGCGCAGGACCCTGCCAGCCACCCGCATGGCGGCGGAGAGGGCCGTTCGGGCATTGGCCTTCCCGGGCCGAAGACGCCCTGGGGCAAGCCGGCGCTCGGCAAGCGCACCCGCCAGAACAAGCGCACCGACCGCTTCATCATCCGCCGTCGCGGGCGCCGTCGTTAAGGGAGGGGTGAAAGCATGTCGCGTTCATTGAAGAAGGGCTATTTCATCGAGCCGAAGCTGCTCAGCAAGATCGAGAAGCTGAATAACGCGAATAGCAAGATGGTCATCCGCACCTGGAGCCGGGCGAGCACGATCTTCCCGCAGATGGTAGGGCATACGATTGCCGTGCATGATGGCCGCCGCCATGTGCCGATTTACATCACCGAGAACATGGTCGGCCACAAGCTGGGCGAATTCGCCCCCACGCGACGCATGGGCGGCATCCATTACGAGGAGAAGAAGCGTCGCCGTTAGGGCGGGGCGCGCAGGGGTAGAAGACGATGGAAGTGCAGGCGCATACAAAGCATTTACGGATTTCGCCGCGCAAGCTGCGCTTGGTCTGCGATCAGGTGCGTGGCCTCGATGCGGAGCACGCCCTCGTCGTGCTGGCGCATATGCCGCAAAAAGGGGCGGCGTTGATTACCAAGACGCTGCGAAGCGCCCTCGCCAGCGCGGAGAACAACTTTGACCTCAACCCCGGCGATATGGTCGTTTCCGAAATTTACGCTGGCGATGCCCCGCGCCAGAAACGCTTCAAGGCCGGCGCGCGCGGCCGCTATAAACCGCGCGTGATCCGCTTTTCACATCTCACCGTCATCCTCGCTCAACGGGAAGGCTAAGGGCATATGGGACGCAAAGTACATCCGATCGGTTTTCGGCTCAAGATCACGCGGGATTGGGACGCGCGCTGGTTCGCCACCGGCCGCGAATACGCCGATCTGCTGCATGAAGACTTGGCCATCCGTCGCCTCATCGCGGCGGAATCAACGCGCGCCGGCGTTTCGCGCGTTGAGATCGAGCGCAAATCTCAGCAGGTCTTCATCAATATCCACACCGCGCGGCCGGGAATCATCATCGGACGCAAAGGCGAGAGCGTGAAGCGCTTGCGCGCCGCCCTCCAGCAACTCACCGGCAAGACGGTGCGTGTGGAAGTTACGGAAATCGAAAAACCGGATCTGGATGCGACGCTGGTGGCGCAGAATGTGGCGGGGCAACTGGAGCGGCGCATCGGCCATTCGCGGGCGATGAAACGTGTGAGCGCCCAGGTGATGCGTTCGGGCGGGCAAGGCGTGAAGATCATGGTCGCCGGCCGCCTCAGTGGTGCTGATATGAGCCGACGCGAATGGACGAGCGAAGGGCGCATCCCGCGGAGCACGCTGCGCGCTGATATCGATTACGGCACGGCGGAAGCGCGTACCACCTTCGGCTGTTTGGGCGTGAAGGTATGGATTTACCGCGGCGAGGTGCTGAGCGACAGCTTCGCCAATTATGGCGGCGGCGAAAAGCAAGACGTTTACGTGAGTCGCTAGGGCGGCGGGGCGAAGGAGCGGCGCGATGTTGATGCCGAAGCGGTTGAAGTATTTGAAGCAGATGCGCGGGCGTCGGCGTGGTAAGGCCACGCGCGGCAACGTCGTGCAATTTGGCGATTACGGCATCCAGGCGTTGGAGCCAGCCTGGGTGTCTAGCCGACAGATCGAAGCGGTGCGCCAGGCGATGGTGCGTTATATTCGCCGCCGCGGCAAAGTGTGGATCCGCATCTTCCCGGATAAGCCGGTCACCAAGCGCGCGGCGGAAACGCGCATGGGCAAAGGCAAGGGCTCGGTCGAATATTGGGCGGCGGTTGTCAAGCCCGGGCGCGTGCTCTTTGAGATGAGCGGTGTCTCGGAAGAGATCGCCCGCGAAGCGTTGCGCCTCGGCATGCACAAGCTGCCCTGCAAGACGCGCTTCGTCAAACGCTTCGACCCCATCTCCGGCCGAGAGGTCAGCTGATGGACGTGCGCGAAATACGGGAGATGGATGACGAAGCGCTGCGGGATGCGATTGAGGATAAGCGGAACGAGCTGTTCCAGCTGCGCTTCCAACGCGCGGCCGGCCAATTGGGCGATACGAACCTGTCGCGCTTTGCGAGGCAAGACCTGGCGCAATTGCTGACGGTGCGGCGCGAACGGCAATTGGCGGCTGAGATCGTCGCGGCGGAGGAGGAATAAGGTGGCGAACCAGAGGCGGCGGCTCATCGGCCGTGTTGTGAGCGACAAGATGCAAAAGACCGTCGTCGTCGAAGTCGAACGGCGGACGATGCACCGCATCTATAAGAAGGTCATCGTGATGAAGAAGCGCTTTTACGCGCATGACGAGCATGAGAGCGCGCCGCTGGGGGCGCTCGTGAAGCTGGTGGAGAGCCGGCCGCGCAGCAAGCTGAAGCGTTGGGCGGTCGAAACGGTGCTCGAAGGAGGGCGCGGTGATACAGACTGAATCGCGCCTCAAAGTGGCCGATAACAGCGGCGCGCAGGTGATCCTCGTGATCCGCGTTTTGGGCGGGTCGAAGCGGCGCTATGGCCGCGTCGGTGATGTTGTGGTCGGCACCGTGAAATCGGCCTCCTCGCAGGGCGCGCTCAAGAAGAGCACGGTCGTACGCGCCGTCATCGTGCGCACCGCCAAAGAATTTCGCCGCTCCGATGGCTCTTACTTGAAATTCGATGACAACGCGGTCGTGATATTGAGCGATGACCTGGCGAACCCACGCGGGACGCGCGTCTTTGGCCCGGTGGCGCGCGAATTGCGCGACCGGGGATTCATGAAGATCGTCTCGCTCGCGCCGGAAACGCTCTGAAACTGGGGAAGATAATGCAACGGATCAAGAAGGGCGACACGGTAGAAATCATTGCGGGCAAGGATTTGGGCTTGCGGGGCGAGGTGATCGCAGTGTTGAAGCGCAAAGAGCGCGTGATCGTGACCGGCGTGAATCAGCTGAAGCGGCATGAGAAAGCGCGCCAGCGGGGCGGGCAGCAAATTCCCGCGCAGATCGTGGAATTCGACGCGCCGATTCACTGGTCGAATGTGATGCCAGTCTGCGGTAGTTGTGACCGGCCGGTGCGCGTTGGTTTTCAGCTGAGCGATGATGGCAAGCAGCGCGTCTGCCGCCGTTGTGGCGCGGCGCTGAATTAGGCGGAGCAGAGTATGGCAGAGTTGGGCATTCGGCAGCGGTATCGCGATGAAGTCGTTCCGGCGATGATGAACGAATTCGCCTACGTGAACGTGATGCAGGTGCCGCGCGTCACCAAGCTGGTCGTGAATGTGGGTGTCGGCGAGGCGCTGGATAACCCGAAGGCGCTGGACGCGGTGGTGAACGATTTGCGCATCATCACCGGGCAGCAGCCAGTGGTAACGCGCGCGCGCAAGAGCATCGCCACTTACAAGCTGCGCGAAGGGCGGGCGATCGGCGCGAAGGTAACGCTGCGCGGCGCGAAGATGTGGGGTTTGCTGGATCGCGTGTTGAACCTCGCCCTGCCGCGCATTCGCGATTTCCGTGGCGTTTCCGTCAGTCATTTCGATGGCCGTGGCAACTACACGCTCGGTTTCCGTGAACAGTTGGTCTTTCCAGAAATTGACCTGGATAAGATCGACAAGGTGCGCGGTTTTGAAGTGTCAATCGTCACGAGTGCGAAAAGCGATGAAGAGGGGCGGCGCCTGTTGCGTTTGTTGGGCATGCCGTTCCGAGAGGATTAAGGCGTAAGATGGCCAGGAAGAGCAATATTGCCCGTGAGGGCAAACGCAAGTTTCAGGTTCGGGTGCGGAATCGTTGCCGTCTCTGTGGGCGACCGCGCGGCTATTATCGCCGCTTTGCCCTGTGCCGCATCTGCCTGCGTGAGCTGGCGTTGCAGGGCAAGATTCCCGGCCTCGTGAAGTCGAGCTGGTAAGAAGGGAGCGGTTGAGCGATGACGATGACCGACCCGATTGCCGATATGCTGACGCGCATCCGCAACGCGTTGATGGTCGGCAAGCGCGAAGTAGCGATGCCGAATTCTCGCCTTAAGGTAGAGATTACGCGCATCTTGCAAGAAGAGGGTTATATCGAGGGTTTTCGCCTCAGTCAGGAAGCGCCGCGCGGCCAGTTGCACATTCGGTTGAAATATTTTGGCAACCGGCGCAACCGTCGCCCGGTGATCACGAGATTGCAACGCATCAGCACGCCTGGCTTGCGCGTCTACCGCAAGCGGCGCGAATTGCCGCGCGTACTTAGCGGCAGCGGAATCGCGATTGTCACCACCACACGCGGGGTGATGACCGCGGAAGCCGCGCGCCGCGCCGGCCTCGGTGGCGAAGTGCTCTGTTACGTCTGGTAGGGCAGGAGGAACGATGTCACGCGTTGGGAAGCGACCAATTCCGCTGCCGCAAGGCGTCACGGTGGATCTGCAAGGGCGAGAGGTCGCCATTCGCGGGCCACGCGGCGCGTTACAGATGTCCCTGCACCCGCAGATCGAAGCGCGCGTCGATGGCGAAAAGCTGCACGTCGAGCGGCCGAACGACCAGCGCCAGGTGCGCGCGTTGCATGGGACGATGCGCGCCCTGTTGCAGAATATGGTTACGGGCGTATCCGAGGGGTTTCGCCGCAGCCTGGTGATCGAAGGCGTCGGTTATCAAGCGGAGATGCGTGGGCCGCAGCTGATGCTGAGGCTCGGGCATTCGCACGAAGTGCTGGAGACGGCGCCCGAGGGCATCAGCTTCGAGGTGCCGAAGGAAGGGCGCGGACGCCTCGTGCATGTGGATGGCATCGATAAGCAGCAGGTCGGCCAGGTGGCCGCGCAGCTGCGCAAGTGGCGGCCGCCCGAGCCTTATAAGGGCAAAGGCATCCGTTATTCGGACGAAATTGTGCGCCGCAAGGCGGGCAAAGCGGGCAAGACCATAGCCTAGGAGCGATTGGGAACGATGGCCGATATCCAGGGCAAACGAAAGCGGGAAGCGCGCAAACGGCGGCAGCGCCGGATTCGCGCGCGCATCCAGGGCAGCGGGGCACGGCCCCGCCTCAACGTCTTTCGTAGCGCCAATCACATCTACGCACAGCTAATTGACGATGGCGCCGGCGCGACCCTGACGGCCGCCTCTACGTTGGATAAAGCGCTGCGCGAAGAAGCGGCCGCGCTGAATAAAGCGGAAGCGGCGCGCCTCGTCGGGCAGGCGTTGGGCGAACGGGCGCTCGCCGCCGGGTTGGAAGAAGCCGTTTTCGACCGCGGTGGCTATCGCTACCATGGCCGTGTGGCCGCCCTGGCTGACGGCGCCCGCGCCGCCGGGCTCAAATTCTAAGAGGGAGCGCGAGTATGGCAGACCGCAGACGCGAAGCGCGCCGCCGGCGCGATGATGAACGGGACGAGTTCGACGAGCGCGTGGTGAATATCACCCGTGTCGCCAAGGTGATCAAAGGCGGGCGACGTTTCGCCTTTCGCACCGTCGTCGTCGTAGGTGACAACCGCGGGCGCGTTGCCGTCGGTGTGGGTAAAGCGCGCACGGTGCCGGATAGTATCCGTAAAGGGTCGGAGCGGGCGCGCCGCCAGCTTTCGCGCGTGGCGATGTCCGGCTCAACGATTCCTTATCAGGTGCTGGGCAAGTGTGGTGGCGCGCGGGTATTGCTGAAGCCAGCTTCGCCAGGGACGGGCGTCATTGCCGGTGGCGGCGTGCGCGCGGTGCTGGAAGCGGCCGGGGTGCGCGACGTGCTCACCAAGAGCCAGGGCAGCAACACGGCGCTGAATATCGCCAAGGCCACGCTGGACGCGCTGCAGCAATTGCGCAGCCCGCAGGAATTGGCCGCCATGCGCGGCAAGCCGGTCGAGAGCGTCCGCCCCTTCTGGGAGCGGCGGCGGAGCGAGCAGAATGGCAGCTGAGAGCGCCAGGCAATTGCGCATCACCCTTGTGAAGAGCCCGATCGGTTACCGCGAGAAGCAGCGGCTCACTGTGCAGGCCCTGGGTTTGCGACGCATGCAAGCCAGCGTAACGCACCGCGATACGCCGCAAATCCGCGGCATGATCGCCAAAGTGCGGCACCTCGTGCGCGTAGAAGAATTGGACGAATAGAGCGATGCGATTACACGACCTCAAGCCGGCCCGCGGCGCGCGCAAACAACGGACGCGCGTGGGACGGGGCATCGCGGCGGGCAAAGGCAAGACGGCTGGCCGCGGGCATAAAGGGCAAGGCGCACGCAGTGGTGGCGGCAAGGGCCTCTATTTCGAGGGCGGGCAATTGCCGCTCGTGCGGCGCTTGCCCTTCAAACGCGGCTTCACGAATATCTTCCGCATCCGTTACCAGGAAGTGAATGTCGGCCAATTGGCGGAACGCTTTGCGGCGGGCGCAGTGATTACGCCGGCGGCGCTGGCCGAGGCGGGCCTGGTTCGCAAAGCTGACGATCCGGTCGTCGTGCTCGGCCAGGGCGAGATCGATTTCGCGCTGACGGTGCAGGCGCATCGCTTCAGCAGCAGCGCGAAGAGCCAGCTGATTGCGGCTGGCGGCGCGGCGGAGAAGTTGCCGCTGCTCCTGCGTGGCGCGCGGGCGACGGTGAAGAAATTGCGCCGGGCTGAACGGGCGCGCGCCATGGAAGCGGAGGCGGCGCGTTTGGCCAACCAGGCGAGCGAAGCGGATGAGGGCGCCACTGATGCTTGACGCCCTGCGCAACGCCTTCCGCGTATCTGAAGTCCGCAACAAACTGTTGCTGACGGGTTTCATCCTCGTCGTCTACCAGTTTGCGATTCACGTGCCGGTAATTGGCGTGGACCGGGCGGCGCTGCAGAGCGTGCTATCTGGGCCGGGCGCCGGCTTTGTGGGGGTGTTGAACCTGCTTTCGGGCGGGGCGGTGAGTAATTTCAGCGTGCTGGCCAACGGCGTCTATCCATATATCACCGCCAGCATCATCTTCCAGCTGCTCATTCCCATCGTGCCGGCGCTGGAACGCATCCAACGCGAGCCGGGCGGGCGGGAAAAGCTGCAGCGCTACACCTATTACCTGGCGATCCCGATGGCCGTGCTGCAATCGCTGGGGCAGATTGCCATCTTCAACGCGCCCAATATCGGCGGCGGTGGCGTCATCCCCGGCTTTGGCGTGGATTTGTTCCTGACGGCGACGGTCATCGTAACCATGACGGCCGGGACGATGTTCGCCATCTGGTTGGGCGATTTGATCACGGAGCAGGGCATTGGCAACGGCCTTTCGGTCATCATCTTCGCCGGCATCGTCGCGCAGGCGCCCACGCAGCTGGCGAATTTGCTGACGACGAGCAACCGTCTCGTCTATGACATCTTGCTCTTCGTGCTCATTACGCTGTTGAGCATCGGGGTCATCATCTACATCCAGGAGGGCGTGCGGCGCATCCCGGTGCAATATGGCAAGCGGGTGCGCGGGCGCAAGCAATATGGCGGCGCCAGCACGCACATCCCGCTCAAGGTGAACCCGGTGGGCATGATCCCGCTGATTTTCGCGCAGGCGGTTACGGCCTTCCCGGCCATCATCGTCAACCTCTTTCCGCAAGGAGCGGTGGGCGATTCGATACTGAATGTCTTCGGTAACCAGCAGGGCTTCGGCTATTGGGCCTTTTTCTTCACGCTGACGGTCGGCTTCACCTTCTTTTACGCGAGCGTGATGGTTGGCAATCAGAATCTGGCGGAGAATCTGCAGCGCAATGGCGGTTTCATCCCGGGAATTCGCCCCGGGCGGCGCACGCAGGAATACATCTTGCGCGTCACGAACCGCGTCACGCTCGTGGGCGCGCTCTTTCTGGGGACGATCGCCATCGTGCCGGGCCTGGTCGAGGGACTGAATAGCCTGCTCTTCGAATTCGAAGCGACGACGGTGGCCAACAACCCGGCGCGCGTGATCACCGGCTCTGGTCTCATCATCGTGGTCGGCGTCGTGATCGATACGATGCGCCAGTTGGAAGCGCAGCTGGTGATGCGCAATTACGAGGGTTTCATGCGCTAATGGCGCTCTTCTTGATGTTGATGGGACCGCAGGGAGCGGGCAAAGGCGTGCAGGCGCAGCTGCTGTCAGCGGGGCTCAAAATCCCCCATGTCTCCACTGGCGATTTGTTCCGCGCGATGCGGCAGCGAGAGGACGAGTTGGCGCGCGAAGTGCAAGCCGTGATGGCTACCGGTCGCCTCATCGACGATGCGCTCACCAACGAAGTCCTGCGCGATCGGCTGGAGCAGCCGGACGCGAAGGCGGGCGCAGTACTGGATGGCTACCCGCGCAATCTCGTGCAGGCCGAATTCCTTTCTAGGTATCTGGCGGGCCGCAGCGATCGTTTGCGGGCGGCCCTGCTGCTCGAGCTGGATCTCTACGAGGCCTTCCGCCGCACCTATGGGCGCATCACGGCCACGGACAGCCGCAGCTACAACATCTACGGCGGCGACGCGGGCGTGGAGTGGGAATTCGTTGAGCATCCGGAGCGCGCCTACCCGCCGCAATTGCGCGCGCACTTGCTCGAGACGGGGGAAGCGCTGCTCCGCCGCCCGGACGACGCGCACGCGCATGCCATCATCCAGCGCATCGAGGCGTTCTTAGCGCTGAAGCAGGAATTGGTCGGCTATTACGAAGCGCGCAGAATACTGTTCCGCATCGATGCCGCGCAGGAGATCAAAGCCGTCGCCGCGCAAATCGCCGATGTCATCGCCAGCGCTCCTGTGGAGCGTAGCCTGGCGGAGGCGATATCGTGATGGCCGCGGCTCATTTTGGCAATTCCTATCAGGGCCCCTGCGGCCTACGATAGGGGGTTCGGTAGAGAGGTTGGCGTCGTTATGCGAGTATCCACATCGGTAAAAAAGCGTTGCCCGCATTGCCGCATCGTCAAGCGGAAGGGGCGCGTGATGGTGATCTGCCCGCGCGACCCCAAGCATAAGCAACGGCAGGGCTGATGGTGATGAAGGGAGGCGATTATGGCGCGCATTGAAGGCGTTGATTTACCGCGCGATAAGCGGGTGGAAATTGGCCTGACCTATATCTTCGGCGTCGGCCGAACGACCAGCCGTCAGGTATTGGCCGAGGCGAACGTGAATGGCGATACACGCATCCGTGATCTGGCGGAGGATGAGGTGCAGCGTTTGCGCGATGCCCTCTCCAACCGCATCACGGAGGGCGATTTGCGCCGCCGCTTGCAGCTGAATATCAAGCGGCTGATCGATATCAATTGCTACCGCGGGCGGCGGCACCGTTTCAATTTGCCGGCGCGCGGGCAGCGCACGCGCACGAACGCCCGGACGCGGCGCGGCACCCGCAAGACCGTACCCGGGCGCGGCCGCCGACGCGGCGTCGCCAAGAAGTAAGGGAGTAACACGATGGCACAAACGGGCCAGAAGAGCCGGCGCGGCAAGGTAGTACGCAACATCCCCTATGGCCAGGCGCATATATTCGCCACCTTCAACAACACCATTGTTTCGGTATCGGACCAATCGGGCAATGTGGTGGCCTGGGCGAGCGGAGGCACCGCGGGTTTCAAAGGGAGCCGCAAGAGCACGCCCTATGCAGCGCGTTTGGCGGCCGAAAGCGCAATAGAAGACGCGCAGAATTTTGGCATGAAGGAAGTGCACGTCTTCGTCAAAGGGCCGGGGCCGGGGCGCGAATCCGCCATCCGCGCGATTCAGGCGAGCGGGCTGAAAGTGCGCTCGCTCACCGATGTGACGCCCATCCCGCATAATGGTGTACGCCCGCGCAAGAAGCGCCGCGCTTAACGCTCGAAACAGCCGACCCCACCCGCGCTCGTTAGCGCGCCGTTTAGCGATGGAGATGTGAATCTTGGTTACCACGAACATGGTTTTGCCCCATAAAGTGGAAAGCGACATTCAGACGCGCACGCAGCAATATGGGCGCTTCACGATCAGCCCGTTGGAAAGGGGTTACGGCCTCACGTTGGGAAACGCCTTGCGCCGCGTGCTCCTCTCTTCCCTCGAGGGCGCGGCCGTCACCAGTTTGCGCCTCGTGGGCATCGAGCATGAGTTCACCGCCATTCCCCATCTGCGTGAGGATATGACGCAGCTGATGCTCAACGTCAAGCAGCTGCGGTTGCGCCTGCACGATGTCGAATCCTCCCGCATCCGCCTCCACCACCGCGGCGAAGGCACGATCACTGCCGCTGATTTGGAGCTGCCGGCCGAAGTGGAAATCATCAATAGCGAATTGTTGCTCTTCACGGCCGTCGCTGACGAAGCCGATATCGAGCTGGAGTTGGAAGTCAAGCGCGGGCGCGGTTATTCGCCATCCGAAGCGCGCGGTCGCTTGCCCATCGGCGAGCTGCCCGTGGACGCCATTTTTAGCCCCGTGCGCCGCGTGAATTATGATGTCCAGAACGCGCGCGTCGGCCAGCATACGAATTATGATCGCCTCGTGCTCGAGCTATGGACGGATGGCACCATCGTTCCTGAACAGGCGTTGGGCGACGCGGCGCAAATCATCCAGCGCCATCTCGTCCTCATCAGCGGCGTCGAGCCGGATACCGATTTTTACTCAATGCCGATCGAAGAAGAAATCAGCAAGCGCCGCCACCACCTGGAGGAGAAGCCGATCGAGGAGTTGGATCTGAGCGTGCGCGTCTTCAACGCCTTGAAGCGCACCGGCCTCACCACCATCGGCGACGTGCTCGAGAGGGTTGAAGGCGGCGAAGAGGCGATGCTCGCCATTCGCAATTTCGGCGACAAATCGCTCTCGGAATTGGTGACGCGCCTTTACGAGAAGGATTTCCTCTCGGATGAGATGATCATCGCGCTGCGGGAGCGCAGCCTGTTGGCGCCGGAGGAAGAGGCGGAAGGCGAAGCGAATGACAGCGCGCCCGTCTCGGCGGAGAATACGCAGGAGCGAGTATGAGACACCGCAAACAAGGCAAACGCCTCGGACGAAGCTCCGGTCACCGGCGCGCGCTGCAGAAGAACCTGACCCTGGCTCTCTTCGAGCACGGGCGCATCACGACGACGCTGGCGCGCGCCCGTTTCGCGCGGGGGGACGCCGAAAAGCTGATCACGCTGGCGCGCCGTGCGTTGGCGCAGGAGGACGCGGGGCGCCGAGTACACGCGCAACGCTTGGCTGCCCGCCGCCTGGGCAATGACCGGGTGGCTGTGCAGCGCCTCTTCGATGAGATTGCGCCGCGTTTTACCGAGCGCCCCGGCGGCTATACGCGCATCCTCAAGCTCGGCCCGCGCCGCGGTGATAACGCGGAGATGGCCCTGCTCGAGCTGGTAGACCGTGGTGAGGATTAGGTGACGATGGCCGCTTTCGGCGCGACGCTGGCCTATGATGGCACGGCTTACGCTGGCTTCCAGCGGCAAGCGGGCGATACGCCGACGATTCAACTGATGGTGGAGCGGGCGCTGGCGGGGTTGGGCGCGGCGGATGCTACCGTACGCGCCGCTGGACGCACGGACCGCGGCGTGCACGCCATCGGCCAGGTCATCGCTTTTGCCTTAGAGTGGCGGCATGACGAGGCGGAATTGCTACGCGCTATGAACGCGAAGCTGCCGCCGGATATCGCTTTGCAATCGCTCTGGCGGGTCGAGCAGGGCGCATTTCATCCGCGTTTCGACGCGCGCTCGCGGCGGTATCGTTACCGAGTGTTGCTGGTGGCGCAGCGGCAACCGCTTTGCGCGCGTTATGCCTGGTGCCTGCGACCGCCGCTGGATGAGGGAGCAATGCAAGACGCGGCGCAATTGCTCATCGGAGAGCATGATTTTGCCAGCTTCGGCAGGCCGCCGCAGGGCGAAAATACCGTGCGCGCGGTCTTTGCTTCGGAATGGTCGGGCGAGGCGCGCTCGCTCGGGCGCGCGCTCACTTATCGCGTAGAGGCGAACGCCTTCTTGCAGCATATGGTGCGGCGGATCGTAGGAGCGTTGGTGGCGGTGGGGCGCGGGCAGCGCAGCCTGGCGCATTTTGCGGAGACGTTGCGCGCCGCCCAGCGCGGCCTCGTCTCTCAGCTCGCGCCGCCCCAGGGTTTGACGTTGGAAGCCGTGCGCTATGACGAAGGTTACGCGCCTGCTTTTGTAGGGAGTTGAAGAAAGCCATGAACGAAGCACAGAAGACATTCCGCACGCGGCCGGTCGATATTGAAGCCTCGCGCCGCTGGTGGTTGGTGGATGCGGAGGGGCAGACGCTCGGGCGCCTGGCGACGCAGATCGCCACCCTCCTGCGCGGCAAGCACAAGCCGATCTTCACCCCGCAATTGGATACGGGCGATTACGTCATCGTCATCAATTGCGAGAAGATCGTCGTCAGTGGCAATCGTCTCGAGGAGAAGCAATACTACCGCCATTCGGGTTACCCGGGTGGTTTGCGCAGCCGCAGCCTCCGCGAAATGATGGGGCGGCGGCCGGAGCGCGTGATGGAACTGGCGGTGCGTGGGATGCTGCCGAGCAACACACTCGGGCGGCAGATGCTGCGCAAGCTGCGCGTTTACACCGGCCCCACGCACCCGCACGCGGCGCAACTACCGGCGGTCTACGAGTTGGAGAAGAAGGGCTAGCAGATGGCGAGCGAATATTACGAAGGCATCGGTCGGCGCAAGCGAGCCAGCGCGCGCGTGCGCATCTTCCCCGGCGGCAATGGCAACCTCTTCATCAACAACAAAGCCGGCGCCGAATTTCTGCCGCGCGATGGTGATGTGGAGCGTTCGTTACGGCCGCTGCGGGCAATTGGCGCGACGACGCAATTTGACATCAGCGTGCATGTGCGCGGCGGCGGCATCAGTGGGCAACGGGACGCGATTTCCCTCGGTATCGCCCGCGCGCTGCTCAAGCTCAGCCCCGATTACAAGGCGACGCTGAAGGGGCAGCAGCTGCTCACGCGGGATGCGCGCGTGAAAGAGCGCAAGAAACCCGGCCTCAAGCGCGCGCGCAAGGCGCCGACCTATACGAAACGTTAGGATTTCCTATTCCCGTGTGCTTGCGGTAGCGAGCGGCGCGCGGAATCATCCATTCAATCAGCGCGGCTGCGAAAGCGGCCGCGTTCGCGTATGGGTGTGGGTGCGGTTAGAGTATCCAGAAGAAGGAGGATGCATGGGGATGAATCGACTGGCAGGCAAATCCATCCTATTGACCGGCGCGGCGGCGGGTATTGGCCGGTCGACGGCCCTCCTGGCGGCGCAGGGAGGCGCGCGCGTCGCGATTGTGGATGTGGCTCTGGCTGGCGCTGAGGAAACGGCGGCGCTGATTCAGGCGGAAGGCGGCGAAGCGATCGCGCTGGCTTGCGATGTGCGGCAATCCGACCAAGTGCAGGCGGCCATCGCGGCGACGGTCGACGCGTTCGGACGTTTGGATGGCGCGGTGAACAACGCGGGCGTCTCTGGAACACTGGCGTTCAGCGCCGAGATGGCGGAAGAGGATTGGCAGCATACGCTGGATGTGAATCTGACTGGCGTATTCCGCTGCCTGAAATACGAGCTGCAGCAGATGATGGCGCAGGAAGGCGGCGGCGCGATCGTGAATACCGCTTCGGCGGCGGGGCTGATCGGCTTGCCGCGCGCGGTGGCCTATGCCGCGAGCAAACACGGCGTGATCGGCATCACGCGGACGGCGGCGCTGGAATACGCACGGCGCGGGATTCGCGTCAATGCCGTGTGCCCGGGCTTCGTGGAGACGGCGATGGTCGATATCTGGGACGAGATGCGCCCGGGCATGCTGGATGGCGTGCGCCGTTTCAACCCGATGCGCCGCCTGGGGCAGCCGGACGAGGTGGCCGCAGCGATCGTCTGGTTGCTGAGCGATGAGGCGAGCTTCGTGAACGGCCACACGCTATCGGTGGATGGCGGGGTGACCGCGCAGTAGGTGTTGGGGCACGATCTGTTGAAACATCTCGAGCCGTTCCAACAGGTTGGATGAGAATTCAACTGAGATAAGAGAAAAGAGCGGCTGCCCATATTTCGGACGGCCGCTCTTTTCCAGGGGGGATGGGAGAGGAGATCAGGCGCTGTTGTTGGCGCTGGCGTCCGGATCCTCGTCTTCATCGTCCGGGTGTTCTTCTGAATCAGTGTCGTCATCCCCGAACCAGTCGAAATGCCATTTGCCTTCGTCATCCCGATCGATGCGAAAGCCGAATCGTCCACGCGCACCGGAACGGAGCGCTTCTTCTAGCTGCTCCAGGCGCTCGCGCATCGCCTCATCCAGCGAACCGCTTTCCTCGAGTTCCTCGAAGAGTTCATCTAGATCTCCAAAAAGATTTTTTCCGAAGAGATCGGGCATGATCGGAATGCCGCGACCGCCGAAAAAGCGGCGCATATCGATTCCGGGGCCGCCGCGACCACCACGCTTGCTCCAGCCAGAGTGGCCACCCTTGCCCCAGCCTTCACCGCCCAGGGCCTCGCGCATGGCCTGACGGGCGCCGGTTTCGATGACCGCGCGTAGGGCGGCCGCTTGCTCGGCGGTCAGATCGCCATTGGCTTCCAGCTCGTCGATGCAGGCGAGGTGGGCCGCCTCCCGTTCCGCTTGCCTGTCGCTATTGGCGAGCAGCTCCTGGATGGTGCCGCCGCTGGCGAGGTGGTCGCGCAGCTCGGCGATGGTCATATCGAGCTCGGCGAGGGCGTCCAAGGGGTTGCGGCGCCAATCGTCGCGGTGGTGGCGGAGGGCGCAGGCGCTGGTTTCAGTATCGGTGGTGCTTTCATCCTGCGCGAGGACGTAGACAGCGCCGCCGACAGCGAACGTCAGGACGAGCGCGCCGAGGATGATCTTGCGGGCGAGAGAGATTTTCATGGGACTGCCTTTCGTTTGCGGTTGTGCGATGTCCGCATTGTATGGGCGAAAGGTTTGGAGATTGTGTTGCGGCGGTAATGGGAGTGTAAAACTGTGGGGTGGAGCGAATGGCACTGTTGCCGCCTGGGCGCCCGCCGCAGAGCCCGAAATCATCGTCGTCGTCATCGGCGAGCACAGCCGCGAAGGCAGCGAGGTGGCCGCGCCCATCGCGCGCCGCATCATGGACGACTACTTCCGCGTCGCGCGCGCCGACTGGCCGGAGTGGTGGCACGAACTGCGCTACATCCCGCTCGAAATCCCGGAGGGCGCCACCGGTGGCTGAGACGCTCGCGCCCTGCCCCTCCTGCGAGGGCTACGGCTGGTTCGAGGACGAGCTGGACGGCATCGTCGCCGATTGCGACTGGTGCCAGGGCTGCGGCTACGTCTACCGCGACGCGAAGGGCGTCGACCGCGCGATCACTCCAGCGGAATACAG
The DNA here is from genome assembly GCA_965237765.1 of Phototrophicaceae bacterium. GTDB lineage: Bacteria > Chloroflexota > Anaerolineae > Aggregatilineales > Phototrophicaceae > WTGJ01. The sequence continues at coordinate 1,503,174 of OZ250157.1, forward strand.
CCGCGTCGCTGCGGAACTGGAGCGCCTCGAGGCCGAGCGTCTGCGCCAGCTCGGTTATACGGGCAAGGCCAAGCGTCCGGGCGAGGAGTAGGCAAGACCCTCACCCCTTCGCCAGACTCAACCCCGCCAGACCGTCCACAATCGCCACCGTCTCCACGCTGACCGCGACCACGCGCCCCACCAGGTCGGCGTGGCTGTGGTCGTGGGTGAAGCCCGGCAGGTGCAGCGCCATGGCGAGCTTGACCAGGATGTTGTTGCTGTGGTGGTGGTGGTCGTGCTCGTGGGAGTGTGCCATACGTTGCGCCTGTCGGTTCGGGTTGAGGCGGTCGCTTGTTAGTCTAAGTTAACCACAAAGACACTAAGCACACAAAAGTGGGTTCGAAGGAATAGTTTACGTGCCGAGTGCACGCCGTCCTTGTAGCAGACAAGCAAAAGCCCCACCCGAAGGCGGGGCTACATTGGTCTACATAGGCTTAGCGAGATTTAGGCAAAGTGGCGCGCTGATCAACAGCCAACACAGTCACCGCCTACGTTGTCGCTGAAGGTATTGCCGCTTTGTTCCAGCGTGCTCCGTATGACTAAGATCGCCCCGCCTTCATACGCTCTATTGCCAGTGAACTGCGAATCGCTGACATGCGCCGTGCCGTTAAACACCCGCAGCGCGCCGCCGCCGTCCCTCACTCTGTTGCCGTCGAAGCTGCTATTGCTCACGGTGACCACGCTCAAGGCCGACGATATCGCGCCGCCATCCTCCGCCCTATTGCCGCTGAATACGCTGTCGATGACAATAACTTCGCTATCCCAGCTATCCAGTACGCCGCCAAAGTCCGTCGCCGTATTGTCCGTGAAACGGCTGTTAACCAGTTCCAGCCGGCTGCCGCGGTTGACGCTGATGGCGCCGCCGCTCACGCTATAGTCGGTCGAGCCCCAGACGCTGATGAAGAAAGCCTCGCGGCGGGCCCGCCCCTCCGTCAGATGGATGTTTTGCAGGGTAAGCGCGCCGCCCATATCGACATAAAAGATGCGGAACTCGTCGTCCCCGCTGATGGTATGGCCCGCGCCGTCGATGGTGATGGCGGAGATGATACGCGGCAGTTCTCCTGTCAGGGTGATGTCGGCGGTAAGCGTGATGAGGTCGGCGCCGTCGCCGGCTGGGCAGGCGCGGCGCTCTAGGTCGGCATTGGCGGCTCTAAGGGCATCGGCGAGGGTGCAGTCCTCATCCAGCGTGTAGTCGGTCGCCAGTGTTGGCGCGAAGCATAGGAGCAATATAAGGGTTAGCAAGATGTATCGCATGGCTAATTCTCCTTAATTATAAGAACTTTTTCATTTTAGCGCATTGTTGCCAGAATAGCACATTATTGCCAGTCATCCGCGCTCTGGTTCCGATCCCATTCCCCGGCAAAGCACAACCTAAGCCCCAACGCTGTAGGGGCTAGCCGCAGGCTCGGACGCGTCACCCTGCCCCATTGATATGCGGTAGGGCCGGGGAATGGATTGTTGTAGTGGTTAGACAAAACTGGACACGGAATCGCAGAATCTTAGGGAGGACATTTGTTCCATTCCTCTTCAAATTCTACCGGCGTTAGGTAGGCCAGGTCGCTGTGGCTGTAGTCGCGGGTGAATCCGGGCAGGTGCAGCGCCATGGCGAGCTTGACCAGGATGTTGTCGCTGTGGTGGTGGTCGTGCTCGTGGGAGTGGCCGTACTCGTGGGAGTATGCCATACGTTGCGCCTGTCGGTTCGGGTTGTGGCAGTCGGTTGTTAGTCTAAGTTAAGCACAAAGACATTAAGCACACAAAAGTGGGTTCGAAGGAATAGTCTAAGCGCCGAATGCTGATTGCACGCCGTCGTTATAGCAGACAAGCAAAAGCCCCACCTGAAGGCGGGGCTACATTGGTCTACATAGGCTTAGCGAGATTTAGGGCAAAGTGGCGCGCTGATCAACAGCCGAAACAGTCACCGCCTACGTTGTCGCTGAAGGTATTGCCGCTTCGTTCCACCGTGCCCCTATAGACGCTGATCGCCCCGCCTTCATGCGCTTTATTGCCACTGAACTGCGAATCGGTGACATGCGCCGTGCTGTTAAACACCTGCAGCGCGCCGCCGTTGTCCCTCACTCTGTTGCCGTCGAAAGTGCTATTGCTGATGGTGACCACGCTTAAGGCTGAAGCTATCGCGCCGCCATCCTCCGCCCTATTGCCGCTGAATTCGCTGTCGATGACAATAACTTCGCTATCCCAGCTATCCAGTACGCCGCCAAAGTCCGTCGCCGTATTGTCCGTGAAACGGCTGTTAACCAGTTCCAGCCGGCTGCCGCGGTTGACGATGATGGCGCCGCCGCTCTTGCTATAGTCGGTCGAGCCCCAGACGCTGATGAAGCTGACATCGTTGTGGGCCCACCCCTCCGTCAGATGGATGTTTTGCAGGGTAAGCGAGCCGCCCATATCGACATAAAAGATGCGGAACTCGTCGTCCCCGCTGATGGTATAGCCCGCGCCATCAATGGTGATGGCGGAGATGATACGCGGCAGTTCTCCGGTCAGGGTGATGTCGGCGGTAAGCGTGATGAGGTCGGCGCCGTCGCCGGCTGGGCAGGCGCGGCGCTCTAAGTCGGCGTTGGCGGCTCTAAGGGCATCGGCGAGGCCGCAGTCCTCATCCAGCGTGTAGTCGGTCGCTAGTGCTGGCGCGACGCATAGGAGCAAGACAAGGGCAAGTAAGATGTATCGCATGGCTAACTCTCCTTAGCTATGACTATTTGTTCATTATAGCGCATTATTGCCAGTATAGCACATTATTGCCAGTCAGGTAGTGTATCGAAGTCGGTTGAAATAGAAATGACGTGAAAACCAATTCATGCTAGTTATCCTAGCAAAGCAGAATAATTGGAGTCACGTCATGTATTCCAGGATAAAGCATCAGGGATATGGAATCAAATCCTTTTTGTCGGAATTAGGCAGCCAACTCACTGACAAAGCCTGTCAACTGATTGAATCTCAACTGGAAAGCGAAGTCGATGTCTGGCTGTATCGTCAACCCTACCAAAGGCGCTCTCAGGTATCCCGCCAAAGTCAGGCAAGCTGTCAAAGTTGCGGCAGTCAGCGCGCCGGTGATTTTATGCGCAATGGTCATCGTCCACGCCAATTAGTCACTTGTTATGCTGTGTTGCGATTTTGGCTGCCCCGAGTGAAGTGCCAGTGTAATGGCAGTGTCAAGATACCCTTTTCGATTCTCAAACCCTATCAACAAATCTGGGATGATGTCTGTGATCGCATCGGTCGTTGGGCAGATTTAGGCTTGAGTTTGCGCCAGATGGCAGCCGCCTTGCATCCACAGGGAAAGATGGCGTCGTGCGCATCTGGCGTGCGCCATAGTCAGTGATCAGAGACTCTTCACACTTAGACTAAAGGAAAGAGCGGCTGCCCGAGTTAATGGGTAGCCGCTCTTCGCATAGTGGGAGGAGGAGATCAGGCGCTGTTGTTGGCGCTGGCGTCGGGATCCTCGTCTTCATCGTCCGGGTGTTCTTCTGAATCAGTGTCGTCATCCCCGAACCAGTCGAAATGCCATTTGCCTTCGTCATCCCGATCGATGCGAAAGCCGAATCGTCCGCGCGCACCGGAACGGAGCGCTTCCTCTAGCTGCTCCAGGCGCTCGCGCATCGCCTCATCGAGCGAACCGCTTTCCTCGAGTTCCTCGAAGAGTTTATCTAGGTCTCCAAAAAGATTTTTTCCGAAGAGATCGGGCATGATCGGAATGCCGCGACCGCCGAAAAAGCGGCGCATATCGATGCCGGGGCCACCACGGCCACCTCGTTTGCTCCAGCCGAAGTGGCCGCTTTTGCCCCAAGATTTTCTGCCCATCGCATCGCGCATAGCCTGACCGGCGCCCGTTTCGATAACGGCGCGTAGGGCGGCCGCTTGCTCGGCGGTCAGATCGCCATTGGCTTCCAGCTCGTCGATGCAGGCGCTGGTTTCGGTATCGGTGGTGCTTTCATCCTGCGCGAGGACGTAGACAGCGCCGCCAGCAGCGAGCGCCAGGACGAGCGCGCCGAGGATGATCTTGCGTGCGAGAGAGATTTTCATGGGACTGCCTTTCGTTTGCGGGTATGCGATGTCCGCATTGTATGGGCGAAAGGTTTGGAGATTGTGTTGCGGGAGTAATGGGAGTGTAAAACCGGGAGCAAAGATGCCAGGAATTAAACTCGTGCTAGACTAACTTTCTCCATTGTGCCGATGAAGAACAGGTGGATGAAAACATGCAAGGGGAAGATACGCGTGAAAAAGCCGAACGCTATATCTGGTTGACAGAAGTCCTGGAAAAGCATATCGATCGCGCAGACAATGTTCGTAAAACCTTGTATCAGAAAGCGACATGGATATTTTTGGCCGCAACAACCATTGCTACTTTTTCGGTAGAGCATTCATTTCCAATTGTCCTTCCAATTAGCTGCACTGTGTTGCCGATCATCATTTTGCTGACTCTTGCCTATGTTGCACTGGTCTTCCTAGTTGTCAAAGTGTTTTTTCCTAAAAGGATAGAATACCCATTTGGACTTTCCAATAAAAGGATGGGGATACCTGTAAGTAGACATGAAGATCGCGCCCGGAATCAGGAGTACAATTACGAGCGCTGGCGAATTGCTAAGAGTAACTATATCGACCCTGATGACGATCTATACCGGCGCCTGGTTCTGAAAAAATACATTTCCGCAGATACCGAGCACATGGTATTAAATCAGAAACTTGAAAAAGATCTGAGATTTTCTTTTGGTTTGATGGGTGTGGTAATTGTGTTATCTATCGCCCTGTTCTTTTTTGGATAATCGATTCGAAAAATCCTTTTCGAGGGTTATCCCGGGTTTCTCTTTCCACCCTGGGCTCTTCTTCGATCGGGTCATCGGGGAGTGGAACGGGGTTATTCGGTTTTTCCTGTTTGAGCGGATCGTATTTCATCTGGTGAGACATGGCCGTCTCCAATCCTGAAACGAGCATTGGTTTGCCTATAGTATTGCGCAAGAGAGCCGGATGTTGAGCAGGCTAACCAACCGCATTATACCACAAAAAAGATGGTCCGCCCGAGGAACGGAGTAAAATGCGCGAGCTCGCCGGCGTGAACGCTAAACCCTAGCGCGCCGCCCAGGCCGCCAGCAACGCCGCTTCACGTTCCGGCTTGAGGCCGACATCCGGGTTCTCCGGCGGCGTCTCCTGTGCCCAGGCCAGCGTCTCGCGGATTGTCTGCGCCAGCGGGCGTTCCCGCAGGCCCTACTCCCTGAGCCGCCGCCACGCTCGTCTGCATCAAGCCGGCCATCGGCGTAGGCATCCAGAGCGGCAGCTCCATCCAGGCGCCGACCTCCTGCTCCAGCAGGAATTCTTCGGAAACGTAGGTAAAGCGTGCGTCGCTGCCGGTTTCGCGCTTCGCCGCTTCGAGCAGCTCGCCGAGCGGGTAGATGGCGCTCGTCACGTTGAACGTGCCGCTGCGTTGCCCGGCGGCCATCTCCAGCGACCACTCGGCGATGTCGCCTGCGTGGATGGCCTGGATCGGATAATCCGGGCCGACGGGCGCGAGTACTTCGCCGCCGCGGGCGACGCGCCGCACCCAGTAGGTATATCGTTCGGTCGGGTCGTGCGGGCCGATGATGAGGCCAGCGCGGACATTAAGGTGGCTCTTTGGCCGGGCCGCGCGCACCGCGTCCTCGCAGAGCGCTTTGAGCGGGCCATAAGCCGGGCCTGCCCATTCCTCCGTCGTCGGGTCGTCAATCTCGTCGAGCGGAGCGCTCTCGTCCTGGCCGGGGGAGGCGAAATCGCTGTAGACGCTGATGGAGGAGATGAAGCAGTAGTAACCACTGCTGGCGAGCGCCGCCAGGCTGGCGTTCACCAGGCGCGGCACGTAACCGGAGGGGTCGACGATGATATCCCAGCTGCGACCCTCCAGGGCGGCGAGGCCGGGCTCGATGTTCGGGTCACGATCCCCGCGCAGGCGTTCCAGCTCGGTGTAGATGGCCGGGTTGGTCTGCCCGCGGTTGAAGAGTGTGAGTTCCCAGCCGCGCGCTTGGACGGCATCTACGAAGTGACGACCGAGGAATTGGGTACCACCGAGGATCAGGGTGCGCATGACCACCTCCAGAGATATTCAGTTAAGAAAAAAGTGGAGGGCCACTTTCAGCCCCCCACCGTGACGCTTGTAAAACTCAGCCGGTCAGAAGACCCATGTAAGCCGCTTCACCATGCTCAGCCGCATCCAGGCCAAGCGCTTCTTCCTCTGGCGTTGGGCGCAGGCCGAGGGTCGCTTGGAGGGCTTTGAAAATGATCCAGGTCGCGGCGAAGGCGAAGACCGAGACGGCGACGGCGCCGATGATTTGCGAGACAAGGAAATCGCCATTGCCGGTGAACAGCCCACCCGCGCCACTAGTCAGAGATTGCGCGGCGAAGAGTCCGAGCGCCAGGCAACCCCAGGTACCAGCTATACCGTGGATCGCCCAGACATCCAGCGCATCATCCACCATGGCCTTGATGCGGCTCTCGGCGGCGATGTAGGAACAGACGGAGGCGCCGATGCCGATGACGAGCGCGGGCATCGCGGTCACGTAGCCGGCGCCGGGCGTTATGGCAACCAGGCCGGCGATCGCACCCGATGCCGCGCCCAGGACGCTGGGCTTATGCGTGCGGTTCCAGGCGATGACCATCCAAGTGAGCGCGGCGGCCGCGGCGGCGATGTTCGTATTGACCAGGGCTTGGACGGCGACTTCATCAGCCGCGAGCGCGCTGCCGCCATTGAAGCCGAACCAGCCAAACCAGAGCAAGCCGGTGCCCAGTAGCACGATCATGAGACTATGCGGTTGCAGTGCAGTCTCTCCTTCTTTGACAATGCGACGGCCGAGAATTTGTGCGGCCGCCAGCGCCGCCACGCCGGATGCCATATGCACGGCGAAGCCGCCGGCGAAATCGAGCGCGCCCTGGGAAGCCACCCAACCGTCGCCCCAGATCCAGTGCGCTATCGGGCAATAGACAAAGGTTACCCAGAGCACGACGAAGGCGACGAACGCGCGGAATTTGACGCGCTCGGCGATGGCCCCTGCCAGCAGCGCCGGCGTGATGGCCGCGAACATACCCTGATAGAGCATGAAGAGCAGCTCGGGGATTTCCTGCTCGCCGCGCGGCACCATACCGATCCCGTTGAGGGCGACATGATCCAGATTGCCGATGATGCCGCTGACGGTGGGGCCGAAGGCCAGCGAATAGCCCCAGAGCATCCAGACGACGAGCACGATGCCCAGACACATGAAACTGTGCATTGCTGTGGCTAACGCGTTCTTGCCGCGCACGAGCCCACTGTAGAACAGGCTAAGCCCGGGCAACATCACCATCACCAGTGCGGCAGAAACCATCACCCACACTACGCTTGCCGGTTGCATTTTTGTCCCCCTCTCATCAACAGGTATGATGCAGCACACCGTGGCGAATCCACGTTTGCGTATCCTAACACAAGATATAAAAATTGCCTAGAATTGTAGGTAGCGCTAAAGCAAGGCACGCTCTTCTTCGGGTGTAAGGCCAGCGACGCGCTCTTCGTCGGCGGGGCGTTGCCTTTCCCAGGCGAGGATGTCGCGCACGGTATTGAGTGTGGAGCGGTAGCGCAGGCCAGCCGCCAGCGCGCGATCATCCTTAAAGGTGCAGATATGCGCCAGGCGGGGCGGCATGGCCAGCGGCAAAGCGCCGTAGATACGATCATCTCGTGGCAGTCGCTCGAGGAAACCTTCGTCGGCGCGCCAGTGGTAATTCGTGCGCACGCGCGTGGCTTGCTGGATGCTACGCAGGAAATGCGACCACTGGATGCTGGCGCCGATGGTGTTATAGACGCCGTGGTAGCGCCGCTCGGCCGAGAGCAAGATGAATTCCGCCAAGTCGCGCGCGTCGATGAATTGCATCGGCGTTTCGCGGGAGCCGAAGGCCAGCGCATCGCCCCCACGCGCGCCGCGGGCGACCCAATAGGTTACGCGATCGGTGGGGTCATAGGGGCCGGCCACGATGCCCAGCCGCAAGGAGAGGCCGCGCTCGTCATAGATTTCGGCGACCGTCTCTTCGCAGAGCACTTTGAGGCCGCCATAAGCCGGGCCGAACCATTCTTCCGTCGTCGGGTCTTCGAGGGTGAGGAGGGGCGCGCGTTCGTCATCCTCGCCCTGCAGCTGGTTGAAATCGTAGACGGAGCCGGTGGAGATGAAGATGTATTGCCCGACCGCGTCCCGCAGCGCTTCGGCGGCGGCGCGCACGAGACGGGGCACATAGCCGTTGCAATCGACGACGATATCCCAGTGGCGGCCCTGGAGGACGCTCAGGCCGGGGCTGATTTGCGGGTCACGGTCGCCGCGCAGTTTTTCCGCTTCCGGAAATAACTCAGCGTTGGTCTGGCCGCGGTTGAAGAGCGTAACGCGCCAGCTGCGCGCGAGGGCCGCTTCGACGAGATGGCGGCCGACGAATTGGGTCCCGCCAAGCACGAGCAATTCCATATTTTCCTCCGGTTTCAGGTGAGGTAGCGTTCGAGGCTGACGATCGAGCCGCGCTGGCCATCAGGCCAGGTGGTGGCTTCGTCGATTTCGACTTCGGTGAAGCGCGCGCCCTGAAGGTTGGCGCTGGTGAGGTCGGCGCCGCGGAGGTCGGCGTTGGCGAGGGTCGCGTTGCTGAGGCGGGCGTGGCGCAAATTGGCGCCCGTCAAGATGGCGAGGGAGAGCACGGCGCCGTTGCAATCGGCGTAGGCGAGCGTGGCATCGCTGAAATCGACACCAGTGAGGTTGGTGTTGCGCAGGATGGCTTCTTGCAGGTTGGCGCGCTGGGCGTTGGCGCCGCGGAGGTTCGCACCTTCCAGATCGAGGCGTTGCAGGTCCAAATCGCTGAGGTCGAGGCCGGCCAGGCGCGGGTTGGGGCCGGCACTGAGGAGGGCGAGCACGAGTTGTAAACGGGTGATTTCGGCCATGGGTGGGGTGATGGGTAGAGGAGATGCGAGGGCAGGATAGCGCAAGGGTGGAACGAATGCCAGCGCTGCTCAGGTTGACATTTCGTTGGAAAGACGTTCGCTTGCGTATATTTTGGGTTTGCGTATGCTGGAGTTGGGGAATGGCTAGCGAGCGCAGGAACGGCCGCCAACCCCGGCGGCCCGCGCAGGAAGGTAGCATGGCCGAGAAGATCCTCATCGTGGATGATGAAGAGGCGAATCGCCAGTTGCTCGCCAAATTGCTGGATTGGCGCGGCTTCGACACCATCGCGGCGGGCAGTGCGGAAGAAGGGCTGCGCCTCGCTTACCGCCATCATCCAGACCTGGTCTTGCTCGATATCATGATGCCTGGCATGGATGGCTGGGAGGTCTGCCGCCGCTTGCGCGAGCTCTCTGACGTGCCCATCGTCTTCCTCACGGTGCGCAACCAGACGGCGGATGTGGTGCGCGGGCTGGAGCTCGGCGCCGACGATTACATCACCAAACCCTACGACAATGAAGAGCTGGTGGCGCGGGTGCGCGCGCACCTCCGTCGCGCGCCGCAACGCGATCTGGATCCGCAAAGCATTTTTGAGGGCGGGCCGCTGCGCGTGAACTTCCTGAACCGCGAAGTCTATGTGGATGATCACCTCACGCACCTGACGCCGAAGGAATTCAACCTGCTCAGCGTGTTGGTGCGGCATGCCGGGCGCGTGGTTACGCGAACTCAGCTGGTGCGCGAAGCCTGGGGCGATGGCGAAAACGACACCGTTGACGGCCTGAAGCTCTACATCCACTACCTGCGGCAAAAACTGGAACCGAACCCCGCACAGCCACAATTCATCCTCACCTCGCGTGGGGTGGGCTACCGATTCGTCGCGAATTAGGGAAAGGGCGCTCGAACGCCGTGCGTACGCTCAAACACCGTGCGCTCGCTCGTAGGCCTGACGGGCGTATGTGGCGAGGCGCGCGTCGATCTGCGCTGCGTCCGTTAGCTCCACCATGTGCGTGATGTTCGGCATCGCGCCCAGGCCCACACCTTTCCGGACATAATCGCCGAAGGGCTCGTCGCCCAAATCCAGCCCCACGCGGATATTGGTCTTGTTGATTTTCGCGCAACCGAAGACGCGCTCGCCTTCGATCGAGACATAGGTTTTGGTGGGTATGAAGAGGATGCTCGGCAATTCGGCCTGGAGGATGGCGGCGATCGCGTCATAGAGCGGTTGCTGTTGCTCTTTGCCAGCGAAGAGTTTGCGGAAGAGCGTCGGGTAATGGAAGACGGGTTCGCCGCCGTTGAGGAAGATGCCCGCCAGCATCGACGCCTGCATGTGGTTGAAACCCCGCTCGCTCTTGAGCCATTTCACGATCTCGTTGTTCTTTTGCATGCCGGCCGCCTCTAGCGTCCGCAACCAATCTTTCAGGTCGGCGCCGGTCACTTCGGGGAGGGCGGCGATGAAAGCTTGCTCGAGCTCGCGCGCTTCCTTGGCCATGTTCTCGCTCCGTTGCTATGCTGACGATTGAGATTAGAACATAATTGCGAGACGCGCCAGGCTGAGTTGCGAGCGGCTTTGGGGCGGCGCGGTATTCAGTCGTCGCTGGCGGCGGGCAACCAGTGCTCTTCGATGACGAAGCGGGGCCCACTGAGTGTCGACAGGCAGTCGTGCTCTGGCGCGCGGCGCGGTTCACTGAGGAAAGCGAGGGCAATTTGCGCGCCGCAATCGCCGCTGCGAATGACGCCATGCCCGATGCCTCGTAAGGTGTAGGTGTGGCTCATAGGGAGCGTTTCGGCGGCGAGTGCGGCCCAGGCCGGGGGCGTGATCGGGTCGTATTCGCCGGAGAGGAGCAGCGCAGGCTTCTCGCTATAGACCGGTTCCGTTTCGCGCGGATCCAACGGCGAGACGGGCCAGAGGTCGCAGACCGCCAGGCCATCGCGCAGGCCGCGCATGACGTGCACGCGGAAATCGGGCGGATAGACGGCGGCAGCGGATTGGTAGAGACTCTCGCGCGCGACGAAGGGCGCCTCTTCCGCGCATTGCACCGAATAATAGACGCCATCGTGGATGCCGTTGCTGCGCTCCTGGCTGGTGGCGATCAGCTGGGCGAAGATGGCGGCATTGCCGACACTCAGTTCGTAGATCGCGAGCGGCAGGTAGGGGATATCATCCACCGAATATAGGGCGCGGAAGGTGCTGTGATAGAGTTGCGAGCCGCCGAAATCGCTCACCTGATCCTCCCCATCGCGCGGGTTTGGCAGGATCATCTGGACGTGTTGCGTTTTGAGGTCGGTCATCGTTTGGTGCAGGACGGTCTCGAGTTCTGGGTAGGCAGCGGCGCAGGTGGCGTCTTCCGCGCAACCAGCGAAGAGCGCCGCCATGGCCCTCGCTCCGTTGGCCGCTTGCTCACCGTAGAAATCCGCTGGCGGCGGATAGACGGAATCGAGGATGACGGAGCGCACGCCTTCTGGATGATCGCGCAGGATCGTGAGCGCCAGCCGCGAGCCATAGGAGACGCCGAGCAGGTTCCATTCATCGATGCCGAGGGCGAGGCGCAAGTCGCGGACATCGGCGGCGCTATCGCGGCTGGTGTAATGAACGGGGTTGACGCCGCGGCGGAGTAGGATGTGCAGGCAGCGGCGCGCCCAGCTCTCGATACTTCGGCCATAAGCGCCATCGCAATCCAACGAGGGTAGTGAATAACCAGTGCCGCGCTGGTCGAGCAGGATGATGTCTCGGTCGTCGCGCAGGGGCGAATCGTGCCATTCGTCGATGCGGCCGCTGGCGTTGCCGCCCGGGCCGCCGGCGAGGTAGAGGATTGGGTCGGGCGCTTGGTTCTTGCTGCGCGCGCGCAAACGGACGACGGCCAGCTGCACGACGCCGCGGCCCGTCGCGCGGTCTTCGGGAACGCGCAAGATACCGCAGTTGACGGTGGCGGAGGCGAATTCGCCGCGCGGCAATTCCAGGTGGCAAGGCACGGCGGTATAGCGCGGTCGGTAGCGGATTTCGTCAGTTTGCGCGACGGCGGCGGTCGCGCCGGGTCGGGTGAGGCTCAACAGCGCTGCGAGCAATGCCACCGTGCCGACCAACGGGCCGCGTAGTGCGTTCATAAGGATGCACCGGCGCCCTCTAGAGCGTTCAGTATAGCGCGGGGTGGGCGGCACGCGCTATCTTGCGGCCGCGAAGTGCCCGGGCGATAAAGGGCATCGCGCGCGCTATCTTGCGGCGGCGAAGTGCCCGCACGCGCTATCTTGCGGCGGCGAAGTGCCGGCACGCGCTATCTTGCGGCCCGAAGTGCCCGGGCGATAAAGGGCATCGCGCGCGCTATCTTGCGGCGGCGAAGTGCCCGCACGCGCTACAATAGTGGCTGGCTTAGCAACGGAGGGATTGTGCGTCTACTCACTTTCACCCATCGGCAGCAACGTCAACTCGGCATCCTCATCGACGGGCGCGTCAACGTCGCCAGTTGGCCGACCACGCTGGAAGAGGTGCTTGAGCGGAACACCTTGCCCAGCCGCAGCTCGCAGTATTTAGATCCCGACGAAGTGACTTGGGAAGCGCCTATGCGCCCGCGCAAGATCGTCGCCATCGGCAAGAATTATGTAGAGCACGTTCAGGAGCTCGGCGGCGATTTGCCGGAAGCGCCCGTCATCTTCGCCAAATTCACCAGTGGCGTCGTCGGTCATGGCGCCGAAGTGCAGTGGGAGGCGGCGCTGACGAGCCAGGTGGATTGGGAAGTGGAGCTCGCCGTAATCATAGGCTCGCGCTGCCAGCACATCCGCGAAGACGAGGCGCTGGAGCACGTTTTCGGTTATACCGTCGTCAACGATTTGACGGCGCGCGATATCCAACGTAGCGACAATCAGTGGATCCGCGCCAAGAACCTGCCCGGCTTTTGCCCGACGGGGCCGGTGCTGGTTACGCGCGATGAAATCCCCGACCCGCATTCGCTGCGCCTGAGCACGCAAGTCAACGGCGAGACGATGCAAGACAGCACGACGGCGGCGATGCATTTCCGCATCCCCTTCCTCGTCACTTATTGCGCGCGCATGTTCACGCTGGAGCCAGGCGACATGATCCTCACAGGGACACCGTCTGGAGTGGGGATGGGCATGTCGCCACCGCGATTTTTGGGCGATGGTGATGTGGTGCGCGCGGAGGTCGAGGGAATTGGCGCGCTGGAGACGCATTGCCGCGTGCGCGGCTGACGCTCAAGCGCGCGTCATGTAGCTGGCGTCTTCCGTCTTCACGCGCAAGACATCGCCCACATTCACGAATAGCGGCACGCTAACGACCAGGCCGGTCTCGCAGGTAACTTTCTTGCTGGGCGCGTTGGCGGTGTCGCCGGCGACGGCCGCTTCCGCCTCCGTTACTTCTAGGTCGACGCTGGTGGGCAGCGCATAATCAAGGATTTCGCCTTCGTGGCGGATGAGCTTGAGCGTGGTGCTCTCCTTGAGGAAGAGCGCATCCTCGCCAAAAACGGCGTGCGCGACCAGTGGCTGGTCGTAGGTTTCCAGATCCATGAAGGTGAAGAATTCGCCGTCGTCGTAGAGATATTCGACGTCGACGGCATCGAGGCGCACATCCTGCACGCGCTCGCCGGAATTGAAGGTCTTTTCGGTGGTGGAGCCGCTGCGCAGGTTACGGATGGTGACGCGGATGGTCGCTTTGCCGCGGCCGGGTTTATGGTGGGTGAATTGCAGCACCTTGTAGAGTTCACCGCTTTGGGTGAAAGTCGTGCCTTTGCGGAGTTGGTTGACGTCAATCATGGGCCGGAGTGTTAATTTTTCAAGCTATTGAGGAATTCTTCATTGCTATCGGTCTGGCGCAGTTGGTTGAGCAATTGCATGCTCGCTTCCACCGAGCCGCCGGTTTCGGGGCTTTCCGCCAGGTGCGACCACATGTGGCGCAATGTGTAGACGCGCCGCAACACATCGGGGCCGAGCAACAATTCTTCGCGCCGCGTGGAAGATTGCTCGATATCGAAGGCGGGGAAGATGCGCCGCTCTTGCAATTTGCGACTGAGGATCAGCTCCATATTGCCGGTGCCCTTAAACTCTTCGTAGATCATGTCGTCCATCTTGCTGCCGGTGTGGATGAGGCAGGTGGCGACGATGGTGAGCGAGCCGCCTTCCTCCATGTTGCGCGCGGCGCCGAAGAGGCGCTTTGGCGGGAAGATGGCCGCGGGGTCGAGCCCGCCGGAGAGCGTGCGCCCGCTGGAGGGGACGACGAGGTTATAGGCGCGGGCGAGGCGCGTGACGCTATCCAGCAACAGCACAACGTGGCGCCGGTATTCGGCCAGGCGTTTGGCGCGGGCCAGGGCCATCTCCGCAACGCGCACGTGATGCTGCACTGGGTCATCGAAAGTGGAAGCGAAGACTTCGGCATCCACCGAGCGTTCCATATCGGTCACTTCTTCGGGGCGCTCGCCGATGAGGGCGGTCATCAGGTGAACTTCGGGGTAATTCTGGCGGATGGCGTTGGCGATTTCCTTGAGGACAGTAGTTTTGCCAGCTTTGGGGGGAGAGACGATGAGCCCGCGCTGACCACGGCCGATGGGGGCGATGAGGTTGAGCAAGCGCGTGGAGAGGATACGTGGGTGCGTTTCCAGGTTGTAGCGTTGGTTGGGGAAGATGGGCGTGAATTGTTCGAAGCGGTCGCGCTGGCGCAATTCGGATACCTTGCTGCCATTGACCGTCTCGATATGGACGAGGCCGGGCGAGCGGTCGTTTTCGCGTTGGGCGCGCGCGAAACCGGTGATTTGGTCGCCGGTGCGCAGGTCAAAGCGACGGATGAGGGCGGCGCTCACGTAGGCGTCGTTGGGGCCGGGCAGGTATTTCTCCGCCCGCAGGAAGCCGTGACCGTTGCTGCCTTCGTTCATGATTTCAAGCAGGCCGCTGCGCGATTGTTGGCCGCGTTTTTCGGCTTGTTGGCTCATGAGAGTGTTGACCAGGTCGGGCTTGCTGAGCGCTTCGAAATCGCGCAAGCCGGCGTTATGCGCCAGCTCCCGCAGCGTATCGAGACTCTGTTCGCGGAGGCGGATGCTGGTGACCTGGTTGTCGTTGGGTGAAGCGGTTTCGCCATTGGCGGAATAGCGGCGGCGTTGTCGTTGGCGGCTGGAAGTGGTGGTGGAAGTTGGGGTGATGCTTTCGGCGTTCAGGGGATGTCCTTTCTGCTAAGGAGGATGGCCGGTCCGCGCGGTGGGGCAGCAGGGTGCCCGACAGTCGGTGCGCCTATTTGCATGGCCAGGCGCTCACCGGCAAAGGTCTCGCGAATGGAGGGGGTCTTTGACAATAGGAATGTGCTCGTGAGTGTAACTAACACCGTGACGGCGCGGGGCCACCACAAAAATAGTATAGCACAGGTTCGCGCGGCTGGCAAATGCCAATTTTGCCGCTAAGCAAATGCCCCCGCTTTTCGGGCGGGGGCACCTGCAAAAGGACGTGGTTCGTTGCGCCTAAGGCGCCGTGACTGGCACTTCCTGGAGCAACAGGCGGGTGTCGATGCGCACGCTATCCGCAGCCACCCAGCCTTGCATGCCGTCGTAGCGGATCTGCCACCAGCCCCATTCTTCCGTGCGGCCGACGATGACGGCGTTTTCAGCGGCGGGCAGGGTGCCGAGCAGCGCTTCCCCTTCGCCGGGGTAGGCGCGGATGTAGGTGCGCACCCTGGCGATGAGCCCGTAGCCGGTTTCCGGGCGCAGCGAAGTCGCGCTCTGGTAGGTAATGGGGATATCGGCGCGGCGAGCGGCGGCGTTGAGCGTGAGGTAGCGGGCGTAGACCCAACCGAGGCGGCCGTTGCTCACGATCTGTAGCCAACTGCCATCCACATTGCGCCCGACGATGGGGTGGCTGTTGCCGAAAGTGGTGACGGCGAGCACGGGCGAGTCACGCGTATCAGGGAAGGAGCGCACGTTGAGGCGGCCAGTCGAGACGCGGCCCTCGCCATAAGTGACGACGTCGATGGAGGGGGTGGCGACAGGTCGTGATGGTTGCGCCGCCGCGGGGGAGTAGGTTGCGCTGGAGCCGCCGCCTTCGCGCTTCAATTGGAATCTCAAGAAGGCGTAATGCGTGTTATCGTTGTATTCGATGGTGAGGGTGTGCGGGCCGGGCGAAAGTTCACGCGTCGCTGTGAGCGTACCGCCCTGCGGGTTGCCCCAGGTATCCAGCCAGGTTTGGCCATTGACGATGAAACGCACGCCATCGTCATAATGCACGTTGAAGATCGCGGTATAGCGGCCGCCCTGCAGGGTGTGGTTGATGCTGAAACGCGCGGACCAGTGGTCGGATGGGATACCGCGCTGTGGCCGGCCATCCCCCCAATCGTAGTTGATCGGTTCGGTGGTCTGTGTGGCGAGCGGCCGGCCGCTGAGCGTCTGGTTGTTGTAGTATTGTGCATACCAGCTGTTTGGAATGACGACGATGCCGCCATCCGCCAGTTGATCCGCCGGATAGGTCACGGGCGCTGGTGGGTTCGTGATGTTGTACCAGCGCAGGTGCAGGTAAGCGTGGCCGGTAATTTCTCGGTAATCGACCTGGAAGTGGTGTGTGCCGGCTGCTAGTGACAACTCGACGTAGAGCAGTTGGCCCGGGCGCGGCGCATCGTAAGTGGTGAGGATGAGCCGGTGGTCGACTTGGAAGTTGATGGCGTCATCGGCGCGGAATTCGAAGCGGTATGTGCCGCCGGAGAGGTAGGGGTCTGCCCCGAAGCGCGCGCTGAAACCATCAGCCGGGATGCCTTCGCCGGGGGAATGGATGCCCCAATCGAAGGAGAGGGCCCCCTCACCACGGCGAATTTTCGCGTCGCCGTAGAGAATTTCGTTGTCGAAATACCAGGCTTCCCAGCTTGTGCTCTCTTGCGCGCGCAGGGTCATGCTGGGCGCAGCGAGTAGGGCGGCGAGCAAGAATAGGGCCAGCCGGCGAATCGGTAGCAGACGGAACATGGTTCCCCCTTGCATAGTATGCGCGATACGCGAAATAGTTACTTTCAGCATACCCCAAAATGGGGCGATTATTGCAATGAATAGGGGGAAGGGCGGATGATCCGCGCCGGTCTACTCGGTTACGTAACGCAAATCACTCTGTCCGCGCATGGCGCTTTGCGAGAGTTGCAGGAAGCCGGCCAGGTTGCTGATGGTGCGCAGGGGGAAGGCTTTCACGACACGGGTCTTTCCGTTGGACTTGCGCTGGCGGAATTGCAGGCGACCGCGGCGGATGCGCAGCTCCAGTTCCGACCAGGCGATTTCACGGCGCTTTACGCTGACGCCATTGGGCCAGATGAGCAGGTTGCGGTGCAGGCGCACGGGGCGATCCCGCTGGAGGTGGGCGCGTATCTGCTGCGCGGTGGCTTCGGCGATATAGGGGCGGATCAGGCGGGCGATGCGCCGCAGGTTGCCATGCGCTGGTACGAGGCGGTAAGCACGTTCGTCGTCCATCAGGAGCGTGAGCGCGCCGAGGGGCAGGATGGCCGGGCCGCGCAGGTTCTCGTGGTAGCGCTGTACTTGATTCCAGAGGTAGCGCTTTTCGTTTCGGCCCTGATGCCAAGTGAAGCCGCGGTCGTAGAGGCAGACGGTTTGGTTGCTACGGCTCGTCGCGAGCACGAGCTGGGTGACGAAGCGACTGCTGGAGATGGTGCCGAGCAGGATCGCGGCGAGCTTGCCGACATCCAGCCAGACGGCATCAATGAGGAGAGGGTCGCTGGCGGCGTTGAAGGCGGCATAGGCAGCGAAGGCGGTGCTGGCCAATACGAGGGCGATGGTGAGCGCGCGGCGATGGGCGGCACGGCGTGTTTGGGCCAGGTAGAGGAGATTCGTTTGTGGCGCGTTGAGGGTGGTTCCGTACATCGCATCCTCGGCCTGCGGGCGATAGGGCAGGGATTGCGTCTCGGCATTCAGCATATGGAAAAGTGCAAATGGCGCGAATCGGTAGCACCCGCCAGTGGGCTGGGTCAGGTTCGTTTGCTGTTTCTGTTATCAATCGCCTTCTGGCAGGACGGCAGGCACGCGGAATTGGCCGGCGTCCTGGTCAGGCGCGTTGGCGAGGGCCAGCCCGGGCGGCAGCGGCACGGCGGCGACATCGGCGCGGAGTTGGTCGGGGGTAACGGCTGGGCGCTCGCTCGCGTGGTGGTCGGTCGTATCCACCTCGGCTACCTGGCGGAAGTAGGTGAGCACATCCGAGAGCTGTTGTTGGTAGCGCGCCGTTTCCTCGTCACTCAATTCCAGCTGGGCGAGGGCGGCGATACGGATTACCGCTTCGCGCGGCAGCAAAGGTTCGGGGGAGGCGCGTTCCGTTTCGATTTCCATACAAGAAGTGTAGCGCCTAGGGCTTCGCCTCGTCAATTGCCGCGCCATTAATTACCGGGCTGCCAGCGCACAGGGCGCAGGAGGGCGCGGTCGAATTCCGCCATGCGCTTTTCCCCCAGGCTTTCGAGCGCGGCGCGGACCGCCGTCGAATCCCGCCGCAGGGTTGCGACATCGACGCCCTGGCAGGAGGGTGGCAGCCAGTGTAGCCATTGTACGCTGCGCAGGAGCATCTTGTAGGCGCCGCGCCAATTGCCGCGCTCAATCTGGTAATAGGCGACACCGACTTGCAGGATGGCGCGGTAGAGGTCGCGCTCGGGACCGGGCGTGGCCATCCAGAGTTCCTCGAAGAGGTCGTGTTGTCGGTAGTAGTGGCCGGCGTTGAACTGGGCGACCCCTTCTTGCGCGAGGGGCGGGAGTGCGCGTTGGCAGGCGCAGGCGAGCGCGGCGCGAGTGGCGGGGCTGGGGGCGCGGGCGAATTCGGCGAGCAGAGCGGGCGCCTCCTGGAGGATGTTGCGGCGAGAGAAGGCGAAATCGGCGCCGCAGCTGAACGATTCGGCACGCTGCTCGTTCGATTCGCTGATGAGGAAAAGCGGGATGCGGCGCGTGGCGGGGGAGGCTTTGGGCAAGGTGAGCCAGGCGCGCCAATCGGGCAGGGCGGCATCGACGAAGAGGGAAGCGGCGGCAGCGCGCGTGAGGCGAGCGACGAGGCGGCGGCGCGTGGCGAAGCGCAGACAGCGGAATTGCGCAGCGAGGCGCGCGATCAACGCTTCCGCCCAGGGCGTGTCGGCGCCGGGCGTGGCGAAGATCAGGGTGGGGCGGGGCGGATTAACGATTGTGATGCCAGGATTGGATTGACACATTGCGGGAAGAGCTTGCGGGTCGTTCCAGCAGCTGGCGGCATTTTTGTGCGGCCATTCCGCTTCTTACAGACGCTGAAACAGACTCGTTATGGCCATGAGCGCCGCAAAAGGATTGCTTCTCAGGCTGCGGCACGCAACCGCTCGCAATCAACGTCACGAATCGTGACAATTCGTTTCAAGTAAATGGATAGATATACATCGTCTTGCTGAACCGGTTGCGCTTCTCGCAATTTTTCATGCGTGGCTTCGAAGTACTCCGGGTCAATATCCACGCCGATGTATTTCCTCCCCAGCTGCATTGTCGCCACCGCTGCCGTACCGCTACCGGCGAAGGGGTCCAGGATCACATCATCCTCATCGGTTGTCATCAGGATCATGCGCTCGAGTAGGGGGATGGGCAGTTGGCAAGGGTGATTTTCGATGCGGCGCTTCTTATGCCGAATGCGGTGAAGGTCGTCCCAGACATCGCTGACCAGATAGCCAAAGGGATGGCGCAGGTGTTCCTTGCCACCGTAATCCGTGAGGTATTGATCGCAACTGCGGCAACGTTTGTGAGGCGCGCGGACATCGTAATATTTCATGTCTTTGGATTTGGAATAAAGCAAAATTCCATAGTGCGCAGGTTGTAGGGTTTTCCCCAGTGGCCGCCCGCCGGAATTCCAGGCAATCCAATGACGAAAAATCGCCAGCTCGTTGAGCTTTGCCGCGGAAAATGTCAGCAATTTGGGAATGTTATAAATGAAGAGGCTGCCTGAAGGTTGTAGGACGCGCACCGCCTCTTCCAACCACTGGTATGTCCAATCGAGATATTCATGTAGAGGCAGATTGTCTTTATAGGTCGCATAGTTTTTCTTTAGGTTGAATGGCGGATCAGCAAAGACCATATTTACACTGTCTGTTGCGAGGCCGCGCATGTAATTGAGGCAATCGCCCCGGCGGATGGTATAACGGTCTGTCACAACCTCATTTTCACCGACCGATTCCATCTCTGGAAGAAATTTCATCCCATTTCTATGAGAGGTTGGTTGCGACATGATCGTCCAATCCATTGCAGCGCATTAGTATATTTATTCTAGTTTATCGGATGGACAGCTCTCCACCAAATTCCGCCGCCGCGCCGCTCGCCAGCAGCGCCGCCAATTCCTCCTCCGTATAACCCGCTTCGCGCAGGATGGCGCGCGTATCGGCGCCGTAATTGGGGGCGGCGGCCTGTGGGTCTGGTGTGGGAGCGCTGTCGCTAAGGTGGATGGGGCTGCGCAACCAGGGGGCGCCGTCGGCCGCGATGCCCGCCATCCCGCGCGCGCGGTGCTGCGGATGCTCGTGCGCGGCGGCGCGCGCTGTCGCTACCTCGAAGCAGCAATCGGCCGGGCCGAGTAGCGCCTCCCATTCCGCCGCGGTTTTGCTGGCGAAGAGGGCGCGCAATTCTTCGCGCAAGTTGCTTTGCCGCGCGGGTTGTGTGTGGTCGAACGAGCGCCAATCCTCCCGACAGACGGCCGCGGCGAAGCGCCGCCAGAATTTGGGCTCCAGCGCGGAGAGGGTGACGATTCGGCCGCAGCGGGTGCGGTAGCTGGCGTAGGCGGCGAGGCCACCGCTCAACCGGCGCGGGGTGGCGGCGGGCTGGGCCAGCGCTTCCACCCAGCCGAGGAGCGCGAAGGGCAGGGCGGCTTCCGCGAGCGAGATATCGACGAAGGCCCCTTCGCCGGCGCGTTCGCGGCGCAACAAGGCGGCGAGGATGCCAGCAACCGCGAGGTAGGCGCCGCCGACATCAGCGATTTGTGCGGTCGGTGCGGGGTGGACGTTACCATCCTCATGATCGATGAGGCCGGCGGCAGCGATGTAATTCAAATCGTGCGCGCTTCGTTGGGCGTAGGGGCCATCCTGCCCCCAGCCGGCGAGCGCGCAATAGACCAGGCGGGGATTTGCCGCGCGCAGCGTCTCGTAATCGCAGCCGAGGCGAGTCATCACGCCCGGCCGGAAGCCCTCGACCAGCACGTCCGCGTCCGCCGCGAGGCGATGCAGCGCCGTGCGCCCGCCTTCCTGCTTGAGGTCGAGTATGACCGACCGCTTGCCGCGGTTGCCGGCCTGGAAGAAGGCGCTGCTGGCGCCGCTTTTTTCGCCGCGCGGTGGGAACCAGCGGCCGTAGTCGCCGCCGTGCGGGTCTTCGATTTTGATGACCTCGGCGCCGAGTTGGGCGAGCAGCCAGGAGCAGACGTTGCCGGGGAGAAGGCGAGCGAGATCGAGGACGCGCGTCCCATGGAGGGGCGGGATCATGCGGCGAGTATAGCGCGTGCGGGCACTTCGCCGCCGTAAGAAGCGCGTGCCGTCCCTCCGCGGCCGTAAGAGAGCGTGGGGCGTCCGCTCGCTATACTTAGGGCCTGGCGGAGTGAGGAGCGAATCATGTGGGTAACATTGGCTGAACTGCGAGCGACGACCGACGGCGCCCTGCGCGCCTATGGCTATGACGACGGCGAGCGCCGGATCCTAAGCGAGGTGCTGCTTTACGCGCAGTTGCGCGGCAACAACCAGGGCATCATCAAGCTGATCGGCGCCGGCATCCCGCGGGACCCCGAAAGCGGCCCCATTCGCATCGAGCACGAGACGGCGCTTTCCGCGCGGTTGGATGGTGCGCGCCAGCACGGGATGTTGGTCTTGAATCGCGCGGTGGATCTGGCCCTCGAGAAGGCGAGCGCGGCGGGCTTCGGCATCGTCGGCAGTCACAATACAGCGACTTCGACGGGCGCGATCGGCTATTTCGCGAGCCGCATCGCCGCAGCGGGCTGCATCGGCATCGTGGCGAGCAGTTCACCGGGTAGTGTGGCATTCCATGGCTCTACGCAAGCCCTGTTGGGCACGAACCCGATCGCCTTCGGCATCCCGGCGGCGGCGGGCGCACTGGTGCTGGATATGTCCACTTCGGCCATCGCGCGCTATGGCGTGTTGGAGGCGCAGACGGCGGGGGTAGAGTTGCCCGAAGGGGTGGCGATCGATACCGATGGCGCGCCTACCCGCGACCCGAGCACGGCGTTGTCGGGGGCGATTTTGCCTTTTGGTGGCTATAAAGGGGCTGCGCTTAGTTTGATGGTGGAGGTGCTGGCCGGGCCGCTGATCGGCGCGGCCTGCGCGGGGATGGCGGATGTGGCGCGCGATTGGGGCAACCTGTCGCTGGCGCTGGATCCGGGTTTGCTGGTAGAGCGCGAGGTTTTCCAGCAACAGGTCGCCGACTTGGCGGCAACTTTGCGCGCAGGAAAGCGCTTGCCGGGCGTGACGGCGATCCAGCTGCCGGGTGAACGGGGCGATGCGAAGCGCGCCGCCGTAGAGGAGGCGGGCGCGTTGGAGGTGGAATACAACCTCTGGCGTGAGGTGTGCGCGGTGGCGGCTAGGGCGGGTACTTCGCCGCCTTAAGACGAGCGTGCGGGCGGATGCTGGTGGTTTTCGTGTGTGACGCAGCCGCCAACAATTATTGGGATGACCCCGCCAACGTTGAAGCCTATGCAGCCATCGCCGCAGGGAATGATGGCGCAGCGCTCGTCGCGCGGCTCGCCGAATGGGTATCACCCCAGGCATCCGTGCTGGAGTTGGGAATGGGCACGGGGGCGGATTTGGAGCTACTGGCGCGGCGCTTTGCGCAGGTTACGGGGTCTGACCGCGCGCGAGGTTTCCTGCAGCGGTATCGCGCCCGTAATCCCAACGCCGATTTGTTGTATTTGGATGCGGTGAGCCTGCGGACAGAGCGGCGCTTCGACGCCATCTACTCCAACAAAGTGTTGCCGTATCTGACACGGGCGGAATTGCGGGAATCGCTACGAGCACAAATGCGCGTTCTGCGGCCCAGCGGCGTCGCCTTGCACACGTTTTGGTATGGCGCGGAGGAAGATATTCAGCAGGGGCTTCGCTGCGTCTATTACACCAAGGCAACGCTTTGTGCGGCGTTCGTATCGCTGCCAGAGCGTATCGAGCTGCTTGTGCTGGAGCGATATGGCGAATTGGAGGAAGGCGATTCGTTGCTGCTGATCGTGCGCGCGCCGCCCGAAAATCGCTGATGCGACCAGCTTGCTTCGTGTATTTCGCCACCCGCATTGTCATCCGCAACGCGTGCGGAGGGTTGTACCAAGCCGTTAATTGAGTAGCGTTCTCTTACACCGCTCCCCGCTGCCAGCTCGGCGCGCGCTATCATTGCGCCCGCTATCATAGCGGCATGGACCCCCCCGCCTTCGCGGAAGTGGCCATCGCCACTGCGCGTGCCGTCACTATGCGGCCGCAAGACGCGCGAACCGGCACGCTGACCTATCGCATCCCGCCTTCGCTGGCCGGGCAACTGCGGCGCGGGCAATTGGTGCAGGTACCGCTCGGAGCGAGCCAGCGCCCCGGGTTGGTCATCGCCACGCATTCGCACAGCGAACAGCAGGATCCGCGCGCGTTGGCGCGCATCCTCAGTCCTGCACCCGTGGTCGGCGAGCGCGAGATTGAGCTGGCCTATTGGCTGAGCGAGCGCTATCTGGCGCCGTTGGGGCGTTGCCTCTGGCTATTTGTGCCGCGCGGCAGCCTGGCCGGGCGCGATTGGCACGTGCAGCTGCGGGACGAGGCGGCGGTCGGCGAAACGCTGTTCGAGCACCAGTTGCTGGCGCAATTGCGGCGGCGAGGGGCGCTCTGGGGACGGCAGCTGGGCGCCAGCATGCGGGGGATGCCCTGGCGGCAGGCGATGGAAGCCCTAGCCGCGCGCGGCGTGGTCACAGCGGAGCTGCAGTTGCGGCCGCCAACGAAGCGGCGCGGCGCGGAATGGTTTGAGCTCGGCGAAGAGAATCCGACGGCGCCGCCGCTCGGTCATCCCTCCAAACGCGCGGATTTGCTCGCAGTCATCAGCGCCGCGGGGGAAGAAGGGATGCCGCTGGCGGAGGCATTGGCGGCGGCGCAGACGACGCGGGCAACGATGCGGGCATTGGCGAAGGCGTCGCTCATCCGCAGTGAACGCGCGGACGATGCGGAGGGAGCAGAGCGGATGCAGTTGGCCGTCGCGCCGGGAGAAGCGGAAGCTCAGGCGCGCGAATGGCGGCGCGATGGCGGCGGGCAGCGGGCCATCCTCGCCTGGCTGACGGCGGCTGGCGCTCCGCTAGCGCGTGCGGAATTGCGGGCGCGCGGCGCGTCGGCGGCGGATCTGCGGCGGCTGCTCGCTGCGGGGCGCACCGTCAGCGTTTCGAGGCCACCCACGCCCGTCGATGCCGCTACCCTCGCTCATTATCCGCGCCTGCCGCCGCGCCTCACGCCGGATCAGGAGCGCGCCTGGCAGCCGCTCGCCGCCGCCATCGCTGCGGAGGAATACGCCGCCTTCCTCCTGCATGGCGTCACCGGCAGCGGCAAGACGGAGCTGTACCTGCGCGCCATCGAGAGGGCGTTGGCGGCGGGGCGTTCGGCCATACTGTTGGTGCCGGAAATCGCGTTGACCGCGCAGACGCTGGCGCGGGTCGAGGCGCGTTTCCCCGGGCAGGTGGCGGTGGCGCATTCGGGTATCCCAGAAGGCGAGCGGCAGGAAATCGCGCGGAGGGCACGGGCGGGCGAGTTGCGTATCATCGTCGGCGCGCGCTCGGCGCTCTTCACGCCCCTCCAGCAACTGGGCCTGGTCATCCTCGATGAGGAACACGACGCCAGTTACCAGCAGACGCCGCCCTTCCCGCCGCCCTACTATCACGCGCGCGCGCTGGCGGAGGAAATGATGCGACGCGCGGGTGGCCTGCTGTTGCTCGGTAGCGCGACGCCGGCGCTGGAAAGCTACTGGCGGGCGCAGCAGGCTAGCGAGCTGCAGTATCTGCGCTTGCCGAAGCGCATTTTGGGGCATCGGCAGCAGATCACCGCCCTGGCTGAACGCAGCGGAAGGGAGCATCGCTATACCCCGCTGGATGCGGCGGGGGAAGAGACGCTCAGCTTGCCCTTGCCGCAGGTGCAGATTGTCGATATGAGGGAGGAATTGGCGGCGGGCAACCGCGCCCTCTTCAGCCGCGCGTTGCGGCGGGCGCTGGGCGAGGTGCTGGAGCGCGGCGAACAGGCGATGCTCTATCTGAATCGGCGCGGCCTGCATACCTATATCTTCTGTCGCGATTGCGGCGGGGTGCTTTCCTGCGTCCGTTGCGACGCGCCGCTGACGCAGCATGACGATGGCCGTTTGCGCTGCCATCATTGCGGGGCCACGCGCGCGACGCCGGCTCGTTGCCCTCGTTGCGCCTCGTACCGAATTCGCTTCTTTGGCGCCGGCACGCAGCAATTGCAGCGGGCGCTGGCCGAGCATTTCCCGCGCGCGCGCAGCCTGCGCTGGGATGCGGATACGGCGCGGCGCCCAGAGGAACACGCGCGCATCCTGCGGCGCTTTTTGGATGGCGAAGCGCAGGTGCTCATCGGCACGCAGATGATCGCCAAAGGGCTGGATTTGCCACTGGTTACGCTGGTTGGCGTGGTGAGCGCCGATCGCGGGTTGGCGCTGCCGGATTTCCGCGCGGCGGAGCGCGTCTTCCAGTTGCTGACGCAGGTGGCAGGCCGGGCCGGGCGCGGCATATTGGGCGGGCGCGTGCTGCTGCAGACCTACCGGCCGGAGCATTATGTCATCCGCGCCGCGGCGCGGCACGATTACGCAGACTTCGCGGAACAAGAGCTGACGCTGCGGCGCGAGTTGGGCGACCCGCCGTTTGGGCGGCTGGCGCGGATTGTGTGTCGGCACAAGCGAGAGGCGCGCGCGCAAGCCGAGGCCGAACAGGCTGCTACCTGGTTGCGCGAGCGGGTCCGCAGCCTGCGCCTGCCGAATCTGCAGGTGGTCGGGCCGCTGCCCTGCTATTACACGCGCTTGCGAGAATATTACCGTTGGCAAGTACTCTTGCGGGGAGGTGGGCGCGACGCGAAGTCGGAATTGGTGCTCCGGGCGCAACCGCCACGGCGGGGCTGGACGGTGGAGCTCGACCCGCTCTCGACGCTATGAGGGAGTGCCGAGGCCCAGACTCGAACTGGGGACTCCTGCATTTTCAGTGCAGTGCTCTACCAACTGAGCTACCTCGGCGGATGGGGCTGGCGGCGTTAACGAAGCGAACCCACCACCTGATTCTAGCAAGATTGGCGCACGCGTCAACCGCGCACATGCGGCGCGCCCGCCAATTTGACAGGCTGCCCGCGCGCGTTATAGTTCGGCCATGTGTGGGGATATGAGCTGCAACCAGGCGTCGATGTGTAGCACTTCCAAAAAGGCAGGGCTTCTGTCTGGCTGAGCTGCGGATGAAGACATCCCCGCGCAAGCGTACCGAAGCCAATCTCCCCCGCGATTGGCTTTTTTTTGGCAATGGACGCAATAGGAGGATGAAACATGTGCTCACCGAAAATCATGGCTACCGTTAAAGAACGGCTGGCAAAGGAGGGGTTGCCGAGCATGAGCCGGCGCAACTTCCTCAAACTCAGTGGTGGCCTGGCGGCTGGGGCGACCGTCGCCGCCGCCACACCAGCGCCCCTCTTCGCCCACTCGTCGTTGGGTGGTGAGGTCGTCGATCTCTCGCATGTCTTCGGCGAAGATGCGCCCCATATCTTCGGCGCCGATTACGCGCCCACGCGCGAGAAGATTGAATTTCTTTCTGAAGTCATCCATTGGCAGCAATGGGGCTTCAACGAGCATACCGGCACGCATGTGGATATTCCCTCGCACTTCATCCTCGATGGCGGCGAAAATGTGGATACCTACGACGCGAATTTGCTCGTCAGCCAGGCGGTGGTGATCGATATCGCCGCGCGCGCAGAGATGGATGCCGATGCAGTGGTCACGGTGGAAGACCTGCGGGCCTGGGAGAGCGCGAATGGCGAAATCCCGCCGCACGCGCTGGTATGCATGCATTCCGGCTGGGAGGCGAAATTCGGTGACCCGGCCGCTTTTGGCAATTGGGACGAGAATGGCACGCCGCATTTCCCCGGTTTCAGCGGCGACGCGGCCGCCTTCCTGGTCGAAGAGCGCGATATCCATGGTATCGCCGTCGATACGATGAGCCAGGACCCCGGCAATTCGGCGACCTTCCCGGTGCACTACACCATCCTCGGCGCGGGCAAGTACGGCATCGAGAACGTGCGCAACCTGATGGCCATCAAAGACCGGGCAGCGACGGTCGTCCTGGGCGTGCCGCGCTGGAAAGAAGGCTCCGGCGGCCCCTGCCGGGTGTTGGCGCTGACCTGATCTTCGGCGTCATTTGCTTCTCATAGGGGCGAGGTACGAACGCGCGCGCCCGCATGCTATATTCGGCCGCATGATGGAATCTGCCGCATGACGGGCGCGCGCGAACCGAGCCGAATCGAACACCCGCGGTCGAATCCTGAGGCGGATGCCCTGGCCGCGGCGCGAAAGCAGGCCTTGCGGCAACGGCGCCTCTTCCGTGCCCATCAATGGCTATTTTTGGCGAGCAACCTTTTGCTGATATTCTGGTTGCGTGGCGCCTGGCGCTTGTTGCTCTGGGGTGTTATGGGCTGGTTGGCCTTGCTCATCCTGCACGGGGCGCTGGTCTTCATCGCCGAGCGGCGGGCGATCTGGCTTCAGCGGCGCGCGCCACCGGAAACCTGATCGAAAGAGGAGGACATGATGAAAAGGTATGTTTCACTGATCCTGGTCGTCCTGCTGTTGGGCCTGGCATTGCCGGGCTTCGCGCAGGATGAGGCGGAGCTACAGGCCGCTTATGAGGCCGCAGCCGCTTCGGCCGCGGAATACAGCGTCATCGAGACGGTCGTGAACATCGACCATATGGGGCAGAATATCGTCGGCACGGTCGCGATGCCCGATGGCGAAGGGCCCTTCCCCATCGTGTTGCTCTTCCATGGCTTCACGGGAACGCGCGACGAACTGCCCGTCACCGGGACAGAGGAGCGCATGTTCGGCCGCGCGGCGCGCTGGTTGGCCGAACGCGGCTATGCCAGCCTGCGTATCGACTTCCTGGGCTCTGGCGAAAGCGACGGCGCCTGGGAAGATACGACCTTCACCAGGCAGATCGCGGATGCCCTCGTCGCGCTGGAATACGCCAGCGGTCTGGACGGGGTGGATGCGGAGCGCATCGCTATCATCGGCTTGAGCCAGGGCGGCCTGATCGCCTCGGGCACCGCGGCCGCAGCTGCCGACCAAATCGATACGGTCATTTTGTGG
This sequence comes from Phototrophicaceae bacterium, assembly GCA_965237765.1. GTDB lineage: Bacteria > Chloroflexota > Anaerolineae > Aggregatilineales > Phototrophicaceae > WTGJ01. The sequence continues at coordinate 1,531,429 of OZ250157.1, forward strand.
TCGCCGGTCTCCAGCCCGCCCGCCACGTATGGCGGCCTCTTGGGCAGCGAATGGATCATGGCGGGCCTGGCCAGCGGTGGTGAGGCGGTCAGTGGCACGCTCCCCTGGGGCGCGGAGATTGCCTTACGTACCGGCTTTTATGAAGAACTCTACACGGTGGATCCGGTCGCCGAACTGGCTACTTATGGTGGGCCGGTGCAGGTAGTCGTGGGTATCAAGGACAACATCGTTTTCCCGCAACCGCTGGCCGGCCAGGTCTACCTGAATTATCATGAAGGCGTGGAGCAGCTGGTCGTGCTGGATGGCGACCACATCTTCGATATCTTCGTGCATGAGGCGGTCTTGGATGAGGCGATCATCTGGGGCCTGGCCTGGTTGATGATGACGCTCTAAGGCGAGCGGACACCACCGTTCGTTTGGTGGAATAGCAAGGGGCGTGGCGGGTCGCTGCTGCGCCTCTTTTTGCTATCATCCACGAGTACATCGGCTCGCTTGTCTGCGTGCTCGCCTTGTTCCCCGCCGCTGGGGTAATGAGGGCCAAACTATCATCTATAATAGAACGAACGTTTGATGAGCTGGGCGTGACAATGAGACGAGAACAACTAACACAAAAGGAACGTAAGAAACTACACTGGGAATATCATAAGGGTGAGGAATTTAGAAAGAACATAATTCACGAGTTATTTGGACACGATATTACATATGAAAGCTGTATGGCAATGGTCGATAAATATGTAGAAGAAGACCGTCTGAAAGGTAAAGTGAAAGCCGTCGCAAAACCAAATGAAAAAGATTTCTGGGACTATGTTTGTCGAGCAGTATATCATGGCTGGGTTTGGGGAGACAATTATCAAGTTAATGGCAATCTCCGTGAATGGGTTGAAATACATTGTCAAGTCATGGGAAATCCGATGTGGGTTGAACATCATCCCGATATGAAGAAATTTAGAGTTGCTCCGCCTGTGGAAGAACCAAAGGGTTTCTTTCTATATAAAGTTAAAAGGTGGGTTATCGGTTCTCTTGATGCCGTGATAGAAAGGTTTCTATCTAAAATAGTTCCATAATGAACATATCTACCAACACCCTCTTCTGCGGCGACAACCTCACCATCTTCCGCGAGCGCATCGCCATGGCGCCGCGCCCTCTCACTTAATCCAACCCCTCCCAAAATTCCGCAATGGCCGCCGCAATTTCGCCAGGCGAATCTTCCTGGATGAAATGCAAACCGCGCACGGTCACCTCGCGCTGGTTGGGGAAAGTGCGCGCGAATTCGCGTTGCGGGCCGGTCAGGATCATGCCCGGCTCGGCGTTGATGAAGAGCTTGGGGATGGGCGAGCGCGCGAGGAATTGGGCGTATTCGTCCACGATGGCGTGGACGTCGGCCGGCTCGCCATCGATGGGGATTTCGCGCGGCCAGGTCAGCGTCGGGCGGCGCGCTTCGCCGGGTTCGAGGTAGGGCGCGTTGTAGACGGCCTGCTCCGCCGCCGTCAGTGGGCGCTGGATGCTGGTGGGCAGGATGCGCTCGACGAAGACGTTTTTCTGCAGGATGATTTCCTCGCCGGCGGGCGAACGCATGGCCTGGAAGATCTTGCGCGCCGCTTCGGGCCAACCCTGCCAGGTTACCGGACAGACGAGTGCTTCCATATAGACGAGGGCGCGGATTTGCTCCGGGTAGCGGCAGGCGCGGTGGAAGGCGAGCGCCGAGCCCCAATCATGCGCGACGAAGGTGATGTCTTCGGTGAGCGAGAGCGTATCCAGCCAGGCATCGAGGTAGCGGACGTGGTCGACGAAACGGTAGCTGCCGCGCGGGTTGGGCCCTGACGCGCCCATGCCGACCAGGTCTGGCGCCAGGCAACGCGCGCTGTCGGTCAGCGGCGGGATGATGTGGCGCCAGAGGTAGGAAGAGGTCGGGTTGCCATGCAGGAAGACGAGCGGCCGGCCGCTGCCCTCATCCACATAGGCGATGCGCGTATCGAGGATATCGAGGTGTTGGAGGTGGCGGTCGTCGTTCATTGGGTGCGCGGCTCCTCATCGTTGGCGAGGGCGGGCTCGTAGGCGGTGATGCGTTGGCGCCAGGCGTCGGGCAGGGGGACCGCGCGGCCCGCGCCATAATCATAGGCGACGACGGTGGAGAGGGAATAGGCGGCGCGTTCGTCGGCGGCGAGCAGGATGTGCTCCATCTGGAAGCTCTTGTTGCCGAGGCGCGGGCAGCGCGAATGGACGGCGATTGCCTCGCCGAAATGCACCGGGCGCAGGTAATCGACTTTGATGCTGGCGAGGATCAAGCGCGTTTGTGGGCGCTTGTCCTGAATGGTGAAGGTAACGCCGATCACCTCCGCGGTGTATTCCAAACGCGCGTGCTCCATAAAGGTGAGGTATTTGGCGTGGTTCAGGTGGCTGTTGACGTCCAGGTCAGCGAAGCGGACCTGCAGGGTCGTGACGTGGCGGTAGCCAGGGATCGCGGTGATGGACATGGGCGCTCCGTAGCGATTCACGGGGTATTGTAGCGTGTGCTGGCACTTCGCAGCCGTTCGTCCGCGTTATGATCGTGTGACGGCAGCAGTGAGCATAAGGAGCGCAACATGGCGCATCAGCGCATTCTCCCCAAGTCGAGCAAAGGCGGCAACATCTTCCCCGATATCGACTATCGTACCTGCAAGGCGGTACGCGCGGGCAATCTGGTCTTCGTCGAAGGGCAGACCGGCTTGACGATGGACAACGACTCCTTTGTCGGCGAAGGCGACCCGGCGGCGCAGGCGGACAACGCCATGAAGAATGTCAAGATCATCCTGGAAGCGGCAGGCGCCCGCATGGAGGACATCTGCAAAATTACAACTTATGTTACCGATGCCTCCTACCGTGATCTGGTCTATCCGGTGCTCGCCCGTCACCTGCCCGATGTCTATCCCTGTTCGACCGGTGTGGTAGTCCAGGCGCTCGGCAAGCCCTACGCTGATTTCGAGATTGATGTCTTCGCGGTGATACCCGACGACCGCGCCAAGGGCAGCTAGCGGCCCACTCATACTTTGTACCAATTTCGGCCACGGCAAGCACGACAGCGCGTGCCGGCACTTCGCGGCGCGTGCGGGCACTTCGCCGCCGTAAGACGCCGTAAGAAGGCGCGTACCGGCACTTCGCGGCGCGTGCTGAGAGCTGGCCTGCGTCCTCACGCCCGCAACCTATAATGGGGGCTGGCGAAACTACAGCGCGATGGGGCGATGGGCGAAGAGCGCGAAGACGACGGGTTGGCCGAATGGCCAGGCTTTTCCGCGGGCGGAGAAGACGCGGGCGAAGAGCGGCCTGAGCGCCGGCCGGAAGACGAGATGCTCGCCGGTTCTGCGCCGGATCCCGAGCCTGAGGCGGCGGATTGGGAGTGGCGTCCGGAAGATGTGGCGCCGACATTGGGCGCGCCCGAAGCGCCACCCGCCGACCCGCGTCCGGCGGATGAGGCGGATCTGCGAAATCGTTTTCGGGAAGCCGCGCGCCAGGTTCGCGCCCTGCGCCAGCGGCGCGCGCTGGGCCTCCTGAGCGAGGAGGAGCTGCGCGCCGCCCTGCGCCAGTGGATGATCCTCGATCGCGAGAACGTCTGGTGGATGCTGGGTGTGGAGAGCGAGCGCTGGTATCGCTACGTCGACATGCGCTGGCAACTGGCGGAACCACCGCTGGCGCTGTCGGATGAAGAGGGCGAGGCGCCCGAGCGGGGCGATACAGGCGCTGGCCTCGCGCTTTCCTTGGAGGAGGCGGAGTCGGCACCGGCGCTGGCAATCGATGAGAGTCCGCTGAGCCTGACGCGCGGATTGTTGGCGGAAGCGGCCGGTTTCGGCGTGGAAGTAGCGGATGACGTGCCGAATTATGAGATTCCGCCACCGGGGCCGCTCTATCGGCAGGCATGGGCGCGGCAGCAGGCACGGCGGCGGCGGCGCATCGGCCTGGGGCTGGTGTTCGCGTTGGGCGGCAGTTTCCTGGCCGGCGTGGCGACCCTGCTCGTGGTGCTCTTCACCTACAACCGCATCATCGGCGAATATCGCGCGGAAATTGATGGCCTGGCCTTATATGCGCCCGCGCAAAGCGTGCGCGTGCTCGATGCCGATGGCGTGCTCATCGCCGAGTTGATAGGCGGTGAAGGCGGCGCGCGCCAGTCTGTCGATTCGCTGGAGGATTTCTCGCCCTATTTGCTGCACGCCGTTGTCGCGCTGGAAAACGAGCGCTTTTTCGAAGACCCCGGTTGGGATTTGCTGGCGATCGGCCGCGCGGTGGTCCAGAACGTGCTGGCGGGGGAAATCACCAGCGGCGCCAGCACGATCACGCAGCAATTGGCGCGCATCCTGATCCTGCGGGACACGACGGTATCGACCGAGCGCAAGCTGCGCGAAATCGTCATCGCGGCTGAGCTGGCGCGGCGTTATGACAAGAACGACCTGCTGCTGCTCTATTTGAACGAGGTGAATTTCGGCAACCAGGCGTATGGCGCGCAGGCCGCGGCGCAGTTGTATTTTGGCGTTTCGGCGCGCGATTTGAACCTGCCGCAAGCGGCTATGCTGGCCGGAATGCTGCAGGCGCCAGCGTATTACGACCCCATCGGCAGCGCAGCGGGGCACGAGTGGACGATGGAACGCGCGGAGACCGTGATGCGGCAGATGGTGGATGTCGGCTGCTTGCAATTCACGCATGGCGATTGGGTGGCGGCGGAGCCCTTCTGTATCGGCGAGGCGCTCCTGCCGCAGCACCCGGATTACGTCGATTTCGCGGAGAAAGCGCCCTTGCCCATGTTGATCGCGCTGGATGAAAGGGGCATCCTGCATGACGGCATCGCGCTGACGCAATTCGCGCGCGTGAAGACGGCGCGTTACCGGGCGCGCCCACCGCTAAAACTGCACCCGCACGTTGTCGATCTGGTCCTACAGCAGGTGGAGGCCGCTTACCCGGGGCAGATGTTCGCGCGTGGTTTCACCATCCACACGACGGTCGATAGCGCCCTGCAGGCGGCAGCGCAGGCGGCCATCGTGGCGGGCGTGGCGCGGCACGAGCAACAGGGTGTAACGAATGGCGCCGCGTTGGTGAGTGACCCGCTGACGGGCGCCGTGCTGGCCATGGTCGGCAGCGCGGATTACGCGAGCGAGGAGCGCCGCGGCCAGGTGAACAACGCGATTCAGTATCATCAGCCCGGCTCGGCGATCAAACCGCTGGTCTACGCGGCGGCGCTCGAGGGAGTGGATAAAGATGGCGATGGGCGCGTCGGCGCCGGTGATTATTTGACGGCCAGCACGATTCTCTGGGATGTGCCGATGGGTTATGAGGAATTTTCGCCGCGCAATTTTGATGGCCAATTTCACGGGCCGGTGACGCTGCGGACGGCCTTGCAAGCGAGTTACAACATCCCGGTTTTCCGCGTGTACGCTTTCATCGGCAACGAGGCATTCGTCCGATTTTCGGAGCGGCTGGGCATGCAGTTCCTGCCGGGGAACGAGTTCAACCTGACGAGCGCGGTCGGCTCCAACGAAGTGCGCATGTGGGATATGAACGAAGCGTTCGGGGTGTTCGCGGCGGGTGGGGTCTGGCGGCCTTTGCATGTGATTGCGCGCATCACCGACCACCGCGGGCAAGAGGTGGCGCTGCTCGGGCGCGCGGATGAGCGGCAGGCGATTTCGCCGGCACTGGCGTTTCTGATGCAGGATTTGCTGAGCGACAACCCGGCGCGGGCGTCCGCTTTCGGGATCGACAGCGCGCTCTATGTTTCCCTGGGTGGCGACGATCAGCGACGCACCGTGGCCGCTAAGAGCGGCACGACCAACGGCGCGCGCGATTTGTGGACGGTGGGTTTCAGCGACAGCGTGGTCGTCAGCGTATGGCTGGGCGATGTGGATAACGCGGAGACGCAGGTGGTGGCCGCTTCGCTGGCGGCTGCGCCGGTCTGGAATGAGCTGATGCGTGCGGCGCTACAGGAGCGGCCACCGCAGCCCTTCCAGCCGCCGGCGAGCGGAATTACCGAGCAGACGGTCTGCACGAAGACGGGAACGACGGTCGATGGCGCCTGTTTGACGCAACATCGCGAATGGTTTTTGGAAGGGGCGCCGCCACCGCCGGCGAGCGCGGCCTGGTTGCAGGAAGTGGCTGTCGATGCCTGGACGGGGCGCCTGGCCAACGAGGATTGCGCCAATCCGGTGGCGGCGCGGCGCTTCCTGATGAGCGAGGACGCCTGGGTGCGGGATTGGTTGGAGGGGAGCGCGGCGGGGCAGACTTTCGCCAGTGAGCAAGGTCTGGCTGGGCCCCTGGCGCCACTGCCCACGGAGGGATGCGCCGCCGATGGCCCGCAACCGACTGTGGCGCTCACCGAGCCGACGCCCAATAGCGTCGTGCGCGGCGTGGTGACCGTGCGCGGCGCAGTGGCGGAGGAGCGCTTCGACAGCGTGGCATCGTATTCGCTATCGGTGGCGGCGCGGCGGGCCGGCGCGGAATACGAAATGATGCGCGACCGGGCGGGGCAGGCGCAGGGGCCTTTCGCGCCGCCGCCAGCGGGGACGGGCGGCCTGCTGGGCAGCTGGGATACGACGAAGCTGCCGGATGGGGAATACACGGTGCGGCTGCGCGCCGAGGCGCAGGAAGAATACGGCGGCGCGCTGGCGGTGGAAGTGCTGGTGACGGTGCGGAATGGGGGTTAGGGGAGCGACGGTTGCTATTCGATTTGGAGAGCATATTATGGGGCTATCTCAATTTGCGTATACTCTCCAGTACTTCTGCATGAATCCCCGCATACCTCTGGCCGGTTCATATAGTGGATAAATTTTACGGAAAGCTCGCTCAGCCTCTACAAAACTGGTTTTGGGAAGCTTGTCAGTGTGCTTGACAAGATACAGTAACCCAATACCTGGTGAGCGCGATTGACCCTTATTGCAATGAACTAGCACCCTTTTGTTTTCTGCCAATTGCTCGGAGATAAACTGAATAGCGGTGTCCACCATTTCCTTCCGAATGTATGCTGGATCTGGAGTATCAACCATGTTTAGGATGAGACGATTATCGCGTCTGGCAAATAAATATTCTGGATCATCCTTTGGAGCGCCCGGTTCTTTATAACCCAAGGCTCGCCGATGAAAAGGCTCTTTACAGGCGTGAACAATTGCCCAATCAGACTGGTATTTGACATTCGATTCATAAGCACCCTGGTCGCCAACGAAAAGGTTCGTGTAGATTTCGATCATTGTGACACACCCTTCTCTTTGTATAGATGCTGGTTTTCTTGACATTATTGGGTATCGTCCTCGCGTTATTTCCCCATTCCCCGCCCTAACCACCCCGCCGGCAGCAGGGCGAGCGCGCAGACCAGCGCGCCGATCAGCCCGAGCTCGGCGATGACGGCGATGGCGATGTTCATGTAGGAATCGGCATAGGCGATCGGGTCCAGCGCCGCGCCCAGCTCGGCGATGGCGCGGGCGTTGATGCGGCTGAGCGCGAAATTGGAGAGGGCCGCCGCGCTGATGGCCATGCCCAGCAAGCGCAGCAAGATCACCAGCGCGCCGATGACGCCGCGTTCGCCCGCCCGCGCCGCGTTCAAGCTGGCGCTGCTGATGGGCGCCAGCGTCAAGCCCAGGCCGACGCCGACGATACTGAGCTGCAGCGCGATCCAGCCATCGCCCAGCGACGCATCCCAGCTGCGCCAGATGAGCGCGAAACCGAGCGTGGCCATGAGCAAGCCGGCCTGCGCGGCGCGGTGCGGGCCGCGGCGTTCTGTCAGCCAGCCGCCCAGCCAGGCGGCCAGGGCCATGGGCACCGTCAGCCCGCTCAGTAAGAGGCCCACGCGCAGGGCGCCCTGCGGCAAATCCGCCGAAGTTTCCAGGCTCACGTTGACGAGGATGGGCACGCTGACCAGGCCGATCATGATGGCGAAGCCGACGAATAAATTCGTCCAGGAAGCGGGAGCCAGGGGCGGGCGGCGGAAATTGCCCCAATCGAAAATGGGGTCAGCCGCGCGCCGTGCCCAGATGATATAGGCGGCCAGGCAGGCGGCGCTCAGCGCGAGCAGCGGCAGTGCATAGGATGGCAGGGCGGCGCTGGCCATATCGCCGCTGGCGGGGTCGATATTGGCGCCGAGGCCGATGATCAGGCTGACGAGGGCCGTGGATAGCAAGGTGGCACCGAGGAAATCGAAGCGGCCGCGTGCGCGGCTTTCCGGCAAGTTGCGCATGCCGCGCAAGGCGACCCAGAGCGCGAACAGCGTCACCGGCAGGTTCACCCAGAAGAGCGTTTGCCAATTCAGGGCGAACCACTCGGCGCCCAAGCGGCGCGCGAAATCCTCCAGCGCGCGGCCGGCGGGGCTGGCAAAGGCGGCGATGAGCGCGCCGCCGTAAAGATGCCCGAGCACCCAGCCGAGCGTATCCACCGCGGCGACGAGGCCGAAGACACGCGCGCGGCGCTCGGGTGGGAAGAGGTCGCTCACCAGCGCCAGGCTAATTGGCACGAGCGCGCCGGCGCCCATTGCTTGCGCCACGCGGCCGATGATGATGGATTGCAGGCCGATCTCGCCGGCAGTCAGGCGCTGCCCTAAGCGGGCGAAGAGTGCGGCCAGAGCCTGATAGGGCAGGCCATCCGCTTGCGCCACCCAGAGCGAGCCGACGAAGAAGAGCAGCAGGCTGGCCACATAGACCGCGCGCCGACCGAGCAAATCGCTCGCGCGGCCCACGAAGGTCAGGCTGACCATATAGGCGAGCAGGTAGCCGCTCAGCACCCAGAGCGCGTCGTCGGAGGCTGTTTGCAGCGGCAGGTTCAGATCCACGATCAGCTCGGGCAGGAAAGCGGAGACGACGGTGAGGTCCAGCGAGCCGATGAAGAGCGGGATGAGGATGGCGACGAGGATGCGCCAGGCGCGGCGCGGCGGCGGGTAGTGAGCATCGTCCGGCGGGGGCGCCGGCCGCTGGCGGCGCAGGGCCAGCGCGAGGATGGCGAAACTGAGCAGCAGCAGGGTGACGATGGCGATCAGCACGGTGGCGACCGAGCTGACGCGCGTGGGTGGGTGGGCGCTTGCGGCGAAAGCGCTGGCGTCGTAATCGTAGGGAGTGGGCAGCTCGTTGCCATCGCCGACAAAGCGTGGCGCGTGGTCGTAATCGTAGAAATCCAGGCGCCAACCGGTGTCCGTATTCGGCTCGCGCAGCTCGATGCGGGCGGTCAGGCCGCGGGCGCGCTCCAGCCAGAGGTCAACTTGCACCAGCGGCGGCAGCGTCGCCAGGTCAAAGAGCAGCGGCGAGAGCGTTTCGCCATCGGCCAAGGCGGAGAGGTGGTGGGCGCGCTGACCATCGGCGAGGTATTCGATGCCGAGCGATTGCGGCGCCGCCATGGAGAGGAGTGCCTGATCCAGCGTGCCGCCAGGCGCGAGCAATTGCGCCGGCTCGAAATCGGGCGCGAGGGCGGATTCGCGCCACCCAATGGCCGGCAAGCGGTAGAATTGTGCTGAATCGAGCATGAAGATGGCCAGGTCGAGCGTGATGGCGCCGGCGGCGAGGCGCGCATCCAGCCAGAGGGCCGAAGGCTGGACGACTTGCACCTGCGCGCGGACGAGGAAGAATTGGAGACCGATGCCGGCGATCTGCAGGTTGAGCGGCGGCGGGTCGCCGAGGGGTTCGATGGTGAAGCTGAGCGATTGTGTTTGGCGGAGCTTGGCGCGGGCGGTTGCGAGCAGCTCGGCGACGGGCGTATCTTCATCGCCGCCGAAGCCGGCGCAGGCCGCGAGCAGGAGCGCGCAGAAGAGGAATAGGGGCAGGGCGGGGCGGCGCAAGGGCGGCTCCGGGTGGGTGGAGTTGGTGAGCGTAGTATAGGTTAAGGTGGGGCAGGCGAGGTTGGATTGGCGCGGCGTCGGCGAATATACTTCGTCGCCTTAATGCAGACATAGAGTGGCAACAATTTAATTCTCGCTCCCTCCCTTCGCTATAATCATCACCGACCGAGCAGAATGGATTACGGCATGGACTTGCAACAATCGGTCGCGCTCATCACCGGCGGCGCATCGGGCCTGGGCGCGGCGACGGCGCGGCGTTTTGTGGCGGCGGGCGGGCGTGCCCTGCTCGTGGATCGCGATGCGGCGCGCGGCGAGGCGCTGGCGGCGGAGCTGGGCGCGGCGGCGCGCTTCGTGGCGGCGGATGTCACCGAGAGCGCGGATATCGAAGCGGCCATCGCGGCGGCGCAGGGATCCTTCGGCGCGCTGCATATCGTCGTCAATTGCGCGGGCATCGGCCTGGCGCTGCGCACGCTGGGGCGCGAGGGCGCGCATCCGCTGGATCTCTTCGAGCGGGTGATCCGCGTCAATCTGGTGGGCACCTTCAACGTGATTCGCCTTTGCGTGCCGGTGATAGCGCGAAACCACCCAGACGATGGCGGCGAGCGCGGTGTCATCATCAACACGGCGTCGGTGGCCGCGTATGAGGGGCAGATTGGGCAGGTTGCTTATTCGGCGAGCAAGGGCGGTATTGTGGGGATGACCCTGCCGCTGGCGCGCGACCTGGCGCGGAACGCGATTCGCGTGGTAACGATCGCGCCGGGGCTTTTCGATACGCCCCTGCTGGCGGGTTTGCCAGAGGCGGCGCGCGCTTCGTTGGGGGCGCAGGTGCCGCACCCGGCGCGCCTGGGGCAGCCGCCGGAATACGCGCAGGCGGCGCAGTTCATCGTCGAGGCGCGCTATTTGAACGGCGAAGTGTTGCGGTTGGATGGCGCGTTGCGGATGGCGCCAAGGTAGGGGGTGGGAAAATGGATTTACACACAATCGGGCATAGCAATCACGATAGCGGTATTCCTTGTTGGCCCCCCCCCGTTAGTTATTGTTCTTATACTAGGTGCCAGCCGCGTTTTGGTCGCCAGCCGCATTTTGGTCGCTAGCCGCATTTTGGTCGCCAGCCGCATTTTGGCCGCCAGCCGCATTTTGGCCGCCAGCCGCCTTTTGGCTGCTAGCCTTCTTTTCGTGTGCTCTTCCGGCAAACCAAAAGGAAACGACTGCTGCTCCAATCGGCAGAACGGCGAAAAAGATATCTTTTGCCATGTCGGCATTGTCTGTGAAAAGGGCGTAGTAACCAATTATCAAACCACCGAAGATAAACACAAAGGCGGCAGCTATATACGTAACCACTACGCGAACTCTACTACGGCGCTCCTCAAGCATTTTTTCAATATCTATCATGGATATTCATCCTTCCTATTGGCTATTCAACCCCTAATCCCGTCGGCTTTCAGCGGGGTCCGGTTCGACTAGTTGGGGTTGCTCACCACCCACTAACAACATGTTGCTCGAGGCATTAACGTAGTAGTTTGTGCATTTGGTGTCAAGACAGACGTATAAGCCCCAATTACCTCGGCGGTCGCTGCTTCGCCGATTTCGCCTAGCGCCGCCGTTGCGTTTCCATTATTGGGTTACACTGCGTTCCAGTGGATTCATAGGAGCAGATTATGGGCGACGAGCAACCGGCCCTGTATACGATTGGGCATAGCAACCTGGAGATGGAGCGCTTCCTGGAATACTTGCGCCTGTATGGCATCACAGCGCTCGTCGATACGCGGACGCGGCCGCAAAGCCGATATTTCCCCTGGTTCAACCGGCGAAACCTCGGCGCACAGTTGGACGAAGCCGGGATTGGCTATGGGTTCATCGATTACCAGCGTGAGGGTGAAACCATCCAACTCCTGCTCCATGACCGCGCCGACACGAAACAAAAGATTTTCGACAACTGCCTGGGCGGTTACCCAAAGGAGGCGTCGGTCTACCCCGTCCCCGGTTTCACCGGGCCCAAGGCCGTCAAAGCGATGGATGTGGAGACAGAGCGGCCGGCATTCTATGAGCAAATCATGACGAAAGATTGGTTCCGGCGGGGCATCGAGCAGTTGCTGACCGTGATGGATGACAGCGAGCGCGTGGCAATCTTGTGCGCCTGTCGTGATTGGAAAGATTGCCACCGCGAAAACCTGATCGCGGCTTATCTGCGGCAGGAACAGCCGGCAGTCGCCATCCGCCACATTACTTTTGAAGGCGAGTTGCTGAGCGCCTAGCGACTGCTCGCGCTGGCGGCGGTTTCGTCTAGTCCCTCACTCCGCCAACCCAGCCGCCTCTAACGCACCGCGCAGATCACGTGCTTCTTCCAGGTGCAGGCCGGTTGGCGCTGGGTTGCCGCCACGGCGGCGGCGCGGCACGATCGCGCGGCGAAAGCCCACCTGAGCGGCTTCTTGCAGGCGGGCGTCCAGCTGCCCGACGCTGCGGAGCTCGCCGCTCAGGCCCAGCTCGCCGATGCACACCACATCCGAAGGGAGCGGGCGGTCGCGCAGGCTCGAGGCCAGCGCCAGCGCCGTCGCCAGATCGGAAGCGGGCTCGCGGATCCGCAGGCCGCCTACCACGTTCACGAAGACGTCCTGCTCGTGCAGCGGTAAGCCGGCGCGCACGCTGAGCACCGCGCAGAGCATCAGTAGGCGGTTAAGATCCAGGCCGTTTGGCGTGCGGCGCGGGTAGCTGAAAGTGGAGCGGCTGGTCAGTGCCTGCAGCTCGACCAGGAGCGGCCGCGTGCCTTCCAGCAGGACGGCGATGGCCGAACCCGGCGCGTTGGCGGCACGCTCTTGCAAGAAGGCCTCGGAAGGATTGGCGACCTCCACCAGGCCGGTGGCGCTCATCTCGAAAACGCCGACCTCACTCGTCGCGCCGAAGCGGTTCTTGACGCTGCGCAGGAGGCGGAAGGTCTGGAAGGGATCGCCTTCCAGGTAGAGCACGGTGTCGACGATGTGCTCGAGCACGCGCGGGCCGGCGATGCTGCCTTCTTTGGTTACGTGGCCGACGAGCAACACGCTCAACGCGCCCGCCTTGGCGCGTTGTTGCAGCTGGCTGGCGCATTCGCGGATCTGGCCGACCATCCCCGGCGCCGAATTCAGCGCTTCGCTATGGGCGGTCTGGATGGAATCGATGATGAGCAGCGCCGGATCCAGCTGGTCGACGGCAGCGAAGATGCGCTCGAGGTTGGTTTCGGCGAGCAGGTAGAGGGAGTCGTTTGCGCCATCCATGCCGAGGCGGCGCGTGCGCATGCTCAGCTGGCGCAGCGATTCCTCGCCGCTGACGTAGAGCACGCACCCGAGCGAGGCGGCCATCGCGCCTGCCAGTTGCGTGAGCAGGGTGGATTTGCCGATGCCCGGTTCGCCGCCGAGCAGGGTGACGCTGCCGGGGACGAGGCCGCCGCCCAGCACGCGGCTCATCTCGCCGATGGGGACGGGCAGGCGTTCCTCGTCGGTGGCGGGGATATCGGAGAGGCGGCGGGCGTCCGGCGCGGTGATGGCGGGTTTATGGCGGCTGGCGCGGGCGGCTGGCGCTTCGGTGATGGCTTCCATCGTGTTGAACTCGCCGCAGGCAGGGCAGCGTCCGAGCTGGTGCGGAGATTGGCGGCCGCATTCGCGGCAACGGTAGCTGGTGCGCGCGCGCCGACTCGGTGTGGCCATGTTCCTCAGGCGTCGGTCGCGCCGAATTTACGGCGGATGTAGCGCGCGATGACCATGCGGTGCACTTCGGAGGCGCCGTCGTAGATGCGGAAGGCGCGCGCGGTCTCGTACCAGGCGCTTAAAGGTAGGTCGCGCGAGTAGCCGCTGCCGCCGCAGATCTGGATGGCGCGGTCGAGCACGCGGTGCACGCTTTCTGATACGTGCACCTTGCAGATGGAGGTCTCGCGGCGGGCGCGTTCGCCCTGATCGAGCAGCCAGGCGGCCTGTTGCACCATCATACGGCCGGCGTGCAGCTCGATATCCGAATCGGCCAGCATGGTCTGGATAGCGCCCTGCTCGGCGAGGGTCTTGCCGAAGGCTTCGCGGCGGCTGGCGTAATCAGTGGCGATTTCGAGCGCGCGCTGGGCGATGCCGGTCCAGCGCATGCAATGCGTGAGGCGGGCCGGGCCGAGGCGGTGCTGCGCCAGGGCGAAGCCCTGTCCCGGTTCGCCGAGGGTGGCGCTATCCGGCAGGCGCAGGTCGTGATAGCGCATCTCCACGTGGCCGCCGAAATCGGGCAGGCCCATGGTCGGGACGTCGCGCAGGATTTCGATGCCCGGCGCGTCGATGGGGGTGAGGAAGAGGGTGGCGCCCTGGTGCGCGTGCGTTTCGTCGTCGTGCCGCGCCATGATGATGAGGAAATCCGCGACGACGCCGTTGCTGCTGAACCATTTGTGGCCGTTCAGGATCCAATCGTGGCCATCGCGGCGGGCGGTGGTGAGCAGCATCGTCGGGTCGCTGCCGGCGCCGGGCGGCGGCTCGGTCATGGAAAAGGCGGAGAATTGATCGCCATTCACGAGCGGGCGCAGGTAGCGTTCGCGCTGTTCGGCGTCAGCAAAGCGCTCCAGGAGGTGCATGTTGCCTTCGTCGGGCGCGTTGCATTGGATGGAGAGCGGGCCGAGCAGGGAACGGCCGGCCGCTTCGAATACGGGAATTTGCTCGAGGATGCTCAGGCCCAGGCCACCGAGTTCCGGCGGCATCGAAGGCGCCCAGAGGCTGGCCGCTTTCGCTTTGGCGCGGGTTTCGGCGAGGCGCGCTTTGGTGAGGGTGGCGCCGTGCTGGGTTTCGGTCTCGAGGGGGATGACCTCATCAGAAACGAATTGTGCGACGCGCGCGGCGAGCTGCTGGATGCGATCGGGAGTGGTGAAGTCCATTGTGGGGCCTTGTGGTGGGGCTGGGGGGTTAGTGTAGCACAGGGTGAGCGTTACGGAGTTAGCACAGGTTTGCTATGATGGGCTATCATGGGAGTTACTTCGGAGAGGGCTGCATTGTGGCCAAGAACAGAAACCTGCACCAAGCGAAATCCAACAAAAAAGACGAGTTCTACACCCGGCTGGTCGATATCGAGAATGAGCTCCGTCATTACACCGACCACTTCCGCGGGAAGGTGGTCTATTGCAACTGCGATGACCCGCGCGTGAGCAATTTCTTTCATTACTTCGCCTACAACTTCCGCGTGCTCGGATTAAAGAAACTGATTACCACCTGCTACCAGAACCAGCAAATGGATCTGTTCAGCCGGCACGATGCGGAAAAGGCGATCTGGCTGGAATACGATGGGACAGAAAACGAGACCGGCGTTCCCTCAGTCGAAGACATCGGCATTCACTATCTGGAAGGCGATGGCGATTTCCGAAGCGCGGAATGTATCGAGCTGCTCAGGGGTGCGAACATCGTGGTGACGAACCCGCCCTTTTCGCTGTTCCGTGAATATGTCGCGCAGTTGATGGAGTACGACAAGAAGTTTCTCATCATCGGTCATCAGAACGCGATTACTTATAAGGAGATTTTCCCACTGATTAAAGATAACAAATTGTGGCTTGGGATTACTCCTCGCGGAAAGGACATGTTGTTTGATGTTCCGAAAGACTATGCAAAAGAATTAGTGGCAACAAAGAAAGAGGGCAGCGCTTATAGAATCGTGGATGGCGTGGTTTATGGCAGGCTTGGAAGCGCTTGCTGGTACACCAATCTTGACTACCGGCAGAGGCACGAAGAACTGATTTTATACAAGCGCTACTCCCCAGCCGAATACCCCAAGTATGACAACTACGATGCGATTGAAGTGTCTAAAACCGCCGAGATTCCAATGGATTGGCATGGAGCGATGGGTGTGCCAATAACCTTCTTGAACAAACACAATCCAGAGCAATTTGAGATTTTGGGTGCTTCCCAAAGAGGATGTCATGACGATATTCCTGATACAAGAAAATATAATGATTACTGGGAAGTCCGACAAGATGGCACAAAAACAGGGTCATCTGGTAGCAAAACGAACGAAAATGCTAATTTAACTGGCAATGACGGAAGAAGGAATTAC
This sequence comes from Phototrophicaceae bacterium, assembly GCA_965237765.1. GTDB lineage: Bacteria > Chloroflexota > Anaerolineae > Aggregatilineales > Phototrophicaceae > WTGJ01. The sequence continues at coordinate 1,547,234 of OZ250157.1, forward strand.
TTTATAAATAGCGAAGGACGAATAGTCCAATCTGCTTATCAGCGCATTTTTATTCGCAAAAAGGGGAAGCATAAATGAAAATCGAACTCATTGACCTCACAGTGCGCGACCTTGTCGAAGGCTACGATGACGACGGCGACGGCGGCGTGGTCGGCTACGGCGGGGCGCTCGATATACGTCCGCCCTTCCAACGCGAGTTCATCTACGATGACAAGGAGCGCAAGGCCGTCATTAACTCCATTCTCAAGGGCTTCCCGCTCAATGTCATGTACTGGTCAGACCGAGAGGACGGCACTTACGAGATCATTGACGGTCAGCAGCGCACCATCTCTATCGCGCAATATGTGGCGGAAAAACCAGGCTTCTCGTTCAAGGGGCTGGGTTTTGACAATCAGCAATCGAACATCAAGGAGCAGATACTCAATTACAAGCTGATGGTCTATGTGTGCACTGGCACCGACAGCGAAAAGCTGGAGTGGTTTGAGATCATCAATATCGCGGGGAAACAGCTGTCGAATCAAGAATTGCTCAATGCGATTTACTCTGGCTCCTGGGTTACAGACGCCAAACGTTATTTCAGCAAGCGCGGTTGCCCGGCGTATCAAATAGGCAGGGATTATCTCAGCAATTCGGTAAAGGTGGAACGGCAACAATACTTGGAAACGGCAATCAAGTGGATTAGCAAGAATAACATCAGAGAGTATATGCGGAGTCATCAACACTGTGGAAGTGCCGCGCCCCTGTGGGAGTACTTTCAATCTGTTATGGACTGGATCAAAGCTACTTTCACAGTATACCGGTCGTCAATGAAGGGGGTGGATTGGGGGCGTCTCTACAATGAACACAAAGACGCTAACCTTGATCCTGGTGAGATTGAGAAAGAAACTGCGCGGCTTGTACTTGATGATTATGTAACACGAAACGCGGGCATATACGAATACATTCTCACTGGCAACGAGAAACACCTGAATATCCGAGCATTTTCAGATGGCATGAAGCAAAGGGTCTATGAAGCACAATCTGGCAAATGCAAGAATTGTGGTGAGCCATTTGATATTTCCAATATGGAGGCTCATCACATTATTCCTTGGTCCGAAGGCGGTAAAACAATTGAAGAAAATTGCCGGATGCTATGTAGGAAATGCCATCATGAGATATCTGCAAGATAATCCAGTATAGAATCGCATCAAAAATCGTGGCCGGATTGCCGAGCTGGGGGTGAGTTTCGGCCGGCGATAAAGCACTGCGCCCACGCTTCTTACAGCCGCGAAGGGACGGCACGCGCTTCTTACGGCCGCGAAGTGCCGGCACGCGCTCTCTTACGGCCGCGAAGGGACGGCACGCGCTACACTGTCGCAATGCAAATTCGTGCCAATCGGATCCTCGCCGAGCTGCTGGCGGGCTTGAGTGGCGCGTTGATCGGCGCGCCGCAAGCGATGGCCTTCGCTTTGATCGCCGGCATCAACCCCATCTACGGCCTGTATACGGCGATCGTCGCCACGCTGGTCGGGGCGCTATTCGACGGGCATGGCGTGATGACCATCGCCCCCACCAACGCTTTGGCCCTCGTTGTCGGCAGCGCGTTGGGGACCTTCGCCGATGGCTCAGGCGGGGAGTTGGAGCGGCTGTTCGCGCTGACGGCGCTGGTGGGCGTATTCCAGCTGGGCTTTGGTTTCTTGCGGCTGGGGCGGCTGATGCGCTATTTCGACGCAGCGGTGATGACGGGCTTCATCGGCGGCGCGGGGCTGCTGATCGTCCTGAATCAGCTGCCGACGCTGACCGGGCTAGCGCTTTCGGGCGGCAATACGCTCTCACGCACGGTGGAGTGGTTGCGACGGGTAGCGGATTTCGCGCCACAAACGACGGCGCTGGGCGTTTTTGCGCTGGCCTTGATGCTGGCTTTCTGGGGCACGCGGGCACGGCGCTTCGGGACGCTGGTGGGTCTGGTGGTGGTATCTCTGGTGGTGGCCGCGCTGGGCTGGGAGGAGGTTGCGTTGGTGCGCGATATCGCCACGCTGCCGCGGCGCCTGCCGGCCTTCGCCTGGCCGGATTGGGGTTATTGGCCGGCGCTCGCCCCGGGCGCGCTGGCGATCGCCGTGTTGGGCTTGGCGCAATCGGCGGCGTTGGCGCGCGGCCTGCCGGAGGACCAAGCGCAGTTTGTGAAGAAGCTCGACTCGAATTCACAGGATTTCCTGGCGCAGGGGTTGGCGAATCTGGTGGGCGGCGCCTTGCAGTGCATGCCGGCGGGCGGGTCGCTTTCGCGGACGGCGCTGCTGCTGGCGGCCGGCGGGCGGACGCGCTGGAGCAACGTAGTTTCGGCGCTGGCACTGGCCGGTTTGCTGTTGAGCGTGGCCAGCCTAGCGGAGCAGATCGCGCTGCCGGCGCTGGCCGCGCAGTTGGTGATCGCCGGCTTGAGACTGATCAATTGGAGGTCGATCCGGCGCTTCTGGGGTAGTGGGGTTGCGGGGCGAGCGGCCTTAACCGTGATGTTTGTGGCGACGCTGGTGCTGCCGCTGGAGCAGAGCGTGTTCCTGGGGATGGCGATCTCGGCGCTGCTGTATGCTCGGCGCAGGAGGAGGAAAGTGAGGGCTTGACGGATGGAAGATTGGCTCGTGGCTTGGCGGCAAGCGGCAGCGAAGAGCGAGCAATTGCTGGCGGCCATCGAACCGGCGGCATTGCCAAAAGAGGCGAGCGTGGATCAGGAGCGCTTGCTGGCGGCGCTGGCGGAATCGGCCGAGGCGATGGCGGCGATACTGGCGCGGGCGCGCGGGAAGGTGTCGGGCTTTCGCGGCGCGCCGACGGTCTTCGTGGCCTATCTAGTGGCGCATGAGGCTTATCACTGGGGCGAAGTGGGCGCCTTGCTCGCGCAGCAAGGGGAGCGCCTGCCGCGGGAGTTAGCCTATGGCTTGTGGGATTGGGGCGATGTTGGGTGATGGCAAATGTGGGTAAAAGGGATTGACCGGTAGCCATCTAGCAACGGCGCGCCGAAGGCTGAGTTATCCCTCCGATACCGCGTAAAAGAACGCCTTCTTTTCGCCTGGCAGCGTGAAATCGAAACCACAGTTGCGGAAGAAATTCTCTTTTGAGGAGACGGCCAGCACCTCCAACACCTGCGCAGCGCGCGCGCGGGCCAGGCAGGCCTCCACCAGCGCTCGCCCGATGCCGTTGCCGCGCTGTTCTGGTACGACGGCCAGGCTGCGCAGCTCCGCCAATTTCGGTGAATAGATCTCCAGCGCCGCACAACCAATGAGCTGGCCATCCGCTTCGGCGAGGAAGAAATGCGCGTACAGTTCATCCAGCTCGGTCAACGTACGAACGAGGAGGCGTTCCGCTTTTACGAAGGGTGTGAGGAAGGCGACGAGGTGGGGGATATCCTCGCGCTGGGCGGGGCGGATGGAGAAATCGGGCATGGGCGGGCTCCCGCGCGGTGGTCGTGGGGAGCGTTATTGTAGCAGTGGCATGTAGCAGCGAGTAGTGGTGTGCGGCGGCAGGTGTGCTGGTTTGCGCTCAACGCAGCAACAAGCGGATGCCGCGGTGTTTATGGCGCAGGCGGCGGATGGCGCCGCGCTCCTCTAGCCCTTGTAGGTAGCGGATGAGGTGGGTGCGCGAGATGTAGCAGCGGCGGGCGATCTCCTGCTGCGTGGGCGCGTAGCCATGCTCAGCGATGTAGTGACGGATGTAGTTCAGAATCTCGCCGGCCAGCGGCTCGTGCAATCGGCGGGACATGGCTCTCCCTAATCATTCGGACGCGCAAGCCGCAGTCTACCTTATTTAGAATATATGTGCTATTTTGAATTGTCCATGACGACCCGGCCGCGCCTGCGCTATACTGCGCGCCAGCGGCGTTGAGGCGCCAATGAGGAGGGGCAGATGGGTTGGTTCAGGCGCATATGGGGCGCGCTTATGGGTGGCGCCAGAACCAGTGACGACCGAGACGGCCTCTATTTTTATATCCTGCCGCGCCATTGTTCGCGCATCGCTCGTTTGCGCATCCACCGTTACAACGACCTCAGTCAGCACGATGATGGCGGTGGTTATTTCTGCCGTAAGGTCATCACCGTCGCTGGTTGCCCCTGGCAGGCAACGTTGGAACTGAGCTTCGATCGCAACCGCCGAATCACCGAACAGCTGGTTCAGGGCGGCGAGTTGGTGACGGCAGAAGAATTCGCTGCCCAAGAAGCGGCGTTATCGGAGAGAGGATAAACGAGCGCGGCGCAGCGAATATGATCGCCTGGCTGCGCCGCGTCGCCGGCGCCTTGCTCTTCTTGGGCGGCTTGATCGCTTGCAATATCAGCGGCGGCGCGCCAACTCCCGTGCGTTTCTTGCCTACTATCGCTCCGCCGCAACCGACGCTCGGTTACGCCACGTTGGACCCCGCGCGCTTGCCCAGTAGCGTCGGTCAGCCGCCCGCGCCCAGCCCGCATATCGTCAATATCCTCAACCAGGTGGCCAACGACCGCCTGCTGCTGCATGTGGACACGTTGGCCGGCTTCGGCACGCGCCATTTCAATTCCGGTTACGGACGCGAGGGCTGGGGCATCGGCGCCGCCTATCGCTATTTGCGGGGGGAATTGGAGGCAATCGCCGCCGCGGCGCCTCATATGCGCGTCTCTGTCCAAGAATTCGAGGCCTCGTTCAATGGGCAGAGCGCGCCAGCATACAATGTCATCGCGACGATTCCTGGACGCGAAATTGGCGCGGGCACCATCGTCATCGGCGCGCATTACGACAGCATCTCGCTCGCCGTCAATTCTGGAGACGTCCCGGCCCCGGGCGCCAATGATAACGCGAGCGGCGTGGCGGCCTTGCTGGAGATTGCTCGCATCCTGGCGCCCATTCAGCCGCGCGCCACGATCATGATCGTCGCTTTCGCCGCGGAAGAGATCGGCCGCTACGGCAGTAAGGCTTTCGTGCGCGACATCATTCAGGGCATGGAAATTGACCTCATCGCCATGATCAACCTGGATATCATCGGCAGCAGCACGGCGGCCAATGGCGCCATCAATGACAGCGAATTGCGCGTCTTTTCGCATGACGATGACCAGAGCGCGGCGCGGCAATTGGCACGGGCGGCCGATATGATCGCCTTTCACCTCACGCCGACGATGGACTTGCAGGTACAAGACGCTGCCGACCGCTCTGGGCGTTTCAGTGATCACATCTCCTTCACCGAAGCGGGCTACCCGGCCCTGCGCCTTATTGAAGCTTTTGAGGAACTAAAACGTCAGCATACCGCGCAAGATACGACCGATGATATCTCGCCGCTCTATTTGCAACGCACGACAGAAACCGCGCTGGCCCTCACGCTGGCGCTGGCGGATGGACCGCGGCCACCGCGTTTGGATCGCATCACCCTGCGCCCGTTGGAAGATGGCCGGTCGCGCCTGGTCTGGGAGCCAACGGAAGGGGCCGTCAGTTACTATGTCCATTTGCGTCAGGAAGGGATTCGCAACTATCATCGCATATTCTCAGTGACGCAAAACAGCGTGGAATGGGATGAATGGGGCCGCTACGCCGGGGTGGCCATTGCGGCGCGTGACGAACGCGGCTTGATCGGGCCGCTCTCGGAGGAGTTCCGCATTGGCCAATAGGAAGATGGCGCTGATCTTGCGCACGCGCTTGCTGCTACGTCGGCAGCAAAGATCGATGCGTTCCGTCGCTCCGGGTCAGCTGGTCATGGTCATCGCCGGCGGGATGGTGCTGGCAATCCTGGGTGACGCGAATATTTATGTCTCATTGCCGACACATACCGCCGAGGCGGGGATTCCGCTGGTTTATGTCGGTTTGATGCAAGCGTTGAATCGCATCACGAGGATCATTGTCAACGGCCCCTACGGCATCCTGTTGGAACGGATCCCGCGGCGTCCGTTGATGATCTTTTCGTTGCTATTGGGCGTCATCAGCAATCTCTGCTATCTGGTGCCGGGCTTTTGGCCGCTCTTCTTCGGACGCATTTTGTGGGGACTCTGTTGGGCGGGCGTCTGGCTCGGCGGGCATGCGATGATCTTTGACATTGCCGATGAACACGAGTATGGCGAGCGGACCGGTCAGGTGCAGATGGGTTTTTGGGTCGGCGCCGGTATCTCTACGTTCTTCAGCGGTATCCTCACCGATTGGCTTGGTTATCGAGAGTACTTCTTGGTGGCCGCGATTTGTGTCTTTTTGGGTTGGTTCATCTGGGTTTTCTGGTTACCGGAAACGTTTGGCCGGCGCAAGGTGACCCGGGAAACGAGCGTGGAACCCGTAGAAACCGCCCCCACGCCTCCGCAACCTGTGCAGCAGCCTCTCCGGAGGCGCTGGGAATTTGGCGTGACGCTATTGCTGGCTTTCATCAACTGGTTCATCTTTCTGGGGGTGGCCGGCTCGTTCTGGCCGATCATGATCGATCAACGGACGACGGCTGCGTTCCGGACTCTACCGTTGGTAGGGGAGTTGGGCGTTTCTTCCTTCTCCGGCATCGTATCGGCGATCGTCATCTTGCTGGTGAGCGCAGTGGCCGCGCCCCGGTTTGGGCGGCTGTCGGATCGCTGGGGTCGCACCTGGTTAATGTTGGCGGCGACGGTGCTGTTGGGAGCGGGGACGATGCTGCTGAGCACATGGGGTTATGGCGTGGTCATCCTGTTGGGGATCTTCTTTCAGAGCGTGGTGATGAGCATCCTCGGGGTGTTGATCACCGCGCAGATGGGCCGGAGTGGACCGGCGCGGCAGACGGGGCGGCGGTTGGGTTTGTTGAATATCTGTGGTGATATCGGTGGCTCGATGGGGCCGTTGTTGGCTTTCGCGTTGTTGCCACTCATCGGACTATCGGGTGTGTTGCTGTTCTCGGCGGCAGTGCTGCTTTTGATCTTCCCGCCGGTAGCCTGGTTGGCCGTGCTGGAAGGGCGGGCGTCCGCTTAGGAGTATTTCGCGCGCAGGATTGCGGCCGCCTCGCTCAGGTTGCGCAATTTCGCGTAGGCTTCGTCAATCGAGATCGGGTTGGTGCTGGTGGGCGCGAAGCCACAATCCGGGGTAAGCGTGAGCCGTTCGGGCGGGAAATAGCGCAGCGCGCGTTCGGCGCGTGCCACGATCACCTGTGGACTCTCCACCTCCACGCCGCGGACGTCGACGACGCCGAGGGCCAGCTCCTGGCGCGGGGTTTGCCCGGCAAAGACGCCAATATCCCCCGCTTCAGAGACGGCGAATTCGAGCGCCAGCTGGTCGACTTCGGCGTGCAAGAGGGCGGGCAGGATGGGCTGGTAATCGCCGCGGGCGTAGATGGTGCGCGCGCGGTTGCCGCGGCATACATGGAGGGCGGTGCGGATACCCGGCACGCCGGCCACCACCGCATTCAAATCGTCAATGGCTTCATGCATGGTGGCGTCGGGATTTTCGAAGCGGGCGCGGTAGTCGGTATCCACGAAGAAGCCAAGCCATGGGTCGTCAAATTGCACGATATCGACGCCGATATCGCGCAGCTGCTCCAGCTCGGCGCGGAGGATGGGGATGACGGCGTCGACGAACGCGCGGCGGGTGGGGTAGGCGTCGCGGGAATGCGCGGGGTGCCAGAGGCGCCCGCCGACCATATGCGGCGAGGGCAGGGCTACCTTGATCTGGCGGCCGGTGTTCTCGCGCAAGAAACGCGCTCCTGCCGCCGCGATGGGTTGTTCGTAGCGCAGCGGCGCGGTCACCAGCCCTTGCTGGAAAGGCGCCAGCGTCCATTGTTGCGGGGCGGATTGCTCTGAGCTGACTTTCACCTCAGGCTCAGGCGCCTCAGTCGCGAAATCGCCGCGCGTGAAGCCACCAACGCGCTGCGCGAAGACTTCGAAATAGCCGATGCGCCGCCATTCGCCATCGGAAATCGTATCGATGCCGGCCGCTTCCTGTAGCGCTATGGCGAAAGGGATCGCGCGGTCGAGGGTCGCATCAAGCTCGGCTTCCGGCAGGCGGTCCTGCTCGTGCGCGATGAGCGCATCCAGTAGCCATTGGGGACGCGGCAGGCTGCCCAGCACTGCCGTGGGGAAAAGGGTCACTCGCTCCACCCCGCTTTTTTTGACAACTCAACTATAACGCGCAGCGCGGATTCTGCTAATATCAAGGGCCGCTCCCGCCTCGTTGAATGTGGTGGCGAAGAGGATGACTATGGCTTCTGATCGCGTGATGATCTTCGGCTTCGGGATGGCGTTGGCGCTCCTGGTATTCGTCCTGGAGTTGGTGCGGCGGCGGCGATTACGCGAAGAATTGGCGCTGCTCTGGTTGGCGACGGCGTTGGTCGTGATGGTGCTCAGCATTTCACGGACGGCGCTGAATCGGCTGTCGCAGCTGCTGGGCATCTTCACGCCAACGAGCGCGCTCTTCCTGGTCGCCATCCTCTTCGTGCTCTTCATGCTGCTGCATGTCTGCACGTTGCTCTCGCGGCTCATGCAGGATAACAAGGCGCTCGCGCAGCGGCTGGCGCTCTTGCAACGCGGGCAGGAGGAGTTGGCGAGCGCTACGACGGCTGATGAGGAAATTACGGCCCGGCGAATGGGCAGCCGTTCAGAACAGGCAGACGACGGCCGGGAGCGTGGCGGCCCGCCAAACGAAAACCAGGATGAGCAAAACGACGACCGCGATGGGGATGGCGGCGCTCGATAGCGGTTGTGGCTGCGGCCGGGCCTGAAGGCGCAAGTCACCGGCTTGTCCTTCCAATTTGACCTGGAAACGCGGGATGAGGGCCAGCGCGAGCGCCAGGCCAGCCAGCAAACCGCCAAAATGCGCCCAGTTATCGATGCGCACTGCGCTACCGGGCAGGGTGGATGCGAGGCCGATGCCGAAATTCAGCAATGTCCAGATCAGCAATTGCCGCAACATGGCCGCGCCGCGCCGACCGAAGAGACGGCGATTGCGCGCCAGCAACACGACCTGCGCGCTGATGAGGGCGAAGACCGCACCGGATGCCCCCAAGGACGGCACGCAGGGGTTGCCGAAGAGCGCGCTCAGGAGCGAGCCGCACAGACCACCGATCACGAAGAGCAGGGCGAAGCGGGCATGACCGAGGATGCGCTCCAACGCGCCGCCAAAATGGAAGAGCATGTAGGCGTTGAAGAGCAGGTGCAGCGCACCAACGGGGTTCAGCGCATAGCCGCCGCGCCATCTTTCCGCCCAGATGCCCGCGTGCAAGAAAATGGACGTGAAAAGGCGGTAGATTTCGCCCTCCTGGAAGACGGCCTGCGGCAAATTCCAACCGGCCCGTTGTATTTGCCAATCCAGCGTGGGCGAGAGGGCGCGGAGGGTGAAGAGCGCGACCATGATGGCCAAGGCGGCTTGCGTGAGGAGTGGTGGGGCGTTGCCCAACGAGAGGCGCAGGTTTTCGTTTGTTGGTGGCGCAGCCGGTTGGGTGGGCGCGGGCGGGCGTTCGAGGGGGTGTGGGCGGTTTTTTCGCTCAGTCTCAGTCATGTGAGGGCGCGCCATGCATGAATATGCCTATCGCTGTGAGGCTTGCGGGGGGCGGTTTGTATTGCGATACGCGCGCTATGCTGATTATGACGCGGCGGAGAAGCGTTGCCCCGATTGCGAGAGCGCCGAGATGACGCGCATCCTGGTGGGCGCTGCCGGGCGGGCTGGCGGCCCACCGGGCGAGCGCGATTACGCGGCGATGAGCGCGCGGGAGATGCTCTCCGTCCTGGAAACGGGCGACACGCGCGCGGCGAAGCGGCTCTATGAGGCGGTGGAGCGGGGGGATAAGCCATAGCCGCGCGATGTTTGTGGGGCGGGCGGTTGGCCTTCCGCGCTGTGTACATTTCATGTCAATCATAACGCAGCACCTGCAGGGCGGGCGCGTGGGTGGCCGAGCGGGCGCTCAGGAAGGTGGCGATGGTGGCGATGGCTACCGCCGCCAGGAGCAAGAGCGCCGCCGTCCCGCCAGCCGCGCGCGGGAAGGGCAACGGGTTTTGGGCGTTCAACTGCAGGAATACACGCAAACCCAGCGCGCTCAAACCCACGCCCAGCGCGCCGCCCAGGAAACCGATGAGCGCGTTTTCCAGCAGCAGGGCGGCCAGCACGCGCCGCCGCTTCATGCCGATTGCCTTCAATATCCCGATTTGCCGCCGCCGCTCCAGAGTCGCTAGCGCCACGCCGTTGGCCATGATCACCGCCGCCGCCAATAGCGAGAGCAGGCCGACGACCGTCGGGATTGCGGCGAATTGGTCGATGAGGCGGCGCAGGAGGCCATCGAGGAAAGTGATATCGAAGGAGAAGGTGAGCGGGCTGCGCGCCAATTCCTGCAGCGTCTCGTCCAGTTGCGCCGGCGGCACATCGAGGATGTAGAATTGTCGCTCCGGCCGGGCTTCCACCAACCCGCCGGGGAAGAAGGCGTCGCCGAAAGCGGCGAGCGTGAAGCTGGGCGCGCCCACATCCAGCTCAGCGATGATGCCGACGACGGTCAGCTCCAGTCGTTGCCCGTCGAAATCGACCGGCACACGCGCGCCGAGCTGGGCGTAGGGGGAATCGGCGCGAACGACGAGGAGTGGCTGCCCGTAGTCTTCAGGTTGCAAGAAGCGGCCGGCGAGCAAATTGGGCGCTTGCAGGTGCGGGTTGTTCGAATCCAGCTCAGTGAGCGAATCGGCACGACGGCGCGGCGCGCTGTCGCCATCCTGCGGGAGGTAGTGAGCGTCGTGGGTGGCGAGGCGCGTACGGTAGCGCAGGTGGGGGAGGTCTTCGAGCGTTTCGGCCGGGAAGACGCTCGGCAGCAAGGGAAAGACGAGGATGTTGCCGCCGAGGGTCTGGGCGAAGGTGAAGCGCAGCACTTCGCTGACGGCCTGGCCGGCGAAGGCGATGCTGCTGAGGGCGAACATGCCGGCGGCGAGGGCGAGTAGGGTGGTGGCGGTGCGGGAGCGCTGGGTGGCGAGGTTACGCATGGCGAGGCGCAAGGTGGCGCTGCCGGCGCTTGGCAGGCGGCTCAAGATGCGCACCACAAAGGATAAGATGACAACAAGCAGGCCAAGGAAGGCCAATACCCCCGCGACCAGCAGGCAGCTGATGAGCAGCGTTTCGCCGCTGCCGAGCGCGTCGTCGCTCAGTTGGGCCAGGCTGTGGCTGAGGATGCGGCTGATGATCGCGCCGGCCACCAGCACCAGCGCCAGCACGCTCAGCGCCGATTGCAACAGGCCCACGCGCGGCACTTCCAGCTCATTGGGGCGGAGCACGCTGACGGGCCGCACTTGCAGCGTGATCATCAAGGGCGCGAGCGAGAATGTCAGCGATGCGCTTATGCCGAGTAGGGCGCCGAACGCGAGCGCTTCCGGGTAAATTCGCCAGATGAGCGGTTGCGCCAGGAAGGTTTCGCCATAGGAGTTGACGAGGCCGCCGAGCAGCACGCCGCCGAGGCAACCGAGCGCGCTGCCCAGGATGCCCAGCCAGGCCGCTTCGGCCAGGAAGAGCGCCGCTACCTGCCGCCCTTTGAGGCCGAAGGTCTTGAGCGCGGCGATCTCCAGCGCCCGATGGCGCACGCGCACCAGCATCGTGTTGATGATGCCAACACCGCCGATGAGCAGGGCGCCCATACCCATCATGGCGATGAAATCCGCCAGCAGGGGGGCGAGGATTTCGTAGCGGCGCAGCAGTTCCGATGTGCTGCGGATGTCATAGCGTCTGCCCAGTTCGCCCTGGAGGGCGGCCGCCGCCGCGGCGATATCGCTGCCCGGCGGCAGGGTGATGCCGATGCGGTTTGGTGCGGCATCCTGCCCGAGCGCATCCGCTTCCGTGACGGAGACGTAAGCGAAGCCGAAGAAGGAAGCGAAGATGTTCAGCAGGCTCGCTTCGCTCTCGGTCGGTACGATGCCGCGGACGATATAAGGCGCGTCGTTGCCGCTGAGCGATACGCGATCGCCGACGCTCAGGTCACTTTGGGCAGCGAGGTTCTGGCTGATGACGAGGCTGCCTGGCTCGGCGAGGAGGGACTGCAGGGTTTCGCCGCGGGGTTCGCGCGCGGGGATTTCGCCGGTGATGCCGTAGGTGGCGGGGTCGATGAGCAGCAGGGCGATGAATTGTGGGCGGCCGATGCCACTCTCGCCCTGGCGGAAGAGTTGGATGTTGCTCGCTTCGCGGTAGGCCATCCATTGCGCATCGGGGGAGCGGGCGGAGACCCAGGCGTCAATGCGCGCGAGGGTCGTTTCATCGAAGGATCGTTCCGGGTTGCGCGCGCTGGTGGCCAGGCCAGCGAAGGGGTTATCGCCGCCGCGGCTGATGCTGAGGTCACCATGGTTGCTGCTGCGGACGTTGGCGATGAGCGAATCGCCGATGCTGAGGCCGAGCGCGCGCAGGGAGACGACCGCCGCCACACCGGCAGCGACGGCGAAGAGGCTGAAGGCGGCCCAGCTCCGTTCGCGCCGCAAGTTGCGCGCCGCATAGCGCAGGTAGAAGAGGAGGCGTTGCCCGCGCTGTCTAAGGCTCGTCATAAGCGCATCATACTATACTGATGATGGAGATTGCGGGATTGCGCGCATGAAGTTGCTCTACATCGCCAATATGCGTTTGCCGACGGAAAAAGCGCATGGCGTGCAGATCGTTCAGAATTGTGAGGCGTTGGCCGCTACGGGTGCCGAGGTGACGCTCTGGGCGGCACGGCGCGTGAATCGGCGCGACCTACGTGGTGAACGCGACCCCTGGTCCTTCTATGGTGTGGCACGTGATTTTGAAATTGGGCGCGTGCCCTCGCTGGACCTGATCTGGTTGGTCCCTGCTTTCGCGCGGCGATTCGCCTTCTGGTTGCAATGGCTCAGCTTCGCGCTGCTGGCGGTGTTGCGCGCTCGTTTCACGGCGGCCGAAGTAGTGTACAGCCGCGACCGATTGATCTTGTTGCTCTGCGGTCGGCGGGGGCAACAGCGCGCCTACGAAGTGCACCACATCGCCGAGCGCGGAATTGGGCGTTGGCTGCAGGGTATCGTCGCGCGGCGGATGGATGCGCTCTTTCCCGTAACGCAGGGTTTGGCGGCGGAGCTCCTGGTGCTCGGCGCATCCGCGGAACGGATCTGCGTGGTGCCGGATGGAATCCGCGCCGCGAATTATGAAGAATTGCCGGAGCGGATGGCGGCGCGGCGCGAGCTGGGTTGGCCGGAAGACGCCTATATCGTTACCTATGTGGGGCAGCTACAGACAATGGGAATGGCTAAGGGCGTGGAGATTCTGGTGGAGGCTTTGGCTTCAATGCATCGGGCGACGCTGGCCATCGTCGGCGGGCCAGCGGCGGCCGTGGCGGAATATCAGCGTGATTGGCGCGAGCGCGGCGGCGATGAAGCGCGTTTTTTGGCGCCGGGGCAGGTACCGGCTGCGTGCGTGCCGCTATACCTGGCGGCGAGCAATGTCGGCGTGTTGCCATTCCCGCGTGCGCGGCATTATGCGCAATTCGCCTCGCCGTTGAAGTTGTTCGAATACATGGCGGCTGGCTGCGCGATCGTCGCGAGCGATTTACCGAGCCTGCGGGAGATCTTGCGCGAAGGCGAGACCGCACTCTTCGCGCCGCCTGGGGACGTCGCGGCCTGGCAGGCAGCGTTGCAACGTTTGCGTAAGGATGTGGCCCTGCGTAAGCGGTTGGGAGAGGTGGCGCGAGCGGAAGCGTTGAGGGAATACAGCTGGGCGGCGCGCGCGGCGAAGATCCTGCACTTCTTACGGCCGCGAAGGGATGGCACGCGCTTCTTACGGCCGTGAAGGGACGGCGGGCGCCCCTAATGGGGCGGGCGCTTCTTACGGCCGCGAAGGGACGGCGGGCGCCCCTAATGGGGCGGGCGCTTCTTACGGCCGCGAAGGGACGGCGGGCGCCCCTAATGGGGCGGGCGCTTCTTACGGCCGCGAAGGGACGGCGGGCGCCCCTAATGGGGCACGCGCTTCTTACGGCCGCGAAGGGACGGCGGGCGCCCCTAATGGGGCACGCGCTTCTTACGGCCGCGAAGGGACGGCGGGCGCCCCTAATGGGGCGGGCGCTTCTTACGGCCGCGAAGGGACGGCACGCGCTTCTTACAGCGCGAGGATTAGCCCAAAGCGTCTAGCGCTTCTTGCGCGGGCAGGAAATTGGGGTTCAGCTCCAGTGCGGTGCGGTAGTGGCGGGCGGCGGAATACGCGTCGCCTTGCGCCTCGCGCGCGCGGCCCAGGTAGTAGTAGGTCTCTTCCACTTCGAAGAGGCGGTCGGGCGGGCTGCCGTTACGGATGCTAGTGTCGATCAAGGTGAGCAGATCGCTATAGCGCCCGGCCTGCAGGTAGGCTTCGTAGATGGCGAATTGGTACCAGGTCATGCGCCAGGGCAAGCCACCGCCGCGGCGGCGCGCTTCGTCGAAGGCGATGGCCGCTTGTTCGTATTCGCCGAGGACGGTCAGGCTGCTGCCCAGGTTGTGCCAGAGGAAGGGGTCATCTGCGTCTCGTTGGGCGCGTCCCAGCTCGGACAGGTAGGCGTTGATGGTGTTTTGGCGAGGATCGGCGTCGTCACCGAGCAGGGCCATCAGCTCCGCCTCGCGGCCTGCTTCGTAGAGAACGAGGAAGGTATGGTTGAAGTGTGACCAAAAGCGGTCGATATAAGCGTAGGAATAAGGCAGGCGGGGACCGGAGTAGCTGTCGTGCGTGTAGAAGCTGGCGGCGACATCGTCATAGCCATAAACGAGGAGATAGTGGCCCATCCAGCCCAGGGTCTCTGGTTCGGGGTCATAGCCCGCTTCGATGAGGACGGGAAAGCCGGCAGCGATGAGTGATTTCAGGCGCGGGATGTCGCCGCCGACGCGCGTGAGGGCCTGGATTCCGGGGATGCGCTGCGCCACATAGGCTTCCATCTGCCAGGGGCTGACGTTTTTATCTTCGGAATTGGGCTTGAGCCAGGCGGCCGCGGCGTTCTGATTGGCCCCTTCGCCGAAATGGGTGAGGGCCATCGTCAGGGTGGCCGGGCCGCAATTGTTCCACTGCTGGTATATGTGCGTGAAGCCGCTGAGGTAATGGCTGGTCGGGAGCGGCGCCTGCGCGAAACTGGGCGCGCGCGCGGCTAGCAGGGCAATCGCCACCAGGATGGTCAGGCGCAACTTTGCGCGGCGCCAGTAAGCGCGAAGCTCGCTCCTCATGCGTTTGCCTCATCGTAGCGAATCCCATTATAGTGGATGATGTTGGAAGAATGAGACTTTGCGAGGAGAATATGCGCGCGCTAATTACAGGGGCAAGTCGGGGCATTGGTCTGGCGATTACGCGAGATTTATTGGACGGAGGGGCGGATACGATCTACGCGAGTTGCCGCACCCCGGCCACGGCGGTGGGTTTGCATGAGCTGCAGGCGGAAGTGGGCGAACGGTTGCGCATTATTCCGCTTGACGTGACGGACGCCGCATCCCGCCGCGCGGCCCTCGCGATGATCGGGCAAGAGACGGACGGTTTGGAAGTGCTGGTGAATAACGCTGGCATCAACCCGCATCCGGATACGCAGGAGTTGGCGGCCATCGATGAGGCGACGATGACGGCGACGCTCGCTTGCAATGTGACGGCGCCGCTGATGATGGTGAAGGAGGCGTTGCCGTTGCTGCGCGCGAGCGAACATGGCCGGGTCCTGAATGTCTCTTCGAATTGGGGCGCAATGAGCTACGTGGTCTTCGGTGGCTGGTATGCCTATTGCACGAGCAAGGCGGCGCTGAATATGCTGACGAAGAAGCTGGCGGCCGATTTGCGCGGCGATGGTATCACGGTCTTTTGCGCGCACCCGGGCTGGGTGAGCAGCGATATGGGTGGCACAGACGCGCCGGTGACGCCGACGGAAGCGGCGACCGGTTTGTGCTGGCTGCTGCGCACGGGCACCCTCGATATGAGCGGGCAGTTTTACGATTGGAAGCGCACCCCGCACCCGTGGTAGCGCGCCTGCAGCGGCGTTTGCCTTTGCTCTGGGCGGCGCCGCTGCTCTTCCTCGACCAGCTGAGCAAATCCTGGGCGCTGGGGCAATTGGCCGGTGGCGAAACGCTGCCACTGTTGCCGCCTTACGTTCAGTTGACCCTGGTCGAGAACCGCGGCATGGTCTTTGGATTGTTGCCGGATTGGGGTGAAGCGCTCACTGTGTTGGCGCTGGTAGTGGTGGGCTGGTTGTTGCTGGCTTATCCGCGCTTGGCGGCGCGTCCACTGGAGCGGCTGGGGGCGGTGCTGGTGCTGAGCGGCGCGCTGGGCAACGCGCTCGACCGGCTGCGTTATGGCTTCGTGGTGGATTTCGTGCATCTAGAATGGCCGGGCTTGCTGGCAAATGTGTCGAATTTCGCCGATCACGCGCTGGTGCTGGGAGCATTGTTGTTGGCGTTGAGGGCGGCGCGGCGGGCCTGAGCAGCGTGGCGTATCGCTAATGCAGCTGCAGTTGGCTGCCTTCGTCAGTTGGCAGGACGAGAATCTGGCGCGGGAAAGCAGCGCGCAGCTCTTCCAGGTGCGTGATGACCAGGATGAGCGAGAATTCGTGCTGGATGGCGGCGAGCGCGCGCACGAGCCGTTCGCGGCCCTGGGCATCTTGCGTGCCAAAGCCTTCATCGACGAAGAGGGCGCGAAGGCGGGTGCCAGCACGACGCGCCAGCGCGCGCGCCAGGGCCACGCGCAACGCGAAATGGATGCGGAAGGCCTCTCCGCCACTGAATAGCTCATAGCCGCGCGCACCATATTCATCGCGCACGAGGATTTCCAGCGATTCCGTGCGTCCGCGCCGCGCGAGGCGGAGCTCGAGGCGCAGGGGCGCGTCGCTCAGTTGCTCGAGCAAGGCGTTGGCGTCCGCTTGCAGGTCTGGGATGGCTGTTTCGATGAGCAGGGCGGGGATGCCATCGGGGCCGAAGGCGCGGCGCAATTCGCTGTAGAGTTCGCGTTGCGCTTCGGCGGCCTGGCGCTCGGCGGCGAGTTGTTGGCCGCGTTCGCGCTGGCGGGCGAGGGCCGCTTCTTCTTGTCGGGCACTGAGGAGGAGCTGATATGCCTGGCGCTCGGCGACGCGGGCGAGTTGCAAGGCGCGTTCGGCTTCGTGCGCCAGCGCCTGGTCCTCT
Organism: Phototrophicaceae bacterium; assembly: GCA_965237765.1. Taxonomy (GTDB): domain Bacteria; phylum Chloroflexota; class Anaerolineae; order Aggregatilineales; family Phototrophicaceae; genus WTGJ01. The sequence continues at coordinate 1,564,213 of OZ250157.1, forward strand.
CGCAATTGTGTTTCAGCAGCTTCCAGATTGGCCAGGGCGGTTGTCGCTTCGGCCCGGGCAGCCGAGAGTTCATTCAGGCGCGCGTTGGCGGCGGCGAGGGCTTCTTCCACCTGCGGGAGGGCGGCGCTGGCGGCGGTCAGCTCACTATGGCGCGCTTCTAGGGCAGCCAATTCGCGCGAAGAAAGGCGGGCAGCGGAATGCGCGGCTGGGTCGTTGGTCAGGTGTTCGCGTTCGGAGTGGGAGCGAGCGAGTTGCTGGCGCGTTTCGGCGCTGAATTCATCGGCCGCCAGTTGAGCTTCTACATTGTCCCGCTCTGCTAGAAGGGCTGCCTGTCGCTGGCGCGCATCTCGCTGTTGATTGTGGCGGCGGGCGCTTTCGCGGGCGCGCGCTTTCAGCTCGGGCAGGGCGAGGAGGGCGCGGTCGTTCTCGCGCAAGGCGGATTGGCTGGCAGCGGCGGCGTTGGCGCGCAACCAGGACTGGTTTTCGCGGAAGGCGTTGCCCTTTTCACGGCCGCGCTCGCGCAGGGTAGCTTGGGCTTGTTCACGGTGCGCGGCGCTGAGCGTTTGCCCGCAAAGGGGGCAGGCGCCCTGACCATCGGCAGCGGCCAGGGTTTCGATTTGCGCGCGCAGCTGCTCCATCTCTGCGCGCAGGGAGCGATTGGCAGCTTCGCGTTGGCGGCGCTCATTTTGCCATTGCTCGTGTTCCGCGCGCAGGGCAGCGTTCTCACCCGCGCGGCGCTCGAGGGCGACGATTTGCGCGGCGAGGTCGGCGCTATCGGTGGTATCGTCATTGTCGAGAGTGCGCTCCAGCTCGGCCAGGTGGGCATCCAGGCGGGCACGTTCGGCTTCCAAGGCGTGGCGGTCGGCGGTGAGTTGGCTTTCAAGGCGGGCGATTTCGGCATCCAGTTGCCGCAGGGCGCTGAGCTGCTCGCCTAAAGCGCGGTCGGCGGCGCGGGCTTCGGTCAACGCTGCATAGCCATGCTGGATTTCTTCGTGGTCGGCCAGGGTGGCGAGCAGAGATTGACGGCGTTCACCCCAACGGCGGGCTTCACTTTCAGCGGCGGCATGGTTGCGCTCGCTTTCAGCGAGGCGGGCGCGGGCAGCGGCGCTTTCTCCTTGCCAATGGCGTAGGGCGGCGGGCGCCGCTTGCAAGGCGGCATAAGCGGATTCGGCGCTTTGCAGCACGGCACCCGCGGCCTGGTGGGCGGATTCGGCGCTTTGCAGCGTGGCAGTCAATTCGGCAGCGCGTGCCAATTCGGCGGCGATTTCCTCTTGTTGCTGAGCGAGTTGCGCACAGGCGGCGGCGGCGCGGGTTTCCCGTTCGCGGGCGCGCTCCGCCGCGGTTTCCCAGCGGCCGAGCTGCAGGATGGTGGCGAGCAATTGTTGCCGCTCGCGCGGGGAACGGATCGTGAAGGCGTCGGCGTGCCCTTGTAACAGGAAGGCGGAATGGGTGAAGGTATCGTAATCCAGGCGGAGCAGCTGGCGCAGGCGCTCGTCGGTGGCGGACATGGTGGCGGCGCTGATATCACGATATTCGCCCTCCGCGAGTTCGTACAGGCGTAGGCTGCCGCGCGAACGAGCGCCGCGTTGCCGTCGCCGCAGGGCGCGGTAGCGCGCGCTGTCTTGTTCGAAATCCAGCTGGACGTACATTTCCTTCGCGCCGTGGTGGATGAGGTCGTCATCGCGCCGCGCGCGCGCGCGACCCCAGAGGGCCCAGGTGATGGCGTCGAGAAGGGCAGATTTGCCGGCGCCGTTGACACCGCTGAGGCAAGCGAGGCGCAAACCGCCCAATTCCAAAGGCGCCGGCGCGCGGTAGGGGAGGAAATTGCGCAATTCGAGGCGGAGTGGCAGCATGGGTAGAGGGGGAGATTGAGGCTATGGTAGAGGCACATGGCGCGCGGCGCAAGCGGCGATGGGTCTGGCCAGACCGGCGCAGCACAATCGCTCTATCACACCACACGCACTGCCAGCGCTAGGATAATGGCACGAATTCCACAGAAGGGGCAACGAACATGACCGAAACCTGGTGGGTGGCATCGGCCAATCCGGTGAAGGCGCACGCGGTCGAGCTGGCCCTGCGCCGCCTCTATCCCGCGCGGGTTGCCGAAATCCGGCCCCTGCCGTTGCCCTCCGGAGTGGCCGCGCAACCGATCGGCGAAGTAGAGACGCGCCGCGGCGCTTACACCCGAGCGGCGGCCGCCCACCGTCGAGAAACGAAGGGAGACGGCTGGGTGGGGTTGGAGGGCGGCGTCGCCGAAATCGACGGCGCGCTATATGGAATTGCTTGGGCGGCGGTGGGCGCCCGCTTGCGCGGCCGTTTTCACATCAGCCTGGCGCGCTCGGCTAGCTTCCCCTTGCCGCACGAAGTCGCGGAGCGAGTGCGCGGCGGGGAAGAGCTGGGTCATGCGGACGATGCTGTCTTCGGCGCCACGAATTCGAAGCAGGCAGGCGGCGCGGTCGGGCTGCTGAGCGGCGGCGCGCTCGAGCGGGCCGAGCTGTATGCGATGGCGGTCTTGTTGGCGCTATTGCCCTTTCGGAACCCGCAACTGACCTGGTAAGAAGGCGGCGCTTTCAGAAAACGGTTTCGCTATTCGTCCTCTTCCCCTGACAAAAGTTCGAAAGTGACCGACAGTTCCACCCGCACGCTGAGTTGCCCCGCTTCGATCGGGCCGCCACCACCACTGCCGATGTCGGCGTCCGCCATAGCCAGCGCTTCCAAACGAACGCTACCATAATTAGCTCTTGAAAATTCAGAGATGTGGAGGGGTTCGCCGACGGTATTGCCAAAGAGCACTGCCAGGTTGGCGGCGCGCGCTTTCGCATCGGCGGCGGCGCGGGCGCGGGCCTGTTCTTCCAGCGCGTCCGTATCGGCGATGCCGTATTGGAGGCCATAGATGTTGTTGGCGCCGGCCTGGACGCTGGCGTCAATCACATCCGCCACGCGCTCGATATCGCGAATTATGAGGCGGAAGGCGTTGCTCAGGCGGTAGAAGCGTTGCGGCTCTTCGCCATAATCTGTGTAGCGTTCGTCGACCCAGAGCGAGAGGCCGCTCGTTTGGATGTCTTCGCTGGCGATATCGAGCGCGAGCACGGCGTCACGGATGGCGTAGAGCGTCGTGCTGGTTTGTTCGAAAGCGTGATTCAGGTCTTCATCGGCGATTTCATAGCCGATTTCAATGTACGCGATATCAGGCGCGCCGAAGGCCGTGCCGCTGCCATTCACCTGGATGGTATTTTGGGGGAAGGCGCCATCTTGCGCGGCGAGCGGCAGGGCCGCCAGGAGCAAGGTTATGAGCAGTAGGGCATGAATCATGGCTGAGCGCCGAAGGGACATTGTCCACCTCCTCATTTGCGGGGCCATTTTAGGGTGGAATGGCAAGTTGGCAAGTGGTGGCGGCTCATCTAACAGGGAATTAACGTTTGGCCAGCCCGTCGGGTGCTATCATCAGGTAGCGGTATGCTGTTGCGTAGGCTGAAATGAAGGAGGGCGCATGACAGCGCGGCGCGGCACCACCTCACCAACGCCCGAATTGCGCGTGCATGGCGTGGCCATCTGGCGCAGCAACCCGCGCTTCCGCCCGCCGACGGATGTCTACGAGCGCGCGGATACGCTCTGCGTACGGGTGGAGGTCGGCGGCATGCGGCGGGAGGATTTTCACATCGTACTGGATGCGGAGCGGCTCACCATCCAGGGGCGGCGGGAACGGCAGGAGGAGCGCGGCGCGGCCTACCATCAGGTCGAAGTGGGTTATGGCGATTTCGAGGTGGTGGTGCGTGTGCCATTTGCCATCCGTTCGGAAGCGGTGCGCGCCGCTTATGAGGAGGGCATGCTCATCGTCGAATTGCCGCAGCGGCGCGAGGATGAGCGCACCGTGATCCAGGTGCCCATCGAGGCGCGCGGCAATAAGAGCCATATTGCGGAAAGCGAAGAGGCATGAGCGAAGCCAAGCCCAAACGACGCAGCCGGAAACGCGCGCCGAAAGAGAGCGCCTCCGAAACACGCGCTCCTGAGGACGCCGCTCCTGAGGAAACCGCTCCTGTGGAGCAGGGCGAGGAGGTCGCTCCTGCGGAGCGCGAGCAAGCCGCGCCCACGACCGAGCTGAATGTGCGTATACAAAATGGGGGCGGGGCGACCGCCAGTATCGTTGAGGAGCGGGCTGCGCCCGATTTTCCGAGCGAGCTGCCAATTTTGCCTTTGCGCGGCCTGGTCGTTTACCCGCAGACGGCCATCCCGCTCACCGTCGGGCAGTCGCGCAGCATCCGCCTGGTGGATGACGCGATCGATGGCAAGCGGCTGGTCGGCCTGGTGGCCTCGCATGACCCGAAGCAGGAAGCGCCCGGCCCGGAGGAGGTCTATCGCGTGGGGACGGTGGCGGCGATCCACCGCCTCTTCCGCGCGCCCGATGGCACGATACGCCTGCTGGTCCAGGGCTTAAACCGCATCCGCCTCGAAGAATTTACCGAAACTGAGCCTTACCTCAAGGCGCGCATCTTCTTGGACCCCGAAGACCGCGAAGAGAACGTGGAGCTGGAAGCGCATACGCGCACCATCGTCGATCTCTTCTCGCGCATGGCCGAGCTCGTGCCCAGCATGCCGAGCGAGTTGGTCAACGCCACGCTGAACGTGGAAGACCCGCTGCAGCTCGTCTATGCTGTCGCCACCTATATGCGCATCGAGATCAGCGACGCGCAACAGGTGCTGGAAATTGACGATGTGCAGGAGAAGCTGCGCCGCGTCATCGCTTTGCTCGGCAAAGAGCTGGAGGTGCTCGAGCTGGGGCGCAAGATCCAATCCGACGCGCACTCGGAGATGGAGAAGACGCAGAAGGATTACTTCCTGCGCGAGCAGATGAAGGCCATCCAGCGCGAGCTGGGCGAAGGCGATGCGCAGACGGTGGAGATCGAGGAATTCCGCGAGAAGATCGAAGCGGCGAAGATGCCCGAAGAGGCGGAAAAAGAAGCTCGGCGGGAGCTGGATCGGCTGGCGCGCTTGCCCACCGCCGCGGCCGAATATGGCGTCATCCGCACCTATTTGGATTGGATGACGAGCCTGCCCTGGGCGCTGCGCAGCGAAGACCAACTCGATCTGGCGCGCGCGCGCCAGATCCTCGAGGAAGATCATTACGGGCTCAAGGATGTGAAAGAGCGCATCCTCGAATTCCTGGCAGTGCGCAAGTTGCGGGCGGAGCGGGCGGAGCTCCTCGCCGGGCAAGACGAGGGGCGGGATCACATCCGCCGCGAGCGCGAGGGGGCGATCCTCTGCTTCGTCGGGCCGCCGGGCGTGGGTAAGACTTCGCTCGGGGCGAGCATCGCGCGGGCCCTGGGGCGGCGCTTCATCCGCATGAGCCTGGGCGGGATCCGCGACGAGAGCGAGATTCGCGGTTTTCGCCGCACCTATATCGGCGCGCTGCCCGGGCGCATCATCCAGACCATCCGCCGCATCGAAACGCGCAATCCGGTCCTCATGCTGGACGAGATCGACAAGCTCGGGCGCGATTTCCGCGGCGACCCGGCCTCCGCTTTGCTCGAGGTGCTCGACCCGGAGCAGAACCACGAATTTCGCGACCATTATCTCGATGTCGCCTTCGATCTGAGCGAGGCGCTCTTCATCACCACGGCGAACGAAGTGAGCACGATCCCCTCGCCGCTGCTGGACCGCATGGAGCTCATCGCGCTCAGCGGCTATACCGAACAAGAGAAGCGGGCGATCGCCGAGCAATACCTGGTGCCGCGGCAGCTGCGCGAGAACGGGTTATTGGCGGGAGAACTGTGCTTCACAGAAGAAGCGCTGCAGAAGATCGTGCGCGATTACACGCGCGAGGCGGGCGTGCGCGAATTGGAGCGGCGCATCGGCCAGGCGGCGCGCAAGGTCGCTATGAAAATCGCTGGCGATGCGACGGAAAATGGCGCGCGCGCGACCGTGACGGTGGATGTCGAGCGCATCGCGGAATTGTTGAAGCGGCCGCCTTTTGGCTACCGCAGCGAGCTGGCGGACCGCACCGATAAGCCGGGTGTGGCGACAGGGCTCGCGTATACGGCCGTGGGCGGCGATGTGCTCTTCGTGGAAGCGACGAGCATGCCGGGCAAGGGCAATTTCCAGCTGACCGGGCAGCTGGGCGATGTGATGAAAGAGAGCGCGCAGGCGGCGCTGAGTTACGTGCGCACGCAGGCGGATGAGCTGGGCGTGGAGGCGGGCTACTTCGAGGGGCACGACATTCACCTGCATGTGCCGGCAGGGGCGGTGCCCAAGGACGGCCCGTCGGCGGGCGTAACGATGGCCGCGGCGCTGGCTTCGTTGCTCACCCAGCGGCCGACGCGCGCGAATGTGGCGATGACGGGCGAGATCACGCTGCGCGGGCAGGTGCTGCCGGTGGGCGGGATTGTGGATAAGGTGCTGGCCGCGCACCGACTCGGTGCGGATACGGTGCTGCTGCCGCAGAAGAACGAAGGGGACCTGGAGGACTTGCCGGCCGAGGTGCGGGAAGCGATGCATTTCGTTTTCGCCACGGAGGTCGACGATGTGCTGCGGGCGGCGCTGGTGGGGTGAGGGGGTATCGAGAGTATAGAATTACTGTTCCTCCGCGTGTGTCAAAGTTAGTTTGATTTCTTTTCTTCTTCACAGTTATCAGGGAAGTCAGGACGGCATGCTTCGTATAGTGAAGGCCATTCTCTAATTAACCAGAATATATCTTGAGAGCGGAGAAGTCGTAGTTCGTAACAACCGTCAGTGCCTGGTTGGCTTGGAAGACCAATAACTGTGTATTTTTTCAAAACTTCATTAAATAGCAGGATATTTGCAGTGGCTAGTAAGAATAATGCAATTGTAATTTGCGGATCATGCCCTTGATCTTGAAAATACTGTCTAACACTTTTACGCTTAGACATCGTCCCAGGGTGAGTGTATTCATGACGAAGAACAGTAGCAACACCAGCTACATTAGTTGCAGTGAAAGTTTCTGATAATCCTATTTGCTCCACTAAAAGATCCACCAACATAGACTTGCTGATTAACTGATTCAGCACAAAGCAGGTTCGGAATTCAACTTTCTCATGTGCGGCATTCCACCTAGATTCAAGCACCTTAGCTGCTTGTAAAAGAAATTCATCTGTGTATAAACGACCGTGATAAGATCTTAAAGCACGTATCATATGAAGTGTTGCATATCCCCAATGATTTTCCATCTCCATAATTTTTCCCCATGTTTCTAGAAGTTTTGTGAATTCGTGATCTTTTAAATCGAATTTGAATGAATATGTGTTTGGAATCCCAAAGTCTCTATTAGATAGGCTCACCCGGTGGTAAAGACGTGCGCGATGTCCACGTCCAACTTCAAGGAATACATTAATCTCTTTTGCGATTTTTTGAGACATGATGTGAAGTAAAGACATCATCCAATCTACCCAAGCGGCTAGGCTACTCGGATATGAAATCTCAACATTCTTTTCAAGTTGATATATGGGAAGTGCTTGTGAACCTAAATCCACTAATATCTCTGATTGTTTCTCAAAACCAAAAAGTTCCCAAAATTGAAAGGATTTCCAAAGGTGATAGAAATGTTTGTATTCTGATATGCTCCTTGTAGGCGCCTTATATCCGAATCGCCTGTTTCGTACTCCTTCGATTGAATCATGTTTTTTAGAAAGTCAATTTGAATTGCGAATTTATTCCATTTCGCTTCATCGATTTTGCTCAAATGGATTCCATGTATTATCCAGATCAGGTAAAGCTTCAACACATGGTATTCATTCAGTTCACTAGTAGGTTCGGGTGAAGTGGGTTGAGTAATATAACCATAGGCTGTGACTTGTTGATCTGAGTTATCACTTTCTCTTCGAATTAGACCAGTCCATAGAATGGGAGTATGTTTCATATAGAGTAGTGTGAAATCTGAATATACGTTTTGATTGGTTAACAAGTGAACATTGCACCCATTCTCGTCGTGTTGAATCACACCAGAGAAGCAAAATTTTGCTCGTTGATCATCTATTCCTTCGTAATCTACACATTTCCACCATCCACTTGCCCCATCCCACTCCGGCTCGAGGCCCAGGTTGCTCTCCCACGGTCCTGCGCGCTGCGTTTGTCCCGCCATTGTCTGTTTCCTCAATATCCCGCAGTAGTATAGTCCGGCCGTTGCCCCCGCCCCCCGAATCCACTACAATCTGCCGCATCGCACGATCCACACGAAAGTCCCCATGACTCCCCGAAAAAACGACATGCAGTGGTTCCGGATGGACCTCCACCTGCACACACCCGCATCTGACGACTACCAACAACCGGCTGCCAGCTATCTCGACATCCTGCGCAAAGCCGAATTCCGCAGTCTCGATATCATCGCCTTCACCGACCACAACACGGTGCGCGGCTACGCAAATATGCTGCGCGAGGTCGAGCAGCTGCTCTACCTGGAGCGCCTCGGCCGCCTGGAGGCGGATGAAGCGCGCCAACTCGCCGAATACCAGCGCCTGAGTGACGCGCTGATGGTCCTGCCCGGCTTCGAATTCACGGCCACCTTCGGCTTCCATGTGCTGGGCGTCTTCGCGCCGGGCACGACCGTAAGCTACCTGGAGCACCTGCTGCTCAGCCTCAACGTGCCGCCGGGGGCGCTGGCGAAGGGGTCTTCGGTCGTGGGCGCCTCGGCCGAAGTGCTGACGGCCTACCGCACGATCCACGAGGCGGGGGGCATCTGCATCGCGGCGCACGTGAATTCCGCCCATGGCGTGGCCATGCGCGGGCAGGAATTCGGCGCGCTGGGCGGGCAGACGCGCATCGCCTACACGCAGGATCACCACCTGCACGCGCTGGAAGCCACCGATATGGGTCGACAAGGGCGCTTGAGCACGCAGCGCTTCTTCGATGGCACCAAGCCCGAATACCCGCGCCGCATGCGCATCATCCAGGGCTCGGACGCGCACCGCATCAACGCCGAGGAGAACGGCAGCAAGCGCGCCAACCTCGGTGTCGGTGACCGCGTGACGGAAGTGGCGCTACGCGAGCGCAGCTTCGAGGCGCTGCTGGCGCTCTTCAACAGCAACGACTTCACCCGTTCGCGCCCCTTCCAGGGTGACCAACAGCCCTACGACCCCATCCAGGCCGCGCGCGAGCGGGGCGCGACGCTGGTAACCGCTTTTCACGATTCCGTCGCCAAGACAGGCGGCAAGCGCCAGCGCATTATCCACGATGTCTGCGCGCTGGCGAATACGAATGGCGGGCAAATCTTCGTCGGCCTGAGCGCGGATGCGGCGCAGCGGCCGCGCGGTGTGCAACAGGTGGAACAGGTTCTGGGCGAATTGCGCGCAGAAGTCGCCAACGTCATCATGCCCGCGCTGGAAGTTGAGCTGGATATCCTGGAGACGAAGGGCAAGCGCATCATCCGCATCCGCGTCCCGCGCGGCGAAGATCGGCCCTACGCCATCGAACAGAACCAGTTTTACATCCGCAATGAATCGGAGACGAATCTGGCGGTGCGCGATGAGATCGTGAGCCTGGTGCGCGGCAACGAAGACGCGGGGAAGGCTGACGAAGCGCCACCCGCGCCCATGCCAGCAATCGCGCCCGCGCCGCGCGCCAGAACAGCCCCGCGTCCGGCTACCACCCCGCCCAAAAGCGAGCGCGACCCCAGCACCCCGCGTACTGGCGTGGAAATCGTCGGCAGCGAGCAGCGCGGCGGCAGCCAGCGTTTCATCATGCGCGATTTGCGCAACGGCAGCATGGTGAAGAATGTTACGGTATCCTCAGCGCGGAAGTTGTGGCTCTACGCGATCCAGCAGCGGCTGAACCAGCCGGTGGCGGCCAGTGATGTGCAATGGCAGGGCGATAAGGGCCTGGTGAAGAAGCGGCACGATAAGCAGGGCAATGTGCGCTATGATCTGGCGCTGCGAGGCGCCGGCCAATTGCGCGTGTTCTATGGCGTTTCGGAAAGCGGAATGAGCGGCGATTGGCAGCAATTCCTGACGCCGGAGGGCGAAGAGGGCGAATCGTCGGAGTCTGGCGACTGAGGCTGGCGGATGTTGGAATGCGTCTTGCTCTTTATGCTGTTGGGGCAGGCGCTGATCATCTGGTGGGGCGTGCGTTTGGCCCAGCGCAAGGGGCGTGATCCCCTTCTCGGCGCCCTGCTGACCTTTTTCCTCGGGCTGATTGGCATTGGCATCCTTTACCTCCTCGCCGATCATTCGTTTAAGGAAAAAGAAACGATCTGGCGGGATTGAGGAGCGGAATTCAGGAGCCCGTCAACAGGCTGCGCAGCAAGATGCCCAGGAGCAACGTGAAACCCCAGATGTAGCTGCCCATGGCCGGACGCTTCTGGGCGGTGATTTCCACAAAGGCAAAGAAAGGCAAAGCCAGCAGCGCGCCGAAGCCGTAAATGATGTGCACGTCTTCGGCGGGGCGGCCACCGCTGAACCATAGCGCCGCGCCGAGCAGGCCCTCGACCGCCAACAGGAGCACGATGGCGTAGGTCAGGCGGCGGTACCAGGGACGCACATCGCCGCGGCGCAGCAAGCCGATATAGGAGCCGACGAGAGCCATGACCAGGGCGATGCCGAGCGCCAGGCGGCTCAGTTCGCGGTGCAGCGCGCGCAATAGGGCGTACGCGGAAGCACCGGCGGCTGCGCGCTCCAGCAGCACGATGGCGATGAAGGCGCAGGTGGCGAGCAACGCCGCGATGTCATAGCGATTCGGCGCGAGGAAGAAGCGAATTCGCGGCGCGGGCCGGCCGCGGCGGCGGCGTTCGTCACTCACGCGGCCGGCGCGGGTTCCGGTTGCGAAGGGACGGGGGATTCCCGAGAAGCGACGAGGAAGCCGGCGAATATCAGCGTCACGCCCAGCATCTCGCCGAGGTATTTATAGGTGGGGTCGCCCAGGCGCAGCATCAGGCCGCCGAAGGCCGGGAGCAGGCCGCCGATGGCGATGAGCGCGTTGCCCGTTACCCGTTGCGGCAGGATGCGTTTGCGGCGGAATAGGTGTGCGGAATAGAGTGCGCCGCCCACCAGCGTGAGCGTGCCCCAGGTATTCATCACGGGCGAGAAGAAACGCACTGTGCCGCTCATGCCGCCGCGCATGATGCCTTCGACGAAGGCGCCTTCTTCGTAGTGGTCTTTGAAGATCGCTGTCATATCGCGCCCCGCTTGCCAGGCGGTGGAATTGAATTCGGTGAAGAAGAGCGTCCAGGGCAGCGTCATCACAGCGACGAGCAGTAGCGCCATGTTCACGTTGCGGGCGATGCTGCCGCGCCGCCAGAGCAGGTAGACGGCCCCTTGCCCCAGTACCGGTGCGACCATGATGGCGCCCGACCAGTACCAGAGCGCGAAAGCGGCGGGGCTCCAGACGCGCGCGAGGATGACCTGGCAGCTGGTGCCCGTCGCATAGAGGAACAGGCCTAGGCCCCAGGCCAGCAGGTGCGGGCGGCGCTTTCCCCACCAGCGGCGCAGGACCAGCGCGCAGCACACGATGCTGAGCGCCGCGCTGAGCGCCGATAGCGCGAACGATGCGCTCATTTCTGGTCGGGCGAATCGCGCAATTTGCGGCGCAGCGTATCCAGCGGCTGCCATTGCCCGCGCGCGTCCACGTAGCGCCAGTGCATCCAGCCGTTGCAGGCGGGGGTGCCTTTCAAGCGCGCGCCGATTTGGTGGATAGAGCCGCGCTCGTCGCCGCATTGCAGCTGGCCATTGGGCAGGATGGTAGCTTCGTGCGCCGGCGAATCGAGGAATAGCGACTGGCCCGCGCGCAGGAGGCCCGCTTCGAGCAAGGTGACGAAGGGGATGCGTTTGGGGCGGTGGGCTTCGTGCATGAGCGGGTGGTTATCCAGCAACGGGGTGATGCCGGCGATGCGGTTGGCGGCGGCGGCGAGGTAGCGCGGATCCTTCTCGATGCCCAACCAACGGCGATGCGTGCGTTTGGCGACGACGGCGGTCGTGCCCGTGCCGAGGAAGGGGTCGAGCACGATATCGCCGCGCCGGCTGCTGCTGAGGATGATGCGAGTGAGCAGCTCTTCGGGCTTTTGTGTGGCGTGGAGTTTGCGCCCGCTCGCGTCTTTCAGCCGTTCCTTGCCGCCGCAGGTCGGGATGCGCCAGACGGAGCCGAGCTGCTTGCCGGGGCGGAAGTCGTTGAATTGCTTGGCGAAATGGTGACGGAAGGTCTTGCTACCGCTTTCCATCTTCTGCGCCCAGATGATGAATTCGACGTCGTTTTTAAGGCGCGTGCCGCTGAAATTAGGCATCGCGTTCGGCTTGTACCAGGTGATCGTGTTGAGTAGCCAGAAACCGAGGTCTTGCAGCAAGCGGCCGATGCGGAAGATGTTGTGGTAAGTGCCGCTGACCCAGAGCGAAGAGCGGCGTTTCATCAGCGGGCACAGCGCGGAGAGCCAGGCGTGCGTGAATTCGTCATAAGCGGCGAAATCGCCCATATCATCCCAATCCTTCGCCGAGTTATCGACGAGCGTGAGGTTCGGCCGCCAGAGATCCTTCTTGAGCTGGAGGTTATAGGGCGGATCTGCGAAGACGAGGTCGATGGATTCGGCCGGCAGGGTGGGGAGGATTTGGAGCGCGTCGCCATGGAGCAGCGGGTCTGTGGGCAGGGCGATCATGCGCGGGGGTGATTCTTGTTGGCAGGTTTGCTCATCCATGGCAGTTGTGCCTCTGCACCCTATTGTAACGCAGGCGGCAACCGCTTGCCCGAATGGGCGGGAACAACGCGCGCGTCTTAGGGTGGCGCTGCGCCCGCGAGCGCGTCACGATAAGCGGCGAGGGTTTGGCGGGCGGCATTGCGCCAGCTGAAATGCGTCGCGCGGGCCAGGCCGCGGTTGGTGAGGCTTTCGCGCAGGGGGTGCTGGTTTAAAATCGCCAACAGGGCACCGCCCATCTGGCGCGCGTTGTCGGTCAGGAAGGCGGCGTCGCCGGCCAGCTCGCGGAAGACGGCGAGGTTATTGGCGACGACGGGCGTGCCGCATTGCATCGCTTCCAGCAGCATGAGGCCGAAGCCTTCGTACATGCTGGGAAAGGCGAAGACGGTCGCCTGTCGATAGAGCGCGGGCAAATCTTCTTCGGTGATGTGCCCAAGCCAGCGCACCTGCTCGGTGATGCCCAATTCTTCGGCGATTGCGGGGAGATCGGGGATGTCGCGGTTGCGCCCAGCGAGCACGAGCGGCACCTCGTCATCCAGCGCTCGGGCGACGTAGGAATAGGCTTCCAGCAGCAGATGCACCTGCTTGTGGTAGGCATAACCGCCGAGGTAGAGGATGAAGCGATCGGGCGGCAGGCCGTAGCGCCTGCGCAGGGCGGCGCTTTCCCCGGCGGCGGCGCGTGAGTGGAAGCGGCGGTCGGCGGCGATGGGAATGGCGCGAACGCGCGCGGCGGGGATGGCGAGTTGCTCCTGGATATCAGCGGCGGCGGCGGCGGAATCGGTGAGCAGCAGATCAGCGCCGCGGGCGGCTGCGCTGACCAGGGCGACGTAAAGGCGTTGGCGCAGCGTCCGGCGGTAGCGCGGCAGCACGAGGGCGAGCACATCGTGCACGGTGCAGACGAGCGGCGCGGGGCAGCGCAGCGGCGGCGCCCAATAGGGAACATGCGCCAGATCCGCGCCGCAACGTGCGACGAGGGCGGGGTAGCTGCGTTGCTCGAAATAGACTTTGCCGAGCACGCCACCGGGGCCGCGCGCCGCCAGGATTTCGATTTCTGCGGAGAGGTCGGGTGGCGGTGGCAGGCGGGGCGGCAGGATGAGCGAAAGGCGAAGGTTGGGCTCAGCGCGGCGCAGGGCGGGCAGCAGCTGGAGCAGGTAGCGGCCGCTGCCGACGTGGGGCTGCCCGGCGAACCAGCCATTGATGGCGATGTGCATGGCGGGATTGTAGCGCGAGGAGTTATAGGTTATATTTAGAACATCCGAGCCATATTTTGGTTTTTAGTGCCATACTTGGCTATCATAATGTCAGGGGGCGACCACGCCGATGGCCATAGCCACTGCTTCACGGATTGAAAGGCAGACAGTTTCTGCAAAATCTGTGCTGCGCTATCCTGGTGGTAAGACCCGTGCTGTTCCAGTATTGGAACAATATCTACCATCAGACTTGCAGGAGATAGTTAGTCCTTTCTTTGGAGGAGGATCATTTGAATTTGCGTGCGCGCACAAAGACATAAGGGTCTATGGCTCGGATATATTTGAACCACTCACCAATTTCTGGAGATATGTATTTGAAGATACTGATGCGTTAGCGCGAAGAGTAGAAGCATATCTTCCCTTTTCGCACTCGAAGTTTTACGACCTGCAGAAACGATATATGTCGCTCGCTGACCCACTGGAGCAAGCGGCAGTATTTTTTATACTGAATCGCAGTTCGTATTCTGGCACTACGCTATCGGGTGGGATGTCTCCCAATTTCCCCCGCTTTAACGAGAGTTCGATTCGCCGTTTGCGAGAATTCTATGCCCCAGATGTTTCTGTCGAACATTGGGATTTTGAGCAGGCATTTCAGAAGTATCCAGATGCATATATGTATTTAGATCCCCCCTATCTGATTGATCAAGCATTGTATGGGCATAAGGGTGATATGCATAATGGATTTGACCATGAGCGGTTGTGCGAGTTGCTACGTAATAGAAAATCGGGTTGGATGCTTTCCTATAACGATTCGCCGCAGGTTCAAAAAATGTATTCCGGATTTCGTATTGAGAAACCCAAATGGTCATATGGCATGGCTAATGTAAAAAGCAATCATGTAAAGAGCTCGAATGAACTCTTAATTTTCCCATATTAGAGATGGTGAAATACAGCCAGACTGAAAGTGGGTTGGCATTTGAATATGCCTTAGCGCAAGCGTTAGTTGATGTTACACCAGCACTTGCTGCTGATATCGAAAAGCCCTATAAGACAGCAGCAAGCAGTTATGAGAAAATGGATATCGGAGTACGTGATGATTTAAAGATCGCTGCAAGGGAAGCCATTACCTTTCTATGCGCATTTGAAGATGGGCTAAGAGATAACAGGCAAGGGATAGTACATATTCAATCTGCTCATGTTGCGCGCCATCGAGCAGATGTGCGCGATATTGTGGTTCGTTATCCGAAATATGAGCTCGGGATTTCGGCGAAAAACGAAAGCTTAGAACAGCGTGCCCCCAGATTATCCGATAAGATAGATTTTGGAGAGAAGTGGTTAGACGAACCGGTCTCAGATGAATACTGGCGCAAGGTAAAACCTGTCTTTGAAGATTTGCGCGCGTTACAGAGTCAAGGTGTCTTATGGAGAGATCTGCCTAATCCTAAAAAAGGAGGAATCTACCAAGCTATTCTCTCGGCTTTTATGGCAGAAGTCAGGCGAATATACGAAGTCCGTTCAAACAAAATGCCAGAGAGTCTCGTCCGATACGTATTGGGCAAATTTGATTTTTATCAAGTTACCAAAGAAAATGGCTCAGTATCAATAGCAGCATTCAATCTGAGTAACAATTTAAATTGGGGAAATAGGGTGCCTTTACCCAAGCGCGTCCTATTTTTTGATTTTATCCCGGATAGCAAGAATACCATTTTGCTTGTATTTGATAAGGGTTGGCAAATCCGTTTGCGTATTCACAATGCAAGTAGCAAAGTAGAGCCATCTTTGAAATTTAGTATCACAATTGAAGGGTGGCCGAAGAATATTGCACGGCATGTGATCCCACGGAAATTGTATAGTCGGCACATTAACACGTAATCACTCCCCCGGCTTTCTCAATTACTAGTGCCGCTATACTGGCCGCGAACGGGAGAAATGGGACAATTATCATGGTGGCAGGGCAGCGTATCCTCATCGTGGGCGGCGGCATCATGGGCGTCACGGCGGCGCTCGAATTGCGACGGCGTCAGGCCAATGTAACGCTCATCGACCCCGGGCCGCTGCCGCATCCCGAGGCCTCCAGCACTGACATCAGCAAGATGGTGCGCATGGATTACGGCAGCGATGAGCTGTACACGGAATGGATGGAGGAAACCTTCCCGCGCTGGCGCGAATGGAATGCGCGTTGGGGCGAAGCGCTCTATCACGAAGATGGCTTCGTCATCATGACGCGTGAGGAGATGCGGCCGGGCGGCTTCGAATACGAGAGTTACCGCTTGTTGCAGGAGCGCGGGTATCAGCCGGAGCGGTTGGGTGCGGGGGCGTTGGCGGCGCGCTTCCCGGCCTGGAATGCGGCGAATTATGTCGATGGTTACTACAACGCGCTGGCCGGCTGGGCGGAGAGCGGGCGCGTGCTCGCGCGCCTCATCGACGAGGCGCGGGCGGCGGGTGTGGAAATGCGCGAAGGCGCCGCGATGGCGCAGCTGCTGACGGACGACAAGCGCGCGCGCGGTGTCGTGCTGAGCGATGGGCAATCGTTGAAAGCAGATGCGGTGATCGTGGCGGCGGGCGCCTGGACGCCGGTGTTGCTGCCGCATTTGGCGGAGATGATGTGGGTGGTCGGGCAGCCGGTGCTGCACTTTCAGCCGGCCGACCCGGAACCCTTCTCGCTGCCGAAATTCACCGGTTTCGCGGCCGATATCAGCAACACCGGTTGGTATGGCTTTCCCCTGAATCAAGGTGTGGTGAAGATCGCCAATCATGGGGAAGGAGTGCGCCTGGATCCGCGCGGCCCGAAGGTAGTCGGGGCTGGCGAAGAAGCGCGCTTTCGCGAATTCCTGCGCGAGACCTTCCCGGTGCTGGCGGATGCGCCCTGTGTGAAGCAGCGGCTTTGCCTCTATTGCGATACCTGGGATGGCCATTTCTGGATCGACCATGACCGGGAGTATCCAGGGCTGTTGGTGGCGACTGGCGGCAGCGGACATGCTTTCAAATTCGCGCCCATGCTGGGTGGGCTGATCGCTGACGTACTGGAGGGGCGGGCGAATCGCTATGCGGAGCGCTTTGCCTGGCGGGAACGGGGTGAGCTGGGGAAAGAGGATGCGCGGTTTATGGAGGATTGAAGTTATGAGGTGCATATAACTGGTATGATGTGAGGAACTAGAGGAGAAAAATATCGCTATGGATGTGAAGACATATTTGCTTGCAGATTATGCAAATATTGATGCGTCAAGCAAAATGAACGTTATTGGTGTTTTTAGCCATATCTCTGCATCATCATTTCCATACACTCACCCTTCAATGTTCTTAGCGCTTAGATTAAAAGCGGAACTGGGTGAAATCGCAGCAAATAGAAAGTTGCGAATTCAGTTGGTAGGGGAGGAAGGTGTAGAAATAGTCAACCTAGAGATGGATTTTGAAGTACCTAAAAGTACACAAGGTAGACGTCCAGGAATGCAATTCGCCTTAGGAATGCAAAATATGATATTTCCTGAACCCGGTCTTTATGAATTCCGAATTTTTGTGGACAAGGATCAAAAGGCCTTTTTGGAGTTAGAGGTTACAAAATCATCTAACCAGGATAGTTAGATATGCCTCCGAGGCACATCAAGTTACTTGATAGAGCAATTGATTCTCCAAACAACTGGAAGGCGGACCAACTGATCACTTTATATCAAGGTTTTGGCTTTAGTGTAGAGTCTGGTGGTAAACATATGGCTGTGTATCATGAGGAGATCACTGGATTGCGGACGACATTTCCATTTGGGCGGAAAACACTTAAGGCACACTATGTACGAACTGCTGTAAAATTAATACGTGAGCTACAAGAGAGAGGCGGAATCGAAAATGAATAAAATGAGAGAAAAGGAACTTTGGGAAGAAGCTAAGCGGCTTGCTTCTAGACCATACGCCATAGAGGTTATAGAGCTGGATCAGGAAGAGCGTAAAAGGTTTCCTGAGGATATCTGCGTAACAAATCCAGAGTTACCTGGCTGTTTTTCTGAAGGATCTACATGGGAAGAAGCACAAGTGAATCTTCGAGAAGCTCGAGAGTTGTATATATTCACTCTCCTAAAAACCGGAGAACCAGTACCAACGCCTCTTCGAGTCGTGGAAGCAATGATTGGCGGTAATCTGACAATCGATCTCTCTAATTTATCGATTCACCGATCGGAACTTAAGCAAGAATTTCATATAGTCCAATCTGAAGATATTCAACAGAGAAGTAAATTTACGGAATTGATAGTTCGATAGATCCACAAAACCACCGCAATTCTGCCACGAATTCCTCCAGCGCTTCGAACATGATGGCGTGGCCGCAATCCGCGAAGTGCCGATGCTCGCCGTGCTGCCAATGGGTGGTGAAGGCGGATAAGCCGGGCTCGAGGCTCGCGCCGGGCATCATCGGGCACGCGGTCAACAGCAACAATGGGCAGGCGATGCGCGCGATCACCGCCGGCTCCTGGAACAAATAGCCCAGCCGCGCGATCTGCCCATAAAACGCGGGGTCGAATTGCGCCT
Organism: Phototrophicaceae bacterium; assembly: GCA_965237765.1. GTDB lineage: Bacteria > Chloroflexota > Anaerolineae > Aggregatilineales > Phototrophicaceae > WTGJ01. The sequence continues at coordinate 1,582,537 of OZ250157.1, forward strand.
GCCCGGAGACAAAAGCGACGTAATCTGCCTCTTCATAAAGCGGCGTGCCGGGCGGCAGCAAAGCCAGCGCGCGTTGTAGCCGTTCCTCGTGCGATAACAACGGCAAGGCGGCCAGGGTGGCGAAGATGGCGGCCATCCAGGGCGGTGGTTCTCTGTTAGGCTGCAGAGTCGCCGCGCCGTAATCCCGCAGCGCCGGATCCACCAGCGCGCAGCTGGCAAAAGGCACCTCCGCGGCGAGGCGCCCGGCCAAATCCGCGCCCATGGAATGCCCGACGAGGTGGCAAGGGCCATCGTCCAGCCCGAAATGCGCAACGATCGCGCGCGCGTCGGCGATGAGGCTGGCGGCATCGAGGTTCGCGTCGCCGACGCGGGCGGATTCGCCATGGCCGCGCCAATCGGGCATGAATAGGCGGTATTCGGCTTCAGGGCGCGCGCCGTTCGCAGCCAGCTGAGTCCGTTTACCTGTACACCATGCAGCAGCAAGACGGCTGGCCCCTCGCCGCCGGTGTCGGTGACGCGCAGGTTGGCGCTATCGGGCGCGGCAACGGTGTGCGCTCGCCAGTGCTCGGGCAGCAGCGCCGCCAATGGGCGATAGGCGCGCACGGCTTCCACATGGGGGTGGGGCTTTCTGGGGCGCATGCTCGAATCCTGCAATGGACATGAGATCGCGTCAACGGCGGCGCACCGCAGACATATGCTTACCGGAAGGTCCGCTCAGCAGAGGGGTAATTGGCGGGCGCGCGGGAGGTGGTTGAGTGCGCCGCTCGCTTCCAGCCGCAACAGGGCGCTTTTGATATCCAGCCCCCAATAATAGCCGCCGAGGCCACCGTCGCTGCGGGTGGCGCGGTGGCAGGGGATGAGCAGGGCGGCTGGATTGCGGCCACAGGCTGCGCCCACCGCTCGCGCCGCGCCGGCGCTGGCCATTTCCGCCGCCAGCGCGCGATAGCTGCGCGTTTCGCCATAAGGGATGCGCCGCAGCGCCGCCCAGACACGCTCCTGGAAGGGCGTCCCCTTCACGGCTAGCGGCAAGGGGTTCAAATCAATGCGCTCGCCGCTGAGATAGGCGAGCACGCGTTCCAGCACTTCGTCTGGCGGCGCGTCTCGCCAATCGGCAGCCGGGAAGCGCTGCTGCCATTCCGCCTGCAGGCGCGCCGCATCCGTCCCGAGCAACACAGCGCAAATGCCGCCGTCTTTGCGAGCGAGCCAGAGTGCACCCAATGGGCTGCTGGCGCGTTGCCGTAGGAGCGTCTCGGTCATCACAAGAGGTATCATAACAGCAAGGGGCGCGAAAAGGGACACTTTATCCCGCCCCGCGCGCAGCAGGGAGCGTTAGGCTGGCGGCGCATTCCGCTGCGCATGCGGCGGTGGGTTCACCCGGCAGATTCCAGGAGGCGCAATGTTCCAGTGGTTGTTCGACCGATTCCCGCGGCGGGAGCGATTGCGGCAGCGCGCGCCGCACCTCGAGGCGTTGGCCATCCACGGCCAATTTCAGCCCTCGCCCACACTGGGCGCAGATTCACTCGTATATCAGCAAGCGCCCTGGGTCTACCTGGCGATCAACCGTATCGCCGAGGCGGCTGCCCTGGTGCCGCTGCAGATTCGACGAATGCTGGGCGGGCGCGAAGAAGCGTTGGGTGCGCACCCGCTGCTCGACTTGCTCGCGGCGCCGAACCCGACACTCAGCCGCTTCGAGCTGATGGAGCAGACTGTCGGCATGTTGGAGCTGACGGGCAACGCTTATTGGTTGTTGCTGGGGGATGCCGGCGGCGTGCCGCGCGAAATCTGGCCGCTGCACCCGCGCCGCATCCGCATCGTTCCCCACCCGCAACGTCATATCGCCGGTTATCTCTATGAGCTTGGCGGGGAGACGCTGGCGTTGGATGCGCGCGAGGTGGCGCATTTCAAGCGCTGGCACCCGGGCGATGATCATTACGGTCTCTCCCCGCTCGAGGCGGCGCGTCAGGCCATCCAGACCGACCGCGCGATGTCCGAATGGAACCGTGGTGCTTTTGGGCAGGATAAGGGCGTGCCAGCGGGCATCGTCAAAATCAAGGGGCCGATGACGGAGCCGGATTACGAGCGCCTCAAACGGGAATGGCGCGCGAGTTATGGTGGAGCGCGAAGGCGGACGGCTTTCCTGCGCGCGGCGGATGTCGAATGGCAGCACATCGGCCTAAGCCACAACGAGTTGGATTTCCTGAGGGGGCGGCAGGCGCAGCGCGATGAAATCCTGAACCTCTTCGGAATTCCCATCGGCCTCATCAGCGAGAACGCGACGGAGGCGAACGCGCGCGTGGCGGAGCGCCAATTCATCGAGCGGACGCTCTGGCCGAAGCTGGAGCGCATCGCCCAGAAGATCACGCAGGAACTATTGCCTTTTTACCCCGGGCGGGCACGGGCAGAATTCGCCGACATCCGCCCGACGGACGTGAACGCGCGTTTGCAGGCCATCCGCACGGCGTATCCGATCCTGAGCATTAACGAGATCCGCGAGCAGTTTTACCAGATGCCGCCGGTGGAATGGGGCGCGCGGCCGGTCGGGCAGTCCGCGCTGGAAGATGAAGCGCCGGCCGGGATCGAGCGGTCGCAACTGGCGGGAGCTGGCTCGGTAGCGGCGGGAAAGGACGCGGCCCTGGAGGAATTGCGCTGCTGGGAACGCTTCGCCAGGCGGCGCGGATCGAAAGCGGGCGGCCGTCCTTTCGCGGTGAGGGAGCTGCCGGCGGAGGTAGCCTGCGAAGTCTCGGCGCGTTTGCTGTTAGCGGAGGACGTGGCCGCACAAAAGAGCGTCTTCGCCGACGCGCGCCAGCTGCTACGGGAGAATGCGATTGCTTGACGAAGGCCGCTCCATCGAGCGGGCGCTCAGCCGAGCGCCGCTAGCGCCAACCATAGCAACCAGCCCGCGCTGAGGGCAAAGCCGAAACGACCGTGGAGGATGGCGGTTTGGGTCTGAGCGGCGTGCAGGGTGGCGATGTGTTCTTCCGTGCTGAAGATGCGTTGCAGGCGATAGGCCTGCGGCCAGGTCAGCAGGGCGAGCAGAGCGCCGGGCGCGGCAGTGCCCAACAATACCAAAGCGATGAGGAACAGGTAGCTACCGCTCACGAGGGTGACGTATTCAATGCGGGCAAAGCGCTGGCCGAAGTGTGCCGCCAGCGTCCATTTGCGCGCCGCGCGGTCCGCTTCCAGGTCTCGCAAATTGTTCGCTTGCAAAATCGCGGCGACCATCGTGGCGATGGGCAGGCTGAGCCAGAATAGATCGATATTCGCATTGCCCGTAACCACGAAATAGGCGGCGTATAGGGTCAGCGGCCCGAAGCCAAGCGCGACAGCCAGCTCGCCCAGGCCGTGGTAGGCGAGGGGGAAAGGACCGGCCGTGTAGCCGATGACGATGGCCGTGCCGAGGGCGCCGATCCAGAGCACGCGCCAATCGCTGATCGAGACGAGGTAGAGCCCGAGCGCGACGCCGCCACACAAAGCGGCGAGGGCCAACGCGAGCACCTCGCGCGCGGGCAATTCGCGGCGCTTTATGGTCATGCCCTGGCCGGCGCGCTTGAAGGTATCGGCGCCGCGGCGGTGGTCGGCATATTCGTTGATGAGGTTGGCGGCCGCTTGCAGGAGCAGGGCGGTGAGCAAAGCGGCCAGGTAACGAGGCAGGTGAAGGGCGCCATCGGCCAGCGCGAGCACGGCCACCAGCGCGAAAGGCACCAGGGTGGCGGTGAAGATGCGCGGGCGAGTGGCGCGAAACCAGCGGATGAGGCGTGGTGCGGAGCTCGCTCTGACGGTAGACATGCGGCTATCTTAGCGCAGTGGCCTCAGCGACACGTGGCAAGACTTCGGCCGTTTCGCACGAAATCAACTTCGTGCGATGGTTGCTTTTTGCTATCGTCTCAAACACAGGAATCTAGGGGGAACCGAATGAAAATCCGAAACTTACTCATTGTTGGATCTCTGCTGCTGTCGCTCGTCGGTGCGCCGCTATTGGCGCAAGAAGATATGGCGTAGCTCGATTTGCGGATCGGCGCTTTGCCGGTGGTCAATATGCTGCCGCTCTACGTCGCGCAGGATGCGGGTTACTTCGATGAAGCCGGTATCGTGGTAGAAGGTCGTGGATTATGCGAGTGGCGCGGATGCACAGGCAGCCACGATCGCCGGAGAAATCGATGGCTTTCAGACGGATGTGGTCAGCGCCTTAAAAGTGAATGCGGGTGGTGGAAATGTGCGGGTGGTGCGCCATGTTGGGATCACCAACGCACCTTTCATCGCCATTTTATCCGGGCGCGATAGTGGGATCGAGAGTGTGGCGGATCTCGCAGGCAGGCGGATTGGCTTGTCTCTGAACACGATCATCCAATACATGACCGATTCGTTGTTGGCGAGCGTTGGAATCAGTTCAGCGGATGTGGAGTATGTAGATGTGCCAGGGATATGGGATCGAACACAGCGCCTCGAGGAAGGGAATTTAGCCGCGGCTACCTTGCCCGAACCCTTTGGAGTGTTAGTCTCTCGAACCGGCCATCAGGTTCTGATTGATGATACGAATGTGGATTATGTGCCGGAAGCCCTGAACCTCCGCGCCGAAGTATTGGCGGGGAAAGGAGAAGCGGTACGTGCCTTCCTAGCCGCGTATGAACGGGCCGTGGAAACGATCAATGCGTTGGCTGGAGATCACAACGCCTACCAGGAATTCTATGATGCGAATGATCGCGGCAGCGGACAGCTGCTCAAATCCACGTTTATTTCTCGAATCAGACCGCTTCCCACGCTCAGCCGAGCCCGCGTGCCGAGTGAGGCAGAATTCAGCGCCGTGCATGATTGGGCGCTGAACGCGGGGTTGTTGTCTGAGGCGCAGGCGTATGCGGACGTGGTAGACGGCCAGTATCTGCCAGAAGTCGCCGAGGAAGCGCCAGCGGAAGCCGAAGAAATGACGGAACAAGCCGCAGCAACGGCGCCAGAAGCGGAACAGGAAATGCGTGAACCGGATTTGCGCATTACCACGCGTCAATCCATTTACTCACTACCGATCCTCGTGGCGCAGGACGCCGGTTATTTTGAAGAAGCTGGGATTATGGTCGAGTTGTTTGAGTCGTCGAACGCCGAGATATCACAAGCGGCCGTCATCGCGGGAGAGATCGATGGTATCCAGATTTCCAGTGTGAGTGACTTGTTAAATATAAACCGCCAGGGCGTCGATATGCGCATAGTACGTGAAGTTGGGGTCACAAACCTACCTGTATTCTCCATTGTAACCGGGCCGACAAGCGGGATTGAGAGCATAGAAGACTTGGCAGGGACGACTTTCAGCATCTTGCGTGATGAATATATCGAATTTCTCTTAGATCAAATATTCGAGAGTGCGGGGTTGTCCGGACAGGTGGAATACGAGTATGTGGAAGCGTCCGATGTGGGGAATCTGGTGGATCGAATGGCGCGGGGTGAGAGCAAGGTTACACTCGGCGATGCGCTGTTGACCGAAGTGATGATCTTGTATGGTGGACGCGTCCTCGCAGATAGCTCGGATTTTGGTTATGACGGCGCTCAAGAAATGATCGGTTTCCGGGCGCAAGTGCTGGAAGAAAAGGGCGATGCCGTTCGAGCCTTCTTGAGTGCCTTTGCCCGGGCCGAAGAAGCGATCAACGCTCTGGAGGGAAATACGCAGGCCTACCGTGACTTCGTGAATGAGATGGCTCTGGAGCAAGAAGTAGCCGTTGAAAACTTAATCTTTGGTGGTTTCGTGACCGTTCCGATCTACGCGCCGCCTGGGTTGCCGATTGCGGAAGACTTCAACCCATTTCAGGAATGGGCCATCGGGGCGGGTCTGCTGGAGCGCACCTTCTCTTATGAAGAGCTGGTGGATGGCAGTTTCATGATGGAGGAGATGGTTGAAGAATAATCCATATTTGTGGGGCGCTCGTCGTTTCTATTTTTCGGAACCGATCGTCCCACCAGGTAATTTGAGTTCCCGATTTTCCATACGCGAATCGCAAACTGCATTATGGTTTAACCCTAATGGTTTAAAACTAGGCGTTTCATGCTGGTTTGAGTGTGAACAGATGAACATTCGGTACTACCTACTGCTCAGCCTTTTGCTTTTATCGCTCTTCAGTGCTCCGATATGGGCTCAAGATGAGGAAAGTACACCCGTTTTGCGATTTGGTGTTTTGCCTGTGTTGAATACGCTACCGCTCTACGTCGCGGAGGCAGCCGGTTATTTCGAGGAAGCGGGCGTTGCGGTCCAGATCGGCCGTTTTCGGAGCGCGGCAAAACTCCGTTCCGCCGTTCGGCAAAGAGAGATGGACGGCTTCCAGGCGGATCTCGTCAGCGCCTTGAAGCTGCATGAGAGCGGCCAGGGGTTACGGGTGATCCGTCATGTGGGCATCGCCGATACCCCCTTTTTCGCACTGGTTACCTGGCCCTGGAGTGGGGTCGCGACCGTGGATAATTTGGAAGGCGCGAGAATCGGCATCTCCCATGACACGGTAATTCAGTATGCGGCTGATTCGATGTTGGCCTTTGCGGGGATCAGCCCCGATGAGGTGGAATATGTGAATGTGCCCTCTATATTCAATCGTTTCGAGATGTTGCAGCAGGGAGAAATCCAAGTCGCGCTCCTGCCACAACCATTTATCGCGCACAGTGCCAATGCGGGTCATCACGTTCTCATCGATGATTCGGCGGCGGTTTATGTGCCAGAGGCGATCAGTTTCAGCGCTGAATCGCTGGCCGAAAAGGGTGATGCGGTGCGCGCTTTCCTGAGCGCATACGAGCGTGTGTTGGAGGAAGCCAACGCCTTTGATGATTTCGAATCCGCCACCGCATGGTTTTCCGCGGAGATCCGTGAGCAAATAACAGCCAGCATACAAGCGGGCGCTAATCCGGCGCTGATTGAGACGACCCTAGAGTACTTTACTCTACATACTACGGCGGTCATCTGGCTGAACTTATCGACCGCCAGAGTACCGAGCGAGGAAGAGTTCGCTCATGCTCAGGATTGGGCGCTTGCCGCTGGGTTGGTGATGGAAGCACGGGCGTATGAAGATGTCATCGATGGTAGTTACCTGCCGGAGATGATGGACGATGACATGGCGGGAGACGACGAAGAGTCGGATGGATAAAAATAGTGTGGCGCGATTGCGCCGATAAGAGAAATATCATACGTACATTGCCGCGGCTCAGGTTTATTCTGGCGTCGCGGCATTCATTTTCTGCTATATTCAGAACGTTCAGATTTATCTGAACAATAATTGTCGCGATCGAGATACCTGGAGTAGACGCATGAAATTTCGCAAGTTGTTGATTGGTTTCTTGTTGCTGGGAATCTTCATTAGCGCGCCGCTCATGGCGCAGGAAGAAACGGCCGAGCCCGATTTGCGCATCGGTGTCCTGCCCGTGCTGAATACGCTGCCGCTCTACGTCGCGCAAGCGACGGGCTACTTTGATGAGGCGGGTGTGGTGGTCGAACTGGTGCCTTTCCAGAGTGGGTTGGACCGGCAGACGGCCCTGCTCGCCGGGGCGACGGACGCGAGCAACGATGACCTCATCGGTGTATTGTTGCTGAATGCCGGAGGGGTCGATGTGCGCGTCGTGCGTCATGATCCGCCGGTGAATGTATTCTTCGCCCTCATCGCCGGGCCAGGAAGTGGGCTGGAGAGTGTGGAAGACCTCGCGGGTGCGAGCGTCGGCATCTCCCACAATACACTGATCCAGTATCTGACGGACGCGATGCTGGCGAGCGTTGGGATGAGCGCCGATGAGGTGGAATACGTGGAAGTGGCCGAGATACCGGTGCGCTTTCAGCTGCTCTTGCAGGGGCAAATCGATACTGCCACCCTGCCGGAGCCGCTCATCCAGGCGGCCCTCGGCGCTGGCGGACGGGTTCTCCTAGATGATTCTGCGCTGACATATGTGCCGACGGTGCTCAGCTTCCGCGCGGATACACTGGCGGAAAAGGGTGAGGCGGTGCGCGCCTTCCTGCTCGCTTATGAGCGCGCGGTAGAAGCCATCAATGCCGATCCCGAAGCTTTCCGCGAAGTGATGGGCGCGAATATCCAGATGCCGCCGCCGCTCATCCCCATCCTGCCCGTGCCGACCTTCTTCCCCGCCAGCGTGCCGAGCGAGAAAGACTTCGCCGCCGTGCAAGATTGGGCGCTGGGCATCGGTTTGCTAGAAGAAGCGCTGGCTTATGAAGATGTTGTCGATGGTTCTTTCCTGCCGGAGGTGATGGCCGAAGATGATATGGAAATGGCGGAGGAGAGCGAAGAAGCCGACGAATAGTACGTTCGAAAGTTCGCAGTAGTCTTTTCTGTTTTGCAGCCAAGAAAAACGGCGCGAGAGTATGCTGCCGATGTTATTTTCACTGGAGGCCATATCATCCTTCGCATAAAATCACGTTGATCCAAACAGGATAAAGAACTAGAAATAAAAGGGGGGGGATAAATTACCGAAATCTATGGCTGGTAGCGTTGTTGCTGATGCTCGTCGCAACGCCACTGTTGGCACAAGAAAATATGGCGGAGCCCGATTTGCGGATCGGCACTTTGCCGGTGCTGAATACGCTACCGCTCTACGTCGCGGAGGCAGCCGGTTATTTCGAGGAAGCGGGCGTTGCGGTCCAGATCGGACGTTTCCGAAGCGCGGCAAAACTCCGGTCCGCCGTTCGGCAAGAAGAAATGGATGGCTTCCAGGCAGATCTTGTCAGTGCCTTGAAGCTGCATGAGAGTGGCAAGGGTTTGCAGGTGGTCAGGCATGTGGGCATCGCCGATACCCCCTTTTTCGCACTGGTTACCTGGCCCTGGAGTGGGGTCGCGACCGTGGATAATTTGGAAGGCGCGAGAATCGGCATCTCCCACGATACGGTAATTCAGTATGCGGCGGATTCGATGTTGGCGTTTGCTGGGATCAGCGCTGACGAGGTGGAATATGTGGAAGTGGCCGATCAAATGTCTCGGCTGCTTCAGCTATCCCAGGGGGTGTATGATGCGGCGGTCCTGCCACAACCGCACCTCAAGTGGGCCCTGGATTTTGGTAGTCGGATCCTCATCGATGATACGGCGCTGGAATACGTCCCAGAAGCGGTGAGTTTTCGAGCGGAGGTGTTGGAGCAGAAGGGCGAAGCGGTGCGCGCTTTTCTGCAGGCATACGAGCGCGCGGTGGAAACCATCAATGCCATGAAGGGTGACCCCAAGGCCATACGAGAATTCCGAGCAAGGCCGGAGATATACCCCAATTTTTGGCCGCCGGTGGAGCTCTTTTTCCACTTGGCCGTGTCTGTACCGACTTTCTCACCCGCCAGTGTGCCGAGCGAGGCTGATTTCACCACCGTGAAGGATTGGGCGTTGGCGGTCGGTTTGCTGGAAGAGGAGCTGGCTTATGAAAGTATGGTGGCGGGTCAGTATTTGCCAGAGGCCAGTGCTGATGATAATTCAGGCGAGGATACCGATGAATGAACGAGGGTATCTGTACCACTCCGAAAAAGATCATGGTTCGTACGTGAATGCTACGCAGAAATCTGAGGGTTTGAGTTGAGCACCCGATACCGGATGATGGTTGGGCTCTTGTGGTTGCTGCTGTGCTTCGGGGCGACGTTGAGGGCTCAGGAGAATGAAGCCTTGCCGGTACTGCGTGTTGGGGTGCTGCCGGTATTGAATACTTTGCCGATACATGTTGCCCAGGCAAGGGGTTACTTCGAAGATGCGGGAGTCAAGGTCGAGCTGTTCCCCGTCGGGAGCGCGGCAGACCTGCGCTTGGCCCTGTATTCGGATGCGCTGGATGGCATCCAGGCCGATCTCGTCACTGCCTTGGTGATGAATTCGGGAGGGGTCAGTCTGCGCGTCGTTCGACATAACAAAATGAAGAAAATTCCCTTCTCGGCCCTGGTCGCCAGCCCCTGGAGTGATATAGATAATGCCGAGGAACTGGTTGGCGCACGCATTGGCATATCCCAGAATACGGTCATCCATTATCTGACGGATCAGATGCTCACAAGCACCGCGATCGACAGCAATTTAGTGGTATATGAAGACGTGGAAAATGTGCTGAGTCGGCTGTACATTCTCGTTCGGGGCCGCCTGGATGCCGCCACCCTGCCGCAACCTCATATCAAGATGGCAATCGACGCTGGCGGTCGTGTGCTCATCGATGATTCGGTGCTGGATTACGTGCCGGAAGCGGTCAGTTTCCGAGTCGATGTTTTGGCAGAGATGCCAGCGGCGGTACGTGCTTTCCTGCTGGCCTACGAGCAAGGGGTGAACGCGATCAATGACATGAATGGCAGTTCGACGGCTTTCCAGGAAGCGCTTTACCAGGATGAAAGCACACGGTCCCTGTTGAGCACCCAGATGCCACCGGAACTATTTTTTAGCCTGGCGGTGTCTGTACCTAAATTCTTACCTGCCAGCGTACCGAGCGAGGACGAATTCGCTTCCGTGCACGATTGGGCGCTAGAAGTTGGGGTGATCGAAGAGGCACAGGCTTACGAAGATGTGGTCGATGGCGCTTACCTACCGGAAGTTTCGGATGGTGAATGAGCCGTCGTGTGAGCGTACACTATAAAATAGGAAAAATGAACGAGATTACCCACCTCGAATTGTGCGAGGTTGATTTTCGCTATGGCAACGGGCCAGCGCTGCTCGCGGGTCTGGATTGGCGCATCGGCCGCGGCGAAACCTGGGCGTTACTCGGGCCTTCGGGTTGCGGCAAGACGACATTACTTTATCTGCTGGCTGGAATGCGACGGCCGCAACGTGGCGCCGTGCGTTTCGACGGCGAGGCGCTCCACCGGCCGTGCCGGGAAATCGGTCTCGTTTTGCAAGATTTTGGCCTGTTGCCCTGGCTCTCGGCAGCGGAGAACGTCTCGCTGGGGATGCGCCTGCGCGGCCTGCCGCGAAAGGAGCGCACGTCGCGGCGCGACTTCTGGCTCGAGCGTCTGGGGCTGATGGAGGTCGCGGCGCATTTCCCCGGGCAACTCAGCGGCGGGCAGCGGCAGCGCGTGGCCCTGGCGCGCTTGCTCGCGCTGCAAACGGAGGCGCTGCTGCTGGATGAGCCCTTCGCTTCCGTTGACGAGCTCACGCGGGAACGGTTGCAAGGGGTACTCGGGCGGTTGGTCGCCGAATTGGGCGCGACGCAGGTGCTCGTCACCCACAGTGTGGAGGAAGCGGCGCTGCTGGCGGAGCGAGTAGCCCTCATCCTGGAGCCGCCGCCAATTGCGCAATTGACGTTGCTGGAAAACCCTTGCTGGCGCGGCGGTGGCGAGCTGCCGGCGCGCGAAGATCCCGCCTATTTCGCCTTTTGCCGCGAGATTCGTAAGTTACTGATGACATGAAACTGCGGCTGGGGAGGTGGATGATTCTGCTCGTCGAATTGGTGGCTCTCTTGTTACTATGGGAGCTGGCGGCAGCGGGCGGGCGCATCCCATTCCTGCCACCGCCAACGGATGTGCTGCGCGTCCTCTACGCCGAGCGCGCTGTTCTATGGGGTCATTTCCTCATCTCCGCGCGCCGCGTGCTGATGAGTGTCGCGTTCAGCGTGGGCATCGGCGCGCCGCTGGCGATCCTCTCCGCCAGTAGCCGAACGCTGGACCGCGCGCTCTCACCCATATTCTATTTCTTCTATCCAGTGCCGAAGGTGGTCTTTTTGCCGATACTATTTTTTCTGGTTGGCCTGGGGGAGGAGAGCAAGCTGCTGCTCATCACGGCGATTATTGTTTTCCAGATCTATGTAATCGTGCGGGATGCGGCCTTACAGGTGCCGGCACAGACGCTGGATTCGATGGCATCGCTGGGGGCGGGGCGGGCACAATTGCTGCGCTATGTCTACCTGCCAGTGAGCCTGCCGGCCATCGTTACGGCGCTCAAGGTGAGCAGCGCCATCGCGATTGCGGTGCTCTACATCGCCGAGCACACGGGGAGCCTGCAGGGCCTGGGCGCTTACATCAAGTTGAATTATGGTAGCGTGCAAACGGAGAAGGTCTACGCGGGGGCGTTGGCGATGAGCGCGCTGGGACTATCCGTTTTCGCGGTCTTGAGCGCGCTGGAAATGAGGGTGACGCGCTGGCAAAAGGTGTCGTCAGAGGGTTAGGTAGCGTCCTGCTGCCCCTCGGCGTCTTCTTCTTCGCCCTTGCGCAGGCCGCGGCGGAAGCTGGAGACAGCCTCGCCCATCTCGCCGCCCACGCGGGAGATGCGCCCGGCGCCGAAGAGGATCACCACAATCACCAGCACGATGAGCAATTCGGTCGGTCCGATATTGGGCATGGTCCCCCCTGCGGCCTATTTTGCCATTCAGGATAGCAGCGACAAGAGCCTGGCGCTAGCGCAAGACAGCTCTAGCGGCGGAGGCGGGCGCTCAGCTCGGCGATGTTAGCGCCCATTGCGCGGCGCGCTTCGCCCAATTGCGCGGATGTCAGCTCTTCCTGTCGTAGCGCATCGAGCACGATTTGCTCCGCCGCCAGGTATTGCGGCGCGGCGTCGGCAATTTCGCTGGCGATTGCATGTGGGATGAGGGTGACGCCGTTGGCATCAGCGTGCAGCAAATCGTTCGGCGCGACCACGCAGCCACCGAGTTGCACCGGCACATGCGTTTGCAGCAAGTGGAAATAGCCATGCGAGGCGATCGTGCCATCGGTCCATACGGGAAAACTGAGCGCTCGCACCTGCTCCAGATCGCGCCCGGCGCCACTGCTGATGAGGCCGACGGCGCCAAAGCGCTGGTAGGAGGAGCACATCACCTCGCCAAAGGTGGCGGCGGCTTGAGGTTCATCCAAGTCTTGCATGACGATGATAGGCGGCCCGCTCAGCTCGGTGAAGCGAGCTACCTGCTCATCGAGCGACGCGTAGCCAGCGCCCGCGCTGGCCGGCGGCGAGGAGCAGCGGCAGGTGATCGTCGCCGCGAAACCAACGATGGTGGGCATTTCCGGAAAATTGGCGCGGATGCGGGCGTTCATATAGCCCGTATGGCGCGGCTGTATGGCGAATAGCTCGATGACGTTGCAGATGGTGGGCGTATCGATTGTGCGTAGGGTGGCGAGCGTTTCTGGGGTGATCGCTTCGGGCATGGCAGCGCGGCCTTTCTTTCGTTGGAGGTTCGGGCGGCGCTTATTCTAGCAGCAATTTGGGATCGTCGGCGGTGAGGGCATGCACACCCTTCGCGCGCAGTTGGTGGGCGCTCTCGCGGTTCAATTGCGTCCAGCAGATGATGCCGAGGCCGGCACCATGGACGGCGTCGAGCCATTCTTCCGTCATCAATGCGACGTTATCCGGCTCGGTATCCCAGCAGGCGTGCGCGAATTCGGCGCCGACGGCCCGCGCGAGGGAGACGGCATCCACATTCGCGTAGCTGAAGAGCACCGAAATCGGTAGCTCGGGGCACGCGCGCTTGATCGCGGCTAACCAATCGACGCGAAAGCTGGCGATGATGGTGGCGTGCAGGTAATCATATTGCCGCAAGATTTCCAGCGCGCGCGCGCCGGCGTCGTGATTGATGGCTTTGATTTCGAGGTAGATGCCCACCCCGCAGCGTTTGCAGGTGGCGACCGCTTCTTCTAGCGAAGGCAACGCGGGCGCCAACGCGCGCGCCTCTTCCCAGCGCAAATCGACGATGGGGCGGCTCGGGCCGAAGGTGCGGCGCAGGCTGTCATCATGCAGGATGACGGGCACGTGGTCGGCGGTATAACGCAGATCCATCTCTACCATATCGCAACCCAGTTCGGCTGCCTTGGCGAATGATTCCAGCGTGTTTTCAGGCTCGTGAGCGGAGGCGCCACGGTGGCCGACACGCAGGACGCGTCGTTGACCGCGCGGATATTTTGCCGCCAAATATTCGACCCAGGAATTAACACGGCGAGGGATCCATGTAGCCATCACCGTCCAGGGGACGAAAGGCGCTTTATCCAGCGCGAATTCCCGCGTGAATTCGTAGCTGGGGGCGAAGCGGTGCCGCTCCAACCAGGTATGGATGAGTTGGTTGGTATCTGGGGTGCGAGCCGGGCGGAGTTGCGTTTCGAAGAGCGGCGTGACGTGCAAGCCCATGGCGCCGGCGCGCTGGCCGCAGGACATATCCGTATGTGGGCGCCGTTCTTGCAGGCGCGCGGGTGTGGCGGCGAAGGCGTGCTTGCCCGGTTCGGATAGCAGGCAGAGGTGGCCATCGTCGGTGAGGGGCAAAGCGCCGTCTTCCGTTCTCATGGGATCCCATTTGCCATGCCAGCTGGCATCGGCGGCGATGAGGCGCTCGTCGGCATCCAGGTAGAGCCAGGTATGCTCCAGCTCATAGAGGTGCTGGATATCCCAATCCCACCAGATGGCGTATTCGATGGCGGCCGTCGTGCCGGCGGGCAGGGCGATTTGGCGCGGGAAAGAAGGCGACGGAGCGTCTTCGCGAAAAACCGTGATGCCGACGGCATCCGGCGGGAAAGGATCGCGCGAATCGAAGCGGATGCGCGGCGCGTGGCGGGCGGCGAGAGCGAGGTCGGGGTCGTCCGCGAGCGTGGGGAGCTCCTCGCGGGCAGCGGGCGGTGCGTTTATTTCTCTTGTCCCCAAAGGATGGATTGGCGCGTGTGACGATCGAAGAAATGCGCCTTCTCGGCGTTGACAGTGAGCGCCACGTTTTCACCTGCAGATAGGCGAAGCGCTGGGTCCGCGAGGACGAGCAAGCGCTCCTGCCCGATGACGACTTCCAGCATATCGTCTCGGCCCAGCGGTTCAACGATGCTGATTTGACCGTGGAGAGCGCCATCTTGCGCGTTATCGGCAACCAGGATGTCTTCCGGGCGCAGGCCAAGGGTGAGCGGGCCGTTGTGTTGCAGGGCGAGCGCGGCGCGCTCGCGGGCGAGGGTGAGCTGCAGCGATTCGTTGGCCAGGCGCACGTCACCGTTGGCCGCCTGCGCTTCAACGTCGAACAAATTCATCGGCGGGTTGCCGACGAAGCCAGCGATGAATAGTGTGCGCGGGCGCTCGTAGAGGTCCTCCGGCGTGCCGAAGGCTTCCAGCCGCCCCTCGTTGATGACGGCGATGCGATCCGCCATCGTCATCGCTTCCACTTGATCATGCGTTACGTAGATAGAGGTGATGCCGAGGCGCTGTTGCAGCTGGCGGATTTCGCCGCGCATGGTGAGGCGCAGGCGCGCATCCAAGTTCGAGAGGGGCTCGTCGAAGAGCAACACGTCCGGCTCTTTGACGAGGGCGCGGCCGAGGGCGACGCGCTGCTGCTGCCCGCCGCTGAGCTCGCCCGGGCGGCGCGAGAGCAGCTGGCCGATGCCCATCGTGTCGGCTGCGTGCTGGACTCGGCGCTGTTGTTCTTCTTTCGCGACGCCCTTCAGCTTGAGCGGGTAAGACATGTTGCCGAAGACCGTCATGTGCGGATAGAGCGCGTAGGATTGGAAGACCATGCCAATGTTACGGTCTTTGGGCGCGATCTGGTTGACGAGGCGCTCGCCAAAATAGATTTCACCCGTGCTCGGCTTATAGATTCCGGCCAGCATCAGCAGCGTTGTTGTTTTACCGCAGCCCGAAGGTCCGAGGAAAGCGACGAATTCGCCATCGCCGACCTGCAGGTCTAAGTCTTCCACGGCGACGACGTTGCCGAAGGATTTACCCAAATTCTCGAGGCGAATGTCCATCAGGAGCTTCCCTTCGTACCGCCGGCATAGATATTCAGCAGGTATTCCTGCGCGAAGATGAAGAAGATGAAAATGGGGATGAGCTGGAGTAGCCCGATCGCGGCGATCTGGTTCCAATCTACCGGGGCGGTTTCGCTGATCAGCGAATTGAGCAACACGGGCAGGGTGTTCGTGCCGGCGCCGGTGCTATAGGTCGCGGGGATAAGGTAGGCATTCCAGCCACTAATGAAGGCGAAGATACCCAATGCCAGCATACCAGGGCGAATCTGCGGCAACAGAATCTGCCAATAAGTCCGGAAGCGCGAAGCGCCGTCGATCAACGCCGAGCGCTCCATATCCCAGGGGATGTGATCGAAGAAGCCCTTCATCAACCAGATGCCCAGCGGCAGCTCGAAGCCGACCATCACCAGCGCGATGCCGCCCAGTTTGTTAAAGCCAACGATCTCCCCCAGCAGCGGCAAATTGCTCAGGTGACGCAGTACGAAGAAGATGGGAATCAGCAGCGTAACCGCCGGGAAGCCATGCAGGATGAGGGATAGTGATAAGAAACTTTTGCGGCCGGGGAATTTCATCCGCGAGAGTGCGTAGCCGGCCATCGAAGAGACAAAAAGCACTGTGACCGTCATCGCCACGGCCACTAACAGCGAATTGAGCAGGACGCCGCCCAGATCGAATTGGTAGCCTTCGATATTGCTCGTGCGGAGGTATTGCCAATTATTCAGCGTGAAGCCGCCGAAGCGGCCATTGCCGGTGACTGGCACAATGCCCTGTGTGCGCGTAGAAAAACTGGCGATGAAGATCCAGGCATAGCCGACGAGCAAGGGCGAGAACATCGTGATGAGCGCCAGATAAGGGCTCCAGGACGCCGGCCAGAAGAGCAGCAGGATGGCGAAGGCGATGGCCACGAGCGCGCCCTGCCAGATCGCCTCTGTATCCGCCGCCGTTTCCAGCGCGACGCGGACGGTCTTTTGCAGCTCCTCTTGCTCTTCGCCAGTTCCGCGCAGGAAGCGGAAACGCAACGGATCACCCGGTTCGGTCTGCGCGACGCGCTGGTTTAGGTCGCCGAGGGTGATGGGCGTGCGGCGGATGGCGGTGATGAGGTCACCGACTTGCAGATCGGCCGCTTCCGCCGCGCCGCCGGGCATGAGCGCTTCGACGAGGATGCCCTCGTCCGTTTGGCGCAGCGTCATCTCCAGCGAGCTGCGCGGCGCGAAGGGCCCCTGCGTGGTGACGGCGTAGCCCAGCTGCACCGCCGCGTAGACGACCAGCGCTGAGAGGGCGCTCAAGAGCAACGCGCGGCCGAGCGGCTTCTGCGCGCGCAGGGCCAGGCTGCTGCCGATGAGGGCGATATATGGCAGTAAATCTCGCAGCGCGTCGGCCAGGAGCGGGGTGAAGGTTTCCACCACGCTGACGCTTGCCAGCAATGGACCCAACAGGTTGCCGAAAAAGACGGAAATCCCTGCCACCACTACCGCGAAGAACAGGCCATTGCCGATGGCATGCGTGAGGGGGTGGCGCAATTGCACGGCCATCAGAGCTCCTCGATACGCGGCTCGGCGACGAGCTCATCGAAGCGGAAGAAACGCATATAGAGGATGGCAAGCACGACACCGACGACGACCAGCACGACGGCGAAGGCCGAGCCATAGCCCCATTGCGTGTTGCCGAAATAGTTGGAAAGCGCGCGGTTGTAGGCCGTCAGTGCCCAGACTTCTGTGTTGTAAACGACGCCGGGCGAGCCATTGGGGTAGAGCAAAATGATGTATTCGAAGGAGGTGAGCAGCGAGAGCGTCTGGTAGGTCGTCACGAAGAGCAGGGGCCAGCGCAGCAGCGGCAGGATGATGTAGCGGATGCGCTGCAGGGTGTTCGAGCCATCCACCAGCGAGGCGTTCAGCAAATCCTTCGGGATCGATTCGATAGCCGAGGTGAAGATGATCATGCCGAAACTGACGCCGACGAAGCCGTTGGTGAGGATGATGAGCATCCAAGGCACCTCGGTGGAGTAGATGATGGGCGCGAGGCCGAGCAATTCATTGAATTGGTTGACGATGCCGAAGGGTGGCTCCGCCATCAAGCGTTTCCAGATGAGCACATAGACGACCGGCGAAGTGATGCGCGGGAGCATCCAGAGCGCGCGGAAGAAGAAACCACTGCCGCGCGGGATGTGTGTCGTCAGCAGCGAGACCAGCAGCGCCATCCCCACGTTGAAGAAGGACAGCGTCAGGAAGACGTAGAAGAGCGTGTTGAAAAAGATGCGTTGCAGGTATTGGTCGTTGAAGAGGGTGCGGTAATTCTCGGTACCGACGAAAGAATCGCGCGCCATCACGCCGAAATCGGAGGTGAAATTGGTGGTTTGCAAATCGGTCAGGCTGAGGAAGATGACGATGAGGGCGGGGATGAAGAAGAAGAGCAGGACGAGGATGGCGGCCGGCGCCAGGAAGCCATAGGCGGCTGCGCCCGGGATACGGTAACGGCGGCGCGGGTGTGTAGCGGTGGATTGCGCCATGCAGCGCCTCTTTGGGGCGGGGGCGCCCCAGGTATCAGAGCGCCCCGCCAGGTTCGGAATTCGTTAGCGGACGGTGATGTCGTCGCCGAGTTCGTTGGTGAGCTGGTTGAGGGCGATTTCCACCGCCTCCGCAGCGCTGGCTTCACCACTTTCCACAGCCTGGATACCGAGGAAGTAGGCGTTGGCCCAGGCGTTCCAACCGGGATCGTTGGGGAGGGAGGTCGTGTGATCCAGCATGTAGTGGTTGCCGCTCAGCAAGGGGTTGGCCTGGTAGGCCTCGCTCTCCAGCTGGGCGTTGAGGATGCCGAGGTGGAAGCTATCGATGGCGTGGCGGTTGTTGGCGTCCACGGTGGTGACGGCGGCGATGAGGGCCATGGCCACATCGGCTGAGCCGCGCTCCGCGGCGTCCGCGGATATCATGTAGCTGAGCGGGTGTGTGAGCGTGATGGCGTTGCCCGTCTCCATCGCGGGGATGAGTGCCAGGCCGATGCGCGGGGTGAGGTAGTCATCGCCACCCTGATCGGCGACGTAGTTGAGGGCCCAGTTCGGCCAGTTCCAGGTACCGCCGGCGGCGAAGAGCACCGTATCGCCAGTGGCAATGGTGGGGTGCCAGACCTGGTTCCAATCGGTGCCGATGAGGTCGGCGCGCATGATGCCGGAAGCGGTCATGCCGCCGAGCAGCTCATAAACCTTCAGCAGGGCGTCGCTATCGATGGCGAGGTTGCCCATGTCATCGAATACTTCGCCGCCCATGCCATAGTAGTAGTAGAGGAAGTCGGGGCCGTTGCTGGGGCGATGCCAGAAGCCATTGCCCTCTTCTACGACGCCTTCTTCCACCGCGGCCGCGGCCGTGGCGATCAGGTCGTTGAAGGTAAATTCGCCAGCGGCCACTGCCGCGGGCAGGCCTTCGATGGCCTCTTCATCCCAGCCGAGGTCCGCCAATAGCACCTTGGAATAGAAGATGGGGCGCGCTTCGGCGTCCTGTGGGATGCCGTAGGTGACGCCGCCGAGCTGCTGGCTAGCCCAGAGCGCGGCGACGACGTCCTCGAATTCGGCGTGCATGGGGATGAGGTCGTCGAGCGGGATGACAATGCCGGCCGCGCCCCAGGCGCCGATGTCTTCGTGGCCGCTGAGGATGATATCAGGCGCTTGCCCGGCCTCGGCCGCGAGCACGAATTCTTGCTTGTAATCACCCCAGCTGATGCTGTCCTGGATGAGATTTAGTTCGATGTCGATGCCAAGGGCCATCTCGACTGATTCTTCGACCTCGGCGAAGTTGTTGCAGCGCCAATCCTCTTCGGGTGGCGTTGCTAGGCAGCGGATGGTGATGGTTGTGGCGTCTTGCGCTTGCAGCGCGCCGCCGAACGCCACGAGCAATAACACGAACAACAGGACGAGTGAGCGTTTCATGATCTTTCTCCTCATAGAGCGAGTAAATGCTGCTGCGCCGGTGTGTTGTGTCGGCCAAGTGACGCGAGCAAAGTTAATGATACCACGTAGCAATCAAATATGCACGCAATTAAGGCAAGATCAGTGGAATGCGACAATTTGAAAAACGCGCCCAGCGTCAGGTGGGACATTTTGCTGCCATTTATCAGAACATGTGTGCTATATTTATCGCCCCAACGACGAGGAGGCGGCCCATGCCCGGTGAGATTCACAACGATGCCCGCAGCGACCATCCCCCTGCGCTGAAGGCGTTGGACGAAAACGGCCGCATCGGCGGCTACCTCGTTGTATGGGGCTCGCCCGCGCAGCGTGACCTGCAGGGCGAATACTTCACCCCCGAAACGGAACTGGGGTTGGATTGGTACGACCGTCGCCCCGCGCTCTACCACCACGGCCAGGATGCCGCCCTCAAGAGCGCTCTCGTCGGCGTGCTGGATACCCTGCGCGCTGACGAGATCGGCCTCTGGGCGGAGGCGCAGCTGGAACGGCGCTTGCGCTATTTCCGCGCGCTCGTGCAGCTGGTGAAGCGCGGCGCGTTGGGATGGTCGTCCGGCAGCCTGCCCCAGTTGCGCGAGGTCGCCAGCGATGGGCGCATCCTGTGTTGGCCCATCGTTGAGGGCAGCCTCACCCCTACGCCGGCCGAGCCGCGCCAAACGGGAATCCAGAGCCTGAAGAGCGCCTACGCGGCCCTGGGCCTGGATAGCGCGCGTTGGCTTCAGCACGCCGGCGCATCGTCCGATAACCATATGAAAGGCTGTAACACCATGTCTCATCACCTGTCGAACGGCGGCAATGGCAACCCCACGCCTGCCAGCGTCGCCTATCAACCGTCCTCAATTCCTCAGGAGCTGCCCCAGTTTCCCCAGGAACCGGCCCGGTTTCAGCAAGAACCGGCCCGGTTTCCTCAGGAACCGGCCCGCAAGCACCTTCCCCTCACCGTCAACGCCGCCGCTCCGCGCGTCGGCAGCCCCTACGATGACCTCTCTGCGCTGGATCTGCTGCATGGCTACGTCCTGCTCTCCGCCGGCCGCCAATTCCGCGGCGTGAGCGAGCGTTACGCCAACGCGCTGGCGCAGAAGGTCGTCGGCGCGGGGATGACGGCGCGCAAGTCCGACGAGCTGAGCCATTCTACGCAGACGAGCTTTGGCGACGAATGGGTGCCGAATCTCTGGAGCGCGCAAGTCTGGCAGCAGGCGCGGCTCAGCAACGTCATCCTCCCCCTCTTCCGCGCGATCGAGATGCCGAGCAATCCCTTTCACCTGCCCGTCGAGGGCACGGACCCGACCGTCTATTTCGTCCCCGAAACCACCGGCGAGGGCCAACTCGCGCTGGATGCCGCCGCGTCGGCCATTCCGGATAGCAAGATCGGCTCGAAGAAGCTGACGCTCAACGCGAGCAAGCTGGCCTTACGCGTGGGTTTCAGCGCCGAGCTGGTGGAAGATTCCATCGTGCCCGTGCTGCAGATGTTCCGCGAGCAAGCGTTGCGGGCCATCGCCGATAGCATCGATTACACCTTGCTGAATGGCGATACGGCCGGCGCGAGCGCTAATATCAACCAGCCGGGCGCGGCGACTACCGCGAACGCTCGCTATCGCGCTTTTGATGGCCTGCGCAAGCTGCCGCTCGTCACCAAAACGGCCCATAAGGTCGATGCCAATGGCGAACCGACGCTGGCTTTGTTGCGGCAGACTCGGTTCTCCTTACCGATGCGTTACGCCGCCCGCCCGAGCGACCTGGCCTGGATCGTCGACGGCGGCAGCTACGCGAAGTTCCTCGCCATATCCGAATTCCTGACGATGGATAAGGCCGGCGCGGCGGCCACCGCGCAAACCGGACAGATCGGCTTCGCCGATGGAGTGCCGGTCGTGGTCAGCGCCGAAATGCCGCTCACCGATGGCACTTCCGGCAAAGTGCATAGCACCGCCAGCCGCAACATGCGCGGTTCGGCGCTTTGCGTTTATCGCCCGGGTTGGTATGTCGGCTACCGGCGCCGCATCGCGGTCAGCGTCGACTACTTGCCCTACTACGATTCCTATCAGCTGACGACGACCGTGCGCCTCGCGTTCATCAATTACGACGAGGACGTCGCCGCCGCGCTTTACAACATCCAGATATAGCCGAGCGAATGTGGGGGAGGGGCCGCGCGCCCTTCCCCCGCCGCCCATTCGAGAGATACGGAGGGAGTACCACCATGTATACCGTCGTCACTTTGTTTCAGCTGCGCGCGCACCTGGGCTTGCGCCCGGAAGAGACCGCGGACGACCATCGCCTGCTCTGGGCGCTGGGCGCGGCCACGCGGCATTGCGAACGCTTCACCGGCCGAAAGTTGTTGCCGCACCACGCCACGCACTATCACGATGTCGATCGCCGCCACCCCCAGGAACTGTTGCTGGATGACGACTTGCTCGAGCTGACGGGCGTGACGAATGGCGATGGACGCTCCATCCCTTTGTCGCAATTGCGGCGCCTCCCGAATGCGCGTCAGCCGGCCAGTGCCCTACGCCTCGCCAACGGCACGCAATTCGTTTATCACGATACGCCCTTGGCGGCTGTGGCCATCGCCGGAATCTGGGGCTGGCATGACGATTGGTCGCGCGCCTGGCGGGATACGGGCGCGACCGTGCAGGAAGGCCCGCTAGCTGCCGCTGCGCATACGCTGGCCGCGCCGGCCGAAGATGCGCGCGAGGGCCAGGCGCCGCGCTTCCAAGTCGGGCAATTGCTGCGCATCGGCGCGGAATATTTGTGCCTGCGCCAGATCGAGGCGGCGGGTGATGGCACGCTCACGCTCTCCGTCATGCGCGGCGCGCAGGATAGCCAGGCGAGCTCGCACGCCGCCGGCGCCGCCATCCACAGTTACCACCCGCCGCCGGACCTCGCGCAGGCCGCCTTGCAATTGGCCGCCTGGCTGGTGCAGGTGCAACGGCAACTCGCTTCGCAAGACCTGCCGCCGGCCATCCGCACGCTATTGCGCGGTTTGCGGCGCGCGGTCGTCCGCGCCTGAGCGATAGCAGAGCGACGATGCCCGCTTTCCGCGACGCGCTGCAGGCCCTGGCCGCCCTCGAACTGCCGGGCCTGCGCGCCCACTATGGCCTGGCGGATATACCGGATACGCTCGCGCCCGCGCAGCTGCCCGCGCTGCTCACCTTGCCGGGGGAAACGCCGGAAGGATCAGCGCGGCGGCCGCTCTTCGGCGCGCGCGCCGGCGGCTTCGAAGCGCTCGCTTTCCGCGGAGCCGCCGCCACCATCACCCTACACCCCTGGCATCTATTGCTCGTCGCGCCGACGGGAGAGGGACTCGGTCTGCGCTCGCACCTGCCGCGCCTGGTCGATCTGCTCGATGCGTATTTCAAAGCGTTGTCGACGGATGTAACCCTGGGCGGGCGCTTGCTGGAACCAACGCAATTGCAGGTGGAGATTGGCGTCTTCTCACATGGCGGCGCCGAATACCACGGTTGCCTGTTGCGCCACCTGTGGAAGTTGGCCCTTTGATGGACGATCCTGCCGGTTATCGCGTCGCTATCGATACGGGCGACGACGGCCTCTTCGCTACCGACCTGAGTGCGGCGGTCATCGCTTTATCCTGGCGTTTGGGTATGGGCGCGTCGGGCGACCGGCTGGCCGCGCCGGCCCGCGCTCACGTCAGCCTGCGCAACGAGATGCGCCACCATTCGCCGGAAGCCTCACCCTTGCCCTTGCTGCCGGGCCTTGGGCTCCGCATCCGCTATGTAGACGACACCGGCAAAGCGACCACGCTCTTCCAGGGCCAGCTCGCGCACGCCGAGCCGCAAACGGGCAGCCAGGGGCCGCGCCGCGCCACCCTGTATGCTGAAGATTGGCAGCACCAGTTGCGCGAAAACGACACCCAGCTGCCCACCAGAGAGAGCGCCCGCGCCGACGAAATCATCGCCGATATCCTGGATGCGCTGCCCATCCGGCGGCGCGAGTTGGCTGGCCGCGCCATCCTCGGCCTGGCGGAGCATGATGCCCTAGGAGAAACGACGCACCTCTTCAGCGGCGAGACGGTGCCGCGGATATTGGAGCGTGGCCGCTCGCGTTTCACCCTGGTTACGGAGCGTTGGCTTTCGGGCATCAGCGCCTGGGAGGCGATTCGCCGCATCGTCGAGAGCGAGCGCGGCCGCTTCTATTGCGACCGTTTGGGGCGTGCGGTCTTCCTGCAGCGCCATCACCTGCTGAAGTCAGCAGAGCCCGCCGCTCATTTTTTTGAGAATGCCGACGCGCTGGAATATGGGCATGGCGACGGCATTTGCAACGAATGGCGTGTCCGTTTGCAGCCGCGCCGCCGCGGCCCGGCGGGGACGACGCTATGGCAATTGCGCTCGCCCCTTCACCTGGAAGCAGGCGCCAGCATCGTGCTGCGCGCACACTTTCGCGACGCGCTCGGGCGAAAAGTGGGCGCGCTGCGCATCGAAGATCCCATTGCTGGCGAAGACTACCGCGCGTATCGTGACGCCGCTGGCGCGGGTCGAGAAGAGACCGCCGCCATCCACTTGCGCCTGCGGGAACGCGCGGCCGATTCCGCCCTGGTCAGCGCGCAGAACCTCGCGCGTTACCCGCTCTTCCTGGCGGCGGGGTTGCGATTGCGCGGCACACCCATCTGGGAAGACGCACCCCTGACTGTGGCCGCGAGCGATGGCCGGAGCATCGCCCATTATGGCCGGCGCCCGCGCGAGTTGCCGCTGCTGGCGCTGAATGACCCCGAGACGGCCTTCCAACTGGCGTGCTTCGAGTTGGCGCAAACGGCCGCCGCGCGCGGAAACATGCGCTCGATCACCCTTGCCCAACGCGCGCACCTGCCACAAATCCTCGCGCGCAGCCTCTTCGACCGCATCCAGATCACAGATGAGCAGACCGGCCACAGCGCGCCTTATTTCATCGTCGCCGAGGAGCACGAGGTGACGCATGGTGGGCAGCGTCACGAATGCCGCTGGCTGCTCGAGGCGGCCAATACGGCGCATTTCGCCACCTTCGGCCGCAGCCGCTTCTCTGAGAAGCCCCTGCTCGCATATTAGCCACCCCAGCAGAAGGAGATCCTATGCCCTGGAATGACCCCAAGACCTGGAATACTGGCGACCTGCTCACCGCGCTGGAGATGAATTCCGAGTTGCGTGATAACCTGCGCTACCTCAAGGAATTGCCCTATGCGCAGAGCACCATCCGCCAAGGAGCGAATTACAGCTCCAGCAGCCGGAGCTTCGTCGATATCGATGCCAGCGCCCTCTCACTCACGCTGAGGACGGCCGGCGCCGCCCAGATCGGCTTCCTCGGCACTTTCCAGATGGATCGTTCCGCTGTGCTCTATCTGGATTTACTGGTCGATGGCGTTCGCATCGGCAATGATCGTGGGATGGCCTGCGTGCGTTTCTCGGAAGCCAACGAGCCGCACAGTTTCGCCTTCACGCTCCTGCGCGACCAGCTGACGCCCGGCGAGCGCACCTTCCGTATGCAATGGCGCGTCTTGAGTGGGAACGTGACCCTTTTCGCGGCGGCGAGTAGCAACGACCCGCCCGCCTTCTTTTGGGCGCGCGCGTTGCCCTAGTCGCCTGCGGCGAGGAGCGGGATGTGCTCGAAGCGCGTGACGTTCAGCAAACCGCGGTCGGTGATGCGCAGTTCGGGGATGACAGCCAGAGCCAGCAGGCTGAATTGCATGAAGGCGTTATTCAAGCGACAACCGCAAGCGGCCATCGCCTCGATCAGCGCGGCCGATTGAGCGGCGACGACGGCCGCCGGCTCTAACGACATCAGGCCACCCAGGGGCAAGGGGATGAGCGCGCGTTCGCTAAGTGCGCGCTCATCCCCTTGCAGCACGAGCGCACCGCCGCCGATCTCCACCAGGCGCGCGATGGCCGCGGCCATCGCCGCTGTATCGGTGCCCATCACGATCAAGTGGTGGCAATCGTGGGCGATGCTGCTGGCGATGGCGCAATTTCCGCGCAAACCGAAGCCTCCTACGAAGGCGTTCACTACATCACCGCTGCCGTGATGTCGCTCGATGAGCGAGAGGCGCGCGATATCCTGCGCCTCGTCCAGCTGGATGCGCCCCGCCCGCACCGGCAAGCGCGCCGTACGATGCTCGGTCGGCGCCTGGTTCTCGATGACGCCGATGACATTCACACAGCAGGATTCGCCACTCGCGGCGATTTCTAGCGCAGCGGCGGACGGCAAACGCCCGACATTCACGGAAGTGAGGAAGTGCGGTGGGTGCGTGAAAGCGGGCAGTTCTACGCTCAGCTCGCCATCCTCCGCCAGCAATTGCCCGCGCGCGAAAACCGTTTCGACACGAAATTCGGCCAGATCCGGCACGAGCAAGATATCCGCGCGGCGCCCGGGCGTGATGCTGCCCAATTCGCGCTCCAGCCCAAAATGTTGCGCGGGGTTGAGCGTCGCCAGCTGTATGGCCATCAGGGGGTCGCAACCGCAATCGATGGCGTGGCGCAGGACGCGGTCCATATGCCCTTCGTCGACTAGGGTGGCGGCGTGCGCGTCATCCGTGCAGAGGATGAAGGATCGCGAATCCAGCACGGAGCGGCCGTTGGCTCCTGGCGCGGTGATGGCCGGGATTTGCGCCTCGACGTCATACCAGGCGGAGCCAAAGCGCAGCATCGGGCGCATGCCGCGGCGGGCGCGGGCGATGGCGTCTTGCTGGCGTGTGTTCTCGTGGTCGTCGGCAGGGCCGCTAGCGACATAGGCGTGGAAAGCGCGGCCAAGGTCTGGGCTGGCGTAATGACCGCCGACGGTTTTGCCAGCGCGCATGGTGGTGGCGATCATCGCGTGCGGCGTGTGATCGCCCGCGACCACGCCGGGGAAATTCATCATCTCGCCGAGGCCGATGATGCCCTCCCAACCGAGCGCGGCTTCGATTTCGGAAGGCGTGATGGTGGCGCCGGCTCGCTCCAGCCCCGGCGCCGAGGGCACGCAGGATGGCAACTGCAGGTAAAAGGCGATGGGTTGCTGGCGCGCTTCCGCCAGCATCAACTCTACCCCCGCCATGCCGAAAACGTTGGCCATCTCGTGCGGGTCGGCGAAAACGGCCGTCGTGCCATGCGGGATGACGGCGCGCGCGTATTCCGTGACGCTCAACATGCTGCTCTCGACATGCATATGCGCATCCAGCAAGCCGGGCACGAGGCAACGCCCCGCCGCTTCCACCACTTCCGTCTGCGCGCTGGCGCAATGATCCAGCCCGGGGCCGACGGCGGCGATGCGCCCGGCCACGATGGCCACATCCGTTTTCGGAATCAGTTCGCGCGTATACGTATTCACCCAGCGGCCGTCGCGAATGAGCATATCCGCCGGCCGCCGACCCATGGCGACATCCGCCAGCGTTTGCGTCAGCTCATGCCAGGGGCGCAAAGCGGCCATGCGGACGACCTACCCGCGCCCCGTGATGGGGCAGGTGGGATTCGAACCCACACGCCCGGAGGCGGGAGATTTTAAGTCACCTGCGTCTGCCATTCCGCCACTGCCCCTGATGGTGTAACCCGTTTACGCCGCTAGCCCACGCGCGCGATGACTTCGATCTCTACCAGCGCGCCCAGCGGCAACTGCGCCACTTCGACGGTAGAACGCGCCGGCGGTCCCTCGCCAAAATGCTGCGCGTAGATGCCATTCATCACCGCGAAATCGCCGATGTCTTGCAGGAAGACAGTGGTCTTGACGACATCGGCGAGGCTACTGCCCGCCGCTTCCAGCACGGCGCTCAGGTTGCGGAAGACCTGCGCCGTTTGTTCCTCGACGCCGCCGGCGATGAGTTGCTGTGTGTCCGGGTCTAAGGCAACCTGGCCAGCGCTGAAGAGCCAACCGTCACTGACGACGGCTTGCGAATACGGTCCGGCGGCTTCTGGTGCATTTTTCGTGTAGATGACTTTATGACCCATGCTTTCCCCATTTCGCTTGACCGCTTGCGGGCTGACTGCGCTTCATGATAGCATAATACGCATCGTTCGCCCTCACTAAGGGGTCACTCATGCAGCTTGGCGTCGTATTCCCCCAGACCGAAATCAGCGCCGACCCCGGCGCCGTCCGCGCCTATGCCCAGGCGGCGGAAGCGCTCGGTTACGATTATTTGTTGGCTTACGACCACGTCCTCGGCGCCAACCCCGCGCGTCCGGGCGGTTGGGCCGGCCGGCCCTACGATTGTGACGACATGTTCCATGAAATCTTCGTGTTATTCGGTTACATAGCGGCCCTCACCGAGCGCTTGCGCCTGGTTACGGGTATCGTCATCGCACCGCAGCGGCAGACGGCCCTCCTCGCCAAGCAGGCGGCGGCCATCGATGTGCTCAGCGGCGGCCGTCTCACCCTGGGCATCGGCATTGGTTGGAACGAGCTGGAATACGAAGCGCTCGGCATGAATTTCGGCGACCGCGGCCGCCGCGTCGAAGAACAGGTAGAGCTCCTGCGCGCGCTCTGGACGCAACGCCTCGTCCATTTCCGCGGGCGCGACCACTCGATCCCGGATGCCGGCCTGCACCCGCTGCCGATCCAGCAGCCGATTCCCATTTGGTTTGGCGGAGGCGCGGAACGCGCGCTGCGCCGCATGGCCCGCATCGGCGATGGTTGGCTGGCGACGGGGATGGACCTGGCCGATTTGCGCGCCAAGCTGGCCCAATTGCGGCAATTCCTCTCGGAAGCGGGGCGGGACGAAAGCGATTTCGGCGTCGAGATGCGCTTCAACCTCGGGGTGGTGCCCCGCAGTGACTGGGCGGCGCGCGTCGCTGAATTGCGCGGGATGGGCGCGGCGATGGTTAGTTGCGACACGATGAATGCCGGCTTTGCCAATCCCGACGCGCATATCGCCGCCATCCGCGCCTTTCGCGAGGAAGTGGCCGCGAGGGCGGATGGCTGACGGGAGAATGCATGCTGAGCATTCTCCGCGCGTCCTGTTGCTCTCCAAAGCCAGCCTCGCCGCCATCTACCAGCGCCAATTGGAAGCCATCGCCGCCGCCGGCGTCGCTCTGCTGGCGCTGGTGCCGCCGAGCTGGCGCGACGAGCGCGGCGAACAACAATTGGTCCGCGCGCATACCGCGGGCTATCGGCTGGAGGCGCTGCCGCTGCGCTGTAACGGCCACTTTCACCTCTATACCTGGCGCGGGCTGGCGGCGGTGATGCGTGCTTTCCGCCCCAATATCGTGCATATTGACGAGGAGCCCTACAATCTCGCTGCCTGGCAGGCCTTCTACCACGCGCGACGGATCGGGGCGAAGACGCTCTTCGCCAGTTGGCAAAACCTAAGCCGCCGCTACCCACCGCCATTTTCCTGGGGCGAGCGTTGGCTGTTGCGCGGCGTGGATTACGCCCTCGCCGGGACAGAAGGCAGCGCGGCCGCCTGGCGGGCCAAAGGCTACCGTGGGCCGATCAAAGTCATCCCGCAATTTGGCGTGGATACGACGCGCTTCCGCCCGGCCGAGTCATGTGAAGAAAGACCCTTCACCTTCGGCTACGTCGGACGCCTAGTCGCGGCGAAAGGAGTGGATCTGTTGCTGCGCGCGGCGTCCGAGCTTGGCGGCGAATGGCGCCTGCGCGTCGTCGGCGGCGGCCCGGAGCGAGTGGAGCTGATCGCGTTGGCGGCGAAACTGGGAATTGCCGCGCGCGTCGATTTCACGCCCCAGCTGCCATCCACCGAGATGCCAGCCGTCTATCATTCGCTCGATGCGCTCGTCTTGCCCTCTCGCCGCACACCGCGCTGGCAGGAGCAATTCGGGCGCGTGCTGACAGAGGCGATGGCCTGCGCGCTGCCGGTGATCGGGGCGGATAGCGGCGCGATCCCCGGCGTCATCGGCGAGGCGGGCTTGCTCTTCCCGGAAGGGGATACCGTCGCGTTGACGGAGCAACTGCGTCGCATCCGAGAAGACGCGGCCCTGCGCGCCGAGCTGGGCGAGCGCGGCCGGCGGCGCGTGGCAGCGTATTTCACGCAGGAGATCGTCGCAGCGAAGATAGTGGCCGTATATCAGGAGTTGCTGGAAAATTCGGGATAGCCAGAATCAAGGATAGCAAAAAGAAAATAGGAGGAACCAACATGAGTACAAAGACCGCCCTCATCACTGGCGCCGGCGGCGGCATGGGCAGCGAAACCGCCCGGCAACTCGCCGCTGCGGGCTTTCATTGTCTGCTCACCGGCCGGCGCCAGGGGCCGCTCGACGCCGTCGTCGTCGAAATCGAAGCCGCTGGCGGAATGGCCAGCGCTCACCCCCTCGACGTTACCAATAGCGAGCAGGTGCAGGCCCTCGCCGATCGCCGCGAAGAGGCCAGCCTCGATGCCCTCATTTGCTGCGCGGGCGATTGGCTCATCAAACCGCTCGATGATGTCAGCGACGCCGAAATCGAACACATCCTCGCCGTCAACCTCGTCGGCCCCATCTTGATGGCGCGCACCTTTCTGCCGCAACTCCGCCGCAGCGAGAACGCCACTATCCTGAACATCGGCTCCATCGCCTCCATGCGTTACGTGCCCAAGATCAGCATCTATACGGCGGCGAAGACTGGCCTGCGCGGTTTCACCGGCGCCCTCGCTGAAGAGTTGCGGCCGGAGCGCATCCGCTGCGTCTTGCTCGCGCCTGGCCCGGCCGATACGCCGATGCGTTGGGCCGCTACTCCCGATGCCGACCCCGAAACGCTCGTAACCGCCCGGGACATCGCCGCGATGGTCGCCCACATCGTCGCCCTGCCGCGCGGCACGACGGTTACCGAATTCCTGCTCATCTCGCAGGGCTTCGGCATGGAATCGGCGAGCAAGCTGCTGGAAAAATAAGATTCGCCGCGTTATCCTGAGGGCGCATTAAGCAGATGAGCGAGAGGAAGCGGCCAACAGCCAAGGTGGAAACGCGCGCGCTACAATTGGCAGACTTGCCGCATTTCATGCGCCTGGTCGGGCGCGGCGTCTTGTTGGATAGTTCGCTGATGACGACGCTGGATGACGACGCGCCGCAGGGATCGCTGCTGGCGCCGCTCTTGCCCGCTCGCCCGCTGCATACTTATGTGACCCGCGGCACGGCGCAAACCGCGCTGGGACAATTCCGCTATGTCCGCCATGACCATGCCGCGCCGCGCGCCCAGCTGACCTACCTCGCGCCGCGCGCCCTCACGCTTACTGACAATAGCGCCTGTTTGCAGCTGCTCGATGCCCTGACCGCCGCGGCCGGCCAACGCGGCGCCCACACGCTGAATGCCGAAGTGGATGAGCGCAGCTCGCTCTTCGAAACCATGCGCCAGGCCGGCTTCGCCGTCTACGCGCGACAGGAGCTCTGGCGTTGCCCGCCGGGCGCAAACGCGGTTCACGACGCGAAGGTATTGACTTGGCAGCGCGCCCGCGCGAGCGACATCCATGATATGCGCCAATTGCTGCGCGCCCTCGTCCCGCCCATGCTGCACCAGGCGCTGGAACAACCGGCCGAGCACGCTGGCTGGCTTTATCGCGAAGGCGGGCAAGCGCTGGCGATTCTGGTGATTCAACGGGGCCGACGCGCGCACTCGCTCCTACCCTACTTGCACCCGCGCCTGGCGGAGCGGGCGAGGGACCTGTTGCGCGGCGCGCTGGCGCTCACCTCGACGAAGCTGCCGCGCTATATCACCCTGCGCCGCTACCAAGATTGGTGGGGCGGGGCACTGCCCGCGCTGGGTTTCACCTGTCATGCGCGCCAGGCCGTGCTCGTGCGCCATATCGCTGTCGGTGTGCGTGTGCCGCGCTTTCGCGATGAATTGCGCGAGGCGCTGGAAAAGGGCATTACGCCTGCGCTGGAAATTCGCGCAGGTGCGCCTGCGCTTGAAGTTCGTGCAGGTGCGCCATTCCTTGAAAGCCGCACCCGCCGTTCCGCTTGAGCAGAAAAGGAAACTTGTGGACTTACGCATCACTGATAATTTGGATGAGCTGAAGCGCATCTTGCCACCGCCTCTCGGTGGGGAGCTGGACCGCATCGGCCATAACGACGAGCTGCTGGAAATTGTGCTTGACCTCGGGCGCGTGCCGGCTGCTCGCTATCTCGGCAGCGAAATCGCGCTGGATGAGGAAGAAGTGCGCGAGGAGACGCTGCATTATGTCGTCGAGCGCGTGGGGCATTTCGACGCCGATAACCGCGCCGGCATGGAGCGCACGCTGCACCGCATCGCTGCCATCCGCAACCGACGCGGCAGCATCGTCGGCCTCACCTGTCGCGTCGGCCGCGCCGTCTATGGCACCATCGACATCATCGAGGACCTCATCCAGACCGGTCGCAGCGTGCTCCTCCTCGGCCCGCCCGGCGTTGGCAAGACGACCATGCTGCGCGAAGCCGCCCGCGTCCGTGCAGAGGATAAGCGCGTCGTCATCGTCGATACCTCCAACGAGATCGGCGGCGATGGTGACGTGCCGCACCCTGCCATCGGTCGCGCGCGGCGCATGCAAGTCTCCCACCCCGAAAAGCAGCACGAGGTGATGATCGAGGCCGTCGAGAACCACGCGCCGGAAGTGATCGTCATCGATGAAATTGGGCGCGAGCTGGAGGCGATGGCTGCCCGAACCATCGCCGAGCGCGGCGTGCAACTCATTGGCACCGCCCACGGCAATGAGCTCGCCAACCTCATGCTCAACCCTACACTCAGCGACCTTGTAGGCGGTATCCAGTCGGTTACGCTATCGGATGACGAGGCGCGGCGGCGCGGCACGCAGAAGACCGTGCTCGAGCGGCGCGCGCCACCCACTTTTGACGTACTCATTGAAATCCAGGAACGCAATCACCTCATCGTGCGCGACGATGTGGCCACGGCGGTGGATGGGTTGCTGCGCTCCCGCCCACAGGCCGTAGAGATCCGCACGCGTGACAAAGCGGGGCAGCTGCATATCGAAGTGGCGCAACCGGCTCCTGTCCAGCGTACGCTCAACGACCGCAACCTCTGGGGCGATGAGGCGCCGCGGACGAAGCGAAATGGTCGCTCGCGCCATTGGGAGCAATACGCCCGCCGCGGCAACGGCAACAGCAAGGGCGACCGCGAGGCCGATGGCCCGAATGGCGATTCGCCGCTTCGCGATTCGCCGCATCGTGATACGGCACGCCCCCTATCCATCTATGCCTATGGCGTCGCCCGCAACCGCTTGCGGCAAGCGAGCCGCCGCCTGGCCGTCCCCGTAACCCTCGCGCAGGATATCGGCGAGGCGGATGTCGTCGTAACGCTGAAATCCTATTACCGCCGTCGCCCGCGTCTGTTGCTGGATGCCGAGCGCCGCGCGACGCCGGTCTACGTGTTGCGGGCCAATACCAGCGCGCAGATGGAGAATTTCCTCGCCGATTTGTTCCGCCGGGAGAGTGTGGATAGTCGCCTCGGCCAGGCCCTGCGCGAAACGCAAACGGGCATCTTGCAAGTCCGCGGCGGCACGCCCGCCGTGGACCTCGCGCCGCAAGCCGCGCACGTCCGCCGCCGCCAACACCGCCTCGTGCAGGAAGCGCGCCTGTCTTCGCGCTCCTACGGTGAGGAACCGCAACGCTACGTGCGGATTTCACACGTGGAAACTTCGTAGAGCAGGTAGAGCGAGGAAAGAAGGCCGGTGAACACGCCTGTAGAATTGCTCTGCGCGATCGAGGGCAGCCTCCTCGCTTATGCCGAGGCGCCGCGTTTCGAATGGCTGGATCTGCCCGGTCTGCAGGGCCGCGCTCTCCGCGGCAGCCAACACCCGCTCTACAACATCGTTGGCGCGGCGAAATGCGCGGCGGCGGATGCCGATGCGGCGCTGGCGAAGGCCTGCGCGTTCTTCGCCGAACGTGGCGAGGTATTCGGCTTCACCGTCGGGCCGCTCTCCCGACCTGACGACTGGCGCGCGCGTTTGGTGGCGGCTGGTTTCTCGCTCGCGATAGCGACGGCTGGCATGATCCGGACCGATTTGTCGGCGCCGATCCGCCGCAACCCGGCCGTGCGCGTGCGCCGCGCGACGCGGGCCGATATTCCTGCCCTGTGCGTCGTCTATAGCGAGGGCTACCCCATCCCGGCGCCGCTGGTCGAGCCATTTTTGGAATGGATCTGGGCGCTCGGCGGCGAGCATTATCTGGCCTGGTTGGAAGGGCATAGCGAGCCCGTAACGGCCGCCAACATGTTCCCCTTTCCCGATACGAAGACGCTCGTCTTGCAAGGCGCGGCGACGCTGCCCGAATTCCGCGGCCGTGGCTTGTATACGAGCATCCTCGCCCAGCGCGTCGCCGACGCGGCCGCGCTGGGCATGACGGCGGCCATCCTGCAAGCCGACCGCGCCACATCTGCCTCCATTTGCGCGAAATTAGGCTTCCGCGAAGCCGCCGCGCTGGATGTCTACCTATCGCCCGTCTCGGCTGCATGAGCGAGGAGCAATCCTTCGCCACGGCCGCCCACGCCCATTTCCGCGCCTGGCTGGCCGCGCAGGGGCCGGAGTTGCCGCGCGTGAACCGCTCCCACCAATACAGCGGCAGCCATCGCTCATATTTCGGCATCCGCAACCCGCAACTGCATGGCGCAGTGCGCGATTGGCTGCGCGCGCAGCCCGGCCTCACGCGTGACCAATGGCTGGCGACGCTGGACGCTCTTTATGGCCTTGGCGAGGCGGCAAGCGAGGTAGCGGCCATCGAGGAGCGCCTAATAGCCGGGCGCTTGCTCAACCGCGCGAATCGTTTGCGGAGGCAGGCCGGTTTCCCGCTCGGGCGGCTGCGCGCCTGGCTTGGGCAGCTCGAGGGCTGGGTAGAAATCGATTCGACCTGCCAGGCGACCTTTCCCCTCGCCGAGCTGCGCGCGCAGTGGGCGAGTTGGGAGCGGTTGCTGCGCGAGCTGGCGTCAGCGGCGAATATCAACCTGCAGCGCGCGGCGCTCGTGTTGCCCATCGGCGCCCTGCGCGAAACACCGATGGAGCCGCGCCTGTTGCCACTTGCGCTCGAGTTGGCGCGGCGTGTGAATGCCCAGCCGAGCGCACAACTTGAGCGCGACAAACGGGTGGTGAAGGCGCTCTCCTGGCTTTTGCGGGAGGCCTGCAAGCAATACGCGCCACAAATCACTGAATTCCTCGCCGGGGAGGGGGAAGCGCTGCCCGCCGTCGTGCGGCGCGAAACGCTGATCAAGCTGGAATATGGCGTGAAGAATCCGCGGCCAAGGGCGTAAGTACGCCGACGCGCGGCGCAAACCTGAGCGACGCTATTTTCCCGGCCGCCGCAGCGCCATCACCAGCACCGCCAGCGTCACCTTCATCATGTAATATGCCGCGTGCAGCGTCGTAATCGAAGAGACGCCGCCCTGACGCGCGCGCATCGTCGCCGGAACTTCGCGCAGGCGCAAGCCCGCCCGCCGGAGCGCGACGATCGCTTCCGGTTCCGGATAATCAGGCGGATATTCCGCGGCGAAGAGGGCGATGGCGCGCTCGTTGAAGGCGCTGAAGCCCGATGTCGGGTCGGTTACGCGCTGGCCGGTGAGGAGGCTGATCTCCGTAGCCAGCAAGATGCTCCCCAGCCGCCGCCAGGGGGAAGCCACGAAGCCGCCGCTCCGCAAATAGCGCGAGCCGGTGACCACATCCGCTTCTCCTGCGAGCAAAGGCGCGAGCAGCGTGGGCAATTCCGTAGGTGAGTGTTGGCCGTCGCCATCGCTGCGCAGCGCCAGTTGATAGCCCCGCGCGTGGGCATATTGGAAGCCAGCTTGCACGGCCGCGCCGATGCCCACGTGGATTGGCAGGCGCAACACGAATGCTCCATGCTCGGTGGCGATACGCGCCGTCGCATCCTCCGATTGGTCATCCATCACCAGAATGTCGGCCTGGGGCAGGGTGGCTCGGATGCCGGCGATCACGGTCGCCAGTGTGGCCGCTTCATCCCGCGCCGGGATCATGACGATCGCGCGTTCGTTCATACGGAGCCGGGCGCGCGCGGCCGCAACCCGCTCGCCTAGAGCAAGGGCCGCCGCGAGCGCGGCCGCCCTTCCGTATGCAGCTCCTGCCAGGCCCGCGCCAACCGCTGGAAGCCGCTCATGATTTGTGCCGCGTCCTGCTCGACGAAATTCAGGCGCAGATTCCGGCTGCCGCCGCCATCCGCGAAGAAGACATCGCCAATGGCAAAGGAGACGCCGTGCCCGAGCGCCTGCATGTATAGCTCGGTCGCTGTGGGACCTGTCGGTGGCAATTGGACCCATAGGAAGAAGCCACCCGCCGGCTCCCGCCAACGCCAGCTGTGCGGGAAGTACGCGGCCGCGGCCGCCAGCGCTGCATCGCGCCGCCGCCGCATCTCGCGCAGGTTGCCCCCCAGCTGCTGCGCGATGATGCCCCGCCCCAATAGCGAATGGATCACGCGCTGGCTCAAGCTGGAG
This sequence comes from Phototrophicaceae bacterium, assembly GCA_965237765.1. GTDB lineage: Bacteria > Chloroflexota > Anaerolineae > Aggregatilineales > Phototrophicaceae > WTGJ01. Next base: position 1,618,389 of record OZ250157.1, read on the forward strand.
GTCGCGATTTCCGCCGCGTGCTTGATGCTCTCCAGCCGTTCGCGGTTGGCGGGATTGGTGATGATGAAGCCGACGCGCATGCCCGGCAGCAAATTCTTGCTGAAAGTGCTGGCGTGGATGACGATGCCGCTCTCGTCCAGCGCTTTGAGGGGCGGCAGGTTCTCGCCTTCGTAGCGGAATTCGTTAAAGACGCCGTCCTCGAGGATGGGTACCTGGTATTGGGTGGCGAGGCGCAGCAATTGGCGGCGGCGCGGCAAGGACATCTCCGTGCCCGTCGGGTTGTGGAAGCTGGGCATGGCGAAGATGAGGGAGGGACGGGCGTTCGGTTTATCGAGGAGGGCTTCTTCTAGTGGCGACAGGGCCAGCCCTTCGTCATCCATCGGCACACCGCGAAAGCGCAGGCGGCGCGCGTGCACGCTATCCAGCAGGCCGAGGTAGGTCGGGTGGGCGGCGAGGACCGTATCGCCCGCAGAGGTCAACGCTTGCAAAATGAGGTCGATGGCCTGTTGCGCGCCGCCGGTGATGAGCACTTCGCCCTGGCGGCACTGGATGCCATGCGTGCTGACGTATTCGCAGACGGCCTGGCGCAAGGGCGGATAGCCGGCCACCGCTTCATAACCCAGGGCTTTGGCGCCATCGCGGTCCAACACGGCGTCGAGCGCTTCTCGCAATGGCTTGAGCGGGAAGAATTCAGGTGGCGCGCTGCCGGTGGTGAAGCTGATCACCCCTTTTTGCTGGGCGCTGGCGCGCATCATCTCGTGCAGGGCGCGATGGGGAAACTCGTTGCGACTGCGGCGGCTGGCCTGGGTTGGCGGTGCGGAAGGCGCAGGCAAAGCGGCGCCATCCGTTTCGGCTACGAAGGTGCCTTTGCCGGGTTGCGCGCGCAACAGACCCAGCGAACGCAATTCCTCGTAAGCATGGACGACACTGAGGCGGCTGATGCGCAATTGCTTCGCCAGCTCACGGCTGGCGGGGAGGCGTGCGCCCGGTGGCAGATCGCCCTTGGCTACCAGGGCGCGCAATTGCTCCGCCAATTGGCGATAGATCGGTTGGCCTTCGCTGCGTCGAAGCTCTTGTAGCAAAGGAACAATGGGCAACATCAGGTGGCGTTTCCTCGCCAGGCTGTGCTATTTACCAGTGTAACACGCTGCGGCGTGCTTGCGCGCGGGAAATAGTATGACGGTCGTCGCTATGGCCGCGCTCTATGCTTCTCGTTGTGGCGGAATGACCGGCAAACGGCGCACGAAGAACAAGCCGCCCAGGGACAAGACACCCACCAGCGCAAAAGAAGCCGGCAACCCCTGCGAATCGCCCACCGCCCCCGCTACCAGCGTCACGCCCATGCGCGTCGCCAGCTCTAACAGCATATAGATGCCCGTGGATGTCGCCGCGTAGCGCGGTTGGTATTCTACCACCATCGCCAGCAGCACCGGATTGCCCAGGCTGGTCGTCATGCCCGAGACGAGCAGAAAGGGTAGGATGAGCGCCAGCGTGCCGCTCTCGATCACCAGGGCCAGCGCCAATGTGCTCGTCCCCGCGAGCGCAATGGAAGCGAAGATTGCCGCTTGTCGCCCCAAGCGATCGCTCAACATCCCACCGACGAAAGCGCCCAGGAATCCCGCCAGCGACCAGGCCGTCTGCGCCGCGCCCGCCAATTTCAGCGAATAACCCACCTCGTCTACCATGCTGGCGAGGAAGACACTGAAGGTGTGATAGAGCAGCCCATGGAAGAAGAGCACGCCGCTCAGCGGCAGGAAGAGGTGGCGCAGCGCCTGCCATACCTGCGAGATGCTCGGGTCTGCGCGCCTGGGGATCTGTGTGCCCGCCTTGCCCCGTAAGCGCCAGGCGAGGATGACGCTCGTCCCAACGCCCAGCCCGATGAGCCGCCAGGTGCCTCCCAGCCCCCATACCCCCACCACCCAGACCAGCAGCAGCGGACCCAGCGCCCGCGCCAGCTCGCCGCCGGCCATGAAGGTGCTCATCGCCAGGCCAACGCGGCGCCCGGCGGATTCGTGCAGCATCCGCACGATCGGCAGGTGGAAAACCATCGAGCTCACGCCCGCGCAGAAGAGCAGGGTGGCCATTAGCGCGTAGTGATCCGCGATTCCCAACAGGCCGATCGCTATCGCGCTCACCGCCGGCGCCAGCGCCACGAAGAGCCAGGCGTTGAAGCGGTCTGTCAAATAGCCAAAGAGCGGATTCAACAACGAGGGCAGCTGCATGAAGATCGTTAGCAAGCCGACCGCCGTGTGCGAAACGCCCAGCTTCGCCCGCAAGAGCGGCAGCAGCGGCGCCAGATACGCGCTATTCAAATCGTGCGCGAAATGCGCGAAGGCGACGGTAAATACGGAGCCGGCGCGGAATTTCCGCTCATCTTCGCGCGCACCCTTCGTCACTGTCAGGCGCTTCGCTCCAAATGGCGCAGGCGCCAGATGAAGGGCAGGCTCAGCAACGATAGCACCGCGGCCAAGCCCAACGCCAAGCCCAGTCCGTGGTATGCGCTGCGTTCGCCCGCGAAGAATCGCGCCGCGAAGCCATCCCCCAAGGCGCCGATGACGATGCTCAGCAGCAAGCGGAAGCCGAAGGACATCTGCATGAAAAAGCCGTTGGCCGTCGCGCGGAAGTCGTGGCTGTTTTCCAGCACGATCGCTTGTAGCACCGGCGTCGCGCTCAAGGTGAAGAAGCCAGAAGCTGCGATGACTATTGCCAATAGCCAGCCTGCTACGCCGCGCTCCAACGCGTATAGCAGTACGAAGAGCAGGCTGGCGGCGGTGCTGATGGCGATGAGCAGCATGCGCGTGCGGCCGATGCGGTCGCTCAATGTGCCGCCCAATAAGGCGCCGAAGACGCCTGCGCCCGACCAGAGCGCGATGCCGATGCCGCCCTCCTCGAACGAGTAACCGCGCAGCACGAGCAGGATGGGCAAATAGACGGAGAGCCCGACGTTGAGCGAGCCGCGCAGCAGCATCACGGGCGCTAGCGGCGCGAACACACGCCGAAGGGAGGGCCCCGCTTCCCGCCAACTAAGGCGCCTCGTGCGCGGATAGGCTGGGATCTGGCGAAAGCGCCAATAAAGGAACCCACTCGCCAGCCAGCCGATGAAGAGTGTGCGCCAGATGCCACCCAAACCCCACATCCCCACCGCCCAGACGACCAACAACGGCCCGACGGTGCGCGCCGCCTCCCCCGCCGCCATGAAGAGGCTCATCCCCAAACCGACGCGCCGCCCGGCGATCTGCGCGATCATCGCCGGTGCCGGCACGTGAAAGGCCGCCACGCTCAACCCGCAGAGCAAGAGCAGGGCCACGAGCGCGGCGTAGCTGGGCATCCAGCCCACGGCGCACATCAGCGTCGCGGAGACGGCCGGCGCGCCGATGACGAAGAAATGCAGGCTCGTGCGATCGCCCAGGTAGCCGATGAGCGGGTTCAGCAACGAGGCCGCCTGCAAAATACCGGAGAGCGAGCCGGCCTGCGCCAGGCTGAGGGAGAGCGTCTCTTGTAGGCGCGGCAGCAGCGGCGCCAGGTAGGCCGTAAAGGTATCGTGCGCGTGGTGCGCGCCGACGATGGTGGCGATGTTGCCCAATTGGAAATCGGCGGTTTGGGTTTCGCGCGCGCGGGGCTTGGCGTCCGTGGTCGGCCTCGGGGCTGGGGGTGCGGGGCAGTGTAACGGGGGAGGGTGGGGGATGCTATGATTTCGGGGCTTCTACCGCTGTAAGCCGGAGCGAAAGCCAACCTAGAGCGAAAATCCAGCCTCGACCGCCGCCGTCGCCTGGCCGCATTGTTTGAGCTTCCTATAACCCCACGCTAGCAGAATCCGCCATCTCGTGTAGGCTGCTGTGTAGCCATTTGCGGGAGACGGCATGAAGGCGAAATCTCTTTCGCTCCTCATCACCGGAAGCAGCGGCCAAATCGGCACCAACCTCGCCCTGCGCGCCCTCGCCGATGGCTGGCAGGTCCTCGGCCTCGATTTCCGCCCCAATACCTGGAGCGACGTCATCTCCACCGTTGTCCATGATCTGCGCGACCACAGCGCCCCGCTGACCGATATCCTCGCGCCCTGCCTCCCCGCCGCGCCGTTGGATTGCGTCGTCCACCTCGCCGCCCACGCCAAAGTGCACGAGCTCGTCACCTACCCCGAGCGCGCGCTGGAAAACATCGCCATCCTCTTTCCCGTGCTCGAATTCTGCCGCGAGCACCGTATCCCCCTCGTCTTCGGCAGTAGCCGCGAGGTGTATGCGGATATACAGCGCACCATCACGATGGACCACACGCGCGAGGAGCACGCCGATTTCGCCTTCGCCGCCAGCCCCTATTCCGCCAGCAAGATCGCCGGCGAAGCGCTCATTTATGCGTACGCCCATTGTTACGATCTTCCCTATCTCGTTTTCCGTTTCAGCAACGTCTACGGCCGCTACGATAACGACCTGGGGCGAATGGAGCGCGTCATACCGCTCTTCATCGACCGCATCCGCCGCGACCTGCCCGTGACCGTATTCGGCGAAGATAAAATCCTCGATTTCACTTATATCGACGATTGCGTGGCTGGCGTCCAGAGCGGCATCGAGCGCCTCGTCGGTGGTCAACTACGCGACCGGACCATCAACCTCGCTTATGGCGCAGGCAACAGCCTCGTCCAGCTGGCTCAATTCATTGCCGACGCGTTGGGTAAGCCGCTCGATATGCGCACCCGCCCCTCTCAGCGCGGCGAAGTGACGCACTATGTCGCCGATATCGCGCGGGCGAACGAGATGCTGGGCTACGCGCCGCAGGTGCCGCTGGCGGAAGGCATCCGCCGCACCGTCGCCTGGACGGAGGAATGGATCGCCGCGAATGCTTGACGTCGCACAGATCCGGCGCCCGACACTGCTGCTGAGCGAAGCCATTTGCCGCGCGAACATCGGGCGGATGGCCGCCAAAGCCGCGCGCTCGCGGACGCGCCTGCGCCCCCACGCCAAAACGCACCAATCCGCCGCCATCGCCGCCTGGTGTCGTGATACCGGCGTGACCGCGCTCACCACCGCTTCCGTCGCTATGGCCCGTTATTTCGCCGACCATGGCTGGCGAGATTTGACCATTGCCTTTCCGGTGAATTGGCGCGAGCTGGAGGCGATCGCCGAATTGGCAGCGCGCGTGAAGCTGGGACTACTCGTATCGAACAAGGGGAGCGCATGCTTCCTGGCCGCGAATTTGCGCCAGGCGGCCGATATCTGGCTGGAAGTAGAAACCGGCGACGCGCGCAGCGGCATCCCGTGGGATGAGGCGGAGCGATTGGACGCGATGCGCCGCTCCATCGAAGCGGCGCCACAATTGCGGCTGCGCGGCCTGCTTAGCCACGGTGGGCATACCTACGCGGCGAGCGATGAGGCAGGCGCCGCGGCGGTCTGGGCCGAATCGCTGGCTCGTTTGCGATCCGCGCGTGAGTCGCTGCAGGCGCGCGGTTGCGGGCCCCTGGAATTATCACCCGGCGATACGCCCGGTTGCATGGCGGCGGCGGATTTCGCCGGCATCGACGAAATCCGACCCGGCGCTTTCGTTTTTCACGATTTGATGATGCGGCAAATCGGTGTCTGCCGCGAGGAAGATATGGCCCTGGGCGTCGCGTGTCCGGTGGTGGATCTGCAACCGGCGCGGCGGCAATGGGTGCTCTATGGTGGCGCTGTGCACCTCGCGCGCGACGCCTTGCGGGAAGAAGGCGCGTGGCATTACGGCGAAGTGGCGCCCTTTGACCCCGAGCGCGGCTGGGGGGAAGCGATCCCCGGCGCGCGCGTGGCGCATCTCTCCCAAGAGCATGGCATTGTGCAGACGGACGTGGCGCAATTCGACCGCGCGCGCTTGGGCGATGTGCTCGTCGTGCGGCCGGTGCACGCCTGCCTGACCGCTCACCACCTGCGCGGCTATCGGACGCTCGCGGGTGACTGGTTGCCGATGATGGATGGCCCATTGCGGCCAATGGGCGGCCCGGCTACTTATGCTGAATAGCGCGCGTAGATCAGCGTATCTTGCACCGTGCCGTCGCTGTGCAGGCGGTGTTCGCGCAGGCGGGCCTCAAGCGCGAAGCCGGCCCGCTCGGCCACGCGCGTGCTGGCGATATTGGTCGCGTCGCACCAGATGCTGATGCGGCGCGCGCGCCATTCTGTCAGCGCCGCTTCGGCTATCGCGCGCACTGCTTCGGTCATATAGCCGCAGCCTTGCGCTGAAGAGCGCAGCCAATAGCCGATCTCCAGTCGCGGCACCTCCCACGCGCAGTTGTGGAAGCCGCTCGTGCCGAGGAAGCAGCCATCCTCCCGCCGGAATAGGAGCAGCGGCAGCGGATCCGCCTCTCGCCCCAGCCACAATTCCCGCCATTGTTGGACGCCCAGGCGCAGGTGCCTGTCCGTCCCCTCGCGCTGCGGTTCGGGCGAACGCGCCCAATCCATCCACTGGCGCAAGTCGGCGTAGGATTCGGCTACGGCATCGTGCACGGCCGCCACATCGGTTAAACGCGGCGGCCGGATGAGCAGTCGCTCCGTCTCGAGCGGGTAGGCCGCTGCGCGGTTCATGTTCATGGAGCGGGTGTGGCTTGTGTGGCCGCTTCGAGGAGGCGGACAATTTCGGTGCGCCAGCCCTCTCTCGCCAGATCCAGGGCAGTCTGGCCGGAATTGTTGCGCAGGTGGGGGTTAGCGCCGGCAGCGAGCAATTGCCTGACGATTTCGGTATGGCCTTCCATGCTGGCGTACATCAGCGGGGAAAACTGGTATATGCCGCCGAACAAGTTCGTGTCGGCGCCGGCGGCGAGCAGGAGCGAGACGATTCCGGTCATTCCTCGCAGACTGGCGTGTATCAGCGGGGTCGATCCATACAAGTCATAGTCAGCATTCGCGCCTTCGGCTAGCAGGAGAGAGACGATGGCCGGGTCGCCAGAAAAGACCGCATAATGCAGAGCCGGGCTGGGGTTTATCTCGGCGTCGGGGTGGAGCAGCGAGCGCACAGCCGCCACGTCGCCCCGGAAAGCGGCAATCATGAGTGGCGAGATGCCAGCCCTTTTCGGATCAGCGCCGGCAGCGAGCAGTATCTCGAAAATATCCAGATCGGTGGCCAGCCAGAGTGCGGGAAAGCGCCGGTTGGTAGAAAGCGCCGCGCCAGCGTCGAGCAAGACCGACAGGGTATCGGCGTCGTCAGAAATAATGGCGTACATCAGCGCCGTGAAATTGCCGTCATTGGTCTGATTCACCGCTGCGCTGGCGGCGAGCAGGAGCGAGACAATTTCCGCGTTGCCCATTGAGCTGGCGCGCATCAGCGCCGTCTCACCGAAATCGGTCTGAAAATCCACCGTTGCGCCGGCGGCGAGCAGGAGCGAGACGATTTCCGCGTTACCCACAGAACTGACATACATCAGCGCCGTCTCGCTCATCTCATCCTGCACATTCACATCCACGCCAGCTAACAGCAGTCGCTCCACTTCAGTGATATCGCCAGCGCGGGTGGCGGCCATGAGCGCCGTGCCATCCTCCTGCGCCAGCAGCAGCACGGGCAGCGATAATGCCACGACCAGAATGCTCACCGCCAGTTGTTTCGCCATCAGCATCCCCCTCATCCGATCAGCCCACCGCCTTCGCCATAGGCGCCGCTCCATTTTACGGATGCCCAGAGCGCGGTCCTGATGAGCTGCCTACAAACCCTGCGTAGTCTCAAGCATATCCAAAAAAAATACACGCTAGAATGCGGGTGGGTGGCAGCGCGGGTCATTCGGAAGATGCGGCCTGCTCGATTCGCAGGGCCAATTCTGGGTAGTTATTCCACTTGGCATATTCGTGTGCAACGCTGTCGCTCCAATCGCGCAGATTTGGGTCAGCGCCGGCAGCGAGGAGCAGTTTGACGATGTCGGCATTCCCGCTAATTGATGCGAGAATCAGAACCGACCAGCCGCCTTCGTCCTGTGCGTTGGGGTCAGCACCGTCGGCGAGCAGGCGCTGCACTTCGGCATAATCTCACCATTTTACCGCCTTAACAAATTGCTGCGTCCTGCGCCAGGGCTATCGGCACGGCGAGCAGTAGTAGCGCTAGGGTAATGAGCGCATATCGCATGAGTAGTTTCCCTTAGCCACCTGTAATGTTATATACGCTGGATGAAGGGTTTGGTTTCATCCGGCTCAATGTAGCGTAGAAGGCTTTGCCTGCTCGATGCGCTATACGATATCGATCAGACCGCTGCGCGGCTCATTATGCTAACCAATCAACCCGCCGCCTTCGCCATAGCCGCCGCTGAAGGTTTCGCCCGCGGCGAATCGTTCCAGCCGGAACGGCGCGGGGTCCAGCGGGCATTCGCGCTCGCCCAGCGCCAGATCCGCCAGCATCTCGCCCACCACCGGCCCCATCTTGAAGCCGCTGCCGCTGAATCCATAGGCTAGGATCAACCCCTCAGTTCCTGGCAGTGGCCCGATGATCGGGTGCCAATCCGGCGTCACCGTATACAGACCCACCCAACCCTTGCCGACGCGCGCCTCGGCCATCGCCGGCAAGCGCCCCAGCGTCAGCTCCGCCATTTCCGCGTTGAAATCCATGCTCACCGTCTCGTTATAGCGGTCGGGGTCTGCGACGACGTCCTTTGCCTCGCGCGGGTCCAGTGAACCGGCCAACGTTAGCGCGCCTGTTTCGCCGCGCGTGTAGAAATGATTCACGAAATCGGCGACGAAGGGGTGTCCAGCCAGCGCGCTGCCGGCCGGTTGCTGGAAGACGGCGACCTGGTGGCGGCTCGGTGCGGCCGGCGTTTCGGTGCCCAATTCCGCCGTCAACCTGGCCGCCCAGGGCCCCGCCGCGTTGATGACAATTGGCGCGTGGATCGTCTCGCTCTCCGTTTCCACGCCGAGCACGCGGCCGCGCTCCGTCAATATGCGGCGGACGGCAACGCCCTGTCGAATCTGCGCGCCTTCTTCTGTGGCGCGTGCTGCGAAAGAGGCTGTCGCCAGCGCGCCATCGGCATAGCCACCTTCCGGCTCGTAGGCGATGCCGCCAAAATCAGCGCCGTTCAACTGTGGCGTAACCTCTTGCAGACTCTCGATATCCAGCATCTCAACGCGGATACCGACGCTGCGATGCATGGCGACGTTGGCTACCATCTTATCGCGCTCGTGCGGCCCGACCGCGAAGATCACACCGCTATTCACGAAACCGGCATCACCGCCGATGACATTCGCGAAATCCTGCCAGACGCGCAGGGAACGAAGGGCCATCCGCGCGGTGATTTCGTTGGAATAATGTTGGCGGATGATGCCGACGGTGCGGCCGGTGGAGCCGGCGGCAAGGTGGTTCTTCTCGAGCAAACGGACGCGCGCGCCGCGGCGGGCAAGCTGGTAGGCGGCGCTGCAGCCGCTGATTCCGCCTCCGATGATGATGACGTCGGCCGTCGTGCGCATGGGCAACTCAATCGTTGGAGTGCTGCCTGACAACCACGATTGTAGCAGACCGTCGGTGGATTTTGGGGCGCCGCGGGGAGGTGTGGTCGTATCCCAGCGGCGCTGGATGGAGGATCAGGCGGAAGCTACCTCACTCTGGATCCACTTCGCCGTAGCTGACCCATATCCATACACCGCCTCGCGCTGGCGATGCATATTTATCGTAATCTTCAGCAGTTCGTCCTCTCGAATCGCGCAGATCAGGTTCGGCGCCTGCGTCGAGGAGCAAGTTGACGATTTCAGTGTAGTCTCTGCCGGATGCTTCCATCAGGGGTGTTACTTGATGCTTATCGGAAAGATCCGGATTAGCGCCGGCGCGGAGCAAGGTTTCGACGATCTTTTCGTTCCCCTGGCGGACGGCCAGCAAGAGTGGTGTATCGTAATGGCCAGAAGTTATGAGAGCATCCAATTCTACTCGTTGTTGGCGCAAGCGCGTTAACAGATCTGCAAACTGGTCTTCGCCCGCCTGGATGGCCCAATAGAGGACTGTCTCTCCGAAAATATTGGCCTGATTCAGGTCGGCGCCATTATTGAGAAGCAGCGTGGCGATTTGCGGATGGCCCATCCGTACCGCGTAACGCAGGGCGGTGTTGATGCCAGTGGCGTCGACGGCGTTCGGATCATCAATACCCAGGAAGGATTTCACGATCATCTCGTCGCCTGCGATGGCGCCGAGCATCAACCCGGTCAAGCCGATATCGTCAACCTGTATGGGATTGGGTTCGGCGTTCTGTAACAGATTCATCACTTCGATATTGGTCGTATACGAAAATGCGTTGCCACCGGCGTTGGTTTTCAAGTTGAGGTCCGCGCCAGCTTCGATCAGACGCTGCAGCACTGCCAGATCCAGACGTTTGATCTGGAAATCCAGCTTCCAATCACCACGTTGTTGTTCTTCGGTGATCGCGTGAATGAGTGCCGTATAACCGAAATTATCCTGGTGGTTCAGGTCGGCGCCGCCAGCCAACAATATGTCCACAACGGCCAGGTAACCACCGCGAGCGGCCTCAAAGAGAGGCGTGATGCCCAAATGGTTGCTCTGGTTCGGATCTGCACCATATTCCAGCAAAAGCGCTGCCTCATCAGCTGCACCGCGCCATGCCATGTCCAGAAGGGTGGTGCGGCCATAGGCAACCGGCAAATTCGGGTCGGCGCCATGATCCAGCAATAGTCGAGCAACCGCAATGCCATCGGCTCTGGGATAACCGGGAAGGGCGTAATAGAGGGCAGTATAGCCATCCGAATCTCTGGCGTTCGGATCCGCACCGTTAGCGAGCAGACGCTCTGTTTCAGTGTAATCAGACTGTCGCGCCGCTGTGACGAGCGCAGCATCCAGATCCGCATCCTGCGCCCGGGCCGGCTGCGCCTGCTCGATGGTTGTGGCGATGTCGTGATAGCCGCGTTCCCGCGCCAGTTGGGCAGCAGTTAGCCCGTCGTTGGCCCGCAAATTGATATCAGCGCCGGCGGCGAGGAGTAACTCTACGATATCGGTATGCCCGTGATCCGCCGCGTCGAAAAGCGCTGTCCGCCCACCGTTGTCTTGTATATTGATGTCGGTGCCGGCGGCGAAGAGTAACTCGAAGATGTCAGTATGTCCGTGAAATGCTGCCTCGAAGAGTGCTGTCTGTCCGTAAACGTCGTTCTGAATGTTGGGGTCGCTACCGGCGGCGAGGAGCAATTCGATAATGTCGAGATATCCGGCATGTGCAGCCACGGTGAGTGCTGTCCATCCGTTATTGCCCTGAATGTTGACATCGGCGCCGGCGGCGAGGAGGCGCTCTACTTCAGCGTAATCAGGCTGTCGCGCCGCTGTGACGAGCGCAGCATCCAGATCCGCATCCTGCGCCCGGGCCGGCTGCGCCTGCTCAATGGTTGTGGCGATGTCGTGATAGCCGCGTTCCCGTGCCCACTCCGCCGCAGTTTGCCTAATATCGATATCGGTTCTACGCAAATTGACGTCCGCACCAGCAGATAGGAGAGAGTCAACGATGTCGGCGTGACCTCCATATGCGGCCAACATCAGCGCCGACCAGCCGTAATTGTTTTGCAGGTTAACATCGGCGCCGGCAATGAGGAGCAATTCGACCACGACGTCGCGCCCGCTATCTGCAGCCAATATCAGCGCTGCCCAGCCGGTTTCGCTCTGCAGGTTGACATCGGCGCCGGCAGCGAGGAGCTGCGCGCTGACGTCGGCAGGGGCCCATATGGCCGCGGACAACAGCGCTGTCCAGCCGTATTTGCTCTGCAAGTTGGCATTGGCGCCGGCAGCGAGGAGCTGCGCGACGATGCTGGGGTATCCGTACAGCGCAGCCCATTGCAGTGCTGTCTTGCGGTTTTCGTCATGCATGTTGGGGAGGGCGCCGGCGGCTAGTAGTCGCTCTACTTCTGCCTGGTCGTTATCTCGAACGGCGTTGATCAGCTCGCTCCCGGATGGAGCTGCTTGCTCAATGATCTTAACGATGTCGTGATGCCCGCGTTTTCGCGCTCGCTGCGCAGCAGTCAGGCCATCGCTGTTTCGCAAATCAGTATCCGCCCCAGCGGCGAGCAAGTGTGTGACAATGTTTGAGTACCTGTTAAGCGCGGCCCAGTGAAGCGCCGTCCAGCCGTCTTCATCCTGCAGGTTGATGTCCGCGCCGGCCGCCAGCAATCGCTCTATTTCGGCCAGATCGTTATCTCGAACGGCCGGTATGAGGCCGACGTTTCCAGTAGATGTCGGTTGTGTCACCTGCTCGGTTCGCTGGGCAATGTCCTGATACCCGTGGTCTCTGGCGACCTGCGCAGCGGTCTTGCCAGCGTTGTTTTGTAAGTCCACGTCGGCGCCGGCAGCGAGGAGCAACTCGACGATATCGGCGTGCCCGAACTCCGCTGCTTGCGAGAGCGCTGCCTGTCCGCTGCTGTCCTGCAGGTTGGGGTCGGCACCGGCGGTGAGGAGTTGCACGACGACGCTGGCGTGTCCGTCATACGCTGCCAAGAAGAGCGCCGTATAGCTGTTATTGCTTTGTAGGTTGACATCGGCACCGGCAGCCAGGAGCAACTCCACGGGGGTGGCCTGTCCATTCCAAGCTGCCCTGTGCAGCGCTGACCATCCGTTGATGTTCAGTATGTTGATATCCGCGTCGGCGGAGAGGAGCAACTCGACGATATGGGCATGTCCGTTTCCTGCTGCCAAGAACAGCGCTGTTTGCCTATCGCTGTCCTGTATATTGGGGTCGGCGCCAGCGGCGAGGAGCGACTCTACGATGTCGGCACGCCCGTTATCTGCTGCCGCGCGCAGCGCTGTCCGCCCATTGACATCCTGTATATTGGGGTCCGCGCCTTCGGCGAGGAGGCGCTCCACTTCGGAGTAATTGCCCTGTCGCGCCGCTGTGATGAGCGACGCGTTCAGGACCAGGCTCTGCGACTCTTCCGCGGTGAGCCGCTCGATATCTTGATCGATGAGCTGGGCAATGTCCTGATACCCGTGGTCTCTGGCGACCTGCGCCGCAGTCTTGCCAACATTGTTTCGCAAGTTCACATCGGCGCCGGCAGCGAGGAGCAACTCGACGACGTCGGCATGCCCGAACTCCGCTGCCCAGTGCAGCGCAGACTTTCCCACATTGTTCTGAAGGTTGGGGTCAGCGCCTTCGGCAAGGAGCAGCTCTACGATGTCGGTGAGGCCGTATTCCGTTGCCCACATGAAGGCTGTATAGCCGAAAGCGTCCTGTAGATTGGTGGTGGCGCCGGCGGCGAGGAGGAGAGCGACGACGTCGGCATGCTCATTCGAAGTTGCCCAGAGCAGGGGCGGCGCGCCCCAGCTGGTAGGCAGGTTGGGGTCGGCGCCTTCGGCGAGGAGCAGCGCGACGATGCGGGCATTCCCGCTACTTGCTGCGAGAATCAACGCCGACCAGCTGCCTTCGTTCTGTGTGTTGGGGTCGGCGCCATCGGTGAGCAGGCGTTGGAGTTCGGCGTAATCCGCCCATCTTACCGCATTGATAATTGCTGCGTCCTGCGCCAGGGTTAGCGGCGCGGCGAGCATGAGTAGCGCTAGGGTGGTGAGTACAGATCGCATGAGGTGTCTCCATTCGCTACTTGTCTATTATCCTCGCTGAATAAAGGATTGGGTTTCGCGGCCCGACGTTTCGCGGCCAGGCGCGCGTGGAATTCCCGTCAGCGTTGGCGCGTCTATCCACCACGCGCGGCTTTTTCGATTAACCGAGCGATGGCATAATACCCCTTTTCCCGTGCGAGATCGGCGGGTGTTTTGCCGTCACCATCCAAGGCGGTCGGGTCTGCACCAGCGTCGAGCAGCATTTTGATGAAGCGATTGTTTTCACGGATGGTTTGCTGATTTAACCACCCTCGAGGTTGAGTTTCAGGGTGTAACGCGCTGGCTGAGTCGAAGAACGGCGTCGGCCCGAGCTAAAGGGGGAAACAGCAAGGAAAGCCTGACTGGCATCCGGTAACAGGGTGGCTTGCATCACATCGCCACGATGCTCGCTGGCGCGGAAACGTTGGACGGAGACGGCGTCATCGATCACTTGTACCAGTTGCAACCAGCCATCCTGAGCAGAGGAGGGGAAACTTAACTGCATTTCCAGCGATGGAATTGGGTCGTCTGCCGGCAGTGCAATCTCGTAATAATGAGTAGCGTATTGCGGGACGGTTTCCTGGATTTGCCAGGGTAGTTCGGTGATGGAATCGATCACAGGGGGTTGGGATAACTGCTCACCATCGAGCATTTGATAGCCAAAACGGCCATTCTTCAGTTGCTGATCTTGCAAGTAATTGGCGAGCACCCAATCAGCGAAGAAGGCATCCGCGTCCTGATCCGAGCCGATCGCGTTCAGCGCAGCATCCAGAGCTGTCAGACCGCGAGCCGGATGGTGGGCAAAATCCCGCAGTACATCCAGGCTGAATTGTTCGGAGATGTAGCTCATGAACAGCATGCTGCCGCCATAAAAGTCTCCAGAACGAGATAAGGCCGTCAGTTGAGTCTCCGGCCGGGTCAAAAATTCCTCAGCGAGTGTGTGAGTCATATCTTCAAAGCCGAGTAAAGAGTAGGCAAAGCTGGCCAGGCCTTCGATGACCCAGCCATCTTCATAGCCACGGTCCACCTGAAATTGGAACAGGTACTGCAAATTATGTGAGAGAGTTTCCAGCATAAGGGTAAATGAATACAAACTGTTCAATCCGCTACGTACAGGTGTTTCGATGTATCCGATCTGGCGGATAGAAGCATTGAGTTCTCCCGGCATTTCGGAGCGAACGTAATAACCACCACGGCCGTTGGAGAGGAGGATCACGATCCGTTCATCACCCTCGTGGTTGGGTAGGATTTTGGTTTCCCAGAAAGCTGCGGTTTCTGGGTAGACGCGCTCGTCAAATTCCTGGCCCAAGCGTTGCAGCCAATACGGATCAATCACGGTTTCTGCGCCGACTTCCTCTTCAGCCAGGTAGATGTAGCTGTGTGCGCCAATGTAATGCAGCACTGCGTCGGTACTCATGTATGTTGAGTCAGTTGTGAGATAGGTAAAGCGGCGCGTTTCCTCTAGCTGCCGCGGCGGCAAATCGATCAAATAATCGCTGTGTGACCAGCCGAACAAGCCATCTTCTCTGCGTACCTGCCGCCATTCACCCTCACGCGCGAGTACCTGTACCTGTTGCCCGGACTGCAAGATCCCTACGTAGTTGTCTGCTTCGATCGCCGGTGTGCGGCGCACGTTAAGACGTGGGATACCGTAGACGACTTGGGCCGGATGGTCAGTGAATTCTACTGGCGTTTGTGACGCGTCGTCTTGCGCCGCTGCTATGCTGACGGTGAATAGCAAGAGAAGCACCCATAGTGCGCGCAGCATATTTCTCCTGAGGATATCAATACATTGAGGATTATACCCCGTCCCGCTGCTATCATGCTCGCATGCACATCGTCACCCTCCACCACCTCACCGTCAACTTCTTCGGGCGCGAGATTTTCCGCGATCTCACCTGGGCCATCGGCGACCGTGCGCGCGTCGGCCTCGTCGGTCCCAACGGCGCGGGCAAATCCTCTCTTTTGCGCGCCATCGCCGGCGAACTGACTCCTGAGAGCGGCCAGGTGATCCGCGCGCGCGGCCTGCGCGTCGGCTTCCTGCCGCAAGATATCGTCCTGCCGCCTCAGCAGACTGTGCTGGAAGCCGCTAGCCAACCCGATGCTGAGATTCCTGCGCTGGAAGCGGAACTCGCGCGGCTCGACACGCAACTGGGCGAACCGGCGATCTATGGGGATGAGCGGGCCCTGCAACGGGTGCTGGATGAGCAGGCGGCGTTGCTCGCTCGGCAAGAGCGCCTTGGCGGCGGCGCCTTCGCCAGCCGTGCCCGAGAACTACTCGCCCACCTCGGCTTCGCGCCTGACGAATTCGATACCCCCTGCAGCGTCCTCAGCGGCGGGCAAAAGAAGCTCGTCGCGCTCGCCCGCCTCGTTGCCAGCGCGCCTCCGCTCCTCCTCCTCGACGAGCCCGATAACCACCTGGACCTGGAAGCCAAACGGCGGCTGGAGCGCGTCCTGCACGCTTATCATGGCGCCGTCATCATCGTCTCACATGACCGTTACCTGCTCGATGAAATCGCCAGCGAAATTGCTGAGTTGACAGGTGGTGCGCTCACGATCTTCCCCGGCAACTATTCCGCCTACCAGACCGAGCGCGAGCTGGCGCGCCTGCGGCAGGAACGTTCCTACGTAACCCAGCAGAAGCAGATCGCCGGCATCGAGGCCGCCATCGCCCGTTTCGAACAATGGGCCAGTATGGTGGTGGATGAGCGTCACATCCGCCAGGCGCGCAGCCGCCGCAAGATGCTGGAGCGCATGGAGGAGCGCGGCGAAATCATCGAGCAAGTGCGTGACGCGCGGCGGATGGGTCTGCAGCTGGCTGGCTCGCGCGGCAGCGAATTGGCGCTTCAACTGCAGGACCTGACGATGTCCTTCAATGGCGATTCCCCCATCCTCGCCGGGCTGGATTTCACCCTGCGGCATGGCGAACGCATCGGTCTCATCGGCCCCAATGGCGCGGGCAAATCGTTGCTCTTCCGCCTCATCCTCGGGCAATTGGCGCCGACGGCCGGCGTCATCAAAATCGGCCCCAGCTCCCAGCCCGGTTATTATGCGCAGGAGCACCAAACATTGAGCGATTGGTTGGGGCGCACGCCGCTCGACCTCATCCGCAACGCGCGGCCGATGAGCGAAAGCGCGGCCGTCACCTTTTTGCTCAAATTCCTCTTCAGCTACGAGCAGACGCGCGAAACAATCGCCAATTTCAGCGGCGGTGAGCGCAGCCGTTTGCAACTCGCCCAGCTGATGCTGCAACAACCGAACCTGCTCCTCCTCGACGAGCCGACCAACAACCTGGATATCCCCTCGGCCGAAGTCCTGGAAACGGCGCTGGAGGATTTCGAGGGCGCTTTGCTCGTCATCTCGCACGATCGTTATTTCCTGGACCGTGTCGTGGATGGCGTCGCCGAGCTGCGCGACGGCCAGTTGACCGAATTCAACGGCGGCTATACGGATTATCTGGATGCCATCCGCGCGGGCAAACAGCCCATCGCCGCGGGGAACTGGACATGAGTGAGCTGGTCATCGAGACGATCCGACCGGGGTATTGCGCTGCGCTCGCCCGGCTGCAAATCGCCTGTTACCCGACGCTGGGCGCGGAAGAACTGATGGATGAGGGCAATTTCCGCCGCCATTGTGAAATTTTCCCGGCGGGCAATTTCGTCGCGTTATGGTCGGGGCGTGTCGTCGGCTTGGGCGCTGGTCTGCTCGTCGATTTCGATTTCGCCAACCCGCAACACCGTTTCATGGAGATCATCGGTGGTGGGGATTTCGCGGGCCACCGGCCGGCTGGCCGTGGTATTACGGCGCCGATATCAGTGTGCACCCGGATTTTCGGCAGCGCGGCATCGCCAGGCAGCTATACGCCGCGCGCAAGGGTTACGTGGCGGCGGCGGGGAAGTGCGGCATCGTCGGTGGTGGCCTGATTCCCGGCTACGCGGATTACAAAGCTGAGCTGAGCCCGAAGGAGTATGTGGAGCGCGTCATCGCCGGCGAATTGCGCGACCCGACGTTATCGATGCAGCTGTGCAATGGCTTTGAGGTGCGCGGTTTGCTGCGCGATTACATCCAGGATAGCACCTCGGATAACTGGGCGACGCTGCTGGTCTGGGAGAATCCGGAGTGCACGGCTCAATAGGGTAACCATGATCCCTACAACCAGCTACGCACCACAGGATACGTTAATTCATTTTTTCTGCCGCTGCTTCGAGTATTTCGGCCTTAGCATGATGTCTTCTCTGCCTCGCCAGCGCGGCGGCCGCTCTCAAACCAGACGCAGTGATTCTCGAGTTCGTTCCGTCGGCGAGCAGCATACTGATAATTCGGGTATCCCCGCTATTCTTTGCTCCTCCCGTACTGGCTAAACGAAGCGCTGCATTGTCAACGATTGCTCCGGCGTCGATCAGAAGTTTTAAGCTTGCAGAATCTCCGAAATACACAGCGTAATTCAGCGGATTGGCAGGATATGATCCTATGATTCCTCGGATTGAAATCCAGGTACGTTCTTCGCTCCGGTTTGGATCTGCGCCACTTTCCAGGAATACGGCGAGCAACGCTGGTGATTGGATGCGTCTCACCACTTTGGTCAGGAAAGAACCGCCGATGGCACCATCGACTGCGGCACCGGCTGCGATCAGTTCCTCCACCAGGGGAATATATTCACCGATTCTGTTTTCAGCCTGGATCCTGGTTTTGTTTTCAATAATTTTTTCGAGGATGACATCGATCTTCGTAGCCAACTGGAGTGGCGATCGTTGCTCTGTCGCTTTTGTGGGTTCGGCTAGGTTATGAGGAGAAGGGGAAGATTCAGCAGAGGCGTAATCTGCCGCGCCGCCATCGTGACCCGCCAGGTGAATCTTGAGGATATAGGGTTGCTTCGCAGTGAGGTGTCTGGCATTTACTTGGAAGGGCAAAATGGCGAGGAAGGCTTGCTCAGCATCAGGTTGGAGGGTGACCTGGATCGTCTGGTTGTGGTAATCTCGGGCACGGAAACGCTTCATAACGACTTCCCCAGCTACCATTTGCACGAATTGCAGCCAGCCATCCTGGGCGGCCGAGTCTGGGAATTGCAACGCCAGTTCCAATTGCTGTGGCTGGTCACTCGCTGGCAAGGCAAAATCGTAAAAATCCGTAGCGTAAGGAGGTAACGATTCTTGCATGAGGGTAGGCAAGCTGATGATACGGCCCCTCACATAGGGTTTGAGTATAGGCAGGGAACTGAACAGCTGGTAACCGAAACGACCGTCACCCAGCTGGGTATTACGCAAATAATTGGCGAGCACAAAATCAGCAAAGAAGGTTTCGGTATCCAGCCCATTGTCGCGTTCGGCGAATAGCGCATCCAAAGCGGCCAGGCCATTTTCCGGTCTCCTGACAAAATCTCGCAAGGCCTCCAGTCCCAACTGTTCGAGGATATAGGTGGTGAAAAGTATGCTAGGGCCTTCACCGCATGTCTGTTCCGGTGCTACGTTGAGTTGAGAATATGGCTCATCCTGGTATGCCTGGATGCTGAACCGGTCCCATACCGAAAAATTCACATAACCGCTGGTGAAATTTGAAAGCCCTTCATTGACCCAACTGTATTCATCGCCATCGAATTGGTGCTGGATCAGATGTTGCAATTCATGGGCAGCAACAGAATCGGGGAGGCTCGGGTCAATGTCAATGATCCTGTCCCATATAATTTCCAGAAAGCCGGTACGGTTGCCATAGGGATGGAGCTCCCCTGGCATAGCGTCACGTCTATGGTAAAAACCGGCTATGCCACTGGAAATCTGGTAACCCACACTGAGTAAAATGACGATGCGCTCGTCGCCCTCGTGGCTGGGTTTGGGGTCCGGGGCCCAGAGCGCAATGGTTTTTGGAAAGATTTCTTCGTCAAAGGCTTTGGCGAAAGTGTGCAACTCGTCTGGCCTCACTGAGTTGCTTAGCTCGGGGTGAACAGTGACGTAGATATAGCTGTGCTGACCAATATGACCCAGCTCACCTTCCACCAACACCCGAGTATCGGCCAATTCATCATGAATGCGAAACAAGCGCGTCTCGCCAATCTGCCTCGGTGGCAAATCAATCAAATAATCGCTATGCGACCAGCCGAACAAGCCATCTTCGCTGTGCACTTGCTGCCACTCACCCTCGCGCGCGAGGACGTGCACCTGCTGGCCGGGCTGCAGGCGCCCGACGATGTTATCGGCCTCGATGGCGGGCGAGCTGCGCATGTTGAGGGCGTTGATGTTGGTGACGACGCGCGCGGGGTGGTCGGTGAATTCGATTACCGCTCCCGGCGCTGCATCCTGCGCGGCGAGGGAGCTGAAGCTGAGCAAGAGTAGCAGTAGGAGCAGTAGGTATCGCATGTTGCACCCTAATTTCGGTGAGAAACTATCGTTGATTATATCGCAACGAGTGGACTCGCCGCAGCGGAATCACGAACCGACAGTTGCCAATCGTGACAGTTGTGGTTCAATTCGCTGCCGCCGCTTCGATCGTTTGAGCCGCGGCGTGATGCCCATATTGCCGCGCATAATTGGCGGCCGTTCTCCCGCCGACTGCTTTGAAATTCGGATTCGCGCCGGCGTCGAGCAGCAATTCGATGATGCGGATGTTCCCTCTAATGCTCGCTAGATGCAGGGTCGAAGCGCGCCAACTAATGGTGTTGACACGAGCACCAGCTGCTAGGAGCAATTGAACACTCTCCGCATCCTGGTAAAATACGGCGTAATTCAACGGACTGCTCGTAAAGTTAATGTGTTGGGCTTCTCCAGGAGAGAATGTGTGTAAGCCCGAAGTATTCGGATTTGCCCCGGCATCCAGCAGTAGAGCGAGCAATTCGGGAGATTTGATTTTTCCCAACACAGTGACCAGCACGTCCCCGCTGTATTTGCTCAAATCCGCACCAGCGGCCAGTAGTTCCTTCACTCTGGCTACATACTGATCAATTTCAGCGGTTTTGTATTGAACGAGGAGCCTGTTGTTGTTTTTGGCATATTCATGGATGACCCTGCTGACCTCAATAGCTAATTGGAACGGCGTTGTATTCTCTGTTAGCGTTGCCAGGTCTGCCAGGTCGGTGGTTTCGGCAGGAGCAAAGGTGGCGTAATCCGCCGTGGTAGCGTCGCTACCCGCTCGTTGGATCTGGATGGTGTAGGGTGCCGCAGCGGTGATGTATCGGGCACTAACACGGAAAGGCGAAATGGCGAGAAAAGCCTGTTCCGCGTTAGGCTGGAGGGTAACGCTCATCATTTGGTTACGGTACTCGCTGGCGCGGAAGCGCTGCAGAGAGACTTCACCGTCGACCACCTGCACGAGTTGCAGCCAGCCATCCAGTGAGGGTGAATCGGGGAATTGCAGTGTTAGTTCCAGCTGGATTGCCTGGTCACTTTCGGGTAACGCGATCTCGTAATATTCAGTAGCGTATTGAGACAGGGATTCGTGTATGCGGGTGGGAAAGTCGGTGATGAGGCCGTTCACATAGGGTTTTGGAAGGTCCAGTGGGCGGAGCATTTGATAGCCAAAACGACCACCGCTCAGTTGCGGGTCCCGTAAATAGTTAGCCAACACAAAATCAGCGAAGAAGGATTCCGTATCCATCTCGCCGCCACGCTCGGCGAGCACTACATCTAAAGCAGCGAGTCCATTCTCGGGTCGCCTGACAAAGTCTTGCAAAGCAGTTAGCCCCAGCTGTTCGAGGATATAGGTAGCGATGAGGAAACCGGAGCCATAGTCACAGTTTGCATCCGTGAATTCGTTGAGTTGGGCGTTGGGCAAGTCCAGGTAGGCGACAGCGAAGTATCGCTGGTATTCCAAGTAGCCCAGATAAGCGCTGTTGAAAACGGAAAAACCTTCATGAACCCAACTGTGTTCATCAGCATCGAAATGGTGTTGCGTCAGGTGCTGCAATTCATGAGCAACGACATGATGCAGGACATCCGGTGAAATTCCGTTGTGCCAGGTAATTTCGATGAAACCGGTGCGGTTGCTATAGGGATGGAGCTCCCCGGGCATATTGCTGCGGTTATGGAAAAAACCGGCCAAGGCTCCAGTGTTATTCTTATAGCCTACGGTGAATAAAATGGCGATGCGCTCGTCGCCCTCGTGGCTGGGTTTGGGATCCGGATCCCAGAGTGCGATGGTTTCTGGGTAGATGTGCTCATCGAAGGCTTTGGCAAAGGCGCGCAGCTCGTTCAGATTCACCCAATTGCTTTGCCGGGGGTGTTCGGCGAAGTAGATATAACTGTGTTGGCCGATGTGACGGAGATCGGCATGCACTAGGGTCGGGGAATCCATCAAGCTATCTTCCAGGAGGAACAAGCGCGACTCGCCGAGTTGCCGCGCCGGCAGGTCAATCAAGTAATCACTGTGTGCCCAGGCGGTCGGGCCATCCTCGCGGCGCACCTGCTGCCAACCGCCATCGCGGGCGATGACCTGTACCTGCTGCCCGGGCTGCAAGCGCCCGACGATGTTATCGGCTTCGATGGCCGGGGAGCTGCGCATGTTGAGGGCGTTGATGTTGGTGACGACGCGCGCGGGGTGGTCGCTGAATTCGATTACCGCATCTTGAGCTGCATCCTGCGCGGCGGCCGAACCGATGCTGAGTGCTAACAGCACCACTAAGAAAAGCAGGTAGCGCACGATGCATCCCTTAATTTTAGTATGAACCTGTCGTTGATTATATCGCAACAAGGCTCCTCGCCGCAGCGGAATCACGAACTAGTCGTTACTAACCGTTTGCGCCGCTCTGCCTCAGCGGGCTTTACGATTCGCGCGCCGCCGCTGCCGCTTCGAGCATCTCGGCCGCAGCATGATGTCCATATCGCCGTGCCGTAGAGGCGGCTGCTCTCACTCCAACCGCGTTGATTCTCGAGTCTGCTCTGGCGGCGAGCAGCAATTGGATGGTGCGGGTATTCCCTTCAATGCTGGCTAATTGAAGCACTGAATTGTTTACGGTAGCGCCTGCGTCGAGTAGAAGTTTCACGCTGGCAACATCTTCGAAAAACACAGCGTAATTCAGCGGGGTACCAGAATATGATCCCACACCCCCTGGAGAAAACGTGTAGGAACCGCCCCGGTTTGGGTTTGCGCCGCCTTCCAGGAGCAAAGTGATCAATTCAGGTGATCGGATATATTTCACCACTTTGGCCAGGAGAGAACCGCCGGTGGAATTACTTATATCCGCACCGGCTGCTAATAGTTCCTCCACCTTGACAATATATTCGTCGGTTTTGTTTTCAGCAAAGATCCTGTTTCTGTTACTAATAAACAGATCTATGGTTCCACGGATCAACCAAGCCAAATAGGCAGGTGATCTTTGCTCTGTTGTATTCGTCGGATCGGCTGGTTTGAGGGAAAGGGAAGATTCAATGGTGGCGTAATCCGCCGTGGTGATTTCGCTGCCCGCCAGGTGAATCTTGAGGATATAGGGTTGCTTCGCCGTGAGGTATCTGGCATTCGCACGGAAGGGCGAAATGGCGAGGAAGGCCTGTTCAGCATTAGGTTGGAGGGTAGCGCTCATCATCCGGCTGCGAAAATCACTGGCGCGGAAGCGTTGCAGGATGACTTCCCCATCGACCACTTGTACGAGTTGCAGCCAGCCATCCTGAGCGGCTGAATTGGGGAATTGCAGCGCCAGTTCCAATTGCTGTGGCTGATCACTTGTCGGCAAAGCAAAATCGTAAAAATCCGTGGCGTACGGTGGTAAAGATTCTTGAATGAGGGTTGGCAAGCTGATGATTTGGCCTCTCACATAGGGTTTCGGAATATTCAGTGAACGGAGCAGCTGATAACCAAAACGGCCATCGCTCAACTGCGGATCGAACAGATAGTTGGCCAGCACCCAATTGGCGAAGAAGGTTTCGGTATCCAACTCACTGCTGCGCTCGGCGAACACGGCATCGAGCGCGGCCAGGCCATTTTCCGATCGCTTGGCGAAGGCTTGTAGAGCATCCAGCCCTAGCTGTTCGAAGATGTAGGTGGCAAAGATGAATCCTGGGCCAGACCCACATATTTTATGAATGCACTTGTTGAGCTGGTTGTATGGTTGGTCCTGATGGCCAACCACGGTTACTCTCAGGTATACCAAGTTTTCTCCCACATAGGCGCTGGTGAAAATGGAAAGCCCTTCATTGACCCAACTGTGTTCATCTACATCGTAAAGGTGATGGATTTGGTGTTGTAATTCATGTGCGGCAACATTGAGGAGAAAATCAGGATCAATATTGGTGTGAAATGTCAATTCTAGGAAACCGGTACGGTTAGAGTAGGGGTTGATTTCTCTGGGCATATCTCCGCGTCTGCGATAGGTGCCGCCTGAACTACTGGCATTTTTTTTATACCCCATGCTGAGCAGGATGACGACGCGCTCGTCGCCCTCGATATTGGGTTTCGTTTCAGTTGGCCAGAGGGTGAAAGTATCCGGGTAGATGTACGTGTCGAATCCCTCGGCAAATTCGCGCAGATCGTCAGAATCAACCTGAAAACCCTGTCTTGGATGCTCGGTGACGTAAATGTAACTGTGCTTGCCGATATGGCGCAGGTCAGCATTCACCAACACCGCAGTATCCACAACATCATCATGAATGCGAAACAGGCGCGTCTCGCCGATCTGCCGCGGCGGCATATCGATCAAGTAATCACTGTGCGACCAGCCAACCAGGCCATCCTCGCGGCGTACCTGCTGCCAATCGCCATCGCGCGCAAGGACATGGACCTGCTGCCCGGGCTGCAGGCGCCCGACGATGTTGTCGGCTTCGATAGCCGGTGTGCTGCGCACTCGGAGGGCATCGATGTTGCTGACGACGAGGGCAGGGTGGTCGGTGAATTCGATTACCGCATCATGAGCCGCGTCCTGCGCGGCGACCAAACTGAAGCTGAGCAAGAGTAGCAGTAGGAGCAGTAGGTATCGCATGTTGCACCCCCTAATATCGGTGCGAAACTATCGTTGAGTATATTGCAACGAATGTACTCGTCGCAGCGGAATCACGAACCGGCCGGCGCCAACCGTTTCCGCTTTAACGTCTCCGGCACGAAGAAGCCGAAGATCCCCGCTGCCGAGAGGCTGGCCGCAGCGAGCAGCAGCGCCGAGCCGCCCAGCGTGAACAGGTCGGCTATATTCCCCACCAAAAGCGGCCCGCCGACCATGCCGAAATCGCCGATGAAGCGCCAGACGCCTAGGAAATCGCCACGCGCATTGGCCGGCGCTAGGTCTGAGCCTAACGTCATCATCGTCCCGGAGCCGATGCCGTTGCCAATTCCCAGTAGCGCCACCACGAAGAGAATCCCGCCAGCCGATGCCGTCAGCGGAATGAGCGCCAAGCCCACGCCCTGCGCGACGAAGGAGGGGATGATGGCGTATTTTCGCCCGAGGCGATCCATCACCCAACCGGCCGGGTAAAAGAACATCATATCCAGACCGTAGCTGAAAGATTCGATGAGACCGATGTATTCCACACCTAAGCCCAGTTCTTCTGCTGCGTATAGCGGGATGATGACCATGCGACCGTAGCGGGTGAGCATGGCGAGGATCTGCCCCAGGCCGGCGGCGCGCAGCACGTGCGCATGCTGGCGCATGGTGCGTAACAGGCTGTGGTGGTGAACGGCGCGCGCAGCCTTGGTTTCTGCCTGGCTGCGATTCGGCATCAAGGTAAACAAGGCAACCAAGGCGGATATGATCAACAAGGCATTCAGTAAAAAGACGCTGCGCAAACCCAGATAAGCCCCGACAAAACCACCGATCACCGGGCCAATGAAGACACCGACGCGCATCAAGCCACCAAAGATCGCAATCGCCCGTCCGCGTCGCCGTGGCGCCACCGTCTCGGTGATGTAGACTGTTTGCGAGATGAAGAACAGCGCGCGACCCGCGCCGGCCAGGATACACAGCAAGAGGACGATATGGATCGTCGGCGCGATAAAGAGCAAAGCGCGCGATATACCGATGACGACGAGACCCATCATCGCCACGGTCTTGTATGAGAAGCGATGCAGCAAGAGGCTGGTCGGCAAATCGGCCAGCAGCGTGCCGATTCCTTGCCCGGCGACGACGAGACCGACCAGCGCGAAGCTGGCTTCAAAGGATTTGGCGTAAAGCGGCAAGACCGGCAGTATCAGTCCCTGGGCGATGGCCGTCAGCAGCCAAGGCAAATAAAGCGCCAGCAGGCGCTTTTGCATGTATTGTCGTTGTAGGATGACCCTCAGGCCGGCCGCCATTCGTCCCCCGTATTGCGCTCAGCATAATGCAGCGTGGCGGATATTTTATAGCCCTAATCTCTAGTGCGTGTTAGTATTCTCGCGGCTCGTTCGAAAGCGCGGGTGAGGGATGGGATGATGCGGCGGAAATGGCAGTGTTGCGTGGGGCTAGCGCTCTTGGTTGGCATGGTATTGGCTGGGCCAGTGATTGCGCAGGCGCCGCCACCGCCTATGCCGCCTACGCTCCTCGGCGAATTCCTCGGCCACCAAACGCGCGTCAATGCCCTCGCCTTTTCGCCCGATGGGCGCCTCCTCGCCAGCGCCGGCGGACACACCGAATCGCCCAGCGAGCTGGAGATCTGGCTCTGGGATGTGCCGCAGGGCCAGCTCATCACCCGCCTGCGCGGTCATGGCAGCAGCATCAACAGCCTCGCCTTCACGCCCGATGGCGCGCTGCTCGTTTCCGCTTCTGGCGCGCGCCGCTCGGCCGTCTTCGGTGGTGACAACACCGTGCGCGTCTGGGATGCCGACCTCGCGTCGCCCATCTTCGGCGCCGAATTGGCCCGCAGCGAATCGCTCACCGGCTGGGCGCGTGGATTGACGATCAGCGGTGATGGCCATTGGCTCGCCGCCGCCCGCAACGCCACCCAGACCGTGCATATCTGGCGCTTGTGGCGCGATCCAGAAAATGAGGGCGCCGTCACCCTGGAAGAATTGCCCGCACTCGCTAGCCACCGCGATAGCCTGCACGTCGTCGCCTTTAATGCTGACGCGACGCTCCTTTTTAGCGGCGGTGCGGACCCCTGGGTGGGCGTCTGGGATGTGACGAGCGGCGAGCTGGTGACGCGCTTGCGTGGTTTCCCGATCGGCCCCGGGCAGCGCGTCACGGCCATGGCCATGCAACCCGCTGGCGAACAATTAGCCATTGCCAGCCGTAACGGCCAAGTGCGCTTATATGATGTGAGTGGGGAGCCGGGGCAAATCGTGGAAATCACACGCCTGAACGGGCACCGCGCCGGCCTGACCGACCTGATCTATAGCGAAGACGGCAGCACGCTCTTTGTGGCGACCGAAGCGGGGCGTGTTTGGCTATGGGATGTGCGCGGCGGCGATGCGCCCTATCGCGCTTACGCGATCCTGCAGGAGCACGCAGATATCGTGATGACCCTGGCGCGGACGGCGGAATTGCTGGCGACGGCAGGTGGCAAAGCTAGCGGTAGGGTGCCGCAGGGCGATACCGCGATTCGCCTCTGGGGGCTCGCGCCCGCCGACTCCGCGCCATGACGGTCATCTGCCTGGGCGAGATATTGGTCGATTTCGTCGCGCGCGAGGCGGGCGTCAGCGTCGGCGAAGCGGCGAGCTTCCAGCGAGTCATGGGCGGGGCGCCGGCGAATGTCGCGGTGGGCGTTTCGCGCCTGGGGCGATCTTCTGCCTTCCTCGGTTGCGTGGGCGATGACCCTTTCGGCCGTTTCCTCACCGCCGAATTGCGTGCCGAGGGTGTGGATGTGGCTGGCTTGCAGACGACCGCCGCGGCGCGCACGAGCCTCGCTTTTGTCTCGTTGGATGCCGCAGGCGAGCGCAGCTTCGTCTTCTTTCGCCAGCCCGGCGCCGACATGCTACTCGCTGCGGCGCAATTGGATCGCGCCCGTCTTTCGCGCGCGCGCATCTTCCATTTCGGCTCATTCTCATTGAGCGCGGAGCCCGCCGCCAGCGCCACCCGTGAAGCGTTGCGCCTGGCGCGGGCAGGCGGCGCGCTCATCAGTTACGACCCGAATTTGCGCCTGCACCTCTGGCCGGACGCTGAGGCGGCCCGGCGCGCCATCCTGCCGCTCATCGACCAGGCCGATATCTTAAAACTCAACGCCGAGGAATTGCCCATCCTGACGGTGGATGGCGACGCGCGCTCACTCTGGCGAAATTCGTTGCGCGCGCTGATCGTGACGGATGGCGGGCGCGGCGC
The DNA here is from genome assembly GCA_965237765.1 of Phototrophicaceae bacterium. GTDB lineage: Bacteria > Chloroflexota > Anaerolineae > Aggregatilineales > Phototrophicaceae > WTGJ01. The sequence continues at coordinate 1,646,023 of OZ250157.1, forward strand.
GCGCCTGATCACGCCGAGCGGGGAATGGCGCGCGCCGGGTTTCCGTGTGCGCACGGTGGATACAACCGGCGCGGGCGACGCTTTTGTGGCGGCCCTGCTCGCGCGCTTGGCGGAACAGCCCAACGCGCTCGCGGCTGCTCCGGAAGAAACGCTGCGATATGCCTGCGCAGCGGGCGCTCTGGCGACCACGGCCCGCGGCGCCACGACCGCTATGCCCACACAAAAAGCCATCCAACAACTCCTCGCAGAAGGCTGAGCGCCGCCGCCCTTGCCCTGGCGCGAAAATATACTTCTGACAAAAGTACAACGCGTATCAAACCGCCTGACGTGGCTTACCTGGTGGTACGAGTCAAGTAACCCATCCTGGCGAGCGCAGGATGGCTTTGCCATTTTTCTGCTATCTGTGTTACAATCATCTAAATGAGCAATTCGCTGTACGGAATTTGGGTGCAGCTGTGGCTGCTGTGAAGGGATGAACTGGACTTTCACCGAGAGGGTGACCAGATTGAATGTCCGTTTTGTGTTGTCGTGAAGGTTAGCGGGTAATGCTCGGAGGCGTCAGCTAGTCCAGCGCGCCAACACTAACACAGCGCTACTTCCGTTGGTGGAAGACGGGGGTGGCTATGAGTACACACAAAGACCGGGGAGTTATTAGCGCATTGCAATTCCAGGCGCGCAACCCGGAGCGCGTCAACGTATACCTCGATGGCCAATTTGCATTCGGGCTTGAGGCGATGCGCGCTGCCGCCCTGCGCATCGGTCAACTTCTCTCGCCAAACGAAATCGCCGAATTGCGTGCCGAAGACGAAGTTGCCCTCGCCATGCGCCGCGCCCTACGTTTCCTGAGCTACCGCCCGCGCAGTGCCGCCGAAGTGCGCCGTCACCTGCAAAAACGCCCCCTCGCCGACGAAGCGCGCGAGGCCACCCTCCAGCGACTCAGCGAGGGTGGTTACCTCGACGACGGCGCCTTTGCCCGCTTCTGGCTGGAAAACCGCGCTGCCTTCCGCCCCTCCTCCCGTCGCGCATTGAGTTACGAATTGCGCCAGAAGGGTGTCGCTCGCGAAATCATCGACGCCGAGCTGGAAGATTGGGACGACGCGGAGGCTGCCCTCGCCGCCCTCCGCGCCAATGAGCGCCGCTGGGCCCCGCTGGATGCGGAATCTTTCCGCCAGCAAGCCGGCGCTTTCCTCCAGCGCCGCGGCTTCCGCTACCACGACGCCGTTGAAGCGCTGCGCCTCTTCCAGGAAGAGCGAGCTGCGGCAAGCGGCGAAGAGGCGAGCCAATCTTCCATACTTACGCCAGCCAAATTCTCACATTTGGCGATAGATTCCCGAAAGGAGTAGCGGCGCCCGCCCTACGCCGCATTCACTATGGAACTCATCATTCTCATTGCCACCGCTCTGATTGCCCTCGCCCTTGGTTATGGCGCCAATATCGGTCTGCAACAATTGCAGGGCAACCGCCGCCGCCAGGAGCTGGAGAGTGAATTGGCCGCCCGCCAAATAGAAACGAACAAACTGGTGCTCGAAATCACCCATCAGGCCGAAACCCGCGCCAAGAAAACCCGCGACGATGTCGAGCGCAAAGCTGAGCGCGTTCGCCGAGATTTGGAACGTGAAGATGATCGCCTCCGCCGCCGCCGCGAAGACCTCGATCAGCGCATCGAGCGCCTCGAAAGCCGCGACAAGCTCCTCAACCAGCGCCAAGCTCGCCTGGATAAGCGCGAAACCATGCTCGTCGAATTGGAAGGGCAGCGCCAGGAAGAACTGCAGATCGTGGCGCGCATGACGCTGGAGGAGGCGCGCCAGGAGGTTCTCTCGCATGCCGAAGAAGGCGCGCGCAACGAGGTCGCCGGTATCCTGCGCCGGGTCGAGGCGAATACACAGGCGGAAGCCGACCGCCGCGCCCGCGATATCATCTCCCTTGCTATTCAGCGCCTCGCTTCGGAGCACGTGAGCACGGTTGCCGTCAACGTCGTGCCTTTGCCAAGCGACGATATGAAAGGGCGCATCATCGGCCGCAACGGCCGCAACATCCGCGCGTTTGAGCTGGCGACGGGTGTCGATGTCATCGTTGACGATACGCCGGATGCGGTCACCGTCTCAAGCTTTAACCCCGTCCGCCGCGAAATCGCCAAGCGTACGATGGTCAAATTGGTCAGCGACGGGCGCATCCAACCCGCGCGCATCGAGCAATTGGTCGAAGATACCCGCGCGGAGGTAGATGCGGCCATCCGTGAAGAAGGCGAGCGCGCCGTTTTCGAGACGGGCATCCCTGGCTTGCATGACGAGGTGATCAAGATGCTCGGACGCTTGCGTTTCCGCACCAGCTACGGGCAAAACCAGCACGCGCATGCTATCGAGACCGCGCATATCGCCGGCATGTTGGCCGCCGAGCTCAAGGCCGATGTGAATATCGCCAAAGCGGGTGGCCTTTTGCATGACATTGGCAAGGCGTTCGACCACGAAATAGAAGGCACGCACGCGGCCATCGGCGCCGCTTTCTGTGAGCGTTACCGCGTGCACCCCGTCATCGTTAACTGCATCGCCAGCCACCACCATGAATGTGAGCAAGAAAGCGTGGAAGCCGTGCTCGTCGAGGCGGCCGACGCGATCTCCGGCGCCCGTCCCGGCGCGCGGCGCGAAAGCCTCGAAGCCTATATCAAACGCGTCAAGACGCTGGAAGAAATCGCCTCCAGCTTCCCCGGCGTCGAGCATAGTTTCGCGCTGCAAGCGGGGCGCGAAGTGCGCATCATCGTCCGCTCGGGAGAAGTGGATGACCTGACCGCCATGCAACTATCGCGCGATATCGCCCGCCGCATCGAGGAGATGATGCAATACCCTGGCCAGATCAAAGTGCACGTCATCCGCGAATTGCGCGCGGTCGATTACGCGAAATAGGCGCCACCCGCGCGCATTCGCTCAAACGGCGTAGACTTCCTCGTTCACACAATGCGGCAAGCGCTCGCCGCGCAAGCCGGCCAACGCGTTTTCCGCGGCCATTGTGGCCATCTTCGCTCGCGTCGCCACGCTGGCGCTGCCCAGGTGCGGGATGACCAGGCAATTCGGCAGCGCCAGCAGCGGGTCATCCGGCGCGGGCGGCTCTGGCTCGGTTACGTCCAGCGCGGCAGCGGCGATCTGCCCGCTCGTCAGCGCTTCATAAAGCGCCGCGGGGTCCACCACCGGCCCGCGCGCCGTGTTGATGAGGATGGCTGTGCGCTTCATCTGACGCAGGGCCGCGCCGTCGATGAGGTGGTGCGTCTCGGGGTTCAGCGGCGTATGGATGGAGACGAAATCGCTCTCGCGCAGCAATTCAGCGAAAGGAACGCGCTCGGCGCCCAGGGCAGCGGCCGCCGCCGTATCGCTGCCGCCATGGTAGAGCAGGCGCATGCCGAAACCGCGCGCGCGCCGCGCCATCGCCTGTCCGATGCGCCCGAGGCCGACGATGCCCAGCGTCGATCCATAAACATCCTGCCCGAGCAGCAACTGCGGCTCCCAGGTCTGCCAGTGTCCCCCACGCACGTAATCCGCGCCCGCCACGATATGTCGCGCCGCCGCCAACAACAACGCGAAGGCCATATCAGCGCTCGTCTCCGTCAGCACCCCTGGCGTATTACCGACCGGGATGCCGCGCGCCGTCGCCGCCGCCACATCGATATTGTCATAGCCCACGGCCATGTTGGCGATGACGCACACATTCGGCGCAGCCTGCAACAATTCCTCGTCAACGCGCTCTGTGAGCAAAGGCAGCAGGGCGTCGACCGTCGCCGCGCCAGCGAGCAATTCCGCGCGCGTGGGCGGCTTCGGCCCCGGGAAGACTACCACCTCACAATGGCCGCGCAGAATATCGATCCCCGCGCTGGGGATCGGCCGGGTGATGAAGATGCGGGGCAAGGACATCGGGCGCTCCTCCCTGAGCCAATTTGGGCGAAACTGCTAACATAATAGCGTGTTTGCGATGGCCATAAGCTCCCGATGAACGCGCCCTATCCCCTATTGCTGGCGCCCTTGTTGTTACCGCGCGTCTGGGGCGGGTGCGATTTGACTCCAACGACTTCTCCCAAGAGCGAATCGCTGACGGGACGCGACCCCGCGCCCATCGGTGAAGCCTGGGAGGTGCACGATGGCGTCACAGTGCGCAACGGCAGGCACGTCGGCCGCACGCTGGGCGCGCTGCTCCACGAAGACGCGGCCACCCTGCTCGGCCCGGATGTCGATGCCAGCGCCGGTTTCCCCCTGCTCATCAAGCGCCTCTCGGTGGCCGCCTGGCTCTCGCTGCAGGTGCACCCGGACGACGCGCAGGCCGCCTGCTTCGAAAACGCGCCACGTGGTAAGGAGGAAGCCTGGGTCATCCTCGCGCCGAAAGACGGCGAAGCGGAGTTCATTCTAGGCATGCGCGAGGGAGTTACGACGGCTGACCTGACGGCAGCTATCGCAACGCCCACTCGTTGGGATGGCTTGTTGCGGCGGGTTCGCGCACGCGCGGGCGCAGTCTTACATGTCCCCCCGGGCACGGTGCACGCCATCGGCCCGGGCGTCACGCTCTACGAGGTGCAGCAGAATTGCGATATCACCTATCGCTTTTACGATTGGGGGCGGCTGGGTTTAGATGGCCGACCGCGCGCCCTGCAACCCGAACGCGCCCTCCAGGTCACTCGCCTTGACCATCGCCCAGTGCCGCGTTATCCGACGAGTGAAGAGGCCATCCTGCTCGAGACGGCGCATTTCCGCACGCAACGGCACCGAATCCGGGGTGAGCGGAGGTTGGATACCGGCGGGCGGCGTTGCCACGCGCTGACGTGCATCGCGGGTGAATTGCGGGTCGAAAGCGCGGCGGAAGCAGTCACGCTGCGGGCAGGCGAAAGCGCCCTCATACCGGCCGCCCTCGGCGAATATGATTTGTATGGCCAGGGCGTTGCCCTGCGTACGGAGCAACCGTAATTTAGCCCGGCGCTTCCTCCAGGCTGGTAGCGAGTTGGCCCTCCGCCGGCCAGGTTTGGTCGGGGAAGGGGTCGCGCCCGCCGATCTTGTTGAGCAGGTAGCTGACGACGATGCGCGTCGAGCTGGCCAGCGGCGCGATCAAGAAGGCGCCCATCAGCCCGCCCAGCGCCGCGCCCACGAAGACTGCGCAAATCACCACCGCCGTGGGCAATTTCAGCGCGTCCCCCAGGATCTTTGGCGAGAGGATGTTCCAGACGATCTGCGAGATGATGATATTCCCCAGCACCACCAACAGCGCCACGAAGATATGTGGCATATTGGGGAAGGCAGTCGAGCCGCTCAGAAAACCGGCCGCTACTTGCGGGATGAGGGCGATGAAGCCGCCGATCGTCGGGATGAAGACCAGGAAGCCCGTCAACACCGCGAAGAGCAGCGCGCCCGAGACGCCCGTGATCATGAGTTGGATATAGGTCAGCACCGCGACGATGAGCGCCAGCACGACTTGCCCGCGGAAGAACGCCCACCAGGTTTGCTGCAATTGCGAGACGAGCAGGGCGATTTCACGGTGGTAGATTGGGTTCGTCAGCCGATAAAGCAGGTTGCGGTTGCGCGGCATATCCAACAGGATGAGCAAGGATAGCAGCGAGCCCAACAACACCGACGTGAATAAGCCCGCTACGCCGCCTACGAATCGCGTGAGGAAATTCGTGATGCTTGACGCGACGTTGAAGAGTTGCCCCAATATCTCTTGCAGTGTGCTCGCGTCGATGGACGGAGGCGCGCCAGGTATTGCGCTGGTCTCCGCCGCTGTTTCCGGAAAGACGCCGCGCAATGGCTCGATGAGGGAGTTGATATCCAATGAGAGACCGAGAAGTTTGACATTATCCCATTCGGGCCGATGCTGCGCCAGGGCCGTCTGCAAATCGAGATAGCTTCCTTCGAAAGTATTCACGAGATTGTTGAAGCCCTTGACCGCTTCCGGGATGAGTAGGGTGACGGCCAGGGTGAGCGCCAGGCCGACCGCCACATAGAGCAGGATGACGGCCACCACCCAGGGAAGGCGCGCGCGCGCTTGCAAGAACAACGCCGGTCGGTACATCAAGAAGGAGATGATGAAGCTGATGACCAGCATCGTCAGCACCGGCGAGAGCAAGGTCAGCGCCCATATGCCGAAGATGACCAGGCCGACGGTGACCAGGTAGCGCGTGGTGCGGTCCCATTGTGGGGAATACGGGGGAGGTGTCGTGCTGGTAGTTGTTTCATCCATCACATTGTCATCCACGTTCTGGCTCTATTTCTAAAGCGAAGCGGCTGATTTCCGTACCAAAAACCGGTCGCTAAGAGTCCAACAAGAGAGCCGCAACACACAAAAAATCCTCTTTTACGCTAGTATAGGTTCATCTGGCACCGTTGCTAAGAGTATACTATGGTAGCTTGCCCTCGCTTGCGTGAACAAGTATCCAGCCAGGAAGATTTCCGCCTGCATGCTTACGAATCTTATGCTCATATGCGGGAAGAACACCCCATCTACCCCAATCACGAATAGAAACGGCTCCCGCAATTGGCTGGTTACGCGCCACGAAGACATCATCGCGTTAATCGATGATGAACGCTTGACCAAGAGTATCCTGAAGCTGGTGGGCGAAGATCAGGGATCAAAACTCAACGACGTCGAACAAATGTTGCTGAACAACTTGAACACCCTGGATCCACCCGATCACACCCGATTACGTAAACTGGTGCAAAAGGCCTTCTCACCACGTCTTGTCCAGTCCATGCGCCCGCGCACCCAGGCCATCGCCGACGCGCTGCTCGACGCCGTGCAGGACCAGGGTGGGATGGAACTGATCGCGGATTACGCTTACCCTTTGCCTCACTAGGTGATCACCGAACTACTCGGTATACCGGCGGAAGACCGAGAACAATTCCTAAAGTGGACCCGAGTTTTTGCTCACCCGCGGCAACCTCATGAAGAGCGGATGCAGGATTATCCCGAGATGAAAGCATTCCTCGCTTACTTGAAGGAGATCTGTGAACGACGGCGCGAGGAACCGCTGGATGATCTGCTCAGCTCTCTGGTGAAAATCGAAGATTAGGGCAGACACTTGCGGGAAATTGAGCTGTATTCCATGTTGGTGCTGCTCATCGTCGCCGGGTACGAGACGACGGCCAACCTCATCGGCAACGGCGTCCTGGCCCTGATCCAAAATCCGAAACAGCTCGTAACGCTACGCAACAATCCCTGGCTCATAGGCAGCACCGTCGAGGAGTTGCTGCGCTACGATTGTCCAATTGAGACCTCTCCAAACCGCTATGTGCTCGAGGATTTTACGTTCCAGGGTCAGCACATCACCCGCGGCGACTTTATCCAGCTGGTTCTCGGTAGCGCCAATCGTGATTCCGCCTGCTTCGGCCCGGATGCCGATGAGCTAAATATCACACGTACCAATAACACACACCTTGCCTTTGGCCACGGCATACATTATTGCTTAGGCTCCGCGCTGGCGCGCATGGAGGGGGCGATCGCCATTGGAACTTTGTTGGAGCGCGCGCCTCAGTTTTGTTTGGCAGTGCCGATGGAGGAATTGCGAATTCGTCCCAGCATCTACGATTTCTTTCGCGGCTATCATGAAATCCCCATTCGCTGGGATTAGCGACGAGGGAAGCGATATATAACTCGCGCAAGCATTCTTGTACATTTCAACCAACATCGTTCCATCGAACCTGATGAAGGATTCGCGTTTCGCCACGTTGCCCATCGGCCGTGCAGCTACACTTTTTCATACCATTAAGTAAGGCGAATGGATCAGCAGGCCACACGAAAGCTACAATTTCCGCTACTATGGGCTCATTGGTAACAGTTGCCATGAATATACAATGGTAAGCATACCCCGACTCCGCGAATACCTATCCAATGATGAAGACTTCCGCCGCTACGCTTACGAAGTCTACGCCAACATGCGTGAGGAGCAGCCGATCTACCCCATCATGCACAAAAATGGCTCCCGCAGCTGGCTCATCACCCGTCACGAAGATGTCCTCGCCGTGCTCAAGGATCCGCGCTTCACCAAGAATTACCTGCGGGTTGCCGACGACGAATACATATCGCAACTCACCGAAGTCGACAGATTCATGACGAACAACCTGCTCGCCCTGGATCCGCCCGACCATACTCGCCTGCGCGCCCTGGTGCAAAAGGCCTTCTCGCCGCGCCTCATCCGCGCCATGCGCCCGCGCATCCAGGCCATCACCGATTCGTTGCTCGATGCTGTGCAAGACCAGGGGCAGATGGAGCTCATCGCCGATTACGCTTTCCCCTTACCCATCCAGGTCATCGCCGAGCTGCTCGGCATCCCCACAGAAGACAAAGAGAAGTTCCGGCACTGGTCGGGTATCGTGATCCGGCCGCACAGGACGAAGGAATCGCGGCTGGCGGATGTGCCCGAGCTGCAGGCATTCCTCGCCTACCTCGCGGATATCAGCGAGCAGCGGCGCGAGGACCTGCGCGAGGACCTGCTCAGTGCCCTGGTGCAAGCCGAAGAAGCCGCTGACCGCCTGAGCGAAATCGAGCTGTATTCCATGCTGATGCTGCTCATCGTCGCCGGGCACGAGACGACCGTTAACCTCATCGGCAACGGTGTCGTCACCCTCATCCAATATCCTGAACAGCTCGCTCTATTGCGCGCCAACCCTTCGCTCATCGGCGCCGCCATCGAGGAGTTGCTGCGCTATGATAGCCCGGTCGAGAGCAGCACGGACCGCTTTGCCCTCGAGGACGTCACCATCGGTGGCCAGCATATCGCCCGTGGTGACCACGTTCTCGTCATCATCGCCAGCGCCAACCGCGACCGCGCGTCTTTTGGCGAAAAGGCCGATGATCTGGATATCATGCGCGCCGAAAACCCGCACGTCGCCTTTGGCCACGGCATCCATTACTGCCTCGGGGCGGCGCTGGCGCGGATGGAGGGAGCGATCGCCATCGGATCGTTGCTGGAGCGCGCGCCCAATGTGCGCCTCGCGCTGCCGATGGAAGAATTGTGCATCCGCCCCAGCGTTTCCGATCTGTTGCGCGGCTACCGCGAAATCCCCATTTGCTGGGATTAGCGACGAAAGGAAAGTGGAACATGCTCGTGGATCAATTCTTGCTCGGTTTCAGCAGCGGCGTTCCCGCCATCCTGACGAATATCTGCGTCCTGCCGCTTTACCCCGGCATGATCGCCTTCCTGTCCGGGCAATTGCGCGGCGAAGAGGATAACGACAAGGGCCAATTCGCGCGCTATAGCTACCTGCAAAGCGGCCTACTGGGCCTCATGGTCTTGCTCGGCGTGTTGACGCTGATGCTGCTCATCGGGCTCATCTTCTGGGCGCTGAAAATGGCCACCTCCGATATCTTGCCGGTGCTGCTGCCGATCATCTATGGCCTGGTCATCCTGCTGGGCCTGCTCATGCTGCGCGGCAAAAACCCCTTCGCCTGGCTGACGCGGCTGGAAGCGCCAATTTTCCGCAATCCACTCATCACGGCTTATGCCTATGGCCTGGCGCTGGCGCCGATGACGCTGCCCTGCACCGGCCCTTACCTGACGGCCATCTTCGCCCTCAGCGCCGTCAGCAGCGCCTATGCCTTCGAACAGCTCATTTTCTTTCTTGGCTTTGGGCTGGGTTTTGGCTGGCCCTTGCTGGTCCTGCCCTTGTTGGCAACTTCCGCGCAACGCAGCCTGACGCGCGCCCTGGCGAAGCGCCACACCTTGCTCACGCGACTCGCGGGCGCCCTGTTGATCATCATCGGCATCGTCGGCCTGGCAATTGATTGGGTCGAGCCTTTTCTCATGATCGGGGTGACCTAGACGGGGAGGACAAAACATGTGGAAGTTAATGCGAACGACCTACCTGTTGCTCTCGGCATTGGTGCTGGCGGCTTGCGGTGGCGTGGAAGAAACATCCAGCGGCCCGCCCGCATCTGACACGGACGCGCCTTCGCTGCTCAACATCCCGTTCGACGATGTGCGCACAGGTGAAACCTTCACGATCGCCGATTACGCCGGCCAGACCGTCTTCATTGAGCCCATGGCCACCTGGTGAAGCAATTGCTTTAGCCAGCAGCGCCGTGTGCGCGACGCCTACGACCAAATCACCAGTGAGGGTTACATTGTCCTCGGCTTTAGCGTGGAGATGAATATCTCCAACGCGCAACTGGCAGAATACGCTGATCGGCACAGTTTTTCCTGGCGTTTTGCCATAGCGTCGGAGGAATTCCTGGCTGCCCTGGTCGCCCAATTCGACAGCCGCGCCATCGTGCCGCCCAGCACACCCCATTTCATCGTCGCATCATCGGGCAGCCTCGGACCCTTGCGACTCGGCCAGCATAGCGCCAGCCAGATCCTGGAAGAATTGCGCGCGGCCGGGTAAATTTGCGGGCGAATCGCCCCATTTTCTGCTATCATGAGCGTGGGTTAGGGGAATATGACGATGATGCGAAGAATCACGACCTTACTAGCGTTGGTTTTTGCGGCGGCCGCTTGCACGGCGGAAGGCGCGCCGCGTTGGCCGCTCACCATCTTGATGGGTCAGGAAGCGGCCCCCACCATCGAATATACCGCCGCGCCGCTGGCCATCTTGCCGATCGTCGACGTGCGCACGGGCGAAACGTTCACGCTCGCCGAATTCGCCGGCAAGACCGTCTTTGTAGAGCCCATGGCCACCTGGTGAGGTAATTGCCTCGCTCAGCAGCGCCGTGTGCGCGAGCTTTACCCCCAATTGAGCGCCGAAGAATTCGTCTTCGTTGGCTTGAGCGTAGAGACCAACTTGCGCGCTAACCAACTGGCCAGCTACGCCGATAGCAACGGCTTTGCCTGGCGCTTCGCCGTGATGACACCCGCAATGCTCGGCGCAATCGTCGACCAATATGGGAGTCGATCCATCGTCCCGCCAAGCACACCACACTTTGTCATATCACCCAGCGGCACGCTGGGGCCCTTAGCACTCGGCATTCATAGAGAGAACGCCATTCGCGCCGAGTTGGAGGCAGCCGCCCAATCAGCGAATTAGCACCGCTTTGCGTCACGCTTCCAACTCCTCGCGTCGTAACATATCCACGTAATATGGATGCCCGGGTAAGCGCAGGCAGGCTGTAATTTGACCGGCCATCGTAGCGCGCGCGGGACTGGGCTGAATTCCTCCTTCGCCGGGCAACCAAGAGCTGCCGCTTTCGGCTAGCAAAAAGGCCGCCCGCCCCAGCCCCTCCAATCGCGATTGCCCGGCCGCCGCCACGCCCGCGCGTAAGCCCAACCGCTCTTGCAACAACGCGCGCGCGGCCGTCAGGTCCGAGACGCCCAGCCCAATTTGGGTGATGCTGAGCGGCGGGATCATGCGGCCGGCTTCGCTGGGGGTGGCGGCGAATTCGAGCAGGTTGCCCGCCACATCCCGCAAATAGGCGAAGGGGCCGGCGCGATCCGGTGGTCGGTGGATGCGCTCACCCGCCACTGTCAACAAAGGCGTCCGTTCCCAGAGCCGGCCGATGGCCGCTTCGAATTGGGCCGCCGGTATGGCCAGCGTCAAGCGCAGCGCGGGGCGCAATTCGGCCGCTCCCTGGGCGAAGCGGAGCGTCGTCGCGCCCAGTGAATAACGCGCTTCATACTCCGTTGCACCGGGTAACGGTTTCAAACCCAGCGGCCCCTCATAAAAGGCGCGGGTACTCGCCAGGTTTGGCACGTCCAATTGCAACCCGAGGAAGGCCACCGCGTCCCCGTTAGGCCGTGGTGAGGATCAATTTGCCGCGCGCGCGTCGCTCCGCCAATTCGGTCAGCGCAGTGCCGGCTTTTTCCAGAGGATATACGCGCGAGATGTGTGGGCGGAGTTGCCCGGCCGTCTGTTGCTGCAATAGCGTGCGCAGTCCGCCGTGGACGATTTGCGGGTCGCGCTCCAGATAAGCGCCCCAGAAGACGCCGACGAGAGCCATATTTTTGAGCAAGGCGCGGTTGGCGGGCAGGTTGGGGATGCGCCCACTCGCGAAGCCCACGACCAGGTAGCGCCCCTCCCAGGCGATGCAGCGCACGGCCTGGTCGAAGAGATCGCCGCCAACGGGGTCGTAGATCACATCGGCGCCACGTCCTTCCGTCAGCTCGAGGACGCGTTCTCGCAATTCTTCCTCACAATAATTGATGCCCGCGCTGGCGCCATATTCACGGGCCAGGGCCAGTTTCTCGGCCGTGCTGGCGGCAGCGATGACGCGCGCGCCCATCCAGGCCCCCAGCTCGACGGCCGTCAGGCCCACGCCGCCTGCTGCGCCCAGCACGAGCAAGGTTTCGCCCGCCTGCAAGCGCGCCCGATGCTGCAGGGCCAGCTGCGAGGTGCCATATGCCAGCGCGAAGCCGGCCGCCGCCTCGTATCCCAGCGAATCAGGGATGGGGATGGCCCGTTCGGCAGGGACGGCGGCGTATTCCGCCATGGCGCCGTAATTTACTACCGCCAGCGCTCGCTCGCCGACGCGCGTTGCCGGCACGCCCGCGCCCACCGCGGCGATTTCCCCCGCCAATTCCAGGCCCGGCGTGAAGGGTAGAGGCGGTCGGAGCTGATATTGCCCCGCCACCATCAGCAGGTCGGGGAAATTTACACCACAAGCGCGTATGTCGATGAGCACTTCGCCGGCGGCGGGTTCCGGCTGCGGCACGCGCTCAACGAGCAGGCGCGACGGTGGGCCGAATTCCCGGCAAATCAGCGCGCGCATTTGCGCCACGGCTAGCGATCCGCTCCCGCGCGGATTTTCGCCAGTTGCTCGAAATGCGTGAGGTCGTGCAACACCTGCAACGCGAGTCCCTGACCCACGCTCCATTCTCCGAGGCGGAGGTGGATGCCGGGCCGCGCGAAATCGGCCTCGCTGAGCGCGGCATAGAAGGTGATGCTGGCGGCGCGGCCCGCTTCCCATTCGGCGAAGACGGTGGGCAAATCACCATCGCCATAGCGCCGTTCGCGCGCCAGGGCGTCGGGGTCATAAAGGGGTAGGGTGGGCTTTTCTTCTTCCAGCATGAGCTGCGCCCATTCGATGAAGATGCGCTCGAAATCGCGCAGGTGGGCGATGACTTCGATCGCGTTCCAGCCGTCGGGTCCATCGCGCCAGTTGCGTGCTTGCTCCGGGGTGAGGTCGGCGGTTAGCGTGCGCAGGATCGGGCCGACTTTGGGGAGCTGTTGGCTGAAGAACGCGGGGGAAATCTGACTCATGGTTTCTCCTCATAGGTAGACGCTCCTATTCTAGCGGAGAGCAGAAAGCGAGTAATCCCGCTGACCTGGAAAGTCACTGCCGCTGGGTTCCATCGCCATCAGCGGCTAAGCGCTGGTACACCACTATTCTAACAGGCGGCGCGGAGCCGTATGCTTTTCCTCGAATTGGCTATGATGAGCGGGTGGGGAGCAAATGATTGAAATCGGTTTCGCTTTACTGTGCCAGTCGCTTTTTGCCATCCTCTCGTGGCGCCTTCTGTGGCCGCAATTGCCGCCCATCGCCCGCCGTGCCGGGATGGTCTTGTTCGCCTGCCAGGTAACGATTTTCCTGCTCTATGCTTTTAGTCGTTTTGGAGTGGGCATCTCCAGCTATACGAAGTGGCTATTCAATCTGCAGATGGAGGCTAACCTCTCGGCCACTTTCTCCACCATTCAGATCTTGCTGGTCGCTTGTATCAGCGGAACAAATGCCCTGCTAAACCTAAGGACTTCGCGCGCTTTGGCCTTTTTCTGGCTTACCATCAGCTTAGGATTTTATTTGCTGGCGATAGATGAATACTTTGGCTTGCACGAAGCGTCGCGCGGTCTGGGGCATTTCTATCGCCTGGGTGGCGCGTTGTTCTTACTTTGGCTGTGCTATTGGGTGTGGCGCTCACGGGCGGTGTCCAGGCTATTTATCTTATTGCCCACTGGCCTGGCGATAGGCGGCTTTGGCGCGCTGGTGCTCGACCGTTTCCCCTATACCCGGATTGGCGGCGACCAGTTCTGGAATATGCCGGTGGAAGAAGCGCTGGAGATGCTCGGCATCCTGCTGGTATTGATAGGCGCTCTGGGTTTATTGGGTAGCGCCTATCGACCTCACAAATGGCGACGCGCCGGCGTGATCTTCCTTTCGCTATTGCTGATGTCGGTTGTTTTGTTTGGCGCCATCATTCTCGCGCCGCGGGTCGAACTGAAATATTTCGGGCAACGCGCGCATATCGCCTTTCACGATGGTGCGCTCTGGTTGCGCGGATTTCGCCTCGCCGATGATGCTCCCATAGTGGGCCGGCCCTTGACCATCCGCCTGTATATCAACGCGACCAAACCCAAGTTCATGAGCGACGGTCTCTCTTTACACCTCGTCGACCAGAAGACGCGCGCGAGCATCGTTGCAGTGAATCACCATTTTTCAGATCCGCAATGGCATCGCATCGTTGGGCGCACCTATCGCCAGAGCGTAGATCTCAATATCCCACCTGACCTCTCCGTTAACCGCGCGTTCTGGCTCGTCCTCACGCTCTGGCGGCAGGTGGGCGATTCACATCCGTCATTGACCATCAGTGCCAGCGACCATCAACAACTCAGCGACACGCAGGTCGTGCTGCGCGAGTTCGTCATCCCCGCGCCGTCGTCGACCGCACCGTCCGTTTCGCTGGCTGAATTCGAGAACGGTTTCGCGCTCATCGCTGCCGAGTTGCCCGAGATCGCCCGCGCTGGCGAAACGCTGGCCATTCCCTTCACTTGGCAAGCGGCGAGTGACAGCACAGAAGACTGGGTGCAATTCCTTCATTTCGTTCATGAAGAGACGGGCGCGCTCTGGAATCACGACCAGCAACCGCTGGGCGCGCGCCTGCCAACGCGGCTGTGGTACGAGGGGTTGCGCGATACCGAAACTTGGCAATTCACGCTGCCTACTGACCTACCGCCCGGTCGCTATGCCATTTACACGGGTCTATACCGCCTGGGTGACCTGGGGCGTTTGCCGGTAGGCGACGAGAACGGTTTGCCCTTATCCAACTCGCGCGTGCCTTTGAATTACATCACGATCTCGGAATGACGGCTGTATTAGCACACATTTTTAACTAGACTAAACTCTAGCAATACAAACAGTTTGAATATCAGAGAATGTGAGTTGTTAACCTTCCAGGCTGGTTCATCAGATTTACCCACCATTTTGCTGAGTTACATACTGTATGCAGTCATAATACTGGTCTACGGAGGTTGGCTACGCCACCTATTCGGTAAGCGAGCGCAGCGGTTTGGCTGGCTATTGTTGGCAGGTCAGTTGCTATTGTTGACAATGCATGGTTGGCCGATTGGACCTCATGCCTGGTGGAATCACGATGCCGAATACAATATTCCCGTGGCATTTTCTACCTTTCAGGTATTGGCGGGCTCGTTTTGCGCGCTGGCGATCACTGCCTTGGCGCCACTGCGGCCCCGTTGGCTCCGCGGTTATTGGGCGCTCTTGGCGTTGGGGTTGTATGTCTTAGGGCAAGATGAGTTTGGCGTTTTGCATGACCGCTTTCCCATATTGGAGGAAATTTACCTGCTGGGTGGCGTAATCACGGCTTTGCTTACTGTAGCAGTCTGGAGGTATCTGGATCCTAAAAAGAGAAGATACCTATATTTACTCATCTTAGGATTGGTGGTGAGCGTTATCGGCGCTGAGGTATTTGACAAAATGGGCATAGTGTGCCGTGATTATTTGAAGCAATTTTCCATGTACTGTGTCCGCTTCCACCCTTTAGAGGAATCATTAGAAAAAACCGGCGCATTTTTTGTGGTCATGGCCGCACTGGGTTTCGCGGAAACAACTGTTGCTGCTCTCCGCTGGCAACGCATCAGAAGGCCCATGTTGCTTGTGTTTATCGTGTTTACTTTCTTATTACTTGGGAATATCAGAACAATCCAAGCACGGTTGGATTTATCGCAACCTTCTACGTCGGTTTCCTTAAGATTTCGATATTTAACTGAGTTCGAAAATGACTATGTTTTATTGGGGTCCTATTTTAGAAAAGCAAAGGTAATTGAAAATGGCCATTATTATCTCATTTATCTCTATGGAGAAGCTGACCGAGTCTTTGATTCGGATTTTGGTTACGCTATTCACATTGTTGATCAAGCGAACGAATCTGTCTATGCAGCGCATGAACATTGGAGTCGGCGGACGGCGGAGGATTGGCTACGTGGTCGAGTCTATAGAGATTACCAGCAACTCTGGGTGCCCGAAGATGTCCCAACAAATCGCGCACTGTGGTTTGTTTTATCTATATGGCAGGAAACTGAAGATAGTGCATTCACGACAATACCCGTCCGCGCGAGCGACGATCGTCTGTTGAGCGAAACGCAAATCGTCCTACGAGAATTTGTCATCCCAGCAGAACCAGACGTTGCCAAACCCGAGAATGTGCTTGATTTTCGTTTCTCAAACGGTATCGTACTGCGTGGTGTGGAAATCCCTGACAGCGCCCACCTCGGCGAAACGCTGACGATACCGATGACCTGGGAAGCCACTAACGACGGCGAAGAAGACTGGGTGCAGTTCTTACATTTCGTTCATGAAGAGACGGGCGCGCTCTGGAATCACGATCAACAGCCACTGGGTGTGCGCCTGCCAACGCGGCTGTGGTACGAGGGATTGTGCGATACCGAAACCTGGCAATTCACGCTACCGGCGGAATTGCCGCCCGGCCGCTATGCTATCTACACGGGCCTCTACCGCCTGAGCGACCTGGCGCGTTTGCCAGTAAGCGACGTCGATGGGATGCCTTTACCCGACGCGCGCGTGCCGCTGGGTTCGATCACCATCAGCGATTAGGCGCCGGTCCGCGCGAGGATCTGGGCGAGATCCATGCGGAATAATTGTTGGGAGAAGGAGAGATGGCGGCCCACTATGCCAAGCTAACGCAGGTTTTGCCTGCTGCCTCACTCGCTGATCCGCTCCCATTCGGTGAACGCGCGCTGCAATTTGGCCGCCTGGCGCGCGTGCGCTTTGCCAAGCTCACTGACGCGTTTCACGTCCCCATCGGCGCTGGCTGAGGCGATACGCGCCTCCAATTCCGCTTGCTGCTCCTCGATCTGGGCGATAGTCGCTTCCAATTCCGCCAGACGTCGTTGGCGCTGGTAGGCCGAGAGGGCCTGCCGCGATGGCGGCGGGTTGAGCGGCGGGCTGGCGGGTTTGGCGGATCTGTCGCTATGTGGGTCGGTTTGCTTGGCCAGGTATTCCGCATAACCGCTGGCAAAGATTCGCACCTCGCCCTCGCCCATCTCTTGCGGCCGCGGAGTGCCGGCACGCGCTTCCCAGATTTGTGTGGCCAGCGCAGCGATCAGGAAGCGGTCGTGGCTGACGAGTAGCGTCGTCCCATCGAAATCCGCCAGCGCGCGCTGCAGGTGCTCTTGACTCGGCACATCGAGGTGGTTCGTCGGCTCATCCAGCAGCCAGCAATTGGCGGCCGTTTGCGCCAGTAGGGTGAGGGCAAAGCGGCTGCGTTCGCCACCGGAGAGCGTGGCGACGGCGCGAAAAACGTCATCGCCCGAAAAGCCAAAGCGACCCAGCTCATCTCGCGCGGCGGAGATGGGCATGTGTTTTGCCGCGAGCAATGCCTCGAGTAGCGTCTCCTCGTCATGCAGGGCGGCGCGTGCTTGCTCGAGGTAGCCGATGCGGCTGCCCACGCCGAAACGGAGGGCGCCCTTGAGGGGCGGTATTTCGCCCAGCAGCGTGCGCAAGAGTGTCGTTTTGCCACTACCATTCGGGCCGAGGATGGCCGCTGTCTCGCCGCGCAGCAGCGTCACATCTGGCAAACGCAATAGCGGTGCTGCTTCGTCATAGCCGACGACCAGGTTGTGTGTCATCAACACTTCGTCGCCACTACGGTTGCCTCCGGCGAAGGAGAAGCGCGGCGCGCGTTCACGACGGGGCGCCTGGATGAGGCCGCCGCGTTTAGTCAGGGTACGCAGCCGCTTTTGCCGGCCGCGGGCCTGGGCGGTGAGGCGGCTGCCCAGGTGCTTGCGGATGAAATCCGGTCTTTTCGAAGGGCGACTTGCTGGGCGGAAAAAACCTTTGACTGTCGCTCTCGGTGGGCGTCGCGTTGCGTACGATAATGGCTGAAATTGCCGCGGTATCTCGTCAGCTGGCCGCCTTCCAGCTCCCAGATTTCGCTGGCGAAGGCGTCCATGAATTGGCGGTCGTGGCTGACGAGGAGGATGGCGCAGTTGTAATTCGACAGATAGTTTTCGAGCCAGGCGAGCGCGGCGATATCCAAGTGATTCGTCGGCTCATCGAGCACGAGAAGCATCGGCGCTTCGAGCAGCAAGCGGGCGAGGGCAGCGCGCGTCTGTTGCCCACCGGATAACTGTGAGAGCGGTCGTTCGTAATCAGCAGGGCCGAAGCCAAGGCCGCTCAACACGCGACGGATTTCATGTTCGTATCGATATCCGCCGCGCGCTTCGAATTCTGCGCTTCGCTCGCCATAGTGACGCAGCGTATGTTCTGTGATGGGCGTGTTGCTCTCCAGCGCACGTTCGAGCGCGCGCAATTCTTCTTGTATCGTGAGCAGATCAGGAAAGGCACGCAGCTGTTCTTGAAAGAGGCTGTGGTCGCTTGTGGAGGCGGCGAATTCTTGCGGCAAATAGCCCAAGCGCAATAGGCGTGCGCGCTGAATGTGCCCGGCACTGGGTTCGTCTTCACCGGTGAGGATGCGCAACAGGCCGGATTTTCCGGAGCCGTTGGCGCCGACGAGGGCGATGCGCGCGTCGGTGGGGATGGAGCAATCGATCCCGGCAAAGATGGTCTCGTAGCCATGACGCTGAGCGAGGCCGCGCGCGTGCAGGAGGGACATAGGAGGTTTATGCTAGCGAGTAGGCAGAGCCAGAGGTAGGGTAGGGAGGCGGTAGGTGCCTCGCGGAACCAGCGGCTGCCAAACTTGTTCTCGCAACGCTAAATTATTGTATCGCTTATAATGGAAGCTCAATAGTAGAATGTCTCGCTTACCGGCTATAAAAACGTTGCTGGTTACCCTCGTTCGAGGGCGTATCCCGCTGGAGCCGATTGCTATGAGAATGATGGAGCAAACAAAGCATGAATGGAATTCTCGAGCGGCCGTCTCATGCAAGCATCATAGTCGCGTTGATTCTAAATCTGGTGTGGTTGATCTTTTATTGGCGAAAAATGCGCCCGCATTGCCCGCCCGTCGCAACCACACTGGTTACTCTCTGCTGGTTAACGAATTTCGGACTGCTGCTCCTCAATTTGTTATACATCATCGACAATTTCCCTGAAGGTCACCATCTTCATAGACGCTGGTATTATCAGGCCGAGGGCCTACAAAATATCCCTACGCTCTTTGCCACCGCGCAATTGCTATTTGCGGGAGCGCTGGCGCTTACGATTGGATTGCGAAACAAACCGCGGGTGCTGTTGCGAACAGGCTATTGGTTGCTCTTCGCGGTTGGTTTTTTCACGCTGGCTCTGGATGAAATCCTGGTGCTGCACGAGCGCTGGGGTGGCATGTATGTTCTTTACGTCATTGGCGGAGTTGTGTTGCTCGTTGGCGGTATCTTGGAGGCGCGGCGGCGCGCTCGGCTGACTATTGGGATCAGTTTCCTCTGGATATTTGGCGGCCTGTCCATTGCCTTCTTATGTGCGAAATACCTGGATAGATTACCCCAGCTGCAATGCTGGAATGATTTGGGGATTTGTTTCCTCCTCGGTTTCTGGGAAGAAAACGCCGAGCTTCTCGGTGTCTTGAGCGCGCTCACGGGGCTGCTCGCGTATGCGAGCGCGACGATTCCTGTCTCTGCTCGTGGGAGCACGACGAAAATTGCACTAGCATCGTTTGCTATATCTATTGTGATCACACGGGCGCTCTTCTGGCAAGTTCCACGCGTCGAACTGCATACAATTGCCCATCCTTTGAGGATCGAGCCGGATTTTGCGAATCTAGAAGCGCTCGGCTTCCGCTGGGATATCCCGCGAGCGAGTGGTCGGTCGACTGTATTTTTGTATCTGAGAAGCGCTGATTCCCTCACTCAGAAATTCGGTTTTTCGATAGAGGTTCTGGACCAAACGACCGCTCGTCTTCTTGTGAAGCAAGACGAATGGAACCAGATATCTGCGCGCGATTGGTTGCCTGGCAGGATATACCGTCAGCGCGTAGATTTTCAACTGCTCTATGACGACATTCCCACTGATCGCGCGCTCTGGCTCGCCCTTACACTCTGGCGGAAGGAGGGAGAAGCATATCCGCCGCTGACCATCACCGCCAGCGACCAGCACCTCCTGAGCGACACACAGGTTGTGCTTGGTGAATATGTGTTTCCTGCTGCGGAACAAGGCGCCCTGCCGGACGACGCCCTGGATTATCGTTTTGGTAATAGCTTTGCGCTCCGCGGCGCTTCCCTCCCAGAATCCTCGCGCGCCGGCGAGACACTGGCTATCCCCTTCACCTGGCAAGCCGATGCCGAAGGTCGTGAAGACTGGGTGCAATTCCTACACTTTGTCCATGAAGAAACGGGCGCGCTCTGGAATCACGATCAGCAACCCCTGGGCGCGCGCTTGCCGACGCGGCTCTGGTACGATGGCTTGCGCGATACCGAAACCTGGCAATTTACGCTCCCGGCGGATTTGGCGCCCGGTCGCTACGCCATTTACACGGGTCTCTACCGCCTGAGTGACCTGGGGCGTATGCCAGTAAGTGACGCCGATGGGATGCTTTTACCCGACGCGCGCGTGCCGCTGGGCTACCTCACAATAATGGGTGCGTAGCGCCACACTCCCCCTTGCTCCCGCGCCGCCGCATGTTACAATCCCTACGCGGGCTTTCGCGCCCGCATAACCCCCACACGCCTGGATGGAGCGCCAGTGTTGGGTGGGCGATGGTGGTTCATGAGGAACATGCCCCATCGCCGGCTCTGAGCGCTGCGGGTGAAGGGCGTGGTCGCGCAAACACGAACGAGGAGCCTCGCCCCATGTCCTTCCAACTCACCCTGAAAGACCTGCTCGAAGCGGGTTGTCACTTCGGCCACCGTGTCCAAAAGTGGAACCCGAAGATGGCCCCCTACATCTTCACCAAGCGCAACGGCATCCACATCTTGGATTTGCGACAAACGATTGTCGCCCTGCGTCAGCATCACGAACGTGTCGCTAAAATCGTCGCGGAAGGCGGCGAAGTGCTCTTCGTGAGCACCAAACGCCAGGCGCAAGACATCGTCCACGAACAAGCGACGCGTTGTCGTATGCCCTACGTGACGCACCGTTGGTTGGGTGGCATGCTTACCAATTGGCGCACGATTCGCGAGCGCATCGACACACTCAAACAATTGGAAGAGCGGCGCGAGGCCGGTGAATTCGAGCAGCTCACCAAAAAAGAACGGCTCATGATGCAGCGCAAAATTGACACGCTGCAATTGCGCCTCGGCGGCATCCGCGGCATGACGCGCCTTCCCAAACTTGTTTTCGTCGTCGATACCATCCGTGAAGCGACCGCCGTCAAGGAAGCGAATATCCTCGGTATCCCCGTGCTCGCCCTGGTGGATAGCAACAGCGACCCCGATGATATTGAGCATCTCATCCCCGCCAACGACGACGCGATGCGCTCCATCAATTTGCTCGTCACTGCTGTGGCGGACGCCGTCCTGGAAGGCAGCGCCATACGCGAATCCGACCTCGACGAAGAGGAAGCGGAAGATGCGCGCGCGCCACGCGAAGGCCGCTATTCCCTCGACCCCGAGCGCGAGCCTGATGAAGATGATGACGACGAGCGCTACTTGGGCGAAGCGACGCTGAAGAAATTGCGCGAAGCGGAAGTCTTCGCCGAGGAATCCGCTGCCAAAGCCGCCGCCGCTGTTGCCGTAAACAAACCCAGCCCTGCCGAGAACAAACCCACTACTGATACCGAGAACGCTTCCCTCCCCGTTCCTGATCGCGAAGAGATGCCTAAGGATCCCGCATGATGAGCATCACCGCCGCGATGGTCAAGCAATTGCGCGAAGCCACCGGCGCCGGCCCCCTGGATTGCAAAAAAGCCCTTGAAAGCAACGATGGCAACCTCGAGGCTGCCCAGCAGTTCCTGCGTGAAAAGGGGATCGCGCGCGCCGATCGCAAGCTGGGCGCCGGCCGCGCTATGAATGAAGGCGTCGTCGCCAGCTACCAGCATTTCACCAAGCGCCTCTCCGTCCTCGTCGAGGTGAATTGCGAAACCGATTTCGTCGCCAAGACCGATAAGTTCCAGCAATTCGCTTACGATATCGCCTTGCATATCGCCAACATGAACCCGCGTTATGTGAGCGAGGAGGATATCCCCGAGGCGGAGCGCGCCTCCGAACGTAACCTGCAGCAGCGCATCCTGGAAGAGGACGCCAAGCACGCCAGCAAGCCACCCGCCATCCTCGAGCGCATCGTCACAGGGCGCCTGGAGAAATGGTATGAGGAAATCGTGCTCCTGCGCCAACGCTTCATCAAAGATGAAAGCCTTACGATTGCCGATTTGCTGAAGGAAGCCGTTTCCGAATTGGGGGAAAGCATCCGCATCCGTCGCTTTGCCCGCTTTGAAGTCGGGGAAGATATCGACGAGGCTCATTGAGCGCGGGTTCGTTTATGCAGCGAGGAGGGCGCCATGACCCAGAACGCCGAGCTGACTAACGAACTCGCCTATTCTCGCCTCGTGCTGAAATTCAGCGGCGAGGCGCTGGCGGGCCAAGGCGGTTGTGGCGTGAATGCGGCGCGCGCCGCTGATATCGCTGAGCGCGTCGCGGCCGTCCATGCCCTCGGCGCGCAAATCATCATCGTTATCGGTGGCGGCAACCTCTGGCGCGGCAAAGTTGGCGTCGCCGAGGGCATGAACCGCGCCCAGGCAGATTCGATGGGTATGCTGGCTACCGTCATAAATGGCCTCGCCCTGCAAGATGCGCTCGAGCGCTGCGGCATCGTTACCCGCGTCCAGACCGCCGTGCATATGAACGCACTGGCCGAGCCCTATATTCGCCTGCGCGCTTTGCGGCACCTGGAAAAAGGACGCGTCGTCATCAGCGCTGGCGGCACCGGCAATCCCTATTTCACGACCGATACGGCCGCTGCCCTGCGCGCCGCCGAGCTCGGCGCCGATGTCGTCATCAAAGCGACCAAAGTCGATGGCGTCTATTCTGCCGACCCCATCGAGCACGCCGACGCGCGTCGCTTTGCCCGCCTCAGCTACCGAGAGGTGCTGGAGGGCAAATACCACGTGATGGATATGACCGCGATCACCCTCTGCGAAGAGAACTCCATGCCCATCATCGTGCTCGATTTCTGGCGTGAGAATGCGTTGCTGGAAGCGGTGCGCGGGGAAAGCGCGAATGGCACGCTCATCGACGGAGGCGCCGAATGACCACTGAATCGCCGGAAGCGCATGGCGGCGATACGCTCGCGATCCGAGTCGGCGAAGCCTTGCGCGGCCGTGGTTGGAGCATCGCCACTGCCGAATCCTGCACCGGCGGCTTGCTCGCCAGCTGGTTGACCGACGTGCCCGGCAGCTCCGATTATGTGCTCGGCGGCGTCGTCGCTTATGCGAACGAGGCCAAGCACGAATTGTTGGGAGTGCGTGAGGCGACGCTGGAGCGGCACGGCGCGGTGAGCGCGGCCTGCGCGCGGGAACTGGCCCAAGGCGCGCTCACGCGTTTCGGCGCGTCGCTGGCGATCGGCATCACGGGCATCGCCGGTCCAGGCGGCGGTAGCCCCGGCAAACCCGTCGGCCTCACGTATCTTGCCGCAGCCCGCGAGCGCGATGTCATCGTTGAACGGCACAATTTTGCGGGTGAACGCGCCGATATTAAACTGGCGGCGGTCCAGGCGGCCCTCACGCTCATCCTGCGCCTGACCGGCGCTGCGTCTTGATGGGCCGGGATGGTGATCGATTATTGTATCGCGCAGGATTGCGCCGCCAAACGAGAGCTGAGCGTCGAGGGCATCCTCGCCCGCCTCAAGGGTAGACAGCGCGCCGCCCTCCTCATCGCAACCTACCGTCAGTCCGGTGATTCCCGACCAGCGAGCGAAATGGGCTTTGAGTTGACACGCCGCACGCCCGCTGGTAATAGAGAGACGCAGATGATCGTCGTGCAGGATTTGCTGGATGAGGCGAGCGCCCTTGATCCGCACGCTGCGGATTGCGCCGCCTGCCCAGCCAACGCCGCCGGCGCGGATTATGGCTGCTTTGGGCATATCCCTTATCCCTTCTCGCGCGCGGCAGAAGAGTGGTGGCTGGCGCAACTGCCGCTGCCGGAAGAACCGCTCGTCTGGCTCATGCTCAAGCAGCTCGTGCGCGAGTTTCGCTACGACGGCAGCACAGCGCGCGCCCTGCGCGAGTCCGCCGGCGTATATTTTGAGGCGGAAACCGCGCCACGACGCCAACTGGGCACGCTGCGCATCGATGGCGATCAACTCTTCGAGATGTGCTTCCTGCTCGGGCCCATCCAACCGCCACACGCCGGCGTCCTGTTGCTCTTAAGCGGCGCCATCGCGCGCGATCTAGAGGCGGACGCGCTATTGCGGCTGACGAGCGCCACGCCCACCGCTGGCCTGCCGCAACTGCCCTTTTGCCTGGAAGAAAGAGAAGCCACCGACCATTCCGTCCGCGCGCTCATCGTTTTCCTGCGCGCGTTGCATCGGGCCTGGCAGCTCGGCCTGCCCATGTTGTTGGATGTCTGAGCGAGGCCGATGCAACTGATCCTGCTCTTCCGCCAGCCCACCGAGGGAGCAGAAGCGGCCTTCGAGCGCGTCTATAACGCCATACTCGCAGAGTTGGAGCGCATGCCGGGGATCCAGCGCCGCCAGGTCGCCAGCGTCACCGGCTCGCCGCAACCGCCGCCCGCCTTCTACCGCTTGCTCACTTTGGATTTTGCCGACGAAAGCGCCACCCAGGCGGCGCTCCTCTCCGCGCCCGGACAGGCGGCGGGAGCGATCTTGCGGCGATTGCCGCGCGCGAGCTACGAGCTGCTCTTCGCCGAAGGGTACGAAGAAGCGGGCGGCGCGACGCCTACACAGATAGAGGTAGACGAAGCTTAGGCTATTCGGCGACGCGATCGGCCACGAAAGCCAGCGTCAGCTGCGCCTCTTCATCCACGTTGGCGAGGAAATCAAAATTGGGGACGGCGATGCCCCAATCGGCGTAGCGCACCGTTGCCGTGAATTCGCCGCGCAGGCGCTCTTCGCTCTCCAGCGCGATCTCACCGCGAAAAATAACCGACAAGGACTGCCCGACGATCGTGAGCATGCCTTCAATCTCCAGTGGGTAGGTTTCCCCCACCGTGATCGCTTGCGGCAAACCCAATAAGGCGGTCGGCGCGAATTCAATGAATTCGTATGCGTCCTCCGCCGAGCGAAGGATGCGCGAGCGGATGGCGCTGTTGCGATTGCCGTTATTCGTCGCCAGCGTGCGCGCGTTGATGCGCATGACGCCGACTTGCGAGAGCGCTGGCGCGCCGAAATCGATGACGATATCGCCCGCCACCTGGTCAGTGCGGCCGATGACGTCGGTGCGAACGCCGCGCAAATCTTCGCGTAGGAAGAAGCGCGCTTCGGATTCGGCGCCGGCGGCGATGCGGTAAAGGGCGCGGGCCGCGGGAGCGTCTGTTGGCGGCGGCTCAGTGGGGATGACGATGGAAGTGGCGGCGGTTTCCAGCGCGACGATGGCGGCCGCTTGAGCGGCAATCGTGCCCTCAAGTTCGGCGGCGCGCGTGGCCAAGGCG
Organism: Phototrophicaceae bacterium; assembly: GCA_965237765.1. Lineage (GTDB taxonomy): Bacteria > Chloroflexota > Anaerolineae > Aggregatilineales > Phototrophicaceae > WTGJ01. The sequence continues at coordinate 1,671,660 of OZ250157.1, forward strand.
AAGGATTGCGCCGCGCTCAGGGTGGGGATGGCGTTCGCGTCCAATGTGGGTGCGGTCGTCTCGCCGCTGGGGGTGCCGGAGCCGCCGGTGATCTGGATGAAACCGAGGACGCCGAGCACGCTGCCCGCCAGAGCGGCGATTACAATGAGGATGGCCGTACGCATGGCGTCACGCATCGTGTCGCGCCTTTTGCCTGCCCTTATTCTAGCCGCCTAGGATACAGCAGGCGCGCGCCAGGTGTTAGGGCGTTTTCGCCGCCCCTGGCGAAACCAGAACACGCCACAACCGGGCGCACGTTATGAATGTTACGAATGGATTAGGGTGCCGCCGTACCAGCATCCTAACCTACGGTCACTCACCGTCCTCGTGTGGCGCGTCCTCGTCACCGAGCATAGTGGGAGTCATTCAAGCCCGGGAACGTCGGCAATGGTCAGTGGCTCCTGGTGAGGATTGGCATCCAACAAATCGTTGTCGTAGCCGCTGAAATCGACGACGGGATAGTAAGGACCTTCGCCCTGGGACGCGGTGGGGGAGAGCGGGCCTTCGCCTAGGTCGAGCACAATTGGCCCCATCACGACGCGCAGCCCGACCGTCGCGTCAGCGCTGTTCACATCCTCCAGGATGAGCGATTCGTCGCCGCCATCCCTGAGAAAGATGCGCTCGCTCAGCACCTCCTCGCTGTCTTCCGGGAAATAGAGTTGCGAAATGAGCAGCAACTGGTCGGCCCGCTTCACCTTAACATGAAAATGCGCGGGTCGCCGTTCGTCGTATTCGACAGGCTGCAGCGTGCGAAAGACGAAAACGCCGCTCTCATCCGTCGTCATCGCGCCGAAATATTGGAAATCTTCGCGTAGCTCGCCAGAGATATAATCGAGCGGGTGGTTGTATCGCCCGTTTTCGTCCACGTGCCAGAATTCAATTAAATAGCCCGCCAGCGGCTGGCCAGCGCGGTCGGTTAAGACGCCCTTTAGCCAGGCCTCGTTGCCGGCCCTGCTCGGCATGATCTGGGGAACGTCGGCGACGGTCAGCCGCTCCTGGTAGGGGTTGGCATCCAACAGATCGTTATCATAATCGCTGAAATCGATGACCGGCTGGAAAGGACCGGGGGCGAGTACGGGATTTGGCAGGCGCGGGCCTTCGTCTTGGTCAATCACGATTTGCCCCATCAACACACGCAACCGATCGGTCTCCTCGCCCGTCTTGCAGTCGCTGGCGACATCGTGCATGAAGAGAAGTTCGTCGTCGCCATGACCACGAGCGAGGTAAATGCGATCGCGCAGCACATATGCGTGGTCTTCTGGGAAAAAGAATTGCGAGACGAGCAATGGCTCACCATTTTGTTTCACGATGAAATGCAGGTGCGCTGGGCGTTGCCTGTAGGGGAACGGTTTCAGCGTACGGAAGACCAAGAAGCCATCCCCATCCGTATGCGCTATGCCGAAATATTGGAAGTCGTCGCGCAATTCGATAGGAGCATCGTCGTCCGGATGGTTGTGTCTGCCATGGTCATCTGCCTGCCAGAGCTGAATCTGGTAGCCTTCGAGCTGCTCTCCGGCGCGGTTGAACAATTTACCGATGAACCAAAGACCGTCACCAACCCTACCCGACAAAATCTCAGGAACGTCGTTGACGGTCAGCTGCTCCTGGTGCGGATCGGCGTCCAGCAAATCGTTATCGTAGCCGCGGAAATCGACGATGGGGTAGAAATTCCCTCTGGGTTGCGTCGGGGTGGGCGCGAGGGCGCCTTCGCCCTGGTCGAGTACGACTTGCGCGAACACAACGCGCGCTCCAACTGTTGCCTCCCCTGCATAGCAAGCGGCAGCAATATCTTGCATGAAGAGCAGTTCGTCGTAGCCCTCGCCGCGTTGGCGGTAGATGTAATCATCGAGCAAGACCCCATGGTCTTCAGCGAAATACAACTGCGTAATCAGTAGCGGCTCGCCATTGCGATGGGCGATGATATGCAAATGCGCTGGGCGTTCTACGCCTGCGCCAGGATTGGGACGAGGATTTTCACGAAGAAGAATCGATGGGGGTGCGGTGACATCGCTCTATCCTCATTCACTGCGATTACACCCTATCATATCCTCAACCGCGCACAGGTATAAATCCCTGATAACATTTTCCATAGCGGCGGCATCAGCGCTCTGCTACGCTGGGTAGCCAAATTCACATATAACAGAGGTCACCCTACATGACGGCCGAATTGAACTTACGTGAAGATGCCCCCTGGAAGGACCGTTTTCGCGCTCCTTCGATCCTCTTCGCCTATACTGCCAGCGCCAACCCCGACCGCGGCCTCGTCGTCAGCGATCAGGACGGCATCATCCAACTCTATGGCTGGGATGTGCCCAGCGGCGAATTGACCCAAGCCACCCGCTCGGAAACCGGCGTTGTCTTCGGCAACCTTTCTTCCGATGGCCAATATATCTACTACTTGAATGACGATGGCGGCAACGAGATCGGCCATTTCCACCGCATGCGCAGCGATGGACAGGGCGAACCAGATGACCTCACGCCCGATATGGAGTCATACGCCGGCTTTATGTTCCAGGAATCCGCCGATGGCAGCGCACAGGGCTTCACCGCCGCCACCAAAGCCGGCAGCCACGTCTACGTGCGGCAAAATGGCGGCCCGTGGCGCGTCCTGCACCACACGATGAAACAAGTTTACGGGCCGCGCTTTTCCGCGGATGGCGCCCTGGCCATCCTGGAGACCAACGAACGCTCTGAAAATTTGGATTCTGCCCTCATCGTGCGCGATACCGCCAGCGGCGAACCACTGCGCGAGCTTTGGGATGGTGAAGGAACCAGCATCAGCGTCGCCTCGGCCGGCTTTTCGCCCACCGCCGGCGACGAGCGGATCCTCGCCCAGAGCAACGCCAGCGGCTACAACCGCCCGCTCATCTGGGATGCTCGCAGCGGTGCGCGTCAGGACCTGGAATTGCCCGAGGTTGAGGGTGAGCTAGTGCCGACAGCCTGGTCGCCGGATGCGCAGCAAATTCTGCTCTTGCAGCTCTGGCAGGCGCAACACCGCCTTTACTTGTACGACATCGACAGCGGTATGGCGACGCGCCTCAATCACCCCGCGGGGGTAATCGGTGGCTATTTCGGCGCTGCTACCTTCCGCGAAGACGAAATCTGGACCACCTGGCAGGATTCCGAGCAGCCTTCGCGCCTCGTTGCCCTGGATGCGCGCACCGGCGAGCAAAAGCGCGTCATACTCGCGGCCGGTGCTTCACCAGCTGGCAGCAAATGGCGCTCGGCACATTTCGAATCTCCCGGTGGGCAAATCCAGGCCTGGGTCGCCACGCCCACTAATGGCCAAAGCGGCCCGTTTCCCACCATCGTCCACGTCCACGGCGGGCCGACATCCGTCATGTCCGAGATGTTCTCGCCCGCCAGCCAGGCCTGGCTCGACCATGGCTACGCTTTCTGCTCCATCAATTACCGTGGCTCAACCACCTTCGGGCGTGATTTCGAGCAGTCGATCTGGGGCCGCCTGGGGGAGGTGGAGGTCGAGGATATCGAGGCCGGCGTGAATTGGCTGGTCGAGCAGGGCATCGCCGACCGCGACGCCACCCTGATCACCGGTGGTTCCTACGGCGGCTACCTGACACTCATGTCGCTAGGGACGCGCCCCGACCTCTTCGCCGGTGGCATCGGCCAAGTCGTCGTCGCCGATTGGGTGGGCATGTACCATCAGCAGGCGGAGACGCTGCGCACCTACCTCGATGGCCTGTTTGGCGGCTCACCGGCGGATAAGATGGATGTCTACGTCAAATCTTCGCCGATTACCTACGTGGGCAACCTGAAGGCGCCGCTGCTGGTGATTCAGGGCCGCAACGACACGCGCTGCCCCGCCAGACAATATGAGGATTACGAACGGGCCGCCAAAGGTGCCGGCGCTCACATCGAAACGCATTGGTTCGATGCCGGCCATGGCTCGCGCGATACCGAACAGCAAATTGAGCATATGGAGCTGAGCTTGCGATTTGCTCAACGGATTCTCGGCTAGGGAGCGCGCGCTTGCGGCTGTAGGTGCTGGCACGCGCTTTCTTGCGGCCGCGAAGTGCCGTCACGCGCTCTCTTGCGGCCGCGAAGTGCCGTCACGCGCAGAGGATTTTGCGCAGCTGTTCGCTGTCGATATTGCCGCCACTGATGACAATGGCCGTCGGCCGGCCGTCCTCGGGAATCTGGCCGCTCAAGCAGGCGGCCAAACCGACCACCGCGCCGCCTTCTGCCAGCCAACCCTGCTCGAAACAGAGCCAGCGGATGGCGGCGGCGATCTCTTCTTCCGTGACGAGCAAAATATCATCCACATAGTGGCGCGCCAGTGGCAGGGTATATGATCCGTCTTCGATCGAGCCGACCAGGGCATCCGCCAGCGTGCCATCCACATGGGGCAGGTCAGTCCCCTTCAGTTCGTTATACATCGCCGGGCAGGCCAGCGCGTTGACGCCGATGACTTCGATATCCGGCCGCTCGCTCTTGAGGGCCAGCGCGATGCCACCGAGCAGGCCGCCGCCGCTGGTGGGAACGACGACGCGCGCCAGCTCCGGCAGCTGCGCCAGCATCTCCAGGCCAGCCGTGCCAGCGCCACAGATGACGCCGAAATCGTTGTAGGCGGAAATATAGAGGGCACCTCTGGTCTCACTATCGGCGCGGGCTAGCCGTTCGGCTTCGTCGAAATCAGCCGCTTGCGCGATGGCTTCCGCGCCGAGCCGCCGCACGGCCTGCTGTTTGCGCTGGGTCGTATAGGCCGCCATGTACAGGCGGACTGCCGCGCCGATCCGCGCGGCCGCGTGGGCGAGCGCCTGGGCATGGTTGCCGGAGGAAGCGCTGACGACGCCGCGCTCCCGGGCGGTGTTTTCCTGGAGCAGCATCGCATTCAGCGCTCCGCGAATCTTGAAGGAATGGGTCGGTAGCGCCGATTCCAGCTTGAGGTAGCGCTCTGCGCCGAGGGTGGGTGCGTCTTGCGGCCGCGAAGTGCCGGCACGCGCCACCTCCAGCGGGCTGGGGGGCAAAAGCGGTCGCAGGCGTGCTTCGGCGGCGCGGATATCGGCGAGGGCGGGGAGGTTGGTCACGGTAAATGCATCCCTTTACGTTGGCTCATAGTGCGGCTATGTCTTGACGTTTCACCCATAGCAGCGATAATAGCGGAAAGGCTCCGTAGCTCAATGGAAGAGCAGTTGACTCTTAATCAATTGGTTGCAGGTTCGAGTCCTGCCGGAGTCATGGGCCCGCTCGGGGGAGCGGGCTTTGTTGTTGTGTTTGTGCGAACTATAAGATATTATCTTTACGATCTTTGCAAAGTGAGTGATACGAATACATGAAATGAAGCGCAATGACTGAGATACTGAAAGAAGTATCCAGTGCAATAGAGCGATCACAAGTTACGCGTGTGAAAGCGCAACCATTTTTAAAGTGGGCGGGAGGAAAACGCTCGCTTGTCCCAGAAATTCTTAGATTGTTACCCACAAGTTTCAACACGTACTGGGAGCCATTCTTAGGTGGTGGCGCTGTTTTCTTTGCCTTAGAAGGTAGCTTAAGAAACGCACGGCTTTCCGATATCAATAAAGAATTAATGCTGACTTATCAGACAGTGAAGAAACAACCAGACAAAGTCATTTCCCTGCTCCACAAACACGCAAAATATCATGCGAGTCATGGCAAGGATTATTATTATGATGTTCGAAAAAATAATATTGAACTAACGTCGGAAGAATTGGCTGCTAATTTCATATTCCTGAATAAGACTTGTTACAACGGTCTGTATCGCGTTAATCGAAATGGATATTTCAACGTACCATATGGAAAATATGAGAATCCAAAAATCTGCGATGAGTCAAATTTGCGCGCAGTGAGTCACGCATTAGTGAATGCAGACATTGGCTTCCGTGATTTTACGGATATTCAACCCAGTAGTGGAGACTTTGTTTATTGCGATCCGCCATACGATGGAACCTACGCCAGCTATGATGCTGAAGGCTTTGATGATCGAGATCAAACCCGGCTGCGAGATCATGTTCTGCGTTGGCAACAGGCAGGTGCCAAAGTAATGGTTTCGAATTCGAATACGGAATTCATACGCGAGCTTTACGATGACTTCCATCTGCATAGGGTTAATGGGTCAAGAAGCATCAATCGTAATGGAAGTGGTCGTGGCTCCGTCACTGAGCTGATTATCACGTCGTATGACAGATAACAGCGGTCGTCTTTTATACCCATAATGCTCTCCAAAGGAATAAATCAAGGCAATCATATACATAATACACAAACTATTTTAATGCTGCAATAAAAATTACTGTCAAAAACTATTATTGCTTCTCATTCACATATTTTTGTCTGAATTCACTTCTCTTCGGTGTCAAATACTTGCATCATGTCTAATAAACTTGCGAACTGTAACATGTGCTACCTGTGATAATTAATGGCGAAATATTAGCACAAAAGTTCTCATTTGTCAAGTCCCCCAAAATGTCCCACTTAGTTGATGTTGGGTAGTACTATGATAGGATGACAGACACAGTTGGTAAGCGAACGGCAACATTTAGGATAGAGGGTGAAATTATTATGAGTAACGAGATATCTGAGCAAAACCAACCAGGGATTCTTGAAGATAGCGATGGAAAGAGGTCTTCAATGAGGGTAATGTCTTTTATTTCATTGGGCACTGCTATTTGCTTGGTAATTTACCTGGTGGGTTTTGATAGCAGCTACGAAGGTGGTGAAACACTCGTCCTGATATTCCTTGGTGGAGCATTCACGCCCAAAACATTCCAAAAATTTGCAGAGAAGATGAGTACGCGATAAATCTATAATATTTCTTTGAAGACAGCCCACCATAAAAGAACTACTGGGGGCGTACATATAACAAAAAGAGCAAAAAGACCAAACATTTTAAATTCTTGTGTTCCCATTATTTTTTCCTTTCTTAGCAATAATCGCAAGTATTGTGGCGTTCTTGTCGTCAAATATTTAGTTCCTTTCTGTGTGTTAAGTATATGATTGCCTTTATTTAAAATTGACGAATATAAAGTTATCTCTTTGATGCAACCAGAGTTCTCTCCCCCCCCAGCCCTTCACACCCAACCCCCAAACGCGCTATTTCCCCCCTCACTCCGGCGTTACGTACGCCGCCGTAATCCCGCCATCGACGAGGAAGGTCGTGCCGGTTATGAAGGAAGATTCCGCCGAAGCCAGGTAGAGGGCGGCCTGCGCAATCTCCGCCGCTTCGCCGAATCGCCCCAGTGGGATATGCACCAGCCGCCGCTGCCGCTTCTCCTCCGTATCCAGGTATTTCATCAGCAGCTCCGTGCGCAGCGGCCCCGGGCAGAGGGCATTGACCCGGATGTTCTCCCGCGCATGGACCACCGCCAGCTCCCGCGAGAGCGCCAGCACGGCACCCTTGCTGGCGGTATAGGCGAGTTGCGGGGTAGCCGCGCCCAGCGTGGCGACGAAGGAGGCCGTGTTGATGATGCTGCCGCCGCCGGCCCGCCGCAACGCGGGGATGCCATACTTGCAGCCCAAGAAGACCCCCTTCACATTCACCCGCATGGTCAAATCCCAGACTGCCTCGCTGGTCTGAACGGCGTCGTCGTCTTCCGCGTGGCTGATGCCGGCGTTGTTGAAGAGGATATCCAGCCTGCCGTAGGTCGTTTCCGCGGCCGCGACCATCGCTTCGCATTCCGCGGCCCGCGAAACATCGGCGCGCACAAAGATAGCAGCGCCGCCGCTGGCCTCGATTTCGGCGACTGTCGCTGCCCCGCCGGCTTCGTTAATATCGACGGCGACGATGGCCGCGCCCTCGCGCGCGAACAAAATTGCGGTCTGGTAGCCGATGCCGCTGCCCGCGCCGGTGATCAGCGCAACTCGCTCTGCCAGTCTCATCGCATCCCTCTTCTCTTTCCCGTGTCAGTGCGCCACCCGGAAATGGCCCAGCGCGCGGCTAGATCCGTTCAAAATAACGCGCCCGCTCCCAATCCGTAACTGCGGTGCGGAAGCTTTCGCTTTCGCTGCGGAAGAAATGGCCGTAATGCTCGACGACCTGCGCGCCGAAGCTCGCCGCGGCGAATTCGCTATTTACGAAGCGGTCGGTCGCCTGCTCCAGGGTGTGCGGTACACGCGGCAAGTGGCCGGCGGCGTATATATCGCCGCTGAATATTTCCGGCGGCTCGATCTGGTTACGGATGCCATCCAGCCCTGACGCCAGAGCCGCTGCATAGGCCAGGTAGGGGTTGCAATCGGCGCCGGGCACGCGGCACTCGATGCGCAGGCTCTCCCCCCGACCGACCACGCGAAAGCCGGCGGTGCGATTGTCGTAGCTCCAGGCGATGCGCGTGGGCGCCCAGGAGCCATCCTCATAGCGCTTGTAGGAATTGACAGTTGGTGCGTAGAAGACCATCAGCTCCGGCAGGCGGGCCAGCCAGCCGCCGAGGAACCAGCGGAAGACATCGGAGCCGGCGACGGGGCCCAACGCGCGCTCGCCCGCGAAGGCATTGCCCCCGCCGGCGAAGAGGCTGAGGTGGATGTGGCAACTGGAACCGGCCTGCCCGGCGTAGGGTTTGGCCATGAAAGTGAGGCTGGCACCTTGCGCGTCGGCGATTTCCTTCAGGCATTGCTTCATGATGCTATGTCGGTCTGCCATCGTGAGCAGATCAGCGTAGCGGATGTTGATCTCATGCTGCCCCAGGCCACATTCGCCCTTGCTGCTTTCGACGGGGATGCCAGAGCGCGCGAGGTGGCGGCGCGCCGCGGCGGTGAAACCCTCCTCGCGCGTGCCCTGCAGGAGGTGATAATCCTCGAGGTACCAACCAAAAGCCTGGAGCCTGGCATAATCCTTCGTCGCCGCTTCCTGATAGGAATCGCGGTAGAGGTAATATTCGAGCTCCGAAGCGGCGTTGACGGAGTAACCCAGGTCGCCGACCGCCGCCAGCTGCCGTCGCAGGATTGAGCGCGGCGCGACGGAAACGGGCCGGTGCGTCTCCTCGTCTTCGACATCCGCCAGCACCAGGGCGGACTTTTCCAGCCAGCTGGCCAGGCGCAGGGTGTTCAGGTCCGGCACGAGGTGGAAATCGCCATAACCGCGCTCCCAGTTGGTGAAGCGATAACCGGGTACGGGCGTCATTTCCATGTCGGTGGTGAGCAGGTAATTGCAGGCGTGGCTGCCCCGTTGCGCCGCCTCCGCCACGAAATACTCGGCGGCAAAACGCTTGCCCAGCAGGCGGCCGTAGTGGTCGCTGAAGGCGAGGACCACGGTTTCGATCTGTTCTTCCTTGACACGCTGCGCCAGTTCGTCCAGGCTCAACATGCCCCGAATATTGTCCACTGCGCTTTCCTCACTCTCCTAGGCAGGAAATGGTAACACGAAGAATGTGAAACGGCAATCGGCGTGGAGCAGGCACCGCCCTGGGGAGTCCGACGGCGCTGAGGACGGGGTAACTCATCGCTCTCAATTTTGCTTGCCCCGGCCAGGCGCGCTATCCTCTCCTCGATGAGTGGGGGAGGGTGATGATGCGGCTCGGCTATTACACCGACTATTCTGAAGAGACGGCAGAGTTTGCCGAGGAGACCGGCTTCACTTCGCTGGAGCTCTCCGCCTGGCCCGATTCGGCCATCAACCCCGATACCGTCACTCAGGATCGCCTAGATGAAATCCTCGCTGACTTGCAGCGCCGCGATCTCGAAATCTCCGCCCTGGGCTATTACCCCAATTACCTCACGCCGGATGCCGAAGTGCGCGCCGAATGCCGCCGTTATCTGCTCCAGGTGATGGATCTAGCGCAGCGCATGAACGTCTCCGTCATCGCCACCTTCGCCGGCCGCAACCCTTACCGCAGCGTCGAAGAGAACCTGGCGGATTTCCAGACCGTCTTCCGCGAATTCTGCGCCCAAGCTGAGGACCGCGGCCTGCGCCTCGCCATCGAGAATTGCCCGATGGTCGAGCGCAAGACGATGCACAGCATCAACCTGGCCTTCAGCCCGGAAATCTGGGAGCGCATGTTCGAGATCGTCCCTTCGCCCGCGCTGGGCATCGAGATGGACCCGTCCCATATGGTCTGGCAGGGCATCGATTACCTGCAAGCGATCCGCGATTTTGGCGACCGCATCTACCACGTCCACGCCAAAGACATGGAAATCCTGCCCCATGTCCTGAAGCGCGTGGGCATCTACGGCCAGTGTTTCGGCGATGTCTACGGCCTCGGCCATGGCTGGTGGCGCGGGCGCGCGCCCGGCTGGGGCGAAGTGGATTGGCCGGCCTTCATCAGCGCCTTAATAGAGGTCGGTTACGAAGGCAACATCGACATTGAGCACGAAGACGACGTGCTCGCCTTCAGCGAAATCGGCGAATTCACGCCCGATGAAGAATCCGCTATCGTGATGGCCTACGGCCGCGAACACAAAGGGCTGCTGCTGGGTTACCAGACGCTCGCGCCTTTGATCCCCGGTCACAAACGCAAATAGAAGGGAAGTGCTAGGAGGCGCAAGCAGGGGAGCCTTACCCTCTGGCATGGCGGAGCGATCGCCTGGGATTTGACGCTTCGAGCTAGGCACGATAAATTCACGTTCTGCGGGTATGGGGGGAGTGGCGTTGCGGCTCGGATTCTATACCGACTATTCGGAAGAGACAGCAGCGTTTGCCGAGGAGACCGGCTTCAATTCGCTTCAACTCTCCGCTTGGCCGGATTCCGCCCTCAACCCCGATACCGTCAACCAGGAGCGGCTGGACGAAATACTTGCGGACCTGCAGCGCCGCGATCTCGAAATTTCCGCCTTGGGCTACTACCCCAACTACCTCGCGCCGAATGCCGAAGAGCGCGCCGAGTGCCGCCGCTATTTCCTCGCCGTGCTCGACCTCGCGCAACGCATGGAAGTGTCCGTTGTCAGCACCTTCGTCGGTTGTGACCCCTACCGCAGCGTCGAGGAAAATCTGGCGGAATTTCAGAACGTCTTCCGCGAATTCTGCTCGGAAGCCGAGGAGCGTGGCTTGCGCATCGCCATCGAAAATTGCCCGATGATCGAGCCCAAAACGAATCACTGCACCAACCTGGCCTTCAGCCCGGAAGTCTGGGAGCGCATGTTCGAGCTAGTGCCCTCGTCTGCGCTGGGCCTCGAGATGGATCCCTCGCATATGGTCTGGCTGGGCATCGATTACCTCCAGGCCATCCGCGATTTTGGTGACCGCATCTACCACGCTCATGCCAAGGATACGGAAGTCCAGCGGGATGTGCTCGCGCGGGTCGGTATCTATGGGCAGAGTTTCGGCGAGATCACCGGCTTCGGGTTGGGCTGGTGGCGCGGGCGCGCGCCAGGCTGGGGCGAAGTGGACTGGCCGGCCTACATCAGCGCGCTGATTGAGGTCGGTTACGATGGCAACATCGATATCGAGCACGAAGAAGACTTATTCGACTTCAGCGAACTAGTTGATTTCACGGAGGAAGAAACATCGGATTTCGTGAGGGCTTATAGGCGCGGGCACAAAGGCTTGCAGCTGGGTTACCAGACGCTCGCGCCATTAATCCCCGGTCATCTACGCAAATAGGAGGGAGGTGCGGGCAAGCAAAAATCAGCGGGTTTCTTTCTGTAAATCATGAGGAGGAAGATATGCGTGCGAGAATCATTGGTTTCGCATTACTGGTAGTATTCCTGGCGGTGGCGCCGGTCGTCGCACAGGATATCCGTGAGGTGCCGCGCGAAGCGACCGTCATCATCGAGAACGAATTTGGCCGCGTGGCTGTGCCCGACAATATGAACCCCTACATTGCCGGTCAGTATCTGGATTGGGGCATGTGGCAGGCGACCCAGGAAGCGCTCTTCTATCTCAATTACGAGACCGGAGAAGTGATCCCCTGGCAGGCAACGGGTTATTCCTTCAACGATGACAATACTGAAGTGACCATCAGCATCCGCGATGGCGTGAAATGGGCCGATGGCACACCCTTAACCGCCCATGATGTCGTCTTCACCATCGAGATGCTGCAGGGCAACCCCGAGCTGCAGTATTCCTTCGACATGCAGCAATGGGTGGCGAGCATTACCGCGGAAGATGATTCTACCGTCGTCATGAATTTGACGCGACCGAACCCACGGTTCATCATCAATTACTTCAGCGTCCGCATCTGGGATACGATCCTGATCGCGCCCCAGCACATCTGGGAAAATGTCGATCCAACCACCTTCAACAACTTCGACTTGGAGGCCGGCCTGCCCATGGGTACCGGCGCGTACCGCCTGGTGCGTTCGACGGAGACCGAGCAAGTCTACGACCGTCGCGATGACTGGTGGGCGGCCGAGACGGGCTTCCAAGCGCTACCGGCGCCGGAACGGGCCATCTGGTTGGGGGCTCCCAGCGAAGATCTGCGCGCAGCGCTGATGGCGAATGATGAGCTGGATGCCGGCTGGCTTTTTAGCCGCTCCACCTTCGAAGTGGCCCAATCGCGCAATCCCAACATTGTCGGCTGGACGGCGGATCTACCCTACGCTTACTTGGATCCATGCCCGCGATATCTGGGCCTGAACAACAAGGCCGCTCCCTTCGATGATCGCGAAGTGCGCTGGGCCCTCAACGCCGCGATCGACCGCGACGTCCTCGTGGCCATCGCCTATGAGGGCATGACGAATGCGGCCGCCACGCTCTATCCTACCTATGCACCGCTGCAGGCCTTCCTGGATCGCAACGCCGCGCTCTTCGAGCAATATGATGTGCTCGGCAGTGACGCCATGCTCATCGACAGCGTGATGGAAGGTAAGGGCTACACGCGCGATAGTGATGGGCTCTGGGTCGATGGCGATGGTGAGCGCATCACCTTCACCCTCATCGCCCGCTCCAGCCAGACCGACAAGGTCCGCATGGGCAATATCCTGGCCGAGCAGATGCGCGATGCCGGCTTCGATGCCTCCTTCCAACCGCTGGAAGACGGCATCTTCTATGCGGATGTCCCCAACGGCGCTTCACAAGCCTGGGTCACTGATCTCTGCGGCAGCGTAAGCGATCCTTATGAGACCTTCTCGCGCTTCCATAGCCGCTTCTCGGGACCGATTGGTGAATCCGTTCCGGGTGTGAACGCCAGTCGCTTCGAGAATGCTGAATTCGACGAAATTGTAGACGCTATGGCCGTTCTCGCTGCCTCGGACGAAGGTTTTGACGAGCTGGCAGACCGAGCGCTTGAGATCTGGCTCCATGAACTGCCCGGTATACCACTGGTGCAGGCCCGCTTGCTCACGCCTTTCAACAATACCTACTGGACCAACTGGCCCACATCGGATAACAACTACATCCAGCCAGGCCACTGGTGGGTGACTGGCGCGCTGATGCTGCACAACATTCAGCCGTCACAATAATCATCAAACTGGGGCGTATTGCTTAATTGCGTACGCCCCTTTCAAATCCTGATCACTTCACGTCGAGCTAGCGCATGAATTTTCGGTATTTCGGGCGGCGCATCGCGACCTTCCTGCTGACCATCTTCATCGCCTCAACGCTGAATTTTGCGATCACGAGGCTGACACCGCAGGATCCGATCGCCGCACTGCTGGGGCGCATGGCCAGCCGCGGCCGCAGCGTGGAAAACGGCGCGGAAATCACCGCGCTGTTTCGGGAACGCCTGGGCTTGGATGACTCGCTCCCGCAACAATATCTGAATTATTTGCTCGATCTGCTGCGCGGCGATTTGGGCTATTCGCTCGCCTTATTCCCCATCAAGGCGGAGGCTGTCATCTTGAGAGCGCTGCCCTGGACGCTGGGATTGCTCTCGGTCGCCACATTGCTGGCATTTACGATAGGCAATCTGCTAGGTGCGTTGGCGACATGGCCTCAGGTGCCGCGTGGCTTTCGCTGGTTGGTCTACCTCACCATGCCGTTCAGCGCCATTCCTTATTACTTGCTGGCCTTAGTACTGGTCTATCTATTAGCGCTGAGCTGGCCGATCTTCCCGCTCGGCGGTGCGTTAACGACGGGTAGCTCGCGTGGGCGTGACCTCGCCACCTACGCCGACCTGGCGTACCACGCGACGCTGCCGGTGCTCTCGGTGGTATTGGCGGCCGTCGGTTTTTGGGCCTTGAGCATGCGCGGCATCATGACGACGGTGCTCGGCGATGATTACCTGATTTACGCGCAGGCGCGCGGTTTGCGCTCGCGCCGTATCTTCAGCCACTATGCGATGCGCAATGCCATGTTGCCGCAGGTTACGGCGCTGGCCATCGATTTCGGGCGCCTCATCTCCGGCCAGGTGCTGGTGGAGATCATCTTCAACTATCCAGGCGTGGGTTGGGTGCTCTATAACGCGTTGCGAGCGGCTGATTTCTTCGTGATCCAGGGGGTAACGCTCTTCATGATCTTCACCGTGGCCGTGGCGACGCTGCTTTTGGATCTCTTCTACCCCTTACTCGACCCACGAATTCGCTACTGAGGGTCTGTACCACTGATGAGCCTCCACCTGCGCAACTTCCTTACCCCGATTATGGCCCTTGGCCTGGCCCTGTTGGCGCTCATATTGATACCGGGAATCTTTGGGCAATTATTCACCGACCCGGATCAGCTTCGCCTGATGGCCGGCGGCATCAACGCCGCGCCAACCTGGGATCACCCGCTCGGTACGCAGTATGAAGGGCGTGATCTGCTGACTTATATCTTGGAGGGCATGCCGAACACCCTGCTCATTGGCCTGGTGGGCGGCGGTTCGGCAGTGCTGCTGGGCACCGTACTGGGCATGCTGGCCGGTTACATCGGCGGCCCCCTGGATGGCCTGATCCGCAACACCGTCGATATCGGCCTGACGATTCCGCCGCTGGCGATTCTGATCATGATCGCCGCTTCGTTTTCGTTCGTGACGCCATTGATGATGGGCCTGGTCATCGCCGCGACCTCCTGGATGCACCCGACCCGAGTCATTCGGTCACAAGTATTGAGCCTGCGCGAGCGTGAATTCGTACTTCTCTTGCGCCTCTCCGGCGCTGCGCCCCTGCATATCATTTTCCGGGAGTTGCTGCCGAACCTGATCCCCTTCCTGGCCGCCTCCTTCGTCAATTCCGTCGCGACCGCCATCCTGGCCTCAATTGGCTTGGAAGTCTTGGGCCTCGGTTCATTTCAAACACCGACGCTCGGCAATCTGATCTATTTCGCCATCATCGGCAACGCGATGTGGTTGGGCTTGTGGTGGTGGTGGCTACCGCCGATCCTCATCCTCATCGTGCTCTTCATGGGCTTGTTCTTCGTGAGCACCGCGCTGGACGCCATAGCCAACCCGCGCTTGGAGCAGCGATAGTGACAAAAACCCCATCCTCGTCGCAGGATGCCGGCACCGTGCTGAGTGTCGAAGGCCTGTGCATCCATTACAAGCTGCGCGCGACGACCATCCGCGCCGTCGACGGGGTGGATTTGGAATTGTGGGGGAACGAAGTGCTCGGCCTGGCTGGGGAGAGCGGCAGCGGCAAGAGCACCCTGGCGCTGGGTATCTTGCGTTTGCTGCGGCCGCCTGGCCGGGTGGTTGCCGGACGCGTGCGCTTTGGCAGTTTGGATTTGCTCGAACAGAGCGAGCGTGCCTTCCGCGAGCTGCGGTGGCGCCAATTTGCCTACATCCCCCAGGGCTCGATGAGCGCGCTCAACCCGGTCATGCGGCTGCAGGGCCAGTTCGCAGATACGTTGACGGCGCATGGCGAGCGGTTGCGGCCGGGCATCATGCGCGCGCGCTTTGAGGAATCGTTGCGGAGCGTTGGTCTGGAGGCGGACATCCTGTCGCGTTACCCGCATGAACTGAGCGGTGGCATGAGGCAACGCGTCTGCATCGCGCTGGCGCTATTGCTGGGGCCGCGCTTGATCGTCGCCGATGAGCCGACCAGCGCCCTCGATGTGATATCCCAGCGGGTCGTGTTGGAGACTCTCGCCGCTGCGCGCCGCGCCATCGGCGCTTCCATGCTCCTCATCGGCCACGATATGGCGCTGTTGGCGCAGGTTACAGACCGGTTGGGCATCATGTACGCCGGCCGCCTCGTGGAAATGAGTCGGACGGGCGCGCTCTTCGCCAACCCGCAGCATCCCTACACACGCCACCTCATTGCCTCCATTCCCGATTTGTATGACCGGCGTCCACCACGAGGCGAAGCGATGGATAGCGCGCCGCAATGGCCGCTAGATGCGCCTATGGTAGAGGTGGCCGCGGGCCATTTCGTGCGCCCCTGGCTCCCTAGCAAGGAGAAGCAGCCTCATGAGTGACGACCTGCTCGTAATGAGTGGCGTTCATAAAAGCTTCGGGCGCGGCTTCCGCCGGCGGGTGGCCGCTTTACAGGGAGTGGATTTGCGCGTGGGCGCGGAGGAGCCGCAAATCATCACTATCGCTGGCGAGAGCGGCAGCGGTAAATCCACTTTGGGGATGTTGGCGCTGGGCTTTCTCGATGCGGATGAAGGAGAGATACGCTATCGGGGTCAGGAGGTGGGGAGCTTGCGCGGCGGCTCCTTGCGCGAATATCGACGCTCGGTGCAGGCCATTTTCCAGAATCCCTTCGCGGCCTTCAACCCTTTCTATCCTGTCGATCATATCCTGCGACTGACGCTGCACAATTTCTCTACGACCCGCGACCGCGCCGCGAGCGAGGCGTTGATCACCGAGGCCCTGCGCGCCTTGCGCCTGGACCCCGAAGCGGTGCTGGGCAAATACCCGCATCAGCTGAGCGGTGGGCAGCTGCAACGTGTCATGCTGGCGCGTGCCTTCCTATTGCGGCCGAGCTTGATCATCGCTGACGAGCCTGTTTCCATGATTGATGCTTCCCTGCGCGCGGTCGTGCTCGCGAATATGCTCGAGCTGAAGGAGCGCTACGGCATCTCCCAGCTATACATCACGCATGACCTTTCCACCGCCCGCCAGATTAGCGATACCATCCTGATCCTTTACCGTGGTCGAATTGTGGAAGCAGGGGCGATGGATCGAGTCCTGAATGCGCCGCAGCACCCCTACACCCAGTTGCTCATCCAGGCCATCCCCAGGCCCGACCCCACAAAGCGTTGGCAAGCGCCGCTCGATCGGCAGCGCGACGAGATGGGCGAAGCGGTGGAGGAAGCGGAAGGAGGTTGTTCCTTTTTCGCTCGTTGCCCGCTGCGGATGGAGCGCTGTCGGGAAGCCGTGCCGCCCCTTTATGAAACGGCAGCCGGCACGCGCGCCGCTTGCTATCTCTATGAACAGGAGCGCGCGCCACTGGGTTAGTCTCGCCTCCACGTAACTGCTACCCTAGCCGCGCCAGTAGACTCGCGAGGTCGTCATGCACCAACCGCCCTACGGCCCGCCGGATGCGATGAAATCGCCGCGCTATTCCGGCCTGCGCTCTTTCATGCGCCTGCCGCATACCACTGATCTGCGCGGCGTCGATTTCGCCATCGTCGGCGTCCCCTTCGATACGGGTGGCACCTACCGCGTCGGCGCGCGCTTTGGCCCGGAAGGCATCCGCGCCGCCTCCGTCATCCTCCGCCCCTACCACCCCGCGCAGCAGATCGCCGTATTCCCGACGCTTTCCGGCATTGATTATGGTGATTTGCCGACCGTGCCGGGCTACTTGCCGCAATCGCATAAGGCCATCGCCGCTGCCGCCGCGCCACTCTTCGCCGCTGGCGTAACGCCCATCTTCCTCGGCGGTGACCACTCCGTCTCTCTACCACTCCTGCGCGCCGCCGCCGCTAAGCACGGTCCGCTCGCCCTGCTGCATTTCGATTCTCATTCCGACCTCTGGGATAACTATTACGGTGGATGGATACGCATGGCACACCCTTCCGCCGCGCGCTGGAGGAAGGGCTCATCGACGCGGCGCATTCCATTCAGGTCGGGCTGCGCGGCTCGGTCTTTGACGAGAGCGACCGCACGCTGTCGCAATCGCTTGGTTTGGCGGTCATCACCGGGCCGGAGCTGCATCGGCGCGGCATCGAAGACGCGCTGCGGCAGATTCGCGCGCGCCTCGGCGATCGCACCGTGTATCTGAGCTTTGATATCGATTTCGTCGACCCCGCCTACGCGCCCGGCACCGGCACGCCGGAGACGGATGGCTTCAGCGGCCCGCAATGCCACCAGCTGCTGCGCGGCCTGCGCGGCATTCCCTTCGTAGGCTATGACCTGGTCGAGGTGATGCCCGGTTACGATCCAGCCGGCACCACCGCCTTGCTGGCGGCCAACCTGGTTTACGAATTCATCGCCCTGACGGCCCTGCGGCGGCGCGACGAAAAGGCGGAATCCGCCGCTAGCGAAGCGGCCAGCGATGCTGATCTGCCGCAAGGGATGGAGCGCGGTGTCATCGGCCTGGGCATCGGCCATCCCTCGCCGCTGCTCCTGCCCACGCGCGAGATGCGCGCCGCCACTTTATCCTTAGCTGATGAGCTGCTGCAGGAACCAGCGGCGGCCGGCCCCGCGCTGCAATACGGGCCGGAGGCGGGCGCTGCGGCGCTGCTGGAGCGGCTGCGGCCGCAACTGGAGGCGTGGGAGGGTTTGGATATCCCGGCGGAGCAGTTGATGATCATCGGCGGCGCCACGCAGGGCGTCGTGCTGGTCGGCACGCTCTTCGCCAGCGCTGAACGCGGCGTGCTCGTCGAATCGCCCAGCTATAGAGACGCGCTGCACATCTTCCGTGATCTGGAGCGGCCGCTGCACCCGATCCCGATGACGGCGGCCGGCATTGACGCGGACGCGCTGGCGGCGGAATGCGAACGGTTGCATCGAGAAGGGCAGCCGCCGGCCCTGCTCTACACGGTGCCCACCTTTCACAACCCGACCGGTGTTACCGCCACGGCCGAGCGGCGCGCTGCGGTGCTCGCGTTGAGCCGCCAGTATGGATTCCGCATCGTGGAGGATGAGGTCTACCGCGAGTTGTATTACGATGGCGCCGCGCCGCCGCCGAGCTATTACGAACTGGCGCTGGAAGACAATGATGGCGAGGGGGTCATCCGCCTGGGCAGTTTCTCCAAGACGTTGGCGCCGGGTTTGCGGCTGGGCTGGCTGCTGGGGGCGGCGAAGGATTTGGCGCGTTGCCAGGCGAGCGGTGCCTGGGAGATGGGTGGCGGCGCCAACCCCTTCGTCGCGCAAGCCCTGGCGCGCCTGCTCGGGCAGGATGCGTGGGCGCCGCACGTGGCGCGGCTGCGGGAAGGATACCGCGCGCGGCGGGATGCGATGCTGGCGGCGCTGGTGGAACAGATGCCGGCGGAGGTGAGCTGGACGCGACCAGGCGGCGGTTTCTTCCTCTGGGTTCATTTGCCGGCGGGGGTGTGCGCCGCGGACCTACTCGAGGCGGCGCGCGCGCGGGGAGTCATCGTCTCACCCGGTGCGGATTTCTACGCCGAGCGCCCGCCCGCCGACGCGCCGGAGGCGTTGCGCCTTTCCTTCAGCCATGCCAGCGAAGACGAAATCCAACGCGGAGTCGCCGCCTTGGGGAAGGCCATCGCAGCCTTGAGCTAGTTCAGGATCTCGATCGTGCCCAGCGGGATGATGGCATCCTGGATTTCCTTGCCGGATTCATCGTACGCGGTGATGCGTTCCGTGTCGCTGCTACGATAAAGGCCCGTGTATAGCTGGTAGCGGCCGGCGGGCATGTCGGCGGGCAAGGTGAACTGCCAGGTTTCGCGATCGGCCAGCCCGGCATACCAGAGTCGAGTGGGTAAGCGCATTCCCAGCGGCGGCTGGTCGTGGTTCCAGAAAAAGCCGCTCTCTTCGTGGACGAAATGCAGGAATTGCGTCCAATCCTCATCGCCGTCATTCGCGGTTGACCAGGTGAAATCGACGCTCAGCGTCCCACCGACATTTGCCTGATGGGGCATTTCGGCCTTTCGTAAATCAAAACCATTCTCAAAGGTGGCGATTGCGGGGCCACTGGAGGGTTCTATTTCAGTTCGCAACACGAATTCGGTCAAGATGACCTGGCGTTCGCTCAGCAAGGGCCGGTCACTTTCAGAGACGTGGTAGTTGTGAAACTCACCATCGTCATCCTGATACCAGAGAGAGAACACGAGCCAGAGGGCGCGGTTGGGGAGGATATTGCCAATATGTGGCAACTTTTGCTCAATGCGGTAGGTACGACCGACGACGATTTGATCCAATGGACGAAAATTCCGCTGATTGTCGTACGCGTATGTTTCTTCGCTTACTTGGTCGAGAAGATGGAGAGAAAAGCCAAAATTTTGCTGAGGTGGCCGGTTGGCTTGGTAGTAGGTATGGATGAGAATATGCTTACTCGTTCCGAGATTCAGTTGATTCCATTTGGGTAAGTCTACCCCTTGCAAGGCAATCGCAACCTCATCCACTTCTACATTTACTGGCTCAGCAAATGCTTTTAGTTCGTAAAAGGATGTCAACAATGTTATATAGCGTAAACAGATAGCAGCCAGTATGGTAAGAAGCACCAAGCGGAGACGGAAATTATGTGATTTATCCCACCCTTTTATGTGGTTACGGGAATATCTCAAAAGACCCAACAAAATGAATAATATTCCGAAGAATTCCAACAGTTCTTCAGCGCTGTGCAGATCTATCCGTAACGATGGCAATATAACAGGGATGTTTAAACTTAATCCATACGTTTGATCAAAATAGTACGCCCCGATGATACTCATGAACAATCCCCATAGCAGCCAGCTCAAACTTTCACGTTCAGCCTTTTTACTATGATGGTGCAGTATCAACAAGCTGACGATTAGGAAAGTTACAAGGATGGGGTAAATTATGTCAAACAGATCGTAGAAGTATTCATGGATTTTCAATTGTTCATCTAGCGCAAACAGGAAAAAGTAAAAGCGAAGATGATCCAAAACAGACGTTTTCGATAGCTAAGTGAAGACAGCGTCACTCGAGAAGCCACGATGCTTACGGTGAACAAAAGAACCGTGGATACATTGGTTGGGATATTGTTCTCTTTGTCTAAATTCCAAGTGAAAACAATTGCATGACTGGAATAGGAAGGGTGCAACGTCAAACCGTGCATGACGAGCAGCGCCAAGATGATGACGATAAAAAACGCTGAAAACCAGTTCAGCTCAACCGGTAACTTGGGACGCAATTTCGTAAGGAACAGGCCAACCAGCAGTAAAGCAATCAACCAGGCAAGCGCATTTCCGTTCCAGTAAGAGTTCGATAACATCTCAACCGTGTTCTTATTGCTACTCTATTGCTTCAGCAAAATTGCTGCGGCTAACGACCCTCTAATTGCAGATACCTTCTCCCACTTCGGCATCGCCGCGCTCGCGCCGGGCCGCGTTACGCTCAGGGCGGCAGCGGCGTTGGCGAAGGCGAGGGCCGCCGGTAGCACCTCCCCGCGCGCGCTGGCCGCGGCAAAGGCGCCGACGAAACAATCGCCCGCGCCGGTCGTATCCACCACCGCCACACCGATGCCCGGCACGCACCAGCAGCCATCCGCCGCCAAAGCCAGCGCTCCGTCCCCCCCGAGCGTGACGATGATCGTCTGTTCTGCAAACTGACGCACCGCGTGCATCACCTGAAAACAACGGTCTTTCTCTCTCGGCGCTTCCTGCAGGCCGGCGAGGCCCGCCAACTCGACTTCATTCAGCAGGAGCACGTCGCACAGAGCGGGTAAATCTCGGTTAAATGCCGCATAAGGTGCTGGGTTGAGCAGCGTCCGCGCGCCACGTTCACGCGCCCGCCTAAAGAAAGTGACGATTGTCTCCTGCGGGATCTCGAAAACGGCCACCGCGATATCGCCCGGCCCCAGCGGCGCGTCGGCCACTTCCTCAGCCCCTAGCTCGGCGTTGCTACCGGGGATGACAATGATTTGATTCTCGCCCGCCTCGTCCACACTGATGAGGGCCGTGCCGCTCGGACTTGTCGGCGACACGCGCAGACCTGCAAGGGAGAGTTTTTCGCGCTCCAGGAAAGCGCGCAGCTCGCGACCGAAGGCGTCATCCCCGATCTTGCCAATTAGGGCGACCGAGGCACGCATTGCGCCTCCAACATGCAGGCGACTGGCGGCGACGGCTTGGTTGCTGCCTTTGCCTCCTGGAGTGAAGAGCAGCTCGCTGCCAAAGACCGTTTCACCCGGCCGCGGTTGCTGCTGGACGCGCGCGCTCACATCCATATTCACACTACCGGCGACGATGACGCGACCCATGTTTTAACTCGGCTCCGCTTTCATCATCTGTCCGCAATCATGCCGGACCGCGCTTCTTGCGGCCGCTGAGTGCCGGCACGCGCAAATTGGGCGTCCAATACCGCTGGCCCGCCGCGCTCTTTTCAGCATCCAGCTGCGCCAGGATCGCCAAGCCACGCAATGCCATGCGACCGGCCATATCGTGCCCGGCGCCGGCTTCGAAACTTTCCCCCGTCACATAATTATCCGCCACCGAGCAGATCGACCCGCCGCGTGCTCCAAACAACTGCGGTAAAGTGACCAACGCAGCCGATTCGCGGTCGCCATTCAGCACGCCTGCACGACGATAATAATCCAGCAGCTCCAGATGGCGAGGCTGCATGTAACCACCGACCGAAGGCCGCCCGACGCCGCAAAAATCACTATCGCTGGAGCGGGTAACGCCGATGTGGTAGCGTGCTCCCAGGTCTTCGCCCGCCTGCGCCAGCGCCATCACCAGCTCGGTGCTAGCCGCCGCTGGATAGGTAGGACTGACATAAGCTTGCGTCATCCCTTCGTCGCGGACGACACCGCTGCTGATGACGACATCGCCTCTGCGGACGCTCTCGTGATACGCTCCCGAGCCACCGAGGCGCATATACGTGGTGGCCGCCGTGTTTTCCAGGAATTCATGCAGGATCAGCTCCGCTTCGGGAGAGCCGCTGCCGCCGCTGACCACGCTGATATGCGCGCCTTCATAGTGACCGCTGTAGGTGGTGAACATGCCCGTCTGGGCGACCAGCTCTGCATCATCCAAACGCGCGGCGAGCTGGCGGGCCGGGTCGTCATCATAGGCGCAGAGCGGGTCCCGCACCATCACGATGACATATTCACCGATGCGTTCGGGATCGATGCCCGTGAGCGCCGGCTTGCCATCGATGAGCAATCCGCTTCGCGGAATGTTGGCGGCGTATTCATATTGCTGATACAGCTTATCCACTGCGCTAATGACTTCAGCCATCATTACCCTCCTGAATGGGAACAATCTGCAAGAAAAGTTGCCGGTCGCGCGGGCCGTCAAATTCCAGGAAAAAGACCCCCTGAGAATGACCCAATTGCAACGCGCCCTCGTGTATGATCAGGCTCAACGAAACGCCGACCAACGCCGATTGGATGTGGGCGGCGGCATCCTGCGGTGTGTCATGTTGGTGCTTGAAATCGATGCGCGTCGGCACGAGGCGCCGCAGCTCATCCATCACGTCATCCAGCCCCAGCGGGTCCGGCCAGGAGAGGACGGCCAGGGCGGCGGTGGTATGCGGGATGCTGGCGACGAGGATGCCGGCGCGCCGCCCACTCTGGGCGACGGCCTCGTGCAGCGCGGGCGTCAGGTCATGCGTGGTATTGCCGCTCGTGCGAAAGCGGTGAACGCGCATGGTCAGATCGACTCCGGGATGGGTAACCGTCTAGAGCGGCGCGTCGTGCCGCCATCGGCGCAATCCTGCCAGGGCCCGCGTCCGCCCCGGCCGTATTCGGCGCCGCAGATTTCGCTCAGGTGCGCGGCAAAAAGCGCCAATGCAGTGCATTGAATTAACGCTGTGAACACAGGGGAGGGTGGGGTAGGTAAGGAAATGATACCCGCAAAATCTGACGCCCCCTGCGCATCGGTCAACACCCGGTAGGGCCGTCCCAGCCGTTGTAGAAAGGGCTCAATCTCCTGCGCACGGCGGTAAGCGGGATCATCGCTGGAGCAGAGCAACCAGATACCGCAATCCGTCGGGTCATGCGCAAAATAATGCAGGTGAACCCATTCTTCAATGTCCTGGTGTATGGCAGGGTGGCCGCTCGCTTCCAGCAATTTCGCGGCGCCGAAGGCCGCGGCGGCGCGCGTGCTCCCGCTCCCGAGCAGCTCGTAGCGCGGCAGCTCTTGCCATTCCTCCGCCAACCCCGCCAGGGCCGCATCCAGCCCCAGCAACGCGTCTTCGAGGGCAGCGGCGCTATCGAGCCATTCCGCGCGCAAAGCGGCCGCCGCTTCCTGCGTATAACGTCCGCGCACTTCGCCCAAGCGGACGGCCAGCAGGTAGAGCGCCTGCGCGGCGAGGAAGAACGAGCGCACGCCGGGCCCGCTGGCGCCTTTTTTGTGGGGCAGAGTCACTTCGAAACAATGTGCCGCTGCCCGCGCCAGGCTGCTCGTCGGATTCGCGGTGAGGGCGACGGTGCTCGCGCCGCGCGCGCGCCATTGCTCGGTCGCCTCCAAAGTGCGCGCCACTTCGCCGGAAATGCTGATGGCCAGCACGAGCGGGTCCTGCGGATGCTGTTGCCTGGGTAGGGCGGTTTCGTAACGCGCCGCTTCCATCGCGTTCAGGGCGCGCGTGGAGATGCCAGTGAGGCGTTGCCATTCGGCGCAGAGCAGGTCGCCGACGATTTGCGAATCGCCACAGCCGGTGAGGATGACTTCGCGGATGGCGAAGATAGTGTGCGTGGGTAGGAGGGCGCGGCTGCGCGCTTCGAGGGCGTCGAATTGTTCGCGCAGCAGCGCGGGCAGGCTGAAGACCTGGGCGCGCATAGGGTTGGTCGTTCGCTGATTCATGCAGTTTAGTGTAGCACGACGGCGCGGTCATGCAGCCAATCCCGCCGCCGCTCCCATTCCGCCTGAATGGCCAGCAAGTCCGCCGGCGGGCCGTGCTGCTCGATCATGAAGGAGGCCGCCGCCGCCGCGCCGCAAGCCGCTATCCGCACGTCTTCGCCGCCGGCCCACCCCGCCAGCAAAGCGCCACTGAAGGCGTTGCCGGCGCCGGTTGGGTCCAGTAGATCTGCGGGATATGCGGGGATGCGCCAACCATCGCTTCCCGTCGCCACGAGCGCACCTTCGCCACCCAACCGCAAAGCCACCGCCCCCACACCGGTTTCGAGCAAGCGCTCGAGCATCGCTTCCGGTTCCGCACAACCGCAAAGCGAGCGCCCTTCCGCCCGATTCAAGGAGACGATATTCACCTGTTGTAGGATGCGCGCTACTGATGGCCAACGCTCGCGCTGTGCCGCCGCCTCATGCAGCTCCCAGAGCACGGTGGCGCCGCTCGCCGCCCGCAATTCCAGCAGGCTGTTCCAGAATCGCTCGTCATCATCGCAGAAGGTGTACAGGCCGCGCGCCTGGCGGTATTGCGGCGGCAGTCCCTCCACCCGTGGCGCCATTATGGCGAAATGCGCCGCGCCGAATTGCGGCGTTTCCGTGCGCGCGTCTTCGCGTTGATAGACTACCCAGCTGCGCGGTGTATGCGCGCCACGAATTTCCAACCCGGCGGTGTCGATGCCGTTCGCGCGGAACCAGCGGCCATGCAGCGCGTCGAAATCTTCGCCCACCCCGCAGGAGATGCCCACTCGTTCGGCAACCAGGCGCATCCCGGCAACGGCATAGGTGCCGGCGCCACCGAGCAGACCGCGCTGCTCGCGCCCATCGGCGGCTCGCAAATCGTCGATGATGATGTGAGAAAGCACGATTGCGTCCACACTTTACCCCCGCGCTGGCTTTGAATTTGCCCACTGCCAGTATTACAATAGATAAGTTAGGTACTCCATGTCAAAGTCAGGAAGCGAAGGTAGACGGTGACGAGATCATTCGAGGCAACCAACGACAGGGCCATCCCCGTGCTCATCGATTGTGATCCAGGGATGGACGACGCGCTAGCGCTCATCCTGGCATTGAAATCCCCACTCCTCCGCGTCGTCGGTATCAGCGCCGTTTCCGGCAACCAGCCCGCCGCCCGCTGCTATCAGAATATCCACACCGTCTTGCAGCTCATGGATCGCGGCGACATCCCGACGGCGCAGGGCGCCGCGGTGGCGCTCAGCCGCGAGCTGGCGCACGACCCCTTTTCGCATGGCGAAGACGGCCTCGGCGAGACGGGCCTGGCGCCCGCGCCGCTGCCCGCCACCATCGATTACGCGCCCGCTTTCATCGTGCAACAGGCGCGCGCAGCCTCGGCAAAGGGCCAGCCATTGACCCTGCTCGCCTTCGGCCCGCTCACCAATATCGCGCTGGCGTTGATGGAAGAACCGCAACTGCCACAACTCATCGAACGCCTCATCATCATCGGCGGTGCCTTCGGCCTGCAACGCGAGGCGGCCCTGTATGCCACCGGCGGCAACCCCGTCAGCGAGTGGAATATCTACGTCGACCCGGAGGCGGCGCGGCGCATCTTCCATGCCGGCTTCGCGTTGACCGCTGTTGGGCTGGATGTCGCCACCCATCGCGATCTGTGCCTGCTACCCGATGAGGAAGCCGCCCTGCGCGCCGCGACTTTGCCCGAGGCGCGTCTCGTTGCCGGCATGATGGATTACGTGCTCGGCCGTGGCTTTCATAGTTACTGTGTGCTCATCGATTCCTGCGCGGTGGTCGCGGCCGCGCAGCCCGCGCTCATCGAGACGGTGCGCCTGCATTGCGATGTGGAAACGCAGGGCGAGCTGACGCGCGGGATGACGGTGACCGACGTGCGCAATCATTTCCGCTGGCAGGAATTGCCGCTCATCGACGCCGCCAGCGACGCTGATTTCCCGCGTTTACGGGAGTTCATCCTGTCGAATCTGCTGGCGAACCGCCAGGCGAACCGACAGGTAGAATGATGGGTGGCATGTGTAAGCGGCACAACCTAAAGTGTTCTGCAGCGTTGTTCGCTTTCGCTGCGCGCTAATTTCGTTCGTTAGCAAAGGGGAAAAGCCAATATCCCCTCGCAATATCATTCTGAGCGTCATGCTGCTGTTGCTGGTCAGCATCAGCTTGGCGCCGGCCGCTGCCCAGGAGCGCACACAGATCCAATTCTGGATGTGGGGCGCGTGGTCACGCCTGCAGGATGTCATCCGCGCCCATCGGCGCCCCGCAAATCGTCGATGATGATGTGGGAAGGCGCTACGGCATCCACGCTTTGCCTCCGCGCTCGCTTTGAATTTGCCCGCTGCCAGCGTTACAATAGATAAGGTGACTTTTCGATGTCTAAGCCACGCAGCGAAGGCCAGACCGTGACGAGACCCGAGACAATCGGCGACAACGCCATCCCCGTGCTCATCGATACTGATCCGGGGATGGATGACTCGCTGGCGATCATCACCGCCCTGAAATCCCCACTCCTCCGCGTCGTCGGCATCAGCGCCGTTTCCGGCAACCTGCCCGCCGCCCGCTGCTATCAGAATATCCATACCATCCTGCGGCTCATGGATCGCGGCGACATCCCGACGGCGCAGGGCGCCAGTATGACGCTCAGCCGCGAGCTGGCGCACGACCCCTATTCGCATGGCGAAGACGGCCTCGGCGAGACGGGCCTGGCGCCCGCGCCGCTGCCCGCCACCATCGATTACGCGCCCGCTTTCATCGCGCAACAGGCGCGCGCAGCCTCGGCAAAGGGCCAACCCCTGACCCTGCTCGCCTTCGGCCCGCTCACCAATATCGCGCTGGCGTTGATGGAGGAACCGCGCCTGCCGCAGCTCGTCGAGCGCCTCATCATCATCGGCGGCGCCTTCGGCCTGCAGCGCGAGGCGGCCCTGTATGCCACGGGCGACAACCCCGTCAGCGAGTGGAATATCTACGTCGACCCGGAGGCGGCGCGGCGCGTCTTCCATGCTGGCTTCGCGCTGACCGCCGTTGGCCTGGATGTCGCCACCCACCGCGATCTGTGCCTGTTGCCTGAAGATGAAGCCGCCCTGCGTGCCTCGTCCTTGCCCGAAGCGCGCCACGCCGCCGGTATATTGGATTACGTGCTGGGTCGTGGCTTCCGAAGTTACAATTTTTTCATCGATTCCTGCGCGGTGGTCGCGGCCGCGCAGCCCGCGCTCATCGAGACGGTGCGCCTGCATTGCGATGTGGAAACGCAGGGCGAGCTGACGCGCGGGATGACGGTGACCGACGTGCGCAATCATTTCCGTTGGCGAG
Organism: Phototrophicaceae bacterium; assembly: GCA_965237765.1. Taxonomy (GTDB): domain Bacteria; phylum Chloroflexota; class Anaerolineae; order Aggregatilineales; family Phototrophicaceae; genus WTGJ01. The sequence goes on from OZ250157.1 coordinate 1,699,621, forward strand.
AATTGCCGCTCATCGACGCCGCCAAAGACGCTGATTTCCCCCGCTTGCGCCAGTTCGTCCTGTCGAACCTGCTGGCAGACCGGCAGACGAACCGACAGGCGGAATGATGAGATACAAACGCAGGCGACACAATCCCAAGTGTTCTGCAGCGGTATTCGTTTCCGCTGCGCGCTAACATCGTTCGTACGCAAAGGAGGAAAGCCAAATGTCCCGTCGCAATATCGTTCTGAGTTTCATGCTGCTGTTGATTATCAGCATCAGCCTGGCGCCCGCCGCCGCCCAGGAACGCACCCAGATCGAATTCTGGATGTGGGGCGCGCAGCCACACTTGCAGGATGTCATCCGCGCCGTCCTCGTTGACACTTATAACGAGTCGCAGGATCAATTCGAGCTGGTGATGACATTCCGCAATGATGTGGATAGCGTCATCGCCTCGGTCTTGCCCGCCGGTGGCGGCCCGGACCTCGTCTATGGCTCCGGTCCCGCTTTCGTGATCCCCTTCGCCCAGGCCGGCCACCTCGCCAACATGGAGCCCTACTCTGAAATGTATGGTTGGCGCGACCGCATCATCGGGCCCATCTATCAATCCGGCACCGTAGGTGGCGATCTCTATGCCCTGCCCAATTCGTTGAACACCATGGGCGTCTTCTACAACAAAGTGCTCTTTGAGGAGAATGGCTGGGAAATCCCCACCACCTTCGAAGGGCTCGAGGCGATCATGGATGACGCGCTCGCGCAGGGCCTCTACGCTTCCGTAACCGGCAACAAGGGCTGGCGCCCGGTCAACGAGAATTACACCCAGCTCTTCCTGAACCACTGGGCCGGCCCGCAGGTCGTCTACGATGCCATCACCGGCGCCATCCCCTGGACGGACGCGGCCATCGCCGAAGCAATCCAGAAGAGCGCCGACTGGTTCCAGGCGGATTACTTGGCCGGTGAGGACTACTTCAACCTCAACTTCCTGGATGCAGTCCAGCTGCTCTCCTCCAACCAATCGCCATTCTTCTTCGGGCCCTCGATCGTTTTCCAATTCGCCACCGACTTCTATAACGAAGAGAACGGCAACCTGGATGAGCTGGGCTTTTTCCCGCTCCCGAGCAAAGAAGGTCTCCCCTCGCCCATGTACATCCTGGGCACCGCGGCCACGCTCTCCATCAACGGCAATTCACCGCCTGAGGTGCAAGACGCCGTCGCCTCGATCATCGACCGCATGATGACGCAGGAATTCCTCGTCGGCATGGCGCAGGGTGGTTGGCCAGGCTACTGGGGCGTCCCCATCAGCCAGATGGATTTCAATCTGGATGATTTCAGCGGCCTTTCGCGCGGCTTCCTGAGCGTAATTCAGGATACCGTCGCCGCAGCGAATGCCGGCAGCTTCGGCTATGCGCCTGATGCCTTCTTCCCGCCTGCCACGCAGGCGACCTTCATCGAGGTCGACGCGGTCTGGGTCGGCGATCTCTCGGTAGAGGATTTCTTGGCGTCCGTGCAAGCCGCCTACGACGAAGACCAGGCCGCCGGTCTGGTTATTACCCCGCCTTCACCCGGGGTTGAGCACCTCTGCTTGAATCGCTGCTGCGCGCCCGCGGCTTTCCCGCTGTGGGCGCGCTCTTAAGGTGAGTACATGCGCCGCTGGTCTTTCCAGTATTACCTGCTGATCTCGCCGGCCCTGCTGCTGAGCTTGGCCGTCGTTTTCGTGCCAGGAGCAATGACCCTCCTTGTGGCCTTCACCGATTGGAATGGCGTCTCGCTCGACCTGAACTGGGTGGGCTTCGCCAATTTTCAAAAAATATTTTCCGATCGCATCTTCTGGAACGCCCTCAGCCATAACTTCCGCTGGACTTTGCTCTTCCTGACCATCCCCGTCGCCATCGGTTTGCTGACGGCCATGCTCTTGCTCAAGCGCCGCCGCACGAAAACCCTCTACCAGCTGATCTTCCTCGGCCCCTATGTGCTGGCGCCGGTGACGAACGCCATCCTCTGGCTAAATATCATACTGAATCCGGCCACCGGTCTGCTGCGCCAGATTCGCCCGCTCATCCCGCGCGGCTCGCTCTTGGCCGGCCTACGCTCGCCCTTGAGCCCGGATGTGGCTCTCTACACCGTCGCCGCCGTCGATATCTGGCATTATTGGGGTTTCCTGACCGTCGTCTATTTAGCGGCGCTGCGCCAGACCCCGCATGAGCTGGTCGAGGCGGCCATGGTCGAAGGCGCCAACGTCTTCCAACTCTTCCGCCATATCTACCTGCCGACCATCCTGCCGACCATCTTGCTGATGTTCGTGCTCATCACCATCTTCTCCTTCCTGACCTTTGAGTATGTCTACATCATGACAAACGGCGGCACCGGCTCGGAGATGCTGAGCACCTACGCCTACAATCAGGCCTTCCATAAGTTCCAATATGGCCGCGCGGTAGCCACTGGCTTGGTGATGAGCGCCTTTGGCCTGCTCGCCTCCTTCTGTTATTTGTGGATGAGCCGCAAGGAAATTGGCGCATGAAGGGCGGCGCGAGCGTTTTCACCTTCGGCTCGCCGCGTTACGCGCGCGCCCTGCAGCGCTTCAGCGCCCACCTGGTGCTGCTCTTCTTCGCGGCGACCGCTCTGGGACCCTTGCTCTTGGTGCTGGTGAATAGCATGAAAACGCACCGGCAGATCGCCAGCAACCCGCTTTCCCTGCCGACGGCGATCGAATGGGAGAATTTTTCCCTGGCCTGGGGATACGGAAAATTCGCGCGCGGCTTCGCCAATAGCATCCTGCTGACCGGGACGGCGGTGCTCATCGTGCTCTTTTGTGCTTCCCTGGCCGGTTATGTCCTGGCTGGGCGCAAGATTCGCCACTGGCGCCTCGTGACAGTCTATTTCATGGTGGCCATCACTGTGCCGATCCAGCTCTTCCTCTTCCCGCTTTATTATGTCTTCGCGCGCGTGCTCGGCTTATTGGGTAATGTGCCGGCAGTGGGGGTGGTGCTGGCGGCGCTCAATATGCCGCTGGCTGTCTTCTTGATGCGTTCTTTCTTCCTCGCCGTGCCCTCGCAATTGGAGGAAGCGGCGCGCATTGATGGTGCCAACACCTGGCAGGTCCTGCTCTACGTCCTCTTCCCCATCGTGCGGCCGGGCATGATCACCGTCGCCGTCATCGTCGGCCTGCATGTCTGGAACGAATTCCTCATCACGCGCACCTTCTTGGGGACCGATAGCTTCACCGCTACGCTGGGCTTATACTCCATGAATGGCACTTTTGTATCGGCTATGGGCGTGATGATGGCCGGCACCATGATTCTGATCGCGCCGCCGCTCATCTTTTTCGCGCTGGTGCAGCGCTATTTCATCGAAGGCCTGGTGAGCGGGGCGCTCAAGGGCTAGCGAATGGCCGAGCGCAACGCAGCCCTCTCGCCGGAGATTTGCGAGCGCATCTACGCGGGCGTCCTCGGCAAGCTGATCGGTGTCTATCTGGGGCGGGCGGTCGAAGGCTGGCGCTACGAAGACATTCGCGCGCGCTTCGGCGAAATCCGCAATTATGTCCACCACGAAGTCGGCATGCCGCTCATCGTGCCGGATGACGATATCTCCGGCAGCTTCGTCTTCTTCCGCGCGCTGGAGGACCACGGCTACGACCCCGCCCTGAGCGCGCGCCAGATTGGTGAAACCTGGCTGAATTACATCATCGAGGAGCACACCATCCTCTGGTGGGGCGGCATGGGCCGCTCGACGGAACACACGGCCTACTTGCGCCTGAAACAGGGTTACCCGGCCCCGGAAAGCGGCTCCAGTACCCGCAACGGCCGCGGTATGGCGGAGCAGATCGGCGCTCAAATTTTCATCGACCCCTGGGCGCTCGCCAACCCGAACCAGCCCGAGCGCGCTGCCCGGTTGGCGCGCGCCGCCGCTTCCGTCAGCCACGATGGCATCGCCATCGAATGTGCCGTCTTCCTGGCGGTGCTGGAGGCGCTCTCTTTTGCCGAACGCGACGCTGAACGCCTCCTGGAAGCAGGCCTTACGTATGTGCAGGATGTCCACTTACGCCACCTCGTGCAGCAGGTCCGCGAACGCTGTGCAACCGAGCGCGATTGGCGGGCGGTACGGGATTGGATCGAGCGCGAACACGGCTATACCCGCTACCCCGGCAATTGCCCGATGGTAACCAACCACCTATCCGTGTTGATGGCCTTCCTGCTCGGTGGCGATGATTTCCAGGAGAGCATTTGCATCGCCGCCAGCGCCGGTTGGGATACCGATTGCAACGCCGGCAATGTCGGGTGCTGGAACGGCATCCGCCTCGGCCTCGCCGCTTTGAATGCGGGTGTGGATCTGCGTACGCCGGTCGCCGACCGCCTCTACGCCGTCAGCGCCGACGGCGGCGAATGCCTGAGCGATGCCGTCCTGGAAACGCGCCGCATCCTGCGTGCCGCCGCTGCCTTGAACGGCGCGGGACCACCTCCAAATCAACCACGTTTTGCCTTCGAGTACTCCGGCGCCAACCAGGGTTGGCTGCCCGATGATGACGGTGCGCCGCATCGGCAAGCGCTCACGCAACTGCACAACGAGGATGGCAACGGCCTGGAAATCGCCTACGACGGGCTCGCGCCCGGGACGAGCGCCCGCCTCCGCGTCCAGACCTTCGCTCACCCCGAACCGACCGGCCGCCGCGACACCAGCTACTTCGAAGTGCTGGCCAGCCCAACGCTTTACGAGACGCAAACCGTGCGCGCGCTCGTCGATTGCGGCGCCGGCCCCCTTGCCCGAATGGCGCTTTTTCGTGCAGCAATTCGATGGCGAAGGCGCAATCCACACGCGCTATAGCGAGGCATATCCGCTGCGGGCCGGCGCCAACGAATTGCGCTGGGAAATCCCCGCCGGCGCCGGCCATCCCATCTATCAGCTGGGCATCGAGCTCCATTCGCGGCGGCGCATTTCCGGCGCCATCCGCTTGCGCTGGTTGGATTGGGCTGGCGCGCCGCGTGCCTTTCCGCATGGGGCGGCGATGGCCCTCTCGCCCGCGCTCACGCCCTGGACGACCAATACCCCCTGGCTGCGCGCCTTCCTGCAATCTGCCCAACACGTCGCGCCCGATTACACGACCACCTTCTCTCTCTCTCACCCTGGCGCGAACGGCCTCGTAACCATCGGCACGCGCGATTGGGCCGATTACCGTGTCTCTTCGCGCCTGACGCTGGTCGGCCAGCGAACGGCAGGGTTGGTGGCGCGGGCGCGCGGTCATCGGCGCTATTATGCTGCGGTGGTTCAAGGCGGCGAGGCGCAAATTTGGCGGCGGCGCGATGCCGATTGTGCGCTGCTCGCCCGCAAACCTTGTGATATCCCCTTTGACCAGCCTTTGGAATTCGCCTTCACGCTGCGCGGTGATCAGCTGGAATTCGCGATCGACGGCCAGCGCGTCCTTTCCGCACATGATGGCAGTTACACGAGCGGTGGCGCTGGCTTCATCGTCGAAGAAGGCGGTTACCTGGCAAACGGATTCGCTGTGGAGGCCCTTGATGGCTGAAGTCGCTACGAATGGCGTGGCCGAGCGGATTTACGCCGGTGTCCTCGGCAAGATCATCGGCGTCTACCTCGGGCGGCCAGTAGAGGGCTGGCACTATGAGCACATCGAGGCGCGCTTTGGCGAGGTGGATCGCTTCGTGCACGCGGATTTGGGCCTGCCCCTCATCGTCGCCGATGACGATCTGAGTGGCGCCTTCGGCTTCTTTCGCGCCCTCGCCGATAATGATTTTCGCCGCGATATCAGCGCCGCTGATTTTGGCAACGCCTGGCTGAACACCATCATCGAAGACAAGACGATCCTCTGGTGGGGTGGCTTCGGCCGCTCGACCGAACACACCGCCTATTTGCGCCTCAAAGCGGGTTACCGCGCGCCCAAGAGCGGTAGTGAAGCCCTGAATGGACTCACGCTCTCCACACAAATCGGCGCGCAAATCTTTACCGACGCTTTCGCCTTGATGTCCCCCGGCGACCCGGAACAGGCGGCTTCCCTCATCCGCGCCGCCGCTTCCGTCAGCCACGATGGCATCGCGCTGGATTGCGCCGCTTACCTGGGTGCCTTGCAGGCGCTGGCATTTGAGCAGCCGGAGCTCGACGCGCTGCTCGCGGCGGCCGACCGTTTCGTCAAGAACGACGAGCTGCGCCGCCTGATCGATGACGTGCACGGAATCTGCGCGAGGGAAAGCGATTGGCGGCGGGTGCGCGTCTGGCTGCAAGAGCATCACGGCTACGGCGTCTACCACGGCCCCTGCCCGATCCAGACCAACCACGCGGCGGTGCTGGCGGCGTTGTTGCTCGGCGGCGATGATTTCGAGCGCGCGCTGAGCATCGCCGCTTCCGCCGGTTGGGATACCGATTGCAACGCCGCTAGCGTCGGTTGCCTGAACGGGGTGCGCCTCGGCTTGGGCGCGATTCCGTCGCGCTGGCGTGAAGAAGTGGTGGACCGTTTGCTGGTCGTAACGGCGGAGGGTGGACGCTGCGTTCGGGATGCCGTGCAGGAAACGCGCGATATCCTGCAGGCGGCGGCCGCTTTTCGCGGGGAGGCGGAGCCGAAACTTCAACCGCGTTTCGCTTTCGAATTCCGCGGCGCGCGTCAGGGATTCGCCGCTTCTCCCGATACGCCAACCGGCGTAGGCAAAATCCAGATCATCGATGACGAAGCGCCCGGCCTGCGCCTGCGTTACGCTTTGGCCGCGGGAGAAAGCGCGCGCGTCTCCACGCCGGTCTTCCTGGATTTCGACGAAGTCATCGACAATTTTGGCACGCACGCCAGCCCGACCCTATACTCCACACAAGAAGTGAGTTTCGTGTTGGAAGCGCCAGCGGTAGCAAACGGCGCGCTGCCTGCCATTCGCCTCTACGCCCTCTATTACGACGTGTCAGACGCTCGTCAGACGCTCGCGGGGGAGAAACAGGCGCTGCGGCCAGGGCGCAACGAATGGCGCTGGCGCATCCCAGCGAATGGTGGCATGCCGCTCTATCGGTTGGGGCTGGAGATCGTGGCTGCAGATGGGGCTACTACTGGCGAATTGCGCCTGCGCGGCGTCGATTGGGATGGCGCGCCGCAAGACTTCCGCCAGGAGGGCGTGCTGATGTCCTCGATCTGGAATCTGCAACCGCGCTGGTTGCGCGCCTGGGTGAGCGCCGCGAAGGAATTCGCGCCTGCTTTCGCCGATACCTATTGCGTTTCGCATAGCGATACCGACGGCCTCGTTACCCTGGGGACGCGCGAATGGGGCGATTACGCAGTCGAATCGCGCTTGCGTTTCAGCCTGCACGACGCTGGCGGCCTGGCGCTGCGGACACGTGGTCTGCGGCGCTATTACGCGGCCCTCTTCCGCGGCGGCGAGCGCCTGGCCATCATCGCGCGGCAGGATGACCAGACGCAGGTGTTGGCGGAAATGCCTTTTCCCTATGAAACCGAGCGGCATTATTCGCTGCGCTTCGCGGTGGTGGGGGAGCGGCTTTCGCTCGCAGTGGATGGCCAGCCATTGCTCGAAGCGCTCGATGGTCGTTACCGCGGCGGCGGTGCCGGTTTCCTCATCGAGCACGGCACGATGCTGGCGGATGGTTTCCGGGTGCGCGCCATCGGGAACGGTTGATGGCAGAGGGGAAGCCCAACTGGAAGGCGCGAGCCGGCACTTCGCGGCCGTAGGAAGCGCGCGCTCAATCCTGGCGGCGCTGGAAGCGGAAAGCCGGCCCATCCACGCCATTTGCGCGAGCGAAGAGAAACACGGCGCCGATTTCGCGCGCATCGAGCGGCTGCCGTCGGCGGTGATCGAAAAGCGCGCGCAGGGCAACACGCACGGTGGTTTGTTGGCTCGTGTGGGCGCGCGCCGTTATTCTGCGCTCGCCTCGTTGCTGCCACCGTGTGGTGTCCCCTTCCTCGCATTGCTGGATGGCGTCGAAGACCCCTATAATTTCGGGCAGGCGCTGCGCTCGCTATAGCGGCGGGTGTGGATGGCGTGATATTGCGCGTGCGGGATTGGCTGAGCGCGGCGGGCATCGTGGTGCGCGCGTCGGCCGGTGCATCGGAGCGATTGGCTTTGGCATGCGTGGAAACGGTAGGTGAAGCGATTGCCTTTGTCAGAGAAGCGGGCTTGACCATTGCCTGCAGCGAATATTCCCGCCGCGCACTTTCCTGCTACGAAGTGGATTTGACAGTACCTCTGCTCCTGCTGCTGGGCGGCGGATCTGGCCCTGCGCATCCCCTATGAGGCGAGCGGTCTCTCGCTCGGGACGACGGCGGCGGCCGTGCTCGCCTTCGAAACGCGCCGTCAGCGCTCTGTAAGAAGCCTGTAAGTCGTAGGCGCGAATCGTGCTATTATCCTCTCAATTATCTGGGCCGACTTAGATTGATGAGGCGTCGGATCATGCATGAGAAACGGACAAAAGATCTTTGGATCGGTGCGCTGCTGGGTGCCTTACTGACTGCGCCCTTGCTGGCGCTTTTCTACTTCGGCCGAGCCGTCTTTGGCTTGTCTTACGTGCCGGCCGAATTATTCAAATGGACGATCGATAGTCCCATCGGTGAGGTCATCGTTACGCCGCTCAAGGAAATCATGGTCGATATCCTGCTGGTGCTGGACCTCGGGCGCGTGGATGTCGTGGCCAAGGATGCCGAGAATCTGATGGCCCTCCTCGGCGGGTTGGTTACGGGCATCGTGGTCGGCGCGCTGGTCTTCGTCATGATGCGCACGAGCCAGATGCAGCGCCGCGGCGATGCCTTCCGCGACTCGATGCCGGGCATGGGCTTCGGCGCCTTATTGGGCGTCATCGCCCTGTTGATGGCCGTGCAAAACGCCAACCCGAACGTAACCGCCTCGTCGTCATTCAACGCGCTTTGGATCTTCGTCGCTTTCACGATCTGGGGCGCGGCCCTCTCGCACGTATACCACCAGATCATGGCTTTGCCGCAGCGCGCCGCCGCGCCCACTACAGGCGAAATGGCCGCGAGCGCCACGACCCTCGACCGGCGCCAGTTCCTCATCCGCATTAGCGGAGCGACGGCGACGTTGACCCTGGCCGGCGGCGTCTTGGGGCGGCTGGCGGATCAGGCCGCGCGCGTTACCGAAGTCGCTGTGAGCGAAACGCTGGCCTCCGCGTTGCCGCCGGAGATCGTGGCGCAGTTGCCGCCCGTAACCTACACCGCGGGCACCATCGCCGCGCTGCAACCGGCCGCCGGCACACGGCCGGAATACACACCCCTGTCCGACCATTACCGCATCGATATCAGCGTCGGTGGCGCGCCTAACATCGACGGCGAAACCTACCGCCTGCCCATCACCGGCCTGGTCGGTGAGCCGCTCGAGCTCAGCTTGCAGCAATTGCGCGAGGAATTTGAGCCGGTCGAGCAAATCGTGACGCTGGCGTGCATCTCCAACCGCGTCGGCGGCACGCTGACGAGCACCACCCGCTGGACGGGCGCGCGCCTCGCCGATGTCCTGGAGCGCGCCGCGCCGCTCGCCAACGCCGCCTACCTGCGCATTGAAGCCGCCGATAATTTCTTCGAGTGGGTCTCGCTAGAACAGATCCGCGCCGACCCGCGCGTCATCCTCTGTTACGCCTGGGATGGCCAGCCGCTGCTGCCAAAACATGGCTTCCCGCTGCGCATCTACCTGCCCGATATCTTCGGCATGAAGCAGCCGAAATGGATCACCAGCTTCGAGCTGGTGGAAGAATGGGGCGAAGGCTACTGGGTGCGCCGCGGTTGGGATGAAGTGGCCCGCATGAGGACGACAGCGGTGGTCGATACGGTGGCCACGAACGCGGTCTACCGCTCCGAAAGCGGGGAGGCCTTCGTGCCCATCGGCGGCATCGCCCACGCCGGCGCCCGCGGCGTCTCGCGCGTGCAGGTGCAAATCGACGACGGCGAATGGCAGGACGCGCAGATCCGCACGCCGATGGCCGATACGACCTGGGTGCTCTGGCGTTACGATTGGCCCTTCGCGGAGGGCATGCATACCTTCACTGTGCGCTGCTTCGAATACGATGGCACGGCGCAAATCGTGCAGCGGCAGGGTTCGCGCCCCAGCGGCGCCACCGGCCTGCATAGCGAAAATGCCATGCTGCGCGCCAGCGACGCCGAACCGACCGCCATTCCCGAACCCGAAACGGAGGCCTAGCCGCGCATGGCTGATGGGATGACGCTCCGCCTGGCGCCGCCGCCACATTTCAACCTGCAGAGCGTCATCCATAGCCACGGCTGGTGGCGCCTGCCGCCTTTCTCCCTGAATGAGGAGAGTGGCGCACTCAGCCGGGTCGATGCGCTGCGCGATGGCGCGCTCGTGCGCTACACGGTCTACGAAGACGATGGCGCGCTGCTCCTGCGGCTGGAAGACGCGCTCAACGCTGCCCAGCAAACCGAGCTCGTAGCCATCGTCGCCCGCATCCTCGGCTGGGAGCTGGATCTAGCGCCCTTCTACGAATACCTGGCCGATTTCCCGGATTACGCCTGGGTCGCCCCGCGCGCGCTGGGGCGCAAATTGAAATGCCCCACGGTCTGGGAAGACGCGGTCAAGACGCTGCTGACGACGAATACGACCTGGGCGATGACGATCCAGATGGTGACGCGCGTGGCGGCGCTCGGAGTTCGCGAGGGGGAAGGGGAGGACGAACGCATCGCCTTCCCGACACCCCAGCAACTGGCCGAATTGGGCGAAGCGGCATTGGCCGCGGCCGTGCGCGCCGGCTACCGCAACTCCTATCTGTACGAGCTGGCGACGCGCATCACCAGCGGCGAGCTGGAGCTGGAAGCCTGGCTTACCGATGACGCCGACGACCGGACGTTGTATAAGCGCTTGCGCTCCTTAAAAGGCTTCGGCGATTATGCCGTCAGCAGCCTGATGCGCATTTACGGGCGTTTTGGCTATTTGAGCATCGATACCGTCGCCCGCGCCTGCTACAAGGCGCTGCACCCCGCCGCCGCCGAACTAGACGCCAAATCCCTCGACGCCACCATCCGCGACCACTACGCCACCCACGGCCGCTGGCAGGCCCTGATACAATGGGCCGATGTGATTCGGGCGTTTGAGGAGGGGTTGGTGAATTAGAGGTCTGATCTTATACCTTCATTGATGAGAAACTGCCGCATATCAATGCATGGTATCTCTAATGCTTTCGCAAATTGTAGGAATGTTAATTCGATTCGTTTTTTTCTTTTCTTCTGTGATAACAGTTAATCCATTAATCTGAGCGATAGCAATTACATAAGGGTCAGCGAAGTTTCGATGACCCTGAATATTTACGAAACTAGGAAATTCCGATAAGATGTCTTTAACAGCACTCAAAATACTATTGTTGTGACGAACAAATAGCCTTGGGTGATTTCTGCACCAGTTCAAAAGTTCATCATCAATTGTAGAGCGAACCACTAAATCTTCGATTTCGTTTTTCACTTCTACACTAGCAAACATACGTCGTTTATTGATCAGTGTGCTGACACTATTCCACAAGCTTAGGTCTTCAGATATGGGAATTCCTACCGAATACCTAACTAAGGAACTTGTATCAATTGAATATCCTCTCTCACTTTGTATGTTAAGTGGGAGTTGTGATATCATGTATGAGGCCAAGGTTGCTGCAAGAATACTTGTTCAATATCCGAAATTTTCCGGAAACGCGTATCCAGATTTTCGGCGACATCCAACAATGTCAGGTAATCGTCATGATAAGCGCGGACAATATTTGAGATGAACAATTCGCCTAGTACATTGGTAGCTTTTTTCTCGGGTTTGGGTTGTCTGAAGAATTTCCCTTTTTTTGGTATTTTCTTGATTTCTTCCTCAAATTCTTGCTTATATTGTGAGACTTTCTTTTGATAAAACTCACCCGTCGTATATCCCAAATCCGACAGACGACGTAGCATCATCTCCCGACTGATAGTGTACTGCTTTGATAGTTTTTCGATTTCTTCATCTGACCAGTTCATGCCATCGGTATGTGCACGCACGATTTGCTCTTTTTGCAGAGCATCTGCAGGAACAAGAACGTTACCTGCGAAACTATTGCAATAGATTTCATCTTCACGGCCAGGTAGAGGATTATCATTGACCAAACTCGATTCTCCACGTAGGAGATGAGCTAGTTCATGAAAAAGTGTAAAAATCCTAGCAGGCCATGCATCATTCCTGTTCACAATGATTATGGGGAATTGGGGGTAATGAATGGCAACGCCTCTCCATTCATTTGTTTCTACAGAGAATTTTTTCTCGTAACCAGTTTGAAATACGAGTACCCCATTAGCTTCGATTGCACGACGCCAAAATTCAAAAGCTTTAGAATAGTTGTTTTTCCATTTCTGTTGCTGTTCAAGTGATATGTTGATTACACTCCGTATCCTAGTAGCTAACTTTATGGAACTTTCATTGGGGAAACTTCTCAATTCAAACTGCGGCGTTATTTCATTGCGCCATTGATCGATTTCCAATAAAGTGTCGCGTCGCATCTCAGCTTTGCGCTGCTCGTATAGAGATGCGGGTGATTGTTTATTCTTTTTACTTTCAGGTAATCTACGGTAATCAATAAATTCAATATCATTGAAAGGTTTATCAAGCTTGTTAGGTGGCTCAGGTAAGTAGAAAGCTGCAAGTGGTCGCTGATACTCTTTTGCAATTTGACGCAATTGAGTGAGAGGTAACTCAGCTCCACTTTCCCAGCTAGCAATAGTCGATGTGTCTACTTTTAGACGATTCGCTGCATCCTCTAAGGTAAACCCACCACTCACCCGCGCCCATTTCAACAGAGCAGGATTCACAGGAGTAACCACTTTCTTAGCCATAACTGAATATTACCACTGATAACAATTCGTGTGTATTATACCACCTCCCCAAACGCCTCCTTCAACACCGCCAACCCCTCGTCAATCTCCCCATCCGTCACATTCAGCGGCGGCAAAAAGCGCACGCAATTGCTGAAGAGACCGGCGCGGATGACGATCAGGCCGCGCCGTAGCGCCGCCGCGCAGATCGCGTTGGTCAGCTCCGGCGCCGGCTCCTTGCTCGCACGCTCCTGCACCAACTCCAGCACAAGCATCGCCCCCAGCCCGCGCACCTCGCCTACGTTCGGGTAACGCGCCTCGATCCGCCGCAAACCCGTCTTCGTAGCCGCTCGCCCACCGCCCGCGCCCGCGCCAGGAAAGCCGGCGCCGCGATCTGCGCCACCGCCGCCAGGGCCGCCGCGCAGGCCAGCGGATTGCCGCTGTAGGTGCCGCCCAGCCCACCGGGGTGCGGCGCATCGACCACTTCCGCCCGCCCGGTGACGGCCGCCAGCGGCATGCCGCCCGCCAGCGATTTGGCCATCACCAACAAATCCGGCACCACGCCATAATGCTCGCAGGCGAAGAGCGCGCCCGTCCGCCCGAAACCGCATTGCACCTCATCCAGCACGAGTAGCATGCCGTGCTCGTCGCAAAGTTCGCGCAGGCGTTGCAGGAAGCGCGGCGGCGTCGGCAGGAAACCACCTTCGCCTTGCACTGTCTCGAGCACGATGGCCGCGACCGCGCTCGGGTCCACCTGCGCGATCAGCGCCTGCTCCAGCTGCGTGATGGCGAATTGGATGAATTCCTCCTCGCTGAGCGCCTCCGGGCGCCGGTAGGAGTTGGGGAAGGGCAGGCGGTAAATCTCCGGCGCGAAGGGGCCGAAGCCGCGCTTGAAGAGCGCGTATTTGCTCGTCATCGCCATCGTCATATTCGTGCGCCCGTGGTAGGCGCCCTCAAAGACGATGATGCCGGCGCGGCCGGTATGCGCGCGCGCGATCTTGACGGCCGCCTCCACCGCCTCCGCGCCACTGTTCAGCAGGAGGGTCTTCTTGGCGAAGGCGCCGGGCGTGATCTCGTTCAGCCGCTCGGCCAGGGCGACGAAGGGCTCGTAGCTGGCGACGATCGCGCACATATGGATGAGCGCATCCGCCTGCTCGTGGATGGCGGCGACCACGCTCGCTTCGTTATGCCCGACCGCCAGCGTGCCGATGCCGCCCGCGAAATCCAGCAGGCGGTTGCCATCGGCGTCGGTGACCGTCGCGCCACGCGCAGAGGCAATTGCCAGTGGCGTGAGGAAAGCGGCTCCGCGCGCTGTCGCCGCCGCCCGCCGCGCGACCAGCTCGCGACTCTTCGGTCCGGGGATCTCGCTGACAATGTGGATGGCGCTCATGTTGTTCCTCCAGTGGGCGGATCGTTCAACCAGGCGGGCGGAGCGTCGCCCTCATAACCCTCCAGCAAGCGCGCGTAGGCATCCGGCCGGCGCTGGTGCAACAAGGGGAAGAGCGCGCGGTATTCGGTCAGGCTGGCGGGCTGCAAGCGGGCGATGAGCACCGCGTCGGCATCTCGCGGCGCTTCGGCGAGGATTTCCCCGCGCGGGTTGCAGACGAAGCTGGAGCCGTAAAACGTCACGCGCTCCTCGCCCCAGCGGTTGCAGGCGGCGATGAAGAGACCGTTGGCGACGGCGTGCCCGCGCATCACCAATTGCCAGGCATCGCGCGAATCGAAAGCGGGCGCTTCCGGCTCGGAGCCGATGGCGGTAGGGTAGACGATCAGCTCCGCGCCGCGCAGGGCGTAGATGCGCGCCAGCTCGGGGAACCACTGGTCGTAGCAGGTTGGCGCGGCCAGGCGAACCGCGCCGATGTCGTGCACGGGGTAGGCGCGCGCGCCGCCGAAGAAATCGGTCTCGTGGTAGCCCTCGCCGGCGGGGATGTGCACCTTGCGCGTGAAATGGGTGAGGCGGCCGTCCGGCCCGTAGAGCACGGCCGTATCCCAAAAAGCGTCGGAGCCGGCGTTTGCGCCGCGCTCGAAGATGCTGCCGAGCAGGTGAACGCCGTGCTCGCGCGCCCAGTGGGCGAAGGTCAGGCCGCTGGGGCCGTCTTCCGAATCTTCCGCCCAACGAAAGCCGCCTTCATCGCGCGTGGCCGGAAAATAGGGCGATAGCGTGAATTCCGGCAGGCAGATCAGCGCCGCGCCGCCGGCCGCCGCCTCCGCCACGAGCTCACCATAACGCGCGCGGGTGCGTTCCCGATCGCCGAGCCAGCGCCCCTGACAGAGCGCGATCGTCAGTTCCTGCATCTCCCTCTCCTTGCGCTCTTTTCACGTTCCTGCAGGATAGCGAAGGGCGGCGATGGTGTAAAATCGGGTAAGAGACTGCGTTACCGAGATTTGATTGCGGGGTAGTCAGCATCTCGTTGTGTATCAAGATGAGCGAAGGTGATTCAGATTGTGGCAAAGAATATCAACTTGAAAGCGGCGCGCAAGGCGAAAGAAATCCCGAAGGATTATGACGGAGCGATGGGTGTGCCGATTACCTTCTTGAACAAACACAATCCGGAGCAGTTTGAGATTGTTGGGCTAGATCGGCCGATAATGACCAAGTTGACGGGCAAAGTAAGTCGTTTCTACTTGAACGGCAAAGAGATGTATGCGCGGATTGTTATTCAGCGGAGGATGAGTGGACATGAATGAGATAATTGGCACGACAAATGAACATAATGACAGAGAGACGCTGATGGTTTTATGGTGTCATAAGGAGATAAACGGGATAATAGGGACTTACCTTTACAGGAAAATATCAGATGATATACAGAGGATAATACAAGATCACGGGATAGACGATGTAGAAGTCCATCGCATAAAGCCGCCGAAAGTATCAAGTGCCAGTAATCCAAGACGCTTGCCAAATGGCAAAACTGTTTGGCTTCATAAAGAGTTTCCTTCCCCCTTGAAACCAACGGATACATTATTTTCACTTGACTACCCATATGATTGGGGTGAGGTGCTGTTCAAGAAAATTTGCAGTTATTTCGCGTCTGTTCCAAATATGAACGGCAGATGGGAAGTAATAATCGTTGATAAAGAAATCCAATCAAATTGGAGAATATCTGCCAATGAAGAAACCTATGAGTTTTTGTCAGATCATTGGGGAATAATCCCCAAATCTGATCCTATGTTTCTTTCTGAATGCACAGCCGAACAAGTTAAAGAACGGCTTCTAGATGCTTACAAATGGAAACAACGAGAACAGAAAACAGAAAAGAAGACATACAATCCACCACAAAAAAAATGGCTGTACATTGAAGAGGATAACGTCATTCAAGTTTTCTACGAAAAAAGTGAATTGGCTCAATATATTTACACTCCAGATACACCTAAAGACGGATTAGTAAAACGGGTGTACAAGGACGACTTATTTGAAGAAGACCTCGTTACTACTATCGGTACAGCCAAAGAATTTCTTGCTCGATATGAACAATTTCACCCGCTATTTCCGCCAAGAGATAAAGAAGTCTCAAAGAGGATTCGAGAGAGACGATATATTTTGGATGGAGAAGAATGTACGGCAAAAGATTTGTGGGAAAGAAGTTATAGACCGCAGATTGACTATCTTATTCGTAGTGGCGCGGAAAATCACATTGCGGCGCTTGTTTTAATGCTCCCTTGCATGGAACTGGTGTACAAGCTGAAAACCGGGAAATCCAAACAAAACTGGATCAATACACTCAAGATGTTTTTCCCTGCCATCGGCTTTGAACAAAATACGTATAAACAACTGGCCGGCTTAATCCGAAACGGATTTGTCCATGACGGATTTACAAAGGGATATGTTGGCATGAGTTCCGCAGAACATACGCCAGAAGAGTATTCAGACACCCAACAAGTTTTTCTGGGAAAGCGCTCCGAGACCGGACAATTTAACCTGCTAATCATCCCAGCTTTTTTCTGGGCTAGAGTCAGAAATAAAATTGACAGGTTTTTTGAATACGAACAGTGGATTCCAGGATCGGATATGCACGAAGTAGTAACAATCAGCCTCTATGTTGAACCTTTAATTAGGGAAGAATTAACCTAGACGGTATAAACAATGAAGACCCAACTGCCAGACCTCACCGTCCGTGACCTCGCCGCCTAGCCGCCCGCCCTTAACCCCAATCCCAAAACAGCGCCAGTTGCAGCAACGTCGTCGTGTGCTCGAGGGTGTGTTGGAAGCACTCCGCCGCGATCGTGTGCAAATCCTGATGGTCCCAGTAGGGTTGGCGTGCCTCCCAGTTTTTCGCTCGAGCCAGGCGCGCCAATAATTCCTGCCGATAGTAGCGCCATCCGGCCATCATTTCCGCAGCGCTGAGCTTCTGCCAATCCTCCTCTTGCCGTGTTAAGAGGTGATCGTGTTCCGCGTCCTGCGCTTCGCTGAGCGGGGCGCCCTCTGCTAGCCAGAAAGCGGCATAATCGACCGTAATTCGCTCGTAGATATACAGGTGATACAGGTGACGTTGGGCCGGCCATGTGCTCACCCATCCCATATGCTCCGGCGGCACCTGCGTCCGACGCTCCGCCGGAATTGCCGCCCAGGCCCCCGCCAGCATCGTCAGCGAATGCGCCAACTGCTCCTGCAACCAGGCGCGGTCAACCAAAGCCGTCATGTGCTCTTCTCTTCAGAAACTCCAACCGGTCTCTTAAACTCGCTACTGAAACCGATCCCAGAAAATCGCCAACTGCAGCAACGTCGTGGTGTGCTCCAGCGTGTGTTGGAAGCACTTCGCCGCGATCCAGCGCAGGTTCTGCTCGCCCCAAAATACATCATGGCGCGCATCCCAATCCGACACCTGAGCCAGGCCCGTCAGCAACTCCTGCCGCAATCCGCTCAGCCGGGCCATCGTTTCATCCCCGCCGAGCTGCTGCCAATCTTGCTCTTGCCCCTGCCAGAGGCGGACGTGTTCGGCGTCTTCCCCTTCACTGAGTCGTGCGCTGTCCGCCAGCCAATAGGCGGCATAATCGACCGTGATCCGCTCGTAGATGTATAGATGGTAGAGGTGCAACTGCGCGGGCCAGGAGCTCAGTTTAGCCAGCCCCCCTGGTGGCAAGACCGCCCGTCGCTCTTCCGGCAGCGCGGCCCAGGCCCCTTCCAACATCGTCAGCGAGCGCGTCAGCTGCTCCTGCAACCAGGCGCCGTCATATAGGTCAGTCATGTGTGTTCCTCCTCGTGGATCCAGTTCGATTTTCCAGCGGTTACACTCGTTCCGCACTATGGCGCGGATGCCGTGGTTCCGCCAAGTCAGCAAGGGTCACAAGACCCAAGAATACCTTGCCGCCGCGCTACCCGCCCCGAAAACCAGTCCGATCCCAGAAGAGTGCCAACTGCAGCAGCGTCGTCGTGTGCTCGAGCGTATGTTGGAAGCACTTCGCCATGACCCAGCGCAAATTATGCGCCCCAACCAGGATGTCATGGACCGCGTCCCAATCGGAAGTGCGCGCCAATTGCGCCAGCAATTCTTGCCGCTGCTCGCGCATCCCCGCCATCGTCTCCGCGCCGCTGAGCTGCTGCCATCGCTGTTCTTGCTCTCGGTAAGGGCGCACGAGCTCGGCCTCTTCTTGTTCCGTGAGTCGCGTGCCATCCTCCAGCCAGATTGCCGCCGTCGCGACGGTGATTCGTTCATATTGGTACAAATGGTAGAGGTGCAGTTGCGCGGGCCAGCTGCTGATTCGGGTCAGGCGCTCCGGCGGCAAGACCGCCCAACGCTCTTCCGGCAACGCCGCCCAGGCCCCTTCGAGCATCGTCAGCGAACGCGACAACTGCTCACACAACCAGTTGCTGTCATATAGTTCCGTCATTTACGTTTCTCCTCATTTGCCCTATCCGGGTTCTCCCAAACGATCAGCATAGCCGGTTCCTCCGGCAGATATTCTTCGATCAAGCCCATGGCGCGGAAACCACGGTTCATCTGCATCGTCACGGTCGGGTCGCGCAACTCGCGATTCTGGACGGCCACCGCATATTCCTGCGGCGAGAGCCGTTCCGCATGCTGCGGATACGCGATCAACATGCCGCCGGCATACCAGCCACGCAATCCCAGCCGCCGCACCAGCGCGAAACGCGCCTCGTACAAGGCCGCGCCGACCCCGCGCCGCTGCCATTCCGGCCGCACGGTCATCTCGACACCATACAACCACTCGCCAGCCGCTTCGTGCGCGGCGATGCCCATGTCGCCGATGGCTTCGATCCATTTCAACGGCGGCAGATCTGGCGGCCGGCTGACGCGCATCGTGCTCGCATAACCGACCACTTCCTCGCCTTGGAGCGCGACAAATTGTCCCTCCGCGAAGCGCGCCAGCTGCTGCCACAAATCGCTCGCCGTGATGCACCATTCACCTGTTTCGTCTGGCGCAACCCCATAGGCCGCGCGCACGCAGGCCGCCACGCCCGCCCCGTGCTCCGCCTGCGCGTTGGCGATGCGAATGCCCGCTGGCATCGGCCGCTCGCCGGCCGCTTGCGTCATCATGCGGCTGATTCTATCACAACGCGGTCGTCGAGCGGCGCCGGGTATGTGGAATTGCCGCCATTAGCGGTATAATTCGCGCGTTGCGGAATCCTAAGAAAGGGACTCCTCGAGCGTTATGCTCGCCGACCGAAAGCCCCTGCGCGGGATCTGGCTCGCCAGTCCGACCGTCTTCTGGCTGGGAGTATTTTTCGTCTTGCCCTTGTTGCTGGTGGTGGTTGTGAGCTTCATGACGCGCGCGCAAGACGCCGGTGGGATGTTGCCCTTTACCCTGCAGCACTATGAGCGCACCCTCAGCGTTTTCTCCCCTATCCTCTGGCGCTCGTTGCGCATCGCCGCTTTGACGACATTCATCTGCCTGCTCTTGGGTTATCCGCTGGCCTTCTTCATCAGCACGCGGCGCAGCGCGGTCGCCCGTTCGTTTTGCCTTTTTCTCGTCATTTTGCCCTTCTGGACGAATTTCCTGATCCGCACCTACGCGATGCGCACGTTGCTCGCCAACGAGGGCACCATCAATGGCATTCTCTTGGACTTGGGCTTGTTGCTGCAGCCGCTGCGCCTGGTGGATAACCAATTTGGCGTGCTGGTAGGCATGGTCTACGGTTTCTTGCCCTTCATGGTGTTGCCAATTTTTGCCTCGGTCGAGCGCTTCGATTTTCGTTTTGTGGATGCAGCGCATGATCTGGGCGCGAACGATTGGCGCGCGTTCTGGCGCGTGGTGTTGCCGCTCACGCTGCCGGGTGTGCTGGCAGGCAGCGCGCTGGTCTTCATCCCCTCGGTGGGCGCTTATGTAACGCCGGTCTTGATGGGTGGGGTGCGCGGTTTGCTGATCGGCAACCTCATCGCGCGGCAGTTCGGCGGCTCGGGCAATATGCCGCTCGGCTCGGCGATGTCCGTCGTGATGATGTCGGTGGTCCTGGGAATCGCGTTGCTCTATTGGCTGTTGGGGCGGCTCATGGCGGTGACCGATGCCTGACGACATGACGGCGCGCGTGCCGGCCATCCGCCATGGCGCCGTGCGGCGCGATATGGCCGTCCGCCAGGTCGGCCGCGCCCTCGGTCTGGTCACTACGCCCATCCTCGCCTACGCCTTTCTCTGGCTGCCCATCATCGTGCTAATCATATTTTCCTTCAACGAATCGAAATCCGTCTCGCGCCTCAGTGGTTTCTCGTTCGGTTGGTACGACGGCATCTTCGCCAATGTGGTCGGCACTGGCGAAGATTTCTCGACGGACGAGATGTTAGAATCCTTCCAGAACAGCCTCGTAATCGCCAGTATATCGACACTAATCTCGACCATCATCGGCACGATGGTCGCGTTGGCGCTGGTGCGCGGCCGCTTCCCCGGCAAGCGCATCCTGGATGGCCTGCTCTATTTCCCCCTGGTCATCCCGGAAATCACGCAGGGGATTTCGTTGCTGCTCTTTTTCAGCATCCTGACGAAGTGGTGGCGGGCGATGAGTGGACAGGTCGTTCAGCGCGGCTATGGCACCGTCATCATCGCGCATGTCGCTTTCAGCATCAGTTTCGTCGCCCTGGTGGTGCGCGCGCGCCTGGTGGATATGAACCCCAATTACGAAGAGGCGGCGCGCGATTTGGGCGCGAATGAATGGCGCACCTTCTGGCGCATCACCTTTCCCCTCATCCTGCCGGGCGTCTTGGCGGGCGCTTTGTTGGCGCTCACGATCTCGCTGGATGATTTCGTCGTCACTTTTTTCACGCGCGGCGCCGGCCTCGATACGTTGCCCATCTTCGTCTTTGGCTTGCTCAAGCTGAGCCCGACGCCGGCCATCAACGCGATCTCCACCCTGATGCTCGTGCTCTCCTCCTTGCTGGTGGGCATTTCACTCACCTTGCAAGGGCGGGAGGCGCGCGGCCGCTTCTGACCGTTGGTAGGAATAGTCCGAAAAGGAGAAGGAAAAATGAGGAAATGGATTGGTTGTTTGCTGGCGCTGCTCTTACTGACGCCGGCGCTGCTCTTCGCACAGGAGGAAGAGATGATGGCTTGGGAATGCCCGATGGGTTACGAAGGGCAGACCTTGAATGTCTTCAACTGGTCGACGTATATCGCCGAAGATACCATCCCCAATTTCGAAGAAGCCTGCGGTGTGACGGTGAACTACGACATCTACGAGAGCAACGAAGCGATGCTCGCCATCATCCGCCAGGGCAACCCGGGCTATGACATCATCGTGCCCACAGGCGATACGGTCGCAACCATGATCCGCGACGAGTTGCTCGTGCCGCTGAATATGATGATGATCCCCAACATGGCCAACCTCAGCCCCGACCTGCTCGACCCTAGCTATGACCCCGGCAACGTCTATTCGTTGCCCTACCAATGGGGCACGGTCGGCATCGGCTACAACACCGAGAAGTTGCCCGATGGCATCTCCAGCTGGGAAGATGTCTGGGCTCACGATGGCCCCGTCGCCTGGATCGACGACCGCCGCGCGATGTTTGGCTTCGCGCTCGTCCTGCTCGGTTATGACCCGAATACGGACGCCGCCGGCGAAATCTCCGAGGCGCGCGATTACCTCATCGAGCGCAGCGGCAACGTCGTGGCCATCGCGGCTGACGATGGGCAGGTGATGCTTGAGCGCGGCGATGTGGATATCACCGTCGAATACAACGGCGATATCCTGGCGCTGGCCGATGAATGCGAATGCGACACCTACGCCTATGTGCTGCCAATGGAAGGCACAGGACTCTGGACGGATAACCTGGCCATCCCCGTCGACGCGCCGAATCCGGAGCTGGCGATGGTCTTCATCGATTACATCCTGGATGCGCAGGTCGGCGCGGATATCAGCAACTACACCGCTTACGCCTCGCCCAACCAGGCGGCCATCGACCTTGGCTTGATTGACGAGGAGATGCTGATGGATAACTCCATCTATCCCTCGGAAGAGACGCGTATGAATCTCTTCACCATCAAGGATTCGACGGCTGAACAGGATGAGCTGTACAACAATGCCTGGGATGAACTGCTGATCTTCGTTGGCGGCTGATTCCGGCCAAGGTGGGAGCGCGTTTCGGTATACGGGGCGCGCTCCCCAGATTAAAGGAGAAGGGAAATGCAAGAATGGATGGGCTGTGTGCTGGCGCTACTCTTGCTATCGCCGGCGCTGCTCCTCGCTCAGGAGGAAGGGATGACGGTTTGGGAATGCCCACCCGGTTACGAGGGGCAGACCCTGCATGTGGCCAATTGGCCGCTCTATCTCGCGGAAGATACCCTCTCGAATTTTGAGGAATCCTGCGGCGTTACCCTGAATTACGAGGTCTATATCAGCAACGAAATCCTGCTCACCATCCTTCGGAAGGGCACCTCGGGTTACGACGTCGTCGTACCCACCGGCTATGCCGTCACCACCATGATTCGGGACGGGCTGCTCCAGCCGCTCGATATGACGAAGATCCCCAACAGGGCCAATGTGCGGCCGGATTTGCTGAATCCCGATTATGACCCCGGCAATGTCTACACCTTGCCCTATCAATGGGGCACAATCGCGGTCGCTTACAACACCGAGAAGGTATCCGAAGATCTCTCCAGCTGGGAGCAGGTGTGGGAGCATGATGGCCCCGTGGCCTGGATCGAAGACCGCCGCATGATGTTCGGTTTTGCGCTCATCCTCCTGGGCTATGACCCCAATACGGAAGACGCGGAGCAAATTGCCGAGGCCAGCGCTTACCTCGAAGAGCGCAGCGGCAACGTGGTGGCCTTAGCCACCGATAACTTTCGAGACCTGCTCGCGAATGGCGATGTCGATATTACCCTCGCCTATGATGGCTACATCCTTTCGTTGATCGAGCAATGCGAATGCGATACCTACGCCTACGCCTTGATGGAGGAAGCGTCAGGAATCTGGATCGATAACATGGCCGTCCCCAGTGACGCGCCCAATCCCGAACTGGCGATGGTCTTCATCGATTACATCCTCGACCCGCAAGTCGGCGCCGCTATTAGCAATGCCACCGCCTACGCTTCGCCCAACCAGGCAGCCATTGACCAGGAATTGATCGATCAATCCCTGCGGCAGAATAACCCCGGTTATTCTATGGAAGAATCGGACGCCCACTTCTTCTCAATCGTGGAACTATCCGCCGAGCAAGAGCAACGCTACAACGACGCATGGGAAGAATTGTTGAGCGCCATCAGCTTCTGACCGGGTAACGGTAAGTGGGCGCGTTTCGCCAAACAGGGCGTGCCCACCTTACTCGAATGCGCATTGGGGTGAGCGGCATGAGCGTGATGGATGTCGAGCTCGTAGAAGTCAGCAAGGAGTTCCGCGGTCGGCAGCAGGACGTGCTGGCCGTGCGCGATCTGAGCCTGGCCGTCGCCCCCGGCGAGTTCTTCGCCTTGCTCGGCCCCAGCGGTTGCGGGAAGACGACCACCCTGCGCATGATCGCCGGTTTCGAGCAGCCGACCCACGGACAGGTGCTCATCCGTGGCGTGGCCATGCAGGGCATCCCCCCCTTCCATCGGCCGGTGAACACGGTGTTTCAAGATTATGCGCTCTTCCCGCATATGACGGTCGCGCAGAACGTGGAATTCGGCTTGCGTATGGCCGGTCTGGCGCGCGAAGAAGCCGAGAATCGTGCAGCCGCAGTGCTGGATCTGGTGCAATTGCCCGGCGTGAGTTCGCGGCGGCCGCGCCAGCTCAGCGGCGGGCAACAGCAGCGGGTGGCCCTGGCGCGCGCCCTGGTCAATGAGCCGGCCGTCCTGCTGCTCGATGAGCCGCTCGGCGCCCTGGATCTGAAACTGCGCAAGCAGATGCAATACGAACTGAAAGCGATGCAGCAGCGCCTCGGTATTAGCTTCATCTACGTGACGCACGACCAGGAAGAAGCGATGACGATGGCCGATCGCATCGGCGTGATGCACGACGGCCAGTTGTTGCAAATCGGCGCCCCGGAAGAAATTTACGAACAACCGGCAGATCGCTTCGTTGCCGATTTCATCGGCGAGACAAATTTCCTGGAAGGCCGGCTGGAAGAAACGAAGGGCGAGCGGGGCGTCGTGCGCACCCGCGCAGGTGGGTTGGTATTGCAGGGCACGCTACCGGCGGAACGGATCGTGAGCGGCGAAGACGTTACGCTCACCATTCGCCCGGAGAAGCTGACCTTAGCCGCGGCGCAAAAGGATGAGCAGGAGCCCAATGCCAGCGCCGATCCTGACGCGGAGACCACGCACCTGCCGGCCACGGTGGTGGCGACGACTTACATCGGCACGGACACGCGCTACGAAGTGGAATTGGCTGGTGGCGCGCGCTTGACGGTGCGGCTACAGAATTTCGGCGCGCGCTACGATACGACCTATGCAGTCGGCGAGGCCGTCCAACTGCGCTGGGACGCGGCGAACGCGCGCGTGTTGGCGCGGTGAGCTTATAGCAAAAATGCGCAGAAAATTCGCTTGTGCTTTAATTTTTTTATTCAGTTCACTTTTAATAGTGGGAGACTACAGTTTCGCCCAAAATCGCCAAGATTACATCATCACGCATGAACCCTCCGTCAATGTCCGGCCCTGCCCGCGCTTCACGGAGGAATGTAACGCTATCTATCGCTTGCCAGCGGGAACAATCATTCTTAATGCTGTAGTTGTTCGGGGAGATCAGTATAATTCAAGTGACCAGTGGATTCGCTTCTGGCGTGATGGCGCAATCGTCTTCGTCATAGTAGTCTGGTTAGCATACTGGCGAGTAGTCTGGAAAGCAGTCCAGTCAGTTTAACGCAAACTAATTCTGATCTCGCAGAAGTGGAACGGGCACACGCATGGGTGACTTTATATAATGATTACTACCATTCTGGAACTGCGGGTTCTGCAAGGGCTTCCATGCAGATCTCTTGGAGTGTAAGTGCTGAAAATATTCATGTCTATGTAGATGATGTGCATTGTTTCAATAGCATACGTGCCTTTGAAAACAAGTTAACTTTACTTACGTGTTCAAATATTAATGAAGTCTGGAGCCTTGGAGACATCGAGCTAATTCAACTAATCATTATAGGGGAGAATATTGACGATCCGGAGGAGGTGCTACGATGTGGTAGGCATAATGATTCCACATATTGGCAGTTGCTCTTTGCTTGTGTATTAGAAGAATTTCAACCAGCTCCAACTCCTACAGTTGGACCTACACATACTCCTACTCCAACTCGCCAGGCTACTAGCACCACACGCCCAACACGCACACCTCAACCAACCTCTATCGTTCGATGTGACCACTTAACCTTCCCAATAAACGGCTCAATGGAATCCAGGAGGAACATTTTCGAGCGCTGGTTAGAATGTCAGCACAGTCTTAGGGTCATTGAATTCAGAAGATTGTCCGATGAAGAAAGAATGTTTGACATCTGGTCGGAATTTGTCGAGTTTGCTTGTGGTTTTACTGCAGATCCTAATTATTGGGTTGTTGATCCAGAATGGCGTTGCAAGCAATTATCTCGGAATCGAGACGATTTAATTGCACCTCCTTGTGGCACTGTCCAGTTGATTGGAAACGAAATCAATCGCAATAGAATCTTTGATAGATGGCTAGAATGTGAATTTAGCATCAGATATGATCAATATCGAAGACTTCATATAACGATGGCAGAACCGATTGGATGGGCTTTTGTAACAGCTGCTTGTGGAGAAGAAACACCAACGTATTACTGGCAGATTAATGAGAATGGGTCTTGTGAGCGCAGGAGTGTTCGAACAGGTGAGATTCTTCCTACCTTTACTCCTACAATGGCGCCAACTCAAACTCCAAGACCTACCCAAACACCAAGACCAACTCCTACCCCTAACGCAACACGTATTGCCGAACAAAGTAAAAATCCGCAGTGTGACCATATAGTATTCCCTATCAATGGCTCCGTAGATTCCCGAAGTAACGTCTTTGAGCGCTGGTTAGAATGTCATTTTGATATTCGGAGAAGTGAGTTTGAGAATTTATTTAATAATGAAAGAATGTCAGTCATTTGGGAGAATTTTGTAGAGTTTGCCTGCGGTAATGCTTCGCACCCTGAATATTGGATTATTGATGCAGCTTGGCGATGTAAGAAGTGGTCTAAGAATCGGGAAGAAGTTAACATACCTCCTTGTGGACCTGTGCAGCTTGTAGGAAGCTCTACCAATCGAGCGAGAATCATAAACAACTGGTTAGCCTGTGAATTTAATATTGATTTAGACCAGCCATATGAATTGCATGAATCATTAGCTGTGCCGATATATTTTGCCCTTGTAATTACTGCCTGTGGGGAGGAGACCACGACTTCTTCTTGGTACATTGATGAATCTTTTTCATGCGCGCGCAGGCATATCCGGACTGGTGAGATCCTTCCCACATTTACTCCTACAAAAGCACCATCTCAAGTCCCAACTGCGACTCTAACACCGAGTCCGACCAGAACTCCATACCCAACACCAACTCTTACATGTGGACCGGAAGAACTTATGGGAAGTGTAATCAACCGAGTTGCAATTTTCGAACGATGGTTGACATGTAAGCACAATATAGAGTTCGAGGTTTTCTGGGATTTGTCAGAGAGCAGGTGGAGTGATATATGGTGGGACTTCGTGGAGGCTTCTTGTGGTAGAAATAGTGGAGAATTTTATTGGAATATTGACCTCGATTCTTGGGAATGTGAACGGATCAAATGGGGTGAAGTATCCAATTGTGATCCAATAGAATTATCGGGTTCGTTGATTAACCGATTACTGATTTTCGAACAGTGGCTGACTTGTGAATATGACATGGATTTCACTACATTTAACAACATCATAAATGAGAGTAGACAATCCCAAATCCTAGATGAGTTTGCACTACTTGCCTGTGGTTCCGATGCTGACGACAATTCATGGTATTTGGATGATAACTGGGTATGTCAAAATGATAATCAAAATGATGGATATAGTGCGTAATTGCCCTTCCATGTAACCAACGCCCGCGAGCTGCTGCACCAGCGAAGGATCTCAGTGACAACAGCCATCCAAGAAAACGAGTGTCGCCGAGCAGACTTCCTGCGCCAATTGAGCAGCAGCGGCAAGCTCCGTTACAAGCGCTATGGCGGTTCGCTGCTGCGTTATGCGGGTGGCAAGAGTCGCGCCGTTGGGTTGATATTGGAGAAGATACCGTCGGGTGTGCGGCGTTTGGTCGCCCCCTTCCTTGGCGGTGGCTCGGTTGAGCTGGCCTGCGCGCTCGAGCTGGGGATCGAGGTGCGCGGATACGATGTCTTCGATGTGCTGTGCAATTATTGGCAGGTGCAGCTGTCTCGGCCGCGTGAATTGGCGGCGCGCCTCGCCGAATACGAGCCCACGCGCGCAACCTTTGCCGACGCCAAAGCGCGCTTGCAGGCACATTGGCGAGGAGAAAAAAGTTTGCCAGCCATGTTGCTAGCTTCAGATTATTATTTCACTTTCAATACTTCCTATGGTCCACAATTCTTGGGTTGGCCATCCAGCGTCTATATGGACGAAAGTCGCTGGTGCAAGATGGTGACGAAAGTGCGCGATTTCAAAGCACCCAATTTGAGGGTTTGCACCGCCTCGTTTGAACAAATCTTGCCGCAACACCGCGATGATTTCCTCTATTGCGACCCGCCGTATTACTTGGATGAAGGCAAGATGTTCATCGGCATCTACCCACAGCGCAATTTCCCAGTGCACCATGCTGGCTTTGACCATGCGCGCTTGCGGGATGAGCTGCGCGCGCACCGCGGTGGTTTCCTGCTCTCTTATAACGATTGTCCCATCATCCGCGAGTGGTATGCCGATTGCGAAATCTCGACGCCCAGCTGGCAATACTCGCTCGGGCAGGGCGAGACGCGCATCGGCGCCAACCGGCAGCGCGATAACGGGAGCAGCCACGTGAAGCGATCGCATGAGTTATTGATTTATCGAGCGCCGGATAAATGGCCCGCCTAGAACTAGATGTTCGTTGCGAATGAAGCTTGATGCGCAGGGTCTGCCTCGCCCAATCCTGCCGCTGCAGTTGAAAACATCCATTGACTCACGCAATCGCCTGAAAATGGGTATCATGTACTGAAATTGGATCTGGCAAGCAGGTAGCAAGAATCGAGGAGCCCCCCATGCCCCGCATCCGCACACTCGAGCTCACCGGATCGCCCTACGAGATGGGCTGGCAACACGGCATTGCCTACGCCGAAGCCATCCGCCATTTCAGCGACGAGCGCGTGCTGCTCAGCGGCGCGCCCAAATGGACGGGCTGCTCGCTCGATTCCGCGCAGGTGCTTGCCCTCGCCGAAGCCTGCCTCCCCGCCCACCACGCCTATTCGCCCGCGCTGATGGCCGAGCTGCAGGGCATGGCAGACGCCAGTGACGAGAGCCTGCCGCGCCTGATTGTCAACAACGGTTTCACCGATTTCATCGATACCGTCTACGCTCTCGGCGAGCGCGGCCAACAACCAGAACCGGAATACGAAGCGCACAATTGCACCGCTTTCCTCATCGGCAACGAGGCGGCAGCGCATGGCCAGGCGATGTACGGCCAGACCTGGGATATGCACGCCAGCGCCACGCCCTATGTGCTCCTATTGCACGGCCGTCCCGATGACGGCCCGGCTTTCCTGACGCTCAGCGTCGCCGGTTGCGTGGGCATGATGGGCATGAACGAGGCGGGCATCTGCATCGGCGTCAACAACCTGATGGGCGGCGACGGGCAAATCGGTGTTACCTGGCCCTTCGTCATCCGCCGCGCGCTGGCGCAAACGACGCTCGAGGCAGCCCTGGCTTGCGTAACCCAGGCGCCCCTCGCCGGCGCGCACAACTACCTGCTGCTCAATCGCGAAGGGCGCGGTTTCAATATCGAGGCGATGTCCACGCGCCACGAAATTACGCCCCTGAATGGCAGCGCGCTCGCGCATACCAACCATTGCCTCTTCGAATACACCGCTACTTGCGAACGCGCGCGGGAACCGCTGTCGCTCGCCAGCTCGGAGGCGCGGCTGCGCGTCGCGGAAGAATGGCTCACGCAGCGCCCGTCGTCGTCGGCCATCACGCCGGAAACGCTCATGGCCCTCACGCGGGATGAGGCGATCTGCCAGCGCCCGCAGCCGCCGCTGGATGTCGAGAGTTGCGGCGCGATCATCATGCGCCCGGCGGCGGGCGAACTTTGGGCCTGTTGGGGGCCGCCGGCCGATGGCGAATACGAGCGCTTCGTGATCTAACTGCTGAGCGCGGCGAAATGTTCGGCCAGCGTATCGCAGAGATCAGCGTGCGTGCCCGCATAGACATATAGGTAGTTGTCTTCGTTGGCGCTAAAGCTGCCGACCTTCAAGCAGTGGCTGCCGGCGACCTGGGCGATGGCCGGGCCACGCGTAACGCAGCTGAGGAAATTGCTGACCACGCGGTCCTGGTTGACTACGAGCAGCAAGCCGTACTTTCCCGCACTTAGAACGGTATACGTGCGAGCAGCCAGCGCCCCGGCTCGTTCGTAACATTGGCCCAGCGTGCCCACCCGTTCGATCAGGCCCGCCATCACGAAATTGCCGCTAAGCAAGTTGGCCGCAGCGAGGAACTGATCGATAGCGAAGAGCGCATCCAGCGTATCCATTTCTGAATAGCCAGGGATGTCGTGATATAGATATTGCTGGGCGGCGGCGGCATCCTGATCGCTGTCCCGCGTGCCATCGGTAGGCGTGCAGGCCATGGCCAGCAGGATCAGCAAGGTGCAAATCAGGCAGCGCGCCCGCCAATTCCTATCTCTGCTCATGTCACCAGTATAAGCGCGGAAACGGATGGCGCTGGCAAGCGTACGCTGCGGCTGCTAGGCTTGCGCGGATGCCCCGCCTACGTATCGCTGTCCTGCTTTGGGTCTATCTCGTGCTCGGCGTTGGCGCCGGGCCAACTCTGGCCCAGCGCTTGCCCGTAACTGCCACACCGCTCCCTGCTCCCGAGCCGATCGGCCGCGTCGTCATGCCGCCTTTTGCGCTCGAGCTGTTTTTCGACGATTTGCCGCAGGGTGGCGTGGGCGTCGTGCGCGTCCTCGGCGATGGCGTCCGCGCGCTGACCGTGCGCATCTTCGGTCGGGAAATCTCCGGCTTCGTCAGTGGCGACGCTCACTACGCCCTCCTCGCGGTCGGGATGGAGCAGGGCGCAAGCGTCTATACGCTCACGGCAGAAATCGAGGATTTCCGCGGCCTCACCCACCAGATTCAGGCGCCCTTCCGCGTGACGGTCGGCCATTTCATCGTTAGCGAAGCCACCATGCCGAACGCGCTCGCCGATTTGCTGGATAAGGATTTGGAGCAGGCAGAGGAGGAATCGCTGCTCGCTTTTATCGCTGAGGAAACGGCGCCGGTATGGGGAACGCTGCAACTACCGACCGCCCGCACCCTCGCCTCACCCTATGGCGAATTCCGTAGATTCAACGGCGAATACAACGCGCGCCATACCGGCTGGGATTTCCGCGCGACCCTGGGGACGCCGGTCGCGGCGATGGGCGCCGGGCGCGTCGCATTCGTCGGCTTGTTGAGTTTACGCGGCAATTATGCGCTCATCGATCATGGCGCGGGGTTATATTCGGGTTACGCGCACCTCTCGCAGCTGCACGTCGTTCGCGGGCAGGGCGTGAGCGCTGGGCAAATCATCGGCATGAGCGGCAACAGCGGCCGCAGCACATCAGCGCACCTGCACTGGGATGTCGCCCTCCAGGGCCAATGGGTAGATGGCGTGGCGCTGGTCAGGATGTGGTTGCCTTGGCCGAATGGCTAATATGGCGCAGCTTCGTCGACCTCTCCTTCATTATTATGGTCCATAGGGGCAATCAAGAGCTTCGCTTGATTCATATCATCGTGTCGTAGCGAGTCGCTGACGGGTTGCAGTTCGGGGAATTCTTCGCCTCGAATGGATTCCATTTTCCCGAATTTCTCTGCTTCCGGAATGAACCTGCGTTTGAGTGAACCGACAGCGCTGTTGTAAGAGTTAACGGCGTTTTGGATGCCCCCACCAATTTTGCTGATGTGCTCCACAAGCGTGCTAGTACGTTTATAGAGCTCTTTCCCTCGGTTCCCGATTTCTGCAGCTTCCGCCGCTAAGGCATTTTCACGAAAACCCAAATGGATGATACCCATTAAGGCAAAAAGAGTAGTGGGAGACGTGAGAATGACCCGTTTTTGAAAGCCTTCCTGTGCGAGTTTGGGCAGCTGCTCGAGCGCTGCCTGGTAGAGCGCCTCGCTCGGCAGGAACATGATGACATATTCAGGCGATGCAATTTCACCATAGGTTTCCTGGATGAAGGGGAGGTAATCCGTTTTGGCCAATCGGTCCAGGTTTTCGCGAACTTGCTCTGCGTGTTTCATGAGCAGGAGATTGCGTTTGTTCTCGTCCTCCGCCATGGCCGCTTCTTCGAAAGCCTGAAAAGAAGTTTTCGCATCAATGACCAGTTTGCGACCATTGGGCAATTTGATGATGTAATCGGGGCGTGCTCTTTGCTTGCCATCCGCAGTCTGCAACGTAACTTGCTTATCATAATGCGTGTTTTCCTGCAATCCGGAGAATTTCAGGATTTGTTCCAGTACATACTCCCCCCACTGACCGCGCACTTGCGATTGGCTGAATGCCCTGGAGAGTTTTCGCACTTCTTCTTGAGCCTTCCCTGAAAATTCCAACAGGCTCTTGATTTCTTGCTCGAGTCTGGATTGATTGTCACGCCGTTCCTTCGCCAGGTTCTCCGTTTGATTCTCCAATTTATGTAAAGTATCTTGCAATGGCTTCACCAAATCCGACACTGCTTTTTGGCTTTGCTCTGCTTTAGCTTGTGCATTGTCGAGAAATTTTCGGGTGTTGTCATCGAGCGCTTTGGATGCCAGCGCTGCGAAGGTATCACCCAATTGGGTTTTAGCCCTATCTAGAAACTTCGCGTTATTTTCGGAATTCTCGAGCTCTGATGTTAAGCGAGTGACATCGTTGTTTGCTTTCTGCAACTGATTGTTTAACGTCTCTTTTTCTAATTCATGTTTGTTTATTTGTGAATTGCGCTCTTCCACTGCTTCTTTTGCGTTATTCAGATCTGCTTCCAGACTAGATATATCGCTACGAGAGTTCGAGAGTTGATCTCTTAAACTGACTAACTCTTCAGTGTTAACACGAAGTTGTTCAGTGCGATCATCCAAATTTTGCTTCAACTGATCTTGTTCAATATTCGTTTTATCGATTTGGCGTTGAAGTTCCGCAGCCTTGCGAGATTCCTGCTTAATCTGAGGTTGCAATCTCAAGAGATAGTAGACAACCCCCAACGCGATCCCCGCCAACAAACCCAGCACCAATGCCAACCACGGATCATTCATCCCTTACCCCTTTCCACGCAAACTTGTTACAATACCGGCGATGTTACGGCGTATTCTACTTTACCTTTCGGTGGCCGGTTGGGCGCAGCGCTTCGCCACCCGGAACTGGCTGGCGCGCCGTGTCGCTCGCCGCTTCGTTGCCGGGGAAACGCTAGAAGAATCCGTCACCGTCGCCAAGGCGCTCAACAAAGAAGGCTTCCACGTCACCTTTACCTACCTCGGCGAGGCCGTCTACCGCGAAGAAGAGACCCGCGCCGTCGTCGCCGAATACCAGCGCGTGGCCGATGCCATCGCCGACGAAGGCCTACAGGCTGATATCTCCCTCAAAGTGACGCAGCTCGGCCTCGATGTCGACGAGGAAATTTGCCACAACAACCTGCGTGATATCCTCAGCCATGCCCGCGAGCGCGGCGGCACCCGCATCACCCTGGATATGGAGAGCAGCGATTATCTCAAAGCGACCCTGCGCCTCTACCGCGGTCTGCGCGAAGAATTTGGCGCCCAAGTCGGTGTCGCCATCCAGGCTTACCTGCACCGCAGCGCGGAGGATCTAGCGGAACTGGCTTCGTCCGACGTCGTGATCCGCATTGTCAAAGGTGCTTACCTCGAATCCCCAGAAATCGCCTTGACCGATAAAGCGAAAATCGACGAAAACTACACGCGTCTGGTGGAACAATTCCTCAGCGATGAAGGCACTTTCCTGAATATCGCCACGCATGACGACAAAATGATCGCCGCCGCCCAACAATTCATCGCCGCCAACGAAATCCCGCGCGAACGCTATGAATACCAGATGCTTTACGGCGTCCGCAGTGAGTTGCAGCGCGAGCTGGTGCGCAGCGAACCCACTTGCGTGTTGATTTCCTTCGGCGAAGAGTGGTACCCGTATTTCGTGCGGCGCCTGGCGGAACGCCCGGCCAACCTAGTCTTTTTCCTGCGCGGCCTCTTCGGGCGTTAGCGGCGCCTCCCAGGCAGCCAGCGTGACCCGCTCAGCACGGCCGAAGCTAGCCTGAGCCCGTTCTTCATCATCCAACCAGCGCAGCCTCACACCCTCCGGCTGATAACCTGCCGGTAACTTGGCCCGATAGACGCACAACCAGCCGCGTACTCCGCTGATGCGCAAGGGCACCTGAGCGAATAATTCGCCCACCTTCGCCTCATAACCCAGCTGCTCTCGCAGCAGCCGCGCCAATTCCCGCGCTGCTTGAGCCGGCGGTTCGCTGCCGGGAACGCCGCCGCTCCACGCAATCTCTCCACCCGGGAAGGCCCAGAGCCGTCCGAGCCGTTCGTTCCGGTCGCGCTGGCGCAACAAGATGCGCCTCCGCTCATCGACGATCAAAGCGCCGAGCTGCAGCTCATCCTTTACTTTTAAGCGCGCACTACGAAAGGGGCGGAGCGCGACGGTGCCCTGCACAAACGCACAGCAATGGGGACGCAGCGGGCAAGCTTTGCAAAGCGGCGTGCGCGGCAGGCAGATCCGTTGCCCCAGCTCCATCAACGCTTCGTTATGGTGGCCGGGTGCCTCGCGGTCAAGCCAATCCTGAGCGACGCGCGCGAGGCGGCGTTGCGTTTCGCCTTTGCGGATATCGCCATCGTGATCGAGCAAGCGCGTGAGGACGCGCCGCACGTTGCCATCGACGGCGGCGGTCGCTTGTCCGAAGGCGATGCTGGCGATGGCCGCGGCGCTATAGGGGCCGATGCCGGGCAGGGCGAGCAACTGGTCATATTGGCGTGGGATGGCGCCGCCGTGTTGCCCCTGGATGAGGCGGGCTGACCGCTGGAGGTTGCGCGCGCGCGCGTAATAGCCGAGGCCTTCCCATTGTTTGAGGACGGTATCCAGCGGCGCGTCGGCGAGGGCGGCGAGCGTCGGGAAGGCGGCGAGGAAGCGCTCGTAATAGCGCAGCACCGTCGCCACGCGCGTCTGCATCAGCATCACTTCCGCGAGCCAGATGCGATAGGGAGTGCGCTGGCGCCGCCAGGGTAGGTCGGCGGCCTGCTCCGCAAACCAGCCGAGCAGTGCAGCACGAGCCGTTGCACCCAGCGGCGCCTTCGTCAGCGCATCCATTTGAGCAGTATAACGCGCGCGCTATTATGAGAAGCGTCCACCGTTCGTTGCTAGCGACGCAGATTTAACGCCGCGCGTTACACTGGAACGCATGGAAAGTGATTCGCTGCCACCGGAATTCGCACACGTTCCTTTCGTCCTCTCTAAGCCACAGGATGATCCACAGATGATTCTGCGGCGCCTGGGTTTTGCCCACCCACGCCCGGCCCTTTTCGTCAGCGGTGGCGCGCGCCAGTTAGCCGCCGAGCACGAGGAACTGGCAGCGGAACTGCTGCGCGGCGTGGCCCGAGCGGCGGCTGCCCTCGGCCTGGCGCTCGTCACGGGTGGCACGAACAGCGGCGTGATGGCCCTACTAGGGGCGGCCTGCGCGGCATTGCCCCAGCCACCTTCATTGATCGGCGTGCTCCCGAGCGGCATGCTGGCCCAGCGTGGCGCGGCGATCCTGGAGCAGAACCACACCCATTTCTTGCTCGTCGAAGGAGAGCAGTGGGGCGCGGAATCCGGCTGGTTAGCGCGCCTGGCCTTGGTGCTGACCGGCGGACAGCACCCCTGTCTCGGTTTGTTGATCAACGGCGGACGGGTCGCGCGGCGCGATATCACAGTGGCGCTGGGGCAGGGCATACCGCTCTGGGCGCTGAAAGGCAGCGGGCGGCTGGCGGATGAGTTGGCCCGTGCGCGCCAGGATGACACGCACGAAGATGCACAACTTCTTGACCTGACACGTTCGCCGTCTATGGAAATCATCCCGGCTTCGATCGGCGCTGCCGCTTTAGTGCAACACATCCGATCTTATTTTATAGGTCAGGAATGCAGTCAAGGTGGCTGAATCACGTTTCGAAATAACCACTGTATCGGTCGCTTTTAGCCTTTCCGACGATGGCAACTTACAATGAAAGACAAATGTAGATAGGAAGGGGATAAAATGAACAGTCAAACTGCACAATTGAATCAGGCCAACAAGGAAACCGTCTGGGAATATTGGCATCGGCTGAATTATGCCGGCGTTGAGCAGATGCCAGAGATCTTTCGTGCTGCCGTGCACGATGACGTCAATTGGAACGTCTCGGCTCCGATCGATCACATCAGTGGCCTGGAGGCGGTCATCTCTGACTTCTGGCTGCCGCTGGTGCATTCTTTTCCGGACCTCAAACGACAGCCTTATGTCTTCATGGGCGGAATCGACGAGAATTCCGATTTGTATTCCACCATAGGCGGCGAGGAGTGGGTATCCGGCTGCGGCTATCTGACCGGCACCTTCGCCAACGATTGGTTGGGCATCCCGGCCACCGGGCGTAAGACCAATATCTGGTTCGGGCTGTTTTATGTCCTGCGCGAAGGCAAGATCACCGAGAGTTACATACAGCTGGATATCCTGGCGGTGATGCGACAGGCGGGCTATCAGGTTCTGCCACCGGCACCTGGCGCGGAAGGCGGCAAGGTTCCCGCTCCACTTGCCAAAGACGGCATACTCTTGACCGAATACGATCCTCTCGAATCGCGAAAGTCAGTGCAATTGGTGCAGGCGATGGGTCGGGGCCTGCGGCGCTATGTGCGCAGCCGCGATGGTGGCGATATGCGCTCAATGGAACAATACAAATACTGGCATCGAGATATGAAATGGTACGGGCCGAGCGGCATTGGCGCTTGCTTCAGTCTCGAAGAGTTCGAAGACTTCCACCAGCGACCCTGGTTGCACGGTTTTGGCGACCGCAACCTCAGCCGCGTCGGCAGCGGCCGCCGGATGGGGCGCATCGGCGAGGGTAAATACACGAGCGGCGGCATTTGGGATACAGCGTTTTCATATCACCACGGGGAATACGCAGGCATCCCGGCCACCGGCAAGTTGTTGACGCTGCGCGACTTCGATTGGTGGAAGCGCGAGGGCGATTATCTGATCGAGAACTGGGTTCCGATTGATATGATCGATCTCTGCCGCCAGATCGGTGTCGATTTGATGGCGCGCTTGCGAGAGCAGATCGAGGCGCGCCGAAGCTAAGAAGCTGCCAGGTAGCGGCGACAGGCAGAAGAAAGCCGGCTGATTTGCTTTCGTCCGGCGGACAAGTTACTCCTCCGCTTCCACTTCGGCCCAGATGTCTCGTGCAGCAGCCATCAGCGCATCTCGCTCCTCGGCAGAGAACGCTTTCCCGCGCGTTTCCCCGCGCAGCTCCAGGTAGCGAGTCAGCAAGTCGGCGGGGCCACCGTCGCTTTCCGTCAGGCGCGCGGCGATGGGGCCGCTCAGTTCGCGCTGGCTGGCGGCCACGTGTTCTGCTCCTGCCACCCGCAGCAATTGCCGCAGCGCTCGCTCCGGCAAAGCGGCATCCTGCTCCCGTGTGAGGCGCAATTCGGCGCGCACGATAGCGCCGCTCACTTCCTGTTCGGTGATCGCGTCGCGAAAGGCCGTGAGCGGTTCACTCGCCTCGCGTAAATCGGCAGTGAGGCGCAGGAAGCGGCGCGCCGCCACGGACCAGAAGCGCCAGACTGCCTGGCCGCGTTGGATTTCCGCGCGGATATATCCCTTTTCTTCCTCGGCCGCGCTGAAATCCAACCGCTCCAGGCTGCCGGGATAGACGATCGGCGCCACATTCGCTTCCCCCAATTGCTGATGCCGGTGCACACCCCCCAGCGCCACATAATCCCAGCAAGGCGCGGCAATCTCGGCCAGCGGGAGCGTCGCGTCGTCCAGACTGTCTTCATCCCCGCCCTGCGCTTCCGCCAGGATGAGGTGCGCGAGCAAGACGCGCGGCGCGTTGCCCTGTTCCGCTTCCCGCGCGAGCGCTTGGATGTTCGCCGCGGAATCCGCCCGCCGGAAATCATAAGGAGCGGTCGCCAGTGTCAGCGGGCCGCGCGCGGTGTCGATGTGATGGATGGCGGAATCCGCCGCGACCAACACGCGCGGCACGGCGAGAGTCGCGAAAATTGCCAGGCTTGAGGCGCGTTCGGCCTGTTGCGGTGCGTCATGCCGCCCGACCAGGAGCACCAGCGGCGCGATTTTCGCGAGGGCCAACACGCGCTCGGCGAACGCGCGCTGCAGTGTCGGTTCAGGCTGGGGGGATTTGAAGGCGTCGCCGCCGAAGAGGATGAGATCAGGCGGCTGCGCGCGCGCGTCGGCGATCAGCTCATCGAGCGAGCGGAGCGTATCCTGCGCGCGTGCGGAGAGGCCAGCGGCGCCCATCCGCGCGCCAAAGCGCTCGAGCCCAAGGTGCAGGTCGGCGAAATGAAGGAGGCGGATCGGCGCTGGCGTGCCCGCGCTCATCGGCGGGTGAATTCGGCCGTATCCAGCCAGAAGGTCGCCGGGCCATCGTTGTGGATTTCGACGCACATCGTCGCGCCGAATTGTCCTTCGGCGACGGGGGCGAGTCCTTCCTGGCGCAAGCGCTCAGCGAAAGCCCGTACGAGCGGCTCGGCCTGCGGCGGCGCGGCGGCGCGTATGTAGCTCGGGCGGCGGCCCTTGCGCATATCGGCGTATAGCGTGAATTGAGATACGACGAGCGCGCCCAGGCCCGCGTCGATCGCCGAAACGTTCATTACGCCCGCTGCGTCGTCGAAAACCCGCAAACCGGCTGCCTTGCGCGCCAACCAGGCCGCTTCCGCTTCGCCATCTTCATGCTGGACGCCGAGCAGGATCGCCAGTCCCGCTCCAATTTCGCCGATCACCACCTCATCCACCAGCACGCGCGCGCGGGAGACGCGTTGCAGCAAAGCGCGCATCAAACTTCGCTCTCTGAAGATGTGGGCGGGGCGGGTTGCGGCGCGGCGTCCTGCGCCTCGATCTGCTGCAAGTGCTCCTGCCAATGGTGCAGGAAGTAAATCTGCGCCGCGCGCTCGACTGTGCTCCAGGTTTCCGTCCGCGGCAGCCAGACGCGCGTGCTCAGCATCGCCAACGGCAGGTGGCGCACGAAGTCGCAAAGACGCTCGCAATGCTCGTCGATGCGAACGAAGGTCTTTTCCAGCGGGGTGTGTTGGAAGAAGCGGCGTTGCCAATCGTTCAACCCGTGCAGCCGCTGGGCAGAGAAGCGCGGCCGGATGCCGATCAGCGCCGCCTGCAATTGCCAGCGCCCCAGCGTATCCAGCGCGTTCAGATGCGCGAGCAGACTGGCTAATGACCAGCCATCGTATGACGGCTCATAGGCTGTATCCTGGCGCAATTGGGCGGTTTGCTGCGTACGCTGGCGAATTTCCCGTATGGCCTGCGCCAGACGCTCCCGTTCGAGCTCGTCATCCAAGTAGATCCAGACCGGCTCTGGAGTTGTCATGCGGCTATTCTAACACTGGCTGGCAATCAATGCGTTGTGGCAACCAGGTGGGGAACAGGTTGTCGTGCGCGCCATCTGTCAGGGTCTGGTCCGCTCGCTCGCCCGGCGCCTTCTGGTAGAGGTGCCAGTGGCCGCTCTCGTTGCTGACATACACGTGCGAAGCGCCATCAGGCGAGAGGGCGGCGCCGCCAGCAAAACTCTTCCCCGTGGCCAGCTCATGTGCTTCGCTGCCGTCCGGGCGGACGACGTAAATGCGCAGCGAGCCCGCGCGCAGCGGCTCATCGCGCTCGGAAAAGAAAGCGATCCATTCGCCATCCAGCGACCAGAAAGGCGCGAAATCCTCCGCGGGGTGCGGCGCGAGCGGGATGATTTCGCCACCGGCATAGGGCATCAGGTAGACGTCTTCGCCGCCGGCGCGGTTAGAGATGAAGGCGACCCAGCGCCCATCTGGCGAGATTTCAGGCATCCATTCGCGCAGGGGCGCGCCGTCACTGATCTGGCGCGGTGCTTCGTAGGTTTCGCCCACTTCATCCTGCTCGCTCTCGTAAGCGAAGACCTCCAGCTGAGAGCGAATTTCGCGCAGGGAACTGCCGATGCGGGCGATCTGGCCATCCGCGCCGCGCAACCAGCGCGCACCCCAATCGATGCGCCCCTTGGCGTAGGTCTCGAGCGCGATGGTGACGATGTCCTGGCCGCCAAAAACGACCTCGCGGCCGCTCTCCAGGTCCATCAGGGTAGCCAGGTCGCTGCCTTCAGCGGTGGAAACAAAGAGCATGGCGCCGCCATCGAAAGAAAAAGCGGGAAAGAAGTCATGCACGGCGCTCCGCGTCAAGTTGGTGAGCGTGCCGCTCGCATCGAGGCAGAAGATATCCCAATTGCCTTCGCGGTTGCTCATGAAAGCGATGGGCCCGCCGGGCGTGCTGAGCGGTACGGCCGGTTTGGCGCGAAAAAAACGCCAGGCAAAGAAGGCGGCCAGGGCGCAAACGAGCAGGAAGAAAGCGGTGATCGCATAGCGGCGGCGAGCGCGGGTGTTGGCGTGCATTTGGCGCAGTATAGTGCGTAGCGGCGCGCCGGCCTGCTAGGGTTTCTCGAAGAGATGCGTTTCGTTTTCGGCGCCAACCTGCGCGAGTGGCGAATCCCCGCTCACACTTCCTAAGCGCTCTCGATTCGGGTAAAATGGGAACAGATGCGACCGCAGCAGGAGCGCCAATGGCCACTTCCGCGCGCAGCTGGTTTTATTCCACGCCCGAGCCGCGCCCCTATTACATCGAGGAGCGCGTCAACCACACGCTCTGGCGCAACCGTATGCAGGGCATCTCGATGACCTGCACGCAGGCGACGGCGCCCATACAGATGCACGGCCGCTGGCGGGATATGCCCGTCAACTTTGAATGGCAACCGGGCGCCTATTTCATCCTGCGCAGTGGCGAGGAAGCGCGCGAATTGATTGGAGTGATGCGCCAGGTGTTGATGACGCGCCCCCATTTCGCCTATACCGATGCGGCCGGCCAATTCGTCGTCGAATGGCATTTGCAAGAGGCGGAAGCGCGTTGGGGCGCCCTGCGCAACAACAATGCCTTGCGCGGCTTGCAACGCTTGCGCGAAGCCTCATAACCGAGCAAAGGAGACGAGAAAAGTATGAAGGCGACGACCAAACTCCGGGATAGCGCGCGCACCACAGTCCGCATGCGCGGCTTCACGATCCATATGGATGAGCCGCGCGACTCCGGTGGTGATGATAGCGCGCCCAGACCTACTGAGATGCTGGCCGGCGCCCTCGGCAGCTGCATGGCCATCACCGCCAAGATGTACGCCGAACGCAAAGGCTGGCCGCTCCAGGGTGTGGATGTGGATATCGAGATCGTGCGCTTCCTGGCGGGCGATTATCCCAGCGCCGCCGGGCAGACTGGTTATGTCCACGAAGTGCGCGAGCATGTAACGCTGCACGGCCCGCTGGATGAGAGTCAGCGCGTGCGCCTGTTGCAAATTGCCCAGCGCTGCCCGGTGAGCCGCGCCCTGGGTACGCCTAGCTACTTCGTCGCGCAGCTCCATGCTGGCGAGGGCGCGTCCGCTTAATCGCGACGCGGCAGCGCCATTCCCGAACACTACCTCCTGAGCGAAGATCTGGCGCAGGCAGCGCGCATGGCAGCCGCGCTCTTGCCCTTTGTCTATGAAGAGCGGCTGACCGGCGCGCTCTTTGGCGGCGCTTTTGCCCGCGAAGGGCGCGCACAACCGCAGCTCGCGCTCGGCGAATTGCTCCTGCGGCGGCGCCGCCTGAGTCTGCTGCTCGCGGACGAGGGCGATACCACCCAACGCGCGCGCTTGGCGGAAATCGCCGCGCAGCACGAAGCGGTCTGCCGCGAATGGAGCGTGCACTATCGGCGCAAGCTCAACGCCGAGCTGGATTGGCGCGCGCGGCGCTTGCGGGCCTTCCTCCAAGATCAGCGCGAGGAGGGTGGTGCTATGGCCGGCTTTGGCGCGGAGGCCGGGCGGCGCACTCTGGCGCAGGAATTGTGGCGCGAGCTGGTGGCGCGAGAATATGCCGAAGATGCGAAACGCGCGCGGCGCGAGTTGGCGGCCATCGATGGCCAGCTGCGCCCCCTGACGCGGCCGGCTCCCTTCCGCTGGGATGCTCACTTGCGCCCCGTTTACCCAAAAGATGAATACTGGTGGCTATACGCGGCAGCGCGTGACGGCACTTCGCGGCCGCAAGAAGCGCGTGACGGCACTTCGCGGCCGCAAGAAGCGCGTGACGGCACTTCGCGACCGCAAGAAGCGCGTGCCAGCGATCCTCAGGATCGCCCTTCGCGGACTTAAGAGGCGCCTTGAGGCTCTTTCTCGCGCTCGATCTGGATGACGCGCAACGGGCCGCGCTGACGGCTTTGCGGGGCGAAGCGCCGACCCCAATTGTGCGGGCCGGGCGTTGGCTGCCGCTGGCCAACCTGCACCTGACGCTGCGCTTCCTGGGCGATTGGCCGGAGCAGCGGCTGGGCGAGCTGACGGCCTCCCTGACAGAAGCGCGTGCCACAGTTGCGCCCTTGCGTTTGTGCGGTCTGGGCTGTTTCCCGAAGCGGGGAAATGCGCGCGTGCTCTGGGTGGGCGTGGCGGCGGAAGCGGCCCTAGGCGATTGTGATGCGAAAGTGACGCAGGCGCTGGCAGGATTGGGTTTTTCGGCGCCGGAGCGGCCCTTCGCGCCGCGGCGCTCCTTCACGCCGCACATCACCCTGGCCCGTTTTCGGCCGCCCCTAGCGCGGGCGGAGCTGGCGCCCTGGCTGGCAGCGCGGCGGGAATGGGAAGGGCCAACAGCGTTGGCGGCCCATTTCACGCTCTACGAGAGCAAGTTGGGCGGCGGCGCACCGCGGTATATACCCTTGGCGCGTTTCCCACTATTGCCATGATGCCGGCGCCGAGCACGGGCTAATCCGGGGCCGCTATAATGCCCCCTATGAATGGGCCAACCCACGAGCGCCGACCCAACCCGGGCATAACGGATGATCAGATCCTGGATACGCAAATGATCACCACGCAATTGCGTGATACTTGGGGCTCGAATTTTATGCTGCGCGCCGATTTGCCCCTCAGTGTGCTCATCCCTTGCTACAACGAAGCGCCGACCATCGAGCAGGTCGTGCGCCGCGTGCTGGCGACGGAGCTGGCGTACGAAATCCTCGTCGTTGACGATGGCTCAACGGATGGCACGCGCGAGATTCTGCGGCGGTTGGAAGGCGAAGAAATCCCCGCGCTGCGCGTGCATTACGCCGAGCGCAACCGAGGCAAAGGCGCGGCCCTGCGGCAGGCTTTCAAGCTGGCGACGGGCGAAATCTTCATCATTCAAGATGCGGACTTGGAATACGACCCGCGCGATTACCCGATCCTGTTGAAGCCGCTGCACGAGGGCATCGCGCGCGTCGTCTATGGCTCGCGCTTCCTCGGCGGCCCGCGCAAGGCGATGAATTTTTGGAATATGGTCGCTAACAAACTGCTCACTTTGCAGACGAATATACTGTTCAACGCCATCTTGAGCGATATGGAAACCTGCTATAAAGCGTTCCGCCGCGAAGTGATTACCGGGATGCCCCTGAACGCGCGCGGTTTTGAATTCGAGCCCGAATTCACTGCCAAAGTGCTCAAGGGGGGCATCCGCATCTACGAAGTTCCGATCACGTACAACGGCCGCGAATGGAACGAGGGCAAGAAGATCAAATGGACGGACGCCTTTGTCGCTGCCTGGACGTTGATCCGTTACCGCATCACCGACTGAACGCAATATGAGAGCGCCGTGAGCCCCGCCCTGGCGAGCACACCGCGCGCGGATGGCTTCCTCATGCCGGGCGAATTCGAGGCGCATAAGGGTTGTTGGCTGCTCTGGCCAGAGCGGACGGATACCTGGCGCGCTGGCGCCAAGCCGGCCCAGCGCACCTTCGCCCGCGTCGCCGCGGCCATCGCCGAATGCGAGCGCGTCACCGTCGGTGTTTCGCGGGGACAATTCCGCCACGCCCTCGTCGCCTTGCCAGATTCCGTGCGCCTCGTCGAGATGAGCGCGGACGACGCCTGGAT
Source organism: Phototrophicaceae bacterium (assembly GCA_965237765.1). Taxonomy (GTDB): domain Bacteria; phylum Chloroflexota; class Anaerolineae; order Aggregatilineales; family Phototrophicaceae; genus WTGJ01. Next base: position 1,743,031 of record OZ250157.1, read on the forward strand.
GCGCGATTGTGGCCCGACCTTCCTGCGCGGCCAGGACGGCCAAATTCGCGGCGTCGATTGGCAATTCAACGCCTGGGGCGGCCTGCGGGGCGGCGCCTATTTCCCCTGGGACCAAGACGAGCTGGTCGCGCGGAAGGTCCTGGAGATCGAGCGCTTGCCGCGCTACGAAGCGCCGCTCGTGCTGGAAGGCGGTAGTATCCATAGCGACGGCCAGGGCACGCTACTCACGACCGAATCCTGCCTGCTGCACCAGAACCGCAACCCGGGCATGAGCCGCGCGCAGATCGAGAGCCACTTGCGCGAATACACCGGCGCCGAACGCGTGCTCTGGCTACCCATCGGCCTCGATAGCGATGAGACGGATGGCCATGTGGATAACCTCGCGTGTTTCCTGGCGCCAGGCGTGGTCGCGTTGGCCTGGGAGGAAGATGAAAGCGACCCAAATTTCGCCATCACACGCGCGGCGGCCGAGGCGCTCTCGTGTGAACGGGACGCGCGCGGGCGGCCGCTGGCGATTCACAAAATCCCACTGCCGCCGCCGCTGTACATGACGGAGGCGGAGGCGATCGGTATCGACCGGACGGAGCGCGCGCGCCTTCGGCCAGGGGGGCAGCGCCTGGCCGCTTCGTATGTGAATTTCTACTTCGCGAATGGCGCTTGCATCGTACCCACTTTTGGCGTGGCGCAGGACGAAGCGGCGCTGGCGCAGTTGGGCGCGCTATGCCGTGAGCGGCGCATCGTCGGCATCCCGAGCCGCGAGATTGTGTTGGGCGGCGGCAACATCCATTGCATCACGCAGCAGCAACCGGCGGGGGCAAATCGCTAGCTACGGGCGGGGGATGGCAGCGCCAATCGCTTGCTGTTGTGCAAAAATATGGAGTGTGTACTTTCATACTAACATACTAAGGATCGCGGATATGTTTTTCTGGCAGTGGGGTGGGCGATGCTGAAAAAGCTCCAACTGATCATCGTAGTGGTAATACTGGCGCAGCCTTTTTGGACCGCTTCTGCCCAGGAAGGCGAAACATACATCAGCGTGAGCGAATGTACGACGACGGTGGATGAAGAATGGTTGCTTTGCCCACGGGAAAGCCAATTGTCGGTTTCCCTCGTATTGCCGCCCGATTCGATGATACCCCTGGCGGAGGGGCAGTTTCGCGGCCCCTTTGCGCTGAGCATTCGTACCGATACCTTTGGGAATGAAGAAGTCATTTATCTGGAAGCCCTCTTCCCAGTGGCGGCTTTTGGCGAGGTCAATGATTATGATTTTGACATTGTCTTTTGGGTACAGTGGTTTCATGTTGGCGGTGAAAGTAGATTGAAATTCGAACCGGTTGGTTGCACTCAGGTCGGCTATGAACCTGGTTGGTGTCTGACGCAATTGCCGAGGCAGGGGCGTGATCTGACCGATTTCGGCCCAATTCGCGGAGAATTGATTCAAAAGAGCAACGGAACCCAGTTACCATTGCTTTGCCATCGCGGCGACAAAGCCGATGCCGAGCTGATCTACACTTGCTTCGCCTTGGGGCTGGACACTGGACGCTAATCCAACGCCGGCAGCTCCCCCTCTCGCAGCGTATGCGCGCGGCCGAAAGGCAGGGCGTGCCGCTCGCAATACGCTGGCAACCCGCGCAGCGTTTCCGTGATGACGGCCGGCGGGATGTTGCCGAGCGGGATCTGACATGCCCGCAACGCGTCCCTCAGCGGTGCCGTATCTTGCCCCTGCAATCCCGCCAGCAATACGATGCCCGGCCCAACCAGATCGCCATGGGGTAGACCCTTGCCCATCACGTTCTCGACGGCATAGGCAAAATAATGCTCGCTGCCTTCTTCCGGGCGCGAATGCCCGAGCTGATTGCATAGTTGCACTTCCAGCGCGAGGCAATCGCACAGCTGGCGCAGGCCTTCCGCTTCACCACGCCCGGCCGCCGCCGCGCAAGCCAACGCGCCCTGCAGGATGGACTCGGCCGCGCCCGCGGCATAAGCGACGAAGCGCTCATTTGCGGAATTCCGCCCCTCGCGCTCGGCAAAGCGCCAATCCCAAAGCCCGGTGGCGATGCTGAGCACGTCGCAGATGCCGGCGGCGCGCAGCTGGGGTGGAGCGGCGCCGAGCAGCTCGAAATCCAACAACAGTTCTTGCGGCGGGCCGGTTTCCAGGTAGCGTACGCAGCCATCACGCCGCACGCCGGCTGCCCAGGTCCACGGTGCATCGACGGAGATCGCCGTCGGCACGCCGATGAGCGGCAAATCGTGCTCTTGCGCGAGGTATTTGCCCGCATCCATCGCCAGGCCGCCCCCGACGGCGTAGATGACCTCCCCGCGCAGATCCGTGCCCAGTTGCCGCCAGTGCGCCTCAGTCGCTTCAGTAACTTCGCCTTGCCAGGCTAAGGGCAAGCGCAACGACGCGTCCGTTGCCGCGCGCAGCGCCGCCGCGCTATAGACGAGGGCGACCGGCCGCTGCTCTTGCCAGCGCGCCAGCGGCGTATAATGCACGGTCGGTAGGGGATGGATCTTCGTCAACGCGCTCATCCGCCGTATTCCACGACGAGGATGGCGGCGCAATGCAGCGTGGGCAGGGTAATGGTCAGCTGCCCATTCTCCTGCGACCACGCGATCTCGCCCGTCATTCCCGCCACCGAGCGCACTGATTGTACGGGCGCGCTCGCATCCAGCTCGATCGTGATGTCGCGGTGGATGGGCGCCTCGACGATGGGCTGGCGCCTCTCTTCGCGGACGCTATCCACGAGGTGGAGGATGAGGCGCTCACCCTTCTTACGACCACGAAGAGACGACACGCGCTGCCGAAACGTAGTGACTGCGAGGGTCAGCGGCGCGTTGCGCATCCGGATGGGCGCGTCGCCACCGGCTGCCCAGCGCGTCCCGCCGGCGATGAGGCGCGGAAAATCGGGCACGCCGAATTCCAGAAAACGCAGGCCAATGGGGTTGGCGAAATACACGGCTCGTCCACCGTTCGCCATCGTAATGCGCGTGATGGTCGGGGCGCCGCGCCGTTCATCCAGCGGCGCATAATGCACCGTCGATTCGCCGCCAGCCCAGGCCAACGCTTCAGCGCCAACCGCGCGCACTTTCTGCTGCATGCCCAGGCTGGGGATGCTGCGCCGCTCATCGACATCGGGCGCGAAATCGGCCAGTTCCCCCAGTTGCATATAGGCATCCAATTGGAAACCGCGCGCGTCGCCGTATTCGACCCCCAGGATTTCGCCCAGATCATCGCCAACGCGCTGTCGCCCCGTTTCGTCAAACCGGCCGCTCTCGTAGCTGGCCAGCAAGCCTCCCCCCGCCGCGACGTAAGTGCGTATCGCCGCCAGCGCCGCATCCGGCAAGCAGCTGGCGTTTGGCAGGATGAGCGCCCGATAACGCGCCAGCTTCTCCTGTGTCAGTTGCTCCTCGGTGATGACGTCGAAGGGCAATTTCTGTTGCAATAGCGCCTTCGCAAAGCCCTTGAGCTCGCCCAAATGGCTGGGGCGGTCCTCGTGCTCGTGCCGATCGAGCGTGCTCTGCGAGACGAGCAGCGCGACATACGGTATGCTCTCGCGATCGACTAGATATTCTTCCAAATCGCGCGCTTCCCGTAGCAGTTCGTAGACGTTCTCCCAGGCGCCCTGATCGACCCGATCCGGGTAATAGCGCGCGAACAAGGGCGCGCCGCCGTTGGCCAGTATCTCGTGAACGGAGAGGCGCAGCTCCGTTTCCTCCATGCCGTAAAGATCGAAGGGGCTGTTGGCCATCATGCTGAGGACGAGGATCGGCGCGCCGCGGGCGATGCTTTGCCCATAGCGCAAACTGAGCCCATACCACCACAGCGGTTCACCCACCAGAGAAGTGCGGTACAGCTCAAAATGGAGCAGGTCGGCGAATTCCGTCTCGCGCGCAATATCGTCCCCATGCGCCATTGGCACCTGCCAATTCGCGGCGAAACGCCGCTCGTAAAAGGACACGATAGGCGGCGCGCCGGAGACCACGCGCGGCGATGGAAGCGAAGCCAGCGGGAATGCTCCCTGAAAGAATATGCAACGCTCCGGTCGTTTGACAAGCGCATAGAGCGATTCCCGCCAGGCGCGAATCTGCCGATAACGCCACCGGATGAAATGCTGGAAGACCGGGTCTGCCCAATCCTCCACCGTGGGCAGGGCGACGCCGAATTCATCGTGAAAGGCGCGCTGGCAGGCCGCGCTGGCTGACCAGCTCTGGAAGCTCGGCTCATCAAAGTAAAAGCCATCGACATCGTAATTTTCGCTGATTTCCGCCGCCACGCGCGCAAAATACTCGCGGTAGGGGCTCAGCGGGTCCATGGCCACGCTATTGAATTCGTCGTCCCAGCTGGTTACGCGGCCATCCGCTTTGCGCTGCGCCCAATCGGGGTGGGCGAAATACATCTCGCGGTTGCCCCAGATAGAAGCGAGGTAGGCGATGACGCGCTGGCCGTTGCGGCGCGCGGCCTCGATGCTCTCGGCCAGCAAATCGCGTGAGCCGAGGCCGGGGTAATGCGGCGCGACCCGGCTGGGGTAAAACGCCGTCCCGCCCGGGTAATAGCCCGTGGCGAAGACGACGAGCGTGTTGACCGCGCCGGCGTGCGCTTCGTCGATGATGGCCCGCACGTCGATCGCGGCGACATCGGCGGCCGGGAATTCCAAAGTAACGGCGCGCAATGGCCGCTGCCACCAATCGTGAATGGTTTTACCGTTCATCCCTTATCCCTCCGCTTGCCCGCACCAATCCAGCGCGACGCGGGCGAGCACTTTCGCGCAACGCAATACCTCTGCCAGTTCGATAAATTCGTCAGTGCTATGGATCATGGCGCCCGCCGGGCCATAGAGCACGCTCGGCGTTTCGCCATAGAGCACCGGCAAGCGCAAATCGCAACCGCCACCGCCGCGCGGCTCGGGGTGCTCGCCGATGGTCGCCGCCGCCGCTTCCTGGATGCAGCGCACCAGCGCGTGGTCCGGCGAGATTTCCGCCGCCTCGAACCAAAGGCCGAACCACTCCATCTTGAGCGGGTTTTGTTTCAGCCAGGAGTCGCGCGCGCCAACTTCCTCAATGTAGCGCCGGAAATCGGCTTTGACGGCGTGAATATCTTCGCCCGGCAGGCACTCGATGGTGCCCTCGAGGATGGCTTGCGAGGCGACGGTGCTCGGCCATTCGCCGCAATGGAATTTGCAGATCCCCGTCGGCACCAGCGTGTCGTGGCTGTCGTCATAGAGCGGGTGGCTGACTTCCGATTCGCGCATCAGCGAATAAGCCTCCACCGCCTCGAAGATCTTCATGCCGACGGTGATCGGGTTGACCAGCTGGTGTTTGTATTCGGTGCCGCCTTCCTGGCCGGGGACGGTGATGCGGAAGTATTGCGCGCCGCGGTTGGAGACGGAGATTTCCCCCAGCCCGGTCGGCTCGGTGAAGATGCAGCCGTCGGCGCGGTAGCCGCGTAGCACCGCCGCCAGCGTGCCGTTGCCGCCGCCTTCTTCATCGACGACGCTTTCCAACAGCAAATCGCCGCGCAAACGCAGGCCGGCTCGTTGCAGCGCCGCCACGCAAAGCCAATTCGCCACACAGCCACCCTTCATATCCGCCGCGCCGCGCCCATAAATCCGCCCATCGACCAGTTCGCCGCCGAAGGGTGGATAGCGCCAGGTCTCGGGCGGGCCGATCGGCACGACGTCGACGTGACCGTTCAACTTGAGCGAGCGGCCGCCGCCTGTTCCGCGCCAGCTGCCAACGACATTCGGGCGCTCAGCGTAAGAAAAGCCGGTCGGCACATAAGCGGGATGAGCAGCCAGTTCCGCATCATCCGGCTCCCAATAATCGACCTCGAGGCCGAGCTCGGCGTAGCGCGCGGCGATCAGCTCCTGGCAGGCGCGCTCCTCGCCCTCCAGCGAAGGGATGCGCACGAGCTCCTGCAGCAACTGAAGCGCGTCGTCCCGCAATTCTTCGACGGCCTGCTCGATGGCGGCACGGGTGTCTTTCATGGGAATCATCCTTTCACCGCGCCGAAGGTGAGCGCAGAGACGAAATAGCGGCGCACGATGAGGGCGAAGATGACCACCGGCAGCGTGCCGAGCGTGGCGGTCGCGAACATCGGCCCCCATTTGATGCCAGAATGCGTAGTGAAGAAACCGATGGCCGTGGGTAGGGTGCGTGTATCGAGCGAAGTCAAAAAGAACGCGAGGCTGAATTCGTTCCAGACGCCGATGAAGATGAGGATGCTCGTCGCCGCCAGGCCGCCCACCATCAGCGGCAAAGTAACCAGGCGAAAAGCGGTGAAGCGTGAAGCGCCGTCGACCATCGCCGCTTCCTCCAAGTCTTGTGGGATGGCCGAGACGAAACCGCGCAACATCCAGATCGCGTAGGGGATATTCCAGAGCAGGTAGACCAGGATGAGGAAAGCGTGCGTGTCGTAGAGATTCAGCTCCTGCGCGACGAAATAGAGGGCGAAAACGATGCTGATGCCGGGCACCATCTGCAAGAAGAGGAAGCCATAGGCGATCGCTTCTTTGCGGCGGAAATCGAAGCGCGCGAAGCTATAGGTGGCGGGGATGGCGATGATGATCGTCAGCAACGTGCTCACCACAGCGATGATGAGGCTGTTCTTCATATAGAAGAGGATGTTGAGGTCGAAGCGGTCGAGGATCTGCTCGAAATTACCCAGCTGCAGTCCCTCGAACCAGCGCGCTGGCCGCAGGATCCAATCGGCGAAGCGGAAGGTCTGCAAGCGTGGCTTGAAAGCGGAGAGCACCATGAAGGCATAGGGGAAGAGGAAGGCGGCGACGATGGCGATGGTGAGCGCATCCCAGCCGCGCTGGATGAGGGCGCGCAGTGGCGAATTTGGGCGTGGCTTGCCGCGCATCATGGTTGGTGTGTGACGCGCGCGCGCAGCTGAATCAGCAGGTAGGTCAGCGAGACGATGATGGCGATGAGCATGATGCTGACCGCCGAGCCGCGCCCGACATCCTCGCTCAGCAGGGTCGTGCGGTAGGTGAGCAGGGGCAGCGTCGTCGTCGCGGTGCCGGGGCCGCCGCCGAACATCACATAGATCACGTCGAAGATGCGCAACACATCCATCAAGCGCAGCACGAGCGCCGTCAGGATGAGCGGGAGCATCATCGGCAGCGTGATGAAGCGGAAAGATTGCCAGCGCGAGGCGCCATCGACCAGCGCCGCTTCGAAGGGTTCGCGCGGTAGCGTTTGCAGGCCGGCTAGGAGGATGAGGATGAAGAAGGGCGTCCATTCCCAGATGTCGACGAGGATGACGGAGGTGAGCGCGCGCTCCGGCCCGGTCCAATTGAAGCGAGCGCCGGTGAACGTCTCGACGAAGAAATTCACCAGGCCGTCGTAGGAGAAGTAGAGACGGGCGACCATGCCGACCATCGAGGGCATCAACACGATCGGGATGATGAGGATGGCCGTGAAGAGTGAACCGCCGCGCATCTGGCGGTTCAGCAGCAGGGCGATCGCGAAGCCGATGAACAGCTCCGGCACCGTCGTGCCGAAGACGTGGATGGCTGTGATGCGCACCGAGATCCAGAAAGTGCTGCTCGGGTTTGTCAGTAGCCAGACATAATTGGCGAGGCCGACAAAGACGCCTTCATGGACCGGTTGGCCGAAAGTCAAATCCTGCATGCTGAAACGCAGCAGCCAGGCGAAACTGTAAGCGGCCAGCGCGAAGACGACGATAAAAGCCGGCGCGATGAGGGCGAAGGGGGTGATGCGCTGACGGACGCGCGGCCTCAGCCACCAGGGCTGCTGCCCGTCGCTGTCTGCTGAGGGTGCCGTTCGCCGGCTGGCCATCACCCCTCGCCCGCGCTCGCCTTTCTTACGGTAGGGTGGAATGGAGCGCGCCTGGCGCCCCATTCCCTATGCGTTCCCGCTAGGCAACGCCCTTATTCGCCGCCGAGTAACTCTTCGGCCTGCGCTTGCATGCTGGCGATCGCCTCTTCCACGGTGATTTCGCCGATGAAGGCGCGCGCGCCTTCGTTGCCCATGATCTCGCTGAACGGGCCCCATTCAGGGATGGGGACGACGACGGAGAGTCCCTCAGCGAAGAGGTTGCCGGCTTGCGCGAGTGATTCGAGCGTGGCGCCGTAGTAGGGGTTGGCCATCTGCAGCTCTTCATCGCCCAGCGAAGAAGAGCGCGAGGGGATGCCGCCGCCCGCCAGGTATTGGTCCTGCGTGCCACGGCCAGTCAGGTAGGTCATCAACGCCCAGGTCGCGTCCTTATTCTCGGAAGCGGCTGTCATCGCCAGCCCCCAGCCCCAGACGCCCGTGAAAGAGCCGGCGGGGCCGGTCGGCAACTGCGCGTAGCCGATCTTGCCGGCGACGAAGGATTTATCGGGGTTTTCCATCTCCGGTGCGGCCGCGGTGGCTTCCACCATCATCGCCGCTTTGCCCAGCGCGAACGCGTCCCAGGCTTCGGGGAAGGAATAGGATTCGACGCCGACGGGCGCGCATTCGGCCAGCGCCTTCATGTAGTTCAGCGAATCTGCCGTGCCCGGCACGTCCAGTGTGGGAGCGCCGGTCATTGGATCCACCATCCGCCCGCCGAAGGGGAAGAGGAAGATCGACCAGGTGTAGGTGAATTCCCAGCCCAGACGCGCGCGGAAGGAGACACCGCTGATGTCATCCACTTCATTTTCGAAGTAGCAAGCCGCTTCCAGCAATTCGTCGTAGGTCGTCGGCACGCTGATGCCATGCTCCTCGAAGAGGTCGCTGCGGTAGAAGAGGAAAACAGATTCGCCGGCGAAGGGGATCGCCCAGTGTTGCCCTTCCCAAAGGAAGAGATCGCGATAAGCCGAGAGGATATCCTCATAATCGAACCAATCCGGCGTTATCATTGAGTCGTTGATCCAGGCTTCGAGCGGCTCGGAATAGCCAGCGCTGGCCAGTCTCGGGTTACGCTCCACGGAGGCCATCACCGCGTCGTAGCTGGTGACGTTGTTGGCGACTTCGAGCGTGAGCTTCTGGCCGAGTTGGCCCTCTTCCACCTCATCGAGGCGGACGGTGATACCGGTCATTTCCTCGAATTCGCGGATCATCGGCTTGAAAGCCTCGACGGAAGGGTGGGAGGCGACGGCGATGATGATCTCCGTGCCTTCGTTGGCGGCGCGAACGCTGGCCGCCCATTCGTCCATATCTTGCGCCAGGGCGGTGTTGCCCAGGCTCGCCAGGAGCAGGACCATCACCCCGAGCAAAATCATCTTCTTCAACATGTGCATCACTCCTTTGAACGAAAATCTATACGCGAACAACAAACGGTTTGGAAATGCCACACTTTTCTCAGGACGGACCTCCTATCCCCATCTCGAGCACATTCTCGTTTAGCCAGTCGGGCCGCAGCGCAAAGAGCTCGTCGCGTTCCGCCGCCGTTAGCGGGCGGATTTCGGTGTCATCCTCGTGCGTGCCGCGTCGCTCGACGATGGCCAGGCGCGCATCCCGCGTCGCAAGCAAGTTATGCCAGGCGCCGCGCGGCACGTTGTAAAGCCGGCCGGGCCGCAAATCTTCGTGTTGCCAATCGTCGCTCGCCCCCGCTCTGGCGAACAACCAGGCGCGCCCCTGCAGCAGGATGAACACCTCGTCCGTGTGAACGTGCCGCTCGATCTCCCGGCACGTGGCGAGGTCGATCGGCGGCTCCCAATTCAATAGCGCGACCTGCCAATCGCCACCGAAAATTAGCGGCGCGTAACCGATGCCTTCCCATTCGTGGCGCTCGACGCTCATTCGCACAGCTCCGCGCCATGCCGCTGGATTTTTTGGAGCGCCATGCCGATTTCTTCCATATCCCGCACATCGCCGAGTAAGGCGTATTGCGGGATCCAGATGGTCTCGTACGCGCCGCGCTCGCTGGCCGGGAAGGGTCCGCGCAAAAATTCGTGCGCTTCGTCAGCCTGCGCGGGCGCGAGGCGTTGGCGATAGGCGCCGCTCGCGAATACGGCCAGCTGGTGGATGGGCGGGTAGCTATCTTGCGTGGGGATGCCCTCGGCATTCAGCGTGGCGATGATGCGTTTCACTTCGGCGCCGGCGAAAGCGCGCGAATCGACGTGGAAGATATAAGCGTAATGCCCGTCGCGCGTGCAACCCGCCGGCAGCGTTTGCGGCGTGATCCCCGTGATCTCGCCGAGCAGGGCATCCAGCAAACGGCCATTCTGGTGGCGGCGCGCGGATTGCTCTTCCAGCCGCTCGAGCTGCGCGCCGAGGATCGCGCCCTGCCATTCGCTCAGGCGGTAATTGGAGCCGTAGCTGAAATGCTCGTAGAACCACTCGCCCGGCAAGCGGCCGCAATCATGCGCGGAACGGGCGCGGCGCTCGAATTCGTCGTCGTTGATGATGATGACCCCGCCCTCGCCGGCGGTCATCGACTTGCTCTGCTGGAAGCTGAACGTCCCCGCTTTGCCAAAAACGCCGACGCGCCGCCCATTCCATTCGCTACCGTGGGCGTGCGCGCAATCTTCGATCAGGGCGATGTGATGCCGCGCGGCGACTGCGGCCAGCTCCTCGATATGGTCGACGCACCCGCCCATGTGAACCGTGATGATGGCGCGTGTTTGTGGCGTGATGGCCGCTTCTACCTGCGCCGCGTTGAGGCAATAGGTCTGCGGAGAGACATCGATGAGAACCGGCAGCGCGCCAGCCGAGAGCACCGCGCTCGCCGTCGCCACGAAGGTGAAATTGGGCACGATGACCTCGTCGCCCTGGCCGATACCCAGCGCGGCGATGCAGATTTCCAGCGCGTGCGTGCCGTTGGTGCAGGCGATGCCGTGCTTGGCGCCGTGGGCGGCGGCGAAATCCTTCTCGAATTGCGACGTCTTGTCGCCCGCGTCTCGCCACCAATTTTGGCTATGCAGCACCGAAAGTAGGGCGCGCTCTTCGCGCTCGTCGTATTGCGGCCAGCTGGGGAAAGGCTTGGTTTTGGCGGTCTGGCCGCCGTGAAGCGCCAATTGGGCCATCTCTTTTCCCCTCAGCTCAGCTTGCGCGCCACGTAATAATCGGCGGTCTGGTGCAGGAGGCGCGTGATGCCACCGAGGACGACCGCTCGATGCCCGAGGCGTGATGGCAGGATGCGCGGCGGTTGCGGCAAGGCGCCCTCCAGGCAGCCTTCGATACCGGGGATGAGCAGGTCGGACGCCTGCGCCACGCCGCCACCCAGTATGACGCATTCGGGGTCGAGCAGGGTAGCGATAGCGGCGATGCCGAGGGCCAGCGTTTCGCAGGTTTCGGCGAGGATGGGCGCGGCCCAGGGGGCGCCTTCCCGCGCGGCAGCGAAGACCGTTTCTGCCGTAATTTGGGCGAGCTCTTCGACGGACCATTCATCGGCCAGCGCGGCCCGCGCGCGCGCCGCAATGCCACTCCCGGAAGCGACTTGCTCAAAAGCGCCGAAGCCATCGTACCGTTGCCCGAGGAATTGTCGCCCGGGCAAGAGATAACCGATTTCGCCCGCGTTGCCCTGCGCGCCGCGGTAGAGCTGGCCTTCGAGAATGACGCCGGCGCCGATGCCGGTGCCGATGCTCAGCAAGACGATGTTGTGCAGCGCGACCGCGCCATTGCCCACCGCGCCGAACCAATATTCCCCGAGCGCCGCCAGATTCACGTCGTTATCCACGACGACAGGCAGACCGGTCGCTTCTTGCAAGCGTTGTCTGAGCGGGAAATCGCGCCAATTCAGCGCTGGCGCCCAGCGGACCACGCCCTCTTCGTGTTGCGTTTCGCCCGGCGCGCCGACGGCGATGCCCAGCACGTTCTGTCCATCCGCCTGCGCGATCGAGAGCAACTCCTCCAATAGCGAGAGCAAGCGCGAATAGCAATCGCCCGCCGCCGCCGCTTCATGATGTTGTATATGTCGCTCGTAGAGGATTTGCCCGCCCAAATCAGAGGCGGCGCCATAAATCTTCGTGCCGCCCACATCAGCGCCAATGACGAGGCTGCCGCTCGCGTTGAATTGCAGCAGGTTGCGCGGCCGGCCGACGCCATTTTCCTCCGATCCCGCGGGAATCACGAGCCGCGCGTCGATGAGCTTGTTGACGATGCGCATCACGGTGGGCAGGCTGAGGTTGAGGGTGGCGCCAATTGCGGTGCGCGAGGTGCGGCCATCGCGGCGGATGAGGTCCAGCACGGCGGCGGAATTGATCCGCCGCATCTGGTGGGCGTTGATCGTTTGCGGATAGTGGGGGTATTTGACCAGCACGGCCATCGCGCCGCCCTATACTTACTTACAGATTGTAAGTTAAGCGGAAATCTATCACGCATTGTTCCCGACGTCAAATTTCTGATTCACTTGCTTGCCGCGCCTCCTTTGTGTTACACTAGCTACAGTGTTGACGTATATTCCGCCCATTAGTGGACGACGATTCTTCCTCCAACGAAACCGATAGACCGAGCGCACAGTTGGCTGCCTGCCGATGAGCGCCTGGGTGCTCGCGCCATTGTTCTTGCTCGCGCATGCTTGGGTGGCGCTCGCTTTTGCCGCGCTGAATAACGCGCCGCCGCTTCATGACAGCCCTGGCGAAGAAGGCGGCTCTGCCAGCCGCGGGCAGGAGGCGCTCGCCGCCCTCCGCGCGCAACCAGCGCGCATGCAACTCAGCGTGCAATTGAGCATGCTCCTGCTCAGCTTTGCGCTGGCGGCGTTGGCGCTCTCGGCCGTCGCCGCGCCCCTATCCGAGCGCTACCCGGAGCTGCCGCTGTTTGCCTGGCAGACCTTTTCGCTGCTCATTGTCGCCGCCATCGTGCTGGTGCTGGGCGCGCTCGTGCCAGACGCGATCGGCAGCGCGCACGCCACCTTCCTCATGCCCTGGGTGGCCGGGCCATATCGCTGGTGGATGCGCCTACTAAGCCCATTGACCGCCGTTGTCTTGCGCCTGAGCCGCTGGCTTTCCGCCGTGTTTCGCAGCAGCGCGGCCGTCAGCGCCGTCACTGAAGCTGAAATCCTCTCACTCGTCGCGGCCGGCCAGCAGCATGGCACCATCGAAGACCAGGAACAGGCGATGATTTCCTCCGTGCTGCGCCTGGATGAAACCGCGGTGCGCGAAGTCATGGTGCCGCGCATCGATATCGTCGCTGTCGATGTCCACGCGCCGCTGAGCGAAGCGCTGGCTCTCTTCATGCGGAGCGGACATTCGCGCCTGCCGGTCTACGAAGGCGATGTCGACCACATCCGCGGCTTGCTCTACGTGAAGGACCTGCTGGCGCTGCTGCAAGTGGGGCAGGAGGGCGCCTCGATCGCTGATAATATGCGGCAAGCCATCTTCGTTCCCGAAACCAAACGCGCCGACGAATTGCTGGAAGAATTGAAACGCGCCAAGGTGCATATCGCCGTCGTCGTCGATGAATACGGCGGCACCGCCGGCCTGGTAACCATCGAGAACGTCATCGAGGAAATCGTTGGCGATATCCTCGATGAATATGACGTCCATGAAGTGGCGGATTACGAGCGGCTCGATGTGGATGAATATGAAATCGACGCCAGCATGGACCTGGACGACCTGAACCAGCTGCTCGATGTGGATTTCCCGACCGAGGAGTCAGATACCCTGGGTGGTTATATTTACAGCGTGCTCGGGCGCATCCCGACGGCGACGGAGGTCATCGAGACGGATCGTTTGCGTCTCACCGTGCTAAGCATCGACGGACGGCGGATACGCAAGGTGCACGCCAAACGCAAGTCAGGTCAGCAACTGCGCCTGTCGCGCTTACCGAGCGCGCCGGCAGCAAGCGCTGAGGGAAAGGAGACAAAAGATGAATGAAGCGGCGTTTTCTGCGGCGGATCGGGAATTGGTGAAACTGGCGATAGAGGTGCGCAAACTCGCTTATGCTCCCTATTCGAATTACTTGGTTGGCGCGGCGTTGCGGGCGGTGGATGGCCGCATCTTCACGGGTTGCAACGTGGAAAACGCTGCTTATCCCTCGACGCTCTGCGCGGAACGCACGGCGCTGGTGAAGGCGGTGAGCGAGGGCGCGCGCGAATTCGTGGCGATCGCCGTCGTCGCGACGGGCAAGGTCAGTCCCTGCGGCGGTTGCCTGCAGATGCTCTATGAATTCGCGCCGCGGCTGCACATGGTGATGGCGGAGCCGAGTGGCCAAATAAGCCTTGCTGCCCGCCTGGACAAGTTCCTGCCGCATGGCTTCAGCGCTGAAGAGTTGCGTTAGGGCTCCGCGCGCGGATGGCGAACGCGTCACCAGCGAAAACCCCCTGAACGAGCGCCGCGCCCGCGCCCTCCGTAGCCAGGCGCTCATCCTAAAGCGCCGCAATTTTGGCGAAGCGGATCGGTTGCTGACCCTCTTCACGCCGCGGCATGGCAAGCTGACGGCAATCGCCCGCGGCGCGCGCAAAGGCAGCAGCCGCAAGAGCGGACATGTCGAGCTGCTCATGCATAGCGACCTGCTGCTCGGGCGCGGGCGCGGCTTCCTCAACGTGCAGCAAGTTGAATTGATCGAGGCCTTCCCGCGCCTGCGCGAAGATTTGGTGCGCGGCGCCTATGGCCTCTATATCGCTGATTTGCTGGACCATTTTTTCATTGGCGAGGAGGACGGCCAACAGCCAGAACTCTTTGCCGAAACGCTCGCCGCCCTGCAGGCCCTCTGCGATGAAGAGGACGCCCAGCTCGTCTTGCGGCATTATGAGCTGCGTTTGCTATCGGTTACGGGCTTTCAGCCGGAGTTGCGGCGTTGCGCGCGGACAGGGGAAGCGTTGTTGCCGCGCGACCAATATTTTAGCAACGAGGCCGGCGGCGTGATCAGCGCGGCGGGGCAGGCGACAGCGATGGGGGATTTGCGCCCCCTTTCGCTCGCTACGCTGAAGCTGCTGCGCTATCTACAGAGCGAGCCTTATTCACGCGTGAAATCGCTGCGCGTCTCTGCTAGACTGCACGCAGCGACGGAGGCCTTGCTGCAAGGCTATATCGCTTCGATACTGGAGCGGCGGCTGGCGAGCGTGCGCTTTTTACAGCGCGTGCAGCGCGACGCGCCCACAACGAAATGTAGGAGCTAGGGTGTATCGCGAGGATCCTAAATTCGGCCGCATCGTCGATTTTGATTGGCTGCGCACCATCCACCGTCAGGTTGCCGACCAGATGTACCCGCGCTTCAACATGCTCGGCGCGTTGCGCACCGTCATTCAGCTCATCGGCAGCGAACCCAACGTCAATATCGCCATCGGCGCCTCGCTGCTCGCTTATGCCTTGCTCATCGCTTCCGACGAAGGCGAGCTGGCCGAATCGCTGAAGGATGCCATCTTCACCCTGGCCTGGACGGAAGAGCATTGCGGTTCGGATCTGCTGAGCCTTCGCACGAGCGCGACGCCCATTGTTGGTGACGAGACGGGGCGCGAATACTACCTGCGCGGCAGCAAATGGATCATCAACAACTCCATCCACGCCGATTATCACATCGTCCTCGCCAAGCTGGACCCCAAGAAGAATGGCCCGCGTTCGCTCTCCTTTTTCCTGGTGCCGCATAGCAGCACGAAGAATTGGCAGCGGATGGATACGCATGTGCTGCGCGAGATGGTGCTTTCCGCCTACGAAATCGATGGCCCGGGTCGCCTGATCGGCAAGATCGGACATGGGCTTTCGATTGTCCAGCGAATGGCGACGGCCAGTCGTTATCTATGCAGCTACATGGGCGTGGTCTGGATGCGCGAGGCCGTGCCGGCGGCGATTGAGCACCTGGCCACGAAGCACATCTTCGGCAGTCACCCGCTCGAATTCGGCAACGTCTTCCGCCAGGTCTACGTGCTCGCTCTAAAAGCGGCGCTGCTCGATTACCTATTTCACCGCTCCGTCGTCTTCAACGATGGCAGTTTTTTGCAATTCCTGGGCACGATGCTGAAATCCTGGCTGCTCCTGCGCGCGAACGAGGTGATGATTGAGACCTTGCTGGTGACCGGCTCCAAAGGGTTTGTGGCCAGCTCGCCGATTGGGCGCAACGCGATCGATTCGCTGGTGCTGCCGGTGTTCGATGGGCATTACACCGTCAACACGAACATGAGCGCCAAGCACCTGAAGCGCTATCTGAGCGCCGCGCGCCGGGTGGATGCGGCGGAACGACTGCGCATCCTGGATGAGTGGCTGTATCGCGATACCCTCCATGACGAAATCAACGCCCATCCCCGCGAAATCCGCAAACCGGATTTCTTCGATTTCGCCGATTATTTGGAACAGTTCGAGTTGCCGCTGGAATTGGACGCGCGCCGGATGGTTACGACGGTGCAGCGCGTGCAGGAGGAGATCGCGAAGCGCGGCTTGCAGAATGATCCCGAGCATCGCTACAACGCAGGCGATCTGCTGCACTGGCTGGAATCGATCCTGGTGGCAGCGGAGATGTACGCCCAGCTCGGGCGGGCGGATTACGCGAACGCGGTGGCGATTCAGTACAACGGCACGGTGGAGCTGGTGAACCGTATCATCGCCGAGAGCGCGCTGCCGGTCGAATTCCTGGCGCCGACCCGCTTCCAACCGCTACCAGAGATTGACGACCCGCGCGCCTACCTGTTGCGCCTGCTGGATGTGGAGGGACGCACGCTAGCGAAGGCGACCGCTGGCTGATGGCGCAAAGCCCCGGCTGCCGCCGCCGCGTCTTCCGCCTCCCCTTTACCTACGACTACGAATAATGGAATGTATGTCTTAGACACTTCTGTTAGTGTCCACGACATGAGCGTGGTTACCGGCAACGAGAAAGATTTCGAGCGCTTCCCGGTGCGCATCATCAATCCCTACAAATCCGCTTCATCCATACCAAAACCGTAACCCCGCCCGCGGCATGAATTCTGCCAAAGGCGACGGCACCATGGCCGAACTACTGGCAAAGCTCAGCGCATAGTTCATCCACTCCGAATCCCTGCGCGCCCATACTCGCGGCCCGTTTCTGGTTTCTGCGTGATAAAATCTCCCCAAGTCACGGGAGCGCCCACTTGTCCTACCACCTCCCCCAGCTCCTCTTCGGCCGCCCCATCACGGCCGACCTCGAAGCCGATGAACCGGAAGTACTCGCCAGCAGCCCGGGCCTCGGTCTTGCCGACGCGCGCGCCTGGGCGGAGCTCGCTTCCCTCAGCCCCCTCTCGACCGCCGCGGAAGATTACGCCATCGGCATATTCGCCGACCCCGAGCAGGGTGAATGGCTGCTCGCCCGTTGTCATTACCACCACGCAGACCCGCAGCTGCCCACCCAGCAATTCATCTCCTTGCCCTCGGATCTGGTCAAGGGCGCGCGCGGCGGTTTGTTGCGCCTGGCATCGCTCCTGCGCGAGCCGCCGGCCCTGGATGATTCGGCAGCCCCCAGCCTCTCACCGCTGGAGGTGCCGCCGGCGCTGCTTCGCCCCTCCCCCCGCCCGCGCGCGCTGGCCGCCCTTCCCCTGGCCATTCCCGAAGTCGAGTCGCCGCCCATCCCCGCGCTCCTCTCACTGCTGAACGCGGCGCTGTCGCCGGGCGGATTGCTGATCGCCGCGGCGCCGCAGGAGCTGAAACCGCGCCTGGCCCTCGTCGCGGCCCTGCAGGCGCTCCTGCCGCGCGCGGCCCCCCAGCTGACCTTCAGCGCCAACGCGCCTCAATCCCAAGCTGCCGCCGCCCGCATCCGCTTTCACGATGGCGGCGAGCATGATGGCGGCCTGCGCCATTACCAGTGGGGCGAGCGCGGGCTCGCTGACGAACTCCTGCCCTATCCTGCGCACCTGCTGCGTTGCTGGCAGGATGGTGGCGAAACGGCTATCCTCGCCGAGCTGAAGGAACTGGACCGCATCGCCGCTCGCCGCTTGGGCGATAGGCCGCTGGCGACGGAGCTGGCCGCCCTCGCAGAGCGGCAGGACCTAGCCCATCGCATCCAGACGGGCCGCACGGTCGATATGGAGCGCATCAAAGCACTCCTGCGGGATGAAACCCCGCCCTCCGCGCGACATTTGCCCCTCTATTTGGGCGCGTTATTGCGCGAAGAGCTTGAGAATCATGACAGCGGTGAAGCGGCCCTCATCGCGCGCTTTATGGATGCCAAACCCGCGCTCGACCGGCAGCTCAACGCGCAGTTGGAGGTACGGCTCACCGAGACGCCGGACGCCGTCTATCGTTTCTTGCGACAACGATTGCACGAATCGACTTCGCCACGTTGGCGGGAACGGTTGCAGCGCGCGGCGGAGGCGGCGCTGCGCATCGCGATCGACGAAGGAGATGGCGCCATCATCGCCGCTTGGCTGCGATTGATCGCGCGGGAGCCGGCCGATTTCGCGCTGGAATCGCAGCTGCGCGCCGGGATCACAGCCGCCAGCGCCCCGGCCCGTGAAGATGGCGCGTTAGGGGCCGAGCTGCTCTCGCTCGCCACTCATTTCGCGCACGTGAACCTGCCGGCGCTGTTGGAGGATGCGGGTTTGCTTGGCGCGCTGCCCAAAGGTTTGGCGGAGGCTCTGCGCGGCGCACACGATGACCATGCGCTGGATTACGCCGCGCTGCCGCGGGAACTGTTGGCGCTTGCCCTGGCGCGCATGACCGACATGGCGCTCGCGCAGGAGGATCCGCCGCCAGTGATCGGTGAGGCAGGCGCCGCCGCGCTCTGGGAATATGCCATGGCGGACAACTTGCGTTGGCTGCCGGCGGAATATCAGGCACGGCGGACGATCGAGCGCTGGTTGGCGGCGACGCAACCGCCGCTGCGCGAAGAGGCGCGCCAAACCCTGCTCGGCGCGATGTTGCGCGATGGCGCAAATGAAGATTTCCGACAAGCCTGCTCGCGCTGGGGCGTACCGGCGCCGGCAATTTTCGCGGGAATCTTGCGCCAGAGCGGGCGCCCACTGGATGAATTGCTCGCGCACGTCAATCGTTTGGGGCAGGAGGGTGTCCTCGAGCCGCTCGCGGAGCGCGATACCTACGAAGCGATGTGGGGCGCGGACCACGATGAGGGCGATTTTCCCATCGTCGAGCAGCTGGCTTGGTGGACGGAAACGCACCCGGAATTGCCCGCGCCGCTCCCCTTGTGCTGGCGATTGTTGACGGCCGCCGCGGCTGCGGAAAATGCCGCCGTGGCGCGCATCGCTTTGCGCCGCGCGCTCGCCAACCTGGAGGGCGCAAACGCGGCGGAGGATCTGGTCTCGGCGCTAGCGGAGGCGGAGGGTGTGCTGGCTTGGTCAGAAGAGTTGCGCGCGGTGCTGGCTTCCTGGTGGCGGGGTAAACTGAGCGCAGCCGACCAGGAGACGTTGCGCGCGCTGGTGACGGAATTGGCCGAGCGGCCGGCGTTGGCGGAAGCGCTCACGGCCACGCAGACCGCGCTCGCGCTGCGTTCGCTCGTCGGCCCGGCGGATGCCCACGAGTTTGCGGCGCAGCTGCGGCGGACGCTCGCAAGCCTGCAGGCGCTGGCCCAAGCCTTCGAGCCACTCGCGACGAGAGACACGCATTTCGATGGCGAAGCGGCGCAGGCGGAATTGCGCTCCAATGCCGGCGGCCTATCGCAGGAAGAAGCGGCCGTGCTCGGGAAGGATTGCCAGGAGCTCGCGCACCTGCTCACGCAACTGGCCGAACACCGCACGCGCGGAAACGTGAGGCGCAGCGGTGAGGAGCTCGAGCGGCGTCTGATGTCCGGCTCGCAACCGCCGGGCGGGGCGATAGACGCGCTGAAGTGGCTCGCGGGATTTTGGGGCGGGATACAGACTCGGCAGCAGCGCGCAGATGACGGCGACGAAGGCTAGCTCAGGGCAACCCTGACCAGCAGCTGGCGACCGTCCATCGGTTAGGGCAGGGCACCCGCGGCGCACAGTTCGGCGAAGCGAGGGTTCTTCACATCGCGCGCGGAGAGCAGGGGCGCCGCTGCGCCCCATTCCAGCGCGAATTCCGCATCATCCCAGGCGAGGCCGAATTCGTCATCGGCGCCGCGATAATCGCGGTTGACGATATAAAGCAATACGCAGTCGCTGAGCGCGTAGAAGCCATGCGCGACACCCTGTGGGATGAGCAGTCCGCTCGGCGCGCTAGCATCCAGCTCCAACAGGGCGCTGGCGCGAAACGTGGGAGAATCCCGCCGCAAATCCGCCAGGCCGACTCGCAAGCGACCGCTGGCGGGGTACCAATAATCAAGTTGCTGGCGGTGGAAATGCAACCCGCGCAGGACGCCGGCGCGGCTGGACGAATGGTTCTGCTGCAACTCGGACCAATCAACATCAGGGAACCAGCTGCGTCGAAACGTTTCGCGGAAGGCGCCGCGCTCGTCTTCGGTGGCGCGCAGCTGAACGCGCAAGACACCCGCGATGCTCGTTAGTGGCGTGATCTCGACCAACAACTCATTGCTCCCTTGCGTTTTTTTGACGTTCCTTCCACCAGTTGCGGAAGGCTTGCTTGGCGAAAGCCGGGA
The DNA here is from genome assembly GCA_965237765.1 of Phototrophicaceae bacterium. Taxonomy (GTDB): domain Bacteria; phylum Chloroflexota; class Anaerolineae; order Aggregatilineales; family Phototrophicaceae; genus WTGJ01. Next base: position 1,763,353 of record OZ250157.1, read on the forward strand.
AGTCCCGCTGTTCGGTCCAGCGGTCGAAGGGGGGCGGCAATTGTTGCAGCGCGCCATGCTTGCGGGCCTGTCGCCGCGTGACGCGTTCGGCCAATTCCCCGCCGCCGTGGAAGAGCAACGGATGGCTGTTGGCGAAGGCCCAGGCTTTCATGCCCAGGCGCAAGGGCGCCGGTTGCGAATTCTGCAAATCGCGCCGCAAGCGCAACAGCATATCGGGAATGTGGATATCCACCGGGCAGGCGCTCTGGCAGGCGCCGCAAAGGCTGCTGGCGAAGGGGAGGTATTGCGCCGCTTCCTTGCCCGCCAGCCCCGGCGTGACGACCGATCCGATCGGCCCCGAATAGACCGAACCGTAGGCGTGCCCGCCGACGTTGCGGTAGACGGGGCAAGCGTTCAGGCAGGCGCCGCAGCGGATGCAGGCCAGCGCCTCGCGGTATTCGCTGCCGTAAATCTGGCTGCGCCCGTTATCCAATAGGATGAGGTGGAATTGGCGCGGGCCGTCTTCATCTGTATCGGCGGCCGGACCGTTGATGATATTGACGTAGACCGTCAGCGTCTGCCCGGCGCCGCTCATGGCCAGGAGCTGCACCAGCGTGGCGAAATCGCGCCAGGTGGGGACGATCTTCTCGATGCCGACGACGGCGATATGCACATCCGGCAACGAGGTGCTGAGGCGACCGTTGCCCTCGTTGGTGATGATCACGAGGCTGCCAGTTTCGGCGATGAGGAAATTACCACCGCTCATGCCAAAATCGGCGTCGAGGAATTTCTGGCGCAAGTATTCTCGGGCGAAGGCGGTCATTTCTTCCGCGCTGGTTTCGGGCGTAGTATCCATGCCGAGCTGCTCGCGGAAGATCTGGCTGATTTGCTCTTGTGGACGGTGCATCACTGGCATCACGATGTGGCTGGGGCGGTCGCCGGAGATTTGCACGATGAATTCGCCCAGATCCGTCTCGATCATCTCGATGCCGTGCTCAGCCAAGAAGGGCACCATCTCAATTTCCTCGGTGGCCATGCTCTTGGATTTGACGCCGCGGCGCAGGTTGTTTTCGCGGCAGATCTGCAGGATCAACTGATTGGCTTCGGCGGCGTTGCGCGCCCAATGCGTCTGGCCGCCGTTGGCGAGGAGGCGCGTTTCGAATTGTTCCAGCATTTCGGGCAATTGCTGCAAGGCCCGCAATTTAGCGCCCCGCGCTTGTTGGCGCAGCTCAGCGTATTCTGGCATATCCGCGCGCATCTGCCCGACGCGATCGTTGACGAAGCGCGTGCTGCGGTCGATAGCGCCGCGCACAGCGATATTGCCCAGGGCGATGGTGGCCGCTTGCGGGAATTCGTTGGCGGTAGTTTCCATAGACAAAACACCCTTCTCCGGGCATTATAGCGCGCAGTGGAACGAGCGGTGATTTTGATACTGCATATATTAAAAGTTTGGGGATGACGCATGAGAGAAAACAATGGGCTTCTTTGTAGTTATTGAAGGTCTTAATGGCGTTGGGAAGACCAGTCTTGCACAGAAATTGCTCGCTAAATTTCGAACAAGAGTAGAAACGCATTTAACGGAAGAACCAAATACAATTTCCTGTGCTGGGTTATTCTTGAAGGAAGTTCTAAGACGAGAAAAACAGGCAGACGAGTGGACACAGGCATTGGCTTTTGCTGCCAATCGAGCAGATCACATAACAGTAGAAATAAATCCTTTCTTAGAGAAATATTCAGAAGGTATATTAATATGTGATCGTTATTTTCATTCCTCACTTGTTTATCAAGCAAGAAATGGGATATCCGTTGATGATATTATGTTTCTAAATAAATTTGCTCGAAAACCTGACTTGACTTTGTATTTAGATGCTTGTCCAAAGATAGTGGCCAATAGATTGAGTAAGAGATCATGGTATGCAGAGAGATATGATAGCAATCCAGAAATGTGGCGTGAAAGATATTCGGAAATTATCACTTACCTAAAGAAACAAGGTCACAATATAGAAAAGATTGATGCTAGCAAATCTCTAAATTCAGTGACTCTAGCAACGATACAGATCTTGAAGAACCAGGGCCTAAACTGGTTGGCAAAAGCGTGCAATTAACACTCTGGAATTTCGCAAAATTCTATGATAAGATAATTCCGCTTACGTCCGTTGATCAATAGCCCATCCACCCATGCCCATCTACACCTATCGCCGCGAAGATGGCAGTCGTTTTGACATCAAGCAGCGCTTTCATGAGCAACCGCTGGAATATTGCCCCTCTAGTGGGCAGCGCGTCGTGCGCGTCGTCCAGCCGGTCGGCATCGTATTCAAAGGCAGCGGCTTTTACGTCAACGACAGCAGGGCGGTGAAATCCGCCAACGGCGTCACGAAAGAGAAGCCTACCGGCGAAAACGGCGCCAGCAAAGACGAAAGTAAGGAAAGTGTGGGCGAAGCGAAAACATCCGACGAGAAAGTGAAATCGGAAGCGAAACCTGCCAAGCAAGAGACCAGCTCCGCCGCCAGTTGACCGGGCCCCTACATCTGAAACTCGCCCGTCGTTTGCACCACTTTAAAGCTGAAATTTTCCACGTAGCGCTCCAGCTGATCACAGAGCGTTGACCACTCCTTGGATTTCAGGATGGCGCGCGCTTTGGCTAGGCTTTCCAGCAAACCACCGGTCATGATGCGCGGCCGTTCGCCGCTTTGCTGCGGCCAGAGCGTGAGCCATGCTTCGCTATGTTGGAGGCCGAGCGCTTCCATCCCCGGCATCCATTCGCGCAACACGAATTCTGAATATTCCTCGTCTGTGCCGGGCTTGACATCCCAATACATCAGCAGTTTGTAATTCACGTGGCGCTCCGGCTCAGGCGACATTGAGACAGATGAGTTGTGTGCCTGCTTCCATATCGAGGGTGCTGGCGTTGATCTGTAGGGAGGCTTGCGGGGCGGGTTTCGATGTGCCGAGCGCCGCCGCGAAGCCTTTCAACGCCGCGTCTGCCTCCAACCCACCAAAAGGCAGATCGCTGAACATCGGCACGACATATAGCGGTTGCAATTGCGTGGTCAGCTCGGCGGCCTGTTCCCTATCGATACCGGCACCGAGCGGCAGGAGCAGCGCGGTCAGCGGTTCGTCATAGGGCAGGAAATCGGGCGGTGGTGGCGCGGCCAGCGACCCCAGGTGCAGGATGGTGATCAAGTTCTCGTGGAAGAGAAAACCGCGGCGCGCTTCATATTGCCCCTCCACGATTTCTGCTGGTGATAGGGCCAAACCGTGGATGAAGAGACCGCCGATTTCGTATTCTCCCGGGCCATCAAGGACCGTTCGCAAGCCACGGAAAGGCAATTCGCCGGCGGGTCGGCCGGCGCTGAAGGTGGCGATTTCCGCGCCCATATTCTTGCCGCTCCCGCGTTTGCCCAGGGCAGCCGGGTAGGCGTCGGTGATGACGCTGGGCAGGCCGCTTTGCACGAGGCGCGTGCAACAATGGCCATAGTAGCTGATGCGCATTAACGCGTCTTTCTCCCGGGCAGTATGCCCCTAGCATAGCCGAGCGTTGCGGCGGCGGCTAGGAGCTGGTCGAGATTGCCGGATGCTTCGGCTTGGCAACGACACCCTGTCGTTGTGACCAACGCATCAGGTAGAAGGTCGGCGCCAGCATCAAGGCGAAGATGAGCAAGCTCGTATAGAAAGGCAGGCGGGGGTGCGCGTCGAAGAGGGCGCCGGCGAAGGCCGTGCCAATGATCGTCGCCAGGCTGCTCGCCGATTGCACCCAACCGAGGATGGCGCCGCGCACTTCATCGCGGGCGGCGCGTGTGGCCATGGCTTGCAGCGCTGGCACCATCGTCCCGACGCCCAGCGCGGAAAATAGGCCGGAGATGGGCGCGAAAATGAAGCCAGTGCCGCTGCCGAGCGTCGCCATCACCGATACGCCCATGCCGCGCCCGATCAGGCCCCAAAACGCCAGTTTGCCAATCTGCGTGCGCGTCAGCAACCAGGGCAATACCCACCATTGTGTCACCACCTGCCCCATGCCGAAAGACATGAAGACCAGGCCAATACCCAGCGTCACCTGCGCCGCCGGTAAGCCGGCGAACATTACCGCCTCGCCATAGAGCGCGAAGGTGGAGAGCATCAGACCGAAGGTGATCGTCGTGCAGAAGGTCACGGTCAGGATGAAAACGAGCGGCAAGTTCCGCAGCACTTCAGCGGTGCTGATCTGCGCGCGCGCTTTTGCGGTGGCGTCCATTTTGCCGGAGGGCAGGCGAGTCTCGGACATCGTCAGGTAAATCACGCCCACGGTCAAAAACGCGACCAGGGCGGCCAGCAAGAAAGGAATTGTCGCGCCAAAAAGGGCCGCCAGCGCGCTCCCCATGAAGGGGCCGAACACGAGCCCGAGGCCCATCGCGCCCCAGACCTTGCCGAGTGCCTCGGTATGCCGTTCGGGTGGCGTGATATCCGTCATGTAGGCCTGGGCGACGATGAGGTTGCCGCCGGTGATGCCATCCAGGATGCGCGCGAAGAAAAGCAGCTCGACGCTGCCGGCCACCGCGATGAGTGCGAAACTGACGGCCGTGCCGAATTGGCTCACCAGCAGCACGCGCAGGCGGCCGTAGCGGTCGCTCCAACGGCCCAGCAGCGGCCCCGCCAGGAATTGCGCGCCGAAAAAGATGGAAATGAGGAAGGCGATGACGGTGGAGGAGACGTCGAAGCGCTCTTTTGCGTAGAGCGGCAGGATGGGCACGACCATCATCGTGCCGGAAAACTGCACGAAAACGATGAGTAAGATGGTCCAATAGGCGCGGCGGTTGCTACTCATGGGCGCGGCCTGGTGGCGGCGCGGGCGGCGGGCGACGGCCGCAGCCGGCCGTGGTTCACCTGGAAATGTCATAATGCCAAAATTCGCTCGTCAGGCCCACGGCGGCGAAGATGGCCTCCGCTTCGGCCGGGCTGCGGCCGCGGTAACTGGCCGCCATGCGCCCGCCATACCAGCGCTGCGATAACTCCCAGATCGTCGCGATGCCTACGCTGGCTCCGCGCGGCTCGCCCGTCCGCGCGCACCATTCCACTATTTCCCCCTCCGACCGAAAGAGCAGCATCGTCGCTCAAGTGTGGACGAGGTCGTCATACCAGCGGCGGAAGGGAAGGGCGAAATGCACCAGCCAGTCCGGCGCGCGCAATTCTCCATCGACCACGCCGAAGCGCATTTCCGCGCCGCTGTTCGGGTGCCCTGCCACCACGCGCGCGTCTTGTGCCAGCAGCGCGCTTACCCCCAGCGCATCCCAGGCGCAATTGGCCCAGAGGCGGCGCTCGTCATTCAGGTAAACGGCGTAATCGGTCGGTCGGCTGGCGAGCGGGTTGGCCATCAGGATATCGCCCGCCTCATTGAGGAGGATCTGATGCGCCCTGTGCAACCGTCGGTAGGCGGCGGCGATGGCCGATACCGCTTCGCCGCGTTCTCGTGCCAGCTCGGCGGCGCTGGGCGGGCGACCAAGTGCTACGAAACGGGCGTATATTTCGGCGCGCAGCTGCCAATCGTGCTCGCTGAGTGAGGATGCCATCATTGCCGCTCCGCTTCCGTCAGGATTTCATCGTAGAGCGCATGATAGCGCGCGCCGACGCTCGCCCAACTATAGCGCTCGGCCATGAGAGCGCGGGCCGCTGCGGCGCGGGCGGCGTCTTCTTCAGGCGCCGCGAGGCTGGCCAGCGTCTGCTCGCTGAGCGCATCGTCGCTATCGGCGAGGGCGACATGCTGGCCATCCATCACGCCAGCGATGCCCGCCACGCTGAGCGGCGTCGCGACCACCGGCAGCCCATGTGCGAAGGCCTCGAGCAACTTATTTTGGATGCCAGTGCCGAAACGCAAGGGACAGACGAACACAGTTGCCCGCGCCAGGTAAGGTTGTACATCCGGCACGAAACCGGTTACGCGGATCGATTCGCTCGCCAGCGCGCGCATTTCTGCCGGCGCCGCCGCGCCCACCAACCAGAGTTGTGCGGCGGGGTAGCGCGCGCGCACCGCCGGGAAGATCTGTTCGGCCAGGCGCAAAGCGGCATCCCGATTCGGCGCGTAGGCGAAATTGCCGACGAAGAGCAACTGCGGCGCTTCGCCCCCTTCGTTCACAGTTCGCTCGGGCGGCAGATCCACGCCATTCGGGATGACGACAGGCTGGAGCAATGGATCCAGCTTGACCAATTGCTGGCGGTCCGCCTCCGAAACGACGACCGTTCGCGCGAAAGGGCGATACATCCACCCCTCGAAATTCCGCGCACCGGCCCCGGCGGCGAGCGTCCGCCAGCGCTCGAAACCCTGCGCCCGCTCGCCCGCTCGCCGCAAATACAGGGCGTAGCTTTCGTAAGGCGTGATCAGTGCTGGCTTCCCGGCGAGCGCCCGCCGGCATTCATACACCTGCACGCCGCCAAAGAGGTGGATGAGGTCGCAGCGCGCCGCCCGCTCTCGAACCGCCTGCCAGAGCGCGGGCGACCAGGCCGCCGCGGCCGAACGCGGGAAGCGCCGCCAGGGCAGCAGCGCCCGCGCCACATATCCTAGCGCGTTGCGGCGTTCGCTTCCCAGCCACTGAATCCGGTCGAAAAAGGGGGCGTATTCGCTTTCGTTTTCGATCAATTGGGTGCGGTCGGCCTCATCATCGGTGAAGGCGATTAGCTCGAGTGAGAGGCCGCGCGCCGCCAATTCGCGCGCCAAATGAAAGAGGATGAGTCGGTCGCCAAAATGTAGTGGGTAAGGCGGGCAGCGGGCAACGAGCAGGATGCGCATGAACCTAAGACCGGCGCGTGCCGGCACTTTGCGGCCGCAAGAGGCGCGCGCGCGGCAGCGGCCGCTGCGGGATTTCCTCCAGCAGGCCGCCATGCCCGAGGCGCAGCAAATCGGAGCGCGTCAGCCTTTCGCCCGCTACCAGGCGCGGCAATATCCAGTCAATCACGTTGGTTTTTGGCGATTGGACGCAGCCCGGCGCGCCGACCACCGGCACTTCCCCCAGGTAGCCCAGCATCAGCAGCGTGCCGGGATCCACCGGGACGCCAAAATGCGTTACGCTGCCGCCCGCCCGCTCGAGCGCGCTGGGGACGACGTCGCCGCGGTCGATGATGGCGCTGATCCCCGCCACGAGCAGCAGGCTGGCGCTTGCCGCTTCTTCGCGCATCGCCCCCGCCAGCGCGCCCGCCTCATGCGCGCAGTAGCGTGGCTCACGGAGCGAACAGCCCAGCGCTTCCACCCGCCGCTGCACCGGCGAGACGAAACCGCGCCGCAACCGCTCCCGCGCCGCCGTCGGCCCGCTCAAAATCAGCGCGACAGTGAGCTCCCGCAAGGGGCGGATGGAGAGCAACGCGCCCGCCTCTCGCGCGCTGGCGACCGCATCCTCCACGCGTGCAGTAGGGATGGCAAAAGGCACCACCTTGACCAGCGCCAGCATCTCGCCCACGTCGACGAGGCTATGCTCGCGCAACGTGGCGATGGTGATGCCGTCGTCGATCATATTCAGGCGCTCGAGCAGGGCGAGCTGCAGGCGAAGTGTGCCCCGTCGTTGGGCGTGCAGCGTGGCTCGGCCGGCGCCGCCCACGCGCGCCTCGACATGTTCGCCCGCCAGCGGCTCGGCGATGCGATGAGCGGCCTCATCTTCATCCAGGTCGTCGGCGTCCAGGCGCGCGACGATCAGCTCGCGATAACCGAGGGCGGCCAGGCGCGCGCAATCGTCTTCAGTGAGTATGTGTCCCTTGACGAAGAGGCTGCGCCCATCCTCGCCTACGAGGCGGTGGGCGAGCAGGCAGCCGGCAGCGCGCGCGACGGGGACGGGGCCGAATTTCACGATTCGCCGCCGCTCATCAGGGTGGCGTGGATTGGCTGAGCCACGCTTGGCCGCTCAACTCGCGCTGTCATCGCTGAGCGCGCCATTCCTGGCCGCGATGATTTCCGCCATGATGGCTAGGGCGATTTCCTCCGGCTGCCGCGCGCCGATATCCAGCCCGATCGGCGTGCGGATGCGCGCGAGTTGCCCTTCGCTCAGGCCGGCGGCGCGCAGGCGCCCCAGGCGCTTCGCGTGTGTGCGGCGGCTGCTCAAAACGCCGACGTAAGGCGCGGCGCTCGGCAACGCGGCCCGCAGAGCGCCATCGTCGATCTTGGGATCGTGTGTCAGGACGGCGACGTAGCTATTGGCATCCAGCCCGATGGCCGCCAGCGACTGCTCAGGATAGCGCTGCTCGATCGTCTCCACGTTAGGGAAGCGCTCGCTATTGGCGAAGACGGCGCGCGGGTCGACCAGTGCCACGCGAAACCCCAGCTGCTCCGCTAGCGCGACGAGCGGGATGGCCACGTGCACGCCGCCGACGATGATGAGGCGCGGCCGCGGGCGGATGACATCGACCAAAACGTCGTGCCCCTTGAGCTGGAGGCGCCGCGCTGGGCCGCCATCCGCGAGCTCAGCCTGCTGGAAGAGGGCGGCCGTCGTTTCCGCGCCGGGTTTGTGGCGGACCCCGCCATCCGCCAGGCGCAGCGCTTTGGCGCCGATGACCGGCCCGCTGAGCGCGGTGAGGGTGGTGAGCGTATCGTCCGCCAGGGCGGCGGCGCGCGCCATCTGCCACCAGATCGCGTCCAACGGCTCGACGAAGACGCTGATCCGCCCGCCGCAGGTGAGGCCGACCTCCCAGGCGTCATCATCGCTCACGCCGAAATCGAGCAGCTGCGCTTTCCCGCTCGTCAACGTCTCCAGCGCCGCTTCGATGACGGCATTTTCCACGCAGCCACCACTGACGGAGCCGGCCATCGTCATGTCGGCGCGGATGGCCAGCTTGGCGCCCACGCCGCGTGGCGACGAACCCCAGGTGGAGACAACCGTGGCCAGGGCGATTTCTTCGCCAGCAGCCAACCAGGCGTCGACGGATGTGATGATTTCGCGCATTTTTCCTCCTTTCCGGTGCTAAATTCAGGCGAAAAGCCGCACCGCGCTGGGGCGGGCAGCCCGCGTTTTGCGCGCGCGCCATTCGATTCTACCCAGCTCGCGCGCCAGGCGGGCCATATTATCCAGATTGCGCACGGGCAGAAAATCATCCACAAAGGGCAGCAGGGCCTGCGCGCCGCGCGTCAACGGCTCATATTCTGGCGCGCCGAGCAACGGATTCAGCCAGAGGAAACGCCAGCAACTGCGCTGCAACCGCTCCGCTTCTTCTCGCAGGAGCGGGATATCGCCGCGGTCCCAGCCATCGGTGATCAGCAGGACGATGGCCCCGCGGCCGAGCACGCGCCGTGCCCAATCGTAATTGAACGTTTTCAAGGCCAGGCCTGTCTGCGTGCCGCCGCCCCAATCCTTCACCCTCGTGCCGATCCGCAACAGCGCCTCGTCCACCGAGCGGTGGCGGATGGGATGCGTGATGCGCGTCAGGCGCGTGCTGAAAACGAAACTCTCCACGCGATACAGGTTATCGGAGAGCGTGTGCATGAAATGCAATAGGATGCGCGTGTAACGCTCCATGCTGCCGCTGATATCGCAGATCAGCACGACGGGCCGGGGTTTTTGGCGATGTTGGCGCTGCGGGATCGTGATGATTTCGCCGGCGTAACGCGCGCTCTGGCGGAGGGCAGCGCGCAAATCGGGTGCTTCATGGCCGCCGCGGCGGTAGCGGCGCGTCCGGCGGGTGGCTAGGTGGGCCGGCAGGCGGCTGAGCAGCTGGCGCGCTTGCCCCAACTCGCGTTCCGTCATATCCGCGAAGGCTTTGTGGCGCAGGGTTTCGTGCGGGCTGAAGGTGGGCACAATGGCCAGCAGCGTCTCATCTACCTGGCGCGCGCTTTCATCCTCATCCTCTGGCGGAAAATCGGCTGGCGGCAAGGCGCGCTGCTTCTTCTGCCGCTCTTCGCCGATCGATTTGAGGTTCAGCTTCGTCCACCCCTCGGTCGGTCGCCGCCAGAAGAGGGCGAACGCTTCGTCGAATGGCGCCAGATCCGCGTGCCGCGTTACCATCAGCGCGCGCAGGGCATGGTAGAATTCGTCGCGCTCACCGAGGCGAATCTGCGTCAGCGCGGCGGCCACATCCAGCATGCGGTTGGGGTTGACGTCCATGCTGAGCGCTTTGCAGACGCGCCCGAAGAGCAACAGGTTGTGCAACAATTGGCCGCCGCGGTAGTCCGCACCCGGCTCCAGGTAAATAGAGCGCAGCGGCGCCCCCGGTCTGTCGTTGCCTCGCCCGTCAGGCCCGTCAGCCATCGCTCAGCCGGCCGCGCTGGCGACCTGTCGGCGGTCTGCCTCCAGCCGCGCCCGCGCGTAGAGCGACTCCAGGGCCTCATCGCCCAGCTGCTCCACGTCGTCCTGGTATTTGAGGATGACGCCGAGCGTATCGCCGACGACTTCCAGGGAGAGCGCCTGCTGATCCAGCGCGATGAGGGCGGCGGTCCAATCCAGCGTTTCGGCGACGCCCGGGCGCTTGAAGAGCTCGAGGTGCCGCAGTTCTTGGATGAAAGCGGTGATTTGCCGCGCGAGCGCCGCTTCAACACCTGGCTGCTTGCGCCGCAAGATCGTCAGCTCCTTTTGGAAGCTGGGATAATCGATCCAGAAATAGAGGCAGCGGCGCTTCAGGGCGTCGTGAATCTCGCGCGTGCGGTTGCTGGTGATGATGACGATGGGCGGCGCGGCCGCGCGAATCGTCCCCAGTTCGGGGATGCTGACCTGAAATTCAGAGAGCAATTCGAGCAAGAAGGCCTCGAATTCCTCGTCGGCGCGGTCCACTTCGTCGATGAGCAAGACGGGCGCGGGCGTGGTGCGGATGGCCCGCAGAAGCGGCCGCTCGAGCAGGAATTGTTCGCTGAAAAGGGCCGCTTGCAGCTCATCGTGCTCGGCGCCGCTGGCTTCGAGGGCGCGCAGGTGCAACAGCTGGGCGGCGTAGTTCCATTCGTAGAGGGCCGCGCTCGTATCCAGGCCTTCGTAGCATTGCAGGCGGATGAGCGGCCGGTCCAGGGCGCTGGCGAGCACTTTGGCGATTTCCGTCTTGCCGACGCCGGCCTCGCCCTCCAGGAAGAGCGGTTTGCCCAGGCGCAGCGCCAGGAAGATGGCCGTCGTCAGGCCGCGTTCGGCGATGTAATCCTGCGCGGCGAGGGCCGCTCCTACAGCGGCGACATCCACCAGCTCGCTCATATTTGCTCCTATCATTGCGGTGGCCATTGTGCCAGCGAGCGGCGCGCCTGTCTATACAGAGTGCGCGCCGCGTTGCGAACGCGCAAACGCCCCCCTCCGTGCAAGGAGAGGGGCGTCGATAGCTATTTTCGGTTGCGCCACCGCGTGAGCCGCTAAGCGACAGCCGCGCGAATCGCCCGCCCCAGGAAGACGCCGGCCATCGCCTGGCGATAATCCTCGGGATAGGCGGCATCGCCCAGTAGATGATCAGCGATATCCGCCTGGATCGCCTCACAAGCCTGTGCTATCGAGGCGTCATTGATTTCCGCATTTTGTAGGACACCCTCGGCGCTGCTCGCGCGCATCGCATGCGTAGTCGCGCCGGTAACGCCGATGCGCACTTCGCTGCAATGCCCTGCTTCGGTGCAGATATCGACCGCCACCCCCACCAGCGCATAACGCGAAGCCGGGTGCGCCATCTTGGCATAGGCGCTGACGTGGCCCGCTTTCTTCGGAATATAGATCGAAGTGATGATCTCATCTTCTGCCAGGTCTGTGGTGAACAAGTCCACGAAGAAATCATCCGCGGCAATCGTCCGCTCGCCGCCAGAGCCCTGGACGTGGATGCTGGCGTTGAGCGCGATGAGGACGGCTGGCGGGTCGGAGGCCGGGTCGGAATGCGCGATATTGCCGCCGATGGTGCCGAAATTGCGCACCTGCTGGTCGCCGATGCCCGCTGCAGCCTGAGCCAGCGCGCCTCCGGCATTGGTGGCGATATTGGCGTGCGTCGCCAACGCGCCGACCTTCAGCCCATGCTCGCTGCTCACGACCTGATCGAGGCCCAGCCGGCCGATATCGACCAGCATGGCCGGTTCGGAGAGGCGCAGCTTCATCGCCGGCAGCAGGCTATGCCCGCCCGCCAGCAACTTCGCATCCTCGCGCTTGTTCAGCAGGGTGATCGCCTCCTCCACGGAGCAAGCGCGCACGTAGTCAAAAGATTTCGGCCACATAGGGTTAACCTCCGTTGCTGGATTGAATCGCCTGCCAGACGCGGCTGGCGGAGAGCGGCATGTCGATTTGTTCGACGCCGAGTGGGGCGAGGGCATCAATGACGGCATTATACACAGTGGGCGTGCTGGCGATGGTGCCCGTTTCGCCGACGCCTTTGACTCCGACCGGGTGGTGCGGCGAAGGCGTCACCGTATGCCCCAGCTCGAGCATCGGGAACATATCGGCGCGCGGCATCGCGTAATCCAGCAGCGAGCCAGTCAGCAGCTGCCCCTGCGCGTCGTAGATGCAGCCTTCGCAGAGCGCCTGTCCGACGCCCTGGACGATGCCGCCGTGGATCTGCCCGGCGACGATGGTCGGGTTGATTTGCGGGCCGCAGTCATCCACGGCCACGTAACGCTGCAGCTCGACCGCGCCGCTCTCGATATCCACTTCCACGATGGCGATATGCGTGCCGAAGGGATAGACGAAATTCGGCGGGTCATAGAATTGCGATTCCTCGAAGCCGGGGTCCATGCCCTCTGGCAGGTCCCAGGCCAGCGTCGTCATCAGCGTGACATCCTGGATGGTCTTGACGTTATCCGGCGCGCCGCGGACGAAGAACTTGCCGTCTTCGTATTCGATATCCTCGGCGGAAGCTTCGAGCAGGTGGGCGGCCATGAGGCGCCCTTTTTCCCGCAATTTGCGCGCCGCTAAGACGAGGGCCGCGCCGGTTACGGGCGTGGTGCGGCTGCCATATGTGCCGAAGCCCATCGGCGTTCGGTTCGTATCGCCGCTCACGATTTCGATATCTTCGACCGGAAAGCCGAGCTCACTGGTGATCAGCTGGGCGAAGGTGGTTTCCTCACCCTGGCCGTGCGGCGAGGTGCCGATGAGCGCCTGCACCTTGCCCGAGGGCGAAACGCGGATGATGGCGCTTTCCCAGAGTCCGCCCTGGAAGCCGACGGCGCCGGCAACCTGGCTCGGCCCGAGGCCGCAGAGTTCGCTATAGGTCGTAACGCCGATGCCCAGGAAACGGCCATCGCGGCGCGCTTCGGCTTGCTGGCGGCGGAAGTCGTCATAGTCGATCATCGCCAATGCCTTGTCCAGCGCCGCCTCGTAATTGCCGCTGTCATACGTGAGGCCGATGGCCACATCGTGCCCATCCATAAATGGCGGAATGAGGTTGATGCGCCGCAACTCGACGGGGTCCATCTGCAGCGCCTGCGCGGCCTTATTCATCAACCGCTCGATGAGAAAAGTCGCTTCGGGGCGGCCGGCGCCGCGGTAGGCGTCTACCGGCGTGGTGTTGGTGAAAACGCCGATCGATTCGCAATAAATCTGCGGGAAGGTGTAGGCGCCGCTGTACATCAGGCCGTGCAGGATGGTGGGGATGCCCGGCCCGGCGGTGCTCAGGTAAGCGCCGAGGCCCGCATAGACCGTGCCGCGGATGCCCGCCACCTGACCGTCGTTCATCACCGCCAGCTCGACGTGTTCGATATGGTCACGCCCGTGGATGGTGGCGATGTAATTCTCGGAGCGCGTCTCCGTCCATTTCACCGGCCGGCCGGTCTGCATCGCAGCCCAGGCAGCGAGCGCTTCGTCGGCGTAGACGGGGATCTTGGAGCCGAAGCCGCCGCCCACTTCCGGCGCGATAACGCGGACTTTATGCTCCGCCACACCCGTCATACCGCTGATGAGCAAGCGGTGGATGTGCGGGTTCTGCGTCGTGCACCAGAGCGTCAGCTCTCCGGTGGCGCCGTTCCATTGCGCCAGGGCCGAGCGCGGCTCCATTGCTGTCGGTTGCAGGCGCTGCTGGACGATGCGCTCGCTGACGACGATATCGGCCGCGTCAAACGCGGCGTCCACGGATTCTTTATCGCCATTGGGGATCCAGGTGAAAGCGACGTTGTTGGCGACGCCGTCATGCAGCTGCGGCGCGCCATCAGCGGTGGCTTCTTCGGGGTTGACGACGGCAGGCAGCTCTTCGTAATCCACCCGCACCATTTCGGCGGCGTCTTGCGCCTGGGCGCGGTCTTCGGCGAGCACGATCGCCACGCCGTCACCCACGTAACGCACTTTGTCTGCAGCGAGCGCGGGGTGCTCGGGCGTTTGCAGGTTCGAACCCGGGATGAGCCAGGCGCAGGGAACGGCGCCTACCGTGCAATTCTCTCCGGTGAATACAGCGACGACACCCGGCGCGCCCTCCGCTGCGCTGGTATCGATGCCCCGGATATGGGCGTGCGCGACGGGGCTGCGAACGACGGCCATGTGCAGCGTGCCCGGCAGCTTGATGTCATCGGTGTAACGCGCGTTGCCGGTGATCAGACGCGGGTCTTCGCGCCGGCGGATGCCAGAGCCGAAGATGCGAGTCGTGGGAGAGGCGGTCATCAGTCTCCTCCGCTGGCCGCTGCCTGAACCGCCTTGACGATATTCTGGTAGCCGGTGCAGCGGCAGATATTGCCTTCGAGGTTGTGGCGGATTTCTGCTTCGCTGGGGTTGGGGTGGTCGTTAAGGAAGGCGGTAGAGGCCATGATCATGCCTGGCGTGCAGAAGCCGCATTGCAGGCCGTGATTCTCCCAGAAGCTCTCCTGCATCGGGTGCAGCTCGCCATTAGAGGCCAGGCCTTCGATGGTGGTGACCTCCATGCCATCCGCCTGTACGGCCAGCATGGTGCACGATTTGAGCGCGACGCCACCCAGGTGCACGGTGCAGGAACCGCACTGGCTGGTATCACAGCCGACTTTGGTGCCCGTCAAATCCAGCGCCTCGCGCAGGAAGTGCACCAACAACAGGCGCGGCTCCACATCCCGCTCGTAGGTCTGGCCGTTGACGGTGATGGATACTTGCATAGTCACTTCCTCCTTTGCGTTTTTCCCGGATGATGGAATCAATTGCGGTTGGCGATTTCTTCCCCCAGGGCGGCGAAGAAGCGCTTACTCATCATATTAGCCGTCGCTTTGATGAGGCGCTGCCCAACGCGCGCGAGCAGACCGCTGACCTGCGCTTCCGCCTGCCATTCGAGGCGCGTGCCGGCAGGCTGGGAACCTGGCGCCGTTTCGCTCAATATGACGCCGACGTCGCCCTGAATGCGGCTGTTTTGCCCTTCGCCATGGACCGACATGCGGTAGCTGGTGGGTGGTTGCAATTCGCTCAGGCGCAATTCGCCGGCGTAAGTGCCGCCGATGGCCGCCACCTGCAACTTGGCGCGGGCGCGAAAGGCGTTTTCTTCGCCGGCGATGGGTTCGAGCGTTTCGACGCCGGGCAGGGCGCGCGCGATCGCATCGGGGTCATGCAAGACCTCCCAGACGACGCTTGGTGTGGCCTCAAATTCGTGCTGCCCGTTGAGCTGCATCGCCGCCCCTTCTTGACCTAGGGGCAGTATAACGATGAATTCGCGTTGCGCAAAAATTCCCCCCGCGCTGAAGACCGCCCCAACCATCCCCCGCTGCCGATCGCCCCGGTGTTTGACTTTCTGCCTCCCCGCCCCTCCCACCGAGGGCAGGATGCTAGAATAGGATCACCGAGGCAAACCGCGGGGAGCGAAAGCCATGACCGCCATCTTACGGCCGCGAAGTGACGGCACGCGCAACTGGCGCAACCGAACCATCTGGACGGGCGATAACCTCTCCGTCATGCGCGGCATGAACTCCGACAGCGTGGATTTGATCTACCTCGACCCGCCCTTCAACTCCAACCGCAATTACTCCGCCCCCATCGGCAGCGAGGCCGCCGGCGCCGCCTTCAAAGATACCTGGACCCTGGACGATGTCGATCTGGCCGAACACGGCGAAATCGCCGACCGCAACCCCGCTCTCTACAAGGTGATCGACGCCGCCGGCGACGCCCACGGCAAGGGCATGAAATCCTACCTGATCATGATGGGGACGCGCTTGCTGGAGATGCGCCGCCTCCTCAAAAACACCGGCAGCATCTACCTCCATTGCGACCCCACGGCGGGACACTATCTCAAATTAGTGATGGATTCGACTTTCGGGAGCGAATATTTGGTTAATGAGATCGTGTGGATGCGGACATCAGCTAAAGGTTTGGCCAGTAGAAGATTACCAAACAATCATGATCTACTCTATCATTATTCCATATCAAGTCAGATGACTTGGAATAAAGATAAAGTGTTCATCCCATATGATTTGGAGAATTTAGACAAGAAAACACTTCAACAATATAAGCACATTGATAGTGATGGACGGAGATATTCGCTGGATAACCTGGCGAATCCTAATCGCAATCGTCCCAATCTGACCTACGAATTTCTTGGAATTACAAGAGTTTGGCGTTGGACTAAGAAACGAATGCAGCAGGCCTTAGAAAATGGAGAAATAATCCAAGCTGGCCCAGGTAAAGTTCCACGATTCAAGAGATACCTCGATGAGCAAAGAGGAATACCTCTTAGCGATGTGTGGATAGACATACCTCCGATATCTTCACAGGCCAAAGAGCGTGTTGGCTACCCCACCCAGAAACCGCTCTCCCTCCTCAAACGCATCATCGCCGCTTCCTCCAACCCCGATGATGTGGTCCTCGATCCCTTCTGTGGTTGCGCCACCGCCTGCATCGCCGCCGAGCAACTGGATCGCCAATGGGTCGGCATCGACCTCTCGCCCCTCGCCGCCACCCTCGTCCTGCGCCGCGCTGCAAACGAAATCGGCTCGCTCTTCAAAGTCGACCACCGCACCGACATCCCGCGCCGCACCGACATCCCGCGCCGCACCGACCAGGGCCCACTGCCGAACTACCGCACCCACAAGCACACCCTCTACGGCTTGCAAGAAGGCGTATGCGCCGGTTGCCAGGTCCACTTCCCCTTCCGCAACCTGACCGTCGACCACAAAACCTCGCGTTCCCGCGGCGGCGGCGACCATTTCGATAACCTCCAGCTCCTCTGCGGCGCCTGCAATTCCGCCAAAGGCGACGGCACGATGGCCGAGCTGCACGCGAAGCT
The DNA here is from genome assembly GCA_965237765.1 of Phototrophicaceae bacterium. Taxonomy (GTDB): domain Bacteria; phylum Chloroflexota; class Anaerolineae; order Aggregatilineales; family Phototrophicaceae; genus WTGJ01. The sequence continues at coordinate 1,780,378 of OZ250157.1, forward strand.
GAACATGTAGTCACCCTTTCTCACGTCCTCACCAGCGCACCCTCCCATTTTGAATATGCTTAGGGATATACCGAAACCGTGAGGGTCGATGCCGAACCAGGATTGGGACGCGGATTACGAAGAATTGGAGCGCGAGCCCTTCGAAGACGATTGGTCTTTAGCGGATGACGCCGGCGGCGCTGACGAAGAACCCGCGGCAGCAAGTGCGCCCGTCGTCCCTTTGGAAGCGCGTGCCGGCACTATGCGGCCGCAAGAAGCGCGTGCCGGCACTATGCGGCGCGAGCTGGCACTCCGCAGCCGTAAGAAGCCGCAAGAAGCGCGTGCCGCGCCCGGAGACGAAGACGCCACCCAAACCCCCGCAATTCATCCCGACCCGCGCCGCAACTCGCCCGCCTCACTCGCGCCCGTAGCGCCCGCAACCCGCCCCGAACCTCGCCGCAGCGCGCCCGCCTCACTCGCGCCCGTAGCGCCCACCACCCGCCCCGAGCCCCGCCGTGTCGCGCCAGCTTCACGCGCGCTCCCCAATCCACCCCCGCCGCCAAGCGAAACCCCCGTCGCCAACACCGCGGAGAGCAAAACACCCCGCCGCCGCCTACCCCGTTTGAAGCGGCCCCATTTCCCCCGTCCCCGTTTGCCACGCCCCTCTTTGCCGCGCTTCTCCCTCTTTCGCCGGCGCGCCGCCCCGGCAGAGAAAGCCGCCACCCCGGCCGCCGCTAAGAACACACCATCCGCCAACGGCCGCGCACGCTCCAGCCGCGCGGCCCCGCCCGCTCCTTCGCTCTTCTTCCGCGCGTTGGCCGCCATCCCGGGCCTCGGCCAGCGCGAGCGCTCCACCGGACGCCGTCGCCGCAGCGAACGCCGCCCGCGCATCATCGCTGAAGGCCTGAGCCTGGATGACAAGCTGGATATCCTCGGCGTGCTGCTCGTGATCGCCTCCGTCGTCCTGTCGCTGAGCGCCTTATCGGCCAACCCCGGCGCGCTCATCGCCCCCATCAACGACTTCCTCGGTCGCCTGCTCGGGCAGGGCGCTTTAGCCGCCCCCATCACTATGTTTGCGCTCGGCGTCTGGCTCATCATGCGCTATTTCGGCAAAGAAGCGCCGTTGATGGATTTGCGGCGCGGCGCCGGCGCCCTCCTACTCTATTGTTCTCTACTCGTGATCTTGCAATTCTTCGAGACTTTCACCTCGGCCTATGCCAATGTTGATTTGGCCGAACCCTCTACCTTGCGGATTCCGCTTGAGCTGACCTGGACCTTGAAGCGGGCCGGCGGCTGGCTGGGCGCGCAGCTATACCTGCTGCTGTTGACCACGGTCGGCGAGCTGGGCGCGCTCTTCGTGGTGGTGGGGGCGATCCTGCTCGGCACCCGTTTCGCCAGCGAGGTGAGCACCTACGAAATGGCGCGCTGGAGCATGGGCGCCTGGCGGCGCGGGGCGGAACGACGGGCCGCCAGGCGCGCGGAAAGGCAAACTGCCCGTGCCGAGCGCGCCGCCCAAATCGAAGCGATCGAAGCGGCGCAAGCCGCCCGCCGCGAACGGGAATCGGCCTTGCTGGAATTGCCTCCGCCGCCGGCCAATAACGCTCCAGTAGCGCCCAAACCGCTGCCGGTCCTCGCCGCGCCCCCAATCACAACCGACCATTCCCTTCCAGCCTCCACACCCACGCCCGCGCCCATGCCTGCGCCGACCCGCAGCACCGCCGCTTCCACATCTCCCTGGCAGCTGCCCGATTACGCCGACATGCTCAGCGGTGGCGGCGAGCAGCGCCTCGAGCGAGAAGTCTTGCGGGAACGTGCGCAGATCATCGAAGACACCTTGCGCAGCTTCGGCGCGCCCGGCCGCGTCGTCGCCATCAACAGCGGCCCGGTCATCACCCAATTCGGCGTCGAGCCTTTGCATTGGGAGCAGCGTTCCGGCAAACAGAGCCGCGTGAAAGTCGGCGCCATCGCCCAGTTGGAAAAAGATATCCAGTTGGCTCTCGGCGCGCGCACGATCCGCGTCGAGGCGCCTGTGCCGGGCAAGGGTTACGTGGGCATCGAGGTGCCGAATAAGACGGCGGCCCTCGTCAGCCTGCGCGATGTGATGGCTACCGATGCCTTCCGTCGCCTGCATTCGCCGCTGGCCATCGCCCTCGGCCAGCGCGTCGATGGCAGCCCCGTCGCCGCGGATCTCATCCGCATGCCGCATTTGCTCATCGCTGGCACCACCGGCTCTGGCAAATCAGTCTGCGTGAACGCCATCATCAACAGCATCCTGCTGCACAACGCGCCGCAGCAGGTGCGCTTCCTCATGATCGATCCGAAGCGCGTCGAGCTCGCCAACTACAACGGCCTGCCGCACCTCATCTCGCCAGTGGTCGTCGAGATGGAGCGCATAGTGGCGATGCTGAAATGGGTTACCGCAGAGATGGACCAGCGCTACCAGCGTTTCAGCCAGAGCGGCGCTCGCAACATCATCGATTACAACGAGCAGCTGCCCGCCGGCAGCGACCCGTTGCCCTATATCGTGGTGGTGATCGACGAGCTGGCCGATTTGATGATGACGGCGCCGGATATCACCGAACGCCTCATTACCCGCATCGCTGCCCTGGCCCGCGCGACCGGTATCCACCTCGTCATCGCCACGCAGCGGCCTTCCGTCGATGTGGTCACCGGCTTGATCAAAGCGAATTTCCCCGCGCGCATCGCCTTCGCCGTCGCCGGTGGCGTCGATTCCCGCGTAATTCTCGACCAGCCAGGCGCGGAACGCTTGCTCGGCCGCGGCGATATGCTCTTCCAGAGCGGTGAAGCGCCCGTGCCCTTGCGCATGCAGGGCGTCTTCGTTTCCGATAGCGAAATCGAGAATATCCTATCATTCTGGCGCGCCCAGGGCCGCACGCCGCTGGCGCCCTCTACTAACCCGCTGCCCATCCGCACGGCGCAGAAAGCCATCTGGTCGGAGGCGGAGAATGGCGAGGAGCAGACGTACGCGCAGGCGGTGGCCCTCGTTCGGCGGCTGAAGAAAGCGTCGGTCTCGCTCCTGCAGCGCCGCATGCGCATCGGTTACAACCGCGCCGCGCGCCTGATCGACCGCATGGAGGCCGAAGGCATCGTCGGCCCGCCGACGGAAGGGAGCAAGCCGCGCGCCGTGCTCGCCCTGCCAGAAGAACTGGCTTGAAGACGACCGGCCAATCTCCCCAGAAACGAAAGGGCGGCGAGGCAAAGCCAACGCCCGACCATCCCCGAAGCGCGCTAAGATAGCGGCATGACGCAGCACGACGTTCTCATCATCGGCGGTGGCATCGTTGGCTCCGCGGTGGCGTACGAATGCGCGCGCGCGGGCCTGCGCACGCTGTTGCTCGACCGCGCTGACCGCGGCCGCGCCACCGATGCCGGCGCCGGCATCATCACGCCACTCTCCAGCCGCTACGGGCTGGGCGATGCCTGGTCCGCCCTGGCGCTGGCCGCCGCCCAACACTACCCGCCCCTTATCGAAGCGCTGGCGGCGCACGGCCAGGTTGACACCGGCTACGCCCGTTGCGGCCTGCTGCATGTCGCCAGTGATGAAGACGAGCTGATGCCCTTCCAAAACGCCGCTCGTCACCTGCGCGAGCTGCTGCCAGTGGGCGGCTATGCGGACGAGGATTTGCAACGTATCTCGAGCGGGCAGGCGCAGGCGCTCTTCCCACCGCTCCGGGCGCCGTTGGGTGTCATGCACGATCGCCTCGCCGCGCGCGTCGATGGCCGCCGGATGGCCCGCGCCCTGCGGCTGGCGGCGGCGGGATTGGGCGCCGATATCCGCGAGGCCGACGTGCGGCGGATCACTCGCACGGCCGGGGGCGCAGCCAGCGGCGCGGAAACGAGTGGCGAAACCTACCGCGCCGGCCGCGTGATCCTGGCGGGCGGCGCCTGGTCTGCCGATTTTGGCGAGCAATTGGGGCTGCGCTTGCCCATCGCGCCGCAACGCGGGCAGATCGCCCATCTGCAATTGCCCGAAGCGAGCGCGCCGCCCACGGAGGATTGGCCAATTGTGGGTGGTTATCGTGACTATTACCTGGTGGCCTGGCCGGGCGGGCGGGTGGTCTCCGGCGCCACGCGCGAACCAGGCACGGGTTACGATTATCGCCAGACGGCGGGCGGCACGGAAGAAGTGTTGCGGGAAGCGTTGCGCTTGGCGCCCGGCCTGGCGGACGCGACCTTCCACGAGTTGCGCATTGGCTTCCGCCCCGCGACGCCCGATGGGCTACCGGTGCTCGGGGAAGCGCCGGGGGTGCCGCACCTTTTCCTGGCGACGGGGCATGGCGCTTCGGGCTTGCACGTCGGCCCCTATAGCGGCCGCCTCGCCGCGCGCTGGGCGCAGGGGGAGTCGCTGAGCGAAGATCTGCAGCCCTTCAGCGCGGCCCGCTTTGGCGATGTGGATGGAGTAGACTAGGCTGAGCGAGCAGCGCCTTTGCCGAAGAGGTTCACCATGGAAGCCTTAACGTTTCAGCAAATGCTGGAACAACCGCCATCTTTTCAGGTATTGGAAAGGAGTCCCTTTCCACCAAATGGTCACTTCACGCAGGAAATTCAACCGCATGAGTGGTCGTTGAAGAAATTGCGGAATGTGGCCTCTGAAGCACGAAGAAATCTTTCAGAGGTGGATAAAATTGTCGTGATGTCGGAAGCCTTTGCCTCCTTTTTTGGTGAAATCGGAATATACGGCCTGGACGAGATGTTTGGCGAGTACACGGAAGAAAAGCTCGAGGTTTCTTGGCATGACACTGATAATTATCTCCATGCTGGCAGTGCTTTTGCAACCCATTTGAAAGCTTGGGAAGAGGGTTGGGCGATTTGGATCAAAAAAATGAAAGAACGGCGTGATGTTCCCAATCAATTGATGATGCGCCTAGAAACATCTCAAAGAAATCTGCGATCGCTTCGTTTGCGATATGAAGAATCTTGGGCAGTCCTGCAAATATATGAAATCCCTGTTCGTTCCAGCATCCTCCTCGCGCTCGCAAAGTTCCGCGAGTTAACTAGTGAAGAAAAGAAAATGCTCTTGAAGTCTGCCGTCTACCACGGACCCATCGATAATCCTCCTTCTGACTACCGTGAAGACTGGTATGACGACCATGGCCGATAAGGTCTTTATCGATACCAATGTTCTCCTGAATGCCGCTTTCGCGCAGCGGGAAAAACATCAAGAATGCCAACAAGAGATTGAAGCACAGGTCAGTCAAGATGCGGAACTGTGGATCAGCGGCCAGGTCATCCGTGAATTCCTACGTGTGGCAACAAAAATGGAGTCAGAAGGTAAAGAGCTGAGTTTTGGCGAAATTCACTACCACTTGAGTCGCTACTTAGCTCTTTGCCACGTCGTTGACGAAACAATGGCCGTCCGTGTAAACCTGTTGCGACTGTGGAGTGGGCTGGATATCCGCAGCAAGGCTATCCATGACGCGAACATCGTTGCCACCATGCTGGCTGCTGAAATTCCTACATTGCTATCTTTAGACAAAGGCTTTCGCCGTTATACCGACCACATCGACTGGCGCATTCCCACCGCACAATCCTCAGCCTAACCCTCCCCAGCAAACAACAACTCCAACTCCGCTATCAGCGCCGCTCTGATACGACCACCATCCGCCGTAGCGAACATTCGCGTCCCGTGCGCGCGCCCCGGCAGCAACCACAAACGAATTTCCCCCTCACTCTCCACCGCAAATCGCAGTACCGATTCCGCGCTATACGTATCGCCGCGCGCCGCGATGAGTGTGGCGGGCGGCGTTTTTGCCCCTGCCAGCGCCGATTGCGGCTGAACGCCGCGGTAATCCAACCCGGGCGAGAGGGCGAACGCGCCGCGGCAATCCGCCCATTCCGCGCAACGGAGCAGCGCCAGATTCGCGCCGATGCTCGCGCCGATCACCGCCATCGCGTTTGCGTCCACTTCCGCGTGCGCGGCGAGCCAATGCCACCATTTCGTCAGATCGCGCTGCGCCAAAGCCCAATCGCGCGCGCCGCCGCTCTCGCCATGCCCGCGCAGATCGAGCGCGAGCGCGTGGATGCCCGCTTGCGCCAACTCGCCCGGCAAAGACTGCCAATCCTGCGCCCGCCCGTTCAACATATGCAGCAGCAGGACGGCCGGCGCGGGCGGATCGCTTTCAGCGACATACCAATAGCCCATCATCACGGCGCCATCCTCCGCGAAGAGGAGCACTTCGATGACTTCCTGCGCGCGCGCCGAAGCCCCCAACCCACATAGCGCGATGACCAACAACCAGCATCGTACGCGCATGATAGTGTCCTCCGTTTCTCCTTAATTCAGTGTAGCCAGTCCCGCCGTGGCCGCTATGATGGAGTGCCATGTACCGTCGCCTCCCCGCCATCTTCGTCGCCGCTTGCCTGTGGATCGCCGCTTGCCCCCTTGCCGCGCAAGAAGCGCGTGCCGGCACTTCGCGGCCGCAAGAATCCGCGAACCCACCCGCCTACCAGCACCCGCCTGTCGTCGAGAGCGCGCCCATCGGCTGGAGCTGCGGCGAATTCCCCTGTGGTGATGATATGGACGGTTTCCTGGGGCGCTATCGCGTCCCCGCCGGCTACGCCCTGGAATACGTCGGGCGCTTTCCCGGCCTCGTGCAGCAGCTGGCCTACGGGTTAGCGGGTCGCCTGCACGCCACGGTGCTGGAAGACGGTACGGCCTATGGCGCTGTCTATATCCTGCGGGAGGACGGCGGCGCGGATCGCTACCCGGCCCTTTTCCATTCGCCCATCGGCCTTGCCGCCCATCCCATCACGGGCGAATTATTCGTCTCCGCCCGCGTGAGCGACGAGGCGGGTGGGCTCTGGCAGTTGCGGCAAAATTTGCCGCCTTTGCTCATCCGCGCCGATTTGCCCTGCTGCGCCGAATTCCCCGGCAACCAGCCGAACGGCATGGCCTTTGCTGAGGACGGCGCGCTCTATATCGGCATCGGCGCGCGCAGCGACCACGGCGAAAACGGCGTGGAACTCTTGCGTGAGGAAGCGGCCCTGCTGCGTGTGGATATCACGACGGGCGAAAGCGAAATCCTGGCGCGCGGCCTGCGCAACCCCTATGACGTCGCCCAGGCGGCGGATGGCCAGCTATACGTCACCGACCAGGGCACGTTCTCTGGCCAGGGCGACCGCGTGCTGGCCATCGAAGTGGGCGCTCATTATGGTTGGCCCTATTGGCGCTGGCGGAGCTGCGTGATCTGCCCGGCGCGCCCATCTTCGCTGGAAATCTCGGGCGATTGGTTGACCTTGCCCCCGCTCAGCACCCCACGCGGCATCGCCGTCTATGAGGGCGCGCAATTTCCCAGCAATATGCGCGGGAGTGTGTTTGTCGCCTTATGGTTGAACGCCGCCGAAGGGCAGCGTATCCTGCGGCTGGACCCACTCCTGGACATCACCGAGACTTTCGTGAGCGGCTTGATGCGCCCGAGTGATGTCGTCGTCGCTCCGGATGGGACGCTGGTCTTCACCGATTCGGTCTATGGCGATGTCTGGCGCGTGCGCTACGTAGGGGTGAACTAACAGCCGGACAAGTTCAATAGCCCCGGCGCCCATTAGGGGTAGGGGAAACCGCTCTCCTGGAATTGGGCGCGATAAGCGGCCACATCATAGGGAACGGCGCGCATCGTGACGCGCAATTCAGCGCCGGCGAAATCCAGCAACGCCCATTGCGCCCGGCCGGGCGCATCCCCCGAAGCGCCCACGCTGCCGGGGTTCAGCAGGCGCCAATGCCCGACGCGGCGGTCGTATTGCTGGTGGATATGCCCGCCGATGCCCAGGCGCCCTTCGCGCTCCAGCAGGTAATCGAGCACGATGTCGTCCGGCGTTTCCGGCCGCAGTTGCGCCTCGTCATCCCCTGGCACGGCGTGGTAGCCATAACACCAGCCATAATCCGCCTGCTCGTGCGCAATTTCGGCGCCGATACCCGCGCGCAGGAAGTCATACTCCTCCCAACCGAGCCGCGCCAGCGTCCAATCCAGATTCGCGCCGACCTCGTGGATGTTTTGCCGCTGTTGCGCGAATTCGTCAGCGTCTTTCGCGGCGGGGAGGGACTTGCGCTCGCCATGGACGAGGTAGCGGTCGGTGTTGCCGCCGATGCAGCGCACGCGCTCCGCCCCGCGCTCGGCGATGAGCGTGAGGACATGACGGACGCACTCGGCCGGGCGCGCTCCGGCTGCCGCATAATCGCCCAGCAGCCAGATGTGCTCGGCGTCGCCTTGCGCGGCCAAATCCGCCAGCGCCGCCGCGAAGGCCAGCTCGTTGCCATGGATATCCGAAAAGATAGCGATGCGCATAGGACCCTGCCTCACACCACGTCGCATTTAAAGCAAGACGCCCCGAGGGGGGAGGGGGCGCCTTGCACAGGGGGAAACGCAACGTCAGACGGGATTCGCTGCCCGCTGACGTGCGAATAGTATAGCATATTGAGACACAGTCTCGCTAGCAATGGTCTACACCAATTCATTTTCAATGTTTCTCATGGGAAAACGGTTGGATCACGCCTTCGGTCTTCCCTTTGCTGATGGCTACCTTCACTTCGCCAATCGCCCGCGTGACCTCGATATCGCGCGGGCAAGCGCTGGTGCAATTGAAGACGGTGCGGCAGCGCCAGACGCCATCGCCCTCTCCGAGCACGCGCAGGCGCTCCTCGTCGGCCGTGTCGCGGTCATCGAAGAGGAAGCGGTGCGCCTGCACGATCGCCGCTGGCCCATAATATTCGCCATTCGCCCAGAAGCTGGGGCAGGCAGTGGTGCATGCGGCGCAGAGGATGCAATTCGTGCTGTCGTCATAAACGGAGCGCGCTTCGGGCGTTTGCAGGCGCTCGCGCCCATCGGCCGGCGTCGGACCGTCATTGACCAGGTAAGGCATCACGCGCCGGTAATGGGCGAAGAAAGGCTCCATATCCACCACCAGGTCCTTCAGCACCGGCAGGCCGAGAATGGGCTCGACCTGCACCTTCGCGCCGACGTCGCGGATGAGCAGCTTGCAGGCCAGGCGGTTGGCGCCGTTGATGCGCATCGCGTCTGAGCCGCAAATCCCCGCCGAGCAAGAGCGACGGAAAGTGAGCGTGCCATCCTGCTCCCACTTCACGCGGTGCAGCAGCTCGAGCAGGCGGTCCGTTGGTTGCACGTCCTTCAGCTCATATTCCTGCCAATAAGGGCGCGCGTCGGCCGTAGCTTCGGGGTTATAGCGGCGGATGCGAAAGCGGATTTCCATCAACTCGTCTCCTTGCGGCTCAATAGACTCGCGGCCGCGGCTTGAAATGCTGCTCGTCTTCAGGGAGGTCGCGCGCCTTTTCCTCTTCCCAGAGCGAGAAGTTGACGCCTTTTTCGTGGTTGAGCGCCAGCTCATGGCCGCCCAGGCCGTCGGTTTGTTGGATGAGGGAATGCACCATCCAGTTCTCGTCATCGCGATCGGGGTAGTCCTCGCGCGAATGGGCGCCGCGGCTCTCGCGTCGGGCGTGGGCGGAAAGGGCCGTCGCTTCCGCCAGATCCAGCAGGCAGCCCAGCTCCCAGGCTTCCATCACATCCGAATTGAAGCGCTGGCCGCGGTCGTCGATGCGCAGGTCACCCTCGTAACGCGCGCGCAGCTCGGCGATATAATCGAGCGCCCGCTTCATCGTCTCTTCGGTGCGGAAGACGCCGACGTCGGCCATCATCGTCTCTTGCAATTGCTGGCGGAGCGCGCCCGGCCGTGTCTGGCCGGCGCTGGCCCGCAGTTTGGCGAAGGCGGCTTGCGCTTCGGCGGCGGCGTTTTTGGGGAGAGCTGGCATATCGCTCCCCTGGGTCACTTCGGCGATGCGCATCCCCCCCAGCCGCCCGAAGACGACGAGGTCGACCAGCGAATTGGTGCCGAGGCGGTTGGCGCCGTGGCAACTCACGCAGGCCACCTCTCCCACCGCGAAAAAGCCCGGCACCACCGTATGCGCCGCGTCGCGCGTCACTTCGGCAGCCAAATTCGTCGGGATGCCACCCATGGCGTAATGCGCGGTGGGGCGGACGGGCATTGGCTCCCTGAGCGGGTCGACGCCAACGTACGTGCGGCAGGTATCCAATGTTTCCGACAGATTCTGGATGATGTAAGCGTCGTCGATGCGCCGCTCTTCGCCCGCCTCGGCTAAGAATCGGTTGACGGTGCTCGGGCGCACGTCCAGGTGCACGTAATCCTGCCCGCGCACGCCTTTGCCCTCGCGCAACTCGAGGTAGATGGCCCGGCTGACAACGTCGCGGCTGGCGAGGTCTTTGATGCTCGGCGCGTAGCGCTCCATGAAGCGCTCGCCCTGGCCATTGAGCAGGACGCCGCCCTCGCCGCGAATCCCCTCCGTCAGCAACACTCCGAGGCCATAGAGGCCCGTGGGGTGGAATTGGTAGAATTCCATATCTTGTAGCGGCAGACCGCGGCGCAACGGCAAGGCGGCGCCATCGCCCGTCAGGCTATGGGCGTTGCTCGTGAAGGACCACACCCGCCCCCAACCACCGGTGGCGAAGAGCGTCGCTTTGGCGTGGAAAATATGCCAGGCGCCGCTGCCCAGCTCGAGCGCCACACAGCCGCAGACCGCGTCGCCATTCATCACCAGATCCACGACGTGGAATTCGTCGTGGAAAGCGACCTCTTGCTTGATACATTGCTGGTAAAGGGTCTGCAGGATCATATGCCCGGTGCGGTCGGCGGAATGGCAGGCGCGGCGCACCGGGCTTTCGCCGAAGTTGCGCGTGTGGCCGCCGAAGCGGCGCTGGCTGATACGGCCGGCCGATGTGCGGTCGAAGGGCAAGCCCATGTGCTCCAGCTCGACGACGGCGGCGATGGCGTTTTCAGCGAGGAGCTGGGCGGCGTTTTGGTCCGTCAGATAATCGCCGCCCTTGACGGTGTCGTAGGCATGCCAGAGGGGGTTGTCTTCTTCCAAATTGCCGAGCGCGGCGCCGATGCCGCCCAGCGCGGCGCCGGTGTGGCTGCGTGTCGGGTACAGCTTGCTGACGACGGCCACTTTGGCGCCGCCCATGCTGGCGTAGAGGGCGGCCATCAGCCCCGCGCCGCCGGCGCCGACGATAACGGCATCATAAACGTGAGTCTTCGGTTCGAGCATCGTGCGGCGCGCGCTCCTTTAGGGTGTTTCCGCGAATATTTCACAGCCGAGCGAGATGAGCTCGTCTGTCGTGGCGCCATGCTCGCTACGGATTTCACAGAGGGCGCGTCCCGCCTCGTCGATGGCTGCCTGGTCGATGCCGATGACCAGTGCGCCGCCGCCCAGCGCCAATAGCGCCAGCGCGCCGATGAGGCAGAGGTAGAGCGCGGCGCGTTTCAAGATGGGGCGATGCAGGTAATCCCAGAGCACACCGCGCAAGCCGTTGAAGCCATGGGCGACGACGAGGGCCAGCAATGCGAAATCATACAGGCGCCAGATGGCCAGCGGGCCGATGAGCGTGCTCCAGCGATCGTGCACGAATTCGACGGCCGTGCCCGTCACGTTCAGCCCGACCTGGCTCGCGCTGGCGCCGACGGCCAGGTGCTCCGCCGCGCTGATATCGAAGACGCCCTGGACGACGTGCATCATCGCCAGATGTCCGAAGACGAGCGGCACCATCAGCAGGCCGCTGACGCGCATGTAAAGCCACCAGAAGCGCTCGTTGCGGGCGTTGGTGGCGGTCGGCGTATCGCCGGCGCCGGCGACGAGCGTATGCAGGCCCGATAAGAGCAGCGCCGCGATGCCCGCCAGCGCGAAGCCGCCCACGAAGGGCAATTGCGACAGCAGCACCTTACCCAGCGGCAGGACGAAGGGCGATTCGCGATAGAAATCCAGCACGTGCCCGAACATCAAAACGAAGACGGGCGCGAGGATGAGCGCGCTGGCGCCGAGAACAGCGAAAGCCGCCCGGCCCTGATGCCGCCAGAGCGCCGGCCGGTAATCGAAATAGGTGATGCGCAACCCGTTCAGCGCGTGGTAAACGACCGAGGCCACCAGCGCGAATTCCCCCAGCGTGAAGAGAGGTGATTGGTAGGTCTTGATCGCTTCTTCATACAATGCGGGGTAAAAGACCGCCCAGGAAGTGTCGATGACGTGCAGCACGAGGAAGAGCACGACGCCAATGCCGCTCAGGCGGTGCAGCAACCAGCTCCACTGCCCGATGGCGCCGCGGTAGCGCAAGGACTCGCGGACGGTCAACACCAGCGTGGTCAAGGCGCCCTCCTGCCTCCTTACTACACTAGGCGGGAGTATAAGCATGGCCGCGCCGCGCGGCAAGCGCGTGCCGGCACTTCGCGGCCGCAAGACAGCGCGTGCCGGCACTATGCAGCCGTAAGAAGCGCGCGCGATGTTCTTTATCGCCTCGGCACTTCGCGGCCGTAAGAAGCTGTAAGAGAGCGCGCAAGTCTAACAAGAATTCTGGCTTCGTAATCACTTCGTAACGGTTTCTCCCCCCGAGCTCGGTATAATGGAAGCAAGCAATATGAGGAGTTCATGATGGCCGAATCAACAGCGACATTGGCAGGGGGCTGCTTCTGGTGCTTGGAGGCAGTCTTTCTGGAGCTGGAGGGCGTTTCCCGCGTCGTCTCCGGCTATAGCGGCGGGCGCATCGCCAACCCCAGTTACGAAGATGTCTGCACCGGCCAGACCGGTCACGCCGAAGTAGTACAGATTACCTACGACGATGACGCGATCAGCTTCCGTGACTTACTAGATATATTCTTCACCATCCACGACCCAACGCAGCTGAATCGCCAGGGCGCGGATGTGGGCACGCAATACCGCTCGGCAATTTTCTACCATGACGAGGGGCAGAAAGCGGCGGCGGAAGCGGCCATCGCTGAATACGCCGGAATTTGGCCATACCCGATCGTGACCGAGGTGTCGCCGCTGGGCGAATTTTACGCCGCCGAGGAATACCACCATGATTACTTCGCGCGCAACCCGAGCATGGGCTATTGCCGCATGGTCATCGCGCCGAAGGTCGCTAAGTTCCGCAAACAGTACCTGGAGCGCTTGAAGATCCGGGCATGATGTGATGCCCCGCCGCACTCTATTCCTCCTGATCCTGCTGCTCATCACCCTGCCGCTGGCCCTTGCGTCGGCGCAGGATCAGGAGGAAGAATGGCTCAAGGTCGTCCAAGCCGCCTTCAGGAAGGCGCAAACTGTAGAAACCGAGCGCGAGTACGCAGTGATGGAACTGACAATCCAGATGCAATTTCGTTTCATGGAAGATGCACCTGCCAATGGCGTTCGTAATACTACCCATCTCACCATCTCAACGGACAGGCGGCTGGAGGATGGGATCTCAGTCCTAGAAGTCAGCGATATCCAGATTGACATTGGCGATATGGAACGTTTCATCGGTGAAGTGGAAGATGTCTATGAGATTTCCCAAACTGCTTCGATCATGTTCTTGCAAGCCGCTCGAGTGGCGGAGGAAATTTGTGTAGCGAACGTTGTAGCCGATGGGCCCGCGGCTGACGATATGGCAACAATGATAGAATCCTCTTTACAGGAATGGCAATCGCGGATGGAAGAAATGACATTGATTTCCGATGGGATCATCGAAGACTCAAAGGGTTGGCTCATCGGTGTGACGGAACACCCTATGGAACAGAGCGCTACACAGGATTTCCGAATATTCTCTTTATCCATCGATCCGGAACGATATATCTCCGAACTGATTTCAACAACCGACTTACTTCCTCCGGAATTGAATGAAAATGATTACTTAATGGAGGAATTCATCACAGATGTAAAACAAAACATGCAAGCCATCTGGAAACTATGGATCGGTAGTGAGGACGGCTACGTTCATCGCAACAAGACACAGATCCGTTTTTCTGGCGCTATTAATGGCTTGGATGAACCGGAACTCGGATTTTGGATGGAAATAACATTGGACGGTGGCGCTACTATTCGCTACAGCGACCACAACCAACTCACCGACGCCGACTTTGTCCTACCCTGCGAACCTTCCGTTAGCGACATTACCAAACCTGCTCCCGCAGCGCCCACTCCCGCTGCCACGGCGCCCGCCCGCTCGCCACACCCCCAACATCCGCCAGCGACCACAAATGCATCATCAATCCCCGCAACTGCATGAAACGCGGGAGTTGCCCGTGTAGCTCCGCATCAATCGCCCGAACTTCGCCATAACCCGCCAATAACGCGTCGTGTAACTGGCGGCGCGCTCGCGGCGGTCGCCGGTAGAAATCCAGCAGCGCCCGCCCAAAATCAACCCAGATCCAACCGTAGACCGGCTCATCGAAATCGATGATGGTCACACGCCGCCCATCCCAAAACGCGTTGGCGGGGTGCATATCGCCATGCGTGAGGGCGAAATCCCGCCGCGGCAAATCGCTCAGCCAGCGCCCGAGCCGAAAATAAGTGGCGCGGATTGTCGGATCGGCCCGCAACGCCTGCGGCCGCGCGTTCTGGTAAAAATCGAAGATGGTGTGGTGACGGTGCGGGCCGGCGCGGTAGGCGCGAGCGGCCTCATGGAGCTGCGCGATGCTCCGCCCCCAGGCGCGGAAAGCGCGCGTGCCAGCACTTCGTGGCCGTAAGACGCGCGGGTCGCGCTCGTCGGGAGCGATGGCTTCGCCGGGCGCTTCCTTCACGAGACCGGCGAAATAGCGTGTATTGCCCTGTGGCAACCATTCGATGTGATTCCCACCCACTGACAGCACCGGCGCGCTGCGCCTGGAAATGATAAGCGGCGCGGGCGGTGCGCGGCTGACGGATGCTGGGGTGGGAGATGCGCAGGTATTGTGTTTCCCCGGCGCGCCTCAGCCGAACGATGATGCTCAGCTTGCGCTCGACCAGTTGTAACGAGGCGGGCTCTGTGCCCCAATGCCGCGCGGCGAAGGCGGGCAGTGGCGCAGTATCGAAGCGGTCGCGATAGTGAATCCAGCCGCGCAATCTAATATTCTCTCATTCGGGCAGCATCGGCGAAGATAGCCATATGGCGGTAGCAGCGCCACACGAAGAGGGCCGCTTGCGCCACTTATGGATCGCCGGAACTGTTAACGTTCTCTTAGAATTTCGCGTAATTCGCAAGAATCGAGCGCTTTGGCCCGTCCAGGTGGCGATGGAGCGCACCTTTTTTGCGGCAGTTGCGTACAGAGAGGTGTAGGCAAAACAGACCAAGGAGGGTAACGACATGGTCTTCTGGATTGACAAACGACAGATGCAGCTGCACCACGAGGAGATGATCCGCGCGGCGCGCAACCAACATCTGGCCCGTCGCTTGCGTGCCGAACGCCGCGAGCGCCGCGCCGAACGCCAATAACGACCCCCAGCGCGCGGGTAAAACTATATCCCGCGCGGAAAACCCCTAACACGACATTTTCCTCCTCCCCCTAAGCAACGCCCCGCTCCCCCCGGCGGGGCGTTTGCTTCAGGGGCTTTGCTCGTTCATCTCGCCTGGCAGAATCGACTTTCGCCCGCGGTCAAAGGCGATCGGAGCGGGCGCTTCGGTTAGCGTAACGCTTCCTCGAAGGCCGCCAGCGTTTGGCGCGCGGCCTCTTCCCAACGGAATTGGCTGGCCCGCTCGCGGCCGCGCGCGATCAGCGATCGCCGCAGCGCCTCATCCATGTCGATCCGCGTCATCGCCGCCGCCCAGGCATCCTCATCGCGCGGGTCGAGCAGCATCCCGGCTTCGCCCACGACTTCCGGCAAGCTGGCCCGGTCGCTGGCGAGCACGGGCGTGCCGCAATGCATCGCTTCCAGCGCCGGAAAGCCGAAGCCCTCGTGCAGCGCGGGGAAGAGCAGGGCGCGCGCGCCGGCGTAGAGCGCGCCGATATCAGCATCACCCACATAACCGAGCAGTCGCACATTTTGGCAATTGCCCAGCCAGCGTTCATCGAAGAGCCAACCGCGCGCGCCCGCCAGCACGAGCGCGCAATCCCCATTCACTTGAGTAGCCTGCCAACGCTGGAAGGCTGCGACCAACAGGGCGATATTCTTGCGCGGTTGGAGCGTGCCGACGTGCAAGAAATAGCGCGGCGGTAGGTCGTATTTCGCGCGCGTGGCGGCAAGATCGCCGACGGTCGGCGCGGTCAGGCCGGGGTAGACGACCCGCATTTTGGCCGGCGCTGTCCCATAAAAGCGCCGCAGATCGGCCGCCGTCGCCTGGCTATCGCAGAGCACGATATCTGCCCGCCGCGCGCTATGCCGCGTGCTCCAATCGAGGTAGCGGCGTTGGGCGGGCGGGTGCGCCTCTGGAAAATGCCGATAGCCGAGGTCATGGATGGTAACGATGGCCCGCCCGGGGAAAATCAGCGGCAGCGTATGCGCGGGCACGAAGGTGAGCGGCGTTCTTTCGCGGTAGAGTGCCGCGGCGAAACGCGCGTGCGTCCAAAGTCGTGGGCTGCGCAACACGCGCTGTTGCGCGAGCGGCGAGCTGGGCAGCAGATCAGGCGGCGGCGGCTCTCGGAAATAGAGCGTGAGGCGGTGCTCTTGGTTCTGGCGGATGAGGGCGCGCAGGAGCGAAAGGGCGTATTGCTCGGTGCCGGTGCGGCGCGCCCGCGTGCAGCGACTGGCGTCGATGGCGATGCGCATCTTTGCGGCCGCGCTAAGCGCTGGGGACGAAGCGGAAGAACAAAGCCGCCGCCACGCCCGCGATCGTGATGAGCCAGCCGGCGCTGCGCAGGGCGGGCCAGGGCGGTCGGTTCCAACGCGCCGTCAGCAATAGGGCGCTGCCCGCCGCCAACGCGATGAGGGCCGCGCCCAACCCGCCCGCCGCGAAACGCCATGCCAGCGCGCCGCCCGCCAGCCAGAGACCCAGGAAGCAGAGTCCGGCGGGGCGCATTTCATCCACCACCCAGCGCGTCAGCAGCAGGGCGGCGAGGGTTAGCAGGTAGGGTAGCGGTTCGGCGAGGGCCGGCCGCGGCGCGAGGGTGAGCCAGAGTCCGAGCGCGATTAGCCAGAGCGCCGGTGCGCCACGGGGCAGCTGGCGATGGCGGTCGAGGCGCGCGTGAGCATCGTCATCGTGCATGGCGCTATTGTGCGCGCGGAAAAGCGAAGGCGCAAGCACAGCCTGCGCCGCTCAGTATCGCTTCAATTGGTTTTGTCTGTCTCCTGAGCCAGTTTTGCTACCGTTCAGATATGCTCCATCTGACGGATGTGTACGCTACCCACTCCACAATGGATGCTCAGTCGAATCGCCACTGTCTGATTTGTATCCTCCGGGTCATAGCCGCTATACCAGACGCCATCGTTGCCGATTCCCGAACGGTGCCCGCGCATTTTCTGGAAGTGCTCGGGCAGGCGCAAGCCGCCAAGTCCGCTGCGCAGCTGCACGCGCGCCGACGCGCCGGGCGGCATTTCGATTTCACAGGCGCCGGCGCCGCCACTGATGATCCCTTGCAGCTGGCAATCCTCGCCCACGCGCAACTGAAATTTGCCCGCGCCCAATTCCGCGTTCAGTTCACATTGCGCGCCATCGGCAAGGGTTATCTGTTGCACGCCAGCGCCGGAACGGATGCGCGCGCGATAGGGATCGGCGGTGGCCGGTAGCAACACCGTCGTTTTGCCCGCGCCGCCATTCAACTGCAACTCGCGCAAATTCAGCTCCTGAAGCAGCAGCGTGTTCGTTCCGATCCCGCTATTCACGCGCAAACGGAGCGGGATTCGCGGCGAGAGGGCGACATCCCAGGGCAGCTCGGCGTTGCGCTTCCAACCCGACCAGCTGAAATTCGTGTTCGCGCCGCTGGGCGTGCCGAGGCGAATCTTCTTATGTTCGCCGCCGCTCACCGCGCATTCCACTGTGCCCACTGCCCGCAAATCCGCCTCCAGCAGTTGTTCGGATTCCGGCGTTAGGCTGCGTACTGTGCATTGCGCGCGGTTGATATTGAGGCGGATATCGGCGGATTCTGCGTCGCCCAGCGCTTCGTCGAAATGGAAGTCCTCCGCATCGGGCGCTCCACTACCAGCTTCACCGCTGATGACTTCGCCGATGCTGCTGAGTCCCTCGCTGACCTGGTCGACCAGCGAACTGAGCGAGAAGGAGAATTCTTTTTCGTAGCGTTTCTTTTTCTTGGTGTCGGTCATGTTGCCGCTCCTGAACCTACTGTTAGGATTGTATACGCAAGATGGCGCGGCAAGTTGCGGTATCTTTGCGGTTTCATAGACTGCGCATATGCCCTCCAAGCGAAACGGCCGCGCCTACGCCGGCGAAAGCGCCCTGCACCGTGCCCTCAAGCAACATTACGCCGGCCCGGATGACGAGCAGGAAGCGCGCCGCCATGGCTATGTGATCGATGTCGCGCGCGAGGATGCCTTGGTCGAGATACAAACGGGCAATTTCGCGGCCATCAAACACAAGCTGCAGGTTCTCACGGCGCAGGAAACGGTGCTGCTCGTCTATCCTATCCAACAAACAAAATGGCTGCTCCGGCAGGATGCGGCCGGCGCGCGCTTGAGCCGCCGCAAATCGCCGCGGCGCGGTCGCCTGGAGGAATGCTTCGGCGAGCTGACGCGCTTCCCGAGCTTGTTGGCCCACCCGAACCTGGCGCTGGAGCTGGCGCTGGTCGAGGTGGAAGAGCTGCGCTGCGCGGATGGTCGCGGCAGTTGGCGGCGGCGCGGCGAGAGTGTGCGCGGGCGTCGCCTGTTGCGTGTGTTGGGGCAATGTCGATTGAGCAGCCCGCGTGATTGCGCCGCGCTGCTCCCGCCGGATTTACCGTCATCGTTCACAACACGGCAGCTAGCGCGGGCGGCCGGCTTGCGGCGGCGCTTGGCCGGGCAGATGGCCTATTGCTTGCGAGAGATGGGCGCGTTGGCGGTCGTCGGCAAAATTGGCAACGCCTTTTGCTACGCGCGGGTGGATTGAGCGAAAGGACCCGGCCGCGGGAGCATTCGCCACAGTATCGTGAGCAGCTCGCGGTCTTCATCATTCAGCAAGCCGCCCCGCCACAGCGCCAGGGCATACCCACCAATCGCCAGCGGCACGCCCAGCCATGCGCGGCCATCCCGCAGGAGCCACAACAACGCCGCGACCGCGATCGCTGCCATACCCAGCCGCCCCACGCGCCGCGCCAGCCGCCGCCAGCGGATGCCATAATGCCGCAGCTGCCAGACCAGCGCCGTCAGCACGAACGCTTCCGCGCAGACCGAAGCGATGGCCACGCCGCGCACATCCCTCCATTGCGTCAGTAGCGCCACATTCAGGGCGATATTCAGCGAGAGGCTGGCGGCGCGGATGAAGAGCAAGCGCCGCTGCCAATTCTGCATCATCAAGACCTGCGCGAAGATATCGGACGTGATCGCCAGCGGCGCATACCAGATGAGGATGGCCAGAATCGGGCCACTTTGCTCGAAACCCTCCGCGCGGAAGAGCAGGCGCGTCAGGGCGGGCGCATACGCGCTGATGGCGATCGCCAGTGGCACGGTCCACAGGAGCATGAAGTAGGACATGCGCTCGGGCAATTGCGGCGCGCGCGCGCCGCCCTGGAGGCGGGCATGCAGCGGGAAGAGCGCCGTCAGTTGCGGCGTGCCGAGCAGCTCGATCACGCCGAGAATGAGCAGGGCCGCAGCGAACAAGTGGCCGGCGCTCTCTGCGCCTAAATAGCGCGCGGTGATCTGCTTATCCACCTGGGTAACGCCGAGCGCGAGCAAGCCGTTCAAGCCGATCGGCGCCGCGCTCACGAAGAGGCGCCGCGCGGTGGTGAATGGAAAGCGCGCCGGCCGCGCGCCGCTCCGCCAGACGAAAGCGTTGAGCGCGAGCGCTCGCAAAGCCGATGCAGCGATGCTGCCCAAATAAACGCCCCGCAAGCCATAACCCAGCCACAGGGCGCCGCCACCCAACGTGACGAGCGCCGCAATATGCAGCACCGAGACCAGCGCCGTATGCCGCAATTTTTCTTGCGCCAGCAGCAGATCGTTGCCGATGTTGCCGAAGCAATCCAGGAAGAGGTTGATGCCGATCAGCGCCAGGTAGCCTTGCACCAGCGACTGCTGCTCGAATTCGCCCAGGCCGGCAGCCAATATCATGAGTGGGTAGGCCAGCGCGGCCAGCGCCGTTTGCATCGCCAGCGCCGCCGACCAGTATTCGCCGGCGCGCCCGGGAACGCGTGTGACATCGCGCGCGATGATGATGCCCATGCCCAGTGTGCTGAACGCCGCCGCCAGCGCCATCGACGATGTGACCACACCATAGATGCCGTAGAGCTCTTCCCCCAGCTGGGCGATCAGCACCAGCTGCCAGAGGAAAATGCCGCCTTTGCCGAGGATCGTCGCCAGCGTCAGGGCGCCGGCGTTGCGGGCCGCGCGCTGCCAATCGGCGCCGCTCGCGCCCTCGTTGGAGTTGGTTTTCGAACTCACTCCCGCGCTCAATGCCAGCGGCGCCGATTCTTCAAAATCCAACCCGCGTGGATGTTGCGTTCCTCTTCCAATGCCGTGAAAGCCTTCGGGTTGATCTCCAGGATGATCTGCATCGCTTTCCGCACCTGCTTCATATCAAAGATGCTGCGCAGCATCGTCACCTGGCCATCGCGCCCTTCGCCCTGCATCTCCGTCACGCCGAAACCCGCCGCCCGCAACGCCACCGCGATATCATGCCCGCCGTTTTGGGTGATCACGCTCAGGCTTACAAAATGCTTCGTCAGTTGTTCTTCCATCGTCATGCCGATGAAAGTCCCCAGCGATCCACCCAGGCAGTAAGCCACCAGGATGATGTAATTGCTCGTGTCTGCGAGTACCCGGGAAAACACAAAAGCGAAAATCAACGCCTCCAGCGCAGATAGACCCGCCGCGATCACCTTCCGGTGCCGCACAATCGCCAGCATCTTCACCGTGCTCACCGTATGATTCAGGGCCCGCAATACGATGATCAGGCCAGCCAGAGCGAGCGATTCGAGCCACATGGTGATTTCCTTTGGGAACTTCGGTTAGTTGGCGGCCGCCACGGTCGGCGACGTCTGCTGCGCGACGTAATCAATCAACTGCGTGCAAATTTGCCGCAGGGTAGTCTCCGGCAGGGCGCCGGCCTGGTTGAAAAGCAATTGCCCGCCGGCAAAAGCCATCATCGTCGGGATGCTGGTCACCTGAAATTGCTGCGCCAGCCCCTGGTTGGCATCGACATCCACTTTGGCAATCCGCAAGCGACCGGCGAATTCGCGCGCCAGCCGATCCAATATCGGCGCGACCATCCGGCACGGACCGCACCACTCCGCCCAGAAATCCACGAGCACCGGCAGCTCACTATCCAGGACGTCATGTTGGAAGCTGTCGTCCGTTACGGCGAGCGGCGTGTCGCTGGCGCTGGCATCGGCTGCTGTCGTTGCCGCTGCTTCCGGGTGGGCAGTGCGCTCGGCCTCGCGTACCGCGCCCACCGCCATCTTCACATCCGACGCCCAGGGCCGCGCGCTCCGCGTGATCGCTTCGCCCGCGTGGATGCCGAGCAGCACCGGTTTGTTGCCGATGCTAAATCGGCTAGCGGCGCTGGGGTTATCGAACGGATTGCACTGCACGAATATGATATCGTCGCATTCGTTGGAGGAATTGCGGAATTGCGTCAGGAATTCGCCGCGCGTGCCACTGCCATCGCTGAATAGCAGCAGCATCGGCCCGCCCGCGCGCAGCAAACGCTCCACTTCCGCCTCGTCAATCTGCTCAATCTCCGTCATCGCACACCGCCCTCGCTCCTCCCGCCATTTTACTCCCATTTGCGTAACAGGGGATAGCCGAACGATATCGAGCCCGCTTTCTAATAGGAAACTGATAATCCCGCTATAATGCCTGCGCTCATGGGCAATATACAGCGAATGACGCCACAGGAATTCATCGCCCGTTGGCCGCGCGGCACATCATTTCGTGAAAATCAGGACGCGCAAACCTGGTTTTTGGATTTGCTTCGGGTCGTCGGCCATCCGGATCCGAACGAATATGGTGATCGGGAAAAGTTCACCTTTGAGAAACCGATCCCCGGCGGCTTTGCCGATGCATTTCATGAAGGCCACTTCGTCTGGGAATTCAAAGGTGAAGAAGCAAAATTAGCGGGTGCGTTCCAGCAGTGCTTGCGTTACTCCGTTCATCTGAAAACCCCACCCCTGCTCATTGTTTCGTCTTTTCAGCTGATCAGGATACAAACCAACTTCCGGGGCAAAGAAACCCACCTTCACGAGATCGCCATTGAAGATCTGTATAAACCCGAACCATTGGCCAAGCTGCGCAATATTTTCTTCCATCCCGAAGAATTCGAGCCGCAGCGTACGGTCGAAGAGCTGACGGAAGAGACAGCAGAAAAGATTGGCGAAATCGTCGCCGCTATGGAGCGGGATGACCGCAACGAGGATTCCGAACGACTCGCCCGCTACCTCAACCAGGTCATCTTCTGCCTCTACGCCGAAGATGCTGACGATCTGCTCCCGTCTGATTCTTTTACAAAAATCGTCAATGCTCATTACAAGGATCCCAATTCCTTCAACCAGGTGGTCAACGACCTCTTCGCCAAAATGGCCGATGGTGGCTACTTTGGCGCCAGCAAAATCCCCCACTTCAATGGCGATCTCTTCAAC
The DNA here is from genome assembly GCA_965237765.1 of Phototrophicaceae bacterium. Lineage (GTDB taxonomy): Bacteria > Chloroflexota > Anaerolineae > Aggregatilineales > Phototrophicaceae > WTGJ01. The sequence goes on from OZ250157.1 coordinate 1,802,845, forward strand.
CATTCTGACACCGTCGAGCTGAGCGGCACCGCCCTGTTCCACCTGCAGCAAACCGTCTGGAAGAACTGGCGCGATATCGACCCCTCCATCTTCGGTACCCTCTTCGAGCGCGCCCTCGATGCCTCCAAACGTGCCCAGCTCGGCGCCCACTACACCGCCGCCGCCGATATCATGCGCGTCATCGATCCTGTCCTCCTCAAGCCCCTGCGCCGCGAATGGGAGGACGTCCAATCGGATGCCGAAAAACTGCTCAAACGTGAAAAACGCGCTGATGCCTTTTCAGCGTTGGCCGCCTTCCGCCACCGCCTTGCCACCCTCCGCGTGCTCGACCCCGCCTGCGGCAGCGGCAATTTCCTCTATCTCGCCCTGCGCGCTTTGCTGGATCTGGAAAAAGAAGTCATCGATTTCGCCGCCCACCATGGCTGGCATGGCTCGAATTCATTCGACCCGCAACCCACCATCCAACCCGACCAGTTCCTCGGCATCGAGCTCGATACCTACGCCGCCGAGCTCGCCCGCACCGCCCTCTGGATCGGCTACATCCAGTGGCACCAGACCAACGGCTTCCCCTATACTCATTCCCCCCTCCTCACCACCCTGGATACCATCCAACAAAGAGACGCCATCCTCACAACCGACGCCGCCGGCCAACCCAGCGAACCAGAATGGCCCGCCGCCGAATTCATCATCGGCAATCCGCCTTTTTTAGGAAGAGGCTATTTACGCAATGAACTAGGTGATGAATACACCAATGACCTATACACTGTCTATTCAGGCCGACTGCCGAATGCTTCTGATCTATGTTGTTATTGGTTCGAAAAAGCACGTCATATGATTGAAATAGGCAAGTCGAGACGTTGTGGTTTATTAGGGACTCAGGGGATACGAGGTCGAGATAATCGGGTGGTTTTGGATCGAATCAAGAAATCTGGCAACATTTTTTTGGCCTATAGGAGCTTGGAGTGGAAGCTAAGTGGGGCTGCAGTTAACATATCGATAATCGGCTTTGACGATGGTTCGGAACAGGAAAGGCTGCACAATGGAGTATCTGTATCAGTAGAAATCAATTCTAATTTGTCAATTGGTGTGGATACAGCAGCAGCCAAACCTTTAACCGAAAACCGCAATTTATCATTTGAAGGACAATCACCCAAAGCGCGCTTCGATATTTCAGAGGAGTTGGCTGCTGAAATTCTCGCGCAACCACTTAACGTAAACGGTAGACCCAATTCAGATGTGGTGCTTCCTGTAATGAATGCATCTGATATAACCAAGAAGCATCGAGGTATGTATACAATCAACTTCGGCTTAATGGGATTGGAAGAATCATCCCAATATGAAATGCCTTTTGAATATGTCAAGAAACATGTCTGGCCAACCAGGCAGAAAAAATCACAGAAACAGTTCAGAAATCGTTGGTGGCAATATGCGACACCTCGTCCAGCAATGCGTGCAGCATTGGCCAATTTACAAAGGTTCATCGCAACGCCCCGAGTATCCAAGTATCGAGTGTTTATTTGGGTTAACCCCCCTACTGTTTGTACGGATGCTGTTGATGTATTTGCGTTAGATGATGATTATTCCTTTGGTGTTTTACAGAGCAAATATCATAGGATTTGGGCTTCGGATATGGGTACACAATTGCAGAGCAGACCTCGCTACACCCCCACCACCTGCTTCGAAACCTTCCCCTTCCCAAGGCCAAACGACGAACAGCGCCAGGCCATCGCCGCTGCCGCCAACACCCTCAACAAACGGCGCGAGAACTGGCTGAACTCCCACGATGAGCTCGGCCGCCCCTACCTGGAAGGCTCCGCCGAGTTGCGCCGCCGCACCCTCACCAACCTCTACAACCAAAACCCCACCTGGCTCCAAAATGCGCATGATGAATTGGACGCCGCCGTCGCCGCCGCCTATGGCTGGCCGGCCGATCTATCCGAGCAGGAAATCCTCGCCCGCCTCCTCGCCTTGAATCTGGAGCGTTCATCAGAAGGAAGATGACAATGAGAGAGGGAACAACTCCGTTCTTTCATTCACAGAAAATCACAGGTACTGACAGATATACATGTTCATTAACCATGAGGCTTGGGCATATGCTCCGTATTGCAGAAGAGCTTTTTGGGAAGCGAGATTACAGCTACACACCGATTGGAGTTGAATTTTACGACGGTGAAAATCCTATGGTTTGGTATCCTGGAAATTGTAAGCATGTTGCTATTCGGTTGAAAGCATCTGCGGAAAACGATGGTCGGCAAGCTCTTTATCAACTCGCGCATGAAACAGTCCACTTACTTTCACCGACTGGTGGGAATGACTCCAATAATTTCGAGGAGGGTATTGCCACCTGGTTTTCTAATCACTACATAAAGAGTTTGGGATTCAAAGAAATTTTATTATGTAATGAGAGGGATAGAGCTTATTTACGTCCCCTGAATTTAGTTAAGCCTTTTCTAGATAAAGATCCATGCTGCGTTTGCAGGATTAGAAAGTGTCAGCCTTCATTTTCCGAAATGGATGTAGCGGATATTCGACAGGAGTTTTGTAGTTTGTCTGAAGAAGACCTGAAATTTCTTGTGGCGAAATTTCAACAATAGCGAGGCGTTTTTGTTATGGATACGAATAATCTACACTGCGATTTAGCAGGCCATTAATCCCCAAGCGCCCCCACAACCCGCAGCACATACTCCGTCCCCGGCAGGATTAACTCGCGCGCCTCCTCACCGGCAAAAGTAACGCAGAGCGGCGCCGGCTCCGCCCACACATCCTCCGTCGGGAACCAGGCGTGCCCACGCCGCACGCAGATCAGCAAGCCGCGCTCCCCGCCCAGCGCCCGGAATCGTACGCCATCGCCCGCATCCCAGACCGGCAGGCTCAACCCCTCTTCGATGACCCGGCAGGATTCCCCGACATCGTCTAGCGCCAGCCCGATCTCGCTGATGCCCAGCAAATGTGCAGCCGGGTCGAATGCCGAGCCGTCAACCGGCGCACCATCACCCGCCAGGTTGTGCCGCGCGATCAGCTCGCCGATATTGCCATCGGGGTCGCGGAAATAGCAGGCGTGCGCGTTCCAGGCGCGCCAGTGCATCGTGTCGCCGCCATCCGGCATCGGCAGCAGCGGCGTACGCGCCGCCAGCCAGACCCGTGCCACGTCAAATAAGTTACTTGGGATATTGATGGCGAAATGGTAAGACGAAGCCGCCCCCTGCCGGAATTCCAGCTCGCTCGCGCCGATCCGCAGCGAAAAAGCATCCTCACGTTCATCCGCAAGCGGGATCGCCAGCGTCTCACCGTAAAAGTGCCGCAAATCGTCGAGGTATTCCGTTTTCAGGCCGACGTGACGGATTTTCATCCGCAGATCCTCATCAGAGCGCTTCGACCAACGTCGCTTCCCCCTGGCCCACCCCCACGCACAGCGCCGCAATGCCATAGCGATTGGCTACACCCGCCTCTTTGCGCCGCTTCATCTCGTGCAGCAGCGTTGTCAAGATGCGCGCGCCCGAGCAACCCAGCGGATGCCCCAGCGCGATCGCGCCGCCATTCACATTGACGCGCCCCTCGTCAAGCGCCAATTTGCGCAGGCAGGCCAGCGTCTGCACGGCGAACGCCTCGTTGATCTCGACCCGGTCGACTTCCGCCAGCGCCAGCTGCTGCCGCTCCAGCAGACGCCGAATCGCGAACACCGGCCCAAGCCCCATCGTGCGCGGGTCGCAGCCCACTGCCGCCGCCCCCCGCCAGCGCGCCAGCGGAGTGATGCCGCTCAGTTCGGTAACACGATCCGCTGCCATCAACACCAGCGCGCTCGCGCCATCGTTGAGCGTGCTGGAATTGCCGGCGGTTACGCTACCGCCCTCGCGAAAAACCGGCCGCAACGCCGCCAGCTTCGCCGCGTCTGTTTGCAGGACCAGCCGCCCCTTGACCACCTTGGCGAAAGGCCCCTCGTCAATAACCACGAAATCGTTTTCGGAGCGCCCTTTTCGGACGCGAACTGGCACGATTTCTTCGTCAAATTTGCCCGAGTTAATCGCATTAACCGCCCGTTGTTGGCTCTGCAAGGCGAAGCGATCCGCCTCCTCCCGTGTGATCTCGCCGCCGGCGATGGCGCCAGCGCGCGCTAGGTCATGGATGTTCTCGGCCGTCACGCCCATCGCCTCCAGTGGGAAGCGCTCGGCCAGGCGGGGGTTCGGGTAGCGCCAGCCCAGCGTCGTATCCCAGGCGGTCTGGTTGCCGCTGGGACCGTGGGCCTGCGGGTTTTTGGGCAGGGAATAGGGGGCGCGCGTCATGCTCTCGACGCCACCGGCGACGATGCAATCCGCCTCGCCCAGGGCAATTTGCCGCGCCGCGATGTTGACCGCCGAGAGGCCGCTCGCGCACAAACGGTTGACCGTCAAGCCGGCGACCTGGTCGGGCAAGCCGGCGAGCAAAGCGGACATGCGCGCAATGTTGCGGTTATCCTCGCCCGCCTGGTTCGCGCAACCGAGGATGACCTCGTCCACTGCTTCGGCGGGGCAGGCGGCGCGCTCCAGAGTGGCCTGAATCACCTGGGCGGCCAGATCATCGGGACGGATGGCAGCGAGCGCGCCGCGGATGCGCCCAATCGGCGTTCGTACGGCGGAGAAAATGAGGACTTCGCGCATTGGGTAATATCCTGAACTGCCGCGGCGACCAGGCTATTCTAAGATTCGAAATATGAAGATGGAAACGTAATCGCCGTCTGTGTCATATGTGAAGTCGACGGTGCCAGGACAATTTAGAAAAACGATAGCATTGTTGCCTTCAGCTACCGCAATACTGCGACATGATCCTCTAGGCCGGTCAACCTCTAAGCTGTTCGGAAGGTAAGGATAATCATCGATATTTGCGATGATAAAGCTGCGGAAGAGTACAAGATATTCGCCTTCTTCAGTAAATATTAAGCTGCCAGACGCCAGATTATCTCTGGATGAATACGAAGCAGTGTTAGGGACAGTTCTTAAGAATGTGGAATAGATCAATTCGTGGCTGGCTTGGCGGCCTCTTGTAAGCCTGATACTCACTACATCCTCTTCTTGGATTTCGGTTTCAGCTTGCACAGGTACAGCTGTCGCTGGCGTCGGGCTAACGCGTTCTAGAAATTCTGCGAGCATATAGCCTGAGAGATTACCGCTTACTATCTCTACCCAGCGAAACGTGCTATATTGGTTCTGGGGTAAGACTTCTCGAATTACTTGGATCACGGAACCGACTTGGCTGATTCGAACCTCACTGGTGCAACTGTGGCTTGGACAAGTAAACACCGTGTAATCATTACTCTTAAGACGGTATCGCCCGGGCGGGTAGGCGTCTTCTGTATCTCGAGTAACGGGAGTCTGTGCGAAGGCAGCGATTGGCAGCAGCAGTATGGGCAGGATTAGGAGTAGTAATCTGTGATACATGAAAAACTCCTTTATCAGACGCAACAAAAAAAGTGTAGCTGACGATTGCGACACGAGTACCAGTATCATAAAGCTAGCTTAACATCGCGCTGTCAAGCCCCCACCTCCGCAATCGTATCATTCGCCAGTGGCATCACCCCCACACGCGGGCGCTCCGGCAGCTGCGGGCGCAAGCGATCGATCGCCGACTGGAGCGAGGGCGCCGTCTCCAGCAGGCCGCGGCGGCATAGGTCGGCGGGCATCTCCGTCACGAAAATTACGCGCATCTGCGTCGCTTCCCGCGCTATCTGGAAAGCCTTGTGCGGGCCGACGCGGAAGGGTTGCTCGTGGAAGCGCGCCAGTATTTCCGCTTGCGAGCGCGGCTGCTGCTCGGCCAGCCAGGCTTCATAGGCGCGGCTGCCGCTGCCATCGGGGCAGGCCGCGCAGAGCACGAGCGCTCCATTGTTATCCCCCCGCGTAACGCGGGAGGCGTGATAAAGGCCCTTTTGCGCTTGATAGAGGTTGATGTCTTTCGGGTAGCCACCCGGTGAAGCCAGCATCAAATCGAACGGCTCAGCTACGCGGGTGGTGAAACGTGCGCTCAGCTGTGGGATGGCGGCGCGCATCACGACCAGAGGGTGGCCGGCGTACACCTGCGTGATGCCCCGCTGGTTGTTCAACGTCACATTCAGCACGAAATGGATGCCAATGCGTTCACCGATCTCTTCGATGTCCTCGCGCGCGGGGTTGCCGGTGAAGCGGCCCATCTCGGCGCCGTCTTCCAGCATCATTGCATGGTTTTGGTGGATGGTCGCTTGGCCGGCCAGGCCGATGGCCGCACCTTTGACGCCGCCGCCAAATCCCGTGAATTGGTGCGGCGCCAGGATGCCGATCACCAGGCGTAGCTCGGCCGCCAGGTAACCGGCGTTGCAGAGGATGGGCGTACCGCGCCGGGTCTTGCCTAGATCACGAAGCTGGCTGGCGTCATCGCTATCGTGTGTGTGGATCGGGTAACGGGCGACGATAGGGCGCGGCAACATCGCTTCGATCTCTGCGGCAGACATTGCGCGGTGCGTGCCACCGGCAAGGTACAGGTGGATGTCTTTCGGCGCGAGGCCGGCATTTTCCAGCGCTTCGAGCACAGGCGGTAACAACACTTCATGGGGGGTGGGGCGCGTGTTGTCATTGATGGCGATGGCGGCGCTGCGAGCCCGAATCAAGGCAAGTGGCTCTGCGCCTAGTGGTTGCGCCAAGGCGGCACGAATGGGCGCATCCGGATCGGATAAAGCGGGGTTTTCCGGGGGGCGTAGCGTCTCCAGCTGCGCATCCGCTGGCAAACATGCCTCTTGCCAACCCCGGCCGTAAGGGAGGCGGATGTGTGGCGCACCCGTTTTCGTCATGGCCGCTAGATGCTGGGGCCGATGCGGTGGATGGCGAAGCTATTGTTATCCCGCAGCGCTTCCGATTTGGTCAGGTAGCCATCCGCGACGCGCAGCACCTCGGCGAAGACGATGTCACCCGCTTCCTCCAGCGTGATTTCGTCGAAGAAGACGCCGCTGACGTCAATATCCACCGTATCGCGCATCAGCTCATACGATTGGCGATTGCCGGTGACTTTGATGGTCGGCATGATGGGGTGGTTAGAGGTATGGCCGCCGCCGGTGCAAAATGTGAGCACCTGGCAGCCGGCCGCCGCCATGCTGCTGATCGATTCGGCGCCCATGCCGGGGCCGTACATCACGTAATTGCCCGGTTCGCGGCTGGTGGGCGCGGCGGCGATCTCCAGGTATTCGATGATGGGGGCGGGTCCCAATTTCTTGACGGCGCCCATCGATTTCTCCTCGATGGTCGTGAGGCCGCCTGCCATGTTGTCGCCGGTAGGTTGGGAGCCGCGGATGTCCTCGCCGCTGGCCAGGGCGCGCGCTTCCATGTGCTGCACGCCGGCGAGGATGGCGGTGGCTACCTCTGGCGAGCTAGCCCTCTCGGTCAGCCATTGCTCGCAGCCCATCCATTCGGTGCACTCGGCCATCAGGGCGCGGCCACCGGCGGCGATGACGCGCTCGGCGGCGAGGCCGTTGGTCGGGTTGCTGGCGAGGCCGGACGTCGTATCCGATGTGCCGCATTCCGTGCCGAAGAGCAATTGCGAAAGCGGCGCTGCTTCCCGCCGCTGTAGGCTGAGTTGTCGCGCGAAATCGGCGGCGATGCGTGTGCCCCGCTCGACGGCCGCTAAGAAGCCGCCCACTTCTCGGATATTCACCGTGGCGATCGGTTTGCCGGTATGCGCGACGTCCGCGGCGATATCCTCGGCCGTGCAGCCCGCCTCGTGGAAATGGTCGATGATGACGACGGCGCCGACGTTGGGGTTGGCGGCGGTGCCGCTGAGGAAGCGGCGCGTTAGGCGCAAATCCGGCGCGACCTGGCAGCGGCCCAACGCATGTGTGATGGGCACGGCGCCCTGCACGCCCGCCGCCACCCGCTCTACCACGCCGTTCGCGTAGACCGTACCGGAGAGGATCAGCAGATGATTGCGCGTGCCGACGTTGCCATCAGGGCGGTGGTAGCCAAAAAATTCGCTCATACGTGATTGCCTTTCGCTGTGGAGCTCGCTAGATCGCCGCGACCGCGCTCGCTCTCGACGTTGTGGGTGTGGACATGCTGGCCGGCTTGAATGTCTTCTGTGGCGCGGCCGATGCTCAGGCCGTATTTGCGCACCGTGTCTCCCGAAGCGATGGCTTCCAGCGCGATCTTGTGGCCATAGGCGATGTCATCCAATGCAGCCAGCTGACGGTCGGTAATGCGGCCGTTGGTGCGCACGCGGTCGCCGCGCTGCACCGGTTCTACCACGACTGTTGCTACATTGTCGCTGGCGTCAATGACGAAGACGGTTTTCATGTGGTGGGATTCCTTTCTGTGAGTTGATCCAACCTATTTTGTCATTTATTGAAGTAGAAATGTGAGGAGTTTGATTGAAGCATAAATTATGCATTGTCGCTGATATCAATAAAATGAGATGGATGGGTACTGAGAAAGGGATAGTTAACAGCGAGAGGATGCAACAACCGCATCCTCTCTTTCTTCTTCTTTTCTTACCGCGCTTGCCACGGTTCTCTAGATTAGCAATTGCTATATCTAGTTGTGTTATCAGATTATCGCGTTGTGTTTCTAGATAATTTCGTTCTGTTTCCAGATGAGCCATTTCTAGTACTAGTTGATTTAGCTCTGTTGCCAGATTATCTGTTTCTAGTACTAGTTCATTTCGTTGTCTTTCCCAATCAAATCTTTCTTGTACCAGTTCATCCCGTTCCTGTACCAGTTCATCCCGTTCTTGTTTTAGTTTTCCAATTTGTCGTCTTAATTCTCTTGTCTCTGCTTGTCGTCTAAGTTCTCTTATCTCTAGTTCTCGTCTTAGTTCCTTTATTTCTCCACTTAGTACTTTGTTTTCTTTTTTTAGTTTGCTAATTTGTCGTATATTTTCATCATTTAAATCATTCGCATCCATGTTTCACCCCGTCTCTCTGGTCTGAGTGACGAAAACAAATTGAAGCTAACACCCTCATCCCACCTTCATCCCAACACCAAGAGTCGCGGTTCGGTCATCTCTTCGATAGCATAGCGTAGCCCTTCACGACCAAAGCCGCTCGCCTTGATGCCACCATAAGGCATGTGGTCGACGCGGAAGGTGGGGACGCCGTTGATGACCAGCGCACCGACTTCGACTTCTTCCCAAGCGGCGAGGATGCGGCCCAAATCGCGCGTGAATAGACCGGCTTGCAAACCGTATTCGCCTTCGTTTAGGGAGGCGATGGCCTCTTCAAATTCGCGGTAGGGCGCCAGCGTGACGACCGGCGCGAAGACTTCCTCGCAATTAACGCGCATCTGCGGCGTGGTTTCGGTGAGCACAGTAGGCGGGAAGAAAGCGCCATGCCGTTCGCCACCGGCCAGCCGCGTCGCTCCGCCCGCCAGGGCCGCTTTGACCCAGGCTTCGGCGCGCACCGCCTCGCGCTCGTGGATGAGCGGGCCGACATCCGTCGCCGGGTCGCGCGGGTCGCCGCAGCGCAGGGCGCCCACTTTTTCCAGAAAGCCGTCGGCGAATTCTTCGTAGACCGTGTGCTGAATCAGGATGCGTTGGACGGAGATGCAATTCTGGCCGGCGTTGGCGAAGGCGCCGGCGGCGGCCTGGCTTTGTGCGCTTGGCAAATCGGCGTCCCCATGCACAACGAGGCCGGCGTTCCCACCAAGTTCCAACGCTACTTTCTTGCGGCCGGCGATGCCCTTCAACATCCAACCCACGGCGGCGCTGCCAGTGAAACTGAGCATGGCGACGCGCTCATCCCGCACGAGCGCTTCGGCGACGTCGCCGCGGCAATTGAGCATCGAGAACGCGCGCGGCGGGTAGCCGGCTTCCAGCACCAGCTCGGCCAGCAGCACGGAAGAGAGCGGCGTGCGCTCTGAAGGTTTGAGGATGATGGCGTTGCCGCAGGCGATGGCTGGCCCGAGCTTGTGGCAAGCGAGGTTGAGCGGATAGTTGAAAGGTGCGATGGCCGCGACTGTGCCGATGGGCGCGCGGCGGGTCAGGCCGCGGCGGCCGGCGCCGGCAGCCGTCCAATCCAGCGCAATCAGCTCGCCCGGCAGGCGGCGCGCTTCCTCGGCCGCTACCTTGAGCGTTTGCAGGGCGCGCGTTGTTTCGCCGGCGGCCGTTTGCTGGTTCTTGCCGCTCTCCAAAATCATGAGTTCCACGAAATCGTCGTAACGTTCGGCGACCAGATCGCGCAGGCGCTCGAGGATTTCGCTGCGGCGGTAGGCGGGCAGGTGGCGCGTCTCGGCGAAGCCGCGCTCAGCCGCGGCGATGGCGTCTTGGACATCCTGTGGCCCGGCGAGGCAAACACTCCCGGCCAGGCTACCGTCATAAGGGAAATGGATGTCGATTCTGCTGTCGCTCCGGCGCCATTCGCCGCCGACGAGGAAGGGTTGCGCCATCGCTTCGCCTCACACCTGTCCATTTTCGCGGGTATACCGCGCTTCCTATATGATAGCGTGATTGGGGTTTTCCTGGGGTAGCGAGGGCGCATGCAGCGGCGGGCAGAGATACGCGCTTTGTTGAGCATGAGCGCGGCTGAAATCCGGCGGCGGGCTGGCGAGCGCCTGGTGGTCTGCGCCGATGTGGATGCCGTCTACGAGCGGATGGCAACGGATATCTTCGCGGAAATTGAAAGGGCGCGCGCGGGGGCAAAGCCGCTGCGCCTCATCCTCCCGGTGGGGCCGACGGGCCAATACCCCATTCTGGCGGCGAAATTGCGAGAAACGAAGTTTCCACTCGACCATTGCTGGTTTTTCTTCATGGACGAATATGCCGACGAGCGCGACCGGGCCATACCATCGAGCCACCCGCTCAGCTTTCGGCGACTGGCGCAAGAACTGTTCTTCGATCGTCTGTCGCCTGCGAATGGGCTCCAGCAGGCGCGAGTCTTCTTCCCCACAGACGAGAATCTCGCAGAAATGGCGGCGTCGATGATCGCTGATGGCGGCGTGGAGTGCTGTTTTGGCGGCATCGGCATCCATGGCCATGTCGCCTTCAACGAGCCGGGGTCGGGTGTGGCGGAATTGGGCTTGCGGTTGGCGCAATTGTGCGAGCACACGGTGACGCTGGCGGCATTGCGTGCGGGCGTGGGCGGCAACCTGGCGGCCTTCCCAAAGCAAGCCTATACGCTGGGCTTGCGCGAAATCCGCGCCGCGCGCCACATCCGCCTTTATGCGCGCAGCCTACCGCCATGGGATTGGGTGAAGACAGCGCTGCGGTTGGCGCTCTTCGGCGAGCCCGGGGAAGATTATCCGGTCACCCTGCTCGCACCGACGCCGACGACCATCATCACCGACGCTGCCTCGCTGGCACCACCGGCGGTGATCCTTTAATCTGGCGCTGACGAAGCCTGAGAGCCAGTCCTAATACCAATCGGTCAAATTCGCCGGTGCTTGCAGGGCATCGGCCAGGGCTTCGTCGAGCGCGGCGAGCGTCCATTGGCCATCGGTCTGGCGCAATTCCTGGACGCGGGGCAGGGAGGTCACCAGCACACGGTTGCTATCGCAGTGGAAAAGTTGGCCGGTCGCCGGGCAATCGGCCGCAGCCAGCCAGGCCACCAGCGGCGAGACGTTGGCGGGCGATAGCGGATCAAAGACTTCAGGGTCATCTGGTGCGCGGTAACGCTCTTCGCTGCCGGGTGTCGATAACGAAAGACGGGTACGCGCGCCGGGCGATACAACGTTGGAGCGCACGCCATAACGCCCCGCCTCCAACATGACTACCTGCGAGAGCGCACAGACGGCCAGCTTGGCGCTCGCATAATTCGCCTGGCCATAGTTGCCTGCGTAACCGGAGACCGAGCTCGTGTGGATAACGGAGGCGTGGCCGGGGCGTCCACCGTGGCCCTTCGCGCGCTGCCGCCAATAAGCGACGGCGTGTTTCGTCGGTGCGGCGTGGCCTTTCAAATGCACGCGGATGACTGCGTCCCATTCGTCTTCGGTCATGTTGGCGAGCGTGCGGTCGCGCAGGATGCCGGCGTTGTTGACGAGGACATGGAGGTCGCCGAATTCATCCAGCGCCTGCTCCACCATGGCCTTGGCTTGCGTCCAATCGCTTACATCCGCACCGTTAACGACCGCTTCACCGCCCGCTGCTCGGATTTCCTCGGCGACGGTTTGCGCGGGCGTGAGCGATTGGCCGATGCCATGGATATCGCCACCCATATCGTTGACCACGACGCGCGCGCCTTCTTTCGCCAGGAACAACGCGTGCGCTCGCCCGAGGCCATGCCCCGCGCCCGTAACCAGAGCCACCGCGCCGTCCAATCTACCCATCGCTCTGCTCCCAATCGCTAGTAAATTGTGGCGATTCTAGCGCAGAATTGCTTACCCGGCCGACCGCGCGACCCATAACGCGGCCGCGCAACCCGCTTCCCGCTCGCGCGCGAGTTGGCTGCGGCGAATCTTGCCCGATTCCTGGCGCGGCAATTGTGGCAGAAATTCGTAGCTTTTCGGCGCCTTGTAGGCGGAAAGACGGGCGCGGCAATGCGCGTTAAGGTGAGTCACGCTCGGTGACCGGGCGAAATCGCACGGTTGGATGATGGCATGCACGCGCTTGCCCCATTCTTCATCCGGTAGGCCGACGACGACCACATCGACGATATCCTCGCGTTCGCTCAAGACTGCCTCCACTTCGGCGGGGTAAACGTTCGCGCCGCCGCTGATGATGAGGTCGCTGCGGCGGTCGGCCAGGAATAGGAAGCCATCCTCATCCAACCAGCCCAAATCGCCGACGCTGACGAAGCCATCGGCGGTGCTGCGCGCGGGAGGGGAACCGATGTATTCGTAGGTCGGTTCGTCCACGCCGGGATGCATGAAGATTTCGCCCAATTCGCCGACGGGCAGCTCGCGGTGTTCTTCATCCAGTATGCGCACGCGCATATCCTTGAGCGGGCGGCCGACGCTGCCGGGCTTGCACAGCCATTCGTCGCCGCGGATGGCGGTGAGGCCAACGCCTTCGCTGGCGCCCAGGATCTCGTGCACCTTCTTAGCGCCGAGCAGATCAATCCAGACGCGCTTCACCCAGGGCGGGCAGGGCGCGGCGGTGCTATACATCGCATCGAAGCTGGAGAAATCGCGCGATTCGACGCCGGGCAAACGGGCGATGCGCGCCATCATCGTCGGCGCTAGGAAGGTATACTGCACGCGATAGCGTTCGATGAGATCGACGGCGCGCGCCGCATCGAAGCGCTCCATCAAAATGAGAGTGTGGTCTTCGAAGAGGCCCCAATGTGCCATGAGAAAGGGCGAATTGTGGTAAAGTGGGCCGGCGAGCAAATGCACCTGGCGCGGGACGAAGCGCGTCGATTCCGCGTACCAGAGCGTGCCGGGGATCGCCTCCCAACGGCGTGGGTCGATGATGATCTTGGAGCGCCCGGTCGAGCCGCCAGAGCCGATGGCTTTGCCCGGGTGGGCGCATATGCTCGCGATGTCGGGCAGCGGCGCGGCGGAATGGGCGGCTGATGCGGTGGCCAGCTCGTTTTCGCTGAGGTTGGTGTAGGGCAAACCCGCCCATTCGCTGACGACCAGACGTGGTTGGGCGAGGGCGAGGATGGCGTCGCGTTCCGGCGTGGCCATGCGACTGCTCACCGGCAGTACGAGGGCGCCGCATTTCCAGGCCGCTATTGCCGACAGCAAGTGCGCGGCGCTGTTGCCGAGTCCGATGACGAGCGTGGAATCCGAGCCCAGGCCCTGGCTGGCGAAGAAGCGAGCGGCGCGGTTGCTCTCTTCGTCGAGCTCGCGCCAGGTGGTCGCTCGATGCGCGCTGCCATCCTGCGGGATGAAGACGATGGCCGACTGGTCGGGATGCGCGGCGGCGAGCTGAGAGATGCGCGCGCCCCAGGGGATGGGCTGTTCGCTCATGAGCGCCTAGCATAACGCCCGCTTTCGTTTCCGCAACGGCAATTGCCTGCGCTATACTGCCCGCGACCACAACCACATGGAGGGGGGAAACCATGGCCGTAAAACCCGCCAGCATCGCCATCACTGAAGCTGAATTTCGCGCACGCTGCGCGCATTTGCAGGAACACTGCGCCGCTGAAGGCTTCGATGGCATCGTCATCTTCAATCACCAGTACATCCTCTACTATTCTGGCTTTGCCTTTATCCCGACCGAGCGCCCCATCGCCTTTGCCATGAACGCGAATGGTGAACGCGCGCTCTTCGTCCCCCGCCTGGAGGTCGAGCATGCCAAATCGCTCGCCATCATTGACCGCGTCGACAATTACCTCGAATATCCCGATATCACGCACCCGATGGATATTTTCGCCACGACGCTGCGCGAGCTGGGCATCACGAAGAAGATCGGCGCAGATAGCGACGGCTACCCCTGGGTGCTGGGCTACCGCGGCCCGTCGCTTTCGGAGCTGCTGGGTGCTGATGTGACGTCGATCACAGCCGCCATCGAAGACCAGATGATGCTCAAATCCCCCGCCGAGATCACTCTCATCGCCGAAAGTTGCAAATGGGGCAACCTGGCGCATATGCTGCTGCAACGCTATACGCGGCCCGGCCTTACCGAAACTGAGGTATCGCAACGCGCCAGCGACGAAGCCACGCGCGCGATGCTGGATGCAATCGGCCCGATCTACCGCGCGCAATCCTGGTTTGGTAACGCCAGCGCCGGTTACCGCGGGCAAATTGGGCGCAACTCCGCCATCCCCCATGCCCTCGCCAACAACATCATCTTCCAGGAAGGAGATGTGCTGGTTACGGGCGCCGGCGCTGCCGTATGGGGCTATACCTCCGAGCTGGAGCGAACGATGTTCATCGGCTCGCCGACAGATGGTCAAAAGCGCTTTTTCGATCATATGGTGGCGCTGCAGGATGCGGCTTTCGCCGCCATCGAGCCCGGCCGGCCCTGCGCGGATGTCGATCACGCTGTGCGCGCATATTACGATGAGCACGATTTATGGCCGCACTGGAAGCACCATGTTGGCCACGCCATTGGCATGCGCTTCCATGAGGGGCCCTTCCTCGATCACGGCGATCCGACCATCATCCAGCCCGGCATGCTATTCACAGTCGAGCCAGGGCTCTATTCGGCCGAGCTGGGCGGCTATCGCCATTCGGACACGGTGCTCGTAACCGAGGATGGCATCGAATTCCTTACCTATTACCCGCGCGACATCGATAGCCTCACCATCCTCGCATGATCATGGCTGAACTGAGCATCGGCAAACCGATCGGGATTCCGCCGGAGGAATACGCCGCGCGGCAAGCTCGCCTCCGCGAAGAATGCAGATCGCGTGGGGCGGCGGCCGCCTGCGTCTTCGACCCGGATTACGTGAAGTATTACAGCGGCTTCTATTTCGGCGTTACGGAGCGGCCGATGGCCTTCGTCCTGAACGCCCAAGGCGAGACGGCGCTCTTCGTGCCGCGGCTGGAACGGGAGCACGCCCAAGCGCGCGGGTCGGTTGACCGGGTCTGGGATTATGCGGAATATCCCGGGACGACGCACCCAATGGAGCAGCTGGCCGAAGCCCTGCGCGGATGGGGTGTTGGTGGCAATGTCCTCTTCGCTGATGAAGATGGCTACCCCTGGCTGCTGGGCTACCGCGGGCCGCCACTCTCGGAATTGCTGGCCTGCGCGGTCTTGCCCGCGCGCGCTTTCATTGAAGATTGCTTGATGGTGAAATCGCCACTGGAAGTTGAGCTGTTGCGGCAGAGCGCGATCTGGGGCAATTACGGCCTGGCGCGGTTGACAGCGCACACGCAGCCTGGTGAGACGGAAACGCGCGCCCAGCAACGCGCGGAAGGCGAAACCTGGCAGGCTATGTTGGCCGCCTACGGTCCGCATTACCAGGCACACACACCCTATTATGGCGGCGGCGTGCGCGTCGAATACCGCGGGCAGATCGGGCGCAATTCGGCCATCCCGCATTCGCTCGGCAACAACTTCATCTTCCAGCGTGGCGATACGCTCATCGGCGAGAGCACGGTGGCTGTTTGGGGCTATAGCGTCGAGTTGGAACGCACCCTCTTCCTCGGCCCGCCGAGCGACGAGCAGGCGCGCCTCTTCAAACATATGCTAGCCCTACAAGAGACGGCCTTCGCAGAAATCGGCCCGGGGCGACCTTGCTCGGTGGTCGATGATGCGGTGCGCGCGTATTTCGTGGAAAATGATCTGGAGCGCTACCGGCGCCACCACGTCGGGCATGGCATCGGCCTGCGCTATCACGAGGCGCCCTTCCTGGATGTCGGCGACAGCACGGAAATGCGGCCTGGGATGGTCTTCACGGTCGAGCCGGGCCTCTTCGACGCGCGCTGGGGCGGCTTCCGCCACTCGGATACGGTGCTGGTTACCGAAATGGGCAATGAATTGCTGACCCATTACCCGCGCGATTTGGCGAGTTGCACCCTGCCGGTGGTTAGCGACGAGCGATGACGCTCCTGAGCGGCATGACGATAGCCGTGCACGATTACGATGCCATGCGCGATTTCTATGCGACCGTCTGCGGCATCGAGTGGATGGAAGTGGAGCTGGCGCCGGGCATGAGCATCCTGCGCGCGGAGCTGGCGGGGTTGATGATACAGCTCTGTCCGGCGAGCGTGGCTGGCGTCACGGCGGGCGATTTCCGTCACCAATTGCGCTTCGTTGTTGGCGATCTGGCGGCGGCCATCGCGGCAGGGGAAGCGGAGGGCGGCCAGCTGCATGGCGAACGGGTGGAGACAGAAACGATGCGCTACGCCGCCATGCGCGACCCCGACGGCAACACGCTGGAGCTGATCGAAGAGCGCTAAGCCAGCGCAGCGGCGATTTCCGCTATCGAAGGCGCGTAATTGCCGAAGTGCCGCACGACGATGCCACCTGCCGCGTTAGCCAATTGGACAGCTTCAGTTGGCACCGCACCCGCCGCCATCGCCAAAGTCATGACAGCGGTAGCTGTATCGCCGGCGCCCACAGTGTCATACACGTTGGTGACGGCAAGCGCGGGGAAATGTTGTGGCGCGGCGTCGCGTTGGGCGAGGGTGGCGCCGGCTGCGCCGCGCGTGATGACCAGCGCGACGCAATCCAGCCGGGCGCGCAACTCGTTCGCGGCGCTGGCGAAATCCTCCTCGTCCGTTAGCTCCCGATCCAACTCGGCCGCCGCTTCGGCAGCGTTGCATTTAACCAGATCGAAACCCTGGTAAAGAGCGAGTTGGGATTGTGCGTCGGCGGCGAGCAGGGCGCCATCACGTCTCGCTTTTACGCGCGCCGCCGCCAATACACCGTCGCTCAACACACCGCCGCCATAGTCGGAACAGAGCAGTGCCTCGGCCGCGGGCAGCGCCGCCAACACTTCGCGCATGCGGGACTCTTCCGCCACCGAGAGCGCCTGTCGGCCCGCGCCGCGGTCCAGCCGCGCCAGTTGCTGTGGTGAGCGCAAGCCGCTGCGCGCCAGGATGCGCGTCTTCACCGTCGTCGCGCGCGTTGCCATGGCGATTGTGCTCGCCCCGTCGATGCCCTTCTCTTCAAGCAACGACCGCAACGCTGCGCCGTCTTCATCCTCGCCGGTTGCGCTCGCGAATCTCACTGCGGCGCCGAGGGCGGCGAGGTTGGCAGCCGGGTTAGCAGCGCCGCCGAGGATCTGCCGACGCTCTTGCAGCACGAGCACGGGCACTGGCGCTTCGCGTGAGAGCCGCTCGCTGCGTCCGATGAGGTAACGATCCAAAATCGCGTCCCCGAGTACGCAGACGCGCCGCCCAGCGAAACGATCCAGGATCAGGTGCAGCGGTTCACTCGTCATGCGTAATTGGTACCTGGAAGCTATGGTGGTGGATGGTCGTCGTCCGTGGGCCGATATGCACGAGGTTGAAGCTGGGCAGCGATTCGAGATCGAGCTGAAAATCTTCCGCGTCCGGGTAGTAATGGAGCACTTCCCAGCTACCGCCGACGGCGCAGTAGAGGATGCCATCTCGATAATACTGCAGTGGCTGGTGGATATGCCCGAAGAAGACGCCGCGCAGTCGCTCTCGGGCGGGCAGTAGGGCGGCGTGGAAAGCTTCGCCATCGCGCAGGGCCATCCTATCCCACCAAGGCGAGGGCGGCGCTTGCAGGGGATTGTGATGCAGGGCGACGACGAGCGGACGAACATCCGCTGCTGTACAACGCTCCGACAGCCATTCGCGCTGTGTAGCCCCCAATTCACCGGCGTGGGAGGGTGGGTGGCTGCTATCCAGCGCCAGCAAGGCTTCGGCGCCGGCCTGCGGCGAATGCGTCAGTCCGGGCAGGTTGAATGTGGCGTCTTCTGCCAAGTGTGTATCCGAAATGTGGACGAAGCTGAGCAGCGTCTCTTCCATCTCTTCGACCTCTCAGGGGAATTTCTGACTTAACGGCCGCTCGTCACGGCGAAGCTGTGGCGGCGGATGGCGGTCGTCTCAAGGCTGACGGTGACGATATTGAAACCCGGGTGCGCGTCGTATTCGAAACTGATTTCGCTCTCGCCGGGGTCAGAGCGAAAGGTCTGCCAGCTGGAAACGGCGCTGGTATAGAGAATGCCGTCGCGCAGGAGGTGAATAGGCTGGTGGATGTGGCCGAAGAAGACGCCGCGCAGCCGCTCGCGTGCAGGGAGCAGAGCAGCGTGGAAAGCGTCGCCGTTTTGCAAGCGCATCGACTCCAGCCAGGGCGAATCGGGTTGCGGCAGCGGGTTGTGGTGGATGAAGACGAGTAGTGGTCGGGTATCGGCCGCTGCGGTTCGCTTGCGCAGCCAGGCGAGTTGCGCCTCCGTGAGGCGGCCGGCCGGCGCGTCGTCGCCATCCAGCTGGCCGCTATCTAGGCAGAGGATTTGCGCGCCGCCAATTTCACGCTCGAAATCGAAAGGGAGACGCGGCTCATCCACCCCGAGCAATATGCGCTGCAGCAGGGCCGGGTCGTCGTGGTTGCCGGCGAGGTAGAGGACGGGCGCGGGCAGGTCGCGGAACAGCTCGCGCGCCGTGATATAGGCTTCGGGGTGCGGGTCGTAGGCGACGTCGCCACTATGCAGGATGAAATCTGGTGTGAAAGGCAAATTGCGCAACGCAGCGAGCAGGGCGAGTGTCCCTTCGAGTGGCGTATGCGGCGCCGGTGGGCGGTTGTAATCCGCATCGTGACTGATATGCGTATCGCTGATCTGCGCGAAGCGCAGCAAGACGTCGTCTTGGGGCATGATGTTCGCGAGCTTCCGATAGCCTGTTCGAACGGAAAGATTGTACCGCAGCGCCCTGACGGTAGTATACTGCCGACGGTCTGCTGGCGTGGCGGGTGAGGCGGTGAGCGGCAATGCTGAGTGTGGCTCTGGCGCTGGTCGAGTTGCTGCTGCTGCTGGCGGGCGCGTTATTGTTTGCGGCGCAGGAATGGCGCTGGCGTGGGCGGCTCGTGAGCGGCCTGCGTGCGCGTTGGCTGAGTGTATTGCTGTGGCTGCCGGCGCCGGCACGTTTTCTGCTGGCGGAATGGGTGCTGGGGCGGGCGCAATCCCGCGAATTGGCGACTGCCGCCATCCGCCAGATCGAATTGGCGCTGGTATTATCGGTGTGTCTGTTAGCGGCAGGCCTGGTCCTGAGCGCACCCTCAGAAGATGCGCCGCCTGAGCAAAGGAATTGACCCATGAACCACGAAGCGTTGCGCCAAAAAGTGCACGCCCTTTACGTTAGTGAGCGGGCAGCACTGGGCGATAGTGGCTTGCGCGCCATGCTCGAGCGCGCCGAAGAATGGCAGCTAGCGCCCATCTTATCGGCAGGCGGCGCGCTCGTCTTCCCCCATGCCGGTATCGTTGAATGTGGCCACCAACAAGCGGCGTGCGCGCAAGCGGCTCTGGATTGCGGCGCCGATACGGTCATCGTCATCAGCGTGCTACACTCCTTCACCGCCGAAATAGAAGCAGCGCGGGGTCGCGTTACTGTCGGCGGTGAACCGAGCGAGGAGGCATTTTGGGGTATCCAGGGCACGGGCATTGATGGCCCGCGGCAGGAATGGCGCGGCGACCACGCGTTGGTCACCTGGCGTTACCTTTGGGATGCGGAACTGCGGCGGCGCGGTCTATCAGCGAACAGGGCGCCGCGCGTCATTGAGCGTTACCCTAATTTGGCCGGCGGCAGGCCGCAGGAATTGCCGGGTTTTGCCGAATTGGTGCGCGAAGCGGAGGGAGCGGCCATCGTTTCCACCGCAGATTCTTTCCATCATGGCATCGGCTATGGTGACGCGCCGGCGGAGACGCACGATATGGATGTGGCTGGCCTGACGCACGCGCGCTCCGTGCTGGAAGAGGGCATCGATTTGCTCGGCGCCGGCGATTATGTGGGCTACGAACGGCATTGCCTCCGCGCCAAAAGTGACGCGCGCGACGCCGGCCCGGTATTCCACGCGCTTCGTCCGCATCTCCGCGGGCGCATCCTGGAGCTGGTTGGCAGCGACGCTTGCGCCCTCTACGACGCGCCGCCGCCCACCTGGGTGGCCGCCGCGCTGGTGGCCTGGGAATAGGATGACACTATCGCGTTTGCTGAGCGCTCTCTCAGAAGACGCGCCGCCTGAGCAAAGGAATTGACCCATGAACCCCGAAGCGTTGCGACAAAAAATACACACCATTTACGACAGTGAGCGGGAAGCGCTGGGCGAAGACGGCCTGCGTGTCATGCTTGAGCGCGGCGAAGAATGGCAGCTGGCGCCGATCTTATCAGCGGGCGGCGCGCTCGTCTTTCCCCATGCCAGCATCGTCGATTGTGGCCACCAGCAAGCGGCCTGTATTCAGGCGGCCCTGGATTGCGGCGCCGATACTATCCTCATCGTCAGTGTGCTTCATGTCTTCACGACTGCGATGGAAGCAGCGCAAACGCGAGTCACCGCCGGCGGCGACCCCAGCGCGGAGGCATTTTGGGGCATCCAGGGCACGGGGATCGAGGATCCGCGGCAGGAATGGCGCGGCGACCACGCGATGGTCTCCTGGCGTTACCTTTGGGATGCGGAATTGCGGCGGCGTGGCCTATCAGCGAGCCGGGCGCCGCGCGTCATTGAGCGCTACCCTTATTTGGCCGGCGGCAGGCCGCAGGAATTGCCCGGTTTCGAGGAATTGGCGCGCGAAGCGGAGGGCGCAGCCCTCATATCCACTGCTGATTCCCTCCACCATGGGGTCGCTTATGGCGTCGCGCCGGAAGAGGTGTATGACATGGACTCGGCTGGTCTGGCGTACGCGCGCACTGTGCTGGAAGAGGGCATCGATTTGCTCGGCGCCGGCGATTACGCTGACTACGAGCAGCATTGCCAGCGCGTGGTTTCCGACGCACGTGACGCCGGCCCGGTATTCCACGTGCTCCGTCCGCATCTCCGCGGGCGCATCCTGGAGCTAGTGGGCAGCGACGCCCGCGCTTATTTTGAATCGCCACCGCCGACCTGGGTGGCCGCCGCGCTGGTGGCCTGGGAATAGGATGCGCGATTTCGCGGGGGCCGTCGCTCGAATGGGTTTGGAGTAGGGGTTGGCTCACGACGCGCGCGGGCGCATTCAGGCGCGCATCGACGCGATTGAGGCCCGCCTGCCCTCCCTATTCGCGCGGCTGGCGATGTTGGAGAACGCCTTGGCTGCCGCGCAGCGCGCGGAAGGGCCGAGCGATACGCTCCAGCAGGAGCGCGATCGGCTCGTGGACACTCTCGAGCAACTGGAACGCGAGCAGGCAGAAATGCGGCGGCAACTGGCTCAGATCCCGCCCGATTAACGCCGGGCTTCCTCCGCGCTCCAGATGGTTTCCGCGATGCCCTGCCGCATATTCTCCCAGCGAGCCAGAGTGAAGAGCCAATCGGACAGGCGGTTGATGTAGGGCAGGATGGCGGTGTTGAGGGCACGCTCATTTTCCGCCTCTATGCGCGCCAGAGCCACGATGGCCCGTTCGGTGCGGCGGGCGACGGTGCGCGCGGTATGGATATGAGCGGCGGCGAGCGCCCCGCCCGGCAGGATGAAATTGGCGAGCGGTGGCAATTCGGCATCCATCGCGTCGATATCGCCCTCCAGCCAGACGACCGCGCTCGGCGGCAGGCGCAGGACGTAGGCGGATTGCGCGTCGGGCGGCGTCGCCAAATCAGCGCCGAGAGTGAAGAGTTGGCCCTGCACGCGTTCGACCCGTGCGGCCGTTTCCGTCGATAGTCCCAGCGCGCGCGCGCAACCCAGCACCGCGTTCAGCTCATCCACCGCGCCATAGGCGGCCACGCGCGCGTCATCCTTTGGCACGCGCCCGCCAGCAAAGAGAGCAGTTTGTCCCAAATCGCCCGTGCGCGTGTAGATCTTCCGCCGCATGCGCCGTCCCTCCACCCTAAACTGCTATAATAGCCGTTATTGAGGCGACGGGACGGGGTGCGCGGGATGGCGAAAAAGGCGGGGAACAGCGCTGGGCGCGAGAAGGCGCTAGAAGCGGCATTGGAGGAGCTGACGAAGCGCTTCGGCGAGGGCACGCTGGTGCGCCTGGGTGACGCGCGCCACCTGCATGTCGATGTGGTGCCGACGGGCTCGCTGGCGGTGGATATCGCGCTGGGCGTCGGCGGCATCCCCCGCGGGCGTATCACCGAAATCTACGGCCCCGAAAGCTCAGGCAAGACGACGCTTTGTTTGCACCTCATTGCCGAAGCGCAACGCCGCGGCGGCATCTGCGCCTTCGTCGATATGGAACACGCGCTGGACCCCGCTTTTGCCGAGCGCATCGGCGTCGATCTGGAGACGCTCTATATCTCGCAGCCGGATACGGGCGAACAGGCGCTGGAAATCACGGAGTCGCTCGTGCGCTCTGGCGCGCTGGATGTGGTTGTGGTGGATAGCGTAGCGGCCCTCGTACCGCGGGCGGAGATCGAAGGCGAGATGGGCGCGAGCCACGTCGGGCTGATGGCGCGCCTCATGAGCCAGGCGCTGCGTAAGCTGGCCGGCGTCATCAAGCAATCCAACACCGTGGTGATGTTCACCAACCAGCTGCGCGAGAAAATAGGCGTCATGTTCGGTTCACCAGAAACGACGACGGGCGGACGCGCGCTCAAATTCTACGCCAGCGTGCGCCTCGATATCCGCCGCATCCAGACCATTAAACAGAGTGGCGAGGCGATCGGCAACCGCGTCCGCGTGCGCGTGACGAAGAACAAAGTGGCGGCACCCTTCAAAGAGGGGGAATTCGACATCATGTTCAACGAAGGGGGCATCAGCCGCAGCGGCGAAATCGTCGATTTGGGGACAGATCTGGGCCTTATCGAGAAACGTGGCGCCTTCTTCCGTTATCGCGACGAGCTGCTCGGCCAGGGCCGCGAAAACGTCAAGCAGCGCATCCTGGGAGATCCAGCGCTATTTGCAGAGCTGGAAAGCGAAATCCGTTCGCAATATGGTCTGCCCAGCGCCGAAAAGAAGGTCGTGGTTGATGCCTGAGGATGTGCCTGCGAATTTGCGGCTTGACCATGCGGTGATCGCCGTTGCTGACCTGGCGGCGGCGATGGCCGATTACGAAACGCTGGGTTTCACTGTGCGCTTCGGCGGTGAACACCCCGGTCGACGCACCCACAATGCCCTCATTTATTTCGCCGACGGTAGTTATTTGGAGCTGATCGCCGAGCGGCTGGAGTTGCCGCCGACTGATGATGAGCGTGAGAATTGGATTCGCATGGCACCAGTGCGCGAAGGCAGCATTTTGCTCACCTATGCCCTGCGCACGGAGGATCTGGCGGCGACGATCGCCGCCTGCGCGCGGCGCGGCTTGACCCTGGAGGGACCCCGCGCTGGCGCGCGCCTTCGGCCCGATGGCAAGAGAATCGCCTGGCGTTCGGCGGCGGCGGCCAACATCAACCTCCCTTTCATCATCGAGGATGTTTCCCCGCGCGCATTGCGCATATTGGATGCCGAAGCGGATACGGAGCACGCCAACGGCGCGCTGGGCGTGCGGCGGATCGTTTTACTGACGGCGGATGTCGCGAAAATCGCGGCGGAATATGCGTCTTTGCTCGGGCAAATGGCGGAGCTGACCGGCGCGACGGCCCGCTTCACGCTGGGCGAGGCGGAAATTCTCATCCGCCCGCCGGCTGACACTAGGGAAGAGTCCGCGCTGGGCGAAGCGGCGGCGCTGCCCTATGCGCTCGCTTTGGCGGGCGGCGCGGTGCGCGAGTTGGATGCTGCGAAGAGCGGTTTTGCTTTAACGCTCCAACCTTAGTCGGCCAGATACTGCTGGAACCAACGCACGATCGCCAGCGTCGAGTCGATCTTGTTCTCCAGCCGCACGAATCCATGACCTTCATCGGGGTAGAGCAGGTACTTGCAG
The DNA here is from genome assembly GCA_965237765.1 of Phototrophicaceae bacterium. Classification (GTDB taxonomy): domain Bacteria; phylum Chloroflexota; class Anaerolineae; order Aggregatilineales; family Phototrophicaceae; genus WTGJ01. The sequence continues at coordinate 1,827,039 of OZ250157.1, forward strand.
GGGACGCCGCGCTCGTGCAAGCCCTGGACGACCTGTTCGGCCTCAACGACAGGGACGTTGGTGTCGTTGGCGCCGTGGAGGACGAGCGTGGCGGCGCGCACGCGGTCCAACTTGAATATGGGCGAGAGGGCGCGCAGCAATTCGGGTTCTGTAACCGGGTCGCCATATTTCACGGTGGAGATGGCGGCCATCCACGGTTCGGTCTGCTCGAAGAAGGTGAAGAAATTCACGACGCCGAATAGGTTCGCGCCAGCGGCGAAGAGATCTGGATATTCCGTGAGGCCGGCCATGGTCATATAACCGCCGTAGGAACCGCCCATGATGCCCAACCGCCCGGGCGCAGCGATGCCCTCCTCCAACAGGAAGCGCGCGCAACTCTCGATGTCGCGCACGCCGTCGAAACGTAGCGCGCCGTTATCCAGATTGATGAAGATCTTGCCGAAGCCGGATGAGCCGCGCACGTTCGGGTCAAAGACGCTGATGCCGCTGGCGAGCAGCGCCTGAAAATCGTAGCGAAAGAGGGGCAGCGCTTGCCCTTCGGGGCCACCGTGAAAATGCATGACGACCGGGCCGGGCGCCGCGCCGGGCGCTTCGTAGAGCCAACCACTCAGCTCGAGGCCATCATGCGCGGCGAAGCGAACTAGCCTTGGCTGCACGAGCGCGCCTGGATCGACGCCTTCGTGCGGACTCTGCGTGAGGCGGCGCAGGGCGCCGTTCGCGCGTTCGAAGAGCCAGATATCGCCTGCCAGGTCCGCGCCTGCGCATTGCAAGGCCACATAATGGCCATCGCGACGATAGCGCAGCGCGAAGACCAGATCGGCGGGCAGGGGTTGCGATGTAGCGGCGAGTGTCTGCAGGTCGAGCCATTCCAGCTCGCAGCGCCCGGCCACGCTCCAGCAGAGCGCGGCCTGTTTCCCGTCAGGCGCGAGCGCGAATTGGTTCAGCACGGCGTCATCGCGCCAGTGCAGAACCTCGATGGGGCCGGGTTGGCCATCAGCAGTGAGCGCGATGCGGCAAAAAGCGGTCTTATCGCGCTCGAAATCCGTGATGAGATAGACAGCATCGCCCGTCGGCGCGAAGCGCGCGTTATGGAATTCGCCCGGGCCTTCGTGTGGCGTGAGGAGTGTCTCCGTTCCGTTGGTGAAGTCAACAAAGAACACATCACTGTTGGAGCGGCTGGTGACGCGCTCGAGTAGGACAGCGCCGCCGTCGCCACGTATATCGCCGCAGGAACACACGCCACGCAGCCCCTCCTGTGCTTGGGTGATGCGGCGCGTTTCGCGACTTTGCAAGTGGTAGACATAGAGGTGCATGGTCGCCGAGTCTTCGCGGTTTGAAACGAAAAGCGCCGCTGAGCCATCGGGCAGCCAGCCGCCGAGCCAGTTGTTGCTATCACCGCCGCTGGTGATTCGGTGGGCGCTGCTGCCATCCGCGCGCAAGAGGTAGATCTGGCTATTCATGCCGCCGCCGGGTGCTACCTGCGCGGCGATCCATTCGCCCGTCGGCGACCAGCGCAGGCCCTGCACTGGGTCGGGGAAGTTCGAGAGGCGTTCGGGAGGCTCGTCGCTGGTCAGCGCCTGCCGCCAGATTTCAGGCAGGCCGCCGCGGTCGCTGAGGAAAGCGATCTCGTCACTTGCTGGCGCGAATTCAGGCAGGGCGCTGCGGCTGAAATTCGCCAGGGCGCGGATGTGTGCTTCGAGTGTGGCCGAGGTTTCGGGTGATTCAGACATGGATACAAAGCCTTTGTCGGTAGTGCGGTTGAAGTGGGAATTCCGCTGCGGCATGGCCAGTGGCGAATCGGTTGGTTCCGAGGATGAACGGTAACCTGTCGCAACCCGAAAGACAACAAGCCACATTATGGTCTCGAACGAAATACTGGCGAGCGCGCCGTGTAGCGAATGGCAACTGCCCTCATGCCAGCAAATGCGCCAGATATTGCGATGGCTCATTCAGGAAATCGCGCAGCAACTGCACGGCCTCCAGTTCATCGTATCGCAAGCCGCGCAATTCGCCACCGTCGCAACTCAGGATGGCCGCGCCGGGGTATGCGAGCAGGATGGGCGAGTGCGTAGCGATGACGAACTGCGCGTCGGCCGCCAACGAGTCATGCAGCAGTTTTAAGAAGGCCAGTTGCCGCAAGGGCGCGAGCGGCGCTTCCGGCTCATCGAGCAAATATAGCCCGCCGGGCCGGAAGCGCGCCTGAAAGAGGCGCAGGTAGCTTTCGCCATGTGATGCTGCGGCCAAACCCGCTTCGCCATATTGTTCCTTCATGGCGCGCAACTCCCGCGCGTAGGCCATCCGCGCCAGGCCGCGCGCTTTTTCGGAACGGTCGGCGTAATCCTCATCCACCCGCTCCCAATCGGCCGTCAATTCCGCGCCCATTGTCCCCAACCGTTTGACATAACCGAAGAAATCCTCCGCGCGCAGGAAGAAACCGTGCCGCGTCCGCTGCTTCCATATGGGCCGCAGGTGGTCGGACAGCTCGCGCATAGGCGCCAGCGTCGGGTCCTCGCGCACGGGGGCGGAGCCGACCGTGGGCAGCTCGACCACGCAGGCCAGTGCCTCTAGCAAGGTTGATTTGCCACTGCCATTATCGCCGACGAGGAAGGTGAGCGGCGCGCCAAATTCCAACGCTTCGAAGCGCTGAAGGATGGGCAAGTGGAAAGGATAATGATCGGTTGGCCAATCACCCGCCTTTCGCTGCAGCGCGCGCAGGTGGATCATGGCGACTGTTGTGGGCGCTTACTGATGAGGCTAGAGCGCGTAGATTGCGCCATATTTCTCGCGCAGGTAGGAGACGAGCGGCGCGACCTTTATCCCTCCGCCCGTAACGCGCTGCAGTAGCTCGCTGGGCGTGAACTTGGCGCCGTGGGCGTAGATGTTCGCGCGCAGCCATTCGTGCAACGTGCCATATTCGCCGCGGCGAATCTCCTCCGGGATGCTTGGCTGCGCGCTCGTCGCTGCCCCGTAGAATTGCACGCTCATGATGTTGCCCAGCGTATAGCCCTGGAAGAGGCCGCCGATGCCGATGCCGAACCAGTGCACGTCTTGCATCACGCCGTCACGATAATTCGGGGGCGTAATGCCCAGGTCGCTCTCGTAGCGCGCGTTCCAGGCGGCGGGCAGTTCGTCGATGCTCAACTCGCCTTCGAGCAAAGCCAACTCCAAATCGAAGCGCAACATGACGTGCAGGTTGTAAGTCACTTCATCGGCAGCGACGCGGATCAACGATGGCTCGACTTTGTTGATGGCACAGTAGAATTCATCCAGCGAGGTGTGGGCTAGGGTGGGGAAACGTTCTTGCAGGCGTGGGTATTGATATTCCCAGAAGCCGCGGCTGCGCCCGACGATATTCTCCCACCCCCGCGACTGGCTCTCATGCACGCCGGAGGAAGTGCCGTGGCCGGTCGGCAGGCCATCGAGCGTGGCGGCGACGCCCTGCTCATACATGGCGTGGCCGGCCTCGTGCAGGGTAGCGAAAAAGCCATCGCCCAGGTGGCGATCGTCGGCGCGGGTGGTGATGCGCACGTCACCATGGCCGAAGCGGATGGCGAAGGGATGGTACGTTTCATCCAGGCGGCCGCGCGTGAAATCGTAACCGAAGGCGGCGCTAATTTCGCGGGCGAAGGCGTATTGCTCGGTACGCGGGAAATCGCTGAACAGGCAGGAATTGTCGACCGGCGCTGCGGATTGGATTTCGCGCACCAGGGGGACGAGGGCGGCGCGCAATTCGGCGAAGATGGCGCGGATATCGGCGGCCTTCATGCCCTCATCGGCGCGGGCGATGAGCGGGTCGGCGATATGCGCATAGCCCGGGAAGTAGTTGGCGAATTCGCGCGAGAGCTGCAGCGAGCGTTCCAGGTAGGGTTGGACAGCGGCAAAGTCGTTTTCCGGCCGCGCGGCTGCCCAGACGGAGAAGGCTTCTGTCGAATGGGCCGCCGCGCGCTGGGTGTATTCGGCGGGGACGCGCGTCGCCCGTTCGTATTCGCGTCGCACGTAGCGAATAAGGGCGGCGTCATCGTCTTCTGGCGGCGCGTCTTCGAGCCGGGGCTGCAACGCATCCAGCAAACGGCCGATTTCCGGGTCGATGAAATGCTCATGCGCGAGGCGGCTGAGGGTGGCGAGCTGGCGGGCGCGCGGTGCGGCGCCACCAGGGGGCATATAGGTCGCCTGGTCCCAGTGCAGGACGGCGGCGGCGCTATTCAGATCGTTGATGGCGCGCAAGCGAGTCTTCAGTTGCTCAAGCTCATGTGAGTCTGGCATCGTGGCGCTCCGGCTCCATAGCGATGATCGCAGGTAAGAGGGTAGCGCAGCCACAGGCGGCGCGCCATTGGCGGGTTCGCGCTAACGCAGCTGCCGATAGAAGGCCACGCAGAGCGCCAGTAACAACCCCTCGCGCAACAGGACGATAGCGATGAAAGGCGCGCGCCAGATGCCGTCGATGACCGGCCCGCTGCGCGCGAAGAGTGTCGGGTAATCGGCGAAGGCCAGCGCGCTCAGGGCGACGATGGCCAGCAGGCCGCTCCGAGTCGGGAAGACGAGCAACGTCAGTGGCAGGATGGGCAGCAACCATTGTGGGCTCCAGCCCTGCGCCGCCAGATAGAAGGTGAGCAGGAGGAAGCCGCAAGCGGCGATGAGCGCGCGCTCCTGCCTCAACTGGCGCCGGGCGAGCAGGCCGAACGTGAGCGTTGCCCAGGCCCCCCAACGCAGCCAGGCTGGGATGAGTGGCGCTGCGGAACTGCTTGCAGCGCTGGCGTCCAGGTGCGCGGGTGGCGGGCCGAACAAGCCGGTCGTGAAGCGCCCTTCCAACAACGCCCAGATGCTTTGGTAGGCTGTCTTGCCGATTTGCGCCTTCAGCGAAGCGACGGTCATCTCCGCGCCATAGGCGAACAAGGCGGCGTAGACCAGGGCGAGGGTGATGACGCTGATCGCTGCCAGCCGTTGCCAGGGTGGGGCGCCGGGACGGCGGTCGCGCCAGGCGACGAGCGCGAAGAGGATGGGCGTGTATTTCGTCAGCGCACCGAGCGCGATGCTCCACGCCGCGCGATTTGGCTGGCCGCGCAAGTAGAGCCAGAGCGCCAGCATCAGCCAGAAGACGACGAGCGCCTCAAAAGTCCAATAGGTGAAGATGAGCGGCAGGGGCAGCAGCGCGTAGATCCAGGACAGTTCGGCCGCGCGGGCGCCGCCATAGAGCCGCCGCGCCAGCGCGCGCAGCAGAATGAGGTTGCCGAGGTCGGCTGCTGTCATCAGCACGGCCATCACCAGCGCATAGCGAGAATAGCTGGCGCCAGCGCCCAATAACTGATAGACGGCAACGGTAATGTGCGACCAGAGTGGCGGGAACTCGCTCCACCAATCGCGAAAAGGCAACCAGCCGCGCTCGGAATAGCCGGCGAGCGTGTAGTAATAGAGCTGGTCACCACCGCGGCCGATGCCTAGTTCGGTGCCATCGTTGAGCGCCGGTTCCCCCGCCAGGAAGAGCGCGGCGCGCATGCATACGAAGAGCAACGCGAGCAGGCGCGCGTCCTGTAGCAATGATCGCCGCATTCAGCCCGCCCGCCGCGAATAGAGGGCCGCTGTTTCATCCAGGAAGAGCAATTCCCAAGCGAGGGGAAGGCGCCGCAATGCTCGGTCCAGGCCGCTGCCGCGCGGGATGAGGGCGAGGCGGATGTCGTATTCGGCGAATGGCTCCGCCCAATCCACCCCACTGGCAGCGCGGCGGTACGCGGCCAACAATTCGTCGCCAAAGAGCAGCGTGCGCCCATCGATGAAGCTGGGGTATTCAGGCAATTCCCAGAGCAGGTAGCCGCCCCATTCGTAGGCGTGGAAGAGCGGGCCGCTGGGCGATGTTTCGCGCAGGTAGGCGACCACGGCCACCGGGAATTGCGCCGCGTGTATCGCCGCGACTCGCGCGGGTGACAGGCGATCGGCGGCATATGCGGCCACGCCCATACAGAGCGCCAGCAGCAGGCCGGCGTGGGCCAGGCCGCGTTTCCGCGTCATCCTTGGCGGCACAGGCAGGCGCCAACGTGGCGGCAGGGGCAGTGCGGCGAGTTGCGCTGCCAACGTCGGCGCGGCCACAATGGCGAAAAGCGCGATGTTGCGCCCTGCCCAGAGCGCCATCACTGTCGTCAGCGCGATCAGGATGGCTTCGTCGCTGCGCGGGCGGCGGCGGGAAAGTCCGAGGGCGAGCCAGGAGAGGGCCAGCATCAGCAGAAAGGGCCAGGTCGCCGGCAGGTGCAAATCCGGCGTTTGCCATTCCACGATGGCCGCGCGCAGCTCGCTCAGGGAGAGCGTGCGGATGGGAACGAGCAACAATTCGGGGCCATAGGGGTTCAGGCAGAGCGCGAGCGCGCAGGCGACGAGGAGGAACGGCCACTGGCGCCAGCGCCGACGATTCCCCAGCGCGCGCTGCGTGAAGATATCCCAGCCGGCGCCCAGCGCGGCCAGCGCCAGCCACAGCAGGCCGATCGCAAAGCCGGCGTGCAGGTTCGCCCAGATGGCGAAGAGCGGCGGCAGCAACCAAAGCGCCCACCCGCCGCGCCGCAAGAGCAATAATGTGATCGCGCTGAGCACGAAGCTGAACATCTGCGGCCGCGCCGACCAGAATACCGTTGCCGTCAGTGCGCCGAGCGCGAGCGTGTAAGCGCGCAGGTGGGCGTTCGCGTTCGTTTCGGCCATCATCCGACCGACGATGGCCATCCCCATCGTTGCCAGCGCCGCCGTCAGCAAGGCCAAACCCGGCGCGCGCCCCAGGCGCCAGGCGGCCAGCATGACAAGTTGCCCACCCCAGCTGTGATTCAGCCAGCGCTCGCCAGCGCGTGTCTGCGAGAAACCATCTTCGCGGATGATACCCGTCGCGATCGTCTGCTCGGCGCTGCGCAGGTGCCACCAGGTATCGGGGTCGCTGGGGCTGCGGATGGCGATGACGAAAATGAGCGCGTAAGCGACAGTGAGGGCTAGGCGGCGCGTGTCGAATGCCTGTAGCAAAGCCAACGCGCGCGATATACTCAGCGCGTTCATCCCGGCATTCACCCCACCTCCGGGTGCAAAGGAATCCGATGAGCCAGGCGCGCGCGCTCTATCACTTGCAGACGCTGGAATTGCGCCGGCGCGCGGTGGAACGGCGCCTGCAGGAAATTGCCGTCGCCCTCGCTGACGACGAGAAGGTGGCCGCGGCACAGCAGGAAGTCGCCGCCGCCGCGGGGCAACTCAACCCCATCCTCGCCCGCCAGCGCGAACTGGAACACGCGCTCGCCGCCAACGAAGCAAAAGCCAAAGCGACGGACGAGCGCCTCTATTCCGGCGCCGTCAGCAATCCCAAAGAGTTGGCCGATATGCAGCAGGAACTGACCGCCTTGCAACGCCGGCGCGATGAGCTGGAGGATGAACTGCTGCAGACGATGGAGGCAGCAGACGCGGCGAATGCGGTGATGGCAGGCGCGCAGGACGAATTGCAGCGCGCAGAAGCGGCCCGCGCTGAGGATAATGCCGAGTTGATCGCCGAGCGCGCCGAGTTGACGAACGAACGGGCGCGCTTGACGGACGAGAGCGAGGTGGCGCTGGCGGCGGTGGAAGCTTACGCGCTCGCCACCTATCGTACCCTGGCGAAGCAGAAGAAAGGGCGCGCGTTGGCCCTCATCCGCGAGGGCCGCTGCTTGGCATGCGGCGTGAGCTTGAGCACTGGCCTCGAGCAGCGCGTGCGCCATGGACGGGAGCTCACCGCCTGCCAGAGTTGCGGCCGCCTGCTCGTCGCCGAATGACAGCTTCCTCAGAACAAGCGCGTCAGCAAACCATTCAAGACCTGGATGCCCACGAGGACGATGAGCGGGCTGAAATCGATGCCGGCGGTCTGCGGTAGTGCCTGGCGGATGGGGCGGAGGATTGGCTCGGTCGCTTCGAACAGGAAGCGGACGAGAGGATTGCCCCGATCCACGTTGGGGAACCAAGAAAGCAACACACGCGCCAATAGGATGAGCGAATAGAGTTGCAATAGGGTAGATAGGAGGTTCATCGGCTGGGCTCCTGCTTAGTGAGCGGGTCGTTCACCGAAGAGCGCGCGCCCGATTCGCACGAGCGTCGCCCCTTCTTCGATGGCAATTTCGTAGTCGTTCGTCATGCCCATACTCAGTATGGGCAGAGACAGGGAGAGTGAATCCTGGGAGGCGGCGCGCAAGGCGGCCAAGCTGGCGAAATAAGGTCGCGCCGCTGCGGGCGCGGTCAGGATGGGCGCCATCGTCATCAGGCCGCGCAATTCCAAACCGGGCGTAGCCGCGATTTCGCGGAGCGAATCTTGTAGGTGGCGGAAGGTCGCATCATTCTCACGCCAATCATAGGCGGGAAAGCCGCCCTTGCTCGCCTCACCGCTGACGTTGCATTGCACCAGAACGGGCAAGATGCGGCCCTGCTCGTTGACGAAGCGGCCCAGGCGGCGCGCCAGCTTGAGGCTATCGAGTGAATGCAGGCAATTGAAGAGGGGCGGGATGGCGGTGGCCTTGCGGCTCTGCACGTGCCCGACCATATGCCAGCGCGCCTCTGGCAATTCCTCCCGCAGGGCGGGTAGCTTTTCGCGCGCTTCCTCGAGGCGGTTTTCGCCGAAATCGCGCAAGCCAACGGCGTAAGCTTCGCGGATGCGCGCGGGCGGCAAGGTCTTGGTGATGGCGACGAGGATAACGCCGCTCGGGTCACGATTGGCGCGCTCGCAGGCGGCCGTGATGCGCGCTCGCAAGGCCTCCAATTGTGGAGCGATGCCCTCGCTCGTGACTGCCAGCGGCGGCGCGATCGTCATAGGCAGAGCAGGGCGCCGAAGCGACCGGTGCGCCCGCCCTCCGCGCGGTGAGAGAAGAATTCATCGGAATGGCAGGCGGTGCAGGGCGCGGTGTCTTGAATCTGTTGCAGGCCGGCGCGCTCCATCTCAAGGCGATTCGCGGCCGACAGATCCAGCTGCCAACGACCATTGGCTGAGGGCCGCGCGCAGTTCGCTAGCTCCTCCTCGTCGAAGCGCTCTTTCATGGCCGCCATCACATCTTCGCCGACTTCATAGCAGGCGCAGCAGATGCTGGGGCCGATGAGGGCCTGGATGGAGGAGGGCGCGCAGCCATAGGCATTTTGCATGGCCTGGATGGTTTGCGCGACGATGCCCAGCGCCGTCCCACGCCAGCCGGCGTGCGCCATACCGATGGCCGCGCGCGCCGGGTCGTAGAAGAGCAGGGGTACACAATCGGCGAAGCGCAGCAGCAACGGCACATCCGGCTGATCGGTGATGAAGGCGTCAGCCTGTGGCATTTGGCCATTCGCGCTGGGCGGCGCATCCAGCTGCAGCACATCCGCGCCATGGACAAGCCAGAGCGTGCCAACACGCGCGCGTTCCAAGCCGAAATGAGCGAGCAGGCGGTGGCGGTTTTCGGCGACGGCCTCCGGCGAATCGCCGACGGATGCGCCCAGATTCAGAGATTGCCAGGGAGCCGCGCTCACGCCGCCATGTCGCGTGAAGATGCCGTGCCGAAGCGCCGCCCATGCCGCGTGGCGATAATAGACCAGCCCATTGGCCTCCGTCCGCTCCAGCTGCTCCGCTCCTGAATCAATGGTAGCGCACCCACGCCTAAGATAGACTGGCACCGCGATCATGTCAAACTTCAGGAAGAGGGTTACGGGCCTGCTGAACGAGGGCCTCGATTGGCTATACCCGCCGCGTTGCCCGCTCTGCGGCCAGCCGGATGATGTTGAGTTGTGTCTTGGCTGTGAGGCGGAGCTGGTGGCTGGGCCGGGGCAACCGATCCAGCGCGATCTGGCTGCGTTGGACTGGGCGCTGGCGAGCGGCGTCCATGAGGGGCTGCTGCGCGAGAGCATTCACGCCCTGAAATATGGTGGCGCGCGTAAGCTGGCGGCGCCGCTTGGGGAGCGGCTGTGGCTAATTCTGTGCGGCCAGGATGAGAGGATCGACGCGGTGCTACCGGTGCCCTTGCACGAAACGCGGATGGATGAGCGAGGGTTCAACCAGGCAGAATTGCTGACGGAGGCGCTTTGCGAGCGGGCCGGTGTCTCTATGCGGGCGGATTGGTTGCGACGGCAGCGCGCCACGCGCGCGCAGGTCGGGCTGAGCGAGGCGGAGCGCGCGCTCAACGTGAAGGCAGCTTTCGAGGCGACGGGTGACGTGGCCGAGAAGCGGCTGCTGTTGGTGGATGATGTCTGCACGAGTGGCGCGACGTTAGTAGCCTCTGCACGGGCGTTGCGGGAAGCGGGCGCTGCGGCGGTGTTTGCGTTGACGGTGAGCACACCAGCGCAGGCCGATAAACGCGCTTGCACGCGTATGGTTCCAAGCGCTGACCTTTGTTAGGTATCGCTCTAGTCCCCATTTCCCCTATAATGCTGGGTACCATTTCGCCCGGATACTGCCTAGAAAGGATAATTCTTTTGGAGCTCCACATCGCCGCGCAAGGCGTTACCCTTAGCGAAGACCTCGAGCAATTCACGCGCCGCAAGGTGGAGCGGCTCGCGCGTTATTTGCCGCATATCGCCGATTTGCGCGTCGAACTGATGCGGCAACGCACGCAGCAGGGTAGCGTCGCCAGCGCGCAAATTACCCTCCGCCACCAGCGCGGTGCCATCCTGCGCGCCGAAGTTAAGCAAGAGGGCAGCGACCGCCAGGCAATGCATCAGGCCATCACCGGCGCTGTTGACCGCATGTACCGCCAGATTTCGCGCTTCAAGGGCAAACGCATCGATCGGCGGCGCCGCGGCAAATTCCGTGCCACAGTCGAAGAATTGGGCGCCGCTGAGGTGCTACCGCTTGAACATGAAGCTATCGGCGTGCTTGCCGATGACGCCGAAATCGTCCGCCGCAAGGTGCTTCGCGTCGCCACCATGAGCGAGCTGGAAGCGATCGACCAGATGGAGTTGCTCGGCCATCCTTTCTACCTCTACCGCGACGAGGGCAGCGGCGCGCTCTGCGTGCTTTACCGGCGCGAAGCGGATGGCTACGGTGTCCTGCAAGCGGCACCCGCTGTGGACGAGAGCGAATAAGCGAATCATGGCCGCGCAGCCACAGGGCGCGCATACACCCTTCATTGCCATCGCGGGGAATATTGGCGTCGGTAAGAGCACGCTGACAGGCTTGCTGGCCCGCTCGCTCGGTTATCGGCCCTTCTACGAGGCGAACGCCGATAATCCTTACCTCGCCGATTTCTACCGCGATATGCGCGGCTGGTCCTTCCATTCGCAAGTTTATTTCCTCGGACGGCGGCTTGAGCACCACCGTCAGCTGCTTGACGCCGGGGAGCCGGCCATCCAGGACCGCACTGTGTATGAAGATGCCGAAATCTTCGCCGCCAATCTGCGCGAGCAAGGCATGATGAGCGCGCGCGATTACGAAGCCTATCACCGCCTTTATCTCGCCGTCCGCGCCTTCCTGCCGCCGCCGGATCTGATCGTCTACCTCGAAGCGCCACTGGAGACATTGCAAGAGCGCATCGCCAGCCGCGGCCGGGATTACGAGCGCAGCATCGCGCCTGCATACTTGCGGCAGCTGAACGGGCTGTATGAGCGCTGGGCGGCGGGTTGGCGGCATTGCCCGCTGTTGCGCGTGCAAGTGGCCGGGCGAGATTTCCGCGACCGGCCCGCCGATTACGCCAATTTGCTATCACGAATTCGGATGGCCCTGGCGGAATAGGCCACTGATAACACGATTGGCCCTTGCGGCCGACGCCATTATCACTTATCCTATTGCTATGATTGTTCGTATTTATCAGATAATATTGAAGATCGGAGAGCAAGTGTGCTCATGAACCGTATTGAACTTGGCTCCGAGCTGCTTAATTATCTGGCGCGGGCACCGCTCCAGCCCGGTGATCGCTTGCCGACCATCAACGAACTGACCAAAGAGGCGCAGCTGGGCATGAGCACCAGTAAAGTGCGCGAGCAGCTGAGCATCGCGCGCGCGCTTGGCCTGGTTCAGGTGAAAACCAAGAATGGCATGCAGCTCCAGCCGTATGATTTCAAGCCGGCTGTCTTGCTCAGCTTGCTCTATGCCCTGGCACGCGAAGAAGGCTTCTTTGATCTCTTTGCCGAATTGCGTGTCCAGTTGGAGGTTGCCTTTTGGGATGCCGCCTGCGCAGGACTGAATGATCGACATCTATCTGAGATGCGCGCGTGTGTCGCGGCGGCCAACGTGATGCTGCGCAGCCAACCCATCCGCATCCCCTTTCGCGAACACCGCGAATTTCATTTGACGATGTTCCGCGATCTTGGCAACCCCTTCGTGATCGGTCTGCTCGAGGCCTATTGGGAAGCGTACGAGCTCGTCCAGCGCAATCGCTATATGGATTACGATTACCTGCGGCGCGTATGGGATTACCACGAGCGCATCCTGGAGGGTTTGGAGCGCTGCGAGCTGGCGGCTGCCCGTCAGGATTTCATCGAGCACACGCGCCTTTTGCATATCCCGCCCTGGCGCATTCACGAGCCGGTGGTTTCCTCTACAACTGTAGAGGTGAACGCAGAAAGGACATAACATCCCATGGCCATCCGCGAGCGCGAATTGCCGCAGAAACAGCAGGCGCCTATCATCAACGATTTCGCCTTCACCGTGGCAACCAAGAACGGCTCCGGTTCGCAGACCTCCAACAACGTGCTGGTACGCTCGCTTTTCAAGATGGGCATCGCTGTTAACGGCAAGAACCTCTTCCCTTCGAATATCAAAGGCCTGCCCACCTGGTATACCATTCGCGTCAGCCATAAGGGATATACCGCGCGCCGCGAAACCACAGAGATCGCCATCGTCATGAACGAGCTGACAGCGGCAGAGGATATCCACAACGTGCCCGCTGGTGGCGTTTGCATCCTCCCCGCAGAATGGAAATGGACGCAGAGCCGCGACGATTGTCATTATTACTCGATACCCGTGCGCGACACCGTGCGCCAGTTCGACATCCCGCGGGAGCGTCGTGAGCAGGTTGGCAATATGGTCTATGTGGGCGCGGTGGCGCAGCTCTTTGGCATCCCGCTCGAGCTGCTGCGCGAAGCCTTGTTGGAGAATTTCGGTGGCCGCGAACGTCCCGCGCAGATGAACTATCAGATCATCGAAGTGGCCTACGATTGGGCAGCGGCCAACCTGGAGAAGCAGGATCCCTACCAATTTGCGCCTGATGCGCAGACGGATGGCGCGCTCCTCATCACCGGCAACGAGGCGGCAGCACTCGGCTCGCTTTTTGGCGGCGTCAACCTGGTTTCCTGGTATCCGATCACCCCCTCGACGAGTCTGGTGGATGCGGTGCTGAAGCACAAATCCTTGCGCGATGACGAAGATGGCAAGAGCACAGTGGCCGTCGTGCAAGCGGAGGATGAAATTGCGGCAGTCGGCATGGTCGTCGGGGCGGCCTGGGCGGGCGCGCGGGCGATGACTTCCACGAGCGGGCCCGGCATCAGTCTGATGAGCGAATTCGTGGGCCTGGCCTATGTCGCCGAGATTCCCATTGTCATATGGGATATCACGCGGATGGGGCCCAGCACTGGGCTGCCCACGCGCACGAGCCAGGGCGATTTGATGTTCACCTATTTCCTCGGCCATGGCGATTCCCGCCAGTTGGTGTTGCTGCCGGGGACGATGGCCGAATGTTTCGAATTTGGCTGGCGTGCCTTCGATATTGCCGATGAGCGCCAGACGCCCATCTTCGTGCTCAGCGATTTGGACCTGGGCATGAACAACTGGATGACGACGCCCTTTGCTTACCCGGACCAACCCATCCAGCGTGGCAAGCGCCTCGGCAAAGTGGAGTTGGAAGAATTCTACGCCGAAAAAGGTGAATGGTACCGCTTCCGCGATTATGATGGTGACGGTATTACTTATCGCACCGTACCTGGCACTGATCACCCGCGCGCTGCTTATTTCGCCCGCGGCAGCGGCCACAACGATATGGGCGTTTATTCTGAGCGCAGCGACGATTGGCTGGAGAATATGAAGCGCCTGCAACGCAAATACGAAGGCGCGCGCGCAATCCTGCCGCAACCCTTCCGCGAGGATGCGCCGGATGGCGCCGCCATTGGCATTGTGACTTTTGGATCAAACGAAGCGGCCATCCAGGAAACGCGCGATTGGCTGGCGGAGGTGGGTATCGCCACGGATTACCTGCGCGTCCGCGCCTTGCCCCTATCCGCCGCAGTCCATGATTTTATACGCGAACACGAGCGCGTGTATATTCCCGAGAACAATTTTGATGGTCAACTGACGCAAATCCTGACGCTCGACCTGCCGGGTGAGGCGAGTCGCATGACTTCGCTGGCGTTGGGCGATGCACTCCCAATGACACCCGACTGGCTATTCCGCCGCATCCGCGAAGAGGAGGGACTGGCATGACGGAGAAAGCCGCAGTTCGCAATTCGAAGCGACGGCCGCGCCGCGCGCGCGTCAATGAAATCGGGTTGGAGCGCAGCGCCTATCGCGGTGGCGAGAGCACCCTATGCCCCGGTTGCGGGCACGATTCCATCTCCAACCAGATCGTCAGCATTGCCTACGAGCTCGGTATTGAGCAGCACAGAGTCATCAAGCTGAGTGGCATTGGTTGTTCCTCCAAAACGCCGGCCTATTTTCTGGGCAGCTCGCATGGCTTCAACTCCATCCATGGGCGCATGCCCTCAGTCGCGACGGGCGCGATGCTGGCCAACCACTCGCTGACAGCCATTGCCATCAGTGGCGACGGCGATACGGGCAGCATCGGCCTTGGGCAATACAAACACCTCATCCGCCGCAACCTGCCGATGGTTTACGTCATCGAGAATAACGGCGTCTATGGCCTGACGAAGGGGCAATTCTCGGCCACGGCGGACGAAGGGCAATTCCTGAAATACTATGGCAAGAACGAGCTACCGCCCATTGACCTCTGTCTGGAGGCGGTCATCGGTGGCGCCACTTTTGTCGCGCGCAGTTTCAGTGGCGACGCCAAGCAGGTACAGACCTTGCTCAAGGCGTCACTCGCTCATCGCGGGACGGCCATCCTCGATATCGTCAGCCCCTGCGTTACCTTCAACAACGCGCCCGATTCCACGAAATCCTACCCCTTCGGCAAGGAAAATGAGACGCCCTTGCATGAAATCACCTATGTACCCGACCACGTCGTCGCGCGCGAGGAAATTATAATAGAAGGTCAGGAAGCGGGTGAAGTCATCATCGTCGAGATGCACGACGGCTCTCACATCCGTCTGAAACAAGTGGAGCGCGATTATGACCCCCGCCAGCGCCGCCAGGCCCTGCACCTGCTCGAGGAGGCGCAGCGCGAGCAGCTCTTCCTCACCGGTTTGCTCTATTATGAAGAGCCGCGCCCCTTGTTGGCGGAAACGTTAAACCTCTCACAAACGCCGTTGGCCGAGCTGGGTGACCGGCAATCACGCCCAACGGCCGCGCAGCTGGAGCAGACGCTGGCGCGCATGTAGGGAGGGCGCCCATTCCCACGCGGCCGCCCGCCGGTGAGCCATTGCCATGAGCATCCGCCGCGATCACCACAAGCCGCTCTTCCAACAGCCCGCGCTTTGGACGCCGTTGCGGGTCTTCATCCTGGCACTGGCCCTCTTCGCGGCGGGTTTGGTGGCGGGGACGCTGCTGAATTTCGAAGGAATGCAGGGCGCGCTGTTGAATATGACCGGCATGGGACCGACGCCCTTGCCGCTGGCGAGCGACCTGGCGACTGAAGGGATCTTTCGCTACCGCGATGGCAACGTGGCCGCGGCGCGTGCCCTCTTCCAGCGAGCGTATAACATGCAGCCGAGCAACGTCGCTTATGGCTACGAGCTGGGGTTGATGATGCTCGAGCAGGACGAGCTTGTCGCAGCGGTGGCGCTCGGGGCGGACCTGGTCGCGAAGGCGCCGGGCGACGCGCGCGGTTATGCCTTGCAGGCGCGCGCGCTGGTGTTGCAGGGAGACGCTGTCGCCGCCATCCCCCTCGCCGTGAGCGGTCGCGAGCAGCAGGATGATTTCGCGCCCATCGTTGGCACGCTGGCCCGCGCCTATGCGGATATCGCCCGTTATCAGCAAGCATACGAATTCGGACAACTGGCCGTCACGCTGGCGCCGAACGATGTCGACGTGCATCGCGATTTTGCTTATACCTTGCTCTGGTTGGGGCGTTTCGACGAAGCCATCGAACAACTGGAAACCGCCGCGCGCCTGAATCCCAACCTGACGGCTGTGCAATTCGAGTTGGCGGCATATTACAAGCGCGTGGGCGAAGTACAGCGTGCCGTCGGCGTGTACAACCACATCCTCGAGCGCGAGCCGGGCAACGCCAAGGCCTACCTGCGCCTTTGCCAGACCTATTCCGCCGAAGGGCTCTTCGCTGATGCGCAGTTTTATTGTGAAGAAGCGATCGACTATCAGCCGATTTTCCCGGAGGCCCATTCCGAGTTGGGGCGGATGATGTACACCCGTCGCAATTATGAAGGATCCATCGAGGCGCTGGAGGAATGCGTAGATCAGGGTGGGCAGGCGATCGAATGTTGGTATTTGCGCGGCCTGGCGCATTATCGCCTCGGTCAATGCGCGGATGCCTGGTCGGTGCTCAACGAATCGCTCGGCCGCGCGGCGGCGCTCAGTGATGGCGAGTTGATCGTGCAGAATATCCTCTTTGGGCTAGATGGCGTCAGGGTGAATTGCGAAGGCTATGCTGACCGCCAATTGCCGACGCCCATCCCACCCACCGCGGTGCCGCCGCCGCCCATCGGCAGCTACGGCAGCGAGAACTGATGCGTTTTCGGCGCGATTGGTCGCACAGTTTCTTCGCCGAGAAACCTGGTCAACGTCGGCGGCGCGGACGAATGTGGTTATTGGGGTTGGCGGTCTTGCTGATCGTCGCGCTCGGGTTGGCGGATGGGCGCGGGGTCATGCGTGTCGTCGACGGAGCGCTGGGTCGAGCGCCGACAGCCACACCCTTTGCCAGTGATTACGCGGGTTGGGGCTTGCAATCCCTGGCGCGGGGAGATGTCGCTGCGGCTATCGAAGCGCTGGAAACAGCCGTTACGCTCCAGCCACAACAGCCAGCCTATCGTTATGAATTGGGTCAGTTGTATTTGACGCAGGGCGAATACACCGCCGCCGCGCAGCAGGCACAGGCGATCTTAGCGCTGGACAAGCGCGATGTCCGCGGGCATACGTTGCAGGTCGCGCGCTTGACATTCGCTGGCGAGTCTGAGGCAGCAATCGCGCAAGGTCGAGCGGCGCTGGAAGCCGACGCATATTTCGCGCCCTTGCTCGCGACCCTGGCGCGCGCCTATCTCAACGCTTCGCGCATTGCTGAGGGATTGGAATATGCTGAGCGCGCGCTGGCGGCGGATCCGCGAGATGCTGATGTGCGACGCGCTTATGCCTACGCCTTGCTCTTCATTGAGGATCGTGAAGGAGCCATCGTCCACCTGCAGGAAGCGACGCGTCTGGCGCCCCATTTGGCGGCGGCCTATTTGGAATTGGCCAACGTGCTACTGGCGAATGAGCAGAATCAGGAGGCCATCGATACTTATGAATTGCTGTTGGCGCGCAACCCCCAGCACGCGCGCGCCAACTTGCGGCTTTGCCAGGCCTATACCAAGCTGGGGCAATTCAACCAGGCGCTCGGCTATTGCGAAGACGCGACGGCCCTTGATCCCGAAGATACCTCCGCCTGGTTGCAACTCGGTGAATTGCGCTACAACCAGCGCGATTTTGCCGGCACAATCGTCGCGCTCGAGGGCTGCGTGGCGAGCGGTAGCCAGGCACTCGCGTGCTGGTGGATGCGCGCGCTTTCACATTACTATCTAGATGATTGCGCGGCGGCCTGGCCGGTGTGGAAAGAGGCGCGGGAACGGGCGCAATCCGTCGGTGACGTGGCGGTGCTGGCTTACCTGGCACAGGCCGAAGCGTTGATGCGGGCTGACGTAACCTGCGCGGCTGCTCAATTCGGCTTGGGAGGTTGACGGGAATGCGTTGGCGGGAGCGCCACTTGATACCCATAATTCCGCCGGACGATTTGTTATTCCGGAACAGGTGGGGGGCATAGCGGCGTGCAGCTGCCGAAGCGGGTGGATTACCGTGGGCATGAGCGCGTCTCGGCGATGGCGCGTAGCGGTTGTTGCTTGCGCCGTTTGCTCATCTGGGTGGTGTTGCTCGCGCTTATTTTCGGCGGTTACCAGCTTTATTTGCGGCGCGAGCAATTCCGCCCGCCGGTGCAGGAAGCAGTCGGCGAAGCGCTCGGGCAATTGGAAGCCTGGGTCGCCACGCAACGCGCTCCTACCGCTACGCCGCCGCCTTCCCTGCTCAGTCAAGCTCGCCGTGCCGAAGAGGCATGGCAAGGCGGCTTCATGGAGGACGCCACTGAGCAATTCGCCCTATTGCTCGACACCTTCCCGAACGAGGCCAGCATCTATCAGCGCCTGGCGCGCGGACAGCTGGCGTTGGAGCGAGTCGCTGCCGGCCACGCCGCTGCCCAGCAAGCCATCACTGCCGACCCCTACTCGCCGCAATCCTGGGCGCTGCTGGCGCTGGCCTTCATCCGCGATAGCCGACCTGCCGCGGCCGTCTCCAGCGCCTTACAGGCGCTCTTCCTGGATGAAGAACACACAGAGGCGCGCGCTTTGTTGGCGGAAGCCTATGCCGACCTCGGACAGACGGACCGTGCCTTCGTCCTCATTGAGCAAGTGCTGGCGCAGGACGGCGAAAATGCGGAGGCACTGCGCGTGCATGGCCAGTTGCTCGCCGAGGCAAGTTTCGATTTCCTGGCTGCGCAGGTAGAATTGGAGCGCGCTTACGACCGCGCGCCAAACTTGCCATCCTTCGCCCTGGCGCTAGCCATCAACCAGATTCGCCTCAACGAGCATGAAGACGCCCTGAGCACGCTGCTCGAATTATTGGACCGCAACCCCAGCCACAGCGGCGCGCTGTATTGGCTTGGTTTCATCTACAACAGCGTTTTCGGCAACCCGGAGCGCGCCAACGAATACTTGACACGGTGCGTGGAAGTTGCGCCGGAGGAGCGCGCCTGCCTCTTTTACCTGGGGCGGATGCAAAAGGATCGGCTCGGACAGTTTGGCGAGGCGGCCCTACACCTGGAACGGGCCATCGCATTGGGCAGTGACGACCCGCGAGTCTATTATCACGCCGCCGATGCCTACCGCTACCTCAGTGAATGCGCGCGCGCCCTGCCGCTGATCGAGCAGGGATACGCCCTAGCCATCGCGCAGGAATACGACAAAATCTACGAGAATATCTTCCTGGATTTTGATTTCTTACTGGGGGAATGCCGCGTAGCTTCCGGTTAACCGACCAGTGTGACATTGGGTTCGCGCAACGTTTGGCGCAGGCGCTCGCGACGGTTGCGCCGTTCGGCGATGGGCGTGACGGGCGGGCATTCCCAGGCAGGAGCTTCGGTCTGGGCGCGAATCTGCGCGTATTTGGGCAGGATGCCGCAGGCGAAGCATTGATCGCGGCAATCCACGCGTGTCTCTCGTCGCACGCTCATCTCGTAATCCTGGCGCAGGAATTTCTTGTGGATGGCGACGTCTATATGGTCCCAAGGGAAGATTTCATCACCGGAGCGCGCGCGGTGGTTGTAGAAAGAAGGTGAGAGGCCTTCCGCTGCCAGCGCCACCAGCCAGAGGTCATGCTTGTGTTGGTCTTGCCAGGCATCGAATTTGCAACCGGCGCGCCAGGCGCGCTCGATGACCGGACCCAATCGCCGGTCGCCGCGGCTCAGGAAGCCTTCCAGCTCGGTGCTCTCGTTGTCATTCCAACGCAGGTGCAAGCCGCGGCCGCGCAATTTGCGCTTGAGCAAATCCAGCTTCGCTTCGACCTGGGCCGGGTCGTCTTGTGGCACCCATTGGAAGGGGGTATGCGGCTTGGGGATGAAGGTGCTTACGCCGACATTGAGGTTGGCCTTGCCACCGAGGATGCGCCGCCCCTCCGCCAACACGCGCTGACAGAGCACGATGATCGCCTCGACATCTTCCAGGGTTTCTTCCGGATGGCCGATCATGAAGTAGAACTTGATGGTGCGCCAGCCGCGCTCATAGACATCCCGCGCCGTTTGCAGCACGCGCTCGTCGGGGACGTATTTGTTGATGATGTTGCGCATCTTTTCGGTGGCCGCTTCGGGCGCGAAGGTGAAACCGCTGCGGCGCGTATCGCCGAGCTTCTCCAATAATTCGACGCTGGTGCTCTCGATGCGCAGGCTGGGCAAGCTGAGGCTGAGGCCGGAACCAGCGTATTTCTCCTGCACAGCATCGGCCAGCTCGTGCACATAGCAATAATCCGAAGACGAGAGGCTGAGCAGACCAATTTCCTCAAAACCAGTGTATTCGACAATTTTGGCAATGGCCTGCATGATCTCTTCGACGGGCCGCTCGCGCACCGGCCGCGTAACCATGCCGGCGTGGCAGAAGCGGCAGCCGCGCGTGCAGCCGCGCATGATTTCGATGGGCGCGCGGTTGTGGACGGTATCGATATTCGGCACGAGGAAGCGCGTGAAGGGCTTCGGCAGCACGGGCACGATGCGCTTCAGCACACGGGCCGGCGCGCTCGGGTGGATCGAGCGAGTGGCGGCGACTACGCCATCCGCGCGGTAATCGACCTCGTAAAAGCTGGGGATATAGATGCCCTGCACGCGCGCCAGGGCGGCCAATTGTGCGGCGCGCGGCTGCCCGCGCATTTCCCCTAGGGTGCGCGTCACTTCGACGATGATTTCCTCGCCCTCCCCGATCACGAAAGCGTCGATGAATTCGGCCATCGGTTCCGGGTTGAAACAGGCATGGCCACCGGCGATGACTAGGGGATGGCTCTCATCGCGCATGGCGGCGCGGATGGGCAACTGCGCCAGGTCTAGCATATTCAACGCGTTGGTATAGAGCTGCTCGTAGGGCAGGCTGATGGCGAGCAGGTCAAAATCAGCGAGCGGACGCTTGCTCTCTAACGAGAAGAGCGGGAGGCGGCGTTCGCGCAGCTCTGCTTCCATATCCAGCCAAGGGCTGAAGACGCGCTCGGCCAGCATGTCCTGCTGTAGATTGATTTGCTCATAGAGCAGCATGATGCCAAGGTTGGACATGCCGAGGTCGTAGATATCAGGGAAGGCGAGGGCGACGCGAGTCTGGATGTCCTCCCACCGTTTGCGGATGCTGTTGTATTCACCACCTACGTAGCGGCCAGGTTTTTCGACCCGCGCCAGCATCCGCGGTAATTGCGCTTCGATTTCACTTGATAACATCGTATCACCCATAAGTCTTCATTATAACTTATTCTCGGGTAAGGTGGCGGAAAACATAGGTTTGAAGGAATCCGGTACAGCGGTACAGTATGAATTAGCCCGGATGTTAACTTGGATTTCAGGGGTATTAGTGCTAAGAAGCTTTATGTTACAGGTAAAGCGGGTGGTTTTGATCTCACTGATGCTGGTATCAGGCATTCTGGCGCCCGCTTACTCTCAGGAAGCAGGTACGGACAGAGCGCAGCGAATCGAGCTGGGCGAGACGATCCAGGGGAGGCTGGATGACCAAAACACCAGTGATCTTTATTTGATAGATGTCCGAACCATGACCAATTTGGACTTTTCTGTAAGTAGCGGCGCTTTTCACACGATACTCCAATTGTATAGCAGTGAAATGGAACTCCTGGTGAGGGATCCTTTTGGAGGAGGGGGTAGCGATCCGCCTTTTGATGGTATATGGATTCCTGCCGGTAGCTATTACTTCGAGGTCAAACGGGAAAAAGAGAACTCTGAGGGAACCTATGAATTGACAGTGCAGAAGTTGAACAGGGTGAAGCAAATCGAGCTGGGCGATACGATTCGGGGGAGGCTGGATGGCCAAAACCCCATGGATCTCTACTCGTTAGAGGTCAGGACAGAAACTAGTTTGAACATATCCTTAATGCGAAGAAGCGGCGATTTGGACCCGAGAATCCGTTTGTTGAACAGTGATATGCAACTCCTGGAGTGGGATGATGATGGCGGAGAGGGGAGAAATTCGTTGATTGATGACAGATGGGTTGCTGCCGGTACGTATTACATCGAGGTCTTACGGTACACAAACATCTCTGTGGGAGTTTACACTAGCGGAGATTATGAATTAGTCGTGCAGGCGCAGCCTCCTTCTCAGGAAGCTGGTGCGGACATGTCGCAGCGAATCGAGTTGGGCGAGACGATTCGGGGGAGGCTGGATGACCAAAACAACCGTGATCTTTACTCGATAGAGGTCGGGATAGGAACCAGTTTGAAAATATCCTTAATGCGAAGAAGCGACGATTTGGACCCGATACTCCGATTATATAGCAGTAACATGGTACTACTGGAGACAGATGATGATGGCGGAGAGGGGAGAAATTCGCTGATTGAAGACAGATTGGTTCCTGCCGGTACCTATTACATCGAGGTCAATCGATTCAATGATGGAACATCGGGTTCCTATAGCTTGACAGTGCTGGGGGAGGTGGAAGGGCCGCAGCGGATCGAGCTGGGCGAGACGATCCAGGGAAGGCTGGATGACCAAAACAACCGTGATCTTTACTCGATAGAGGTCAGGACAGAAACCAGTTTGGATCTATCCGTAATGCGAAGAAGCGGCAATTTGGACCCATTGCTCCGATTGTATAGCAGTAACATAGAACTCCTGGAGTGGGATGATGATGGCGGAGAAGGAGTCAATTCGCTGATTGAAGACAGAAGGGTTCCTGCCGGTACCTATTACATTGAGGTCAATCGATACGATGATGGAACATCGGGTTCCTATAGCTTGGTGGTGTTCGACCGGATAGCAGACACCGACATTGAGGAATCAGATTTTGACATCTCCTTAGACCTGGAAAATTTAGATTCCAATCTCCCCGATTCGTTCCTAGATGATGATCCGTGGTTCGGACTACAGAGCAATTTGCAAAACTCGTTAGGAACAAGCATATCCATTGAGGATCTCACCTGCACTGCCACCGATACCTGGTTCATCGTTACTCTAAAACCAAGCGAAATGGGCGAATATGTTTCGCTGAGTTTACGGATCGTTGCAGAAGGGGATGCGGTGCTCAA
Source organism: Phototrophicaceae bacterium (assembly GCA_965237765.1). Lineage (GTDB taxonomy): Bacteria > Chloroflexota > Anaerolineae > Aggregatilineales > Phototrophicaceae > WTGJ01. The sequence continues at coordinate 1,850,060 of OZ250157.1, forward strand.
GCATGTCTTGCCAGTGACGGACAAATCCCTCGCGGATTACAGGAACGAGGCCATAATGGAAATCACAATGTATGTATTTGAATCACCGCTGCATTTGATTCCTTTTGCCACATTTCTGGTTGAGAGCGGCGAGACGTTGGTAAACGTTTTCACGATCATTGAGGAGTACAAAGCAGATCTGGCACGCGAACAGGCAAAGAAGATCGGTGTCATCCAACTCACAACGAATCAACGGGCAGCAGAATCGAGCCTGCTGTTTCATATCGTCCATGATATTGGTTATGTTTCGACTCAAGCCACCTATTTCGTTGACGATGAAGATGTAGGTGCGTGGCTGGTGGATAATCTCATCAGTGAAACGAATATTACGGTTCCGCTTGTTCCTATAACTTTTCCTTTGGAGATACTTTGCGAGTAAAAAAACTTATTTACGACCCAGCTGTGCTACCACAATAAAACTTCATATCCCTGCAGACACGCGACTGCGCTATAAAAGCGCGTAGCTACCCCCTTTCTCCATAGCCGCTATCATGACCTGTAGTATTTGGATGAGGAGGAGGTAAAAGTTCATGGTTGTGGGAGGGCTGAAAACGGCACTGGTAGCGTTGCTGGATTTCAGCGATTGGGTCGATGCGCGAATCTGGCGTTGCGTCGATACGCTGGAACCGGAGCAGTTCACGCAACCACTAGCGTATTCCGTCGGTTCGATTCGGGATCAACTGGCGCATATGCTGGGAGCAGAGCGCGTCTGGTTGGCCCGAATGCAAGGGAGTGAGACACCGGCCCAATGGCGTGACTATACACAGTTTCTGGATTTCACTTCGACACGAATAGCCGCGAAACAAGCACGGGTAGCTTTGCGCGAATATGTCGCAGGCCTGAATGACACTAGCTTGCGTGAATATTACCGCTGGCCGATTCCTCCAGGCCGGGATGACCCACTTTGCCCACGCTGGCTCACGCTGTTGCATGTCGTCAATCACGGGACGGACCACCGTTCACAGATTCTCTTGCAATTGTCACGACACTTTAACGCTCCAACTCTGGAGATTGATCTGAGTCGGTATTGGCGGGCACGGCGATCAGCCATCCAAGGAAGTGTTTCTGTATACATTATGCGTTGCCTGTTCACCTATCACGAATGGGCGATGGCAAGAGTTTGGAACTTCGTCGCTGCGTTATCAGACAAAGCCTTAAGGCAGCCATTGGTTTATTCGGTTGGATCGATACAGCAACAGCTGGTTCATATTTTGAATGCAGAGCGTTTTTGGCTGCGTCGCCTGGGTGCTCCATCGTTGGATTTTCTCTTGGAGCTGGAATCGCTGAATCAAACGAAGTTGCGATCGATCGCTGAAGATCAAGAGCAATGGAAAATAGCTTGGCTGGCCAGCCTGGATGATGCAGGTTTGGCGCGCTTGCACTCTTTCCACCATCCAGATGATTCTGCACGGGTCAGCTGGGCGAAATGGCAAGTTCTGCTGCACGTGTTGAATCATAGTACGGAGCACCGCGCGCAGATCCTCGCGCAACTGGCGCAGGAATTCGGCGCGGCAACGGACGCGCAGGACCTGATCTATTATTGGTGGCAGGTTGGGGCGGAGACCCTAGCTTAATCCCTCTAGTCGGCGCCCATTTTGCTCAACGCGACGGCGATGGCCGCGCCGATGCGCGCGTTGTTCCGCAGCAACGAGATATTGGCGCGCAACGAGCCATCGGAAGTCAGCTCGCCCACCCGCGTGAGCACATAGGGCGTCAGCTTTTTGCCGCGGATGCCGCGTTCGGCCGCTTCGCGTGAGGCGCGGGCGATGGCTTGTTCGGCATCGGCGGCGCCAAGGGCATCTTCTTCGGGTACGGGCACCGTGATGAGCAGGCCGTTTTGCGCGCCGAGCTGGCGGTGGGCGTGAATGACGCGAGCGGCTTCGTCGATGTCATTCAACCGGCTATCCACGCGCAGGCCGCTATCGCGCTGGAAGAAGGCGGGCAGCGAATCGGTCTGGTAACCGAGCACCGGCACGCCGTTCGTTTCCAACACCTCGAGCGTATTTGGCAGGTCAAGGATGGATTTAGCGCCCGAGCAGACGACGGCGACGGGCGTGCGCCCCAGTTCGGTCAGATCGGCGGAGATATCGAAGGGTTCGCCGCGGTGGACGCCGCCGATGCCACCTGTGGCGAAGACTGTGATGCCCGCGGCGTGGGCGGCCACCATCGTCGCGGCGACGGTGGTCGCGCCATCGCCACCGCGCGCGATGACCGGCGCCAGGTCTCGTCGGCTGCATTTCTGGACGCTGCCCGCCGGCGCTTTGGCGAGGCGTTCTTGTTCGGCCGCGCTGACGCCAATGGTGAGCCGCCCGCGCAGGATGGCGACGGTGGCGGGGGTAGCGCCGGCGGCGCGGATGACCGCTTCCATGCCCAGCGAAGTCTCCAGGCTTTGTGGCAAAGGCAAGCCGTGGGTGAGCACGTTGGTCTCCAGCGCGACGACGGGGCGCCCTTCGGCCAGGGAAGTAGCAACCTCCTCGTGAATGTGCAATGCGGCGCGGTTCATGGGATCAATTTGCTTTCTGCTCGCGGTTTCGGTGATTTCCTTAGAATACCAGTGCTGCATCAGAGGCGAGCTGAAGCAGGCAATGCTGCAAACCCAATTGTTCCTTCAACGGCAACAGCATACGACTTCGTTACCCAAATCGCAATTGATAGCAATCGGTACACGCCGCTAGTTTCCCCCTTCATCCAATATCAGCGCCAGGCGATGCGATTGATGGAATTCATCGCTCAGTCCGAGCAATTGCAACAGATCGCGCAGGCGCAGGTTGCCGCGTTCGCCGGTGGCCAGACGCGCGCGTAGGGTGTCGTCACCGTCCGCACTTAGCTCCAGCAATAAAGGTCGCGCGTCGCGCTCGCTGATTTGGACTGTGCCGCGCTTCTTCTTTTTCTCCTGGCGTAAGGGCAATACTTCGGCTGTCAGCAGCGCCACCACCCGCTCAGCCAGCGCGCCCGCAGGCAGGCCATCAGGGAAGTGAACACGGTATTCGGCGGCGCACACCAACGTTGGCAGCGAGGGCGAACGCACGGGCACCGCGCGTGCGCCGTGGATTTCTAAATCGGCGGGGCTCACGGCGCGGAGGCGCGGCGGTACCTCTTCTGGCGATACCGCTTCGCGCAGCCAGACATCGAGCAGCTCGCATTCGCTGGTGATGCCGAGGGGGGTGGCGGTGGCGAATTGCAGACGCGGGCGCGACGTGAAGCCTCGCGAATAGAGCACGGGCAACCCGGCGCGGCGCAAGGCACGCTCCCAGATTTTGGCGATATCCAGGTTGCCGGTGTATTGCAGAGCGCCGCGCTTGCCAAACGTGATGCGCAACCGCTGCGCCGCTTCCGTGTTCATCTGGGGTATGATAAGGCTATGGAGCAAGAGGAATCAAGCGGACGCGGACGTCTGGGCGCCATCGCCTGGTTGCTGGCGGTGGCGGCGCCCTTTGCGCTGGTCGGGGTGTCGTTCGCGGCCCTGACGCGCGCGCAACAGGGCGCCCTGCGTGATTGGTTGTTGAGCGTCCTCGTTCTCTGTCCGCTGGCGCTTTGCGCCTTGCCTTTCTACCTACTAATGCTGGCCCTGGGGCAGGTGGCCCTGCCTAAGGCGGCAGCGGCACGGCGGACGCGAATGCGCGCGCTGCGGAAAGGCGGCCTCGCGCTGCAGAGCCGCGTGCGTGATTGGAGCGAAAAGCTACCCGCTCCTGCGCTGGCAGGGGATCCACGTCAACCGCCTCTGTTTTCTGATGATGAGGAACGCGATGTCCCATCCGCGCGTTGAGGACGAGACCGAGCTGAATTTGCGTGGGTCGATGCCGTCCGATGCGCTCTGGATTGGCGGTGTGGGAGCAGCGCTTTTGCTGGTCCTGGCGGCGCGGATTCTGTTCAGGCAAGGACGTGGCTCGCCGACTCCAAGTGGCTTGCAATGGCTGCGCCTGGCACGGGCGCTCTTGCGCTTCTTGCAACTGGCTGCGGAAATCAGCCGCGAATCATCCGGCGACGAAGTCTAATCTCCACCAGCGAGCAAGGCGCGCAGCTCTTCTTCGCTGGCGGGTAAGGTGAGCGGGCGACCGCGCGCGCCGGGTGCTGCTTCGCCGAGCAGACCCAGCTCGTCTAGCGTATCGATGATGCGCGCCGCTCGCGGGTAACCGAGTCCGAGGCGCCGTTGCAGCAGCGATGCCGAAGCCAAGCCCTCTGCGCGCAAAGCGACGATGGCTCGCGGCAGGAGGGCGTCCCCTTCGGACCAGTTGGCGATGCGGCGTTCCTGCGCCTGCCTCGCCCAGGGAGCGCCGGTATCCGCGGGGAAGGCACCGAGGGCGATCTGTTCGGCCTGCCAGGCACTCCAATGCTGCACGATGGCGCGCACTTCCTCATCACTGACGAAGCAGCCCTGGATGCGGCGCGGGCCGGCGGCGTCGGGCGCCAGGTAGAGCATATCGCCGCGCCCGAGCAAAGTCTCCGCGCCGGCGCTATCCAGGACTACGCGCGAATCGACGCTCGATGGCACGTGGAAGGCGATGCGGGCCGGGAAATTCGCCTTGATTAAGCCTGTGAACACATCCACACTCGGACGTTGCGTGGCGACGATGAGATGTATGCCGACCGCACGCGCCATTTGTGCCAACCGCACGACTGGCCGCTCGATCTCCGCGCCTTGCATCAACATCAAGTCGCCGATTTCGTCGATGACGATGAGCAAGTAGGGCAGCGGCTCGCTGGTTTGCGCGTTATAGGCATCCAGGTTGCGCGCGGACCCTTCTTCCAAGAGCTGGTAGCGCCGCGTCATCTCGCCCACGCACCATTGTAATGCGGCGACGATGCGCTCTGGCTCCGTTTCCACCGGCCCGACCAGCTGCGGAAGGCCCTGGAAACGCGGCAGTTCGACCATTTTCGGGTCCAGCAGCACGAGTTGGAGGGTATCCGGCCCCTGGTCCAGCAGCAGGGCGCTGAGCAGGGCGGCGATGCAGACGGATTTGCCTGAGCCAGTCGTCCCGGCGATGAGCAGGTGTGGCAGCGCGCCGATATGCATGCCGACGGGTTTGCCGCTAACATCGCGCCCCAACGGCACATAGAGCGGCGAATGGGCCGCCCGCAACGCGCTCTGGTGGGCGGCGCTCTCGTAGACTGAACGCAGGGTGACGCGCTGGGGTTGTGGGTTCGGCACCTCGATGCCTATGACGCGCTGGCCCGGCACAGGCGCCTGCATGCGCAACCGTGTCGCCTCCAGCGCCAGCGCCAGGTCGTCCTGTAGGGCGGCAATCTTGCTGATGCGTGTCAGTTGGCTGCGAGAATCTTCGCCGAGTTGGCCCACCCGGTCCTTATAGGGTTGGATGGCGTATTGTGTCACGGTGGGGCCGACCTGGATGTCAACGACATCCACTTCGATATCAAAATCGCGCAGCGTGGCCTCGATGCGCGCGGCCGTCTGCTCGGTTTCACGCTGATGCTCGGCTGGGCGCGCGTATTCGGGGTGCAGGTATTCGAGGGCAGGTAGCTGGGCGGCGCGCAGCGCGCCGATATCCGTGGTGGGCGCGGGGCCGGTACTCTCGGGCGCATCGGCGGTGAGGGTGGCGTGCGGCCCCGTATCCGGCGTTTCCGGGCGCGGGCGGCGCGAAGGTGGTAGGTGGCGAGACGCGCGTACTCCGGAGATGCGCATCAGCCGTTGTCTGGGGCGCGCAGCCAATTGTTGCCCACTGTGGCGACCGAACCGCGGTAAGTCCTCATCTACTTGCGGGGCGGGTTGGGTGTGGGATTTCTTTTCGCCATGCAGAAAGAAGGCCAGTTGTTCCAACCAGGTGCTGGCCGAATAAAATTGCGCCGCCGCCCCCTTCCGCCCCAGTCCGGCCGCCAGCGCCACGCCCAAGAGGAATATCAGCGCGAAGATGCCGCTCGCGATCGTCGGGCCGCTGAGGCGTGCGAGGCTACCCAGCCCCCAGCCAAAGATGCCGCCGCCGCGCCCACGGTGCAGGATGGACGCCAACTCCGGTTCGCCGCCCTGCAAATGAAAGAGGGCCAGCAGCGCCAGGAAAGCCAATTCCACCCCGAGGATACGGCGCGGAGTCGATGGCGTGCGCCGATCTCTCGGCATGAGCAAGCGGATGCCCAGGATGGTCATCGCCGCGGCAATAAGCAGGCTGCCCTCGCCGAAGAGCGTGCGCAGCGCCGCCGCCCAGGAGCGCGCGAGGGCGTTTTCTGTCGCGATATCCAGCAATGCTAAGATGGAGATAATACCGCCAATGATGCAGACGATGGCAGCCAGTTCATCCAGCCAAACCGGCAATTCGCCGGACCAGCGTGTGGGCTGGGTGGGAGCATTCGCGGAGTTTCTGGTATTTGCGGGGGCCGTGGAACTGACGGGCAGGCTCTCATCTGGGGGCACGGTGGCTCCGGTTCACGCGGCAGCTAACATTTCTTCTTGCATGCTATCACGATAGGAGGAATCGCGCTGATTCGGCGCGCTGAGACTTTGGCAGGTTTAGGACGCGTTGTTATACTGATAAGGGGCAATTATCTTAGCGATGGGCGCGTGAAATGGCAGCTGCTGGCGGTTTGGCCGGTGCGGAAGTGGCAGAAATCACGACCAGCTTGATTGATGGCGCTGCGGGTCAACTTTCCTATGCCGGTTATGAAATTGGAGCATTGGCTGAACAGTCCTTATTCGAAGAAGTGTGTTGCCTGCTCCTGAATGGCGATTTGCCAAACGCCGCGCAATTGGAAGAATTGCGCGAGCAAATCGCCAAAAGCGCGATTTTGCCGAACGAGATCATCTCTTTGCTCGAATCCTTGCCACGCGAAGCGAACCCGATGGCCGTCCTGCGCACAGCCGTCTCCGCCCTCGGTCATTATGACGCGGATTCAGAAGCGGCGCTGGATAAAGAGGCGATGCGGCGGGTCGTCATCCGCCTCTGTGGGCAGGTTACAGCCATCGCGGCGGCCTGGGCGCGCATCCGCAACGGCCAACCGGCCATCCCGGCGCGCGCTGATTTGACGCTGGCGGCCAATTTCGTCTACATGATGTTCGACCGCGAGCCGGACGAGACGACGACCTCCGCCATCAATTCCTATCTGGTGTTGTTGGCCGAACATGGGCTGAACGCCAGCACCTTCGCTGCGCGCGTCATCACGGCGACAGGCTCAGATGTGCATTCGGCCGTCGTCGGCGGCATCGGCACGCTAAAGGGCCCCGCCCATGGCGGCGCCAATAGCGAAGCGATGCGCATGTTCATGGAAATAGGCACGGTGGAAAACGTGCGCCCCTGGTTCGATCGTGAGGTCAAACAGGGCGGGCGGCGCATCATGGGTATCGGCCACCGCGTCTACAAAGCGCCGGACCCGCGGGCGGCCATCTTGCAACGGCACGCCGATGCGCTTTCGCAGCAACAGGGCGAACGACGCTGGTATGATATCGCGACGGCGCTGGCGGAGACGGCCGCGGCGGATGATTATTTCATCCAGCGCCGACTTTTCCCCAATGTGGATTATTACAGCGCGGTCTTGCTGGCGTCGCTCGGGTTGGAAGTGGACTTGTTCACCCCGCTCTTCGCCGTGGCGCGGACGATCGGATGGGGCGTGCACGCTATCGACCAGCGCGGCGGCCGCTTGATCCGGCCCAAAGGACATTACGTCGGCCCGCCGCCGCGCGAATTCGTGCCGATCTCAGAGCGCTAACCGGATAAAGACGGGAAAAAGAGCAACACCGTATAAGCCACCAGCTGCGCGACGAAGGCGGCGGCCAGGCCGCTTCGATGACAGAGATATCCGAAAATCACATTCATCGTGCCAATTGCCACGGCGATGAGCGTGGTCGGGTAGGGGAAACGCAGCGGTTCCAGCAGCGGCAGATACAGCAGCAGGCCCCAGGCCGTGGCGAGCGCGGCGGCCAGCACCCAGGGTAGGTGCCGTTGCGCGCGCGCGCGGAAGAAGAGTGTTTCCGCTGGCGTGATGATGAAGAGCGCGTAGGCCAACACAGCGCCGGCCGGTAATTCCGGAAAGAGCCGCGCCACCGCCCCGCGCAAACCGGCGCCGCCGATGAAGAAAAAGGGCAAGCCCAGCATGATCCCCACCAGCATCCCGCGCAGCAGCTGCCTTGGCGCTTCATCCACTTTTGGGGGAGTACCGAGCGCCCAGGCCAGCGCGCCGAAACCCATCAATATCGCGTAAGAGAGCGTGTAGCGCAGGGCGGCCTGCTCCGGCAGGAGCGGCGTGAGGCCAATGCTAACGGCGAAGGCCAGCAGATAGCCGAAAAGCAGGTCGCTCGCTTCCGCGCGGTAAATAGGCTCGGCGGCGCGCGGTTCTTCGGTCATATGGTGATTAGTGGTGGCTGTTCAGAGCCCGCGCGAAGGTCTCCAGCACGCGCTCGATCGCCGCGTCCGTAATCCAATAGTGCGTGACGAGGCGCATACGTTCGCTGTGGTCGCGCGATGCCATGATGAGCACGTCGTCCGCGGCGAGGCGCTGGCTGAGCGTGTGTGGGCTGATGCCGGCTTCCGGACGGAGGTGGAAATAGAACATGTTGGTGCGGACGCGCGTGGGGTCGAGATCGATCAGCGGTAATTGCGCGAGGCCTTCGGCGAGCAGGCGGGCACGACGATGGTCTTCGCCCAGGCGCCCCGTCATCCGTTCCAGCGACACGCGTCCGGCCGCGGCGGCTATGCCCGCTTGCCGCAAACCACCGCCCAGCATCTTGCGGATGCGCCGCGCTCGCTCGATGAATTCGGCGTCGCCCACCACCAGCGAACCGATTGGTGAGCAGAGGCCCTTGGATAGGCAGAAAGAGGCGCTATCGGCCGGCGCGACCAGCTCCGCCGCCGAAACGCCAAGGGCCGCTGCGGCGTTAAAGAGGCGCGCGCCATCGATATGCAGGGCGGCGCCGTGCTCATGAGCGATATCGGCGACCTGCACGACATAATCCAGTGGCAACGGCGTGCCATCGCAATCCGCGTGCGGATTTTCCAGGCAGATGAGGCGCGTGCGCGGGTAATGCTCGTCGTCGGCACGGATGGCGGCGCGGATAGCAGCGAGCGGCAATTGTCCGTTCGGGCGATCGGGGATCTGGCTGGAATGCACGCCGCCGATGCCGGAAAGCGCGCCAGCTTCCGCGCGGAACATATGCGCCGTCTTGCCGAGGATGGCCTCGTCGCCGCGGCCGCAATGAACCAGGGCCGCGCTCAAATTGCCTTGCGTGCCGCTGGTTACGAAAAGCGCTGCCTCTTTACCAAGGAGGGCCGCCGCCTCATCTTGCAAGCGGTTCAGGGTTGGATCTTCATAGAAGACATCATCGCCGAGTTCGGCGGTGGCCATCGCCTCACGCATTTCGGGCGTCGGCCAGGTCACGGTATCGCTTCGCAAATCGATTTGGTCCATAGATGCCATCCTAGCATTGGCGGTAATATTGGGCAAGGCTGGCTTGTGCGTAAGCGTGCTGTAAGGACTGCGCGCTATCCTATGAAGCAAATTGATTGCGAGCGCGCAAGGGAGTGGCGAAAATGACCCGCAAGATGTTTGCGTTGGGATTATTGGCCGGGCTGCTAGCGTTGCTACCGGGTGCAACGCTCGCGCAAGGAGATGGCTCCGTGTATGCCGGTAATCCGCAAGTGCCCGCGCCCGAATTCCCGGCCGGGTTGGAATGGATCAATATCGATGGCTCACTCAGTATCCAGGACCTGCGCGGCAAGGCTGTCGTGCTCGATTTCTGGACCTACGGCTGCGTCAATTGCATGCATGTCATCCCGGTGCTCAAGGCGCTGGAAGAGAAATATGGCAACGAGCTGGTCGTGATCGGTGTGCATTCGGCCAAATTCCAAAATGAGGGTGACAGCGAGAACCTGCGCCAAATCGTCCAGCGCTACGAGGTCGAGCACCCGGTCGTGAATGACAACGAGTTTATCATCTGGCGCAATTGGGGTGTGCGGGCCTGGCCTTCGTTCGCTTTTATCGACCCGCTGGGTAACGTGCTCGTCATCCAGGGGCGCGATGGCCAATCGACGGTGACGGTTTCCGGCGAGTTCCCCTTCGCTGTATTCGACGATGTCGTGGGTGGCTTATTGAGTCATCCGAATGTCAAGGGCCTTATCAATCGTGAACCCTTGTCCGCCGCCGCTTATGAAGGCGAGGATGTGCTGGCGCGGCCCTTGCGCTTCCCCGGTAAAGTGCTCGTCGATGCCGAGGGCGAGCGCCTCTTCATCGCCGATACAGGACATCACCGCATCATTATCGCCGATTTGGCGTCACTGGAAGTGCTACAGGTCATTGGCAGCGGCGCAGAAGGATTTGCGGATGGCGGTTATGCGGAAGCGGCTTTCCAGCAACCGCAGGGGATGGCGCTGCGCGATGAGACACTCTATGTGGCTGACACGAGCAACCACTCCATCCGCGTCATCGATTTGTTGGCGGAGCGAGTAACCACCGTTGCCGGTAGCGGGCGACAGGGTGTCAGCGGGCGGCCTTTCAGCTTCTCCACCAGCAATCCGACGGGCGAGTCATTGCGCAGCCCCTGGGATGTGAAATTCGGCGCCGACGATACGCTCTATATCGCCATGGCCGGCACGCACCAGATCTGGCAGCTAGATGTCGCGGCGAATCTCTTGCGGCCGGCGGTGGGCAACGGGCGCGAAGCGGCGCTGAATTCAACGTTGGCCGCCTCTGAGCTGGCGCAACCGAGCGGCCTGTATTGGGCGAACGGTTTGCTCTATTTCGCAGATAGCGAATCGAGCACCCTGCGCGTCGCCGAAATCGAAGCAGATGCGTTGCGAGTCGTGAGCGGCACGACCGCCAATAGCCTCTTCACTTTCGGCGATCAGGATGGCGCGCTGGGAGAGAATTTGCTGCAGCATCCGCTCGGGGTGGCGGGCGGCGGCGCGCGGGAAGATACGGTCTTCATCGCCGATACTTACAACAGCCGCATCAAAGCGCTCGACCCGGTTACGCTGGTTACGACGACCCTGACGGGTGGGGGCGGCAGCGGTGGCTACCGCGATGGCCCGCTCGGCGAGGCCGAATTCGATGAACCTGGTGGTTTGGATTACGCCGCATTACCGGATGGCACGCGCCGCGTCTACGTTGCCGATACGAACAATCACGCCATCCGCGTCATCAATCTGGATGAAGGCGTAGTGAACACCCTGACATTCACCAACCCGGAAGCGCTCCAGCAACGTGACCAGTTGACCGTGATTGGTGGGGATGCGCGGCGCGACGAAGAAATCACGCTCCCTGCCCAGCTGGTAGCCAGCGGCGATGGCCAGATCGAGCTGGCGCTCTCCCTGCCCGCCGATTACAAGATCAATGATAACGCCGTCTCCACAGTCGAATGGCAGGCGGATGACGCGGACGTCGTGCAGCTGGAAGCGGCGAGCCAGATGCTCACGACGCCGACGGCCCTCCTGAACGTGAGTTTCCGCCCCGGCGAAACGACCCTGCGCGCGAAGCTGGATGTCTACTGGTGTGAGGCGGAAAACGCCAGCCTCTGCTATCTGGAGCGCGTCACGCTCGAGGTGCCCGTGACAGTGCAGGAAGGCGCGGTGGGGGGAGTTCTACTGGAACACGCGCTCACGGTACCCGGCGGCTGAGCAGCGCCCGGGCGCGGTAACGCTGGCGCAGAAGGCGGTAGCTGCGCGCTTCGAATTGAGCCATCAGCAGGCTGAGGCGCAGGCCGTGCCAGCCCATGCGGTAACCGCGCAGCGTGAGGTAGCGGCGGCGGAATTCGCGCAGCGGCGGCAATAAATGTTGGCGCCAACGGGGACGAATGCCCTCGCGCTGCAGCTGCGCGGCCTGGAATTCGGCGTAGGCGCGTTGCTTGCGTTGGAAGTGCGCCCAGTCGCGGTAATTATGATGAATGAGGGCAGGTGCCAGCGTGCCCAAGCGGCCATCCAGCTGGACGACTTCATGCACCGGTCGGTTCGAGTCATAACGCGCGCGATCGAGGCGCAACAGACGCGTCTGGTAATCGGGATACCAACCTGCGTGTAATGTCAACTTACCGCAGATGTAGTTGTGGCGCGGCATCCGCCAACCGGCGTAACCAGGTTCGGCGGTAGCGGCGCGAATGGCTGCCGCAAGCTCGCTCGGCGCGCGCTCGTCCGCATCGATGAATAGCGCCCATTCGCTGCGGCCGCGCAGGCTCTTGAGGGCAGCGTTGCGTTGCGCGGCGTAATTGGCGAAGCGATGCTGGATGACCTCGGCGCCCAATTCGCGAGCGATGGCCGGTGTCTCGTCTTGGCTAAAAGAATCGAAGACCAGCAGGCGATCGGCGAAATGCAGCGTCTGCAGGCAAGCGGCGATATGCGCAGCCTCGTTGTGTGTGAGAACGACGGCCGTGAGGGTGACCGCGGACGGAGAGGCAGTATTCATGTCGATCCGGCGCGAGCGAGCGCGATTACTTCGCGGTAACTGTCGGCCAAAGCGCGCTCGGTTTCTGTGCGCGGGTGTAACTGGCGCAGGCGGCGGCGCATCCCGCGGGCGATGAGCGCGCGCGCCAGTTTCCGCTTCCAGCGCGGGTGGATGCGATCGTAGAGGCGCAGGCGGCTGCGCCAGAGCTGGAGGGCGCTGGCGGCGGGTCGTTGGGCACTGCTCTGTCCGCTCAGATGCGTGATCGTGGCCGCTGGCGCGCAGCGCACCTGCCAGCCCGCCCGCCGCATGCGCCAGGCCCAATCGATCTCCTCGCAATACATCACATAGCTTTCGTCCAGGCCGCTGACTTGCTGCACGGCCTCTCGCCGCGCCATCATCGCCGCGCCAAGGACGAAGTCGACGGCGAAGGGTTGCCCGCTCTCGTATTTGCTCAGCGGGTAGCGGCCGTTCGTGCGCCCCTCGCGAAGGCGTCCCGGCAACCAGCCGAATTCCGCCCAGAGCTGGCGCAGGCCCGGGAAGCGAAAAGCCGAATGTTGGTGCCGGCCATCGCCATAACGTAAGCGCGCGCCGACGAGGCCAACCGCCGCCGCCGCCGAAAGCGCCGTCAGTAATGCGGCTGTTGCCCCCGGTTGCGTGATGGTATCCGGGTTGAGCAAATAGACGGCAGCAGGCAGGTCGGTGGCGGTCGGATTCTCCTCGTTAAGGTAGCCGAGGGCGTGCAAACCCTGGTTGTTGGCGGCGGCATAACCGGCGTTCGCGCTGTTGGTGATGAATGTGATTTGCGGAAATTCTGCCACCAGCGCGGCCACCGTTCCGTCGCTTGAGGCGTTATCGACAACGGCGATTCGCAACGCCAATTGCGAGGCGGCGGCGTCTTCCTGCAGGCTTCGCAGCGCTTCTCGGGCCAATTCGCGCACGTTGTATGTAACCATCACGACGGCGATTGTCGATGATAGGTCGTGAGTCGGCGCGCTCATCCCGAGCCCGCATCCTCCCCGTAGAGCGGCGCAGCGGCGTCGATCAGCTCGATTTCGCGCGGGCCGACGCGTTGGTTCTCGATGCTGATACCCACTTGCTCGTGGATGAGGCCGGCGAAGCAAGTCTGCGGATTCTGGCGCAAGATGAGCTCCGTCATGCGCACCCCGCCCCAGACCACGGCGCTCTTGCCCGGTGGCAGGTAGTAATAAGTGATGCCGGTGCGTTCGTCGGTTTCGGCTTGTAGTTGTTCCAGCGGGGCGACGGCCCAGCGCCAGGGGTAATCGCTGGGGGCCGTGTCACAATCCAGCCCGACGCGCCAGGCGCCCGCTTCCTCGAACCAACCGAGGCTGGCGGCGCGTTGGTCTTGTTGGTAGACCGCGCCTGGCCAGGGGCCGGCGGTGCGGATGGGCGTGCGACCGTAATTCTCGACTGTGAGGCGGAAGAGCAACACGTCGCCCAGGGGTATCGCGAGGGTCGTCAGCGTGAGCGCGTTAGGGTCTGCGGGCGGGGAGATGGCTAGGCCGCCAAACTGATCGGCGCTGTAATAACGGTCATCGTATGGCGCGTGGTCGAAGACAACGGTGACGCCGCTCGGCTGGCCGCTGATTTCAGCGCGCGGTTTGCCACCAGCGCTGATGCTCAGGTCGGCGCGTCGTTGAACGACCTGACCGACGGCATCCCGCGCGATGGCAGTGACGATGTATTCGCCATCGGCTGGCGGGTCGGCGCCGATATCCACGCCGCCCTCATAATCGAAGATGGCGCGCCCCGCTTCGCCCGGCTTGCGCCCTTCCTGACGTTCGGGGATGAAGAGGCGCGTGCTATCCGTTGCCTCCAGATAGACATCTAGCTGAGCGTCCTTGATCAGAAAGAGGTTGATCTGCACGCGATCATCACGGCCATCCTGGTTGGGGGTGAATTTGCGCGGCGAGACGCTGAATTCGACGATGTCCGGCAAGTTCGCATCGCCGCCGCTGAGCGCGATGTGGCCGGATTCGCGCTGCGTTTCGCCATTTCCATTGCCATCATCGTCGGCGATGGCGGTGAATTGCCATTCGTAGCGGCCATCTGGCAGGGTGTGGCGCAGGACTTCGCCTATGGCCTCGTAGGTTATCGCCGGATCTGCCTTAACGACGCCGCCAAAGAGCAAGGAATATTCGCCGCGGGCGCGCTCGGCGCCCTCGCGAAAGGCGTAGGTCTGGCCGCGCTCGTCAGTGAATTGGAGCGTGATGCGCGCATTCCGCGTGAGCGCGTAGGAGATTTCGACGACGTCTTCGTAACCATCCGCGTTGGCGCTGAGGGTATCGCTCGAGAAGCGGACGTAGCTGATGAGCGGCCGCGGTGGGTTTAGGGCGAGCGCGCCCAACAAGATGGCTGCGGCGCCGATGAGCAGCGCGCTCAATGCAATCAGGCGCCCAGAAAATCGCATGCGCCCTCGTTCTCGTTTCCGTCGGGGAGTGTAATCCGCAGTGTAAAGCGTGCTGGTCGCGCTGGCAAGCGTCTCGCGATGGCGCCGGCCCGCCTCACTGGACGGCGGCGCGCCCAGCGTCCATAATATAATGTGGTCGGAGGTGCCGCGGTGGAGAGAACCGCCCCAATCATTCATGAAGCCATGTTGCGTCACCCGAGTGGGGAAGAGATGGCGCTGACGTTGCGCCTGCGTGGCGTAGCGAGCGCGGAATATGTTGCCGAGGAGCGCCTGGCCTGGGAAGGCGGGCAGAAGGGCGAGATCCCGACCGCTTCCCTGTCACGCCTGGTGGCGGGAGCGGAAGAAGGGGCTTACACATTACGCGGTGAGTGGCACCTGCATGAAGCCCCGGCTGGCGAAGCGCCGGTGCTGGAACGCGTGCTGGGGAACGTGGAAATCCTTGGCCCTGTCGCCCCTTCGACCGACCGCAGCGAAAGCCGTAGCGTCGTCCTGCAAGTGCTCTATGAAATTGATTGCGCCGATCATCCCATCACCGCTGCCCTGACCCATAACGAAGAGTACGCTAAGCTGGAGGATCGCCAGCGTGAAATCGTGCGCCAATACGTCAGGGGGGTGTTCGCCAGACGCGCCGCTTTTGACGAAATCATCCAACGCTATGCACCTGATTTTCCACTCGACCAGCTGGCCATCGTCGACCGAAACATCTTGCGCCTGGCGCTCTACGAGATATTGCATAGCGCGCGCCCACTCAGCGTGATGATCCACGAGGCCGTCTGGCTGGCTGATGTCTACGGCTCCGAAGGGGCGATCGGCTTTGTCAACGGCGTCCTCGGCAGTGTAGCGGAAGAATTGCCTTCTTTGCGCGCGGGACTCTCGCCCGACGGCGTGACGGTCGCGTGAACTTCCTCGGTGTTGGCGGGACGGAGCTGCTGCTCATCCTGCTTATCGCGCTCATCGTCGCCGGGCCGCGCCGCCTCATCACCTGGTCGTATCAGCTGGGGCGCTGGTTGGCGCGCGCGCAGCGGCTCTGGGCGGAATCGGCGCGGATGTTGCAGCGCGAGCTGGATGACGCCGGCGTCGACGTCACAGTGCCGCGCCAGATCCCCACGCGCCGCGGGCTCAACCAGCAACTGAAAAGCGCCATCCGCCGCGCCGCCGCGCCCATCCAGGAGCCGCTGGAGGAATTGCGTGGCGAAGTCCGAGGTGATCTGAACGCCGATTTGCGCGCGCTGGATGAAGCGAGCCGCGAGTTGCGCGCCGGAGGAACGAAGCCCACGCCGACCCAACCAGCGGACGCGCCCGATTATGGCAGCTGGAGCGAGAAGGAAGGCTAGCGCATGGCCACCCGCGCACCCCCAAAGCCGCCCGCGCTCCCGGACCCCGAAGACGGCCATGGTGCGCGCATGGGCTTGCTCGAGCATCTGGGCGAGTTGCGCCGCCGCCTGTTCCGCGCGCTGCTCGGCGTGGTGCTCGGGACGCTGGCGGGCGTCCTCGTCGCCGCCGACACGCTCGAATTCCTCATGCAACCCTATTGCCGTATCGAGAGAGTAGCCGAGCGCGCCAGCGAGAGCGACCCCTGCCGTTTCCTCGTCCTAGGGCCGACGGGCGGCATCGTTTCCTATTTCCGCGTGTCGTTGTTGGTGGGCGCGAGCCTGGCGATTCCGCTCATCACCTACCAGCTGCTGATGTTCGTCCTGCCCGGCTTGCGGCGGCGCGAGAAGCGCTGGCTGCTGAGCTCGCTGCCGGCGGTGACGGCGCTATTCGTGGTGGGCGTCGCCTTCGCCTGGCTGGCGCTCATCCCGCCGGCGCTCGGCTTCCTCGGCAGCTTCCAGCCCACACTCTTCAAGCCGGAATGGACGGCAGAGCTCTATATCAGCTTCGTCACGACATTGCTCTTTTGGATGGGCGTAGCCTTCCAGACGCCGCTGATCTTCTTCGTGCTGGCGTTATTGGGGCTGGTGAACGCGCGCGCGTTGGTGCGGAATTGGCGGTTGGCGGTGATTGGTGCGGCCATCGCGGCCGCCATCATCACTCCTACAATCGACCCGGTGAATATGCTGCTGGTGATGGGGCCGCTGCTCGCGCTCTATGCGCTCAGCGTGTTGCTCGTGGCCATTGGACGGCGGCTCGGCGGTGCACGTCGATGAACGCCACTCCATGAGCACCGTTCTATGAACGGGACGAAGACCTATCAGCCTGAGCCGTTGGCTTACGAACGGCCGACGTCTGAGGCCGCGTTGGCCGCTTCGCGCGCCTTCCTGAGCAGCATGATGAGGCGGCGCACCGTCCGTCATTTCTCGCTGGAACCAGTGCCCGATGAGTTGATCGAGAACGCCATCCGCGCCGCTGCCAGCGCCCCCAGCGGCGCCAACCAGCAACCCTGGACCTTCCTCTGGGTGCGCGACGCGGCGCTGAAGCGACAGATCCGCGCCGCCGCCGAAGCCGAAGAACGCCGCAGCTACGAAGGGCGCATGAGCGAGGAATGGCTACAGGCCCTGGCGCCGCTCGGCACCGATTGGCGCAAACTGATGCTGGAAGAGGCGCCGGCGCTCATCGTCGTCTTCCGCCAGGCCTACGGCATCACGCGAGATGAGGCGGGCGAAGAGCGGCGCGTCAAGCATTATTACAGCGAGGAATCGGTCGGCATCGCCGTCGGTTTCTTGCTCGCGAGCCTGCAACTGGCCGGCCTGGCGACGCTCACGCACACACCGAGCCCGATGCGCTTTCTGGGCGAGCTGCTCGGGCGGCCGGCGAACGAGCGCGCTTTCGTCCTCATCCCTGTCGGTTACCCAGCCGCCGACGCCGTCGTGCCGCGCATCACCAAGAAGGCGCTGGCCGATGTGCTGGTGCGCAAGTGACAGTCGACGAGCGCGTCTATAAGGGCGCGCTGGCCGCCTGGACGAGTGGCATCTGCATCCTGACAGTGGTGGCGGATGACCAGCGCGCGGGGCTCACAGTCAGCTCCTTCTGCAGCGTCAGCCTGCGCCCGCCGACGGTGCTGGCCAGCGTGGAGCGGCAGGGGCAGACGCACAAGTTGGTCGTGGCGAGCCAGGCCTTTGCCATCAACATCTTGCGGGCGGAGCAGCGCGCGCTGGGCGAGCGCTTTGCTGGGCTGCAGGGTGATATCGACCGCTTCGCCAGCGCCGATTGGCGGCCGGGGGCGGCGATGGGCGCGCCCCTGCTTGTGGGCGCGCTGGCCTGGCTGGAATGCCGCCTGTTGCAGCAGCATGAGGTGGGTGAACATAGTGTCCTGATCGGGTTGGTGCTGGCGGCAGGGGCGGACGAGGAAGCGGGCGCGCCGCTGGCCTACCACCGGCGGCGGTGGGGGAGTTTCCGTCCGGACGGCGGCGCTTAGCGCGAAGCCGCTCAGGGCAGGGGAAAGGCGCCGATTGCTTCGTCGATTGCGCGCATGAGGCGCTGCGTCTCATGCAGGGAACGCACGATGCGCTGGTAGTGCGTGATGTCTTCGCTGGTGAGCGTCCGCCCCTTGCGGTCGTACAGCCACTTCTTCAACACCTGATAGCCGCCGAGCATGTGCTGCCACAGCTCCGGCGCGACGCCCTCGAAGTACTGCGCCTTGTTGATGTAAACGCGCTGGTGGGTCGCGTCGTATTTGGGGTGGCCCTTCTCGACGCGGTTATCGCCGCCGATGGGGAAGGTGGTCCTCAAGCCGCTCACACCCTCCAAATCCGAGTGTTGCAGCAGGTGCCAGGCGACGAGCTCGCCGCCCAGAGCGCCCAGCTGCCGGAAGAGTGGCACGCTCGTCGTCAGCGGCAGGCGCGGGAAGTCGATTCTGAGGAACTCGGCGTAGCGCGCGCGATATTGCGGCGAATGGAAGATGGCGTAGGTGTAGTGGAAGATGTCTTCGGGGGAGGGGGCAAGGGCATCAGCGACGAAGGGCGAGGCGCTGGATTAGCATCAGTGCAGGATGTTGGCAAACATATTGCGTCCTAATCGGCTCAACTCTGCTACTAGTAGCAAATCACCGGATTGAAGCCTGTCCAATAATTCGGTAATGCGCCGTTCTCGTTGTGATTTTTAGATGATATTTCGATTTCAATGAAGTCCTTGATTTGCTGTTGATGTGCGTAGTCCAACAGCAAATGACGTTGTTTGTCCAAATCTTGTTGTTCGGTACTCACATGAATATAGCCAATAATCATCATAACCTGACATGTTGCAAAGATAAGGTAATATTGGCTATATTTTTAACACATCAGCACGAAGGTACTAAGCGCTACCTTTGCACTATATGATTAGATTTAACGGTCCTTTCTTTTGGAATACAGATTGACAGTCACAATCCAATAATTCTGCGTGTCAAGTGCCCAATTTGTGAAGACAATTGTCTGAGAAGACATGTGTGCGTATTAAAATCACTGGGACGCGTTTTGTGGTAACTCCCACTTTTTATATCCCGTATGAACGCTCCTTTTTGGGGCGTTTGTCTATTAGGGAAAAGTTATTTATAGTGACAATTATACCTATTGTTCAAAGTCAGTTTCTATCCAAGCCAACCTACAACTAAGTTATTTAGAAAAGCTCCAATAGCACCTACTATAAACCCCAAAGTTGCGAATGTGAGAGGCATAACTATGAGTACTAAAAGACGTAGAGGGAGCAAAGCTAAAAAGGAAAGTGCTGTACCTAAATTTACTGAACGTGTGATGAATATATCATAAACAATCCCACCGACTAAATATATCACTCCAGTAATTAAACCTAGAAATGCCATTGCAACAGCAAGGGGTTTGGCTAAGGAAAATATTCCGGCAATTTCAAATATTTCCCCCATTGTTTATCCACTTTCTTAAAAACTAAGACTTCAAGAAGTGATGCTGTTTGTTGAAACACGAAACGCTGTAGAGGGTTTCTGAAAACAGTTTTGCAAATGTCGGTTACAGTAACAACCCTAAGCAGCACCCCGTCGCGCTTGCACCCACCGCCGCACGAATGCTAGGATCCATCTCGCGCCGATTATCATTGTGGCGGCAAGTGAATTAAAGGCGATATCGATGAGGTCAAAGACGCGGTTGGGCAGCAGGGACTGAATACCCTCATCGAGCCAGCCTAAGAGAATAGATATGATCAGAGCAAGAAGGGCAGGCGCGGGAACTCGCCGACCATTTTCTCGACGCTCCAGCAGCGCTTCATGAACGAGGGCAGCCACTAAAGCGTACTCGAACAAGTGAGTACGCTCCGCCCATGACCCGATTCTCAGCCAGGCCATCAGATAAACAGCCAAGATACCAACCCCAACCGCGATCTCAGCACGACCGAGTCGCTTGTCTATGAAGAAAATCGGGATCACCACCAGCAGCGCGAGCAGAGCGAAAAAGAGGTTGGTGCCTGCGCTTGCGACAATGCGTTCGCCCAGTGCCGCTACTATCGCCGGCGCTTGGCCCAGCGTGGCGTAAATCCCCACCAGGACGATGACAAGCGCAAGCCAGAGCCGACGCTCCCGATTAGAACTGAAGAAAGACATCATGATCACCAAAGTAACAAATTAATCAAAATCCCAAAGCTCATAATTAGATACGTAAAGTGGAACAAATTGTTGCCAGCCCAAATAAATAGCGCCGACTAGCAGGAGACTTTCTCAACAGGCTGCATAGAGTGTACGACCTGTTCTGCTCAATGGCGGGCCTGATGGGTTCAATCCAGTGCCAGCGGCGCGGCACCGTAGCGCTCGACCCTGATATCATCTGCCCACTTGTGCGTCTGCGCGATGTCGTACGCGGCCTGTAGGCGAATCCAAAGCTCGGGGTCGGTATCGAAGGCCTTGCCGAGGCGCACCGCCATCTCGGCGGAAAGGGAGGCATGCCCGTTCACCAGGTTGGAGAGCGCCTGGCGGCTGACGCCAAGCGCCTTTGCTCCTTCGGTGACGTTGAGACCGTGGGGCTCGAGGCAGCCGTTGCGCACGATTCTGCCGGGGTGGAGCGTGGGGGAATAGTGAATTGGCGTCTTGTGTGCAAGAAACCCCGCCTATTCGGGGTCGAGGGCCTGTAGCAATTCCCGCAAGGCGTCATGGTGGCTGAGCTCGGTGGCGGCGCCGCTGGCGTGTGTAGCTTCGAGCTTGCGATAGTAAGTCAGTACATGGTTCATGTGCTTTCGCCTACCGAATCACGAGGCCTGCCGCTAAACTGACAGTTATGCTTATTGTAGCGCCCTCGTTGTTGGCTGCCGATTTCACACGGCTGGGCGAAGAGGTGCGGGCGGCCGAAGCGGCCGGCGCCGATCGCCTCCATTTGGATGTCATGGATGGCCACTTTGTGCCCAACCTCAGCTTTGGCATGCCGGTCATCGCCGCTATCCGCGCCATCACCACGCTGCCGCTCGATGTGCACCTCATGATCGCGCAGCCGGAGCGGCACCTGCGCGCCTTCGCCGAGGCCGGCGCTGATGTGCTGAGCGTGCATGTGGAAGCGGTGGAGAATGCGGCGGACGCGCTGCGGCAGATCCGCGCTCTAGGGTGCCGCGTCGGGCTGGCGCTGAATCCCGGAACGCCAGCAGGCGCGATCGGCGAAGCAGCGCTTGTCGAAGCGGACGAGCTGCTCGTGATGATGGTCCAACCTGGCTTCGGCGGGCAGGCATTCCGCGCCGATGTGCTGCCGAAATTGCGCGAATTGCGGGCGCGGGTGGGCGAAACGATACCGCTCGTCGTCGATGGCGGCATCGATTCGCGCACGGCGCCACTCTGTGCTGGCGCGGGTGCGAGTGTGCTGGTGGCTGGCAGCGCTATTTTCCGCCACCCGAGCGCCGATTATGCGCTGGCCCTGGGCGAGATTCGCGCCGCCGCGCTGGAAGCCGCGCCTTCGTGAGCGCCAACGCCAGCTCGCAAACACCGTCGGTGCATGTCGTAACCGATAGCTACGCGCGCTTCGTGCAGCCGGCGCAATTGCTAGGCGCGCCGCTGACTATCCTGCCGAATCAGCTGGAGATCGATGGCGAACGGCAACGCGAGCACGCCGGGCGGCCGGCCGCCGCATTGCTGAAACGAATGCGAGACACGCAGGCTCCGCCACGTCTGGTGCCGCCCACGACGGAGGATTACGCGCGCCTCTTCACGCATTTGGGCATGGAACACGCGGCCATCTTGAGCATCCACGCTTCGAGCGAAATTGCGCCCACATTGGCGAACGCGCGGAAAGCGGCGGCGGCGCTGCACGGGCATTGTGAAATCGAGTTGTTGGATTCGAAGAACGTTTCGGTGATGCAGGGCATGTTGGTAGAGGCAGCCGTCGCGGCGTTGCGGAGCGGCGTTGGTCTGGCGGAGCTCGTGCCGGCCCTGCGCGGCATGACGGCGCGGCTCTATTCCGTCTTCCTGGTGGAGAACCTGAGCACGCTGCAGCACAATGGCTATCTCAGCGTCGCGCATACGATCTTGAGCGAGATGCACGATGTGCGCGTCGTCGTCTCCGTGGAAGATGGTGCCTTGCGGCTGATTGAGAAAGCGCGCACGCGGGCGGCGGGGATCGAACGGCTGGTGGAATACGTGCTGGAATTTGAAGAGCTGGAGTGCGGTTACATCCTGCAAGCGCAGCCGGGGCATACGGAAACGACGCGGCTCTTGCGCGAACGGCTGGCATGCGAACGACCTGGCGAGCATTTCGGCCAGCTGATCTATGGCGCGGCGCTGGCGGCGCATATCGGTACGGAGGCGACGGGTATCGCTTTGCTCGAGCGCGGGCCGTCTGCTGACACGAATGGATTCGGGGCGCTATGAAGGCCTCGCCTTTCGAGACGCTGCAGAAGATTTTGCGCTTGGAGCGCGAACAGGGATATCTGAATCGTGCCGTTATAGGCGGACTGTCGGATTATGCGGGCGTCTGGGAACGCCAGACGCGCCCCGCTGCTCGTCGGCCGGAGCAAGGCACGCAGATCACCGAAATCGCCGCCACGTTGCGCGGTTATGACGCGCTCCCCACCGCGGAACGGGAAGCGCGCGTGCACGCGGCGTTGCAGATTCTCCACCGCGCGCCACCACCAAGTAGAGCCGCGCATGAAGGTACGCCTGCACGCCAGGGCGAGCGGCCCCAGCGAAGGTCGCGCGAACCTCGTTCGCCACCCGCCGTGCCGAGCCAACCGCCCGCCCCCAAGCTGGAGCAGCCACCGCGCCAGCGGCGGCCATCGCTGGACGCGACCGACGCCATCCTCGCCTGGCAGGCGCTGGAGCAACCCGTAACGCTGGTCACGGGCATCGGCGTCAATCTCGAGAAAGTATTGGCGAAGCGGGGCGTGCGCAGCATCCGCGATTTGCTGTTTGACCTGCGACCGCGACGCTTCGAGGATTACCGTCAGCTGCGGCCGCTCAACGCCCTCGTCGCGGAACAGGCGACGACGGTCATCGGCACCGTTCGCGAAACCTGGCAGCAGACTGGACGCAACAACCGTCGCGATTTCTGCTTGATGCTGGAGGATTCGGCGAGTTCGCTGCGCGTAATATTTTTTGGGCAGCCCTATCTAGAGCGGCAAATCCAACCGGGGATGCGCCTGAGCCTGAGTGGCACTCCACGCTTCTTTCGCGACCGCTTGCAGCTGACGAATCCGGAATGGCAGTCGTTGGAAGAAGCGGATTTGCGCGCCGGCCGCATCGTTCCCATCTACCCGCAGATGGAGGGGTTGCCGCAAAAGACGCTGCGCCGCACGATGGAGGGGGCATTAAACGAATGGGCGGCACGCGTCCCGGAGCCCTTGCCGCTGGCGTTGCGAGATCGCTGCGAGCTGGCCGATATCGATTGGGCCTTGCGACAAGCGCATTTTCCGGAAAGCGACGAGCACCGGCAGCACGCCGAGCGTCGTCTGGCGTTTGACGCGCTGCTGGTCTGGCAATTGGCTTTGTTGGCGCGGCGGCGGGAATGGCAAGCGCTGCCCGGCCCGGCGCTCGCAATCGACGAAACGAGCGCTGCGGATTTGCCGAGCCTCCTCTTTGATTTTGCGTTGACTGCGGCCCAAGAACGCGCCTATGCGGAAATTCGCGCCGATATGATGCGCGCACGGCCGATGATCCGATTGCTTCAGGGCGATGTCGGCTCGGGCAAGACGGCCGTGGCGACATTAGCGATGGTGTTGGCGACGTGTGGCGGCGCACAGGCGGCCCTCATGGCGCCGACCAGCATCTTGGCCGAGCAGCACTTTCGTAATTTTAGCGAAACCTGCGCCCGTCTACCGGAGCCGCCGCGCATCGCGTTGGCCACCTCGGCGCTCTCCGCGAAAGGGCGAAAGGAATTGCGAGAGGGCCTGGCAGCGGGCACAGTTGACCTGGTCATTGGCACTCAGGCGCTGATTCAGGAGGGTGTCGAATTCCAGAATTTAGCGCTGGTCGTAACTGATGAAGAGCAACGATTTGGTGTTGAGCAGCGGAAGCAAATGCGCGGCAAAGGGCAGAACCCGCATTTGCTCGTCATGTCGGCGACGTTAATGCCGCGCACGCTGGCCGTGACGCTCTCGCCCGATATGGACCTGAGCGTGCTGGATGAATTGCCGCATGGACGGCGGGCAATTGACACTCGTCTCTATTCCCCGCGGGTGCGGGCGGAGGCCTATCGCCAGCTCTCTTTGGAATTGGACCGCGGCGGGCAAGCTTTTGTTGTTAATCCCCTGATCGACGAGGGCGTCAGCGGCGGGCTCGATGTAAGCAGAAGATACGAATGGTTGCGCCGCAATTTCCCCGATAAGCGGGTGGGCTTGCTGCATGGCCAGCTGACAACGGGTGAAAAAGACGCGGCCATGCGCGCTTTCGCGGCCGGCGAAACGGATGTGTTGGCGACGACTTCCATCGCTGAAGTGGGGATTGATATCCCGAACGCGAGTGTGATGCTGATCGAGGGCGCCAATCGCTTTGGGCTGGCGCAGTTGCATCAATTGCGCGGCCGTGTGGGGCGTAGCGGACAACGAGCGTATTGCCTGCTGGTCGCTGAAAACGAAGACGAAGCGCATAACAAGCGCCTTCGCGCTATGACAGAGACTGATGACGGCTTCGCTCTAGCGAATTTGGATTTGAAGCAACGCTGGGAAGGAACAGTGCCCGGTATGCGCGTGGTCGATCAACTCGGCCTGGAGCACATGCTGTCACATTCGTCTGAGTTGCTCGAATTCAGTCAACGCGAAGCGCGTAGGATTTTCGAGGAAGACTCGGATCTTCAGCAGGAATCACACGCGCTCCTGGCACAATTGACGAAAGCCATTTGGCAAAAGCCCAAACGCGCTGCCGAAGGAATCCGCTAGCGGTTGCCGCGCTTCGCGTAAGCGCGGATTGCTGTCAATAGGGTGTCCAATTCCTCTTCGCGTGTGAAGAAAGATAGGCTGGCGCGGATGCCCTGGTGCTCTTGGAAGAGGGCACGGGTGATGATGCGGTGTTCCTTTTGCAGGGCCGCAGCGAGGGCAGGGCCGCTCCAACCGGCCAATTCAAAGGATACCAGGGCAGCGCTGCGTTCGCGGGCAATGGGCGTATGCAGTGTTACGCCGGTGATCTGCGAGAGGCCTGCTTTGAGGCGCGTCGTCAATTCGATCGTTCGCTCGTAAATATCGGTCGGGTTGATTTCGCGCAACCAGCGCGCCGCCCGCGCCCAGCTATGGATGAGCGGCCAGGAGAGTGGCCCATGCTGATAGCTTCGGCGCTGTCGGTGAGGGTGAAGCGATCGTCAGCGAAGTCATAATCGCGCGCATAACGTCCGCCACCGAAAGCGCGAGCCAGGCTCTCGAGCTGCTCGCGCCGGATGAAGAGCGCGCCGGCCGCGTAGGGCGAATACATCCACTTATAGTTGATGATGCCGGCGAAATCGGCGCCTGTTTCGCGCAAGCTCAGCGGCAAGAGGTCGGCGCTATGCCCGCAGTCGACGAAGCTGAGCGCTCCTCTGTCGCGCGCCAAATCGCAAATGGCGCGCGCCGGGGTTCGCCAGCCACGTTCCATCGTGACGAGGCTGAAAGCGACCAGGCGCGTGCTAGGCGTGATGCGTGCGGCAATTTCGGCCAACTGCGCGCGTTCGTCTTTGATGAACGGAAAGCGATCGACCACCACCTCCGCGATTTGCCGCAGGCGTTGGCTGGGGAAGTGCAACGAGACCATCTCTTCCGCGCTGAGCAGTATTCGGTCGCCAGGTTGCCACGTTAAACTGCGCAACACCGTCTGGTACGCTTCACTGACGCCGCGCAGAAAGGCTAGTTCTTCCGGCGCTGCGCCCAGGAATGCGGCCAGCGAAGCACGCGAAAGGCGGGCTTTTTCTGCGGCGCGCTCCGGTTGCATGATGGGTGATGGGCCTTGCTCGTGCCATTCGGTGAGCTGGGCCAGGTGGTATTCCTGCACGGAGCGCGGGACGAGGCCCATGCCGCCCTGCTGCATCCAGACGGTTTGAGAGAGCGGTGGGAATTCGGCGCGAATAGCGCGGATCGTGTGTTCATCCACTGCGCCATATTAACACGATGAAGCCTGAAGTGCTTACAGTGTTGTAATAGGAGTGCACAAAGGGGCGCTCCGTATTTGCCCGAATCGTCGTTGGCCATAGGATAAGGCAAGACGGAACGAGGGCATGAGTTTGGCGGAGCGCTTGGCAGTTTACCCGGGGACGCTGGACCCGCTGCACAACGGGCATATCGATATCGTCAAAAGGGCTGCAAAAATCTTCGACCGTGTCATCGTCGCCATCTACGACCAGAGGCGCGGGCAGAAAGTGGCGCTCTTCTCGTTAGCGGAGCGATTGCAGCTGGCGGCGTCGGTCTTAAGTGGGATGTCGCGGGTAGAGGTTGCCAGTTTCTCGGGTCTGGTAGTAAACTATGCGAGCGCGGTTGGGGCGATGGCCTTGGTGCGTGGGCTACGCGTCTTTTCGGATTTCGAGTATGAGTTTCGCATGTGCCTGGCGAATAAGCAATTGGCCCCAGGGCTGGAGACGGTGGTGATCATGTCGGATGAGCAGCACATCCACATCAGCTCCAGCACCATCCGAGAAATCGCCGAATTGGGTGGCGATGTGTCGCGCATGGTGCCGCCGCAGGTGGTAGCCGCTTTGCGTAGTAAATTCCAAGTTAACTCCGACGATGCGCATTTAGGGTAGGGACAATGGACATCCAACACTTGATACAACGTCTGGAAGACGTGATCGAGGCGGGGCGGCATATGCCATTCAGCCGTTATACGCTCATCGATGAAGTGCGCGCGCTGGAGCTCATCGACC
The DNA here is from genome assembly GCA_965237765.1 of Phototrophicaceae bacterium. Classification (GTDB taxonomy): domain Bacteria; phylum Chloroflexota; class Anaerolineae; order Aggregatilineales; family Phototrophicaceae; genus WTGJ01. The sequence goes on from OZ250157.1 coordinate 1,877,009, forward strand.
AGTTGCGTATCTCCGTCCCCGAAGAAGTGGAAAAGGCCAAACGCATTCTCATGCGGCGGGAGGAAATCCTCGGCCAGGCGCATGAAGAGGGGGAGCGTGTCGTCGGCCAGGCCCGCGACCGCGGCACGGAAATCGTCGAGCGCGAAGTCACGGTGCAGGTCGCGCAGAACCGCGCCAACCACATCCTCGAGGAAGCGCGGCGCGAGTCCGCTCAGCTGAGGGCCGATGCGGATGCCTACGTGGTACACGTGCTGGGCAAGTTGGAGCAGGGTTTGGCGCGCAACCTGAGCGTCACGCGCAACGGCATCCAGTACATGCGCCGCACCGGCATACCGCCCCTCAGTAACCAGGGCGAAACCTCCGCGCCCCGCCCGCCGATCACGCGCCGCATCCGCCGCGCCAACCCAATGCACGAAACGCCCGCCGATCCCACCGACGCGGAGTTGGTTGATGCTCCTTTGTTTTCCCCACCGAAGGAGCTGCTGCGCGGTTAGGTCGCCGGGTCGCTGTTCTCGCTGAGCCAGTCGCGCCATTCGCCGAGGTCACTGCCATGTTGGTGCAGGACGGTGGCGAAAAGGCGTTGGATGGCAATTTCTCTAATAAGATAGAAGATTAGAGCGCTCCCTAGGGCCGATAGGCAGAACGTGGCCGTCCGTCCCAGAGGCAGAGCGACCAGAGCCTGCCATAGCAGGAGCGCGCAGAGTAATGCCGCCGCAGTCGTGCCGATCTGCAGCGCGCAATAGGCGCCCACTGTCCATAAGCGCGCGTCTTCGCGGGAATGGGTCGTCGTGGGGAGGAGCAGGCCGAGCAGCAACCCAAAGATGATGGCGCTCACATGGTTGCAATAAAATAGAGTCAGGATCGCGAAAAAATAACATAGCGAAAGTAACAGCTGCGTCTGTGTGGCACTCAAGGTGGCGAATTCAGCATCTGAATAATGGACGATGGGGCGCGCGCCGAAGAAGATCGCGAGCAGGATGGCGACGACATAGCATTCGGCGTTGAGGCCGCGGCGTTTCTCGAGCGCGTTGTCATGGTGCAAGCAGGCCATCGCCAGCGCCCAAACCGCGCTCATCCCGCCCGCCGGCGTTACCGCATAGAGCGCGAAGCGACCGTCGGCGCGGGCGCGGCTGCCCTGCTCGACGATGTGCAGTGCCCAGAGCAGCCCCGCCACCGTTCCCTGATAGACGCCCAACAGGTATATGCCGCCAATCAGCGTCAGGATGAGCGTCGAGAACAAGTCCGGCAAGAGCAGGGCCGCGCCGCCGATGACGGTAGCCAGCGCGAGCAATAATGGCGTAGCGGAAAGCGGCGCCAGGCGCAGGCTATATTGGTATAACGGGTGGCGCGGGCGCCGCCGCAGCGCGCCCCAAATTAGCCAGGTGTAGCGCATGGCCTCCGCCGCTATTCGTAATATCCCCATAGGCAGAATAACGCGCTTGTTGCGCGGCGGCACGCGCTCGCGTCCCTGTGCTACAATCGCGTTGGGGGTTGATGGCTCGTAACCATACGATGAACGTCCACTTGCGCATGCTGGGCTGTCGGTTGAATCAGGCCGAAATTGACGCGATGGCGCGCCAATTCACCGCGCTCGGCCACACAGTCCAAACTGACGCCGAAGGCGCCGATTGGCTCGTGGTCAATACCTGTGCGGTAACGGGCGAGGCCGCGCGCAAATCGCGCCGCCTCATCCGCGAGCTGGCGCGGCGGTCGCCGACGGGTGAGCTGCACGTTACCGGTTGCTACGCGCATTTAGCCGCGGCGGAACTATCCGCCTTGCCGCAGGTGACGAAAGTCTATGATAACCAGGAGAAAGATACGCTGGTCGCGGAGATGACGGGCGCTGCGCCGGAAGATCTGGAGCCCTTGCAGCGCGATTCCATTTCGGGATACGCCACCCGCACGCGGGCCTTCGTCAAAGTGCAGGATGGTTGCGACAACCAATGCACGTTTTGCATCACCACCGTGGCCCGCGGCGCCAGCCGCAGCCGCCCGTTGCGCGAAATCGTCGCTGAAATCCAGCAGCTGGTGGTCATTGGGTATCACGAGGCGGTGCTGACCGGCGTACAACTGGGCAGTTATGGCCAGGATTGGGGTAAGCGAGGGGCATTGACGGAGCTGGTGCGCGCCATCTTGCGCGAGACCGATATCGCGCGTCTGCGCCTCTCTTCGCTGGAACCCTGGGATTTGGACGAAGCGTTCTTTTCCCTATGGGAAGATGAGCGCCTGTGTCGCCACCTGCACTTGCCCCTGCAAAGTGGCTGTGACGCCACCCTGCGCCGAATGCGCCGCCGCACGAACCAGCGCGAATTCACTTCTTTGTTGTGCGCCGCTCGCCGTCAGATACCCGGTGTCAACATCAGTAGCGACGTCATCGTTGGCTTCCCGGGCGAGACGGCGGCCGAATTTGCCATCAGCGAGTCCTTCATCCGCGCCTGTGATTTTGCCTCGCTGCATGTCTTTCGCTATAGCCGCCGCGAAGGCACGCCTGCCACGCGCATGAAGGGGCAGATTCCCACTGCCGTCGCGCAGGAGCGCGCTGCGCGCCTGCAATCCATAGCTGCCGCCGGCCGCGCGCGTTACGCCGAGCGGTTCGTCGGCATCGAATTGCCGGTGCTATGGGAGCAGGTCGTCGGCGCATCGGAGCAGGGTTACGCGCAATTGGGATATACGGAGAATTACATCCCTGTGCGCGGCAACCACCCGCGCGACTTGACGAATGAGATCACGATGGCGCGGGTGCTGAGCCATGATGCGATGGCCGGCCGCGCCATAGCTCAACCTTTGGAGAGCGAGACGGTGTTCGATTCAGTGGGAACACGGCCCGCATGAACACGCTGCCCGAGCGCTTGTTCCCCCGCCGCAACGGGCACCTGATCGCGACATGGCGCCTGACGCGCATGTTGCTGGCGGCGCTCGCCTTCTGGATCGCCAGCACCGCTATCGTAGCCTACCCGGCCATCGCGCCGGGCAGTGCCGCCTTGACTGAATTGAGCGAGGGCGACCTGGCGCCGATTGACATCAGCGCCCCGCGCGACAGCCAATTCGTCAGTCAGCTGCGCACGCGGGAACAACGCCAGTCCGCCGCTGCCGCCGTCCAGCCGATTTATGACGCGCCCGACCCGGAAGTCGCCCGCATCCAGACCGCGCGCGCGCGCCAGATCTTCACCTATATCGAAGACATCCGGCGCGACCTTTACGCGAGCGCTGAGCAAAAGATCGCTGACCTGGCCTTGATCAGTGATCTCTCACTCACGCCGGAAACGCGCATCGGCCTGCTCGCGTTGGAGCCGGAGCGTTGGTCGCAAACGCAATTGCAAATCGTTGGCGTGCTCGAGCGTGTGATGAGGGATTCGATCCGCGAGGAAGACTTGTCGCTCATCCGGCGCGAGCGCGTACCGCTAGCCGTGAGCCTCACCTTCAGCGCGGATGAGGCGGAAGTCATCGTCGATATCGCGGCTGATCTGGTGCGATTCAACACGCGCGAGAACCCGGAGCTGACGGAAGAGGTGCGCAGCGCCGCTGCAGACGCCGTTGATCCGGTAACGCGCAGTTTCATCTCTGGCGAGCGAATCGTTTCCGCGCAGCAACGAATCGATGCCCTGCAGCTGGAAGCTTTACGCGAGTTAGGACTGACACAATTGCAAGAGAATCGCTGGCAGACCGTCGCGCAGGCGGCGTTGGCGAGCGCTTTGGTGTTGTTACTGGGCACGATATATCTTTGGCGTTGGCCGCGTTCGCACTTCCGGCAAGATTGGCCGCTGTTGGCATCCATGCTCGGCGCAATACTCTTCTTCCTCTTGCTGGCGCGTTTCCTGGTGGAAGGCGACCGTATTTATGCCTACCCGGCGGCGGCGATCGCCCTGATTTTCGTCGGTCTGGTGGGGATGGAGGGCGTATTTCTGAGCATGCTTCCCCTCTCGCTGCTGTTGACTTTGATGGTGGGCGGCTCGCTGGAAATCGGCGTGATGCTACTGGCGGGTGGCTTGGTAGGCGCGTTGTATTTGCGGCGCTCCGCGCGATTCAGCGAGTATTTCCTGGCGAGCTTGCTGATCGCCGCGGTCAACATCATTGTGTTGGCGCTGTTCAATTTGGCGCTCGGGACAGATTCCGCGCTGGATGAATGGACGATCTTCTTCGCCGGGCTGAACGGTATGCTCTCCATCTTCGTCGCGCTGGCCTCCCTGTATGCGGTTACGATGCTCTTTAACCAGCCGACCAGCTTCAAGCTGATCGAGCTGGCCCGCCCGAACCAACCGCTGCTACAGCGCCTGCTGCGGGAGGCGCCGGGAACTTATACGCATTCACTGCAGGTGGCCAACCTGGCCGAGCAGGCCGCGCAGGCCATCGGCGCTGACGCCGAATTGACGCAGGTCGCCAGTCTATATCATGACATTGGCAAGGTGCTCAACCCGGCGTTTTATATCGAGAACCAGGCGGAAATGGGCAATCCGCATGACGCCTTGGCCGACCCTTACCGCAGCGCCGATATCCTCATCGACCACGTGCGCGAAGGGGATAAGTTGGCGAAGGAAGAGCGCCTACCGCATCGGATTCGCGATTTCATTCGTGAGCACCATGGCACGATGCTGAATGATTATTTCTATCGGCGCGCACGCGAACAATTTCAAGGTCAGGAGGTGGAGGTCGCCGCTTTCCGCTACCCCGGCCCGCGCCCCCGCAGCCGCGAGACGGCCATCTTGATGCTGGCCGATTCCAGCGAAGCGGCCACGCGCGCTCGCAGCCCGAAAACCCGCCAGGAAGTGGCGGAAATCGTGCAGCAGATCTTCCACGCGCGCCGCGACGAAGGGCAGTTGGATGAGGCGCCGCTCACGCTCAAAGAATTGCGGCAGGTGCAGGATATCTTCGTCGATATGCTGCAGGCGACCTTCCACCCGCGCATCGATTATCCGCAACGCGCCGTCCGGGATGAAGGGGTCGAGGCGCTGCCAATGCCCGAGGATGATATCGCCCCCGCCACCACGCCAGCGCCCGAAGCCCCCGCGCCGCCGGAAGAAGATGACGAGGCGCCGCTCCCTGAAGTGCCACCTCTGCGCCGCGCGCGGCCCGCTCCGACGGATGAAGCTGCGGCTGATGCCCCGGAAACCGAGCACTGATGACCGTCTACGTACATGATGAGGCGGGCTATTTGCGGGCGGAGGAAGCGCTGCCGGTGGCGATCGAAGGGGTACTGGCCGCGCATGGACGGGCGACGGCGGATGTCACGCTGGCCTTGCGCGGTGAAGAAGAAGTGCGCGCGTTGAACCGGCAATTTCGGGGTGAAGACCGAGTCACTGATGTTCTCTCTTTTTCTGCGGGTCCTGCGGGTGATGGAGAGGTGAACGAATACCTCGGCGATATCGTTGTCGCTTATCCTTACGTGTTGGCGCTGGCGCAGGAGAGCGAATGGCCGTTGGCGGAATGGCTTTTGCTGCTGGCGGTGCATGGGACGCTGCACCTGCTCGGCTATACGCACGAAGATGAAGCGACGCGGACTGAGATGTGGCGGGCGCAGGCAGTGGCGCTGGCGGCTCATGGCGTCGTCGAGGAAATGATTCGCGAAGCGCTGGCGCTCACATCCGACAAGGTTAGCCAGTGAGCGAATTGCCTGCCCAAACCTCCCGCAGCCGCTTGCGACAGCGCCAACAGCAGCGGCTGGAGCAGCAACAGACCCAGCGCGAGAACGTCTCCCGCCGCCGTCTGCGCTCCTTTCCTCAGCTGAGGCCGCGCGGGGCTTTCCGTTGGCCGCGCCCGCACGAAATCCTGACGATGTTGCAACAGGGCGTGCCGCTCCTGGTGGCGATCATCGTCGTGGCGGTGATCACGGCGGGCTTCATGTATTTCAACAGCCTGACGGGCGGCGAAACATTGGCGCGGCCGAACGCGCTCTGGCTCGGGCCGGGTTGGACGGATGACAGTCAGTCATTCGATGAGGCGTTGGATACTTTGCTCGCGCGAGCAAAGCGCCACGATATCGGCACGCTCTACGTTTGGGTGAGCGCGCTGGCGGCCGATAACCGTTGGTTGGGGCAAGACCAACTGCCCCGTTTGCGTGATCACTTGCAGGAGCTGAGACGACGGGAAGATTCTCTTACCCTCTATGCTTGGTTGAGCGTGCCCCTGACGCCCGCCCTCGGCGGCGGCAATTTCCAAGATGAGGCGCGCGCCCAGGCCATCCTCGATTTCAGTCACGAACTCGTGCAAGCAGACCGTTACGGTTTCGATGGTGTGCTGCTGAATTTGCAGCCGCTGCCGACAGATGACGAGGTGGTGTTGCGCTTGCTACGGCGCGTCCGCGGGTTGCTGCAAGCGGAAGGCGCGCTGCTCGCCTTGGCCGCCACGCCCGACTATCATCCGGTCGCGGCCGATATCCCCGCCGCGTCGGGTATCCGCAGCGGCACCGAATGGAGCGCGAGCTTCAAGCAAGAGGTGGCCTTGCTGGCGGATGAGCTGGTGTTGCAGGCGCACAATTCTTACCTGGAAGCGGGCGTCGATTACAGCGCCTGGCTCGCGTATCAGGTACAGGTCTACGCGCAGACCTTGCATGAAGTGAGCGAGGGCGCTCGCCTTGTGGTGGATATCCCGACTTATGATACGGATGTGGCGGCGGTTGGGCATTCGCCGGCGGTAGAGAATTTGACGACAGCCCTGCGCGGCTTGGAGAATGGGTTGGCGGCAGCAGGTGAGGCGGCCGAAACTTTCAGCGGGTTGGCAATTTATCGCGATTGGGAAACGAGCGAGGCAGAATGGGCACAATTCTACCAACTATGGGTGCGGACACGATGAGTGGCTGCCCACGTGGCTGTTACATCCGTCGGCTGACGGCGGGCGGCCTGGAGCCGGTGCTATACGCGGCAGAATCGCTGTCCGATGCGGTCCAATATGAACCGCGCGATGGCGTGTACACCGTCAGCAGCACGGATTGCCAGCGTCGCGTGTTGCGTTTGACTGCGCACTTTGATCGGCTGGAGGAATCGGCGGCGGGGGCGGGCATCCCGTTGCGATTGGAGCGCGAGCGAATCCGCGCGGCCCTGCGGCATATGATGGATGAGGCGGGCTTTGAGGCGGCGCGTTTTCGCATCACAGCGCCGCGCGAAGAGCCGCAAGTGCTCATCCTCTCTATGGAGGATTTCACGCCTCCTTCGGCTGAATTGCGCGCCGGAGGCGTATCGGTGGTGACGCGGCTGGATGGCGCGCGGCGGGCGGCATATATCAAAGGCACCGACTGGATGCACGAACGCCAGGTGATTGAGGCGGCACAAGCGGACGGCGTTTATGAAGTGATCTTGCAGGATGGCGAGGGGCGCTTGCTGGAAGGGCTAGGGTCGAATTTCTACGCGATCGCCGCGGGGCAGCTCTGGACGGCAGTGGTAGGTGTCTTGCGTGGCATCGCTCAGGGTATCGTGCTGGAGGTAGCGCCCGCGCAATTGCCCACACGGCGGGAAAGCTTGCCTGTTGCGCGCCGCGCGGAAATGACAGAAGCCTTCCTCACGAGCAGCAGTCGCGGCATCATTCCCATCATCGCCATCGACGGCGAGCCCGTGGGTACGGGCCGGCCGGGCGCGCAGACGCTGGCGTTGCAGGCGGCCTATGACGAGCGGGCTGCCGAATTGAAGGAAGCGCTTTAGGCGAGCGGCGCGCGGAAATCGTGAATGCCATCGTGGATGGCGTAGCGGCTGCCATCGCGACAGCGCCAGGAATCACCCACGCGCTCGAGATGTTCCTGGCAGCGCGGGCAACAGAATTCGAGCTCGTCCGTGAGTGCCCCCGCGTTTTCATCCGCGAGGTAGTTGCGCGTGAAAACGCTCGGACTGTAGAGCGCGCCGCTGCGTTGTAGGAGGGCGTCGGCCGCCGCCAACCAGTGAGTGGGTAAGGCGCGCTTGAGCAGGCCGAGGCGAAAATAGGAGACGGGGCGGCGCGCTTCGTTTCGAAAGCCAACCGCCGAGAGCGCTTCCGAGATATAGCGCGGATGAAAGTCGAAATTCAGCGGCACGAATTCGGTCGGCTCCAGGCGATAAGGACTGATTGCCTGGCGGCGTAGGGCGTAGCGCAGCATCGCTTTCAAGTTGCGCGCGTTGGCGTATTCCAGGATGAAGCGAGAGCCGCGGCTGCTGACGCGCGCCACTTCGCGCAAGGCGGCTGGCGCATCGACCAGGTGATGCAGCACGCGGATGAGTGTGACGGTATCGAAACTGGCGGCGGCGAAAGGGAGCGCGTAGACATCGGCGGCGACGTAGGTATAGCGCGGCGCGCGGCCCAGCTGTTGTTGCGCGGCCTGCAAGTGCGATAGCGAATAATCCATCAACACGACGCTATCGAAGGCATCATATTCGCGCGTCAGGCGGCCATAGCCAGCGCCAATTTCGAGCAGCCTATGGCCGCTCTTGGGCAGCAGTTGGCGCAAGGCGATACGCTCGACGCGGTCTTCATAATCGCGCGAGCCACCGCCCCAGAAATCCTGCTCGTAGGTAGAACCTTCGTAATCGATGATCGCCCGATCACGGGTGGGTTGCGTGGGAGCAGCGCCTTCCTCAGAGGCCGGCGTCACGGCGCAGCACGTCCGCTTTGTCGGTCGCTTCCCAGGGCACGTCGTCGCGGCCGAAATGTCCATAGGCGGCGACCTTGCGGTAGATTGGGCGCCGCAAATCCAGCTGGTCGATGATGCCGTTGGGGCGCAGGTCGAAATGCTGGCGGATGAGCGCCGCCAGCGCCTCATCCGCGATGACGCCGGTGCCAAACGTTTCCAGCGCGAGCGAAGTGGGTTCGACGACGCCAATCGCGTAGGAAACCTGCAGCTCGAAGCGACGCGCCAACCCGGCGGCCACGATGTTCTTGGCGATATAACGCGCCATATATGCGGCGCTGCGGTCGACTTTGGAGGGGTCCTTGCCGGAGAAAGCCCCGCCGCCATGCCGCGCCACCCCGCCGTAGGTATCGACGATGATCTTGCGCCCAGTGAGGCCGGCATCCGCCGCGGGCCCGCCGATGATGAAGCTACCGGTCGGGTTGACGATGACGCGCGTCGCGTCGTCGATCATGTTGGAATTGATGCTGGACCAAATGACGTGTTCGCGTAGCTCCGCTTCGATTCGTTCTTGTGAGATATCGGGTGAATGTTGGGTAGAGATGACGACCGTATCGATGCGTTTCGCGGCGCCGCCGGCATATTCGACCGTTACCTGACTCTTGGCATCGGGGCGCAGCCAACTGAGCTCGCCCGTTTTGCGCGCCTGGGCGAGGCGACGGGTGAGGCGATGGGCGAGCGTGAGGGAGAGCGGCATATATTCTGGCGTCTCGTCGCAAGCGAAGCCGATCATCATGCCCTGGTCGCCGGCGCCGCCCATATCGACACCGCCGCCGATTTCCGGTTCTTGTTCACGCAATTCGATATACACACAGCAGTTCTCCGCGTCGATGCCGAACGCTTCGCTGGTATAGCCGATTTCGCGCAGGGTCTGGCGCACCAATGCTTCGTAATCGACCGAGGCCTGCGCGGTAATTTCGCCGAAGACGAAAACGATATTCGATTTGGTGGCCGCTTCACAGGCGACGCGCGCGTTCGGGTCGGCAGTGAGCAGGGCATCCAGGATGGCGTCAGAAATTTGGTCGCAGATTTTATCGGGATGCCCTTCCGAAACCGATTCGGAAGTGATGAAATATTGTGGCGAGCGGAAGAAAGTGAGTTCGGAAAGCGGCATGTTGACTGGGTCCTTTTCGCCCATCGAGAACAGGTCGCGGCGAAGTGCGGTGTATGCAACCTAGCGGCGGACAGATTGCCGCCGAGCATAACCAGACGAAGGGGCGGATTCAAGGGGGTTGGTAGGCGGCGCGGGCGATCTGTGGTTGCGGGCTGCCTGACGAGCGTCGGCGGTACGACATATGCACCGCGATGGTGTACAATGCCTGTCGGATGCGGGGGAGGGCACACGAGGGACGATGCGGCTGGTCGAATACGGGCGGATCCTCTGGCGGCGCTCGCTCATCTTGTTGCTGGCAGTGTTGCTCACGGCGGGCGGCGCATTCGCCTACAGCGAGCAGCAGACGCCCATATACCTGGCGACGCAGAAGATCCGCATGGTGCCTTCGCGCGCCGATAATGGGTTGCAGCTTGCCGCCACGGGTCTGTTGAATAACCACGTCGAATATCTGGATAGCAGCATGATCGCAGCTGTGGTCATCGAGCGCCTCGAGCTGGATATGCTGCCCACATATTTGAAGAGCCGCGTAACCATCGCGCCGGATCGCCTGAGCCTGCTCATCCAGATCGATGTGCGCCTGCCCGATGGCGAGCTGGCGAACGATGTCGCCTGGGCTTATGGGCAGCAGTTGGTGGAATACCGCAACCGCGAGAACCAGCGCGCTCGTCAGGAAGACCGCATCAATGCCGAGCCGCAGGACTTCCCTACATATCGGCAGGCGAGCCCGAACGTGCGCGTGAATACGCTGGCCGGCGCGATTTTGGGCGCTTTGCTTGGTGGCGCGCTCATCTTCGTGCTCGAGTATCTTGCCAGCAGCGTCGTGTTGCGGCGCGAGGACATCGCCGCGCTCGGCCTGGCGCACCTCGCCAGCATTCCGACAGCTGACCCCGGCGGTGGGAGGACGCTAGCATGAACGAAACGATGGCCCGAGAGCGTCTGGTTACCTTGCGGGACGCGCGTTCGTCCGCTGCGGAAGCCTACCGCAGTTTGCGCACCAATTTGATGTTCAGCAGCCTCGAGCAGCCAGTGAGTACCTTCTTGCTGACCAGCTGTGCCGGTGGCCGCGCTGATGCCGAAGAGAAGAGCGCCGTCCTGGCAAATTTAGCCGTCACTTTCGCGCAAGGTGGCCATCGCACCATTCTGGTGGATGGCGATTTGCGCCGACCGCAGCAACACGAGCTCTGGGGTTGTAGCAACGAGCGCGGCCTGACGAATATGATGCTCGAGGAAGGGGCGCTGGCTGAGCCGCCGTTACACGAAACCGGCGTGGAGAATCTGCTGCTCTTGCCCGCGGGCCCCTTGCCAGCCATCCCGGCCGACGTGCTCGGCAGCCAGCGAATGCGCGATGTCGCTGGTGTCCTGCGCGCGCGGGCCAGTTTCGTGCTTTATGACGCGCCACCGATATTGGCCGCTACGGACGCGCTCCTGCTTGGCACGTTGCTGGATGGCGTGGTGCTCGCCTTGCGCAGTGGTGTTACGCGACGGGAAGATGCGCTGCGCGCGCGCGAGGCGTTGGAACGGGTGCACGCGCGCATCCTGGGCACCGTGCTGACGAACGCCCCGCGTGAGGCGGCCAGCCGCGGATATGGGAGCGCTTGAGTGCGGGTCTGATGAAAGGGCTCATCATCAGTGGCGGCAAAGGCACGCGCCTCTACCCGCTCACGTACACGCGCGCCAAACAGCTGATACCGGTGGCCAACAAGCCGGTGCTTTTTCGCGTCATCGAGGCCCTGCGCGCGGCTGATATCGAAGAGATTGGCGTCGTCGTCGGGCACACGGCACCGGAGATCCAGGCGGCGCTGGGCGATGGCTGCCGTTGGGACGCGCGCTTCACCTACATCCACCAAGAACAGCCGGAAGGGCTGGCACAGACGGTGCAAATCTCACGTGAATTCCTGGGCGACGACCCATTCGTGATGTTCCTGGGTGATAACGTGCTGCAGGGAGGCATCATGGAGCTGGTGGCCGATTTCCGACAAAACGATGCCAACGCGCAAATAGTGTTGAAAGAGGTGACCAACCCCTCCGCTTTCGGCGTGGCGGCGTTGGATGCTGCGGGCCGCGTGGAACGTCTGTTGGAAAAACCGCCTGATCCGCCGAGCAACCTGGCACTCGTGGGCATCTATCTCTTCGACGCCAGCATTCACGATGCCGTCGCCAATATAGAGCCCTCCGCGCGCGGCGAATATGAGATTACGGATGCGATCCAGCACCTCATCGAATGCGGCCGCGATGTACGCGCGCACGTGCATCAGGGCTGGTGGATCGATACGGGCAAGCCGCTCGATATGTTGGAGGCGAATAGCCGCGTGCTGGATGAGCTGGTGCCAACGATTGCGCCCAGCGCGCGCATCGAACGTTCGCAAATTGATAGCCGCGTGAGCGTTGAGGCGGGCGCGCAGATTGAAGATTGCGTCATCCGCGGGCCATCCATCATCGGGAAAGACACTATTTTGCGGCATTGCTACGTGGGCCCCTTCACGAGCATCTATCACGATGTGCGCGCCGAACGATGCGAGATCGAGCGCTCCATCATCCTGGAGCACAGCGAATTGCGAAATTTGCCGCAACGCCTGGCTGATAGTTTGATTGGTCGTTACGCGCGTTTGCAACCCAGCAACGAGTTGCCGCGCGCGCTGAAGATGAACCTCGGCGATTTCAGCACGATCTGGGTAGGCGCGCGATGAAGACCATCCTGGTAACGGGTGGCGCCGGTTTCATCGGCAGCGCTTTCGCGCGCGATATGGTGGCGCGCCAGCCGGGAACGCGCGTCGTCATCTTCGATAAGCTGACCTACGCCGGCAATTTGAGTAACCTGTTGCCCGTTTCCGACGAGCCGAATTATGCCTTCGAGCGTGGCGATATCGCTGACGCGGCGGCCGTCCAACGCGTGTTGGAAGTGTATGACGTGGATGTCATCGTCAATTTCGCGGCGGAAAGCCACGTGGACCGCAGCATCCTGGCGCCGGGCGCTTTCGTGCAGACGGATGTTGTTGGCGTCTATACCTTGCTGGAAGCGAGCTTGGCGGCGCGCGTCGAGCGTTTCGTGCAGGTTTCTACCGACGAAGTTTATGGCGATATCGAGGAGGGCTACTCACGCGAGGGCGATGCCTTCTTCCCCAACAGCCCCTATTCGGCGAGCAAGGCGGGTGGCGAGCTGCTCGTGCGCGCCTACCACGTGACGCATGGTCTGGATTGCGTGATCACGCGTGGCAGCAATACCTATGGTCCGTATCAATTCCCGGAGAAGCTGCTGCCATTCTTCGCAACCGAGGCGATTGACGAGCGGCCACTGCCCATTTATGGTGACGGGCGCCAGGTTCGCGATTGGTTGCATGTCGATGACCATGTCCGCGGCATCCAGACTGTACTGGAGAGCGGCCAGAGCGGCGAAGCCTACAACATCACTGCCGGGCAACTACATGATAATTTGGATGTGACGCGGCGTATATTGGCAGCATTGGACCGGCCGCAGGAGCTAGTGCGACACGTCCCCGATCGCGAAGGGCACGACCGCCGCTACGCGATGGATGGCAGCAAGTTGCGCGCGTTGGGTTGGCGGCCGCGGCATGTGTTTGCGACAGGCGGCTGCGCGGCGACGGCGCGTTGGTATGCCGCCAACGAATGGTGGTGGCGGCCGTTGAAGCGCGACGATTTCCAGGCATATTACCAACAGCAATACGCGGCGCGCCTGGCCTCGGCCCAGGCCCCAGGCGCCTAATGCGATAAGGAGAGCCCTCATGACCATCACCAAGCACGATGCCTTGGAATATCACCGCATGGGGCGGCCGGGCAAGATCGAGGTCAAGCCCACCAAACCACTGGCAACCCAGCGTGATCTGTCGCTCGCCTATTCGCCCGGGGTAGCGGAAGCCGTCCTCGAAGTCCACCGCGACCCGCTGCAGGCCTACGAGTTGACAGCGCGTGCCAATTTGGTGGCCGTCGTCTCCAATGGTTCGGCGATTCTGGGCCTCGGCAACCGCGGCCCGCTCGCTTCCAAGCCGGTGATGGAAGGCAAGGGCGTGCTCTTCAAGGGCTTCGCCGATGTGGACGTCTTCGATATCGAGCTGGCCGCGGAAACAGCCGAAGAGATCATCGCCGTCGTCAAAGCCATCGCCCCGACCTTCGGCGGCATCAACTTGGAGGACATTGCCGCGCCGGTGTGCTTTGAAGTAGAAGAGCAGCTCATAGCGGCGCTGGATATCCCAGTCTTCCACGACGACCAGCATGGGACGGCGATCATCTCCGGCGCGGCTTTGATCAACGCGGCGCGGTTGGTGAATAAACCGTTGGAGAGCCTACGCGTGGTCATCAATGGCGCGGGCGCTTCGGCCATCGCCAGCGGCAAGTTCTATATCACCCTTGGTGTGCGGCCAGAAAACATCGTGATGCTCGATTCGCGCGGCGTGATTTACCAGGGGCGCGAGAACGTGAATCGCTATAAAGCCCAATTCGCCATTCAGACCGAGCTGCGCACATTGTCCGAGGCCGTCGTGGGCGCCGATGTATTCTGCGGGCTCTCGGTTGCTGGCGCGATGACAAAGGAGATGGTCGCCAGCATGGCTGATAATCCCATCATCTTCGCTATGGCCAACCCGGACCCGGAGATCCTGCCAGAGGACGCGTTCGCCGTGCGGGCGGACGCCATCGTTGGCACAGGTCGCAGCGATTACCCCAACCAGGTCAACAACGTGCTCGGATTCCCCTTCATCTTCCGCGGCGCGTTGGATGTCTACGCTAGCGGCATCACGGAAGAGATGAAGATGGCAGCAGCGCGCGCGTTAGCCGCCCTCGTGCACGAAGACGTGCCCGATAGCGTCCTATCGGCATATGGCTTGAGCTCGTTAAAATTTGGGCGCGAGTACCTCATCCCGAAGCCGCTGGATCCACGCGTTTTGCTCTGGGTGGCGCCAGCAGTGGCGGAGGCAGCGATGCAGAGTGGCGTCGCGCGGCGGCAGCTTGACCTTACGGCTTACCGTGAAGCGCTCATCCAGCGGCAGGGTGTCGGGCGGCAGGTGCGCTCCAACATCATGAACGCCGCCCGCTATGGCCCACGGCAGCGCATCGTCTTCCCCGAGGGCGAGCAGACGAAGATCATCCGCGCCGCCGCGAGGGTGCAAGAAGAGAATATCGGCGCGCCCATCCTGCTCGGACGGGAAGAACAAATTCGCGGGAAAATTGAGGAGCTCGGGCTGAAGTTTTCGCCGCGCATCGTCAACCCGTTGGCGCTGACAGAGGTGGAGCGGCGAGACTATGCGGACGAATTGTATCAGCTGCGCAAGCGCAAAGGCGTTTCGCCGGCGCTGGCCTATTCGCAAGCGGCCAGCCGCCGCTATTTCGGTCTGATGATGCTGCAGCGCGGTGAGGCGGACGCCTTCCTGGGCGGTTTGAGTTACGAATACCCGCAGATCGTGCGGCCGGCGCTGCAGATCTTCCACACGCGCCCGGGCGTGAAGCGGGCCAGTGGCGTCTACTTGATGGTAGTGAAGGGGCGTCTGTACCTATTTACCGACGCCACTGTGAATATCGATCCCGATGCGGAGACGTTAGCGGAGATCGCCCTACTGGCAGCCGATTTCGCGGAAACTTTGGAGATGGAAGCGCGCGTGGCCCTGCTCTCGTTCTCGAATTTTGGCAGCACGCCACATCCGCATTCGCGGCGCGTGCAACAAGCGGTGCAGATTTTGCATGAGCGGCGGCCGGAATTGGTGGTGGATGAGAAGATCGTTTCCCCTTCAGCCGCGTACGAGACGCGAACGTGTTGGTTTTCCCGAAGATTTGCAATCAGCGAACATCGCCTACAAATTGCTAAGCCGACTGGGCGACGCAGAGGCGATTGGGCCGGTGCTGTTGGGCGTGGGCGCGCCAGTGCATGTCTTGCAGGCGGGCGACGATGTGGAGGATATTGTGGCGATGGCAGCGGTCGCGGCGATGGACGCGCAGGGGCGTTAAGGAAAGTCACTACCGGGCCAGCCTATAAGCCGCGTTCTGTGAGGAGGATTGCGAGCAATCCTCTCGACGGTCATCTATCTAGCGGACGGATTGCTCCGGCCGTCGTGCGACCTACCCGGCGCTGGTAGGGGCGGGCTACCCCATGCGCCTGTCTGGTCTTGCTCCCGGTGGGGTTTGCCTGGCCGCCGGTATCGCTACCGGCGCCGGTGGTCTCTTACACCACCGTTTCACCCTCGCGCTGCGGAAGCACAATGCTTTCGCCACGCAATGCACATCTCTGTGGCACTTGCCGTCAGGTTCCCCTGCCTGGCCGTTAGCCAGCACCGTGCCCTGCGGAGCGCGGACTTTCCTCGGGGCGAAAGGCAAAGCGATTCGCCCCGCGACCGTCCGGCTGACCCGGTCGGAGTAGGATAGCGCGGTTGGCGCGGTTGGGGAAGGGGCGCAGGAGGATGAGTAAGGAGATATTGCTAGTGTCGTTTGCCGCCGTACAATAGAGAGATGACACTTTCGCAGGGTAGTGCTCCCGACAATCGCGCCTGGTTGCGGCCGCTTGTGCTGGCTGGGCTCCTGTTGGCGATCGCCGCGGCGCGGATCTTGCAGCTGCAAGATTTTTATTTTACAAGGGATGAGAGTTGGGCAGTGTGGCAAGGATTCGGTACCTGGTCCGATGTCATTCGCTGGACATCCTTCGATTGGCCACCTCTGTATTTCCTCATTCTAGATTTCTGGGTGGAAGTGGTTGGCCTACAACCTTTAGCCTTGCGTCTGCTCTCTGTGTATTGCTTTTTAATCGGAGCAGGGTGCTTCTACCAGATCCTCAAGAAACATGGAGGCTCATCGGCAGCGTTCTTCGGTGTATTAATTTATGGTGGGATATCGTATACCATTTACACGAGCATTGCGGTGCGCGGCTATTCCCTGATGCTGGGGTTGATCCTGTTTGCATGGTTCGTTGCTCAAAAGATGTTGCGGCGGCCGCGTTGGAGGTATGCGGTATGTTTTGCGCTTTTGGTGTCAGCAGCAGTTTATACTTCTTACGTAAGTATTTTTCCGGTGGCGCTCCTCTTTCTCTATACCTTATGGATGGCACCAAATCGTATCGTGCGAATCGCCAAATACTGGGCCATTGCTTTGTTTCTTACCTTGCTTTTCTTATAACCGTTGGTTCTTCATATTTTGCCAGTGGTTTCCCAAAAGACTGAATACAATTTGGGGACGGTGATTCAACTACCTTTTCATGAAGCAATGGCCGAATTCTTGATGGATGCCTTCCACCAGGGGACATGGATTATTTTTGTCATGTTATTGATTGGAATGGGAACCCTCTTCTGGCAGCGAAAAATCTCACGATTTCAAGCGTTTTTTCTGCTCTGGGGAGTCATTCCCCTGCCTGTGTTCTATTTGCTGAATCCCATACTACAATTTTTTACCTCAAATTATATAAGTTGGGTATTCATCGGTATCGCTGGCTTCATTGGCCTAACGGTGAGTAGTTTACCGCGCTGGGCGAGAAGGATTGGAATAGGAGTTTCGAGTGTGCTTTTCCTCCTACCGATTCCCGTAACCGAATACCATATATGGGGAAGCACTTCGTTGTTGGCGCATCATCTCAGTGCAAATTTCGATTGGCTCAGAGGAGAAATCCAGGCAGGCGATCATGTCTTGCTGGCTGAAGACCAGGAGTGTAATATCTATCCCCCTCTTTGGAATCATTCATTATTATTCTATTTTCCCACAGGATTAAATTATATTGATTTTCCTGCCGGTCAGCGACGCATCTGGTTCGTGACGGCCGATGGGTCGCCCGCTTCGCCGCATTGGGAAACATTGCGTCGAGACTATGTAGAGCGGCAATTCGTGGGTCCGCCGGGCTGCCTATTCCGCCTCTACGAAGGGCCGCCGGATCGGGAAGGCGTCCCTTTCGAGAACGGACTGCGTTTCCATGGGGCGCAGTTCCTGCGGGATGGAGAGCCTGTGCCGTCCGGTTTTATGCCGCAAATACATGAAGGCGAAAGATTCTCGGTGCGTTTCTGGTGGACGGCGGATGCGCCAGTGTCCCGGGATTACAGCGTGGGCGTGTTCTTGTTTGATAGTGATGGGGTAGTGTTTGGGGAGAATCACGGACCGCCGGACCCCCAGTTACCCGGTTGGGGCGCCTTGGGAGACGAGCCGCTGGCAGCAGGAGCAGTTTTATTACGAAGATCGTGAGTTTGAAACGCCTTATCCACTGAGCCTTCAGCAGCTGGAAATGCGGTTGGCGTTGTATTTTTGGGAAGAGCCGGCGCGACGGTTCGCCGCGGTAGGGACGGACGCGCTAGGCATGTTGCCGGTTATGAAGATCTTCGTACGTTCGTGGTAAGGGGCGGGTGGTCTTTGCCAAAGCGGCACCATTAGCGTTGCCTGCGGGGCGCTCTATCGTACAATGAGTTGTTATGGCTGAATCACAGGGCAGAGCTCCCGAAAATCGCGCCTGGCTGTAGCCGCTTGCGCTGGCTGGGCTGCTGCTGGCGATCGCGGCGGCGCGGATCCTGCTGCTACAAGATGTTTATTTTACACAAGATGAGAGTTGGTCAGTGTGGCAGGGATTCGGTAGCTGGTCTAACGTCATTCGCTGGACGCCTTTTGATTGGCCACCCCTGTATTACCTCACTCTAGATTTATGGGTGGAAGTGGTTGGTCTACAACCTTTGGCTTTGCGTCTGCTCTCCGTGTTCTCCTTTTTGATAGGAGCGGCATGCTTCTACTTGATCCTGAAAAGGCATGGAGGTGCAGCCGCAGCCTTCATGGGCCTCCTGATTTATGGTGGTATGTCATACACCGTTTACATCGGTATTGCAGTGTGTGGCTATTCTTTGATGCTGTTGTTGATCCTGCTTGCCTGGCTGATCGCCCAGAGGATGTTACGGCGGCCGCGTTGGTGGCATGCGGTTTGCTTTGCGTTTTTGGTGTCCGCAGCGGTGTATACCTCCTATACCGGAGCAATTCCGACGGCGTTGCTCTTTCTCTACATTTTGTGGATGGCCGGCAATCGCCGTGGGCGAATCGCCAAATATTGGACATTTGCTTCCTTGTTTACGCTTTTGCTCGTGATACCGTTGGCCATTTTTATATTTCCCATAGTTTCCGTTCGTACGGAAGCCAATTTGCAGACAATCGATTTGTTACCATTTCATGAAGCTATGGCCAGATTCTATATGCATGCTTTTAACCAAGGAGCCTGGATTATTGTTATCCTGGAATTGATTGGAATGGGAGTACTGCTCTCGCAGCGAAAAATCTCACGATCGCAGGCGTTTTTTCTGCTCTGGGGGGTGATTTCTCTGCCTGTGCTCTATCTGCTAAATCCTATACTGAATTTCTTTTCCGTAGCATATATAAATTGGGTGTACATCGGTATCGCCGGGTTCATTGCGCTAACGGTTTGTAGTTTGCCACGCTGGGCAAGAAGGGTCACATTAGGAGTTTCATGTGTGCTTTTACTCCAACCTATACTCCAACCGACTCCCATAACCAGATATTTTAGGTGGGGAGGAAGGTGGTTACTGGCGCATCAGATAAGCTCAAATTTCGACTGGCTAAGAGGAGAAATCCAAGGAGGTGACCATGTTTTGCTAGCTGAAGATCAAGAGTGTAAAATCCATCCCAACCTTTGGAATCATTCATTATTATTCTATTTTCCAAAAGGATTAAATTTTTATTGATACTCCTGTTGATCATCAGCGTGTCTGGTTCGTAACGGCTGATGGCTCGCCGGGTTCGCCACATTGGGAAACGCTGCGGCGCGATTATGTAGAGCGGCAATTTGTGGGTCCGCCGGGCTGCCTTTTCCGCCTTTACGAAGGGCCGCCAGATCAGGAAGGCATCCTTTTCGCAAATGGGTTGCGCTTTCATGGGGCGCAGTTCTTACAGGAAAGTGAGCCATTGCCGCCTGGCTTTTCCCCACAGTTGCATGAGGGAGAAGCCTTTCGTATGCGTTTTTGGTGGAGGGTGGATGAGCCGCTGCCGCGGGATTATAGCGTGGGCGCGTTTTTGTTTGACGGAGAGGGGCGCGTAATCCAAGAGGTTCATGGTCCGCCGGACCCGACTTACCCTGGCGATGCGCCCTGGGAGACGAGCCGCTGGCAGGCGGGGCAAATCTATTACGAGGATCGGGAGTTTGAGGCGCCCTACCCGCTGGCGCGTCAGGAGTTGGAGTTGCGGCTGGCAGTGTATTACTGGGAAGAGCCGGCGCAGCGTTTTGCCGCACCAGGGACGGACACACTCGGGATGCTGCCGGTGATGCGGATATATGTTTACTCATGGTGAAAAGCGTATGTCGTTGGTTGACGCGGTACTGGTGATATTGCCCGTGGTATTTGCCGCCGTACAATGGGGGAGATGGCTATTTCGCAGGGTAGTGTTCCCAACAGCCTAACCTGGTTGCGCCCGCTTGCGCTGGCTTTGTTGTTGCTGGCGATCGCCGCGGCACGCATCTTGCGATTCAATGGCATGATCTTGCATGCGGATGAGATATGGTCTATTTGGCAGGGCTTTGGCAGCTTACCAGATGTTATCCGCTGGACGCCTTATGATTGGCCGCCGTTGTATTTCATCTTGCTAGATATCTGGGTGGAGCTCGTTGGTATACAGCTGGTAATTCTGCGCGCTCTTTCCGTATTTTTCTTTCTGATCGGTGCATCTTTCTTCTTTCGGGTGGTGCGGAAGGATACGAACCAGGCAGCTGCATGGATTGCGACATTGGTCTATGGTGGGATGGCCTATACGATCTTCCTGAGCACCGAGCTGCGTGGCTATTCGGTGATGCTCATGGCTCTGCCGGCGGCCTGGTTCTTCGCGCAACGGCTATGCGGGTGCCATGTACGTTGGTGGGACGCGTTGGGCTTCGCTTTCATGGCCGCGGTGGCCATCTACACGACCTACACCAGCGTGCTCGCTTTCGCCATGTTGGCCGTGTATATCAGCTGGGTGAGGCCACGCTCCTGGCGGCGCAACGCGCGCTGGTTCGGCCTGGCGGGAATTTTCAGCGCGTTGATGATACTGCCAATTGTTTTCTTTATCCTACCGACGGCCTTAGAGCGGGCCGAATACGCAGGAGGACTTCCGGATTCTCCTCCGCTGGTATCCGTATTGAGTTTATATGACAATTGGTTCGGTTATGGTGCCCCGGTCATCCTGGCGTTGTTCGTGGTGGGGTTGCTGTTTCTGCTCAGGCGGCGAAGCGTAACTCGATTCGGCGCGTTCTCGCTATTCTGGATGTTATCACTACCGATTCTTTATGTTCTAACAAACCGAGTGGTGGATTTGGCACAACCTAAATACGCCAGCTGGGTACTTGTAGGCATCGCGGCAGCGCTTGGCATATTGCTCGGCAGGCTGCCTCGTTTGGGGAAATGGGCCGCGGTGACTGGCTGCCTATTCATGCTGCTCCAACCTGTCCCTTGGGAACGATTCTATTACAAAGGGCCGTGGAATATTCCACTCTATGAATATTTTGCCTGGTTGCAGAAGGAATGGATTGCAGGTGATGTCTTGCTCATGGCGAAAGACCATGAATGTGGCATACCATTTAATATCCATCGCAGTTGGAACCATATGCTCGAAACATATTTCCCTAAGGGCATAAGCGTCGTCAATTCCCCAGTTGGTCATCGGCGCGTCTGGTTCGTCACGGCTGATGGCTCGCAATCCTCGCCGCATTGGGAAACGCTGCGACGCGATTACGTTGAACGTCAATTCGTTGGACCGCCGGGATGTCTTTTTCGTCTATACGAAGCGCCTCCGGATCAGGAAGGGCTTCTATACGATAACGGCATGCGTTTCCATGGAGCGCAAATCCTAAAGAATGGGAAAGCTACACCACCTGGATTTGAGCCCAAATTGCACGAAGGCGAGAAGCTTCAGCTGCTCCTCTGGTGGTCGGTGGATGCGCCAGTGGCCCAAGATTATAGTGTCGGCACGTTTTTGATCGGTGAGGGCGGAAGTGTATTGCGCGAATTGCATGGGCCACCGCAGCTGGTCTATCCGGAGCGGGCGGCGCAGGAAACGTCTCGCTGGCTTCCCGGGCAAGTTTATATCGAAGAACGGGAACTGGAAATTCCGGCGCTGCTCTTGCGCCAGTTCACTCAATTGCGCCAGGCGCTTTACTTCTGGGAGGCAGCTGCACATCGTTTTGTCGCACCGGGTGTCGATGAGCTAGGCATGTTAACGCTTTTCACTATACAAATTGATTCCTGGTGAGTGTATTTAAGGCGCGCATGAAATACGCATGCGCCTGGCAATTATCCATACAGTTAGCGGCGATTTCGCCGGTAGCACTACTAGCGCCAGTGGTCTCTTACGCCACCGTTTCACCCTCGTGTGGCGGCGCTGTGGGGCTGCAGCGTGGCAGGCAAGAAGGATTAGGTAATGCGTCGTCTTAGTACTTTATACACCGCCGGCCAGCCTATCGCACTGGCTTTGCTGTTGCTGACAGTCGTAGCGGCGCGGTTGCTTTATATTGCGGAAGTCAATATACACCTTGATGAACTATGGTCGATCTGGCAAGGCTTCGGCAGTCTGGGTGACGTGATTCGCTGGACACCCCACGATTGGCCCCCTCTATATTTCATCATATTGGATCTTTGGGTGGCCATCGTCGGCCATGAGCCGATGGCCTTACGCTATCTCTCGGTATTGTGTTTTTTGATTGGTTCCACATTTCTTTACCGGGTGCTCAAACTGGAAGCGAACCCAAGCGCGGCGGTCTTCGCGGTGCTGATCTTCGGTGGTATCGCATTCGTGAAATTCCTCAGTACTGAGTTGCGTGGCTATTCCATAATGCTGATGACCCTGCCAATGGCCTGGTTTTTTGCCAGTTGCCTGTACCGAAGGCCGCGTTGGTGGAATATTTGGGGTTTTGCTTTCACCGCAGCGACAGCCATCTACTCTACCTATGTGACCGTGTTGCCAATCTCGTTCTTCATGGGTTACGCCATTTGGATGCAGCCGCGACGTTCCTGGCGAACCCTGCGCCCATTGTGTTACGCGGGCCTTGCTACTGCGTTATTGATTTTACCGCTCATCATATTCATACTTCCATTGGTATTCAGTCGGACAAGTGGTATCGAGCGGATAAGGACTCAACACTTTTTTAAAGATTTGTTGGATATTTTCGAGCTGTGGTTTGGACCGGGTTTCGGCCTCATGTGCATACTCGGCGGCTTCGGGCTGGGCGCGATGCTCTGGCGACGCAAATTAAATCGGCTGGATCAATTCGCACTGTTTTGGGGGGTACTTTCGTTACCCCTTATGTATTTTCTAAACTTCTTTCTTGGGTTTTTTGCGCAAAAATATATGAGCTGGATATTGATTGGAATTGCGGTCTTCCTGGGGGTAATGATCAGTAAATTGCCTAGGATGGTTCAGGCAATTCCTGTTTTGTGTTGTTGCCTGCTGCTCACCCAGTCATTTCCCTGGTTGGAAGAATATTCCAAGTGGTTGGCTTTACGTCTGGATGAAGATTTGAATTGGCTGGAAGGCGAAATTCACGCCGGTGATGTCGTACTTTTCGCGCGCGACCATGAATGTTTCTCAACCCGTCAGGAATTCGACCTCAGCATGAATTTGTATTTGCGCTTCCCGCAAGGACTCAGCATTGTCGATGCCCCTAGTGGTTATAGCCGTGTCTGGTTCGTCACGGCTGATGGCTCGCCCAATTCGCCACATTGGGAAACGTTGCGGCGCGATTACGTGGAGAGGCGGTTTGTGGGTCCGCCAGGATGTCTCTTCCGTCTCTACGAAAGACCGCCCGATCGGGAAGGCATCTTCTTCGCAAATGGGTTGCGCTTCCATGGAGCACAGTTCTTGCAAGAAGGTGAGCCATCCCCGCCAGGTTTTTACCCCCAGGTGCACGAAGGCGAGGCCTTTCAAGTGCGGTTTTGGTGGATGGTGGATGAGCCGTTGCCCCAGGATTACAGCGTGGGCGTGTTCTTGTTTGATGAAGAAGGGCATGTAGTTGATGAGGTACATGGTCCGCCGGACCCGACCTACCCTGGCGATGCGCCATGGGAGACGAGCCGCTGGCAGGCGGGGCAAATCTATTATGAAGACCGCGAATTTGAGGCGCCCTATCCGCTGGCGCGTCAGGAGTTGGAGTTGCGGCTGGCAGTGTATTACTGGGAAGAACCTGCACAGCGTTTCGCCGCGCCAGGGACGGACGCGTTCGGGATGCTGCCGGTGATGCGGATGTATGTTTTCTCGTGGTGAAAGGCGCTTATCGTTGGTTGATGCGGTGCTTGTGATATTGCCAGTGGCATTTGCCGCCGTACAATAGATAGATGACAATTTCGCAGAGCAGTGCTCCCGATAATCACGCTTGGCTGCGCGCTATCACGCTGGCTGGGTTGTTGCTGGCGATCGCGGCGGCGCGGGTGTTGCGGCTCGAGGATGTCAATCTACACAACGATGAGATTTGGTCGGTGTGGCAGGGATTCGGTAGCTGGTCTGACGTCATTCGCTGGACGCCGTATGATTGGCCACCGTTGTATTTCCTTATGCTTGATTTTTGGGTTGAATTGGTTGGTTTACAACCGCTTGTATTGCGTATGCTCTCCGTGTTGTGCTTTCTAATAGGAGCATCATGCTTTTACCACATATTGCATAAGCATGTTGACCCATATGCAGCGTTGATCGGCACTTTAATTTATGGCGGGATGACATACACGATATATCTTAGCATCGAGCTGCGTGGGTATCCGCTGATGATGGGGTTGATACCGCTTGCTTGGGTGGCCGCGCATAAAATGTTGAAGCGGGCACGTTGGTGGCATGCAGTATGCTTTGCGATCTTAGTTTCCGCAGCAGTTTATACTACTTACATAAGCATATTTCCGGTTGCATTTCTCTTTCTTTATATTCTTTGGATGTCGCCAAGTCGCGCCCGGCGAGATCTCAATTATTGTGCGCTCGCTTTGTTTCTCACACTGGTGTCTCTACTCCCGTTGGTTGTTTTCATTTTGCCCTTGGCTTTCAGTCGCGTTGAATCCACTTCAAAAATTATCTTACCACCCATTCATGAAGCGATAGCGAGCTGGTATATGCATTCCTTTGGTCAAGGAACTTGGCTTATATTTGCGATGGTAGTGATTGGAATTGGTGTACTGTTCTGGCAAAGAAAGGTTTCGCGGATTCAGGCACTTTTTTTGTTCTGGGGGGTGATTTCTCTGCCAACTCTATATCTGCTAAACTCAGTCTTGGCTTTTTTTGGCTCAAAATACGCGAGTTGGATTTTCATCGGTATCGCCGGGTTCATTGCTGTCACCGTTGCTAGATTGCCACGCAATGTAAGGAGAATCGTGACGGGTGCTGCGAGTTTACTTTTCCTTTTACCAGTTCCTTTGCCTGTTTATTTTCAGCCCGCAGACACTTTTGAACTGGCGCATCATTTAAGCTTGAACTTTTCTTGGTTAAGTGAAGAGATTCAAGCAGGTGACCGCATTGTGCTAGCGGAAGACCAAGAATGTACTACATATTCTTATCTTTGGAATCACCCATTATTTCTGAATATACCCCAAGGATTAAATATCACCGATTCTACCGCCAGTCACCGGCGCATCTGGTTCGTCACAGCCGATGGCTCGCCCAATTCGCCACATTGGGAAACGTTGCGGCGCGATTACGTGGAGCGGCATTTCGTGGGCCCGCCAGGCTGCCTCTTCCGTCTCTACGAAGGGCCGCCCGATCGGGAGGGTGTGCTTTTCGCGAATGGGTTGCGCTTCCACGGGGCGCAGTTCTTGCAGGAAGGTGAGCCATTGCCGCCAGGCTTTTCCCCACAGTTGCACGAAGGAGAAGCCTTTCAAGTGCGGTTTTGGTGGATGGTGGATGAGCCGCTGTCCCGGGATTACAGCGTGGGCGCGTTCTTGTTTGATGAAGAAGGGCGTGTAGTTGATGAGGTACATGGTCCGCCGGACCCGACCCACCCTGGCGATGCGCCATGGGAGACGAGCCGCTGGCAAGGGGGAGAGATCTATTACGAGGATCGGGAGTTTGAGACGCCCTACCCGTTGGCGCGTCAGAGGTTGGAGTTGCGGTTGGCGGTGTATTACTGGGAAGAACCGGCGCAACGATTCGCCGCTTCTGGGACGGACGCGTTCGGGATGCTGTCGGTGATGAAGATCGCCATCGATTCGTGGTAAAGAGCGCATGTCGTTAGTTAACGCGGGGCCGGCAATTCCACCTCGCGTATCGAAACATTTTGCCCGTGTCACCCTCGATGTGCTCACGCTGACGCTCATCGGTGGTATCTTGCTCCTACCCACCCTGCTGGCCGTTGAGCTGGGCTGGGAGGTTCGCCTGCCCAGCGCCCTGGCGGCGCTTGGCATCGGGATGTTGGTCCATTATGCCCTGGCACGAAGCCGTTTCCGCGATGGCCGTGCCATGTTGCTCAGTATTGGATATGGCATCTGCACGGTCTGGATCGCGGCGGGCTTCAGCGAGCGCGCTGCCTTCGCACCGGGCTTGCACGCGGTGATCGAGCGTGTCTCGCGTTGGCTGGGCGATGTTACGAGTGGCGGCGTTAACCCCGATCCTCTCATTTTCAGTTTGCTGGTGGCGGCGCTCCTCTGGGTGCTGAGCTACAACACCATCTGGTATACCCTGCGCGCACCGTCGCTCATTCGTGTCCTGCTGCCGCCGAGCGCGTTGCTCTTCGTGAATTACATCTTCGCGCCGCAGGCTGAGGCACCGCGCGAATACGCTGCTGTGTATCTCTTCCTGGCGCTGTTGCTGGCGGCACGGGCGCAGCTGGAAACGCGGGCCTTCAGTTGGCGTCGGCGCGGACTGCGCGCGCCGACGCGCTTGCACATTCAGAATCTCTTCGCCGCTGCGGCGCTCTCGGCGCTGGCGATGTTGCTCGCCGCGCGCGCGCCGACCAACGATGTGCAATCGCAGCTGGATGATTTTCAAGAATTCTTGCAACAGGACCCGATCCAACGCATGAGCGAGGTCTTCTCTCGATTGATCAACGTTGGTGATTGGCAGGGCACAACTACGGCTGATTATTACGGCGGCGATTCCCTGCAGTTGGGCGGCAGCATCCGCCTCGGTGAGCAGGAGGTGTTCTGGGTAGAAGCTGCGCCCGAGCGGCGCTATTACTGGCGTTCGCGTGTCTTCGAGGTATATGACGGCCGCCGCTGGTCGGCGGATGTGACGACGCGCTTGAGCATGGGGCAGGCGCTCGAGCTCACAGGAACAGCCCTCACCGGCCAAGCGCGAGTTTCGGTGCCGCAGACTTTCACGATGGCCCTGAACGCCAACCGCTTGATTTACGCTGCGCCGCAACCTGCTTATGTATCCATCTCCACTGTCAGCGATTTGCGTTACCTCGACGATGCGGAGGAGGAGGCAAACGTCTCCGTGATCCGGCCGGATCGTGTCTTGCGGCGGGGGGCGCGCTACGATGTCAGGAGCTTGATGAGTCTGGCGACAGCTGCCCAGTTGCGTGCCGCTGGCGAAGATTATCCGGAATGGCTGGAAAATTTACGTCTCTCACCGCCGGGGATCACGGAGCGCTCGCGCCAATTGGCGGAGGCGATCTCGGCAAACGCAACCAACCCCTATGATGCGGCGCGGGTAATCGAAGATTGGTTGCGGCGCAATATAGAATACGACGAGAATATCTCCGGCCCGCCTGCGGGCAATGACGCGATCGATTGGTTTCTCTTTGAGGAGCGCGCAGGATATTGCACCTATTCGGCGACGGCGATGGTGGCGCTTCTGCGCTCGCTCGGTATTCCGGCGCGGTTGGCGGCAGGTTTCGCGCAGGGCGAATACGACGAGAATGCAGGACGCTTCGTCGTCCGCGAGAAGGATGCGCACACTTGGGTGGAGGTTTATTTTCCTGGCTATGGCTGGGTGGAATTTGAGCCGACGGCCGCGCAGGAGCCCATCTCTCGTCCCGATGACCCGGGCGAAAGGCTGCCCACGGCGACACCACGGCCCAGTCTCACACCGACCGTGACGCCATTACCGACCGCGACGCCCCTTCCTAGCGAGACGCCTTCGGCCACGCCGGATGACCCCTTGTGGACGCCGCCACCGACGAGCCTGCCACCGCCCAGCCCAATACCCACCGCCACCACGACGGCGACGGCCGTCATTCAACCTTCCTTGGTGCCGCCGCTGCCACAGTCACCGTCCCCGCCGTTGCCGCCGCCCTTCTTTGATTCGCTATTTTCCGGCCTGGCGCTGGTGTTTGGGGCAATTGTTGGCGGCCTGCTCCTCTTATTGTTGTTGGTATTCATCTACTGGTGGTGGGAATGGCGTGGCATGCGCGGTTTGAGCCCGGCCTCGCGCGCCTTTTCACGGCTGGAACGTTATGTCGCTCTTATCGGATTGCGCTTGCGGCCCTCGGCAACCACGGAAGAGCGCCGCAGCAAGATCGTGAGCGAATTGCCAAGCAGCGCCGAGCAGCCTGTCACACAAATCGCCCGCCTCTATACGCGCGAACGCTACGGGCCACCGCTGGTGGGCGCCTTCCAGAATTGGCAACGCGGAGCGGATACCGCCTGGAAGCGCGCACGAGAGACGATCCTGGGGCGGTGGTTGCGGCGTTTCTTCCGGCGGCGGCAGATTTTTCGCCGGACGAGAAGCCGCTAGATTTCGTGCAACAGGCAGAATATCAACGGTTTGCGCCGCGTTCCCTGATAAAGCAGGTGGTCGATTTGTTCATGAAGACGCTTGCGACGGGTTGCTAGCGGTTGCTCGGCGTTGTTAGCGAGGACGCTGACTACCGTTTCGCGAACGAGTTCCAATGTATCCTCGGCATCGCGCAAGTAGAGGAAGCCACGCGTGATGATCTCCGGCTCGCCGAGCAGCTCACCGGTCTGGGCGCTGACATGCGCCGATAACAGGAAGAAACCCGCGCGCGCCAGCGCTTCGCGTTCGCGCAAGATGGCGGGGCCGATTTCGCCGACGCCCCTGCCTGATACGAAGACATAGCCGCCGGGCAGCCGTTCGCGCTCGCGCAGGCCATCAGCGTCCAATTCGAGGACGCAGCCATTTTCTACGGTGACGATATTCGCTTCGGGAATACCAGCTTCCCGCGCCAATTTCGCGTGTTGCGAGAGGTGGCGCAGCTCGCCATGGATGGGCAGGAAGAATTCAGGCTTCGTGAGATGCAACATCAGCTTCATCTCTTCCTGGCAAGCGTGGCCGGAGACGTGCACCTCCTCGAGTTTGTCATAGATCACCTGTGCGCCGCGTTGGATGAGGTTGTTGATGGTGCGGTAGACCATCTCTTCGTTGCCAGGGATGGGATGAGCGGAGACGATGATGGTATCGCCTTCCTGGATGACAATTTGCGAGTGACGTCCTTTCGCCAGGCGGCCGAGTACGGCGGCTGGCTCACCCTGAGAACCGGTGACCATCAGCACTACCTTTTCCGGCGGGTAGTTTTTCGCTTCCTTCAGGCTGATAAGCGTGCTATCGGCGATGCGCAGGATGCCCAACTCGCGCGCGCGGCGGACATTGCCCTGCATGCTGCGGCCCGCGATGGCCAGCTTGCGGCCATAGCGTGTGGCAGCATTGGCGACCAATTGGATGCGCGAGATGACCGAGGCAAAGGTGGCGACCATGATGCGCCCCTTCGCATCATGAAACAATCGCTCGAAGGCTGCTTCGACCACCTTTTCCGATGGCGTCCAGCCGGGCGTATCGGCGTTGGTGCTATCGGCGAGCAGGAGGCGTACGCCCTCCTTGCCCCAACTGGCCAAGCGCGCGTAATCGCTCGCTTTGCCATCGACGGGGGTGTTGTCGAACTTGTAATCGCCCGTATGAACGACCAGACCCTGTGGCGTATGCAAGCCATAACCAACACAATCGGGGATGCTGTGCGTTAAGTGGAAGCTTTCAGCGCGGAAGGGCCCGATGTCGATGGAGTCACCTGCCTGGAAGACGTGGATGGAAGCTTGGCGTGGCGGACGGGCGTTCTTCAGTTTGCCCTCCAGCAGAGCGGCCGTGAGGGGCGTGGCGTGGAGTGGCGTGCCCGGGAAAGCTTCCAGCACGTGGGCGACGGCGCCGATATGGTCTTCATGCGCGTGCGTATACAGGATGCCGCGCAGCTGCAGGTCAAGATTGAGCAGGGGACGGAAATCGGGCAGGATGTAATCGACGCCAGGCATGTCGTGCGTGGGAAACATGATGCCACTATCGATGAGGATAGCTTCCTGGCCATAGGCGAAGCAGGTCATGTTCTTGCCGATTTCGCCGAGGCCACCGATGGGGATGATGCGCAGGGGTTGTTTGGTGTGATTGGATTTGCTCATATATCCCCAGTATGCCGCCACGCGCGTCATTTCTCTAGGGTGGTGACTGTCTACGATTCGCGTGCCCGAAGGAGTACACTAGGGAACATGAGCTTCCGCACCCGCCGATGAACGCGCTTCCTGACGCGATGCCCATGGAAAAAGAGGCCGACATTCATTTTGGCACCGACGGTTGGCGCGCCGTCATCGCTGAAAACTTCACTTTCGCCAATTTGCGCCGCGTCACGCAGGCCGTCGCTCAGACAATCCTCGAGCAGCATGATGGCGGAGACGCGCCACAAATCGTCGTCGGTTATGACACGCGCTTTCTCTCGGATCGATTTGCCGCCGAGGTGGCCTGTGTGCTGGCGGGCAATGGCATTATCGCCTGGCTCACGAGGACGGACGCCCCGACGCCATCTATTTCTCATAACGTGCGCGCGCGCGGCGCTGCCGCCGGTATCGTCATTACCGCCAGCCACAACCCGCCGCGCTATAACGGTTTCAAGCTGAAGTTGCCGACGGGCGCCGCTGCGACGAAAGACGATACGGCGCGCGTGGAATTGGCGTTATCGAAGGCGCGGGGCGAGCCGCAACGGTTGGACTACGCCGAAGCGCTGCGCCGCGGCCTCATCCATCGTTTTGATCCCGGTTGGGGCTATTACGAGCACCTCGCCACGTTGGTGGATCTGGATGTCATCTCCGATGGGGAGTTGCGCCTGGTGGTCGATGCGATGTGGGGCGCGGGGCGGCACGCGTTGCCAGCCATGCTCTCGCGGACGCGCTCGCAAGTGCTAGAAATCCGCAACAGGCTCAATCCTGGCTTCGGCGGCGTGCATCCTGAGCCCATCCTGCACTACCTGAATGAGTTGGTAGCCGCCGTGCAGCGCGAGCGCGCGCAGGTCGGCCTGGCGATGGATGGTGATGCGGACCGCATCGGCGCCATCGACGCTTATGGGCAATTCGTCAGCCCCCAACTGATCATGGCTTTGGCATTGCGGCACCTGGTGGAAGCGCGCGGGATGACCGGCATCGTCGTCAAGACCGTCTCGGCGACGATGCTATTGGAGCGGCTGGCAGCAAAACACGGGCTGCCCCTGCGCGAAACACCCATCGGCTTCAACCACATCGCGGATTGGATGTTGCGCGAGGACGTGTTGATCGGCGGCGAAGAGAGCGGCGGCATCAGCATCCGCGGGCATATCCCCGAGGGCGATGGTATCCTGATGGGCTTGCTCCTGCTTGAGATCATTGCGCACGGGCGCGCGCCATTGCACGAGCAGGTGGCGCAATTGCAGCGCGAATACGGCCCGGCGCATTACGCGCGGCATGATGTGGTGCTTTCGCGTGTGTTACCGCGCGCGGAATGGCTGCGGCGGCTCACGGAGGCGGCGCCAGCGAGGCTGGCGGGCGAAACGTTGAGTGGTGTCGATACGCTCGACGGCGCCAAGTTCCGCCTGGCCGATGGCGGCTGGCTGCTCATCCGGCCCAGCGGCACGGAACCCGTCTTGCGCATTTACGCCGAGGCGCGCGACGAAGCGGCACTGGCCGCGCTCTTGCGGGAAGGCGTCGCGCTCGGCGAAACTGTCATTAGTTCATGATCAGGAGGAGCAATTTGATGGAATGTGAGCGTTACGTGAAGGATGTGCTCATCGATGCCGAAGCGCTGCAGCGGCGCGTTGCCGAATTAGGCGCGCAAATCAGCGCCGATTATGCTGGCGCCGATGATCTGTTGCTCATTTGTATCCTGAAAGGCGGCATCCTCTTCCTGAGCGATCTGATGCGCCATATCCAAGTGCCGCACGAGTTGGATTTCATCGCCGTCTCCAGCTACGGCGTGGGCGCACGCTCCTCCACGCATGACGTCCGCATTGAGAAAGACTTGAGCGCCGACATCAGCGGCAAACAGGTGCTCATCGTCGAGGACATCATCGACAGTGGTCATACGCTCGCCTTCGTGATATCGATGCTGCGGGCGCGGACAGTGAAATCCTTGCGCCTGGTAACGCTGTTGAATAAGCCAGCGCGACGCGAGGCGAATATCCCCCTCGATTATGTTGGCTTCACGATTGGCGATCATTTTGTCTTCGGTTACGGACTGGATTTGGACGAGAAATGCCGGCAGCTCCCATACGTCGCAGTGGCCGATTTAGCAGCGCTCGCGTCGGGTTAGGTAGGCAGTGGTGAGCGGCGCCTTCGCGCGGCCACTGCGCTGGCCGGCGGCGAGCGGGGAGATTCGCGCGGCCACGCTGGCGGCTGCGGGCGGGGCGGCAGTCTACCCGGTTGGCGGTGTGGTGCGCGATGCGTGGCTGGGGCGGCCAGGGCAGGATTGGGACCTGGCCACCAGCGGCGGAGCGCGACGAATTGCGCGGCGGTTGGCCGATACTCTCGGCGGCGCCTATTATCCACTCGATGACTCGCGCGATGTCGGGCGCGTCTTGCTGGGTGAAGGCGCGGCGCGGCAGACCATCGACATCGCTGCCCTGCGTGGCGGCGTGGGCAGTGACCCGATCGAGCGCTTGTACGCCGATTTGCGTGACCGTGATTTCACCATCAACGCCATGGCGGTGGATTGGCGTGGAGATGACCAGGAGCTGATCGACCCGCTCGGCGGCGCGGCGGATTTGGCGGCCCGGCGGTTGCGGCTTTGCCGACCGGATGCGCTCGTTACCGACCCGCTGCGGGCGTTGCGCGGGGTGAGGCTGGCGGCGCAATTCAAATTACGATTGTTCACGGAGACGACGCGCGCGATCCGCCAGGCGGCGCCGCAGTTGGACCAGGTTTCGCCAGAACGGACGCGTGACGAATGGCAAAAACTGCTATCGCTGCCATCGGTTGTGGCTGCCTTGCGCGCGGCAGAGCGGTTGGGCCTGCTGGCGGAATTGCTGCCCTGGGCGGCGAATTGGGCGGGTGAGGCAGAAGAGGGCGGGCGCTCGGGCTGGGACGCCCGGTTGGATATACTGAAGCGGCTGCGGGCGATTCATGCGGTTGTCGACGCGCGCCGCAATGACGAAGCGACCGCCTCCTTCGCGCTCGGGATGCTGACGGTGCAATTTGGCGGCTTGCGCGCGAATTTGCAGGCGGCGCTGGCCGAGAAGACGGGCGGGACGGCGGCGCTGCGGGCGCTGGCGGCACTGCTGGCAGGTGTGCCCGCCGCGGACCTGCGCATATGGGGGACGCGCTGGCGCTATAGTGGCGCGGAAATCCAGTGGCTCCTGATCGTTACCGCGATGGCGCCATCGTATGCGGAATGTCTGCGCTCGGGGACGAGATGGGAACTGTGCGCGCATCGCTTTTGGCGCGCGCGCGGGGCGTCGGGTGTCGAGCGTGCGCTGTTGGAGTTGGCGCTGGCCATCCCGTCAGGCCAGTTCGACCAAAATGCTTGGCTGGTCTTGCTCGAGCGGCAGCATCTGCTGCTGACAGCTTATTTCGAGGAATATGAACGCCTGGTCGCGCCGGCGCCGTTGGTCGATGGACATGCCTTGATGGCCGCGCTGGGGTTACCGCCGGGGCCGCGGGTGGGCGAGCTGCTGGATGCGCTGCGAGAGGCGCAGGTAATCGGCGAGATCGAGGATGTGGCTGGCGCGGTGGCCCTGGCGCGACGGTTGGCGGAGCAATAAGGCCCGTTCTCATTCCCCACCCGAACCTCCTGGCGTGAAGAACCACAGCGCCGTGTTGCCATAACGTCGCCAATCGCTTTCTTCCCAGGCGCGCAGGTCAATCTCTTCGCGCTCACTGGGGTCGATCTGCGCGATGATCGTCGATTCAGCGTGCCACCAGCGCGTCGCTGCCTCTAGCGCAAGCAACGTCCGCGACCAGAGCCCCTGATATTGTGGCGGTGCGAGGAATAAGAGGTCGAAAGGCGCGGACGGTGGCCGCTGCAAGATGCGGAAGACATCGCCCGCGCGGATTTCGGCGCGCTCCGTCAGGCGCGTGTGCTCCAGGTTCTGGTGGATGGTTTGCAAGGCTGCCCGTTCGCGCTCGACGAAAAGCGCACGTTCGGCGCCGCGGCTCAAGGCTTCGATGCCGACGCTGCCGGTGCCCGCGAACAAATCCAGGAAGCGGCAATCGCGCAATTGCGGCGACAAAATGCTGAAGAGCGCCTCTTTGACGCGATCGCCGATGGGGCGGGTGCGCGTGCCCGGGACGCGCCGCAAGCGGCTGCCGCGCGCGCTGCCGGCGATCACGCGCAGGGACAAGGCGTGCTATCTCGTCGTTTCGCGGGCGATTTCCGCCACCGCTCGCAGGTTGCTCGCCGGCGAAGTAATCATCGCCACGCAGCCGGTGGAGAGGATGAAGCGGCGCCCACCCGTCGCCAGGATGGCGGCACGCGCCGCCTCGCGGATCGACGCCGGCGAGCCATCATGGGTGTGTTCCATCCGCCCGAGGCCGCCGCTGACTGCGCCGGTGAAGAGCGCTTTGCCGCGCGCCAGATCCGGCGGCGTTTCCTGGTCGTGCCAGTTGATGGCTTGCACGGGGAGGCTGGCGCAATCGGCGAACATGGGCGAGGAGCCGTGCAAATGTAACAGGTTGAACCAGAAGGGCGGGCGCAGGCTTTCCAGAATCTGGCGGTCGTAGCGCGCGCCAAATTCTTCGTATTCCGCGCGGGAGAGGACGTCGTGGGAGGCGTGTTGGATGGCGTAAAAGATACCAGCCATCGGTAAGGCGGCCATGGCGTCGATGATGCGCAGCGTGCCTTCGGTGAGGTTGCGCAGCGCACTATGCAAGCGTTCGGGCGCCGTTCGCAAGTGGCGGATGACCGTTTCTTTGCCCGCCATTTTGCTCGCCAGCGTGAGCGGGCTGAAGATGGTGGGCAAGATGGGCGGGGGGTCCTCGTCGTCCGCAAAGGCGGCCGCGATGAGGCGCAGCGCCTCGAGGTGTTGCGCGAGCGCGCCACGGGAGGGATCCTGCGGGCGCAGATCGGTCCAATCCAACGAGCGCTCGATAATCAGTTTGCTGGTCTCGCGCGTGCCTTCCAGGTTGCCGACCCAGTGGTCCTGGAAGCCATAATCCACCACCGCATAGGCGGATGCAGGCGTTACCTTGACGAAATCCCAGTCGTATTGGCGCTGGAAATCGACGACGGCGCGCGCGAAATCAATAGGGCGCTGGTCGTCGCCGGGGAAATGGCGCCAGAGGGCGGCAGGTAAGCGGTCGGTGGTGGCGCCGGCGATGCAATTCTCGAGGCGTTGGCGTTTGTTCATGCGGGCATTTCTCCCTTTATCTCGGTTGTGGGGCAGGTGCTTGGCGTAGCAGTCGTCGTGGCGCTGCAAAATTCGGCGTCATATCGCGCGAGGCGTACTTTCATCACGCGGATCGCCTCGGGGTTGTCATCACAGAGCCAAAATTGCCGCCCGAGGCGAGCGGCCGCTTCGCCCGTCGTACCGCTGCCAGCAAAGAAATCGACGACCAGGTCACCCGGATCGCTATGTACCTTGATGATGCGCTCCAGGATGCCCAGTGGTTTTTGCGTTGGATAGCCGGTTTTCTCGTGGCCGGTCGGGCTGACGATGGTATGCCACCAGACGTCGGTGGGCGTCTTACCGCGCGCCGCTTTCTCAGCGGTGACAAGACCGGGGGCCATATAGGGGATGCGTTCCATCGCCTCGTAATGGAATATATAATCGCTCGAGTCGGCGGCGTACCAGAAGATGCTGTCGTGCTTGGCGGGCCAGCGCCGCTTTGTGCGGCCGCCGTAATCATAAGCCCAAATGATCTCGTTCATGAAGGAGGCGCGACCGAAGATCTCGTCCAGCAAGACCTTGCAATAATGCGCCTCGCGGTAATCGATATGCAGGAAAAAGGCGCCGTTGGGTTTGAGGATGCGGCGCGCTTCCCGTAGGCGCGCCTCGAGGTAACCGAGGTAATCATCGAAACGGTCAGCAAACTGGTGGCGGCCGAGCGCGACGCTGCGATAGCGTTTGCCCTGGAAGCCTTGGCGGTCGCCATCTACGTCACGAAGCGTGCGCAGCTGCGTGCGGCTCTGGCGTCGCCCGGTGTTGAAGGGCGGGTCGATGTAGATCAGGGCGGCGCAGGCGTCGGGCAGCGTGGCCAGCGCCGCCAGGTTGTCGCTAAAGATGACGACACGCCGCATATTTTGCGGGCGCATCAAGCAGGGGCGACCCCCAGCTCTACCAGTCGCTGGCTGACCATGCGCGAGAGGATGAAGAAACGGTCGCCTTCGCCGGCGATGGGATCCGAAAACGCGAGTCGCGCGACTGCGACGGTTTTTTCACCTTCGGCGAGGCGCATTTCTTCAGCTACCGCGAGGGCGTTTTGGGCGGCCGTGAGAGATTCGACAGCGCGCTCATTTTGCCCCATGGCTCGATAGGCGAGGCCGATGCCGTAGAGCGCATCGATGTTGGCGGAATCGCTAGCCAGGATGGACTGAAATCCATCGATCGCCGCGGCGCTATTGCCCTCACGATGCAACCGCCAGGCGTTGCTGACGTTCTGCTTTGTCATTTGGTCTTCCATGCTCGACCCTCCGAATGCCTGTCGGGAAACGCTACACTGCTGGCGTAAAACGCGCTCAATCGGGGCACAACGCAGGTAACTATAACGCGCCGATGGCCGCCTCGCAAGGCAAAGGGGAAGGTCGATGACCGAAGCCTTATACCAGAACGATAGTTATTGCCGCGAATTCAGCGCGCACGTAACCGCGCAGGATGCCGATCAAGGCGCCATCCAATTGAATCGCACGGTATTCTACCCCGGCGGTGGCGGCCAACCGTACGATGTAGGCCGGTTCTGGGTGGGTGAGCAGGCGGTCGAGGTGCGACGCGTCCACCGTGGGCATTGGCACGCGCTGGCGGAGGGCACGGAATTGCCCGCTGTGGGCGAAACTGTGCGCGGCGAGATCGATTGGGCGCGCCGCTACGCCCTAATGCGCACGCACACTGCCATGCACATCCTTTGCGGTGTCATCTGGCGCGATTATGGTGCCAGTGTTACCGGCGGCAATATGCAACCGCTGGACGCGCGCATGGATTTCGAATTCGCGCGCATGCAGAAGGAGCTCGTCGCTGAAATCGAAGCGAAGATCAACGCCGAAGTGGCCGCGGCGCGCGCAGTGCGGGTGCGCATTTTGCCGCGGGCGGAAGCCTTCGCCATCCCGGACTTGATCCGCACCAAGATCAACCTCTTGCCGGCCGGCATCGAGCAGGTGCGGACGGTCGAGCTGGTTGGGCTGGATTTGCAAGCCGATGGCGGTACCCACGTAGCCAATACGCGCGACGTGGGGCCCTTGCGAATTCGCGATTACAAGAGCAAAGGTGGCATCAACAAGCGCCTTTACATCGCGCTCGAAGAGGCCGAAGAGGGCAAAGCCCCCTGATGCGCCAGCTGCACCAGGTACGCGCGCGCGAGCGTCTGCTCGCCAAAGGCGAATATGTTGGGGCTGCTGGCGCGCGCGAGGAGTGGGTCTGGAACGAATTGCCTGATGGCGCGCAACTGCTGCGGGTGGATGCAGCGAGCGGTTTGCGCGAGCTGTATTTCACAGCGGACGGCGAATTGGCGCGCGTCGATTGGTTAAAATTTGCGCTGGGGGCGGCAACCGAAAACAGGGTTCGCAGCACGGTCAGTTACTTCACCGAGAGCGTGCATCTGGGGCAGCAGCACGGTGAAGGCGAGCGAAGGTATCGCGAATGGCCGCTGGGGACGGATTGCTTGCGCGCGCCGCCGGCTCTGGCCGCGCTGGGTCTCTTCACGCGGGAAATCGGCGCGGTAGGTGGCTTGGCGCTGGTCTTTTCGTTGCGCGAAGACGAACGCGGCCTGCATGGCGAAAACTATCGTTGGCGGGCAGATGCAATCGGGAACTCGAGCTGGTGCTTGTCCCGCGAAGACGGGGCAGAGTTGCGCCTGACGCTGGACGCGCACGGCATCCCTCAACGCATAGATGACGTGGACGGGGGCGCCATCTGGCAATTGCGCGATTATGTGCATCGCAGCGTGAGACGATGAGCCAACTGCGCGGGGCGCGCGGTCTCGTATTGCTCTGGGGGTTAACGGGTCTGTTGAGCCTCATTCTGAACGCCACGACCCCGAGCGAAACCACGCGTGGCTTGCAAACGGCAGCGCTCCTCGTCGCGGTATTTGGCACGCTTGTCTGGCTGCTGCGCGTGTTGGGGATCAACTCCGCGCGCGATGCGGCCCTCATCATCGCGCCGGCCCTGGGCGCCGTGTTGCTCGGCCTATTCGTCCTGCCGTCATTGTTATTACCTTTGCTGGGGGCGGCGCTGGGATGGCTGGTGGTCGTCGCGTTATTGCTGCGTCGGCAAGTGCCGGCGGCGCAACGGGCAGCGGTTCGCCATTGGCGGCGCGGCGACTACGAGGCGGCCACGCGCGCGCTGGATGAGCTGATCCGCGCGGGCGGCGATGACTCACACCGGCTCTTGCGCGCGCAGATCTTGCTCGCCTGGGGCAAGCCCGGCCGCGCCGCGCGGGAAGCGCAGGAGGTCTGCGACCAACAGCCCGAAGCTGCCGCTGCCCATAACTTGTTGGCGGAAGCGCGGATGCAGTCTGGCGATATGACGGCGGCGAGGTGGGCCGCCGAACGCGCGCGCGAGCTGGCGCCGGATGATTGGGTAGCCGCCTACAACCTAGGAATGATCGCCGATCGCCAGGGGGATGCCCACACGGCAGTCGACCAGCTAACGCGCGCGCAGGAGTTGCGCATCCCCGCGCGGCGGCATCGGGCGCTTACCTGGCTCTGGCTGGCGCGGGCGCATTGCCAGTTGGGGGAAGGAGAGGCAGCGGCGGAATGCCTGAGGCAGCTGCGCGCGGAAAAGTCCGCCATTCGCGAATGGGCGCGCTTGTTGACCGAGGAAGCGGCTGTTCCCTTGCGGGCGCTCGTGGCGGCCGATATCACGTTGGCGGAGCAGCTTGTGGCCGGCGGAGCGGGGTTGGAGGCGCTGGGGTGTGGGGATTAGGGCTGCGGCTCTGGCGTGCATTTCGGGCGTGGGAAGGGCCGTTACAGGGCGCGGCGTGCATCGCGCTGGCCATTTTGGCGCTGGCCTTGTCAGCGGCGATATTCGGGCCCTTGGCGTTGCGCGGGCCCGCGCTTTTGGGGGCATTCGGCGCGCTAGTGGCGCTGCAATTGCTGGTGATGTGGTCGTTGCGCGGCATGCAGACGGCGCAATCGCTGGCCTGGCGCGCCTTCCAGCGTAGCGATTTTGCCCGTTGCAGCCAGTTGCTCGAAATGGAATACCGCGCTGGCCGGGCGAGCCGCAGCATGCAGTTGCTGCTCGCCGTCGTCTATCGCCAACAGGGGTTGTTGAAAGAGAGCGAAGCGCTCGCTCGGCAGTTGACCGCGGCCGACGCGCGGTATTGCCCCGCCTGGCGCGCGTTGGGACAGGCGCTGTTGGCGAGCGGCGAATTTAGTGAAGCGGCCGTGGCTTTGGCGCAGGCGGGCGAGTCGCATGCCGATTCCCGCGTCGAGCTTGGCTTGGCGCGCTATCTGGTGGGCGAAAGAGATGCGGCGGCAGCCGATATGCGCGAGGCGCTGGCGGCTGCGGGTTTGTCGGCAAGTCATGCCTGGTTGGCGGGGCGCGTCCTCGGCGGAACAGGTGAAGAACAAGCGGATGGTAGCGTTTATTGGCAGGAGGAAGCGGCGTGCTTCTCCCACACCGAATATGGAGCGGCGCTGGCCGAATTCTTCGCGGAGCGCAGCGCGCCGCGAGCGACACCCTAGCCAGCGCTGGCGCGTCTTGCTATCATCAGCGCCGGATCGCGTCGACACGCGCCGTGAGGAGGTTTGCCCGTGGTGGTCAACGCTCTGTTGTCCGCCCACAGCAGGATTGATGGCTGCGTTCGCACCCTCGATCGCCCATTGCCAGCTGTAGGGAGTAGCCTCCATGTTTCGCGAAGTTTCCCCCCGCGTCGATATCAATAAACTCGAACGCGAACAAATCGAATTCTGGCGAGCGCAGCGCGTCTTCGAGCGCACCACCGAAGAACGCGCAGATGCGCCACGCTTCGTCTTTTATGAAGGTCCGCCTACCGCAAACGGTCTGCCCGGTAGCCATCATGTCCTCGCGCGCGTTTTCAAGGATATCTTCCCACGTTACAAGACCATGCGCGGCTATTACTGCCTTCGCAAAGGCGGCTGGGATACGCATGGCCTGCCCGTAGAAATTGAGGTGGAAAAAGCGCTCGGTCTAAAGAGCAAGCGCGAAGTCGAAGCGTATGGCATCGCCGCTTTCAACCAGAAATGCCGCGAGAGCGTTTTCCGTTATATCGACGACTGGGTACGCTTGACCGAGCGCATCGGCTTCTGGGCGAACCTGGACGACGCCTACATCACGCTACGCAACGATTACATCCAGAGCGTCTGGTGGATTCTGCGTCAACTATGGGATAAGGGGCTGATTTACCGCGGCTACCGCGTGGTGCATTATTGCCCGCGCTGCGGCACACCCCTGAGCAACCACGAAGTCGCGCAGGGTTATCAGGAAACGACCGATCCGAGCGCTTTCGTGCGCTTCCGTTTGCGCGAAGAGCGGCGCACATCGCTCATCGCCTGGACGACGACGCCCTGGACGCTACCTGGCAACGTCGCCCTCGCCGTCGGCGCTGATGTGGAATACGCGCAGTTGCG
The DNA here is from genome assembly GCA_965237765.1 of Phototrophicaceae bacterium. Classification (GTDB taxonomy): domain Bacteria; phylum Chloroflexota; class Anaerolineae; order Aggregatilineales; family Phototrophicaceae; genus WTGJ01. The sequence continues at coordinate 1,917,535 of OZ250157.1, forward strand.
CGGCCATTCGCCTGAAGGGGAAACGGAAGACATCATCCTGGCGGCGGAACGGGTGGCGGCTGTCCTCGGCGAAGCGGCCGCGAACTACGAAGAAGTGCGCCGCCTGCACGGCAGCGAGCTGGTCGGTTTGGATTACGAGCCGCTTTATTCCTACCTGCCGGTCGAAGGGCCGTACGCCACCGTCGTCGCTGGCGATTTCGTGAGCACAGCCGAGGGCTCGGGCATCGTACATATCGCGCCGGCCTTCGGGGCGGATGACCTGGCGGCGGCGCAGGCGAACGGTCTGCCAGTCTTGCATACGGTCGATGCGGCCGGCTGTTTCCCGGACACCATGGGCCCATTCGCCGGAAAATGGTTCAAGGATGCTGACCCGCTGATCTTACGCGATTTGCGCGAGCGCGGTCTGCTCCTCAAGCGCGAAGATTACCCGCATAATTATCCTTTCTGTTGGCGCTGCAGCACACCGCTCATGTTTTATGCGCGTGATTCCTGGTTCATCCGCGCCACCGAGAAGAAGCAAACGCTCGTCGATTTGAACCAGACCATCGGCTGGGTGCCCGGCCATATCCGAGACGGTCGATTCGGCAAGTGGCTGGATGAGCTGAAGGATTGGTCGCTCGGCCGCGAACGTTTCTGGGGGACGCCCTTACCCATCTGGGAGGACGAAGAGACGGGCGAGCGCATCCTCATCGGCAGCGTCGCCGAGCTGAGCGAGCTGGCCGGGCGCGATTTGCGCGAGCTGGATCTACACCGGCCCTATGTGGATGAGATCACATTCCCCAACCCCAATGGCGGCGGGACGATGCGGCGCGTGCCGGAGGTCATCGATGTCTGGTTCGATAGCGGCGCCATGCCGGTCGCGCAATGGGGCTTCCCTTTCCAGAATCGTGAGCGCTTCGAGGAACAATTCCCCGCAGATTACATTTGTGAGGCGGTCGACCAGACACGCGGGTGGTTCTATAGTCTGCACGCGATCAGCTCGTTGGTCTTTGGCAGCGTCAGCTTTAAGAACGTGATTTGCCTGGGGCATATCCTCGATGGCGAGGGGCGCAAGATGTCCAAGAGCCGCGGGAATAGCGTGGATCCCTGGGATGTGCTGGATGTGCACGGGGCGGACGCCTTCCGCTGGTATCTTTTCGCTTCCGGACCGCCGGGGGAGCCGCGGCGCTTTTCCGTCGATCTGGTCGGCGAGGTGGTCAAGAAATTCTGGATGACACTGTGGAATACCTACAGCTTCTTCGTCACATACGCCAATCTGGATGGTTGGCAGCCAGGCGAAGGTGCGCCGCCGTTGGCCGAACGGCCAGCGCTGGATCGCTGGCTGCTCGCCGAATTAGCGGAATTGGTGGAACGTGTTACCAAAGCCTATGAGAAATATGATGTTCCCGGCGCCACGCGCCCGATCCAACAATTCGTGGATACGCTGAGCAACGCCTACGTGCGCATGAGCCGCCGCCGTTTCTGGAAGAGTGATAGCGATGCCGATAAGCGCGCCGCCTACGCCACGCTTTATGAAACGCTGGTGACGCTAAGCAAGTTGCTCGCGCCCAGCATGCCCTTTTTGAGCGAGGCGATCTATCGGAATTTGGCCGCGCGCGCTGAAGCGGACACGGTGCATTTGGCAGAATGGCCGGCGGTCGAAGAAGCCTGGCGCGATGACGAGCTGGTGGTGGAGATGCGCTTGATGCAGCGTCTGGTCAGCCTTGGCCTCGCGGCGCGGATGAATGCCGAAGTGGATGGCCGCCAGCAACCCATCGGTGTGCGCCAGCCGCTGCCGCTGGTCGAATTCGCCACGCGCGATGCTGGCGAGCAGGAGCGGATCGCCCGGCTGGCGCCGCTCATCGCCGCCGAGCTGAACGTCAAGCAGGTGCGCGCACTGAGCCACGAGGACGCCGAAGCGCGCGCACGGCTGCGATACTCGCTGCGGCCGATCCCACGCTTGCTCGGGAAGCGTTTGGGGAAGGGATTCAAGCCGTTGCAAGCCGCGCTCCGTGAAGGCGAGCAGGAATTCCTTCGGCCGCTGGCGGAAGGCTTGTTTGCGGGCGAAGCGGTCGTGTTTTCGCTGGGCAAAATCCATTACGAGCTGGCGTCAGACGAGGTGGAAGTGCAATTGCGACGCGAAGTACCCGTTGGCTTCAGCTACGCCGAAGATGGTGGAGATTTTGCCTTGCTCGATACCCGCATCAGCGAAGAGCTGGCGCTGGAGGGCATGGTGCGGGAATTGGTGCGGCGCGTCCAGCTGCTGCGGCAGGAAGCCGATTATCGCATCGACGCGCGCATCCACGTTCGTTATGCGTGTGGTCCGCAACTTGCGGCCGCCCTGGCCGAGCATGGCGAATACATCCGCCGCGAGACGCTGTGCGACGCGCTGGAAGAAGGTGAAGATTTTGCTACGGCCGACGCTAGTGCCGAATTCGCGCCCGGTGAGCAAGGCTGGTTGCGCGGGGAAAGTTTGCGGATTGGCGTCTGGCGGTAGGTTAAACAAACCAATTTAATCTGCATAAAGGAATAGTGTGCGGATGAATTCAACGAGAATGATTGACGATGAGCGTGATACTCCTAATTCAGAAGAGCGAGAGAAATCTCGCAATTCGAATTTACACTTAGTAATTAAAGTTTTTTTCCAGTTTTTCCTGACTTATTTTACTGTTTGGCAATTTTCGAGATTGTCCGAGCAAATACATGAAGGCATTATCAGTTTATCTAACGATCTTTTTGATCCACTAGTTTACATTCGAAGTGTCTTTGTAGTCGGTTTACTGTTACTTGCATTGACCTATTTTCTCTTGCCAAGCAATCTGAAGGAACTTGTTAAGTTACTTCTCCAAGCATATGGAAAGATTCAAAAACTGGAAAATGATAGAGAAGATCTAAGTGTAAGACATCAGGAAATTCTCAGATATGCAATGATTAACGGTGCACAAAACATTAATCACATCATTTCACAGGCACATGTTGCACTACAATCGGCTACGACCAAAAAATACAGTATAGGTTCTTTATTACCAGGTGGTGGACCTTGGACAAAAGAGGAAGCAGAACCTGTGATTCAATCAATCAGATTGCTTTCTCCTATTGAAATTGAGGCTCTTAACTCCAATTTGTACGCTTATTGGTATTCCCTTAGTAGGTCGAAAAACAGAAGTATGCAGTTAGATTATGAATACATTAAAGATTCTGAGATTGATAAACCATTGTTAGATGAAGTCTCTCAGATATTGGGCATTATTCCAAGTGAAAAAGGATATAGCATTCGGCCAAACAATTTTGGAAATGATTGGCTGGTTGAGGTAGGCGATAAGACTATAAAAGATGTGGTAGAAACAAGAGATACTAAAGAAGAAGCAGAAAATTGTGCTAGAAAGTTAGCTGAAACTAATAACTTACCTTTTCAAGGTATTTGGGGACGAAGGTATTCAAAAAAATGAATAAAGTGGTATTAACGTTCCGGTAGCAAGCGCAGGATCGCCAGCGCCAATTGCAGGGCCAGGCGCGTTTCCGGTTGTTTGAGATCGACCGCGCTGATCTCGGCGACGCGTCGCAAACGATAGAGCAGGGTGTTGCGGTGAACGTTGAGCTCGGCCGCCGTGGTCGCCAGGTTGCCGTGCGCGCTGAAATACGCCTCGAGCGTGTGGATCAAATCGGCGTTTTGCCGCTCGTCATAATCCAACAGTTTGCCGAGAGTCTCTTGCGCGAAGGATTGCAGCGTATCGCGCTCTTCGAGCTGGGTGACGAGGCGGTAAATGCCGAGCGCATCGATGAAGAGCGGTTTTGGGCTATGCAGGCGCGCGGCCAGATCCATCGCTTGCAGCGCTTCGGTATAGGCGCCTGGCCAATCGCCCAGCGCAGCGGCGACGGTGCTGATGCCGATGGCCAGTGCGGCGCGTGGGCTCTCGCGGCGGGCGGCGTTGTGGATGTGCGCCGCTAACGCCATCGCGGCATCTGTATTTCCCTGTTCGGGCACCGTGGGCAGGAAGACGAGCAAGTAGGGATCGCGCAGGCCGATTAGGGCCTTGCTTCGCTGTTCGGCCAGCGTGACGTTAACGATGGTTTCCAGCCTTCGCAAGGAGGGTTGCCCGGCGCCATACCAACCTGCCGCCAGCGCGACGTGCGCCTGGCGCAAATCATGCCCGAAACGTTCGCCCTGCAACAAAGCTTCTTGCGGCATGATGTCGTTGCTGAGGATGCGATCCAGGAAGGTGCCGAGCAGTCGTTTTTCGGTGTCGCTGATCGCTTTCGCTTTCGCCATCTCCAACGCGCAGGCCGCCGCGCCCTGTTCGGCGACGCTCTCATCCAGCGCGTCCAGCTCTCCTTCTGGCCCGAGCAGGGAAAGGAAGCCGCGCCCTACACCGTGGGTTACGATGGGCGCGACGAGGCGCTCGATACCCGTGCTCGGTAGCACCTGCCGTTGCGTGGGCATCGCTTCTGGAGGGATGCGCATGCGGTCCTGGTAGACGGCGGGCAGGGCGGCCGGCTCGCGCAGGGCGCGTTCCAACGCCTCCCATTGCCCGATGAGTGCCGGTTGCAGGCTGCTGTGCGTGATATCCAGGCGCTTATCTTGCAACACGACGGCCTTGCCCGTCAGGCGAGCGAGCGCCTCCAGCAGGGGAGCTGGCCCGGCATTGTGCGAGCTAATTTGCGTCAGCTGACGGAAGACTTGCGTGCTGCGGCGCGCCAATTGCCCGCGCCTATCGACGAGCAGGGCGAGGATATCACGCTGGATATCGCGCAGGTCGATTTCGCCAGGTAGGATGAGCAAGGGAATCTCGCTGCGGTTGGCGGCGGCGATGGCCGTTGGTGAGGGTTCGACGGCGCTGACGATTGCGCTGACGCCATACTCTTTTGCCCAGCGAATGGTCGCCTCGTCTACGCGGGATTCGCCGGCCTCATCGGCATCGATGAGGAGCATCTCATTCGGCGATGGCGCACGCACGGTTAGCGTATCTTCCGGCGCGAAGAGCAAGGCCCAGCTGACTGTTTCGCTCAAGGCGCCATCGGCAGCGACGACCTTCGTGCCCAAAGGAAGCACCAACTTGCGTACATCCTCGACGCTACAGGCAGCGAGTTTCGTTTTCGTGGTGGCCATCAGGGGCTGGTTCGCGGGATCATCTTGTATAGATTGTACAATATCCCGCGGTGGAATCCAGCGGTGCGCGCTAGGCAGTTACGTGAATTTCGCCCAAATTGATGCAATTGTGCTCGCCTTCGCTGGCGATGAGCCGCTCTTTCGTGATTGATTCATAGACGCAGAGGCGGAATACGTAATCGCCCGCTTCGTCAGGCAGGGGCAGGATCATGTTGTCATCGAAAAGGTAATTCGGTGGCAGCGAATAGGTCTGCAGCGCGCCGGCGCGCGGGGGGCTATCAAGGTTGGCGATCGCCTCTTCGCCGCGGAAGAGGTGCAGGCTGAATGTGAGCGAGCGGTAGATCTGCTGCTCGGCTGTGCGCCAGGCGGTGAGGATTTCCGCTTCACTGCCAGCGGCGCCGGTTGCCGGCACTCGCCAGCCGCGCAGGATCAGCTCTTCGCTGAAGCGGATATTGGCCTCATCTTCGGTGATTGCGCTGGTGCCATCGCCGTAGCGCAGGGCAGGCTGCGCGAGGATGACTTCGCTCAATTCTTGTTGGGTCTCATCGACGGCCGAAAGGAGGTTGTACCATTCGCGTTCTCGGTAGACACGCAGTTCGATGCGGCCGGTCTCTTCATAGGGCACATCGAACTGCTTCACGCTCAGGCCGACGTGCTCAACATAAATCTGGTCTGCCTTCCATTCGCTCGTAAAAATGCGCGGATAGACGATGTAACCGAGCGGATAATCGACACTCAGTAGCTCTGCTTCGTCGATGAGGAACTTGAGCGCGAAACTGTAATCGATATCCACTGGTTCGCGCAGGCGCCAATAGAGACTCACCACCCAGGGATGGAATGGGGCCATCACATTGCGCGGGCTGTATTCGTCGCGCAGTTGCCATCCGACCAGCTCAAGGGTGTCGTCGTAAAGCAGGTGCTGCGCTGCTGCGCCGGTGGGCAGCTCGGCCACGACCGGATCGCGCGGGAGGCGCTTTGTGCCATACACCGCGACGGTGCTGAGGATGACGATGCCGAGCAGAGTGGGCAATGAGCGCAGGAGCAAGCGCCGCAGTCTACCATCACGCGCGGCGTCCCATAGACTGACGAGGCCATAGGCCGCGGCGGGCAGGAAAATGATGATGATGGGTTGGAAATAACGAGACAGCACGATCTCCAGCATGATCACCAAGAAGAAAGTCAGGCTTGCGAACAGCAGCAAAATCGCCAGGGCCAGATTTCTCTTGCGGATGAGTTGCGAGATTCCGAATAGAAATGCGGCCAGGAGAATGGGGAAATTAAGCGGATTCCAGGCAAGCGCCTGCGATGGCTGTGAGCCATTGAGCCGGTAATTCAGATTATTGCCCGGTTCGTGATCGCTGAGGAAGAGAGCAGTTTTGAACAATTGCAAATCGACGAAGCGGCGTGGGTCCAGGCGGATGTCTTTGCGCAGGTAAGCTAGGTAGTCGTCTGATGTCGTGCGGGACGCATTGGAGGGGGCAGCGGTGCCCGCCGTGTCGCGGTTGTTGCCGAGATAAATGAGGATCTCAGGGACGGGTGTGATACCGATGGAATCGCGCCCACCGCGGCGGTTGTGCTGCATAAAAGGAGTAACGATCAGTAAGGCAACGATTGTCGCCAGGCTAATTTGCAGAAAGGCCCACCGATCCCGCCGCGCCGCCAGCAACCAGAGGCTGAAGACCGGCGCCAAAATCGCCACCTCAATGCGCGTCACCGCTGACGCGCCGGCCGCCAGGCCCAAGAGCAACGCACCCCACCATTGCCCCGGTCGTCGCCAGAGCCAGACCGCGCCCAATAGTTGCGCCGTCGCCAAAATCACCGCCTGCGAGGTGATGACCAGGTCCGTATCGTAGAAGGCGGCGATGGGATAGATGGCGAGGATGCCGCCCGCCAGGTAGCCGACCGCGCGCCGCCCCGTCGCCAACCAAGCCACCGCCACCATGAGCCCGCAATTCAGCGCCGCCAGCGCGATGCCCACAACGCGCAGGGTGATGAGCGATTCGCTCCCCGTTAGCAGCATGACGCCACGCAGGTAGTAGGCTATGCCGGGTTGGTAGTAGAAGGTTCTGGGTGGAAATTCGCCCGTCGCGAAAGCCAGCGCCTGGTGATAATAGGTGCGTTGGTCGCTGCCGCCGGGCAGGGGGTCGATGGCGCCGATTTCCGGCGGGGCGGCGGCGCGCTCGGCCAAGATGACCATTCGGTAGGCGAAAGCCAGCAGCACGATGCCCAGCAAGGTCAGCGCGTCGCGCCGCGTGAGCGAAATCTTCAGGGTAGGCATGCTCGGATTATAAGTCAGTATCAGAAGGTGGGCAGGGCACGGTTTCGCTCGCTGGCGCGCAAGATGAGCCCCACATTTGCTACACTAGGGCCATGATAGATGAAACCGCAACCACCTTTCGCCTCACCCCCGAAGCCGAGCTAGCACGCCATTCCCCGCTGCTGGATATCTTCCGACGCATGAGCCGCGCGGGGCCGCATACTGCCCTCGCCGCCGGCCGCCCGCCGGACGATGCCCTGCCGCTGGAGCGCTGGCAGGAATGCTTCGACCACGCGCTCGCGCGCGATGGCGCCGCCGCCCTGCAATACCAGATGCCGAATGTCGCGCTGCGGCAATGGCTCGCCGAATGGATGCGCGCCCGCGGCCTGGATTGCGCGCTGGAGGAGATCTTCCTCACCAACGGCAACCAGCAGGGCCTGCAGCTCGCCTCGCGCGCGCTGGTGGCGCCGGGGCAGCACGCGCTGATCGAGCGGCCGACCTATACCGGCATCCTCGATGTCGTGAAGAAACGCGGCATCGCCCTGCGCGCGGCGCCCATCCGCCCTGATACTGGTCTGGATCTGGTCGCCTGGCGCGCCGCTTGCCTGGCTGAACCGCGCCCGGCAGTCGCCTTTACCATCGCCGATTTCCACAATCCCACGGCCGCCTGCGCCGATGGCCCGACGCGCGCGCGCCTCGCTAAAATCGCCAGTGAGACGGGCGTCCCCATCGTCGAGGACGACGCCTATTCCGCCCTGCGCATCGCGGGGGAACCGCTGCCGCCCATCCGCGCTTATGCGGGCGGCGATGCCGCACTCTACCTCGGCACCTTCTCCAAGATGCTCTTCCCGGCGCTGCGGCTGGGCTGGATCGTCGCGCCGCCGGCCCTGCTGCCTTCGCTCAACGGCCTGCGCCAGACGATCGACCTGCAATCTTCCACCTTGATGGCAGCGGTGACGGCCGAATTCCTGCGGCGCGGCTGGCTGGATGAGCACCTGGCACGCCTGCGCCACATCCTGCAGGAGCGGCTGGCGGCCTTTCAGGAGGGCCTGCACGCGGCCTTCGGGGGCGACGCTGTCTGGGAGGAGCCACAGGGCGGACTTTTCCTCTGGTTGCGCTTGCCGGAAGGCGTGGATTCGGCCGCGCGCTTCGATGACGCGCTCGCGCAAGGCGTCAGCTACGTGCCGGGCAACCACTTTTACGACGATGGCGTGAGCGGGATGAACGCCATCCGCCTGAGTTTTGCCGTCGCGCCGCCCGCCAAGATGCGCGCGGCCGCCCATGCCCTTGCACGCGCGCTATTGCCGGCGCGGAGGGCGTTATGAGTGGTGGCATGAACGCCACGGGCTACTTGCTCTCGATTCAGGTTGGCAAGCCGGCCGCGCATCCGCCCAACGAAGTCGCGAAGGCGAAATGGACTTCCGGTATCGTCAAGCGCGCGGCTGAGGGGCCGGTCTGGCTGGGGCGGGAGAACCTCGAAGGCGATGGCCAGCACAATAAGCGCTTTCATGGCGGGCCGGACCGCGCCATCCTCTCTTATGCCGCGGCGCACTATCTCGATTGGGCGGCCGAGCTTGGTGACGCGCTGCCGGCCGGCTTCAAGCCGGGCGCTTTCGGCGAGAATTTCACTGTGAGCGGGCTGGACGAGGCGACGGTCTGCCTCGGCGATGTCTATACGATCGGCGAAGCGCGTGCCGGCACTTCGCGGCCGCAAGAGGCGGAGATCGAAATCTCGCAACCGCGCCTGCCCTGCGCGAACCTGGCGCGCCGTTGGCGGTTGCCTGATTTGCCGCGAATGGTGGAGGAGACGAGGCGCGGTGGCTGGTACGCGCGCGTGTTGCGGGAGGGGCGCGTCGAGGCGGGGCTGTCGCTGCGCCTGCGCGCACGGCCGTACGCTGATTGGCCGATCACCCGTTTGCTGGCTGTATTTGCGGCGAAGGACGCGCGTGATGAATGGATGTGGCTGGGCGAATGCGCGGCGCTCTCCGAGCTATGGCGGGGGCATATGCGGAAGCGGTTGGCGCGGGTGAGAGGCTGAATCTGCGGAGGAGGGATTGGGAGCGGCGGTTGGGGGTGTGTTAGTTCCTCTCTTCAGCGGGGAAATAATCCGTAATGTCTGTGATAAACCCTTTAAGCATTTCAACATACCCCAATGTAGTGGCTTCGTTACCCACGCTTTGGCGTATTGCAAACAAGAATTTACCAAATAGTTGAATTGTCTTTATTGAATCTTGTGATTTGTTTGCAGTATCCGATGTATCTTCTTGAATGAACAAATGTTGCATCAAGTTATTATATGCATGGACCACTTTGTCAGAACCAAATAATGTCAACTTAAAACCTGCCAATCTGTAATCTACCGAATTAATCATTTCTTTCACAGCCTGCTTTCTTGATTTATTCCTATATTTCTTAAACCTCGGTATGTCTCCAAAATATTGATCCTCGGTCAAGCTGAGGGCAATTGGATCAATAATAGTGTTATAAACTTCAATCCGATCCTCGCGCAACTGCGCATCCACGTTTCGCAAATGATCTTCGCGGCGTTGCGCTTGCTCAATATGGCGCTTATATGCCCACCCCAAAATACCGGCTGCTATCGGTATGGATATGGTAGCAATAATACTTATTATGCTGATTACTTGATCGGTACTCAGAGATCCCATAACTCTACACCATATCACTTTCGCTTATGTGTGCTTGAACTGTTGGGGCAATTGTAGCAAAGATCCCATTATTGTAAATATGTTCTATTCGCAAATATCGTTAATTCGTTAAGATAGTACAAACGTAAGAGTTGCGCCGCGGCGGGGTGTGCCTGGCGCCGGTGCCGCCGCTGGTCGGCGCGGGCGAGACGCTGGAATTGTTGAGGGGGCGAGATGGGCAGCTGCGCTTAGAGGTTTGAGCGGGGTTGTTGGCAAAAAATGATCTATTTGTTACGTTTGTCAGCAATCTTCGGATAAGTTGATAAAGGTTTACTCATGAAATACGATGACAATTTCCTCCAATATCAAGACAAAATAAATCATGTTATAGGCAAGTTACGAACATATTATGGTCTTACGTCTATACTCGTAGAATTTGATAATAGCGTCATGGGAGATCTTCCGCCAAGTTATACTTTTTCTGGTGTACAAACCCAGCGAAAAAATGATGAAGTAAAAGGACTAGTTTTAATCTGGGCTCAAAACATGTTTGGAAGCAAGTGTTTTGTCAAACTGAATCTCCTAAACGATGATCCTCTTCAAATAGTATGGACTTAAACATCTTTGACTGCATCTGTCCGCGCGGGAGCCGCGGCGGCGGGGCGGGCGGAGGCGGTTGGGGGTGTGCGGGGGTTATCAGATTCGGAATCTGTTTCAGGAGCCCACAGATCAAGCATGCGATTTGAAAGGCTCAATCGTTCGAATCTGTATGAGACTTTTTTAAGCGCGTCTGTGGTTTGCCAAAAAATAGAACCCCTTTTCGTGTAGCCAAACAGAATCATGTATGCTTTTAGTGGATCATTTTTGTCGTAGAATAGATTTTTATCTGAATCAAACAATGGTTTAGCTCTTAGAATTTCAACAGGTTCTTTTAAATTTCTGTCGCCCACGAATTCATATTTCGCAATTGGCACGCGTACTAATTCCAAATCTTTCGTCAACTCCAAGAAATCGTCTCTGTTCTCACAGATTAATTTTCTTTGCCTTAGCAGTCTGCACACTTCATAAGCAGTCATTACCCACTGTATTGAAAGCATGTATTGAATATGGAAAAAACCAGGGAATGATTTGGGTTCTTTTTTGTATTTTTCTCGCACGGTTTTATATTCTTGTTCAAAGCTCCGAAGAAGAAGATCTAACATACAAATATTGTTGATTGAATTGGGTAGGTACGAATTTGGAAGCAATGCCCCAATATTTTTTTGGATATTATTCCATCGTTGTTCTAAATCTGCATGACTCAAAAAAGATTGTGCGAAGGCCAAACAAACTAGCTCTGTTGTGGAAGTATGCATAATAATTCCCTGTTCAATTGACCAAACTAATATATTAGGGCACGCACGAATCTAAACAATCCCAGTATCTCCTCGTCTACCGCATCCGGCTGCGCGGGAGCTGTGCCGCAGCGGAATGGGCGAACGTGTTGGGGCCGTCACCATCGGCTAAGATAGGGGGTATGGATTCTCCCCTCGCTGACCGCATCCGGCCCGCTGAAATAACGGAAATCATCGGGCAAGCGCACCTGCTCGGGCCGGGCAAACCGCTCGCGCAGGCGCTGGCTTCGGGCGCGCCGCCCTCGATGATCTTCTGGGGGCCGCCAGGCGTGGGCAAGACGACGCTCGCGCGCCTCTTCGCTGCCGGCAGCGAGCGCGCCTACCACGAGCTGAGCGCCGTCTCTGCGGGCAAGGGCGATATCCGAGTCATCATCGCCTCGTTGGATGCGGGCGGGCCTTCTCTCTTCGCGGCGGAGGAACGGGCCGGGCGGGCGCGGGGCGCGCTGCTCTTCCTCGATGAGATTCACCGTTTCAACAAGGCGCAGCAGGATTATTTGCTGCCCTTCGTCGAGGATGGCCGGCTGACGCTCATCGGCGCGACGACGGAGAATCCGAGCTTTGAGGTGATCGCGCCGCTGCTCTCGCGCTGCCAGGTGTATGTGCTGCGGGCACTATCGGAAGAGGAGCTGGCGGCAATCCTCGTGCGCGGGGAGGCGGCGCTGGGGTTGGCGCTGGATGAAGAGGCGCGCGATTTCCTGGCTCGCTTCGCCAATGGCGACGCGCGGCGGGCGCTGAATCTGCTGGAAGCGACGGCGCGGCTCTATGGCGGCGAGGTTACGCGCGAGCGGCTGATCGAGGCTTTGCAGTCGCCGCATTTGCGCTACGACAAGGCGGCCGAAGAGCATTACGACACGATCAGCGCCTTCATCAAGAGCATGCGCGCCAGCGACGCAGACGCCGCCCTCTATTACCTGGCGCGGATGGTGGCCGCGGGCGAGGATCCGAAATTCATCGCGCGGCGGATGGTCATCTTCGCCAGCGAGGATATCGGCCTGGCGCAACCGACGGCGCTGGTGGTGGCCAACGCCGTCTTCCGGGCGGTAGAGACGATCGGCTATCCGGAAGCGCAGATCAACCTGGCGCACGGGGTGGCATTTTTGGCGCGCGCTAAGAAAGACCGCTCAGCTTGCGAGGCCTATTTCCGGGCGTTGGAGGATGCCGAGCAGCGCGGCAACCTGGCGATCCCGATGCATTTGCGCAACGCGCCGACGCGGCTGATGCGCGAGCTGGGCTATGGAAAGCGCGGGCAGGAAAGCAATCTGCCAGCAGAGCTGACCGGGCGCGATTATTTTGCCGAGGAGTGAGCGTTAGGCACTAGTCTTCCCAGGGTTCATAACGATTTCGATAGCAGAGGTCCTGCCAGCGGATACGACGCGCGCCGCGCATGGCGAATTGCGCTTGCTGCGCTTTGTGACCAACGCAGAGGAAAAGGCAGGGTATCACCTGCTCAGGTAGGTTCAGGATTTTGTGCACAGCCGCTTTGTTGAAGCTGGTTACTGGCCCCGTCGAAAGTCCCAGCGAATGGGCGGCCAGGGCCATCGTTTGCGCCGCTTTGCCGACATCGATATTGAAAAGCGGGTCATCCAGCGGATCTAACTGGTGGTGGAAGATTTCAAAATCAACACAGATGAGAATGAGAATCGGCGCATGCTGGAACATACCCGGCGAGACGAGGCGGATTAAGTGTTGCAGTTGGGGATCATCGATAACGACGAAGCGGTTCGGGCGTTGGTTGCCGCCGGTGGGCGACCAGCGCCCGGCCTCCAGGATTTGCGCCAGCGCTTGGGGGTCGACCGGCTCGTCGGTCATATCGCGGACGACGCGGCGGGTGTGGATATTTTCGAGGACGGGGTTGCTCATCAGTTGCCTCCCTCCAGATCAGCGCGGTCGACGAGGCATTGGCCGAGCGCCTCGCAAAGTTCATCCATGGCGGCGGCGTACTCCTTGACCTCGTTGGCCAGGGTGTACGTGTGTGGAATACGGTCGATGCAGAGATGGAGTAATTTACGGGTGGGTGGGGAGACATCATCGAGGATCATGGCAGAGAGGCGCTCTGTTGCCGTGAGTAGCCGTAAGGGCCCGTAAGCGGTTGGTTCGCTGATGAGCAAGCGCGCTGAGGAAAGAAAAAACGCTATAAGCTCTACCGCCTGATCTTCGTTGAGCAATTGTTTTTGGAGAGTTTTTGCCATGGCGCAACCTCCATTTTATGGATATGGGCGGAGACTAGCGCGCGCGGCGGGTCATGTCAAAGTTTGGAAAGCGGCCTGGACGAGGCAACCGCCGACTTTGTCGGTATTGGTTAGTTTGTAGACGCTGCCTTTGGTAACCTTGAGCTTGCCGGTCAGGAAGGCGGTTGTCGGGTTGAGCGAAAGGTCGAAGATCTTCCCCCAATTTTCGTAGCTGGCTTCGTAGACGAAGTTGTCTGCTCTTTACACATCCTTGGGCGAAAGGTTTGCGACGTAGCGGCATGCACCTTTCTCGAGCTCCAGGTAAAAGGCAGCGTGTTCTTGGTCATCGCCATCGGCGCGGGTGACGACTCCGATTGGCCCGAGCTGCCAGTCGGCGGCGGCCTCGCGAAAGATCGGATGTGCGTTGATGGCATCGCGGTAGACGAGGGCTCACTCGTCAGTAAAGGGGCGCATGTGATCTTCTCCTAGTTCTGGCTGGTGGCGGCGATGATGCACGCGGTGGTCATGTCAACGTTTGGAAGGCCAAGGCGCGGCCTGGGCCATATATTCGGAGCTTTTGTTGTAATTCACCAGACTGTAGACGCTGCCTTTGGTGAGCTTGAGCTTGCCGGTCAGGAAAGCGGTTACCGGGTTGAGCGAAAGTTCGAAGATTCGCCCCCAGTTTTCGTAACTGGCTTCGTAGACATAATTGGCTGCTCGGAACGCATCCTTGGGCGAAAGGATCATGGCGTAGCGGCATTCGCCGCGCTCGAGGTCCAGGTAAATGGCGGCATCTTCCTGGTCATCGCCATCGACACGGGCAATGAGTGCGACCGGCCCGAGCTCCCAGTTGGCGGCGGAGTGGCGATAGCCTTCGCTCGCGTTGATGGCATCGCGGTAGGCGAGGGCCCATTCGTCGCTAAAGGGGCGCATGCGCTCTCCTAGTTCTGGCTGGCGTCGGCCACCTGTTGGTGCGAGATCATGGCAGCGGTGATGATGTCGTTGAGGCGCCTGGCGGCGTCATCGATGTCGATCCGCAATTTGAGGGCCAGCTCTTCTTTGACGAGGCGCAGCGCTTTCAGCTTGAGCTCGGAATCGGCGCTGGTGAGGGGTCGGTAGCGCTCGCGCCAGCAGAGGTCACGCAACGCCTGGATGATTTCGCCCGGCACCCCGCTGGTGAGCTGGCGACGGATATTCGCCTGGCGCACTTTGTAATCGTTGGCGAGGATCTCGGGCGTGATATTCATCACGTGTTTGATGAAAGTCTCTTCGATGATTTCGGTGCGGATTTCATTTTCTTCGAGGCTATCGATAGGAAGCATGACTTCGCCATGGCTGGCGAGCAAGCGGATGCAATAATATTGGCGCTGGTTGCCGTCGTAGGTCATTTCGCGCGTGCCCTGCACGATGCCCGCGCCATGGCGGATGTGCACGATGCGATCACCTATTTTTAACATTTTCGAATACCTTTCGCTCGCCTCATGCCGTTCACGCCCCTCCCCAGCGTTGGCATTTGGCCGTTTCTCATACAATCCGAGAGAAACGCTATGCTAGCAGATTCGCGCCCAGATTCAAGCCTCAACGCGCGCTCACGGCCGCTGTCATGAGCGATAATCGCCATTGATGGAGACGTAATCGTGGCTGAGATCACAGGTCCAGACAGTCGCTTCGCCCGCGCCACCGCAGCCGCAATCCAGCAAAAAGATCAGCGAATCGGCGGCCATGATGGCGGCGGCATCAGCTTCGGCGTAGTCAGTGGGCATACCGCCCTCGAAGAGGTGCAGCGGTGTTTCGGGCAGCGTTTCGCCGGCGGCCACGAATAGTTGTGCGCCTTCCGGCCGCAGCGTTGCGCCGGAATAACCCGCGGCGGCCATCGCGCGGCCCCAGTTCGCATCTTCCCCGAAGAGCGCCGTCTTGAAGAGGGGTGAACGGGCGATGCTGTTGGCGGCGCACTGGGCGTCGGCCGCGCTTTCGGCGCCGCGCACCTGGATGGTGACGAATTTCGTCGCCCCTTCGCCATCACGCACGATATCCTGCGCCAGCTTGCGCGTCAGGGCATTCAGCGCCGCCTGGAATTGCGCGAAATCGGCTTCGTCAGCCAGGGTAACTTCGCTGCGGCCATTGGCGAGCAGGTAGGCGGTGTCGTTGGTGGACATATCGCCATCGACGACAATGCGGTTGAAGCTTTGCGCGCTGGCGGCCTGCAGGGTGCGGTTCGCCTGCTCGGCTGTCAGCGCCGCGTCGGTAACGATCACGGCCAGCATCGTCGCCATATGGGGAGCGATCATGCCGGAGCCTTTGCTGATGCCCGTTAGGGTGTACGTATCGCCGCCGGCCGTCTGCACCCGCACGCTGCCCATTTTGGGCCAGGTGTCGGTTGTCATGATGGCGCGCGCGGTCAATTCCCAATCCTGCCCGAGTTGCCCGCTGGTCAGCTCTACACCGCGGCGGATGCCAGCCATCGGCAGCGGCAAACCGATGACACCGGTGGACATGACGAGCACAGATTCGGCCGCTATGCCTAGGGCTTCACCTACCCAGGTAGCGGTCTGGCGCGCGTCTTCCAAGCCACGGGCGCCGGTGCAAGCGTTGGCGCTGCGTGTGTTGACGGCGACGGCGCGGATGGCGGTGGCGCTCTGTTGCAGACGCTCCATACCGAATAGGACGGGCGCCGCTTTCATGGCATTGCTGGTGAAGACGGCAGCGCAAGCGCAATCCGTATCGCTGACGATGAGGGCGAAATCCGGCGCGCCATCCGGGCGCAGGCCAGCCGCCGCTCCCGCGACCATGAAGCCGGGGACAGATTCGATCTGGGGCAGGATTTCAGGCATCGTTGGCTGCTCCTTGCAGAATGTCTATTAAGGCATCGATGAGCGTATCGACATGCGCGCGCTCAGCGATGAGCGGTGGCACGAAGCGCAGGATGTTCGTGCCGGCGCTGGTGATGATGTGCCCGCGCGCGTAACAAGCGTCGACGATGGGCGCCGCCGGCCCGTTCAGCTCCAGGCCCTGCAGGAGGCCGACGCCGCGTTGCGCGACGATGCTGGGATGGTGGATTTCGGCGAGGCGTTCGCCCAGGTAGGCGCCGACATCGCGCACGTTGGCCAGGAAGGACGGCTGGCGGATGCGCTCCAGCACCGCCTCCGCCACCTTGGCGACGAGCAAGCCGCCGGCAAAGGTCGAGCCGTGGTCGCCCGGTTGAATGTGCTCGGCAATGCTTTCGCGGACGAGGATGGCGCCCATCGGCAAACCACCGGCCAATGGCTTGGCGAGCGTCATGATGTCTGGCTCGATGCCATATTGCTCATAGGCCCAGAGCGTGCCCGTCCGCCCGAGGCCACATTGCACTTCGTCGAAGATGAGGGCGGCGCCATGTTCATCGCAAGACGCCCGCAACGCGCGCAAGAAGGCCGCGTCGGCGGCGTGGATGCCGCCTTCGCCCTGCAGTGGCTCGACGATGACGGCAGCGGTTTGCGGGCTGATGGCCGCGCGCGCGCTATCGATATCGTTGAATTCGGCGGTGATTACGCCGGGCAGCAGCGGGCGGAAGGGCGCCTGGTAGGAGTCACGCGGGGTGACGGCGAGGGCGCCAGTCGTCCGGCCGTGGAAGCCGCCGCTGAAGCAGACCAGCTCGCGCTTTTCGGGCTGTTCGTTGTTGTAGGAAACGCGACGCGCGAATTTCAACGCGCCCTCGTTCGCTTCGGCGCCGCTGTTGCAGAAGAAGACCTTATCGGCGAAGGAATTCTCGCAGAGCAGGCGAGCGACAGCCGTGTGCGGCGCGCTGTGATAGAGGTTGCTGAGGTGGATGATGCCGGCATCCAGCGCATCCTGCGCCGCGCGCGTGATGTCGGGATCACCATAGCCGAGGGCGTTGACGGCGATGCCCGAGACCCAATCAAGATAGGCACGGCCCTCCGTATCGTAGAGCGTCATGCCGGCGCCCCGCTCCAGCACGAAAGGCGGGCGCTTGTATGTCTGTAAGACGTATTGCGATTCGTCGGCGATGACCTGTTGTTTTTCCGTCATGTGCTTGTGATCTCCGCTTGGTTCGATCGGGCGAGAAAGGTGGTGCCGCTGCCATTTCGCAGCGCGTTCAGGTTGCCGATGGTTACGCCTTTTGCGCCGCGCTCCAGGGCAGCGAGGGCGCTGCGCACTTTGGGCACCATGCCGCGCTGGATGACGCCGCGCGCCTGTAGGGTTTCGGTTGCCCCGGCGTCCAATTGTGGCAAGAGCGCGCCGCTCTCATCCAACACGCCGGGCACGTCGGTGAGGAAGAAGAGGCGTTCGGCCTGAACGGCGGCGGCGATCGCTGCGGCGACGTGATCCGCGTTGACGTTGAATTGGCGTAGCCCATCTTCGCTCAAGCAGAGCGGCGCGATGACCGGCGTGATGCCCAGCACGAGCAACTGCAGGATGCGCTCGCCATGCGTTTCCACGACGACGCCGGTGTGGCTCTCGGGCAGGGCAGGGTGGGCGCGCGCGCGGACGATAGCGCGGTCCATACCGCTGATTCCCAGCGCGTCGACGCCCGCCGCCAACAGGAAACCGACCAGGCGCTTGTTGACCAGGCCGCTCAGCGCCATCGTCATCAAGCGCAAAGTGGCGGCGTCGGTGACGCGCAATCCTTCGTGATAGCGCGGCTCGATGCCCAGCTCTCGTTGCAGCGCGCTGATTGTGTCGCCGCCACCGTGGACGATGACAATCTGTTCGCGATGCGTCTGGATGGCCGCCGCCATTTCTGATAAGAACGAGGCGTCTTCCAGCTGGTGGCCGCCAATTTTGAGGACAGTGGGCATGCAATTCGCTCCGGCGCCTAAAGCAAGGCGCGCGTCTCCGGACGGCCGAACATGAGGTTGAAGTTTTGCACAGCTAGGCCGGCTGCGCCTTTCCCGAGGTTGTCGATGACGCTGGTGATGTGTAGGCGGTCGGGCAGCAAGGGCGTGAGGCTGATGGCGCAGTGATTGGCGCGCACGACGTGCCGCAGGGTCGCCTGCTGACCGCGCGGCAGGACCTCCACGAGTGGCTCATGCTGGTAGGTTTCTTCGTAGAGGGCTTGCGCGTCTTCGGGACTTAACGCGCCGGTCAGGCGGGTATAGATGCTGGTCATCAAGCCGCGGTCGACGGGGATCAGGTGCGGCACGAAATAGAATGGCGGCGGCGCGTTGCCGTTCAGGTGGCGCGCGATTTCTTGCTCGATTTCGCCGACATGGCGGTGTGCGCGCCCGGGGCTATACGGTGAGAGGTTGCCGGTTACTTCGCAAAAATGCGTGGTTGACTTTGGCTCGCGCCCGGCGCCGGAAACGCCCGATTTCGCGTCCACATAGATGGCTTCGTTGGCGTGGAGCACGCCGGCGTGCAAGAGTGGGTAGAGGCCGAGCAGGGTGCAGGCCGGGTAGCAGCCGGGCACGGCGATCGCCTTCGCCTCCGCCAGCCCCGCGCGGCTCAGCTCGGGCAAGCCATATGGCGCTGGTAGCAGCTCCGGGTGCGGGTGTGCGGTCTGATACCAACGCTCATAAGTTGCGGGGTCGCGCAACCGCAAATCGGCGGAGAGGTCGAGCACGCGGCAACCGGCCGCCAACGCGCGGGCGGCATATGGCGCGGAAGCCTTATGTGGGAGGGCGAGGAAGACCGCTTCTACCTCAGCCAAGGGCGCATCGGCATGTGGAAGGTAGCGCAAACCCGTGCCGGGGATGGCCTCGCCCGTGAAGCTATTCGAGGTGGCGAAGCGGATATCCACATCGGTGTGCCTGCGGAGGATGGCAACCAGCTCCTGTCCGGCATAACCATTGGCTCCGAAGATTCCGACGTTTATTTTGCTCATCCTACCTTCCTTTTCCTAACAAAAAACCCCTGCCTTGGATGAGGTCAGGGGCTTGGCTGGCGCTTACTTGGGCGTCTTGTCAGCGCGAAGCGGCCGTGACCTCGATGGTCAACGGGCGGCGGCGGGAACGACGCGGACGCTCAATCACACGCAACATGACGGGGAATATAACGCGAATGACGGCGCCTGTCAAATTCACGCATCCGCCTGCCAATATTCAGCGTCATAAGCGGGCAATTCACAACGCAGGGGCCGGTCGACGCGCATTTCCAGCTCGTAATCGGCTTGCATGAGCTGGTGGATTTCACTCGTGCCTTCGTATATCACCGCGCCTTTGCTGTTGCGCAAAAAGCGCTCGACCGGATATTCGTCGCTGTAGCCATAGGCGCCGTGGATCTGCACCGCTTCCAGCGCCGCCTGGACGCTGTAGTCGGTGGCGAACCACTTGGCGAGGCTGGTTTCGCGGGTGTTGCGGCGGCCTTCGTTTTTCAGCCAACCCGCGCGCAAACAGAGCAAGCGCGCCGCTTCGTACCACTGGCGCATATGGGCGAGTTTTTGCTTGACCAGCTGATGGGAGCCAATGGGTTGGCCAAAAGCATGGCGTTCTTTCGCGTAGCGAGTGCTGGCTTCTAACGAGGCGCGGATCAGGCCGGTCGCGCCGGTGGCCACGGTATAGCGGCCGTTATCCAGGCAGCTCATGGCGATTTTGAAACCCTCGCCTTCTTCGCCGAGGCGATTCTCGATCGGCACGGGTGTCTCCTCAAAATTGACCCAGCCGGTTGAGCCCGCGCGTACGCCTAGCTTGCCGTGGATGTCGCCGCTGGTAACGCCGGCCAATTCGCGCGGGACGATGAAGGCGCTGATGCCACGGTGGGCCGGTTGCGCTTTGGGGTCCGTGCGCGCGAAGACGAGGAAGTGGTCCGCTTTGGTCGCCAGGCTGATCCACGTTTTCTCGCCGCTGAGGAAGTAGGCAGCGCCATCGCGGCGGGCGCGGGCCTGGAGATTGGCGGCATCGCTGCCGACGCTGGGTTCGGTGAGGCAATAGGCGGCGATGCGCTCACCGCGGGCCTGGGGGGTCAGCAAGCGCCGCTTCTGCTCTTCCGTGCCCCATTGCAGCAGCGCCATGTTGTTCAGGCCCATGTGCACGGACATCACCACACGTAGGGAGGTGTCGCCGCGTTCCAACTCTTCACAGACGAGGCCAAGCGTGAGGTAATCGAAGCCCTGGCCGCCATAGCGCACGGGGATGTTGATGCCGAGGATGCCCAGCTCAGCCAGGCGCGGCAGGATGCCCTCGTCCATTCGTTGCTGGCGGTCCCAACTGGCGATGTGCGGGATGATTTCTTGATCGACGTAATCGCGCACCAGCTGTTGGGCGGCGAGTTGCTCTTCGTTCAGTCGGAAATCCATTGCTTTGCTTTCGTTAGCTAGCGGATGCGTGGCACGCGCCGCATTATAATCTCTCCGTCCCGAAATTGTAGCCAGCTTCGGCCGGAGCCGTACATGCCGATCGCCCTTCCCGAAACGATGATCACGACCTATTTGGAGATGACAACGCGCGAGGAATTCCTGCCAGGTTTTCTCGATGCCGAGCAGTTGGCGGCGCAGGGGGTCATCATCTTGCCGATGGCGCAATTCGATGCGCCCTTCTATCGCTTCCTCTATCGGGAGGTGGGTGGGCATTGGCGCTGGTATATGCGGCGGGATTTGGGCGATGAAGCGCTGGCCGAGCGGCACGCGGTGGAGAATCTGCGCCTCGATGTCCTTTATGTGGGTGGCGCGCCGGCTGGTTTCATCGAATTGACGATGCACGATGCCGAAGCGAAGGCGGCGCGCGCGGTGGAAGTGGCCTATTTTGGTTTGCGAGAAGCTTATTTTGGGCACGGGCTGGGCAAACACCTGCTCAGCCATGGCGTACAGGCGGCCTGGGAGGCGGGCGCGCGCCGCGTATGGTTGCATACCTGTAACCTGGATGCGCCGCAGGCCCTGCCGAATTACCTGCGGCGCGGCTTTCGCATCACGAAGACTGAAGAGGAGCCGGTGCCGGCGCTCTACCACGACTAGTATTTCGCCAGGCTCGGATCAACCTCATCCGCCCGGGTGAGGAGCACTTCATAAATGCGTTGACAAACTCTTGTTATCCACCATAATTGTAGGCAGTATTCGCAAAGAGGTGTCCATATGAACGCCACCATGAATTTGATCCCCGATACGCTTGTCACTACCTACGTGGAGATGACCAGCGAAGCGAATTTTCGGCCGGCCTTCCTCGACCCGGCGGCCCAGGCAGATTGCCAGGTGATCGAGATGGAGCGCGCGGATGTAGACTACTATCGCTTTTTCTACGGAGCGGTGGGCGGCCCCTGGAACTGGACAGACCGGCTGCACATGTCGCCGGCGGAGTTGCAGCGTGAACTGGAACACCCTGGTCTGACGGTGGATGTGCTCTATGTGGCGGGCGCGCCGGCGGGCTTTATCGAGATGGTGCGCGAAGGCGCGGATATTGAGGTGGTCTACTTTGGCTTACGCGAAGCGTACTTCGGGCGCGGCCTAGGCAAGCATTTTCTTAGCGTGGGCGTACAGCGCGCCTGGGACGATGGCGCGGAGCGGGTGTGGTTGCACACCTGTAATCTGGACGAGGCGCGAGCCATTCCGAATTACCGCAAACGCGGCTTCGAGGTTTTCCGGGTAGATGAAGACCCTATGCCGCCGTGGCTGGGCCCGGGCGGCGAGCAAGTTGTACACGACCGCCCGGAGAGCGAGGAAGTGCCGCTCAACTGGCGTCACTTGCGTCAGTAAGTCGGCAGTGAGGTGTCGATCTCGCGCGCCCAGGCGAGGATGCCGCCATCGAGGTTGTACAGCCGATCGTAGTCGTAACCCGCTTCACCCAACATGGCGATGACGTCGGCGCTGCGCACGCCGGAGCGGCAATGGACGACGACTTCGCGGTCGCGCGGGATATTGGCGAGCGACGTATCGGCTGCTTGCGCCTGCCCGGCGAGAACGGCCCGCGTCGCCAATTGGATATCGCCTTTGGGGATGCGCAACGTGCCTTCCATCGCGGCGATCTGCCATTCATGGGGTTCGCGGACATCGAGGACGACGAGGTTTTCGCCATTTTGCTGGCGCTCATATAGCGCGCGCACGCTGATGGTGCGCATCGGGATGGCCGCGTTGCCGTTGCTCTGGGCGATGGCGAAAGCGCTGTCTTCATAGGCAGGGACGCCGCAGAATTGTTCGTAATCGATGAGCTGCACCTCTGATCGCGGGATGGAGCAGACGGGGCAATGTGGGTCTTTGCGCACGTTGATGCTCGTCCAGCTCATATCCAGCGCGTCGTAGAGCAGCATCTTGCCGATGAGCGGGCGACCGATGCCGAGCAGCAACTTGATGCCTTCGGTGGCTTGCATGGTGCCGATGGTACCGGGCAGGATGCCGAGTACGCCGCCTTCCGCACAGTTGGGAACGAGGCCGGGCGGCGGCGGTTCCGGGAAGAGGCAGCGGTAGCAGGGGCCTTCCTGCGCGTAAAACACGCTCAGTTGTCCTTCGAAGCGGAAGATGCTGCCGTAGACATTCGGTTTGCCCAGCTTCACGCAGGCATCGTTGACCAGGTAGCGCGTCGGGAAATTATCGGTGCCGTCGATGATCAGGTCGTAGGGAGCGCCGATCTCGAGCGCGTTCTCGGAAGTGAAAGGCACTTCGTAGGCATCGACCCGCACATGTGGATTGATTTCAGCGAGGCGGCGGCGCGCGCTTTCGAGCTTCGGCGTGCCGATGTCGCTCTGGCCATGCAGCACCTGGCGTTGCAGGTTGCTCTCGTCCACGACGTCAAAATCAACGATGCCGATGCGCCCGACGCCGGCGGCGGCCAGGTAGAGGGCTAGGGGGCTGCCCAAACCGCCAGCGCCGACCAGCAGGACGCTGCTGTTTTTCAGGCGCTGTTGCCCATCCAGACCGAGTTCCGGCAGGGTGAGGTGGCGGCTGTAGCGGGCGATTTCTTCCCGCGTGAGTCGCTCGCCACCGTCCGGCGCCAGCGCTTCCAATCCGCCGGCGATGCTGGGCAGGATGCGCAGCTCGTCTCCTTCGCCCAGCGGCGTCTCGAGGCCCTGGAGGAAGTTGACGTCTTCTTCGCCGATGAAGAGGTTGACGAAATTGCGCAGGTCTTCGCCCTGGAAGAGGTGTTCGCGCAGCTGCGGGTAGCGCTGAGTAAGTTCCAGCAAAGCGTTACCGACCGTGGAGGCGGCGACAGGAACCTGGCTCTGCTCGTCGGTAAAGGCGCGTAAGGGGGAGGGGATGCGGATTTGTGGCATGTGTTGGGCTCCATATCGGGTGGCCGGGGTGGGAGGAAGCCCCGGCCACCGTGGTGTGTGCTTGCGGTTAGCGGTCGGCGCCGAGGCGGATGGGGTTGCCGATTAGATTGCCCCATTCCGTCCAGGAGCCGTCGTAATTGCGGACGTTATCGTAACCAAGGATGTATTTGAGCGCGACCCAGGAATGGGAAGAACGCTCGCCGATGCGGCAATAGGCGATGATTTCCGCGTTGGCGCCGTTGATGCCCTGGGCGGCGTATAACGCTTCCAGTTCTTCGCGGGATTTGAAGGTGCCGTCTTCGGCGACGGCCTGGCTCCAGGGGATATTGGAGGCGCCGGGAATGTGGCCGGGGCGCTGGGCTGTTTCGCTCATGCCCGGCGGGGCGATAATGTCGCCGACGTATTCGGCGGGTGAGCGCACGTCGACGAGGCCGAAGCCATCGCTTTCCAGGCGGGCGCTGATGTAATCGCGGTCGGCGCGAAAGTCGGGATTCACGCTGGTGGATTGGTAGCTCGTCGCCGCGTATTGCCGGATTTCGGTAGTAGTGGGGCGTTCTTCGGTGAACCACTTGGCGCGGCCGCCATCCATCAGGCGCACGTCTTCGTGGCCGTAATACTTGAAGAGCCAGAGGGCATAGGCGGCGAACCAGTTGTGATTGTCGCCATAGAGGATGACGGAGGTATCCGCCGCGACGCCCGCTTCGGAGAGCAGGCGGTTGAATTCGTCCTGTGAGAGGATGTCGCGGTTGACCTGATCTTGCAGCTGCGATTCCCAATTAAAACCGACTGCGCCGGGGATATGCCCCGCGTCATATGCAGAAGTATCTACATCCACTTCGATGAGGCGGATGTTGTCGTTATTGAGGTTGGTCGCCACCCATTCGGTGGAGACGAGGATGTCGCTCATTTTCGTTGTTGCTCCTGTTCACTAGTAGATGATCGATTGGTGGGGTTGTTGGTCTACCGGGTCAGGCGTCGCCTCGCTTTGCCTGACCCTAACTACAGACCATGTGGGCTTGGGCTTTTCGCAGGGGCAATTCGGCGAATGCGCTGCGGTCGGCGTTGAGTTGCCAGGCGCGCATTTCGGCAGTTTGCCCCAGGCGCACGGCGGTGATGAGGTAGACGAATTGCGGTAGCGCGTGGGCGCGGTCGAATTCGGAGGGGATGGCGGGTGAATCCGGGTGGCTGTGGTAATAGCCGAGCAGGCGCAGGCCGCGGGCGTCGGCTTCGTCTTCGTAGCGCAGCCAATCACGCGGGGACATGGCGTAGCGGTGGTGCTGCTCGGCGGCGGCAAACTGGTTGGCGATGGGGATGGCTTCGCGGATATTGACGGGGTCGGGCAGCGCGCCCTCGCCGAGCAAGAAGCCGCCCGCCTCGTTCGGGTAGCCGGCTTCCAGCTGGGCGCGGATGACCGCACGCGTCGCTTCGTTCAGGTGCACGTTCGCTGCTGATGACAAGTTTCTCGCCCCCTTTTTCGGCGCGGATTGCCAATAAAAAAGCCAATCTCAGGGATTGGCTTCAGTGTGCTCGCGCGGTTTTTGTTTTGCCGCAACCTAGCGTGACGGAAGCCCTGCCTCCCCGGCAGCGCAACACATCCCCATACAGCAGCAGCGACACATATTCCTACGCATAGCGGTAGTATAACGCGCGGGGAGAGGATATGTCAAGATCATTTGGCGCGATTGGTCTGGGCAGATCATATCGCTTCGCCCGTCAGCGAGCGCTCCTCCATCGTGAGCAACTCGTCGGCGATGACCTCGATGGCCACGCGCTGCTTGCGGTAGAGATCTGGTTCGCTGAGCGCCAGCTTGGAGGCTACTTCGCGCACTTTGCGCCGCTCGACAAAGCGCAGCACGAGGATGTTGTACAGTGTCCATTCCGGCGCGGTGAGTTGGCGTTCGCCGGCGGGGCGTTGCTGCTCAATGGCTGCCTCCAGGATATCACGCAGCGCGCGCGCCGGGTTGTATTGCCCTGTCTTCAGGCGCGCGCGCACGATGACTAGCTCTTGCAACCCGTTCTGATAGAGGCCACGGCCGCCCCAATAATGCCGCAAGGCCACTCGTACCTGGGCGATGACCTGGGCGCGATCAGGTAGCTGAGCCGCTGCCGCGCCTTCCCGACCGAGCGGATAGCCGGCACCCGCTGCTCGCGAACCGGTGAGGGCAATCTGTGGCAGCATTCCCTCCAATACGGCGAACATTTCTTCCTGCAGCTTCATATCAGAGAGGGCGCGTTCGGCGCGTTGGCGCAAGATTCGCAGATCGGATGCCGGTGTTTCTGGCAATGGGAAGGTGTCTTCTGGCGCGAGGATGCGCAGGGCGCCGATGATGATTGGTTGGCCGCGCTCATCGCGCTGGTAGCCGCTGCGCAGCGACATCCACCAGGCCTCGGCATGGCGCAGGGGGTCATTTGTGTCGGCTGCGTCGATGAATGTGGGAGGTTCGTCTATCGGCCCATCGCTCTCCGGCGCGCCGACGCTGGCGATGACCTCGGCGCCATTTTCGGTGGTGGTGATCCTGTAAACTGCCGCGCCGCGCGCTTGTAGCGAATCATAAATCGTTGCCAGTACCGCTTCCAGCAGGTGCTGCAAATCACGTCGCGCGAGCAAGCGGTCGTTCAGTTCCTCGAGGCGCGCCAATTGGTCGGAGCCTTCGGTGTCATAGATCAGGTATTTCCCCAGCCAGGGCAGGGCCAGGTGGGCCATCCATTGCCATAGCAAGATGCCGACTACGACTGCGAAGGGAGTGAAGGCTGCGCCCTGGATGCCGAAGACGTGCGGCAGGGCGTCGATCGCGCTCATGATGCCCAGGGCCAGTAAACCCATCCCCGGCCCGCGCAGGCTGAAGTTCAGCAATTCCAGCTTGACCACACGATCTGGCTTTTCGGTGCCGAAATAAGAGAGCGGGTAGGAGAGGAAGATCAACAATAAGATGACGGTCGCATTCGCCAGGCTGACGAGGATGAGCGCGAGGGAGCTGAATTCTTCGCCGGGCGCGAGTAGGGCCGAATATGGGAAGATGGCGATGGACGCTGTGGGTAGCGAGAATTGCAGCAAAGCCATCCGCCGCCATGTGCCGCGCGTCAGGCAGCGCAAGCGCGCCCGTTGTACCAGGATGAAGGCATACGCGCTGGCCAGCAGGAAATACAGGGTGAAGAAAGCGAAGAAGAACGGTTGGGCGCGTAGGACGTTCTGCACATCGTGCACGAGGGTGTCGCTGAATAGCGCCAGGGCGGCGAAGACCGCGCTCGTGGCATAGAGCACGCG
The DNA here is from genome assembly GCA_965237765.1 of Phototrophicaceae bacterium. GTDB lineage: Bacteria > Chloroflexota > Anaerolineae > Aggregatilineales > Phototrophicaceae > WTGJ01. Next base: position 1,944,481 of record OZ250157.1, read on the forward strand.
CATCAACGATAGTCGACGCCCGCGCGAGGGCAGGCCTGTTGTGGCGAGCAACGCGTCCGCCAAGTGGAAAAGCGCCGCCGGGGTGAAAGCGATGCCAAGCCATTGGGCGCGGCGGAAGACGAGCGGTCCGGGCGCCTGTGCATCCAGGGCCAGCAAAGCATCCAGCGCGTAGGTCAACGTCACGCAGCCGAGCAAGATGCTGGCGCTACGTGTGACGCGGTTGTGCAGATTGCGGCTCAAATTATAGAGCAGCAGCGAGACAGTGATGACGACGACAGCCGCCGTAAGCGTCTTATTGGCGATATCCAGCAATTCGGGTAACCAGCTAGGCATCGTCTCTCCCATCGCCATAGAGTGCGCGCGAAAAGAAGACCGCGATCTCGCCATTGGCATAAAATTGCTCATCATAACCGCAGAACGCGAAGCCGCAGCGTTGGCAGAAGCGGATGGCCGGGTAATTCGTGCTCTGGGTTTCGATTCGCATGCGATGGTTTGGGGATCTGCCTCCTGTATCGGCGCGAGTACTGGTGGCAGCGGCGACGAGCAGACCGTTGCCGATGCCTTCGCCGCGGCGCGTCCGCGTTACGACCAGTTGCGTTACCCGCGTCAGCGCCAGTGCTTGCTCGTGGATGAGCGTCAGGTAGCCGAGGACGCGCGCCGCGCCGCCCACGCGCTCTTCGGCGACCAGCAACTGTTGCGGCGCATGGATGGACTGCAGGAGCTGAATGTGATTGGGGGTGTTTTCGACTTCCAGCGGCCGCGGCAGGCGCACCCGCTGGAAACGCAGCGTGCGACCGCCGCTTTCCTCCTGCACGGCCAATTGCCAGACATGCTGCGTGGAATAGGCGTGATCCAGCGCGCGGCAGGCGACCAGGTCCGCTTCATCGCCGCGGCGAATCGTAAACCTCGCGTCTGTGGGCGCCAGATTCGTGTTTGCGGTGGTTTCTTTCATCGTTTAATCCAGAAAGACGTCGCCGAGGCCGGGGTGCAGGTCCAGCATAACGGGTTTTGCGCTTTCAGCGAGGCTGCCAGCGGCGAAAATGCCATCTTCGCGCGCTACATAACGTCGCGGGTCGGTATGGACGCGCGTGAAGCGGTTGTCGTGGATACGGACGCGGCAGCTGCGGTCGGGTGGGGTATGGATGTGCAAATCGCCTAGGGCGTTGCGCAGGATGAGCAGGCCGCTGGCGCGCGGTGGTGGCGTGAAATGCAGGGCGCCGAAAACGCTGCTGCAGGCCGCGCTCTCGAGCAGGAGCGCGCCGCAATCCAGCCGCAGCTCGCCAAGCCAGCTGCGGATTTCGATCTGCCAGGGCAATTCGGGCGCCAGTTGGAGGCGCCAATCCGCCCAATCGAAGGGCGCGTGTGGACGGCGATCGAGCAGGATGGTGGCGTGCTGAAAGTGACGATTCAGAGTCGGCGGCGCGGCGGCATATTCGCCCGTGAGGAGGGTGGCGGTTGCGGTGGCGGCGCCGGCGGGCACTTTATCAGTGGTGGCCTCAAGGCGCAGGTCGACCGGGCCGCTATCGATGACCAGGCTGGCGGAGAGGGATTCGGCGCGCGGCAGGCGGAAGTGGCGCTCGTTGAGACGCGCGCGCGCTGTATCCTGGGGGGGTGACGCTGGCCAATCACCGCGCCAGAGCAGATAGGCGCCGAGCAGGATGAGCGCCGCGGGCGCCAGCCGCCAGCCAATCGGCAGGAGCAGAAAATTCTGCGCGAGCAGAGCGGCGCCCCAGAGGGCGAGGAGCAGGGGGAAGAGGAATGGGCGGGCGCGGTCAATCATTGAGGTAGGCTCGCAGGTGGGTGGCGGCGGAGGAATTGCGCAAGCGGGTCAGCGCCTGTTTTTCAATTTGGCGAACGCGTTCTCGGGTCACTTTTAATCTTTCGCCAAGTTCTTCCAGCGTAAAGACCTGAATATCCTCATTCAGGCCAAAGCGCATACTCAGGATGTACGCTTCGCGTTCGGGCAGGTTGCTAAGCGCTGAGTGTAGATCACGCTTCATCAGCTGAGTTTCGGTGTCTTTTTCTACATCCACTTCTTCATTGATAATGAGATCGCCAAGTCCCATTTCACAGCCACTTGATAAACCTGCTGATTCTATTAATTGCTTTCGGATCTGCAACAAACGCTGGATATAATTTCCGAATGGGTCCAACATATCTGCCAGGAACGTAAAATCATCTTGCTGGAAAACCTCCTCAGAATCCACAGCTAACAAGGCTTCCCAGGGATGAATGCCATCTTCTTCATCAAGGGTTTTATCAATATCCAAAGGCGGCATCGTGAAGCGCAATAAGGGGGTGAATTTCTTCAAATCAATATCACATATGGCCGCGAATTCTTCCAACGAGATGGACGTGTTTCGCTCTATCAGATACTTTGATAGCAAATTTTGATGTTTCGAAAATTGGTCTTGAAGGTGAATGGGAAGGCGGATGGTGCGGCCCTGGTCGGCAACGGCGCGGCTGATGGCCTGGCGAATCCACCAGGTGGCGTAGGTCGAAAATTTGTTACCGCACTGGTATTCGAATTTCTCGGCCGCGCGTATGAGGCCGATATTGCCTTCCTGGATGAGGTCGAGGAAGGGTACACCGCGGCCTTTGTATTTCCTGGCGTTGTGGATGACGAGGCGCGTGTTGGCCAAGATGAACTGCTCTTTGGCGTCCGAGCCATCTTCAATCTCATCCCCGAGTTCAGAAATAACTTCTGGCGAAAGAATATCACGATGATTTTCGAGGCGTTCGCGCGCAGCGAGACCGCATTCCATACGTTTGGCGAGGCCGATTTCTTCCTCGGCTGTAAGCAACGGGATACGCCACGCTTCATTGACATAGAGGCCTATGCCGTCGTCACTATCCACCAATTGGAAATACTGTTTTTCACACTCAGTAACAATATGGCTATCTGGATCTTGAAAAGAAAACTCTTTTATCCGCGAATTACTAGTGGCTGATTCTTCCTTTGGGAGCACATTCTCAGTAACGGTTGATGGAATTTCAAAACTTTTCTCTTCTTCAGGATCTTGATTTTCACGTTTCTCTACTATGTCTGTGTCTTGTTTCTGAAGTTGATCGAGGAAATCCTCTGGTGCTTTACCGAGTAATTTGAAGATATAGGTAAGTAGCCATTTTATCAACCTCGCCCAGATTTGTATGAATGATGACCTGGGTCCTCGAGGCATTACCTAATATCCTCAAACTAGGGCAATTTGTTCCAGGAAAAAATAGCTATGAATGATGATACCAGGTGCAGGTGAATGCTAACCCGATCAACCAATGTTTCTCAGTAATTCACCCAGGGTTGGGAGATGAAATCTATGCTCGCGGGTTGCTCAGCATCCATGCCCCGATGGTAGCATCATAGCAACTCGCGCAACGAAAGCCTGTGGGCGCAGCGGATATCACTCGGTCAGGTAGCCCTTCAGCCTCACGTGAGCGGAAGATTGCCGCAAGCGATTCAGGGCCTGCGTTTCCAGCTGGCGCACGCGTTCGCGGGTGACGTTGATCGTGCGGCCCACTTCCTCCAACGTGAAGATGCGCGTCTCGTCGTTGAGGCCATAGCGCATGCGCAGGATATTCGCCTCGCGATCGGGCAAATTGAGCAGCGCAGAATGTAGATCGCGCTTCATCAGTAATTCGGCGACTTCGTCTGCGGGAGATGGGCTGTCTTTATCGGGGATGAAATCCCCATAGGTCGCGTCGCTATTGTCATCCAGCGGGTCGTCCATGCTGACGGGGCGGCGGGAGATCTTCTGCAAGTGTTCGACCTTTTCCACCATCTGGGTGCGCTTGTGCGGGTCCGGGTCAAAGCCGATCGCGATTTCTTCGATGGTCGGTTCCCGCCCTTTTTCCTGCGTGAGTTGGTGTTGAATCTTGCGCATGCGGTTCATCTGGTCACCCATATGGACGGGCACGCGGATGGTGCGGCCCTGGTCGGCGACGGCACGGCTGACGGCCTGGCGGATCCACCAGGTGGCGTAGGTGGAGAATTTGTGCCCGCGCGCGTATTCGAATTTCTCGGTAGCGCGCATGAGGCCGATATTGCCTTCCTGGATGAGATCGAGGAAGGGCACGCCGCGATTCTTGTATTTTTTGGCGATGTTGATGACGAGGCGCGTGTTGGCCCAGATCAAGTGCTCTTTGGCATCCTCGCCATCTTGGATCTCGTCCTGGAGGTCGAAGAGGTCGTCCGGCGAGAGGGCGTCGCCAAGGTCTTCGAGGCGTTCGCGTGCGGCGAGACCGCATTCCATACGCTTGGCTAGATCGACTTCTTTCGCGGCATTGAGCAGGGGGACATGACCGGCCTCTTTGAGGTAGAGGCCGATGCCGTCGTCGCTATCCAGAGCGAGTTGATAGCCGGCGTCTTCGCTGAGATCGAATTCGCGGAAGGCGGTGCGGCTGATTTCTTCTGTCTCATCGTCCTCATTGTGGTCAATGATGATAAGGGGGGGGAGTTCTTCCACCGCATGATCGGGCACAAAAGTGATCGCGGTGCCATTGTCATCTTCGTTATCATTACTGGGCATATCCGTAATTGTGACGCCTGCCGCCAGTAACTTATCGAAAAGGTCATCAAGCGGGGCGATATCCTCTTCGAAATAAGGGAAGGCGCGCATGATGTCGTCGTAATAGATGACCCCTTTTATCCGGGCCAATTCGACGAAACGGGCCTCAAAGTCCTCGCGTCTCTGGGTTACGATCATTGCTGAACGCACCTATCCATACTACTGATGGCTGTCTGGGGGAGGCCGCTTTCTCGAGCGGCCGCGTAGCCCTTTGCCAACCATCTCCGCAAAGAACCCCGCATGAGGCGGGGCCTGCGGTGCGCGAACGAATCCACATCCAGTATACCCAAATTGCCTGTCAAGTGGCAAATTGGACTACAATTATGCCTGGATGGTTTGCTTTGGCGCGCGGCTTGACCAAGGCGCCAAAGCGCACTAGTATAGCGCGCATGGCTGATCTGCGCTGGGCGACCACCTGTTCCTGTCCTATTGTTTCCGGGGGGCGTTGACGTCAGGTCCGCACTCGCCAGCCAGCTGACGAAGAACGCGGGAACGTCCCAATAGCCGGGCTGCCCGCGTTTTTTTATTTGCTGCTAAACCGAAACTGAGGCCACCGCTGTGACCATGACGTACCGCGAACGTAGCCAGGAAGCACTTGAGTGCGCTAGCCCGATGCCGCGCGTCGACGCGCAAGACCTCTTCGCGCAAATTGGCCGAACGCCCCTGTTGCACTTCCGCCAGATCAGCGCGCATTTGCCTGCCGAGACGCAGCTATTTGCTAAGGCGGAATGGCAGAACCCCGGCGGTAGCGTGAAGGATCGAGCCGCCTATGCCATCATCCGCGCCGGCGAAGCGAGCGGCGAGCTGACGCGCGAGAAGACGCTGGTCGATAGCACGAGCGGTAACACGGGCATCGCCTACGCCATGTTGGGCGCGGCCTTGGGCTACCGCGTGCGCCTCTTTTTGCCTGCTAACGTCAGCGTCGAGCGCCTGACCATCCTGCGCGCTTACGGCGCCGAGCTGGAATTGACCGATCCGCTGGAAGGATCGGATGGCGCCTTGCTCGCCGTGCGCGAATCCATCCGGCGTGCGCCGGAGCGTTATTTTTACGCGGATCAATACCATAATCCTGCCAATTGGCGGGCGCATTACCGGACGACGGGACCGGAAATTTGGCAGCAGACCGGCGGCCGGGTTACGCATTTCGTGGCCGGTTTGGGGACGAGTGGCACGTTGATGGGCACAGGCCGTCGCCTTAAAGAATACGACGCGAATGTACAACTCCTCGCCATGCAACCAGCCACACCCCTACATGGCCTGGAAGGCTTGAAGCATATGGAGACGGCTATCCTGCCAGGTATCTATGATCCGAGTTTCGCGGATGAGAATCTGCGCGTGGAAACCGAAGACGCGCAGGCCATGGCGCGGCGGCTGGCGCGGGAGGAGGGCTTCCTGGTCGGCGCTAGCGCGGCGGCGGCGGTCCTCGCTTCTATGCGGTTGGCTGAGCGTCTGGCGGAAAACGGCGAGCGCGCTTGCATCGTCACTTTGCTGCCGGATAGTGGCACGAAATACCTGAGCAAGCCGATCTGGTGAGGCGGGCCCGTGGCGCAATCGCTCAAATTATAGAAATTCCTTGAGGCGACGGCTGCGGCGTGGGTGACGCAAACGGGTGAGCGCGCGGCCTTCGATCTGGCGGATGCGCTCCCTCGTGAGCCCGAATTTTTTCCCTACTTCTTCCAGGGTATAGCTGCGGCCATTTAGCAGGCCGAATCGCATGCGCAAGATATGCGCCTCTCGCGGTTCCAGCGTGGTGAGCAGATGCTCCAGCGTACTGTTCAGCATGCGCTCTTGTGTGTCTTCGTCAGGTGAGGGTGTGTTCTCATTTTCAATGAAATGGCCGAGCTCGCTATCGTCGTCATCGCCAACGGGATGTTCGAGGCTGAGTGGTTGCTGGGAGACTTTGAGCATCCATTGCACTTTGCGCAGGTCCAGGTCCATCGCTTCGGCGATTTCCTCGAGCGAGGGTTTTTCCGCGTGCTCCTGCTCCAATTCGCGCATGATGCGGTAGAGGCGGCGGATGCGGTCGCTCATATGGAATGGGACGCGGATGGTGCGGCCTTGATCGGTTACGGCGCGGGTGATCGTCTGGCGGATCCACCAAGTGGCGTAGGTGCTGAAGCGAAAACCGCGGCGATGGTCGAATTTCTCGACCGCTTTGATGAGGCCCAGGTTGCCTTCCTGGATCAAATCGAGGAAAGGGACGCCGCGCGTCATGAAGCGCTTGGCGATGCTGACGACGAGGCGCGTGTTGGCCTTAATGAGGTGATCGCGCGCGGCAATGCCATCGCGCATCACTTCCTGCCAGCGGGCCGCGCGTGGCGATTCTGGGTTGCGTTGCCAGTTGCGTTCGGCGGCCAACCCCGCATCGCGCCGCCGCGCGAGCGAGATTTCTTCCTCCATCGTCAAGAGCGGCACGCGGGCCATCTCTTTCAGATACATACCAATGATATCGTTGGCGGCGCTGGAAGCGAGTTCTTTGAGGTCTTCCAGCTCTTCTTCATCCAACTCCGGCTCTTCTTCGATGTGTTCGCCTTCGAGCGGATAGCGAAGTTCGTCACTTTCGTCGTTTGCTAGCGCCTCGTGGCGCAGCTGCCCCTCAGCGCGAATCTTTTCCTGTCCGGCGATTTCATTCATCAGCATTTCCCCCCTGTGGTGCATGTCTTTGCCATTGCGCCGCGAGCGAGGACCAGCTTGGGTCGATCGGCGCGGCACAGCCACAGCGTGCTTCGTTGCGATTCTGCCCGCATTCCGGGCAAAGACCGGCGCAATCTTCGCGGCAAAGCACCTTGGTTTCGGCGGCGATGAGTTGCTCCGCCCGCAATAGGGGCAGCAGGTCCAGCATGCCGTCTTCGTGGACGGCAAATTCTGTCGGCCCAGAGCGCGGCAAAATGCAGGGCAGGCCGAAGAGCTCCTCCAGTTGGAAATCCGCGGTGCGCGGGATGTCGGCGAGGCAGCGGCTGCATTCGCCGATGTAAGAGATGCACAATTGTCCCTGCACCCAGAGGCCCTCGCTGGTGCGGCTGAGTCGCAGGGCGCCGCGAACGCCGGCGACGGCCAATTCTTCCCCGAGGCTGACTCTGGGCAGATCGAGCGGAAATTCGCGCGTCATACCTACCGTGCCATGCATGAGGAAGCCGACGTTCAGCTTGAGCACGGAGCTTGGTAGATAGCGCGTACCACTCGTGTGCATATGCGCCAATGATTCCAACCGTTTGCTAACGAAATGTAAACGAAATATGTCAAACTGGTTAATACAGATTTGTAACAAGGACAGCGAATTGTTAGGATCGCGTGATGTGAGTGGGGATTGGTCAGTAATGATGGCAATTGATGGCGCAGCACAATTGGAGAGACTTGCTACGGAAGTGCGCGAATGTACCCTCTGTGGTTTGCACGCGACGCGCACAAACGCCGTTCCAGGCGATGGCAGCGCGAAGGCCGAAATCCTCTTCATCGGCGAAGGGCCAGGCTATCACGAAGACCAGCAAGGCTTGCCCTTCGTGGGCCGCTCCGGTGATTACCTGAGCTACTTGCTGGAACAGATTCGGCTTAAGCGCGAGGATGTCTTCATCACCAACATCATCAAGTGTCGCGCGCCGAACAACCGCGATCCTTTGCCGAACGAGATACAGGCCTGCCGGCCCTATTTCGAGCGACAGTTGGCCCTCATCGACCCGTTGGTGGTGGCGACGCTGGGGCGATTCAGCATGAGGCTCTTTTTCCCTGGCGCCAGCATCAGCCGCATCCATGGCCAGGCACGTATCGAAGGCGGACGGGCGTATCTGCCGCTCTATCACCCCGCGGCCGCGCTACGAAACCCGAACCTGCGCCATGATATGGAAGCGGATATTGCTCAGCTGCTCGCGCTGCGGGATGAGATGCGTCGCCGCCGCGCCACCGGCGAGGTGCCAGAGGCGCCACGCGAACAAAAGACACTTTTCTAACGAGGATTATTCTCCGTCGCTGTCGCCCGCGCCCTCCGCTTCACCCTTCAAGTAGCGGTTCATCCATTCCAGCAGCGCTTCGTTTTGTGCGCGGCGAATTTGCGGCGGACCGGCAATGGAGCCCACATGCGGGCTACTCGGCAAACGCAGCATCTCCACCACGCAACCGTTATCTTTGAGCACGCTGTAGAATTGCTCAGATTGCTCAGGCGGGCAGCGCCAATCCGCTTCGCCCTGAACGAGCAGCGTCGGCGTTACGCAACGGTGCGCGTAGGTGATGGGCGAGCACTTGACGTAATTCTCCATGGCCTCGTGCGGTTTGCCGCCCATGAAGGTCGGCATCATCCGCCCGATATCACTCACGCTGTAAATCGTCATCAAATTGGTGACGGGGTTCTCGGGGACGGCAGCTTTGAAGCGGTCAGTTTGCCCGATCATCCAGCAGCTGCCATAGCCGCCGGCGGAGATGCCGCAGACGCCCAGACGCTCGGGATCAGCCCAATTCTCGGCGATGACGTGGTCCAGCGCCAGCATCTGGTCTTCGTAATCCAGCGTGCCCCAGGCGGATTGAATGGATTGACCGAAGGCTTCGCCATAGCCAGAGGAGCCGTGGTAATTGACGAAGAGGACGGCATAACCGGCGCCAGCCAAGAGCTGGAAGTCAATGGAATAGATATTGCCGAAAGCGCCCCAGGGGCCGCCATGGATATAGAGCACAGTCGGGTAGGGCGCTTCGCCGCAGCCTGCCGGCGGCAACATGAGCCAGCATTCCACCGGGTCGTCCGCCGCGCCGGTGATGTGGAAATTCTGCACACGAGCGGAGGCAATTTCGGCGAGCGGAGTGGCGTTAAGTTGAGTGAGCGCGCGTTTCGCCCCGCCTTCGCCATCCGCCCACATGAGTTGTGTGGGGTCGTGATGGCTGCTGGCGACATATAGCAGCTGCCGTTCGTCTATATCCGCGAGCATGGCCGAACGCTCATCCTCCGCGATGATGGCCTGGCAATCCATTGGGCCGCTCAGCGCGCAACGATAGACGCGCAGCTGGCCGCCATCTTGCACCTGGATGTACGCGCTCTGCCCCTCTGGCGTGACCATCAGCCCGCCGCCGAAAAAGGCCAGGGCCGGCATATCGCCTTGCAAGCCGCCACCGACCGAGCCGCTCAACTCGCTGCGCTGTTCAGGCGCGCCGCCAGAGAGATCGATGGTATAGAGTTGGTTCAGCGTACCGGGGATCTGGTCGGTCTGTTGGCCGATGAACGCGACGCGATCGCCATCCGGTAGCCAGGCGAACTGCATCGCCTGCCAGCCTTCCCAGAGGAGGTCGCGCGTTACGCCATCCAGATTCACGATGCGCAGGCCGGGCATGTAACGGCTTTCTGCGGGCGGGAAGGTGGCGGAATAGAGCAAAGCATCGCCCGCGGGCGTCCAACTCGGTTGCGTATTCATGTGGCCATCGTCCGTGAGTTGTCGTGGCTCGCCTCCATCGGCCGCGATGACATAGATGCTTTGAACGGCGCTATCCAGCATCCCCAACGAATCGAAACGATAGATCTGCCGCGTTACGCGATAGGGGGCGGCCGGCGACGGCAACTTTTCGGGGTCCGGGCCCGCGCTGAACGCCAATTGCGCGCCGTCTGGTGACCATTCTCCCGGCCCGCCAACGCCCTGCGCGAGCTTCGTCAATTGGCGCGCTTCGCCGCCATCGGGCGCGATGAGGTAGAGTTGCGGCGCGCCGGCGCGGGTGGAGACGAAAGAAATCTGCCGGCCATCGGGCGACCAGCGCGGCGAATGGTCGAAGTGGTCGCCGCTCGTCAGCGGGAATGCGATGTCATCTTCCAGGCTCTGCAGCCATAAATTGGCGTAGTCGGCACCTGCGCCATCGTTGCCGGTTGGGTCGGTGCGGGATACGACATAGACGACACACGTACCAGCGGGCGAAAGCCGCGCACCCTGCAGGAATTGCAAGCGGAAAGCGTCTTCAAGTTGGAAGCTGCGCACTGTCGCGTCGCTCATGGGTAATCCCTTTGCTCCGAATGGCCCTAGTCACCACAATAGCGAATCGGCCGCTGGCGGGCAAACTTCGCTACACTGGTTGGTCGCGGTGTGGGGATGGGGCGAATGGTTGCCGAATCGGCTGAGCGAGACCACGACGTCGGCGAAGTGCGCGCGGACGAGCGCCTCGACCAAGCGCGCCTGGCCGATTATCTGCGTGGGCGCCTGGAGGGAGCGGAGCGGCCGCTGCGCGTGCGCCAATTCCACGGCGGACGCGCCAATTTGACCTACCTGCTCGATTTTGGCGTCGCGCAGTACGTCATGCGGCGGCCGCCTTTGGGGCCCGTGGCGCCATCCGCGCATGACATGCGCCGCGAATACAAGGTGCTATCCGTCCTGCATCGCGCTTACCCGCTCGCGCCGCGCGCCTATTTGCTGTGCACGGATGAAGGCGTGCTCGGCGCTGATTTTCTGGTGATGGAGCGTCGCTGCGGGCAGGTCGTGCGGCGGGAATTGCCGCCGGTGTATCAAGAGCAATTGGATGGGCCACAGCGCATGTCCGCTGCCCTGATCGCGGCGCTGGCTCAGCTGCAGGCGGTGGACTATGAGGCGCTCGGCCTCGACGATCTGGGCCGGCCGGAAGGCTTTCTCGAACGGCAAGTTGCCGGGTGGTATCGGCGTTGGCGACGTGTGCTTTCGCTCGGCGAAGAAAGCCAGCTAGCGGATGAGCTACCTGGTGCCGCGATGGATGAATTGCAGGATTGGCTGGCGCGCGCGCGGCCCGTATCCGGCCCGCCAACGCTGGTGCATAACGATTTCAAGCTGGATAATGTGATGCTCGCGCAGAACGACCCCGGGCGTATCGTCGCCGTCTTCGATTGGGATATGTGTACGCTGGGTGACCCGCTCTCTGATGTCGGCGCGCTGTTGACATACTGGACGGAGGTTACCGACCCGCCGCAGCGCAGCTGCGGGCGGATGATGCCGATCGATGCGCGCTTCTGGCGGCGGGGAGAATTGCTGGCGCGCTACGCAGAATTGAGCGGACGTGATATTTCGCAGGCGCATTACTATCACGTGCTTGGCCTTTTTCGACTGGTGGTCATTGCCGCGCAGATCTATATCCGCTATCGGCTCGGACAGACGCGAGACGCGCGCTTCGCTGATTACGGCCCGCAAATGGGTGGTTGGGCGCGCGCGGCGCTGGCATTGATCAGCTGATGGACGCGCGATTGGTCGCTTTCGCGCAGGCCCTGCGCGCCGCCGGCGCCCGCGTTTCGCTGGCGGAAAGCGAGGATGCCGCCCGCGCCCTGGCCGCGCTGGGCGCGCTCGAACGAGAGCGAGTCCATCAGGCCCTGCGCGCTTGCTTGAGCAAATCCCGCCATGACCAGGCGCTCTTCGACGAATATTTCCCACTCTATTTCGGGGGCGACGAGCCACCGTTGCTACCGGCGAGCGAGGGTTTTACCGAAGAGGAATTGCGCCAATTGCAAGAGGCGTTGGCGCAAATGACCGCGATGGGTATGGATGGCCGCGAGAGCATCCGGCGCCGCCTAGAGCAATTACTGGAGCTGTTGTTGGCCGGGCAGCTTTTCGATGAGGAACAACTGCGAAGGCTGAGCGAGCGCGCCGGCCTCGCCAGCGCCGATGACCCGCGCCAGGGCTCCTGGTTCGCGCGGCGGATGAAACGGCAGGCGGGGCTCACGCGCCTGGAGGATTTGCTCGCGATGTTGTGGGATGCCCTCGAAGCGCAGGGGATGCCACTCGATACAGTCGATGAGTTGTTGACGCAGCTGGCGGAAAATGCTACTGGCCTGAACGAGCAACTGGCGCGCTATGTCGGTCGGCAGCTCTCTGAGCAAGCCATTGAGCGTCCCGCCGCGCCCGAAAACGAGTTGCTTGATCTGCCTTTTTGGCGTTTGCGGGAAGAGGAAGAAGCGCGGATCCGCGAAGCCATCCGCCGCCTGATCGCGCGGATCCGCAGCCGCGCCGCCCTGCGCCAGAAGCGCGCCCGCCGCGGCCAGCCCGATCCACGGCGCACCCTGCGCGCGAATATGCGCTATGGCGGCGTACCTTTTCTGATCGAGCGCCGCCGCAAGCAATTGCGGCCCTCGCTCGTCCTGCTTTGTGATGTGAGCACTTCCGTGCGCCATTGCGCCGAATTTTTGCTGACGATGATTTACGAATTGCAGGACCAGGTGCGCCGCACGCGCAGCTATGTGTACATTCATGACCTGCACGATATCAGCGAGACGCTCAACGCCGCGCCGCCGCGTCAAGCCTTGCGCCGGGTCCTGGCCGAGAACCGCCCCGGCTATTACAGCACCGATCTGGGGAATGGCCTGCGCCGCTTCCAGCGCGAACACATGCGCTGGTTGGATGCGCGCACGACTGTGATCTTCCTCGGCGATGGCCGCAACAACTACAATGACCCGAATCTGGCCGCCATACGAGAGATGCGGCAGAAAGCGCGGCGTTTGTTCTGGTTCGTGCCCGAAAGCCGCCGCCAATGGGGCAGCGGCGATAGCGACATGTTGCTTTATGCCTCGCACGCCGACGCGGTTTATCCCGTGCAGACGCTGCGGCAATTGGCGCGGGCGGTCGATCGAATCCTGATCGATGGCCGTTGAAACTTGAGGAGGCGGAATGGATGAAGTGCGCATCGGCATCATCGGCGGCAGCGGTCTCTACCGGATGGAGGAGGTGGAGGCCGCAGGGCACGTCTCGTTGGAAACGCCTTATGGCCCGCCGAGCGACGAGCTGATCATCGCCAGGTTGCGCGGGAAACGGGTCGCCTTCCTACCACGGCACGGCCGTGGCCACCGCCTCAGCCCCACACATGTGCCTTATCGGGCCAATATCCACGCGCTCAAGCAACTCGGCGTGCGTTTCATCCTAGCCGCCAACGCGTGCGGCTCACTGCGGGAAGATTACGCGCCGGGCCACTTGGCTATCCCGGACCAGATCATCGATTTCACGCAGGCACGCGCGCGTTCTTTTTTCACCGGCAGCTACATCGCGCATATCGACGTGGCGGAGCCCTTTTCGCCAGAACTCACGCGCATCCTGGTTGTGGCAGGGCGGGATAACGGCGCGACGGTGCATGAAGGCGGCGCCTTCTTGATCGAAGAAGGGCCGCGTTTCGCCACGCGGGCTGAGAGCGAGCTCTTCCGCGCATGGGGTTGTAGCATCATCGGCATGACCTCGGCACCGGAAGCCTTCCTCGCGCGCGAAGCGGAGATCGCTTACGCTTGCGTCGCGCATATTACGGATTACGACGTCTGGCATGATCGCGAAGCGCCGGTGAACGCGGAGGAAGCAATGAAAGTGGCCGCCGCCAATGTCGCGCGCGTTCAGGCGACACTCGCCGCTACGGTGGAGCGCATCGACGAGACGGCCGAGCTGTCGGCGCATTCGGCTTTGGCGCAGGCTCTAGTCGGCCCGCCGCGCCAGTTGCCGCCGGACGAAGCGGATCGGTTGCGTCTCTTGCTCGCCAAATATCACCGTGTGTGAGGGCAATATGCGTTCGGGTGGCGATCGCGGCCAATTGGGGAGGCAGTAGATGGCGCGGCCCGTTTTATTGATCGTGCGAGATGGCTGGGGATTGCGGCGGCGAGTGGATGGTAACGCCATCGCCCTGGCGCATACACCCCAGCAGGACCGCTGGGAGGCGGAACGCGAGTGTTGTCTGCTCGATGCCAGTGGCGTGGCGGTCGGCCTGCCCGTGGGGCAAATGGGCAATTCCGAAGTGGGACACCTGAACCTCGGCGGCGGGCGCGTGGTCTGGCAAGAAAGCGCGCGCGTCAGCCTGGCCGCCGCCGATGGTAGCCTCGCCGCTCACCCCGACCTACAGGCAAGCTTCGTCCAGCTGCGCGAAACGGGCGGCCGTCTGCACCTCATCGGCTTGCTCGGACCGGGCGGTGTGCACAACCTCGACGCGCACCTTTACGCCATATTGGCGGCGTGCGCGGCCGGCGGCATTGACCCCTTCCTGCACATCATCACCGATGGCCGCGATACCCCTCCACGCAGCGCCCTTCGATTCTGCCGGGAGTTGCAGCAACAACTCGAGGGTATCGGCGTGGGGCAGCCCTGTACGCTATCTGGGCGATATTACGCCATGGATCGCGACCGGCGCTGGCCGCGCACGCGCCAGTATGTCGACGCCCTCGTCGGGCGAACTGGCGATCGCGCCGCCACAGCCGAAGACGCTATCCAGGGCGCCTACGACTCGGGGACGAACGATGAATTCATCCCGCCCGCCGTCCTGGCCGAAGGGACGGGTGGCGAATTGCGCGCGGGCGATGCCGTTCTGTTGTTGAATTTCCGCGCTGACCGCATGCGCCAACTCGCGCGCGCGCTCACCGCCCCCGATAGTCTGCGCGCGGAAGCGGCTTTCGCGGATGTGGTGATGCCGCCGTTGCGCGTCCTCAGCATGACGCAATATGACGACAGCTTGCCCGCGCAGGTCTTGTTCCCGCAGGAAATTTTGCACGATACGCTGGCGGAAACGATCGCCGCCGCCGGCCTGCGCCAATTTCACGCCGCCGAAACGGAGAAGTACCCGCACGTAACCTATTTCTTCAATGGCCGAGCGGAGGCGCCATTCCCGGGTGAAGAGCGGCAGATCATTCCCTCGCCAGCGGTTGCCACTTACGATCAGCAACCACGAATGAGCGCAGAAGAATTGACAGAAGCGTTGCTCGCGCGCATCAAGCAGGTTGCGGATGACTTCACCCTCGTGAATTTCGCCAATCCCGATATGGTCGGCCACACTGGCGATTTGGCAGCGGCGGTGGCTGCGTGCGAATGCGTGGATGCCTGCGCCGGTCGGTTGGTGGCGGCGATGGCCGCGCGCGGTGGCGTCAGTATCGTTACCGCCGACCATGGTAACGCCGAGACGATGGTCGAGCCGCTAACGAGAGAGCCACATACCTACCACACGACCAACCCGGTCGAGTTGTTCGTGCTGAGTGCGGGGGAGATTTCACTCGCTCCGCGCGGCTCGCTCGCCGATGTCGCGCCCACGGTGCTCGATGTGCTGGGGCTGGCGGTGCCGGCGGTGATGACTGGACGTTCCTTGATATTTGGTGAGCGCTAGATTGCGGCGAGGCAGTTCGGCTTCATGCTTCGACGAAATTGGCCGCCGCTTCGTCCAATAGCCAAACCAACTGGCCAGCCACAGGCTGGATGAGTTGCGCGGGGCATTGCAGCGGATCGGGCGCGCCGTGATGTACTTCCCAGAGCGCATCGGCTTTCTCGGCGCCGGTGATGAGGAAACAGATTTCGCGCGCATCGTTGATCGTCGAGGCGGTGAGCGTGACGCGCGTCAGGCCATCTTGGCGGGGGGCGACGGTGACGGGCACGGTGGCGCGCAGGGCGGCGTCATTCGGGAAGAGCGAAGCGGTGTGCGCGTCCGCGCCCATGCCGAGCAATACGAAATCGAATTGGCGTTTGTGCCCAAAATAGGCATCCAGCGCGCGTGTATAGGTCTCGGCGGCGGTGGCGGGGAGCAATTCGCCTTCGATGCGATAGAGGTTATCTGGCGGGATAGGGATGTGGTCCAGCAGCGCGCGTTTGGCGGCGCCGTAATTGCTCGCTTCGTGCGATGGCGGCACGCAGCGCTCATCCACCCAAAATAGCTGTGTCCTGGCCCAATCGACGCGCGCCACGAAATCGCTCGCCAGTAGGCGATAGGCTGGCAGGGGTGTACTGCCGCCGGAAAGGGCCGCATTGAAGCGACCGCGGGCGGCGATGGCTCGCTCCGCCGCAGCGACGAAACGCTCGGCGGCGGCGCGGGCGGCCGCTTCCGCTTCGGGGTAGATGTGAATGGCGCTCATTCTTCGGATTCTCCGGTGGTTTCGGGGTCTTCGATCTTGTACCAGCTAAAACCTGTGTCAGTGAGCAAGCGGTCGGCTTCGGCTGGGCCCCATGAATCGGTCTCATAGAAAGTCAACGCGGGCCCCTCGTTCGTTTCCCAGGCTTTCTGCAATGGGTCGACCAGGCGCCAGGATTCTTCGATGCTATCGCTGCGGGAGAAGAGGCTGGCGTCACCCAGGATGACATCCAGCAAGAGGCGCTCGTAGGCTTCAGGGATGGGTTGTCCTTTGAAAGAAGTATCGTAATCGAAGGACATATCCACGATGCGACCTTCGCGGCTATCCGGCATCTTGGCCTGAAAGGCGAGTTGGATGCCTTCGTCCGGTTGGATGCGGAACATGAGCATGTTATCGACCGTATGGTCGTTGCCATGCAACTCGAACAACTGCAAGGGTGGGCGCCGAAAATGCAAGACGATCTGGCTCACTTTTTGGCGCAGGGCTTTACCGGAACGGATGAAGAAAGGCACGCCCTGCCAACGCCAATTGTCGATACTCAACTTGAGGGCGATGAAGGTCGGTGTTTGCGAGCGTTTGGCGATGCCCGTCGCGTTGCGGTAACCGATGTATTGGCCGCGCACGGTATCTTCCAACATAATGGGGCGAACGGATTTCAGCAGCTTCACGTTCTCGTTGCGCAGCGCGTCCGCTTCTAGGACGGCGGGCGGCTCCATCGCCACCATGGCCAACAGCTGCAGGAGGTGATTCTGGACCATATCGCGCAGGACACCATAACGGTCGTAATAGTCGCCGCGGTGGCCGACATCGACGGATTCGGCGACGGTGATTTCCACGCTATCGATGTAGTTGCGGTTCCAGAGCGGCTCGAAGATGGTGTTGGCGAAGCGGAAGAAAAGGATATTTTGCGCCGTTTCTTTCCCCAGGTAATGGTCGATGCGGTAGATCTGCCATTCGTTCATAATGGAATGGATGTGTCTGTTCAGCTCGGCGGCGGAATCGTAATCATGGCCGAAGGGCTTTTCGATGACGACGCGGCGGAAGCCTTCTTCTTCGGTCATCATGCCATTCGCGCATAAGTTGCTGATGATCGGGATGAAAAGCACGGGCGAGATGGCCAGGTAATAGACGCGGTCTTGTTCGCCGGGCACTTTTTCCTGCAGGAATTCATTCAGTTTCGGGTAGAGGGTTTCATCCAGCACGTCCATTTTGAGGTAATGCAGGTGTTCGCTGAATTCGTCCCAGAGATCCTCATCGAAGCCATGCGTGGCAAAGCGCTCGATGCCGTCTTTCATGTGGTCACGGAATTCCTGTTCGCCGAGGTCGTGGTGGGCGATGCCGATGATGCTGATATCGGTGGTGAGGCGCTCTTTGCCGATGAGCGAATAATAGGCGGGCACCAGTTTGCGCCAGGTGAGGTCGCCGGACGCGCCGAAGATGAGGATTACAGTGGACATCGCTTAGTTTTCTCCTGTGCGCTTGACCGCATGTCCGCCGAATTGGTTGCGCATCGCGGCTAGGATCTTGGCGGCGTAGCTTTCATCCTGACGGCTGGAGAAGCGCCGCATCAGGGCCAGCGTGATCACCGGCGCGGGCACGTCCTGGTCGATGGCTTCAAACACCGTCCAGCGTCCTTCGCCAGAATCGGATACCCAGCCGCGTACATCGCTCAATTCGGCGTCTTCAGCGAGGGCATTGGCGGTGAGGTCAAGCAACCAGGAACGAACGACGCTGCCAAAGCGCCAGATTTCGGCGATCTGGTGCAAATCGAGCGCGAATTCCCCTTTGGCGCGCATGATTTCGAAGCCCTCCGCGAAAGCTTGCATCATACCGTATTCGATGCCGTTGTGTACCATCTTGACGAAGTGGCCGGAGCCCGTCGGCCCGACGCGCCCCCAACCCTTATCGGCCGCTGGCGCCAGCGTCTCCAGGATGGGTTGGATATGCGTGACGGCCGCCTCTTCGCCGCCGACCATCATGCTGTAGCCTTCCGCCAGGCCCCAAACGCCGCCGCTCGTGCCCACGTCGATGAAGCGGATGCCGCGGGCGGCCAATTCCTCGCCACGGCGCATCGTCTCTTTATAGTTGCTGTTTCCGCCATCGATGACGATGTCCCCTTCGCTCAACAATTCGCCGAGCGCCTGGATGCTGCTTTCGGTCGGCGCGCCATGCGGCACCATCACCCAGACGACGCGCGGCGCGGGTAACAAGGCGGCGATGCCCGCTACATCCGCCGCGGCCTGCGCGCCTTGCTCGGTGGCGGACTGCACGGCCGCCGCGTTCAAATCGGTCACTACCAGCTCGTGGCCGTCGCGGAGCAAACGCAGCGTCATGTTGGCGCCCATCTTACCCAGTCCCACCATCCCGAGTTTCATGCGCCGCCCTCCTTTTCTAAGTATTGCGTAGTCGTGATCTCCATATCTTCGCGATGCCAGGAATCTACGCCCGACGCCGTCGCCACGAAAACATCCGTCGCCAAACCGAGGAAGAGGCCGTGCTCGACGATGCCGGTGCGCGCTTTGATGGCGGAAGCCAGCGAAGCGGGTTCGTCAATTGTCCCAAACGCGCAATCCAGGATGTAGTGGCCGTTATCTGTGCGGTAGGGCGCGCCGGTCGGGCATTTGCGGCGGGTCACTTCGGCGCCCAGTTCGGCCAGGAAATGCGCTTGTCGCTCCCAGCCGAAGGGCAACACCTCTACCGGCAACGGGAAGGCGCCCAGTTGCGGCACGCGTTTGCTCTCGTCCGCAGCGATGGCCAGGCGATCGCTCGCTTCGGCAATGAGTTTCTCGCGCAGTAAAGCGCCGCCGCCGCCTTTGATCAAGTGACGCTGTGGGCTGATTTCGTCGGCGCCGTCAATGGTGAGATTGATGCGCAAATTGCCCGTCAATGGTGCCAGGGGTATGCCCAACTGGCGCGCGCGGGTGGCCGTGGCTGCGGAGCTAGGGACGCCCTGGATGTCGCGCAATTCACCGGAAGCCAGGCGGGCGGCGATGACGGTGAGCGCGTGGGCGAAGGTGCTGCCGCTGCCCAGGCCGAGCGTCATGCCCGATTCCACGAGGGAAAGGGCCGCTACCGCCGCACGACGTTTTTGCCCTTCGCTCATGCTGGCTCCACGCCCATCGCCAAATCACCTGTAAAATATCATAGTGGTGCCACTCGTGCTAGATTCGTATCATGCAGGGAAGACCTTCACGCCGATGAAATTGCTGCTTGTCGTCTCCTCGCTGGATTTGCGCCAACCCTATAGCGCGACGCCGGCCTGGTGGCAATTGATGAAAGGGCTGGCGGAAGCGGGCGCCGAGATCATCGCCACGCCCTATCAGGGCGCGCCGCAGGATTCGCTCTGGTGGCGGGCGGAGGCGAACCCCGCGCGCTGGCAGGGGGCGCTTTTTCGGCGCGCGCGCGGGCTCTGGCGAACCGTAGCGCCGCCGCAGCTGCCGGCAGAAATGGATTACGACGAAGCGGCTGGGCACGGGCAATTGCGCCCGGAATCTCTCGGTGGCCGGCTGACGCGAGCCAGCGCGCGCGCGCTCATCGCGCCGCTCTGGGCCAAGCATCTGGAGAGTTTGCTGGCGAAGCACCGCGGTGTGGATGCGCTGATCTTCGTTTCCGTGCCGCCGAATCAATTGCGGGGTGTGGCGGCGCAAATCCAGGCACGGCATGGAATTCCGGTGTTCTTTTACGATGGCGATATGCCTGCCAGCCTGCCAGCCATGAGCGGTTTCGCGACCGGCTTCCGCATCTACGACGGCGCGGATTTGGGCGAATTCAGCGCCGTCATCAGCAACAGCGCGGGCGGTAGAGAGGAGTTGATCCGGCTGGGCGCGCGAGCGGCGCATACGCTCTGGTATGGCGTCGATGCCGAGCTATACCGACCGCAACGTGCCGCGCGGCAGGATATCGACGTCTTCTTTTACGGGCACGGCCGCGAATACCGCGGTGGCTGGATTGACGCGCTCATCACCGAACCCTCGCAGCAGTTACTAAAGCGTCGTTTCGCCGTACGCGGCACGAAATTGGGCGCGCTCGGGCGGACGGAGCCGCTTCCCTACGCTAGCTTTAGCGCCCTGCGCGGGTATATCGCGCGCAGCAAGATCAACCTCTGCATCACGCGGCGGGCGCACGCCAGCGTCTACGCTTCCTCCTCCATGCGCCCCTTTGAGCTGGCCAGCATGGCCTGCTGCGTCGTCGCCAACCCCTATCTGGGGATCGAGGAGTGGTTCGCGCCGGAGCGTGAGATCATCGTCGTCGAATCGGTGGCTGAAGCGATGGAGCGTTACGAATACCTGCTGGCAAACGAGTCGGCACGGCGGGCGCTGGGCCAGGCGGCGCGAGCGCGCGTCCTCAAACAGCACACGATGCGCCAACGCGCCGAGGAGCTGCTGGGTATCCTGCGGCGTTACGCTTAATCCCGCAGCGCGGCGGGCGGCAATTCGAAGGGTGGCGGCTGGCGGCCGTCGATATCGCGGAAGCCATATGCGTGCGCCAGCTGGCCGACGGTGAGCGTTTGTCCATGCCAGCGCCCGCGTCCCTCGTCACCAGCCAGGGCCACGACCGCGCGCCCGATGTAATAGACCGATTCGCTGCGCTCGAGCTCCGGGTGCGCGCTGAAATCGACGACGCTCTCTGGCGTAAGAGCCGGCGCGGTATGTCGCAAGACATCTTCGGTGCGCATGAAACCGGGCGAAAGGGCGAGGGCCACGCCATTCTTTTCGCACAATTCCAGTGAGAGCAGGTAGGCGAGGCGCTGGATGCCGCGCTTGGCCAAATCGTAGGGCAGGTTGCTGAGCGCTTTGCCACGGTCGTAAAAGGTGGTGTTGACGATGAGGGGCGCTGCGCTCTTCAGCAGGAGGGGCGCGGCGAAATGGCTGGCGGTGAAATGCGCGCACAGCCCGGCGGCGAACATGCTATCCCAGCTGTTCGGGCGCTGTTCCCAAAAGGGGGCATCGAATTGCTCCCAACCGGCGTCGTCGCGCTCGTAGCCGCCCCAGACGTTGTTGACGAGGATATCGAGGCGGTCTTGCGCAACGGCGATGGTTTTGCAGAGCGAAGACACCTGTTCATCGTCTCGGTGGTCGCAGGGGATGGCGATGCAGCGCCCGCCGCGCGCGCTGGCCTGTTCGGCCGTCTCGTCGATGCTCGTGCCGGGCAGGAGCGGGTTGGTCAGTTGGCCGCGGCGGCTGCGGCCGGTGATGTATACTGTCGCGCCGGCGGCCAATTCGATCGCGATGCCCCAGCCTGCGCCCCGGTTGGCGCCGGTTACCAGGGCGACGCGGCCGGATAGAGGGCGGTGGTGAGAAGGTGACGGAGGGGGCATGCGCGCAGTATAGTGTCTTGCGATGAGCGCCTCCATCACTTAGCATAGGGTGTGGATCGCAGTATGGGGGCGCGATGAAGGCGGTGATTTTGGCGGCGGGGCAGGGGACACGCCTGCGCCCAGTTACGTTGACGATGCCCAAGCCGCTGGTGCCGGTCGCCAATAAATCACTGATTGCCTATGCTATCGATACGCTAAAAGGCGCCGGCCTCACGGACATCGGCATCGTCGTCCATAGCATCCACTCGCCGATCTGCGAGCGATTGGGGGATGGGCGGCAATTCGGGGTGCGGGTGCAATACATCGTCCAGCAGCAACAATCAGGCCTCGCGCAAGCCATCTCGCTGTGCGAAGAATTTGTCGGCACGGACCCTTTCACCGTCTTCCTCGGCGATAATATTTTTCAGGATACGATGCGTGGATTGATGACGGGCTTCGCGGCTTCGGATGCGGGCGCTGCGATTGCCCTTGGCGGCGTGCCGGACCCCCAACGGTTCGGTATCGCTGAAGTGCGCGATGGCCGCGTGCTCAGCGTGGAGGAAAAGCCGCCGCAGCCCAAATCCAACCTGGCAATATGCGGCGTTTACCTCTTCCGCTCCAGTATCTTTGAGGCCATCCGCACCATCAAGCCCTCATGGCGCAACGAGCTGGAAATCACTGACGCGATCCAGGCGCTCATCGAAAGCGGCGAAGTGGTGAATGCTTACGTGATCGATGGCTGGTGGATCGACGCCGGCAAACCGGACGCCATCATCCGGGCCAACCAGCTCGTCCTCGGCGATTTGCACTATACTCCTGCGCCGGTAGACCACGAGGCGATCTGCCAAGAGAGCGAAGTCGGGCCGCGCGTCTTGCTCGGCCGCGATACCCGTGTGGAAAACAGCGTCATCCGCGGCCCAGCGATCATTGGCGATAATGTCACCATCCGCAACTCTTACATCGGACCGTATACTGCCGTGGGCGATAACGTCGTCATCGAAAGCAGCGAGATCGAGGCCAGCATCGTGATGAAGGATTGCCAGCTGCACAACGTCCCGGGGCGGTTGGATTCGAGTCTGCTCGCCGATAATTCGCGGGTTACCTCGGCGCTGGATAGCGTACCGGCCGTCCGCCGTTTCATCCTCGCTGAAAATAGTTATGTGCAGCTGTAGCGTTTCTTATTAAGCCAGCGCATCCGAGAGTGGGAGCGCCGGCAGATCCAGTTCCTCGGCCACAGCAGAGTAAGTGACTACACCAGCGTGAGCGTTGAGTCCGCGCGCCAGGCCGGCGTCCGCTCGCAAAGTCGGGAGCAGGCCCGCGCCGGCGATTCGGGATATGGATCGAATGGTAGCGTTGGCGAGCGCGAAGCTGGCCGTCCGTGGCACGGCGCCGGGGATGTTGGTTACGCCATAATGCGCGATGCCATCCAACATAAAAGTGGGCTGTTCGTGTGACGTGGGTCGCGTCGTTTCCACGCAGCCGCCCTGATCGACGGCGACATCGACGATGAGGCTGCCGCGCGGCATCTCGGCCAGCATGGGCCGCGTGATGAGGTGTGGCGCGCGCGCGCCGCGGATGAGGACACTGCCGATGACAGCGTCGGCGCTGCGAATCGCCTCTATGATGTTGGCCTGGCTGCTGTAGAGCGTGCTGAAGCGGCCGGGCAGCGCCTGATCCAATTGGCGGAGGCGCTCGAGATCGATATCTAAGACTGTCACGCGCGCGCCCATGCCGAGGGCGATGCGCGCCGCGTGTATTCCGACGGTGCCGCCACCCAAGACGACCAAATGCGCCGGCGCGACGCCCGGCACGCCGCCGAGCAAGATGCCACGACCGCCGGGTTCTTTTTCCGAAAAGCGCGCCACGATTTGGGTGGCCATGCGCCCGGCCACTTCGCTCATCGGCTCGAGCAGTGGTAGGCGACCGTGGCTGTCTTCGACCGTCTCGTAGGCGATGGCGCTGACGCCACTGGCCAGCAGCGCTTCGGCCACCGCGCGCTCGGCTGCCAGGTGCAGGTAGGTAAAGAGGATGAGACCCGCGCGCAGGTGGGCGAATTCGCTCGCTTGCGGTTCTTTAACCTTGATGACGAGCTCGGCCGCCGCCCAGATTTCGCCCGCTTCGGGGAGGATTTCTGCGCCCGCCGATCGGTACTCGGCGTCCGCAAAGCCGCTGCCAGCGCCGGCGCTGGCCTCCACGAACACGCGGTGTCCGGCTCGCGTCAACTCGCGAATGGCGGCCGGGTGTAGCGCGACGCGGTGTTCGCCACTTTTCACTTCGCGCGGTACGCCGATGATCATGGCTGTCGCCCGCCTTCTACCAGATATCGCCCACGGTATAGCCTTCGGGGAAGGGGTCGCTCGGGTCGATGACATAGTTGGCGAAACCAGTGATCCAGCCCGGCCCGCTCAGGCTGGGGATGACGGCGCGGTATTCGCCGACGCGCGTTTCCGCCAGCAAACGGCCGGTGAAGATGGTGCCCAGGATGCCCTCGTGTCGGAAATCTTCGTTCAGGCCGAGCTGACCGCGGGCGTAAAGCGTCGCCATCTTCGCGCAGGTGCCCGTCCCACAGGGCGAGCGGTCGAGCACTCCTGTCCAGCTGCTCGGCTTATCCCAGTCCAGTTCGCCAGTAGAGATGGTGACTGTGTTCTTGCGGTGGGCGTCTGGGTTGGTGGGTGGCGCGCTGAGCTGGCCGACGGTGATGCCGGCGAAACCCGGTTGCAAGGGGTGGACGACTGGCAGTTGCTCGGCAGCGGCGGCCTTCACCATCTCCGTGATGCGGCAGATGTCGCTGCCTTCATCGGGCGTGAGGCGCAGGCCGAACTGCGCTGCGTCAGCGATGACATAGAACATACCGCCATAGGCGACGTCCACGGTCACCGTGCCCAGTTGCGGCACCTCGATCTTTTCATCCAGGTGGGTAGCGAAAGCGGGCACATTGCGGAAGGTAACCTGTTGCACCTTGCCGTCAACACAATCGGCGCGAACGTGGATGAGGCCGGCTGGCGCTTCCAGAGTCAGCTCTGTGACCGGTTCTTGCATGGGTAGCATGCCGGTTTCCAATAAGACAGTGACGACGCAGATGGTATTCGTACCGGACATGCCGGGGTATTCCATCTGTTCCATGATGACGTAGCCAGCGTCGGCGGCGGGATCGCTCGGGGGGAGGATGAGGTTGCAGCAGAGGCCGGGGTAGCCGCGCGGCTCGGTGAGCATCAACTTGCGCAGACCGTCGTCGTGGTCGCGCAGATGCACCATCTTTTCGTAGATGCTATCGCCGGGGACGTCGAGGACGCCGCCTACAATGACGCGGCCGGGTTCGCCGGCGGCATGGGCATCGACCGCTTGCAACATCCGCGCTAGGCGCACTATCGCCTCCTGGAATTATGCGTGAGCACCGGCGGGATTATAGCACAGGCGAAGGGCGCGCTACCCGTGCTGGTTGCAAGATGATGGAATGGGTGTGACGAGTGCCGCAGGCTGACCCTAGGCGCTCGCTTCCAATTGCGCGAGCTGCTTCATGAGGCGGCTCTTGCGGCGGGAAGCGTTGCGGCGGTGAACTACGCCGCGGGCGGCAGCCTGGTCCAGGTCGCGCACGGCCTCGCGGATGGCGGCGCGGGCGCGTTCGGCGTCTCCGCTCACCAGCGCGCTGCGGCCCTTGCGGACGAGGGTACGGGCGCGGTTGCGGAAATGGCGGTTGTGCAGGCGCCGCTTTTCGTTCTGGCGGATGCGCTTGAGCGCTGATTTATGATTGGCCATCGTTCTCCCTGTGGGCGCCGGGCGAGTTCCATAGAGCAAAACTCGCTGCAACCGATCGTGTGTTAGCCGCCGGAGCTGTGGCGGAAGCGGGGAGGACAGGATTCGAACCTGCGGTACCGCGATTAACGGTACAACCGCTTAGCAGGCGGCCCCAATCAACCACTCTGGCACCTCCCCACAATCAGGCGGAGCGAGAGGGATTCGAACCCCCGGTGACGCAAAACGCCACAGTGGTTTTCAAGACCACCGCCTTAAGCCGCTCGGCCATCGCTCCCGCAGTGGTGCCCTCGCCGGGCAATATAGCAAAGGCGCCACTCCGCGTCAACGGCGAAGGGCCGGTGCGCGGGCGCGTCGGCTATAATGGCACGGGCAACACGGAAACGCCATGACGCAAATCCTCTGCTTCATCCTCATCCCCGTTTTCTATGTCGGCGCGTTGATTTACGGTGCGCAATCGCGGCCGCGCTTCGATACCGCCGAGGCGCGCATGTTGCGGTGGTTGAGCGTTGGCCTCATTGGTTTCACGGTGCTTTTCGGTAGCAGCCTCCTCTTTTGGGCCGCGGGGCCGTTGCCCGCGGAGATCAACACCGAATTGGACGCGGCGACGCTTGATTTCCTGGCGTTGCCCATGGGACGCGCGGCGCCGGCATTCGCGCTCGTCACCCTCTGTTGTGCGGGCGCGCTGGCAACACTCTGGAGCGTCCCGTTTCGCAACTTGTTGGCGCGTTTCGCCTTTCGCAGCGGCGCCTTCCAGCCAGATGCCAGCACCAACGTCGTCGCCCTCGTATTGGCGTTCATCCTGTTGGCGCTGATCTTCGGCTCGCAGGCCTTCATCAACGAGGGGTTGGTGGCTGGCGAAATCAATATCGAGCAATTGCTGCTGCAAGCGTTCATCTTCCTGGCGTGCGCGGCGCTTGGTGTGGGTTATCCCATGCGGCGCAATGAGCGGCAAACGTTCGCGCGTTTGGGGTTGCGTCTGCCCGAGCGGACCGACTTGCTTTTCGGCATTGGCGGCGGGGTGGCGCTGCTGATCGTGGTCATCCTGGGCGGCATCCTCTGGCAACTCTTCGTAACGCCGGAATCTTTCGCCGAACAGACGGCCTTCGCGCGGGAATTTGCGGCCGCCTTCCACAACCTGCCGCTGATCCTGGCGCTGGCAGCGCTCTCGGCGGTGAGTGAGGAGGTGCTCTTCCGCGGCGCGCTGCAGCCGATCTTCGGCCTGGGGGCGACGAGTGTCTTCTTCGCCCTGTTCCACACACAGTACGGTTACACGCCGTCGCTGCTCCTGCTTTTCATCGTGGGCGCGGGTCTGGGCATGCTGCGTCAACGTTACAGCGCCAGCGCGGCCATCATCGCCCATTTCACCTTTAATTTCTTGCAACTGGCCGGGAGCATGGGAGGATAGGACTGATGCCATTGCTTAAGTCGAGTCGTGAAGTGCGCGTCGCTGTCGTGCAGGCGCAACCGGCCGCTTTCCGCCGCGAAGAGGGCATTGAGCGCGCCTGTCGTTGGCTCGCTGAAGCGGCGGCAAATGGCGCGCAGATTGTGCTCTTCCCGGAGGCATATATTCCCGCCTATCCGCGCGGGCTCATGTTTGGCACACGCGTGGGCAGCCGCAGCCGGAGCGGCCGCGAACTCTGGCAGCGTTATTGGGATAACGCCGTCGATGTCCCGGGCCCGGAAACGGAGCGGCTGGGCGAGGCGGCGCGTGAAGCAGGCATCGAGTTGGCGATCGGCGTGGTCGAACGCGATTCGCGCTATTCCCGCGCCACGCTCTATTGTTCGCTGTTGCATTTTGGTGCCGATGGCCGCCTGCGAAATGTGCACCGCAAACTCAAACCGACCGCCGCCGAGCGTTTGATCTGGGGTGAGGGCGACGGCAGCAGCTTGCGTGTCTCCGAAACCCCGCTCGGGCGCATTGGGGGCCTGATTTGCTGGGAGAACATGATGCCTCTAGCGCGGATGGCCCTTTATGGCCAGGGCGTGGAGATCTACCTGGCGCCGACGGCTGACGAGCGCGATGGGTGGCAGGCGACGCTGCGACATATCGCGCTCGAAGGGCGCTGCTTCGTGCTCGGCTGCAACCAATTCCAGACGCGGGACAGCCTGCCGCCCGAGCTGCGGGAATGGGAAGAAGTGGCTGCGTTGCCTGAAACGCTCTCGCGCGGCGGTTCGGCCATCTATTCGCCGCTGGGGGAAGCGTTGGCCGGGCCGCTCTATGACGAGGAGGGCATCCTATACGCCACGTTGGATCGTGACGAGTTGACGCGCGCCCGTTACGATTTCGATGTGGTCGGTCATTACGCGCGTCCGGATGTCTTCCAGCTGCGAATCAACGATCAGCCCAAGCCGCCGCTGGTTTTCGCTGAGGAGGCGAGCGAATAGCGCCACGAATGGCGGGCATCAGCGCGCGCCGCGCTGATGGAGGATGTGCTGATAGGCGTTTTGCAGGCGGCGGAAGCGCGCTTCGGCCTCGGCGGCGGGCAAGGCGCTGACATCCGGATGCGTCTCCCGCGCGAGGCGGCGGAAGGCGCGACGAATTTCCGGGCCAGTGGCGCCCGCGCTCAAGCCAAGCAGGGAGAGGCTCTCGCGAGTGGCGGCATCGAGGGCTGGGAGCGGCGAGCGGCGGGCGCGGGCGGCCTGGGCATAACCGGCGCTCTGGTTTTCGCTATCCAGCTCGGCGCAAAGCCAATGACCGCGCAGGGGGCCGCCAGTGATCACACGCTCGCTCACTGCCAGGCGCTGCAAGCGGATATCGTCGCGCCAAAGCAGCTCGTATTCGCCGGGCAGGCCGCTGGGCTGGAGCCGCAACCGAGACAGTGAGAGGCCGTTCGTACGCTGTGTATAAATGAAGAGGCGCTCGCGGCCGAGGACGCTCAAGGCCAAGAGCCAGGACGGTGGTCTACAGACGCGCTGTGTGGGGAGGGCGGCACGATTCAGCAAGAAGACGCTACCCACACCGGCGCGAGTGTTGGCGGTGAGGGTGCGGCGCAGGGCGCGGAGCGATGGGGCGACGGTATAGACGTAGAGCGTCGCTTGCATCCAGGTTTCGACTACCAGGAGGGGCGGCGGCTCGCTGAGTTGTGGGTTGGCGTTGACACGAGCGCGCCGCACCGAGGGCAGGGCGCGAAAATTCGTGGCCAGCCAGGCGGCCAAAGTGCGCTCGTTCTCGTGTAGATGGTCGGTCATTTACCAGCATCATAGCGGGGAGGGGATGCCGACTGCTACCAGCGGGGGCATGCTCGGTTGCCCTCCGCCTACATAACCTGGACGCTCCGTTTCGGCTACAATGGCCGTCAGCTTCGCTAGCCAATGGAGGATGCGACCTTGCATGTATTGGTGATTACGCGCGGCACGCCCGATACGGCCGCCCGCGTGATGGTTGACGAGGCGGGCGCCGTCAGCTGGGGCGATTCCGCCACTGTTGTCAACCCCTGGGACGAATACTCGCTCGAGGAAGGCATCCGCCAGGCGGAGAGCGCGGGTGGCCAATCCACCGTACTGGCGCTGGGCGGCGAATTGCACCTGGACGCCCTCAAGCACAGCCTGGCCATGGGCATCCAGAATGCCGTCCTGATTGAGGATGAAGCGCTCGACGCGCGCGATAGCCTCGCCTACGCAAAGGCGGCGGCCGGCGCCGTGCACAAACTGGGCGATATTAACCTGGTCATTTTCGGCAAGGAAAGCGTGGATGTGGGCACCGATCAGCACAATGTCCAGTTGGCGCGCGCGCTCGGCTGGCCGATGCTCAGCTACGTCTCGCGCATCCTGGCGGTCGATTACGAGGAACGCTCTATCCGCGTCGAACGAATGCTGGAGCAGGGCTTGCAGACCGTCCGCAGTCGCCTGCCCGCCGTGATCAGCGTCATGAAGGACATTAACGAACCGCGTTACCCCAGCTTCATGGGCATCCGGCGCGCTTCGCGGGCGGATATCCCGCGCTGGTCGCTGGCGGATGTCGGCGTGGAATTGGGCGAAAGCGGCGCCCAGGTTTCCGCTTACCGTAACCTGCCCGGCGGCGAAGTGGCGACGGAGATATTGACGGGTGACGCGGCCGAACAAGCGGAGCAGCTCGTCGCGCGCTTGCTAGAGGAGAAGGTACTGTGAGCTCGATATTCGTATGGATCGAGAGTCACGATGGCGTGGCCGCGCCCACCAGTTGGGAAGCGCTGGGGGCGGGCGCGCGCCTGGCGAAGCATTACGATGCGACAGTGGTTGCCTGCGTCTTTGGCGAGCGAGCGGGGGAGCTCGCGGCCGAAGCGGCCCACTATGGCGCGACGGCCGCCCTCGTCTGCGAAGACGAGACACTGGCCGGCTTTCGCCTCGAGCCCTATGCCGCTCTCTTGAGTATGTTGGTGAAAGAACGGCAGCCGCGCGCCGTGCTGGCGGTGGGCACCAGCCGCGGGCGCGAATTGCTAGCCGCCAGCGCCGCTGATTGCGAGAGCGGCCTCTTCAGTGAAGTGCTCGAGCTGCAGGCGGATGGCGACGAGTTGAACATCTTGCGCCCGGTTTACGCGGGTAAATTGCTGATGGAAGGCCGGCTGAGTGGCGATTCGCCTTTCGTGTTGTTGCGCGGGCGCGCCTTTCTGCCGCAAGATTGCGACACGAGTGCCACGTTAACGCCTGAAATCGTCGCGCCGGTCCTGGCTGAAGCGGAGATCGCCACGCAGATTGAATCCTTCGAGGTGGCGCAAGGCAGCGTCAACCTGGGCGACGCGGCCATCATCGTCAGCGGCGGCCGTGGCATGGCCAACAATCCTGAGTCAGCGCCCGCAGATGCGGAAGATGCGGCCATCTGGAAGGCGCAACAGGGCTTCGCGCATACGATTCGCCCGTTGGCGGCGGTCCTGGGCGCGGCCGTGGGCGCCAGCCGCGCCGCTGTGGACGCCGGGTTCATCCCTTACGCGCACCAAGTCGGGCAGACCGGCCGCGTCGTCAGCCCGGATCTCTATATCGCCTGCGGCATCTCCGGCGCGATCCAGCACCAGGCCGGCATGCGCAGCAGCAAAATCATCGTCGCCATCAATCGGGACGCGGAAGCGCCGATCTTCAAGCTGGCGAAGTACGGGATTGTCGGCGATCTCTACGAGGTGGTGCCGGCGCTCACGGCCGCCCTGAAGGAGAAGCTGGGCAAATGAGCGACGCCGACCGGCAGAGTGCCGCCAGCCTGCCGCGGAAGCTTTTCGCCGCCGAGCATGAGCAATTCCGCGCGGCCTTCCGCCGTTTCGTGGAGCGCGAGATCACGCCACATCACGGCGAATGGGAAGCCGCTGGTTGCGTGCCACGCTCGATATGGCAGCAAGCGGGTGCGCTCGGCTTTTTGGGCATGGATGTACCGGAAACATATAGCGGCGGCGGCGTGGACGATTGGCGCTTCAACCTGATCGTCATCGAGGAGTTGGCGCGCGCTGGCGCGCATGGGCCGGGTTTCATCCTGCATAACGATGTCACCCTGCCTTATATGCTGGCTTATGCGAATGAGGAGCAGAAGACGCGCTGGTTGCCGGCGATGGTGGCGGGCGAATGCGTCACGGCCATCGCCATGACCGAACCGGGCACCGGTAGCGATTTGGCCGCCGTGCAGACGCGCGCGCGCCGCGAAAATGGGCACTACATCCTTAACGGACAGAAGACTTTCATCACCAATGGCATTCTCAGTGACCACATCATCGTCGTCGCGCGGACGGGAGAAGGCGGCGGCCATGGCGATATCAGCCTGCTCGTCGTCGAGCGGGGGATGGCCGGTTTCCGCCGCGGCCGCAATCTGGCGAAGATCGGCATGGCCGCGCAGGATACGGCCGAGCTGTTCTTCGAGGATGTGCGCATCCCAGCCGCGAATCTACTCGGTGAGGAAGGGGCCGGCTTCGGATATTTGATGCGGCAACTGCCACAGGAAAGACTGAGCATCGCTGCCGGCGCGGTGGCCAGCGGCATGGCGGCGCTGGAGGAAACCCTGGCTTATGTGAAGGGGCGGCGGGCTTTCGGGCAGCCGATTGGTCGCTTCCAGCATTCGCGCTTCACCCTGGCGGAACTGCATAGCGAGCTCAACATCGCGCAGGTTTTCGTTGACCGTTGTGCTGAGCTGCACCTGCGCGGCGAATTGACAGCGGAAGGGGCGGCCATCGCCAAATACTGGACGACGGACGTATTGAACCGCGTCGTCGACCGCTGCCTGCAACTGCACGGCGGTTACGGCTATATGCGCGAATACTCCATCGCACGGGCCTACCTGGATGCGCGCGTCCAATCCATTTATGGCGGCACGAACGAGATCATGAAAGAGATCATTGGCCGCGCGCTGGGCCTGGCTTGATTATGCGTGCCCTGATCACCGGCGGGAGGGGGCAGCTGGCGCGCGCCCTGCGCGAGCGGTTGGAAGCGTCCGGCGCTAGCGTTTGCGGAAGCGGAGCAGACAGCGGCCGCTACCAACCCGACGTGACCGAGCTGGCCGCCTTTCGTGAATTTGCGCGACGAGAAGCGCCGACGATCTTATTGCATTGCGCCGCCTGGACGGATGTTGATGGCTGCGCGCGCCAACCCGAACGCGCCGATCTCGTCAACGCCCTGGGCACGCGCAACGTGGCCACCGTGGCGGCCGAGCGCGATATCCCCATCGTCTATGTGAGCAGCAATGAGGTCTTCGCCGGTGAAATTGGCGACGCGCCCTTCCACGAATACGACCGCGCGCAGCCCGCTAACCCCTATGGCCGCAGCAAATGGCTGGGTGAGGAAGCACTGCGCGCGCTCTGGCCGCGGCATTATATCGTGCGGACAGCCTGGCTCTACGCGCGCGGCGGGCGCAATTTTATGCAGAGCTTGCTGGCGGCGGCACGGGCGGGGAAGCCCTTGCGCGTCGTGATGGACGAAGTCGCCAACCCGACCGCGACTGATGACCTGGCGGCAGCGATCCTCTCCCTCATCGAGACGGGCGCCTATGGCAACTACCACCTCGTGAATGAGGGCGCTTGCTCACGCTATGCTTTCGCGCGCTTTCTACTGGATGAATGCGGTTTGGAGGAGACGGAGATCGCGCCCATCACGCGCGCAGATTGGCCGCGCGCCAGCACGCCACCTGCCTTTAGCGCTCTCGCCAACCAGGCTGGCGCTGCGCTGGGGATCCGCCTGCGGCACTGGCAGGAAGCGGTGGCCGAATTCCTGAACGAGGAAGGTCTGCGAGCTTGATGGTTGGCGAAAAGGGGGCGGCGGAAGCGGGTTTGCTCTCGGTCATCATCCCGAATTGGAACGGGATGCGCTACTTGCCAGCCTGCCTGACGGCGTTGGCCGTGCAGGATTACGCGCCGCTGGAAATTATCGTCGTCGATAACGCTTCGGATGACGGCTCGGTCGAATACCTGCGCACAGAGCATCCCGATGTCCGGCTCCTGGAATTGTCACAGAATCGCGGTTTCACGGGCGCATGCAACGAAGGGTTACGGGCGGCGCGCGGCGAATACTTGGCGTTGCTGAATAACGATACGGAAGCGGCGCCGGCCTGGGCGGCAGCGGCCATCGCGGCGTTGCATGGACGGCCGGAAGTGGGCAGCGTCGCCAGTAAGCTGCTGCTTTACGAGCGACGTGACGTCATCCACACCGCCGGCGATTACTTCACGCGCGATGGCTGCGCGGGCAACCGCGGTGTCTGGGAGCGCGACGCCGGCCAATACGAGCGCGAGGAATTCGTCTTCAGCGCTTGCGGCGGCGCGGCGGTGTATCGACGGGCGTTGCTGGAAGATATTGGCCTGCTGGATGACGATTTCTTCTTCTCGGGCGAGGATGTGGATTTGGGTTGGCGGGCGCAATTGCGCGGTTGGCGCTGCCTCTACGTGCCGGGGGCGGTCGTCTATCATCATCTAAGCGCGAGCGGCGGCGGCGTGACGGCGAGTTATTATGACGGGCGCAACAGCATCGCGATCTTGGTGAAGAATCTTCCAGGCGCGCTTTGGCGGCGCTATGGCGCGCGCATCGTCTGGCGACAAGCGCGGCGGGCAGGGCTGGCCCTGCGGGAATGGCGGGGGGCAGAGGCGCGCGCGCAACTCCGAGGCATGGGGGCGGGCTTGCTACTCGCGCCGAAGATGTTCCGTAAACGCCGGGCCGTGCAATCCACACGCCGCGTTCGCATCGAAGAATTGGAGCGTGCGCTCACGCCATGAGACCATTTCTTTCTGTTATCGTTCCGTTGCACAACGAAGAACGGCGCCTGCCGCTATGTATGGCGCGTACGTTGTCTTACTTCGCCGAACAATCTTACGAAACGGAAATCCTGCTCGTAGAAAACGGCAGTGATGACCAGACGCTGGCCATGGCCGAGCGTTATGCCGCCAAGAATGAGCACATTCGCGTGTTGCAATTGGCCGAGCGCGGCAAAGGACGAGCGGTGCGCGCAGGGATGCTGGCCGCGTGCGGCGAGTGGCGCTTCATCTGCGATGTAGATCTCTCGATGCCGATCGAAGAGATCTGCAAATTTCTGCCGCCGAAGCGAGAGGGTTATGATTTGCTCATTGGCACGCGCGAGGGGCCCGGCGCGCGGCGCATCGGCGAGCCGCAATACCGCCACTTAATGGGCCGCGTCGCCACGCACATCATCAAACTCTTCGCCATCGCTCGCTATGAAGATACGCAATGCGGCTTCAAGATGTTCAGCGCGGCGGCGGCCGAGCTATTCGCCATTCAGCGCATGCATGGCATTGGCTTCGATGTGGAGTTGCTCTTCCTCGCGGCGCGGCGCGGTTATCGGGTGGCGGAAGTTCCCATCACCTGGTACTTCGACCCGGATTCGCGCATGCGTCTGTTGGGCGATTCGCTGAAGCTGCTGTTGGAGATCTGGCAGATCCGCCGGCACGCCTGGCGGGGCAATTATGATCGTGGCGAAGTTGGCTAAGCGGGGCCGGAGTTTGCAGCATTTGCGGACAGCCAGTTTGCGGTATGAGGCGCAGTTTCAAGCGGCCGGTTATAGCGGAATTGTCGGATTGGATGAAGTGGGGCGCGGCGCCTGGGCGGGGCCCGTAGCTGCGGCGGCCGTCACATTGCCGCTCGCAAGCGAACGAACGAGGCAGCAGCTGCGCGGCGTACGCGATTCGAAGTTGATGTCCGCCGTCGAGCGCGAAAGGGCCGCGGTCGCCATCCGTGAATGCGCGCGAGCCTGGGGGCTGGGTAGCGCGAGCGCGGCGGAGGTGGATGCGCGCGGTCTGCTGGCGGCGACGCTGCTGGCGATGGCGCGCGCGCTGGCGGCGCTGAGGCGGGCGGGTGGTAGCGTAGATTGCTTGCTGGTCGATGCGCTGGTGCTTCCTGAAGAACGCGGCTTGGCGCAAGTCAGCCTGCTACAGGGCGACCGCCGCTCACTCAGCATCGCCGCCGCCAGCGTGTTGGCCAAGACCTGGCGTGATGCGCTGATGCGCGAACAGGACGCGCGTTTCCCCCGCTACGGTTTCGCCCAACACAAAGGATACGGCACGCCACAGCACCGGGATGCGCTGGCGCGATTCGGGCCCTGTACGCTGCACCGCAAATCCTACCGACCCCTGCGCGCCAGCGCGGAGCGGGCGTAAAGGAGCCTCGGGCGGTGAAGCTGGCTATCGCCCACGATTGGCTGAACCAGCGCGGTGGCGCGGAGGACGTGCTGGAGGCGCTGGTCGATGCCTTCCCGAATAGCCCGATTTTCACCAGCCTCTATGCACCAGAGCGGATGCCACCTGAATATCGTCAGTGGGATATCCGCGCGCTTTGGACGAATCGCCTGCCAGGCATCGCGCGCGCCCATATGCGCTACCTGCCATTCTATCCGTTAGCCTGGGCAGGTTGCCAGCCGCGCGGCTTTGACGCGCTCCTCAGTAACAAGAGCGGTTTTTGCCATGGGTTGCGCACCCCGCCGGATATGCCGCATGTCTGTTATTGCCTGACGCCAACGCGCTACCTCTGGCAATACGACGAATACATGGCACAGGAGGGCTATCCACCCGCGCTCGTGGCTTCGCTGCGACCGTTGATTGCCCTGTTGTGCCGCTGGGATTACGCCGCCTCCCAACGCGTGACTCGATTCATCGCCATCTCCACCACTGTGCAAGAGCGGATTCGCCGCTTATATTGCCGCGAAGCGAGCATCATCCATCCACCCGTCGATGTCGATCGATTCGCGCCTATGCCGAGCACGGAGGTGGGGGAATACCTGCTCGTCGTCTCGCGCTTGATCCCTTATAAGTGCATCGATCTAGCGGTGCGCGCGGCGACGGCGCTGGGTATGCCGCTGAAGATCGCCGGCCACGGCCGCGATGAGCGGCGCTTGCGTTCGTTAGCTGGGCCGACGGTGGAATTCCTCGGATATGTGGCGGATGGGGAATTACCCGCGTTGTTCGCCCGTTGCCGCGCGTTGCTTTTCCCGGGATTGGAGGATTTCGGTATCGTGCCCGTGCAGGCGCAGGCAGCCGGCCGGCCGGTCATCGCCTATGCCGGCGGTGGTGCGCTGGATACGGTCGAACCGGGGATTAGTGGCGAGCTCTTCGCCGAGCAAACGGCAGATTGCCTGGTGGAAACGCTGCGGCAATTCGACGCGTCGGCCTACGTCCCGAGCGTCCTACGGGAACGGGCGGCGCGCTTCTCGCGCGAGCGATTTCTGGCCGCTATTCGCGCTGCGGTCGGCGATACTTGCGCAGACTTCCGGATGGGGAAGGCGATTCGCTGAGGGCGCCCCTCGTTTCATTCGTCGCATTGCGATGATTGGCGATAATCGCTGGCAATTTCGTGCTATGATGGGCACGCGAGTTTCGAGGGCGGCGATGGAATGGCAAGATTGGTGGCGCATCGCGCGGCGGCGTTGGTGGTTGGCGGTCTTGCCGCCGTTGGTAGCGGCCGCCCTCATATTGCCACCCATCATTTCTGATCCGCCCAGCGCCGGTTTTCGCGTAACGCTGAGCTATACGGCCACACAACCGGATGACGTGAGCGCTGGCCGCGTCGGCGACTATCAGGACCTCTGGCTCTCTTCGGAGCTGGTGGTCAACGCGCTCACTTCCTGGCTGCAATCGGGCAGCTTCTTCGCAGAGATGGAACGATTGGCGCGCCTGGAAGACGCGGCGCTCGACCTTGAGGACTTGCGGCTGGTGAGCGACAACGAGCGGAGCATCGGTCACCTGGAGATCGAATGGCCGGATGAAGGGCAGCTGGCCATCATCGCGCGGGCGGCGGTGGAGGCGATGCGCACGCGCGCTGCCGATTACTTCCCGCAGCTCGGTGGCACGGCGCAGATCACCTTCCTGGATGAGCCGCAGGTCGAAGAAGCGCCACTCTCGCTCGTCACGCGCCTATGGCCCTTCATGCAGTTGGCGTTGGCGGCGGCGATCGGCTTGAGCATTGCTCTCGCGGCGGAATTTGCGGACGGCAGCCTACGTGATCGCCACGACCTGCGGGCGTTGGGTCTGCCACTGCTCGCCGCCATCCCGAAAGAGCGCGCATGAACGAACCATTTTCCGTGAGCAGCAAGGTGGCGATCGTTACCGGCGCCTCGCGGGGAATTGGCCGGGCCATCGCTGAAGCCTTCGCCGCTGCTGGCGCGCGCGTCGCGCTCAGCGGCCGTCGTCAGGAGACCCTGGCGGCAGTAGCCGAATCCATCCGCGCAGCTGGCGGAGAAGCGTTGCCGTTCGTCGCGCATAACGGGGATAAGGCGGCATTGCAGGCGTTGGCCGCTGCCACAGAAGAAGCCTATGGCCGTGTCGATATCCTCGTCCACAACGCAGCGACCAACCCGCATTTCGGGCCGCTGCTCAACGCTGAAGATAGCATGTGGCAGAAGACGTTGGAGGTAAACCTGCTCGGCGTGTTCTGGTTGACGCAAGCGGTCGTGCCGATGATGGAAGCGAGCGGCGGCGGCAAGATCATCACAGTCGCCAGCATCAATGGTGTACGACCCGGGCGTGGGCAAGGCATCTACAGCGCGACCAAGGCAGCGCTCATCAACCTGACGCAGACGCTGGCGTTGGAGCTAGGGCCGATGAATATCCAGGTCAAC
This sequence comes from Phototrophicaceae bacterium, assembly GCA_965237765.1. Lineage (GTDB taxonomy): Bacteria > Chloroflexota > Anaerolineae > Aggregatilineales > Phototrophicaceae > WTGJ01. The sequence goes on from OZ250157.1 coordinate 1,981,866, forward strand.
GCGCTGGCGCCGGGCTTGATTCAGACGGCCTTTGCCCGCGCGCTCTGGCAAAATGAGGAACTGCGCGCGGGTGTGGAAGCGCGAACGCCGTTGGGGAGGATTGGCCAGCCGCAGGATTTGACAGGTATTGCCCTTTACTTGGCCTCCGCCGCGTCAGATTTCACGACGGGGCAGGTCTTTGTCGTCGATGGCGGTGTCACGCTGCCGACGATTTAATCGGGTGCGCCCTCGCTCGTACCCGCATCAATAAAAGGCGTGGCCGGCGAATCTTCTGGCGCATCGCTGCCATCATTTGCGTCCGCAGGCGGGTCAAAGCCGGGCGCTACGACGCGAGCGGCCTCGTGGCTGACCATGGTGATTTTGCCGTCGATGAAGGCGCCCTCTTCCGTCGTGAGCGCCGTCGCTTCGATATCGCCCCAGACGCGGCTGGTGCGCAGCAATTGCACCTTGCGCCCGCGGATGTTGCCGCGCACCGCCCCAGCGACCGAGGCGTTGCGCGCATGGATATCGGCTGAGATGCGAGCTGTTTCGCCGACGAGCACGTTGCCGCCGATTTGCATCTCGCCGCTGAAGCTTCCATCCAGCCGCGCGTTGCCTTCACAACGCAGCGAGCCGGTCATCTCTGTATGGGGCCCGAGGACGGTAGCGAAGCCGATGGGTTGGGCGAGGGTGAGCGGCGGTGGAGCGTTCTCTTCGACCTCGATCGTCGGCGCGCTGCTGGCTGAGGCCCCGTCTCGCTCGTCTCGATCTTCCTGTGAACCACGGCGGCTGAAGAACGTCATCGCTGCTGTCCTCGCTTAGAACAGGCCCTCGACCTCGCCCATCTCGTCCAGATCCACCTTTTCGGCGGCGGGGTGAGCGGAGAGGCCGGGCATCGTGCGCATGTCGCCACAGAGGGGGTAGATGAAGCCGGCGCCGATGCTGGCGCGCACTTCCGTAATGGGCAGGGTAAAGCCGGTCGGCGCGCCTTTCAGCTTGGGGTTATGGCTGAGGCTGAGGTGGGTCTTGGCCATGCAGATGGGCAAATTGCCGAAGCCGCTTGCTTCGTAGCTGCGGATCTGGCGGCGGGCCAGCGGGGTATAACTGACACTATCAGCGCCGTAGATTCGCGTGGCGATGGCTTCGATCTTGTCGCTGATGGGTTGGTCCAATTCGTAGAGATAACGAAACTCACTCGGCGTATCCGCAGCGTGGACGACCATCTCCGCCAGCGCGCGCGCGCCTTCGCCGCCGCGGGCATGGTGGTGGCAGAGCGCGGCACCGATGGCCCCCGCCTCGGTGGCGATGCGCTGGATGGCCGCCAGCTCCTCGGCGTGGTCGCTGGCGAATACGTTGACCGCCACCACCGGCGTGACACCATGGGCGCGCACGTTTTCAATTTGCTTGATGAGGTTGCTGGCGCCGGCTTCGACGTCACCGACGTTGAGGGCGAGCATCTCTTCCGGCAGGGCACGGCCGGCAGCGACGTTGTATTTGCCGCTATGTGATTTCAACGCGCGCACTGTGGCGACGAGTACGGCCGCGTCGGGCCGCAGACCAGAGGCGCGGCACTTGATGTTGAAGAATTTCTCCGCGCCGATATCCGCACCGAAGCCGGATTCGGTAACCAGATATTCGCCGCAGCGGATACCGATGAGGTCGGCGAGCACGCTGCTATTGCCATGGGCGATATTGGCGAAGGGGCCGGCGTGGACGAGCGCGGGCGTGTTCTCCAGCGTCTGTAGCAAATTGGGTCGCAGCGCATCCTTCATGAGCACGGCCATGGCGCCGGCTGCGCCGATATCTTCGGCGGTAACGGGCTGCTTATCACCGTTCATGCCGATGACAATGCGCCCAAAGCGTTCGCGCATGTCCTGTAGCGAAGTGGTGAGGGCGAGGATGGCCATCACTTCGCTGGCGACAGCGATATCAAAGCCGGTTTGCCGCGTAACGCCATCCAACCGCCCACCGAGGCCGATCACGATATTGCGCAGCGAGCGGTCGTTGACATCCAACACCCGCCGCCAGGTGATCGTATCGGCGTCGATATTCAAGGGATTGCCGCGCAAAAGGCGGTTGTCGATCATCGCGGCGAGCAAGTTGTTGGCGGCGGAAACGGCGTGGATATCGCCGGTGAGGTGCAAGTTGAAGATATCCATGGGCACGACCTGCGAATAACCACCGCCGGCCGCGCCGCCTTTGATGCCGAAAGTCGGCCCCTGCGAAGGTTGCCGCAAAGTGAGCACCGAGCGCTTACCGAGCACGTTCAAGCCCTGGGCCAGACCGACGGAGGTGGTGGATTTGCCCTCGCCAAAAGGTGTGGGGGTGATGGCGGTGACGTCGATATATTTCCCCGCGGGCCGGTCGGATACTTTCGCCAGCACATCCTCGCGCAATTTGGCGACGTAAGGGCTGCCGTAGATATCCAGGTCGTCGGCGCTGAGGCCCATCATGTCGGCAATGTCGTGGATGTGGTGCATTTGGGCGCGCTTGGCGATATCGAGGTCAGAGAGCATGCTTTTTCCTATTGGGCCAATTGGGCGAAAGATGGCTGGAGTGTAGCGAAGGCGCGGCCGCGCCGCAAATATGGCTTCAGGGTTGGGGCGTGATGGTAGCGAGCGTGATGGGCGTGGCGGAGGCGGTCGGGCGCGGCGTGGGGCGCAGCGCGCGCAGGACGGAGATATGCATGTAGCCGGGCTCGACGCGGCGGGTGTTCGGATTGCGGTCGATGAGGTGCCATTCTTCTCCTGGCGCGGCGGGTTGGATGACGCAAATTTCCGTGCCTTCGGGCAAGCGATCGAGCGCTTCGGCATCGATGTTGGGCGCAGCGCGCAGATTGGCCATTGGCGCGCGGATGGTGAAATCCTGGCAGGGCGGGATGGGTGTAGGGGTGGGACGGGCGGTCTGGGTGGCGAAGCGGTCCGCATCGACGGCGGCGATTTCGGTGAGCGAGGCGGCGGATTCTTGCGTGGCCTGGGCACTATCTTGCCCGCCGCTGGCTGTGAAATTGCGCAGGCCCTGCAACAGGAAGAAGGCGCCGAAGACCAAGGCGCCCACCACGAGCAGCAAGAGAATGGTGGGCGGTCCGCCATGGCGCGAATTGCCATAGCCAGGCTGCCGACGCGGGTACATGCGGGAAGTGTAGCGGGAATGGTGGTGGCGTGCGTTGTTGTGCGACCGTGAAGAGCGCTGAAGTAGCGTAGCGATACGTTTCCCAATCATCCGCGCCGTATTGCCGCTGTCGCTGCTATAATCGAGCGTCCGGCGGTAGGGTGAGGGGGCAGCAATGCGATTTGTGGTGCTGGGCGCGGGGCGCATCGGTCGCCTGCACGCGGCCCATCTGGCGGGGGCTGTCACTGGCGCGGAGTTGGTCGCCGTGGCCGACATCTTCCTGCCGGCGGCGCAGGAAACGGCCGCGCAATGGGGTGCGCGCGCCTATCTCGATTTAGGCAGCGTGTTGGCCGCCGAGAGCGTTGACGCCGTCTGCATCGCTACCGCCACCGAAACGCATATTGCGCTCATCGAAGAGGCGGCCGCAGCCGGCCTGCATATCTTCTGCGAGAAGCCGATTGACCATGACCTGGCGCGCATCGACCGCGCCCTGGCTGCGGTGGAAGCGGCCGGCGTCGCCTTTCAGGTCGGCTTCAACCGCCGTTTCGACGCCAACGCTGAGCGCGTGCGTGGCGCGTTGTTGGCTGGCGAAATTGGCAATCCTTACACATTGCATATCATCAGCCGCGACCCGGCGCCGCCTTCGCTTGATTACCTGCGCCGCTCCGGCGGCATCTTCTACGATATGATGATCCACGATTTCGATATGGCGCGTTTCTTGCTCGGCAGCGAGGTGGAATTGGTGTATACCGCCGCCGGGGTGCGCGTTGACCCGCGCATTGGCGAAATTGGCGATCTGGATACGGCCCTCGTCACCTTGCGTTTCGCCAACGGCGCCATCGGTATGATCGACAATTGCCGCCAGGCCGTCTATGGCTACGACCAGCGCCTTGAGCTTTTTGGCAGCAAAGGCAGCATTCGCACCGATAACATCTACCCCAATAGTGCCCAATTGCAGACCGCGCAGAGCATCGCGCGGGATTTGCCGCACCATTTCTTCATCGAGCGTTATCGCGAGAGTTATGTGCGCGAGTTGGAGAAATTCATCACGGCGATTGAGGCGGGCCAACCAACGCCGGTGACGGGCGCAGACGGGCGGGCGCCGGTGGTCCTGGCCCTGGCGGCGCGCCTTTCTCATGACGAAGGGAGACCCGTGCGCCTGGAAGAGGTGGATGCGTGATCCCGTCGGTGCGCGTCGGCGTCTGCACGTGGATTTTCGGCGATGCGCCGCTTACCCGGTTGGCCGCCGAGCTGGCGCGGATAGGTTTCGGTGGCGTTGAACTGCGCGCGGATTACGAAAATGATTCGCCCGAAGATATCAACAACATCTTCGGCGATTGGGGGCTCAATATCTTCTCACTCACGCCGATGGATGTCGACTTATCTCATCCTGAAGTCCAGATCCGCCGCGCGGCCATCGCAGATTATGAGCGCCTGTTGGATTTCGCCGCCGCGTTGGAGGACGAGCCATTCGTCTGCATCCATGGCCTGGTCGGGCGTTGCCGGGCGGTTGAAGACGAAGTGGCGGAATATGCTCACCTGGTCGAATCGGTGGCGGCGGTGGCCGAATTGGCGGCCGCGCGCCGTTTGCGTTTGGTCTTTGAAGTGCTGAACCGCTACGAGACGCATCAGATTCGCACCGGCGCTCAGGCCGCGCAATTGCTGGCTGACGTGGACGCGCTAAATTTGGGCATACTGCTCGATGGCTATCACATGAATATCGAAGAGAGCGACCCGGCTGCGGCAATTCAGGAGGCGGGTGCTTCGTTATGGCTCTACCACGCGGCGGATTCGAACCGGCGCGGGCTCGGGTTTGGGCATAGCGACTGGCAGGCGCAATTGGCGGCGCTCGCTGAAATTGGCTACGTCGGCCCCGTGGTGTTGGAATGCTCAGCCGAGGGGCCGGATCCCTTCACGCCCATCAAAGGCGATGGCTGGCGCGAGCAATTGGTGGGCGATTTGCGCGAATCGCTGCGGCGGCTGAATTCTTAACGCGCGCTTCTTACGGCGGCGAAGTGTCCGCACGCGCTATTGCGTTTCTCGCAAGCCAAAGATCCCCGCGCGGACGGCACCGCTTTTGCCCCAGGACGCTACCTCGCGCATGCCGGCGATGCCGCGCAGGTAGACTGGATGATCGGGCGGGAGCGGTAAGGAGACCGTGCGCCCAGTAACCGCGGCGAGATAGCCAGCCAGGGCCAGCTCGAGCGCGCGGGCGCCTGCGCTGGCCGGCGCGGCGGGTTCGCGCTCCTCGCGGATGGCGGCGTGGAAATCAGCCCAAAGCGCGGTGAAGGCGGCGGCGACGTTCTCCATATGCGTTGGCAGGTTGGCGAGATGGATTTCGCGTCGGTGCCAATCGTTGACGCGGTATAACTCGGCGGGCTGGTTGAAGCCACTGGTCTGGTTTTGCTCGTAGCGCAGGCGGAGGTGCCCGTCACTCCCGCTGATGTCGACACCGCCCACGCCCTGGCCCCAGGCCATATTGATGAGCGCGTAGCTGCTCTGGAAGGCGACTTGTAAGAGGGCGAGGTCTTCGACTTCGGGTTGGCGGGCGGCGTATTCGGGCGCGGCGACGAAGGCATTTACCTGGATGGCGCGCTCTTCCACCAGCCATTGGGCCAGGTAGACGGAATGCACCATATCCATCAGCACGCCGCCACCAGCGGCCAGGGTATGCCGCCAGCTCGCTTCGTATTCTGCCGCGCCGGGGTGATCGATCACGCCCAGATAATTCATCGTGAGCACACGCAACTCGCCGATGGCGCCGCTTGCCAGTTCCTCCTTTAGTGCACGGTATTCGGGGAAGAAGAGGTAATTGTGGCAAATGCCGAATTTCAATCCTGCCGCTTCCGCCGCGGCGACCAGCTCGGCCGCGACGGCCGGCGTATCGGCCAGCGGTTTCTCGCTCAGGACATGCAAGCCGGCGGCGAAGGCGGCTAGCACAATCTCGCGGCGGTAGCGCTGCGGTACAGCGACGACGACGGCGTCCAGATCCCCACGCGCGATCAGCTGACGGTAATCGGCGTTGATGTTTTCATCGGAGAGGCCGAACCAGCGCCGCCCAATTTCGCGGCGGGCGGGCGTGATATCGGCTAGGGCGCACAGCTGAACATCCGCAAGCGCACGCAGCGCCGGCCGGTGGCCGTATTCCACTACGTTGCCGCAGCCGATCAGTCCTACGCGCAGTATTTTGGACATCTTCACGCTTCGCTTAGAGGTAATGCCGCAATTTCTTACGATCCTTTTCGTATTGGGCGCGGGCGGCGCGGATGGTTTCGATTTCGCTCACTTCAGACATCGGCACATCCCACCAGCTCTCGTAGATGGGCACGCGCTCGCGCCGGTCGGTTTCGACGACGACGCAGGCGGGCCGTCCGCGCACCTCGCTGGCGGCAGCCAGCGCTTCTTGCAGGCTGGCACGGTCATTCGCTTTGAAGACGGCCGCGCCAAGGCTCTCGCAATTTTTGGCGAAATCGATGGGAAGCGTATTGCCATCGAGGTGGCCGCTGCCGGTGCGGTAACGATATTTCGTGCCGAAGCCATCGCTGCCGACGGCGTTGGAGAGGCCGCCGATGCTGGCGAAACCGTGGTTATCCAGCAGCACGATGGTGATGTGAATGCCTTCCTGCACCATCGTCACGATCTCGCTATTCATCATCAGGTAGGAGCCGTCGCCGACCATCACGTAAACTTCGCGCTCCGGGTCGGCCAATTTGACGCCCATCCCGCCGGCGATTTCGTAGCCCATGCAGGAATAGCCGTATTCGATGTGGTAGCCGCGGACATCGCGCGTGCGCCAGAGCTTGTGCAGGTCGCCGGGTAGGCTGCCGGCGGCGCAGAGCACGACATCCTGGGGACGGGCGAAGGTATTGACAGCGCCGATGACTTCACCCTGACTCAGGAGCGGTTCGTGCTCGAGGTTGTAGATGCGGTGCACTTCGGCATCCCAGGCGCGGTTCAGCTCGGCGGCGCGGGCCTGATATGGGGCGGCGGTCTGATGGCTGCCGAGGGCGGCGCTGAGCTCCGCCAAGGTGACAAGGGCATCGCCGGTGAGGGGCAGGGCGTGTTGTTTGTAACTATCCCATTCGGCGACATTGATATTGATGAAGCGCACGTTCGGATTTTGAAAGGCGGAGTTGGATTGGCTGGTGAAATCGCTGTAGCGCGTACCGATGCCGATGATGAGGTCGGCCTCGCGCGAGTATTCATTGGCGGCGAAATTGCCGGTGTGGCCGGTGGCGCCGAGGTTGAGCGCGTGGTCGTAGGGTAGGGCGCCTTTGCCGGCGTTCGTCTCGGTAACCGGGATGCCGTGCGCGCTGGCGAATTGCCGGAGCGTCGCTTCTGCCTCGCTATAGTGCACGCCACCGCCGGCGATGATGAGCGGTCGCTCGCTGGCGCGGATCCATTCGGCCGCCCGCTGGATGAGCGCCGCATCGGGCCGGTTGCGCGGGATATCCCAGACGCGCTTTTCGAACATCGCTGTCGGGTAATCGTAGGCTTCCGCTTGCGTATCTTGCGGCAGGCAGAGCGTCGCGGCGCCTGTATCGGCGGGCGAGGTGAGCACGCGCATCGCCTGCGCTAAGGATTGGATGAGCTGCTCGGGGCGGTAGATGCGATCCCAGAAGCGGGATACGGGTTTGAAGGCATCGTTCACGCTGAAATCGAGACTATGCTCGAATTCCAATTGCTGCAGGACGGGCGCTTGGATGCGCTCGGCGAAGATATCGCCACAAAGGAGCAGCACGGGTAGTCGGTTGACAGTAGCGGTCGCCGCGCCGCTTACCATGTTGGAAGAGCCGGGGCCGATGGAAGCGGTGCAGGCGAAAGTGGCAGTGCGATTCAGGTGCTTGGCATAGGCGAGGGCGGTGTGCACTTGTGCCTGCTCGTTGCGGCACTGGTAATAGCGCAGCTCGCTGTCATATTGCTGGAGCGCTTGCCCGATGCCGGCGACATTGCCATGCCCGAAGATGCCCCAAGCGCCCGCGAAAAAGCGCCGCTCCCGCCCATCACGCCGTGAATATTGGCGGCTCAAATATAGTACGAGCGCTTGTGACATGGTGAGTCTGCGTGTTGCCATGGGTGGTTTCTCCTGCTCTGAAGGGCGCGGCTCAATCCGCCAGATCGAGCCCGCCGTAGGGTCGCACGAATTCGTCGATTTCGGCCATGGTAGGCATGAAATTGGCGCATCCTTGCCGTGTTACGACGATGGCGCCACAGGCATTGCCCAGCCGCGCGCTACGCAGCCAATCCCAGCCCTTCACGTAACCATAGATGAAGCCGGCGCCGAAGGCGTCGCCCGCGCCGAGGATGTTGGTGATTTCCACGGGAAAGCCGGGCGCATCGATGATTTCCCCATCGGCAAGGTGAACGCGGGCGCCTTCCGGGCCGATCTTTTCGATGACGGCCGCCGGCCCCAGCGCCAGCAATTGTTGGATTGCGATTCGCGTATCTCCAGCCACGCGCGCGTCTGAGATTTGTGAGTGCGACAGGCTCATTTGCTTGGCGCTGTGCATGACGGCGGCATTAATCTCATCCTCGGTGCCGATGACGACGTCGACGAGCGGCAGGGTAGCGCGCAACACTTGCCCAAATGCGCGCAGGTCGTCCCATTGGTCTGGCCGAAAATCGACGTCGCAGATGACGCGGGCGCCAGCAGCGCGGGCGCGTTCGGCGGCGAAGATGGTGGCCATGCGCGATGGGTCGCGGCTCAAATTGGTGCCGGCGAATTCAAAGGCGAAACAATCTCCCAGCGGCGCGGCCAGGGCGTCATCGATGTTCAGTTGGATATCGGCGCAATTATCGCGGTAAAAGACGAGCGGAAAGCGATCTGGCGGTTCGATGCCGAGCAGGACAGCGCTGCTGCGCGCGCCGGCTTTGCGAGGGATGTAACGCGTTTCGACGCCTTCTTTCCGCAGGAAATGGAGGATGAAATCGCCCACGGGGTCTTCGCCCACGGCCGTGAGCAAGGCAGTGCGGAGGCCGAGCCGCTGCGCACCGACGCTAATATTCGTGGGTGAGCCACCGACGAAGGCGCCGAAGCTGGTGATTTCGGCGAAGGGCGCGCCAATATCGTTGGAGTATAAGTCGATGGAGCTGCGCCCCATCGTCAGCAAATCGTAGCGTTTGACCATTCCTGCCCGCGCCTCGTCGCGCCCCCTATGATAGGATATGTAGGTAAAGATTCGCAACCAGGAAAGCGAAGCGCATGACGACGCTGGGGAAATACCGCCGACTGACGCACTGCAGCAATGAAGCCGGGCAATTCAATATCCTCGCCTGCGATCATCGCGGCAATTTGCGCGGGCGCATGACGCAGGATGGTCAACCGATTGATGATGATGGTTTTCGTGATTTCAAACAAGAGCTACTACAGACCCTGCTTCCAGAAGCAACGGCGGTACTCGCCGACCCGGAATTTGGCTTTGGCCCGGGTTTTGCAGAACGTAACATCCCTGGTCAAGTAGGTACTTTATCCCCGTTAGAGGTGACCGATTATGGCGCGCCGCCGGATGAACAGGGTTTCACGCTCATCGCCGGCTGGGGCGTGGCCAAATGCGCGCGGGCAGGTGTGGATGGCGTGAAGCTTTTGCTGCCGTATCACCGCGAAGCGAAAAGCGCGCCCGCCAAGCGAGAATGGGTGGCGCAGGTCGTGGCGGAATGCGCCGCGCAGGATATCCCGTTTTTCCTGGAGCCGATTGCCTACTCGATGGGAGTGGGTGAGCGACTGACGAATGTCGAATTGCGCAGGGCCATCGTCGGAATCGCGGCCGAATTCAGCGCGCTGGGGGTGGATGTGCTGAAGTTGCAATTCCCGGTCGATGCGGCCCAGAGCGATGACGAGGACGAATGGCGCGCCGCCTGCGCAGAAGTGGACGCGGCCTGTGCGATGCCCTGGGCTTTGCTCAGCGCTGGGGTCGATTACGCGACTTTTGCCCGGCAGGCGCGGGTGGCATGCGAAGCGGGGGCGAGCGGCGTCATCGTCGGGCGGGCGGTCTGGGCGGAGGCGGTGCCGTTAACGGGCGCTGAGCGCGGCGATTTCCTGCGGGGCGAAGGGCGGGCGCGCATGGCGGAGTTGGCCGGCATCTGCGCGAAATACGCCCGGCCCTGGATGGAGCGCGTCGCGCCACCAGAAATCCGTGGTTGCTGGTACGAGACTTACGAAGCGCGTTAGGACGCCGGTTGGAGTTCTATTCCTCTCCCACGCCGCACCCACCAGAACAATATGAAGGCGAGCGCGAGCAGCGCCACGATGACGCCGAACGCTCGCGCGATGCCCACCGAATCGGCCAATGCGCCGAGTAGTTGGGGGGTGATTAAGGCCGCGGAGCCACTGCCGAGTGAGATGCGAGCGCTGGCCCGATCCACACTGGACGCCCCCACTGCCAAAGCGATCACCAGCGTGAAAGGGAAGAGATTGGATGCTCCCAACCCCAGGATGAAAAGGCCGATGAGGGATAGCGTCATGTTACCTCCCAACCAAAACAGGGGGAAAGCGAGTGCGCTCAGGAAGAGTGCTCCGATGAGCAAACCTTCGGCGTTATAACGGCGCGTAAGTTGACTACCGGCGAAGCGCGCGAAGATGCCACCCAGGAAATAGATACTCATAGCGCTGGCTGATAGTCCACGGGAGAGGCCGACGCTCTCTTCCAGGAAGGTCGCGCCCCAATAGATGACACACCACTCGATCGACACACAACATACCGTAACTACCCAGATGAGCCAGAAGCGGCGCGAGAGGCGCCGGCGTGGGGATTTTGTGGGATCTTCATTTCTGGGGGGAACGACAGCGATGGGGATGCGGATGCCGACGCGACGCGCGCCGAGGTAGATCATCAGCCACAACAGGATCGCAAAGACGAGGGCGCTACGCCAACCGATGGCAGTGCTTGCGCCCAGGCCGACCAGTAAAGGCGCGATGCCCGACGCGATACCCGCCGCGAGGTTCGCTTCCGTCAGCGCGCGTGCGCGCCAAGGGCCATGCTGTTCCGAAAGGGTGCTTTGAATCATGATGACCAACATCGTTCCCAGGGAAGACATCAGGCAGGCGGCGAGCAGGGTAATTTCGATGCGACGACCGGCGGCGAAGAGCAGCGCGGCCAGCGCCATCCCCAGGCCACCGCCCCAATAGGTGATCGCCCGCCCGAAGCGCGCAGCGACGGCATCCGTCCACAGACCGGCCAAGATCATCCCGAGAGCGAAGGCGCTGAAATGCAGGCCGCTGAGTGTGTAGCTCAGGTTCAGCTCGGCGCGCAGAAAGGACATCAGCGGCCCGAGCGCCGTCTGCAGGTAGGCGAAATAGCCCAGGAGTCCGTATGAAAGCCAGGTGTAGCGGTCGCGCCGGAATTGCGCTGGGGGAGGAGACATCGCCCGCGATTGTAGCGCGCCCGCTTGCGAATCTGACGGGCGGCCTGTTAGATTCCTCTGCGGGGAAGGGCTGAGGAGAAGGCTATCGATATGGAGCGACCGTTGCGGGTGGGCGTTTTGGGTTGTGGTGCAATTGCCCAGATCATGCATATCCCTTACCTTGTGGAACACGAATGTTTCGAACTGGCCAGTTTGTGCGACGCCTATCCGCCGGTGCTCGAAGCGGTCGGTGAGCGCTGGGGCGTGGCACGGCGGTATACCGATATGGCCGAATTCTACGCCAGTGACGCGCTCGACGCGGTCGTCATCTGCCATTCGGGCACGCACCGTGACAGCGTCCTGGCAGCTTTGGCGGCTGGCCTGCATATCTTCGTCGAGAAGCCGCTGGTGTATAACTTGCGCGAGGCGAAGGAGATCGTCGCTGCTTCAGCGGGGAGTGACCGCGTCATCCAGCTCGGGTACCACAAGCTTTACGACCCGGCCTTCGAATACGTGCGCGATCGAGTGCGGGAGATGCGCGACCTGGGCTTCGTCCGCGTGACGGTCTTGCACCCGTTGAACGATCTGGGTTGGTCGCCGTATCGCTTGCGGCGGGGCGATGGCCGGATTTTGGCGGGGCATATCGAGCCGGCCGATTGGCAAACGATGTACGAGACACAGCTGCGCGATATGGTGGGCGGTGCGTTGACGCCGTTGGTGGATGAGGCGCTGGGTGAAAACGCCGGTAATGACCACCTGCGCCTCGCCTACGCTACGCTCTGCACCAGCCTCATCCACCAGATTTATACGATGGATGGCTTGCTCGGTGAACCGACCGGCGTGCGCAGCTGCGAGGTCTGGCGGCAGGGGCTTTCGTTGCATATTTTGCTTGAATACCCCGGCGATGTCCGCTCTTCCTGGGATTGGCATTTTCTCTCTCATCTGAAAGATTATCACGAGGAGTACGCCTTTTATGGCAACCACGACCGCGTCTTCTGGCAATTTCCGAGCCCATATTTTCGCAACTTCCCCAGCCCCGTCGTCATCCAGGGTGGCAGCGGCGAGTTGAGCTGGGAGAAGCGCGTCACCGTCTCGCAGGACGAGGCTTTTGAGCGCGAGTTGCTGGCATTTCACGAGAACATCACGCAGGGAAAAACGCCGCACTCCAGCCTGGCGGATGCCCTGCGTCACGCCCGCCTGACGCAAGCGATCACCGATGCCTTCGGGGAATAACGCGATTCCAGAGAGGGTGCGCCTTGCTGTCGTCGGCAGCAGCTGGTGGACGGACTCGATGTATTTGCCGGCGCTGGCCGCTTGCCCGGAAGCGGAAGTGATCGCGTTGGCGGCGCGCAACGCGGCGCGCGCTCAGGAGCTGGCGGATTCCTGGGGCATCCCGCGCGTCTACACCGATCTCTCAGTGATGTTGGCGGGTGAAAAGGGATTGCGAGCGTTGGTGATCGTCACCCCAAACTACACGCATTTCGATTTCGCCAGTGCGGCGTTGGAGCAGGGCTTGGGCGTGCTGATCGAGAAGCCGCTGACGTTGGATTACGCTTCCGCGCGTCGTTTGGCGGCATTGGCCGTGGAGCGCGGCGCGATCACCTTGGTGCCCTTCACTTACCGATTCATGCCGACCTCGCGCTATCTGAAGCGGCTCATGGATGACGGTTACATCGGACGCCCTTTCCACCTCAACATGCGCTATTACGCCAACTACGCGCGCGAGGGCGAATACTTGTGGCGCTTCGATAAGGCCCTGGCCGGCTCCGGCGTGCTGGGTGATTTGGGTAGTCATTTCCTTCATTTGGCGGAATGGTTTTATGGGCCCATCACGGAGATACAGGCGCAGCTGATTCAACACGTGCCGCGCGCGCCGCACAACGAAATGAATGAGCCATATCCCGCTGCCGATGACGATGCGATCATCACTTGCTGTTTCGCCAACGGCGCCCAGGGCGTCATCCATGTTAGCGCGGTCTGTTATGAAGACGCGGGTTTGCAAATGCAGCATCTCTTCGAATTCCACGGCGACGGCGGCACGCTCTATCACGAGACCGATTGGGTCTCGCGGCAAGAGATCCGCGGCGCGCGCGTTGGGGAGGGTGACTTACGGCCGCTGCCGATCCCTGAAGATATCTGGGCGGGCGGGCGGCGCGATACGGTGCACAACAGCTATCGCGATGTCTTCCGAGCACAGGGACGCATGGTGGGTGATTTCGTGCGGGCGGTGGCGGCCGGACAGCGCGTTCGGCCAGATATTCACGATGGCTTGCGCGTCCAGTTGCTGCTGGAGGCGGCCAAGCGAAGCGCCACGGAAGGCCGCCGCGTGCAACTTTCGGAGATCGAGGCCGCGCCCGCATGAGCGAGCTGGCGGGCAAAGTGGCACTGGTGAGCGGCGCGGCGCGAGGGATTGGCCGGGGCATCGCGGGATGCTTCGCGGCCGCTGGCGCGCGCGTGGCCCTGGTCGATGTGCTGCCGACGGTGGAAGAGGCGGCCGCAGAGATCCGCGCGGCGGGTGGCGATGCGCGCGGCATCCGCGCGGATATCACGCAAGAGAACGAAGTTGCGGTGGCTATCAGGCGCTTGCGGGATGAATTCGGCGCGGCGCAGATCCTCGTCAACAACGCGGCCGTGATGCCCGTTGGCCAACTGCATGAGACAACGCCGGCCGATTTCGAGCACTGCCTCGCCGTGAATTTGCGGGGGACCTACTTGGTGAGCCGCGCGGTCATCCCCGGGATGTTGGCAACGGGCGGCGGGAGCATCATCCATATGGCCAGCGTAACGGGCATGTTGGGCTTGCCGGGCCTGGCGATCTATTCGGCGACGAAAGGCGCGCTGATAGCCCTGACGCGGGCGATGTCCACCGATTACGCGCGCCAGGGCATCCGTGTTAATTGCGTTTCGCCCGGCACGATCGACACGCCGATGCTGCATAGATTCGTCGTCGACCAGCGCGACCCGCCTGATCTCTTGCGCCAATTCGACGAGATGCACCCCATCGGGCGCGTCGGGCGCATCGAAGAGGTGGCGGAGGTCTGCCTCTTTCTCGCGTCGGAGCGGGCCAGCTTCGTGACAGGTAGCAATTATGTCGTCGACGGTGGCCTCAGCGTGCGCGGCGAACAACCGCAAGACCAAACGAACTGAATCATTGGGAGAGCACGATATGGAAATTGCGCCAAATCTCCATCGCATCCCCTGCGTCTTCATGGGTGACCGCGTTGCCTATGTCCACTTGCTCGTCGGCGAGGAATCATCGATATTGCTGGATACCTGCTGCGCGCACAACCCGGCGCAGGAGATTCTGCCTTATATGGAACGGATTGGATTCGATCGTGAGCGGCTGAGCTATATCATCATTTCGCATTCCGACCTCGACCACCAGGGCGGCAACGCGCCGATGAAAGCGGCGGCGCCAAACGCGAAAATGTTTTGCCACACGCTCGACCGCTCGTGGATCGAGAGCACTGAGGCCATCATGGAGGGTCGTTACCTGCAATTCGACGCGCCGCACGGCCTGCAGACGCCGCCCGAGGAGATCAAGGAAATGCGCGAATTGACGCAATCTTGCGCGCTCGATGGCACGCTGGAGGGTGGCGAGCGCTTTCGCCTCGGGCCGGATTGGTGGGTGCGCGTTGTCAACACGCCCGGCCATACCTACGGTCACATCGCCTTATACGACGAGCGCAGCCGCACGCTGCTGGCGGGCGAGGCGGCGCTCTGGCACGCCATCCTGGACGTGAACGACCGTCCCGTCTTGCCGCCTACTTATTGCTATGTGGATACTTACCTGCAAACGATCGACCGACTGCTAGAATTCCCGATGGAGGTTTATTCGGCGGCGCATTGGCCCGTCTACCGCGATGCGGCGGATATCAGCGCCTTCTTGCGCGAAAGCCGCGAATATTGTCTCTTCATGGAGGAGCAGCTGCTGCGCTACGGGCGGGAGCGGGGACGCTTCACGTTGCGAGAAGCGTTGCAAGAGTTGGCGCCGCGCGTGCGCCGTTGGGATGAGAGTGGCGATGGCCTGCTCACCTTCCCGTTCTGCGGCAATCTGGCGCGCCTGACCCAGCGCGGGTTGTTGGTGGAAGGGCGGGACGGGGCGGGAATCGTGGAATGGAGCGTGCCTTGATGACGATAGCGAGGGGTGAATTGCTGCAATGGGTCTGTTACACGGACGCGCTGGGCAATCACAAAGAGGCGATCCAATTCCAGGGGAATTTGTATGATACCCCTGTGGAACCTGATTCGATGGGCGCTCGGAATTGCAGTTTGACACAATGGCTTGAATCCACGGTGGGGAAAGCGGAATCGGCGATCGCAAGATTGGAAGGGAAATATGGGAGCGCGAAGACCAGTTTCGCCCGCGCTGCATCGCTTACTTTGACGCCGCGAGAAGGGCGCTCGACCTGGCAGGCGCCTTTAACAGACCAAGAAATCTGGGGCGCGGGCGTAACCTACCAGCGCAGCCGCGAAGCGCGTCAGGAAGAAGCGCAGGACGGCGGTGACGTCTACGCGCGCGTTTATGCGGCGGAACGCCCGGAGATCTTTTACAAAGGCAACGCGCGCACCGTCGTCGGGCATGGCGGCCAAGTCGGCATCCGCGCTGATTCCGCCTGGAACGTGCCGGAACCGGAGCTGGCCGTGCTTTTCAATCCGGCCCTGGAGGCAGTTGGCTTCACCATTGGACTGGACATGAGCAGCCGCAGTATCGAAGGGGAGAATCCGCTATATCTCCCACAAGCAAAAGTATACAATGCCTCCTGCGCGCTGGGGCCGGGTGTACTGCTGCAAGCAGCGAAGGATTGGCCCTTCATGCGCATCCGCATGACGATCGAGCGCAAGCAGCGCGAGGTATTCCGTGGCGAAACGGATACGGAGCAACTCGCGCGTCGCTTGCCCGAGCTGGCCGACTACCTCGGCCGCAGCAATGATTTTCCCCAGGGTGTCTACCTGCTCACGGGAACGGGCATCGTGCCGCCGGCGGAATTCACCCTGCAAATCGGCGATGTCATTCGAACGGAAATCAGCGGTTTGGGCGCGCTGGAAAATAAGGTGGTACAGGTATGAGGGAGGCTTATGATTAAACAATTCTGGCGCAAGACTTGTGCTTTCGATACCGAATGGGCGCCGTGCCCGCGCAGCGTCCGCCGCTTCTTGAATTTGCCGGCCGATAGCGACGACGAAACGGTTTTCCACGCCATCTGGGAGCACACTGACCCGGATTGGCAGCCCGGCCAACCGCATCCTTTCATCAAGCTGGCGCTCTCGCAAATCATCTCCATCGTTGGCGTGGTGCGCACGGTCGAGAGCGATGGGCACATCCGCCTCGGTTTGCGCTCGCAGGGTATCGACCAGCATAAGGAAGGGGCGATGATCCGAGATTTTCTGGAGGGCGTCGCCGGGCAGGGTTACCAGCTCTGGGGGTACAATTCCAGCGGGTCCGATTTGCCCATCCTGATTCAGCGGGGGCTGGCGCTGGGCATCCAATGCCCGCAATTCGCGCGACGGCCGGACAAACCCTGGCAGGGTAACGATTACTTCGATTCGCGCAACTCGCAGGCGCATGTGGACCTGATGGAGATCATCCGCGTGCGGCGCTGGGGCG
The DNA here is from genome assembly GCA_965237765.1 of Phototrophicaceae bacterium. Lineage (GTDB taxonomy): Bacteria > Chloroflexota > Anaerolineae > Aggregatilineales > Phototrophicaceae > WTGJ01. The sequence continues at coordinate 1,998,904 of OZ250157.1, forward strand.
CCTCACAGCCGCGCTTGATCGAACTGGCGGCGGCCTGCGGCATCCCGGGCAAGATCGAAATCAAGCAGGAGCGGATCGAAGGTGAGAACGTTGCCCAGCTTTACCTTGACGGGCGCATCGACCTCATCATCGCCTATAATGAGCTGGACGCGCTGACGAATCATTTGCTGATGCTGCGCGTGGCCCATTTTGGCGCCTTCCTAGATGAGCGGCAATACGAGGCAGAAATCGCCGCCACGCGCGATTTGCTCGAACGCGAAATCGGCGCCGGCAAGGAGCACCTCGCCGATTATCGTGACCGCTGGCTCGAGCTGGAGAGCGAAATGTGGGCATGAAGATCGCGGCCATAGAGAGCCTGCATTGGGCGGAATTCCCGCGCTTGCTCGTGGTGCGCGTTCATACGGACACGGGTCTCATCGGCCTGGGCGAGACGGTGGATAAGTTGCCTGGCGCGCGCGCCGCGTTGCACGGTACGCTGGCGCCTTTGTTGCTCGGCCAGGAAGCGCTGGATATCGAGGGGCTCTGGCGTTTCGCGATGGATAACCTCATGTACCACGGATTCGCCGGCGCGGAAACGCGAGCCCTATCGGCGCTCGAATTGGCGCTCTGGGATATCATGGGTCAGCATTATGGCGCGCCGCTCTGTCATCTTCTTGGCGGCAAAACGCGCGATGCCATCCCTACTTACAACACCTGCATCGGCTTTGGTGAATGGCCGGATTACGCCGCCTGGCATGAAGACGCCGGCGCGTTGGCGCGCAGCCTGCTGGCCGATGGCATCAGCGCAATGAAAATTTGGCCCTTCGACCGCTTTAGTGAAGCCAGTTACGGCCAACGCATATCACCCGCGCAGGTCGAGGAAGGACTGCGGCCCATTCGTCAGATCCGCGAGGTTGTCGGCAGCGCGATGGAAATCGGCATTGAGTGCCACTTTCGTTGGAATCGTGTGAGCATGGAGCGCATCGCCCGCGCGTTAGAGCCTTACGACATCCTCTTCCTGGAGGACGCGCTGCCGGCGGTCTACCCGGCTGAAATCAAAGCGCTGGGGGCGAAGACGCGCATCCCGCTCATCGGTTCGGAATTGCTGATGACGCGCTGGCAGTTGCGCGAATGGCTGGAAGAGGGCGTAACGCCACTGGTGATGACGGACCCGGTCTGGAATGGCGGCGTGGGTGAAACGCGTAAAATCGCCGCGTTGGCGGAGACCTACGGCGTGCCGCTGGTGCTGCATAACGTGGCGGGGCCGGTTTGCCACGCGGCCTGCATGCATTTGGCGGCGCACATCCCCAATCTTTACTATGTGGAATCGGTGCGCGCCTTTTACCGGAGTTATTTTGGCATCATCAGCGATTTCGCCCCGCGGGTTACAGATGGGATGTTGGATGTGCCGATGGGGCCGGGATTGGGGATTCGCTTGAATGAGGCGATGCTGGCGCGGGCGGATGTGACGCGCAAGCTAAGCGAAGGGGAGGGCCTAGCGCGCGGGCGGCGGCATATGGGCGACCACTGGGCGGTGGAAGAGATAAGGTGAAGGCGCGATTGTTCGCAATTTGACATGCCGCACTACGCGCGTTAGGGTTGACGCTGGCTAATGGTGCGCTCGCGTTTATGTTTTGTATGGAGAAGCGCGCGGCGTGTACTTGGCTAAATCCGAAGATAGTGTTCTATGGGAGGAACACCAATGAGCAAATATGTACGTATGTTGACGCTAGCATGTCTCGTCACGGGGCTGCTGGTGGCTGGTTTTGGCGGCGTTTCGGCGCAGGACGACCAGCCAGTTTTCCGTATCGTCAGCCATGGCGGTATCGGCAATCCCTTCTGGGTCGTCGTGATCAAGGGTATGGAAGAAGAATGTGCCCGGATCGGCGCGGACTGCGAATGGCTTTCGGACCCGGTTGATAATATCGATGACATGGCGGGCTATTGCGACGACGCGCTGGCCGCGAACCCCGACGGCCTCGGCGTCACGGTGCCGAATCCGGAAGTGATTCGTGACTGCGTCAATCGCGCCGCTGAAGCGGGTATCCCCGTTATCGTCTTGAATACGGCGGACCCGAATGCGGGCACCATGGACGCGCTGCCGACGATGTTCTATATCGGCGCCAACGAGTTCACCGGCGGCGTCTCCAACGCCAATCGCGTCCTCGCGGCCGCGGCGGCGGATGGTGTGGAAATCACCGGCGCTGTTTGCCCGATCCAGGAAGTCGGCCACAGCGGTCTTGAGGCTCGTTGTGCCGGTGTGCGCTCGGTATTGGAAGAGGCTGGTATCCCGCTCCATGGCTTGACCATTAACAACGATGTACCGGCTTCAGCGGGTACGCTCTGCGATTTCTTCGCGGCTAATCCCGAGGTGAACGCGGCCTTTATGCTGGGCCCGAACCCGGCCAGCTCCTTCAACCTCTGCATGCAGGAATCCGGTCGTATGCCTGGTGAGATCTACGCGACCACGCATGACACCGGCTCCGAGATCTATGAGATGATCAAGGACGGCTACCTGCTCCAGGCGATCGATCAGCAGCCCTACTTGCAGGGCAGCGAGACGATCCACTGGCTCTTCATGAACATGCTGGCGGGCATGGCCCCCGGCGGTGACATCCTCACCGGCCCTGGCATCATCGACAACGATAACATCGCGGCTGTCGAACAGGCCACTGCCGAAGGTCGTCGCTAAGCGTTAATAACACGAACCATACGGGCAGGGCAACCTGCCCGTATGGTTATTTTAGGAAGTTAGGGAGTTAGCCCATTGGGCGCCATGACCCCGGCGCGCCGTAGTGATTAAAACTTGGGGGAGACGCGCATGGAAGCCTATCTTGCCGGTGATGGGGGAGAACAGCGCGGCGCGCAATTCGTAACCGTGGCGATGTGGTTGCTGGGCATCCTGGGGTTTGCTGTCATCGCGTTGGTTTTGCTGGGTTGGTTACCCTTCGGCACGCGCGCCAACATTTCGCGGCGGGATATCAACCTCATCGAGTGGCTGGTCGTCGTCGGAGCTTTCCTGTATGGCCTGTCGGGTTTGCAGGCCGGCCTGGGTCTTGGTCGGCGAAAACGCGAAGGGCTCCGTTGGGGACAGTGGGTCTCCTTCGCTACGCTCTTCCTCGGCGGCGCCATCATTTTCAGTGTCATCGTGCCGGCCTTGCTTAAGCAGGCCCTGCTGAATAGTGATGGCATCAATCTGGCCGCGGTGCCCAAGGGTGCGACGCTCAGCCTGGGCGAGAGCCAGCGCTTCTTCGGCCTCGCGGTCGGGCAAATTGGCGCGCTGGGCGGATTGCTCACCAGTCTGGGCCTGCTGGGATTCGCCATCTTTGGCATCTTGGCGCTGGCTGGTTTCGTCTTGCCCGGCCTGGGCATGCTCACACATTACCTCACCGAAGGCCCCTACACGCGGCCGCTGCTGCGCGTCCTGGCTGTGCTCATCACCATCGGCATCCTGATTACATTATTCGCCGGCGCTTTTGTCGTCAACGAATACGAGTCTTCCGTCAGAAAAATCCGCCACCCGGCTTATCCGCACCTCTTCGCCGGCGTATTATTCCTGGTCATTGGCGGGTTCTGTTACCGCACCCTGCAAGAGGAAGAGGAGGAATCGGACGAGTTGCGCCGCGCTGTCGCCCTTTCGCCGACGAAGACGATTCGCACCCAGCTGGCCAAATCGCCCAGTGCTGGCGCCATCATCGGCGCGATGGCTATCTTCTTCTTCTTCGCCGTCGCCTCGGATATTTTCCTCGAGCAAAGCTCGATCGCTTCCTTCCTATCCAACGTATCCACCAAGGGCATCATGGCCATCGGCGTGACGATGTTGATGATCTCCGGTGAATTCGATTTATCCGTCGGCTCGATCATGGGCGTCTCGGCGCTGAGCTTTATGGCCTTCATGACGGAAGGGGCGCCGCTGCTCGGCGTGCTGCAGCCCCTGGAGGCGGCGATTCTCTCGCTCTTCGTGGTGGCGATATTGGGCGCGATTAATGGCATGTTATTGATATTCACGCGAATACCCTCCTTCATCGTCACGCTGGGGACAATGCTGGCCTTTCGCGCGATCACATTGGTGGCCATTGCCGGCGGCCGCATCCTGCGCTGGGGCGACTACCATGAATTCCTGCCGACCTGGGTAATCCAGGGCTATGTGTTTGTCGCGTTGGCGGTGATCGGTATCCTGCTCTTGCTTTACACTGCCTATCGTGCGCTGCCGTTGATGTGGGGCGGACTGCGGGCGTCTGGTCAGCAATTGCGGGCGAATATCGGCGTTGACGCCGGGCCGAACGAAGCCTTCCGCTCCGTCAATGTCCTTTTCCGCGCTGTCAGTCTCATCGTCGTCACGCTTGTGCTGGCGGTCTTCATCGTCTGGTTGGCGATCGTCGCCAGCTATCACCTATCGGAGGAGGGACGCGTCGTCAAAGTCGGCTTTTTCGATATTACCAATGGCCGCCTCGTCAACCATTGTGAGATAGATCTGGCATTGGTGGAGAGCGGGGAGGCGGTGCTGGCGACACGCGCGCGCCTGGCCGAAGGCGAATGCAGCCAGGAGCGCGTCATCGATGGCGAGGAGGTGTTGCTCCGTGGCACGGTGCGCAACGTCGGCACGACCGTATCCAAGGGCCTGGTCGGCTGGGATGTCAACACGCGTGCGAATTATCGCCTCTCCATCATCTGGTGGCTCTTCTTCGTGGTCGTTTTCCATTTGCTCCTGACACGTACGAGTTACGGCAATCACGTTTTCGCGGTGGGTGGCAACCCCGGCGCCTCCCGCGCGCAGGGCGTCAACGTCGATCGCGTCAAGGTGCGCAATTTCGTCATCCTCGCCTTGCTCACGGGCATTGCCGGCATCTACGAAGTCGCACGCAATCCGGGCGTGGACCCGCTGAAGGGCGAGGGCTTCGAGCTGGAAGTCATCGCCATGACGGTCATCGGCGGCACGCTGCTGAGCGGCGGGTATGGCGGCATCATTGGCTCGATGCTCGGCGCGCTCATCGTCGGTATGTTGCAGACAGGGCTCGTCCTCGTCGGTATCCCTTCACGCTTGTTCGCGGGGACGGTGGGTGTGACGATCATCGTCGCTGTCGTCCTGAATACCTTCGTGCGTGGTGACACACGGGATTGATGTTGGGAGGATGAGATGAGCGAAAACGGGCAGGTCAACGGCATGGCCGGCAATGGCAAAAAGTTGAAGACGCAAAACGGTGCGTTTAGGGATGATTCGCCGCTGGTGGATATGATTAATATCCACAAATACTTCGGCAGCGTGCAGGCCCTGCGCGGCCTGGATTTCCGCGTCAACCGCCAGGAGATTGTCGGCCTATTGGGTGATAACGGCGCTGGCAAATCCACCCTCATCAAGGTACTCACTGGCTTTCACACACCGACGCGTGGGCAAATCTTCTTCGATGGCGACGAGGTAGAAATCGATTCGCCGACGCGTGCGCGCGAATTGGGTATCGAGACGGTGTATCAGGACCTCGCGCTCGTGCCGCTGATGAGCATCGCGCGGAATTTTTGGCTGGGGCAGGAACCGACCTACAAAATAGGCCCTATTCGTTTCATGGACCAGAAGCTGATGGAAGAGACGACCATCGATGCGTTGGCCGATGTGGGTATTCACGTCCGCAACGCGGACGAGGTGGTCGGCACGATGTCTGGTGGCGAGCGTCAGTCCATCGCCATTGGGCGAGCGGTGTACTTTGGCAAAAGACTATTGATTTTGGACGAGCCGACCTCCGCCCTCAGCGTTGGCGAAACGCAAAAGGTGTTGGATTACACTTTCGCCGCCAAAGACAAGGGCATGAGCGTGATTTTCATCACCCACAACATCAGCCAGGTGCATGAAGTGGCGGACCGCTTCACCATCATCGAGCACGGGCGCAAGTTGGGTGATTTCACGAAAGCCGATGTTTCGCAGCATGAAGTGGCGAATATGATCGTCTCGGGCGTGGTGCCGGAGCGACTGCGCCTCTTCAGCGAAGATGGGGAGGAAAGCGCGTGATTGAAAGACGCTGGCCGCCAACGTTGGGTGTGCGCATTTTCTTTGCGATGTGCTTCACCCTGGCGCTGGTCGCCGCATGCGCGCCGGCGGGTTTGGATATCACGCCCACGCCAGAACCTACGGCTCTGCCCACCAGCACACCCACACCCACACCACCGCCGGCCAGCGCCGCCGTCAACAAGATCATTCTGGATATCATCGTCGATAGCTTCCCAACGCAACTCGCCGGTGGTGGCGCAGAATGGAACCCGGACCCAAGCAAGGCCGATAATGGCCGTGAAATCCCGCGCGTTACGGTTCCTGGCGGCGTCGGCCTCGAGCTGCATTACACCGAGCGCCAGGGCGGGTCATTCAGCGTCACTTTCGTTGTCTTCGATGACGCCGCAGGCGCTAACGAACATTACGAATGGATTCGCGGCTTGCGCTCGGTCCTGCAAATCGGCAAAGTGCGTGACGATTTCCCGGAACCCAACATCTTCGGTCAGGGTCTTTACGGCTCTATCGCCCTCGTGCAACTCGATAATATCTTCATTGAGGTGAGCATCAGCGCCTTCACGACGCCGATCAACCCGCTGCGCTCTCTCACGCAGACGGCCGTCAATCATATCCTGGCTCTCGGCGACCAACTGAGCGGTGGCGAGGCGGCGAGCGCCAGTAGCGACGAAGATTACCTGGTTACCGTGCTATCCCTCTTGCCGACGAAGCTATTCGCCGGTTCGCAATGGACCAGCGACGCAGCGCGCGACGAGACGGTGCAGCGGCCGTTGCCGGGCATAAGCAATGGCGACGGCGTGCGCGTCTATTACAGGGAGCAAACGGGCGGCGCCTTTCGCCTGACCTACGGCATATTCAATGACGACGCTGCGGCGCAGGCGAATTACGAGCGCATCCGCGATATCCGCGAAAGATTGGATAGTGAGAATGGCGAAGAGGACTTCCCGCAGCCGCATATCTTTGGCTCTGGCCTATATGGTTCGGTGGCACTCTTCCGAATCGATCAATTCTTCTTGGAGATTCTGATCGAGCGCGCTCCAGGGACGACAGCGGATCCCATCAAGACAATTGCCCGAATGGCCTTGGATGTCTTGATCGAAGCGCGCGAGCAAACCGGCCTCTGAGCTTACGATGGGCGGCGCTTCGCTAACGAGGCAACAGGCGCTCGTTACGGGCGCGGCGGGCGACCTAGGCTGCGCGATGGCCAACGCCCTGGCGGCACGTGGCGCGAAGGTAGCCTGTTGGGATATCCAACCCGAAGCTATTGCTAGCGATAAACTCGGCGAATTGGCTGCAGGCTATCGGCGCGTTGACGTGCGCGATCGGGAAAGCGTTGATGCGGCTATTGACGCATTGCCGGCGTTGGATATCGTCTGCTCGAATGCAGGCATCGTTGTCTCTCAACCTTTTTTGGAGCTGAGCGCCACGAATTGGCAGGAACACCTGGATATCAACCTGACCGGCTGCTTTCATGTGGGTCAGGCGGCGGCGCGGCGCATCATCTTTACGTCCAGCTGGGTGGGGCAGATTCCCTGGCCGGAAATCACCCCTTATTCGGTCAGCAAGGCCGGCTTGAATATGTTGATGAAGCAGATGGCGCGCGAGCTGGCGGTGTATGGCATCCGCGTGAACGCCATCGCACCGGGCATTGTGAACGCCGGTTTGGCCGGGCGGCAGCTGCGCGAAGAACCGCAATACGCAGCGCGCGTGGGTAAGGTTATCCCTCTTGGGGCGCCGGGCCAGCCCCAGGAGATCGCCGAGGCTGTCTGCTACCTGGCCAGCGAGGCGACGTCCTATATGACGGGTAGCATTTTGACCTTGGATGGTGGTTGTTCGCTATTCCAATTCGACGACTAGCGTTTCGGCGACGCGCAAATTGAGCGAACGGATCAGGGCGTAAAGCGCGGTCACGTCGTCTTGTTGGTCGAGCGCTTGCCATTCTTTACGTGGTGTTGCGGGCGCGATTGGCGGGCGCAATTCGGCGCTTTCAATGTAGCCAGCGTCGCGCATGATGCGCTTGCGCAAATAAACGGAATATTCGTGCCCGGCGCCAGAAACGGCCGCTACCAGCGGTTGTACGCGCCGCAAAGCCGCTTCCGCTGCGCCAATATCCCCCACCCGCCAGGATTTCCAGGCGAGCAGGAATTCCTCGTTGAAACCGACGCCGGGGATGAGGCCGTTCGCGCCTGCGCGCCATTTAGCGAGCACGGTGATGCCGCCACCGCCACCGAAATAGCGACGCTCTTCAGAGCGATGCTCATCCGACCACATCAATTGGCGTAATTCGCCGATGACCGCTGCCGAGCCGGGGCCCTCGATTTTGAAATAGCGCAAATTGGGCGCCGCGTGGGCGATTTCGGCCAGCTCCGCTGCACTCAACGCGCAATGGCGATACGCGGGGATTTGCGGCGCCTGTTGTAACATGATCGGCGTGACACTCGCTTCAGCCAGCGCGACATAATGTTGCCTCAAGGCAGCCGCGCCGAAGGCCATCGTGCTTGGCGGCAGGGCCATCAACAGGGCCGGCGAGAGCGATTCGTAGCGCCGTGCCTCAGCGATGGCCTGGCGCGTGCTGTTGGGCGCGATGCCGATGAGCAGCGGCGCGGCGCCAGCGACTTCTTCGGCGACAATTTGAGCCGCCCGCCAGCGCTCTTCTTCGGTAAGCTTGTAGGCCTCGCTGGCGAAACCGTTGATGCCGATTCCGTGAACGCCGCCCGCCAGCTCAAAGCGCGCGATGCGCCGCAATCCCGCCTCATCGATGCTGCCAGCTTCACAAAATGGGATGAATAGGATGGGGATGATACCTTCGAGCAATATGGCACCTTTTGGCTAGCAATCAGGTAGATTGTAATCTAACGTAGGGTGTTTGGGATGGTTGGACGCCAGCGCGCGGAAAGGGTGAAATGCGTCTTTTCCTCACGGGTGGTAGTGGCTTGCTGGGCAGCAATGTGATTCGCCTGGCGCGGCAGCAAGGGGATTGGGAAATCATCGCCGGGCATTATGGCCCGGAGCCCGAATGGCGCGCCGCCTGGCCGCGCGACTACGAGTTGCACCCGCTCGATATGGGCGATCTGGATGCGGTGCGCGCCGCCATTGCCCACTATCGCCCAGACGCCGTTTTGCATAGCGCGGCCAATCTGGTACATGAATGGCTGGACGCGAATCGCACCGCCGCCTGGCGTCTCAGCGTAGAAGCAACGCGCGCTTTCGCCGAAGCCTGCCGCGAGTATGACGCGCGCTTCGTGTTCGTCTCTTCCGATTGGGTCTTCGATGGGCAAGAACCATTCGTCGATGAGGATTCGCCTCCGCACCCTGTGAATTTCTATGGCATCATGAAATTCGCTTGTGAGCGCGAATTGGCCGGCATGGACGGGCTGAATTTCGCCGTCGGTCGCCTAGCGGGTATCTATGGGCTGAACTATAGCAATCCAGCGCTCTTGCGAGACGAGAACGGCCTCGGCTTCGATCTGCACAATTTCATCATCAAGCGCCTGACGCGCGGGCAGGTGGCGCCGGTCTGGATGGGGCCGAAGACGAACGACATCGCCCATCCCACGCTCGCTTCCGATGGCGCTGCGCAACTGTTGCGCTTGGTCCGCTCGGATGTCCGCGGCATCTTCCATTGCTTCGGCAGCGAATATACCAGCCGTCTGGATATGGCCTATTCGTTAGCGGATCTCTTCGGTATTGACCGCGCCCTGCTCGCGCCCGTGCCGACGGATCCCGAAGTCCTCAAGGCGTATAACCGCGTGCAGATTCCCTATCGGATCCGCTCCAGCACGGCGAAGGCGGCCGCCGCGCTCGGGCAGGATACGCTCAGAGTCCAGGAAGCTTTGCAGCAATTTAAGATTGAGTGGGATGCGTTCCAATAAGAGAGGAGGAATTCGTGAGGGCACTTACGCTATCGGCTGATTTCGCGCCGCGGGATGGCTATACGCTCAGCGAGCGTGAGAGAGATGAGCATCGCATCCAGAGCGGCAACATGGTTTGGATGAACCCGCGCATCACGCTTGGCGAAACGCCCGACCCAGAGCCGAAGCCCGACGAGGTCATCGTGCAGGTGGCGGCGGTGGGCATCTGCGGCTCTGATATGCATATGTACGAAGCCGACTCGGCGACGGGTTATATGCTTTACCCCGGCTACGTGAAGGCGCCGAACATCCTGGGCCACGAATTCGCCGGGCGCGTCGTCTCTATCGGCAGCGCGGTGCGCGATTTACGCGAGGGCGACCTCGTTTCGGTGGAAGAGATCCAGTGGTGTGGCGAATGCGTCAGTTGCCGCCGCGGCCATGTCAATCATTGCGAGTATCACGAGGAAATTGGTTTCACGATACCCGGCGCGATGGCGGAATACATCGCCTGTCGCGCGCGTTATTGCTGGAAATTGGATGAAGTCGCCGAGCGTTATGGCGAAGAGACAGCGCTGCAACTGGGCGCGATGGTCGAGCCCAGCGGCGTCGCTTACCAAGGCCTATTCAACCGCAACCCGGCCTGGTTACCCGGCAACAACGTGCTGATTTTTGGCGCGGGGCCGATTGGCCTCACCGCGCAGGCCCTGGCGCAAGCGGCGGGCGCGGGCCGCATGATCGTCGTCGACCCCTCGCCCAGCCGCCGCGCCCTCGCCGCCAAGCTGGGTGCGTCCGATTTGCTGACGGGTTCAGAGAATCTGGATGAGGCGGTACTGGAAATCACGAAGGGCCGCGGCGTGGATACGGTCGTGGAAGCGGCTGGTGTTGCCGATAAGACCCTGCAAGCGCTGGAGGAATGTCTGGCGGTGAATTGCACGCTGGTGGATATCGGCCTGGGCGAGCGCAAGCCGGTGTTGCCCATCGTTACCTATAAATTCCGCGGCGTGAATTATGTGGGCTCGCTCGGGCACGCGGGCATGGGTGTATTCCAGAATGTGATCCGCTTGCTAGCCAACGGGCGTATCGACCTGCGCCCGATAATCAGCGCGCGCCTGCCGCTAACGGAGGCGATGGCTGCCTTCCAGCGCCTGGAGAGCCGTGAGGACGCCAAAATCTTGCTCTTGCCGAATTAATGCGCTGCGAGGTGACGAAGAAGACGATATGGATATCTACATCGCTGTGGGCGCTACCTTGTTCCTTGCGCTGGGCGTCGTCGCATATTTGAGCCCACATCACCTCTGGCGGCTCTATCGAATCGAACCGCGCTGGAAGCGGGAAAACCCGGAGGAGCCGCCGGAGGATTGGCCCGCGCGCGCCAGGCGGCAAGGCTATTATTTCATCGGTATGAGTGTCGCTGCTTTTCTATTTGGATTGGCGATCGGGAGACCTGGATCATGAACGTCGATTTTGGCCTGGGTTTGCTGCACGGCCCGTTGGTTGCCCCCCATTCGAGTTGGCTGGCGGATTTGGATGCGGCGCTTCCCGCTTTACGCCCACACTTCAGAAGCCTATGGATGACCGATCACTTCTTCTGGGATGGCGCACCGACTTTCGAAGCCTGGACGACGCTGAGTTACCTCGCCGGCCGTTTTCCGGAATACGAAGTCGGGCCGATGGTGCTGGGGCAGAATTACCGCAATCCCGCCATGTTGGCGTTGATGGCGAGCACGCTGCAAACGCTAAGCGGCGGCCGGGCGCTAATGGGCATTGGCGCTGGTTGGAAGGAAGACGAATACCGCGCTTATGGTTTCGAATTCCCTCCTGTCAGTCAGCGAATGGCGCAGCTGGAAGACACCCTCGTCATCCTGCGCCACCTATGGGAAAAGGAAGGGGCGCAAAATTACGCGGGCGCACATTATTCGCTGGCGGATGCTTGGTGCGAACCGCGGCCGGAGCCGGCGATTCCCATCATGGTCGGCGGTGGCGGGCGGCGAACAATGCGCCTGGCCGCGCAATATGCCGATTGGTGGAACTTGCCGGATGCGGATCTGCCGCGCTACACAGAGCGCCTGGCCATCCTTCACGCGCATTGCGATGAAGTGGGCCGGGAGCGGGAAACGATGCGCGCGACCTGGTTCGGGCGTATGGCCATTGGTCGCACGGAAGATGAAGCCGCCACCCGCGCCGCCACCCGCGATGTCGAATACTCGCGCGCCAACGCTTTCGTCGGCACGCCCGCCGGCATCGCCGCCGATATGCGCGCCTTCATCGACGTGGGCTGTTCTTATTTCATGTTGGATATCATCGGCCTGCCAGATGAAGATGTCATCCGCCTGGTCATGGACGAGTTGTTGCCGGAGGTGCTTTCGTGAAAGTCAAATGGTACGGCCACGCCGCCTTTCGTTTGTTGGCCGATAGTGGCCGCTCGCTGATCCTCGATCCCTATACGCCGGAGACGTGTGGGTATCGTTCCATTGAGGATCTTGCGGACGGCTGCATCATCTCCTCCGATAACGATACGTTCCATTGCCGCGCCGATTTGTTGCCCGGCCCGCCGGCAACGGTCAACGCCCTGACCCTGGCGAGAACGGGTGGCGCGGGCGAGCTGGCCGGCTTTCCCATCCGCGCCATCGAGGCAATGGAAGCTGAGGACCACTACGAACACGATCCCGACCAGAATGGGATGTACCGCATCGAGATGGATGGCATGCATATCGGCCATATGGGCGATGTCGGCAACCCGCTCACGGCGACACAATGCGATTTCTTCGCTGGCATCGATGTCTTGCTCGCGTTGGCCGGCGGGCACCCGACGCTCGATCTGGATGAGCTGATGGACGTAATCCGCGCGGTTCGGCCGCCGCTGGTCGTGCCGATGCACTTCCGTACGCTGACCTATAAGCCGCGCAATACCTTTTGGCTGGATCCTTTCCTGGAGCTGATAGGCGAGGAAGCGACGGATTTCGCCTGCGCCTCCGAAATTGCTATCACGCGGGCAGACTTACCGTCAACGACACGGATGCTGGTCCTGACGCATTCGAATTAGACGCCGAAATGCGGCTCCGGGAAGCCGGACGTACCGACGTTGATGGCGTAGATATTCCCCGCGAGGCCGGCTTGTGCCTGTAATTCGGTTTCGTTGAGCAGGCGCGTCGCCGTGGTGATGACGAGCACGTCCAAATCATCGCCAGCGAAGGCGCAGGAGGTGGTCTGCGTGGTCGGTATGGAGAGCACGCGGTCGACACGCCCGCTCGGAGTGTAGCGGACGAGGCGGCCGCCTCCCCACTCGGCGTTCCAGAGGCAACCATCGACATCCAGCGCGCCGCCATCGGGCAGGCCGGGGTTTCCGTGCGTATCGACAAAGAGTTTTCCCGCGCCCAGGGTACCCGTTTCCAGGTCGAAAGGGAAACGTTGGATGCGTTGGCGCGGCGTATCGGCGAAGTACATATAGCGGTCATCGGCCGTCCAGACGATGCAGTTGGGGCAGGAGATATCGCCGAAAATGGGCGCCGCCTCGCCGCTGGCAGCGAGGCGATAGAGCGTCCCTTCGGCTTTGCGCGGATGGGCATCGGCCATCGTGCCCGCCCAGAAGCGGCCGCGGCGGTCACATTTACCTTCGTTAAAGCGCATATGGGGCCGGCCCGCATTCGGCTGGGCGAGCCATTCGCCCGCGCGCGCCGCCAAGTCATAGCGCATAAAACCGCGCTCGAGCGCCAGGATGACCGCTGGTGTATTGTCGGAGCAAAAGGCGAAGCTGCCCACGAATTCGGGCAGCTCAAAGCGCTCGATTTCGCTGCTCGCCCAGTCGTAGCGCTGCAGCAACTTGCCGTGCACGTCCACCCAATAGAGCGCGCGCTCCGCCGGATGCCAGAGGGGGCATTCGCCGAGGATGTTCTCGCAGCGGATGAGCAGGTCAGGTGCTGACATTCTTGCTAGTAGATTTGCCCGCTTTCGGATTGGCTGGGGGCGCCGCTGCGCGTTTCGGCCAGGATGGCGCTCGAGGCGGCAGCGAGCAGGTTGCCATCGGAGAGCAGCGTGATGAACTGGTAGCCCATGGCCATCATGCGCTGGGCGTAAGCGGCGGAGGCGGTGTGGATGCCAGCGATGAGGGAATTCGCGTTAGCGACCTGCACGATGCGCTCCAGCGCCTCCAGGAAGGGCGGCTCCTCGACATCGATTCCGCCCTCGCCGAACATCGTCAGGCGCAGATCGCCCGGGCCGACGTAGAGCGCATCCAGCCCAGGCGTGGCGCAGATGGCTTCCAGGTTGCGCATGGCTTGCGCTGTCTCGATCATGGCGAACGTGAGGATGTTGTCATTTGCTTCGTTGGCGTAATTGGCGGAGATGGCCACGCGCGCGCGTGTCGGGCCGAGGCTACGGTAACCGAGCGGTGGGTAGCGGCAGGCGCCCACGAAGGCGGCACATTGTTCGGCCGTGTTGACCATCGGGCAGACGATGCCGGTAGCGCCGACATCCAGCATGCGCATCATCAGGCCGGGATCATGCCAGGGCACGCGCACCATCGGCGGGCAATCACCCAGCGAAATCGCTTGTATCATCTGGATAGCGCTGTCGATGCCCATCATGCCATGTTGCATGTCGATGACGAGGCTATCCCAATCTTGCCGCGCGAGCAGTTCGGCCGACCAGGTGCTCGGGATATGCAGCCAGCCGTTGAGGACTGTGCCGCCTGCGTTACAGATTTCTTGATTCGGTTGGGGAACAAGATGCTACCTTTCTATTGGCTCAAAATTTTCGCGAGCAACGGGGAGAGCCATCGGCATTTCCGCCAGGCGCTCCTTCAAATCGGCGTATTGTGGGTCGTCAAAAGGTGGTATGGCGCGCTCTTCGTCGTATAGCTCGCCGGCCAAATAGTTGAGGAAATACATATTTGCGCCGGCGGCGACGGTCGTCGAGTGGAAACCTTTGGTGACGAGCACCAGGTCGTTGTTGTGCACGGTGAAGGTCTCGTCGAAATCCTCATCGACGCGGTAATTGCGGTGGAAGCCGAAGCCGTTATCCGGCTCGATGATGAAATGATAGGTCTCGTCCAAATGCGCGCCGCCGCCGTAACCATCGTGGCAATGTGGCGGGTAGCCCGACCAGGCGCCACCTGGCACATAGACTTCGAAGAGGATGAGTCGCTCGGCCGGCAGCGGGTGCGTGAGGATGTGGTTGACCTGGCGCGTGGCCGTGCCACCGCCGCGGATTTCGCTGCTCATTTCCCCCGGCCGAAAGAGGCGCAGCGGGTAGCGACCTTCGGCCGGCGCACTGCCAATGGCGAAGTGGAAATCTTCCGTCGCCCGAACCTCTATCGCCGACCCCGGTGGCGCATAGAGCACGTGAGGCATCTCGCGGAAGACGTTGCTGCGGGAGAAGGCAAAACGCTGCCCACCCGCCTCCGCCACGCCGGCGCCGTGGATGGGCACGAGGGCGGCTTCGTCGCCAGCGGTGCCGTGGTGGTATTCCTCGCCGGCGCGCAGGTGGAGGACGCGATAGCTGAGGTATTGCCAGTTGGCGCTGGCGGGCGTGACGTCAAATTGGATGCGGTCGTCGGATGGGTGTAGTAAGTGATTCATGCGGGTACTCCACTTTGTTCCAGGAATTCGCGCACTTCATCTGCGCGCGGAAGGGCGGCGCTGCAGCCGTCGCGGCTGACGACGATAGCGCCGCAGGCGTTGGCGAAGCGCGCGGCCTCCGCCCAATCGGCGCCGCCCAATCGGCTGGCGATTAAGCCGGCGGCGAAGGCGTCCCCCGCGCCGACGGTGTTGACGATTTCGACCGGCAGGCTGGGGATATCGAGCGCTGGTCGGCCCGCTTGCAGGATATGGACGCCGGCCGCGCCGCGTTTCACCAGCGCTGTGAGAGA
Organism: Phototrophicaceae bacterium; assembly: GCA_965237765.1. GTDB lineage: Bacteria > Chloroflexota > Anaerolineae > Aggregatilineales > Phototrophicaceae > WTGJ01. Next base: position 2,014,595 of record OZ250157.1, read on the forward strand.
TGGGTGGCGGGCGAGCGTTTCATCCAGCAGCGTCGCCAGTTCCGCGTATTGTGCTGGTGTGGCGGGTTCGCCACGCATGATCACGCCAGGGTCGGGCGCAATGGCGGCGTACCATTCCTCTTCTGTGCCGATGACGACATCGAGGAAACGCAGCGCGCGCCGCATCGTTACGCCATACGCTAGCGGGTGTGACCATTGGTCGGGGCGGAGGTCGAGGTCCATCCAGACGCTGGTGGAGGCGGCGTGGGCGATTTCGGCGGCGGCGAAGCTGGCGTCTCGGCAGGGGCCGGCGCTCAGGGCAGTGCCGGATAAGAGCAGCGCGCGCGCTGCGGAGATTGGCGCTGCAGCGACGTCATCGTGGCTAAATTGCCAATCGGCGGCATTATCGCGATAGAAGACGAGGGGAAAACGATCTGGCGGCTCGACGCCGACGACGGCAAGCCCCGTGCGTGCGTGCGGAATGCGGGCGATAAAGCGCGTTTCCACGCCCTCATCTCGTAGCGAACGCAACACAAAATCGCCGACGGGGTCTTCGCCGACAGCAGTGAGGGTGGCGCTATGCAGGCCGAGGCGGCTGGCGCCAATGGCGATGTTGACTGGGCTGCCGCCCGCGCTTGTCGCGAAAGAGCTGATTTCCGGGAAGGGCGCGCCGGCTTGTTCGGAGAACAAATCCAGCGATACTCGACCGACGGTCAGCAGGTCCAATGTCATCGGCGGACGCTAATCCGTATAGTCGAGTTGGCGCAGGTGGGCGAGGTTGCGCCGCGCGCTGGCGAGGGGCACAGCGCCGCTATCGGGCAGGATATCCTGTTCCACCGTTCCCCAGCCATCGAAATCCAGCGCCTCCAGCAATTCCAGCAGGGTGGCGAAATCGACAGTGCCGCGCCCGAGCTCCGGGAAGACGCCCTCTTGCACGGCGCGGAAGTAATCCCAGCCGTTGGCGCGGACTTGCTTCAGCACCTGGTCGTCGCATTCTTTGATGTGCAGATAGCGGACGCGCGCGCCCCAACGGCGCAGGGTATCCACCGGGTCTTCGCCGCCATAGGCCGTATGCGCCGTGTCGAGGCAATAATGCACCAGATCGGGGTCGGTTTCGGCGAGGAAGCGATCGACTTCGGCGGGCGTCTCTACCCAACCGCCGACGTGGGTATGGAAGGCGGTGCGCAGGCCAAATTCATCCAGCACGCGACGGGCGAAGGAGGAGGCGTTGGCGGTGAAGGCGCGCCACGCGCGGTCATCCATGCTATCTTCGGGACGGATTCGGCCATGGCGTTCGTGGCGGATGGGCGCGACGAAGAGCGAATCGGAGAGCACGACCCATTGGCTGCCGAGTGCGGCGATCACTCGGCAAGTATTGATCGTCTCTTCGTATTCCTCTTGACGCGCGGCGGGGTCGATGAGGTTGACGATGGCGAAGGCGCCCATGACGTTGAGGCCGAGCTCGGCCAGGAAATCACGCAGCATTGGGATGTCCTGCGGCAGGTAGCCATAGGGGCCGAGCTCCATACCGGTATAGCCAGCGGCGGCGATTTCGCGCACGCATTGTTGCCAGGGCGGGACGTTGGGGGTGTCTTTTAGCAAAACGCCCCAGGAGACGGGCGCGGTAGCGATGCGGATGTTCATTGTGGCTCCCCCGATTCAATAACGCGTATCTTAGCGCAGAACCGAGCTGGCCGCATTCAGCCAGCGCGCTCGATCGGGCGGATTATTTCCCAGCCGCCGCTAGCCCAGGAACGGGCCATGGCGTCGTTCACCTCGGCGACGGCCAACGCTTCCGCGAAGCCAGGCGATATCTGCTTGTTCTTAGCGACGGCGCAGAGGAATTGGTAGGCCTCGATGATTTTCATGTCTTCGTAGCCCAGGCCGGAGCCTTCGCCGGGGTTGAAATTGCCATGGTAGGGAAATTGATCGCCGCCGACGAGGCGGGTATAGCCGTCGTGCGTCTTATCGGCCCCGGGCAGGAAAAGTTGCAACTCGTTCATGCGCTCGAAATCCCAATTGCAGGCGCCGCGGTCGCCATTCAGCTCGAAGGCCATCTCGTTCTTCGGGCCGTAAATGCTGCGGGAGGCTTCCAGTGTGCCGCGCGCGCCGTTCGCGAATTCGATCAGCGCGCCGACGTAATCTTCGTTCGTCACAGGCGCGCGCTCGTCGCTGACCGTATCGCCGCTGGCGTAATGGGAGCCGCCGGCTTGTGGGGGCGGGCGCTCGGGGATGAAGGTGTGGCGCTGGCTGACCAGGCGGCGGATGGGGCCGACGAGGTAATGTGACATATCGACGACGTGCGCCATGAGGTCGTTGAGCACGCCATGGCCGCCGAGTTCGCATTGGTAGCGCCAGCTGAGCGGGCTGAGCGGGTCGCTGCCGTACATTGAGAAGAAGCGACCACGATAATGAGTTACCTCGCCCAGGCGGCCCGCGCGCAACAACGCGCGCGCGTGCAGCACCATGGGCGCCCAACGATAATTGAAACCGACGAAATTGAGCACGCCAGCTTCTTGCGCCGCGCGGGCGATGGCGGCCGTCTCTGCTGGGAAGCGGCCGACTGGTTTCTCGCAATTGATATGCTTGCCAGCCGCGGCCGCCGCTTCGACGATTTCAAGGTGCAGGAAATTCGGCGTGGCGATATCGACGATATCGATGGTTGGGTCATCGATGATGGCGTGCCAATCTGTATGCGCATGGGCGAAACCGTGGCGGTTGGCGGCGGCCTGCGCTCGTTGGGGCAAGGAATCGGAACAAGCGACCAGTTCGGGTCGTGCTGGCGCGTTCGGGAAACGGTCTGGCACGAGGCGGTAGGCGCGGCTATGCACCTCGCCCATCCAGCCCATGCCGATCACGCCGATGCCGAGGCGCGGCTTGGACATACCCTTTAACCCTGCTGTCCCGCCTGTCGCCGTTCTAGCACGCGCGGCCAGACTTCGGGATTCAGCAAATTGGGTGGCCGTTCGCCGGCCAACGCTGCTTCGATATTTGCCAGCGTTTGTTCCAAGATGCGTTGCTGGCCGGCGATGGTGCCGCTGGCAATATGAGGGGTGATGATGACGTCGTCGCGGTCCAGCAGGGGATTTTCTGGCAAGGGCGGTTCTGGGTCAGTTACGTCCAAGCCGGCGCCATGAAGCTGCCCACCTTCTAACGCAGCGAGCAAGGCCGCCTCATCCACGTGGCCACCGCGCGCGGTATTGATGAGGATGGCGCCACACTTCATTTGGGCAAAACGTTCGGCATTCATGATGTGGTGCGTCTCATCGTTGAGCGGCAAATGCAACGAGACGACGTCGGCGCCGGCGAGTAGCTCGGCCAACGTGTCGACGCGCTCGACGCCCAGTTCGCTCGCTCGTTCAACGGAGATGAAGGGATCATAGCAGGCGATGCGCATGCCGATGCCCATGGACATTTTCGCCAGATGCGTGCCGATGCGCCCCAGACCCACCAACCCCAAGCGCTTGCCGTTCAGCTCGTAACCGCGATAGCCGGCGTAGAATTCACGTTGTTCGCCATGCCGCAATTCGTAGCGCAATTGGCGGGCGATGCCTTTCAGGTTGCGGGCGACAGCCAACATCAGAGTCAATGCGCACTCGGCGGTAGAAATCGTCGGGCCGTCGGGCGCGTTGCAGACGGCCACGCCGTGCTCGGTCGCGGCGGCGATATCCACGCGGTCGTAACCGATGCCCAGGCGAGCCAGCACGAGCAGTTGCGGCGCGCGCGCGAAGACCGCAGCGTCATATTGGCGCGCGCCGGCGACAATTGCGTGCGCGTTTTCGACGCCCAGGTAGTGGTCGGCGCCGCTCAGGTTCGGACCGGTGAGTGTGTAGCGACCCTGGTATCGCTCCAGTAAAGGCGGGGTCGGGCAGCGTTCGAGCCAGATTCGCTGCATCGTGCTCACTTCATCCGCGTGATGATGTGGCTGGCGAAAGCGCTGGTGGAGACCTCAGCGGCGTCTTGCATCTGGCGCGCGAAATCGTAGGTGACGATCTTCTCGCGCAGGGTCGCCTCGTAGGCCTGGTTGATGAGCGCCGCTGCCTCTAACCAGCCGATGTGCTCCAGCATCATCACGCCGCTGAAAAGCAACGAGCCGGGGTTGACCTTATCCAGATTGGCATATTTGGGAGCGGTGCCGTGCGTCGCTTCGAATAGGGCGATCTCATCACCGATATTCGCGCCGGGGGCAATGCCTACGCCGCCCACCTGTGCCGCCAGCGCGTCGCTCAAATAATCGCCGTTCAGGTTGGTCGTTGCGATGACCTCATGCTCAGTGGGCCGCAGCAACATCTTCTGGAACATGATGTCAGCGATGACATCCTGGATGAGGATTTTGCCGGCGGGTAAGCGACCGTTGCCAGTCGCAACGAAGGTCTCCCAGCTGATCGTCTGATCTGCGAATTCCTCGGCCGCCAATTCGTAACCCCATCGTTGAAAGGCGCCCTCGGTGAATTTTTGGATGTTGCCTTTGTGGACTATGGTAACCGACTTGCGCTGGCGTTGGATGGCATATCGGATGGCGGCGCGGACGAGGCGTTTGCTACCGAAAGGGCTGATCGGTTTGATGCCCAGACCGGCATCTTCAAAGAAGCCATTGGCGCCTAGGTCCTCCCGCAAAAAACGCGCCAGCTTGCGGTTATCTTCCGTGCCGCTGGCGAATTCGATGCCCGCGTAGATGCCCTCCGTGTTCTCGCGGAAGATGACGACATCTATATCTTGTGGACGTTTCAGCGGACTGGGCACGTTCTGGTACCAGCGCACGGGACGGATGCAGGCGTAGAGATCGAGCACCTGGCGTAAAGTAACGTTGAGACTGCGGAAGCCTTTGCCAACCGGTGTGGTCAGCGGCCCTTTAATGCCGATTCGGTAGTGTCTCAGCGCTTCGAAGGTCTCATCGGGCATGAAATCGCCGTCGTAGTGAGCGGCCGCTTTCTCGCCAGCGAAGGTTTCCATCCAGGCAATTTTGCGCGAGCCACGATATGCGATCTCAACGGCAGCGTCCCAGATGCGACGGCTGGCCGTCATGACGTCATAGCCGATGCCATCGCCTTCGATGAAGCAGATGATCGGGTTATCCGGCACGCGCAGAGCGCCATTTTCGTCGATTTCGACGCGCGCTCCTTCGCTCGGCTCCTGTAATCTCGGGCTCCAATCCACCATGTTCTCAGGCGCCTCCTCAAATGCTGCGGGGTATGACGGCAATGATAGCATAGGGCGCCACCTGCGTTAAGAGTCGTTCGGAGTACACTGGAGATTGGTCGGCGAGGGAACGGGATTCGCGCGCTCGGCGGAGTGGAAATGTTCGATAGTGGCATCTTGCAAGTCATCGTCGGCCTGGTGGCCATCTATAGTCTGCTCGGCATCCTGACGACCGAGCTGAATACGCTCTTCAGCTATTTTACCCGCCTGCGGGCGCGCAACCTGCGTCAGGCTTTGGAAGAGTTGATCCCCGACCGCGCATTTCGCGCGCAGCTGCTGGCGCATCCTTTGATTCGCATGGTGGACGCGGCCATTCATCCGGCCGAAGTGCTATCGCCAGAGCAGATTGAGGCCATCGAACGCGCGCGCCCCAAAAATGTCACATGGGTCGAGTCCACATCGTTTGCCGAAGCGGTCTGCAACATCCTCGCCGCCGCCGCGCAGCCAGATTTCTACGCGCCACTGGAGGTGGCGATCGGCGAGCTGCCCAATAGCGTCGAGAAATCGCGCCTACGGGAATTGTTGTGGCAACTACAGGGCTACGCGACGGTCGGACTGGCGGATTTTCGGCAGGCGATCATCGCCCTGAATGATGACGGTCAGAAGCGCCGCTTGCTGGATGCGCTGAATGCCGTCGAGGAGCGCATCGGCGGTTACTCGTTGCGCAGTGGCGAATTGTTGCCCTTGCTGAGTGGACTGCGCAGCATACGAAGCAGCGCCCTACGCACGACGCTGCAGACTGTCCTGAGCTCCGCGCGCTCGTTGGCGGATGCGCGCGATAAGTTGATGCGCTGGTTTGAGGATGGCATGCAGCGGGCCTCCGCGCACTATAAGCAACAAGCGCAGTGGGGCTCGGTGGTGATCGGCTTTCTGTTGGCGTTGGCGGTGAATGCCGACGCGTTGCACCTGGTGAACACGCTCTGGTCGGACCGCGATTTACAGCAGACGTTGAACGCGCAGGCGGGAGTGAATTCCAGCTCGCTGGCGACGCTGATCGACGAGGCGGAAGCGCGCGCGGAGGATGGCGGTGAGGAAACTTTGCGGGATACGGCGGCCGATGTTTTCGGCATGAGCATCGTCACCGTGCAGCGCCTGGTGGATTTGCAGGCGCCCCTCGGTTGGGTTCATGTGCCCGTAACGCAGGATATGGTGGAGGCAGCGAAGCTGCTTGGCGAGCCGGACCCACGCCAACGGGCCAACAATTTGTGGAATTACAACCCCTTAAACAACCCCAATTGGCTCTTGCTCTGGGGGCGGAAGCTGGCGGGTCTGCTGGTTACGACCTTGGCAGTGGCGCAGGGCGCGCCCTTCTGGTTCGATATGCTGAAGCGATTCACCCGAACGCGCTAGAATTCGCGCAGGGCAGCGATCAGGCGCTCAATTTCAACGGCGGTGTTGTAATGGCCGAGGCCAATGCGCAACATGCCGTGCTCGCCATGACCCATACGCTGCATGAATTCGCGCGCGTAATAATCGCCATGCCAGGCGTAAATCCCGCGAGCGCCAAGGCGGGCGGCCAATTCGCGCGGTTTCAGCCGCACATGGGTGATGAGCACGGTCGGCACGCGCTGGGCGAGGCGCGCCGGCTCGCGGATGCCGTGTATCGTGATTTCGGGGATGGCGGCCAGCTCAGCAAGTAGCTGCCCGACCAGGTCGCTCTCATAAGCTCGGATGGCGGCTAGCGCGCGCTTGAGGATGAGGCGCTCCCCCTCGTACGATTCAGCCAGGAGCAAATCGCCCGCGTCGCCGCTGGTATTCCCAAGCCAGGCGAAATAATCCATCAGCGCGTTCATGGCGGCCAGCGCTTCATAAGCGGCGGTGCCTGTTTCCCAGCGGCCGGGTGCGTGTTGCGGCGCCGGGCGCACCTTATACGCGGGCAGCTCTTCCAGCAATTCCTTTCGCCCCCACATCACGCCGACGTGCGGCCCGTAGAATTTGTAAGCGGAAACGAAGCAGAAATCGCAGCCGAGCTGCTGCACATCCAGCGGCACATGCGGCGCGCTCTGCACGGCGTCGAGTACATAGAGCGCACCTACGGAATGGGCCAGCTCGGCAATCAAGGGCGCAGGGTTGAGCGTGCCGGGGGCGTTGGCGGCGTGGCAGGTGGCGATGAGGCGCGTCTTTTCGCTCAACGCCGCTTCCAGGCTTGCCAGGTTGAGCGTGCAATCGCCCTCGTTCAAATCAGCGAAACGAACTTCCAGGCTGCAGTCGCGCGCGATGAGCAGCCAGGGTGCGACATTGGCATCGTGATCCAGGCGGGTGAGCACGATTTCGTCGCCTGGAGCAAGTCTTGTCGCCAAAGAACGTGATAAGCGCATCATCAGCGTGGTGGTATTCGGCCCGAAGACGATTTCAGACGGCGAAGGTGCGTTCAGGAAAGCGGCTAGGCGCGCGCGGGCCATATCGACGATGGCGCCGGTCGCCGTGCTGGTAGCGAATTGACCGCCCAGATTGGCGTTGGCTTCGGTGAAGTAGGCGGCATAGGCATCGATGACGCGCTGTGGGACTTGTGTGCCGGCCGGGTTATCGAAGAAGACGGCCGGACGCCCGCCTTCGCGGGGCACCTGCAAGGATGGAAATTGGGCGCGGATCGCTTCCACGTTATAGGACATGCTTCGACCTCGAGCTGGTTTCGATGGCGGAACGAACTTGGCGTGAGCATTCCAAAAAATCCCGCTCATAGCAATGCTGCGGACGCCGCGGCCGCTTGATAGGAACAGGGATATCCGCCCACAAATGTCCCGGCCGCTCCGTCAGGACGATGACGCGGTCTGCCAGCAGCGTCGCTTCCTGGATGTCATGCGTAACGAGCAGGACGGTCTGCCGCTCTTCACGCCAGATGCGCAGCAGATCGAAGCCCAGCCGCTCACGCGTGAGCGCGTCCAGCGCGCCGAAGGGCTCGTCGAGCAGCATGACGGCTGGTTGCGTGACGAGCAAGCGGCCCAGGGCAACCCGCTGCGCCATGCCGCCGGAGAGTTGGTCCGGGTAGGCGCCCGCGAAGCCCGCCAGGCCGAGCGCTGGCAGAACGCGCTCGGCCGCCTCTATGCGCTCCTCGCGCGACCAGCCGTCCAGCTCGAGCGGCAGGGCGATGTTCGCGAGCACATCGCGCCATGGCAACAGGCTCGCGCTCTGGAAGAGGATGTTGATGTGCGCTGAAGGGCTGCGGATCATCTCGCCATTGAGCGTGGCGCGCCCCGCAGTGGGTTGCAGCAAGCCCGCTAGGATTCGCAGCAACGTGCTCTTGCCGCAGCCACTCGGGCCGATAAGGGTGACGAAGCTGCCCGTCGCGATTTCCAGTGACAGCGGCCCGAGTGCGGGTAACGTGTTACCGGCGACGCGATAATCGACGCGCAATTCCTCCAGCGAAAGGGCAGCCGTCACCGCTCATTCCCCGCCGGGCAGGAAGTCATTCGTGAAGGCCGCCGCCAGATCAATGTCGTCGCTCAAGAAGCCCATCTGGCGCAGAGTCGCGGCCGTTGTCTGCCAGGATTGCAGCTCGCTGCGCCCGAGCGTATCGGCTTCCCAGAGCTCGATGCTGGCCAGCAAGACGCGGTATTGCGTGAGATCAGCGGCGAGGGCGGGGTTGGCAGCGAGTGTCTCGTACTGGGCAGCGCGGGAGGCGGCGATGGCGGCGCGGTTGGGCTGGCTGGCGAGGAAGGCGGCTTGATCATCCGCCAGTTCGCGCAGGGCATCCGCCAGCGGGGCGCTCAGCGGCAGGCTTTCCACATAAGCGGCGCTGCTCAGATAGGCGGCGGCGGGGTTATCGATGGTGGCGCGCAGGCCACGACCGAAGGCGCGCGCGACGGCGGCGATCCGCTCGGGTTGCGCGGATAGGGTTTGCTCGTTGGTGACGATGCCGTTGGAGACGAGGTCGGCCGCAGCAGCGACGGGGAAGAGGCGAATCTGCGAGATCATGCCACATTCGCCGGCTGCGGCTCGCTGCTCGATTTGCAGTGGCTCGTTATTCAGGTAGACGACGGCCGCTTCGACCAGGCCGGCGCAGAAGACATCCGGCGCGTTGTAGCCAATGATATCCAGGCGCAGATCGTCTTCGCGCAGGTCATGAGCACCGAGCAGCGCGAGCAGACCGCTATAGGAGGCGCCGAAGCGGCCGGGGATGCCGACGCTGCGCCCGGCCAATTCGGCGGCGGTTGTGATGTCGCTTTCCGCCGGAACGATGACGCCGACCGGATAACGTTGGAACCACTCGTAGACATAGACCAACGGACGCCCCTGCGCGCGCGCGGCGATCACCTGCTCGCCACTGATCATGGCGAAGGCGATATCGTTGATGGCCAAGCGCTCGACGAGCAGCGGCTCATCCTGATGGGCAACGCCGCGCAGGTCGATGCCCTCGTCGGCAAAATAACCCTCAGCGGCGGCGAGATAGAGCGGGGCGAATTGGATATTCGGCACGAAGGTCAAGTAGAAATCGAGCGGCCAACGCGAATCTTGCGCGCGCGCGCCGCCCAATGCGAACAGCAGCAAGGCGAGGAATAAGGAAGGGAAGGGACGCATCAGGTGGCCTCGTTTCATTCGTGGCTTGGGCGGGAGATGTAGCGCTCGAGGAGGGTGATAGCGCTATAGAGGGCGAGCGCCATGGCAGTTAGGGAGAGGATGCCGACGAAGACCAGCGGCGTATCGTAGCGGTAGCGCGCTTCATTGATGAGGAAGCCCAGCCCGCGCTCGGCGTAGACAAATTCGCCGACCACCGCGCCGACTACCGAGAGCGTCGCCGCGACCTTCAGCCCGCCGAGCAGGATAGGAGCGGCGGCGGGCAGCTCGAGCAGGCGGAAGGTCTGCCATGGCGTCGCACGGGAGACGCGGAAGACATCACGCAAGCTGGGCTGCGCCTCGCGCATGCCGATGATGACATTCATGAGCAGCGGGAAGAAGACGATGAGCGCCGCAGTAAAGACTCGGCTGCTGATGCCATCACGAAACCAGATGACGAGCAACGGTGCGTAGGCGATGATGGGCGTAGCCTGGAAGGCGATGATGGCGGGCGCGAAGATGGCTTCGAGGCGCGCGTGTTTGGCAATCGCATAGCCGAGGAGCAAAGCCGCTCCGCCGCCCACTGCCAGGCCGAGCAGCGCTTCGCTCAGGGTGCGCGCCGCATGCCTCAGCAAACGCCCATCGGCCAGCGTTTCACCTAAGCGCGTGAAGACCAGGGTGGGGGCAGGCAGGAGCGAAGGCGGCAAGAGCGCGAGGCTGACTGCCGCTTGCCAGAGCGCGATCAGGGTGATGATGCTGATCAATGAGCTGCTGAAGCGCATAGAAAAAGCCCCGCCTGGTGATACCGGGGCGGGGAGCAGGCGCGCATAACGGAATAAACGCCACGAGATGAATCGCGCAGCGCGCCACTGGAACGCCTTCTCCCATCCGGACTGTTACCGTCGGCTCTGGCTTCGCACCAGATCAGTCCGCCCATTTCCGTAGGCGGACTCGCGGGCTTGCGGCGGAACGCGATGTTCCGCTGCCTACCGCCGGTCGGGAATTGCACCCTGCCCCGAAGGTCGTCTCTCTTAGATTAGCATGGAGGCGGTGGTAGGGCAAGATGCCGGGCGCAAGGCAGAGACCGCCGCTCTCTGCTCAATCGCCGGCGAAGGGGATGACGGCGGTGGGATCGATGCGGATGGCGCAGCGATCGCCGGGCTGCGGTGGTGGCGCTTGGCTCGAGGGTAATGTGTATTGCAGAAGTTGTCCATTGTGCTCGCTACGGATCTCGTAATGCGCGCCGCGAAAGGTGCAGCTGCGGATTTCGCCGGGCAGCGCGCCGGGCGCATCGGCGTGGACGGACTGGATGCCGCGGCTATGGAATAGTACCTGGCGCGGCCGGTCGGGCAGCGCGAATTCGCCGAGCGCAGTGCGGAAAGATTCATCGTCCGCGGCGAGGACGGGGAAGATATTGCGTTGGCCGAAGAAACGCGCCACGAAGGGTGTGCCTGGCGCGTGGTAGAGCACGGCGGGCTCGGCGACTTGTAACATTCGTCCGGCGCGTACTATCGCGATGCGGTCGGCGATGGCGCAGGCTTCGCGGCGGTCATGCGTGACGTAGATGGCGGCTAGGCCGGCAGCCAGGATGAGGGAGCGGATTTCTTCGCCCAACGCCTCGCGCGTGTTGGCGTCGAGCGAACCCAGCGGCTCATCCAGCAGGAGCAAGCGCGGCCGCGGCACCAGGCTGCGCGCCAGGGCCACTCGTTGCTTCTCGCCTCCGGAAAGCTGGGCGACATCGCGATCCGCGAATGCCGCCAGCCCTACCTGCGCCAACGCTTCTCGCGCGCGTCGTTCTTGTTCATCGCGGGGCAAGCCGGCCATTTTCAGCCCGAAGCGCACATTGGCCACGACATCCAGGTGCGGGAAGAGGGCGAAATCCTGAAACATGAAACCGATGCCGCGCTCGTGTGTGGGGATGGGGATCAGGTCCTGGCCGTCGAGCTGCAGTTGGCCAGCGTCGGGTATTTCCAGGCCGGCGATGAGGCGCAATAGTGAGGTCTTGCCGCAACCGCTGGGGCCGAGCAGGCAAAGGATTTCGCCGCGCGCCAGCTCGAAATGGATATCGCTGAGGGCCGCCGTCTGCCCATAGCGCAGCGAGAGGCCGCGCGCGGAGAGGAAGGGCGCCCCCTGTTTGGCCTTCACCAGCGCAGCGCGCCGGGAGCCAGGCGGCGCAGGCGGCTGAGGGCAGCGAAAGTAACAGCGCATATAGCCAGCAGCAGCACGCTGAGCGCCAGGGCCATGCCGTAATTCGCCGGCTGCGGCTGCCCGAGCAAGCGATAGATGGCGACTGGCAGCGTCGGTTGTTGCGGGCGGATGACGAAGAGCGATGCGCCGAATTCGCCCATGCTGAGCACGAAGGCGAAAATAGCGCCGACGAAGAGGCCGCGGCTGAGCAAGGGCAACTCCAGCCAGAGCCAGCGTTGCCGCGAACCCGCACCCAGAGTAGCGGCCGCCTCGCGTAATTGTGGGGTGATGGCGCGTAGGGCGGGCAATACGCAGCGCAACACGAAGGGCAGGGCCACCAGCGCATGCAGGATGGGGATGAGCGTGGTGCTGCCGCGAAGGGCGCGGAACCAGGCGGGCGTGATGCCGCTGGCGAATACGACCGTGAAGCCGAAACCCAGCGTAACCGCGCTCGCCGTCAGCGGCATCATGAGGAAAGCGTCCCGCAGCTGGAGGCCGCGAGCACTCCGATCTCCGCGTCCCTCCAACCAATAGGCGGCCAGGGTACCCAGCAGCAGGGAAAGGAGCATCGTCGCGAGCGCGAATTGCAGCGAGTTACCGATGGTGGCGAGCGGCGGCACGAAGAGCAGCGAATCCCTCCCCAATCGCGCGAGATTTGCGTAATGCTCACTGGAGAAGTGACCGCCGCTGTTCGTGAACGAGCGCCAGACCAGGGCCAGTAACGGCGCCCCGACGAGCAGGGTGGCGGCGGCCAGGTTCGCGGCAAGCCAGGCGCGTTCGCGGCGGGTACGCGGCTGCCGTTCGCGGCTGGTTGCGCTTTGTAGGTCAGGCGTGTGGCCACCCGCATGGCTCCAACGCGAATAGACGAGCATCAAAAGGAACATCAGCCCACTCTGTGTCAGCGAGAGCGTGGCCGCCGTCGGCAAATCGATGTTGACCTGGCGATAGACGGCGACTTCCAGCGTGGCGTGCCCGACATCGCCCAATAGCAGGACGACGCCAAAGCTCGTGAAGCAGAAGACGAAGACGAGCGCTGCTGCTGAGAGCAGCGCCGGACGCAAGAGGGGCAGGCGTATTTCCCACCAGAGCCGCAGCGGAGAACAGCCGAGGGCGCGCGCCGCCTCCTCCAGCCGTGTTGTCTGCGTGCGCCAATAGCCGCTGAGGATGTGCAGGGCGATAGCGTAATTGTAGAAGACATGCGTGAGCAGGATGAGCGTCAGGCTGCGTTCAAGCGCGAGTGGTGGCTGTGATAGACTCAGCCCATCCATTAGCACGCGGTTGAGTAACCCGGCGTCGCCCAGCAGCGCCTTGAAGGCGGCGGCCACCACGACCGTCGGCAGCACGAAAGGTAGCGTGGCCAGGGCCAGCAGCGCGCCTTTGCCACGGAAGCGATAGGTCGCCAGCGCCTGTGCGGCCGGCAGTGCCAGGGCCAGCGTCAACAGCGTGGAGAGCGCCGCTTGCCCAAGCGTGAATAGCAGGCGCTCGCGGTAGTAAGGCCGCGTCAGGATGCGGGCGAGCGCCGCCAGATCCAGCTGGCCATCGCGCAAGAAGCTGACGGCGCTGATGGCCAACAGGGGGTAGAAGAAGAAGAGCGCCAGGTAAAGCAGGGGCAAGCGCAGGGCTAGCGCGCGCGCGGCCCGAGCCAACCCGACTGGCGAGAGCGCGCTCAACGCAGCATCGCCTCCAGCCAGGCTTGCGTCCATTCCTGGCGACCGGCGGCGATGGCGGCGGCGCTAATAGTGACGGGTTGCGAGGGGATTTGGGCGTGCGCGCTGAATTCGACTGGCAATTCCGCCTCCAGGTTCACTGGGAAGACGTACATGGAGTAGGGCAACGCTTCCTGGAAGGGGCGGCTCAGCATGAAATCGATGAAGCGTCGGGCGGGGTCTTCGTGATCCGTGCCGCGCAGGATGCCGACATATTCCACTTGACGGAAGCAGGTATCGGGCGTGACGACACTGCCGGTGGCCGCTTCGCCCGTCTCCTCATCGACGGTGAAAGGCGGGCTGCTGGCGTAGCTGACGACAAGGGGCCGTGTGCCCGTTTCGCTGCCAGCCGTGAATTCGCCGAAATAGGCGTCTGTCCAACCCTCGGTGATGCGCACATTGTTCACCGCTAGATCGCGCCAATAATCTAAGTAGTTGTAATCGCCCTCCGCGCCGAAGACGGCAACCGTCGCCAACAGGAAGGCCAGCCCGGGCGAAGAGGTCGCTGGATTCTGGACGACAAGCAGGTCGCGATACGCTTCTTTCGTCAAATCGGCCAGCGTTTCGGGCAAGGCGAGCTGTCGTTCTTCAAAATACGCGTGGTCATAATTCAGGCAGACGTCGCCAAAATCGATGGGCGTGACACGCTCTTCGCCTTCGATAAGGAAGTGCGCGCCTACTTGCTCCAGGAGGGGCGAGACGTAGGGTAGGAATAGATCCGCCTCCAGCGCGCGGCTGAGGAAGGTGTTATCGACGCCGAAGAGCAGATCGCCGAACGGATCGTTCGCGCTGAGGATGGCCTGCGTGATGAGGGTGCCGGTATCGCCCGCGCGCAGGATGCGCAGCTCTATGCCCGTCTCGGCGGTGAAATCAGCCAGCAGCTCTGGCGGGATATCGAAGCTGTCGTGCGTTACCAGGGTAAGCAGGGTCATTTCGCTGGCGTCGTCTTGCGCGGCCAGTGGTGCCAGCGTGATGAACAGCAGGACGAAGATAATCGTGCGGATGCGCATGGGACCTCCTCTCTCGCGGACAACAGGAGGCGCGCAAAACGCCACCCTTCGGCTGGGGGTGGCGTCGTTGTCTTCGCACACTCCCTACGCCGGCATTACCCGGGTCAGGTACTAGGGTCGATGTGGCGTTACACATCCTCTCAGCCCGCTTGCGCGGACTCCCCTGTGTCCTTATATGTTTGATAGGAATATAGCGCGATATCGGACAGGCCGCAAACAATAGACCGACGTTATTCCTCGGCGAGCAGGCGGAGCAGCGCCCCGCGCCAGAGCGCCGGCCTGTGCTTATGACGCTCGATGCGTATGCTGCTGACTTTCGGCAAGAGCGAGAGCAGCGCGCGCGTGGCGCCGTCCGTATCACCCGCGACCAATAGTGCCGTCAGCCGCTCCGCCTCGGCCCCTGCCCATTCCCATTCAAGCCGGAAGCGATCCGCCTTGAGCCAATAGTTCCGTTTCTCCCAGGCGAGGGCGGCTTGTTCGATGGTATCGGCGATGGCGCGCAGCGTGAATACGATGGCGGCCAACATATCGCGCAGCTCATCATCCTGTTCGCCGCTGATGCCCACCCGCGTGATGCGCGCCAGTAGCTCGGCCAGCGCGCGCAGTTGCTGCTGGCGCCGTTTGCCGACGCTGTTAGTCTGGATGACGCGGGCGATGGCTTGTTCCCCTCAGTCGACGGGGCGGATGCCCTTATAGACGCGACGGCCGCCGATGGTCTTGAGGATCAACGGCGCGGGACGGCCGGATTGCGCGGCGAACTCTTCGACCGAGAGCGGATTGTTGTCATTGGTGAGGAGGATGCGGAAGAGCACATCCACCAGCGACGCTTCGGGATTGATGAAATCGGTGCGTTGGCTGGCGTCTTGTAAGGCGCGTTGCAGGGCGTTCAGGCGTAAGACGCGGCCGGTTCGGGGGTGCACCCAATCCTGCTCAGCGCCGTTGTCGCTCTGATTGGCGGGCAAAGCGGCGCGCAAACCAGCGGGCAGCAGGCGGCGCAGGTAGATGCTCAAGTCCTCTTCACTGCGCTCCCACCAGGTAAAATCGATATGGAAACGGGTGGCGGAGGTAGGTTTTCTGAGGCGACGGCGCGCGCGCGGCGGAGGCGGGGAGATCATCGCGTCAACGTCCAATAGTTGCCGCCGACGGAGCGAAAATCTTCGCTGGTGAGGAGGGCCGCGCAGAGCGGAGCGGGCGGCACCCGGCGCAACAGGTTGGCGGCGCTATAAAGGGTCTTGAAATGGATGGCGCCCTGTGGCGTGAGCACGCTGAGGGCGCCGGCTAGGTCGCGCAGCAGTTGCGCAAGGGGTTGTTTGTTGGTAGCGGCGGCGACTCGATCCAACCCTGCCAGATCATCGATGCCGAAGATCATCAGGTCATCATAGGCGACGCCGATGGGGCGGCGTTGCTCAGAAAAAATGAGATGGTCGTCGCGCGGTTCGGCGAGGCGCACATTTTCGCTACGTTCGTTATATGCGATGTAATCGACCTTGAGGCGGGTTGGTTCCTCGGTCTGGTGCAGGAGGATGTAGGCGCCGATGGGTACGAGGTGCTTACGGAAAAAGGGCGCCAGGCCGAGGACATAGCGGCTCTCTGGCCAGATCCAGCCCGGATAATTTTCGCCGTCTTTGCCATCGACGAAGGACATCCATATGCAAAGGTTGTTTCGCGATTGCGGGAAGAGACCGCGCAGGCTGGAATTCAACGGCAATGTGCCGGCGCGGCGGTGCGGGTAGGTGAGCGTGAGGGTAGCGGAATCGGCGGTAGCTGCTGGCTCTGTGGCCGACCACTCGTCATCCAACTCGCGGATGCATTCGCGCATATCGCCGTTGAGATCGGGCAAGTTGGCACTGGCAGCGGGGGTATAGCGCAGCAGCTGGTTGAGCGCGCGTGACTCAGCGGGCAACATGCGGGTCAAATGCCAGAGCACATACCCCGCCGGCCCGACTTCCGTGAAGCGCTCGTCTTCACGCAAGGCGACATTGAGCGAGAAGATCAACAGCGGGTTGAAATCCCCTTTCGCTTCACCGGAGCGCACCAGCAGATCTTCCGGGCGCAGCGGGCCGCCGCCATCCAATTGCAGAACCGCTTCCAGGAGTTGTAACTGGCCGGCGTTGATTTCCAGTAGCAAGTCGTGCGGGAACCAGGCGTCACCTCCCTGCGCGAGCTGGCCGTTTTCGCGCAGGCGTTGCGCCAGGGCGGGCAGGATGGTTTCACTTCGGGCGGCGAGCAGGTTTGCTGCTCGGTCCGCGTCGGAATCCACGAAGAGGGGCTGGTTGCCGGCGCGGTTTAGGGTATGTGCGGTGGTGAGGGAGGCAGCGTATTCGCGTTGCTTGCCGTCTTCGAATTGCAATTGCAGCACGCGGAAATCGCCCAGCTCTTCATTCTGACCAGCGCGCTCGCCAATGATTTCGCCGATCGCGTTGTCTTCGGCGCTGAAGAGCAGACGCTCACCAATTTCATAGCTACCAGCGGGGTCATATGTGGTGCAATCCTGATGGATGGCGCGCGCGCGTTCTTCTTCGTGTTGGTAACGATTTTCGATGAGAGCGAGCGCCAATTCTACAGTAGAAAGGGGTTGCTCGCGCTCCAGCAGGAGGTGCTGGAGGGCGTCGATTTCTGCGTCTTCGATAGTGAAGGGATAGGAAGCAATATCGGCCGGCGGCAAGGCGTATCTCCGTGGCTCGAACAGGTGCTCGCGCGACGGGCCGCCCGCCGGCGAAGCAAAATCAGTATAGAGGGCGCGGGCGGGCAATGCAAGGCACAGCTTGGAGTGCTGCCGCCATGCTATACTGCGCGCAGCCCCGACCGGTCGCCAGCGGGGGCGCCATGCCTGCTGCATTTAAAACCTGCCCGATCTGTATGACGGCCAACCCGCACGTGGCCGGAACGTGCCGCAATTGCGGCAGCGATCTGGGGACGATAATTGCGACTGAGGGTGATGCCGATACAGCGCCACCCAGTTTCGCTTTCGAGCGCGGCGAAACGGATTTGCTGGAAGAAGAGCTGGTGGAACGACCGCTGATTCGGGCGTTAGGAGCGCTCATTGTTCTACTAGCATTGGGCAGCGTCGCGCTGGTCGGGGTATTGGTGGCTGCGGCATTGCAGCATGAGGAGGAAGTGCGCGCGCCACCCATCAGCGCAGCGCCGATCACCGCGATCGCCTTAGCCACCGTGACACCCTCCAGGCCGACGGCCACATATACGCCCTGGCCGAGCACGACCCCGCTCCCTTCGCTCACGCCTACACCCGCGCCTTGCATTCAGACCGTGCGGGCAGGCGATACCCTCATCGCCCTGGTCACGCGTTGTGGGCATCGGCACCGTGATATCCTCGATCTTGTCGTGAATCGCAATGGCCTGAGAAACGCGGAGCAGCTGCAAATTGGTCAGGAGATCATCATCCCCTGGCCGACGGCGACGCCCAACGCGGGGCAAGCCGCCGCCGAACCTACTGCGTTGAGCGCGTTCGTCATCCCGACGAGCACCCTACCGGCTGGGGTCATGTGGCATCGCGTTTCTTTGGGGGAAGATATCATCTTCATCGCCTCACAATACGGCGCGAATTTGGAGGTCATGTCTCAGCTGAACCCGGAAGTCTTCTTTTCGCAGTGTGATTTCGGCTTGGTCTACGGTGGGGACAGTTGCATCGTACAGATTGTGGAAGGGCAGCAGTTGCGCGTGCCAGCGCCTACCGCGCTACCCAGCGCGACGCCGCAGCCTGTATTTGCTGCGCGGTCTGTGGATAGCGCTCCGCGCGCGAATGTCCCATATAGCCTGCGACCTGGCGACGGTGTGGTATATCACGCTGACGAGTTCGTCACTTTGCGCTGGTTGAGCAGCGGTAGGCTCGAGCCGGGCCAAATTTACGTTGTGGAAGTGATCGATGAGACAGCGACACAACGCTACTTGGCGGAAACGCGCGACGTCGTGTTGCGATTGCCGGATGGCTGGCAGGGGAGCGACGGTCGGCGTCATGAATATCGTTGGCGGGTGGGTTTGCGTACTGTTGACGCAGGAGGGGAAACGATCTGGACAGAGGTGCGATATTTCGTCTGGTTGGCGCGGGCGAGGAGCGCATGAGGTTCGTGGCTCGGGCAGGCAAGTTGGCAGGGGTATGGTTGGCTGGGTTAGTGCTGGTGGCGTGCTCGTTGGGGCGGCCGGCGATAAGCGAAACGCCAAACGCCACGCCTTCGGCAACGCGCGCTTTTACAATTGCGCCGATCCAAGATACCGGCGAGGTGAGGGAAACTGGTGACATCATTATCGCCAGCCCGCTCCCCAGCCAAACGCCGCCACCCGCCAGCGCAACTCCCAGCCCGCTCCCAACCCTAGGCCCCTTCGAACACGTCATTCAGCCTAGTGATACGCTCGGCTACATCATCCAACAATATGGTTACCGTTCTACCGATACCTACAGCATGGATCAGATCGTCGCCCTCAACGCCAATGTGCTGAATGCGAATTCGCTACCGGGGCCTGGCTCAGTAATTCTTATCCCGCGGCCCACGGCGACGCCGTTGCCCATCGGTATAGAGATGACAGCCACCGCTGATGCGGAGTTGGGGACGACGACGCTAGGTGGTATCACACTGCCTGCGGGCGCTGAGCTCATCTGCCATGAAGTGCGCGGGGGCGAGACGATCATCGATATCACGGCGAAATACGGCATGACGGTGGAAATCATCGCCAAATTAAACCGGGACATTGATTTCAGCGGTTGTGATTTGACGCTACCGGGCGGTGGCGATTGCACCGTACATATCGCAGTCGGGCAATGCGTGACAGTGCCCGGCCCGACGCCGCTCCCCACCCGCACGTCGACGCCAGCTGGTAACGAAACGCCCACTCCCACGCCTTTGCCACGACCGCCGCTGGCTATCGCGCCGATAGATGGCGCGCGTTTCCCCGCGGCGCCGCCGCCGATGCTCTATTGGGTGGGCGCGCCTTTGCTGCCGGAGGAAGCCTACCTCGTAGTGATGTATGACGCCGTCGCCACCCTCGAGCTGTGGCGCCTTACCCGCGCCAGCGCCTTGAGATTGCCCCTTGAATTTGCGCCGGCGCCGGGCGAAGCGCGCACGATCACTTGGACTGTTCGCGTCGTGCGGCGAAGAGAGCAGGGCACTTACGCTTTCGTTAGCGAATTCGCGCCAGCGCGCAGTTTGCGGTGGGAAAGTAACTAGCTGGCTTGGTGGGGAGAGTGAACTAACGGTGAAATTCACGCGCCAATTGCTCGCGCGTGATGTGGAGGAGGGTGGGCGCGCCGTGCGGCGATTCCAGCGGTGACTGGCACCGCTCCAATGCGCGAGCGAGCTGCTGTTGCATCTCCAATGTGAGCAATTGACCCTCGCGATAGGCTGCTTGTTCGCTCAACGATACGAGCAGATCATCCTCATCCACGCTCACGACAGCGGCAAGGGCGGGCAAGAAGGATTCGGCTTCGCAATGTGGGAGCAGGCATTGGCGAGGCAAGGCGCGTAGGGCGAAGCTCCCCGGGCCGAAGGGTTCGACCCGCAACCCAAGTGGAGGTAAGGTCGCCAACCTTTCGGTGAGCGCATTAGCCAACGGCTCAGGCAACTGTTGGGTGTGTGTTTCTTGTAATTCTTGCGGTTCGATGGCGCCGGCGTCGAGTTCGTTGCGCAATTGCTCATAGAGCAGGCGGTGGTGGGCTGCGTGCTGGTCGATGAGGTAGAGGCCGGCGGGCCCTTCCGCCACGATATAAAGGGCGCCGACCTGCCCGACGACGCGCAGCGGTGGCAGGGTACGCGGCGGCAGCTGTCGCTCCTCCGCTTCGCTTGCGTAATCAGTTTCCCGGGTGGCGGGTAGGGCGCTAGGGAAGTCCTGACCGCTAGCGTCGATCGCTTCGTGAAACCAGCGGTCGGGTGTCTCAGGAAAACTACTCAAGTTGGCTGGCGAGGCAGCGGATTGCAATTCGGCCTGGGAGAGGGCGCCTTGCGCCGCGCGCAGCACCGCCGCAAAGACGCGCTCCGGTTGTTGAAAACGCACCTCCGCTTTGGTCGGATGGACGTTGACGTCGACGTGCTCGGGCGGCATGGTGATTTGCAGGAAGGCGAAGGGGAAGCGCCCGGGCGCCAGCAGGCCCTCGTAGGCCCGGATGATGGCGAAATTGAGGCGCGAGTCCTGGATCCAGCGGCCGTTGACATAGAGAGCCAACTGGTTTCGGTCGCCGCGGTGCAGCGTTGGCGCGGAGACGAAACCGCTCACCTGGATGGCAGCGCGCAAGGCGGGATGCCGGTCTGCATTCGTTTCGGGAGTGGGCAACAGTTGCCGCGCATGCGAGAGGCCGAGCAGTTGCACGAGTGCGTCGTAACGGTCGCCATTGCCGCTGGTGTGGAAGAGCTCGCGGCCGTCTTGTTGGTAGGCGAAGCGCGCTTCGGGGAAGGCAAAGACGTAGCGGCTGACGACACGGGCAATTTGACGGCGCTCGGTGGCGGGGCGCTTGAGGAATTTGAGGCGCGCCGGTGTGTTGTAGAAGAGATTCTCGACGGTGACCATGCTACCGCGCGGCGCGGCCTGGCTTTGTTGTTTGCGCCAGGCACCACCTTCGATGCGCACGAGCGTGCCCAATTCGTCATCGATGTGTCGGGTGATGGCCGAGAGTTGGCTGACGGCGGCGATGGTGGCCAGCGCTTCGCCTCGGAAGCCGAGCGTGCGCAATTCGGCGAGGTCTTGTGTGGCGCGCAGTTTGCTGGTGGCGTGCCGCGAGAACGCCAGGCGGACCTCCGCCGCGCGGATGCCATGGCCATCATCGCTCACGCGGATGCGCTTGGTGCCACCGCTACTGACTTCGACGTTAATGCTGCGTGCGCCGGCATCGAGCGCGTTCTCGATGAGCTCCTTGACGACCGAAGCCGGCCGCTCGACGACCTCACCGGCCGCGATCTGGTCGATCACTGACTCAGACAGGCGTTGGATATTCATTGCGTGTGGCGCGCGCTGGTTGGGTGGCCGGACGGCTGAGCGCCGGCCACTCAGGCGGTATGCGAGACGAGGTTCTCGCCCCGCAACGGTAACATGATCGAGAAGGTGCTGCCCACCCCCTCGCAGCTTTGCACGGAAGCACTGCCGCCATGGTGCTCGCAGATGCTGCGCACAATATAGAGGCCCAGGCCATTGCCGCGGATGCGCCGATGTTCTTCGCGGTGGACGCGCACGTAACGCTCGAAGAGATCACGCTGGTATTCGCGACGGATGCCGAATCCGTCATCCTGCACCGCGATGACGATCTGTTCCTGGTCAGCGCGGATGTGGACCGCGATATTGCCGCCGCGCGGCGTGTATTTGATGGCGTTTTCGAGCAAGTTGTTGAGCGCGCGCGCGATCATGCGCGAGTTGGCGTTCACGAGGGGTAACTGTTGGCGCGCTTGCAAGCGCAAATTCAAGCCGGCATCGCGCGCGGCTAGGCGGAATTGTTGGACGCATTTTTCGGCCAATTGGCGAAAATCCAGCGGCCGTCGCGTGAAACGGAAGCCTTCATCGCTTGGGTCGTAGCGCACCGCATCCTGGATGCCCTCGGTCAGCTCGGTGATTTGGTTGATGCCAGTCTGGATCTTACCGAGGTAATGCAGCTGCTGCTCAGTGAGTGGGCCGTTTTCCAGCAGGTTGGCGAAGCCGAGCATAGCGGTTAAGGGAGAACGTAAATCGTGCGCCAGCAGGCCGATGAAATCCGTCTGGCTCAGCTCGAGGCGATGGTGGCGCGCTTCACGGTGCAGGTTGTTGGCGACGAGGAGGAGGTAGCGCTTGATGGTGAGCAGATCGTCGCTCAGGCTGCAGAGCGCGCGCAGGCGTTGGTGAGCGCCGAGCCAGAAGATGGCCACGAGCTCATCTTTCACCTGGATGGGCGTGGCGATGAGGGAATGGAAGTGTGGATGGCCGGGCGCCGGCAACGGCGGGTTGAGGTGCAGGTTGTTGCTCAGTTCGGCCGCCAGTTGACGCAGCAGATCTTCGGGTAAACGGTCCGCGCTGGCGCCATAGACAACCCGCAAGGAGGGTTCGGGGAAGAAAGAGAAGCCGATCGCGTCGCAATCCAGCAGCGATTGCGTAGTGCGCAGGATGATGCGGATGGTCTGCTCGGAATGTGGCTCCTGCGCAACAGTCTGCAGCAGGTAACGCATGGCCAATTGCAGGTCGCTATCTGAAACAGCGGCCAAGCGAGCCCCCTTCTTCGCCTCATCACCAACGCAGGTCAGTGTAACGGGATTGTAACTTCTATACAAGATTTCGCTAGCATCAGCCGTTCGCAAGAGCGGTAAGCGCTAGATGCGTACTTCCTTATACTGGAGCAAATGGACCGACAGACGGGGGCCAATATGGCACCGACCATCCTCATCGTGGATGATGATCAAGATTGTCTTCGCTTGCTTTCGCTGCTGCTCGAACGTGAAAATTATCGCGTCCGCAGTGCCCTCGATGGCCAGGCGGCGCTGGCAATCGCCCATGCCGAACGCATCGACTTGGTCAGCCTGGATGTGATATTGCCGGATGTGAGTGGCCTGGAATTGTGCCAACAGCTGCGAAAAACCGCCAATTTCGTAACGAAACCCATCATCCTGCTCAGCGCCCGCGCCAGCACCGAGGACCGCAAAGCTGCGATTGCTGCGGGCGCCGATGTCTACCTCAACAAAGCGACACAAATCACACGATGGGTGGCGACCGTGGGCGAATTACTCGCCAATCCCACCACGCAACCCATTCCGCGATGGGCCGAGCAGCCCGCTCCTTAAGGTAGCATTTCGTCTTCGCGCGCCAACTGCCCCGCGCCGCCGCGTAAGAAGGGGATTTCGCCGCGCTCCCAGGTGACGAGGAGCGGCACCGCCGTGAAGAGCGAGGAATAGGTTCCCGAGAGCAAGCCAACCAACAGGACAAGGACGAATTGCTTCACCGTTTCGCCGCCGAAGAGCAGGATGGCGATCATCACGAAAAAGGCGTTCAGCTGCGTGGCTAACGAACGATGGATCGTCTCCCAGATGCTGCGGTTGACGATGGTCTCGAAGGGTTCGCCCAGGTGCAGGTGGATGTTTTCGCGAATGCGATCGAAGACCACGATGGAATCCTGCACGGAGAAGCCGAGAATGGTGAGCACGGCCGTCAGGAAGAGCGCGTCGACCTCCCAGCCGAAGAGCAGGCTCATCAGGGCCATCAAACCGAGCACGACGAGCAGGTCGTGCAGCATGGCGACGATGGCGCAGATACCATAGCGGAAGGCGTTTGGCACTTGGCGGAAGGCGATGACGATGAAGCCGGTGATGACGACGGCGGCGACGAGCACGGCCAGCGCCGCCGCGCGCGTTACTTCGGAGCCGACGCTGGGCGAAACGCTATCTAGGCTGAGGCTGGCTTCGTCCAGCGGCGCCAATGCGTTCAGCTGGTCGCGCAGGCGGTTGATGGCGTTATCGCTCGGCTCGAGGAAGCCTGCGCGCACTGACCAGCGCTGGTTGGCCGCCGCTTTTTCCCCGCCAATGGGCGAGAGGCCCTGGATGATGACGTTATCCTCGCCGAATTGGGTGAAGGCCCTGCGCAAGTGGTCTTCCGTTACCGCCGCGCCAGCAGAGCCGGGCAAGAATTCGAATTCGTAGACGCTGCCGCCGAGAAAGTCGATATCCAGCTGCAGCGGTTGCCCGAAGCGCAACGTCGCCAGAGCCATCAACAGGATGCCCGTGCCGATTGCAAAGGCGGAGATGGCGAAGAATAGACGGCGCTTCTCGACCAGCTGGAACATCGCTCAGGCGCCCCAGAGCCAGGCTTGCCCTGCGCGCGCGCCACGCAAACCAGCCACGAAGACGGAGAGGAAAGTGCGCGTAACCAGCACGGCCGTGAAGAGGTTGAGCGAGAGGCCAATGATGAGCGTCAGGGCGAAGCCACTCACGATATGCGCGCCTGGTGTCTGCCCGAAGAGGAAGAGAATGCTGGCGATGAGGATGGTGGAGAGGTTGGAGGTGAAGATGGCGCTCCAGGCGCGGCTGAATCCCTGTTGTAGGGCCGTATCCAGCGGTTGACCGGCGCGCAACTCTTCCTTGATGCGCTCGAAGATGAGAATGTTGCCATCTACCGCCGTGCCGACAGAGATCAAGAAACCGGTGATGGCCGGCAGCGTGAGCGTTACAGGAATGATGCGGTAGCTGGCTAGATTGAGCGCGATGAAGACGAGCAGGGCCAGCGCTGCCGCCAGCCCCGGCAAGCGATAGTAGACGAGCATGAAGAGCAGCACGACGATGATGCCGACGAAGCCCGCGCGCGCGGAGCGTTCTACCGAATCCTGCCCCAGCGTGGCACCGACGAGCTGTGTGCTCTCGACGCGCAGGGGGATGGGCAGGGCGCCGGAGCGCAATTGCAGGGCGAGCTGTTGCGCTTCTTCGCGTTGCGCTTCCGATTCCTCGAAAGTGCTGACCTGGCCAAGCGTGATGACGCCTTCGCCGCTGGTGATGGCGCTGTTGATGAAGGGCGCGGAGAGGACCCAGCCATCCAGCACGATGGCCATCGGCTCGCGGATGTTGGCGGCGGTGTAATCGCCGAAGAGCTCGACCGCCTCGCCGCGCAGCTCAAAGGCGATTTCCCATTGGCCGCTTTGTGGGTTGCGGATGGCAGAGGCGCCGCTCAGGCAGGCGCCGGTCATCACCGTCTGGAAGGGCAAGCTGGAAAGTGGGTGGAGGGCGGCGTCAGCGTCCCCATCAACGGTTTTGGCGATATTGGAAGACACGCAAGGGTTGGGTTGTGGCAGTTGCGTTTGGATGCGGCTGCCTTCCAACCAGTAGAGCTGGTCGCCCAGGCCGCGGAAATCGACGAATTCGAGCAGCGCGGTTTCCTGGATGGTGTCGATCGCGCGTTGGGGGTCACTCTCGCCGGGCAGCTCGACGAGGATGCGGCGCGCGCCCTGTGTTTGGATCGTTGCCTCGCCGAGGCCGAGGGCGTTGACGCGCTTCGAGACGTTGTTGGCGGTTTGTTGCAACTCGCTCGCGTCGATCGACACATCGGCTGGCAGATCGGCCGCCAGCAAGACGCGTAACCCGCCGACCACATCCAGCCCCAACGGTTGTGGCGACAGGGTGATGCCGAAGAAATTTTCGCTACTCGGCAGGGCGAACCAGGTCGCAGCGATGCTGAGGGCGACGACGAATAATAGCCAGAGCGAAGGGCGTTTCATGCGGAATCATCGTCGTAGCGTTGCAGCACGGCAGCGCTCATCACTGTGATGCGCACGCCTTCGCTTATTTCCAGCTCAGTGGTGCCAGAATCGGCATCGACGGCGACGACGGTGGCGATCATGCCGCCGCCGGTGATGACGCGCTCGCCTGGCACCAGCGATTGCACGATGCGCTGCCGCTTGATGAAGTTGCGCTGCCGTGGGAAGATGAAGAATGCCCAATACGCGCCCAGCCCGAGCAGGGAGAAGGCGGCTATGGCGGCGAATTCTTGCATGGAGCGCGCTCCGGTGGTTGGCATCCTTGCGGCGGGATCGTTGCGATGATAGACGCGCAGGGGTGTCAACGCTAGCCTGGTGGGCGCCGCCGGGCTATGATGCGCGCAGCAGCCGAGGAAATTAGGGAGCGTTGCCTTGCGCATTTTCACGAATACCCGCCTCGCCACGCGCAATCGCCGCTTCGCCACCTACCTTTTCGTTTTCGCTTTTGGCTTCCTCATCCTCTCTTTCTTGCTGACTGGCAATTTCATCCGACCGGATGATGAACGTCTGGCGGCGCTGCTGCCGGTGATCTCTTTATTGGTGCTTCCGTTGGCTCTGGTGAGCGCCTTGATCTCTTCACGCATGACGAATCTCTGGTTGCGGCAGCCGCGGCCGGAGGAAGAATTGCCCGCAAACCTGAAGGGATTCAGCGAGCGCAACGCTTTTTTCAGCTACCATCACTTCCCCGCGCGGCACGTGCTTGTTTGTCCGCAGGGAATCTTTGCCATCATCACGCGCTATCAGGAAGGCGCCTATCACGTGCGGGGCGAGAGGTGGGGCGCGAAGCGTTCACCCTTGGGTCGTGTGCTCGGCTTCTTCCGCATGGATGGGATCGGCAACCCCACAGAAGAAGCGCGGCGGGCGGCAGCGGAGTTGCAAGCGCGGGTGGATGAGGTGGCGCCCGATATCCCGGTGCAACCGCTCATCGTCTTCATCAGCGAGCGGGCACGCCTGGAAATCGAAGCGCCGGCTGTGCCGGTCTTGCGCGCGCAGGCCAAGCAGGACCCTAGCCTGGCCGATTATTTGCGCGATGCTCGGCGAAAGTTAACGGCAGGCGACGAAGACCTGCTGCTCGACTCGGCAGAGATAGAGCGCATCATCGACTTCTTACTCGAAGCGATGCCCGCCCGGAGCCGGTGAAGGCCGGCGCTGCAGTGACCGCGCGACGGCCGCTGCTCCAACTCGCGCCCGCACTGGCCATCCTCTTGCTTGCGGCATTCTTGCGGCTGGTTGCGCTTGAGCGGCAGCCTTTGCGTGGTGACGAAGCCTTCGCCATGCAGCATTGGGCCGAAAGGCCTTTGGGCGAATCGCTGCGGGAGATCGCGCCGATCGAGCCCATCCCGCTGGGTGTCTACGCTTCGTTTCGTGCCTGGCGACTTTTTACGGGGGAGGGTGGCGTCTGGCTGTTGCGGTTGCTGCCGGCGCTGAGCGCGCTGGTGGGCGCAGCAGCGGTTTATTCGATGGGTCTGAGGCTGGGCACGCGGCGACTGGGTTTGCTGGCAGCGCTGCTCTGGGCCGCGCATCCCTTCGTGATCTGGCACGCGCAAGACGCCCGCAATTACGCGCCCTGGGTGGGTTTGAGCGCGCTGGCCTTGGCGCTGGGGTTGCGATTGCTGGCGCGGCGGGTGGAGGGTTGGCGCGATTGGTTGCTGTATGCTCTCGCGGCGGCGGCGGCGCTGGCCCTGGCGTATCAAGAGGCTGCTGTGCTGCTCGCCCTGACGGCATATGCGCTCTGGTCACGCTGGAGGGATGCGGCCTTTTTGCGGCGCTGGCTGGCCGTACAAGGCGCGTTGCTCGGGTTGATGGCGGCGGTCTTTCTCGCGTTACAAGGCAATCTGCTATGGGGCGGCGGCTATGGCGGTAACCTGGAGTTGCTATCCCTCCGCGCGCTGTTGGAGCTGCCTATAACGCTGGCTTTCGGCGAAACATTGCCGGCTGCCTGGTCACCCTGGTTGGGCCCCACGCTCTGGTTGGCGGGCGGGAGCGCCGCGATCTGGCTATGGCAGCAGAAGGCGCAGCGGCAATCTATGTTGATGGCAGGCACGCTGCTCCTCGTGCCGATTCTCCTGTTGGCGCTGGCGGGGCTGAAGTGGCGCGTTTTCCACGCGCGTTACGTCCTGGCCAGCGCGGCGGGTTTGGCGCTGCTCGCGGCGGCGGCGCTGGATCGATTGGCGCAGCGAAGCCGTGTGGTGGCGTCGGTCGCGGCCCTGCCCATCGCGTTCCTGATGGCCTATAGCCTGGGGCAATATTATGGGCCCTACCAGAAAGCGGTCGATTGGCGCGCGCTAGTCGAATGGATGAGCGGGTCGCTGTCTTCGGCGGATGCGGTCATTCAGCAATCGCGCGACCCGGCGTTCAGCTGGCATTTTGCGCGCGCCGAGACGGGCGCGGCGGAGCTGGCTTTGCCCACTAGCACGGGGCAACCCAATGCCGAGATTGAGAGGGCGTTGGCCGCTGCCGCGAGTTACGCGACGCTCTGGACGGTCGGGCGCGAATATGGCGATTGGCCGAATGCGGGTGTCACGGAAAGATGGCTCGTGGCGGAGCGTCGACTCTGGTTGCGTGGCGAAAGTGGCGGTATCCCGTACGCGGCGTATCTGCCGATCGAGCCGAGTCCGGCCGAAATCGAAGCGGCCCTACCGCTCGGCTCGGGCGCCTATTTCGGCACACCGCCGTTGGCGGAAGCGCGCGGCTATCGGCTGGAATTGACGCCGGATGCGCTCGTCTTGCGCCTGTATTGGTTGCCAATTCAGCAGAGCGAAAGCCCGCTCACTGTCTTCGCTCATTTGGTTCGAATTGGCGAGACGCGGCCGCGCGCGCAGGCTGACCAATCACCCCGTATCCCGACCAATGAATGGCCCGTGGGAGAGATCCAGCGTGAAATCTACTCGCTGGGGAGAGACGGGTTACCGGCTGGCGAATATGCGCTCTTCCTTGGCTGGTATGACGCGGTGACTGGCGCGCGCACACATATTGGCGAAGGGGACTCATTGCTGATAACGACGGTGTCGTTGCCATAGTGTCGTGACTGGCCTTCGACGGCTTCGTCACCGGGTCGCGCGCGTATACAGAAGCGCGGCCGGACTTTAATCGATGGATTTGATGAGGAAGGTGGTGCGGCCTTCTGGCGTTTCTACTTTCACGCGAGCGCCGTTTTTTTTGCCGATCAGAGCTTTTCCCAACGGGCTTTCGTGTGAGATCTTGCCTTCGCGCGGATTGGCTTCGGCGGCGCCGACGATTCGATACGTCTCCTCGATATCTTCGCCTTTCTCGAGGATGGTGACGCAGCAACCGATGCCGACGACGTCGCTTCCGCCACTTTTCTCGATGATTTGTGCCAAACGTAGCGTATCCTCAAGGAAGCTGATACGCCGCTCGACGAAGCCTTGCTGCTCGCGCGCGTCATGATAATCCGCGTTCTCTTTGAGGTCACCCTGGGCAACGGCCGTTTTGAGCAAGCGGGCGAGCTTTGGCCGGCGGATGTCGCGCAGTTGATCCAACTCGCGCTGCAATTCGGCTGCACCTTCGGCGGTGAGGTAGTTGATGGGAGTTTCGCTCATTGGGCGCGCAGTATAGTGCCTGCCGGTAGCGGTATCAAGCGGGCGGATCCCAGCGCAGGATGGCGGTGCCTTTGCGGGTGGCAATTTCGGCAACCTGCAGATGCGGGAACTGCGCCTGCCAATTTGCGACGCAATGGTGTTCGCCGCGGCGTCGGTAATCATCCAGCAGGATCAGGGCTCGCGGTGCGAGTTGATCGGCCAGCATAGGCAGGGCGGGCGCGCGTGCCATGGGTGAGAAGAACCAGGCGGGCGGGCCATCGATGACGAGCAGGTCGAATTGCGCCTCCGCAGGCAGGACGCTGCGGTCATACCAATTCGAGGTGCCTGTTTCCGGTGGGCAGGGTTGCAAGGGTGCGTGTAAGACTTCGCAAGAGTCGCTGAGGTTCTGCTTCGCTAGCCATCGTCGTGTACGCGCCGCGAAACGAGCTTCGTGTTCGAGCGAGCGCAATGGACCTATGCCCAATTGCGCCAGGGTTTGCGCTATCACTAAGGTGGAAATGCCGCTCCCCAGCTCCAAGATACTGGGTGGCAGTTGATCACGAGCCAGGGCACGGATGACACGGACGAGCAGGGCGAGAAAATCATCCGCAGCAGCAAAACCGTCGGCGCGGGGCAACGCTTGCGGCAGAGACAGAGTCTCTCGCAGCCAGATGCTTTCGTCTTTTTGCCGTTGGCTCTCTAACGAAGCCACCAACTCCCGCAATGTGAGACCGCATATGGTAACCATGTCATAAATATAGTGAATTGACGTGACCGCGCTTACCGCCCGCCCGAGCAGCGCATTAGAATAGGGCGCCATGGTGACAAATACGACGATCGCGATGTTGACTGATTTTGGCACGCGCGATGGCTACGTGGGCGCGATGAAGGGCATCCTGCGCGCGTGCTGCCCGGCCGCAGCGCTGATCGACATAAGCCATGATATTGCCCCACAGGACGTGGCAGGCGCAGCGACAGCCCTCGCGCGATGCTATCGCTACTTTCCGGTGGCGACGGTCTTCCTGGTCGTCGTTGACCCGGGCGTGGGGACGGCGCGACGAGCGCTCGCGGTCGCCGCGGGCGGTTATCGCTTCGTGGCGCCCGATAACGGCGTATTGACGGCCGTGTTTCGCTTAGAGAAGAGGTGGCAGGCGGTGGCGCTGACTGACAGGCGATATTGGCGCGAAGCACGCAGCGATACCTTCCACGGGCGGGATATCTTCGCGCCGGTAGCTGCACATTGGGCGCATGGCGTTGATATTTCGGCTCTTGGCGATGAGGTAACGAACCCGATCCTCTTGCCTATGGCCATAGCGGTATGGGATGCTGAAACAGCCAGTTTTCGCGGGGAGGTGCGCGATGTGGATCGTTTCGGTAATCTGCTCACGAATATCGGGCCCTTTGCGCGCGCAGGTGATGCGCTGGAATGGCAAGGTGGTGCAGGCGAACAGCTGACGATATCGGTGGAAAGGGCGTGCGTGCAGGTTGCCGACCAGCAGCTGCGAGGCATTCAGCGAACGTATGGCGAAGTCGCGCGGGGGGAAACGCTGGCGCTAATAGACAGCAGTGGTTATTTAGAGATTGCCATCCGCGAAGGAGAAGCGGCGGTGGTGCTCGGGATGGAACGCGGCGCGGCAGTGGCGCTTTGGGCGGGGGAATGACAATGGAAGAATTCCTGATCCGTGGCGGCCGGCCCTTGCGGGGCGAAGTGCGGCCGGGCGGCAATAAAAACGCGGCTATTAAGATGTTACCCGCCTGCTTGCTGACGGATGAACAGGTTGTGCTTCACAACATCCCGCGCATACGCGATGTCGATGTGGTGATTGCCATGCTGCGCAAGTTGGGCGCGACGGTGGATTGGCTGGGTGAGAGCACTGTGCGAGTGGATGCTGCCGCCGCCCAGCCGCCGGACCGGCCTTTGACACAGGCGCAGGCGATCCGCGCCAGCTTCATTTTCGCCGGGCCTTTATTGGGCCGTTTCCAACGCGCCGTGCTGCCGACGCCCGGTGGCGATGTCATCGGTGAGCGGCGTCTGGATCCGCACGTGAGCGCCCTGCGGGAATTGGGCGCTGAGATCGATTATGCGGATGGCGTCTTTCGTATGCACACAACGGGCTTGTCTGGCGCGGAAATTTTGTTACAGGAAGCGAGCGTGATGGCCACAGAGAACACGCTGCTGGCGGCGGTACTCGCGCGCGGGCACACGGTCATCCATAACGCCGCCGGCGAGCCACATGTGCAGGATTTGTGCCATATGCTAAACGGCCTCGGCGCGCGCATCCGCGGCATCGGCTCGAACCGGCTGGAGATCGAAGGCGTCGCGCGTTTGCATGGCGGCGAAGCGACCGTGAGCGCAGATTACATGGAGGTCGTCAGCTGGGTTGGCGCGGCGGCGATGACGCGCGGAGAAATCCGCATTCGTGACGCGGCCCCCGGACAGCTGGTGATGGCGCGGCAAGTCTTCGCGCGGCTGGGCGTGCGCTGGGAAGTCGACGGGGTGGATTTGCTCGTTCCCGCCACGCAGGAGTTGCGGATTCAGGAAGACATTGGCGGGCGCATTCCGATCATCAAAGCGCAACCCTGGCCGGCCTTTCCGACGGACCTGATGAGCGTCGCGATCGTCGTCGCTACGCAGAGCGCCGGCGCAGTGCTCTTTCACGATTGGATGTATGAGAGTCGCCTATTCTTCACCGATCGCCTGATGCGGATGGGCGCGCGGATCACGCTGTGCGACCCGCACCGCGCTTTGGTGCAAGGGCCGGAGTCGTTGCGGGCGGTGGGGATGATCACGAGCCCGGATATTCGCGCGGGGATGGCACTGGTGCTCGGAGCGTTGGCGGCATCCGGCGAAACGCGAATCGCGAACATTCACCAGATCGACCGCGGTTACGAAAAGGTGGAAGCGAAACTAACGGCGCTGGGCGCGGATATCCAGCGGGTGACGGGGCGAGAGGAATAAGCCGGCGGCGCAGGTTATTCTGGTGCGTGCGGGCCGCGGACGCGCTCATCGCCGATTCGTTTCGTAACACCGCGCGCGTCCAGGTGCTCGAGCAGGGCGATGGCGTATTTTCGGCTGGTCCGCAAGTGGTCGCGGAGGGCACTGGCACTGAGCGGGCTGCCCTTATCGATTAAGCGCAGGCAGGCCGCGCAGAACTCCTCGTAGGCCGCGCGGGCGAAAGCGACTTCGGGCGCGACCAGCACATAATCACCGCGCTCGAGCAAGGCATACCAGACCTCTTCTCCGACGAGAGCGACCACCTCTCGAGGGGCCGGTGGGGTAGAGGGTTGGTGAGTGAAGGCGGTGGCGAGTTGCTCGATGCGCGCGTTTTGCTCGGCGCTGAAGCGTATCTCATGACCCACCAGGTGCACACGTTCGCCCGCGCGCGCGACTTCATCTTCCATCTCCGCCAGGATGGCCGCGAGGGCCGCCGCAGAGCAATCCAGGCGGCTTCGCAATTCTTCCTGTGACATGCCCGTCTGCATGGGATTGCGCGCATGATGATCGGTGAGTAGAGCAACGATTTCCCGCCGCAACTGGCGGTGCGGTGCGGATGCCTGCGCGAAGTTTTTCCCCAGCCGAATGACCTCGCCATTCGCTTCGGCATGGGCAAAGGCGGTTTCGAATTCGTCGGCAGAGAAGCCGCTGGCCGCGCGCAAATCGGTGATAGGGATAGGTGTAGGATGTGCGGCTCGTTGCGCCAAGCGTTGCGATGGGTTGCCGCGCAGGCGCGTTTCCAGGATCGCCGGGCGTTCGCTGGCGAAGCGTTTCCAGCGTCGCTGGGGTTGTGGGTCGACGATAGTGCCGCCGCCAATCGTGCGCGCAGGCGAGGGGATGCGCAAGATGTAACGGTCACCTTCTGCTATGGCGAGGGGTCGGTTCAAGCGCAATTGCAACCAGCCATCCTCACCTGGCGCCAACTGCTCCGCGCCAAGTAGGCGCGCGCGCGCGCCGCATTCCGCCGCGCCGGCGAAGACCTTCACGTCGGTGTTGTGCCGCAACGGGCGCGGATTACCGGGCAGGTGTTGGTAGTGGACGTCTATGAGTCGGGTTGCTGGTAAAGCGCCGCGTCGCGCCAACACCTGTCCGCGCCGCAAACTTTCGCCGCGCAGGCCGCTCAAATTTACCGCCACGCGCGCGCCGGGCCGGGCCTCTTCCACTGGTTGTTCGTAGCATTGCAGCGCGCGGATGCGAGCGCGGGTTTCGCCGGGCTCGATGGCCAGCTCTTCGCCGACCCGCAGCCTGCCGCCGCGCAGGGTGCCCGTGACGACTGTGCCGAAGCCATCCAGCGTGAAGACTCGGTCGATAGGCAGGCGCGGCTGGTCACGATCAGGGACGGGAGCCAATTCACGGAGCAGATTGGCGAGGGCGACCCGCAATTGCTCCAACCCGGCGCCAGTATGCGCAGAGACGGGGTAAATCTCCGCGCCAGCCAGTGCCGTTTCCTCGAGCGTATCGGCGATATCCAGCTGCACGAGGGTGAGCCATTCTTCATCGTCGACCAGATCGCATTTGGTAAGGGCAACGAGGGCACGCGGGATGCCGAGCAAGTGCAGGATGTTGAGGTGCTCGCGCGTTTGCGGCATGACGCCTTCATCGGCGGCGATGACCAGTAGGGCCGCATCGATGCCGCCAACGCCGGCGAGCATGTTCTGTATGAAATCGCGGTGCCCGGGCACGTCGACGATGCCGAGCGGGCTGCCGTCATCCAGGGTCAACCAGGCGAAGCCAAGGTCGATGGTGAGCTTGCGGGCGCGCTCTTCCGGCAGACGGTCGGGATGGATACCGGTGAGGGCCTGGACTAGGGTGGATTTCCCATGGTCGATGTGGCCGGCGGTGCCGATGACGCGCGCCTGGAACATCGTTCGGTGTGCTCAGCGGCCGGAATTGGGCGACACGCTGCGGGGGATGGCCTCCTGGTCGTGCTCGGCGAGCATTTGCTGGTAGCTATCGCTGTACAGGCGCGCGCGTTTGCGTTCGAGTTGCCAGAGGTTCTTGAGGCCTTCGATTAGCGGCGGGAAACGCGCGTCCAGGGCATTGATGCGCTGGACGAAGCGCTCGAATTCGCGGTCGTGGTTGCGCCAGATTTCATCGGTAGAAAGGGTGAATTGCTTCCAACGCTGCTGCTCTGTGCTACCCCAGTCATTCCATTCGTTGCGAAAGCGTTCTTCGCTCAAGCGTTGGATTTCCGCGAGCTCGTTGATGCGCCGCTCGAGGCCTTCGCCGATGCGCTCGAAATCGGCGATGAGCTGGCGCATTTCGCGGTGCGTATCGGACCAGGTAGCGAATTGGGCGAGGCTGCCTTGCAAGCGTTCGTCTTGTTCGCGGAAGCGGTTGGTTAATTCCGCCTGTTGCGCTTCGCGCGTTTGCTCGAGTCGTTCT
Organism: Phototrophicaceae bacterium; assembly: GCA_965237765.1. Classification (GTDB taxonomy): domain Bacteria; phylum Chloroflexota; class Anaerolineae; order Aggregatilineales; family Phototrophicaceae; genus WTGJ01. The sequence goes on from OZ250157.1 coordinate 2,049,286, forward strand.
TGTTGTTCGATGAATTGCTGCATCTCTTCGCGGCGCTCGCTTTCCGCCAGGAAAATATCCTGCAAGCGCCGCTCGTTGCGGACAGAAAGGTCTTCGAGAAGCGTGATCTTGGGGCGGATGAATTCGAGCAGTTTGCGCAGTTCAGGTAGCTGGTTCTCAATTTCAGCGAGGCGGCGTCCTTCTTGGCGGTGTTGCTCTTCGAGGAAGCTGAAGCGGCGCTCGGGCTCCTCCAGCAGGCGGCTGTGCTCGTCGACACGTTGTTGCAGGGCTCTTAGGGCAGTTTCCTGGCGGTGTCGTGATTCCTGTAGAGGCTCGATATCGCGCCGGCTGGCTTCGAGTTGGCCGATGCGTTCCTTTTGCGCGCCGATTTCGGTGGCGAGCGCTTCGCGGGCAATATCGTTGCGGCGCTCGAGTTCGCGCTCGGCGGCCAATCGGCGCACGTTCTGGTTATCGATCATCTTGCGCACTTCGCCGGCCACTTCGGCGATGATTTCACTGCTGTCGTCGTTGCGAGTAATTTCGCGCCGTTGCTCGTTTTGCTCCGCTTCCAGCGCGTTCAGGCGGGTTTGCATCGTTTCGAGTGCATTGTGTTGCGCGGCGAGGCTTTGCTCGAGCGCGGTGATAGTGCGCTTATCCTGGCGGCGTTGTTCATCCAACCATTCGATCATGCGCGCCGCTTGCCGCAAATTCAGGGTGGCACTTTCGGCCACGGGATACTCCTGTATAGAATACATATAGTATAGCACACCTATCCCCAACCCTAATTCGTCTGGTTGGAGGCGAGGGTAATGATGGCACTCGTGAAGATGCGGGCAGATCTGGAGCAAAACGAAGCGTTGGCCTTAGCGCCATATGCCCTGCGCAGCGCTGAAAGCCGCGGCCGCGTGCACCCCGAACGTGAACCGCAGCACCGCACCGCCTTCCAGCGCGACCGAGACCGCATTGTCCATAGTGAAGCCTTCCGAAAGTTGGAATACAAGACGCAAGTCTTCGTAAACGACGAAGGCGATTACTTCCGCACGCGCCTCACGCATACGCTAGAAGTGGTGCAAATTGGGCGGACGCTGGCGCGGGCCCTAGCCGCCAACGAAGACCTGGTGGAGACAATATGCCTGGCGCATGATCTGGGCCACCCGCCATTTGGGCACGCCGGCGAAGGGACCTTGGCCGAATTGCTGGCCGATCATGGTGGTTTCAACCACAACCTGCATAGCTTCCGCATCGTCACTGAGTTGGAGCAGCGTTATCCGCAATGGCCGGGGCTGAACCTGACGATCGAAGCGTTGGAGGGCATCGCGCGGCACGAGACCAGCTACGACGAGCGCGGCTTTCCCGGCATCGACGACGCAGGTTTGCGCGGCAGCCTCGAAGCGCAAATCGTCAATGTCGCAGACGAGCTGGCCTATAACGCGCACGATTTGGATGATGGCCTGCACGCTGGCTTGCTCACGTCGCCGCAGCTGAATGATCTATCGCTCTGGCGGGAACTCTGTGCGCGCATGGATTGGCAGGGTGAACGAATGGATATGCTCACGCGGCATCGATTCGTGCGCGAATTGATCGGCTGGCAATTGGAGGATGTGCTGGCAGAGAGCGCGCGCGAGTTGGATAAGCTGAACCCGAGCGAATCGTTGGATATTCAGCGGCATCAGACGCCAGTGCTGCGGCACAGCACGGCGATGCGACAGCGCAACGACGAGCTGCACGAATTCCTCCTACACGCGATGTATCGCAACTTCCGCGTGATGCGCATGCAGCAACGGGCGAAGCGCTTCATCATCGGGATTTATGAGACGGTCACCGAAGAGCCGCACCAGTTGCCGCCGGAATTCAAGCAGCAATTGAGTGAACGTTCCTTACCCTGCGTGGTGGGAGATTACATCGCCGGACTAACCGACCGTAGCGCTGTGCTGGAATACCGCCGCCTGTATGACCCCTTGATGCAGCCGTAGCGCCGTTGGGGTGATTCGCGCCTGCCGCCATTTGCCATAGGATAGGGTTGCATGAGCGAACGTACCATGCTGCATCAGCGCTATCGCTTGCTGGCACAACAGGGCGCCGGGGGCATGGCCGTCGTCTATAAGGCGCACGACGAAGCGCTGGGGCGGACGGTAGCACTCAAGATCATGCGCCCCACCCTCAGCAACGACGAGAAATCCCGCGAGCGCTTTCGCAACGAAGCACGCCACATCGCGCAGTTGCAGCACCCCAATATCGTCACCGTGCACGATTTCCTCACCGAAGAGGACCGCTTCGTGCTCGTCATGGAATACATCGAAGGCCGAGATTTGAAGCAGATGTTGCGCGAGCAGGGCGCCATACCGATGCAGCGCGCGCTGGAAATCGCCATACAGGTGAGCGAAGGACTCGGCTATGCGCACCGTCGCGGACTCGTACATGCTGATGTGAAGCCGCAAAACGTGCTCTTGACGGGTGAGGGCCGCGCGAAGATCACCGATTTCGGCATCGCGCAGGTCTTTCGGCGGGCGGCGCCAGCGGAGAAGCGAGCGACGGTTTGGGGCAGTCCGCATTATTTCGCGCCGGAGCAAGCGTTGGGCGCCGCGCCAGCGCCTGAATGCGATATCTACGCGATGGGCATCGTGCTCTTCGAAATGTTGACGGGACGCCTGCCATATCGTGGCGAGAATCAGAAAGAGCTGGCGCTGGCGCACGTGCGAGAGGCGATCCCCCGCGTGAGTGACTATCACCCCTCCGTGCCGCTGCCACTGGTGAATATCGTATACAAGTTGATGAGCAAGGACGCCGCCGCGCGCTACCGTTCGGGCGAGCAGCTCGCGCACGTGCTGCGGGCTTTTCGAGAACAAGGCGCGCAGTCGACTGTGATCGGCGCGGCCTTACCGACGACTTCCAACCTACCCGCGCCAGCGAAACCGCCTGCCAGAAAGGCCCTGCGCGAGCCGCGCCGGCCCTATACCGGTCGAATCGCGCGGCGGCAACGAGTGCGCGCGCCGCGCGGCACCGGCCCCGATATCTTGACGATTTTGCTCGCCCTGCTTGCGATCCTTGCCGTCGGCGGTTTGCTGGCGCTATACGCCGGTTTGTTGATGGGCTAGCGATGGAGGGCGGTGAGGATTATGCTGAGCGCGTGAACGAGAACGCGAAGAACGCGGCGGGGTTTGACGAATCGCGGATGTATCTGCTGGCATGGAGCCGCGTCCGGGGTGTCGGGCCGGGCAGCGTATCCCGCTTGCGGCGACATTTTGGCGCGTTGACAGAAGCCTGGCGCGCCGATCAGCGAGAGCTGCGAGCCAGCGGTTTGCGACCTGACGCGGTATCCGAGACGTTGAAAACGCGTGAGAAATTGCATATTGAAGAAGAAGTCGCTTCCCTCGCCCGGCGGGGCATCGGCTGGACCACGCTGGCGGACAGCGATTACCCGGAATTATTGAAAAAGATCGCCAACCCACCGCTGGTGCTTTATTGGCGCGGGGCGAAAGCGCGCTGGCCGGAATTCGCTTTGGCTATCGTCGGCACGCGCAAGGCCAGCCGTGATGGCTTGCAGGCCGCGCGCGAGTTGGCTGGCGCCATCGCTGACGCGGGCTATACCATCATCAGCGGCCTGGCGCAGGGAATCGATGCCGCCGTGCACGAAGCCGCGTTGGAGACCCGCGGCAGCACGCTAGCTGTGCTGGGCAGCGGTGTGGAAGAAATCTATCCTGCACGCAACCGGGGGCTGGCGGAGCGCATCATGGAAAGAGGCATGATCATTAGCGAATTCGCGCCGAAAGTGAAGCCGACGCCCGGTAATTTCCCGCACCGGAACCGCATCATCAGTGGGCTCTCGCTCGGCGTGCTGGTGGCGGAAGCGCCATCTCGCAGCGGCGCCTTGAATACAGCGCAACATGCCGCCGATCAGGGACGCGAGGTCTTCGCCGTGCCGCAACACATCCATTCGCAAAGCGGCAAAGGTTGCAACGATTTGTTGGCAGATGGCGCTTGTATCGTGCGCCACGCGGAGGACGTGCTGAGCGTGCTGCGCGGCAATACGATGGTTGGTGAGCGTTTCCGGTCTGCCCCGAAGATCGCTACCGACCGTGACGAAGCAACGATGGAAATGGCGCCTTCGGCGCCGCCCTTATTGCTGAGCGAAAATGAAGCGACGGTTCTCGCGCAGCTAGGCGCGGCATCGCAGCATGTGGATGACATCGCGCAGGGCAGCGGCCTGCCCATCGCGACGGTCAGCAGCGCGCTTACCCTGCTGGAAATCAAGGGCCTGGTGGAGTTGGTGGGCGCGATGCAATACCGCCAGCTGGATGGGCGCGGCGGTCGGCGGCCATGAACGGCGGCGTGGGCGTCGGTGAGCATTGCGCGCTGATCCTGGCGGGCGGAAGCGGTACGCGCCTCTGGCCGCTCAGCCGCGCCGACCGCCCCAAACAATTGCTCGCGATCACTGAAGCGCGTTCCCTATTCCGCGCCAGCGTGGAGCGCTTGTTGCCCCTCCTGCCACCGGAACACATCTTCGTGGTCGCTGGCGCGCGGCAGCTGCCCGCTTTGCGTGAGGAGGCGCCTTGCTTACCAGCGGAGAACTTCATCGGCGAACCCTATGGCAAAAATACGGCGCCGGCGACTTTGCTTGGCATGGCCATCATCAGCGCTCGTTATCCGAAAGCGACGCTCAGCATCCTCACCGCTGATCATCACATTGGTGATGAGGATGGCTTTCGCGCGGCGCTGGCAGCGGCGGTTTCCTTAGCGCAGCCCACGGCGCGCGGGAGCATCGTCACGCTCGGCATCCAGCCGACTTATGCGGCGACGGGTTTCGGTTATATTCGCCTGGGCGAGGCGCTGGGCAAGGCGGATGGTTTTCCCTATCATCGCGCGCTCGCTTTCGTCGAGAAACCAGCGGCCGAACTGGCGCAGGCTTATTGCGATACCGGCGAATATCGTTGGAATTCGGGCATGTTCGTTTGGTCATTGGCGCGGGCTTGGGCGGAATTCGAACGCGCGCAACCAGCGGTTGCAGGACGTTTCCGGGAGTTAAGCGTGATGGCGGGGCAAACGGGCCAGGAAGAGGCATTGAGAAGCGCCTGGGATGCGGCTGTCGCCCTTCCACTCGATGTAGCTATCATGGAAAGTGCGACCGATATGCTCGTGCTGCCGGTAGATATTGGCTGGAGCGATGTGGGTAGCTGGTCTGCGCTTTTCGATGTCTTACCGCGCGACGCGGCGGGCAATTATGGCAAAACATTGGAATCAGGTGGGAGCGTGCAATTTTCCGCCAGCCGTGATACGCTGGTGCTCAGCGAGACAGCGCGGCAGGTCGTGGCGCTCGGTGTCAGCGACCTGGTCATCGTCGAGACCAAAGATGCGCTGTTGGTCTGTCACCGCGAACGAGCTCAGGAGGTGCGCGCCATCGCGCAGCAGTTGGCTCCGAACAGTGGAATTTGTAAGAGTGGATGAACCGGGAGATTTGTCATGCAGGCATATTGTGTGAAGTGTAAGGAAAAGCGCGATATTCAAAGCGCTGAGGCGATCGTGATGAAGAACGGTCGTCCGGCGACGCGCGGCACCTGCGGCACCTGCGGCACGAAAGTATTTCGCATCGGCGAGACCGATGCTCACCGGAATATGGGCTAGGCCCGCCTGACTGATCGAAAAGGATGCTCGCTGCCCCGTCGATTGCTTACTGTGTAGGATGCAAAGCCAAGCGCCCGTTGGTCGAGGCCGAGGCGGTCTTCACGGCCACTGGCACGCCGGCAACGCGGGGCAAATGCGGCAAATGCGGCCGTGGCGTCTTCAAGATGGGGCGCACGGCGGCGCATGAAGGATTGACACCGCCGCCTATCAAGCGAGCCAAACGGAAGAAAAAGCCAAAACGCGCGGCGGCAAAGCGGCGCGGCAGGCTGGTCGTCGTCGAATCGCCCGCCAAAGCGCGTAGCATTGGCAGCATATTGGGGTCAGGATATCGCGTGCAGGCCTCGCTGGGGCATGTGCGCGATTTGTTGACCACCCGCCTATCGGTGGATGTGGAGGATGGTTTTCGCCCCACCTATCGCGTGCCGAATCAAAAACGCGAAGTGGTGAAGGGCCTGCGCGCGCAAGCCGCGCGAGCGGAGCGCATCTACCTCGCCACCGACCCGGATCGCGAAGGAGAGGCCATCGCCTGGCACCTCACACACGCGGCGGAAATGGAGGCGGAGCGCGTGCATCGCGTTGTCTTTCATGAAATCACTGCCGACGCCGTGCGTCAGGCCTTCGAGCAGCCGCGCTCGCTCGATACATCCCTGATCGATGCGCAGCAAGCGCGCCGCATCCTTGACCGCCTTGTCGGGTATAACATCACCGAGCTGCTCTGGCGCAAGATGGATAATGGCCTGAGCGCCGGCCGCGTACAGAGTGTGGCCCTGCGCCTGGTCGTAGAACGCGAGCGGGAGATCGCAGCTTTCATCCCCGAGGAATCCTGGACGATCGATGTCGCCCTGCAAGCAGCCGGATCCAATGGGGCGCCGCGCCGCTTGCGAGCTCGTTTGCGCGAACACGATGGTGTGAAGCTGGCGCTCAAGAACGAAGCGGAGGCGCAGCCGCACGCGCAGGCATTGGAGCGGGCACGTTATCAGGTCGTTAAAGTGGATCATGGCCAACGTCGGCGCCGGCCGAACGCGCCTTTACCACGAGTACACTGCAGCAGGAAGCGTCCAGCCGCCTGGGCTATGGAGTGCGCAAGACGATGGCGCTCGCGCAGCAGCTCTACGAGGGCATCGAGCTGGAAGAGGGCGGGCGTGGCGGCCTGATCACCTACATGCGCACCGATAGCGTGAACGTGGCGAAGTCTGCCCAGGACGAAGCGCGCTCTTATCTGCGTAAGCGATTCGGTGGTGATTTCGTGCCAAAGCAGCCACCGAAATACAAAACGCGCGCGCGGGCTGCGCAGGAAGCGCATGAGGCCATCCGGCCCACTTCGGTAACGCGCACGCCGGAAGCGTTGGAAGCGCGCCTCGAGCCGGAGCAGCTGCGCCTTTACCGCCTCATCTGGCGACGCTTTCTCGCCAGCCAGATGTCCGCGGCGATCTATGAAACCATGCAGGTAGAGATTACCGCCAGCGAAGGCGAAGATGCGCCGCCGGTCTATTCGCTCGGCTGGAGCGGGAACTCGTTGCGTTTCGCCGGTTTTCTGGCCTTATTGGGCGCGCAGGACGAGACGACCGAGCCCTTGCCCGCGTTGCGCGTGGGCGATCGCCTGGCCTTGCTGGAAGTCTTGCCCGAGCAGCATTTCACCCAGCCGCAGCCGCGCTATAGCGAAGCGACGCTGGTCCGCATGTTGGAGGAGAGCGGTATCGGCCGGCCGAGCACCTACGCGCCGACCGTTTCCGTGCTGCAGCAGCGCGAATATGTGGTTCGTGAAGGCGCGCGCATGAAACCCACCGAAATCGGCACCCGAGTGTGCGACCGCCTCGTCGAGTATTTTCCCGATATCGTCGATGTTACGTTCACAGCCCGGCTGGAAGATGAGCTGGATGCGATCGCCAGGGGCGCCCAGGGTATGAAGCCGACGCTGGCGAAATTCTATGGTCCCTTCGAAAAGGCGCTGGATCACGCGCGGGAACATATGCCCGTCGAGGTGCGGCTGGCGGAAGCGCTCGGACGACCTTGCCCCGAATGCGGTCGCGAAGATGCGCTGGTGTTGAGGCGGGGGCGTTTTGGCCGTTTCATCGGTTGCCGTCATTATCCCGATTGTGCGCACACCGAACCTTTTTACGAGACGGTGGGGCCTTGCCCGCTGTGTCATGATGAATTCGGCGGTCTTTTGCAAAAGCGGCGCACCCGTAAGGGGCGGCAATTTTATGGTTGCTCGCGTTACCCCGATTGCGAATATACGACGTGGCAACGGCCGCAGACCGCCAGCAAAGAAGCCGAACGCGCGACCAGCCTGAGCGAATAGCGCAGAATCTCATTCCCCATACAATGCGGATAGCCCTTTAACAGCGAGGGGAGTTGCCCCATGAATCGGTTGCGGAATGTTGGTTCGGGTATTATGGGCTCGGTGGGCCGCATCTTGCCGCTGTTGCTGGCTTTCCTGGTGGGGCTTTTCTGGGCTTACAACATCGCGCCCGTTAAATTTTATGATGCCCACCCCAGCCAGCTCATGCAGTCCTGGCAGGATAACTGGGTGACTCTCATCAACGACCGCTACGTCTCCGGCAGTGCGGATAGTGCGGAGTTGCAGGAGCTGTTGCAAGCGGTGGATGCGCCGGATGAGATCGCTGATCGTTTGTCGCTTTCGCCGGGCCTGATTGAGCTCGCGAAGCAGGCGGCACCCGATGCCGCGCAGGCGCCCGTGCGGGGTTCGCTCACGAAAGACTTGTGGAATGCGGCAGTTCAGGTGGCGATTTTCGGCGGGATCCTTTTGCTCTTGCAGTTTGGGCGTGGGCCGGTTGCGGGCAACCTAGCGCGAGCGAACGCGTTATCGGGTCGCTTCGGCTGGCTCCGTATCCCACGCATCCGATTGCCTCGGATTCGTCTGCCCTTCCGGCGGAATCGGAGGGCGGTCCCGAGCGCGACGCCAGTGTCGATGGCGTCGGCAACGATGTCCAGCGGGGCAAGGCCGACGCGCGCATCGCGGCGGGCTGTAGTTGGACCATTGCTGCGTCAGGAAACGCGTTACGCGGCGGGCATGGGCGAATACGATGAATCCTTCGCGATCGAGGATGAATACGACAATTTCCTTGGTGAATGCGGCGCGGCTGTAACCGAGACCATCGGTGTGAACGACCCAAAGGCAGCGGCAATCGAGGTCTGGCTATTTGACAAGGAAGATTTCGTGCGCACGCTGACGCATGTTTTTGCCACTCAACATGCCATTAACGACCCAGCTATGCGCCAGCGCCTCGAGCCAAAAGTGGCCGAAGGCGCTTTGCACCTGGCGCAAAACGGCGCGACGACGGTGCTGGAAACGCGCGCTTTGCGCCTGGAAGCGCGCATCACCGAATTGGCATACGGACGCGATGACTTGCCGCCCAACAGCCATTTCGCGCAATTCGGCTTGGAATTGCAAGTTTACCGTAAGGAAGGCGCTGGTATCACCACGCATCCGCCCGTCGCGGCCGGCCAGGGGCCTTTATCGCCAACATCTATTGCGGAAGGATTTGGCGGTGGCGCCTCGATGGGTGGCTACGTAGACCCCTTCGAAGGTACGGGCGATTTCTCGCCGGTAGGGTAGCAGCGCCAGTCCCAGCGAGGCAGCCTTGCGTTTCGACGCGACTTTCACGCCGCCGAGCCTGACGCGCGCGGGCGATATCGCGCATGCGGCGGAAGAGTTGGGTTTCGCTGGCCTCTGGTCGGTTGAGACGGCGCACAACCCCTTCTTACCGCTCACTTTGGCGGCGGCGGCGACGCGACGCATCCAACTCGGGACGGCCATCGCGGTCGCTTTCCCTCGCAGCCCGATGGTAACGGCGCAAATCGCCTGGGATTTGGCGGAACAATCGGCGGGGCGTTTCATCCTCGGGCTGGGAACGCAAGTGCGCGCCCATATCGTGCGGCGTTTTAGCGCGAATTGGGGGCCACCAGTACCCAAATTGCGCGAGTATATTGGTGCGATGAGGGCGATCTGGCACAGTTGGCAAGAGGGCGAGCGCCTGCGTTATGAGGGTGAACATTACCGCCATACGCTGATGACACCCTTCTTCGCGCCTGCGCCGATGCCCCACGCCGACATCCCGATTTATATCGCCGGTGTGAATCATGGCCTGGCGGCGCTGGCCGGTGAAGCGTGTCAGGGCTTCCACGTGCACCCTTTCCACACGGTACCTTATTTGCGGAAGGTAATTCTGCCGGGCATCGCGGCGGGCGCGGCGCGGGCCGGCCGTTCGCCAGATGAAGTAACGCTGAGTTGTGGTTGCTTCGTGATTACTGGACGGGATGCCGCCGAAATTGAGGCGAACCGGGCGCGAGTCCGCGAGCAAATTGCTTTCTACGCCAGCACGCCGAGTTACGCCGTAATTTTGCGCGTGCATGGCCTGGAAGATTTGGCGGCGCGCCTCACGCAGATGGTGCGCGAAGGACGCTGGGCGGAGCTGCCAGCCCAGATACCGGATGACTTTCTGGCAGAAGTGGCCGTCGAGGGTCCGCCGGAGGAGCTGGCCGGACGTCTTCGCGCGCGCTGCGAAGGCCTGCTCGACCGCGTCGGTTATTATTTCCCTTATGATCCGAGCGAAGCCGCCCTTGCACCACTCTGGCGGGCGGCGGTGGAGGAATTTGCTGTATGACACAAGCGCTTGAGGCTGGCATTCGCTTCGCCGCTGAAAACGAAACCCGTTACATCGATGAGCTCTGCGAGATTTTGCGCATCCCCAGTATCAGCACACGGGAAGAGCATGCTCCCGACGTCGCGCGCGCGGCGGCGTGGATCGGCGAGGCGATGCGCGCCGCTGGCTTGGATGGGGTGGAGGTAATCCGTCGCGAAGGGCGATGCCCGCTGGTCTACGGCGAGTGGCTCGGCGCTGGGCCGAAGGCGCCGACCGTCCTTTTCTATTGTCATTATGACGTGCAACCGGCCGCGATGGAAGATGGCTGGGTGAGCGAACCTTTCGTGCCGGAAATCCGCGAAGGAAGGCTCTACGCGCGCGGCGCGGTGGATAGTAAGAGTCACGTCATGATTCAGCTCAAGGCGGCGGAAGCGGCGCTGGCGAATGGCAAGCCGCCCATAAACTTCAAGTTTCTCTTCGAAGGCGAGGAAGAGAGCAGTGGCGCCCACATCATCGCTTTCGTGCGCGAAAATCCGGGGCGAATTCGTGCCGATTACGTGGTCGCCAGCGATGGCAGCATGCCGGATACAGAGCAGCCAGCGCTCGTGTATGCCTTGCGCGGCATCGTGAGTTGTGAGTTGCATGTGCAGGGGCCGGCGCGCGATCTGCACAGCGGACATTACGGCGGCAACGTCCACAACCCGGCCCAGGCGCTCTGCGAAATCATCGCCCAGCTGCACGATGAGAATGGCACGGTGACGGTGCCGGGATTTTATGACGAAGTTGTCGCGCTCGAGGAAGTGGAACGCGCTGAATTGGCGAAGGCGACGCCCTGGATTGAGCGCGAATGGCACGCGGTTACAGAGGCGCCGCGGCAGTGGGGAGAGCGCGAATTCACATTGCACGAGCGCACGGGCGCGCGACCGACCCTGGAAATCAACGGCATCGCCGGCGGTTATCATGAGGCGGGTTTCAAGACGGTGTTGCCGGCGAAGGCGTTGGCCAAGATCAGCTGCCGCCTCGTCGCGCGGCAGGATCCGGCGCGCATCCTGCGTTTGCTAAAGGAGCACATTGCGCGCCTTACGCCACCGACAGTGACCAGCGAATTGCGTTCCGCGGGTTACGGTGAGCCAGCGGTGGTCATGGAGTTGGGCACGCCGGTGATGGAGGCGGCGCTGGCGGCTTATGAGCGGGCCTGGGGCGCGCGTCCCTTCTTGTTGCGCGAAGGGGGCAGTGTCCCCATCGTCGCGCGCTTCGAGGAAGATCTGGGCGTGCCGATGGCGCTGATGCCTTTTGGGTATAAAGGCTGTGGCGCGCACGGTCCGAACGAGCATGTGTACCTGGACATGTTCCAGAAGGGCATCTGCACGATGCTGCATTTTTATGAAGAACTCGCGACGCGGCACGAGCAAGCGTGATGGTATTGACAGGCGCGGCGTGGCCGGTTAGGCTATTCCCTGTTTCGGTGTGAGGCGTGTATGTACGGCGGATTGGGTTTGGCGAGGGCGCGAATGACTACCGGTGACAATACCGGAGGTTGCCGCACGTCTTAGCGTGGAAGCGCGGAGCGAAACGAAGAGCGTGTGGGCGACCAGCCCGCGCGCTTTTTTTATGCGCGAGATCGAAGTGGGAAAGGGATGAGCGAGCGATGCGTGTGCTCACGATGAAGTTTGGAGGTACCTCGATGGCGGCCCTGCCGGCGGTGGCGGAAATATTGGCCGCGACGCGCGCTCGGGGAGAGCGTGTGGTGGCGGTGGTCTCTGCGTTGGCGGGTGTTACGGATTCCTTAGTGCGCGCGCTTGAATTCGCCACGGCGGGTGAGCGTTGGGCCTACCTCGCCGAATGCGGCCAATTGCGCGACCGCCACCTCGAGCTCGCGCAATCGCTCATCCACGATGAGGAGATCCTTGAGCCTTTATTGGCGCAACTGAACGAGCGATGTGACGCCCATCTGCAGATTTGCGACGCGGTGCATATTCTCGGCGAAGCGACGCCCCGCATCCGTGCCAGCGCCATGTCTTTTGGCGAACGGCTCTCGGCGCCCCTGTTGGCGGCGCTTTTGCGGCAGGAGGGCCTGGCCACGCGCGCGCTTTCCACGAACGGCAGCGATGGCCAGCCGTCGCAGCAGCCGCTGATCCTCACCGATGACGCATACATGAGCGCTAACCCGCTCTGGTCGCCGACGGCGGAGCGTTTGCGAGAGGTCATCTTGCCCATGCTGGAGGCGGGTGAGATCCCCGTGCTGACAGGGTTCATCGGCGCGACGGCCGCCGGTCATACCACCACGCTCGGCCGTGGCGGCAGCGATTTCAGCGCCGCTATCGTCGCGCGTTGCTGTGAAAGCTGCGAGCTGATCATCTGGACGGATGTGGATGGCGTGATGACGGTCGACCCGCGCCTGGATGATCGCGCGCGCGTATTGGAGAGCGTGACGTATACCGAGGTCGGTCAGCTGGCGTATTTTGGCGCGCGGGTACTGCACCCGCGGACCGTGCAACCGGTGGTCGAGGCGGGCATCCCCATTCGTGTTTGCAATACCTTCCAACCAGCCGGACAGGGAACGCTAATAATTCCCGAAAGTGCAGTGACAGCGCCCTCGAAGGCGGCCATCCGCGCCGTAACGAGCATCGCCGATGTGGCGCTATTGACGGTGAGCGGGCGCGGGATGCAAGGTGTACCGGGGATCGCAGGGCGCGCGTTCTTGGCGACGGCCAGGGGCGGCGCCAGCATTCTGATGATTTCACAGTCTTCTGCGGAGCAAAATTTCTGCTTTCTAGTGCGGGAGGGGAGCGGCGACGGCGCCAAACGCGCGGTGGAAGCGGAGTTGGCGGCGGAGATGGTGCGTGGCGATGTGGCTGCTGTCGCGCTCATGGAGGAAGTGGCCATCATCACCGTGGTCGGCGCGGGCATGCAACACACGCCAGGCGTGGCGGGGCAGATTTTCACCGTGCTGGGCGCGGCGGGCGTCAACGTCATCTCGATCAGCCAGGGATCGAGTGAATGCAGCATTTCCTTCGTGGTGGAAGAGGCGGAATTGGCGCTCGCAGTACGCGCCATCCATGACCTAGTGCTGGCGGTGAATGGGCGCGAAGGGACTCGAACCCCTGACCTCACGGATGTGAACCGTGCGCTCTAACCAGCTGAGCTACGCGCCCGACGTGCGGCTATGCTAGCATAGCGAGATGCGGAATGCCAACGAAGGACGTATCGTTTGAGGAGCGCTGGGGCGCTCGCCATCCTGTGGCTGCTCGTCGTGACGGCCTGTGTGCCATTGCGTTCGGTGTTGGCGCCATCAGAAAACGACGAAGCAGCGGTTATTTGGCGGGAATTGGCGCCGGGCCTGGAATTGGCGCAACTAAGTGGGCCGGGCGCCCTCTCAGGCCGAGTGATGGCACTGCGGATTGCGCCAGCGCGCTACGATTTCCGCCTGCATTATCGCCCGGAGGAACCGCTCTCTGCTGAAGGTTGGCGCGCCGAATTACCCGCGGCTTCCGCCATCATCAACGCCAATTTCTACGATACAAACGGGCGCGCGCTGGGTTGGCTGGTAATGGACGGCGCACAGCAGGTTTTCCCACACCCCCGTTTTGGTGGTGCGTTCGTCCTGGTGGCTGGCGAAGCGCACGTGTTGCCGCGGTTGCCGAGCGAGCGATTGGCGGATCAGGCTGCGCAGGGTTTCCCGACGCTCGTGCGCGCGGGGCAGGCGGCGGCGCGGTTGGAAGGTGCGGTCCTGGCGCGGCGTTCGGTCATCGCCGAAGACGATCAAGGGCGCATTCTCTTCGTGCTAGTGGGTGGATTGGGTAGCACGCTGGCGGCGCTGGGCGAATGGCTGGCTGAGGGGCCGCTAGAAATTGTGAACGCCGTGAATATGGATGGTGGTGGCTCGACGATGTTGGTTCTGCCGGCGGATGAAAGCGCTCAGCTGCGCGCGCGCGATGCCGTGCCGGCCGTGCTGGCAATCTACCCATCTGCGCCTTGAGCGAAACCAGCGCAACGGCTATGCTAAGGTTGACCGTTAGGCAATTGCCCCCGTAGCTCAGGGGATAGAGCGCTGCCCTCCGGAGGCAGGCGCACAGGTTCGAATCCTGTCGGGGGTGCTAGATATATGGCGCGACGATGCGGAAGCCGACGGTGGCTGCGCGCGCGCCTGGCTTGAGCGTCTGGTAGGCAGAGATGTTCAAGCGCTCGGCTGCGCTGAGGAAAGAGCCGCCGCGCAAAATGCGCCGCGTGGGCAGGTCACCTAGCGCGTCTTCCGCAACCGGCCGCGCTTCGTTTTCGCACCATTCCCAGACGTTTCCCACCAGATCCTGCACACCGAAAGGGCTGGCGCCGGCAGGGTAAGCGTTCACCGGCGTCGTTTGCTGGTGACGGGCTTCGGCGCTATTGCAGCGACGCGCCTGAAATTGTGGGCCCCAGGGGTAGGCGCGCTCGTCTTCGCCCTGGGCGGCGCGCTGCCATTGTTGCTCGGAAGGCAGGCGCACGTTGAATTGCAGCAGCTCGCTGAGCCATTCGCAGAAGGCCAGCGCCTCAAACCAGCTCACGTTCTCGCGCGGGTGATCGGGGTAGGGGAAACGGGCGGGCGCCGGTTGTGGGCGGGATTGGCGCCAGGAGCGAGCGCCTTCACTGTTCTGCCACCATCGCTCGGCGCCATACCCCTCCGGCGCATCGATGAACGACTGGAATTGCGCGTGGGTGATGGGGAATTGGCTGATGCGGAAGGCTTCATTCCAATAGCGGATTTGCCGCCCCTGGTGTTGGATGGTGGTTTCGCCCGCCGGGATATCGTGCCAGAGCAGGCCGGCCAAGGGCGCCGGCGCACAGGCAGCCGCCAGATTCTCCGGATCGTAATGCGGATAATCGCGCTGGAAGGCGGCAAAGGCCTGGCAGCCCAGCGCGCGGCTTCCGGGCGAGCGTACCAGTTCGCGGATGGGCGGGTAGAGTCGCTCGGCCTGGCGGCGGTGCGTATCTTCCCGCAAGGCGCCCTGAGCCTGCACAAGCAGGGCCGGCAAATCGACATAAGGTGGTGCCTTACCACTGGCTTGGACTTGCTGCAGCAGGTAGAGCGCGTTGTCATATTGGCCGCGATTCAGCGCCTTTATGCCTTCCTCGAGCGCTGCTTCTGGCTCCTGCCCGAGGGCGACGAGCGGTTGCGGGCCGGATGGGCTGCTGGGGTTACTCCCGTTGCTGCTGGATAGCGCGTGGGTGGTCGTTCTGCTTTGCAGGCCACGCTCGGCGAGCAGCAAGGCGTTCAGCAGGCTACGCTGGCTCGTCGCATCGAGGCCGCCGCTCAGGTCCAGTGTCGGGCCGCGCTCGAATTCCGGCGGCAAACGCAAGTCGGTTTCGATGCATAATGGCAGGATGACGCGGCCCGTTTCTCGCGCCAGGCGGTATTCATCCTGGCAAAAGCGCGACGCGAGCGATTCGGCGGAGAGCAAGTAGAGAAAGGCATCGCACCAGCCCAGGCGGCGCTGGATTTCCTGCCGCCATTCTGGGCCGGCCGCGCGGCGCTCGTCATACCAAAGTTCGTGGACGCCATGCAGGCATTCCACCAGCTCCATACAATATGGGGCATCGCTGCGGGCGTAACTGACGTAGAGGCGCATCGCGTTCAGTATATGGTTTCGCGGGGAATCCGCGAGCGGAAAGGGAGACAGACGCTTGGAATCTAGAGCCAGGGCACGGGTGAAAGTGACGCTGAATGTCGTGGCCTGGTTGGCGCGAATTGCTTTGCTGTTCTGGTTGGTGAGCTTGCTGCAGCCGCCGCGTTCGCGCGCGACGCTCGGGCCGCCGCGGGTAGTCGAGACGCAACTGCCGATCCTCTGCACGCATACCCGCTTCAGCGACGAGGTGGAAGAATGGAAAATTCGCCAATCGCTCGAATATGTCCGCGAAATGAGCGCCTCGACCATCGTCGAGTTCTTTCCCTGGGCGTATTTAGAGCCACAGCGAGGCAATTACCGTTGGCAGAATGCGGACCGCGTCGTACGGCAGGCAGAGAACCAGGGCATCCAGATCATCGCGCGGTTGGGCTTGGTGCCGCTTTGGGCGCAGGGCGAGCGCGAGCGCGATGAGGTGACGCTGAATTACTTGCCGCCGACGGCTTATAAGGAATTTGCGGTATTCGTCGGCCAATTCGCGGCACGTTATTCGGGCAGGATTGACCGCCTCATCATCTGGAACGAGCCGAATCTGGCGCACGAATGGGGGTATGAGCTGCTGCTGCCACCAGAGGCCTATGTCGAATTGCTGGCGCTGAGTTATGCAGCAGCGCACGCGGCCAATCCGACGGCGGAGGTGCTGCTTGCGCCTTTGGCCCCGACGTTGGAGCCGGTAGGGAGCCCTTATGGAGTGGATGATTTGATTTATCTCGAGCGTTTGTTGTCTGCCGGTGCAGGCGAATTCTTCGATGGCGTCGCCATGCATACCTATGGCTGGACGGCGCCTCCCGCGCAAGCGCCAAACCCGCAGCGCTTGAATTTCCGCCGCGTTGAGCTGCACCGTGCGCTGTTGAAACGTTACGGCCAGGGCACGAAGCCGGTATACATCACGGAATTCGGTTGGAACGACCATCCGCGTTGGCTCAACGCGGTCAGCACCGCGCAGCGCAGCGAATACACGCTGGCCGCCTATCGCTGGGCGGAGCAGCGCTGGCCCTGGCTGGCGCAGCTTTGCGTCTGGGTGTTGCGCTACCCGGTGGATAGCGGCGATTATCGCGACCATTTCACGCTGCTGACGAGCGAATTCCAGGTCAAGCCGCTCTATTTGGCGCTACAAGCGCACGCACGTGGCTGGGCAGAAACAGAGGCCTTATGGTTGCCCGCGCCCGAATAGCGTTGCTGCTCGCACTGCATTGGGCGCTCATGGGGTTACTGTTCGGCTTGCGCGGCTGGGGGCCGACGGCAGCCCCGCTTGGCGTAATCGAGCGTTTCCCGACAGGTGTCCTGCGCGTCGGCATCGACCCCAGCTATCCTCCCTTCGCTGTACATACGGTCGCAGGTTTTGCTGGGCTGGATATCGAGCTTGGCGAAGCGCTGGCGGCGGAATTGGGCATCCCGTTGCGGTTCGTGCCCCTGGGTTATGACGGATTGTATGACGCGCTACGTACGGAAAGTATCGATGTGCTACTGGCGGGCGTGCGTATCGATTTCCGCCAGAGCGACGACGTGATCTATTCGCAGCCTTACTTGAACGGCGGGCTGATGTTGCTGAGTCCGCGCAAGGCGCCGCTGATGAGCCGCTCGGAGTTGCCCGGCCATGTGGTCGCATACGCCTATGGCACGGCGGCGGACCGCTACCTCTGGTATGCCGAGCGCGAGTTGCCACCTTTCCAGCGCGCGCCCTATGAAGATGTAGAAACGGCGCTGGTGGTGTTGCGGCGTGGGCGGGCGGCGGCGGCGCTCGTCGATGGCACCGAAGGACGGCTCTTTTTGCGTGAGCATGGCGATTGGGCGGAGGGTGTTTATCTGACGGATGATTTCCTAGCGGTGGCGATGCGGCGTGATCGACCGCTAATTCATGAAGTCGTCAATGCCGCGCTGGCGAGGCTGTTGGCCGATGGGCGGCTGGGGGAGATATTGGCGCGCTGGTTATAGCAACGGGCGGCGGAGGAGGGGACAGTATAATGAGGCGCATGCGAATTGGCATCGACGCTCGCCTGCATGCCTATCGTCTAGGTGGCATAAGCACTTACGCGCGCGAATTGGCGCGGGCGCTAGTCGCCGCGGGCGCGAATGAGCAGGAATATATTGTGCTGCAGCATCGGCGCGAGTCCTCGCCGCTTGTGTCGGGCACGAAATGGGCGCGTTTGCTAACGCCACCCCACCACCGCTGGGAAGCCTGGGTGCTCAGCATCGAGTTGGCGCCGCTTGGTCTGGATGTGTTGCATAGCACCGATTTCATCCCGCCCAAACGCGGCGCGCGCCGGCATGTCATCACCATCCACGATTTGGCTTTCCTGCGCTATCCGCAACACCTGACCGCGGCTTCGCGGCGCTATTACAACCGGCAGATTCGGTCGGCCGCGCGACGGGCAGATCACATCCTCGCGGTCAGCGCGGCGACGAAAGCCGATATTGTGGAGCGGCTGAATGTATCATCGGAGCGCATTACGGTGCAGCATCACGGGTTTCGCGCGGAGTTTCGCCCATTTTCGCCCGAGGAAGTGACGCGGGCGCGGGCGCATTGGCGCTTACCCGAAGATTATTTTCTCTTCGTCGGCACGATGGAGCCGCGGAAAAACATTGGCGCGTTGTTGGCTGGCTATCGACAATTGCGCGCCGAATTGCCAACGGCGCCGCCGCTTTTGCTCTGCGCACCACCGGGTTGGGGAAGCGAGGATATCCTACGCCAGCTGGAAGACGCGGCAGGCGTACAGTGGCGGGAAAGCATCCACGTCGCCTCCCTACCGGCGCTATATGCGGGAGCGCGCGCATTGGTGCTGCCATCGCATTACGAGGGGTTCGGCTTGCCGGCGCTGGAGGCGATGGCATGCGGCACGCCGCCCATCGTGAGCGATATCCCAGCATTGCGAGAGGTGGTGGGCAATGTCGGCTGGCGCATCGACCCGGGGGAACCGGCGACGATCGCGGCTGCCCTCCGCGCGACTCTAGAGCAGAGCGAACGCCTTGAGCGCGAGAGTGCGGCTGCCCTGCAACGCGCAGGCTCCTTCAGCTGGCGGCGCAGCGCCGAAATCGCTCGCGCCGTCTATGAGAATTTGCGCTGATGGCCAGGCTGCTGCTGGTCATGCCGGCGCTGCCTTATCCGCCGCAGCAAGGGGCCGCCTTGCGCAATTGGGGGATGCTGCGCGCGTTGCATGAGGCCGAACATGAGTTGTACTTGCTCTGCGCGAGCGGCGGTGAAATCGCGCCTGAATTGCGCGCACGTTGCGCGGAGATCCGCTGCGTAGAAGTTCCACCACGCTCGAAATTGCGTCGCCTCGTCGAATGGTTGCTGAGCGGGAGGGCAGACCTGGCGGAGCGCCTGCGCCACTCGGGCCTGGCGCACGAATTGGATGGATTGCTGGCGAGACATCGCTTCGATGCGGCGCAGGTGGAGGGGCTGGAGATGACGGCCTGCCTGTCTGCCCTCGCGGCGAATGGAGTGCGCCAGGTATACGATGCGCACAACGCCGAGGCTGCTTTGCAATCGAGCGCAACGAGGTTGGAGCGGGACCCTTTGCTGCGGGCTTATTCGCGCTCACAGGCCGGCCGCCTGGCGCGCTATGAGGCTGAGTTGTGCGCGGCGGTGGACGAAGTCATCGCAGTTTCACGGGAGGATGCGGCGGAGCTGCGCGCGCTGGCGCCCAGCGCGAAGATCCGCGTCATCCCGAACGCTATCGACGTCGCAACATACGCGGGCGAGCGGGTGGAGCCACCCGTGCCGACGCTCGCCTTCAGCGGCAAGATGGATTACCGCCCCAATGTGGATGCGATGCTTTGGTTCACGCGAGAGATCTGGCCGAAGATTCGCCTGCAGGAGCCGCGGGCGCAGCTGCATATCATCGGGCGCGCGCCGGCGCCGGCCATCCTCGACCTGGCGCAAGATGAGAGTGTGCGGGTTACTGGCGCGGTGCCGGAGATGCGACCTCATTTGCTGGCTTGCTCGATCTATATTGCCCCCTTGCGTATGGGCAGTGGCACGCGCCTGAAGTTGCTGGAGGCGATGGCTGCTGGCTGCGCCATTTTGGCGACGCCGCTGGCCGCCGCTGGGCTGGAAGGCGCGGGCGAGGCGGTCGCGCTGGCGGAGAAAGCGGATGATTTCGCACAGGCTGCGCTGGCATTGCTCGCCGATTCGCGGCGGCGGGCGGAAATGGGGAGGGCGGCGCGCGCTTTCGTAGCGGCGCGTTACGATTGGTCACTGGTGGCGCCGCTGGTGCGGGCGGTTTATGAATGAGCGCAATCGTTGAAGAGTGATTCATCCTGCGGAACGACGCGGAGCGTGCGCTCACCGGTACAACGCACCTGGCCGGGCGCGCCGCCTTTGATGGGGCGGACGTGACGTCGTTCAGTGATGTCCACTTCCACTGACGCATCGCCGCGGCGGGCGCTGTAATGGGCGGCGAGGCGCGCGGCCTTCTCGACCAGCGATTCGGGGATCTTGCGGCCGTCGTCGCGGATGACCACATGCGCGCCGGGCGCGCCGCGGGCGTGGAGCCAGAGGTCGCTCGGATGGCTATGGCGACTCAGGATGGCGGCGTTTTGGCGCATGTTGCGCCCGAGCCAGATGACGTAGCCCGCGCAGACCAGACGGCGCGGGCCACTGCGTGCGCGTTGCCGCGGTTGTTGCCGTGTCTCGCGCAGATACCCCGCTGAGCGCAGGGCATCTGTCACCTCATCGATTTCTGGCCAGCTCTCTGCCAGCAGCAAGTCAGTAGCCAGTTGTTCGAGCAAAGCTTCATCACGCGCCAGCTTGGCGAGCCGGGCGGGGCCGGCGGCATGCGCGCGTTTCGCTTTCTGGTAGCGTTGAAAATACGTCTGCGCGTTCTCGAGGGGAGTCTGCGCCGGCTCCAGCGCGATGGCCAGCGGCGCAACCTCGACGTCATAGAGGGCGAGCAATTGCTCCTGGCCGGTTGCGATTTCGCGCTGGTAGGCGAGGATCAGCTCGCCGCAGAGGCGTAGGCGCTGTATCTCACTTTCGTCGCGCAGGCCACGCGCCAACGAGGTACGGCGGCGGGACAGGCTCTGGCGGGCGTCCTCAATAGCGGCGCGGGCGGGCAATTTGGCGGCGTCATAGGCGGCTGGCCCGGTCGGCGCGCCATAATAGAGTGCCAGCGCCTCGTTGATGTCGGCTCGCGCTTCCCAATCGGAAAATTGCTGCAGCGGGTAGACGCTATAGGCGAGGACGTGGCCATCATCACGGTCTCTCGCGACGCCGGCTTGCCATTCGCCCGCCACGAGCGGCGCGACCACATCGGCGAGCGCCGCGCGTAGTGCGGCGGCCGCGGCCGCGCTGGCGGGGGTATCGGGCGCGATGGCGGCGCGCTGGCAGACTTCGCGGGCGAGCAGCGGGCTGATGGCGAGCAGGTGGACGCTAAGGGCGCGAGCGATGGGCCGCTCCCCGGCGGCGGATAGTACTTCTGCCAGCTCGGCTTCGCGGATCGGCCAGGGTGGGCGTTTTTGGTCTTGCGGTGGCGGCGCTTGGTAGCGATGTTGCGGCAGGCTAAGACGATAGCGATTCTGTGAGGGGCCGACGCGGCGCAAGCATTCGCGGATGATGCCATCTTCTACCAGCAACAGGTTGGCGCGGCGGGCCATCGGCTCAGCGATGAGCGTGAACTCAGTTTCGGCCGTCTGTAGCCGAAAGTGGACGATGCGCTCCCAGGGTGGTTGTTCGATGGCGCGGAGGCGAGCGCCCAACGCATGGCTGCGCAAGAATTGGGCGAGCGGTTGCGGTTGAGCACGGCCGCGGCGCAGCTGATCCGGCATGAGCTGAATGCGCGGCTCGCGGTTGTCGGCGTTCAGATACAGGTGATGCCGGCGCTGCGCGCCGTATAGCTCGAGGCCGATGCCCCAATCATCCACCGCCAGGACGCGTTGTAGGCGCGCGCCGAGGAGTGGGGGGCGGAGCGCATCGACCAGCGCAGCCAGTGTGAAGTAATCCAGGTACATCGGCCGCGCGGCTGGCTTACTCCGCTTCGCCGAGCAAGTAGGCGATGAGCGCGCCGAGCTCCGCTGGCGTAAGCGAGGGGATGGGCATCGTCGCGTTGTAGCCTTCCACGATGAAGGCGTTGGGATACACGAGCGATTCGTAAAGGTAAGTGGCAGCAGAGAGTGGTGGGCGGCGGCTGCCCGCGAGTGCGCCGACGATTGCCAGCGACGGTGCGATATTCGGTAGGTTATGGCAGGCGAGGCAGGCTTTTTCTTCCAGCAGCGCGGGGGCCAGTGCCGGATCGGCTGCCGTTAGCAGTTCGGTTACCGCTGCGTGGCAATTGACCGTCGCGCTCAGGCAATCTTCGGGATCGATTTGGCTCAAGAGAAAGATGACGAGCAGCGTCAACACGAAGGCGGCGACCATGAAGATGGCCAGCAATATAGGCAATCGACGTTGCAGCACACTGGATGTCGTCACGCGCGAGGGCTTATCCAGCGGCGTCACGCTCAGCGCGGGCCTGGCGGGCGCCGCGGTCCCCGAGCCACATCAGCAGCGCGATTGTCGCACCGATGCCGATCATGTTGAAGAGGATGAAGCCCACGCCCAAGACCAGCTGCTCTGCTTGCCCGGGTGTGGCGACGAAAACGGAGGCTTGCGGGTCTTCGACCTGCTCGATGGTGGCCGGGATGAGCGTCTCGCTGCCGTTATCGAGCAAGAGTGCCGATAGGGCGCCGCCCGCGAACAACAGCGCCAAGACTACCAGGAACAATCCGAATCGACCCACGGGGAGCCTTCCTTAACGCGCTTCCTATAAGGGCAGATTGTAGCCGCTGGCCCGCGCGCCGCAAGGCGGAAATGGATGATGTTCGGAAACGCGCGCGCCATCAAGAGAAGTATTCGCTGCCCAGGGTGATGCGCACATCACCTTCGCCCCAGAGCTCAAGCGCGCCATTTGGCCCGAGTGCCAGAGCCGATTCGTTGGAGATGTGCACATGCAGCTCGGAGGCGGTTGACAGCTCTGCCTCGATATCAGCGCCCGTGGTAATGAGCGTGCCTTCCAACCAAGCGAGTGCCGGTAACAGCTCGCCATCCTCAATCAGCCAGCTGCCGAAAGCGGCGGCGCTGCCCCCTTCGGCGAGCAGGAGGGCGCCGTTCTCGTGCGCGTCGCTGAGCACATCGTCGATCACTTCTTGCAAATTGGCGACGAGCGCGCTCACCGATGGCTCATCCTCCAACACGATAACACTGGCCTCAGCCAACAGCTCAGCGATAGTTTCATCGTCTTCGCGCGTGGTATTGACGAGGTAGCCACTGGGTGCGCCGAGCGATTCCATGTCCTCCAGTGCGCTCTGGGCGTTGCTTGGGTCGCCGCTGGTGGTCAAATAAGCGATGGGCCCGGGGCCGGAGCGGGTGAGCACGCTGGCGCGGACGATGCCGGCGGCGCTATTGCCACCCGATAGCACGAGCCAACCGGCGCCCTCCGGCCAGGCGAGGAGGCCGCTCGCGTCCACCGGTCAGGCGGGCAGCAGGAATTCGCCGACGGCCGCCGCCAACGTAGCTACGCCGAGCGGTAGGCAGTCTTCGTCGATATCGAAGCGCGGGTGGTGATGGCCAAAATTGAGGCCGCGTTCGGCATTGGCGGAACCGACCAGGTAGTAGGTACCTGGAATATCGGTCATGAAAAGGCCGACGTCCTCGCCGCCCATGGTGCGTTCGTCGAGATCGAGTTGGGTTTCGGGGGCGGCGCGTCGGATGGCGGCGCGCACGCGCTCGGTCGTCGCGGCGTCGTTCATGACGGGCTCGGTGAGGTGAGTCATCTTCGCGTCGACCTTACAGCCGAGCGCGCTGCTGATACCAGCGCAGATTTCGTAGAAACGACGCGTCGCTAGTGCGCGCATTTCAGGTGTGAAATTGCGCAATGTGCCCGTCAATTTTGCTTCTGGAGGAATGATATTATAGGCGCTGCCGGCGTTGAAGGTCGTTACTGAAAGGACGACGCTTTCCGCCGCCGGCACCTCACGGCTGCAAATGGTTTGCAAGGCGCCGACAAGCTGGGCGGCGGCGACGATCGGGTCGCGCGTTTCATGCGGCAGGGCACCATGTCCGCCGCGGCCGGTCACGGTGATTTCGAAGATGGATACAGCGGCGAACGTCGGGCCCGTGGCGATGCCGATCGTTCCCACGGGCATCGTGTTCCACAAATGCAAGCCGAGCGTGACGTCTGGCCGAGGGTCAGTGAGGACGCCATCTGCGCACATCGCTTTGGCGCCAGCGCCGAGCTCCTCCGCCGGTTGGAAGACGAATTTGACGCGGCCCTGCAGCAGTTCCCGTTGGTCGGCGAGCAGTTTGGCGACGCCAAGAGCGATGGTCGTATGCCCATCATGGCCGCAGGCGTGCATGGCGCCTTCGTTTATCGAAGCGTATTCGGCGCCCGTTTCTTCGACAATGGGCAGCGCGTCCATATCAGCGCGGACGAGCACCGTCGGCCCGTCGTTCGCGCCATCAAGGATGCCGACGACACCCGTTTGACCGACGCTGGTCTGCACTTCCAGTCCCAGCGAGCGCAATTCTTCGGCGACGATGCCGGCGGTGCGCGTTTCCTGAAAGCTCAGCTCGGGGTGTTTGTGAAAATCACGGCGGCGCTCTTGCAATTCCTCTCGCAGCGCTTCGGCCGCGGCCAGATAATCGAGCATGACGGGCTTCTCCTCTATCGGCGCAGGACCACGCGGTGGAAGTGTACGTAATGGCGCCCGCTGCCTTCGTCGCGCGTGCGTTCGCGGATCATCTCGCCAACGCGGGCGATATCACTGATCTGGCTGCGGTGCTCGGCGAGGGCGGCGATTTGCGCTTCCAAGTGGTTGCTGACGTCCACACGGAAATTCGGTTGCGGCGAACCGGCGATATAGAGATATTGGACCTTGTGCGCCGCCAGCCCTTCCTGTTCATGCGCGAGGTAATTCAGACGATCGCGCGCGGTCGGGTAAATCGCATCCAGCGTCGCTTCGCCGATGGCGCGGTGGTCGGGGTGGTTCAGGCTGCCACCATCGCGGTAAAAGACGGTTGGATCACAAGTAATGACCAGCTCCGGCCGCAATTGGCGGATGACTCGCGTCAATTCCTCGCGCAGGGCCAGGCTCTGCTGCAGCTCACCATCCGGGAAGCGCAAGAAGATGACCTCCGGGACGCCCAGGGCGGCGGCGGCGGCGCGCTCTTCGGCTTCGCGGATTTCGGCCAGCCGCTCGGAAGTCATCGACGGATCGGATGAACCCTTGTCGCCGCTGGTGGCCAGGATAAAAGTGACGGCTGAGCCGGCGGCGGCGAGTTTGGCGAAGGTCGCGCCGGCGAAAAATTCGGGGTCATCCGGATGGGCGAAGACACCCAAAACGCGCTCGGGGATAGGGTCGGGGGTTTCATTCATGCGGGTGGTCGATCCTGGTTGCGTGCGCCGGGGGGCAAGCCGCAAGAGCAGGGCTCGTCCCCATGGACGGAACAGGGTTGGCGCGCTTTCTCTTGTAAAGCGCGCAACTCAGCAAGGGGCACTAGCTGATCACGACTGAAGGTATGGCGCCCCTGCTCGGGGATGATAACGACGACGGAATCCTTGAGCGGCAGGACATCGATGACTTTGCCGGGGCCGAGCGGCGTCCCGATCTGTTTGTTGCGGCGGGGCAATTGCTTGCGCGCCTCGACGTATTGTTCGTATTCGTAGACGAGGCAACAACGCAGGCGCCCGCACATGCCGGTGATTTCCGATTGGTTGAGGGTGAGGCCCTGCGCTTTGGCCATGCGGATGGAGACGGGGCTGAAGTCAGTGAGGAAAGTAGAGCAGCAGCGCAACTCGCCGCAAGCGCCATATCCGCCGAGGTATTTGGCGACGTCGCGCGGGCCGATGAGGCGGAAAGTGATGCGGGCAGGGAATTCGCGGCGGAGCTGGTGGCTGAGGCGGGTGGTGTTCACCTTATCCTCGGCGCTATACAGAAAGGTTAGGCATGAGCCATCGAAGTTGTATTGGGCGGCGATGAACTTGACCGGCGGCAAACCAGACATACCTTCAGCGGCGTCGCGGCAACGCTCCAACGCCTCCTCCTGGAGCGCCTGCCAATGCTGGCGCAGCATCAAGTCGCGCGCGGTGGCCCGGCGCTGGATGGGCAGGTGCTGCTGCACAGATTCTTCGGCCGGGCGGAAAGCCATCACCTGGCCGAGCTGACGGCCGAGCGCGGTCTCGACTACGACGTATTCGCCAATCGCCAGCTCGGGAAAGGAGCTGTAGTTGAAGTGGTACAGCTTGCCGACGGGTTCGAAGCGGATGCCGGCGATGGTCTTTTCGGCGAGGTCCGGGGCGGCAGTCATCGAGAGTTCATCATCAGACACATAGAGCACAGTATAACGTGGCGATGCGCAGCTGTAAATAGGCGGAGGGCACTATGAGCCGACAGTGCGGACAATACCTTGACATATTATTGGTACTCAGTATCATTATCTAATCCGATTGAAGAGGAATCCCATGCGATCGCCACTCGTGATCATGCTCCTTGTGCTCGCGCTGGCGGGAAGTTTATCCGCGCAGGATGCGGATTTCCATGTCTTCGCCTCGCATAGCATCCTGGGCGATGTCGTCGCGCGGGTGGCGGGCGAAGTGTTGGATGTTCGGACACTAATGCCGCCCGGTGCTGATCCGCACGCCTTTCAGCTACGCGCGCGCGCGGTGGCCGAGCTCTTGGAAGCGGATCTCTTGTTCATCAATGGCGCGCGCTACGAAGAAGGGGTTCTTGGGCAGGTTCTGGATGCTGAAGCGTCGCTGCCGACGGTTGTGGTCTCCGATTGCGTTGCATTGTGGCATGAAGCGCATGACGAAGTCAATGAACAGGACGAGCATGACGTGGATGATGAAAGTGTTCAGGGGCGCGCGGTTGAAGCCTGCCACGAATTGCGCGCGGCCCTTGGGTTGCCGGCGGTGTCGAGCGACACATTGTTGATCGCCAATAATTGTGACGGCGACGAGCATGAGGATGAAGAAGAGGGTGCTGACGAACAGGCACACGCCTGCGACCCGCATGTCTGGCTCGATCCGCATAACGTCATGCTCTGGACTGCGCGCATCCGCGATGCTTTGAGCGAGCATCTGCCGGCGCGCGCGGTCGAATTTGCCGCCAACGCCGATGTATACCTGGCTGAGTTGCGTGACCTTGATGCGAATTTAAGTGAGCAACTGCAAACGATTCCGCAGCCACGTCTGCTGGTCACCCAGCATGACTCCATGGGCTATTTCGCCGCGCGTTTCGGTTTTGAGACGGAGAGTGTTCTGCGAAATTTCAGCAGCTTATCCGAGGCGAATCCGGCGGAACTGGCTGAATTGCTGGATAGGCTGCACGATCGAGGTGTATTGGCGATTTTCGGCGAAGAGCCGCTGGTGAGTCGTGTTCTAGAGCAGATTGCTATTGAATTGCGCGTGCCACTCGAATCGATCTATGGCGACGGCCTGAGCGCGGTGGGTGGTCCGGCCACCAGTTATATCGAATACATGCGCGAAAACGTCCGCCGTATCACGGATGCCTTATCCGGTAGCGGAGGCTGAGCGTGTTGGAGATCCCCGCGTTATTGATCGATTCGCTCACGGTTGGCTATGGCAGTGGCCCAAACGTTTTGGAAGATTTGAGTATCACTTTGCCGGCCGGTAGCCTCAGTTGTCTGTTGGGTGTCAATGGCGCGGGCAAAAGCACCTTGTTGAAAGCGATTGCCGGTTTGATACCGTTTCGCGATGGCAACATCTCGGTCAATGGGCAAGATTGCCGCTCCAGCCACGCGAGTGTAGGCTATTTGCCGCAAGAGGGGGAGGTTGACTGGCAATTCCCAGTCACGGTATACGATGTCGTGATGATGGGCCGCGTTCGCGAATTGGGTTGGTTGCGCTTCCCCCGGCAGAGGGATCGGCAAGTCGTTGACCGCGCGCTGTCAGAGTTGGATATGCTGCCCTTGCGCGACCGGCCCATATCGGATTTGAGCGGTGGGCAACGGCGGCGGGTCTTCCTTGCGCGGTCGCTGGCGCAGAGGGCTGATTTGCTGCTGTTGGATGAGCCCTTTACCGGGGTAGACATGGCTACGCGGCAAGAACTCTGTGCCACCATTAATCTACTGAACCGCGCTGGCTTCACTGTCCTGGTTTCTACTCATACCCACGACTCGAAAGAGTTGCCCTATGACAGCGTAATTTTGCTGGATGGCCAGCGCTCGGTATTCGGAAATGCCACAATGCTCCTCGAGATGGCACGAGCAGCTCAGGAGAAGGGTGGCTGATGGAGTTGCTGGATTGGTTGCAGGAGCCGCTGCGATTCGCCCTATTCCAGCGAAGTTTGTTGGCACTTTTGCTGGTAGGTGCGCTGAGCGGTGTGGTCGGCAGCCTTGTCGTGGTGCGTGGCATCGCTTTTTTGGGGGAAGCGCTGGCGCATGCGCTTACCCCGGGGGTGGCGCTGGCCGTCTTATTTGGCGCAGATATTGTGCTGGGGGGGTTGGCGGCGGCGCTCCTGGCCGTGGCGGTGATACTCTGGCTCTCGCGCGCCAATGGGCTGAGCGAACATTCGGCGATAGGTATCGTCATGAGCGCGATGTTGGCGCTGGGAATCGCCATCATCAGCCGCAGCGCTAGCTACCAGGTGGATTTGGCGCATTTGCTCTTCGGCAGCCCGTTAGGCATCAGTCGCGCCGATCTGGGGTTGATCGTGATTTTGGGTCTGCCGGTAGTCGTATTGGTGTTGCTCTTCTTTAAGGAGTTACAACTGATCAGCTTTGACCCGCTCCTGGCGGAATCTCTTAAATTGCCGGCCCGGGCGCTGCGCAGCCTGTTGCTCGTGCTGGTCGCCATCACGGTCGTCGCGAGCCTGAGGACCTTAGGCGTTGGTTTGATGCTGGCGATGCTCGTCACCCCGGCGACGACGGCGCGCCTGTTCACCAAGCGCCTGCGAAATATGATGTGGCTGGCGGCGTTGCTGGGCATGTTGAGCGGCCTTGTCGGATTCTACGCCGCCTATTTCTTTGCCCTACCGACGGCTTCGGCGGTCGTGTTGACCGCGACGGGTTTTTTCCTGATCGCGTTGGGTCACCAGCGATGGCGGGTTTGGCGAGCCAGCGTCTGATATTGTCGCGCGGCCCAGCAAACGGTACCCTCGCCATATGTCGACCCTGACGATGAAATTTGGCGGCTCGGCGCTGGCCACGCCGGCGCGGATGCGTCGCGCTGTCGCCATCACATTACGGGAAACGAAGCGCTGGCAACGCGTGCTCGTTGTCGTGGCCGCGTTGGAGGGTGTAACCGATCAGTTGCTGACCGTCGCGCGTCTGGCGGCGCGGCGAGACACGCGCGGCTATCGGCGCATCATCAACGAGATCCGCGAGCGGCACCTTGCCGTCATTGGGGAGATGTTGGCGAATTCGGCGGAAATGGCAGCGATGTCTGCCCAGATGGATCGCTTGCTCTTCTCGCTATTGACGGATTGTCAGGCATCGGCGCAACGGCCGGCTGCCCTGCCCAAGTGGAGTGACCGCATCGTCGCCATCGGCGAGCAGATGGTGGCAGCGATCTTCGCGGCGCTCTTGCGGCAAGAGGGATTGCCGGGCGTGGCCCTGGATGCGGCCCGCTTCCTCATCACGGACGAGGTTTTTGGCAACGCGCGGCCGCTCTGGACGGAGACGGCGGCGCGCGTGGAAGCGCAGGTGTTGCCGCTCTTAGCCAGTGGTCGATTGCCCGTCGTAACGGGCTATATTGGCAGCACCCTTGCGGGCGAAGTGACCACGCTCGGCCGCGGTGGCAGCGATTTCACCGCCTCGATTCTCGGCCTATGTTTGGGCGCGGATGAGGTATGGCTCTGGTCGTCGGTGGCGGGCTTGATGTCTGCGGATCCGGCGCTCATCCCGACAGCGCGCGTTATCGCCGAGATCGATTACGCGGACGCGGCCGAGTTGGCATATTATGGCGCGCGCGTGCTGCACCTGAAGATGATCGCACCTTTGCAGCGGGCGCAGATACCCTTGCGCGTCAAGAGCATCCACCAACCAGAAGCGGCGGGCACGCACATCCATAGCGCGCCGGGTAGACCCGCGACCGTATTGGGAGTGACGTCGTTACCCGGGGTCGCGCTATGGCCAGCCGATGAAGGCGAAGCGTTCAACGGTGCGCAGGAGGTCCTCCCACCGCGGCGGGATACGTACGATTTGCTTCACGCTTTGGAACGAGTAGCGCCGCGCTCGTTAGGAGATGTGGAGCTGATGCTCGCATCGCAATCGTCGGCGGGTAGCCTCTGGTGCCTCTGCGCGCCGGCCAGTGCGACCGTCGAAGAAATGGTGCAGCTGGGGGAAGCGCTTTGCCGGCCGGCGCGGGTTGGCGTGGCGAGCGTTTGGCGTTGGAGGGCGGTTACGATCGTCACAGTCGTCGGCGGTTCGTTGGTCGCGCTTGAGAATAGCGGCGCTCTGAACGAAAAACTGGTGGGTTTACACGTATTGGGGCAGACGCGCGGCGCGCACCCAACGGCGCTCAGTTATATCCTGACCGCGGAAGATGGCTTAGCAGCTGTCGCTCGTCTGCATGAAACGCTCGTCCCACCTCATTGAGCACGGGTTTTGAGTCGCCGCGACTTCAATCGCCATCTTGCCAATATGCGAGCAAGGCTTCGATGCCCAGTAAATAGCTGCGCCAGCCGAAGCCGGCGATTTGCCCGAGGCAACTGGCGGCGATTATCGAATCGTGGCGGAAGCCTTCACGCGCGTGGATGTTGCTCAGGTGCACTTCGACGACTGGGATGGCGATGCCTTGAATCGCATCACGCAGTGCGATGGAGGTATGTGTATAGGCGCCCGCGTTGAGGACGACGCCATTGGCCCAGGTGTCTGCCTCTTGCAGCGCGTCGACCAGGGCGCCTTCGTGGTTGCTTTGTTGTTGGCGCAAGGTGAGCCCGCGCGGCGCGAATAGTGATTCGGCGGCAGCGAGGATATCCGCCAACGTACGATGACCGTAGATCTGCGGCTCGCGGCGGCCGAGCAAATTCAGATTGGGTCCTTGCAAGAGCAAGATCTGACGCCTCACGGTTCGACCTTCTTCATTTTCTAGGCCATTGTAGCGAAAATGGCAGCGTCGGCCTGCTATCATCGGTGGCTGGGAGGTTGAACCTGCAGATGGCACGTATCGGTTTCGTTTTGCTCGCTATGGCGTTGCTCTCTTGCAGCCTTTCGCTGGTTGGGCCCTCGGCGGCGGATGTCGTCACCCAGCGCGCGGAATATGTGGCGGAGGCGACTGCGATCCGCGCTGAAATACTGGCGGAGCGGACGCGGGTGGCGGCGACTGTTGTGCCGATGAATACAGAGGCGGCAGCGCAGAACTCAGTGAATCGCCAACTATACGCAACCCTGGTTGCGGATAATACCGCCGCCCCCGGCCGCAGCATTGGGCAATTGGGCGCGGAGAGCAGCGGTATGGTGGATGGCCCGACAGGCGAGACTCGCTTCACAGTCGCGGGCACGGCCGCGGCTGTCAGCGATTTGGATGGCTGTCCGCAGCAGTTGCAAACACGATTCCCGGTGAATGCGGCGCGCGTCTTCGTCTCGCTGGTCGGATATGATCTTACACCGGGCATCCTGCTAGAGGCGCGCTGGTATTTCGGAGAAGGGCTGGTCGACACACAAAGCTGGCAGACCACACGTACCGCCGAGCAGTTGTGCATCTGGTTTTATATCGAGAACGGCAGCACGGAATTCCGTGTGGGGCAGTGGTGGGTGGAGTTGCGCGCCGATGGACGTTCGTTGGGGTCGGCGCTGGGGTTTGTGATGGAATGAGGCGCCCTCCCCGCCGCTTGTTGGAAAGAGCGGGCCGTTTGCGCTATTATCTGGCCTTGTTGTCGGACGACCGAGCTCTTCTTGCCGCCAGAAAAAGTTGATGCGATGATGATTGTGATGCGGAAGATGTGCTCTTGGTTGGGCGCGTCGCTATTGGTTACGTGGTTGCTCGCTGCGCTTCCGAATGTAGTCTTTTCGCAAAGCGACACACCCTCGCCGACGACCTTCCTCCCGGCCGAACAACTTCATTTTTACCTGGTGCGGCCTTTCCATTGGGATGATACCGATTGGGTGGACCGTTATTATCCTTATGGCTGGAACGCGCACAACGGCCTGGCCACGCACCATGGCGTTGAATTCCAGAATACGCGCTTCACCCCGGTGCTGGCGGCCGGGGTAGGTGTTGTGGTCTTTGCTGGGAGCGACGCCACACAGATCATCGGTCCCCACGCCAACTATTACGGCCGCGTCATCATCATCCGCCATTTCTTCACGGCGGAGAACGGCCAGGCAGTCTATTCGCTTTACGGGCATCTGCAGAACGTGCTGGTCGAGGCGGGGCAAATCGTGTCGGAATGGCATAAAATCGGTCGCGTTGGCGATAGCGGCATCGCCCTGGGTTCGCATTTGCATTTCGAGATTCGTGTCGGACCGGACCCCTACGATTACTACGCCACGCGCAATCCGGAGCTATGGCTGCGTGTCTATCCGCGCTATGGCACGCTGGCCGGGCGCGTAACAGATGCCAGCGGCGCGCCTGCCCGTGGGATAACCATCCATATCACGAGGAATGCGGAGACCTACCCGCGCCTGACCTTCGCCTACACTTATGCAGATGACAACGTCAATAGCGATTCGACTCTGGAAGAGAACTTTGTGATCGGTGATTTGCCGCGCGATGTATACGAGGTGTACATCAGCAACAGCAACGGCCGTGTACTTTTTCGCCAGATGGTCGAGATACAATCCGAGCGAGTGAGCTGGTTGGATATCGAGCTGCCCACTATCCCGGTGCCTGTCACAGCTGACGAATCCTAACTCAGCTTTGCCAATTCTTCCGCAAGTTGAGCCAATCCATCGCGCGCAGCCTGCAATTTATCGCGTTGTTGCTGGACGACAGCGGGCTGGGCGCGGCTGACGAATTGCTTGTTGGCTAGCATGGCCGCAGCGCGGGCCTCAGCGCTCTTGAGTCGCTCGATCTCGTGCGAGAGGCGGTCGCGTTCGGCTTCGCGGTCGATCATTTCCGCCAGTTGTAAATAGAGCGTCACCTCGCCGACAACGAGCGAAATGGAATCCGCTGGCGGTGCGTCGCCGGCGGGGAGCAGCGCTAGCGAATGCACGTGGCAGAGGCGCGCGAAGACGTGAGAGTGATCTTGTAGCAAAGCGTGTTGGTTGCCCGGTGCTGCGATCACCGTGAGCTTGCGGCCGGGCGTTACTTCGTAATCCCGTCGCAGTTCTCGCAACCCGCGGACCAGTTCCATGAGCAGTTCAAATTGGCTTTCTGCCTCAGCATCGTGGTAAGACGCATCCGCTTCCGGCCAGTGCGCCAGCATCAAAGTTTCGCCTTCATATGGTAAGTGTTGCCAGATTTCCTCGGTAACGAAAGGCATGAAGGGATGAAGCAGGCGCAGCGATTGGTCGAGGGTGAATAGCAGTACGCGCAGGCTGGTTTCGCGCTCGGCTGCGCTGCCCTGATAAAGTGGGTGCTTGCTGATTTCCACATACCAATCGGCGAATTCACCCCAGAGGAAATCGTGGATTTGCCGTCCCGCTTCGCCATATTGGGAACTGTCGAAGAGGCGCTGGACGTTGGCGATGAGCGTGTTCAAGTGACTTAGTAGCCAGCGCGTGGGCAGGTCCAGCACTTCCCGCGAGGGCAGGCCGGGCGGCGGCATTTCGCCCTGGTGGCAGGCGGAGCTGATGAAATTGGCGATCTGCCAGAGCTTATTCACGAAGCGCCAATGGCTCTCGATGCGCGCCTCATCCAGGTTCAGGTCCTTGCCCGGTGTACCGGTGGTGACGAGCGTGAAGCGCAGCGGGTCTGCGCCGAAGCGATCCACCAATTCCAGCGGGTCGATGGCGTTGCCGAGCGACTTGCTGAATTTGCGGCCGCGCGCGTCGCGGACGAGGCCATGCAGGTAGACGGTGTGGAAAGGCGCTTCGTCCGTAAACCAGAGGCCCATCATGATCATGCGCGCCACCCAAAAGAAGAGGATGTCATAGCCGGTTTCCAGCACGCTGGTGGGGTAATAGCGCGCAAAGTCGGGCGTTTCTTCCGGCCAGCCGAGCGAGCTGAAGGGCCAGATCCCGCTGGAGAACCAGGTATCGAGCACGTCCGTTTCCGCCACCCAGCCTTCACCACGCGGCGCCTCGCTGTCGACGTGAACCTGCCCCTCCGGCCCATACCAGGCTGGGAGGCGATGCCCCCACCAGAGCTGGCGGCTCACGCACCAATCCTTGATGTTCTCCAACCAGTGGAAATAGACTTTCTCGAATTGCTCAGGGATGATGCGGACGCGCCCGTCGCGGACGGCGGCGATGGCTTTCTCGGCCAGGGGTTGGATGCGCACGAACCACTGGGTACTGAGTAGCGGCTCGATGATTTCGCCACCGCGCTGGCTGCGCGGGATGGCGTGGCGGTGTGGCTCGGCGCGAAGGGCGAGGCCATCCTTTTCCAAATCCGCCCAGAGTTGGCGGCGGCATTCGAATCGGTCTAGGCCGGCGTAGGGGCCGGCGGCTTCGTTCATCGTCGCGTCTTCGTTGAGCACATTGATGAGCGACAGGTCATGGCGCAGGCCGATTTCGTAATCGTTGAAGTCGTGCGCGGGTGTGATTTTGAGCACGCCGCTGCCAAAATCAGGATCGACGGCCGCGTCAGCGATGATGGGGATGGCGCGGCCGAGGCAGGGCACGCGCGCCGTCTTGCCGATGTAACCAGCATAGCGAGCGTCATCCGGGTGCACGGCCACGGCGCTATCACCCAGGATGGTCTCTGGGCGCGTGGTGGCGACGGTGAGTGGCGCGGCGCCATCGACGGGGTAGCGGAAATAGTAGAGATGGCCGTCTTCTTCTTCGCGCTCGACCTCAAGATCGGAGACGGCCGTGCGCAGGCCGGGTGACCAGTTGACGAGGCGTGGACCGCGGTAGACCAGGCCCTGCTCGTAGAGGGTGATGAAAGCTCGTTGCACGGCGCGCGAAAGGCCGGCGTCGAGCGTGAATCGTTCGCGCTCCCAATCGCAACTGGCGCCCAGGCGGCGCAGCTGGTTGACGATGGTGCCGCCGTATTGCTCTTTCCATTCCCAGGTGCGCGCCAGGAACTCTTCGTAACCGATTTCCTCGCGCGAAGTGCCTTCGTCCCGCAGCAATTGTTCGACCTGGAGCTGGGTGGCGATGCCTGCGTGGTCGCTACCCGGCAACCAGAGCGCCGCTTTGCCGCGCATGCGCTCGTAGCGGATCATCAGGTCTTCCAGCGCGCAAAATAGCGCATGGCCGATATGCAGCGCGCCGGTGACGTTGGGCGGCGGGATGCTGATGACGAAGGGTTCGGCAGCCGGCGGCGCGCATTCGGGCCGAAACCAGCCCTTTTCCTGCCACCAATCATAGAGGCGGGGCTCCGCTTCGTGGAAGTCGAAATGCTTCGCGAATGGGCGGGCTTTGCGGCGCGGTTGATCGCTCATCTTCGCTCCTTAAACAAAAAGCCCCCTCGCCAATGCAGGACGAAAGGGCAGCTTTCGCGGTACCACCTTGCTTCCGGGTAGGGGATCAGATCTAATCCACCACCCGACACTTTACGCGCTAACGGGCGTCAACCGGTCCGCCTTAGTGAGGAGGAAAACACTCCCGTTCGGGCGGACGACTCCGGGGCGACCTTCGGCCGGCGCACGCGAGCGAACTTCCAGCCTTGGGTTCGCTTCTCTGGCGCGGGCGGGGCAGCCTACTCCTCCCCATCAGCGTCGTTTCGTATGTAATTTGATTATAGTGTGTGGCGCTGCGGCGCGTCAATCCCGTTCGGCGAGGACGCGGCGGATGCGCTCGGCGACCATTTCGATGGCCACGGTGTTATAGCCGCCTTCGGGGATGATGACATCCGCGTAGCGTTTGCTGGGCTCGACGAAGCGCAGGTGCATCGGGCGGACGGTACGCATGTATTGCTGGATGACGGAAGCGACGCTGCGGCCGCGCTCTTGCGTATCGCGTTCGAGGCGGCGGATGAAGCGCACGTCCGCGTCAATATCCACGAAGATCTTGATATTGCAGAGCGCGCGCAGGCTGGCCTCGGCGAGGATGAGGATGCCTTCGACGAGGATGATGGGCCGCGGCGCTACGGAGTGCGTTTCGGCTGTGCGTTGGTGGCGTGTGAAATCGTAACGGGGGATGCACACGGTCTCACCGGCTTGTAGCGCGCGGATATGCTGGGTCATCAATGCGGTATCGAGCGAATCCGGGTGGTCGAAATTGATTTCGGCGCGCTGGTTATCGGGCAAATGGGAGAGGTCTTTATAATAAGAATCGTGAGTCACAATAGCGATGTGCTCAGGGCCGACTCGCTCGAGGAGGGCGCTGGCGACGGTGGTCTTGCCGGAGCCGCTGCCGCCGGCGATGCCCAGCGTTACCGGTGCTGCTTGCTCCATGTTCCTCCGCGGCGTGTTTGGCCGAAAGCCACCCATGGGATTTGAACCCATAACCTCACGCTTACGAAGCGTATGCTCTGCCATTGAGCTAGGGTGGCGCGGCGAGGATTATAGCAAGATGGTTGGAGTGAGGCTAGTGACGGAAATGGCGCTGCCCAGTGAAGACCATGGCGATTTCGGCGTTGTTGGCGGCAGCGATTACTTGGGTGTCGCGAATGGAGCCACCGGGTTGGACGACCGCGCGCACCCCTGCCGCCGCTGCCGCTTCGAGGCCATCGGCAAAGGGGAAGAAAGCGTCAGAAGCGAGGGCGGCGCCATTGGCGCGTTCGCCCGCTTTG
Organism: Phototrophicaceae bacterium; assembly: GCA_965237765.1. Lineage (GTDB taxonomy): Bacteria > Chloroflexota > Anaerolineae > Aggregatilineales > Phototrophicaceae > WTGJ01. Next base: position 2,085,868 of record OZ250157.1, read on the forward strand.
GCACAGGCCAGGAGAACCGCATCGACGCGACTGGGTAAGCCGCCGCCAATGCCCAGGGTGGCGCGCGCGTTTGCCACGACGATGGCGTTGGAGGGCACATGGCGTACTGCCCGCCAGGCAAATTGTAGCGCCGCGTTTTCGGCATCGGTGGGCGCGCGTTTCGTTACGACCTTCCAAGTCTTCGGGGATACACCCACATCGGCGCGTTGGGCGAGGAAGCCGCCATGTACGCTGCGCAGCTCGAGCGCGTCGCCGCTGAGCGGCGCGGCCACGGCCAAGAGGCGGCAATTCGGCCGCGATTCGGAGAGGGCGGCGCGGGCGTCTGCGCTGAATGCGGGCGCAGCGATTGCCTCAACGAAAAGCGTGCCTAGGGCGCTGGCAGTGGCGATATCCATTTCACGGTTGCAGGCGATGACGCCGCCAAAAGCGGAGAGCGGATCGCTCGCCAGCGCGGCGTGGAGGGCGGCGGCCGGTGTATCGGTACTGGCGATCCCGGTTGGCGAACGGTGCTTGACGATGACGACGGTCGGTTGCTCGAAGGAACTGGCGGCGCGCCAGGCAGCATCGAGATCGAGCAGGTTGTTATAGGAGAGCGCCTTGCCGCCCAGGAGCTGCCCGCCCAGGATGGATCCGTGTGGGTTGTCTTCACGATGGTAGAAGGCGGCCGGCTGATGCGGATTTTCGCCATACCGCAGGGATTGCGCGCGCGATAGTTCGAGCGTGATGCGAGCGGGCAGCTCTTCGGATGCGGAAGCGGTTTCGGGCGGGGCGAGGAGGCGTTCGGCGAAATAGGCGTAGATGGCGGCATCATAATCGCGCGTGTAGGCAAAGGCTTTCGCCGCGAGGCGCTGGCGTGTCGATTCGCTCACGGTGTGATTCGCGCGAATTTCGGCGATGGCCGGCGCATAATCTTCGGGGTCGCAGATGGCAATGACGCGGGCATAATTTTTTGCCGCGGCGCGCAATAGGGCCACGCCGCCGATGTCGATCTGCTCGATGATTTCGGCGATTCCCCGGTTGGGTAGTGAGCTGACTGCGCGGAAGGGGTAGAGGTTGCAGGCCACGAGCGCGATGGACGCGTAGCCGTGCGCGCGCAGCTCGGTCTCGTCTTCTTCCCGCGCGAGGATGCCGGTGTGGATGGCGGGGTGCAGCGTCTTGACTCGGCCGCCGAGCATCTCGGGTAGGCCGGTGACCGTCGTGACGGGCGTCACATCCAACCCGGCAGCAATCAACGCACGGGAGGTACCGCCACTCGCGATCAGCTCCCAACCCAGCGCGCGCAACTCGGCGGCGAAGGCGGGCAAGCCTCGCTTGTCGCTGACGGAGAGCAGGGCGCGCGGCATGGGGGGTTTCCTCGGGTGTGGTCAGTGGGCACCGCTAATGTAGCGCGGGCGGTGATGTTGCGGCAGGCTGCGTTTTACCGTATCGGCGCGTTGACAGGGCAAGCGAATCTGGCTATGCTGGCGGCGTAAATTGTGGCGGAGTTTGAGGGAGCGATGGACGGCCGGCCGACGACGCAGGAGGGTCTCCTGCAACAACGCGACGCGAAGCTGCGCGAACATCTGGCGCAATACGCGCCTGTCTGGCTCGTTGACGAGACTTTCCTCCCAGAAGAAGATGCGCAACAATTCCATGCCATCTTCCATCATTTGCTTTATGGCTGGGTGCGTCGCCGCTATCACTACGACGGTTTCAACGACACGCTATATCACAAAGGGCAAACGCTGCTGGATGAAGGAGAGGCGCTCGCTTATCAGGCAGCCGAGCCGTTCATGGGTTTCGAAGACGCCGATATGCCGAACGCTTACGGCGGCTAGTGGCTCAGCGGCTGCAGCGCACGCGGCCGAGCAACTTTTCGAAAATCGCTAGCAATTCATTGGCAACGCACGGCCAGGAATAGCGGGCGGCGTTGAGCGCTGCCGCCCGGCCCATTGCCGCGGCGCGATCATCGTTGCTCAGTAGGTTCATAATACGCTCGGCCAGAGCGGCCGGCTCACGCGTTGGCACGTGGTAGCCGGTCCGGCCGTCTTCCACCAGATGGGCGAGACCGCCGACTTGCGTGGCGATGACTGGACGACCCGAAGCTTGCGCTTCCAGCGCGACCATGCCGAAGGATTCGTAATCGCTGGGCATGATGACGAGGTCGGCGGCGGCGTACACCGTCGGTAATTCGCGTTGCGGCAAGGGGCCGAGGAAACACACCGTCTCGTTTTCGCGCAGCCGCAATTGGGTGCAGAGGCGGCGCAGGGGTTGCAATTCGCGCGCGCTGCCGCCGACGACGAGGAAGCGCAACTCGCGAAAGAGCGCCGGGCGTTCTGTGCGGATGCGCGCGATGGCCCGCAAGATGTCATCCACGGCCTTGAGTGGCTCAATGCGCCCGACGAAGAGTAATACCTTCGCTGGCACTGGCAATTCAAGCGCCGCGCGCGCTGGGGCGGCGGGCCGGGGCTGGAAGCGTTCCGTATCAACCCCGGGTGGCACGATATGGATCTTGCGGCGGTCGGCGCGATAAAGCCAGCGCAATTGCGCGCGTTCGGCGGGTGTAGCAGCGATGATGGCGTCCGCCCATTCGGTGATTCGGAGCTCTTCGCGGGTGCGCGCGCTGGGAAAGCCGCTGCCAGCGATGCGCTGTTTCATTTGCCCGAGCGTGTGGAACATCTGCGCGAATGGGATGCGCCAGATTTCCTTCAGCTTGTCGGCCACCCAGCCGCTCAGCCAATAGTGACTATAGGCCAGGTCATAGCGGATCTGATTGCGCGTGGCGAAGCCGATGAGACCAGCGGCGAATTGCTGACGCGCGGCGTGTAGTTCGTCTTGGCTGAGTGGGCCGGGCGTCACGCGGAGCGGCAGGCTGATGACGCGGGCGCCGGGGCCGATGCTCTCGTCGATTTCGGGCATGTTTGGTAAGGCGCGGTAGGTGAAGATGTCAATCTGGTGCCCGCGGCTGCCCAGCTCGCGCGCCAGCTCGTGAATGTACACGTTCATGCCGCCGCTCTTGCGCAAGCCCAAGGGCGCCAGTGGGCTGGTATGGACGCTGATGAAGGCCAGGCGAAGCGGGGACATAATGCCACTCATGACATGGCGGGTGAGCAGGGTTCGCTGATGGGCATCTCCGCCAGCAGCTTGTAAATCGGCGCGCCGACACCACCCATTCGAAACTTATAGGTCTCGTCGCCACGAAGGAAATCGATCGTACGGATACCGGCGGCGATGGCATCCTGGATCAGATAAGCGAGTAGGACGATGCCCGGGCTGTGAGTTGAATAGCGGCCGGCCCGCAGGCCGGAATTGTAGACGAGCAGCTCGTCGCCATAGCGAAAGTTGAAATAAGCGGCGCAATCTTCGCCGTCGATGGTCAGGAAGTTGAGTTGGAGCCAACCATTTTGAGCGGCAGCGCGGCTGATGGCCCGAAAAAATTCGCGATTGGCGGGATCGGCGACGAAGGCCGCTTTGGCGGGGTCGCTATCGGCCATGAGGTCGAAGAAACGCGGCAGCTCCAGATCCAGTGTCGCTTCTTCTGTCACGGAATGCACGGATACCGCGTCGGTGGCGGCTTCCAGGCGGCGTATTTTGCGGCGCAATTCATGGCGTTGTTTCTTGTTGAGTTGGGCTAAGTAATCCTCCCAGTGGCTGGGGAGGTCGATGCGCGGGCAGACTTCTTGTTGCTCGATCTTGGTGGAGAAGCCAGCCGCCCCAAGCAGCGCGGGCCAGAGGAGTCGCGCGGGGGAATCGGCCGGCATATTACAGAAATAGAAGCAATCGGCGTCGATTCCTGCATTGCGTAAATAGTCCGTCAAAGCGGATAGCACTCGTTCCTCAGCGCCGCGTGCGATGATGATATCCAGGTAGTCGCTCACTTCGTCGCAGCCGATGGTAGCGAGGAGACGCTGATCATCTTCCGTTTCGATGAACCATGGGGCGAGGCCGAGCAGCTGGCCCGCTTCATCGCGCACGGTAACGATGGCTAGCTCGCCTGGCGCGTAGACATTCCACCAGTGCCAGTTCCATTCCCAGGTGCTGAAGATACGGTTTGCGTGGCTGCGCTGGACGAGCGGGTTCCATTCCTTATGTAGCGCACAGAAGATTTCTGCGTTTCGGTGGACGGCTACATTGTTCGTGGACATGTTCGAATTATAACGCAAACAGACGGCAAATTCATGGCCATAGTCCCGCGGACACTCCATCTTGCGAGGCTTACCAGAATCGCTATGCTGACACTGGCGCAAGATGCGGGAGAAAACGATGGTGGAATCAATTGGCAAAGTGGTGCTGGCTTACAGCGGCGGCCTGGATACCTCGGTCATCGTCCCCTGGCTGAAGAACAATTACGATTGTGAAGTGATTTGCTTTTGCGCAGATTTGGGCCAGGAGGAAGAGCTGGATGGCCTGGAGGAAAAAGCGCTCGCTTCCGGCGCGAGTAAGCTGTACATCCGCGACTTGCGCGAGGAATTTCTGCGCGATTACGTCTTGCCCACGATGCAGGCCGGCGCCATCTACGAGCGCGAATATCTGCTGGGCACTTCCTTCGCTCGGCCGCTCATCGCGCGGCACCTGGTAGAGATCGCCGAAGCTGAAGGCGCGCAGGCCATCGCTCACGGTTGCACCGGCAAAGGCAACGACCAGGTGCGCTTCGAGCTGACGGCGATGGCGCTCAACCCGAAATTGCGCGTGATCGCCCCCTGGCGCGAATGGAATATCCGCAGTCGTGAAGACGCGCTCGCTTACGCCGCCGAATTCAATGTGCCCGTAACCGCTTCTGAAAAATCGATATACAGCCGCGACCGCAATCTCTTTCACCTCAGCCACGAGGGCGGCTTATTGGAAGACCCCTGGAACGAGCCAGAGGCGAGTATGTTCCAGCTCACTGTGAGCCCAGAAGAGGCGCCAGACGAGGCGCGAATGCTGGAGATCGGTTTCGAAGCCGGCGGGCCGACGAGCGTGGATGGCGAAGCGCTCCCCTTGGTCGCCCTGTTTGAGCGTTTGAACTTGCTGGCGGGGGCACATGGCGTCGGCCGTGTGGATATGGTGGAGAACCGGCTGGTCGGCATGAAGAACCGTGGCGTGTACGAGACGCCAGCGGGCACGTTGCTTCATGTCGCCCACCAGGCGCTGGAGAGCATCTGCATCGACAAATACACGATGCATTACAAAGACACCGTCGCCATCAAATTCGCCGAGCTGGTCTATAATGGGCAGTGGTTCACGCAATTGCGTGCGGCGCTATCGGCTTTCGTGGTTGTCACTCAACAAAAGGTAACGGGCACGGTGCGCATGAAGCTGTACAAGGGAAATTGTATCGTCACCGGCCGGCGCAGCCCCTTCAGCCTGTACCGAGAAGATTACGCTTCCTTCGGCGAAGAGGACGTCTATGACCAGCGCGACGCGGAGGGCTTCATCAACCTGTTTGGTTTGCCGCTCAAGGTAGAGGCGATGCTGGCGCTCGAAGCTGGCAGCAGCCGCCGTTACCCCGAGCCAGATTTCAGCATCTTCAAGCGCGATTGATGACCAGGTATTTGGGGCGGCGGGCACGATGACTCTCTGGGGTGGGCGTTTCGCCGAAGAGACGGCGCCCAATCTGCGCGCCTTCAAAGATAGCATCGGCTTCGATCGGCGCCTGTATGCCGAAGATATTGCTGGCAGCGTGGTCTACGCGCGGGCGTTGGCACGGGCGGAGGTGCTCAGTGCAGAAGAGGCCGAAACGATCATCCGTGGCCTGGAAGAGGTGCGCCGCGAATTCGCCGATGGTCGCTTCGAATACCGCGAGACAGATGAAGATATCCATACGGCTGTCGAGCGCCGCCTCATCGAAATCGTCGGTGATGTGGGTGGCAAATTGCACACTGGCCGCAGCCGCAACGAGCAGGTAGCCACCGATTTGCGGCTCTGGTTGTTGGCGCGTTTACCGGCGCTCGATGCTGAGCTAGGGTGCCTGCAAAAGGCACTCATCCAACGCGCGAGCGAGCATCTGGGTAGCGTCATGCCGGGTTATACTCATATGCAACCAGCCCAACCCATCAGCGCCGCGCATTGGTTGCTCAGCTATTGCTGGATGTTGATGCGCGATCGCGGTCGCTTGCGGGATGCACGGCGGCGTACGGCTGTCTGTCCGCTGGGCTCCGGCGCGCTGGCGGGAACGCCTTTCCCACTCGACCGCGAGGCGATGGCCCGCGAGTTGGGCTTCACCGCGCCAACGCAAAATAGCCTGGACGCGGTGAGCGACCGTGATTTCGTGGCAGAAACAGCTTTCGCCGCCGCCTTGCTCGGCGTGCACCTGAGCCGTTTGGCGGAGGACATCATCCTTTTTAGTAATCCGATGTGGGGTTTTGCACGCTTGCCAGACCGTTACAGTACTGGATCTAGTTTGATGCCCCAAAAGCGCAATGCTGACGTATTCGAGTTGACGCGCGGCAAGGCTGGCCGATTGCTGGGCCATTTGGTGAGCGTATTGACGATGTTGAAGGGCTTGCCGAGCGGCTACAACGCCGATTTGCAGGAAGATAAGGAATCAATCTTCGACGTGCTGGATACGCTGGAGGCACTGTTGCCTTTGTTGGCGGATGTCGTCGATATGCTCGAATTCGATGTGTCGGCGATGCGCGCGGCGCTGGATGAGGAGCTGCTGGCGACCGATTTGAGCGATTATCTGGTGCGTGTGGGTGTGCCGTTTCGAGAGGCGCATGCCATTGTCGGGCGGGTGGTAGCGCGCGCTACAGAATCCGGCTCGACGCTCTCGCAATTTCCGCTGCGTGAGCTGCGTGAAATATCGCCGCAATTTGGCGCAGATGTCGCCAGCGTATTCGATATGGATGCGTCGTTGGCGCGTCGCAATGCGCCGGGCGGGACGGCGCCGGTAGCGGTGGCTGCACAAATCGAAGCCGCACGAGAATGGCTGGATCGATTCGATAAGGACGGAGGAACGGGATGAAGAACGGCGCCTTGATCTGGCGGAATGGTGAGCTGATCCCCTGGGAGGATGCGACCGAGCACGTTAGCGCGCACGTATTCCATTATGGCTCGAGCGTGTTTGAGGGGCTGCGCGCGTATTCGACGCCACGCGGACCAGCCATCTTCCGCATGCGGCCGCATACCCAAAGAATGGTCAATTCTTGCAAGATCGCGCGAATCAAGCTGGAGTATTCCGGTGATCAACTCGATGAGGCCATCGTCGAGTTGGTGCGCATGAACGGCCACGAAGCATGTTACGTCCGCCCGCTGGTGTATCGCGGCACGGGGCAGATCGGCGTGGAAGGCCGCGGCGCTCTCGTTCATACCATCATATTCTCTTTCGATTGGGGCGCGTATCTCGGGCAAGAGGCGATCGAGCAGGGCGTCGATGTGCAGATCAGCTCCTGGCGGCGTTTTTCGCCGGGGACGCTGCCGGGCATGGCCAAGATTGGCGGGCAATACGTCAATAGCCAGTTCATCACGATGGAGGCGGTCGACAACGGTTTTGCGGAAGGTATCGCCCTCGGGCATTCGGGCAACATCAGCGAAGGCGCGGGTGAGAACATCTTCGTCGTACTCGATGGCGTGGTCTATACGACAGGGGCCGGGGCATCGATCTTGATGGGCGTAACGCGCGCTTCGGCCCTGACCATCCTCGCGGATTTGGGCTATGAAGTGCGCTACGAGGATATCCCGCGCGAGATGCTTTACATCGCCGACGAGGTCTTTTTCACAGGGACGGCGGCGGAGATCACGCCAGTGCGCTCGGTGGACCGCATCGCGGTGGGCGCTGGTTCGCGCGGGCCGGTGACGCAGCAAGTGCAGGAGCGATTCTTCGGCATCACGAGCGGTGCGGCGGCGGATCCGTATGGTTGGTTGACGTATATCAACGACCAGGGATAGAGATCGACGCTTCGCCGGTCAGAAGGGCCAGAAGCGGCAGAAATTGATGTCGGCGCCGCTGCCGCAGGTGGTGGCGAGGGTATAGAGCAGCGCGCCGCCGCCAAGCAGCAACGCCAGGAGCGCCAGGCATCCGCACCAGCCTTCTGGCCCGCCGCCGATGAGCGAAGTGAGCGCGTCGAAAATGCCGCTGAACAAATCGAAAAAGCCGGTCAACGCGTTCATCAACACGAGCAAGATGACGGCCACCGCGCACAGGATGCCCAAGCCCAACGCGAGGATGACCGGATCGGGGTTCTGCAGGAAAGCTGGCAAGAAATCGAGCATGGTTTATTCGCCAGGCTGGCAGGAGGTAGCGGGCGCGTCCGGCGAGAGCAACCAGGGCGCGTTCGATCCCGTGCGGGCGTAGCACTCGCAGTAGCGCGCCACGCTTGCGCTTTCGCCGCGCCAAAATAAATAGCGCACCGTGCTGCCGACGCAAGCGCGTGCGCCGTCTTCGCTGCGGGATACGCTGCTGGTCGTGAAGCTGAGACCGGTGTAATCCGCATCGGTCAGCAATTGTACGCGCAGCAGGACATCGCCGGGCAGGCCGCTACGGCTGAAGACGATTTGACCATCGCGCGCCAGGGCGAAGAGCGCGCAGGGCAGCAATAAGAACGCGAACCAGCACACGAGGGCTAACGCGCAACCGAGGCGCTTCAGCGCCCTAGCGAGCGTTGCCATCTTCGTCTTCTTCAGCTGCTTCGTCATGGAAGCGAAGCAGCAGGCGGTCAGCATCGTCGTAACTCAGGTGCGCGAATAGGGGCGCGGCGGCAGGTTCATCGGTGTCATTCAGGATGCGAGTGAGTAGGAGCGGCAAATCTTCCACCAGATCCAGCTGCGGCAATTGAGAACGCGGCAGCCAGCGGAGCTCACCTTCGTCGCTATGGGTGGGAGGCAATTCGCGTGTGGGGCTTTCGCCAGAGAAGATGAAGACGAGCACGCCGCTCACGCCGCCCGGATCGACGTGGTAGATGGCGCGCAATTCGAGGCGTTTGGGGCGGATGCCGGCCTCTTCCTCCAATTCACGGAAGGCACCGGCGAGGGGGTCTTCGTCGCGCTCGAGATGCCCGCCGAGACCGTTATAACGCCCGGGGAAGATTCGGCGCTGGGGGCTGCGTTTCATCAGCAGGATTTCGTCGCCATGGGTGAGGAAAATGAGCGTGCGTGCGCTCACCAGCCAACGATTTCCGCTCTCCCCTGCGCCCTGGTCGGCCGCGCCCATTTTGCCTCCTCACTCCAAGCTAATGATAGTGCCTGCGGCCAAATCTGCCTTTGCCCAGGGAGGCGTTGCTGCCGGCCATCACGCCACGCTAGTCCCAGCGTGCGCCATCTGCTAGTCTTGCGCCAGTTACGGGAGTGCGACATGAGCAGCAGCGACCCGCCAATCCCTGATTTGCGCGTGTTGTGCTCGGACCAGCTGCTGCCGCACGAGGAGCACGATCCGCAACGCCTGGCGCCGCTCGTGGCGCGCTTCTCCACCGCTTCACATTTGATTAACCCGCCGCTGGTGGCGCAGCTGGATGACGCCGGCGATGATGAAGAGCGCTTCGTCATCCTCGATGGCGCCAACCGCTGGCGCGCCTTTACTGAGCTGGGCTACCCGCACATTTTGGTGCAGGTCATCGATCTGCACACGGAGCAAGTGCGCTTGCAGACCTGGAATCACGTCCTCGCAGGCGCCGAGCGGGCCGCGCTCGTGCGGGCGTTGGAGCTGTTACCACAACTCGAGTTGGAGGAGGGCGAACACGCTCACGCCCTGGCGCATGTGGTATTCCGTGACGGCAGCATCCTGGCGCTCTGTACGCCGTTGCAAACCCTGAGGGAGCAAAATACTGCCCTGCGCGAAATTGTGCGATGCTACCTTTCGGAGGCGCGTCTCTATCGCACCGCTTTGCTGGAACCGGACGATGTCTGGGCGCAATTCCCGGAAGCGCAGGCGCTGGTCTTTTTCCCGCACCTGCGCCCGAGCGACATCCAGCTGGCAGCGTTGCGCGGCGCTTATATGCCGCCTGGGGTGAGCCGCCACATCATCCAGGGCCGGGCGATCCGTGTGAATTATCCGCTCCAATTGCTATTGGATGAGGGGCTGACGCTGGCGCAAAAGAACGCGAATCTACGCTTTTGGGTGCATGAAAAATTGAAGCGGCGGCAGTTGCGCTTCTACGCCGAATCGACCTATATGTATGACGAATGAAGCGGGCGGTGGTCATTTGGTGCCCGAATACGCGTTGGCGCGATTACCGGCGACGGCCATCACTGCGGCGGCCGGGATCATCGCCGAGCTGAGCGAGCCCAACAGCGCGCTATTCGTGGAAGCGGGCGCGGTGACCTTGCTCTTGCGGCGCGAAGCCTGGCCGGATTTCGCGGCGCGCTTGCCGGGCGCGGTTGTGGCAGCGATGGACTATCGGCCGCTGGGCTGTGGGGAGCTGAGCGGGGCGATCCTGGCACGGTTGGCGTCAGCGGGCATCGGCGCGCTAGCCTATTCTGGTGCGGCCGGCATATGCGTATTCGTATCGGCTGCGGATTACGAGTTGGCGCAGGCGCTGGTGGATGAGCATGAGCCAGATTAACTTCTTCGCTGAGCACGAAGCGCCCTTGCCCAAGGAGGAAATGCGGATTTTGAACGTGCGCGCTACCGCCTACCCAGACAAGCAGCGGCTGCGCGTCGCAGTGGAAGTGTCGCCCTTTTTGGAGCGGCCGAACTTACTGCTCCTGGTGCACGATGAGCACGATGAAGTTGTCGGCGAGGCCTCGGTCATCGCCACGATGCACGCGAATATGGAATTCACGCTGCACCTACGCCACACGGGCGAACCGGCCGGCGCCTATTCTCTGACGGTCGAGCTCTTCTACGAGACGCGCCAGCCGCCGCAAGATCGCTGGGTAGAAGGCTTCGTCATCCCAGCGATTACCGACGAAACACCGTCGCCGACGGACGAGGCCAGCACATGAGCGTGCCCAGAGGTTTGCGCATGACGCGAGCGCAGGCGCAGGCGTTGGTTCAGGAGGCGCAAGCGGCGGCGCCGGCGGAATGTTGCGGCTTGCTCATTGGCGTGGCGGGACGGGTGTGCGAATCCCTATCCCTTTCGAATGTTGCCGCGCGGCCAGCGGTGGAATACGAGGCGGAGCCTAACGAATTGCTACGCGCGTTGCTGGATATCGAGGCGCGTAGTCTGGAATTGCTGGCGCTTTATCATTCGCACCCGGCGGGCGGGACGCTCCCATCGGCGCGGGATATCCGAGAGGCTTCCTATCCGCAGGCGGCGCAACTCATCATCGGCTTGGGCAACAGGCGGGTGGAGATGGCGGCCTGGCGCATCGAGGCGGGCGCAGTGACAGCTCTGCCTTTGTTGATCGATGAGATCGATGAAATGGATGGCAGGGAGTTCGGCGAAAATGAGCGCGCTCGACCCTGGTTGTTGGCGGTTGGCGCGTTGATCACGTTGGCACTGATGATGGGCCTGGCGCTGACGGCGCTCGGATAGGCGTGGCGGCGCTGGCACGTATCCTGGCGGCGTTTTTGCTGGCGGCGTTGGCCATCGTCGATTTTCGCGAGCGCCGCGTGCCGCGATCAGGGCAGCTGGCGTTATTGCTTTTGGTGGCCGCCGACGCGCTGTTCATTGTCGGCGGGCCGCGCGGTGACGAGGCGTTGTTTGGTGCGCTGTTGGCCGGGGCGGCCGGCTACCTGGTCTATCGTGGCGGGTTGATATACGGCCAATGGCGCAGGGTGAACGTGGTCGTTTTCGGGATGGGCGACGTGCGGGTGTTGGCGCTCGGCGGCGCGCTGCTGGGGCTGGCGGCGGTGCCGGCATTTCTCTGGCGGAGTGCGCTCTTCGGTTGCGTGTTGGCGCTGGGGGTTTTGCTGGCGCGGATGCTGCGCGGGCAGCCAATTGACCGTAGTCTAACGCTGCCCTATATCCCGCCGATCGCCCTGGCGGCAGGCTCGCTGCTATTCGGGATGGGTTGAATTTCTGGCAACACACCGCTTTTTTCAATGAGGCCACCACCGAGCACGGTCTCACCTTCGTAAAACACTGCGCCTTGCCCGGGCGTGATGGCGAGTATCGGCTCTTCCAGGTGAACGCTTGCGCGACCATCGGGTAGCAACGTGATTTCGGCGGGATGCGCAGTGGCACGATAGCGGATTTGGACCTGCGCGCGGAATGACGCCGATGGCGGCGTCCCGGCCTGCCAATTGACACCGTGGACGGTGAAAGCGCGCAGGGCCAGCTCATGCTTTTCGCCGACGATGAGCGTGTTTCGCTCCGTATCCAGCGCCAGGACGTATAGCGGTGCGGCGCCGCCGATGCCCAGCCCACGTCGTTGCCCGATGGTATAATTGGCGAGGCCGCGGTGCTCGCCCAGATAACGGCCATCTGGGCGGTGGATGGGCCCCGTTTGCATGAGCGAGGCTCGTTCGCGGCGCAGGAAATCGCGGTAATCGCCCGCGCCGAGGAAACAAAGGTCCTGGCTATCCTTCTTGCTGGCGCTGGGCAGGCCGGCTGCGGCTGCGCGCTCGCGGATTTCTGGCTTGGTGAATTCACCGATGGGGAAGAGCGCCTGTCGCAATTGCTCCTGGCTTAAAACGCTTAGGACGTAACTCTGATCTTTCTGGCTATCGCGCGCGCGCATCAGGCGCGAGGGTGCGCCGGCGCAGTGGCGGACGCGGGCGTGGTGGCCAGTGGCGAGGAAATCAGCGCCGATGGCCCGCGCTTGCTCGAGCAAGTATCCATAGCGGATCTGGCGGTTGCATTGCAGGCAGGGGTTGGGCGTCAGGCCACGCGCGTGCTCTTCGACGAAGAAATCGACGATGCGACGGCGAAATACGTCGCGCGCATCCAGCACGTAGAAGGGGATGCCGAGGATGTCCGCTACGCGGCGCGCATCGGCTTGCTGGCCGGGCGTGCAGCAGCGATTGGGCTGGTTTTCGGCGCCGCTTTCTGCCCAGAGGCGCATCATCATGCCGACCACATCGTAACCCGCCTCAACGAGCAGGGCCGCCGCCACGCTGCTATCCACACCGCCGCTCATAGCGATGACGACGCGCTTCCCCTTTGTCTTCATGCTTTGGCGTGGGCCATCACCGCACGCGGCATGATTTCGCGCAAGGCAGCGATGGTGTAATCAATATCGGCGGCGGTGGTTTTGCGGCCGACGGTGAGGCGCAGGCCGCTGCGCGCGCGTTCTTGGCTATAACTCAGCGCGAGCAGGACAACCGAGGGTTCCGCCTGGCCGGTCTTGCAAGCGGAACCGCTGCTGGCAGCAATTCCCCGCAGGTCGAGGTGCATCAGCAGGGTTTGCGCGTCGGTGCCGATAAAAGTGAAGCTGGCGTGGGAGGGCAGGCGTTCTGTCGGGTGGCCGCTCAACTCAGCGCCGACGATTTCGCGTAAGACGCCGGCGATGAGGCGGTCACGCATGGCGGCGAGGTGCTGGTTGTGAGCAGCGCGTTCCGTTTCCGCCAATTCGAGCGCGCGCGCCAGGCCGACGATGCCAGGCGTATTGAGCGTGCCGGCGCGACGGCCACCCTCGTGTGCGCCGCCGGTTAGATGCGCCCGTAACGGCGTGCCCTCGCGGATGTAGAGCGCGCCGACTCCCTTGGGGCCATAGAATTTGTGCGCGGCGATGCTCATCATATCCACATTCAGTTCACGAACATCTAAAGAGAGTTGCCCGGCTGCTTGAACAGCGTCGGTATGGAAGAGGCAGCCGCGCTCGCGCGCCAGACCGGCCAAAGCGGCGATGGGCTGCACGCTTCCGATCTCGTTGCTCGCGTAGATGATAGAGGCGAGGGCCGCACGTTTATCGCAGGCAGCGGCGAAATCGTCGAGCGCAAGGCGGCCGGCGCCATCCAGCGGCAAGAGCACGCATTCGTGCCCATCGCTCGCGCTGATTTTCTCGAGCGTTTCACGGACAGCCTCATGCTCGATGGCTGTGGTCAGCAAGCGTGAGCCCGGTTTCCAATCGGCAGCCAGCGCCGCGCCGCGCAGGGCCAAATTATCGCTCTCGCTGCCGCCGGAAGTGAAGATAATCTCGCGTGGCTGGCAGTGCAATACGGCAGCCACTCGTTCGCGCGCCTCCTCGATCGCCCCCTCTGCTCGGCGGCCGTAGGCATGCATGGATGAAGCGTTTCCATAATCCTCGCGGAAGTAGGGTAACATCGCATCCAACACGCGCGGGTCGGTGGGCGTGGAGGCGGAATGGTCCAGGTAGACGTGGCGTGCGTCGTTTATGTTTGGCATGTAGCCATTGTAGCATGGGATTTTAGAAGATAACGATTGAGATATGTTATGCTTAAACAAATGACCACTCCAATGATACGACAACTACGCGCGATCGAGGTGCTCGATTCGCGAGGCAATCCAACGGTGGATGTCACCTGTGTGTTGGCGGATGGTAGCAGCGGCCGCGCGATAGTGCCCAGTGGCGCTTCCACCGGCGAGCACGAGGCGCATGAGCGGCGCGATGGCGGCGCTCGCTATAGCGGCAAAGGCGTGCTCGGAGCTGTGGAAGCGGTGAATGGCGAGATTACCGCGGCGCTCGTTGGCACGGCGGCGGCCCCGCAACTTAGCGTCGACGCGCGCTTGAATGAGCTGGATGGCACGGCCAGCAAGGCACGATTGGGAGCGAACGCTCTACTGGGTGTCTCGTTGGCTGTGGCCAAGGCGGCGGCGGCCAGCTACGGCCTGCCGCTCTACGCCTATATCGGCGGCGCGCAGGCGCGAACTCTGCCCGTGCCAATGATGAACATCATGAACGGCGGCAAGCACGCTGCCGATAGCACCGATTTCCAGGAATTCATGGTGATGCCGGTGGGCGCCACGAGTTTTCGCGAAGGTTTGCGCTGGGGGGTGGAGGTCTATCAAGCGCTCAAGCGCATCCTTGCCGGGCGCGGGCTGCGCACCACGGTCGGAGACGAGGGTGGCTTTGCGCCCAGCCTGCCCAGCAACCAGGCGGCGTTGGATATCATCGTGGAGGCGATCGCCGCCGCGGGTTACGAAGCGGGCGCGCAGATCGCCATCGCGCTCGACCCCGCCGCCAGCGAACTCTACCAGGATGGCCACTACCACCTGGCCACGGAAGGTCGCCGACTCACGGGCGCAGAAATGGTTGATACCTGGGTGGATTGGTGCGCGCGCTACCCGATCGTTTCTATTGAGGATGGCCTGGCAGAGGACGATTGGGAGCATTGGTCGCTGCTCGTCGAGCGTGTGGGTGAACGCGTGCAAATTGTCGGCGATGATTTGCTGGTTACGAATGTCGAGCGCGTGCGGCGCGGCATCCGCGAGCGGGCCTGCAATTCTTTGCTGATGAAGGTGAACCAGATTGGCACGCTCAGCGAGGCATTGGAAGCAGCCCAACTCAGCCAGCGGCATGGCTGGACGGTCGTCACCAGCCACCGCAGCGGCGAGACCGAAGACGATACGATCGCCGATTTGGCCGTTGCCATCAACGGCGGGCAAATTAAAACAGGCGCGCCGGCCCGCAGCGACCGCACTGCAAAATACAATCGCCTCTTGCGCATAGAGGACGAGTTGGGCGCAGCGGCGATCTATCCCGGGCGCGCCGCCTTCGCCAACTTACGGATGGACCTGGATCCGTGGGTAGGATGAGGCACATGGCCATTCGCGAAAGCGCCTTGCGCAAGAAGACGAAAATCGTCGCCACACTCGGGCCGGCCTCTTCAGATGAAGAGACCTTGCGGCGGATGGTCCGTGATGGAATGGACGTCATTCGCATCAATTTCTCGCATGGAGAACACGAAGAGCACAAAGCAACCATCGAGCTGGCGCGGCGTATCGCTGCTGAAGAGGGCCGCGTAATCGCCACGATGTGCGACATCCAGGGCCCGAAGATTCGCATTGGTAACGTACCAGAGGAACCGTTGGAACTCTTCGTTGGCGATTCGATTCGTTTCACGCTGGATGGGAGTGACGGAAATAGCATTCCTTTGCCGCATCCGGAGTTGTTCCGTGATGTGGAAGCGGGCATGCAGTTGCTCCTGGATGACGGCAGCCTGGAGCTGCTGATCGAAACGGCGCAACCAAATTGTCTCGATTGTCAGGTGGTCGTGGGTGGGCCGCTGACTTCCCGTAAAGGCGTTACAGCGCCGAAGGCCTCGTTACAAAGCCTTTCGGCGATTACAGAAAAAGACCGCAAAGATATCGAATTCGCGCTGGAAATGAACGCTGATTACATCGCCATGTCTTTCGTGCGCAGTGAAGATGACATCCGCGAGTTGCGTTGGCTGATGCGGCATTTGCGGCGCGGGGCGGACATCATCGCCAAAATCGAGAAGCACGACGCGCTGCGGAATATCGATGAGATCATCGCTGCCGCAGATGGCGTGATGGTCGCGCGGGGTGATTTGGGGCTGGAGACGCCGGCTGAAGAAGTACCATACCAACAGAAACGCATTATCAGGCTTTGTAACGAAGCGGCCAAACCGGTGATTACGGCGACGCAGATGCTCAGCTCGATGGTGCGCTTGCCGCGGCCGACGCGCGCAGATGCCAGCGATGTCTACAACGCGATCGTCGATGGCACTGACGCTGTCATGCTCAGCAATGAAACCGCCGTGGGCAAGTATCCAGCGGAGGCGGTGCGCACGATGGCCAATATCAGCGTCATTGCCGAGGCGCATCTGGCTGAAATGGGCGAGGCGCACGCCGCGCAGCGCGGACGCTCTTCAGGCGGCAAGGATGAAATTTCTGATGCGATCAGTTCCGCCAGTTACGAGATCGCGCGCACTGTCCGACCGCGAGCGATTGTGACCGCGACGATGAGCGGTTATACGGCCCGGCACGTGGCACGCGGGCGGCCGCTGGCGCCGATCATCTGCGTCACGCCTTTGCCGGAAACTTATCGACGTATGGCGTTGTTATGGGGCGTGCAGCCTCTGATAGTGCCGCAATTCGACAGCATCGATTCGATGATCACGACGGTCGTGCAGAAATTGCATGAAGAGGGCTACGCGGAGCGGGGTGATGTGCTGGTGATCTTGGCGGGTACGCCTTTTGGTTTTGGCGGCCGCACGAATATGATGCAGATTCACCGCGTGGGTGACGCGGGCGAGCTGGATTAGAATTGCCGAGCTCAGGCCAGCGGGCGCGCGTTAATATTCGTCGTTAGGATCTATTGAAGCAAAATCGAGATCAGCATCCGCGTAGCCATTGGTGGCAAACTGGGCGTATTGCTCATAGGCGGGTTGCGGGCTATTCGAGGAAACACGCGGGGCGAAGGTGGCATATTCGCGTTCCTCGTCTTCTTGCCAATAGGCAGCGGCGGGCTCGGCCGGGGATTCGCGGAGATTGAAGTCGGTTGGCGGTACGTGCGTGTCGGTTTGCACAGCGAGGCAACTGGGGCAACGTGACCAATTCAGCTCCAGCATCGTTTTGCAGGAATGGCAGCTGCGGCGGAGTTGCGTGTGGCAATGCGGGCAGATTTGCCAGCTGCGTTCTGTGGCTTGCGTACAACTTGGGCAGCTCACGGTGCGTTCGATTTCCTGTAGCAGCGCCTCTTCCTCAAGCGAGCGCGCGTAAGCGGAGTTGAGCGTTTCGCGCGGACGCATGAGCCAATAAATGAGCAGGCCAGGCAGTGTCAATAGACCGACAAAAGCGGCGGCGAAGAAACGCGCCCAGACATTCCGCGAACGTGCGCGCATATCACGGTAGGTCCAGATTATGCTGGTCGCCCAGAAGACCGAAAATATGACGCTGCCATAATAAGGCAGGGCGGCGAAGATGATCGGCGCTATGGACATGGCGTTCTCTCCCACCGCAACAGACATTCGCTAATTGCAGTATAGGCAGGAGCGAAATTCGCGCCATTCGACGTTTCTCGTTAAGGACTCTCCTCGTTTGCCGCGCCGCTATCCGCGCCAGCGCTCACTTGTAGCGAAAGCTCGGCCAGGAAAACGTCGTATTCGTGGCCGGAAGCGTAGACTTGCAGATTGATGAGTTCCTGTGGACGGGTATCGTCGGGAAAGATGCTGAACAAGTTATCACTATCAAATTGGTACCAGGTTTTGGCACTGA
The DNA here is from genome assembly GCA_965237765.1 of Phototrophicaceae bacterium. Lineage (GTDB taxonomy): Bacteria > Chloroflexota > Anaerolineae > Aggregatilineales > Phototrophicaceae > WTGJ01. The sequence goes on from OZ250157.1 coordinate 2,103,789, forward strand.
CGCGCTCGTGCAGCGCGGGACAATTGGAACAACGCAGGGGATTATTTTGCTCGCTATCGTCAGCGTGTGGAATGAAGAAGCCCTGGAACCAGCGTCGTGTGCCACCCCCGCGGTCCACGTATTCCAGGCGTAGCATGACGGGGCATTCGCTGCCTCGGAAGCCGCAACGACTCAGCGATTGTCCCTGGATGAGGATGGTTGCCTGAATGCCCAGGTAGTCATATTCATTGACGGCAAGACCCATCTCGCCCATTTCCCCGAGGAATTGGTAGAAACAGCGTGTCTCACCATGCCCGGCGATTTCGCCTTGGCGCCGGAAGCGAATCGTCTCCAGTCCGTTGATGGTGGCTTTGCGGTGTTGGCCCTGTGTATCGCTGGCATTATCAGAGGAGCTGGCGCAGCTCCAACGGGCATTTTCCGGGGCGTCATCCGCGACGAATTCGAAATATCGCGCGAAAGATGGGTCGTTGACGAGGTTGGTGTAGGCGGCTTGTAGGGATACTTTACTATCGTTATCTGCTATGACGCTGGCGCGATAGCCTTTGGGGACCAGGCGCGAGCTTTCATTCCCTTGCAGTCGGGCGAAGAGCGCGCTGTGGTTGAGGAGCCGTATGCTACTCTCGTCGGCTTCAATTTCATAACGGCCGGGGTAACTGAGGATAGCGATCGTTTCTCCCGGGCCAAGGACACGCACACGCACTTCATAATCCAACCGCTCGATGATGAGGATATCCAACCGGCCGCGCAACTGACCCAGCTCGATGATGAGGTCGTTGCCGCCCATGTTGAAGCGCGGCCGCGCAGATCGCAAGAGCGTGAAATGCGTTTCTGGGCGCGAAGTGATGTGGGCGTAGAGCGATCCGAGATCATCGGTGAAGGAAAGAATGCCCAGAGATTGTTCGTCGGTGCTGATGGCGGTGAGGTTGCTGATGGAGCGGCTGGCGCGTTCGGCGCTCTCTTCCAGGCTAGCGGGTGAGGTAATGCCCACAGTGCCGCGCGCGACTTGCAACTCCGCCTCCAACGGAATCGTCGAGCGAAAGAAATAGTTATAGATGGTGAAGCTGATAGTCGTGCATAGCAAAAGGGAGACACAGCAAGAGGCGATGAGCACGCCCCAGGCGAGGAATTCCGGGCGCCAGCGGTGGCGCTTGAAGCCGTTAGTTGCAGACGATGGTTCAGTGGTGGAGGTTGTTTCTGCCAAGGCGGCTGCTCTGCTTGGGGAAGCCTTGACGGAGTATAACACAGGGCGGGCGCCGTTTTGTGCATTCCATAATCTTTGTAACGTTCGTTGGCATACCATGCGCTAGCGCTTTGGCGCCGTTTTCGGCATAATGTTGCCGCCGATCGTGGAAGGTGGCGAGATGTCCGGACATAGCAAATGGTCGACTATCAAGCGTAAGAAAGGAGCGGAAGACGCCAAGCGCGGCCGCGTCTTCACGCGAATCGGGCGCGAAATTGCTGTGGCCGCGCGCCTCGGCGGCGGCGACGAGAGCGCCAACCCGCGCCTGAAGCTGGCCATTGCCCGCGCTAAAACGGCGAATATGCCAAAAGAGAATGTTGAGCGGGCGATCAAGCGCGGCACCGGCGAGCTGGAAGGTATTGTTACCGAGGAAGTGACCTACGAAGGTTACGGCGGTGATGGCGTCGCTTTTCTCGTGGATACGATTACGGATAACCGCAACCGTACGCTTGCTGAAATCAAGCATGCCTTCAACCGCGGCGGTGGTAGCCTGGCGAGCGCCGGCTCCGTCGCCTGGCAATTCACGCAGATAGGGTATATCACGCTGGCGGCGGACGGACTGGAATTTGACGAAGTTTTCCTCGCAGCGGCGGAAGCAGGCGCCGACGAAGTGGAAGCTGAGGATGGACGTTTTCACATTCAGACGCCGCGCGAGCAACTGGCCGCAGTCACCAACGCCATGAGTGAAATTGGCTACCAGATTGAGGAATCGGAGTTGCGCTGGCAGGCGCAAAACGAGACAAGCCCGTCGCTCAATAGCGCGCTCAGCAATCTGCGCTTGCTGGAACGTTTGGAAGAATTGGACGATGTGCAGACGGTCTCGTGTAACCTGCAGATGGATGACGAGTTGCTCGCGGCATACGAAGGCATATGATGGAGCGCGCGTCGCGCAGTAGGCACATCCTAGGACTGGACCCTGGCCTGGCGCGTGTGGGCTACGCGGTGGTGGCGGCGGAGAGCGGCGGTTTGCGCGCGTTGACCTACGGCGTGATCCACACAAAGGCCGATTGTGAGCATGCGGCGCGCATTGACCAGATCGCTACGGCCGTCGAGGAATTGTTGGTGGAATACAGTATCGACGAAGCCGCGCTCGAGGAATTATTTTTCGCGCGCAACGTCACCTCGGCCCTGAGCGTCGCACAGGCGCGGGGTGCGCTGATTCTGGTGTTGGAGCGGGCGGATGTACCGATCGTCACTTGTGCACCCAGCTCGGTGAAGTTGGCCGTCTGTGGCAATGGCCGCGCCAGCAAGCGAGAGGTAGCTCGAATGAGCGCGCGCCTGCTCGGCCTCCAGGAGCCACCTGCCCAGGCCGACGCCGCTGATGCCCTGGCCATCGCCATCACAGCCAGCCGGATTCTGCCAGTCGCCGCCGAAATCGCATGATCGCCAGCCTGCGCGGCCGAATCCAGGCGCGGGAGATGGATCATGTGGTGCTGGAAGTTGGCGGCCTGGGTTACCAGGTGCATTGCTCGGAAAGAACGCTCATCGCGCTCCGCGGCGCCGATGAAGCCATGCTTTACACGCATTACGCGATCCGCCAGGAAATACCGACGCTCTGTGGTTTCATGAGTGAGCGCGAACGCGCCGCCTTTCGATTGTTACTGACGGTGCAGCGGGTAGGACCCAAAGTGGCGTTGGGTATTCTGGGGACTATTGATTTGGAGCAGTTGGGCGCGGCGATCGCGGGTGAAGACACGCGCGCGCTGGCCGTCGTTTCCGGCGTAAGCGTGAAATTGGCGCAGAAGATCGTGGTCGAATTGAGAGATCAATTCCCGCATACCGGCGTCGCGCCGAGGAGCGGTAATCTGGCTATCGACGCCGAGGTGGTGGATGCGCTGGTGTCCCTGGGTTATGGAGTGGTGGAAGCGCAACGAGCCGTGCAAGCCATCCCCATGGGCGCTCCGGATGACGTGGGTGAACGCTTGCGGATCGCGCTCGGTCGGATGGGGCCGGCGGAATGACGGCGGCCAGCGACTTGCTCGGCAAGCGCGTGCCTGTGTTGGATAAGGGCTGGCTGGAGCTGGTCGATATGCTACCACACCCAAGCGCTGGGGTTTCGCCGGATCTGGCGATCGTCAACGCGGCACGCGTATCATTTTTGGGCGAAAGCAAGGGAGACGAGCGTGATAAGCGGCTGCTCTTCTACTTGCTGCGTGAGCGGCATACTTCGCCTTTCGAGATGGTCGAATTCAAGTTCCGCGCACGCGCGCCGCTATTAACCTGGTGGCAATGGGTGCGCCATCGCACTTGGAATTTCAACGCGCAATCCGGCCGTTATACACCCTTCCGCGAGGAAGATTTCTACGAGCCGACGCATTGGCGATTGCAATCGCCCGATAACAAGCAAGCCAGCCGTGGCGAGCTGGATGATGAAGATGGGCGGCCGCTCTCGGCGGCGCTCTTCGAGCATTACGCGCGCGGTTTTTCGCTTTACGAACAGGCGCTTGCGTGCGGGGTTGCTCGGGAGCAGGCACGCCTATTCTTGCCAGGATATGCCGTGTATTACACCTGGTACGCCAAGACCGACGCGCACAACCTGATGCACTTCTTGCGCCTGCGATTGCCACAAGATGCGCAATATGAGGTTCGCGCTTACGCGAAGGCGATTTACGAAGAGTTCTTCCGACCGGCAATGCCCTGGACGGCCGAGGCTTTCGAAAAATACGCGCTGCGCTAAGGCAGGCTATTCAATTCAGCTGCGGGCCGGTTGATTAGATGGCCGGTCGCGCGCTCGAAATACTGGCGGATTTGCATGGCAGCCAGGTTACGGTTGGCGGAATCATCCGCGCTGAGTTGCTCATCCAGCGCGGACAGCATATGTGAGAGCCAACGCTGGCTGGCCTCTGGCGTGATGGGGAAGGGGGCGTGGCGCAGGCGCAAGCGGGGATGGCCGCGCTCTTCGGAATAGGTGCCCGGCCCACCGAAGAGTTGCATGAGGAAGAGCGCGAGGCGGCGCTTGGCCGGCCCGAGGTCGGCCGGGAACATCGAGCGCAATGAATCATCCCGGTCGATGCGCTGGTAGAAGGATTCGACGAGATGGGTGAACGCCCGCTCGCCGCCGAATTGTTCATAGACGCTGGCGCCGCGTGGCGGTTGATGATGCGAATCCTGGCTAGACATCGATGCCTCACAAGGTACAATGCTTTCTCAAGATTATAGACATTGAGGGTAGTGGATGGGTAGTATCCGGCGAGAGCGGAACGGGCGATACGAAAGCGTGCGGCTATTGCTGTGCGCGTTCTTGTTATGGGGCGCTTTGAGCAGCGGGCGCGCGGTGGCTCAAGAAGGAGCGCGCGTCGTCGGCACGGGCGCATCTGCCACGCTCTTTGGCGGCGGGCTTAAGGCGGGCTTGGGCGCAGCCGGGGCGACATTCGGGATAGCCGGTGCGTCGGCCAGTCTGGCCCAGTTCTGCTCGGGAGAAGCCGACGCGCTATTGCGTCTCTCGCCGCTCACTTCGTCGGAACGCGCAAACTGTACCATTGGCAGCATCGAATTGCTGCTCGGCCACCGCATCTACGCCATCGTCGTTGGCGAGGCGGCACCGCGGGAATGCCTGGATGGCGCCGACCGCGATCGCATTTTTGCTCCCAGCGCCGCTAGCCTCACGGTCGATTGGCAGCAAGTGGACGAGACGTTGGTGGAAGCGTTGCCGTTGAGTGTCTGGTTGCCGCCCAACGATAGCCTCGAATATGCGCTGTTGGATCAGGCGGTATCCGGCTTTGGTTTGCGGGCGGACGCATCCGCGTATACCGACGCGGTGGATTTGGCTACCGTGCTGGCCGAAGATGGCGGCGCGCTCGCGCTGGTGGAGTTGGGCGCTATCCCGCCAAGGGCGCTGGCGCTCGGTTTGCAAAGTGGCGAGTTCGCTGGTTGCCAGGAAGCCGCGGTGGCGAACGTCGAAGCGGGCACATATCCGCTGGCCATTAGCGTCTATTTATACGTGAACCGGGCGCGTTTGGTAGAAGATGGCGTCTCGGCCTTGGCGGAAGCGGCTTTGGCTGGCGCGTTGAGTGAAACACTGACTTCACCCAGCGAGGCGGTGCGCGAGATCAACCGCTCTCTATTGACCGAAGATAGCCCGGTGGTCAGCGTGGCGAGCGACTCCTTCGTGATCCCCAGCGTCATCGGCGGTCAGGTGCGCATCGGGGGTGCAGCCGAGGCGGGCGTTTTCCTGTCGGCCCTCGCGGATGCCCTGGCCACCGCTCATCCGAGTCTGAGAGTCAGCAGCGATTTGCGCGGCGGCCCGGCGGGCGAAACGGCCCTTTGTACGGGTGAAATCGATATCGCGCTTAGCGTTGCGCCTTTGAGCGAAGAGGCGCTATTGAATTGCGATAGCGCCGGTATCACGGTCATCAGCTTAATACCGGCCGCGCAAGCCGTCGTCGCTTTGAGCAACAGAGCCAACGCCAAACTGCGTTGCTTGAGCGAAGAGCGCTGGGCGGAAATATGGGCTTGGCCCGGTGAAGGAGCCGCGGAAGTCTGGGCGGAATTGCGACTATTCGCTCCGCCGGATGGCGCCCTCGCCACCGATTTGATGATGAGCGTCGCGCGCGGGCAGGCATTGCCCATCCGCCGCGATGTGGAAGTATCGGCGGATCCACTCTGGCGGGCGGCGGCAGTCGGCGTCGTCGAGGATGGCCTCAGCTATTTCAGCTGGGGGGAATACCAGCAGGTATTGGCAGCTGGACAGCAGAACGTGCAGGCGATCAGGATGGGCAGCGATTGCCTGGCGCCTACTGAGGCGGAAATCCTTGCAGGAGGTTATCCCCTCAGCCGGCCCATCTACGCGCACATCAATGCGACGAATCTGGCGAGCGCGCAATTAAAATCCTGGTTGTGGTTCGCCTTTGGCGGCGGCAACCTGGCGCTATTTAGCGACACGGATCTGGTGTTGCGGGAAGGCGTGGCAATACGGCGGGACTTGCTGCAAGCTTTCGCAGATTCAGATGCCCTGGCGGCCACAGCGGCGCAGGCGGAAAGCGCGAGTGAACCAGAGGGCGAACCAGAAGGCGAAGCAGCCGAAGGCGAAGGCTAATTCCGCCCGTGTTATACTGACCGCGCCAGCGGGGCGGGAGCAACAATGCGTGGCGCCATCGTAACGCTCGACATAGAGACGACCGGCCTCGACTCGCGGCGCGACCACATCATCGAAATCGGTGCTGTCCGCTCTGAATCCGGCATCGAAACCGCGGCCTACCAATCTTTCGTGAATCCGGGTCTGCCGATCCCGCCGTTCATCACTCAATTGACGGGCATCAGCGACGCGAACCTGGCGGACGCGCCTCTGGCTACTGAGGCGCTGCCCGATTTCGCCGCGTTCGTGGGCGAGGCGCCAGTGCTGGCGCATAATGCGCGCTTCGACCTCGGTTTCTTGCGCTCCGGCGGCATACTACAGGCGAATCCAACCCTGGATAGCGTCGAGCTGGCCACGATTTTGTTGCCGCGAGCGCCGCGTTATGGTCTCGGCGCATTAGCGGAGCAATTAGGCATCTCATTGGAAAACGCGCACCGCGCCCTCGATGACGCGCGCGCGACCTCCGAGCTTTATTGGCAACTCTGGGAGCGGGCCTGCGCGTTGCCGGAGAAAATCTTGCGGGAGATTTGCCAGGATGAAGACGGGTCGCGCTGGCCGCCCACGCTCTTTTTCCAGGCGGTTCTATCGGAAGTGATGGCCGACGGCGTGAGGGAACCAAAAAGCCAATCGCACACTACATTCTATATGCCAGACGTAGCGCCGGCGGGTACGGGAGCGGCGATACGCGTCGTGCTCATGGAAGCGTTCCGCGCGCGCGAACACACCCTGCTCGAGACGGGCGGCGCGCGCGCTGTGGTGGCGTCGTCCGTCGGGGCAGCGGCGGATTGGGCACGTGAGCGTGGTGAGCGGGTCCTGTTGGCGGCGCGGGCGGAGGCTTCGCTGGCAGCGTTGCGCGGCGAGGCGTGGCGCCTGGCAAACGAGGAGAGATTGCGCTGGGCGGAATTGACGGCGCCGGCCGATTATCTCTGCGTGCGCGCCTGGGATGCCTGGCGAACGTTGGCACCGCTGGATGCGGAAGAGCGTCAATTCCGGGCGCGCGTGCTCGTTTGGCTCGCGCAGGGCGGCTCGGGCAATCGGCGCGAGTTGCGGCTGCGCGGTCCCGTAGAGCGAGCGCTCTGGCGGCGGATCAGCGCGGTGCATTGCGAATGCCAGGCAGTGGATTCGTGCCCCTGGCAGCAGGCGCAACGAGCGGCGGCTGGAGCGGCGCTCATCATCACCACGCAGGCTGCCTGGTGGGCTGGTATAACTGAGGAAGGCTGGAAGTTCCCCGCGCATGGCGCCGCGGTCATCTGCGACGCGGCGCAACTCGAAGATGCGCTCAGCGAAGCGAAAGCGTTGCGCCTGGAAAAGGAGGGCGTGATACGCCCCATGCGCGCGCTGACGCATGTGAAACGGGGGCTGCTCGCCGAACTGGTTGGTAAGGGTCTGAATGAGGAATTCGCTCGGAGTTTACGGCAAAGCGCGCGCGCGCTCAGTGCCCAGGCGGAAGAGACGTTCGAGGCATTGGCGGCGGTGTGGGGCGCGGGGTCGGCAAATACGAGCTGGCTGAGCCTTACGCCAGAACGGCGGCGCAGTGCGGATTTTGCCAGAGCGGTGGCGGAAGGGCGGCGGCTGAGCGATATGGGGGAGGCGGTACTGGCGGCACTGGAACGGTTGGCAGCGGGGCTGGCGGAGCGGGAGCCTACCGCGGCGGGCGCAAACTTCATACACAGCTTGATGGGAGAACTTCGGCAGACGCTGGCGGGTATCCAGCGCGGATTGCTGAGCGAAGATGAAGCCGATGTGCGCTGGCTGGAGCGGAGCAAGTGGACGAGCGTGCCGCAGTTTTGCGCGGCGCCGCGGCGACCTGGGCGCGTGTTCGCGGCGAAAATGGCCGCCTGGCCGGGCGCGCTGATCTTGCAAGATGCCGCAATAAGCGCGGGCGACGAGGGCGAATTCTGGCGCGAGCGATTTTCTTCGCCAACGCTGGTATGGCGATCGCTGTCTGTGCCAGAGAATGAGCACGCCACGACTCTCGTGCATATTCCGCAAGACTTGCCGCCGCCCAACGACCGAGCTGCTTATCAGCGCGCGTTCGAACGTTGCCTGTTGAGCTTGGCTAGCGAGGGTGGCGGGCGGGCGCTGGCGCTTTTCACCAGTTACACGCACTTGCGCGAGACGGCCAGCGCGCTACGGCCGCGCTTGAAATTGGGGGGTATCCAGATATTCGAGGGCAACCGGCTGCCAGCTTTCCTGGCGGCGGAGCGCGGACTGCTGATGGTGACCCGGCGCGAATTCCAGAGCCTAGTGTTGCCGGCGGGGAGCGTTTCGATATGCGCGTTGGCGCGTTTTCCTTTCGATTTGCCGAATTTCCCTTTAGTAGCCGCACGCACCACCGATTATGAGGACGGTTTCGGCGCGTTCAGTTTGCCGGTGGCCATCCGCCGGATGCTCGCGACATTGAGAAGCGCACAAATGGCAGCAGGGGAACGTTGCGCTTTCGTCATCGCCGATAGCCGCATCTTGCGCAAGCGTTATGGCGAACGGTTTCTCGATGCTCTGCCAGCCGTGGAGTTGCGTTATGGCGAGAGCGCGGGCCTGGGCGCGGCGGTCGGGCGTTGGCTGCGGGAGGGTGTTTGAATGCGCAACCCGGCTGGAGTGGAATGCCGCTATTACTATCAGGATTTTCACCGCGGGCGCGAGATCCGCGAATGTCGCAACGTCGCCGAAAACGAGCAGTCGCAGCCCTGGCGCTCTGAAGATTGCGCGCGCTGTCCGGTGCCGGCTATCTTGCGCGCGAATGCGGACGCGGCGCTGGAATTACAGGTCACGATTGAGAAACCATGGTGGGGATTCGGGCGGCGCCTGACGGTATCAGCGTGTTGCCAGAAACACCAGCAGCGTATCACTGATCCCTACGTGGGCTGCGCTGAATGCCGCGCCGAGCGGCCGGGGTTGGAGCTGTTCCGAAGCGCGCTGGGCGATGAAGGGGGCGACGATGACCGTTAAGGCCATCATCTTGCCGCTGGATGGCGTGTTGTTCCACAACACGATCGCTGAATACGAGCGTACCTGCCTGCAAATAGAAGCGGAATTTGTCGACCCGGCGGTAGCGGCGGCAGCCAGGGTGGCGGTGGGGAAGCTGGCAGGGAGCGAGCGCGAGCCCGCGCTTAGCAATGACGCGCTTCTTCAAGCCGTGATGCGGCGTGAATTGGGTGCTGCGGCAGCCAAGCTGGAACCACATAATGCACAGTTTCACGCGGAGGCCTTCCCCAGCTTACGGGCACAATCCTCGGCAGCGCCAGCCAGCCCCGCCTTGTTGGGAGCGTTATCGGAGCGGGCTTTGCTGCGCGCGATATTGTCGGAAGTGTGCTTCTCCGAAGCGGCCGCGTGCCAGCGACTCGATTGGGCGGAGCTGGGGTCCGAAGACTGGGAATTCGTAGCGCATTCAGAGAATACGCATTTTGACGCGGCGGCACCGGCGCTATTCGCCGAGATTATCGCTCGACTCGGTGTCGAGCCCGACGAGACCATCTTCGTTGGCGCGGCGGGGACGCGGGAGCTCACCGCGGCACGGGTGGCCGGGCTGTTCGTTTACGAGCTGATCCCTGCGGGCCAAGCGCCAGCCAAAGTGAACGACGGCGGCACGCTGGTCGAATTGGCGGCGCGGATTCGATCGGGTTGGCTGGCGGAGTTGCGGCCGCGACCCATCACACGCGCGCAGGTCTTCGCAGAGTTGCGCGGTAACCTGGGGGCACTCTATGGATTGCTGGACGAGGTCGGCGCCGAGCAATGGCATATGCATCCCGACGAGGATGAATGGTCTATCGTGCAAATCATATGCCATTTGTTGGAGCGTGAGCGGAGCGAGCAGTTGCCGCGTTTGCGGCGCATTGCAGCGGAGGATGTGCCTTTTCTCGTTGCACCGTCACCAGCGGGTCCGAAAGTCGAGCCCTGCGCAGCGGATGGCTGGCCAGTTGCGGCGGAATTCGCGGCCGCGCGGGCAGAGACGCTCGCGTACCTGGCGGAGTTGGCGCAGGATGATTGGCGGCGGCCGGCGCGGCATAGCATCTTCGGGCCGACGAATCTGCTCGAGATGGCTCATTTCACCGCACAGCACGACCGTTTGCATTTGAACCAGCTTTGTCAAACCCTGGGGAAATGTGATTAGGTGTGAATAGGCTGATCGTTTTAGGCGCGTAGGTGTTGCGAGCGCTGCGTCAGCCGTTACAATCGGGGCGCTATGCTGAGCGCGCGATGAATTGCAAAGGGCGGTCGAGCGCCGCGGAAGAGGATTTGGCGCTGCTTAAGCAGGCCATCGTGCGCAACGTGTCGCATGAATTGGTGACGCCCACCCAACAAGCGAAAGCGGCCATCGCCCTCCTGAGTGATGAGCTGGGTGAGAATGAGCTGGTGCGCTTGGCCGCGCGGGCAATCGCGCGCCTCGAGCGGGTCATTGATAACGTCACGCAGCTCATGGATACGCGCGCGCCACACCCCGAAGCGACCCTGCTGCGCGAGACCGCGCATTACGCCCAGGTCGCCTTGGTGCCGCATTGGGGCGAAACGACGTTGCGGGAACGGATACGTGCAAGATTCGCGACTGGCACGCCAGCCGTATATGCCGACAAGCAAGGCGTGGAGATCGTCTTGCGCCTCTTGCTGGATAACGCGCTGAAATTCAGCGAAGGTGAGGTGACATTGAGTGCGCGCGAAGACAATGGCTGGGTGGAAATCTCCATTACTGACCGCGGTATTGGCATGGACGCGCGTCAATGCGAGGCGATATTCGAACCCTTCACTCAGCTGGATGACGCCAGCACGCGCCAATACGGTGGCGTAGGAGTAGGATTGGCGATCGCGCGCCGCATCCTTGAACAGCAGGGTTCGCGGTTGCGGGTGGAGAGCGAAAAGGGCCGCGGCAGCCGCTTCTCTTTCCTGCTGCCGACGATGGCGCGCTATACTGCGCGGCGTGAGCGGCTGGCGGAGACGGGTGAATGAGCGAGTTGGTGCGCAATTTCATTGGCGGCGAATGGCGCGCGGCGGATAGCGGCGCCACTTTCGCCAGTTACAACCCGGCGACGGAAGAATTGCTTGCGCATGCTGCTGATAGCGGCACTCGTGATGTGGCGGCGGCGGTGGATGCGGCCATGGTGGCCTTCGCGGAATGGCGGTCCTGGCCGGCGCCGCGACGCGGCGAGTTGCTTTATACCGTGGCGCGCTTATTAGAAGAGCGAAAAGAAACGCTCAGCCGCCTGATGACGCGGGAGATGGGCAAAGTCATCGTCGAGGCGCGCGGCGACGTGCAAGAGGCCATCGACATGGCCTACTTCATGGGTGGCGAGGGGCGGCGGTTGAATGGCTATACGGCGCCTGTGGAGATGCCGAATAAGTTCGGCATGGCGTTGCGCGACCCGGCCGGCGTCGTCGCCCTCATCACTCCCTGGAATTTCCCCTGCGCCGTGCCGAGCTGGAAGATGCTGCCGGCCCTAGTGGCGGGCAACACGGTCGTTTGGAAGCCGGGCGAAGACGTGCCGGCTTTTAGCGCCGCTTTCGCCCAGGTCTTCGCCGATGCAGGTTTGCCGGCGGGCGTATTGAATTTGATCTTGGGCGCGGGAGAATGCGGCGCGGCGCTCGTGCGCCAGCCGGGCGTGCGCGTCGTATCCTTCACCGGTTCGACCGAGACCGGGCTCGGCGTGTATCAAGCGGCGGCGGCGTTCGGTAAGAAAGTCAGCCTGGAAATGGGCGGCAAGAACGCCATCATCGTGATGGATGATGCGGATTTTGACCTGGCGCTCGAGGCGGTTACCTGGAGCGCATACGGCACGAGCGGGCAACGGTGCACCGCCTGCAGCCGTTTGTTGGTGCAAAAGGGCATCGCACTGCGTTTCACGGAGGCCCTGGCGGCCAAAGCGCGCACGTTGACGGTGGGCGATGGCTTGCGCGAGGAAGTACAGATTGGGCCGCTAGTGCACGCGCGTGCGCTGGCCAAAGTGAGCGGCTATATTGAAGTCGCGCGTGAAGAAGGCGTCGAAATTCTCGTAGGCGGCCGGCGGGCAGATATGCCGCGCGGCCATTTCTTCGAGCCGACGATCTTCCATGGCGTGTGTCGGGATATGCGCGTCGCCCAGGAGGAAATCTTCGGACCTGTGCTCTCGGTCATCGAATTTTCGGATTTGGATGAAGCCATCGCCATCAACAACGAATCGGCCTATGGCTTATCGAGCAGTCTATTCACGACAGATGTGAATGCCGCTTTCCGCGCAATGCGTGATTTGACGACGGGCATTGTGTATATCAATCACGGCACGACCGGGGCGGAGATTCAATTTCCTTTCGGCGGCACGCGCGGCACCGGCAACGGCATGCGCGAGGCGGGGCAGACTGCGCTGGATGCCTTCACCGAATGGAAGGCCGTCTATGTCGATTTCAGCGGCCAATTGCAAAGGGCGCAAATTGACAACCGCTGAGGCCAGTGTTGTAGCTGCCGGAATCGCGCGTTCTTACTATCGCATTCTGCCCATAACTGCGTTATTTTAGGGTGTGATGCATGAAGAATTGTCAGCGCCGCTCTATTGGGAAGCCAGCTACGAAATCGTGCTGGCCCTGCGCGAGCGATACCCGCAGCGCGCGCTGGAGGAGCTAGGGTTGGCGGAATTGCGAGAGATGATCGTCGCCCTCCCGCACTTCGCAGATGAGCCTGCGCTGGGTAACGAGGCGTTGCTGCGCGGGATCTTGCGCGAATGGTATGAGGAGACCGATTGCGGATGAGTGATCTCAATCTGCGCGAGTTGCAGGAGACCGAATTCCCCATCCCAGAGGAATTGCAGAGCACTATCGCCGTAACGAGCCTCAGTCGCCTGTATAGCTGGTCGCGGCGCTCGTCGATGTGGCCGCTGCTTTTCGGGCTTGCCTGCTGCGCGATTGAGATGATCGGCACGGCCGCCTCACGTTTTGATTTCTCGCGCTTTGGTATGGAAGTGATGCGCGCCACGCCGCGGCAAGCGGACTTGATGATCGTCTCTGGTACCGTGACGAAAAAGATGATCGTGCCCATCGTGCGCCTGTATAACCAGATGCCAGAACCGAAATACGTGCTGGCGATGGGCGCCTGCGCCAGCGGCGGCGGCCCCTTCAAAGAAGGCTATAGCGTCGTTTCGGGCGTGGATAAATACATCCCGACTGACGTCTATGTGCCCGGTTGCCCGCCGACGCCACAAGCGCTCTTGCATGGGCTCATCACATTGCAGCGGCTCATTGACGGGCAATCGTTGGCGCGGATGGATGATGTGCCGTGGTATGGCGTGGGCCCTGCGGAGCCGACGCCTGTGCCGATCCTCGGTCCTGATATCATCGACCCGCGGCAAATGGAGCTGATTCGGCAACAGGCGGAGCGCGCGGCGGAACGGCAGTCACTCGGCGTTGGAGATGGCAGCAGAGCGGAGCGCGCTTTGCCAGAAATTATTGTCGCTTCCAATACCCGCGGTCTAGAAGCGCCGCGATCGGCCGCGCCGGTTGCTGCTGCAGCTACAGTTGCCAGTGGGGCCGCTGATGGCGATGATCCTGAGAAGGCGAGCCGCCTCGCCAAACGTCAGGAAGCGATGGCCCGCCTGGCCGCGCGCCGAGCCGCCAAAAAGGGTGGCGCATAGGGAGATGCGATGAGCGACGAAACGCGCGAAGCGACAACGCGCGCCCCGGAAGAAATTACCAGTAGCCCCGATGCGGCCTATGCAACTCTGTCAGAGCGTTTCCCGGCTGCCGTTACCGCTGAATCGCGCGAGGGCTATGGCGGCATCATCGTCGACGCCGCGCAATTGCCGCAGGTCGCGATGGCCATACGCGACGAACTGAGTTATGATTACCTCTCTTCCGCGACGGCCGTCGATTACCACGGTCAGGAAGACGAATGCCTGGAGATGGTCTACCACGCCTACCGCACGACAGGCGGGCCGGCGCTCGTTTTCAAAGCGCGCACCGAACGAGCGGACGCCGAAATCCCCTCGCTCATCGATGTCTGGCCCGGTGTGGATTTCCAGGAGCGCGAAGCCTGGGATCTGTTTGGAATACGTTTTCCCGGCCACCCCAATTTGAAGCGCATCCTGCTATGGGAAGGATTCGACGGCCATCCCATGCGCAAGGATTGGCGCGAGCCCTATTACGAAGAGGACCATAAACCCTTCGAGAGCCGCTGGCCGGGCGGTAAGGTCTTCCGCGCGGAGGAAACGAACCTCTTCGGCAAGAACGTGCGCTATCCGGATGATTTCGATTTGGGGCAATTGGCGGACGTTTCTGACGAATCGCTCTATAGCGGTCTGGGGTTGGGTGTGCAGGTCGAGCCGATGCGCAATGAAAATGGCGGCGGCCTGCAAACGGATACCATTGTCGTCAACATGGGGCCGCACCACCCGAGCACGCACGGCGTCTTCCGCATGGTGACGAAACTCCGAGGCGAGACGATCAGCAGCCTCGAGCCGGTCATGGGCTATTTGCACCGCAACCACGAGAAGATCGGGGAGCGCAACGCCTGGCTGCACAACATGCCTTACACTGACCGGTTGGATTACATCAGCAGCATGGGCAACAACCTGGGTTATGCGCTGGCGGTGGAGCAGCTGATGAGCCGCGGCACGCGTTACAAGCCACCACCCTACCGCGCCGAAGTGATTCGCGTGTTGATGGCCGAGTTGACGCGCGTCGTCAATCACCTATGGGCAATTGGCTTTTTGCTGAACGATCTGGGCGCTTTCTTCACGCCGATGCTCTACGCCAACAACACGCGCGAGAAAATCCTCGATATCTTCGAGGCCACCGCTGGCAGTCGGCTGATGTGCAATTATATGCGCTTCGGCGGTGTCTATAAAGATTTGCCAGAGAGATTGCGCAGCGTCGCCAACCTCGTCAACGATAAGATTCGCGACGTGAATTTCATGGGTTTCCTGCGTGAGATGGTGGATGAGGCCATCCCGCGCGCCATCGATGAGCTGGATGACCTGCTGACGGATAATGAGATATTGCGCACGCGTTGTGAGGGTGTGGGTATCTTGCCAGCGGAGATGGCGATCGCTTATAGCGCGGCGGGACCCCTGTTGCGCGCCAGCGGCGTCCCGTATGATGTCCGGCGTGCGGAGCCCTATAGCATCTATCCCGATTTGGGATTCGATATCTGCACGCGGCCGAATGGCGATATCTTCGACCGTTACTTGATCCGCATCGACGAAATGCGGCAGAGCGTACGGATCCTGAAGCAGATCCTGCCGCTGCTCGAGCAGACGGCGGGGCAAGAGATCATGCCCGGTGGTAAGCAAGGCGCTTATATGCCGCGCGTCCCGGTCGGTGAGGCGTATGGCCGGGTGGAGAACCCGAAGGGCGAGCTGGGTTATTATGTCGTATCGGCGGGTGACCCGAAGGGGCCACAAAATCCATGGCGCTATCACATCCGCGCGACCAGCTTCATCAACTTGACGGTGCTGGGGCCGCTTTGCGAAGGGCATAAGGTGGCGGATGTGGTGTCCATTTTGGGGAGTATCGACATTGTGCTGGGCGAAGTGGACCGCTAGCAGCGAGGTAGGCGATGTACGGACAGGGCATCTTACGCGGTTTGCGCATCACGCTGATGCATTTCATCCGCACCTATATCGATGATTTGCGTTATGGCTTCCGCAAGTATGCCGGCAACGAGAATTTTTCCCAGCGGCAGGGCCCGCGCTCTCGCGGCGCGTTCACGGTGCAATACCCGGATGAGAAATTGGCCGTGCCGGAGCGATTCCGTTTCATCCCCTTCCTCATCGTCGAGGATTACGACCATCCGGAGCGGCCGGGGCACGATTGGTGCACGAGCTGTGGTATCTGCGCCAAAGTCTGCCCGCCGCAATGCATCTGGATCGTACGCGGCACCGACCCGCAAAGTGGCCGCCCCAAACCGGAGCCCGAAGCCTTCTTCATTGATATCGATATCTGCATGAATTGCGGCTATTGCGCTGAATTCTGCCCCTTCGACGCGATAAAGATGGACCACGATTACGAGCTGGCCAGCTACGACCGCACCAGCCAGCATATCTTCGATAAGGAAAAGCTGAGCAAAGAGGTGCGCTACTGGCGGACGATCGCGCCGACTACGGCATATGAAGAGATGCTGGCGCGCGGCGGTTGGGAACATAGTGACGTCATCAGAACTCGCAAGAAAAACGCGCGCAGCGCCGAGAAGGTGCCGCGAGCGGAGCGCTTGGCGGTGCAGGCTGCGGTGGTGAATGGCACGGGTGAAACAGCAACCGTAGCAGAAGCGGACCCCGTGCCTGCCGCCGAAATGAGCGTAGACCCCGAGCAGGCGCGCCGCGAGCAAAAGCGCGCAGAGATGCAGGCCCGGTTGGCCGCGCGCCGCGCCGCGAAGAAATGAGGCAACTAATGCCCTGGCAACTACTCACATGAACGAAAACGGCGGCGCCAAACATGATGCAGTGATGGCCGCGCTGAGCACGGTCATCGAGCCGGAACTACACCGCGATATCGTTTCGCTAGAGATGGTGCGCGGTTTGCGCGTCGAGAATGGCACGGCGGACTTCACCATCGTGCTGACGACGCCCGCTTGCCCTCTCAAGAGTGTCTTTGTAGAGCGCTGCAATGCCGCGGTGATTGGCACCGTGCCAGGTATTGAACGGCTCAATATCCGCTGGGACGCGAATGTACCGACCGATCGACGCATCCATGGCCGGCTGGACGTGCCGATGCGCAGCATCGTGGCGGTCGCTTCGGGCAAGGGCGGTGTCGGCAAGAGCACGGTGGCGGTGAATTTGGCGGTCGCGCTGGCGGAAGCGGGCAGCGCTGTCGGCTTGATAGACGCGGATATCACCAATCCCAACATCCCGCAGATGATGGGCCTGGGTTACGGGCCGCCGCGCGTGGTTGGCAAGAAGATGTTGCCCATCGAAGCGTATGGTGTGAAGTTGATGAGCACCGGCTTCCTGACCGACCCGAATAAACCGTTGATTTTACGCGGACCGATGCTACATGGCGCCATCCGCCAGCTATTCAGCGACGTGGATTGGGGCGCGAATCTGGATTACATGATCGTCGATTTGCCGCCGGGCACGGGCGACGCGCCGCTCTCGCTGGCGCAATCCTTCCCGCTCACTGGCGTGCTCATCGTCACACAGCCACAGGCGGTGGCCGTCGCGGATGCGAGGCGCTCGCTGGCCATGTTCGAGACACTAAAAGTGCCCGTATTGGGGGTCATCGAAAATATGGCCGGCGAATTCTTTGGCGCTGGTGGCGGTGAGGAACTGGCCGTGGAGCGCGGCTTGCCCTTCTTAGGGCGAACCCCGATGCAGGCCAGCGTGCGCCGCGGTGGCGATGAAGGACGGCCCGCGGTGGTTGAGGATACCGAGAGCGAAGCAGGCCGCGCCTTTCTGCAATTGGCGCAGCAGGTCGCGGCGCGGATCAGCGTCGTCATGCTGGAGAGCGCAAATGTGATCCCGATAGACGTGGTCGGTTAGATAACGCGATTTCTAGCGTCAATCATCCATTCCCAGCACACGGATATCCTCGCTCTTGGCGACTGGGTTGTAACGTCCGATGAGCGCCCAGAAGAGCGCGTTGATGAACACCGCGGCCGCCAACGCAAACCAGGCGCTCGCGCCGGCACTGCTGCTGCGCGCATAATTCCAACATAGCAAGACCAGAGGCACCATCAAGATGCCAACGAAGCGGCGGCGAGTTGCTTGCGTGCGTTGTAATAGGAGCAGCATGCCGCTAAACACCGCGCCGAGCAAGAGAAAGACGCTGACATTCATCGTTAACCTCCGCGCCAGGCGTTGATGTCATTCAAATCAACCTCACCATAGGGTGGCAGGTAGTTGCTTTCGCAATCGGCAGCGAAGGTGGGAAGATCATCGCGGCGGGCGAGTAGCGGCGCCTCGGGGTTGAAATGATTCCAGGCGGCGCGCGAGATTTCTTCGATCAAAGGCCAAGCGATATCGTAGCTGAAGAAGTCGCTATTTTCCCAAACAAAGACGGCGATGACGTAATGGTTGCCGTTGGGCGAATAGACGATACCGGCGTCGCCATGCATAGTGGCGCCATCCCAGCCGTTCTTGTGTGAGATGCGCGCATTGGGTGGAATGCCTCCCTGCAGCAGGCGCTCCAGGTCGTTGGCGCTCGTGAGCTCGAGCATTTGGCGGCATTCGGTGGGCGTGAATTCACCATCCGGGAATGCGAGCATCGCACCTGATCTGAAGTTGGCGCAATCGTAGAGCATGGCGAAGAGTGTACCGAGGTCTTCAGTGGTGGTCTGGTTATAGGGGTCGGGCTGGGTGCTGTAGTCCGGGTTCGGCTCGGTGGCCGGCGGCGAGATGGAGCCGTAGCTTTCACCAGTGCCCAGGTCATAGAGCGCGGTGATGAAGGAATTGCGGGCGCCGAGTTGGGCGCTGGTGCGGTTGGTGGCAGCAAGGCCGGCGAAGGGATCTCCCGCGCCCGCCGTCTGCAACAATAGATTCGTCGATGAGTTGTTGCTACAGAGCAGGGAATTGGCCATCAAGTAGGCCTCGTCGTCATCCGGAGGCACATAGAGTGTGCGGTAATAATTCAGCAGCACAGCTAGTTTGGTCATGCTGGCGGCAGTGAAAGGGACATTGCTCAGGACGTGCAACTCTTCGCCGGTGCGCAAATCCAGGATGAAGATGGAGGCGATCGTAGAAGCACCGTCGTAAATGAAGCCCTGGCTATCCAGATAGTCGATGAGCAGGCTGCGCAGGGTGGCCATATCACCTGGTCGGGAGGCGGTGGGAAGGACAGGTAGAATGACGCGACGCTCGTTGGGGTCGTCAAGTGCGCTCTCAACCAGGGGCAGGGCCGCCTCGACATCCAGCTGGTAACCGCTGCTGCCGGGGAAGGTTTGCAGACTGGTAAGGTCGCTAATGGCATTGCCGGGCGCGACGTCGTAGCGAGCCGCGAGTTCGCGAAGATAATCGCGCAGCAGGTTCGTTTGATATTGTGATTGGACGGGCACTGTAACGGGCGCGCTGTTTTCGACATCGAAGAGGTGGTCGACGAAGCTACCCCAAAAATGGGCGCCGCTGGTGGTGGCCTGGCTGACTTCGGCGAGCATCGCATCCGTATCCACGCGGAAGCCAACGACTTGCGGACCCAGCTGGATGGGCGAGTCGCGGTAGAGCAGGGTGAGTGGTGTGAAATACATTTGCTGCAAACGCACCGCTACTTGCGATGGCGATAAACCGCCAACATCGACGCCAGCGATGTTCACGTTGGCGGGCAATCGGTCGCCCCGTTGGCTATAGGCCAATAATTCGGTGACGAAGAGTGCCAGGGCCGCCAGCAAGCACCCGATGGAGAACAGCGGCAACATCCAACCACCAGATTGATGTTTGCGGATGATGGTCATGGAGAAGCTGCTTCGGATTTCGCGAAGCCCTGTTCCAGCGCGCGACGGTGGAATTGGCGCAAGGGTGCATAGGCGTTCAATTCCGCGTCGGCCACCCAGCGCCAGCGTAGCAATTCGCCATTCAGCTGGGTGATTTCGCCGCGCGCGCGGCAAAGATACGCAAAATCGAGGTGGTTGCCCGCGCCGCGCTCGATCAGCAATAGCGGCCCGATATCCACACACAATCCGAGCTCCTCCGCCAATTCGCGGCGCAGGCTTTGCGCGGGTGTTTCGCGATGGTTGCTCCATCCTCCTGGCAAGCCCCATGGCGTGCGCGGATGGAAGAGGTGCTCGACGAGCAGTGCTTCCCGGTTCTCGTTCAGGACGACGCCGACGACGCCGATCGCATAGCGCGGACGTGTCAGGCGCAGGAGGAATTCGGGAAGGAGAAGCGAGCGTGGGAAGCGGCGCAGGGCGCTGGCAAGTAGCTGGCGCATGGCACGAGTGTAGTGCGCCGCGGGCCGCTCTGCTAGCGTGTTATACTGATGTGAGGCTGTATGTGGGGGATAGAGCGGCGATGGCGGTGGCAAATGTGAGCTGGGTGACATCGATTGGCGCTGCGCCTTCAGCGCATTTCTTCGCGCTTGCCTTGCTGACATGTGGCCTACCGACGTTGGCGATCTTGGCGTCGCGACAGGTGCGCAGCGCCAGCGGACCAATGCCGCGTTATGCTGTGGCGCTGGGCAGCATTTTGACGATCTGGTCCGTACCGCCAGCCATTTCTGTGCTGGCGGATATCGCCTGGCAAGATGCGGCTCGCGCATTGCCGCTACTCGAGCGGGCCATATTCGCCCTTAGCATCGCCATCGCTGGCTGGGCCTACCTCACAGCCGACCATCGCCGTGGCCGACGCCTGTCCATTGCGTATCCGATCTTGCTGGCGGCATCATTGCTCACGCTCTTTTTCGTTACAACCTGGTTTTGGAATACCGAATATCAAGCGGGCGCAAGCTTCAATGGCAGCGCTTATGACACGCTTTGGCTGTTGATACTGTGCGGCTTGAGCGCGATTGGTCTGCTTTTTTGCTTCATCCATGTGGATAAGATGCACCTGGTTGGGGGCAAACTACTCTTTTTTGGCATGCTCACGTTGACGCAAGGCATCGTCCTCACGCTCAGCCTGCGCGGCGAATTGCCGCCAGGAGATTTTGTGACCAGCGCGCGCATTGGCTGGTTGGTGGCGATGATGACCTTTCCACCCATTGTCGCGCGCAGCATCTTCGCCTGGCAGGTACTGCGTAGCAGGCCCACTTCGACGCCAGGAGAAATTGGACCGCTGACGGCCGAATGGACCGCGTTGCAGTCGGTTCGCGGTGCGCTGGCGCAGGCGGCGGCGGGCGAATTACCACAAACCATCCTGCGCGCTGCCACGCTGGCCATCCCCGCCGAATTCGCGTTGTTATTGCGCGCGCCGCAAACGGATGATGTTTACGAAGCGGTCTATGCCGAAGCGCTGGCTGTCTTTGATACGAACGAGGTGCGATCCACCCCGTTGATCGCTTTGCCCCTGGTTGGCTTGCCGAAAACTGCGGCAGCCTTGCGGCTGGGCAAGACGCTCGCTTTGAATCCCGTCGCCGACGCGCGTGAGCTGACATTCCTGTATCGGCGTTTGGATGTGGTTGGCCGTGGACCCGCGTTGCTGACCCCCTTGCCGCGAGCCAATGCCGCGCTCTTGTTGGCCGCACCTCTGGCGGAACAACCATTCCAGGAAAGCGACCGTGAAATCTTGCGCCAATTCGCTGCACTTGCTGATGACCTTTTGCTGCAGGCCACGGGTGTCGGAAATTTGACGCTGGTGTTGCCTGAATTGCCAACGCGCGATGAGGCGTTGGCCCACGCTCGGGAGCACATCCTGCAGTTGACCGCGCAATTGGCGAGCCTCACGAGTGGGTTAAGGCAAGAGAGCGAGGCGGCCGCAACTCCCACTCCCACTCCCACTTCCGAGACCGCGCCCTTGGCATGGCGGGTGCTGCTCGAGGAACAGCAACGCGAAAGCGCGCGTCTTCGGATAGAACGGGATACTTTAGCGGAGCGGTTGGCCGAATGGGAAGAGCCGTTGCGCGTGTTGGGTATCGAGGGCGGAGCGTTTGGGCTGTGGCAATACCTCGCGGATGAAAAGGAGTGGGCGGCGCGGGCCCGCGCAGAAATCGAGCAGCTGCGGCGCGAACGCAATGATTGGCGACGACAGGTGGCGGAGCGCTGGCGGCAATTCGAGGCTGATCAGCAACCGACATTCACGCCTGGCGCTCCAATTCAGCCCCAGCAATTCCAACGAGATGCTTTGCAAGACATCCTGCCCGTGATCGAAATGAGCGTGGCGGGTGTGGCTGCGCGCTTACGAGAGAAAGGTGTGCGTGTCGAACTGGCCATCGCGCCGCGTTTGCCGCGCGTGGCTGGGGAGGATGGCCTGTTGCGCGCTGCGCTGACTGCAGTGGTCGAGCAGGTAGTAGCCGCGGCTCCACGTCAAGGAAAGCTGCAGATTACAGCCGTGCCGGCGCAAGATCGGCTGCGCCTGGAAGTTTCAGTATCGGGGGCACGGTTGATTTCCGCGGGAATATTGAGCGTAGCGCGGGCGCAACTCGAGGCTTTAGGCGGAGAACTGTTCCACGAAGCGAACGACGCGGGAGACTCCGCTGCGGACGAAATGTACGTCCTCACGTTACCTACCATCGTTTTGGATTCTGAAACGCTGGGAACGAGGCGTGGTGGTGCATGGCGCAGCGCGCTATAACGAAACCATTGCGCTTCCCTTAAACGAGGGTCAGTCAGGAAGCATTGTTGGCTATTGTTGGCTCTGAAATCAGCGGGCGTAGCAGCGATATCTGCCAATGCCAGTCTCATCCACATCCGCGCGTTGCCCGCGCAAGCGATGGATACGATACCGTATTGAATTACGGTCGTGGGCGGTGCTCGACGGTGAAGGCTTTCGGATCAACATAATCACGTAGCAGGCGCTCTTTGTTGCGGCCGGGCCAGTCGGAAGGTTGCGATTCCAGGCGGTCTGTGGGGCTTAGATCGAAGTGTAAATGTGCCGGCACGGCGCCGAAAGCGTCGCCGATTTCGGCGATGACGTCGCCACGACTGACACGCTGCCCAGTCTGCACCCGCATGCGTTGTACATGCGCGTAGCGGCTGCGTATGACCAGCCCTTCTGGCTGGAAGAGCGGGTCGTGACGGATGACGATGACGTTGCCGAAGACGGGTAGTGGCGCTGCAAAAGTGACGACGCCATGCGCGCAGGCATGTACCAGCTGGCCCAAGTCATCATCCGGACCGTGGCCCCAGTTCAAATCGGCACCGGTGTGAAAGGATTCCCGCGGAGTGCCGAGGAAATAAAGTTTGCCAAAGGGGCTCGCATCCAGCCAGCCTCTTGGCCAGAGGCGCTCCCCATGGCGATCGCCCGATGTGCCGACTGGCGAATCATAGCCGTCGGCGACGCGCACATTCCCGACATAATCTTCGCGCTCGGCGTCACGCTCTTCTTGCTCCTCTTCATCGATGACGCGGCGCCAACGCATCGCAGAGAAGGCGATTTCCTGTTTCGGTTCGCCGGTGACGTCAGAGGTTAATACCCTTCCCGCAACTTCCAGTGTGGTGAGAGGAAATATTCCCAGGGCCTGCCATTGATTGCGGAACTTCGATTGGTCGACTTCGACCGTCACGTCCCCATCAGAATTTACAACACCATAGATGACGTAACTCGCCCGAGTTGTTGTTGCGTGGCGCGATGGTACGAATGCGGAGATTTCATATTCACCAGCTTCTTCCAGTTGCGGCGTCCACTGAACCGAATGCTTTCTTGCTACTTTTTGTGTGGACGTGTAATCGACGCGCCAGCCCCAAAGGCTCAGGTAGGAACGGAGCGCGGTGTTTTCTGTGTAGCTGCCGGCCTCATAGCCAGCGCTATCAGGATGGATGATTTGCTCGTCGCCGAAATGCGCGTCTTGCAACGTTTCTTCTCCGGCACCATCGGCGAAAAGACGGCGGTCGATAATGGCGTAGACATTGGAATTTGCGACGCCATAGCGCCACCAACTGAGACCGCGCGCGCCATGGCGGAAGGTCGCCAGCGTGTAGGCTTCCTTCATCGTGAAGGCGGTGGCGTCAGCCTGCAGCACTGGGTAGATCGGCCGGCCGAATTCGCCCCAGACCTTGTAGCAACTCGTCAGCGCATCTTCAGGCGTCGTGCGGAAGAGTTGCCAATAGACCTGCGGATGGATGCTATCGACGAAGGGATACCATTCCTCGGGGAAGATGCTCTGGTAATGATGCGCGCGCGGGTCGACAGACATGCCGATGTGGAAATCAGCTCCCAGCGCTTCCCGTAAACGCAGCATATAGGGCCGGATCAGCTCGGCGCCGCCCTGCCAATAATGTGTATAGGGCTCGACATCTAAGATGAGCGAGCGCACTCCTGGCCGGCGGCAAGTCTCGATGATGAGTGCCGTCTCAGCGTCGAGCTCCAGCCCGCGCGGCACGCACCAGGCATGAAATTCCAGCTTCTGTTGCGTGAGTGTGCCTACCCAACGGTCGATGCTCTCGGGGCCGTTGATGGCCAACTCACTGTAGTCGTATTTGCCCATCCAGTGGCTGCCGTCGCTGGTCTTGACGAAGATTTGGCGCACATTGGGCGTGTTGCGTTGGATATTGGCGAGCATCTGCTTGAGGGTATTCTCGACGATACCGCTGCCTTTCCAATACCAGTAGGCGACGTTGCCGTCGTAGGGAGTGGCCGGCGCCGGCGGAATCTCTCGAGGGTCGGGGTTGACCTCTTCGAAGGCAATGTAAGAGGAATGCACCCAACCGTATGGCACGGCCACCCCCTCCACCCAGAGCCATTCATTGTGCAATGTATCGGGGAAATAGCGCACCAGATCATATGGGCGTAACTGGCCGCGCACTACGTATTCCAACCCGGGTCCCTGGCGCACATTAAGATAGGCGCCGCGAAGGCGGGCGATTGCCGTGTAACTCTCGCCAGGGTCGTCCGGTTTGTGGAGCGCGTCACTCATCTGGCTACGATTGTCAACCCGCGTGGAAATGCAAACGGCCGTGGCCAGCTCGTGCTTCACCAATCAGCGCTGCCACGTGACCACTGGTGCTCAGCTCGGCGATCAGGGTAGCGGCTTCTTGCGCAGGCAGAGAGATGAGCAAACCGCCTGATGTCTGTGGGTCGTAGAGGAGGTCGTGTTGCGGTGCGGAGATGCCTGAGGGCAAGCGAACATCCTGGCTATAGTATTCGCGATTGCGGGCGATTCCGCCGGGCAAATGGCCGGCTGCGGCGTATTCTTCGGCGCCAGGTAGCCAGGGTAGGGTGGCCAGCTGAAAGTGAAAATCAACCGCGCCAGCGCGCGCCATTTCCAGCGCGTGTCCGACGAGACCATATCCGGTGATGTCGGTCATGGCGCGTGCCCGGTGTTGGCGGGCGGCACGTGCGGCAGCGGCATTCAAGCGGCGCATGCTGGCGATGGCCGTGTCCAGGTGCTCCGGCGAACAGGCGTCGAACTTGGCAGCGGTGGTTATGATGCCGGTGCCGAGCGCTTTGGTCAGCACGAGAGCGTCGCCAATTTGCGCGCCACCTTTCGCCAGAATCTGGTTCGGTTGCGCGAGGCCGAATGCGGCCAGGCCATACTTCGGCTCCTCGTCGACGACGGAATGCCCGCCCGCGAGCACAGCGCCCGCTTCGCGCACGGTTTCGGCGCCGCCGCGCAGCACTTCCGTCAACAGTGCGTGCGGCAAAGCTTCCGGCCAGGCGACGAGGTTGATAGCGAAGAGCGGTTGGCCGCCCATCGCGTAGACATCGCTAAGGGCGTTGGCGGCGGCGATGGCGCCAAAATCTCGCGCGTCATCGACGATGGGCGGAAAGAAATCCATCGTGGCGATGACCGCTTGCTCGTCATTGAGTTGATAGACAGCCGCGTCATCCGGCGCATCGAGGCCGACGAGCAGCTGCGGGTAATCCGCCGCTGGGAAGAAATGTTGTAGGGGGCGCAAAACTTGCGCCAGGTCCTCCGGACCGATTTTGGACGCTCAACCAGCGCATTTGGCCAGCGCGGTGAGGCGCGGCACGGGGTGGGTAGCCATGATTTTCACTCTTTCACTTCGAGGTTTAGTATAGGGTGTGGCAGGAGCAGAGGCAAGCGAGTGGGACGTTTTGCCTTGTGCCGCCGCTCGTCGCTCGTTATACTGCTGGCGCGATAAGCGGGGTGTGGCGCAGCCCGGATAGCGCGCTTGCATGGGGTGCAAGAGGTCCCGGGTTCGAATCCCGGCACCCCGATCGCGTAATGGATAGAAGGCCAATGATCATGCTCAATGGGCGCAATCATTGGCCTTCTATCTTTGTTTTGGAATTGGTTAGGTATTGGCTATACTGAACGGCAACGCGCGTTTCGCGTGTCGGAAGACAAAGAATGAAGAATGGGAGTTGACAGATGAATGGTAACCGAAAATGGCTGTTCTGGGGAGTGCTTGTGGCGTTAATGGCGGCGCTCGCTCTTCCCATCGCTGCTCAGGATGACATGGGCGGCATGGGTGGCGTGATCGTGGAAGGAAATTGGGGCGGTGACCCAAATACCTTCAACGGCACGCTAGCCAACGATAGCGTTTCATCGCTCGTCATCAATCGCATCGACATCGATTTCATTGCGATTGATCCGGAAACAGAAACTCCGGCTCCGGGTGGGCGGGGTGGCATGGCCGCTAGCTGGGAATATGACGAGACGGGCACTGTCCTGACCGTGCACTTGCGCGATGACATCTTCTGGAGTGATGGTACGCCCGTCACATCGGCGGATTACGTGTATTCCACCGATTCGATCCGTAGCGGCGAGACGCCCTCCACGCGCGCGTCGATGTTCCTTGAGAGCGGCGGTTCGATCCAGACCATTGAAGCACCCGATGACAAGACTGTGGTCATCACGCTCGGTGTGGATTCGGATGAAGATGGTGTGCTGGAGGCCAATTGCGCGGCATTGATCAGTGATGTCATACAGGGCTTCACCGGCGTATTGCCCGCACATGCCTGGCAGGAAGCCATTGGTGAAGATTTCGCTTTGATGGCCGATCACGAATATAACCAGGCGCCGCCGGTCTCCGCTGGGGCCTTTGTCTTTAGCGAATTTCGCCCCGGTGAGCAGGTAACGATGGTCGCCAACCAGGACTTCTCCGATGCGCTGCTGGGTTATGTCAATCCCTCCGCCTGGGTGTTGCAGACGGTCGCTGACGCTGATACGGAAGTGGACCGCTTCCTGGCGGGGGACTTCGCCATCGTTTCTCCGCCGGCGGCCCGCAACCAGGAATTGCGCGACAACCCGGACCTGCAGATCTTCGAGACTACCGCTACCGGCGTCACCATGTTGATGTTCAACCTGGCGGACCCGACCAACCCGCAGAACGGCCTGGATGAAGATGGTAACCACATCGACCAAGGCGTCCACCCGCTCTTTGGTGACCTGCGCGTGCGCCAGGCGATCGCCATGGCGACCGACAAAGACGCCATCATCGAAGGTGTGTTGCAGGGCGAAGGTATCCCCGCTCATGCCAATACCTTCCCGCGCTCCTGGGCCTATCCCGATGGTCTTGAGGGTTATTCTTACGACCCGGAGGCGGCGCTGGCTTTGCTCAATGAAGCCGGTTGGGATGATCTGGATGGCGACGGCATCCTCGAAGCCACCGCTGATAACGAATCCGTTCCCGCTGAAGAGAACGATGGTGATTACGAATTCCGCTTCCGCCTCGCCACAAACGCGGGTAACCCCGCGCGCGAGCAGATCGGGCAGATCACCGTCGATCAGCTGGGCGAAATCGGTATCATCGTCGAATTCGAAGCCATCGATTTCGGTACGCTGGTGGGTGAAATCGTCGGGCAGGAATTTGACGCGATCATCGTGGGCGCCGGCAACGGCCTCGAGCCTGATGGTTCGCTGAATGCCTGGTATGGCCCCGGCGCGGATATCGTTGGTTCTGGCTTGAACGCGGTCAGCTTCTATACGCCGCGCTTTCGTGAGCTGCTCACCGCCGGCCGCACCGTCGCCGGTTGTGATCAGGGCGCCCGCGCCGCAATCTATGGCGAAGCCTATGAGATCCTCGCTCGCGATCTGCCCTGGCTGACCTATTACAACGCCGTCGTCGTCGTGGCCGCCAACGCCAACGTCGAAGGTTGGGATCCCTTCGCCTATGACTCGCGCTGGAACATGGACGCCTGGAATATCATCACCGCCGAATCCTAAATTTCTAGTCATGAGTTGGAGGGCGCCCTCTGAGTTAGAGGGCGCCCTCCATTAATCTTATAGGGCTTCGGGGGGAGCCATGACGCGCTACATCGTGCGGCGCCTCATTCAGGCGATACCAACGTTCTTCGGCATCACCATCCTCGTCTTCATCATCATGAGCCTGGTGCCCGGCGGCTTTGTGGAGCTGCTGTATTTTGGCAACCCAGACGTGACGCCTGAAGACAAGGAACGCCTGGAGGATGCGTTGGGGTTGAACGACCCGCTGCCTATTCAATACCTTCGCTGGCTCATTGGGGATGATTGGACAGTTGCCGAACGCCGCGCTCCTTTCGCCCGCCTCCCCAATGCCTGGATGAATGTGCTGAGCGACGAGGCTGTCAATCAGCATTACCAGGATTCGGTCGATGATGTGAAAGGTAACGCGCATGGCATATTGCGCGGCGATTTTGGCCGTTCCTTCCATACCAACCGGGATGCCCTAAAGACCGTGTTGAACTTCCTGCCCGCTTCCATCGAGTTGGGTGTCGCCTCGTTGCTATTCGGTTTGATTGCCGGCATCCCCGTCGGCATCATTGCAGCGGTTCGTAAAGGCGGTCTCTTCGATAGCTTCTCGCGCGTCTTGGCGGTATTCCTGAACGCCATCCCCAATTTCTGGCTGGGGTTAATCTTCCTTTACCTCTTCGCCTTTCAGCTGGGCATCTTGCCGACCGGTGACCGCTACGATATCCAGCAGCGGGCGCAGTCCATCCTGGAAGCGGGTGGCGATGCGAGCCAGATCTCCATCCCGCCCATCTGGACGCGGTTGAAATACCTGGTGTTGCCGGTGATTGTGCTGGGTGCATCTGGCCTGGCGGGAAGTTCACGCCTGATGCGCTCGACGATGCTCGATACGGTACACCAGGATTACATCCGCACAGCCCGTTCCAAGGGATTGCCCTTGCGCGTGGTGTGGTTTAAACATGGCGTTCGCAACGCGTTGATCCCGATTGCCGTCGGTTTGGGGCCGGCCATCTCCTTCATCTGGGGTGGCGCGCCGGTTACGGAGGCCGTCTTCACCTGGCCCGGGGTGGGTCGAATGTCCATCATCGCCCTCGGGCAGCGCGATTACCCGATCGTGATGACGGTGGTCGTCCTGGTTTCTATCGCGACGGTAGTCGGTTACCTGTTGAGCGACATTTTCGTCGCGGCGCTCGATCCGCGCGTGCGCTTCGATTAGGAGCAGCGCATGGCAGCCACGACGATGAGGGTCGCACCCGGTATGCCAACTCAAATCCGCCTGAGCGAAACGCCCGTCTTTTCGATTGACCGAATCAGCTTCGCCGCGGCGCTCGGGCTGCTCTGGATTTTGCTCTTCATTCCCTGGTTCGTGGTGCCGCAGCGTTTCGCGGTATTCGGTATGGATTTGCTCTATAAGCACAGCTGGATCGGTGGCTCGAATTTGCCGCAGCGCGGGCTGGCCTCGCTCGACCGCATCATCGGACAGATGAAGGGTGGCGAACTGTGGTTGGTGATCTTGGCTGCGTTGGTCGCCAGCGCCTTTGCTATGCTGGCGATCTTGCAGCCGCGCTGGAGCCGCTTCCTCTCCTTCGGCACGGCGCTGGGTGGTCTATGCGGGCTGGCGTATTACGCCACTTTTGCGCCCAATTTGTTGATATATGGCAGTGGCGGCTTGGCTTTCATCGCTAGTGTGATGATCTTGATGAACATGGAGCGCGGCGAAATTGAAGTGAGTGCCGGTCCGTTGCGCCGCGCGCTTCGCATTCCTCTACTCAATGTCATCGTTTATATCTTGCTGCTGCCTTATATTTGGCGAAGAAGTGAGCGCTATGAAGTAAAGCAAGCGCGCATCACGACAAGCGGCGTTCTGGCCCTATCGATAATCTGCATGCCACTCTATTTCTCGCTGGTGGAATTTGTCCCAGAAAGCAATGTGACGACAGTGGGTGTCGGTTTTTATTTTGGTTTGTTGATCAGCCTCACATTGGTTGGACAGATTGGCGTGAACCGGATTGTCTCTGAAGAATCCGCCGATGTGGGTGAGCCGTTGGTGAAGAAGGCGCTGCGCCGCATCCGCGGTGATCGTCTGACGCTAATTGCTTTGTTTGTCATGATCGCCATCCTGCTCATTTCGTTGCACACGGCCTTCATCACTGAGCGGCTAATTGGCGTAACATATTTCACGAGCGATCCGCAGCGCACGTTTCAACCGATACCGCTTTTCTGTGGCTCCGATCCAATTTATGATGTAAATGGCCGCATTGCCGAAGAGCCTTGCCGCGAAACGCACCCCAATTGGCAAAAGCACGTGCTCGGCACGGATGATCTGGGGCGGGATCACCTGGCACGCCTGTTTTATGCTGGGCAGATTTCGCTTTCGATTGGGCTGAGCGCGGCCTTTCTCTCGTTCACAATCGGCATCTCATTCGGCGTGATCACCGGTTACTACGGCGGCGCGATGGATGACTTCCTGAACTGGGTGATGGTTACCCTGAACGCGATCCCCGGGCTTTATTTGCTGCTGATCATCCGGGCGCTATTGGATACGGGCCCGGTCACCTTCATCGCTGTGTTAGGATTTATCAGTTGGACGGGCACGACGCGGCTGGTACGTGGTGGCACCCTTTCGCTGCGAGAGCAGGAATTTGTGCTCTCCGCGCGCGCTTCTGGCGCCTCCGACCTGCGCATCATGTTCCTGCATATCGTCCCGAACTTTCTATCGGTGGTTATCGTAACACTGACGATCGCGATTGGCGGCTTCATCCTGGTCGAGGCAGCGCTCAGCTTCCTCAATTTCGGCATCCCGCCCGAAACGCCGACCTGGGGCAATATGCTGACGAACGCGCGCACATTCTTCCGCAACAAATTCGACCTGGTCATCTTCCCAGGCCTTATGATCCTCACCACGGTATTGTGTTTGTATCTGGTCGGCGATGGATTGCGGGACGCTTTCGACCCAACCTCGCGCGATTGATTGATAGGTGGCGGCCGATCTAGAAAAGGCCCCAATCCTGTGCGACGCCCTCTTCCATCATGCTCGGGTCCCACATAGTCATGCCCATCTCGATGGTGGCGGGTAGGCCGAGGTATTCCTGGGCGGTACGGCGCGTTTGCTCGAGGAGCTGCGGCGCATAGGGGCAGAAGGGTGTCGTCATGATCATGACAACATGCGCGCCCGCGTCGTGAATATCAACCTCGCGGACGAGGCCGAGTTCCATGATGTTCATGCCGATTTCGGGATCGATGACGGCGCGCAGCGCTTCGCGCAGGCCGGCCTCGTCTCGGGTGCCGCTCTGGCTGGGCGCTGCTTGTTCATTCATGGTAGTGCTCCCTCATCTGCCGGCACGCGCAGGTAGACAATATGCTAACACAAGCGAGCGGCGCGGTCAACGAAGGCGCGGCATATTGACGCGCAGTTATGTGGCCGCTATACTAATTCCATATGAGGGCCATTTTCAGCCCCGTTTCTGCTGGAGGAAAGAGCAGGGAGATCAAAGCTTCGTATGGATGTTGCATTGGAGATCCGCAATCTATGGGCTGGCGTCGAAGGCGAAGAGGATGCCATCCTTCGTGGCGTCGACCTGAGCATCCACCAGGGGGAAGTGCACGCGCTGATGGGCCCCAACGGTTCTGGCAAGAGCACCCTCGCCAATGTTTTGATGGGCAACCCCGCCTACGCGGTTACCGACGGCGAAATCCTCTTTGGCGACGAAGACTTGATGGAAATGGAAGCGGACGAACGCAGCCGCGCCGGCCTTTTCCTCGCGTTTCAATACCCGGTGGCGATCCCGGGCGTTACGGTGGCCAATTTCCTGCGTCACGCCCTCAACGCGCGCCTCAAGGCAGAGGACCCCGATAGCAAAGGGATCTCGGTACCGCAATTCGTGCGCATGTTGCGCGGCAAGATGGATCAGCTGAAGATGGACCACAACTTCGCCGGCCGCTACCTCAACGAGGGCTTTAGCGGCGGCGAAAAGAAACGCGCCGAAATCTTGCAGATGGCGACGCTCAAGCCGAAGATCGCCATCCTGGATGAGACGGATTCGGGCCTGGATATCGATGCGTTGCGCGTCGTCGCGGAAGGTGTCGAGAGCTTAAAGGGTCCCGACCTGGGTGTGCTGGTCATCACGCACTATCAGCGCATCCTCAACCACGTCGCGCCAGATTATGTGCATGTGATGTTCGACGGTATGATTGTGGAGAGCGGCGGACCCGAGCTAGCCCTGCGTCTGGAAGATGAAGGTTACGACTGGGTGCGCGATAAGCATTCCGCCGCCTTGCCCGTTTAGGATTGGAGCGCCAGCATGGAATACGTTCCGAGTGCCAAGCAACTCAGCGAACACGAATCGCAACTCAAGGATCTACGCCTCAGTTACGAAGAGGCCTATGGTTTTCACGATGATATCGAGAACGCCTTCAAGAGTCAGAGGGGACTCAATGCAGATATCGTCCGCCAGATTAGCGATATGAAGGGTGAACCTGGCTGGATGACAGAGGAGCGCCTCGAAGCCTATCGCCAGTTTGTCAAAAAGCCGATGCCCGGTTGGGGCGCTGATCTGAGTGGCATCCTCTTTGACAACATCTTTTACTATGTCCGCGCGACCGACCAAAAAGGGCGAAACTGGGATGAGGTGCCGGATGATATCAAGCGCACCTTCGACCGCCTCGGTATCCCCGAAGCGGAGCAGAAATATTTACAGGGCGTCAGCGCGCAATACGATTCCGAATCCGTTTATCATAACCTCCGCGAGGACCTAGAGGAAAAAGGCGTCATTTTCCTGGATATGGATTCAGCACTGGCTGAACACCCAGAGCTGGTGCGCGAATATTTTGGCACGATTATCCCCGCGTCAGATAACAAGTTTGCGGCGTTGAATACGGCGGTATGGTCGGGCGGTTCATTCATCTATGTTCCACCAGGCGTACACGTGGAGATGCCTTTGCAGGCATATTTCCGTATCAACACGCAGAACATGGGGCAATTCGAACGTACGCTCATCATCGTCGACAAAGACGCATATGTGCATTACGTCGAAGGTTGCACGGCGCCGACTTATAGCTCCGATAGCTTGCACAGTGCGGTGGTGGAAATTATCGTCAAGGATGGCGGCCGTTGCCGCTATACCACCATCCAGAACTGGTCCAACAACGTCTACAACCTGGTGACGAAGCGCGCGGTTGCCTATAAGAACGCGACGATGGAATGGGTGGATGGCAACCTCGGCAGCAAGGTGACGATGAAATATCCGGCTGTCATCCTGGCGGGTGAAGGCGCGCATGGTGAAGTCTTGAGCATCGCTTTCGCGGGTGAGGGGCAACACCTGGACGCCGGCGGCAAGATCACGCACGTTGCGCCGAACACGAGCAGCCAAATCATCAGCAAATCCATCAGCAAGGACGGCGGCCGCGCCAGTTACCGCGGCTTGCTCAAGATCCATGACGGTGCGCACCACGTGAAGAGCAATGTGGTTTGCGACGCGCTGCTTCTCGATGACCGCAGCCGTTCGGATACTTATCCCTATATTGAGGCTGACGCTCAGGACGTCAACATGGGGCATGAGGCATCTGTAACAAAAATCGGCGAGGATCAGCTGTTTTACTTGATGAGCCGCGGGTTATCTGAGCAAGAAGCGAACGCCATGGTCGTCAACGGCTTCATTGAACCGCTCGTCAAAGAGCTGCCGATGGAATACGCGCTGGAGCTGAACCGCCTGATACAGATACAACTGGAAGGGTCGATTGGTTAAGCGCCGTCGCCCCCTATCCCGCTAATTGAAAGGAGCAGTTTGAGTGGCCACAGTAAGACGCCGCGCGACGACGCTCGCCGCGCCGCCTATCACTGAAGCGGATGTTCGCGCTTTGAGCGCCCGCTATGGCGAGCCGGCCTGGTTGCTCGAGCAGCGCCTAGCCGCCTGGACGCAATATGAAGCGTTACCAATG
Source organism: Phototrophicaceae bacterium (assembly GCA_965237765.1). Lineage (GTDB taxonomy): Bacteria > Chloroflexota > Anaerolineae > Aggregatilineales > Phototrophicaceae > WTGJ01. The sequence goes on from OZ250157.1 coordinate 2,137,643, forward strand.
CCCACCTTGCAAGACGAAGAATGGCGGCGCACCGATTATCGCCATATCCACTGGGAGGAGGCCGGCCAGGTCAATGGGAGGAATGGCGTTACGCCCTCTCTCGCCTCGGTGCCAAAGGAGAACCTGGAACCTCTTATCGGTGAAGAGCAGGGCGGGCTCATGGTATTCGTGGATGGCGCCCTCGTGCATTACGAATTTGGGGCATCGTTGGCGCGACAAGGTATCCTTTTCACCGATTTGCAGCAGGCCGCCCGCGAACAGGGCGAATTGCTGCAACGCTATTTTATGCAAGAGGCAGTGTTGCCCAGCGATGGAAAATTCGCTGCCTTGCACGGTGCTTTGTGGACGCATGGCGTCTTCCTATATGTGCCGCGAGGTGTCGTGGCGGACCTGCCGCTGCACGTCGTTAATTACGTGACGAAACCAGGCGTGACGCTCGGGCATGTGCTTGTCGTTGTCGAGGAGAACGCGCAAGCGACCCTGCTGGTGGATTACGCCTCACCGCCCGGTACGGAACAGGCCGCCTATATTGGCGCGACCGAGTTGCTCGTCGGCGATGCAGCCAATTTGCGCTATGTCGCTTTGCAAGATTGGAACCGCCAGACCTTCGAATTCAGCCACCAGCGCGCGCGCGTGGGTCGCGATGGCCAGTTGGATTGGATCGTCGGCACCATGGGCACGCAGCTAACAAAGGCTTATTTGGAATTGGAGCTGGATGGCCGCGGCGCGAATGGACGTATGTCGGGTTTCTTTTTTGCTGATGAAGACCAACTATTCGATTTGGATACGCAGCAGAATCACAACGCGCCGCTAACGAGCACCAATTTGCTATTCAAAGGCGCAGCAAAGGATATGGCGCGCACAGTCTGGCAGGGGATGATCAAGTCGTTGCCGAATATGCAAAAGATCGATGGCTACCAGGTATGTCGCAATTTGTTACTCAGCCACGACGCGCGCATGGATAGCATCCCCGGCTTGGAAATCGAGGCAGACGACGTCGCCTGCTCACACGCGGCCACTTTCGGCACGCTTGAGGAGGATCTGCTGTTTTACCTGATGAGCCGCGGCATCACCCGGCCGCAGGCGCAGCTGATGCTCATCGACGGCTTTTTCGACGAATTATTGCAGCGCGTGCCTTTCGAACGGGTACGAGCGCGCTTGCAGGAAGCGATTGAAGCGAAAATCTTGAGCTGATGCGGCGCGCTTACGACGAACGCTACCGGCCGCAATATCATTTTTCGCCGCCGCGCAATTGGATGAACGACCCACATGGCCTCGTCTGGCACGAAGGCGAATATCACTTGTTTTATCAGCACAATGCGAAGGACACGCGCTGGGGGCCGATGAGCTGGGGCCACGCCGTGAGCGCAGATATGTTGCATTGGCGGCACTTGCCGATTGCCATCTCCCCAGACGCAATCGGCGGTATCTGGACTGGCTGTGTCGTTTCTGACAACGCGAACACCAGTGGTTTGCTACCAGGCGGCGGTCTGGTCGCCATTTATTCGTACGAAGACCAGAGCGTTGGTCTTGCCTATAGTGCCGACCGCGGCCGGAATTGGACGAGCTACCAAGCAAATCCCATCATTCCCTCGCCCGGCGGCAATTTCCGTGACCCGCAGGTGTTTTGGCATGAAGGGCGCCAGCGTTGGCTGATGGCGATCTCACGCGAGCGCGCGGTGCAATTCTTCGATTCGCTCGATTTGCGCCGCTGGACGCCGACGGGGAAATTCAGCGTTCCGGCGAGCGATGATGCCCCCTGGGAAGTGCCGGATATTTTCCCGTTGGGGGAGGGAGATGCGCGCCGCTGGGTGATGCTGGTGAGTATGTCAGGTGCCCCAGCCGGCGGCCTTGGCATTCGTTATTTCATCGGTGATTTCGATGGCCGCGCATTTCGTAGCGAATTGCCAGACGAAATGGAATGTTGGCTGGATTACGGGCCGGATTATTACGCCGGCGCGACCTGGAAATACGAGCCGAGTGGGCGCCGTTTGTATATCGGTTGGCTAAACAATTGGCGCTATGCCGAGGCGACTCCGACGCAGGGCTGGCGCGGCGCGCTGACTGTCCCGCGCGAATTGCGCCTGGTAGAAACGGGAACCGGCCCGCGCTTGCGCCAAGAACCGCTCGTCGAATTGGCGTGTTTGCGCGGCGAAGCGCGTCATTGGGAGGCACAACCGATTGAAGAGGTCACGAACCTGCTCGATAGAATCCGTAGCAGTCATTGCGAAATGCAGCTGGAGCTGGTGCCACAAACTGCCGCCGCGGTCTGCATTCGTGTGCATATGGGAGCGACGGGTGGTATCGATATTTGCTACAATGCACAGGAAGGTGAACTGCTCGTGGACCGCACGCACTCCGGCCGCACCGATTTTCATGAGGATTTCGCTGCGGTCGCCAGCGCCCCCCCTCGATTTGCGGGGTGAGCCCTTGCGGCTGCGCGTGTTCATCGATCGCTCGTCGGTAGAGGTATTTGCCAATGAGGGACGCGTGGTGCTGAGTTCTCGTGTCTTTCCGGGCGATGATTGGGATGGCATGGCGCTGTTCACGTGCGGCGGCGCGGCCTGGTTGCAATCGCTGACAATCTGGCCGCTGCAATCGATCTGGCGGGAGGTGGGATGAAGGCAGGCATGATGACGACTACGCCGCTGGATATTGCGCATATTCGTGCCGATTTCCCGATTTTGGCTCAAGAGCATCACGAAGGAGTGCCGCTCGTCTTCCTGGATAGCGCTGCCAGTAGCCAGAAGCCGCTCTCGGTCATCTCCGCGACGGATAATTATTACCGACAGATGCACGCGAATGTGCATCGCGGCATCTACAAGCTGAGCGAAGCAGCGACGGCAGCTTATGAAGAGGCGCGAGTCCTGATCCGCCGCTTCATCAACGCCGCCAGCCGCCGCGAAATCATCTACACGCGCAACACGACCGAGAGTATCAACCTCGTCGCGCATAGTTGGGGGCGCGCGAATCTAGGGCCGGGCGACGTGGTCATTTCCACAGTGATGGAGCACCACTCTAACATCGTGCCCTGGCAGATTCTGGCGGAAGAGTTGGGTTTCACGTTGCGTTTCCTGCCATTGGTGGAGGGTGGGCACCTGGACCTGGACGAATATGAGCGCTTGCTGCGCGAAGAGAACGTGCGCCTGGTAACGGTTACGCATGTGTCGAACGTGCTGGGGACCGTGAATCCAATCGCGGATATGGCGGGGCAAGCGCATGAGGTGGGTGCGCTGATTCTGGCGGACGGCGCGCAATCGGCGCCGCATATGCCAGTCGATGTGCGCGCGCTCGATGCCGATTTTTATGTGTTCAGCGGGCACAAGATGCTCGGGCCGACGGGTATCGGCGTGCTCTATGGCAAGCGCGAATTGCTGGAAGCGATGCCCCCCTGGATGGGCGGCGGCGATATGATTTCGCATGTCTCGCTTGAAGGCAGCAGCTGGAATGAGTTGCCGTACAAATTCGAAGCGGGGACGCCAGCCATCGCTCAGGCTATCGGACTAGGCGCTGCGGTGGAGTATTTGCAGCAGTTGGGCATGGATCGGGTACATGCCTACGAGCGACAGCTGACGACCTATGCGCTCGAACGGCTAGCGGAAGTGCCGGGCTTGCAGCTATTTGGCCCGGGCGAGGCGGCGGAGAAGGGTGGCGTTGCCGCCTTCCGCCTCGCCGAGCATCATCCACATGACGTTGCACAGTTGTTGGATGCACAGGGCATCGCCGTCCGCGCCGGGCATCATTGCGCGCAGCCATTGCACCAAACCTTGGGTACACAATCGACCACGCGCGCCAGTTTTTATATCTACAACACGCCAGCAGAGATTGACGCGCTGGTCACCGGCCTTTACGGTACACGGCGTATATTGGGTTAGCCGCAATATGGAAAACCTTTACCGCGAAATCATCCTTGACCACGCGCGCGAGCCTCGCAACTGGGGCAGGCTTGACCCCGCGGATATCGACTACGAGGAATACAACCCACTTTGTGGCGACCGCCTAAGAATCACTTTGCGCATTAGTGAGGATGATGCGATTCAGGAAATCGGCTGGTCGGGCGAAGGTTGCGCGATCAGCCAAGCCGCCGCTTCGATGCTCGGCGAAGAAATCCTCGGCAAGTCACTCGCTGAAGTGAAAGCCTGGACCCACGACGACATGTTGGCACTGGTCGGTATCCCGCTGACCATCAACCGCGTGAAGTGCGCGCTACTCTCGCTCAAAGCGTTGATGATCGGCATCTACGGGCAGAAGATATGGGAGCGCTTAGAAGCGGAGGACGAGGATTAATGGCGGAATACATCACGGTGGCGACGGTAGATGAAATTCCACCAGGAGAGCGTATGGTGGTGGAGATCGCGCGTCGCTGGGTGGCGCTGTTCAACCTCGATGGCCAATTCTACGCGATCGAAGACCGTTGCACACATGACGACGGCCCGTTGGCGGAAGGCGAGCTGAGGGGCTGCGAGATCAGCTGTCCACGGCATGGCGCGCGCTTCGATATCCGTGATGGCCGCGTATTGAGCGCGCCGGCCCTCGTCGATGTGCCGACTTTCGTCACGCGCGTCGTTGGGGAGGACATCCAGATTAAGACTGGCTAGTCGGCGCAGCTTCCTGTTATACTGCTCCCAGCACGGTGGCTGTAGCTCAGTTGGTTAGAGCGCCTGGTTGTGGCCCAGGAGGTCGTGGGTTCAAGTCCCATCAGTCACCCCAGGACGTCTGCGCGAGCAGGCGTTTTTCGTTATCTACGGTTGCGGATGAGGCGACGACGCAGGCGAGTGCGGGCCCCTTCACGCGGGCGTGTGTCGGCTCTGGATGACACCGGTTCGACGGCAGCGAGATCGATTAAGTGTTGCGTATCTTCATTGGGAGGAGACGTGACTGCACGCTGGATGCCGAAGATATCGAAGATGCTCAATTCTTCGTCGCTCGCGCCGGCTGACTGGTGAGCGACGGGCAATGTGGGGATTACAGTGACCGCCGGTATGGGCGTTGCGGGGGTATCGTCGGCGCTGGGCGGTGGCGCGTGGGAGAGGGTCAGCATGGGCGTTGCGGGGGTATCATCTGCGTTGGGTTGCGGGAAAGTCGCGGCCAACTCATCCGCGCTCAAAATCGGTAGCTGCTGCGTATCATCCAGGATAGGAGGTGTGGCGGTAGCTGCGGCGAGAATATCGTTTGGTGGCAATTTACTGCCATGTCGCGGGACATAGTTGGCGCGTGCGTCCGCATCTGGCGCGTTTTGCACGCTGGCGCGGGGCGGGCGCGGCACCGCGTTGCTTGGTATTTCGCGCAAGAGTTGCCAGAGCTGGCGTAGGCTGGTTTCCATCTGAGTCTCGATGGCGCGTTTTTGCCTGCCGACACGACCAAGGAAGCCACGGCCCTGAAATTCGAAGGTCCAATGGACGGCAGTGCCTTCGCTGACTTCTTGCAAACGGAAACGGCCGTGCGCATCGTTGAGCGGGAGTCCATCCACAATGGTATATTCAAAACCGGCGCGGGCGAAGTAAGTGGTGATTTCTATGACGAAATCTGGCCCCTCCGGTTGGATATAGCGCCAACGCGCACCCGGCTCGTGCTGAGCAGCGCTCAGCGAGACGACGCGCTCACAATCCTGGCGCCAACGAGGGTGCCTTTCCATTTCACCAATGTATTGCCAGATCAATTCAGGCGGGGCGGGAATGAGGATGCGTTGGTCGAGCGTAGGCATGAGCGTGCTTGGCGGCTTATGCTAGACTATCTGGTGAGTATAACATAATCGGGAATAAACCGATGCTCACGCCGGCGTTTGCGCTAGCCATTACACTCGCCACGCTCTGGGGTGCCGCGTTTCACTTTGCGCTCGGGGGTGGGATGGGGCGGATGGCGCGTTTCTTGTTGGCAGGATGGCTCGGCTTCGCGCTTGGGCAATTTGTTGGGCAAACGCTTGGGAATCCCCATTGGACAATCGGCTCCATTCAGGTCTTTCCCGCTTCTCTTGGCGCCATCGCCTTGCTCTTCCATACTGCACTCCGGACTGGTGGCGCCCGTTCCCGTGTCCGCTGAACCGGAGCGCGAGGGCGGGCGCGCCGTCACTTTCAGTCGAGTGGCGGTTTGGGGCACGCTACTTTTCCTGGCCATCCTCGCGCTCATCCTTGGCGTGGGCATTGCGTTGGCGTTAACTGACCGCGGCGAAATTGGCACCTGGCTGCGCGCGCTGCGAGATTTCCTCGCGCTGGCTTTGCTGCTGGAACTGACCCTGCTCACCATCGTCACCATCGTTTTTCTTTGGCGCCTGATCCGATTTGTGGAGGAGATGTCGGAAGAGCTGAGCGCACTTTCCGGAGATGCCCGCGAAACGGCGCAAATCGCGCGGGAGAGTGTTCAGACGCTCCACCAACACTTGGTGCAACCCTTACTTTATGCGCGTGCGGTGTTAGTTGAATTACGGGAGACATTGCGCGCTTGGGCCGGTCTCAAACGCGCTGCCGGAGTAGATGACGCGACCACCCCCGCTCAACCCGAGCCAGAATCCAATTGAGCGAAGGCCGCTCCTAGCGCCGTTATTACGTCGCTGGCGATGACTGCGCGCGCCGAACCCTGCTGTCCTTGAGCGATTCCCCCGGCGAGGGCATGGAGATATCCGCCAGCGATGGCCGCGCTCGTCGCGTCGCTGCCGCCGGCGAGGAATGCGCCAATGATTCCGCTCAGCACGTCGCCAGTGCCCGCGGTCGCCAGCGCATCCAGCCGAAAGGGCAGCACGGTAACAGGTTGGTGGAGCGCAGCGATGACGGAATGCGCGCCCTTTAGCAGGAGCGTTACGCCCCATTCTCGCGCGCATCTGGCAGCGATTTCCCAACGATTCGCCTGGATGTCGGCGACCGTCAGACCACAGAGGCGAGATAATTCGCGGGGGTGCGGCGTGAGCACGGTCTGTGCCGGAAGTCGACACGGCCAATCCCCCAACTGCGTGAGCAGGGTGAGTGCATCGGCATCCAGAACGAGCGGGGGCAGTTTGGCATGTAACAAATCGACAAGGAAGGCACGCGTCTCTGCAGCGAGGCCGAGTCCCGGTCCCACGAGGATGGCATCAGCGGCCGAGGCGGCGGTGGCAATGTCGCTCACGGCGTCTGGAGAGAGCGAATCCCGCTTCGACAGTGGCAACCAGATCACTTCCAGCAATTGGCCTGCCAGACGGTCGCGCACCGTTGCCGGGCTGGCGATTTGTACCATGCCAGCACCGCTGCGGTAGGCAGCCCGCGCGGCTAGGGCGACCGCCCCGATATATGTCTTATTCCCTGCCACGATCAGCAGACGCCCATTGCTGCCCTTGTGGCTGAATTCGCGGCGAGGGGGCAGAAGGCTGCGCGCGAAATCAGCCTGCGCCAATTGCCAGGGTCCACGATGAGCGCCGACGAGCGATTCTGGAATGCCCAGCGGCGCGACAGTGAGCGAACCGATGGCTGTCGCTGCCGTTTCTGTGAAGAGCCCGGGTTTCGGCGCGAGGAAGGTGACCGTCTCATCTGCTGACAGAGCGTCTTCGTCCAGTGCGCCGGTATCGGCAGCGAGGCCGCTAGGGCAATCGGCCGCGATTACAGGCGGAGGGGTTTGGCGAGCGGCAAGCCGCGCGGGGTTGATGGCAGTGGGTTGAGCGCTGACCGTCTCGGTGATAGCCGAACGCACAACGCGCAGCAAACTCACCGCTTCATTAGGCAGAGGCAGGCGCAGACCGATGCCGTAGAGCGCATCGATGATGAGCGTTGCGGCGCGCGCGTGTTGGCGAAGCAGCAGCTGCTCCTCATCTTCGTTGGCATGAACGATGCGCACGCCCGATTCGTGCGCCGCTTTGGTCAAATCGTCGGAACGCGCGCGCAGCAGATAGGCGTTAACTGAAGCGACGCTTCGTTCTCGCAGGATGCGCGCAGCCACTAGGCCATCGCCGCCGTTGTTGCCGGGTCCGATAAGGAGGAGCACGCTGGCGTTCTCCACGCGAACCAGCCACGCCAGCGCGCGCTCCGCCAGCGTGGTGCCGGCGCGTTCCATCATTTCTGCATATGTGATGCCGTCGGCATCGGCCGCCACTTCCAATGTGCGCGTTTGCGCGACGGAGAGGATGGGCAGAGCCGGCTGGGCGGGGTGTGCGCGCTGGTTCGCTGGCGTCACATTTCGTGTTCGATGATGGCGGCCGCCAATTGCGATAACGCCTCTTTGGCGGGCGAGGGCGGCACTTCGCGGATGGAGTCATCGGCTTGCGCGATGAGTTGGGCGGCGTGTGCGCGGCCGGCGGTGATGGCGGCGCCCTCATTCTGCAGCAATTTACGCTTGATGACATCCAGCTCGCCATCACTTTGGACGGCGGCATAACCCTTACCTTGTTGTCTGTCTCGGCCGACGGTCTTGCCGAGCGCCATGTCCGTACTGGTGAGATCGAGGATGTCGTCAGTGATCTGGAATGCCATGCCCATTTGGAAGCCAAATTCGCCGAAAGCGGGAGCATATTGTGGCGCGGCGCCCAGGCTGGCGCCCATCTGCGCGGCTGCCTGGAAGAGAGCGGCGGTCTTCAAGGCGATGATGCGCAGGTATGTTTCTCGGTTCAGTTTATTCTCTGCTACGGCGCTTGCCTGTAGCGTTTCGCCCTCCACAAGGGCGACGGCGGCGCGCGCCAGGTCTACGTTCAAATCGCCAAAAGGCGCCATCAATTCGTAGACTTTGGTGAATAGGAAATCGCCTGTTAGTAGGGCAAAGGTCCGCCCCCAGGCAGCATTAATTGACGGACGGCCACGGCGCACCAAGCCATGATCGTTAATATCATCATGCACGACACTGGCGGAATGCATCAGCTCTACCGCAGTAGCGACTTCGATTGCCGCCTCCTGATCGCCGCCGCCGACCGCAAGCTGGCTGAGCAGGGTTAGGCGCGGGCGCAGGCGCTTGCCACCGGCTTCCAATAGGTGGGCGCTCGCATCGTGAAGCACAGGTACCTCACTCTGTATAACCTGGAGCAAGCGGCACTCCACCGCGGCCAGCCCATCGCGAAGAAGGTCTTCGATCGTGTGGATCCGATAGGCCGGGATATGCGTTTCCATTTCACCACCCGCGCACACGGTCAAATCGTTTTGAATTAACTGAATTCAGTATAAATGATACCAGAGCTTACCGTCAAATCCTAGTTGACGCAGCGGTAGAATCCTCAGTGATCAGGCGCGCGCCGCGAGTGCTGATGTGGGTAATGACCCTGTGGCTGCTGATACCGCGCGCGGCGAAAATGTCGCTCACAGCCACCGCGCTGGCATCGGCGGCAACGTCATCCTCACAGAGCGCACAAAGAGTGGGCCCGGCGCCGCTGATGATGAGCCCAAGCGCGCCGGCCGCCTTCGCCGCGGCGCGCGCTTCGGGGAGGGCGGGGATGAGCGGCGCGCGGGCCGGCTCGATGATGCCATCCGCTTCCATCGCGGTTGCTGCTGCGCGCCAATCGTTGCGATGTAAGGCGTCGATCAGCTGCGCGATGGCTGCTGTCTGCCGCACGACCTGACGCAGGGGGACAGCCGCGGGCAATAGGGCGCGCGCTTCTGCCGTGGGAATTGCGATGGCAGGCGTGATGAGGGCAAGTTTTGCGCCGGGTGGTATGGGCAGCGGCCGCACAACGCCATCCCTTATCAGCACGATGCCGCCATAGAGCGCCGGCGCGATGTTATCGGCATGGCGCCCACTGACGGTCGCTTCCGCTTCGAGGCACGCAGCCAGCAATTCAGGAAGAGAGAGAAGATTGCCGAAGAGCGCGTCCGTGGCGAGGGCGGCGGCGACGGCGCTGGCAGCGCTGCTGCCGAGGCCGCTCGCTAAGGGCAAACCCTTCTCGATATCCAGCGCGATGCCGCCCGTTTCCTGCAGGCGGCTGAGCACGCCGGCAGATGCGATGACGGCCGTGTTGCGATGATCGCGGGGGAGTTGGCCATCATCGCCGCGAATGTTCCGGATTCGGATGCCGGGCTCTGCGCTTCGCGTGGCACGAACGCGGTCGCCCGGTGTGGCGGCGGCCAGCCCCAACACATCGAAACCGACGCCGAGGTTGGCGACGGTCGCCGGCGCGTATGTCAACGCGCTCCCCATAAATTTTCTCTCCATATATGTTATCTTACGCCAGCATAAGTAGGAGCGCTATGAAGAGCTGGCTGGAATGCATATCTTGCGCGGCGCGGCGGCCGTTATCAGAGCTGCATTATTCCTGCACGGATTGTGGCGCTCTGCTCGATGTGCGGCATGATTTTGCGACGTTTCGTGGCGAAGATTTGCGCGCGCGCTTCGATGAGCGTCTCGGCAGCCTGGAATTCCCTTACAACAGCGGAGTCTGGCGCTATAAGGAGCTGGTCTGGCCGAGCATCACCGCTGCGCAAATCGTCAGCGCTCCCGAAGGCAATACGAATCTCTATGCGCCCACAGCCCTGGCGGAATGGGCAGATGTCGCAAAGCTATGGTTGAAGCACGAAGGCGAGAATCCGACCGGGTCATTCAAAGACCGCGGCATGACCGGCGCGCTCACACACGCGCGTTATGTGGGCGCAGAGCAGCTGGCTTGCGCATCGACCGGTAACACAGCAGCCTCGCTGGCGTCCTATGCGGCGCGCGCGGGGATGCGTTGCTTGGTCTTCGTGCATGGCGCCGGTGTCTCGCAAAGCAAACAGGCGCAGATGCTCGATTTCGGCGCAAATGTGCTGCGTGTGGATGCGGATTTTGACGGCAACCTCGATTTGGCACGGCGAGTGGCTGAGCAAGGGCACGTCTACCTCGCCAATTCGCTCAACCCGCTGCGGCTGGAGGGGCAAAAGACGATCATCTTCGAGTTGCTGCAACAAATGCGCTGGCGGGCGCCGGATTGGATCATCGTGCCGGGCGGCAACCTGGGCAACGTCTCCGCCTTCGGGAAGGCCTTGGTGGAGTTACGCTCCTTGGGACTGTTGCGCGAATTGCCACGACTGGCTGTCATCCAGGCGGCGGGCGCCAACCCTTTCTACCGCAGTTTCCGCCAGGGTTTCGCGTCGATCGAAGCCGGGCCGGCGCATACGCTGGCCAGCGCGATTCGCATCGGCAATCCCATCAATTTCCCTAAGGCCGTGCGCGCCTTGCGGGATACGGAGGGCGTCGTAGAAGAAGTCACCGATGTGCAGATATTGGATGCGCGCGCTCTCATAGGACTACAGGGTATCGGCTGTGAACCGGCATCGGCAGCGACCCTGGCCGGGCTGAAGAAATTGCGAGATAGCGGCGTGATTCGTGCGAGCGAGACGGTCGCCTGCATCCTTACCGGGCATGGGCTTAAAGATATCCGCACGCCGATTGCTTACCATGCGGGCGAATTGCCAGACATGACGGGGCGATATCGCAATGAGCCGCTCGATGTGGCCGGTAATTTACCGGCCGTGCTCGCTGCGTTGGATGCGTTCGAAGCACGCGATGCTTAGCGTCCTCCGCTAAGTTTCCAGCGCTTGCGCCAAATCAGCGAGAATATCGGCTTCGTCCTCAATGCCGACGGCGAAGCGCACCAGGTTATCGTGCATATTCAGATCGCGCCGCTCGCTGGGTGTTTTCTCGTAGTAGCTCATCAACGCAGGTTGCTCGATGAGGCTTTCGACTCCGCCAAGGCTGGGCGCGATATAGGGGATGCGCAGGCGGTCAATGAAGCGACTGGTATATTGCAAATCGCCGCGCACTGTGAAGCTGACGACGCCGCCGAAGCCATCCATTTGCGCCGCGGCGATGCGGTGTTCGGGGTGTGAGGGCAGGCCGGGGTACCAGACCTGCTCGATCGCCGGGTGTTCTTCGAGGAAGTGGGCGACGGCGAGCGCGGTGGCGTTTTGTTGTTGGACGCGTAGCCCGAGCGTCTTGATGCCGCGCTCGAGCAAGTAAGCGCTATGCGGGTCGAGCACGCTGCCGAGCACGCCGCGCGCTTCTTTCAGGGCGCGGATATGTTGCGAGCGCCCGATGATGACGCCACCCATCATATCGTTATGCCCAGAAAAATATTTCGTCGCGCTATGCATCACGAAATCGACACCCCATTCCAGCGGGCGCTGGTTGACGGGTGTGGCGAAGGTGCTATCGATGAGGGTGAGCGTGCGCGTTCGGCGGCCGATGGCGGCGAAACGCTCCATATCGACGATATGCAGGTAGGGATTGGTTGGGCTTTCGGTGATGAGGAAGCGCGTTTTGCCGGGGCGGATGGCGCTCTCGAGCGCATCATAATCACCAGCGGGGACGATACTAGTGGCGATGCCCAGGCGTCGCAAATAAGTCTGGCAGAACTGGCGCGTACGGCGGTAACAATCATCCGTCATCACGATGTGCGCGCCGCTGGGCAAAACGGCGAGCAACAGCGTCGTGATGGCTGCCATACCGGAGCCATGGAGCACTGCGTCTTCGCCGGAATCGAGAGTGGCCAGGCGGCGCTCAACGGCGGCGATGGTCGGGTTGCCATAACGGCCATATTCGCCGCGGTCGACACTATCCCCCCAGATCTTGCTCTCCATGAAGTCGATGAGCGCCTGGGTGTTGCGGAAGGTATAGGTCGCTGTCTGCACGATGGGCGTTGTCAGCGAATGGTAGCCTTTTACGCGCTGGCTGCCGCTATGAACCGCGCGCGTGCTCTGGCCTTCATGGCTATCGCCGCGTTTGTTTTGCTGCTCCATAGACACCCTCCTTTCGCGCCTCGTGAGTGTCTGTAACAAAAAAGAGACTTCGGTTAGGAAGTCTCAGCGAGGTTCGTGTTGCTCTCACTCATCTGCCAGAATGCTCTGCCGGACTTGGCACCTTCCCATTCCTGGGGGTTGCCGCGGTATCAACGGGCCGTTCCCTCCTCCGCTCTCGATAAGATTGAGTTGTTAAGCTATTGGCACGCTAAATTGAGGATAACGCATACCGGCCACTTTGGCAAGGTACGGATTCAGAGTAGCTCGTGCCGGGTATGGATGATATTGACCTGAGGGTAATTCCGCTCGAGCCAACGCTCAGCGCTCGCCAGTTGCCGCTGAACGTGCGCGCGAGACGTGCTGATGGTGACGATGGCGATGGTGGCCGATTGCCATCGCTCCTGTTCGGCGATTTCGGCCGCGGCGTAATTGCCCGACTGACGCAAGCGCGTGAGCAGGGATTTCAGGATACGTCGCTTGTCCTTTAACGAATCGACGCCCGGTAGATGCAATTCCATGGTGGCGATGCCGATGATCGAGCCCAAAATTATCCTCGCAAATTTGCCTGCGCGATTGTAACAGGCGCGCATGGCGAATGGTGGCGCAGATTGGCCAGCAACGGCGTGGTTTAGCCGACCGCATACAATGTGTTTATGCGGGTATCCCAGTTGAAAATCGTGGCGTTTCTGGTGGGAATTTCTACGCTCCTGCTGGCTTTCGTTGCGCTCGCGCAGGATGACGGATTACTCACCAATGGAGGTTTCGAAGAGCCCTATCTCACCTTGGATGGCGAACCACTACGCGAAGTGGCCGATGGATGGACGCCCTGGCATGTGGATGGCCAGGGTTCACCGCGCTGGCGCAACCGTCAGCCATCCTATCTTATGGTGAGCGAAGGTGACGACCTGATACGAGAAGGAGAAGCGGCGCAACTCCTCGCTTCTTATTACGAAACACACGATGCTGGGCTGTATCAAGTAATCGATGATGGGATTGCGGCGGGCATGCACCTCGAATTCAGCGCATATGCGCGCGTTTGGTCGAATGCCACCGAAGACCGCGCGCAAAGCGAATACGATGGCGATGTATTCGTGCAGGTGGGCATCGATCCTGATGGCGGGCGCGACCCCGCGAGCGAGAATATCGTCTGGTCGATGCTGACGGAGCGATATGATGAGTACTTGCGCCACGTGGTGAAGGCGGTGGCGGTCGAAGACAAGGTGACAGTCTTCTTGCGCTCTTTGGTACTCAAGCCGCAAGCTTATAGTCAGGTGCACTGGGATGAGGCACAGTTGCGCGTGCTGAATGCGGGCCGGCCCAACCCCGACGCTACTATCATTGCGGGTGTGAAGACGTATCGTACCACCGCAACGCCCGCGCCCGATGGCTGATTGGAGAATCGGTGCGCTCGCGCTAATCCTGGCGGCAGTATTAAGTGGACCTGCGCGTGCTCAAGATGCCGTCGGGCTAAACTTGCACATCGTAGAGAGCGGCGAAACGCTGGCCAGTATCGCTGCCAGCGTGGGGAGCACGGCCGACGCGCTTTTGCGCATTAATGCCCTCGATGACGCATCGCTCCGCGTGGGGCAACGCTTGTTGGTGCCGCTGAGACAAACGGCACTCGAGCACCGCGTTCGTCCGGGCGATACGCTTTATGGTATCGCCGCACTATATGGCATCAGCGCCGCCGAAATCGCCACGCTCAATGACATGCGCATCAATGACATCATTTATGTCGATCAGTTACTGCGTTTGCGCGTTGCGTTGGCGGATGCGTCAGCCGTCAACCCCTATGCGCTGGTGCATAGCGTACGGCCCGGCGAAACACTCTCGCAGGTTGCGATCCGTTATGACGTGACGTTGGAGCAACTCATTATCGCCAATGAAATCGATGACCCGGCATTGCTATACGTCGGCGCAGAGTTGCGCATCCCGGGTTGGGAAGTGCCATTGGCGCCGATGGGGTTGCCGTCGCTGGTCGAGGCGGTGGATTTGCGGCCGACGCCGCTACACGAAGGGCAGACAGCGCGCCTATGGCTGCAGACGGCAGTAGCGGCAAACGTAACGGCACAATTTCTGGGGCGCGCAATACCAGTCCACTCGCTCGAAAATGGCCGCGAGCACTACCTGTTGCTCAGCGTTCCCGTGTTTACAGAACCTGCCCTGGAGCGGTTGAAGTTAACTGTAGTGGCTGAGGGCAGTGGCGCGAAGCAAACTTTCCCCTTGCAGGCACAGATCCTTTCAAGTAATTACGGCGCGGAAGAAATCATATTGTTACCCGACCGCTTGGATTTGTTGAATGAGGAGGTTGAGGCAGCGGAGAACGCTCGTTTATTGGAAATATTTTCTGTCATCCGGCCCTGGCGCAGCTTTGGCGGCGGCATGCGCGCTCCTGCGGAAGCGCTGGTGATCTCCGATTTCGGTACACGTCGCTCCTATAATGGCGGTCCCTACGACCGCTTCCATAGTGGCACGGATTTCGCCGCGCTCCCCGGCACGCCCATATTCGCCACCGCGCCGGGAACCGTTGTGCTGGCGGAGCATTTGGCGGTGCGCGGCCTGGCTACGATCATCGACCATGGTTGGGGCGTATACACCGGCTATTGGCACCAGCAGAGTTTAACGGTGAGTGTCGGGCAGACTGTCGCTGCCGGGCAGATCATCGGCAGCATCGGCAACAGCGGCCGCGTTTCCGGCGTGCACCTGCATTGGGAACTATGGGTGAATGGCTCGCCTGTCAACCCGATACAATGGCTGGAAGTCGTTTTTCCCTAAGCGCCTACGAACGCGCCGTCGAGCGCCTCGAAGTCGGTGAAGAGAAAGTGGTCGTGGTAATAATGGATCCAGAGGAAAGCGAGTAGTGAAGTGTAATACGAAACGTCGAAGCGCCAGTTACCGAGCAGCTTGGGGAACTCGGGGTCAGCGGAGTTCAGATAACCGGGTGTGAAAAACTGTGCCAGCGCATAGACGATTGCGAAAATCACTAGCGAGCCAACGAGCATCAGCGCGCTGAAAAGATAAAGCCCGCGCGAATCCTCGCCTTTGCTGAAGCGAGCGACGAGCGGCGCGTCCTTATCCAGCGAACCGTATTGCTGGCGGATTTTGATGATGAAGAAGGTGATCGCCAGATATTGGAAGGAATGCCAGGTGTTGAGACCCTGGAAGGCGGTATCCAGGTTCGGTAGCGCCGGGATGGTAAAGGCGACAAGCACAGTGAAGCCGATAAAGACGGTCTTTGGCCAGTTGATATAACCGCCACGGATTTCACGCGCTGTCTTGAAGATGAAAGCTATGGCCGCAATGGCAAAGATGGCCGTGATGCTCACAAAGAGCCAGGTTTGCTGAAAGATGCCGGGGATGACGCGCGTGAGGTCATTCGTGCCGATATCAAATTTTCCCTGGCTGATCTTATAGGCGGCGATGGGGAAGAGCGAGGTGAGGATGACAGCATAATCGATGATGCGGGCGTGGGGGCTGAGCGCGCTTTGATAGGCCCCTTCGCTCGGCCGCGCGAAATTTTGCTCTTTATGGTTGTATAGCTCGACGATGTAAGTGATCTGGTGCAGTACATGCGTGGAAGCCCAGAAGAAGAACACCGTCAGCAGCAGCTCCAGGTTGAGGAAGGCGAGCGACACGACCACCACCGGCACGATGACGGTGGAGCGGATGAGCATCGGGTAGCGCTTTTTGAAGTTCTCATCCAAGCCAGTGCGTAGGAAGGTGGACATCATGTGCGGGCCGCCTACAGCGATGGCGACGAAACCGTTGATGATGTTGCGGCTCAGATCCGCATCCAGCCGCAGGATATCGCTCGTCAGCAGCAAATAAAGCAAATAGGGCACCGGCACGACAATGACGCTGAAGGTGATGAAAAGGAGGTCCCAGCGGCGGCTGCGCAACCAGAGGCTGTCCTGAACCACTTGCAGGTCTTGGCGCAATGCCGGCGTAGCAATGGCCATGAGGTCACTTTCTTCCTTCGTGCCGATTGTAGCCTTGGCGCGGCGCTAAATCCAGCCTAACCGCGATGGGGCACATAATGATGGTGGCGGCAGCGCGCTTCATAGGATTCGGTCGCACCGATCAGGATGAGCGGATCGTCGTGAAAGGCAGGCTCGCCATTGACGAGGCGCTGGGTGCGGCTGGCCGCTTCGCCACAGACCACGCAGATGGCGCGCAGCTTGGTCACTTCTTCGGCCAGGCTGAGCAGGCGGGGCATGGAACCGAAGGGTTCGCCGCGG
Organism: Phototrophicaceae bacterium; assembly: GCA_965237765.1. GTDB lineage: Bacteria > Chloroflexota > Anaerolineae > Aggregatilineales > Phototrophicaceae > WTGJ01. The sequence continues at coordinate 2,154,534 of OZ250157.1, forward strand.
AAATCCGTATCCAACCCGGCGATGATCACGCGGATGTCCGCGCTGGCGAGCTGCAGCACGACATGGGGAAGCTCGTCGGCGAAGAATTGTGCCTCGTCGATGGCCACGACGCTGGTATCGGCGCGCAGGTTGTCGAGGATTTCGGTGGCGTCGTGGACGGGTTGGGCATCGATATTGCTACCGTTGTGGCTGCTGACGTAAGCCGCGCCCTTATAACGCTCGTCAACGCGATGTTTGAAGACTTGCACCGTTTTCTTCGCGATGATGGCGCGGCGCACGCGGCGGATGAGCTCTTCTGTCTTGCCACAGAACATGCTGCCGCAAATTACTTCCACGCTGCCTGTCGGTTTATCCGTTGGCGCGCTCATCGGTGATTACGGTGAGGTGTAGGCTAAGCTTCGGCGGGGAGTGCTTCGGCGGCTTCGCCCTCCGCTTCCAGCGTCGGCAGTGGATAGCCACGATGGCGCAATGCGCGCTTCAAATCGGCTAGCACCTTGCGCCCGATGCCCGGAAAGGCCAACAGCGCTTCGTCTCCGCCGTTCTCCAGCGCGTCCAGTACATCCTGGGCGATGGTAATGTCGTGTTGAGTGAAGATGGTGATGAAGCGTTTGTTGACGCCAAGTTCGGCGAGGGGCAAATCTGGCGGCGTTCGCGCGAGGCGGCGCTTCTCCGCTTCGGTGAGGATGCGGTCACGTTGTCGCAAGCGCCCGAGGAAGCGGTCAACCTGACCTTCGGTATCGATGATGCGTTGCTCACCCGTGTAGAACGGGTGGCAATTGGAGCAAATGTCGGTGCGGATGGCGGCGACGGTCGCTCCTGTGGTCCAGCTATGCCCGCAGGAACAGGTGACGACGGTTTCTGGGAACCATTTGGGGTGGAGTTCCACGCTCATTCGCTGACGGCCTCAGCAGGCGTTGCACTCGGATAGACGCTGACACATTGACGGCCGCGGAAGCCGCGCACCTTCTCGAATTTCACCTGGCCCTCGATCTTCGCGAAGAGTGTGTGGTCCTTGCCAATGCCGACGTTGGTGCCAGGGTGGAAACGGGTGCCGCGCTGGCGCACGAGGATATTACCAGGGATGACATATTCGCCACCGAAGCGTTTGACGCCCAGGCGTTTGGATTGGCTATCGCGCCCGTTGCGGCTCGAGCCGCCGCCTTTTTTATGTGCCACTTCGCTCTCCTATGCTTCCCGCTGGATGTCGTCGATGCGCAGGCGGGTGATGTATTGGCGATGGCCCGACTTGCGGCGATAGTTCGTGCGCTGGCGATATTTCAGCACCAGCACCTTCGGCCCGCGTCGCTGCTCGACCACAGTAGCGAGGACGCGGGCGCCAGCCACGCGCGGTTGGCCGATGTGCGTACCCCCATCGTCGCGCAGTAGGAGCACGTCGTCCAGCATGATCTGGCTATCCACAGGATTGGGCAGGCGCTCGACATCCAAAACGCCCCCAATTTTCGCTCGAAATTGGCGGTTGCCGCTGCGAATGATGGCGTACATATTCCCTCGCTTCTATTGCCGTCGCTGCCAGGCGCACCCGCAGCTGACGGGGAAGGTGTGTGCGTTCAGCACCAGGCGGGATTATAGGTTGGGGTGTTCCACGCGTCAACGGCGGATTGCCGCTTTGGTCTGCTGATTCAGATGATGAGCATCGCATCGCCAAAGGAATAGAAGCGGTAACGCGCGGGTATGGCGGCAGCGTATGCGCGGAGGATGTTGTCGCGGCCGGCGAGCGCGCTCACCATCAACAGCAGGGTGGAGCGAGGCAGGTGAAAGTTCGTGAGCATCGCGTCAACCGCGCGCCAGCGATAGCCAGGCGTGATGAAAAGCGATGTCTCGCCAGCATAGGGGGCGACGGCAGCGCCTGGCGCTGAGGATTGGGCGGCGGATTCCAGCGCGCGCGCGCTGGTCGTGCCGATGGCGATGATGCGGCCACCGCCTGCGCGGGCGGCATTAATGGTGGCGGCAGCCTCTTCGCCCAGTTCGACGTATTCGCTGTGTATTTGGTGTTCGGCGACGCGTTCGGCGCGCATGGGTTGGAACGTATCGAGGCCAATGTGCAGGGTGCAATGTGCCAAGCGCACCCCACGAGCGCGCAAGGCGGTGAAAGTATCGGTTGTGAAATGCAGGCCGGCCGTGGGGGCGGCGGCCGAACCGAGCGCGCGACTATAGATCGTCTGGTAGCGCTCGGGGTCTGCGAGGGGCTGACGGATATAGGGTGGCAGCGGCGCTTCGCCCAGTTGCGGCAGCAGCGGCAGGATGGGACGCTCGAATTGTAGGTCGCGTTGCCCACCCTCTCCCCGCGCGACCACTTCCGCTATTAGATTGTGCTCGCGCGATTCGAGCTGCAGGCGAGCGCCGAGGCCCAGGCCGCGGCCGCGAAGGAGCGCGCGCCAAAGTCCTTCTCCTAGTCGGCGCAAGAGCAGTATCTCTACCTTGCCGCCGCTCGGCAATTTGCGCGCCCGGATGCGTGCCGGGTAAACGCGCGAATCGTTGAGCGCCAAGCAATCGCCCATGCGCAGCAACTGTGGCAGATCGCGAAAGCGCATATGGGCTAATGCGCCGCTCTCCCGCCGCAGGAGCAACAGCCGCGCCGCGTCACGCGGTTCGCAGGGAAACTGCGCGATGAGCGACGTCGGCAGCGTGTAATCGTAATCGCTGACGAATTGCGCGTCCGGCATTCAGGGTTAGAGCAAATGCTGCTGATCGTCGTTGGCAGGGAATGCGACGCCCAGGTGCTCATAGGCGTGGCGGGTTACCACACGGCCGCGCGGCGTGCGCGCGAGGAAGCCGAGTTGCAACAGGTAAGGTTCGTAAACCTCCATGATGGTTGCCGAATCCTCGCTCACGGCGGCGGCTATTGTTTCCAGTCCGACCGGGCCACCGTCAAATTTCTCGACGAGCAGCCGCAAGATGCGGCGGTCCAGCTCTTCCATGCCGAGGGCATCGACGCGCAACAGGGCGAGGGCTTCTTCGGCGACAGTGTTGGTGATGCGGCCGTCAGCACGGGTAGTAGCGTAATCGTACACACGGCGCAACAGGCGGAGAGCCACGCGCGGCGTGCCGCGCGCGCGGCTGGCGAGAGTGTGCGTGGCGGATTCATCCAGCGGAAACCCTTGCATCACTGCGGCGCGTTGTATGACCAGGCAAAGTTCTTCTACATCGTAGAAATCGAGGCGGAAATGGGCACCGAAGCGATCTCGCAGCGGGCCGGAGAGCAACGAAAGCCGCGTCGTGGCGCCGACAATGGTGAAGGGTGGCAGTGACATGCGGTATTCGCGCGCGGTAGCACCCTTACCGAGCATCAGATCCAGCGCGAAATCTTCCATCGCCGGGTAAAGCGTCTCTTCGATTTTGGGATTGAGGCGGTGCGCTTCGTCGATGAAGAGCACATCGCCTGGCTCGATGCGCGTGAGGATGCTGGCCAGCTCGCCGGCAAATTTCAACGCCGGCCCGCTGGTGATGCGGATGTTGGTGCGGCATTCCTGCGCGATGATGTGCGCGAGTGAAGTCTTACCCAGACCCGGTGGCCCATAGAAGAGGACGTGATCGAGCGGCTTCGCGCGCTGGGCGGCGGCTTCGATCATCACGCTGAGCACTGCGCAGGTGCGGCGTTGGCCGATGAATTCGGCGAGGCGGCGCGGGCGCAGCGCCGGGCTTTCGCGCTCGTCTGTGCGCTTTTGCCCGCTGGTAATGCGCGTTTCGTGCGCGCTCGTCGTTGTTTCCATTGCTCGGCCAGTATAGCAGGGCGGCGGCGATACGCGTTACGGCCTGCCACGCGCGTCGCCGTCATTCTTTACCGCTCGCTCGCCCTGTGCTACCATCAGCCAATGAAACCGAGTTCAATAAAGGGAGGGAGAGTGGCGGAAGTACACGTATCTGACCATCCGTTAATCCTGCATAAATTGACCCAACTCCGAGATGTTTCGACCGACTACCGAACTTTTCGGCGGTTGGTACGTGAGGTGGCCCTACTGGTCGCCTATGAAACGACGCACGATATCGCGCTGAAGCCGCTCAGCGTGCAGACACCGATGGGTACCGTCGCGCAAGGTTACGAGGCAACTGAGACCGTCGGCCTCGTGCCCATCTTGCGCGCCGGGCTCGGCTTGGCGGATGGTTTCATGGAGCTGTTACCGAACGTGCAAGTCTGGCATTTGGGCATGTACCGCGACAAGCAGACGCTACAGCCAGTATTGTATTACGACAAGATACCGACGGAGCCGACCGTGCAGGTGTGTATAGTCATGGATCCGATGCTGGCGACGGGTGGCTCGGCGGTGCACGCGGTGAATATCCTGAAGGATAGGGGCGTACAACGCATCAAGTACATGGGTTTATTGGCGTCGCCGGAAGGCATCGCGGCGCTGCATAGGGCGCACCCGGAAGTGCCGATCCACCTTGCGGGCGTGGATGAGGTGCTGACCGAGAGAGGCTTCATTTTGCCTGGACTAGGGGACTCGGGCGACCGCCAATTTGGCACATAAATGCTCATCGGCGCCTACTTGCTGGTTTTTGCCTGCGCACTGAGCGTCTCCATTATCGGCGCGCGCGTCAGTATATGGCTGGGTCGGCGCTTTAGCATCACCGCGCAGCGCGGCGGACGTCGCCAGAGTGAGAGCGACCGCCGCGGTGTCTCGAAATTGGGCGGGATATCCATCTTCCTGGGTTTCCTGGTGGCGGCTTTGTTGGCGCAGGTGCTGCCGATCCCCCGGCATGACCCACTGGAAATCGTGCGTTTCATTGGTTTGTTGTTGGGCGGTGTTTTCATCTTTGTCGTCGGCTTGCTCGATGATCGTTACAATTTGCACCCGCTTGCGCTCTATACTGCGCAACTCATCGTCGCCAGCATCGCCATCCTTTTCTTGATATTCATCGAGTTCGTCAACAACCCCTTTACCGGCGACCAGACCGCGCGCTTCCCATGGCTGGTGACGGTGGTGGTGAGCCTATTTTGGTTGGGCACGATGATGAACACCGTGAATTTTCTCGACGGCCTGGATGGCTTGGCGGCGGGAGTTGTCATCATCGCTTGCGCGTTGCTCTTCGCCAATTCCGCCTTCGTGTTGCAGCCGCCACAAACGAGTGTGAGCCTATTGCCGTTGGCTTTGATGGGCGCCTGCGCTGGTTTCTTGCTGTTCAATTTCCAACCCGCGCGCGTGATCATGGGCGGCAGCGCCTATCTCCTCGGGTATTTGCTGGGCACACTCAGCATCATCGGCGGCGCGAAGATGGCGACCATTTTGTTGGTGATGGGGCTGCCGCTGATGGATTTGGCCTGGCAGGCGTTGAATCGGCTGCGGCAGGGACGCAACCCGCTATATGGTGACCGCGGGCATTTGCATTACCGCTTGCTGGATAGCGGCCGCTTCAGCGGCCGGCAGATCGTGCTCTCTTATTATGCCTTCGCGGTGGTATTCGGCTCTTTGACCTTGCTGATTGAGAGTCGCTTCTACAAATTCTTGGCGTTGAGCCTAATGGCGGGCCTGATAGTGTTCGGATTCTGGCTGGTGGTGCGGTTGGGGGGTGGCCAGGCGACGAATGAGACGGCGCAGGCGAGCGCCGACGGAGAGTAGCGCCAGGAATCCGCCCTGCAGAATCAGCGCTCCCAGCAGCGCGCGCGCGATACCCTCGTGCAAAGCGATGAGGGATTCTCGCAGCTTCGCCGCGCCCAATTCTGATATGCCTGCAATAACGAAGGATAGAACGGCCGCGATGGCCCAGGGCAGGAGCTGGCGCGCGTTGGCGCTTGCCGGCAACATGCTCTGGCTGATGGCGAAGGCCAGATATGCCCATAGCCAGAAACCGGGTGTAGCCAGCAATTCTCGGCCGGCGAGGATGATTTCTGGCCAATCCAGCGCCAGTGCAGCAGCATAAAGCGCGTGTGCGTCGGCCGTCAGCCAGGCCATAATTGCTAACCCTACGATGGTTTGGGTTGCGACGAGAATCACACGCTTCCATGCTCGTAGATCTGCGGCGAGCTCGATAAAGGGAGAATGCCAAGTGTCCGTAACGCCCGAAGCCGCGCGCCAGCCACGCAGCGACGCGCGCTCGTTCAGCGCACTCGCCATTAACCACAATATCTGCGCCTGGAAGATCGCGCCTGGCAAGGTTGCAACCAGCTTTAGCGTGCGCGCGCCTTTCTCATGGCGAACGATGGCGCCGCATAGTTGCTGCAAACGTTCACAGGTTTCATGATTCACGCGGACGAGCAGCGCAGCCAACGCCGCCAGCGCCAGCCAACTACCGATACTGGTTAACGGCGGCATGTCGTTATCACGGTGTGTATGCTTCCTGGGCGATTGACGCGAGCTTGATGAAGATGTCCCGATTCAGTGACGCGCCTCCGACGAGGGCGCCATCCAGTTGTGGCTGTATGGTGAAAGGCACTAAATTGGTCGGCGCGATGCTGCCGCCATACACGATATGTATTGCGCTGGCGGCGCTTTTGCCAAATTGAGCGGTTAGCGGCGCGCGGATGGCTTCCGCGACCAACTGATTCACAGCATTGGCTCTCGGCGTGTGCCCAGTGCCGATGGCCCAGATGGGCTCGTAGGCGATGACCACACGCGCCAGATCTACAGCCGGTGTGGTGGCGAAGATGGTCGTAATCTGCGAGCGCAAGACAGACGCTGATTGCCCGGCCGAATATTCCGCCTCGCTTTCGCCGATACAGACGATGGCCCGCAACTCATTCGCCAGTGCCGCCGCGAGCTTGAGCCGCACCCTTTCGTCATCTACACCGAGTTGTGTGCGCGTCTCCGAATGGCCCAGGATGACATAATCAACGAGGCCCCGGAGCATGTGTGCGCTGATTTGCCCAGTATGCGCGCCGCGCTCGGCCCAATGCGCATCCTGCGCGCCGATATAGATTCCACTGCCCGAAAGCGCCGCGCGTACGTCTGCCAATGCCAGAAAATGCGGACAGAGCACAATATCGACGCCGTTGAATGCGTACAAATCTGCCGCCAGCTCACGCGCATAATTGCCTGCTTCGGCTACTGTGAAGTGCATTTTCCAGTTGGCAATGAGCATGAGTCGTTTGCTCATGTTTGTGCCGCTCCCGCAAGGGCAGTGAGGGCGGGCAGCCGTTCGCCGGCAAGTAGAGCCAGGCTGGCGCCACCGCCGGTGGAAAGGTGTGTGATGCGATCGGCGAAGCCGGCAGCCTGAATCGCCGCGGCCGAATCACCCCCGCCGACAATGGTGGTGGCGCCGCGTTCGGTCTGTAGCGCCAACGCGCGGGCGATGGATTGGCTGCCAACCGCGAATTCCGCCCGCTCAGTAACGCCCAGCGGACCGTTCCAGATGATGGTCTGCGCGTGTTGGATTTCGGCGGAGAAGGCGGCGACCGTCGCCGGCCCTATATCCATAATGCGCCAGCCGGGGGGCACCTCCTCCCCGATTGTGATGTGTAGGTTGGGCGTGTCATCGCCTGCAGGAGGGGCGAGGGCGGCATCCTGCGGCAGCACGAGTCGATCGGCGGCGCGATTCAGTAAGTCGCGCGCCAGCGGAAGCGCTGTTTCCTCCACCAGCGAAGCGCCGAGCTCCTGCCCCTGCGCGGCGAGTAAGGTGTTGGCCATGCCGCCGCCGATGAGCACGCGGTCGGCCTTGTCCAACAACCGCTCGAGCACGGCGATTTTATCGGAGACCTTTGCGCCACCTAGGATAGCGACGAAGGGTCGTACAGGATTTTGCAAAGCGCCGTCCAGATATTGCACCTCGCGCGTGAGTAGGTGGCCCGCAAAGGCCGGCAACAATTGCGCCAGTCCGACGTTGGAGGCATGCGCGCGATGGCCGGTGCCGAAGGCATCGTTCACGAATATATCGCCCAGACGTGCTAGACTCGCGGCGAAATCCGCGTCGTTGCTCGTTTCGCCAGCGTGGAAGCGCGTATTTTCCAACAGTAAGACAGCGCCAGACGGCGCAGCGGCGATGGCCGCTTCCGCATCTGTGCCGATGCAATCCGCCACGAAGCGTACATCCATCTCAAGCAGCGCTGATAACACTGGTGTGATAGGCGCGAGCGAAAATTCCGGCCGCCGTTTGCCCTTCGGTCGCCCCAAATGTGATAGCAGGATGAGCACGCGCGGACTGCTCGCCAGGATATCCCGTATCGTTGGGAGTGCGGCGCGGATTCGCGTGTCATCTGCGACGATTTTCCCGTCGAGAGGCACATTGAAATCTACGCGGCATAACACGCGGTGATCCCGCAGTTTGGCTTCGCTCAGATTGGGTATGCGCGATTCAGTGTGAGTTGCGGGGTTCATTATCCTGATTGTGTAGCGATTAGCCGCGTCAGATCGGCCACGCGGCACGCATAACCCCATTCGTTATCATACCAGCTGATGACCTTAGCAATGTGACCAGCGACGACTTGCGTGGAGGGCGCGTCGATGATGCTGGAATAGGGATTCCCACGAAAATCGCTGCTCACGAGTGGCTCATGGGAGACGGCCAGTACACCATCCATGCGCCCACTTGCGGCCTCTTCGAGCGCGTCGAGCAAGTCTTCTGTGGTCGTCGGCCGCTCGAGGATGGCGACGAAATCCACCAGCGAGACGGTGGGGCTGGGCACGCGCACGGCCATGCCGGTGAAGCGGCCGCGCAATTCCGGGATGACGAGAGCGATGGCCTGGGCGGCGCCGGTGCTGGTCGGGATGATATTTTCGGCGGCGGCGCGCGCGCGGCGCAAGTCCTTATGCGGTAGATCGAGCAATTGCTGGTCGCTCGTGTAAGAATGGATGGTCGTCATGATGCCGCGTTCGATACCAAAAGCATCATGCAAGACTCGCGCGGGCGGCGCCAGGCAATTCGTGGTGCAGGAAGCGTTGGAGATGATATGGTGCGTGGCGGGGTCATAAGCGTCTTCGTTGACGCCCAGGCAGATGGTGATGTCTTCGTTTTTGGCCGGCGCAGTGATGATGACCTTGCGCGCGCCGGCGGCCAGGTGCTTGCCGGCGCTTTCGCGGTCACGAAAGATGCCAGTGCTTTCGATGACGATATTGACGCCCAGATCACCCCATGGAATAGCGGCCGGGTCTCGTTGGGAGAGGAATTGGATGCGCCGCCTATCGATGATGAGCGCGTCATCCGCCTGCTCGACCGCGCCGGCGAAGGGGCCATAGGTGCTGTCATAGCGGAAGAGGTGAGCCATCGTCGCCAGGTCGCCAAGGTCGTTGATGGCGGCAACATCAATTTCGCCAGGATAGCGCTCCAGAATGGCTTTGAGGGATTGCCGGCCAATGCGGCCGAAGCCGTTGATGCCGACGCGGATGCGCTGCTCGTTCATGAGGGACTCCTTTGGGCGCCAGGGATGGCGATTTCTTCGACACCCGCGTGCCGAGAATATAGTTCGAGGATGGCTTGCGCGAGTTTGTGGTGGTCATGACGCCAGGGACGTTCGGTATCGACCAGGTCCGTATAGTGTAACCGATAGCGGCTCGCAACTTCGTGGTGAGCGGGAGCGGCAAGCACGTATTCGGTGATGCCACGGTTGGCGCTTGGGTGACGGTTGTTGATGAGGGCGTAGTCAAAAAGCCCAGCGCCGCAGTGTTGCTCGATAGCGAGGATGTGGTCGGCGGCGTCATAATCGCCCGTTTCGCCGGGTTGCGTAGCGACGTTACATACGTAAATGCGTGGGGCGTTCGCGGCGCGCAGGGCGTCGGTGATACCACCTACCAGCAGGTTGGGCAAGATGCTGGTGTAGAGGCTACCGGGGCCAATGACAATGATCGCCGCTTCGGCGATAGCGTCCAAACAGGCCGGGTAGGCGAGGGCTTCGGCCGGTTCCAGGCGAATGTGTTCGATGCGCCCACCGGCCTCGCTGATGCGCGTTTCACCGCGGATTTCGCGCGCCGTATTACCACCTGGCGGGATGACTTTGGCGATCAGATGTGTCTCTGTCAAGGTGGCGGGTAAGACGCGACCCTGGATATTCAGCACGCGCTCAATTTCGAGTAACGCCCGCTCCATATCACCAGTGACGTCGCTCAGGGCGGCGATGAGCAAATTGCCGAACGAATGCCCGCGCAAGGTGCCGCGCCGAAAGCGATACTCCATCAATTGGGTCATCAGACTCTCGTCCTGGGAAAGAGCGGCGATGTTGCTCCGCAGATCGCCGGGGGGCAGGCCGCCGAGCTCGTGACGCAAGCGGCCGGAGGAACCGCCGTCGTCGCTGACAGTAACGATGGCGGTGATATTGGCACTGTGGGGTTTGAAGCCGCGCAACACGGCCGGCAAGCCCGTACCGCCCCCAATGGCCACCAACTGCACGCCGCGCCGCCGCACGCTATGGGCGACGACGACATCGACGACCGGGCCGGGCGTTTGGCGGCGGTAGGGCCGCAGCAAATTGCGGGAGAGACGCATGATTGCCGCAGCCGCCAGGCTGGCGCCGAGCAGCAGCAAGAATAGGCTAGCGAAGAGGTGGGTGCGCGTTAATTCGCCCCCGGCTGCGCGGTGCCCGAGCAGCCAACCGACTACGCCCGCCCAGAGCGCAAGCGCCGCGCAGAGGCCGAGCAGCCAACGCTTGATTCCAATGCCCGGCGTGAGCCATTTTGCCCAATTGCGGGTTCGATCTTTCATGCGCTTTATATTAGCGTTGCGTCGGGGCTGTTTCCACGCTAGACGGAAGATCATGCCGACCTCGAATTAGCGGCCGCGCGGCGCGTCAGGTATAGAGTCAATCCCGCGGCCAATGCCAGCAAACCTCCCTGGCTAAGCGCGGCGAAAGACCAGAATCGCGGCGGGAAGTTTCGGATGAGCGTCGAAGTTGTTCTGAACTGCCAGCTGCCTGTGGTAAAGAAAACCTGGTGAAAGCCGAAAAACGCGCTATCCCAGGCGAAGATTGCGAAAGCGGCGCTGGCGGCGATTAGCATTAACGTGAGGGTGGCGCCAGCTCGCAACCCCGCCCGCCAGATATTGCGGCGCCGGCCAAAAGCGGAGCTCCCCAGCAGGGCGACGATCAGCGTACCGCTGCCCGCGAGATACATGCTGCGGATGAGGGCGCTCACGTCATCCAGATGGGTGGTTTCTCGTTGGGAAAGACCAGCCACCTGTGGCGCGTTGCTCGGGGAAATGACGCTCGCACGCACATAGGCGAAGATTCCTTGCGCGATCGCGTGATCTTCTTCGATGCTCAAGATATTTTGCGTCAGTTGTGGGAAAGGTGCGCTGAGCAGCGGTAATAAGCAGAGCATAGTTAACCAGAGCGGGGTCGCGAGCATGATGACGGCGCGCAGCAGCGACGCAAGCGTGGTTGGCGCGCTCATTGGCGGAAATCATCCAGTTCATCTGATAACAAGAAGCGCAGCACGATGGAATCGACCAAGGCTTCGACGGGCGCACGGTCATCGGTAAATATCCCGCCGTTGTTGCGCGTGGGGACGATGGCGCTCACCGATCGTGTGAGGATCAGGCGCAAGGCAGGCGACGCATCTGCGGGCAAAGCGGCGAGATTGGCGGCCAGGTTAGTCACGCTCGTTGGCTGGGCGCTGGCGGTGAGGATAGTGTTGAAGGAATCCGGCACATCCAATGCGTGCACGCTTGGGAACACGTCCAGCAACGTGCTCGTTAGCGCATCAACGAGGCGGCGGTCGCTCGGTGTGCGGCCGACGTTGATGGCCAGGACGCCTTCGTCGTTAAGGGCGGCGCGCGCTTCAGCGAAAAATTCACGTGTCGTCAGGTGCCAGGGTATGTAAGGCGGGCGGTAGGCGTCGATGGCGATGACAGCGTAGCTCGTTTCCAGTTGGCGCAACGCGTAGCGGCCATCCTGTGTGATGGTAGTGAGCGAGGGCATCTCCGCCGCGTTCATGCCGAAGTATTCCGCGCCCAAAGCGAGGATTTCACCATCCAGCTCGATGCCGGTCATCCGTATATCGCCATAGATCGCCTGGTGTTGGCGGGCGATGGTGCCGCCGGCGAGGCCGATGATGAGCAAAGAACTGACACGAGCGGGCGGGTGAGGCGGCGCGTTGAAATAAGGCGCGGCTAAAAAGTAATCCCAACTGCCATCGAAGAACCGCTCTGTCGGGTGCCAAATGCTATGGATACCCTGGCCTTCGTTGAGATGCAGATAACGGGTGCCGTTTTCGCTGGCCAGTATTTGCAGGTAATTGTATTCGGATTCGGCCTCGCGCAGCAAGGTGTAGCCGTCTGGCGGCGGCCGCAACGGCCCGCTAAGGCGCAGGGCCGTCAACAGCGCGATGAGAGCCGCGATCCAGAGCCACCTGGCGGCGCGCCAACCGACACAACGCCACATGCCGTAGAGCGCTAGGGTGTAGAGTGCCACCGCCAGGATCAGAAAACTGCGGAGCGTGCCGAGGCGTGGGATGAGGAAGAGCGCCGAGGCGAAGGTGCCGAGCAGACTGCCCAAGGTGCTGACGGCGTAGATATTGCCGGAGATGCGGCCGGCGCTGCCGATTTCGGCGATGGAGAGGCGGATCGCGAAGGGAGAAACGCAGCCGAGTAGCGTCACCGGTGCCGAGAAAAGCAACAGTACCACGAAGAACGATCCCAAAGCGAGCGCACCCTCGACCTCCGCCAGGGCGTGGGCTGCCAACTGCAACAGCGGCTGCGCGAGGTAGGGCATTGCTGCGCATAATCCCGCCGCCCAGAGCAGGATGGCAAAAAGCGTCTGGGCGCGCGGAGAGCGGTCCGCCCAGCGTCCACCCAGGAAATAGCCGAGCGTCAGGTAGAGTAGCATGAGGCCGATGATATTCGCCCAGACGAGGTTGCTGCTGCCAAAGAAGCTGCCCAACAGGCGGGAGGCGGTGAGCTCGACGCCCAGGGTGGTCATACCGCTGACGAATACGGTGGCGTAAATCAAGCGCGGGGTGAGGAGGGGCGTGGCGGCCCTTGGCAGCGCCATCAGCGGAGGGGCTGCTCCAGCGCGGAGGCCACGTTGTCTCCACAACGCACGACGACAGTGGGGATGCGCGCGAGTTGCAACAAGGATTGCAGTTGTTCGGCATCGCCGCCGCGCGCGCCAAAGGAACCTGGCTCGATGAGCACGCATAGCGGCGTGATGCCGCGTCGCGAAAGCACGCGCACCTGCGTAACCCATTCCTTATCCAGCGAGGCGGTAACGATGACCAGCGTCGTGCCGCGCGTGATATTCGGCGTATCGAGCACGAGCATCTGTGAAAGTGAGTAATTCGAGAAACTGCGCGCCGTCGCTAGCGATTGCAAGATGAGTTCGAGTTGGCGCTCGCCTCGCTCCGGCTGGTGCAGCTCATGTTGTGGTGTATAGGCGACAAAGCCGAGCGCGCGCTCCAGCTGGATGAAATAGCGCGCCAATGAAGCGGCGCATACGACGACATATTCTTCGGTTGAATCAGGCAATTGCGAATCGTGTGGCAGGAGGTTGCCAGTATTACCGCGGCGGCGAACATCTTTGGCTTCATATAGCGAGTCGGCCGAAAAATCGACGAAGAGCCAAACATCGGCTAGCGGATCTAGCTCGAATTCTTTCACCATCAGCTTGTCATGGCGGGCGGTCGAGCGCCAATGGATGCGGTTGAAGCTATCGCCGTGGACGTATTCTCGCACACCGTCGGCGTTCGTCGTCACAAAATGCGCGCGCCGCCGTACTTGGCCGCCGCCGCTGAGTATCCCTTTTGGCATGTTGAAGTTGGCGATGGGCAGGGTGGCGGGATAAACGACGATGCTGGCGACTTGCGGTAAGCGGCGGGAGAGCGTATAGAGGCCGAAAGGGTCGCCCCCGTTCAGCTGCATGGGCCCCAGGCGATAAGCGCCGCGGGCCTTGCATTGCGTCCGTACCGACCAACGATGTTCGCCGCGAGGGCGGATATTGGTGATAACGTGATCGCAGCGGTGGCCGGGCAAATCTGAGTAGTCGCGAAGCTCTAACCAGAGTTTGGGCAACCAGTGGCGGTTGCGGATGTGAAAGATTTCATCCAGCTCGCGACCGACTTGCGAGCGGCGCGTCAGGGTGCGGCGTTGCAGGCTGATCCCACGCATGGCCATCCAGGCCCAGGTATAAGACAAGGGCAAAAGCGCGGCGAAGAGGGCCGCCAGCTGCAAGAAGACCGCGCGACCGCTGCCGAGGCCGAGTAGGAGGCTGGCCCCGATGAGCGTGTATAGGGCTGGTCGCCGCATGACCTAGCGCGGGAGTTGGGGCGTGGCGCCTGGGATGGGCGTGCGCGCCAGGAGGTCCTGTACGATGCTGCGGGAGGAGATATCCTTCACGCGGGCAACGGGGCTGACGATGATGCGATGGGCGAGTGTCACCTCGGCGAGGGCCTTAACGTCATCCGGTATCACGAATTCGCGCCCAGCCATCGCTGCCCGCGCTTGCGCCGAACGGAAGAGCGCCAACGAGCCGCGCGGGCTGCTGCCCAGGTAAACATCTGGGTGACGGCGCGTCGACAGCACAAGTTCGATGATGTATCGCTTGACTTCCTCGGCGACGTAAACTTGCCGTACCGCCTCCTGAGCTTGCCGCAACTCTTCCACCGACACCGTCTGTGTCAATTGATAGATCGGGTGTTCGTATTGCTGCGCGGTGAGGATTTCGATTTCCTCTTGTGGTTTGGGATAGCCGAGTTGGATGCGTAAAAGAAAGCGGTCCAGCTGTGCTTCTGGCAATGGGAAAGTGCCTTCGTATTCAATCGGGTTTTGCGTTGCCAGAATCATGAAGGGGTCGTCGAGGTAATAGGTTACTCCGTCGACGGTGACCTGCTGCTCCTCCATGACTTCGAGCATGGCCGCCTGCGTTTTCGGAGTGGCGCGATTGATTTCATCCGCCAGCACGATCTGAGCCATGATCGGCCCACTGCGGAATTCGAATTCACGAGTTTGCTGGTTGAATAGCGAGACACCGGTTACATCTGAAGGCAACATATCTGGCGTGAATTGGATGCGACTGAAGTGGCACCCGATAGATTGCGCGAGGGCTTTTGCCAACATCGTCTTGCCAACGCCGGGAATATCCTCGATCAACAGGTGGCCCTTGCAAACCAGGCCGAGCACAGTGAGCAGGATTTCGTTGCGCTTGCCAATGATGACCTTGCTGACATGCTGCACGATGCGCTCGGCGACAGATTGCACGAGCAGCACTTGCTGCTGGGCGGCGCCATTGTGCGTGCGTTCTGTTTCGAAGGAAGTTTCCATCACCAGCCTTAACTTATCCGAACATTATAATGTGATTTGTCGAATGTGGCGCGTGCGCTGGCCAAACTTGTTAGAATGGGCCTGGGTAGAGGGTGAGGGATGGCCGAGACGAAATATATCTTCTGCATCGGCGGCGTGGTCAGCTCGATCGGGAAGGGCGTTACGGCTGCGGCGATTGGGCGCCTCCTCAAAGCGCGCGGCAAGCGCGTCCTCATCCAAAAGCTCGATCCCTACTTAAACGTCGACCCCGGCACGATGAGTCCTTATCAGCACGGTGAAGTCTTCGTTACAGCCGACGGCGCCGAAACCGATTTGGATTTGGGTCATTACGAGCGTTTCATCGATACCGAATTACGCCGCGAATGCAATGTTACCGCCGGGCAGGTTTATTCCAGCGTCATCGAGAAGGAACGGCGTGGCGATTATTTAGGGCGCACCATTCAGGTCATCCCGCACATCACCGACGAAATCAAGCGGCGAATTTTGCGGTTGAGCGAAGGCAATGCGGACGTCATTATCGTCGAAGTGGGTGGCACGGTCGGCGATATCGAGGGTTTGCCATTCTTGGAGGCGGTGCGCCAATTGCGCCGCAGCGTCGGCCCTCAAAACGCGCTCACAGTGCATGTCACCTTTCTGCCCTATATCAGCGCGACGGGCGAGCTGAAGACCAAACCCACGCAACATAGCACGCGTGAGTTGCGTGGTATTGGCATTCAACCGCAGGTCATCATCGCGCGAACCGACCATCCGGTCAGCCCGGAAGTAGTGGAGAAGATATCGCTTTTTTGCGACGTGGAGCCGCGCGCAGTCATTCCGCTTCCGACGACCGATTTGCTCTATGAAGTGCCTCTCGACCTGGAGTGTGCCGGCCTGGGAGATTACATCGCTGACTATTTCGGCTTCGCGAATCAGCCGGAACTGGATGATTGGCGCGCGTTGGTGGCTCGGATGAGGAGGACGCAGCGCGCGGCGAACGAATTGCATATTGGCGTCGTCGGCAAATATGTGGAGCTGCATGATGCATATATCAGTGTGAAAGCGGCGCTCACCCATGCCGTCAGCGCGCTCGGTTTCCGCTTGCAATTGAGCTGGATCAATTCCGGGCAGCTAGAGGAGGACACTAATTACCGGCAGTGTTTGTTGGGGTTGGATGGCATTATCGTGCCGGGTGGTTTCGGCCCACGCGCGATAGAAGGAATGGTTCTCGCCGCGGAATACGCGATGGCGAACGATGTGCCCTACCTCGGCTTATGTTTGGGCATGCAGACGATGTGCATCGGATTCGCGCGCTCGCGCTTGGGATACGTGGAGGCCAACAGCTCCGAATTCGATGAGGCAACACCGCACCCGATCATCGACCTGATGCCAGATCAGGAGGACATTACGGATTTGGGTGGGACGATGCGCCTCGGCCACTACCCGTGTGAGTTGCGGGCCGGTTCCCTGGCGGCGCGTGCTTATGGAGCGGCCGCCAGCGTGAACGAGCGTCACCGCCACCGTTTCGAATTCAACAACGCCTATCGCGAGCCATTTGAGCGCGGCGGTATGTCCTTCAGCGGCTTCAGCCCCGATGGCCGTTTGGTGGAGATCGCTGAACTGAGCGGGCACCCCTTCATGTTGGGCACGCAATTCCACCCCGAGTTCCAGAGTCGTCCGAATGCACCGCACCCACTCTTCTTGGCATTTGTCCGAGCGGCGTGCGCCGGACGTCAACTCAGCCCACCGATCGAACAACCGATCGCGGTCGAGCTTAGAGGAGAGGCTCGCTCCTAGCTTCTGGCCACTAGTCTTCGGCGATGATGCGGATGCGCTTTGGCTCGCTCCCGCGCGGTTTGGGTAGCGTGATGAAGAGCTTGCCCTGACGGAGTCTGGCGCGCGCTTCTTCGATAACGATCGCGCGCGGGATTTCCAGGCTGCGCATGTATTCGCCATAGTGCTTTTCGCGCAGCAAGAAGGCGCTATCGTCGATGGCTCGCGCGTCTCGCGTGCGGACGCGGATTCGGAGTTGGTCTCCCAGCATGGTGATATCGATGGAATCGGGATCGGCATTTTCTAGAGGCGCCGTCTCTATGATGACGCTCTCCTCTGTCTCATACATGTCCAGTAGCGGGCCATTGCCGCTGGGGTTGACGATGCGCACGCTTTGCTCGAGCACTTTGTTGACCGAACTGCGAATGTTGGAGGTCAGTTCGCGCGCGGCAAGCGAGACATCGGAGAGGAATTCGTTCAGCGAATGATCGTGCGGCGCGCCCTCATTCTCAGCCGGTGCTTCTTTTCGTTCTTCTTCGCCCACGGCACAACCCTCGTTTCCTGGCTTCCATTATCCGTGTATACGCAGACTGGGCACATAGGTTTCACGCTGCGCGAACCAAACTCTCCGTTCAGGTGGGTATCGACGATTCCCCGCGGCGGAAATCGACGAAGCGATAACCTTCACCGCGCTCAGTCAAGATGTAACGCGGATTTTCGCGGTCCGCTTCGATTTTGCTGCGCAGGTAGTTGACATAGAGCCGGACGTAATGCGCCTCTTCGCGGTATTCATAGCCCCAGACCTTGGCAAGGATCTGCTCGTAAGTCAGCGTCCAGCCGGCATTTTGGATGAAGTGATAGAGTAGGCGGAATTCGGTAGGGCGCAGCTTGATCTCTTCTCCTTCGACGATGACGAGACGGCGGTTGAAGTCCACGCTCAGGCGCTCGTCGATGCGCAGGATTTGCTCGCCGGGTGAACGTTCGCTGCTTTCCTGGCGGCGCAAGACGGCGCGAATGCGGCTGTTCAGGATGCGCGGCGCAAAGGGTTTGGTGACGTAATCGTCGGCGCCGCTTTCCAGCCCGAGGATGATGTCGCGCTCTTCACTCTTTGCGGTTAGCATGATGACAGGCACTGTAGAGAATTCGCGTAGCATGCGCAGTGTCTCGAAGCCATCCTGGCGCGGCATCATCACATCGAGCAGCACGCAATCGGGCAATTTGGTGCGGATGGCTTCCAACGCTGCCCGGCCATCATGCGCCTCGCTGATCTGGTAACCATCCAGATCGAGATTCATGCGGATGAAATTGACCATGCGCGGCTCGTCATCAACGACGAGGATATGAGCGCGTTCTGGGCCATGACGGGAGTGGGGCATCTCGCTTCGTGTCTTCTTCGCTTCTCGGGCCGCGCTTACAATCAGCGTGACAGCTGGATTATAGTGGGAATATGTGCGAATTCCCAGCAGTTGCGGACGAGGCAGAGGTGCGGCGCGCAAGTGAGCCGCACGCGCTCTACCTGCACATACCTTTCTGCACGACGAAGTGTACGTATTGCGCCTTCAATACCTACACGCGGATGGAAGCGCTGATCCCGCCATTCATCGCGGCACTCTGTCAGGAGTTGCGTTTGTTGGCGACGGCACGACCAGGTCTGCCCGTGCACACGGTATTTTTTGGTGGCGGCACGCCCAGTTTGCTCAACGCGCGACAATTGTCGGAAATCTTGACTACCATCGCGGACGGATTTTCGCTGGATGCGGTTGCTGAAATTACGCTGGAGGCGAACCCCAACGATGTCGACGAGACCTACGCCCGTGAAATCCGCGCGCTGGGCATCAACCGCATCAGCCTGGGTATGCAATCAGCCCAGGATCATGAGCTGCGTCTGTTCGCGCGCCGGCACGGCAACGAACATTTGACGCGCGCGGTATCGGCGATACGCGCCGCTGGTTTCGATGATTTCAACCTGGATCTGATCTTCGGTATCCCTCATCAGCGCTTGACAGAATGGCGGGATAGCTTGCAACAGGCGCTGCGGTTGGACCCTACACATCTTTCGCTCTACGCGCTGAGTCTGGAGGAGGGTACGCCGTTACGCGATTGGGTGGCGCGCGGCGAGCTGCCGGAGCCGGATGATGATTGCATCGCAGAAATGTATGAGCGCGCCTCAGATTGGTTGGCGGCGGCGGGATACGAGCAATATGAAATCAGCAATTGGTGCCGGTCGGAGCGCGAATGTCGGCACAACCTGCAATATTGGCGCAACGTTCCTTATTTGGCATGTGGCCCGGGTGCGCACGGCTACGCCGATGGCATACGGTACAGGAATTTGCGATCGCCGGCACGTTATATCGAATTGCTCACGGAGCCTGCGCCATCCGAATTCCCATTGACGCCCGTTGTAGAGCATTACGAGCGGGTGGATGCGGCGACGAAGCGCGCCGAAACGATCATGATGAGCTTGCGCCTCACGCGGGAAGGCATCGATCTGGCGACATTTCGCGCCCGCTTAGGGGTGGATTTGCTCGCCGAGCGCGCCGAGGCGATCGCGCGCTTTCAAAAGGCTGGCATGTTGATGGTAGTCGATGGTGCCTTGCGGTTGACGAACGCAGGCCGATTCGTGAGCAACGCAATCTTGCGCGACCTGTTATAACTGAAATAGCGGATCAGTTGCGTCGTCCCAATAAGGCCGCTGGCAAACGTCTGAGCCAATCACCTGCTTCGCCCTGCGGCTGGGCGCGCTCCAACGCGGCGAGGGCCGCATCACCATGTCGCGCTTCGGCCCCTTCAGCATATTCGCGAGCGCCGCAACGCTCGAGCAGGGCAACCGCCTGCGCGACTTCGTCATCGGTGAGTCGGGGTTGGGCGAAGATGGCGCACAGCTCTGCCTCGCGTGCTAGGCCGATGACGGTGGGCAGAGATTTCTTCTTGTGACGGAGGTCGTCGCTGCTCGATTTGCCGGTAACGGCGCTGTCACCCCAGATGCCGAGGATGTCGTCGCGGATTTGGAAGGCGAGGCCAAGCTGTCGCCCGAATTCGCCGTAATGCTCGTCGCGCTCGTCAAAAGCCAACAGCGCACCCATTTGCGCAGCAGCGGCGAGCAGGGCGGCGGTCTTGCCGATGATCATAGAGTAATAGGTCGCCTTGTCGACGCTCGTAGCTTGCTCAAAGTTGATATCTAGGTGCTGTCCGCGCGTCAATTCCTGCAGTGCGCCGTTGAGTTGCGCCCAACAGGGTAGGACGACGTCGGGAGTATGCATCTCACCCAATTCGGACAGACACTGATAAGCCAGGCCGAGCAGTGAATCGCCAGCGTTGATGGCGCGCGCGCGATCCCATGCCGCCCACATGCTGGGCCGTTGGTGCCGCGTGGCGGAATGGTCCTGAATGTCGTCATGCACAAGTGAGAAATTATGCATAAGTTCCACGGCGGCGGCGGCTGGCAAAGCGTCATGCCAATCGCCACCAGCCGCTTCGTTGCACAGCAGCAGCAAGTAGGGCCGCAGTCGCTTGCCACCGATGTGATACGTGGGTGTGCCGGCCGCATCCACCCAGCCAAAGGCATAGCTCAGCATCGTCGCCAACTCAGGTGGCTCGATATATGCCACCGCCTGTCGCAGCGCCGCATCCAATTTGGTGTCGTAACGTGCTTTGATGGTAGCGAGCATTCGGGCGAACGCGCTCAGCGCAACTGCAGCGGCGTTTCGCGCAGGGCAGAAAGATCCGCCGCGCCACAGCAGAACATGGCGACCCGCAATTGCCGCTGCAGCAATAGGATCAGCTCAACCACCGCCTCGCTCGATTCATCCGCAGCGCGCAGGAAAGGTGAAGCATAACCGCCGAGAGTTGCGCCGAGAGCAACGCATTTTGCAAGCTCGACGCCATCACGCAAGCCGCCGCTGGCGAAGATGGGCAACTCCGGCGCGCCGGCGCGGGCATATCCAATTGCCTCAGCCGTCGGGATGCCCCAATCGGCGAAGCTGGCGGCCAAACGCGCATGGAAGGCATCCGGCGCGCGGTGGTATTCGACTTCGCTCCACGATGTGCCGCCGGCGCCCGCGACGTCAATGGCGGCAACGCCCGCATCGGCCAGGTCGCGAACCGTTGTTTCAGAGAAGCCCCAACCGACTTCCTTGGCGATGATGGGAATGGGGCTTTGGCGGCAGAGTTGTCTGATTTTGGTGAGCAGACCACGGAAATCCGGGTCGCCCTCGGGCTGGACGGCCTCCTGCAACGCGTTGCAGTGGAGGATGAGCGCGTCGGCACCGACCAACTCCGCAGCGCGTAAGAAATCTTCCCCGCTATAGCCGTAATTCAATTGGACGACGCCCATGTTGGCGAAGAGCAGGATATGGGGCGCCAGGTCGCGAACAGAGTAACTGGCAGACAGCGCAGGGTCTTCGAGCATGGCGCGCTGGGAACCGAGGCCCATGGCGATGCCCAGCTGGCCAGCGGCTTCTGCCAGGTTGCGATTGATGCGTTGGGCAGTGGCCGTGCCGCCGGTCATGGAAGAGATGAGGATGGGCGCGGTGAGCGTCTTGCCGAAAATGGTCTGCTCTGTGTTGATATCGTGCAGGTTCAGATCAGGCAGCGCTTCGTGCAGGAAATAGTAACGCTCCAGCTGGGTACTCAAGCGCGGGAATTGGACGTTTTCTTCCAGGTTGATGCGGATGTGTTCCGCTTTGCGACGTTCGGTGCTGGGTGACAGCGTGACTTTTTGCATGGATGGGTGTTCCTAAGAATAGTGGCCGTATGCTAACCCAGCGCGCGCGTTCGGTCAAGCAGACGCAAGTCTAGGCAGGGCGCCGCCTCGCGCTATAATGGCGCGAGAAACGAGCGAGGGGGGTTGTGTTCTCCCCACAGAATCAGGAGGAATGAATGGCTTCTGTCGCGGAACAAGTGCAAGATATAGTTGTCGATCTGTTGGGGGTGAATGCAGAGCAGGTTCTCCCTGCAGCTCGTTTTCGTGAAGATCTGGAGGCGGATTCGCTCGACCTGGTCGAGCTGATCATGGCCTTTGAAGAAAAATTCGGCGGCGAAATTTCCGACGAAGACGCGCAGAAAATCACAACCGTGGGTGACGCGATTAGTTACGTCACGGATCATATGGCGCCGTCGGAGGATTGATCGGATCGCCGTCGCGACATATGGAGAGCAGTTAACGCCAATATAGCATAGGCGAGCCAGAGCAGCGGCGCGCCCGGCCCGAGCGATGATCCCAGCTGCAAACTGCGGTACAAATCAGCAGCGCGCGCGATGGCCAGCGCGCTGCTCGCAATTCCCAACAGCGCCCACCCCAGCATCCAACGAGCGTGCCATCGGCCATGCAGCCGAGCGCCCCACGCTGAACACGCCGCTGTAACCAGCGCCAGGAGCAATAGCTGGTGGTAATTGGGATTGCTCGGCTCCTGGAGGATTCCATCGGGTGGTGGCAACAGGGCGATGACCAGCAATAGCGATACCAGCCAGCGCCATCGGCCCTTCGCGGCGGCGCCCACCCATAGCGCCGCCAGGATGAGTAGCTGCCCGCGCAACAAAAAACTGGTGAGCATTACGGGTGTGCCGCGGAATTCGTCGGCATGGCGCACGCTCCAGGCGGCCATGTCGTAGGCATGCAGCGAGAGGCCGGCGCTAGCGTGTTGCACCCATGGCAAAATGTATCCCAAAATGCCCAGCAGAAAAGCCAGAAAGAAGCCAGAGCGAGGAAATGAATGCGTCATCTAATTGCGGCTTGGCGACGTTGCTCTAGGCGTAATTTCATACGGTTTTTGGCTTGTTCCGCACGGGCGCGTTGCGCGCTGGTCTCGAAAAGGAGGGGCGGCACGGGCATCGGTTGGCCGCTCTCAGCATCCAACGCCACATAGACCAAAAAGGCAGTGTTCTTCAATTCAGAAGAGCCGCTAAAAACATCCTCGGCGTGAACCTCGACGCACGTTTCCATAGAGGTGCGCCCAACGTAAGTGATCTCAGCGCGCAGGGTGACGAGGTCACGCAGGCGAATGGGGCGCAGGAAGATCAGCGAATCGAGGGTGGCGGTGACCACGGATCTCTGGGAATGGCGCGTAGCGACGATGCCACCAGCTTCGTCGATTAATTTCATGATGATGCCGCCATGCACGAAACCCAGATGATTGGCGTCGCCTATGCCCATCCAGCGGCTCAGCGTCAATCGTGATTCGGCAATACTTTTGGCGGGCAGTTCAACCATTGTGAGCGCTCCTTCTTCTTCAAGCAAGTAGCATATCGTATACGCCCAGGAGTTTGGCGGAAGCGCGAGCCCAAGTGAATTCGTGGGCGCGGACGAACCCTTTTTCACGGAGTGCGGCGCGGAGACTATCGTCTTCGTGCAGGCGGCGCAAACCGGCGGCGATGGAGTCGGTGTCGTTCTGGTCAATGTAGATTGCTGCGTCACCAGCCGCTTCTGGTAAAGAAGAGACGCTGGCGGTGAGCGTCGGTGTGCCGCAGGCCATCGCCTCCAGCAACGGTAGGCCGAACCCTTCATAGAGCGAGGGGTAGGCGAAGACGCGCGCGCGGCGGTAGAGCGCTGGGAGTTGTGCATCCGGAACATAGCCGAGTAGGTGGACCGCGTCTTGTAATCCCAGGCGATCGCGCGTGTCGAGGATTTCACCCTCCAACCAACCGCGGCCGCCGGCGATGGCCAGCTCCAATGCGCAACCCGTCTCGCGCAGGATGGCAATGGCTTCGATGAGGCGTGTGAAGTTCTTGCGCGGTTGCAGGGTGCCGACAGCCAGGACGAACGGTCGCTTCAATTGTGGAAAAAGGTGTTTATCTGCTGCAGTATTAACCGGCTGGAATTCGGGCGAAACCCCGCCGTGGATGACCGTGAATTGCGATTCCGCTAGCGAGAAATGCGTCAGGTAATCATCGCGCGTGGCGGCAGAATTGGCGATGATATGATCGGCGCTGCGTAGCGAGCGGGGGACGGCCTGGCGCAAATAGCGCAGGAGCCAGGGCGTGAAGGTTTCTGGCACGCGCTCGAAGGAAAGATCGTGCACCATCACGAGGCGGCGCGTTCGAGGAAGGGTGGGCGGCAGCACAAAATCGGGTGCGTGGAACAATTCGCTGCGCCCGCTGAAGATTTCGATAGGCAGAGGCAGCCGCACCCGATGCCAGATGCGGGTCAGTTGATGCGGCGAGACGCGCGTCGGCCGCCAGCAAAATTGCGGGCCGGGGGGCGCATGCAATCCCACGTGCTGGGCGCCCGCGACGAAAAGACGAAAGCGATGCTCACTATTGAGCCTGGCCAGTCCGCCGATCAGTTCTCGGGTAAAACGGCCAATGCCGCCACCCTGGTGCGCGGCGGAAGTGTAATCAATTGTGATGGTCGACATCGTAACCAACCCGGGAATCGACGTCGGCATATGTCCAGTAGCGGTTCGCGAAGAAATTCCATAAAAGGACGACGAGGATGCCGATGATGAGGGTGACATTTGTGCCGATGCGGGCGCTGGCGTCTTCGATCGATAGGCCAGCGTACAATGACAAGTTTCCCAGGAGCGGATGGAGCCAGTCTCCGAAGGTTTGATAGGCGATCGTGACCCAGGCGGTGCGCACTGCCCAGCCGACGCAATTAATGAAGGCGAATTGCATGAGTTGGGTACGCAGCGCGCGCGTTCGCGAATCTGGATAGGTCCAGTAACGATTCCAGGTGAAATTGCTGAGAACGCCCGCCAGGAAACTGATGGAAACAGCGAGCGCAACATTCAGGCGCAGCGCGGCGCTGTTGGCATCGACGGGTGGTAGAATGGACGCCTGTAGGATGTTGAAAAGTCCGAAATCGATGCAGAAGCCGATCGTCCCGACGAATAGGAATTTGACAAAGCGCTCCATCTCGACTGCGCGCTCGCCGAAGAGGCGCGCGAAGGCACGGATGGGTTGGTCTAGTGGAGTGCGTAAGGCGCGTGGCGGGCGGGAGTGGCTCATCATGTGAGGCGGCGCGGCTGGATCTGGCTGTAGATGTGCAGCATGAGACCTAGCATGGTACCCAGAATGAGGAAGCTGTTGTTCACGTACAGGTTATCGCTGAGGCTATGGACGCAGAAATAGACCCAGGCGGCGAAGACGCCGATGGCCAGGTAACGCGCCAGCGAGTCTGGGTGAGCGCGCGCGCGCCAACTACGCCAGAGCAGCGCGACGCAAAGTGCCAGATATGCCGCGAGCCCGAATACGCCCGTTTCTGCCAGCATATTGAGGTAGAAATTATGCGCGTGGCCTAGGGATTCGGGCCAGTTTACCAAGCGATATTCCGAGTAGGCGTTCTCGTAACCGCCGAATCCGACACCGAGCCACGGCCGGGCCTCCGCCATGCGCAGCGCCGCTTGCCAGTGAGCGACGCGCTCGACCAGAGCGTAATTCCCCGCGTCGAAATCCACCCCACGCACATCGCGGAGGCTGATCAACTCCAGCACGGCGTTCCGCAAGCGCGCATCCAACGAAGGCGGCAGCGCACCCGTAAGCCATATCCCTGCCAACAGCGCAATGGAGAGCGATAGGGCGAGGAGGCTCGCCCAGCGGCGGCGCGGGATGGCGGCAATAACAGCTAAGGCGGCGCCGATTCCCCCCAACCAAGCGCCGCGACTCCAGGACATGAACAAAGCCGCTGCGAGCAATATGGCGCAGGCCGCGCAGGCCACCGCGGCGGAGCATTGTAGGCCATTTCGCCACGGCAATGGATCACGGCGTCGTTGCCAGGCGCGGACGGAATAACCCAGCGCGGCGAGCGCGGCGAGTGGCGCCGTCATGCCCATCAAACCGGCGAAGGGGTTGGGCTGTTCATAGCTACCGTAGGCGCGGGTAAAACGCGCGTCGATTTGTAGGTGCGCGGCGCTCTCGACGAAGCCGGAGAATTGCAACACCCCGAGAATGGCGTTCGCCGCCGCTGCCAAGAGTATGGCGGAAAGCGCACCGTCCCAACCATAGCGCGCGCATAGGCTGAGTGTCAGCAACGCAGTCAGCAGTAGCGCCAGCCACTTCAGCCACTCGCGCAGCCAGGCAGCTGTCGCTCCTACCGCGAGGCCATGAAGCAGTAGCGCGAAGACGAAGAGCGTGAGTGGGGTGAGAGCGCGGCGCCAATGGGCCGGTAAGTGAAGGCGCTTTTGCCGGATCCCATGCGCCAGCCAGATCGCCAGCAGGAGCGCGAAGGCTGTTTGGCCGATATCCAGGGGCAGCGGCCAGCTGCCGGCGCGGCTCAGCAAAGCGCGAAGGGGAGCAAGCGCGAGTGTGGCATGCAGGGCGACGAGCGGCGTGATGCTGGCGATGGCGACCAGTCCGAGGCAGGCCGCACCCAAGGCCGCTAGCCAGAATGGACTGATTGCGACTAGCCCACCGGCTAGCGCCGCCAGCCCGCCCCAGGTCAACCTGTTGATCAGGCGCTCTTGCATGCTGGCTACTGGCCGGTGGCTTGCCGGAAATGTGCGATGGTCGCGGCGAGGCCTTGCCTTAGCTCGACCTGCGCGCTCCAGCCGAGTGTGGCACGTGCGCGGCTTACATCGGGTCGCCGTTGTTGCGGGTCACCAGGTACGCGCTTATCCGCCTCGAAAATGACGCCCTGCGGGTTGCCAGTTAACTGGTTGACGATATCAGCGAAATCGCGGATGCAGATTTCATCGGTGCTGCCAATATTGACAGGCTCGGCAAAATCGACAGCCAACAAGCGAAAGATGCCTTCCACCAGGTCGTCAATATATTGGAAAGAACGCGTTTGGCTACCATCGCCATAGATGGTGAGCGGCTCTTCGCGCAAGGCCTGGCCGATGAAATTGGGGACTACACGGCCGTCATCGAGGCGCATGCGCGGGCCATAAGTGTTGAAGATGCGCACGATGCGCGTATCGAGGCTGTGTGTGCGGTGATAGGCCATCGTCAATGCTTCGGCGTAGCGCTTTGCTTCGTCATACACGCCGCGGAGGCCGATGGGGTCTACGTTACCGCTATAGCTTTCATCCTGTGGGTGCCGTTCCGGCTCGCCGTAGACTTCGGAGGTGGAGGCGAGCATGAAGCGGGCACCTTTCGCACGCGCCAATCCGAGCGCGTTGTGCGTGCCGAGTCCACCGACTTTTAGCGTCTGGATCGGGTGACGCAGGTAATCGATCGGACTGGCGGGCGAAGCGAAATGCAACACCAGATCCAACGGCTCGTCACATGTGATGAATTGGCTGACGTCATGCTGCACGAAGCGAAAGTGAACATTATTGAAATGCTGGAGCAGATTCTCGCGCTTGCCTGTAATGAGGTTATCCATCGCAATGACGATGTGGCCCTCTGCAAGAAAGCGGTCACATAAATGCGAGCCGATGAAGCCCGCGCCGCCGGTAATGAGTACGCGCATTTCGCTCACTACTTCACTTTATCCGCGCCAGTCTAGCATATTCAGGCGGGGGCCGCAGTCTTGACCGCTGGGATGTACGCCAATGCCAGCAGCAGCGCGAAAATAAAGGCCAGATCGTGGACGAAGATGCTGTTATCCACCAGGCCATGTGCGAGCAAATTAGCCATCGCGCCTGCGGTGGCGAGGGCGAGCATGGATCTCCAATTCCCAGCGGCCGCCACGGCGCGGATGGCAGATGATATTTGCCGCCAGAACCGCCATTGGAGCACGGCGAAAAGCGCTACCCCGAGGATGCCCAGGCGCAGCCAGATATCCAGCAGGAAATTGTGCGGGTGGGATAAATCGGGATCGCGCCAGGCATCGGGGGCGATATAGGTATCGCGGTAGGCGTATAGGAACTGGTCTAGGCCAAAACCGCGGATGGGCTCGTCGGCAAGCATTTGCAGCGCTGATTGCCAGACGTTTGCGCGGGTGAAGAGGCTGCCTTCTTGCCAATTCCACCAGGCGTTAAGTCGTCCCCCCAGCAAGATGGCGAGCAAGAGCAGCGCCACGATGCCGCCGCCCAAGTAGCGCGCGTGGCGCTGGCGGCTGGCCAGCGTTACGACTAGGAATCCTGCAGGCAGCCCCAGGAGCAGCGTGGCGAAGCTTTGCGTGAGGATTGCGGCAGCCAACAAGAGTATCGTTACTGCTGCGCCCAGGCGACGGATTCCGGACGGGCGCGCGCAGAGCCAAAGGACCAACGCGAAAGGGATGCAGCGCCCAAGGAAGAGGGCGACATGATTTGGCGAACCGTACACACTTAATAGGCGGCGCGCGCCTCCTTCTGCGCTCACGAACAGAGCGCCACTCAGCAATTGGACGATACCAAGCGCGGCGACGAGACACGCCCCGAGCAACAAAGACGCCACGAGCCGCTGCTGGGTTGCAGGCGCGCGGGCATGCAGGCGGAGGAGCACGTAGAATAGCGCTGGCTCGAGGAGTAGTGCGCGCCATTCCGTCATCGCCGGCGCCGGCCAGCGCGCCCAGAGGAGGGTCAGCGCGCCGAGCACTACCCAGAGGAGGGTAGCGGCGTCCAACACCTGATAGCGGAACACGTATACTGCGCGAACCGTTTGCCGCCAACGCAATAGGCGGTGTAGTAGCTCGGCCATCAGGGTAAGCACAAGCAGCAATTCTGCTGGCGGGAATCGCAAGCCACCCAGTGCGATGGGGTGTTGGTGGAAAGGCAAGGCTAGCAGGATGAGCGCTAGGCCCAGCTCACGCCGCCAGACGAATAAAGCCAATAAGGCTGCACAGATGAGGAGGGTGAGTGGCAGCGCGAGTTGCGCTTGCAAGAGAACATAGCCCATGGTGGCCAGGGCAAAACTACCGGCCGCGGCACGATGTGAGGGAGGGCGTTCTGCTGTTATAGCAATGCCCTCTGATCGCAACAACACGCGATAGGCAACAATTCTCTGCCATATGGGCCTTAACATAGGAAGCGCGCTCACGAAAGCGAAGGCAGCGGCGAGTGACATGGTCAACGCGGCGAGCGATAGCTGGCGCTCATAAGGCGCGGCCAGATTGCCCGAGCTGATGGCAATTCCCAGCAACGCGAAGTGCGTATCACCGCCACCGCCGATGAGCTGCAGTTCGTGCTCAGCAAGTGGCAAATCGCGCGCCAGGGCAGTAAGTCCGCGCTGAGGGTTGCGATCGGCGCTGGTGAGGATGAGGTAACCGCGCTCTTCCGCGGCAGGGGGTAGGGCATTGGCAGCGGCGCCGTCGATGCGCGCGTAGAGCACCGTATGCCAGGCGTCTTCGCGCAACAAGAGGGCAATATCGCGCCCGTGATAGGTGAAATACAGTTCGCTATCGCCAACGCGGCCATAGTCGGCAGCGTCGCCGGCGAAGGACCACTCGCCTGAATAGCGCGCCGCCTCGTGTTGCATGTGGAAGAGGCCATTGTGCGGCGCACTGGCCGGAATGGCCCGCAACGCCTCCAGCTGTGACGGTTCCTCGAGCGCGTTGGCCGGCAAGAAGAGCGCACCAAGCCAGGGCCATTCCCGCGCCGCGCGCGCCAGAGCCTGTTCGTAATATAGAATTTGCTCTTCTTGTGTTGCCTCCGGCCAGTCGAAATCCGTCAGCCAGAGTGCGCGCCGTCTATCACCTTGCTCGCGCATCAACTCGCGCAGCAGCACCAGGCGCGAATAATTGACGATCGCGGAATCAGCGCGGCGATCCAACGGAGGCGTCTCATAAGCGCCATGGGCAGCAGAGAGCGCATCCCAATTTTGATGCGCGCCGAGGGCGTAGAGTTCGCTCAAGTAGGTGAGATCATTCGGTGGGCGGAGCGGCGCGGTCAACACGAGCGCGTGGGTATCGGCCGCGTGGATGGCCGGATAGGCAGCGGCAAGCGTGGCGGCATAGTGCGCCGCCTGCTGAGGCGCCTCGCCCAGCTGGTAATGGTCGATGACGTCGCCATACCGCGCGGCGAAATCGGCGGCGAACTGGGCGAAGGCGGCGGGATATTCGTCATCGGGCAGCCAGGCGGGCGCATTCGTCAACCAGGCGACGAGGCGCAACTCCGGCTGTTTGCGCAGGGCGTCGATAAGCGCGTCGATCTCCGCCCAATCATAACGGCCGCGCGTAGTTTCGATCTCCGCCCAGGGAATGCGCTGGCGCAACCAGGTTACGTTCGCTTCGCGCAGGCGCTCCAATTCAGCGTCCAAACGTGCGCGCGGCTGCTTGAGCCAATCGCCATTCGCGCCGAGAAGTGGTTGGCGATACGGGAGGTCGGCAGAGCGCGTTGCGTCTTCGTAACCGCGCGTCTCAAATGCCTTTTCACGGGCGGTGAAGCCGGCGGCCAGGCTGGCAAACGCGAAGGCGAGCAGGGCGGCGCAAAAGATCAGGCGGTCGCGCATCAGGGGCCCCATTCCAGCGCACGAATACCGCCGTCGCCAGTCAATTGTCGCGACGCGCCCGAATCCGCTGCGACGAGCCATAGGTTGCCGTCGGCGATGGCCAGCAGCTGTTGGCCGTTCGCGCTCCAGGCGAAATCGCTCACGTTTCGTGCGGTAGTCATTTCTGGATCAGGAAACAAGAGGCGCGCGTTGCTGCCGTCACGATCGGCGATGTAGAGCGAATAGCCGCTCTCGTCTGCGCGCGTATAGGCGATGGTGGCACTCGCACGCGTTGAATGCCGAGCTATTGCCGCCAGTCCTACATCGGCGACCAGTGTCGCGCGGATACGGCCCTCGGTAAAAAAGGCGACGATATCGAAACGCTCCGGCTGCTTTTCAGTGGGCGCGGGCAGGGTGGTCAGCAAGACGCTCTCGTCCGCCGACCAGGATAGAGGCGGCAACCACAAGACACCCGCTCCGTCGTATTGCGGCGCATAGCGGGCGAGCATGCTGGTGATGCCGCTGGTAAAAGTAAAGATGCCCAGCTCGCCCGGTTGCGCGTAAGCGATCGCGCTGCCGCTGTCATTCAGCGCGAATTGGCTGCGCGGGCGTGCGGCCAGGCGAGGGTGCGCGACTTCCTCCTGTAGCAACTGGCCATTCGTCAAATCCAGCCGCTGCCGCTGTAGGGCAGGATCGTCACCGTTGTGCGCGAAGAAAATTGTTTGCCAGTCTTGCGAGTGCCAGGCGGCCGTCATTACATTGCGCGGCGCCAGGAGCAGGGCGGGGTTGTCTACTTCGCGCGTAGAGCGCAGCAGCCAGAGCTGATTGTCTGCCTCCTGGTTCGGCCGCCGCGTGTACAGCAACATGCTGCCATCGGGCGTGAGGTCGAAGACAGCACCATCGGCATCGGCTGCCTGGGAAATCGGACGGCGCGCTTCGCTGCTCTCTCTCATGATCCAGACGCTGCCATGGCTGAGGTAAGCGACAGTGCCGGTGATGGAGGTGGCCGAAAATTCGCGCTCGCTGCCATAATAGATCACCTGGTCACGCGGTGATTCGATGATTTCGCGGCTGATTTCGGTCTGGCGTGTCTCGCCGCTTCGGATCTGGATGAAGGAGCAAACGCGTTCGCTGCCCAGTTTTCCAACGCGGCCATAGCGTGTTTCGCCCGGCGCGAGCAACTCGTTTGGCAGTCGCCGCTCACCGTAGGGCACGGGATGCAATACGCAATCCGTCCGCTCGGCGCTGCGCTCTACGCGCACGATCAGGCCATCGCTGAGCGGTGCATCAAGCGCATGCGAAAGGAAGTCGTCTTCGCCGATGATCAACTCCGCACGGCTCAGCAATTCCGCGACTGTCTGGGGACCCGTGAAGCTATACGCGCGTTCTACTTCATCGACGCGAAGCACGACGTGATATGGTGTTGGCGTTTCAGTGACGGTGGTGCAAGCGGCCGCCGCCAATAGAAACAAGCAAGACAAACGCGCGAGTATGCTATGATATGTGGCCATGACCCTAGTAAACCAGAGTCTGAGTATTATGCACTGGCTGACGCGCGGAATCACGCGAATCGCCCTTCTTAGCATGTTGTTGCTCAGCGCGAGTGGCGTTGCGCGCGCCCAGGATGCGCTTTTTCGACAGAGCGACCTGCAGGTACTTTACGGCAATGTGCAGCGCCCCAACGGTATGACCTGGTTCAATGATAAGCTCTACGTCGCCTGCTCAGGTGACTGGACGATCTACGAAATTGACATCGAAGCGGGCACGACGCGCACTTATATCTTTGGAGTTCAGAACGCCAACTCGCTCTTTGCCGAAGTGGACGCGGACGGAGTAACGCAGCTCTGGGCGCCGGATTTCGCGACAGATGATTTCTTGCGCATTCACCCCCGTAATGTGCCTACAACTGTGCTCGCGGGAGGTCTGGCGGGTGGTTGGGGCCTGGCTTACTTGGACGAAGATCATTTCATCATCAGCAACCTGCTGGCCGATACCGTGCTCACTGTCTCACGCTTCGGCGAAACAGAAACGCTGGTGGAGCGCCTGCGCTCACCGACTGGGCTGGTGTTGGATGGCGGCGCGCTCTACGTTGCGAATACGGGCAGCGCGCGGCGCTCCATCGAATGGTACACGCTGCGGCAGATTCGTGCGGATGACGAGCCGCTGAACGCCATGGAAGTGACAAACGCGCTGCTTGTTGGTGGTTTGCAGAATGTTACGGGCCTCGTGTTGGCGGAAGATGGCTGGCTCTATTTCGCGTATTCCGAGGGCGCGCTCGGCGTCATCGGCCGTGTGGATGCGCACCAATGTCGCGATCAGGGCGGTTGCCAAGCCGATGAAGTGGAGGTCGTCGCGCGCACGGCCCTGGCGGCGCCGCTGGCTGGCTTGACCCTCGCCCCCGATGGGCGCCTCTATTTCCATAGCATCTATAAGCCGGAAATCTATTGGTTACAGTTGCCGGAGGCTGACGCAACTCAAGGCGATTCCAGCAGCGAATCGGAGAGTTGATACCGCGCGAATTGGTGGAACTGCTGCGCGGGAACCTGCACACGCAACAGGTATCCTTCTGCCGTATCTTCTTGCGTTTGCACGCGGCCTTTCGCATAGAGGTGGGCGAGCAGATCGCTCTGTTGATAGGGCAGCAGCAGGCGCATCGCGTAGTATTGTGAAGCCAACGAGCGCTCGATCGCCGTCATGAGTGAAGGCAAGCCTTCGTGCTCGCGCGCGGAGATCATCACATGGTCTAGGTAGAGGTGATTGGTGGGTATCGGCGGCAACGGGCGCTCATCCCAGAGATCGGCTTTGTTCCAAATGAATAGACGTGGCGTTTCTGGCATCTCCAATTCAGCGAGCGTATCTTCAACGGTCTCGATATGTTGGGCGGCGTTCGGGTGTGATAGATCGGCAAGGTGGAGCAGCAAATCCGCCTCCAGCACCTCTTCCAATGTGGCGCGAAAGGCGGCGATCAAGGTAGTGGGCAGCTTTTGGATGAAACCGACCGTATCGGTCAGCAGCGCTTCCTGGCCAGAAGGAAGCTCGATGCGGCGTGTCGTCGGGTCGAGCGTGGCGAAAAGCCGGTCGGCGACGAAGACATCCGCGTTGCTGAGGGCGTTGAGCAAGGTGGATTTGCCGGCGTTCGTATAACCGATGAGCGAGACGATAGGGATGCCGCCGCGGCTGCGCTGGCTTCGGTGGCGTTGACGGTGGCCGCGCACCTTCTCGATTTCGCGCTTGAGGTGGGCGATCTTGCGTTGGATTTCGCGGCGATCGACTTCCAGCTGTGTTTCACCGGGGCCGCGCGTGCCCACACCGCGCATTCCACCGCCGCCCGCTTGTCGCGCCAAGTGCGTCCATTGCCGCGTAAGGCGCGGGAGGCGATATTCATACTGCGCCAACTCAACTTGCAACGCCCCCTCGCGCGTGCGTGCATGGCGGGCGAAGATATCCATAATGAGGACAGAACGGTCCAGCACCAGAATCTCTGGAGAGAAGCGTTTCTCTAGCTCGCGTTGGTGGCGGGGGGATAGTTCATCGTCGAATATGACGCAATCGGCCGAAAGCGCCTGCAGTGAATCGCCGATTTCTTCGATCTTGCCGGTGCCAAGAAACGTCGCTGGGTGGATGCGCGCGAGGCGTTGCTGAGTGTGGCCGACGACTTCGAGGCCAGCGGTATCAGCGAGGAGCGCCAGCTCACGAAGGGAATCTGAGCTGGATAGAAGATGCCCCCCGCCGCGCAATTCAGCGCCAACGAGGTAGGCGCGCGTATGTGGACGGCTGCGGGTTTCGTGCATGAATTTCAGCGGCTGCGAGATTCATGCCAGCGACGAAGGCGATCCAGGGCCTCTTCGATGCGTGGCTCTTTTGTAACTAGGCTGAGCCGCACGAAATCCTCACCATCGGGGCCATAGGCGCCACCGGGCGCGATGGATACGTGAGCGTGTTGCAAAGCGCCGCGGGTGTAATCGGCGCCGCTCCCATTTTCGACGCGCGCCCAAACATACATGGCGCCGCCAGGCGGTTCAGCATGGAGGCCAGCCGCGGGCAATAACGAGACCAGCAAATCGCGGCGTCGCTCATACAAAGCATTGCGCGCTTCGATCCAGGAACGCGGCGTGTGGTCGAGCGCTTCTATGCCGGCGTCATAGACCGGGCGGAAATGACCGCTATCCACATTGCTCTTCACGTTGAGCAGCGCCTTGATATAGGGCGCGCTGCCAAGCGCTGCCCCCAGCCGCCAGCCTGCCATATTGTAGGTCTTGGAGAGCGACATCAGCTCGACAGCCAGTGGCCGCGCGCCGGGCACTTCGAAGATGCTCACGCCGCGGTTGCCATCGTATGTGACGTCATAATAAGGATTATCAGAGAGCAGCAGGATGTCGTTGGCCCGGCAGAATTCGACGATGGGGAGGTAATCGTCGACGGTAGCGACGGCGCCGGTGGGGTTGCTGGGGAAATTTACCCATAGAACGCGCGCGCGCCGTACGATCTCATCCGGGATACCGCGGATGTCGGGTATGTAACCGGTAGCGGCGGTGCTGGGGAGGTAATGCACCGCGGCGCCGGCGATGCGCGCGCCCATCGAATATGAGGGATAGCCGATACTGGGCACCAGCGCGATGTCGCTGGCGTTCAAGTAGGCGAGCGAGAAGTAAATGATGGCTTCTTTGCTGCCAAGCAATGGCAGGATTTCGCCCTCGCTATCGAATTCGCATTGGAAGCGGTTGGCGTAATGCCGCGCGACGGCAGCCCGGAAGCCAGGCGTTCCTGAATAACCAGCGTAGCCATGGTGGTCGGGGTTGCGCGCCGATTGCGCCAGCGCATCGATCACCGAATCCGGCGGCGGCAAATCCGGGCTACCGACATCAAGGCTAATGATATCGGCGCCGTCACTGGTGAGTTGCCGCTTTTGTT
This sequence comes from Phototrophicaceae bacterium, assembly GCA_965237765.1. Classification (GTDB taxonomy): domain Bacteria; phylum Chloroflexota; class Anaerolineae; order Aggregatilineales; family Phototrophicaceae; genus WTGJ01. Next base: position 2,189,556 of record OZ250157.1, read on the forward strand.
GAGAAATGGTGGCGAAGATATAGGGTGGCAAGTTGCGCAGGCGGTCGGCAATTTCCGGCATCGCGTCACTCTTTCACTAGATTGCGCTCACAAATCGCGCGCTCAGGAAGTTGGCATTTTAGCGTGGGCGGCGACCAGCTCGCTAGGGTGGGCGATAGCGTCACGTGGGGCGGCGGGCAAGAGCGGGTCAGCGAGCGTGGCGAGGGAAACATACATGGCGGCCAGGGCACGGTGGGCGTAGGCGGAATAGCGTTCGCGCTTGTTGCGGACGGGCGGCTGTAACGGAGGCATGATGCCGAAATTCGCCTTCATTGGCTGGAAATGCGCCGGTTCGGCATGCGTAACGTAATGGCAGAGTGCGCCCAGCATACTCTCCCGTGGTGGGATCCAGGGAATCTCGCTGCGCAACGCGCGCGCCAAGTTCAGTGCCGCCACGAGGCCGGTGGCGATATTCCCCACGTAACCTTCCACGCCCGTAATTTGTCCAGCGAAGAACAAATCTGCTCGCCCGCGAAACGCCATAGTCGGCCACAAGAGGCGCGGCGAGTTGAGGAAGGTGTTGCGGTGCATCATCCCTAGGCGCAGGAACTCGGCGTGTTCCAGCCCTGGAATGAGGCGGAGTACGCGCCGCTGCTCTGGCCAGCGCAGATTGGTCTGGAGGCCGACGAGGTTATAGAGGTCGCCCGCCAGGTTATCGCGTCGCAATTGGACGACGGCGTAGGGTCGCTGGCCGGTGCGCGGGTCACGCAGGCCCACCGGACGCATGGGGCCAAACGCCAGCGCCTCCCGCCCGCGCCGCGCCAGCGTTTCCAATGGCAAGCAGCCCTCGAAGAAGCGTGGGTCTTCACGCTCGAAATCTCGCAACTCGATGGTCTCGGCGGCGAGCAAGGCGTCAACGAAGCGCTCATATTCATCGCGGTCCAAGGGGCAATTGAGATAATCGCCGCTGGCATCGACGCCACGTCCGTAGCGGTTGGCGAAAAAAGCAATGTCCATATTTACGCTTTCGCGCGAGACGATGGGTGATATGGCGTCATAGAAATAGAGGTGTTGCTCGCCGCTGAGCGCCGCGATGCTCTCGGTGAGGGCAGAGGAAGTGAGTGGGCCGCTGGCGATGATGCAGGGTCCGCTCGGGATCTTGGGCATTTCGCGACGAATGATTTCGATGCGCGGGTGACCGGTGATGGCGCAGGTTACGCGGTCAGCGAAGGCTTCACGATCTACGGCCAGGGCACCGCCGGCGGGCAGGGCGCAATCCTGAGCGATGCGCAATAGCAGTGAGCCGGCCAGCGCGAGTTCCGCTTGCAGGGCACCTGAGGCGCGGTTGGGCAGGCGCGAACCGAGCGAATTGCTGCAGACCAATTCAGCCAAACGGTCGCTGACATGTGCAGGACTGGCTCTTGCTGGGCGCATCTCGTAGAGGCGGGTGGCGAAGCCGCGCTGCGCCAATTGCCAGGCCGCCTCGCTGCCCGCCAGGCCGCCGCCGACTACCGTGACAGCGGGCAAGTTATTCGGCGATGCGGCGACGGGCGAAATCATGATAACGGCGAATTTGTGCGCTTTCTTGGGTGTGAGGTGGTGTCAATGAGAGCGCGCGCGAATAAGAGGTGAGCGCTTCGTCATACCGGCCGAGGGCGAAATGCGCGTTGCCCAGTAGATCGTAGACGCGGAAATCCTGTATGGCGCCGCCTTCATCCGCTTCCGCCGCGATGAGTTGCCCGAGGCATTCGCATGTGCGGTCGTAATCGCCACTCTGATAGTAGGCACAGGCCAATTGGTAACGCAATGTTGACGACCATGGTGAATAAGGGTTGTGATGCAAAGCCAAGCGATAGGCGTAGACGGCATCTTGATAGCGCGCGCACCGGAAACAAGCCTCGCCGAGCAATTCGTGCGCACGCGCCCAACTCACGTCTATACCCGGCGGCTGCTTGCTCAGTTGAAGAAATTCTTCGAGCAGAGGAATGGCGGCCACTTCCTGCGTGGGCATCTTCATCAAGATTTCAGCAGCGGCATAAAGTGTCGGCGGACGTTGCGGGCTCTGGCTATCGGCGATGCGCAATGCCTCATCCAGGCTGCGCCGCGCCGCGGGCAAACGTCTCAACTCGAGCGTAACGCGTGCGCGCATCAGCAGAATTTCTACCAACCACTCGCGCGAGGCTTGCGCCGGATAACGGCGCAATGCCTGTTCTAAATACCCCAGGGCGCGTTGTAGATCACGCTCTTCATAATAGGCGACGTAGGCAAGGCGCTCGTTGCAATAGGCGGGGAGTGCAGGCAGGTGGCTGGGAGAGGTAGATGCCGTTTGGAACTGCGCGCTTGCCTCTTCAATGCGGTTTGCCGTGAGCAACACGCGCCCCAGCTGATAATGTAGCCATCCACGGTTCGCGTAATCGGGATGCTCGGCGATGAGTTGGCGGTAGAGGCGGGCGGAAGTCTCTTGCCCTTCGTGGCCCGCAAAGCCGACGGAGCTCATCTCGTAAAGGGCAAAATGGGCGTCAGCTCGTAGCTCGAGCGTCGCAGGTTGTTCGGCGATCGTCGGAGCAAGGGCGCGCGCCTGCTCCCAATCTTCCAGCGCTTCTTGCGGCCGGCCGCTGAGTAATTTGCATTGCGCGCGTGCCAAAAGGGCTGCGGCCTGCTCGGCATCTTCCCCCGCATCGCGCAATATTCGGGCGACCAATACCTCGGCGCGCTTGATATCACCGCGCTGGATCAACCGCCAGACGGCGTCGACGCTCGTGACCCCTTCCAACGGGAGACCCACTGTTCGCTCCAAGCCCGCTAGCTATCGTCGGCCAACATTTGCAGGCCTCCTTGGATGGCGCCGATGATGTCAGTGGAAACGGCTTTGCAAGCGTGTAAGATGGCGTTTTGGATGGCCGTGGCGCTGGCGTTGCCGTGCGATACTAGGACGACTCCGCGCAAGCCGAGCAAGGGCGCGCCGCCGATGCGGTCCGGGTCGACGTGGCGGCGCATACGGACGAAGGCCTGCCCGGATAAGATGCCGCCGAGCATGGATATCAAATCTCGTCGCAATTCGCGGCCAAGGGCGCGGCGTATGAAATGCTGTGTACCTTCGAAGGTCTTGAGCAAGATATTGCCGGTGAAGCCATCGGTGACAAGAACATCCACTTTGTCTTCGAGAAGGGCGCCCGGCTCTACATTGCCAATAAAGTTAAGGGGCGATTGGCGGAGCAGGGCCTCGCTTTCCTGAATGAGCTGGCTGCCCTTTCCCATTTCTTCGCCGTTAGAAAGTAAGGCGACGCGCGGCACTTCGATGCCCAATACGGAATGAGAATAGAGACTGCCCATCAGCGCGAATTGTTGTAGCCATTCCGGACGCGAATCCACGTTGGCGCCAATATCCAATATGATGAGCGGGCGGCCATCGATGGGATAGATTGCGCTGAGCGCGGGGCGCTTGATGCCGCGGATACGCTGCAGCTTATTCAGGGTCGCAACGGCCATAATCGCGCCGGTGTTACCCGCGCTCACGAAGGCATCAGCTGCGCCTTCTTTCACCAACTGTAACCCCAAATGGATGGAAGATGCTGGTTTGCCCTTCAGCGCCGCACCTGGTTTGTCAGTCATGTGTATGTGGTCAGCCGCGTGATGGATCTCGATGGGCAAGCCGTTTGCCTTTTGACGCCTCAGCTCATCTCGTATAAGCGTTTCGTCGCCGACGAGGATGACGGATATGCCATGTTTTCGCGTAGCCGCCACCGCACCTGCCACATCGGGGTGCGGGAAATTATCGCTCCCCATAGCGTCTACAGCAATGCGCATGTTACCTATAACACTCTTCACTCAGTTAATCTGAATCAGATTGTAGCGCATTTGGCGAGACTTGGAGAATTGACAGCGCGTGCCCACTCGCTACAATATGCTTCGCTAGCCCAGGTGGCGGAATGGCATACGCGGCAGGTTGAGGGCCTGTGCCCTTCATGGGCGTGGAGGTTCGAATCCTCTCCTGGGCATAAGTAAAGACTCACCATCGGTGAGTCTTTGCGCTTGAATCCGCGGTTGCGTAATTCTGCGCTCGTAATACACTCGCATTATGTGTGCTCGCTGGCCTTGCATGGCGGGTTGATGAGCGATTCGATTCAGACGACCCTGACGAGCGCGTTCGAGATGATCGAGGTCGGTCATCCAGATCGCGCTGTTACCCTCTTGCAACCGCTGCTTACGCAAGCAGCAGATAATCCGGATGTATGGTGGGTGTATGCCCACGCCGTTACCGACCCACAGGTGGCGCACGCTGCCTTGACGCGCGTATTGCGGCTGGAGCCCGGTTATCCCGAAGCGGTGGCTTTATTGCGGCGGTTGGAGAAGCAACTGCGCGCGCAGCGAGCCAATTTGATGCGCGAACGACCGCCTGCTTCAGCCCTATCCGCCGGTAACGCGCCGCCATACAACGCGGCACCGACACCACCCAACGATTTCCCGGAAATGCCGCTCGCGGACGAAGGAGGCGGTTACCTGGGTGGTGGTTTCCATATGTTGTTGGTGTTGGTGGCAATAGGGATGATAGCGGTGGTGGCGTTGCTGGCGCTGGAGCCGCAATTGAGTCTCTGGTTCCCTAGTGAAGAAGAATCCTCGGGGAATTCAGCCATTATCCGTACTTGGGTGCCGACGACCGTCGCCACCCAAGAGAACGTCATCGCTACAGATACACCGACCTCCAAGGATAACCCAACGCCCGCGGAAGAAGAAGTCATGCGAGAGGAAGTTGCTGCAGATGCTAGTGATACCCCGGCGCCATCCGCAACACCAGCTTCCACACGGCAGGCTACGCAGTTGCCCTTAATCACCAGCACGCCCGCCGCGACGGCCGCGGCCGTGCCGAATCTGGATGTCTCCGCATTGCTTGCCGCTGTACCTGATTTTGAACTGCGGCAAAACGAATTGCTGCGGCCGGCGCCTGAAGGTTGGTATGTGGTATTGGCGCTTTGTGGTGTGCGAGGGACGGCCGAAGCGGTGCAGCAGGTGCAAGACAATCTGGTAAGCATGGCCGCCACCAGCGCCGAGTTGCCCTCGATTATCAGCGCGCTGGCGATCGAGCTGCTGGATTGCGAGACGAACGAGACACTCTCGGTCGTCGGTGTTGAGCGGGCAGCGGCGCAGAAATTCGCTGCCGGCGGCATGACGGAGAAGGCGTTGCGCGCGCGCTTTCATCCGCTATTCGAGGGCTAGCGCGGGCGGTCGTTTTCCCTTAGCCTTGGCGTTATGGCGCAGAGCACCCCAGCTGACATCAAAATCGTCGCGCGGAACCGACGCGCGCGGTTTGAATACGCCATCGATGACACGTATCAGGCCGGCCTCGTCTTGATGGGCTCTGAAATCAAATCCATCCGCGCCCATCGCGTTAGCATCGGTGATGGCTTCGTGGCTGAGCGCGGCAAAGAGCTGTGGTTGCTGAATGTGCACATCGCGCTGTATGAGCAGGGCAGCCAATATGGGCACCGTGATCCGTTGCGCCCTCGCAAACTCCTGCTGCACAAACGCGAAATTGCGCGCATCATCAGCCGCATCCGTGAACGAGGCATGACGGTAATCCCGACTCTGGTGTATTTGCAACGCGGTCGGGCGAAAGTGGAGCTGGCCATCGCGCGGGGCAAGCGTCAATATGATAAGCGGCAGGCAATCGCTGAGCGTGAGACGAAGCGGCAACTGCAGCGTGTGCTGAAGGAAGGGCGGCGTTAGTTGCCCATCGCTTGCGCTTGATTGCCGACGGTGCTCCGCTACAATGCGTGGCTGCAAAGCGCCCATAGCTCAGCGGTCAGAGCTTCGGTCTTCGGAACCGAGAGTCGGGGGTTCGAATCCCTCTGGGCGTAAGGCGCTGTTTCTCTATGAGGTGGCGCTTTGAAGCCAGAGAGGGATAGTATGAAACAACGCGTTCTATCCGGTATCCAGCCATCGGGTCAATTGACGATCGGCAATTACCTGGGCGCCCTGCGGCATTGGGTGCGCGTATCGAATGAATACGATTGTTATTTCACCATCGTCGATCTACACGCCATCACGCTGCCCCAGGATCCAGCCGAGCTGCGCGCCGGCACGCGCGAAATTACCGCGCTGTATTTGGCCGCGGGCATCGACCCGCAACGCTCGGTGGTCTTTGCGCAATCTCATGTCCTCGCGCATAGCGAATTGGCCTGGCTGCTGACCTGTGTGACGCCGTTGGGTTGGCTGTATCGGATGACGCAATTTAAAGACAAGGCGGGTAAGGAACAGCTTGAATCGGTCGGCGCCGGTTTGTTAAATTACCCGGTGCTGATGGCGGGCGATATCTTGCTCTATCAGGCGCACGCCGTGCCCGTCGGCGAAGACCAGCGCCAGCACCTGGAATTCACGCGTGATCTCGCGCAGCGTTTCAACCATCGCTTTGGTGAAACGTTCCGCATTCCTACCTTCTTCCCCACCAAAGCGGGGGCGAAGATCATGGGCCTCGATGACCCGACTAAGAAGATGAGCAAGAGTGAGGAGAGCGAATATCATGCGCTCTTCCTGTTGGATTCCCCTGATCAGGTATGGCAAAAGATCAAGCGTGCGGTTACCGATAATTACCGTGAAATCCGGTTTAGCGAGGAACGAGAACGCGCCGGCGTCAACAACCTGCTTACCATTTACCGGGCAATCACCGACCAAGAAGTGGCGGAAGTGGAGGCTCATTTCGCCGGTAAGGGTTATGGCGATTTGAAGCGCGATGTGGCGTCCGCCATCAACGAGGCCTTCGCGCCCTTGCAAGCGCGTTATCGAGAGTTCATCGCGGATGAAGCCTTTATCGACGGGGTGTTGCGCGATGGTGCGGAGCGAGCTTCCGCTGTCGCCGATGCCACGCTAGCTGATGTCAAAGAGCGCATGGGCTTTCTAGCTCCGGCCGGATAGCTGAGCCAACTTGACGTTGGTGCGGCTAGAAACTACAATGCGGCCATAGTCCACGGTTGCCGCCCCCTTCGTCTAGTGGCCCAGGACGTAGCCCTCTCAAGGCTAAAACAGGGGTTCGAGTCCCCTAGGGGGCATCGCAAGATGATTGGTTAAGCTGAAATGGTTGCAGGATAGGAAAATGTGGCGCATTTTAGCGCTATCCCTTGTAATCTTCTCTGCCATGCTGAGCCCACTACTCGCCCAGGACGAGGTGGGCGAGCCACTCTATTTCGAGGAAGGATTCGACTTCGGCATACCCGAAGAATGGGATGTGGCGGGCGCCTGGTTGCAAGAGGATGGGCGCATCCATAGCGTTACGGATGGTGATCTGGTCGTGCTACCGGGCATATGGGGTGATTTTTCTTTGGTAATGCGCTTGCGGAATCGCGGCACGGGCATCCGTAGCATCGTTTTGCGTGCAAGCGACAGCGGTTCCTACCAGGTGCATTTCCGCAACGAAGGTGTTGGTTTGCACCAGACGGATGAGGGTGGGCTCTCCACCTGGCTCGATTGGGAGCCAGGCATCAACCACGAAGATTGGCATGATCTGGTCATTATCGCCGAGGGTGAGCGCATCTTCGCGCTGCTCAATGGTGAATCACTCTTCGATTACGAAGCGCCACTGGATGATGCGCTGTATGAGGGGACGATCGGCTTCTATAACCTCGTCGCTGGCGAATTCGAGGTCGATTCGCTGACCATCGCGCCGATCATCATTTCGCCCGATCTTCTGGCGCCAAAGTGGTTGCTTTCAGCACCGCCGCCGCTGGATGTCGAAGACACAGATTCCTCTGATCAGGAAATCCCATCTCCCGCGAGCGCAATCAGCTTCACACTCAATGGCGGCGAGGAAGCGCTGACGATCAACGCTGGTGAGTGTGTGAACCTGCAGTGGTCCGTCGCCAACGCAGCGGCGGTGTATTTCCAGAATGAGCGCACGCAGGCCAGTGGTTTCTGGCAGGAATGTCCGCGGGAATCGGTTGTTTTTGTCTTGCGCGTGGAGCTGGCGGATGCGACGGTTGAGCAACGTGCCTTGCGCGTGTTAGTCATTCCGCCGACTGCCTCGCCCGTTCCCGTCGCGCCGACGAGCGCGGCCGTCGCTGTGGGCGAATGCCGGATTACGCCAGACAGTTTGAACATGAATTTGCGCGAAGGGGATAGCACCGAATATCCCATCGCAGGGCGGTTGAATTTTGGTGATTATGCGCAGGTGATCGGTCGCAATCTGGCCGATACCTGGTACCGTGTCAATTTCAACGGACTGGATGCCTGGGTGGCCGGCCGTGGTTACACGCAGCTGGTGGGCGATTGCAGTTACGTCCTTTTGCGCACTTACGAGCCACCCGAACCGCCACCGACGCCTTTGCCCACTATCGTGCCTGTGCCGCCACGCGCGAATCCCTCTTTCTTCGTGAACGGCAACACGCAGGTCTATATCAGCCGCGGGCAATGCGTTACGCTGAGTTGGTATGCGGATGGCATCCGCGCCATCTATTACCAGGGTATTGGTGTCACCGGTCCGACCGGTGAGCGTCAGGAATGCCCAACTCAGAGTACGACTTACCACTTGCGCGTTGACCTGCCAGATGGTAGCACACGCGATCTTTATGCGACAGTGGTCGTCAATAATTAGTGCTGGTCGCTAGCGGGTGAAATCAGCCGAGCGCAGCTGGCCCAATTCGGAATAGAAGCGAATCGCCAACTGTATCGCTGTTCGGAAATCGGGCAGATCCATATATTCATTTGGTGCGTGCACGCCGCTGCCGGCGCCGAAGCCCAGGGTGGTCATCGGCATCCCCAGCTCGCGTTGGAACATGCCAAGGATGGGGATGGAACCGCCACCGCGCGTAAAGGTGGCGCGCTTGCCAACGGTCGCCTCGAGCGCGCGTTGCATGGCACCCATCGCCGCGCTCTCGCGATTGATGCTGAAGGGCCAGGATTTCGAATAGAAACGAACTCGCACATCCGCGGTTTCGCTGGCGAATTGCATCACATGTTGTTGAAATAATTCGGCTATGCGCTCTGGGTCCTGCTCAGGGACGATGCGCATGGTCACTTTGCAGGAAGCCTCGGCGGGGATGACGGTCTTCATCCCCGGGCCCCGGTAGCCGCCGACAACGCCATTGACATCCAGCGTGGGCCAGACGGTAGCGCGCTCCGGGCGTGGTGCGAGGCTCTCCGCCCAGAAATGCTCGGTGCCCGCCTCGACTTCGAATATGTCGCCGTGGGCCGCATAATCTAAGCGCAGGCGCTCGCGCTCTTCCTGGTCGATCGCTCGCACATCGTCATAGTAGCCACCAATTTGGATGCGCCCGGCAGCATCGTGGAAGGATGCGATGATGGCGCCGATCACGTGGTTGGGATTGTGGACTACGCCCCCATATTGGCCGGAATGCAAATCAGCGCGCGCGCAATGCACAGTGATTTCCGCGGCGACAATGCCACGGGCGGCGTAACCCTGCCGCGGTTGATCGCGGTTGAATTCGCCATCGGAATTGACCAACAAGTCGGCAGTGAGCACATCCTTGTTGGCGGTGACGAAGGGCGCCATATTCGGCGAACCACTCTCTTCTTCGCCCTCGAAACAAAGCTTGATGTTGAGGGGCAATTCTCCCATTGATTCGATTAACGATTCGAAGACCTTGAGGTTGCCCCAGACGCCGCACTTGTTATCCACCACGCCGCGCGCGTACAACCGTTGGTCGCGCCCCGTCGGTTCGAAGGGTGGCGATTCCCATAGCGCGAGCGGGTCGACAGGCTGCACATCATAATGCGCGTAGATGATGGCGGTTGGCGCAGCGGGCCCCGCCTGTAGCCATTCGCCATAGAGCACCGGGTGACCGTCGGTGCGCATCTTGCGGCACTGTTGGAAGCCGATGCGCTCCATTTCCGCCAAAATCCAATCGCCACAGGCTTCTAGGTCGTCCTGATGCGCGGGATCGGTGCTGATAGAAGGGAATCGCAACAACTCCTGGAAACTATCCAAGAAACGCTCTTGATGCTCATTCGCATATGCGAGGGCGCTGGCTAGTGCACGCTCATCCATTGGTGTGTCCTTTGTGACAGATTTGATGGGCGCTGATTATAGCATTGCCGCCCGCGCATGTTATGTTAGCGGGCGGAATGAGCGTGGGAGGTGGCGATGACTGGGAAGGTGCGTGGGGTTGGCGGTGTATTCATTCGGTCGGAGCGGCCGAAGGAATTGGCGGCCTGGTATCAGCGGCATTTAGGCTTCCCGCTCGAAGAAGAAAGTGGCGCAGTTGTCTTCCATTGGTCGGAGGCAGATGCGCCGCTCCCAGGCTCGACGACGTGGGCGATTCTGGGGAAAGAGAGCAAGTTGCTGAGCGGGCCCGATGTCAAATTCATGGTGAATTATTGCGTGGATGACCTGACGGCTTTAGTGGAAAAGCTGCGCGGTGAAAACGTCACCATCGAAATGGAACCACAAACCAATGTCTATGGGTGTTTCGCCTGGATTCGGGATTTGGAAGGAAGGAGGATCGAACTCTGGGAGCCGCCAGCGGTATACCCGCCACCGAGCAAAACGGTTGCAGATTAGCGCTCGCGCAACGCCGATTTTACGAACGAGCGCCACGTGAAGTAGCGTTTCGGTATGCGCGTGGTAGGGTTTGCTGGTTTCCCTTGTGGCGTCAGTTTCTTCAAAATTGCGAGGCCGGTGCTGCCATAATGCATTTCTAGCAAGAGGTCGTCTTCGTTGGTATAAAAGAAATCCATCACCGTCTCGCCGATTTTCCGCCAGGCGATTTCGCGTTCGGCGTCATCTTTGCGTCTCCCGCGCAGATAAGGGCCCGGGTCAACATCATCGAATGCCAAGTAGCCACCTTGCCGCACGAAGGGATAATACAACTCCATCAAACGCGCTACGTGCTGGGCATCATGCAGGCTGTCGATATAGAGCAAATGGATGCCTTCGCGCAAGATGGGTGCGCGCGCCAGCACGGTTTCGATATCCGTATCACTGGTATGGATGAAGGTCCAAGCATCGGATACGATGGCGTCCGAACAATCGACAATATCGAGCGAAATCAGTTTGCCGCCTGTCTGCTCGCAAGCATGCGCGAGCACGCCGCTTGACCAGCCCAGATGCACGCCGCATTCCAAAATAATAGGGGCAGTGGCTTCCATGGCCAACGCGTGGAGACGCATTAATTGGGTGGCAACTTTGCCAAAGACCCCTGGCGTACCTGCCGCCGCGAAGACAGTTGCCAATTCGTAGTGTGTGGTTTGAACCATTAGTCGCTAGAAAGCTGAGTATCGGGCATTTCCCCACGCAGGATACAGGCGAGCGTCTCAGTGTTGATGTTGCCGCCGGAGACGATGCAGGCCACTTTATCGCTGTTCACTTTCCCCGCCAGCGCCGCCGCCACACTCACCGCGCCAGCGCCCTCCGCGACGATACGTGCCCGCACAACCAATAGCCGAATCGCTGCGGCCGTTTCCGCCAATGTGACGTCCAGCGCGCCATCGAGCACGCGCCGCAGCGCCGGCCACATCTGCGGCAGGACGCTGGCGCCTCCACACCCGTCAACGAAGCTCGCCTCATAGGGCGCTGCCTCTCGTTTCCCCCGTGCCCAAGAGCGGGCGAGCGGGTTGGCTGTCGCTGGCTCTACGGCATAAATGAGCGTACTCGGCCGGAGCGCTTTGATGGCCGAAGCGATGCCGAGCGCCAAACCGCCACCGCCGAATGGGATGAGCACCGCGGCCAGATCCGGCATATCTTCCAGCAGCTCGAGCCCGATCACGCCATGGCCGGCGATTACCGACGCGTCACAGACCGGGTGGATGAAAGGGCCGAGCGCATCCGGGCATTCGCCGCTCAGGAGAATCTGCCACCAATCAGCGAAGGGGATGCGCTGCGTTTCCGCACCGAGAGCGTGGATGGCGGCGAGTTTGGTGGCGGGCGCGTTATCTGGCACGACGACGCGGCAGGGGATGCCGAGGCGGCGCGCGTTCCAGGCGACACCCTGCGCCATGTTGCCCATACTGGCAGTCGTGACGCCATTTCGCAATTCCGCCGCGCTCAATTGGGCCATCGCGTTACTGGCGCCGCGGATTTTGAAAGAGCCGATGGACTGCAAATTCTCCAGCTTGAGGTAAATCTCCGTCGGCCCACTGTCTATCGGTAGATGGATGAGGGGCGCGCGGATGGCAGCGGCGCGGATGCGTTCGCGGGCCGCTACGATATCCGCTAGCGGGATTGGCGCGAGCGCGCGTTCAGACATCGTGCATCTCTCCGAAAGGCGCGCGCGTGCCTAGGCCCATTTCGCGCGCCCGCAGGTAACAATGGTGCGTGGCGATGAGATCGTATATGCCCAAGCCGAGCGATTCGAAGAGAGTAATTTCATCGGTAGATTGGCGTCCGCCCTTCTTGCCGTTTAGGACTTCGCCCAATTCCGCCTGGATATCGCTGGCGGAGAAGCAATTTTCCTCCATGGGTAATAGCAAATCTCCCGCTTCGTTCAGCGCCGATTCGCGGCTATCGACGAAGACACGCGCCCGCTCGACGAGCACGGAATCTAGCTCGCGCGCGTGCGGTACGCTGGAACCGGCCGCGTTGATATGCGCGCCGGGAGAGACCCATTCGCCATAGAGGACCGGCTCATTCGCGCTAGTGGTCGTGCAAATTAGATCTGCGCTGGCGACGGCGTCCTGCGCGCTGCTGGCTGCTTCGATGCGAATGTCATGCCGCGCTCCTTCACGATCGGCGAAGCGTTGGGTGTGGGCGGCGTTTCGGCTCCAGACGCGCACACGCCGCAGCTTGCGTTCAGCCAAGATCGCCGCCAAGTGTGAGCGCGCCTGCACACCGCTGCCGATGATGGCTAGGTCGCCGGCGTCGGGTCGAGCGAGGGCACGGGTGGCGAGGGCACTGGCGGCGCCCGTGCGGATGGCAGTGATCTCGCTGGCATCCGCCATGGCGAGGGGCTGGCCATGCTCTGTTTCGAAGAGCAGCACGCCGCCCTGGTGGGAATCGTAACCGCTGCCATGGTTGCCTGGCATCACAGCGACGACTTTGATGCCCGCGACGCTGATTGGGGAAATTTGCGCGGGCATCATGCCGAGCAGGCCGACTCCCGCTGGTAACATCATCTTGGAACGCAGGGGGTTTGTTGCGTCTCCATCATCCCAGGCGCGCAGGGCGCGCGCGAGCAATTCGATGCATTCCCCCATCGGCAACGCGGCGCGCACATCGGCGGCGCTGAGGATGAGGATTTCCAGCGATTGGCCCATTGTTCCCCCGTCATGGATAATGGCATATCATAGCGCGCGAAATTGCGGAGTGTAGACGGCGTTTGTAGGGGTTTGGAGACGCGGCACCGCTATGCTATCATACCTGCGCTCTGCACTGGCGGATACAGGTAGCATCTATTGGGCGCGTTCGTACTGCGTAGAATCATCCAGGCTGTGCCCACTTTTTTTGGCATTACTTTCTTCGCATTCATGTTGATGATGCTGGCGCCTGGTGATCCCGTTTCGCTCATCACGTTCACGCCCGATTCCAGCCCGGAAACAGCGACTCGCTTGCGGAAGCAGTTGGGTTTGGATCGGCCACCGCTCATCCAGTATATCTCGTGGCTTATGGGCAATGACTTTATCATCGAGGATAAGCACGAACCCTTCAGCAGCATGATGTCGCCTGTCGTGCTCGGTGTGATCCCCGAAGAAGATACGCAGCATCGCGCCGATGATGTGTATGGAAAACGCAAAGGATTATTGCGAGGCGATCTTGGCCAATCCATCGGTCATAAACGCCCGGTCACCAATATGATCCTGGAGCGCGTGCCCGCGACTTTACAACTCTCGGTCAGCGCGCTGATTTTGGGCCTAGCGCTGGGTCTACCGCTTGGCGCTTATGCTGCGGTCCACCAAGGTGGCCTGATCGACATGTTTGCGCGCTTTGTCTCCGTCATTGGTGTGGCAGTGCCGCAATTTTGGCTCGGCTTGATCCTCATCGTCATCTTCGCTGTGAACCTAAAAGTGTTGCCCATGTTTGGGATGCGCGACCCGACGAGTTCCAGTTTTGAATTGGGCGATCGCCTCCGTCGCATGATCATGCCGGTAACGGTTCTTTCGTTGAGCGGCATTGCGACGCTTTCCCGCTATTTGCGTTCATCGGTACTGGAGGCGTTGGGGCAGGATTATGTACGGACGGCATCGGCAAAAGGACTGGCGCATCGCCATGTGGTCTGGGGACATGCGGTGCGGAATGGCTTGCTCCCGGTGGCGACGGTTCTTGGTCCATCGTTGGGTACTTTGTTGAGCGGTGCCGTCATCGTTGAGCAGGTTTTTTCCTGGCCAGGCATGGGGAGGTTGGTGGTAACTGCCGCTTTGCAGCGTGATTATCCGGTGGTGATGGGCTCCGTTGTCGTCGTCTCGATGCTCTTCATCATCGGCGTTTTGCTCTCCGATGTCCTGTATGCGTGGCTCGATCCGCGCATCAAATATAACTGAGCGTAGTTACGATGGTCGGGCAAAAGCCTATCAGTCTACGTGATGATGAATTTCTGCAAAAGGAAGCCGAGAATCGCCGCGCGCGCTCTCTCTGGCAGGACGCAATTCGCTACATCTTGCGAGACCGTCTCACGATGTTAGCGCTCGGCATTTTAATTTTCCTGACGATTATATCCTTTATTGGCGCGCCAGTCGCGGCTTACTTGCTGGATATTGACTACACAAAGACGAATACGCCCAATCAATTCCAAAACCCCAATTTTGCGCCAATATATGAAACGACCTGGTCCGGAATTGGCGGGACGGGCTTGATCGAGCACCAGGCGGGGTTGGCGACTTCGCTACCCTTCCAGGCGGAAACGAGCTACACCGGCAAATGGGGCGGGCATGTCCTGGGTACTGATTATGTCGGGCGCGATCAGTTCGTGCGCCTGCTGTATGGCGGGCAGATCTCGCTGCTGATCGCTTTCATCACGAGCATACTTTCGCTGATCGTGGGCGTAACGCTGGGTTTATTGGGCGGCTATTTTGGTGGCATCTTGGATGATTTGCTCGTCTGGTTCATCAACACCATTTCTTCGATCCCCGGCATTTTCCTACTCATCGTGACCGCTGCGCTCTTTGGGCAGGACCCGCGCACGCTGATCCTCATCCTCGTGTTTTATGGCTGGCTGCTTAATTGTCGCCTCGTGCGCGGGGAAGTGATTTCGCTCAAGCAGCGCGAATACATCCTGGCAGCGCGGGCGGTTGGGGCGCCACATATTCGCATCCTCTTCGCGCATTTGCTACCGAATGTCTTCTATATTGCCATCGTCTCGCTGAGCATACACGCCGGCACGTTGATCTTGATCGAAGCCGGCTTGAGTTTCCTCGGCCTGGGCGTGGCAGAACCGCAACCAACCTGGGGCAATATGCTCAGCAAAGCGCGCAGTTATTTCAACCGTGGGCAGTACCTCGTATATTGGCCCGGCATCATGATTTTCACGACCGTGCTAAGCCTCTACCTGCTGGGCGATGGCATCCGCGACGCGCTCGACCCGCGCACCTCGCGCCGTTAGCCGATGTTGAAGACGACGCTGCGCTGGTTGACTGGACGCCCCTGGCCGCTCCTGCCGCTGATCTGCCTGCTGCTGCTGGCCGTGTTCTTGGCGATCGGGGCCTATTGGGATGAGCGGCAGCCGCGGCAGCCACAGCTGCCGACGTCATTTGCGTCCGCTCTGCCACTCCAACATGAATATCGCGAGAGCCCGACGGCCTTCGCCTTCGCTTATCCCGAGGGCTGGTTGTATAACATCGCACAAGTGAACACGCTCATCATCGGGCCGCAGGCACTCTTTCGCTTGGAGCAGGCGCCGAGCATCGTCGTGCATCGCAACCTCGGCCTGATCAGCGAAGGCAGCCTGGGTGCGATGATGGAGACATATTTGCGCCGCGGTCCGCTGAATGGCCGTCATGGCTGGCGGCAAATAAGTGAGCAGGTCACCACGCGCATCGCTGAGCGGGCAGCCCTGACCGTGATGCTACAAGGGCGCGATTTGGCGGCGGTCGATAGTGAAGAGCTGCATATACAAATCACGATTACACAGGCAGATAACAAGATGGTCTACATCTTCGTGGCGACAGTCCCCGTCGCCCAACTCGCTGCCTACGACGCGACGTTGGCGGCCATCCTCGCGAGTGTCGAGATTCGGGAGTAAATGGCGATGAGCAGTGGCGCAATACGTCTCTATGACACGCAACCGGCCGGTGTGCGGCCCCTTGCAGATGTAGGCATCATCCTGCACCCCGATGACGACGTGGCCATCGTCAAAGAGCCTTTGCTGGCCGGCGCGCGGGTTGCTTATCAAGGTGAGGAATGGCAGCTGACGCAGATGATACCGGCCGGGCACAAGCTGGCGCTACGGATGCTGCCGGCGGGAAGCGTGCTGCGACGCTATGGGCAGATCATCGGCGAAACCAGCGCGGATATCGCCCCCGGTGAGCACGTGCACTCGCACAATTTGAGCGTAGGCAATTTCGAGCGCGAATACGAGTACGCCGTCGACGTCCAGCCACCTACCATGTTGCCAATTTCCGAACGGCGCCATTTTCTCGGCTATCAGCGCGAAGATGGCCGCGTCGGCACGCGCAATTTCATCGCCTTGATGAGCAGCGTCAATTGCTCCGCGCACACGGTGCGGGCCATCGCCGCGGAATACACGCATGAACGCCTGGCCGCTTACCCGAATGTGGATGGCGTGATCGCCTTCCCGCACGCGTTGGGTTGTGGCAGCCAGCTGAATGGGGAAGGGTATCGGCTCTTGCAGCGCACGCTGGCAGGTATCGCGCACCACCCGAACATCGCCGCCAGCGTCTGGGTAGGACTGGGTTGCGAGGTCAACCAGGTCGATGCCATCATCCGCAACGAAGGCCTGGATGGAAAGGATAATGACTCGCCGCCGCCCATGCTCACTATTCAAGGCAGCGGCGGTATCCGCAAGACAGTGGCAGCGGCACTCGAGCGGATAGATGCGCTGTTGCCAGCCGTGGATGAATGCGCGCGGGAGTCCATTTCCATCGCCGAGCTGACGGTCGCCCTGCAATGCGGTGGCAGCGACGGCTGGTCAGGCGTGACGGCCAACCCGCTCGTCGGGCGCGTGGCGGATGTGATTGTGCGGCAAGGCGGCACCGTCGTGCTCGGCGAGATGCCGGAAGTCTATGGCGCCGAGCACATGCTCACGCGAAGGTCTCTTAACGTGGCCGTCGGCCGCAAGTTGGTGGAAAAAATCCGCTGGTGGGAGAAATATACTGCCATGCATGGCATGGAAATCGACAACAACCCGACGGTGGGCAATAAGCTGGGCGGCCTGACGACGATTTACGAAAAATCGCTTGGTGCCATCGCAAAGGGCGGTACGACGCCGCTCACTGCGGTCCTCGATTATGCGGAACCTGTGCAGGCGCGTGGCTTCACGTTGATGGATACGCCAGGTTATGACCCCGTTTCCGTTACTGGTCAGGTGGCCGGCGGTTGCAACCTGGTGCTCTTCACGACGGGGCGCGGTTCGGCTTTCGGTTTTCGGCCGGCGCCGAGCATCAAAATTAGCACCAACAGCCCACTTTACGCGCAGATGCCGGAAGATATGGACTTTGACGCCGGCGGTTTGCTCGATGGCGAAACATTGGATGCGATGGCCGCGCGCCTATTGGAGCTCGTGATCGATGTCGCCTCCGGGCAACCTAGCCTCAGCGAAGCGCAAGGCGTCGGCGAAGCGGAATTCAACCCCTGGCATATTGGCGCTACGCTGTAGCGCCGCCCGAACTTATCAAGTGGCGCAATTATGCGTATTCGTCTGCCTTTCTGAAATCAGCCGCCCTTGACCGAACCCGCCAGCAAGCCGCGCACAAAGAAGCGTTGTAGCGAGAAGAAGACCAGCAGCGGCACGAAGATGCTGATGAACGCCGCTGCGGGCAACAGGTGCAAATTCTCGCCGCGCGTGCCGAGCATCGATTTCATCTGCGAGGTGAGCACCTGATTCTGCGGCAAAATCCCGAGGAATACACGCGCGACTAGCAGATCGTTCCATACCCAGAGGAATTGGAAGATTGCGAAGCTGGCCAGGGCCGGCAATGATAGCGGCAGCACCAAGCGCGTGAAAGTCTGGAAATGCGAGGCGCCATCGATATTGGCCGATTCCATGATTTCGCGCGGCAGGCCGCCGATGTAATTCCGCAGCAAGTAGATCGCAAGCGGCAGGCCGAAGCCTGTATGCGCCAACCAGATGCCGGGGAATGTGTCTTTCAGCCCGACCGAATTGTAAAGGCGGGAGATGGGGATGAGCGCCATTTGCAGCGGCACCACGAGCAGCGCGACGACCACGATGAACAGGAAATTGCGGAAGGGGAAGTTCATCCACGAGAAGGCATAGGCGGCAAAGGCGGCGATGGCAATGGGGATGATGGTCGCTGGGATGGTCACGGTGAAGGTATTCAGGAATGCGCGACCAACGCCGTAATCGGAATCCGCATCCGCCTCGATGATGGTGCGGAAATGCTCGGTGGTGAAGCTGGGCGGCGTGGTGATCTCAATGAAGATGTTCTGCCCGCGGCTGAGCTCAATCGGTTCGGCGGAAGCGATTTCGTAGCTGTGGTCTTCGTAGACCGTGAGCGAAAGCCCGGCGCGTGAGGATATGTATTCGCCCATGTCGATCGTCTCGCCGACGGCGAAAGTTTCCGCCAGGTTGGAGCGGATGCCGAAAATGTTGCCAAGATCCCCAGTGCCGACTTCCTCGGTGTCGACCAAGGTGCCGCGGATCACGTAGCGGCCGTCGTCCAGTTGCTCGGCATCTGTGCCGGTGCGGACGCCGACGAATTCGGTGATGGGTGTGAGCGTCTTCCACCAGCCGGTCGATTTGGTCGCGTCTTCGGTCCGGATGGAAGCGATGAGCAAGCCCACCGTCGGCACCAACCAGAGGAAGCAGAGCCCCCCCAGACCGAGGCGCACGCCAACCCAACCCAACAAGTTGCGCCAATCAAAAGGGGCGTTGGCCTTAACTGTCCCGTCGCTCGTGGCGATAGCGTCGCTCATCGGAATTTCTCCTCGCGTTGGAAGCGAATGATATTCCAAATCATGAAGGGCACGGTAGCAAGCATCAACGTTACCGCGACGGCGCTGCCGCGGCCAAAATCGGGCGTGCCGCGGAACATCTTCGTATCCATCAGATTCGCGAGCACATCGGTACCATTCTGCCCACCGGTCGTCGCGTAGACGATATCAAATACCTTCAGCACGGTAATCGTGACCGTCGTCATGACGACGGTAATCGTGCCGATGATTTGCGGGATCATGATGCGGAAGAAGATGGCGACTTCGCTCGCGCCGTCGATGCGCGCCGCTTCCAACGTCTCTTCCGGGACGCCCTTCAACGCTGCCGAGAGCAGCACCATCGCAAAGCCCGTCTGAATCCAAACTAGGATGATCATCAGGAAGAAATTATTCCATGGCTCTAGGATGAGCCAGCCCTGCGGGTCGCCACCCAGCGCCGTGAAGAGGCCGTTGAGCAATCCGACCTGCTCGCCTGTATCGCGGAAGTCGTAGATGAATTGCCAAATGATGCTCGCGCCGACGAAGGAGATGGCCATGGGCATGAAGATGATCGATTTTGCTAGGCTCTCCCAGCGCACGCGATCGGCCAACACGGCGACAACGAGGCCGAAGGCCGTGCTGACGAAGGGTACGAAGAGCAGCCAGAGGATGTTATTGCGGATCGACTCATGGAAATCGGGGGCTTGTATGGCCCAAGAGTAATTGCGGATATTGACGAAATCGCGGCCGGCCTCATCGCGGAAGCTCAAATCGAGCGTAGTGAAGGCGGGGAAAACGAGGTAGACAAAAAGAAGGATCATTGCCGGCAAAACGAAGAGCCAGGGCCGGATCGCTTCGCGCGTCTTTTCGCTGGAGCGTGTGAGGCGGCCGTCTTTATCAAAGCGATCGCCCCAGATCCAATCCAGCAAAGCGTTCGTGCCCCAGAAATAGAATACGAGGGCGCCCACGCCGCCGACGATTGCGACGAAGGCTTGCAGTCCTGGGCTATCGGCCATAGCGACGACGAGCGGGTCGGCGATGGCCTCCAACACGCTGAAGATGGGTGAGAGTAGCCCTTCTACCAACCAGATTAGGATATCGAGCATGGGGTTTCTTCCTTTCCCATCCGATTCCTAATCTAGCACGCTTTGTCGTTTAAACAAAAAACACCGTGCGGCGGGAATATTTCCCCGCCGCACGGTGTGAAATTCTGGTGGGGGCGGTTTTAATCGCCCGAGATGGCGTCCCAGGCGTTTTGCACGGCCTGCGCGACCTCTGCGGAGGAAGAACCGCCGATGAAGTCGACCATTCCGGTCCAGAAAGCGCCCGCGCCGATCGCGCCGGGCATGAGATCCGAGCCGTCAAAGCCGAAGACATCGGCCCCGAGGAGGATTTCCGCCTGCCGCCGTAGCAAGTCACTGGAATAAATATCCAGGTTGATGCCCTTATGCGGCGAGAGGAAGCCGGCCTGCGCCATCCACAGCTCATGGGCGAGCGGCGTCATCAGGAAGTCGAGCACGGCGCGCGCGCCGGGAGTATCGTTGGAGATAGTGACGACAGTGCCGCCGCCGAGCACGGCGTTGCCGAATTCCGGATCGATGGCCGGGAAGTAGAAGAATTCCGCATCGACGCCCACTTCCACATCATCCGGGAAGAAGCCGGCGATGAAGCTGGCCTGGCGGTGCATATAGCATTCCGGCGGGACACTGAAGAGGCCCAGCGGGCTATCCTGGAAGTCGGTGGTGAGGATGCCGGTCGTCCCGCCGTTGACGTAGGCGTCGTTGAGGGCGATCGAGCCGAAGATATCGAGCGCGTTGACGATGCGCTCATCGGTGAAGGGGATGGCGTTGGTCGTCCAGTCCTGATAGACGCTCAGCGGCTGCGTGCGCAGCATGATGTCTTCCACCCAGTCGGTGGCCGGCCAGCCCGTGGCGGCGCCGCTGCCGATGCCGATGCACCAGGGTGTTCCACCGTCGGCGACGATCTGGTCGCTCAGCGCGATCAGCTCATCCCAGCTGGCGGGAATCTCGTAACCGTTCTCTTCGAAGTTATCCGGCACGTACCAGACGAGGCTCTTCAGGTTGACGTTGTACCAGATGCCGAAGAGCTGGTCTTCGCCCATGCTGTCGGAGTAAGTGGCGAAGGCGTTCCAGCCGTCACCGCCGGCATAGCCTTCAGAAATGAAATCGCGGACATCATCGCCCAGCGCGGTGAGGCAGCCACGGGCAGCCATATCTGCCGCGAGACCGGGCTGTGGGAAAGCAGCCAGATGGGGCGGGTTGCCGCCTTCGCACTGGATGACGATTTCCTGCTCGAAGCTGCCCGAGCCGACATAAGTAACGCTACCGTTGGTGACAGCGGCGTTGAGATATGCCAGCACGTTATTTAGGTATTCGAGGTCATCCGTTTCCCAGGGGCCGAAGAAGAGAATCTCTTCACCGCCGAGGTCCAACCCTTCGAATGCCGCCAGCGAATCCCAGGCGAAGCGATCATCGTCGCGGACGCCCAGTGGGTCATCCTGCGCGCTGACCGTGAGAGCCGAGAAGGCCATCGCCACCAGCGTCAGCATTACAATTAGGTGTAGCTTTTTCACGATTTTCCTCCTTAAGAACAAAACACACACGATGCTTATTTGGGATGGCGGGGTGTAGGTGTCCGCTGTGTCGCCCATTTTCCCAATAGCGGTAATCCAGGCGTAATTGCGGCAAAGTACCTCAGAGTTCGCCGCGCCATACACAGCCCCGGCGCGGGCACCCTTCGCAGCGTGATTATAGCAGAGGCCAACCCGCAATTGCAACGAAGGATTCTGCTGACGACGGATGCGCCGAATAATTGCCGAGCGCCGAATCGGGAGTTACACTAAACACCTGTCACAAAATAACGAAGAATACGATGCAACTGAGTCGATTTGACCGCCCGTATCAACAAGATCGCGTGCCAGCGCATCCGTTGCTGGTTGAGGGGGTGACCTTGCGATTCGGTGGTGTGATCGCCCTCGAAGACGTTCACCTTGAAGTCACCCCCGGGCAGATATACGCCATCATCGGTCCGAATGGTGCCGGCAAGACGAGCCTATTGAACTGCATCTGCGGCTTATACCACCCACAAGAAGGGCGCATCATCTATGGAGGGGCGAATCTAGCACAGACCCCGCCGCACCGACTGCCCCGCCTGGGCATCGCCCGTAGCTTCCAGAATATCGAACTGTTTCGCCATATGAGCGTGCTGGATAATCTGATGTTGGCGCGGCATGTGCACATGAAGAAGAACATCTTCGCGGCGCTACTCTATTGGGGCGCGGCGCAACGGGAAGAGATTCGCCAGCGTGAATTCGTCGAGCATGTGATTGACTTGCTGGAGATTCAAGGCATCCGCAAGAAGACGGTCGGCGCCCTCGCTTATGGTTTGCAGAAGCGCGTCGAACTGGGGCGGGCGCTTTCCATCAACCCCAGCCTCTTGTTATTGGATGAGCCGATGGCTGGCATGAACGCGGAAGAGAAGGAAGACATCGCGCGTTATATTCTGGATATTAACGAGGAATGGGGTGTAACCATCGTCTTGATCGAACACGATATGGGTGCGGTAATGGATATCAGCGACTATGTCGCCGTGTTGGATTTTGGGCGCAAGATCGGCGAGGGCCGACCCGAGGAAATCCGAGAGAACGAGGCCGTCGTCCACGCCTACCTGGGGGAGCCGGACAATGTCTGAGGCGAATGGAGCGCCCGCAGGTGACACGCTGCCAAAGCTGCTGTTGTCGAATGCAGCCCGTTTTCCCGAAAAAGTAGCGCTGCGTGAGAAGCGTTTCGGTATCTGGCAATCGATCACATGGGCGGGCTTCGCGGAGCGAGTGAGCAATTTCGCGCTCGGCCTGGCATCTCTCGGCTTGGAGCGCGGCGAGAATATCGCCATCATCGGCGACAATCGACCAGAATGGGTGATTTCAGAGCTGGCCGCACAGGCTCTCGGCGGCGCCAGTATCGGTGTCTATCAGGATTCGGTCGTAGAAGAGGTGCGCTATATCGTCGCCAACTCCGACGCGCGCTTCATCGTCGTCGAGGACCAAGAGCAGGTCGATAAAATTATTGAGCTCTGGGATGAGCTACCTGAAACCGTCGAGCGCGTCATCTATTATGATCCGCGCGGCCTGCGCAATTACGAAGAGCCTTATCTCATCTCCTTTCCGGATGTTGAGAAGATTGGCCGGGAATTCGCACGTGAGCGGCCGAATTTCTTCGCGAATGCGGTCGCCGCCGGGCAAGGCAGCGATGTGGCCATCGTTTCCACGACCTCCGGCACGACCTCGCGGCCAAAGCTTGCGTGCATAACACACACGAATCTCATCGCGATGGGCGAGGGACTCGCGGCGGTCGACGCCTTCCAGCCGACACACGATTACGTCTCCTTTTTGCCGCTACCCTGGATCGGCGAACAAATGATATCAATAGCCTGCGGGATATGTGTCGGCTTTGTACTGAATTTTCCGGAAGAACCAGAAACGACGCAGCACGACATCCGTGAAATCGGCCCGCAGATCATCTTCGCGCCGCCGCGGATCTGGGAGAATATGGTCAGCTTGGTGCAGGTGAAGATCGAAGATAGCGGCCGCCTGAAACGCTGGCTCTATGTGCGTGCGCTGAGCTGGGGTTACGAACTCGCGGATAGGCGCTTCCGGGGCAAACGCGTGACGGGCTGGCGGCGCTGGCGGGGGTGGTTGGCGTCGGCGCTCGTTTTCGTCAACCTGTTGGATCAGCTAGGCATGCGGCGTGTTCGTTGGGCGTATACGGGCGGTGCGGCGTTGGGGCCGGATATCTTCCGCTTCTTCCATGCGCTAGGCGTCAACCTCAAGCAGGGCTACGGGCAGACAGAAACAACCGGCATCTGCGTCGTACACCGCGACGGCGATATCAAATTCCAGACGGTCGGTTTGCCCCTGCCTGGCGCGGAGTTGCGCATCGCGCCGGATGGCGAAATCCAGGCGAAAGGGCCAATGTGCTTTCGTGAATACTACCGAAATAGCGATGGTACCACGAATACCATCATAGATAATGGGTGGGTGCGTACGGGTGACGCTGGCTATCTGGATGACGACGGCCACCTCATCGTCATCGATCGTGTCAGCGATGTGATGCAGCTACACGATGGCACTTCCTTTTCACCGCAATTCATCGAGAACAAGCTTAAATTCAGCCAATACATCCGCGAGGCAGTGGTTTTCGGTGGCGATTTCCCCTTCGTGACGGCGATGATCAACATCGATTTTGGCAATGTAGGGAAATGGGCGGAGACGAATCACCTCAGTTACACGACATATACGGATCTGGCGCAAAAAGAGGACGTCTACGCGTTGGTGCGAGAAGCAGTGCAGCGGGCAAACGATGACCTGCCACCAGCGGCGCGAATCAAACGTTTCTTGTTGCTGCATAAAGAATTGGACGCCGACGACGCCGAATTGACGCGAACGCGCAAGGTCCGTCGTGGTTATATCAACGAGTGTTATCAGGAGATGATTGACGCGCTTTATGGCGATCAGGACATCGTGCAGATCGAATCGACGATCACCTATCAAGATGGCTCGCAGGTTACGCTGGATATCACCCTGCGCATCGAAACGCTAGTCGCCCAGGAGTCCGAACTTGTCGCCGAATGATTTGCGCCTCTTCTTACAATTTACGATGACCGGCCTCTCGGAAGGAGCTTTGTTGGCGCTCATTGCCCTTGGCCTGGTGCTGATTTACAAATCCACCGACGTCCTGAATTTCGCGCATGGCGAATTCATGCTATTGGGTGCCTTCATTGCCTGGGACTTGCTGGTGAATTACCATCTGCCTTTGTTGCTCGCGTTGCTCATCACTGGCGCGATTATGGTGGCCATCGCTGTGGCGGTAGAGCGTCTCATGCTGCGGCCGCTCATTGGCAAGCCCATCATCCTCGGTCATCATGGTAACCATTGGCATGAGCAGCCTAATACACGCGATTGTTGGGGCGATCTGGGGGCCGAAGCGACAGATACTCCCGCAGATTTTCCCTGAATTTCTCGATGGCCCGGGATTGCGCATCTTCATCGAGGGTGTGTGGCGGCCAGCGCAAATATCCTACGACCGCATCTATTGGATCATTGTGGCGGTCGCTTTGATATTGCTCTTCGTGCTATTTTTCCGCCGCAGCCGACACGGTATTGCCATGCGCGCAACTGCGGACGACCAACAAGCGGCGATGAGTATGGGCTCAGCATCCAGCGGGTTTTTGCCATCACCTGGTCGGTGGCAGCGCTAACGGCGGGTGTCGCCGGCTTGATGGTCGCCGATTTCGACACAGTGAGCACGAGCATCAACGAGGTAGTCTTGCGCGCTTTCCCGGTGATCATCCTGGGTGGGTTGGATAGCATCGCCGGCGCGATCATCGGCGGTATCATTATCGCCCTGACGGAGCAATACGTCAGCGGTTTCATTGACCCATCGCTGAAAAGTGTCGTACCCTACCTCGTGTTGTTGGTGGTGTTGATGGCGCGGCCCTACGGTCTGTTCGGCGAAAAGATCATCGAGCGTGTCTGAGTGATGGCCAGCCAATCCGGTGTGTTCCACGAGAATTACCGTTCTGATATGCAATTGCGCCCAACCGGCATGCAGCGGGCGCGGGCGGCCATTCTCTTCGCTGCTTTGTTTTTATTGCCGCTGGTGGCGGGTCCGCTGGAGATGCGCTTCGCCAACAACGTGCTCATCGCCACAATAGGCGCGCTGGGCCTGAATATCCTGGTTGGTTTCATGGGCCAGATCAGCCTAGGACAGGGCGCCTCCTTGCCGTCGGCGCCTACACCTCGGGCTTGCTCGTCGTGTATCTGGATGTGCCCTGGTATCTCTCCATCGTGCTGGCGGGTTTCGTTACAGCGCTCGCGGGTGGCGTGTTCGGTTTGCCGTCCTTGCGCTTGAAGGGGCTTTATCTTGCGGTAGCGACGCTGGCGGCGCAGCAAATCGTGCAATGGGTGTTGCGCAAGTGGGACCCGGTCGATGGCGATATCAACAATCGCGTTGGCGAGGCATTGAATATCCCGCGGGCCAATTTTTTCGGCCATAGCCTGAATAACCACGAGTGGTCCTTCTATTACGTCGCACTATTCATGGCCGTGCTGGCGGTGCTCGCAGCGACAAACCTCTTCCGCACGCATATCGGCCGCGCCTTCATCGCCATCCGCGATCAGGATATTGCCGCAGAGGTGATGGGTGTGAATTTGTTTAGATATAAGTTGCTCGCTTTCGCGACCTCTTCCTTCTTTGTCGGCGTGGCCGGTGCCTTGCTCGCGCAACACAGTACTTCGATCAGCTGGGAAAGTTTCACCATCAACACCTCGATCCAATACCTGGCAATGATCATCATCGGCGGCCTCGGTTCGGTTTCCGGCTCAATATATGGCGCGGTCTTCATCACCCTGTTGCCACAAATCATCCGTAGCGTGGGCAACGGCCTGGAGGATGTACTGATCGTGTTCGCCAGCGCGGAGAGTGGCGTCGCTTCGCAATTCGCCGATGGCTTCAACAACCTCTTGCCGTGGTTGGAGCAAGGTGCCTTCGGCCTGGCCATCATCCTCACGCTCATCTTGGAGCCGGAGGGCTTGCGCAAGCTCTGGGAGAATATCAAGGATTACTTCCGCCTTTGGCCATTTAGTTACTAGCGAATTGGAATTTGCGCCGCAGCGCGTTCGAGTTTATATGGTTCGAAGAACTTAGAAATGTCAGATCAAAGAGGGTAAAATGTTTCGCAAATTGGTGATGTTGATGATGGTCTGTTCGATTATCCCGCTCAGCGGTGCACTGGCGGATAGTCACACTATCAAAATCGGCGCCATTTTCGATTTGACTGGGCCGACTTCGGACGTCGGCACTCCCTATTCAGAAGGCGCCCGCGCCTATGTTGACTGGGTGAACAGCGAAGGTGGCATCGGCGGCATGGAAGTCGAGCTGCTCTGGGAGGATTATGCCTATTCGGTGCCGAATGCCGAGAATCTCTATACGCAATTCGTCGAGCAGGGCGTCATCGCCTTCAGCGGTTGGGGGACGGGCGATTCGGAGGCTTTGCGCGGGCGTATCGCCGAAGATGAGATCCCCTTCGTCTCCGCTTCCTATTCGGCCGGGCTGAACGACCCAAGTGATAGCGCGCCCTATAACTTCCTCGTTGGCACGACATACTCCGACCAGCTGGTCATCATGCTGCAATACATGATGGAACAATGGGCGGCCGAAGGCAATGACATGGCGGATATGCGCGTCGCCTTTTTCCACCACGATAGCCCCTTTGGTACTTCGCCACTGGCGGATGGCGAAGCGGTGGCGGAAATGTCCGGTGTGCAGGCGGTGCGTGTAGCCATGCCCCGTGCCGCGACGGATTTATCCGCTGAGCTCGAAAACGCCGATACGCGACTGAACGGGATGACGCACATCATCATCCAGAACGTATCCAGTCCGGCGGCGCTGCTGGTACGAAATGTGGCCGAGATTGGCATGGGCGAGTTCGTGCAGATCGGCTGCCTGAACTGGTGCTCGGATGAGATCCTGATTGAGCTGGCTGGCGAGGCGGCAGAAGGCGTGCTCGGCGCGCTGCCCTTTGGGCCGCATTCGGTGCCGGTTGCCGGGTTAGAAAATCCGGCCGCCTGGCTGGAATCGCAGGGCTCTTCACTTGCTGAAGCCAGCCTTCATTTCACGCAGGCTTGGTGGACTATGTCCGTCATTCTTGAGGGCGTCCGTCAGGTAGTGGAGAACGGCGAAGAGCTGACCGGCGCGAACGTGAAGGCGGCGCTCGAGAGCCTCGATGGCTATAGCACCGGCGACGTTACCTCCGATACCATCTCCTTCTCGCCGGATGATCACCGCGGCAACCGCTCACTCATCATCTTCTCCGTGGAAATGGGCGAATGGCAGGCGGCAAGCGACATCATCAACCTGCGCGATATGATGATGGACGAAGGTTAGCGACGAGTAATTATAGGGCCACCCGCGCTGCGGTGAGGGTGGCCCGAATACTACTGAGGTCCCTCGATGGGGGCGCATGAGCCGCAAGACGCGCTGCCGACGACGACGGCGCGGCCCTTGCTCGAGCTGAACAACGTCGAGGTCATCTACGATGATGTGATCCTCGTCTTGAAAGGTCTCTCTTTGCAGGTGCGCGAAGGGCAAATCGTGGCGTTGCTTGGCTCGAATGGCGCGGGGAAATCGACGACGTTAAAGGCGATCTCTGGTTTGCTCGTCCCCGAGGATGGCGAGGTAACCGACGGCAGCATCCAATATGACGGCATGGCCATCCACAACCGCGACCCGGCGCTCATCGTGCGGCGCGGCATCTTCCAGGTCATGGAGGGGCGACGCATCTTCGAGCATTTGAACGTGGAGGAGAATTTGCGCGCTGGTGGCTATACCCTCGCGCAGGGCAGCGAAATCAGTGCGAAGCTGGATCTAGTCTACCATTACTTCCCTCGCCTCGGCGAGCGCAAGCAGCAGGTGGCAGGCTTTCTTTCCGGTGGCGAGCAGCAGATGCTGGCGATCGGCCGCGCTTTGATGCCCGCGCCGCGCCTGATGCTGTTGGATGAGCCTTCGCTCGGTCTGGCGCCGTTGCTGGTGCAGGAGATCTTCGCCATCATCGAGCGCATCAACCAGGAGCAGGGCACGTCCATTCTGCTCGTGGAGCAAAACGCTCGTGTCGCCCTGCGCATCGCTGACCACGCTTACATCATGGAAAACGGCCGTATCGTGCTTGACGGCACCCCCGCCGAGCTGAGCGAAAACGCGGACGTTCGCGAGTTTTATTTGGGGCTGACAGAAGTCGGGCAGCGCAAGAGCTACCGCGACGTCAAGCACTACAAGCGCCGCAAGCGCTGGCTCTCTTAACCCTCTTCGTTTTCGGCGATGCCTTCACCATCATCATCCACGGCACGGAATTGGCTGCGATATAGCTCGTAATAGGCGCCGCGCTGCGCGAGCAGTTCCTGGTGCGTGCCACGCTCAATGATCCGCCCTTCATCGATCATCAGTACCAGGTCGGCATTGCGGATGGTACTCAGACGGTGGGCGATGACGAAGCTGGTGCGCCCGCGCAATAGCTTATCGAAGGCAGCCTGGATGAGGCGTTCGGTGCGCGTATCGACACTGGAGGTCGCCTCGTCCAGGATGAGTAGGTTGGGGTTCATGAGCGCGACGCGGGCGATGGCGATGAGTTGCCGTTGTCCGAGGCTGAGGCCGCTGCCGCGCTCGCCAAGCTTGGTGTGGTAGCCGTTTGGCAAACGCGAGACGAAGGAATCGGCGGATGCGAGGCGGATCGCTGCCATCGCTTCCTCGTCGCTGGCGTCTAATTTGCCGAAGCGGACGTTTTCCAGCACGCTGCCACTGAAGAGGAAGGTATCCTGCATCACGATCCCGATTTGTGAGCGTAGACTATCGAGCGTAACTGAGCGCACGTCGTGGCCATCAATGCGCACGGCGCCCGCGGCGACGTCATACAAACGAGGGATGAGGTTGACGGCCGTAGTTTTGCCTGCGCCCGTCGGGCCAACGATGGCGATCATCTGTCCCGACTGGGCGCTGAAGTTGACGTCCTGCAAGACTAGCTCACCCGGCTCGTATTCGGCGGCAACCTGGTCAAATTCCACATGGCCTTGGATGGGTGGTAATTCGATGGCATCGGGCGCGTCGGTGATATCGGCCGGCGTTTCCAGCATCTGAAATATGCGCTCTCCACCCGCGATGGCCGATTGGATATTGGCCCATAGCGTGGCAATTTGCTGGATTGGCTGGTTGAAGCGCTGGATATATTGGATGAATACGAAGACGGTGCCGAGCGTGATGATGCTACCGCCAAGCAACGGCTCGCCAAGCAGCACGGCGCTGCCGCCGCTGAGGACGACGATACTTAGCGCGGCAAAGCCCAGCGCCTCCAACACTGGGGTGAGTGCGCTGGTGAAGACGGCGGCCTGGACGTTAGCGGAGCGGTTGGCTTCGTTGGTTTGTTGGAATTGACTGAGGCTCTCTTCTTCGCGGCTGAAGGCTTGTACCTCGCGCGCGCCAGAGATGCTCTCTTGCAGGTCCGTATTGACCGCGCCAAGTTCGCGCCGCGAACGGCGGAAGGCGACGCGAGCGCGGTTCGAGAAGAAGATCGTCGCCAGTAGCATCACCGGCACGACCGAAAGGCTGATGAGAGCATAAGCGAAATTCGTTTCCAGCATGCGCACGATGATCCAGACCATTATAAGCACACCGCCCAACACCGAGAGCAAACCGAAGTTGAAGGCCTGTTGGATGATGTTGGTGTCGTTGGTGATCCGACTCATGAGGTCGCCAGTATTTTGGGAGGAATAGTATTTCAGCGAGAGGGTATGCAGGTGGCGGAATAGGTCAACGCGCATCGCACGCAGCACATTTTGCCCGGTCCAATTCATGGTGAAGAAAGCGACGCCATTTGCAATCGCGCCACCCATAAAGAGCGTCAACAATAAGAGGCAAATGCCCAGTAGACCGTCCAGTTTGGTCTGGCGGATAGCGGAAGCTTTTTCCTCGTCAACGATGCTCTCGTCATCAGCGATGCGCGCTTCGATGGCGAGGGCGTTATCTTCTGTGTAGGTACACGCATCCGGATCGCGCACGAAAAAATAGCAATCCACTGCCTGGCCGATGAGGGTGGGGGCAGTGATTTGCGTCCAAGAAGCGATAGCGATGAGCGCGAAAGAGAGCAGGGCGCCCATGCCGTAGCGGCGGAAATAGAGCAGGAATTTCCAGAGGGTGCTGCCGAGCGAGCTGGCCCGCGTCGTTTCTTGCTCGAGAAGGCGTCGGCCGCCATCCATCATGAAGCCCATCGTCAGGCTTCTTTTGCCGGCAGGATATCTTCGACCAGCTGCGAGGCGAATATTTCCGCATATTCGGGGCTAGCTTCCAGCAAATCCGCGTGTACGCCACTCGCGACGATGCGCCCTCTTTCCAGCACGATGATCTGGTCGGCATGCAACACGGTGGAGATGCGCTGGGCGATGATGAAGCTGGTGCGGCCCTCAACGAGCTGGTCGAGCGCCTTCTGGATGCGTTGCTCAGTGAGCAAATCGACGCTGCTCGTCGAATCGTCCATGATGAGGATGCGCGGGTTCAGCAGGATGGCGCGGGCGATGGCGATCCGCTGCTTCTGCCCGCCAGATAGGGTCGCGCCGCGTTCGCCGACGGACGTATCGTAACCGGCGGGGAAGCTGGTGATGAATTCGTGCGCTTCGGCTACTTCCGCAGCGGCGATGATCTCTTCCAGGCTTGCTTCGGGGCGGCCGAAGGCGATGTTCTCGCGGATGCTGCCGCTGAAGAGATTCGTCTCTTGCAAAACGATACCGATCTGCGCGCGCAGGCTCTCGAGCGTAACCTCGCGCACGTCATGCCCGTCGATGAGGACAGCGCCCTCTGTTACATCATAGAAGCGTGGGAGCAAGTTGATGATCGAAGTCTTGCCACTGCCCGTCGCGCCCAGTAAAGCGACCGTCTCGCCTGGTCTCGCTTCCAGGCTCACTTCTTGTAGCACCGGTTGGCCTTCGCGGAAGTAGGAAAAAGTGACATGATCCAGGCTCACATGGCCCTGGACGCTTGGCAGTTCGCGCGCGTCAGCGCGATTGCGCACTTCGGATTCCGTATCCAGCACCTCAAAGATGCGCTCTGCTGAGGCGGATGCCTGCGCGACGAGCGAAATGATGAAGCCGAGCTGCCCCAGCGGGAAGAAGACGTAGAGTAAATAAAGGCTGAAACTCTGGTAGCCGCCAAGGGTTAGAGCGCCGCGGAAGATTTGCTGCCCGCTGAAATAGAGGATGATACCCTGCCCGATTTGCGAGACCAGGAAGATGAGCGGGAACATGGTCGAGAAGACGGTGGCGAGGCGGATCTGGTGCGTGTAGAGATCGTCAGCCGAATGCTGGAAACGTGCCTGCTGCTCCTTTTCGCGTCGGAAGCCTTTGATGGTGCGGATCCCCGCCAGATTTTCTTGCAAGATCGTGTTCAAGCTCGCGAGGCGGCGTTGCAATTCCGAGAAGAGTGGCCGAACGAAGGCGCCAAAAGCCCCGAAGAGCACCAGCGCCACCGGCAAGATCGGCAATATGACTAGCGTAAGCTGCCAATTGGTCAGGAAGAGGATGATTAGAGTGGCCAAGAGCAGGAGGAAAGATTGCGCTGTGAGCACGAGGCCCTGCGCGAGGAAGATGCGCAACCGTTCCACATCGTCCGTTGCGCGGATCATGATTTGCCCGGTGTGTGTGCGGTCATAATAGCTGAAAGAGAGGCGCTGCACCTTCCGATAGATCGCGTTGCGAAAGTCGTAGGCGACACCCTGCGAAGTATTTTCTGCCATGTAGGTCTGGATGAAAGAAAAGGCGCCGCGCACAAAGGCGAAGAGCACGATGATGAGGGCCGCATTGCGCAGCCATTCGCCAGCGTGATCGCGCGCGCGCTGCAGCGCTTCGACTGTGGTGCCGGCGGCGCGGGCGATGGGCTCGTGGGCTTCGGGTGGTGCGCCGTCAAGAACTTCTTTTGCAAACGCGCCATCGGTTATGGCGTTGATCATGTTCTGCGTGAGTTGTGGCACGGCCAGCTGGGCCATGCTGGCGATGATGAGCGCAAAATAGGCGAGGAAGGTCGAGCGGCGGTGGTTGCCGAGGAAACGCATCGCCCGTGGCAGCGCGCGCGTGTTGACTCTGGCGTTGCGGCGGCCGTGTTGTCGGCGGCGCATTCGGGGAGCCACTGGCGGCCTCCGGTTCAAGAGGAGCATAGCGCGATTGCCGCACCATTGCCTTATTGTGGCAGTGACATAGAATGGCGGCAAGAGTCAAACGGAGTCGCACTATGACCGAAGCAGGCTTGCGGAGGGCGGTGATCGTGGCGGTGGCCTATGTGGCCGCGCAGTTGCTGGCTGATATCGGTAGCCTACGCATCGTGCTCATTGCCGGGCAGAGCGTCGATGGCGGCACACTGATTTACCCTTTTACCTTTACATTGCGCGATATGCTTCATAAGGTCGCGGGCGTCTCGGTAACACGCCTGGTCATCGTGCTGGCGGCGCTGGTAAATCTGCTGATGGCGCTCCTTTTCTCGTTGATTGCGGCGTTGCCGGCGGATCTGGCGGTGGGCGTGCAGGAATCCTTCGGCGTGGTGCTCGGCCCGGTCTGGCGCATCGTTTTCGCCAGCATCATCGCTGAGCTGGCATCCGAGCTGCTGGATACTGAGGTATATCGGTTGTGGGTAGCGCGAATGGGCGCGCGCTGGCAATGGGGACGGGTGCTGAGCAGCAACGCGCTGGCCATCCCGTTGGATAGCGCGTTATTCGTTGCTATCGCCTTCATTGGTGTGTTACCGGGCGCGGTGCTCGTCAGCCTTTTCGTCACGAATCTGGTCATCAAAGGCGCCGTAACGCTCGTCTCGATACCAGGGATCTATTTGGTGAAGGAAGAAAAGGGCGGCGCCTAACTTATTTCTTCCGCAAGCGCGGGTCGGTGATATCGCGGACACCGTCGCCGATGAAATTCAGCGCCATCACCAGTGTGGCGATGGCCATACCTGGGTAGAACCACATCCACCAGGCATCGAAATTGTCGATGCCATTGGCGACCATTTGCCCCCATTCGGGAACGGTCGGTTCGGGGCCGAGGCCGAGGAAGCTGAGCCCGGCGAAAACCAGGATGGCGCTGCCGATATCCAGCGTCATCATCACGATGATCGGCGCGATGGCGTTTGGCACGATGGTGCGGAAGAGAATATAAGGCTGGGAAGCGCCGATGCTTTGCGCCGCTTCGACGAAATCATTTGGCTTAACGGAGAGCACCAGGCCGCGCATCATGCGCGCATAAAATGGCCACCAGGCGATCGTCAACGCGATGATGGCGTTGGTGATGGATGGGCCGAGGGCGGCGGCGATGGCCATTGCCAGGATGATCGTTGGGAAGGCCATGAATAGCTCGGTAACGCGCATGAGCAGCTCATCCCAGCTACCGCCCAGGTAGCCGGCGACGGCGCCGATCACCGAGCCAATGATGGAGCCAAATAAGATGACGAGGAAGCCGGAGGGGATGGTCAAGCGGGTGCCGTAGAGTAAGCGACTGAACACATCACGCCCGAGGCGGTCGGTGCCGAATAGGTTTTCCGCGTCGGGCGGTTGGCGCAGCTTGGTCATGTTCTGCGCAGCCGCCCCTTTAGGTGGGTAGGGCGCGAGCGGCTCTGCAAAGATGCCCGCCAGCAGGAAGAAGAGCAAAACCACAATACCCACCAGCAGCAGCGGATTTTGCCGCAGCTGGTAAGCGACGAGGTGCCATTCGACGCGCGCGCGGCGGGCCTCTGGTGACCCGCCTTCAGGCGCCCCGCCTTCAGGCGGCCCGGATGCGCGGGTCGACGAAGAAATATAGGATGTCGACAATGAAATTCACCCCCACATAAATTAGGGCGATGAGCATGGTTACGCCCATCGTCGCGGGAAAATCCTGGCTTGTCGCCGATAGGAAAGCGTAGCGGCCGATGCCCGGCCAGGAAAAGATGGATTCGGTGAGCACCGCGCCGGCGAGCAGGCTGCTATACGAAAGGCCGATGATGGTGACGACGGGGATGAGCGCGTTGCGCAGGCCATGGCGGAAGATGACGATGCTCTCGCGCAAGCCTTTCGAGCGTGCGGTACGCATGTAATCCTGCCCCAAAGATTCGAGCATCGCCGAGCGTGTCAGGCGGGTGATGAAGCCCATCGGGAAGACGGCCAGCACGATGCTCGGTAGTACCAGATGCGAGACGGCGTTCTGGAAGACGCGCCAATTGCCCGCGAGCAAGCTATCCACTGTGTAGAAACCGGTGACGGTACTTGGCGCGCGCAAGAGCAGATCCAGCCGCCGGCCGCTTGGTAGCCAATCCACCTCGACGGCGAAGAGACGTTTGCCGATCAGCGCAAGCACGAAGACGGGGAAGCTGACGCCGATGAGCGCCAGAATGCGCGCCAGGTAATCGACCGGCTGGCCGCGCCAGACGGCCGAGATCACCCCCAGCGTTACGCCGACACTGAGGCTGATGACGATAGCGACCGTTGCCAGCTCAATCGTTGCCGGTAGGAAGCCGCCGATATCCTGGGAGACAGGGCGTTTGCTGCGAAGAGAAATGCCGAAATCACCCTGGATGACATTAGTTATCCAGGAAATGTATTGCTCATGAAGCGGGCGATCCAAACCCCATTTGCGGCGAAACTGGTCGATGATGGTCTGATTACCGAGGGCAGAATTGGGTAGGAAAGAAGAGACGGGATCGGCCGGCAGCGCGTTGGCGATAATGAAGACAATGAGTGAGATACCGAAGACGGTCGGGATAGCGAGGAAAACGCGCCGCAGCAAGTAGGTGTGAATGAGCATGGGCGTAACCTAGTGCGAGGAAGGGGTATGGGGCGCCACGCGTGGCGACGCCCCATAGGTGCTAGTGCTTCAGGTTACTCGGCCATCGAAAGTTCGGTTACATAGACGAGGCCCCAGAAGGGGTGCATCACGCTGCCTTCCAGGCCGGAGACATAGGCAGTCTGCTGGGTGGATTGTAAGTAGGGCACCCAGGGTCCACGATCCTGCCAGAATTGCTGAATCTGATCGTAGAGTTCTGTGCGTCTCATCGGATCCGACTCGACATCAGCGGCATCGCGCAATTCGAGTGCGTGAGGATCGGCGTTGGCTTCCGTCCAATTGACGCGGTTGGAAACATTCACCGAGCCTGCGTAGGCGGGCAAGAAGTGCAGGTAGTTGGAGGGATCAGCGAAGTCTGGCAGCCATAGGGCGATCGTGAATTGCAGCTCACCGGCGCGGTAGGGGTCGATCCAATTGGAGAAATCGGTGGGGATGATAGTGAGGTTGATACCAACTTCCGCCAGGTCCGCGGCGATCTTCTGAGCCATCACGCCGAATTCCACACCGCCGATAGCATCATCCCAATAGGTGAGAGTCGCATCGAAACCATCTGGATATCCAGCTTCGGCAAGTAGAGCGCGTGCCTTGTCCTGATCCTGTGAAAGTGCACGACTCGGATCCCAGGCTGCTTCGATACCCACTGGAATGACAGAGCCCGGCGTATAGGCGTTGGCGGAATTCAGCAGCTTAATTCCTTCGTAATCCAATGCATAACGGACGGCAGCGTTGACGCGCTCGTCAGACATCGGCCCGCCGATATCCGGGTTACGGTTCATCGCCAGGTAGTTCATCTGCACGCTGGCCGTCTGGATCGTTTCGATACCCTCAGCGCCTTCCAGGTCAGTGATATTGGCGGGCAGCAATTCGCGGGCAATGTGGATGTCGCCAGCTTCCAGGGCGATCTTGCGCGCAGAGACTTCGGCGATGTGCGTCATGATGATGCGGTCAAAGTAGGGAAGAGTATCGCCCCAGTAGTTCTCATTGCGCGTTAGCTCGACGATGACTTCCGGCTCGTATTGCGAAAGGACATAGGGTCCGCTGCCAGCGCTGTTGTTCTGGAACCACACTTCAAGATCGTCGATCTCGTCAGCGTTTTCAGCATCAGAGCCGCCGGCGGCGCGCACGGCATCAGCGTTGAGGATGCTCATGCCGCCGAAGGTCAGCTTGTTGAGAAAGGCGGGGTCCGGCTGCGAGAGATTGGCGACAGCGGTGTAATCGTCCGGGGTATCCACACTCGCGAGCGAAGCGGCCAGCGAAGAGCCGTAGCCTTTCAGATTCTTGAAGCGCATCAGCGAGAAAGCGACATCATCGGAGGTGAGGCCGCTGCCATCGGAGAATGTGATGTCATCGCGCAGGGTGAAAGTGAAGCTGAGGCCATCCTCGCTTTGCTCATAG
This sequence comes from Phototrophicaceae bacterium, assembly GCA_965237765.1. Lineage (GTDB taxonomy): Bacteria > Chloroflexota > Anaerolineae > Aggregatilineales > Phototrophicaceae > WTGJ01. The sequence continues at coordinate 2,226,326 of OZ250157.1, forward strand.
CCGCTGGCGACATCAAATTCCAGAGGCGTGATGCCATTGGCGGGGAACTTCAAGAGTGTCTGATAGACGCCCAGGAAGATCTGGAAGGGCGTGAAGCTGAAGGAACGCCCCGGGTCCATATAGTCGATGTTGAAGCTCTCGCCGATGATGAGGACTTTTTCGTCCTGCGCGATGGCCGCGCTGCTGAGCAGCATGGTCACCATGGCAAGCACAACGACGGACAAAATTAAACGCCGCATGGTAGAACTCCTTTGCTAGTTCGTGCGATTGGTCCGGCTGATTATTGACGGACCACTGAACGCCATCTTATCGCATTGGTGGTTGCGCGGCAATAGTCGCGTCGCGTTTTTAGCAAGGCTGGTAGCACGTGTTACAATCGGCCGCTGTGGAGGAATAATTGAGGCGGAGGTAGCATGGAATATCGATGGTTGGGTAGCACTGGCGTGCGCGTTTCACCGCTCTGCATGGGCGTCATGACCTTCGGTGATGCGGCTGACGAGCGCGAATCGGCGCGCATGTTCGGCCGCTGCCTGGAAGTAGGCATCAATTTCTTCGATTGCGCCAATGTTTACGGCGGCGGCGAATCGGAACGCGTGCTCGGCAGGCTGATGGCGGGCAAACGCGACGACCTGGTCATCACATCCAAAGTGGGTATGGGAAGTGGGTTGAGTGGCTCGGGCGGTTCGCGCCGTCACATCATGCAGGAGGTGGAAGCCAGCCTTCGTCGCCTGGGCACCGATCGCCTCGACATCTATTTTCTTCACCGCTACGACGACGATACGCCGCTAGAGGAGACGCTGCGCGCCTTCGATGATTTGGTGCGACAGGGCAAAATCCTGTATCCCGCGGTGAGCAATTGGGCAGCGTGGCAGGTGGCGCGGGCGCAGGGGCTTTGCGCACTGCATGGTTGGGCGCCCATCGCCTGCCTGCAGCCAATGTATTCGCTCATCAAGCGGCAGGCAGAGGTGGAAATCCTGCCGATGGCTGCGGAACTGGGCATCGGCGTGATTTCATATTCGCCGCTGGGGGGCGGCTTGTTGAGCGGGAAATATGCGGATGGCCCACCGCCGCAGGGCCGCTTGCTCGAGAACGAAATGTATCAGCTGCGTTATAGCCATGAGCATTATTGGGAAGCGGCGCGGCAGCTGGCGGCGTTGGCGCGGGAGCGCGACGTCCATCCAGTGACGCTGGCGGTAGCCTGGGTGATGGGCGGTCCAGCCATCACGGCGCCCATCATCGGCGCTCGCAACTTGGCGCAGTTGGAAGCCTCGTTGGCGGCGCTGGAATTGGATTTGAGCGAAGCGGAGCGCGCCGAGCTGACGGCCCTAACGCCAACGCCGCCGCCCGCCAACGATCGATTGGAAGAACAGGCTTGATTTCCCGCTGATGGCCTCGCCAGCGCGCGCGCTTTTCCGCTATGACCGGGTTTTGCTGGAGCGCTTTCCGCAGACTTGCGGTGGCGTCGTTCACGGACGCTGCCTGCGGAACCCGCCCACCAACGCGGAATTGCGCCACGAATTCGCCGCAGAGCAATCCGCCACCCTTGTGCGGCTGGGCCAGCGTTCACCGGCGGATATCGCGCCGCTGGCGGCCTGGAGGCGTACCTTCAGCGCCTTCGGCGTGAGCCCGACGAAATATCGTAGCGCGGCGGAGGCCTTATTGCGGCGCTTGCGGAAGGCGGGCGCCATCCCCAGCATCAACACGCTGGTGGATATCGGCAATCTGATCAGCCTGCGCTACTCTTTGCCGGTGCTGGTATATGATCTGGCGAAGACGAGCGGTACGGTGACGGTTGGATTTGCGCGCGGAGATGAGGCGTATTATGAGTTGCATAGTAAGACGCTCGAAGCGCCGCCGGCGGGGGAAGTGATCTTTGCGGACGAGCGACGACGGGTCATCGCGCGGCGCTGGTGCTGGCGACAAAGCGCGGAGAGCGCTGTTTCCGATACGACGAGCGAGGCACTGCTCATTGTCGAGGCACAGCATGACGGTGGGCTGGATCTTGTACGCACCGCGGCCAAAGACTTGCGCGATTTGATATCGCGTTTCGCGGGCGAAAACCCCGAAATCGTTTTCGGGACCCGCAAAGCAGCCGAATTTCTTGCGGATTGAGCGGGATGTCACGAAGGAAAAAGCACATCCGGGCGACGATTGAGGCAAAATTCACAGCCCTGATTGTTAAATGTGTCTCCGAAATCGTTTTCGGTAGTTAAGAAGCAGCCGAATATCCTGCCGGTTGAGAGGGGAGGAAAGATGAAAGAGCACATTCAAACGACAATTGACGGCGCAGACGAATACATCCACGGTCAATTCAACCAGCATGCGGCGGGTGGCCTGGCGGTGGGCATCGTGCATCGCGGCGAGATCGTCTATGCGCGCGGTTTTGGCTGGGCCGATTATCCGACGCGCCGCCCGGTCTCTCCTGATACCAGCTTTCGCATCGGCTCGATCTCCAAGACCTTCACGGCTATCGGTGTCATGCAGCTCTGGGAGCAGGGAAAGATCGACCTGGACGCGCCAGTGAATGATTATTTGAAAAGCTATCGTTTTGGGCACCCAGACCCCAGCGCGCCGCCAATTACCTTTTGTCACATCTTCACACACCGCACGGGGCTGGGCGATATCCGCAGTTGGCGCGAGCTGATCCCCGGGCAACCGATATCGATTTCCGCCCACAGAGGTCTGGCACCGCCGCTGAGGGAGTTTTATGCCGAGGGCTTGACGACAGAGCTGCACCCCGGCCGCAAGTGGGCTTACGATAACCATGCCTACGGCACACTCGGGCAAATCATTGAAGATGTCAGCGGGCAGCCCTTCGAGCAATACATGATCCACCATGTCTTCGAGCCGCTGGGGATGAATAAGACGGATTATTTCCTCACCGAGCGAGTGCAGGATTTCGCCACCGGTTATCAGCCGCAGGGCGGGCCGCTGGAGCGGGTGGATTACACAGACATCGTCATCCCAGGCGCGGGGTCGATCTTTTCTAGCGTGAATCAGATGGCGCTTTATGTGGCAGCGCTGATGAACGGCGGCGCCAACGAGCACGGGCGCGTGCTGCGGGAAGAGACGCTGGCGATGATGATGGAGCGACAGTGGAGCCTGGACGAGCGCCTGCCGGCGATGGGCATGACCTTCTGGCTGGAAAATGCTCTGGGCCACCGCATCGCCCAGCACGGCGGTGGCTGGCCGGGTTTCATATCGATGATGCTCGTCGCGCCGGATGACGAGCTGGCGGTGTTGGCTTTCACGAATTGCGGCAACCGCTCATCTTATGATGTGTCGCTGGGTTTGATGCAGCAGCTGCTTCAGATCGCGCCGGAGAGCGTAACGCCGCCGTATCCGGAAATTCAGGCGGAGCCGCTGGCCTGGGCAGAGCTGACAGGCGTCTATCAGCCAGCGCCAGGCTTCAGCACGAATGGACGGGTTTGGGCGGCATATGGTGGTGGCTTCGAGGTAAAGGTGGAGGGGCCGCAGTTGATGCTGAAGCCACTAGGCGGTCTAGCGCGCGCCGGCTTGCCCTTGCACCATGCCGACGCCGAAGATCCGCTGGCCTTTCAGCTGGCGCCCCCGCAAGCGCTATGGACGTCGGTGATGCTGCAGCCGAACTGGGTACTCTTCCAACGCGACGGCGGCGGTCAGGTCGATCGTTTGCAACTGGGGTTCCTGGAATTTCACAAACGACAGTCCGTCATCAGCGCTGGTTCGAAGTTTTCTAAGCCTGCGCAAACACTTGAGCTGAATCTGCAGAAGCGGCGCGCGGAAGTGGTGGCCTGGTATTTGCAACAGATGCCGAATAAATGGGGCGCGTTCAAATATGTGTTCACCCGCTTCTTGCTGCTTTGCCTGGTCTGGATGATTTGGCGTGGTCGGCGGCGTTAGGGTTGGGAGGCAGTAGCTTCAGCAGGCGCCGCCGCTTCTGTTTCCACCGCGAAATCGGGCATGTGTTCTTCGAAGCGGCGCAGTTTTGGGAAAGCGAAGAGGGCCAACGTGGCGACTGTCGCGAGTAGGCCGCTGAGCAGGATGAAGAGGCCCATGCCGGCGCCTGGCTGATCACCGACGAGGGGCGCAAATCGCTGCCAACCCAGGCTGCCAACCGCCGGTTCGAAGACGCTGTCGGTCAACGCGCCGGTGAAGAAATAGGCGATGGGCTGAAACATTAACATGAGTTGCATGCGCACCGCAAAGAAGCGGCCCTGCAATTCCGGGGGCACCTTGGCTTGCCATAGCGAGACGGAGAGCGCGTTGATCATCGTGATGGGCAGGCCAAATATCAACATCACCAGACCGAGGCTGTAGATTTCGCGCGCTATACCGAGCAGGACAAAGGATATACAGACGAAGCTGATGCCGACCAGCACGGCCAGCATGCGTGGTTTGCCACGGTAGGCACTGATAGCGACGCCGCCGATGATCATGCCCACGTTCGCTAAACTTAGCAGGATGCCCATCGCGCCCTCGCTGCCCGTCCGAGCGATGAGGTAGGGCTGGATCAGGACGTTGAGCACGCCGCCGACGAGGAAATTGATAAACATGAAATACAGGAAGGTGAAGAGCACAAGGCGTGAGGCGAGGATATAACGCCAACCGGCCATCGCCTGCCGCCAAATCGATTCGCCGTTGCTCGGCGATTTTCGTTGCGGTGGGAAACGAGCGAGTAGCAAGGCGGAGAAGGCTAGCGCGAAGCTTGCGAGATCGGCCAAGAGCGCGCCTTCCACACCGATGAAGGCGTAAATCACGCCCGCCAGCGCTGGCGCCACGATGCCCGCCAGTGGATTTTGCATTTCCAGGATGGCGTTAGCGCGTGTGCGCAGGTCGGGTGGGATGAGCGTCGTGATGGCGGCGCGGAAGGCCGGCTGTTGCATGAAGCGGAACGTGGCGGAAATCAGGGCCAGCACGTAAAGATGCCAGAGCTGGAAGGCGCCGCTCACGAAGCTCAACAGCAAAAGGAGCGTAGTTACCGCCTGCCCGAGATCGGCGACGGCCATCACCATGCGGCGATCCAGGCGGTCGGCCAGCCAGCCAAGATGGCTACCCAGCAAGATGGAGGGCAGGACGCTGGCGATCGAAACGATGGCAAAGGGGAAAACTTCCCCTGTTTCCGCGAAGATCCAGATGCCAACCGTCAACCCCGCGAGCGTACTGCCGAGGATGGAGAGCGTCTGCGTGGCGGCGATGAAATAGAATGTGCGCAGATTGATTCCGGGGGCGCTGCTCATCGGCGGCTCCTGGCGCTTTTTCCTTTATACGCAAAACGGGTTGTTTGAGTCTCGCGAAGAGGTTTCATGCTTGCGCAGAAGCGAGATCGCGCCATTTCAACCAGCAGACGTGCGCGCCGGCGTATGCCAGCAGGCGCTCCGAGACGATTTGGCCGCGCGCGAAATGCCGCAGGACCAGCCGCGGGTGTGTAGCGCGCTGGCCCCGCTCGTGCCAGAGGTGGAAAGCGTGGCGAAAGCGGCGCGCGCTATGGGCAATGAATTGTGGCAGGCGCGCGCGATCCTGGTGGTTGAGTTGCTGCGTGACGTAGGTATGAAAGAAGAGAGGCGCACAATCTGCGGGCAATTCGTCAGCGACGGTGGGCAGCTACTCAAGCGCGTCGCCGTGCCGCAGATCGTGCGAAATGTCTTGGGCAATGGCGATGGCTTGCCGCAGGAATTCGCGACGGTCGTGGTGCTCCGGCCAGATCAACGCCTCCAACCAGGCGATATCGCAGGAGGAATGGATATTGAGGGGTTGCAGGTCGATGCCGATGCGCTGGTTGATGCGCGGGGGCAACGTGACGAGTGGCGGGATGAGCGGGCCGCGCAACTCGGCATCCATTTGTAACAATGAATTCGCGTTCCCTGCGTGGTATGTCGCACCGGTAGCGTCACGGTAATGATAACCGTAACGATCCCATATTAGATTTAGGCCAGCGCTGCAACCGATTTCCACCAACGCGAGCGGCGTGTCCTTGGCGATGGTGACAGCGAGCGTTCCGGCGGGCCACAAAGCTAAGCCGCGGCGGACTTCATTGGTCTGAATACGACGTTCGCGCAGGATGGAGAACAAGACTTCGCGGTGCGCGTCGCAATACTCGCGGAAGAGGGAATATGAGTGTGCATCGGGTGGGCGGGGCGAAGCATGCAAGCTGGCGTAATAGCTGGCGAGCGGCGTCTCCGGTTCAGCGAGTATGCGCAATTGCACAGCAGCGAAGAGCATGTTGGGCGCATGTTCGTGAGCGGGGATGGCGGCGAAGAATTCGTCGTAGCTCCTAGGATCGTCGGCGATGCGCGCGGCTAGATGGGAATAAAACGGTGAGGCCTGCGCTTCTTGCAGCTGCGCGAAGCGGCGGAATTCGGCGCGTCGGTCGCTAGTCACTTCCAACTGACGGCGCGAGATGCAATTGCAAGAACAGCCTCGGCAAGAAAACGAGACCCAGCACCAGCGTGAGGGCATACCGCAGCGCGCGCAGCAGCATGGCGAAGGTCGTCCCTTCTGTGCCTATGCTGCCGAATAGAGCGCGCGCCGAATAGAAGAATGCGATGAGCAGCGTGAGGCCGAGGACTGTGCGCGCCAGGCGTTGCCACGCGCTCCCCGAGACGCCGCTCTCGGCCAGCATGTCGCGCATGATCAGCCCCAGCCCGCAACCGAGCCAGAGCCCGACCAGGCCAGTCGATTCTTCGCCCGGTGGCAATATGAGGTAAACGAGCACGCTGCTCCCTACCGTGAAAAGCGCGCGCGATTTGGTGGGCCAGCGCGCCCATCTTGATGGGAAATATTCCAGCGCCTGGACGAATAGCCACAGCGATATTCCACCGAGCATGAGGCCGCCGATGACATCATGCGGGAAATGCACGCCGGCATACACTCGCCCCCACATCTGCGCCAGCACGAGCAGCGCTACTGCCAGCGTCACCCACCGCCTCCTCAAATAGAACGCCAGGTAACCCCAAACCGCAACTGTCAGGAGGACGTGATTCGATGGGAAGCCAAATCCTCCCTGCTCGAGGAGGGGCGAGATGAGCGTTGGCGCGATATCAACCGGCCGCGGCGCTCCGAATTGCGCTTTTACTAGCTCGCCGAGCGCAAACGAAAATGTCAATGCGAAAATCAGGCGAGTGCCCAGCTCGCGCTGAATGCTCCAATATATGATAGGTAAAACGACGAGAAAGAAGAGGGTGCCACCGCCGAAATGCAGCGCCTGTGCCAGCGCGTCGCCCAGGGGCCCACGCGCGGCCGCGAGCGCCTGCACCGCCCCCAGCCCCCAACCGCTCTCCCAGCTTGCGAACATCCGCTCCCTCCGCGCCCATTCTAGCGCACGCGGTTTGGCCTGGCGCTACTATCGGTGCTTGCCGCGCATTACAATCCCCTCATGCGCTTCAGACGAATTGGTTCGCGACCACTGTCTTTCCCAGCAGATTTGGGAATGATCGCCGTCGTCCTGCTCTGGGGATTCAATTTCGTCATCATGAAGAGCGCCATCCGCGAGATCCCGCCCTCGCTTTTCATGACGTTACGTTTTGCTGCGGGGTCGCTGTTGATGTTGTTCATATTGCGCTTGCGGACTGGCCGCTTGGCGTTACCCGGGCGCGATATCTGGCATTTGCTCATCCTCGGCATTATTGGCAATACTCTCTACCAATCCATGTTTCTCAGGGGCTTAAATTATACCTCGGCGGCAAATGGTTCTCTGATCCTGACAGCGGCGCCGATCATCGTTGGTTTGTTGGGGACGCTCCTGGGTATTGAGCGCATGCGGTTTGGTCTGGTGCTCGCCATGCTGCTCGGTTTTGGCGGGGTGCTGGTTGTTTTCTTGCCGAGCGGCACCGGAGCGCTCTCATCTCTGAGTTTTCGCGGCGACCTGTTGGTAGTGGGCGCGATGTTCTCCTGGGCGGTATACACCCTGGGGGTGCGCCGCTACGCCCCCAAATCCGAGCCAATTTATCTGACGACCTGGACGATAGTCGCAGGCGCTTTCTGCCTGGTGCTGCTGAATGGCAGCAGCATCTTCCACGCGGATTGGTCGGCTTATAGCACGGGCGCTTGGCTCGGGTTGCTGTATTCGGTAGTGGGCAGCCTAGCAATCGCCTATTTGCTTTGGAATATGAGCGTGCAGCGCGTGGGCGGGGTGCGCACGACGATTTATGTTAGCTTGGTGCCGCTAGTGGCGGCGCTTTCCGCCTGGATGCTATTGGATGAGGACATCACGCTTTATCATATGCTGGGCGGAAGTTTGATTATTGCGAGCGTCTGGTTGGCACGGCGGAGCTAAGTCTGCGCACCGCCAATCTTTAATTGGCTCAAATTCTCCAGCGCTTTGACGAGGGCGTGGTTGCCTTCGCCGCCAAGGCCTTGCAGCTGCAGCGTCTTATATAGCTGGTGGATGAGGCTAGTGGCGAGGAGCGGAACGCCGAGTTGCTCTGCCGCTTCGAGGGCCAGGCGCAAGTCTTTCTGCTGGAGATCGATGGTGAAGCCGGGGCGGAAATCGCGCGCGAAGACTTGCGGCGCGCGGTTGCTCAGCATCCAACTGCCCGCTGCGCCCGCTTCGACAGCTTGCAACGCCTTGCGCAAATCGAGGCCGCCCGCTTGCGCCATCAACATCGCTTCGGAGGCCGCCAGCATATTGCCGACGACGAGGATCTGGTTGACGATCTTGACGGTCTGGCCGGCGCCAATTTCGCCGACATGGGTGACGGTCTTGCCCATCACTTCGAAGGCGGCGCGCGCACGTTCGACCTGGGCTGCTTCGCCGCCCACCATAATGCTCAGCGTGCCGTTGACTGCGCCTTCGCTACCGCCGCTGATGGGCGCGTCGAGCATATGCAGATCGGCTTCGGCGAGAGCCGCGGCGATTTCCCGCGTTGCCTGTGGGCTGATGGTGCTCATATCGATGATGAGCGAGCCGGCCCGCGCACCGTGAATGACGCCCGCGTCGCCCAAAATGACCGCGCGGACATCTGGGGTGTCGCTCACGCAGGTGATGATGATTTCGCTATGGCGGGCGACATCGGCGGGAGATTCGCCCGCGCGGGCGCCGGCCGCCATCATCTCATCCATTCGGCTTCGCGTGCGATTCCAGATCGTGAGCGGGAAGCCGGCGCGCAGCAGGTTTGCCGCCATGCCGTGCCCCATGATGCCCAGTCCGATAAAGCCAATCGCGGCTCGCGTTGTCATATTGGCGCTCCTATGCGGTCTCAATCCAGGTGGTCGAGTACGGTTTGCGTGAATTCTTGTGTGCTGATGGGGGTTGTACCTAACGAGATATCGGCGGTGCGAGCGCCGGTGGCCAAGGCCTTATCGATGGCGCGCTCGATGGCGGATGCTTCTTCTTCGCGCCCCAGGCTATGGCGCAGGAGCATGGCCGCGCTCAGGATCATGCCAGTAGGGTTGGCGATGCCGCGCCCGGCAATATCTGGCGCGCTGCCGTGGACCGGTTCATACATGCCAAAGCCGCCCGCCGAAAGCGAAGCCGAGGGCAGCATCCCCAGCGAACCGGCCAGTACGGAGGCCTCGTCGCTCAGGATATCGCCGAAAAGGTTGCCAGCGAGGATGACATCAAAATCTGCCGGGCGCGTGAGCAGGTGCATGGCAGCGGCGTCGACGAGCAGGTGCTCCAGCTCGACATCGCGGTATTCTTCGTGCAATTTCTCCACGCTGCGGCGCCAGAGGCGGCTGACCGCGAGCACATTTGCTTTGTCGATAGAAGTCAACAGCCGGCGGCGGCCGCGGGCGGCCTGGAAGGCGATGTTGGCGGCGCGCAGCACCTCCTCCTCATGGTAAATCATCGTGTCGTAGGCGGAATCTCCCGTCACTTGTTCCTGTCGTTCGCCAAAATAGATGCCACCCGTCAGCTCACGTACGAAGAGGATGTCGACGCCATCGAGCAAATCGGCGCGCAGGGGCGCCTGCGCGGAGAGGGCAGGGTAGGCCTTCACCGGTCGCAGATTGGCGAATAGCTCAAAGCGCTGGCGCAACGCCAGCAAACCTTGCTCTGGCCGTTGCGACGCGCTGGGGTCGGACCATTGTGGCCCGCCAACCGCTCCGAGCAGGATCGCATCCGCGCGCTCGCAGGTTCGCAGCGTGTGCTCGGGTAGGGGAGTGCCAAAGTTGTCGATCGCATTGCCACCCATGGGCGCTTCGGCGAAATCCAGCTGCAAATCCGCGCCAGCGACTCGCTCGAGCACGGCTATCGCTGCGGCCATCACCTCTGGCCCGATGCCATCGCCAGGGAGGACCGCGATCGTCGCCCTGGTCATCGGTTGCGGGGTTGGCGGCATGGATGGCTCCTAAGTGGCTTCGTGTGGAGTAGCGAGTGGGATGACGGCCGGCGCCAGGCAAAGACCATATTCGATGCTATCCAGCAGGGCAAGCCAACTGGCCTGGATGATATTGGCGTTGGCGCCCACGGTGCTCCAGCGCGAAGCGCCCATCTGGGTATCGATGAGCACGCGGGTGGTGGCAGCAGTGCCGCTTTCGCTATTGAGGATGCGCACCTTGTAATCCGCCAGCTGGAATTCAGCCAGTTGTGGGTAGCGCGGCAGCAGGGCCTTGCGCAGGGCGATATCTAGCGCGTTGACCGGACCGTTCCCTTCGGCGGCGGTGTGCATGCGCTCGCCGGTGACATCCAGCTTGACGATGGCTTGTGCCTGGCCGTAGTGGTCGACGAGGACAGTGAAATCCAGCAGCGTGAAGAGCGGCTGGTAATCGTCCTGCGTGCGGTAGAGGCGGATGGCGATGCTCGCCTCGGCGCCTTCGAAGACGAAGCCTTGATTCTCCAGTTGCTTGATGTCTTCTAACACTTGCGCCGCCTGTTGTCGGCTGACATCCAGCCCAAATTCCCCCGCTTTGTTGAGGATGTTGCCGCGGCCGGATAGGTCAGAGACGAGCGTTCGTTGCTCGTTGCCGATGATCTGTGGGTCGATGTGTTGGTAGCTGGTCTCGTTCTGGCGCATGGCAGCGACGTGGATGCCACCCTTGTGCGCGAAGGCGCTCTTGCCCACGTAGGCGGCGTGCGAATCGGGCGCCAGATTGGCAATTTCGGCGACGGTGCGGGCGATGCGCGTCAGCTTGCCCAGGGCCGCCGCCGGCACGCAATCGTAATCCTGCTTGAGCTGGAGGTTGGGGATGATGGAACAGAGGTTGGCGTTGCCACAGCGCTCGCCATAACCGTTGATGGTGCCTTGCACGTGACGCGCGCCCGCGTCCACGGCGATGAGCGTGTTGGCGACGGCCAGCTCGGCGTCGTTATGCGTGTGGATGCCGAGCGGAACACCAGGCAGCGCATCGCCTACCCATAAAAAACGGCGGCGCAATGTGTTGGGCAGTGTGCCGCCGTTCGTATCGCAAAGCACGAGACAATCGGCGCCGCCATCCAGCGCGGCGAGCAGCGTCGCCAACGCGTATTCGTCATCTAGGCGCGCGCCATCGAAGAAGTGCTCGGCATCATAAATTACTTCCTTGCCCTGCGCTTTCAGGTAAGCGACGCTCTCGCGAATCATGCGCAGGTTGTTTTCCATCGTCGTCTGCAATACTTCCTGCGCGTGCAACGGCGACGACTTACCGACGACGGTGACGACTTCCGTATTCGCGGCGAGCAAGGCGCGGATGTTGGCGTCGTCTTCAGGCGTGTTGTCCTTGTGGCAGGTCGAGCCAAAGGCGGCGATTCGCGCATGCTGCAACGGCAGATCGCGCACCGCGTCGAAATAAGCGACGTCTTTGGGATTCGACCCCGGCCAGCCTCCTTCGATATATGTGACGCCCAGCGAATCTAAGAGCGAGGTAATTCTCAGCTTATCGTCCAGCGATAAGGCGATCCCCTCGCGCTGGGTGCCGTCTCGCAGGGTCGTATCGTAAAGTTCGACGCGGGTCACGCGGGCGGCTCCGTGGCGGCTAGGTTCACGCGCGGGAGATGATCGCCTTCATAGCGGGCGATTTCGCCGTCCAGGGCGAGCAAGAAGCCGAGCTGGTCGACGCCATTCATCAAGCAATGGCGCGAGAAACCGTCGATGGGGAAGCTCACCGCGCGGCCACCGGGTAGGGTGAGCATTTGCGCTTCCAAATCGATGGCGATATCGGCGGTGGGATCTTCTTCAGCGAGGCTCAGCAGTTGTTGTTGCGTTTCTTCGTCTACGACGACAGGTAGCAGGCCGTTCTTGAGGGCATTGTTGCGGAAGATATCGGCGAAATCGGTGCTGACGACCGCTCTGAGACCGGCGCCGAGCAAGGCCCATGGCGCATGCTCGCGCGAGCTGCCGCAGCCGAAGTTGTTGCCGGCGACGAGGACGCTGGCGCCGGCGTATTGCGGCTGGTTGAGTGGGAAATCCGCGCGCGGTTCGCCCGCGCCATCATAACGCCAATCGAAAAACGCTTGTTGCCCGAGGCCAACTTTGTTCGTCGTTTTGAGGAAACGGGCGGGGATGATCTGGTCGGTGTCGATATCGTTGCGCGGCAAGGGGATGAGTGTTCCGCGGAAGGCGATGATTGCTTCCATCAGTTGCTCCTTCCGATGGTGCGTGGGTCAGTGATGACACCGTGGATGGCAGTGGCGGCGGCGGTGAGCGGGCTGGCGAGGAACGTGCGACCGCCTTTGCCCTGGCGCCCTTCGAAATTGCGGTTGCTGGTGCTCAGCGCGTATTGCCCGGGGGCGAGCTGGTCGCCATTCATCGCGATGCACATCGAACAGCCGGCCTCGCGCCATTCGGCGCCGGCGGCACGGAAAATCTCATCCAACCCTGCCGCTTCCGCCTGCGCCTTGACCTGTTGCGAGCCAGGCACGACCAGCATCCGCACATTGTCCGCCACCTTGTGCCCTTGGATGAGACGCGCCGCCTGTTGCAAATCGGAGAAGCGCGAATTCGTGCAGCTCCCCAGGAAGACGACATCGACCGGTTGACCGAGCAGGGGCTGGCCGGGTTGCAAATCCATATAGCGCAGCGCCTTATCGAGCGCCAGGCGTTGGTTGGGCGAGGGTTGTGCATCGGGGTCGGGGACGCGGCTGTCGATGGGCATGCCCATGCCGGGGTTGGTGCCATAGGTGATCATCGGCGTGAGCGCGCTGGCATCGAGGCGAATTTCTGTGTCGTATTGGGCGCCATCATCGCTGGGCAAGGAGCGCCAACGAGAAACGGCCGCATCCCATTCCGCGCCAGCTGGCGCATAGGGGCGGCCGGCGAGGTATTCGATCGTCGTATCGTCTGGCGCGACCATGCCCGCTCGGGCGCCACCTTCGATGGACATATTGCAGACCGTCATGCGTCCTTCCATGCTGAGCGTGCGGATGGCTTCGCCGTGGTATTCGAAGATGTGCCCGGTGCCGCCGTGAATGCCAATGCGCGCGATGATGGCGAGGATGATGTCTTTGGCGGCGACGCCCTCCTGTAAGCGACCATCGACGCGGATGGCCATCGTCTTCGGGCGGTTTTGGAGCAGGGTTTGCGTCGCCAGCACATGGCCGACTTCGCTGGTGCCGATGCCGAAAGCCAGCGCGCCGAAAGCGCCGTGAGTGCTCGTATGGCTATCGCCACAAACGATGGTCATGCCCGGCTGGGTGAGGCCTTGTTCCGGGCCGATGACGTGTACGATGCCCTGATTCGCGTGGCCCAGCTCATACATTGTAATGTCGAATTTGCGGCAATTATTGGCGAAGGTATCCAGCTGCGCAGCCGCCTGCACATCCACAATGGGGATGATGCCCAATTCGTTGCGAGGTGTGGTCGGCGTACTGTGGTCCATGACGCCGACGGTCTGCGCGGGCCGCCGCACAGTGAGGCCGCGCTCTCTGAGGGTAGTGAAGGCTTGCGGCGAAGTTACCTCGTGGATGAGGTGTAGATCAATATAAAGCACCGCAGGCACGTCCGGCTGTTGCGCCTGGACGATGTGCTGCTCCCATATTTTGGCGAAGAGCGTTCGTGGTTCACCGTTCACAACCATTCTGTTTTCCATAGGTATCCCTCTTATCAACTTCCGGCTTCCTCGATGCTGACGGTAGCCGCGTCTCCTTCGGGTTGCCGCTCGCCATAGCCCATCGCCGTCAGCATGCGGTTCACGGCGGCGAGGTAGGCCTTCACACTGGAGACGATAATGTCGCTATCAGCGCCGTAGCCGCCGAAATAGCGCGTCTCTTCCGCATCTTGATTGGCCTTGATGCGCACGGTGACTTCCCCCAGTGCGTCGATGCCTTCGGTAACGCTATGGACGCTGTATTCTACCAGGGTGTTTGGTGCCTGGATGATGGCGTCGATGGCCTGGAAGGCAGCGTCGACCGGGCCAGTGCCGACGCTGGCCTGGATGTGTGTGGCGCCCTGGCTATCAAGCAACTTGACCGTTGCCGTCGGCAGGCCCATCGTGCCACAGCTGACCTGTACATCGCCAAGGCTGAAGATTTCCTCCGGGCGATGAAACTCGTCAGCCATCAAAGCGACCAGATCGGCATCAGTGATGGTCTTCTTGGCGTCCGCCAACGATTTGAAACGAGCAAAAACCTGGTTGAGGGCGTCACCGGATAGGGAATACCCCAGCTCTTCCAGGCGGACTCGCAATGCGTGACGGCCGCTGTGCTTGCCGAGCACGAGGCGGCTCTGCGCGAGACCGACGCTCTCCGGCGTCATGATTTCGTAGGTGCTGGATTTCTTCAAGACACCGTCCTGGTGAATGCCGGCTTCGTGGGCGAAGGCGTTATTGCCGACGATGGCTTTGTTCGCCTGCACATGCAAGCCGGTGTAGTTGCTCACGAGGCGGCTGGCTTTGATGATTTCGCGCGTATTGATGTTGCATTGCAGGTTGTAGAATTGCGGTCGCGTCTTCAGGGCCATCGCCACTTCTTCCAGGCTGGTGTTACCGGCGCGCTCGCCGATGCCGTTGATGGTCACTTCCACCTGGCGCGCGCCACCCATCACGCCAGCCAGGGCGTTGGCCGTCGCCAGGCCGAGGTCGTTATGGCAGTGTACCGACCAGATGATGCCGCTACCGGGGCCGGCGCCGGGCGTTTCGGCGATGAGGTTGGCGATGAGCGCTTCCCATTCCTGTGGCGTTACGTAGCCGACCGTATCAGGGATATTCAACGTCGTCGCGCCGCATTCCACCGCTAACGTGCATACCTCAACGAGGAAGGCAGGATCAGTACGACCGGCGTCCATCGGGCTGAACTCGACGTCTTCGCAAAGGCTGCGGGCCAGCGTTACGGCATCCCGTATCCTAACGAGCGCTTCGGCTTGCGTGATGCCCGTCTGGTACTGTAGGTGGATATCTGAAGTGCCGAGGAAGGTATGAATGCGCGGGCGAGCCGCATCGCGCACGCCTTCCCAACTGGTTCGAATATCGCTCTCGACGGTGCGCGCCAGGCCGCAGATGATCGGGCCGGATTCGGTGCCGACTTCACGGGCGATGCGTTGGACGGCGGCCAGGTCATCAGGCGAGGCGGCGGGGAAGCCAGCTTCAATGATATCCACTCCCAATCGCGCGAGCTGGCGGGCGATCTCGAGCTTTTCGGCGCTGCTCAGGGTCGCGCCGGGGCTTTGCTCACCATCGCGCAAGGTGGTATCAAAGAAGATTACGCGTTCGTTCATGCTCATTGTCCTTGCTTGATGCGCTTAGCATGTAAGAAAGGCATCATATCGCGCAGGCGGGCGCCGACATCTTCCAGTAGCAGATCGTGCTCGCGCTGACGACGTGGCAGGAAATTGGGCAGACCCTGCTCGTTCTCGGCGATCCAATCTTTGGCGAAGCCGCCATTCTGGATGCGCTGCAGCACGCCTGCCATTTCTTCCTTGACGAGGTCTTCGAAGCGGTCGCCAATCTGATAGCCGCCTTGCTCGGCCGTGTTGCTGACGGAATACCACATGTAGCTGAGGCCGCCTTCGTACATTAGGTCGACGATGAGCTTCAGCTCGTGCAGGCATTCGAAATAGGCGATTTCTGGTTGATAGCCGGCTTTTACCAGTGTCTCGAAGGCGGCACGCACGAGGGCTGTAACGCCGCCACAGAGGATGACCTGTTCGCCGAATAGATCAGTTTCCGTTTCTTCCTGGAAACTCGTCTCGATGACGCCGGCGCGGGTGCAGCCAATGGCGTAGGCGTAAGCGAGCGCTTTCTCTTTCGCCTGGCCGCTGGCGTCCTGATGGATAGCCAACAATCCGGGCACGCCGGCGCCTTCGCCGAAAATCTCACGCACGCGGTGACCGGGTGCTTTCGGCGCGATCATGGCGACGTCGACCTCGGCCGGCGGGACGATGGTGCCGAAATGGATGTTGAAACCATGCGCGAATAGCAACATCTTACCCGGCCGCAAATTGGCGGCAATTGATTCGCCATAGACCTGCGCTTGGCGCGTATCGGGGAGCAGCATGTTGATGATGTCGGCACGAGCGCTGGCTTCAGCGACGGAATAGACCGACAGGCCATCCGCTCCCGCTTTTTCGCGGCTGCGGCTGCCTTCATATAGGCCGACAATGACCTCAGCGCCGTTATCGCGCGCATTCAGGGCGTGGGCGTGGCCCTGGCTGCCGTAGCCGATGATGGCGATGGTGCGCCCCTCGAGCAGGGTAGGGTCGGCATCCTGATCGTAGTAGATCTTAGCCATGCATTTCCTCCGTAAGTTTCGCAGTGCCGGTACTAAGCGTTGCCGTTGACAGCGTGGGTGGAGCGACGGATGGGCGTCAAATCCGCGTCGTGAATGCGGATGCCGCGGCCCATCGCCACGACGCCCGTGCGCACCATTTCGACGATGCCAAGCGGGCGTAATTCCTCGATGAGTTGCTCGATCACATAGATGGCGGCAGAAATTTCCAGTATCGCGACGAAGGGGCCGATGTCGATAATGCGCGCGGGGAAATGCTCACAAATTTGCGTGAGGCCATTGCGAGAATCGGGATCGTCTGTGCGCACCTTGATGAGCGCCAGGTCGCGGCTGACATGCGGAGCTTCTGAAAGGTGGCGCACATCGATAATGTTTATCAGCTTCTGTAGATTGGCGATGATCAATTGCGCCTTGAGTTGCTTGGCGTCGAATACGATGGTGACGCGTGAGATATCTGGTTTGTGCGTGCGTCCGACGGTCAGGCTATCTACGTTGAAATTGCGGCGCCGGAAGAGGCTGACAACGCGGTTCAGGACGCCGGGCTTATTCTCAACCAGGGCGACGATCACTTGCTTTTGCTGTGTCGCTTCCTGTTCCTCCTGTGCGCGAGTGAGTGCGGTCATCTGGCGACCTCCGAAGCTTTGGGGCGGCGCAGCATATTGTGCAAATCGCCGCCGGAAGGCACCATCGGGTAGACGATTTCTTCTTTCTCGACAACGTATTCCAGCAGGACAGGTCCGCGGATGCTTCGCGCGAAGGCGACCGATTCCTCCATTTGTTCGCGCCGGGTAATGCGCATACTGGGAATGTTGAAAGCGCCCGCCAGTTTGCAGAAATCCGGGTTGACCATCGGCGTCGCGCTATAACGGCTTTCGTAGAAGAATTCCTGCCATTGACGCACCATGCCCAGGAAGGCGTTATTCAGGATGGCGATGTTGATATCCACGTTCTCTTGCACGGCGGTCGCCAACTCGCACATGGTCATCTGAAAACCGCCATCGCCGACGATAGCCCAGACCTCATCTTCCGGCCGCCCGAATTTGGCGCCGATCGCCGCGGGGAAACCGAAGCCCATCGTGCCCAGGCCGCCGCTGGTGATCAGCGTGGCCGGCCGTTGGTGCGGATAGTATTGCGCTTCGATCATCTGGTGCTGTCCCACGTCAGTGACGGTGATGGCATTGCCCTCCGTCCATTTCCAGAGGTCGTTCATCACCTGCGCGGACATCAGCTTGTCTCCCGTATCCATGTGCAGGATGTCGCGCTCGTCGTCGTCTTCCTGCCATTCGCGGATGCGCGCCAGCCAGGATTGATGTTGTTTACGTGGCAAATCGGGCAGCAGCTGGCGCAGGACCGTCTTCAAATCACCGGCGATGCCGACATCGACCGGCACATTCTTATTGAGCTCGGAGGGGTCGATATCGATATGGATTTTGCGTGCATGGGGGGCATAGGTTTTTAGGTTACCCGTGACGCGGTCATCAAAGCGCATACCCAACGCGAGCAGCAGGTCGGCTTCCTGGATGGCGTGGTTGCAGGCGCCGGCGCCATGCATGCCCATCATGCCGAGCACGAGCGGATGTTCTTCGGGGATGCTGCCCTTGCCGAGCAAGGTAAGAGTGACGGGAATCTGCGCGCGTTCCACTAATTCCCGCAGCTCACCCAACGCGCCGGAGAGGGAAATGCCATGCCCGGCGAGGATGAGCGGGCGTTCTGCTTGCTCGATGAGCGCAATGGCGGCGCGGACTTGGTCGAGATTGGCGCCGGTGGGCACGTGATAGCCAGGCAGCTCAATATCGTCTTCGGGGTAGACGAAATCTGTCTCGGCAATTTGTACATCCTTCGGCACATCGACGAGAACGGGTCCCTGCCGGCCGCTGCGCGCGATATGGAAGGCTTCTTTGATGCTCAGCGCTAGATCGTCCACATCGACGACGAGGTAGTTGTGCTTGGTGATGGGCAGGGTAACGCCAGTGACGTCCGTTTCTTGGAAGGCGTCGGAGCCGATGGCAGCGGTTGGCACCTGGCCGGTGATGCAGACAATGGCGGAGGAATCCATTATCGCCGTAGCGAGGCCTGTCACGAGGTTGGTGGCGCCGGGGCCACTGGTGGCAATGGCCACGCCAACTTTGCCAGTCGCGCGTGCGTAACCATCTGCCATGTGGGAGGCACCCTGTTCGTGCCGCACGAGGACATGATGCAACTGCGGGTATTTCGTCATCGCGTCATAGGTGGGCAGGATGGCGCCGCCGGGGTAGCCAAACATGACCTCCACCCCTTCGCGTAATAGACATTCGAGGATAATTTCCGAACCTGTCAAGCGCATCGTTATCCCCCTGGCCGCAGCGGCCGATTCAATAAAAAACCCCCCGTTTGGGCGGGAGGTTTTGTGTTTCGCGAGTCGCTTTTCACGCGTTTCGCCCCCCAGCCCGAAGCAGCCCAAGAATGAGCACAATAAGGATGAGGAGGCTTACAACACTCATTATGCTGCGGCTGCGGACGAACATGGGAGCCTCGTTTCTGATCCTAATTGAATTCTATCGTGGCGAATCCGCTTTGTCAAGACTGCTCACAAATTCATGAATTCCTACTAGAGCGTAACGGCGCCATCATCGGCTTGGGATACCAGGCGCGCGTATTTGGCCATCACGCCACGCTCATAATTTGGCGGTGGTGGCGACCAGGCGACGCGGCGGGAGGCTAATTCGTCTTCGCCAAGCAACACGTCCAACCGACGCTCGGCGACATTCACTTCGACGATATCGCCCTCTCGTAGCAGGCCGATCGGGCCGCCGAGGGCCGCTTCCGGCGCGATATGCCCGATCATCAAGCCGCGCGTGCCGCCGGAAAATCGTCCGTCCGTGAGCAGCATCACATCTGGGCCAAGCCCCTGGCCGACGATAGCCGCTGTCACGCTGAGCATCTCACGCATCCCCGGCCCGCCGACGGGGCCTTCATAACGAATTACGATCACATCACCGGACGCAATTTCGCCACCCTGCACAGCGTCCATCGCGTCTTCTTCGCGCTCAAAGATGCGCACTGGGCCGCGGTGACTGTCGGGCTCGTCACCCTTGAGCTTGACCACGCAGCCTTGTGGGGCCAGGTTGCCCTTCAGGATGACCAGACCGCCACTCTCTTTAATCGGCTGGTCGAGCGAACGGATGACGTCTTGCCCTGGTGTCTCTATCGCCGCCGCGGCCGTTTCCGCCAGCGTCTGTCCGCTGACCGTGAGCGCGTCGCCATCCAGGTAGCCGCCTTCCAGCATCCGCTGCGCCAGGAGGGGGACGCCGCCGGCGCGGTAAAGATGGAGGGCCATGTAGCGGCCGGTGGGGCGTAAATCGGCGATGACCGGCGTGCGGTAACTGATGGCTTCGATGTCGTCGATGCTAAAGGGTATGCCCGCTTCGCGCGCGAAAGCCAACGTATGTAGGACGGCATTGGTACTACCGGCAGTGGCGGCGGCGGCGGCGATCGCGTTTTCCAACGCGGCGCGCGTGATGATGCGGCTGGTGCGCATGTCTTCTTCAAGCAATTGCATCATCATTTCGCCCGCGCGGAAAGCGACATCTGCTTTGGCAGGGTCTTCGGCGGGGACATCCGCCATACCCATGGGGCAGATGCCCATGATTTGAACGATGGTGGCCATCGTGTTGGCGGTGAATTGGCCGCCGCAAGCGCCCGGGCCGGGGCATGCGACGTTTTCGATGGCTCGCAATTGCTCGGCGGTGATGCTGCCTTTGGCGCGCGCGCCGATGGCCTCGAAGACGCTAACGATATCCACTTCTTCACCGTCGTAATTCCCCGGCAAGATCGAACCGCCATAAAGGAGTAGGGCGGGTAGATCCAGACGGATGAGCGCCATTGCTGCGCCGGGGATGGTCTTATCGCATGCGGCGAGGGCGATGACGCCATCCAACATGTTGGCTCGCGTGACGAGCTCGATGCTATCGGCGATGATTTCGCGGCTGATGAGCGAGGCCTTCATGCCCTCGGTGCCCATCGTAATCGCGTCATTGATGCTGACGGTGTTGAATTCGAGCGGCGTTCCGCCGGCAGCGCGGATGCCCGCTTTCACTTCGACGGCGAGCTTGCGCAGGTGAAAGTTGCAGGGGCCGATTTCCGTCCAGGTATTGGCGACACCGATCAGCGGCTTTGCCAGATCGTCATCGCCATAGCCAATGCCCTTCAGCATGGCGCGGGCGGCGGCACGGTTGTCACCTTCCACCAGGGTACGGCTGCGCGCGTTGAGCGCGCGGGTTAGTACGCCGTTCATGACTGTCATCGCTCTTCCTTCTTCTAATCAGTGACGCGAATTATAGCGCACGTAGGCGGTGCTGTCATTGAGTAGGTTGGACGAGGATGAGCGTGTTACCTTCGCTATCTTCGATCATGGCGAAGCTACCCCAGCCTTGTGAGCTCGTGTCCTGCAAGATATTCACGCCGTGCGCGGAGGGTTCCGGGCCAGATCATTCGCTTGCGAAGTGATCGACTGTACAACTCCAAACGTAGATTCATTATGCGCCCAGGCCGCATAGCCATGTTGGTAGAGAACGAGTTCGGTGCTGCCTCTGGGTGGGGCCACCGAAATCCATCGGGCAACTGAATCATTGGGCATAGGATCATCCCGGCGAAGTTCCATTCCTAGTTTCTCAATATACATCGATTTCGCACGTTGTTGATCGCTAACGAAAACACAAACACTACCTACACCTGTGATCATGATCTAGCTCCCATCTTATGTGTTTGCCAGTTCACGTAAGGCGGCGAAATCCATGATGCTGATCTGCTGTCCATCGTATTCGAGGATGCCGCGCGCTGCCCATTGCTGCAATTCCCAACGCACCACGAGCGCCTCCAGCGCAGTCGCACGCGCGAGGATGGGGAGCGGGAGCGGGAAATCGCGCAACATACGTCCATCGCCGCTAAGCAGGATCAGGGCACTGGCCAGGCGCGCGTGGCCGTGGCCGATGCCGCCTTCGCGGATGTGCAAGGTTTGGCGGTAGAGGCGCTCACCTAGGCGGGTGATACCACTTTCGACGATTTCCGGGTGCGCCTGACAGAAAACGGAGACGGCTTCGCGCGAGATGCGGGTCATTTCGCAATCGGAGACGGCGGTTACACTACCGGTACGTGGCTGGTTGGCAAGTAGTGAAATCTCGCCGATGACGTAAAAGGGGCCCTCGGTTGCCAGGACACCTTCCGATCCGTCGGGATATTCGCGCGTGATGTGGATCTGCCCTTCAGTGAGGATATAGCAACAATCCGGCTCATCGCCTTGTTCGAGCAGGGTTTCGCCTGCACCGAGGGCGATCCATTCGGTCAGCGGCTGGATTTCCTGGAGGACGCTGTCGTTACAATCAGCGAAGATGCTAAAGTTGCGCAGGATGTTGGGTGATGGGATCATAGTCATGGTCACGCCCGTGGCTGAGTCTAACGATTGAGAGATTATAATGGAATGCAGGAAAAAAGCGCAGCAAGCAAAATAATAACGCCGTATAAGGGCACTTATCCTGCGTAATGCAATTATAAAGAGATCCGGTTGATGCGGGTATTTTCCCGAAGTCTACATTCACATGGTGCGGAAAGGTTGTTCTCTAAGTGGCCGTAGTTCTTGCTGCCCTCGAGCTATCGGTATCACCCGCCATCCAAGCGCCGAGCCGTTGCAGTACTACCTCGCCGCGTGGCATCTCGCCCACGATGCGTCCCTCATACATCACCAGGATGCGGTCGGAAAGCAGTTGTATTTCATCCAAATCTTCGCTGATGAGCAGGATGGCCGTGCCACGCGCCCGCTCCTCCAGCAAACGTTGGTGAATGTATTCTGTCGCGCCAATATCGACGCCACGGATGGGTTGCGCGGCCAGCAACACACGCGGATCGCGCCCCAATTCGCGCGCCAGGACGAGCTTCTGGATGTTGCCTCCGGAAAGGCTTTTCACCTTAGTGGTGGTCGCGGGCGTCTTGATTTCGTAATCGCGGATCGCTTCATGGCAGGCGCGATCAATCTCATCGAAGCGAAGGAACACGCCACGGTGGCTGTATTTGGCGCTGTCATAATCTCGCAACATGTAATTCTCGGCGACGGAGAATTCGGTTATGACGCCGTCTTCCATTCGCTCTTCAGGGATGTAAGAGAGACCGAGTTCTTTGATTTCGGCGGGGTTGAGCGCTTTGATGGATGCGCCTTCCATCTCGATGCTACCACCGGTCAGCGGTCGCAAACCAGCGATGACCTGCGCCAATTCCCGCTGCCCGTTGCCGGATACACCGGCAATGCCCACAATTTCGCCCGAGTGCACTTCCAATGACACATCGACCAGGCCCGGCTCTTCACGCTCGTTGAGGGCATTGACTTCGTGCAAAGCCAGGCGTGGCGGGCCTGCTTCAAGGTCGGCCACATCGTAATTTTGCAGGACCGGCCGCCCGACCATCATCTCCGCCAGTTGCCCGCGCGAGGCGCCCTCGGTGGCGATCGTATCCACCAACCGGCCATCGCGCAGCACGGTGATGCGCTGGCTGATCGCCAGGACTTCATGCAGCTTGTGCGAGATAAAAATGCAGCCATGGCCTTCGGCCGTCATCTGCCGCAAGACGCGGAACAAATCCTCCACTTCGCCCGGCGTGAGCACAGCGGTGGGCTCGTCGAGGATGAGGATGGCCGCGCCTTTATAGAGCGCGCGCAGGATTTCGACGCGCTGCTGCTCGCCGACCGCGAGTTGCCAGATGGGCACCTGCACGTTCACGCGTAGGTTATATTCCGCGGAGAGCTGCTCCAGTTTCGCAGCGACGAGGTCCAGGTCCAGCCGCAAACCACGCGACGACTTCATCCCAAGCGCCACGTTCTCGACGACAGTTAAGGAAGGGACGAGCATGAAGTGCTGGTGGATCATGCCGATGCCGCGAGCAATCGCTTCGGACGGCGAGTTGATTTCCGTGGGCAGGCCATCGAGAAAAATTTCGCCAGCTTCGGGCGCGTACATGCCATAGAGCACTTTCATCAACGTGCTCTTGCCAGCACCATTTTCGCCCAGGAGCGCGTGCACTTCCCCAGCGCGAAGGTCAAAATTCACATTGTCGATCGCGCGGACGCCGGGAAAAGTTTTGACCATGCCGCGCATCTGCAGCATGACACCTTCCTTAGTACTTTTCATTTTGGCCCGACATGTTCAACCTCGTCGCGCTAGCGATGCGAGGATGGGCGGGTAGTCAGCTGCCCTACCCGCCCGATGATCGCTGCTCACACTAGCTGTCGTCGCTGTCATCATCCATGTCGTCGTCCATGTCGTCGTCCATGTCATCGTCATCCATGTCGTCGTCCATGTCATCATCCATCATACCCATCATGGAGACGTGTTCGATGAGTTCTTCGACTTGCGCCCAGAGTTCTTCACGAGCCATCTCATCGCCGCCGAAAGCGTGTTCGCTCAGCTCCATAGTGATGCCGCCATTGGCGAGGTCGATGGTGTAGGAGGTGCCGCCGAGGACGCCCATCTGGATATTGTGGATGATATCCGAGAGTACCACTTCCCAGTTGTAGATCTGGAAGAGGACACCGCTTTCTGCCGCGAGGCCGGCCTGGCTGGTTTGCGTGCCATACCATTGGATGCCGTTTTCAAGCGCGACGGCGATCGGGCCGACGACCATCTGCGCCGTGCCGGTCAGCACATCGGCGCCGTTGGCCACGTGGGTGACGGCCGCTTCCGTCGCTTGCGGCACGTCGCTGAAGGATTGGATGTAAACGATGTTAACGGTGACATCCGGGTTCATCGCTTCCGCGCCCGCCAAGAAGCCATCGACATAGAGCTTCGCGTCGCCAACTTCGATGGGCCCGACGACGCCGATCACGCCGCTCATAGTTTGCCCAGCGGCGATGGCGCCGTTGATATAGCCACCTTGCTCGGCAGCGGCAGTGTAGGCGTAGACGTTATCCAACCCGAAGGTATCGTTATCTGTGCCCCAGGCGAAGGAAACTTCTGGGAATTCCGGCGCCAAATCGGCGAGGATGGAACCGAACTGCGAACCATGGGCGATGACGAGGTCAAATTCGCCAGAGAAGGCCCAATCGCGCAGGGCAACGGCGGCGTCATCGACGATGAAAGTACCTTCCTGGAAGACGAACTCGAAATTGCCTTCGCCCATCTCTTCCTGGATGGCCAGCAGTGCGTCGTACATGCTCTGGCTGAAGGCGAGGTCGTTAGTGGCGCTGGGGGCGACGGCGGCCACGCGGAACGTGTTGTCTTGCGCCAGCGTTGTCGGCAGCGCTACGGCGAAGACCGCGACGACTGCCAAGATACATAGCCATTTCCTCTTCATTTTCTTTCTCCTCTCTAACTCTTACATTGGCTTTGCGAACACTTCCGATGATGGGCAGGATCGCTATTCGCCTCGCTCGAATGGTTTCGTTAAGGCGGTGGGTTTCTCCTTTCGCTTCGAAGCGAAAACGAGGACGATGATGGTAATGAGCGCGGGCAGGAGGTTGGAGAATTCAGCTGGAATCTGCCAGCCCATCAGCTCGAAACCAATCACATCTGCTTGCAACTGTAACGCATTAACGAAGCTAAACAAAATCGCGCCGCTGAGCACACCATAAGGCCGCCAGCCGCCAAAATATACTAGCGCGACGGCAATGAAACCGCGCCCGGCCGTCATGTTTTGCTGGAAGACCTTCAACAAAGCGATGCTCAACGCCGCCCCAGCCAGCCCGGAGAGCATACCGCCCAGCGTCACCGTGATATAGCGCACGCGCGTAACGCTGACGCCCATCGCGTCGGCTGCATCGGGATGCTGGCCGACGGCGCGGATTTGCAGGCCAAAGGTGGTGCGATTCAGGATAAAGTAGCTGATCGGCACGAGGGCGAAGGCGACATAAACCAGTAGGTTGTGGTGAAAGAAGATTTCGCCCAGCCAGGGCAAATCGGATAGGATCGGTAATTCTACAGTAGGGAAACCCTTCACGGTACGCGGTGTGCCGACGAGTTCCTTATACAGTAGCTCGCTCATCCCCAGGCCGAAGAGGTAGATGCCGATGCCGCTGATGCCCTGCTCCGCCTTGAGGGTAACGCTGATGAAAGCCGTCGCCAGGCCCATGACCGCGCCGATGAGTAGCGCCGCGAGCACGCCCAACAAGAGGCTATTCGTTTGATATACCGCATAAAAGCCGAAGAAGGCGCCGAGTAGCATCACGCCATCCACGCCCAAATTGAGCACGCCACTGCGCTGGCTGTACATCTCCCCCAACGAAGCAAAGATATAGGGCGTGGCCAGGCGAATGGTAGAAGCGAAGACGCTGGCGGTGATGATGTCTTCAAGCATCGGCTGTCTCCGGCGGGGCATTGGCCTGCGCGTCGATTTCGCCACTGACGCGGCGGCGGGCGCGCCGCAAGATGAAGATCTGGCTCGCCACCACAAAGATGACGATGATGCCGTTGATGGAGGTGACTAGCGACGAAGCGCCCTGGATTTCGCGCTGCATCTTCTGCGCGCCGACGAGCAAACCACCGAAGAAAACGCTGGCCGGGATCGCTCCCAATGGCGTCAATCCGCCGAAGAGGGCGACAACGATCCCATTGAAGCCGGCGTTGCCCGTGAAACCCGCCGGAGAGCCATCAGTCTTCAGGCGGTAGGTCAGGCCGAGCACTTGCACGATTCCCGCGAGGCCGGAGAGCCCGCCCGCCAGGAACATGGAAAGCACCATCTGCTGCTTGACATTAATGCCTGCGTAGCGCGCGGCGCGTTCCTTCAAACCGACGGCGCGGATGCGAAAGCCGTAGGTTGTCTTCCACATGAAGATGAAGATGACGACAGCCATCAATATGGCCAGTAGCAGACCCCAATGCAAACTGGTACGGTCGAAGAGCAGATGCCCTGGCAAAGGGATGCGCAGGCGCGAAATTTGGGCGATGTTGACGATTCGCGCTGTTTCCGGGACATGATTCGTGCCGATCTTCGTGGGATCCAGCATCGGGCCATTCAGCAAATAGTTCATCAGCTGGATGGCCACCTGATTCAGCATTATGGTGCTGAGGATTTCGTTGACGTCGAATTGCGCTTTTAGGAAGCCGGCGAGGGCGCCAAAACAGCCGCCGACGAGGAAAGCGGCCAGCAAAGCGAGCGGGATGACGAGAAAGCCCAGGCTCTCGCCTATGGAGAGCGTGACGGCCGTGCCGGCCAAGGCGCCAGTGATCATTTGCCCTTCGCCGCCGATATTGATGACACCGCCGCGGAAAGCGACCGTGATGCCAATAGCCACGAAGAGGATAGGTGTCGCTTTGGTCAGCGTGTTGGCAGTGGCGTTCTCGTTGCCGAAGGCGCCCTGCCACATTGCGGCGAAGGCCTCGGCCGGGTTGGCATCCAGGATGAGTAGGATGATGGCAGAGATGACGAAAGCGCCCAGCAAGGCGACCAAGGCCGGCAACAAATCCATCACGCGGCCGATTGGGGTCCGCGCGATACGCTCGAGCCAAGGCGGTAGGGTCGGCGTGGAATTGGCTTTGTTAGCTTGGGCGAATTCGCTCACTACGCGACGCCTGCTCCCCTCACCGGTTACTTAGTGTAACCCAATTGCGGCGGGCACCCTAATTTTGCGTTAGTAGACCATAATCGGGTATAGTTGGGCTAAGTTGCCGAGAGGTGTGCGATGAGTGTGCAATTTACCTTGAACGGGGAGCCGCGCCAATACAATGGCGACCCCAGCCTTCCGCTGTTGACCTATTTGCGCGAAGTCGAAGATATCATTTCGCCAAAAGATGGTTGCGCGCCGCAGGCTGCCTGTGGCTGCTGCGTCGTCCAACAGGATGTCAAAGCCGTCCTTTCCTGCGTAGTGCCGATGAGCAAACTGGAAGGCGCCAGCATTGTCACTACCGAGGGACTCGGCGAATATCGCCAGCAGGTTTACGCCAACTCTTTCGTCGCGAATGGTGGCGTGCAATGCGGTTTTTGCATACCGGGCATCGTCATGCAGGGCCACGTGCTCCTGAACCGGAACCCGGATCCATCGCGCGAAGATATCGAGAAAGCGCTGACACCGAATCTTTGCCGCTGCACCGGCTATAAGAAGATCGTGGATGCGATCTCATGCGCCGCTGATGCCATCCGCAAAGAGGAAGACGTCCCCGAGCCGCATAGCGACGGGCGCATCGGTAGCCGCCACCCGAAATACCAGGCGAAGGATTTGGTGCTCGGGCAGCACCGTTATGTGGACGATATCAAAATGCCCGGCATGGCGCATGGTGCGATCAAATTCAGTGACTACCCGCGCGCCATCCTCCACGATATCGATCTCACCCGCGCGAAGCAATTACCGGGAGTGTTACGCATCCTCACCGCCGCTGATGTGCCTGGCCAACGCAACCAAGGTCTCATCCGCAAGGATTGGCCCCTTTACATCGCCATTGGCGAGACAACTCGCTACGTTGGTGACGCCCTCGCCATGGTCGTCGCGGAGACAGACGCCATCGCGCGAGAAGCGGTCGCCATGATTGACGTGGAATACGAAGTGCTGAAGCCGCTGTCCGATATGCGCGTCGCGTTGAATAAAGACGCGCCACATATCCACGAAGGTGGCAATCAGCTTTCTCAGAGCATCACCAAGCGCGGTGATCTGGAGGCGGCGAAGACCAACTCGGCGTATATCTCCGAAGGCGTGTACCAGACGCAAATGATCGAGCATGGCTTCATGGAGCCGGAATGCTCCATCGCCTATCCCAATGGCGAGCTGCTGGAAGTGCTCTCGCAAGGTCAGGGTGTCTACGAAGACCGCACGCAAATCGCCAGTATGCTCGGCCTGGAAGAGTCAATGGTGCGCGTGATTCTTGTCTCCAACGGTGGCGGCTTCGGCGGCAAAGAAGACCTCTCCTGCCAGGGTCATGCGGCGCTGGCGGCTTACCATATGAAGATGCCGGTGAAGGTGCGCATGACGCGTGACGAGAGCATCGCCTTCCACCCGAAGCGGCACCCCATCCAGATGGAATACATTATCGGCTGCGATGAGCGTGGCAAATTCACCTTCATGAATGGCCGCTTCCTGGGCGATACAGGCGCCTACGCTTCGGTCGGGATGAAGGTGCTGGAGCGCTCGGCCGGCCACGCCACCGGCGCATATTCCTTCCCGGTTACGGATGTGGTGAGCACGGCCGTTTACACGAATAATTTACCCTGCGGCGCGATGCGCGGCTTCGGCGTCAACCAGACGGCCTTCGCACTCGAGAGCTGCATCGATGACCTCTGCGAGCAAGGGGGCTTCGACCGCTGGCAAATCCGCTATGACAACGCCCTGGACGACGGCGACATGACGGCCACCGGGCAAATCATCGAGAGCGGCGCTGGCGTGAAAGCTACCCTGCTCGCCGTGAAAGAAGAATTCCAAAACGCGAAATACGCCGGTATCGCTTGCGGTATTAAAAACACCGGCATCGGCAATGGCATGCCCGATTCCAGCCAGGTCAAGATCACCATCGCCGCGCCCGACCGAGTCATCATCGACCATGGCTGGACAGAGATGGGCCAGGGCATTCATACCGTCGCGCTGCAAGCGTTGGTAGAAGAGACGGGCTTGCCACCAGAAATCATCGAAGTACGCGTCGATACGCAGTCCGAACAACACGCCGGCATGACCACTGCCTCGCGCGCCACTTCGCTCATTGGTAACGCCATAATCGATGCCGCCAAGCGATTGCGCGAGGATTTGCGGGAGCATTCGCTCGCGGAGCTGGTCGGCCGTGAATACGAGGGCGAATGGGTCGTCGATTGGACGAATAAGCCCGGCGCGATGGTCGAAAAAGTCTACACGCACTATTCCTATAGCTACGCCACGCAGCTGGTGATGTTGGATGAGCGCGGGCAGCTGGAGAAGGTCGTCGCCGCGCATGATGCCGGCCGCATCTTCAACCCCACTCTCTTCGAGGGTCAGCTGGAAGGCTCCATCCACATGGGCCTGGGCTATGCCATAAGCGAGGATTTGCCGCTCGAGGGCGGCGTCCCGAAGAGCACGATGCTGCGTAAATGCGGCATCATGCGTGCGAAAGAGATGCCGGAGATGGAAATCATCGGCGTCGAAGTGCCAGATCCCCACGGGCCCTACGGCGCTAAAGGCGTGGGCGAGATTGGACTGGTGCCTACGGCGGGGGCGGTCGCCAACGCGCTCTACCAGTTCGATGGCGAGCGGCGTTATTCCTTGCCGATGGCTTTACCAAGCACGCGCAAGCTCGGCCAGGCGCGGCGAAAGAAGAACGGCGCGGCGAAGAATGGGGGCTCTGGCGGCTAGTACTTGATGCGTCCGCATTAAGAACAAGCGACCGTCCTTCACGGGCGGTCGTTCACTTGGTTGTGGCCGCCGCCGTTACGTGCGGCCGCGAAGCTTTGGGTCCAGGACGTCACGCAGGCCATCACCGAGCAGGTTGAAGCTGAGCACGCCGAGCATGATGGCCAGCGCCGGGTAAAAGAGCAACCAGGGCGCGCGTTCGGCCAGGGCGCGGTTCTCACCACTCAGCATCACGCCCCAGCTTGGTTCGCCCACTTCTGGCCCCAGCCCGAGGAAGCTGAGACCCGATTCCGTCAGCAGCGCCCAGGAGAGGCCGAGCGAGATCTGTACGATGAGCGGCGCGACCATATTCGGCAAAATATGGCGCAACAAAATATGCCAGGGTCCGGCGCCCGTCACGCGCGCAGCGAGCACAAATTCGGTTTCTTTGAGCGCCAATACCGGGCCGCGGGCGACCCTGGCGAAAATGGGCGTATAGACGATGCCAATCGCAAGCAACGTATTGTTCAGTCCCTTTCCCAGCATGGCGACGATGAGCAAAGCCAACAATAGCCCCGGGAAGGCGAAGATGATATCCATGAGGCGCATCAGCACCGTATCGACACGTCCGCCAAAATACCCCGACGTGATGCCAATCGTCGCGCCGGCAAAGGTGGCGATGCACACCGAGAACAACGCGATGTAGAGGGAATTGCTGGCCCCCTTCATCAAACGGCTGGCGATATCGCGCCCAAAAAGGTCAGTGCCAAGAGGGTATTGTGAGCCCGGCGGCGTAAGCGAATCCAGCCGGTGCTGCTCGGTAACCGGATAGGGTGTGATGCCAAGTGCGCCGAGGATAGCCACCAGCAGCAATAGACCGGCGATTCCTGCGCCGACAAAGCCGCTACGGTTGCGCAGGAAGCGGCGGAGGAAATACTCCGATGTTTGCGCGCGCGCGGCCGGTTCAGGATTCATCGCGATAGGAGATGCGCGGGTCGAGCGCGACGTAAATCACATCGACCAGCAAATTCATGCAGACGAAGGTGAGTGCTACGAAGAGCGTGATGCCCTGGATGAGGGCGTATTCGCGCTGGCCGATGGAATAGACGGCGATGCGCCCGATGCCGGGCAAGGAAAATAGGTGCTCAACGATGAATGCGCCGCCAAGCAAATAGCCGAACTCGATACCAATCAGCGTGACGACCGGGATGAGCGCGTTTCGCAGGACATGGCGGCGCGTGATGATGCCTGACGGCAAACCCTTGCTGCGCGCGGTTTGCACGTAGGCCTCGTTGCGCACTTCCAGCACTGAGGAGCGCGTCATCCGCATCACTGAGGCGGCGAAGGAGGTGCCCAGCGTGAACGCCGGAAAGGCCAGCTGCCGCAAATTGAGCAATGGGTTCTCCGTGAAATTAGTATAATTGCCCGAATTCGGCAAATATTTGAATACGACGGATAGCACGTATATCAGGATTGCGCCGAGCACAAAATTCGGGACGGCCAGGCCAATCATCGAGAAAATGCGCCCGCCCAAATCCAGCAGCGAATTGTGCTTCAGCGCCGAGAGGATGCCCATCGGCATGCCGATGATCAAAGCGATGCTGAGCGAGAGCAACGCTAGCTCTAGCGTGAGTGGTAGGCGCTTCAGGATGGTTTCCAGGATGGGCCCGTGGCGTGTGGAGATGCCGAGGTTTCCCTGCGCGAGATTACCCAGCCAACGGAAATATTGGGTCAGCAGCGGTTGGTCGATGCCATAATAGACTTCCATCACCTCGCGTTGCCTGTCTGTCAACATACCCGCTTCCGTCCCTAGCGCAGCTGTGATCTGGTCGCCAGGGATGAGGCGGACGGCGCCAAAGACGAGGATGGAGATGCCGAGGATGGTCGGGATGAAAGTGAGCAGGCGCTGCGCGAGGTATCGCGTCACCGGCGAATGCCTTCTCCGACGAAGGGTTGGGCAAGGGACACCAGAGCATCCCCTGCCCTTGTGGTCAACGCAGAATTACGAGCCCAGCGAAACTCCCGCTAAGAACCTCAGTGATCGGTTAGACCCAGGATTCCAACCACTTACGGAGGAGAGCTGGGCTGTGTATGTGAAATTGGTAAAGAGCCAGATCCAGGGTGCAGTTTCCACCAGATGAAGTTGGAACTGACGGAAGATTTCGTAGCGTTTTTCAGGATCAGTCTCTATCTGACCTGCTTTCATCAAACTATCCAAAGTGTCGTCCAGATAACCGGCGACATCCTGGAAGATGGCGCCTTCCTGCCAATAGCGGGCATACATCGGATATGGATCCGTGAAACCGCTATTCAAAACTACGGCGCCCATGAAATCTGCTGCCAACCAGCGATCCACATAAGTGCCGAACTCCAGAGACTCAATCTCGACCGTGATATTTACTTCAGCGAGCTGAGATTGGACGATTTGTGCGATGCTCAAAGCAGTGCGTGGCTCGGCGACGGCGACCATGATATCCAGAGTGAAGCCATCTTGGAGGCCCGCGGAAGCGAGTAGTTCGCGCGCCTTCTCGACATCCTGCTCATAGCAGAACAGCTCTGATAGGGGCAGAGCATAGCTGGCCATCGTGAGCGGGCCGGTGATGATGCCCTGACCCAGTAAAGCGGTATCCAGAATTTCTTGGCGGTTGATGGCGCAAGAGATTGCCTGACGCGCTTCAAGATGTTCGAGTGGCTCACGCGCTGCGCGCAGTTGGATCCCGTTGTAACTGAGCGTAGGAATGGTGGCAATGTGTACATCATCATCACCTTCAAAGAGAGTTGCCACGAGTGGATCGGTGATCATAGCAAAGTGAACGTTGCCGGCACGCATCGCTGCAATGATGGAGGTCTCTTCAGGGATGATACGTATCTCAATGCCATCAATTGCTATCTCACCGCCCCACCATGACCGGTTGGAGCTGAGCTGAGTCGTTTCATCTGCCACCCAACTGGTTAAGGCGAAGGGACCGGTGCCGATGATATCTACGGCGGGATCACCCATTGCGATGACATCAGAAGAGAGGATAGCGGCGTTTGTGGTACTCATAGCCGAAAGCAGGGGAACGTCTGGTTTGTCCAGGTTGAACACGACCGTGTGCTCATCCGGAGCTTCCATGGAAACAATGCTGAGGTAATTGGTTCGTGCCGCAGAACCCGATTCCTCATCCAAGATGCGTTCGTAAGATGCGATGACATCTTCTGCATTGAATGCAGAACCATCATGGAAGGTGACACCAGAACGAAGATTCATGGTGAGAGCCAAACCGTCTTCACTGAATGCCCAGCTTTCCGCCAATGCGGGAATCAGATTTAAGTCTCGGTCCAAAGTAATCAGTGGTTCATAAATCATGCCGAGAAGAGCAAATGAGGCAAAGGCGGTTTGTGTATGCGGATCCAGCCCAGTGGCATCCACTGCGCGTGCCATGATGAGGGTCTGGCCGTGTTGATCTGCCGACGTGAATGCAGGCAAAATGAGGAGCAGACAGGCGAACAAGACGATGGTGGCGCGTTTCAGGTTGAGCATTGTATTTCCTTTCTGATCAAAGCTAACGAACGGACGAGATGAATGGAGCAAAGGAGATGGTGTTGTTGGAATGATGCGCCCTCCTTCAAACAGCCAGGATTTTATGGTAGATGATTTCATCCACATCGTCTAACACGAATGTCGGCAAACGCCCGGATTCGTGGTAGTCTTCGCGGCGGTAAAAACGCTGGGCAGACTGATTGTAATCAGAGACGAGTAGCGTGAGCGAGGAATGAGATTCTCGAGCCCAGTCTTCTGCTTGACGCAGCAATCCGCGGCCGATGCCCTGTCTCTGGTAGCCAGCGCGTACGGCGATGAGGCGCAGGTAGGGGCTGTGGCCGAAGGCACCGTTCTCCAGACACCAGGCAAAGGCACAAGTTTGTGCCCCTGCTGTATGCACCTGAAGCCAGTCTCCGGCGCTCAGCGCGTCTTTAAGAGATTTGGCGAAGATGGTGGGTTGGAAGCCGTAGCGCTGGTAGAGCGGCATGCGGCAGAGCCACTCCGCCAATAGATCGATGTCACCGAGCACGAGTGGGCGGGAGGTGTGGAGGGCGCCTGCTGGCTCAGTAATCGTGTGCAACATGCACCCAGTGTACTCCCCGGCCGCCGAGTTGCCAATTTATAACCGCGACACATATTTGCGACGCTATACTGAGCGTTCACGAAATTTGGGAGCCCATCATGTTGGTCTTGGGGATGATTTCAGGGACTTCGGTGGATGGCATCGACGCAGCCCTGGTAGAGATCAGTGGCCAGCCGCCTGCGCTGCAGCTGGAATTGCACCATGCCATTAGCCTGCCGCATGATGCGAACTTACGTGAGCAAATCCTGCGCGCTTGTGACCGCGAAGAGAGCCGCACGCCGGAAATCTGCATCCTCGATTTTGCGATTGGCGAGGCCTTCGCCCGAGTCGCGCAACAGTTAATGGAAGAAGCGGGCATCGCGGCGGCGGATGTCTCGCTCATAGGCTCGCACGGGCAGACCATCTGGCATGAGATCGGCGCGGCGGGTGAAGTCCTTGGCACTTTGCAGATTGGTGCGGCGGCCGTCATCGCCGAGCGCACGGGCATCACGACCATTGGCAACTTGCGCGCGCGCGATGTCGCGGCCGGCGGCCAGGGCGCGCCCTTCGCGGCGATTTTTGATTGGCTGATGCTGCGGCTGCCGGAAGATTGGCGCGCGCTGGTGAATATCGGTGGCATCGGCAACATCACCTTCTTGCCGCCTTTATCCAATGACGAGAATCCACCGCTCGCGCTGGATACAGGCCCCGGCTGTGGCATGATGGATAGCGTTGTATCCATGATTACCCACGGCGCGCAGACTTACGATGATGGTGGCCGCATCGCCGCGCGCGGCATTGTAGATGCGGGTTGGCTGAACGAATTGCTCACCCTGCCTTATTTCGCGCAAAAGCCGCCAAAGACGACCGGGCGTGAGCTGTTCAGCAGAACGTTGGCGACGCAATGGCTGCACGACGGCCGCTCGCGCGGTCTGAGCGACGCCGATATCCTCGCCAGCATCACCGCCCTGACTGCGGCCAGCATCGCCGATAGCATCCAACGTTTCGCGCCCGCGCCGCCGAGCGAGCTCATCGTGGCCGGCGGCGGCGCCGAGAATTCGACGATGATGGCCATGCTGCGTGATCAGCTGCCGCAACTACCTGTTCGCCACCACGACGAACTGGGCATCCGCGCCGAATTCAAGGAAGCGATGTTCTTCGCGCTGCTTGCATACGAGAGTTGGCATGGGCGCGCGGCCTGGCACCCGGCCCTGACGGGCGCGCGCCACGCCAGCATCCTCGGCGATATCACGCCCGGCGCGAATTTTGCTGCCCTCATCCGTGAGACCTGGTGCGGTGTGGGCGGATGACCGAAATCCCCAGCGTCATCGATGTCCAGGGCCTGCCGTCCGCGCAATTGGCTCGACTGGATGTGGCCATTCGCGAGAACATAGGTGCGGGTGTATTCCCTGCGGCGAGCCTGGCGGTCTATCGGCGCGGGGAGGCCGTTTTTCGCGGTGCCTGGGGATGGCTGGATCCGGAGACGCGGCAACGGCCGACGGGGACGGAGACGCGCTTCGACCTCGCCTCGTTAACCAAACTCTTCACGACGACAGCCATCCTGCTCCAAATGGAAGTACAGCGGGTCCAATTGAACATCCCTCTTGCCGACGTGCTTCCCGAATTCGCCAGCGAGCGGCTGCGCCCTATCGTAGGACAGCAGGACCCGCATACGCTGGCGCCGATTCCGGCCGACGATGGCTACCGTGGCCGAAAGGTGGATTCGAGAAGCGTTCGCTTCCAACACCTGCTGACACATACCTCTGGGTTGCCGGCTTGGCGGGCGCTATTCGCCGAGGAAGAGGCGCCGGATCCGCGCGAGGATCAGCACGAAGAGCGTTGGCGGCGGATATTGCCGCGTGTCCATCATTACCCCTTCCATTCCCCACCGGGCGCTAGCGTGAATTACAGTGATATTGGCATGATCTTGCTGGGCGCAGCGCTGGTCCGGTTGGAAGGTCGTTCGCTGCCAACAGTATTCCGCGCGCTAATTTTCGATCCGCTCGGTTTGGCGAGCCTGTGTTTTCAACCGCTTACGCTAGATCTGGCGCAATTCGATACCGCTCCAACGGAATGCGATGCCCGCTGGCGGCGCCGGCGCGTTTGGGGGGAAGTTCATGACGAGAATTCGGCGGCGCTCGGTGGCGTGGCGGGGCACGCGGGCCTCTTTGGCACGGCGGCCGATGTCGCGCGTTTTGGCGAGGCCTGGCGGCGCAACGAGCTCAGGCTGAACGAGGAGCTCCACCGGTCCGCCACCAAGCACCAGGTGGGAGCAATTGATGAAGGCCGTGGCCTGGGCTGGTTGTTGAAGGCTACGCGTGATTCCTCCGCCGGCGATCTATTCAGCCGCGAATCTTACGGGCATACTGGCTTTACTGGCACCTCACTTTGGGTGGATCCGGCGCGGCATCTAGTCGTCGCCCTGCTCACGAACCGCGTCTATCGCGGGCGCCACGAGCCGGGAATCCATGCCTTTCGCAGGCGCGCGCATGACATCCTGGCGCAATACGATTGCTGATGGCAGGGACGCATAACCTCACCGAGCGCGCCAATCCGCAAACCGCCGAGCTGGATCGCCTGTCAACTGCCGAGATGCTGCGGCGCATCAACGAGGAAGACCAGGGTGTCGCCCGAGCGGTGGAGCGGGCGCTGCCGGCGATTGAGGAGGCTGTAGAGGGTATTGTGGCCCGCTTGCGGAGCGGCGGGCGCCTATTTTACGTTGGCGCGGGCACGAGTGGACGCCTGGGCGTGCTCGACGCGGTGGAATGTGTTCCGACCTTCAATACTCCGCCCGAAATGGTGCAGGCGGTAATCGCCGGTGGCGCCGCTGCCCTTACTCGATCGATCGAAGGGGCCGAGGACGATCGCGCTGGTTCCCATGCCGAACTGGCGCGGCGGGGACTATCCAAAGGCGACGCGCTCGTGGGCATCGCCGCCAGCGGCCGCACGCCCTATACCATCGGCGCGGTGGAATACGCGCGGGAGCGCGGCGCGCTCTGTATCGGCATTGCTTGCAACGAGCCTACGCCATTGCTAGAGGCGAGCGAGATTGCCATCGCCGCCCTCGTCGGGCCGGAAGTGATCGCCGGCAGCACGCGCCTCAAAGCAGGCAGCGCGCAAAAGCTCATCCTCAACATGCTCAGCACGGTTACGATGGTGCGTTTGGGCAAGGT
This sequence comes from Phototrophicaceae bacterium, assembly GCA_965237765.1. Lineage (GTDB taxonomy): Bacteria > Chloroflexota > Anaerolineae > Aggregatilineales > Phototrophicaceae > WTGJ01. Next base: position 2,263,376 of record OZ250157.1, read on the forward strand.
ATATGGGAACCGCATGGTCGATGTGCGCGTTACGAATGCCAAGCTGGCGCGGCGCGCGCTGGCGATGACGATGGAGATCCTCGATATCGAAGAGGTGGCCGCAGCAAAATTGTTGGCGGACGCGCAGCAAAATGTGAAGACGGCGGTCGTCATGGCGCGGCGCAGCGTCGAGTATGAAGAAGCACGAAATCTACTCTTGGCGTCCGATGGTTTCCTCTCGCGGGCACTGCAGAATGACTAACCGTTATTTTGAGCGATAGACAGACACACCGGCTACGAACGTCTCCTGCACGCGGCCATCTGCCGAAAGTAAGACGAGGTCGGCGCGCTTACCCGGGACGATGCTGCCGATTTCATCGTTCATGCCGATTGCGCGAGCGGGAATAAGGCTAGCACATTGCCATACCTCGGCGAGCGGCCGGCCGGTGAAATGTTGCAGATTGCGCAATGCGATATCCAGTGTAAGCAGGCTACCGGCGAGTGACCCATCGATAAGCCGCGCTGCCCCGCCCTCGCAACGCACGCGCCGGCCATCCTGCTCGTATTCACTGCCTTCGGGCAAGCCAGCGCCGCGCACGGAATCGCTGATGAGGATGACGTTGTCGCTGCCTTTCAGCGCATGAAGTAGCCGCACGACGCTCGGATGGACGTGAATGCCGTCGGCGATGATTTCGCATCGCAATTCCGGCATGGTCAACGCCGCTCCGAGCAGTCCGGGCTGTCGATGGTGCAGTTGGGGCATCGCGTTGAACGTATGCGTTACCTGCCGTAGACCTGCGTCGATCGCGACACTCATCCGCTCGTAACTGGCGGCGCTATGGGCGGCAGCGGTGGCGATACCCAGCTCGCGGCAGGAGCGAATCAGGCGCATCGCCGATGGCAATTCGGGCGCCAACGAGAGCAAGCGCACGTTTCCCTCGCTCAACCAGCGCTCCACCGCCACCATGTCGATGGGACGGATTTGTATATGTTCCTGCGCGCCGGCGTATTCGTGGTTTAGGAAAGGCCCCTCGATATGCGCGCCGAGTATGCAGGAACTGCCCGTCCCTTTTCCCATCACCAGCGCCAGGTTATCCAGCGCGCGCTGAATCGCTTCGTCTGAAGCTGACCAGGTTGTGGGCAGGAAACTGGTTACGCCGTGGCGCGCGCAATGTTTGGCGATGGCCTGGAGGGCGGTAGGCGTCGCGTCCATCATTTCGTGACCAGCGGCCCCATGGATGTGCAAATCGACGAAACCGGGTAGCAGCGTCAGCCCTGCGCAATCGTGATGATCGGCGCCAGGTTCTGCTGTCACTTCGCCTGTTCCAAAGTCGGCGATGCGGCCCGCCCGAATGCGTAACCAGCCGCGCTTTATCTCGCTGTGTTCCGTGAAGATCCGCGCATTAAACAGGCATTTTGCAGCTGACATGACTCGAGTCTAGCACAGCAAGCAAGGTACCAAGCGCTGATTCGCCTTGCGAGCTGTAAACACGGTATACTGCCGCGTCATCGTGATCGCGGTGGGGCCGTCATATGGATAAGGATGCGAAGATCGTCCTGGAAACGCGCGGCTTGACCAAGCGCTTTCCGGGCGTGTTGGCGTGCGACCATATCAATTTGCGCTTGCAGCAAGGGGAAGTGCTCGGCCTGCTCGGTGAAAATGGCGCCGGTAAAAGCACGCTGATGAACCTCATTTACGGCCTTTATGCCCCGGATGAGGGTGAAATCTTAGTCGGCGGCCAATCGGTGAGAATCCAAAGCCCGAACGACGCCATCCGACTCGGCATCGGCATGGTTCATCAACATTTCCAGCTGGTGCCCGTCCTCACCGTCACCGAAAACATCATGTTGGGCAACGAATCAGTTCGCGGGATGTTCTTGGATCGACGCTCTGCGCGGCGGCGTATCCTGGAAATATCCGAGCAATATGGACTGGAAATCGAGCCGGATGTACTCGTGCAAGATATTCCTGTCGGTGTGCAGCAGCGCGTTGAAATCATCAAATCGTTATACCGCAGCGCCGACATCCTCATCCTTGATGAACCGACAGCTGTCCTCACACCACAGGAAACAGAAGGCCTCTTCGCCATCATGCGCACGCTCATTGAGAGCGGTGTGAGCATCATTTTCATCAGCCATAAGCTCAAGGAAATCAAGACGATTTGTGATCGCGCCGCAGTCCTCCGCGGCGGCCGCGTCGTCGGCGAAGCGGACCCGCGCGTCGCTTCAGAGCAGCAATTGGCCTCCATGATGGTCGGGCGCGAGGTAATTTTGAGCGTCGATAAGGGAAAGGCTCAAGCGGGTGACGAGGTGCTCGTCTTAAACGACATGGAAGTGAGTAACGACCGCGATTTGCCGGCCGTGCGCGGCGTTTCGCTCTCTGTGCGAGCGGGGGAAATCTTGGGCATTGCTGGTGTGCAGGGCAACGGTCAATCGGAATTGCTGGAGGCGCTCACCGGCCTGCGCGAGTTGCTTGGCGGCAGCGTGCTGATCAGCGGGCAAGACGTATCGAACAGCTCGCCGCGGGAAGTTACCGAAACCGGCCTGGCGCATGTTCCGGAAGATCGGCAGAAGAACGGCCTCATCCGTTCCTTCACTGTTAAGGATAACTGCTTGCTGCAAAACTATTATCTGGACCCTTTCGCGCGCGGCATCTTCGTCGTCGAGCGCGAGAAAGAGCGAGCCAGCGCCGAGATGGTGCGGGAATATGACGTACGCACTCCGAGCATTTTCGTGCCGATATCCAGCTTGAGCGGCGGCAATCAGCAAAAAGTGATCGTCGCGCGGGAGTTCTCGCGGCCGATTCAGCTGCTCATCGCCGCCCAGCCGACGCGGGGCCTGGACGTTGGCTCTATCGAATTCATACATCGGCAAATCATCCGCATGCGTGACGAAGGCGTGGCCGTGCTCCTGGTTTCTACAGAGCTGGATGAAATCCTCTCACTCTCAGACCGAATTGCCGTCATGTACCACGGTGAAGTGCTGGATGTGCTGGAGAGCGCGGTGGCAACGCGAGAAGATATCGGCTTGTTGATGGCCGGCATCCGCGGGAAGAAACGCGCAAGCGCGTGACGGAGAGCACGGCCTTGGCGGGCAACCCGTTGTTCACAGCCTGGCGCCGAATTTCGCCGCGCCTGGTGCCCCTATTCGCCGTGATCACCGCATTCTTGCTGGGCATCCCTTTCATCATCCTTACGGGCGGCAAGGGCGAGGTCGGGTTGGGAGTGGCCATCGCCGGTAAAGCCTATAGCGCATTGATCGAAGGCTCGCTCGGTATCGCAATCAACGATCAACTTTCGGCGAACGATTTGGCAGAAGCGCGCTCCTTCCTCTCCGCCTTGCGGGTGATACCCGATTCTCCCTTTCCCACGCTAACGTATCGCAATTTGCGTGACATCAAGCGCATGATCGGGCGCGTCCAGCAAGAGGGCGATGAAGCGGCGCGCCGCTACCTGATGGTCTACGATACCTACGCGGCGCGTTATGAAGTGGCCTATGGTGAGTCGCTCACGGAAGAAGCGCTGGAGGAGCTGGTCGCTCGGCTGGCGAGCATCGAACGTCTCACGCCGGCGCGCATCCAAGAATTGCGGCCCTTGCTCGAAGGGGATGCGGCCATGCCCGGTTTTGGCTGGCAGCTGGATGCCGACGCGCTCAGCAACCGCGAGGCGCGCACGCTCGTGGATGCGGTCGTCGCATTCCCCGGCCTGCGGGCGGAACTGGTGGCGCGGGAAGCGGGGCTGGCGGCGCAAAGCGACGAGCAATTGCGAGTTGCCGCGCAGGCCAACCTAGCTGAAGGCGGCGCGCTGCTGGCAGCTTTAGCCGATATGGGTGAAGAGGCGGCGCGAGAATGGCTCGAAGAATTCGCCGCCGCCGCCGAGGCGATCATTGAATTGCCGACGCTCATACCGGCCAGCGCAGATTATGAGCGCGCGGAATTGCTCGCTGCGATGCAAACCATCGCCGCTGAAGATGTGTTGACCTTGAGGCGGGTGAACGCGCAGCTGGTGGTCGCGGAAGCGATCGCCCTGGAGGTCACTTCTGGCGACGCGGCAGACCTTACCGTAATCAGCGGAATCGGCGCTGGACGCGTGGCGGATTTGCGTGAGACCCTGGCCTGGTTGGACGCGACGGACGTCCAGGATGTGGTGAAACTATACGAGCAGCTCACGCTCCTGGAGACGCTCTATGACGAAGAATTGCTTCCCGAAGAAAATGAATCGGGTGAAGCGAACGATATTGTGGCAACTCTGGATGCCGAACTCGAGGCGCTGCTGACGAGGAGCCTGGTGGTACGGCGGCCGGGCGCGCGCGTGCTGGCGCATGATGGTGTCAGCGCGGCCCTGGGGATCATCAGCAAGCCGATAATAGATAGGACCGATGCTGATTTTGGCGAGTCGCGCCCGGAGGCTTTCTATTTTCGGCTGGGTGGGAGCGCTTTCCTTTTCTATCCACGGCAGCTGGAAGATATGATCGTCCGCTCGCTCCCTTATATCATCGCCGGTCTGGCGGTGGCGCTCGGTTTTAAAGCGGGCATGTTCAATATCGGTGCGGAGGGGCAACTCTACGCCGCGGGCATCTTCGCCGCCTTCGTCGGGTATAGTGCGCCTTTTACCGATTTGCCTTCATTCTTGCATCTGCCGTTGATGATGGTCGCTGGCGTGTTGGGGGGCGCGCTCTGGGCTGCGATACCGGGCGCGCTAAAAGCGTTTACCGGCGCGCATGAAGTCATCACGACCATCATGTTAAATTTCGTCGCCATCCGCCTGACAGATTGGCTCATCAAATTCCGCGATCCCTGGCTGATGGGCGACCCAACCGCCAGCGTCCCGCGCACGCCGTATATTGCCGCCAGCGCGGAGATGCCCTCATTCGATCAGATCGCTGTCTTCTGGATTTTCCTCGCGGGCATATTCGTGCTCTGGCGCAGCACACACGGACGATACGAAGAAATCCGCCAGCAACCGCGTCTGGCTATTCGCCCACTGGCCTATGCCGCGTTGGTGGTGTTGGGTGGGTTATTTCTGCAATGGACGACCGTGCGGGGGAGCTTACACCTCGGCCTACTGTTGATGATCGGCGCGGTCTGGTTCACAAACGCGTTATTGGAGCAGACGACGCCTGGCTTTGAGTTGCGCACGGTTGGCGCGAACCCACACGGCGCGCGCTACGCTGGCATGAGTGTGAAGAAGAATATCATCTTGGCGATGGCCCTGAGCGGCGCGCTGGCGGGATTGGCGGGGGCGATCGAGATCTCCAGCGTGCAACACCAACTGCAGCCGGATTATTTCCTCGGTCTCGGTTTTGAAGCGATCGCCGTGGCGTTGTTGGCGCAAACCAACCCGCGCAACATGATCGCCGCCGGCTTGCTCTGGGGCGGGCTTTGGGCGGGGCAAGATCTGGTGCAAGCGCGCGCCGGTATCTCGCGTGATTTGATCACAGTTGTGAAAGCGCTCATCATCATGTTCGTGGCGGCGGATGCGATCATCCGTTTCCTCTGGCGCGTGCCGCAACCCTCGCTGGAAGAAAAAGAAGCGGCACTGCGGACGAGCGGCTGGTAGGGGGCGCTGGGGGCGACGATGATGGAGCAGACATTGACGCAACGCAGTAGCCAGGTTTCGCTTTGGTCTCGCCTGCGGGGAGGCTTTGATAAGCAGAGCCTCTTCGCGCTTTTTTTCGCGCTGGTGGGGATCCTCATGTTCGCCAGCATTCCGGGGCATCATACGGGCCTCGGCCCGGCGGAGTTGACCTTCGGCGAGAGTGGCGTGGGCAGCATTCGCGTCCCCACCCTGCCCTATGGCATGGTCGTCGCGGCGCTTTATCTGGCGGGCGGCATAGTTGGCCTGCTGCCTATGCCCTGGGCGCGCAATATCCGAGGTCGTTGGCTGTTGTTGAATGGGGCGCTCATCATCCCGACCGTGCTCATCCTGGCGGCGGCGGACAATCGCATCAATTTGGTCGTTTTCGCGCAGGTCAGTGTCCGTTCAGCGACACCGGTGGTCATCGGCGCGCTGGCGGGTATCTGGTGCGAGCGCTCGGGTGTGATCAATATCGGCATCGAAGGCATGATGCTCACAGGCGCAGCCTTCGGTTTCATCGCCTTCAACCTCATCGTCGACGCGAGCGGCCTACCAGTACAGCAGGCACTCACGCTGGGGGTTATCGCCTCTGTGCTTTCTGGTGGGTTGATCGCGCTGCTGCACGCTTGGCTCTCCATCACCTTCCGCACGGACCAAATCGTGAGCGGCACCGTCATCAATATTTTGGCGATAGGCATCACCAGCTTCTTGCGCCGCGAGGTGTTGCTCAATGCGGACGCCGGCCGCGAAACGCTCCAAAACATCCACATCCCCTTGCTCTCCAAAATCCCCATCCTTGGCGAAATATTCTTCCAGGGGCGGCCGATTTTCTACATGATGTTCGTCTTGTTGCTGGCGACGCACGTGATGCTTTATTTCACCCGTTGGGGCTTGCGGACGCGGGCAGTCGGCGAGAACCCGCACGCAGCAGATACGCTGGGCATCAATGTGCAGCGCAACCGCTGGGTGAATGTATTCATCGGCGGATTGATAGCCGGCCTGGCGGGCGCCTGGTTTTCGCTGGAAACGACAGGCAGCTTCTATGACGAGATGACGGCCGGCCGCGGTTTCATCGCGCTGGCGGTGATGATCTTCGGTAACTGGACGCCAGCGGGGGTATTCGGCGCTGGTTTGCTGTATGGCTTTTCGGATGCGCTCGGTTTCCGCTTCCAGACGCTGAATGTGGCGGTGCCCTCACAATTCCTGCAAATGGTGCCATATATCATCACGCTGGTAGTAATTTCCGGCCTGGTTGGGCGCGTCTTCCCGCCCGCCGCTGGCGGTAAACCTTTCGTCAAGGAATAGTACGCCTAAGGTTACCGCCCCAGCAAATTAGAAGAGGCTCCGCCGTAGCGGAGCCCCCTTTTTGATGCGTTGGATCTGGATAGCGAAAGTGCTTACTCGTCATCGCCTTCGTCGTCGTCCATGTCGTCGCCATCGTCATCCATGTCATCATCCATGTCGTCGTCCATCATGTCCATTTCGAGCAATTCGCCCGAGCCGGGGTTGACGCCGGTTTCAATGCTGCCGTCCTTGAGGCCTTGGTAGATTTCTTCCATGGCAGCGGTCACTTCTTCGGAGACGTCGGAATCGTGCGGGGGCGCGAAGCCGATGCCGTCGTTCTCGGCGGAAAGCACCCAGATGCCGCTCACCCAATCCCCGCCACCTTCGGCTAGGGCCTTGATGGGCAAGTAAGCGCCGTTATCGACGCGCTTCATGGCGCTGGAGATGAGGTTCTCGGCGCCTGGTGTTTCGCCGCGGCCGAACGTGGTGTTGTACTCATCCTGGTCCACGCCGATGACGAGTGCGCCCAATTGGGCCGCCTTGGTGATGCCGCCAGAGCCAGTATTGCCGCCGGCGCCAAAGATGACATCCGCGCCTTCGCCAATGAAGCCTTCCGCCGCGGCCGCGCCACGGTCCGGCGCGCCGAAGCTATCGATATAAACGCCAAGCGTCTCGATATCGGGATTGATGTAACGCGCGCCCTGCTCGAAGCCGTTGCGGAATTTCACGACGGGCGGGATGTCGATACCATAAACGCCGGCGATGATACCGCTCTCGGACATCATCGCAGCCAGCGCGCCAGCGAGGAAGCCGGACTGGTCCTCACGGAAAAGCACGCCGAGCAGGTTGTCTGGGGCGTCGCCGTGGAACTGGTCGATGCCGATGAAATAGACATCCGGGTTGGCATTGGCGAACTCTGCGGTCTTGTCGGTCATGAGGAAGCCAACAGTGACAATGACGTCATAACCCTCATCGACGCAAGTGGACATGTTGGTGTCGTAATCGGTCGGGGCGGCGGTCTCGATGAAGGTGGAATCTAGCCCGAAATCTTCAGCGGCACGCGCAAATCCGTTATACGTGAACTCGTTGAAGGTGCCGTCGTTGATGCGTCCGATATCCGTCACCAGACAGATCGAATCGATGAGGCTATCCTGCGCGCCGACGGCCAGGGCCCCGACCATAGTGGCCAGGAGCGTCAGGACGACGGCGAAACTCTGGAAACGCTTCATGGGGAAGTCCTCTCCTTATTGCTAACATCTTAGATAATCATAACACGGAGCGAGGTAAAATTACCAAATTCTCGTGAGTTGAGTGGAAGATTCATGTGATGCACGCCCTATACCTGTTGCCTTGGCATTCACTTTGTATAAACTATACAAAGAGAGTGCGCACAGATTCTGCTGGAAATTCCTGCAATTTCGGTTAGTCTAACCATATATGAGCAAATGCCAGAAGGAACAGATGAAGAAAAGCGCAAAAGCAAAGCGATGGAACCAGCGCCTGCATCGTGAAGATCAGCGCGAGCGGGATGCATGTGCTTTGTTGTGCGCGGTTCGCAAGGGTGGCCGCCCGACACACGGAACGATCAAGCGCACGATCGAGGCGCTGGCGCGAATGGGGCACCGCACCGGCTTCGTCGATGGTAGCGGTGATGGCGCCGGTATCCTCACCGATATCCCGCGGCAGCTCTGGGCACGCAAGATCGCTAGTATGGGCCTGCGCAGCTCTATCGCCACACAGGCAGGTTTTTGGGTGGCGCATGCTATGGTGCCGGCCTCGTTGCGTGGTGAAGAAGAGAGCATATTGGCAGCATTGAGCGAAACGCTGAACGAAGCTGGGCTCGATGTGCTTTACGAGGCACGCGGCGAAGTGAATAATACCGTGCTTGGTCCTATTGCCCGCACTAATGAGCCGCAATTCTGGCAGCTGGCCGGGCTTCCCGGACAAGTACCGCTTCAGCAGCTCGATGCTCGGTTGTTCCGCCTGCGCTCGCTATTGGAAGCGAAATACGGGCTGCATTTCGCGTCATTCTCGTCGAATTCGGTAGTTTATAAGGTTCAGGGCTCGGTAGAGATTTTGCGGCGCTATTACACCGAATTGCGACAGCCAGATTACGATTCTATCGTCGCGATGGTGCACGCGCGTTATAGCACGAACACGCAACCGCGCTTCGAACGCGTCCAGCCCTTTGGCTTGCTCGGGCACAATGGCGAATTCAACACCATATCGCGCTTTCGCCTGGAAGCGGCGATGTTAGGCATCGATTTGGACGAGGCCAATTCCGATTCGCAGGATGTGGACCGCATCCTCGAAGCGTTCTGCGTGAATTATAACATCGACCTCATTGAAGCGATGGAGTACATCTTCCCACCATTCGAGCATGATCTCATCCAGAACGTGCCGGAAATCCAGCGCATTTACGAGACGATGCGGCAACGTTTTGGCCCCTTTGCGCAAGGACCGGCGTCGGTAGCGGCGCGCTTGGGCGATACCTGCGTCTTTAGTGTGGATGCCCTTGGCTTACGTCCGCTCTGGTTCGGTGAAACAGAGAAGGAAATCTTCGCCAGCTCTGAACGCGGTGTGTACTACGTCGATAGCTTCGTGCATAGCCCGCGGCCGCTGGCGCCCGGCGAAAAAGTGGCCTTGAAAATCGAACCCGGGCGCGGCATCGAGGTGTTAAATTACCCCGATATCCAACGCCATGTGTTGGAACGCGAACGAATGCGCACCGTGGCCAATGTGATGCGTGAGCGAGGCCACCTGGCGAGGCGTGACGGACGCTCGGTCGTATATGCCGGCGGATTCGGCGTGGGCATGGGTGGAGCGGCGCTCTCGAGCGTTACAGAAAAAGCAGAAAAAACACCTGCCCCGCCCGCTGCGATGGCGCCGGAACTCCTGGAAGAATACCCCTGGCAGTTGCAGCCAGCGCCCACCCACACCGTCGCGCTGGCGGCGCTGGGTTGGGAACGCTTCCATGTCAGTTTCTTGCAAGACATCGGGCAGGCGCGCAAGGAGCAAATTGGCTCGCTCGGTTGGGATGGGCCGCTGGCTGCCATGGCAGAAACGCGCATGAATCTCGCCAACTATTTCAAAGAGACAGTAGCCGTCGTCACTAACCCCTCTATCGACCGCGAACGCGAACAGGCGCAATTCTCCACGCGAATGCTGGTTGGCGCGCGGCCGGATTTCGACGCTGAAAAGGGCGAAGGCCCGTTGCTCACGCTCGATTCACCGCTGCTCCCCGGCGGCCTAGAGGAGCTGGGCAGCGAGGAGGCGGTGCATGAACTGGCCGAGACATTCCGCACGCGCACGCTGGAAGATTTGCTGATGGAATTCGGCTCACAAGCGCGCATCTTCTCTCTCACTGCCGCGGCTGACGAAGCGATACCCGACGCGCTCATTAGGCTGCGCGAGGAGGCTGTGACTGCTGTTCGCGCGGGTTGCGCGCTGCTCGTGCTGGATGATAGCGAAGTTTATTCCGGTGAGCGCTTGTGGCTGGATCCGCTGCTGGCCGTTTCGGCCATCGACCAGGCCTTGCGCGAGGCGCCTGACGAGCGGAACTTGCGGCGTCGCGTCGGTATCGTTGTTCGATCGGGCGCGCTGCGGGATCTACACGATCTGGTGCTTTGTGTCGCCCTGGGTGCGACGGCCGTCCAACCCTATCAGATGTATGCCGTGGCGTTGGGACTCTCGCCGCGCCGCCCGAAAATCCTACCCGACACGGCGGAAAAACAAGACATGATGCGCCTGACGCTGAGGGTGCTGCGCGAAGGGATGGAAAAGGTCATTTCCACCATCGGTTGCCACGAGCTGCGCGGTTATGGACATTCTTTTAGCTCGATTGGATTGACGGATGCAGTGGCGGCCTATTTTGGCACCCCGAATTACTTTGGATCCGAGGAACGTGGGTTGACCTGGGCGCAATTGCAGGCGGACACCGAGCGACGCGCCACTGAATTGCGTGGAGAAGAGCGCGCCCGTCTCAGCAACGCCAACCGTATTTACCCCAAGATCTGGAAGAAGATGGAAGCGGTTGCCCATGGAGAGTTATCGCTGGCGGAATATACAGAGCAATTGATGTCGCTCGAGGAGAGCATGCCCGTCGCCCTGCGGCATATTATCGGATTGCGCGAGGCGGAAACGCCACTGCCGCCAGAGGAAGTGGATATCAGCATCGGCGGCCATCGCATACCGGCTGTGATTGGCGCGATGTCTTTCGGTTCGCAGGGGGAGCTTGCCTACCGCGCTTATGCCGAGGCGGCGGAGCGTGGCCAGTTCCTTTGCGTGAATGGCGAAGGCGGCGAATTACCGAGCGTGATGGGAAAGTACCCCGCCAATCGCGGCAATCAGGTTGCGTCGGGTCGTTTTGGCGTGAATATTGAATTCCTGAATTCTTGCCATTACCTCGAAATCAAAATCGGCCAGGGCGCCAAACCAGGGGAAGGTGGTTTCTTGCCCGGCTACAAGGTGAATGAGCAAGTTGCTTTAGCGCGGCATACCAACACCAAAGTGGATTTAATATCGCCCAGCAACAACCACGATCTCTATTCTATCGAAGATCTGGCGCAATTGATCGAGGAATTGAAGGACGCTAACCCCTTGGCGAAGGTCATCGTGAAGATTCCGGTGGTGCCGGGGGTGGGCATCATATCGGTGGGTGTGGCAAAGGCGGGGGCGGATGTCATCACGCTCACAGGTTACGATGGCGGCACGGGCGCGGCGCGTATGCATGCTCTGCGCTATGTTGGCTTGCCAGCGGAAATTGGCGTCTGGTTGGCGCATCACGAACTGCGCAACAGTGGCCTGCGCGATCAGGTCGAACTATGGTGCGATGGGGGTATGAAGAGCGGCCGCGATGTGGTGAAGATGGTTTGCCTGGGCGCGAACCGTGTGGGATTCGCAACGTTGGCAATGGTAGCGATGGGTTGCACCATCTGCCGAAAATGCCAGGAAGGCACCTGCCACGTTGGTATCACCACGCATATTAAGGATAAAGAAGAGGCGGTGGTGCGTGGGCTGAAGAATTTCGAGCCGCGCGTCTACGAACAGGCCGTTGAGGGCATCGTCAACGTCTTCGAGATGCTGGCGGATGATATGCGACTCTGGGCAGGTAAGCTGGGCGCCGCGAACTTGCAAGATCTGGTCGGGCGGGTGGATCTGTTGGAACAGACCGCCCAGCACGAACGCATCGATTTGCGGCCGCTGTTCGAGCCGGCCCCCGCCAACCGCCGCCCCTTCCTGCGACCGGGTGTCGGCCGTCGCATCATGCGCCCGCGCTACACGCTCAGCCGCCAGATTACGGCTATCGTCAGCGAGCACATTGCCCGCGGTGAATCAGAAATCACGTATGACGACGAACAAGTGATGGCGATGGATCGCGCGCTGGGCGTACATTTGATTGGCGCCATCGAGCGCGGCGAAATTTCGCAACCGAAGCCGATCGACGCGATCCATCTCACCTTTAGCAATTCGGCGATCCCGGGCAATGGTCTGGCCGCATTCCTCGACGCTCCGCTGGATGTGATGGTGGAAGGCGGCGCGCAGGATGGCGTGGCGAAATCGGCTCGCGGTGGGCGGCTGACCATCCTCAAAGGCTTGAATCACAACGGCAGCTGGCTCGACGGCTCAGTGGGCAAGAGTTTCGCTTATGGCGCGCAAGGGGGCACCTTCATCGTCCAGGGCGATGCCGATACCCGCGCTTGTATCCGATTGAGCGGTGCTGATGTAATCTTTGGCGGCGAGGTGCAGGAACCGCTGCGCGATGAGCTGGGTGGACTGTCGGCGCGCGCCAACCTGAAGGGTTACGCGTGCGAATACATGACGAGCGGGCGCGTGCTCGTGCTGGGCGATCCCGGGCCATGGTACTGCGCTGGGATGACGGGCGGCGCCGTTTATCAGCGCTTGCAGCCGGAGATGCGCCTCACGCGCGCGGCTATCCGCCACCGCCTGGCCGCTGATGGTAAGGTCGACATATACCCGCTTGAGGACGAGGATGTGGACGCTGTCCAGGACATGCTTGAGCTGTATATCGAAGCGCTCGAAGATCACAACCAGGGTGATGCCGCTACGCACCTTTACGTTCTACAAGCCAACCCGCGCGACCACTTCATCAAGATTGCACCGAAGATCGCGCCGCACGGCTGAAAATAGAGCGGCTAAACGCTCGCAGCCGAGAGCGTTTCCAGGCGCCCCACCAGCTCCTCCAGTACACCAAAAGTGGTCTCCACCGCTTGCGGCGTTCGCATATCGACGCCCGCATCCTGAAGCACATCCAACGCATAACGCGAAGCGCCGGCGCGCAGGAATTCCAGATAGGCTTCGGTGGCAGCGGGTTCTCCGCTACGGATTCGCTTGGTCAGCTCGTGCGCTGCTGAGATGCCGGTGGAATATTGGAAGACGTAGAAATTAGCGTAGAGGTGGCCGAATTGTGCCCAGGTGATCGCCGAGCGGTCACCATCCATCTCCATTTCGCCGCCATAGCCTTCGCTGAGCAGATCGCTCATGAGCGTGTTCATGTCGCGCGCGGTGAGGCTCTGGCCGCGTTCGGCGCGTTCGTGCGTTTCCAGTTCGAAGCGGGCCAGCGTCGGCATCACGAAGAAATAACGGTGAAAGTTGCTCATCGCTTCAGCGATGAGCGCGAGCTGGAAATCGCGATCATTGGCGAAGGTGTCAAAGAGGTAAGCGCGCGTCATCGCCTGGTTGAAATTGGAGGCCGTCTCGGCGACGAACATGGAATAGCTGCCATACACCGGCGGTTGGTGACGCCAGGTATAGTAGGAATGCATGGAATGGCCGAGCTCATGAACCAGCGTGCTCATGCCGCCCAGCTTGTCGTCGTGACTCATCATGATGAAGGGATAAAGTCCGGGTCCGCCGCTGGAGAAGGCGCCAGCGCGTTTGTTGCGGTTGGGGTAGACATCCACCCAGCGTTCCTCCAGGCAGCCGCGGCGCATGATGCGCACGTATTCCTCACCCAGTGGCGCCATCCCCGAGCAGATATATTCCATTGATTGCTCGAAATTGACCTCCGGTTCGTTCGGAGTGAGCGGTGCCCAGAGGTCGTATGGGTGCAGCTGGTCGACGCCGAGCGCGTTGCGCAATGCGCGCCAATAACGGTGCCAGGTGGGTATATTCTGGCGGAAGATGCGGATGAGGTTATGGAAAACTTCGGTCGGCAGATTGGCACGGCCCAGGGCGGAATGCAGCGAACTTTCGTAGCCGCGCGCGCGCATATGGAAAACGTCGCGCTTGATCGCGAAAGCGAGGTTGTTGGCCAGCGTGTTTTGTACACTCAAGAAGCCATCGGCGTAACTGGCCCAGGCGTTGCCGCGCAGCTGGCGATCTTCGCTGACCATCAAACTCGGGATCGCGCTATTGGCGACCTCATGAGAGTTGCCAGCGCTATCCGCAGCGGGCGCGAACTTCAAATCGGCGCCGGTGAGAATGGCGGCGGTCTGGGCGGCGGTACTCAGCGGCTCGCTGACCATCCCGAGCAGCTCTTCCACTTCAGCAGAGCGGATGTGTTCTTGTTTGCGCAAGAGGTCGCGGAAGTAATGGTCGTAAATCGCCAAAGATGACTCTTTCGCCGCCCAGCGCAGCAAAGTGTCCTCGCCAACGGCGAGCAATTCCGGCTCGATGAAGGCGGCGGTGGCGCCCAATTGGGCGTGGAGCGCTTGGACGCGGCCGACCTGAGCGCGGGCGGTCTCGTCGTGGCTATCGACGGCCGCAGAGAAGCTGGCGTAGATGAAGACGCGGCGGGTAGCAGCGTCCAATTCATCGCGCAAAGCCAGGGCATTCGCGAGTGTCTCGCCGCCATCTTTCAATCGACCTCGGTAGGCGCGCAACCCATCCAAGCGGGCCAGGGTTTCGGAAAGGGCTGTTTCCCAGGCATCGTTACTGGCGAAGACACTCTCTTTATTCCACTTGTATTGTTCGGGGATTTCGTGGCGTTCACGCAAGGTAGCTGCCATGCCGCACCTCAGTGATCGTTTTGCGCCAGTATAGCATAGGCGTTGGCGGTCGGCCGTTGGCGCGCTAGGATTCGGGTGTGAAGGAGGTGACAGGATGCCCCATCGGTTGCTCCAAATTAACAAAGATCGGTTGTTGAATGATTTGCGCGCGCTGACGCAGATCGGCGCGACGGCCGAAGGTGGCGTACACCGACCGGCCCTTTCCGAAGCGGATTTATCCGGTCGGGAATGGTTCCGGCGCAGCATCCAGGCGGCCGGACTCGAACTTCGTGAAGACGGTGCGGGCAATATCTCGGCCTGCCTGCGCTCGGTGGAACCATCAGCGCGAACGCTCCTACTCGGCTCGCATTTGGATACTGTGCCAAATGGCGGCCGTTTTGATGGCGCGCTCGGCGTCCTGGCGGCGCTAGAAGTGTTGCGCACGCTGTCGGATGCACGGCGTAGCCTACCCTGCCACTTGGAAGCGATCTCCTTCACCGACGAGGAAGGCAACCTCATTCCACTCTGGGGGAGCACGGCACTCACCGGCGCGTTGAAAAGGGAATCGTTTACGCAGCCGCGCGGCAGTGTTACAGAGCTAGCGGCGGCGCTGGCGCGCGCGGGCCTCAGCATCGAATCTTGCCTGAGCGCGCGTCGAGAAGCGGCAGAATTGCTGGCCTATCTGGAAGTGCATATTGAACAGGGGACGCGGTTGGAGTCAGCGTCGCTGGATATCGGCGTGGTGACTTCCATCGTCGGTATCCGCTCCTATTGGTTGGAATTTGGCGGAGAGGCGGCGCACGCGGGCACGAAGGCGGTCGAAGAGCGGCGCGACGCGTTACTGGGCGCGGCGGATTTCGCCCTGCGCGCGCGCGAATTGGTGCTGGAACGTTTCGTCCCTGGCGTGGTGAATTGTGGCATCCTGGAGTTACAGCCCGGCGCCTTCAACATCGTGCCGGCGCGGGTGCGGCTGTCGTTGGAATTTCGCCATGGCGCGGTCACGTTGCTGGATGAAATGGAAGTGGAGCTGTTGCGCCTGGCGGAAGAATGCGCCGCGCGTTATGGGCTCAGCCTGGATCGCGCGCCGGTAGTAGGCATCGGGCCGGCGCCAATGCATTCGGGCGTACAGGCCGCGATTGAAGGCGCCGCCGAAGCGCTCGGTTTGAGTCACACGCGCCTCATGAGCTTCGCAGGGCATGACCCGCAATCGCTCGCGCCCATCGCGCCGACAGGGATGTTCTTCGTCCCTTGCCGTGATGGCATCAGCCATAACCCTGCCGAATACACGCGCGACGAGGATTGCGTGAACGCCGCCAATGTGTTGCTACATAGCGCGTTGCTGATTGCCGAAGGGGCGTTGGGCTGAATGACCCTAGCTGTCGCTAGGTGTTGGGAAAGCGCGCGGCGGCAAGGTCCAATTCCAGTCGAAAGAGCGGGCTACCGGCCAGCCATTCATCCAGTTTGTTGCGTTCGGGCGGCAACTGCATGTTCGCGAGCAGCGCGGCCAATATGCGGCGGCGCTCGGCTATGTCGGTGATCGGTAGCGCGCGGCCGGGGATATCCGCGGCGAGGGTCTCTTTCAGGTGGAAAATGAAAGAGGGATTGGCGCGCAAGTTGGCAACCCAGGAGCGCGGGCCGGGCAAACCGGTGAGGTAGAGCGCGCCATCCAGATTGTGAAACCAGATTTCGATGCGCCGCGGCTGGCCGCTCTTGCGACCAGTGGTCGTGATGTCTATGACGCGGTCTTCGCGCAGGGCGCTTTCAATTTGTGATTGGTATTCGGTCATACATGTCTCCTTATGGGCGATGGCAACGGTCGACGATGCTGCGCGCCAATTGGCGGGCGGCGGCCGGCCCCTGCGTGGCGGCGTTGACCATCGCGCTGCCGACGATGAAGCCATCCAGCAGGCCATCCAGTTGCCGCGCTTGCGCCGCGTTGCTAATGCCGAAGCCCAGTACCAGTGGCTGGTGACATTGCGCGCGCAGCCGTTCGATGAAGGCGGGCAGGTCATGGGGCAAAGCGGCGCGCGCGCCGGTCGTGCCCGTTAGCGATACGACGTAGATGAAGCCGCTGGCGTACTTTGCGACCAGTTGGATGCGTGAAGTATTGCTCGTTGGCGCCAGGAAGAAAACGAGCGCCAGCTCAGCGGCTTGGCAATGCGCGATGAAAACAGCCGCTTCGTCGGGCGGTAGATCGGGGATGATGAGGCCGTCTGCGCCTGCTCCTCGTGCCGCCTGGATGAAACGCTTCGGTCCGTAGGCGAGTAGTGGGTTGAGGTAGCTCATGAGGAGCAGTGGTAATTCGTGCCCGCGCACGCGCAATTCGGCCACTGCGCGCAAGGCGGAAGCGACTGTCGCGCCGCCTTCGAGGGCCCTTTGCGTTGCGGCTTGAATGGTCGGGCCATCGGCGAGCGGGTCGCTGAAGGGGATGCCGATTTCCATGCCATCCACCCCAGCTTCAGCGAGCGCAGTCATTGTAGCCATAGATTCATCGTAATTCGGGTAACCAACAGGAAAATAGGGCAAGAAAGCGGCGCGGTTTTCAGCGGCAGCGCGCGCGAACATTACGGTGATGGCGGTCTGGCCCCGCGGCCCATTGGACGCCTGCGCGTTCATGCCGATCCTTCGCCCAGCAGATTGATGATCGTATCCAGATCCTTATCACCACGGCCGGAGAGGTTGACGAGCAGAATCGCATCCCGCGGCATATGGGGCGCTCGCGCGCAGACTTCGGCGATGGCGTGCGCGCTTTCCAGGGCGGGGATGATTCCTTCGCTCTCGCAAAGGCGGCGGAAGGCAACCAGTACTTGCTCATCAGTCGCCAGGGTGTAATAGGCTCGCTCGCTATGGCGCAAATACGCGTGCTCGGGGCCGATGGCGGCGTAATCCAGCCCGGCAGAGATGCTATGCGTATGCATGATTTGTCCGTCAGCGTCCTGCAAAACGTAGGAATAGGTGCCATGTAGCGTACCGCGCCGCCCGTGCGCCGGATCCGCGAAGCGCGCCGCGTGTTCGCCACTGGCGATGCCGCGCCCGCCCGCTTCGACGCCGAGCAAATCCACCGATTCGTCTTCGCGAAAGGCGTGGAAGAGGCCGATGGCGTTGCTGCCGCCGCCGACACAGGCGATGCATATATCCGGCAAACGGCCGGCCTGCTCTAGGATTTGTGCGCGCGCTTCGTGGCCGATGATGCTCTGGAATTCGCGCACCATTAGCGGGTAAGGATGGGGGCCGAGCGCCGAACCGAGCAGGTAGTAGGTCGTGCGGACGTTCGTAACCCAATCACGAATCGCCTCGTTGATGGCGTCTTTGAGGGTACGGCTGCCGCTCGCGACACCGCGCACTTCCGCGCCGAGCAAGCGCATGCGGAAGACGTTCGGCTCCTGCCGCGCCATATCGATTTCGCCCATATAGACGATGCATTCCAGGCCGAGCAACGCGCAGGCGGTGGCGGTAGCGACGCCATGCTGGCCGGCGCCCGTCTCGGCGATGATGCGTCGCTTGCCCATGCGTTTGGCGAGCAGTGCCTGCCCGAGCGCGTTGTTGATTTTGTGGGCGCCGGTGTGAGCGAGGTCTTCGCGCTTGAGATAGATTTGTGCGCCGCCTAGTTGTTCACTCAAGCGGCGGGCATAACTCAGCGGCGTCGGCCGGCCGACATATTGAGCTTGCAATTCGTGGTATTCGGCGCGGAAGTCCCGGTCGCTCCAGGCTTCGTGGAAGGCGGAGATCAGTTCATCCAAAGCCGGCATGATGGTTTCCGGCACGAAGCGGCCGCCAAATTCGCCGTAATAGCCGCGCTCGTCAGGCAGTAGAGATGTGCGCAAGCGCGGCTCCTTTTGGCTCGGCGCCACGGACAGCAGCGATGAAAGCGTTCATGAGGGTGGCGTCCTTGCGCCCAGGCGATACTTCGACGCCGCTGGCGACATCCACCCCCCAGGGGTGCAACTGGCGCAGCCGCTCGCCGACGTTCTGCGCCGTGAGGCCGCCGGCGAGCATGACGCGTTCGCTCTCAGCCAGGGCCGCGGCGGCGATGGCGAGCCGGGTCACTTCCCCTGTGCCGCCGTATAGCTGTGGGTGATAGGCGTCGACGAGGATGGCAGGAAGCGGATCAGATGAGGCGCGTTTTCGACGAAAACGACGGGTGAGCTGGCGTGCTTCGTCTACGTTGCGCGGGCGGATACCGACATAAGCGCGGTCGCCGAGGGTGTCGATGGCAGCAGCAGCCCGCTCGCCGGTCAATTGCGCTGCGTCCAGTCTGCTCTTCGCCATGATACGGGTGATTTCTTCGGCACTCTGTTCGACGAAGATACCGATGAGCGGCGGACAGGCGGCGCCATATTCAGAGCGTAGGGAGTTCGCCATCCGCGCAGCATCCTCAGGTAGCAAGTAGCGGGGGCTGGGCGGATGGAAATTCAGACCCAGCAGATCTGCGCCGGCCGTAATGGCCGCGCGCGCATCCGCCAGCGTCGTCAGGCCGCAAATCTTGACGACCGTCATCGTCGGGGCACTGATGCGAGCGCACCGAGTGTCTCGCGCAAATCCGCAGCACGCACCAGTGTTTCACCTATGAGAACGGCCTGCGCGCCGGCTGTGGCCATCGCCGAGACGTCGGCCACGCTTCGGATGCCACTCTCAGCAACGAGCGTAATTTCTGACGGCATAAGCGGCGCCAGCTTCGTCGTCGTCATCAAGTCGGTTTGGAAAGTGCGCAAATCGCGGTTGTTGATGCCGATGAGCGACGCTCCGCATCGGAGTGCGCGTTCCAGCTCCGTTTCGTCGTGCACTTCGATGAGCGCGGCGAGCGACAACTCGCGCGCTTCTGCGAGCAAATCGCGCAGTTGACTTTCCTCCAATGCGGTGACGATGAGCAGGATGGCGTCTGCGCCGGCGGCCCGCGCTTCATAGAGCTGGTAGGGATCGAAGAGGAAGTCTTTGCGCAATAGAGGGAGTGAGACTGCACCCCGTACCGCCAGCAGATCCTCTAATGAACCGCCGAAGAATTTCGCGTCGGTGAGGATGGAGATCGCGGCCGCGCCGCAGGCTTCGTAACGTTGGGCCAGGTCGACAGGGTCAAAATCCTCGTTGATGATGCCGGCGCTCGGGGAGGCGCGTTTGCATTCGGCGATGACGGCGATGTTGTCGGTTGCCATGAGGCATTCTTCGAAGGCGCGCGTGGGGGCGGCAGCTTCCGCTTCCGCGCGAATTTGGGCTAGTGAGTGGCGCGTCCGACGTTCCGCGAGTTCCGCCATTTTGTGCGTGAGGATGCGGTCGAGGATGGTTTCGGTACGCAGGAAAGGCGCGGGCGCCGTCATGCCGTTTGCTCACCCGCCAGTTGGCTCGTGAGGGCGATGAGCGCATCCAACTTGGCGACGGCGGTGCCACTATCGATGACCTCGGTTGCCAGGAGGCAGCCTTCTGGCAAAGAGTTGACCGCGCCGCCGACGAGCAAAGCGGCCGCTGCGTTCAAGATGGCTACGTCGCGGCGAGAATCCAGGATTTCGCCTTGCAGGATGCCGCGCAATATGGCGGCGTTTGTCCGGGCGTCGCCGCCGAGCAATTCGTAGATGCTGCCGCCTCGAAAGCCAAGATCATGCGGGTTCAGCTCTTGCTGTATGACGGATTCGCCATCGTAGTAACTGATCTTGTTGGGGCCGGTGGTGGTCAGCTCGTCCAGATTGCCATAGCCACAGACGACCATGGCGCGCTTGGCGCCAAGGGATGCCAGGGTGGAAGCGAGCAAGTCCGTTAAGTCGGGCGCGAAGATGCCCATCAGTTGCAGGCGGGCGCCGGCCGGGTTGGTGAGCGGTCCGATGATATTGAAGATGGTGCGGATGCCGAGCTCATGCCGCGGTTGACGGACGTTCTTCATGGCGGGGTGCAATTTGGCGGCGAATAAGAAAGCGATGCCGATCTCTTCCAGGCATCGCGCGATTTGCTGCGGCGTCAAATCCAGGTTCACGCCCAGCTCGGCCAGCACGTCGGCGCTGCCACATTGACTGGATGCGGCGCGGTTGCCATGCTTGGCGACCTTGAGGCCGGCGCCGGCCGCGATGAAAGCGACCGTCGTACTGATGTTATAGGTGCCCGAAAAATCGCCGCCTGAGCCGCAGGTATCCAGCAGCTCAGCGCCGTCGATCTTAGTGGGGATGACGCTTACCATGGAGCGCATGGCGCGCACGCTGCCGGTGATTTCACTGATCGTTTCGCCCTTCATGCGCAGGGCCATGAGGTAAGCGGCGATCTGTGATGGTGTCGCATCGCCCAGCATGATTTGCTTCATCACTGCTTCGGCTTCGGTTTCATGCAGCTGACCGAATCGACCCAGGATGTCGATCGCTCGTCGGATATTCATTTCGGGCATGCGCAACTGGCTTCCTCAAAACTGTTGCCAAAATAGCAATTGTGAGGCAGGGAGTCAAGAATTCTCCGCAATGAGGTATAGTTTGCGATTTTCTGTTGACTTGTTATTATCACCGTCTAGGTTTTGAGTGTTGGAGGGCATCATGAATTTGCGTTATTTGTTCGTTGTCCTGTTATGTGTGATGTTGCTGCCTCTTTCAGTGGTAACAGTGCTCGCGCAGGATGATATTGTTTTCGGTTTGGTGCTGGTCGGTCCGGCGGATGATCGCGGCTGGAGCCAATCGCATTTTGAAGGCGGTTCATACGTCGAAGCACAAATGCCAAACACGCGCATGTTGGTCTTCGAGAGCTTGAACCCTGCCGATTCTCCCGAAACCACGCTCGCCGATGTGGTGGAACTCTTCGTAGATGAAGGCGCGCAGATCATCTTCACTACCTCAGATGCTTTCGAAGAGGACACCGTCGCAGTCGCTGAGCAATATCCAGATGTCATCTTCGTCAACGTTTCTGGCGACGATGTGCTGACGGGTGAAGCGCCGGCGAACGTGGGGAATTTCATGACGCAGGGCGAATGGCCGCGCGCCATCGCCGGTTGTGCCGCCGCCTTGAGCACGAATACAGGCAGACTTGGCTACATCGGCCCGTTAATCAACAGCGAAACGCGCCGCCTCGCCGCTTCGACCTATCTCGGCGCTAAATATTGCTGGGAGAACTTGCGCGGCAGCGATGCGGCCGACCTGACATTTGAGGTTACATGGATCGGTTTCTGGTTCGCCATCCCTGGCGTCACTTTGGATCCGACGGAAGAGGCGAATAGATACTTCGATCGGGGCTTCGATGTGGTGATGTCCGGTATTGATACGACGGAAGCGGTCGTCGTCGCTGGCCAGCGCGCCGCCGAGGGCGAGACCGTCTTCTCGATGGCCTATACCTCGTTGCAGGGTTGTGACCAGGCGCCCGATACGTGCATCGGCATCCCCTACTACAACTGGGGCGTCGCCTATCTCGACCACATATCGCGCGCGGCGGCAGGTGAATGGGAACAAGGTTGGGATTGGCTGGGTCCGAATTTTGACGACCCGAGCAACATTGACACGAGCATCACCTGGTTCCAACGTGGCGGTGGCCTGACCGAGGAAGTTTCCATGCAGTTGGACGCCTTCATCGCTGAAATGTCGGCCTTCGCCGCCGATGAGATGAATGCGGATAGCATCTTCCTCTGGCAAGGCCCGCTCACCTTGCAAGATGGCACGGAGCTGGCCGCGGCTGGTGAAAGCGTGGCCCTCAACGACATCTGGTACCTGACGCAATTGCTCGATGGCATGTCGGGAGTAAGTGAGTAAGCAAAGCGACTACGCTTAGCAACACTATGGAGGGGCATTCTTTCGGGAATGCCCCATCCACGCTCTCTCAGCTTACAGGCGCGATATGCAGATCGAAATCCGCCATATCCACAAACGCTTCGGCGCGATCCATGCGAATAACGACATCTCAGTAATCTTTCCTGCCGGGCGCATTGTGGGCGTATTGGGCGAAAACGGCGCCGGTAAATCGACGCTGATGAAAATCTTGTCCGGCTTTCAGGCGCCAGATGAAGGGAAGATCTGGATCGACGGCCGCGCCGAGAATTACCGCGGACCGCAAGCGGCCATCGCCCTTGGCATCGGCATGCTTCAGCAGGACCCGCTCGACGTAGGGGCGATGACGGTGATGGAAAATTTCACCTATGGCGCGCCGGGCTCCTTCTTGCTCGATCGGCAGGAGTTGCGCGAGCGCCTGGCGCAAATGTGCCAGCATATCGGCTTTGAGTTGCCAGCCGACCAGCCGGTGAGCCAACTGAGCATCGCACAGCGGCAACAGCTGGAGATCGTACGTTTGTTGGCGCTCGGTGTCCACACACTAATTCTGGATGAGCCAACGACCGGCATCTCCACCGACCAAAAAGACCAGCTATTTGAGACGTTACGAGATCTTGCTCGGCAGGACGGTATGACTATCCTGCTCGTCTCTCATAAGTTGGAGGACGTCATTGCATTATGCGATGAGGTTATCGTATTGCGGGCGGGGCGGCTCGTCGGGCAGCGCGAGATGCCCGCCACCAAAGGCGAGCTGGTGAATTTGATGTTCGGCCAGCAACTCACGGCCGAACGCCGGAAAACGCGAGACTTCTGCGATGCGCCTATCGTGCTGGAATTAGAAGATTTCACCGCTGAAACGCCACGATTATCCTTGGCGCCGCTGGATCTGAGCGTGCATGAAGGCGAAATCATTGGCCTGGCAGGGCTGGATGGTAGCGGGCAGCAGCTCTTCATGCGCGCGTGTTCTGGCTTAATGCGTTCGTCGGGTGGGCAGTTGCGCTTGCTCGGGCAAGAGATGACTGGTCGGCATTACAGAGAATTTCGGCGCCGCGGTGTGGCGTATGGCGCGGCGGGACGCCTCGAGGAGGGGCTCATCGCTGGTTTAACGCTAACTGAGCACGTTGCGCTGACGCAGGAAGCGAGCGGACTGCTGGGCATGTTGGATTGGCAGCAGGCGGCGGCCGATACGCGCGAACGCATCGCCGTATATGACATCCGCGGCGCCGCGGACGACGCGATCGAAGGTCTTTCTGGCGGCAACCAGCAGCGCGCGCTGATCTCGCTCCTGCCGGAGCGGCCGCAATTGCTCATCATTGAGCAGCCAACGCGCGGGCTGGATGTCGATTCAGTGCGCGCCATCTGGGGGCAATTACTGGAGCGCAGCCATAATGGCGTGGCCATCCTCTTCAGCTCGAATGATTTGGATGAGTTGGTGACGTATTCTGACCGAATTCTGGTCTTTTTCGTTGGTCGGACGCAGCTGATCGAAGACCCGTCGCAGACGACAGTGAGCAAGTTGGGGCACGCGATAGGCGGCGCGTTCGAGGGCAAGCGCAAGGAAATAAGCGTCAGCACGATGAAGATAAATAGCACGCCAGCATGATCAGCTTGAAACCTGAGTTTCGCGCGCTCGCGTGGCGGATTTTCTTTCTGATCTTGCCGTTGCTTGTGGCATTGGTGGTAGCCACTTTCATCTTACTGTTATTGGATCAAGACCCGAACGAAGTCTTGCGGCAAGCCTGGAAGGGCGCATTTGGTAGCGAGCGTCGCGTAGCCAGCGTGCTGAATTACTGGATACCGCTGGCCTTCGCCTCGATGGGCTTGGTCATCACGTTTCGCGTTGGTCTCTGGAATATCGGCATCGAGGGACAAATGATCATGGGCGCGGTCTTCGCCAGCTATGTGCCGCTTTATGTGCCCATGCCGCCGGCGTTGAGCATCGTGGCCAGCCTTTTGCTCGCTGCCCTTGGCGGCGCGCTCTGGGCGGTGATGGTCGGTTTCTTGCGAAACCGTTTCGGCGTGCATGAGATTTTTGGCGGCGTCGCGCTAAATGCGATTGCCGCGGGCATTTCGCTC
Organism: Phototrophicaceae bacterium; assembly: GCA_965237765.1. Taxonomy (GTDB): domain Bacteria; phylum Chloroflexota; class Anaerolineae; order Aggregatilineales; family Phototrophicaceae; genus WTGJ01. Next base: position 2,287,958 of record OZ250157.1, read on the forward strand.
TATCTGGTGCGTGGCCCCTGGGGCCTCGTCGGTAACAACAACCAGACGCCTGTCTTTCCGCGTGAAACTTGGTTGCCGACGCTCTCTGCAGGATTCGGCGTGAGCCAACTGATGCTCATCCTCCTGGCGCTCTCGGCGCTAGCCATCATTTTCTTGATGGAACGGAGCCGCTGGGGTTTGCAGCTAAAAGCGACGGGGCGCAATCGGCAATCGGCGTTATTGCTGGGCGTGCCCGTGCGCGGCGTCTCTTTATCGGCCTTCGTGCTCTGCGGTGCGTTGGCTGGCCTGGGTGGCGCGCATCGCGTGTTGCATACCTATCATTATTTGCTGCCAAACATATCCGGCGGCATCGGTTTTCTCGGATTATTGGTGGTGATGCTCTCCGGTTTTCATGCGGCAGTAGTACCCTTCATCGCTTATTTTATGGCGGCGCTCTCGGCCGGGAGCACGCGCTTCCAGACGCTTTTGCGCCTAGATCCTTCGCTCATCGATGTACTACAGGGCTTCATCGTCCTGACATACGTGCTATTCGCGGGAATACAGGAGCGCTTTTTCCCGCAGCGTCGTGATCCGCCCGCAATCCAGGCAGAGGGGGATAGCGCGCAATGAATGAGGTCCTGATCAACACACTCAACTCTCTCGTCTCTAACGCGACGCCGCTGGTGATCGCTGCGATGGGCGAAACGATCACCGAGCGGGCCGGCGTGATCAACCTCTCGCTGAACGGCAGCATTTTGTTGGCGGCGATGGTTGGTTTCGCGGCGGCGCTGGCGACGGATACGCTCATTCTCGGGCTGGCGGCGGCGGTGATCGTCGGCGCGGCCATTGCCCTCATCGTCGCCTTTTCGTCGATCCATTTGCGGCGGGATCAGGTCGCAGTAGGCTTTGTGTTGACAATTTTGGCGGGGAAGCTGGCCGACTTCCTGGGGCAACCTCTGAATTCCGCCTCCGGTCCGACCTTTCCCAAGCAGAGCATCCCGATCCTGCGCGATATACCGGCGCTGGGGCACATCTTCTTCGATCACAATTTACTGGTGTATTTTAGTTTCGTGTTGGTGATCGGTTGTTGGTATTGGTTATTCCGGACGCGGCCGGGGCTGGCGCACCGGGCGATCGGCGAGCGGCCGGCGGCGGCTTACGCGCGCGGCGCTTCGGTCAACCGGTTGCGATATGTCTATACGGCGGTGGGTGGCGGCCTCGTGGGGTTAGCGGGCGCCTCCTATTCGCTCAGCATCAAGATCGGCTGGCCTTCCATCATCTCGTATAACGGCGATGGCTGGATCGCGCTGGCGATCGTGATTTTTGCTGGCTGGCATCCTTTCCGTGTGCTGCTGGGCGCATATATGCTCTCAGCATTGCGGGCGGCCGCATCCGATTTCCAGCGCTCCTCATTGAATATCCCGACGGAGCTGCTCAACACTGGCTTGCCCTGGGCGCTGCTCGTCATCACCCTAATCCTGGTGAACACGGGCCAGGTGGATAGACTGCTCGGCGTCTTACCAGAGCGAATGCGGGGGCGATTCCGAGCGCTCTTGCGGTCGGATGCGCCGGCAGCGCTTGGCGAACGATTCGAGCCCGATTGATCGAAGTGCAATTCGTTTGATGCGTGGGAGCCGGCCATGACGGAAGAAGAGCGAGATTTGTTGGCGCGCTACAACTATCCAGATTTCACGCCGAAGTATTTCGAACCGTGGATGCGTTTCGGCGAATCCCCGCCGCCAGGCGAGACGGGAGCAGATTTTCCACTCTGGAGCGCCGAGAATGGCAGCGAGAGTGCACTGGCGCAACTCTGGGCGCGGCAACGCTACACGGTCGTCGAATTTGGTAGTTTTACCTGACCGTATTGCGGTATGGCCGCGCCGGTGATGGACGCGGCCGCCGAACGCTTTGCGGCGCAAGGCGTAGCTTCGTTCTTCCTCTATACCAATGAGGCGCATCCAGGAGAGCATTATCCACACCTCACATCTATGGCGCAGAAAGAGTCGCACGCGGTGGCTATGCGTGAAGTCTATGGCTTGCGACGGCCCATCTGGCTCGATTCGCTGGACGGCAGCGCCCACCGCGCCTATGGCTCCATGCCGAATATGACCTGGATCTTCAACCGCCGCGGCATCGTGCAATACAAGGCAGCCTGGACGGATATCGCGAGCGTGGTTGGCGCGCTGGAGAATTTTCTGGCTGTCGATGAATTGCGCAAAGAGCACGAGTTTCGTGCGCCCTTCCCTATCCAGCGTTTGGATTTCCGCCCCATCGACCGCGACGCCTTCCGCCGGGGGTTGGAGCGCAACGGCCCGAAGGCTGTCCGCGAATTTGAGGAAGCCTTCCCTTCGCCCTAGCATGCACGGGCCACAGATCGCTATTCCCTTAGCGAAAAATCGCTGCTAGCATGGCCGGCCGCTCATTTGAGGCCGACTCCGTGGAACACAAGAGCGAATTCCGCATCGCCAATCAGCGCAGATATCAGCACCAGAGTGCCTTTCGCTGGCTAGTTTCTCATTGCGGTTTCCAGCGCTGGATCCTGTTGGTTTCTGTCAGTTTCCATTTCTTTTCGGTAGGCGCACACTCGCTCTCTTATGTGTATATTGGCGACGCGGCGGCGGAAATACTCACACCCTCGCGCGTGGATGGCATGCTCCACTATGGCGCGCTCGTGTTGGCCGTACTTTTCATTGGCGGTTTGTCCGGGCTAGTGGCAGAAATTATGCTGGAGACGGTCGCGCAACGCCTTGGGCGGGACGCGCGCGAGGAGCTTTACGTCAGCCTGCTCGCAAAAAGCCAGACTTATCACGATAGGCAGCGCGTGGGGGATATCATGGCGCGCGCCACGGAAGACATCAATCAACTGATTATGATGGTAAACCCTGGTTTCCTCTTCGTCGTCGAAATTGGCCTCGGCCTCATCCTGCCCATAGTCACGATAGCGACGATTTCCGCGCAGCTGATATTGGTGCCAGTCGCCTTCCTGGGGATCTATTATCTTACAGGCCGTTGGTATCTCAACCAGTTGTTGCCCGTTTCGCAGGAGCAACGACGCGGTTATGGCTTGATGAACGCCGTGCTCGAAGAAGCGATCAATGGAATCGAGGTCGTCAAAGCGAGCAGCCAAGAGATCAGCGAGCGACAGAAATTTCGCCAGAGCGCGAAATTCTATCGCGATTTGTTCGCTAAGCAAGGTCGTCTCGAAGCGCGTTATTTCCCTATGTTCTTCTACGCGATCGCCCTCGGGCTCGCCTTCTTTCATGGTTTTTGGCTGCTCGAGCGGGACGCTTTGAGCATCCCACAAATGATCACATTCATGGGTTTGATGGCGCTGCTCCGTTTCCCGGTGTTTGAGGGCATCTTCGCATTCACTTTCTTGTTGATGGGCTACGCAAGCGCCGAACGAATCTTGAAAGTGATCGTGGCACGGGCTGATATGGACGAAAACGCCGAGGGCCACAGGGCAGAATTGCACGGCGAAATTGTGTTTGAGGACGTTTATTTTGGCTTTGAAGGCACGCCATGCTGCGCGATGTCAGCTTTCGCATTGCCCCGGGCGAGACAGTGGCCATCGTCGGGCAAACGGGCTCCGGCAAGACGACACTCACCGAGCTGATCAATCGAACTTACGATGTCGTGCGCGGGCGTATTCTCATCGATGGCGTGGATGTACGCGAATGGAATTTGACGGCGCTCCGCTCACAAATCAGCAAGATCGAGCAGGATGTCTTCTTGTTCAAGCGCAGCATCGCGGAGAATATCGCTTTTGGCACTCCGAGCGCAGCGCGCGCTCAGGTTGAGGACGCGGCGCGCGCGGCTCAGGCACACGATTTCATCCTCGGCTTTCAGAATGGCTACGAGACCGAGGTGGGCAGCCGCGGGGTTACGCTTTCTGGCGGTCAGCGGCAACGCATTGCCCTTGCCCGCGCCTTCCTGAGCGATCCGCGCATTCTCATCCTCGATGATTCCACCAGCGCGATTGACAGCGAAACCGAGGACGAGATCCAGCGCGCCATCCGTAGGGCGCAAGAGGGTCGCACGACCCTGCTCATCACGCACCGCCTTTCGCAAATCCGCTGGGCGGACCATATCCTCGTATTGGAAGACGGCGAATTGATCGGCGCGGGGCGCCATGATGACTTGTTGCGCAGCTGCGAGGTGTATCGGCGCATCTTCACCCGCTACGAGCTCGCCCTACCCGAGCTGGAACAGGCCTGAGGAGCGGCTATGGGCTTCATCATGGATGGGCTGGATGCCGAAGAATACGACCGCCGTTATAGCGATCGGGATTTGGTTAAGCGGATCCTCGGTTACTTCCGGCCAGAGGGGCGGCGTATGGCCATCGTCTCGATGGCGGTGGTCATCTATTCGTTAAGCAGTATCCTTTTGCCGATCTTCATCTCCGATGTGTTGGACCGCGTCAGCGTCGAACTTAATCCATCCTTCATACTGAATAGCGCGGCGATCCTTTTGCCGAACTTCATCTCCAATATGTTGGACCGCGTGAGCGTCGAACTTAATCCATCCTTCATACTGAATAGTGCGATGATCCTGGTGCTGATTGGCGTGGTTAGCTGGGTGTTTCGCGGCGCTCGTTCCTGGCTGGCGTATATCGCCATTGGTAACGTGACTTTGAAGCTCCGCGACGACGCCTTTCAGGCTGTCTTAGAGCGCGACCTCTCATTCTATGACGAATTCCCGTCGGGCAAGATCGTCAGCCGAGTGGCCTCGGATACCCAGGCTTTTTCTACCGTCGTCGCATTGTCGGTGGAATTGCTGGCGCAAACGATGATCGTCGTGTTACTTGTTGGCTATCTCTTCACCGTGAATGTGGAGCTGACGCTACTAACGTTGACGCTAATGCCGTTTATCTTCGGCGCTTCGCTGGGCTTTCGGAGCATCGCGCGGCGCACGGTGACGCAATCTCGCCGCATAAATGCCGAGGTCAATCAGCATATCCAGGAGACGGTGAGTGGCATCCGCGTTGCCAAGACGTTTCGTCAAGAGGGAGCGATTTACGAAGAATTCCGTGGGGTCAACGCGCGATCTTTTCGAATCAATTTGCGCAATGGTTACATCTTCAGCAGCATTTTCCCTATCCTCATCACAATAGCTGGTGTGGGGACGGCGATGCTGGTCTACGCGGGCGGGCTGGCGGCGCAACGCGGCACGATCACATATGGTGAATGGTATCTCTATATCCAGGCAATCAGCGCATTCTGGTATCCCCTGACGAGCATAGCTTCATTCTGGAGCCAATTCCAACTTGGCTTAGCAGCAGGTGAGCGCGTCTTTGCCTTGATCGATGCCGAGCCGCGCGTGACGCAGAGTGACTCGCTGCGTCCAGAGGGATTCACGGGCAAGATTCGTTTCGAGGGCATGGATTTCGCTTATCACGAAAGCGAGCCGGTGCTGCGCGATTTCTCGCTGAGCATTGCTGCGGGCGAAACATTGGCACTCGTCGGCCATACTGGCTCAGGCAAATCGAGCATCGGCAAACTGATTGCGCGCTTTTACGAATTCCAGAGCGGCCGGCTGCTCGTCGATGACCGGGATATTCGCACGCTGGATCTGGAACATTATCGCGCGCGCCTCGGTATCGTCACGCAGACTCCTTTCCTTTTCAGCGGCACGGTGCGCGACAACATTCGCTACGGCCGCCCCAAAGCGAGCGACGCGGATGTCGAAAGGGTGGCGCAGCTGGTGGGGCGCGGTGATTGGATCCGCACGCTCAGTGATGGGCTGGATACCGAAGTAGGCGAGCGCGGCAGCAGCATCTCCATGGGGCAACGGCAGCTGGTTGCCCTGGCGCGCGTCTTGTTGCAAGAACCCGCCATCGTCATCCTAGATGAGGCGACAGCCAACGTCGACCCGCTCACGGAAACGCTCATCCAGGAGGGGCTGGAAGCGGTGATGACCGAACGGACAGCGATCGTCATCGCCCATCGCCTTTCCACCATCAGGAATTCGGACCGAATCATCGTCTTGCGCGAAGGCGAAATCATCGAGACCGGTGACCACGATGGCTTACTCGCCGCTGGTGGCCATTACGCTGAATTGTACAACACGTATTTTCGGCACCAGTCGCTGGCATACATCGAGAGTGTGGTCATTTGAGCGTGTCTCCATAGCTGAGACCGCAAATTCTACAGGTTAATTCGGGCGCGTTTCGCTAGCGCTAGCGTCGATGCAACTCGGCGCGCATTAGCGCGTATTATCAATGTTGGGAAACGAGGCAAAACCATGGAAATAGCGATTGTGGCCCGCGCGGAAGACCTGCACAAGACCCTCCAAGTCGGGCAGGTGGAGGTGCGGGCGCTTCAGGGCGTATCATTGGAAATCGCGCGCGGCGAGATGCTGGGCATCATCGGCCCTTCGGGTAGCGGCAAGTCTACGCTGATGGGTTTGCTGGGCGGTTTGGATGCGCCTACGAGCGGACGCGTCAGCATTGATGGCACGGATATCACCGAGCTGAGTGAGCGCGCTCTCACCCGCATCCGCAACGAGAAGATTGGTTTTGTCTTCCAATCTTTCAACCTCATCTCGACCTTGACGGCACTGGAAAATGTAGCATTGCCAGTGCAATTTTCGAATTCCCGGAAATTCCCGCCAAAACAGCGCGCGCGTGAGCTGTTGCAATTGATGGGGCTTGGTGATCGCCTGAGTCATCGACCGAGTCAATTGAGTGGCGGCGAGCAACAACGCGTGGCCATAGCGCGCGCTATGGCGAATGAGCCGGCACTTTTGCTCTGCGATGAACCGACGGGCAACCTGGATTCGGAAGCGAGCGCGCACGTGCTGGAAACCCTGCGCGCCGTTCGCGACGATTTAGGTGCGACGGTCGTTATCGTTACGCATGACATGCAGGTGGCCGAGCAGCTTGACCGTCTGATCACGTTGGTGGATGGGCGGGTCGTCAGCAATGCCCCACCGGTGAAGGCGAATTAGGTGGCAATGATGGCAACTTTGTTGGAGCAAATGCGCTTTTACCTATCGCATTCTTGGAATGACCTGCTCGTCAATCGGCGGCTCTCGGCCTTCGCTTTGCTGAGTATTGGCGCTGGCGTCGCGGCCATCGTTAGCTTGCAGCTGCTGGCGGGGATGATTGGCGATTCGCTGACCGGCTCGCTGCAAGAGCGCAACCGCGGCGATATTGTCGTGCAACTGGCTGCTGGCTCTTCTTTCAGCGTGACCGTCCGCACGAGCAGCAGTTCGGGAGAGGCGACCGATGAAATAACGGACGAAGTAACGGCTTTCGAGGCAGCGGAAGAAGCTGGATATATCCGTAAAGTCGAGGCTGTGTTTGGTGCTTCCGAATATTTCATTAGTCAGGAAGGTGTCGATGCCCTGGGCGATTGGGTTGACGAGGAATTCCCCGGCGCGATCGATTTCAGTTATGGCTACGCACTGAGTGACGATATCAGCGTCTTCCTCGGCAACGGCCCGGGCGGGGCGATGAATGTCGTCGGCCGCGGCGCTTTCACGAGCAACCTCGTCCCTATATTGGTGGATAGCGCGAGTTTCCCGCTCTACGGCAGCGTGCGGAGCTTAGCTGGTGAAGAAGTACGCGATTTGCTTCAGAATCCTACCGATATCGTGGTGGATGAGCAGACCGCGCGCACCCTGGAATTGCAGGTGGGCGATGCCGTCCGCTTGAGTGGCAGCGACGCTGATTTTGTCGTGCGTGGCGTCGTCGCCACCGAAGCCGAGGTGCTGGATCCACTGAGCGATATCTTCATCGCAATTTTTGGATTTTACTACCTGGATAACAGCGCGCTAACGCTCTTTGAAAACACACCACCATTGCTCAACACGGTGCAATTGCGCCTCGCTGATCCTGCGCAACTGGATGCAGTGAACGATGCATTGCTTGCCGCTTTCCCCTATTTCGACACGACGACGACGAGCGATATCGCCGCCCAAAATGAAGATATCGCCGATACGCTCAACGACCTGGTGACGGTGATGGGCATGATATCGTTGCTCATTGGTAGCATCGGCGTCATCAACACGATGCAAGTAGTGGTGCGGCGGCGGATGCAGGAAATCGCTGTGCTGAAAACGCTCGGCTTACAGGGGCGGCAGGTGAACCTACTCCTGCTGACGGAATCTTTCCTGATGGGAATTTTCGGCAGCGCTTTTGGCCTCTTGTTGGGCATCGCCTTCACCCTGGTGTTGCAACGCGCGGCGGAGGGCATCGTCGCGCAAGACCTCGCCTTTCGCTTACGGCTGGCGCCCTTGCTGAATGGCTTCGTAGTCGGGACGCTGGTTGCGACGGTGTTTGGTTTGCTGCCGACGCTCACGGCTGCGCTGATCCGCCCGGCGATCATCCTGCGCCCGAGCGAGCTGGCAATGCCTCGAGTGGGCGTGTTGCGTATGTTGCTGGCGCTCCTGGTCGTGGTCGTCGTGCTGACGGTCATCGTCAATTCCTTCATCGGCGACTCACTGTTGGCGTTGGCCGTCACTTGCGGTGCATTCGTCGCGGCGGGTTTGATTTACTTTTTGCTCAATATCTTCATCTGGTTCTTCGGGCGCGTCTTCCCCAGCTTCGGCATCGTGGATTTGAAGATCTCGTTACGGCAGATCTTAGAGTCGCGCGCACGCGCGGCGACGACCCTGCTGGCGCTCGTGGTGGGTGTCTTCTCACTTTCCGTCATAACTCTTTTTGCGCAAGCCATCCAGAACATCTTCGACGCAGCGCTCAATGAACAAGCCGGCAATTTGAGCATCTCACTACAAGAAGAGGCGCAATTGCCGCAACTCCAAGCCATCCTGGCCGAAGCAGAAGGTGTGCGCGGTTATCAGACCACGCTGCGTTTCGATCTGGAGTTGGTTTCGCTGACGGAAAGCGACGGAACGGAGCTGGATAGAGAGGCGCTCGAAACGCGCATGCTGGCGTCTTATGAGGACAGCCAGTCCAACAATGTTTTCGGGTCTGGCTTTGATGACGAGAGCCGCGTCGAATTCGAGCTAGGCGCGCTGAACGCGCTCTCGGAGCTGGCTGATGAACGCCTCCTCGAATTGACAATCAGCGAGGGTCGTGCGCTCAGTGACGCGGACCGCGCTGCCGAATCGCCCGGCATGTTGCTCTATGACGACGAAGGAGTGCAATCAGCGGGTATCGGATTGGGAGAGCGGCTCACGTATCGCTTCGAGGATGGTGAGGAAATCACGCTCACCGTCATCGGCCTGATCGAAACAGGCGCGATTGATGACCGCGGCCTTAGCGAGACTGCGGGTGTGCTCTTGTTGGATACGTTGCCGCAAGACGCCACCCTGGTTGTCTCTGAAGTAGACGTGGAGGAGGAGCATGTCGGCGCCTTGCGGGCGAAGGTTTCCGCGATACCCGGCGCCTTCGCGTTGGATTCGGCCATCTTTGGGCGCTTGCTGGATGCCTTGCTCAATACTTTCGTCGCCTTCCCGCAACTGGTGGCGGTGCTGGGGCTCGTGGTGGGCGGTGTGGTCATCGCCAACTCTGTAGCGCTGGCAACCATGGAACGGCGGCGGGAAATTGCCGTGATGAAATCAGTCGGCTTGCAACGCGAGCGCGTGCTCTTCATGCTATTGCTGGAGAACGGGTTGCTCGGGTTGCTGGGCGGCCTGGTTGGCGTGGGGATCGGCCTGGTAGCGTTGATAGCGCTCGTGAACCTGGTCGGTATCCCGAGCAGTGCGGTGCCCTACCTCACGGCATTCGGCTTGATGGCGCTGTGCGTGTTGGTGTCGTTGGTCGCAGCGTTCGTGACGGCCTGGGGCGCATCGGGCGAGCGACCGCTGAATGTGCTCCGCTATGAATAAGGACATGCTTGATATCACCGCGGTGTAAAGAAGAAACGGGTGGCCAGTGATTTGGCCACCCGTTTCGTTCTACGCTGAGACCGGATTCAGATTATTGATCCACCGTCCAGGTATGCAGCCAATCGAGGTAACCATAGAAGCCCCAGGGAGCGCCACCGGACTCGAAGTTGCCGACACGGTTGGAAGCGACCTGATAGAAGCTTGGCGATAGTGTGAAGTGATAGGCGACATCGTCGTAGAGGATTTGCTGAAGTTCATTATAGATTTCGGCTCGAGCGGAGCGCTCGCATCCAGGTACCCGGATACCTTGCTGGATCAGCTCATCCACGCGCGGATTGACATACGAGGGCGTGTTGCTCCCACTGCCTGGTACGTCCAAACTACTGGTAACAAGGGGTGTGAAGTGGTCGGGATCGGGCGCGATGCCAAAAGTGTTGGAAAGTGGCGTCGCGTCATAGCGCTGCCCATAGAAGTAATCGTAGAGGTAGGTGACCCACTCGATCCTCTCGACATTCACTTTGAAGCCGATCTGGCTCAGCTGATCTTGCATGATGATGGACGTCGTCTCGAAGTATTTCACAATGTCCGAGTATTGGACAGTGAATTCGAGCGGTTGGCCATCTTTGTCGCGAACGCCATCGCCGTCAGTATCGATCCAGCCGGATTCTTCGAGCAAAGCGATGGCCGCGTCGGGATCGTAGGGATAAGGTTCGATGTTGGTATTGAAGGCCCAGTTAGCGGCGGGCACGACGACGCTGAGCGTGCGGGTTGCCCCACCCTCACCGAGCGAAGCCATGACATCCTCAACGCTGAAGCCCATCGCCACAGCCTTACGCACATTGACGTCAGAGAATAGGGGGTGTGGGTCTTGCTCGATGGGGTTGCCGCCGTCGTCATAAGCCGGTTGCGGGTTCTCCGTATTTGCCCAGTTGAGCGCAACGAAGCCCAGTGAGTTGCCCGGAGCGAATTGCACCTGCAGGTTATCGCGCGTGTCCTGGCTGAGCTGCTGGAAGATGTCGCCCATCATGTTGGCGTAATCCACTTCGCCGGCTTCGACCGCGAGCAACATCAGCTCGTTGTTTTCCAGAACGTGGTTGATGAGAATGGACACTCCGGGCGGGCCCTCGTAGTAATCGGGGTTGGCCCGATAGCGCTGGAAGGAATCCGGCACGATTTCTTCGAGGAGGAAGGGGCCGCCGCTGATATCGGGTTGGTCATTCAGCGAATTGGTCTCGATATCGCTGAAATCAGGCTCGAAACGGTGCGAGGGCATGAAACGAATGCCGAAGAAATCGCCCAGGACGGCACAATTCGGCTCATCGAGGACCAGTTCGTAGGTCTTGTCGTCGATGATATTGACGGCGACGATGCCCGAAACCGCATCTTTATGTGGAGATGGCACTTCTTCAGATTGAATCGCCTCGATGACGAATTTGATGTCGGCCGAAGAGATCGGCACGCCGTCGCTCCAGTTGGCGTCCTCCCGGATGTGGAAGGTATAGGCCAGGCCATCTTCCGACATTTCCCAGGAGGTCAGCGAGGGTACCCATTCGCGGGTGAAGGGGTCCGGGCGGAAAGGCGCCGGCCAAAGCAGCGCGTATGCGCCGTATGAAGCGCCGTCCCCAGCGAGGATGTAGTTGTAGGTAGCGACATTGCCGAGGCCGCGCACGTTGAGCGTGCCTTCCTGCGCGAAAGAGAGCGCAGGGACGCTGAGCAAGAACAAGGCGAGTGCGACGAAAAGGAGTCTGCGGTTCATTGTTATTCTCCGATAGTCGGACTATATGTCGACTATAACGAAAATCGGCACAGCTTCCAATCAATCTGCAACTGATCAATGGGAATTGTAGGCAGCCGTTGAACGTGCTCCGCTATGAATGACTACATGCTTAATATCGCAGCGGCTTACAGAAAAGACGGGTGGCCGGCAATTCGGCCACCCGTTTCGCTCAATGCTAATCCCAGATTCGGATTATTGATCTACCGTCCAGGTATGCAACCATTCCAGGTAACCATAGAAGGCCCAGGCGGCGCCAGGCACGAAGTTGCCGATGCGGGTGGAGGCGAGCTGGTAGAAACTCGGTGAGAGCGTGAAGTGAATGGCGACGTCGTCGTAGAGGATTTGCTGAAGCTCGTTGTAGATTTCGGCACGGGCAGCCGTATCACAACCGGGCACCTTTACGCCTGCTTCGACCAGCTCATCCGCGCGCGGGTTCACATATGATACGAGGTTGCTACCGCCGCCACCGGGAATATCGCCCGTGCTGAGGATGTTGCCGGTGAATTGATTCGGGTCTGGCGCGCTGGCGATGGTGTTGCTGAGCGGCGTCGCGTCATAACCCTGGCTAAGTATGAAGGGGACGTAGGATGACCACTCGAGCTTCTCGACAATCACCCTGAAGCCGATGTCGCTCAGCTGGTCTTGCATGATAATGGCCGTCGTCTCGAAGTATTTCACGATGTCGGAGTAGCTGACGGTGAATTCGAGATCCTCCCCGTCTTTCTCACGGACGCCATCGCCATCGGTATCGAACCAACCGGATTCCTCGAGCAGGGCCATGGCCGCGTCTGGGTCGTGAGGATAAGGCTCGATGTCGGTGTTGAAGGCCCAGCTGGCGGCAGGGGCGACAACGCTGAGCGCGCGAGTGGCACCATTTTCGCCGAGCGTGGCCATCACGTCTTCTACACTGAAGCCCATAGCCACGGCCTTGCGCACGTTGACGTCGGAGAAGAGGGGATGCAGGTCTTGCTCAATTAGGTTTCCGCCATCGTCGTAAGCCGACTGTGGATTCTCCGGATCCCCCCAATTGAGTGCCACGAAGCCAAGCGAGTTGGCCGGGAAGAATTGCACCTGCAGGTTATCGCGCGTATTCTGGCTCAGTTGCTGGAAGATATCGCCTTGCATGTTGGCGTAATCGACTTCGCCGGCTTCGACCGCGAGCAACATCAGTTCGTTGTTTTCCAGGGCGTGGTTGATGAGAATGGCGACTCCGGGCGGGCCCTCGTAGTAATCCGGATTGGCCCGATAACGCTGGAAGGAATCCGGCACAATTTCTTCGAGCATGAAGGGGCCGCCACTGATATCGGGGAAGGTATTCAGCGAATTTGACTCGATATCGCTGAAGTCGGCCTCGAAGCGATGCGCCGGCATGAAACGCACGCCGAAGAAATCGCCCAGGGCGGCACAATTCGGTTCATCGAGGATCAGTTCGTAAGTCTTGTCGTCGATGACGTTGACGTTGACGACCGCTTTCACCGCATCTTTATGTGGCGACGCGACGTCGTCAGATTGGATCGCCTCGATGACGAATTTGATATCGGCCGAGGTAATCGGCACGCCGTCGCTCCAATTGGCGTTCTCCTGGATGTGGAAGGTGTAGGTCAGGCCATCTTCCGAGATCTCCCAGGTAGTGAGCGACGGTACCCATTCGCTGGTGAAGGGGTCCGGGCGAAAGGGTGCTGGCCAGAGTAGCGCATAAGCACCAAGCGACGCGCCATCGTTATTGAGGATGTAATTATAGGTAGACACGTTGCCGAGGCCGCGCACGTTGAGCGTGCCTTCCTGCGCGAAAGAGAGCGCAGGGACGCTGAGCAAGAGCAAGGCGAGTGCGCCGAAAAGTAGTACGCGTTTCATTGTTTTTTCTCCGACAGTCGAACTATGTGTCGACTATAACGAAAATCGGCACAGCTTCCGAATTTGCAGCTGGGCAGCGGGAATTGTAGGTGCCCAGTGAAGTGACCATATCCAGTCCATGACTTGGAAGATGAGTCGCGCTTCGCTATAATCCTTCGCGCGTGGCGCCAATGCGCCCGCGTTTATGGAAATTAGGGGGAATGAAATGAAACGGAAATTCATCTTTTTGTTATGGCTTGCGCTGATCATCGTGCCGTTGGCTTTGGTGAGTGGCCAGGATGACACCATTCGCGTGCGCAACATCGGCAATGTTTCGACATTCAATGACCTGTACATCACCGATGGCGCCTCGAACGCCGCCGCTGGACTGATCTGGCCGATGCCGATCGATGTAGACCGTTTCAGCGGTTTGCCCATCCCTGGTCTCACTTCCTGGGAGATTTCAGAGGATAGCCTGACCTACACCTTTACCATCCGTGATGATGCCAACTGGAGCGATGGCGTGCCGATCACTTCAGCGGATGCGAAATTCACCTATGAAGCGGCCACCCACCCGGATGTCGGTTCTACCATCGGTAGCCGCTTCCAAAATTTTGCCGCAGTCAATGTCATTGATGAAAAGACCTACGAGGTCATCTTGTATGAGGCTGATTGCTCCATCTTCACCTCCTTCAACTCGCTGCGTTTTCTGCCCTCGCACCTCTATGCGGCGGATTTCAGCGATACCCAATCCAACCCGAATAACGATTTCCCGACTGTGAGTGGCGGCCCCTACATCCTCGAAGAGATTGAGCCGGGCAGCTTCCAGCGTTTCCGCGCCAACCCGACCTACTGGCAGGGCGAGCCAAATATCGAGAACTGGGTCTACCTGGTCATCGAGGATCCTGCCTTGCTCGTACAGGCGCTGGCCGGCGGCGAATTGGACTACAGCAGCGTCGATGCCAGCCAGGTACAGGAATTGGATTTCAGGGAGGAACTCATCATCTACTCCTTCCCTGTGAATAGCGTGGGGCTCTTCATCATGAATTGGGTAGATGAAACGCAACCCGTGGCTGCCTATGATGAAAACGGCAACGTGCTCGAGCAGACGCCGCACCGCCTTTTCGGCGACATACGGGTGCGCCAGGCGGTGGCCATGGGCTATAGCAAGGACGACGTAATGGCCACGCTCGGCGAAGATGGTGGCACTCGACTCTCCAGCTCTGTCGTGCCGGCTATCGAATGGGCGTATAACGCTGATATCGAACCCTGGCCCTATGACCCCGAGGCAGCGATGGCCTTACTAGAGGAAGCGGGCTGGGTAGATGAGGACGGCGACGGCATCCGCGAGAAAGATGGCGTGCCGTTGGCCTTCACCATCAGCTATAGCCCGCTCATCAACTACTTCGAGACGACGGCCCTTGTCGCGCAAGATCATCTGAACCAGATCGGCTTTGACGTTTCGGTAGAGAACTTGGAATGGGCGACATATCTGAATGATGTCTTGTTAGCGCAGAAATTCGACGCGTCGGTCGTCAGTTGGGGCGGAGGTTCGCCGCCGGACCCGACCAGCACCGAAGACATCATGCGTAGCACCAACGACGTCCCGGGCGCCTTCAATGTCGCCTCTTACGTGAATCCCTATATGGATGAGTTGTTCGTGCAGGGGCGGACGGTGTCAGGTTGCGCGCCAGAAGACCGCGTGCCGATTTATAATGAGGTTCAGCAGATCCAGCACGACGAATTGCCTTACGAGTTCACGCTTTCTGCGAATTCCTTCCACGTGGTGAATAACCGCTTGGACAACTTCAATCCGGGCCCCTGGTGGATCGTCTATACCGCGGCGCACGAATACTCCTTCGGTGGTTAAGCGCCGCTGAGCAGCGATACGAAAAGCGCCTCGCACCTGTTGCGGGGCGCTTTTATCATAGAATACGCGGTGCAAATACGACCTTCATGCTCTCTGCACTGAGGGCGCACTGCATGGCGCGTTCGGCTTCCTCCAGCGGAAAGCGATGGCTTATGAATTCATGCAAAGGGAAGCGGTCCTGCGCGCGTAGGAGCAAATCCATGCTCGCTCCGTAGCCGGTAAAGGGGTGGTTGCTCAGGCCGATAATGCGCAGCGATTTGCTAACGATGTGATGCGGGTTGAAGGGGATCTCGCCGCGGTCGACGAAGACGCCCTCGAGCAAATACATGCCGCCGCGCCGCAAAGCGGCGATGCCATCGGGGATAGCGGCCGGCTCGCCGGCGCATTCGATCGCCAGATCTACTCCGCGGCCATTCGTCTGGGCGCGGACGATTTCAGCGCGCTCCTCGGCCGTATGCTTCGCGATGTTGAGTGTGAAATCGGCGCCGAAACGCTGCGCTAAAGCCAGGCGATAATCGCTGAAATCACTGACAATGATCTGCCCGGCGCCCATCACACGCGCCTTGATGAGGTGGCAAATGCCGAGTGGCCCTGCGCCCTGGATGAGTGTGCTGGCGCCACTGAGGAAACCCTCGCTCGCCAACGAGGAGAATTCCTTCGCCTTATCGAGCGCGCAGGTACAGGCCATCAGCTCGGTCATGACGGCCAATTCCGGTGAAAGCCCGGTGGGCACTTTGTAGACATAGGCTTCGGGAATTAGGTGCATGTACTCCGCCCAGCCGCCGAGCAGCGGCTCTTCTGATGCGCGGAAGGAATTGCCGTAGCCGCGCCAGTTTTCGCACCAGGAGTAGCCGTGGATGTGGCGGCAGGCGTAACAATTCCCACAGACAACATCGGGGCACATCGTAACGCGTTCGCCCTCGCGCAAGGGTTGGCCGTAAAAATCGACGGCGCCGCGGGTTTCAGCGATGATGCCGACATTTTCATGCCCAGGGATGAGCGGAAAGGGACTGACCTGCTCGCTGGCGGTGCCGGCGTATTGTGTGGTTTCGCCCTTGTAGGTGTGTTTGTCAGTACCGCAGATGCCGCTCAACTCGATGCGCATGATCGCTTCGCCCGGTGCGAGTTGCGGCCACTCAAATTCGCGCAACGCCAAACTTCCGGGCGCCAGCATCGTAACGGCGCGCACTCGTCGTGGCATCATCAAGCGGCCTCCGGAATTGTGATGTGAAAAGTGGTGCCCTCCCCCGGCGCGCTATCCACCCAGATTTCTCCGCCATGCGCCTCGATGAATCCCTTGGCGATGGCCAACCCAAGACCAGCGTTGCGTTGCCCGTCCGTCCGCGATTCGCGTGCCGGGTCGCCACGGTAGAAGCGCTGGAAAAGCTTCGGGAGGTGCGCGGCGGCGATCACTGATCCGGTGTTGTGAACGCTGAGGCAGAGCGTACGGTCATCCTGATCGGCGCGCAGGATGACGCGACCCTCCGGAGGCGTATGGGCGATGGCGTTAGCCAGCAGGTTATTCAACACGCGTTGAAACTTATCCGGCGCCAGGTAGACTGTATCCAGACCGGCGGCAATTTCGCTTTCCAGTCGCAATTGCCGCTTTTCAGCCTGGGCGCGCAGGGAACTAAGCGTGTCAGAGAGCAGATCGCGCAATGAAGTGTGCTCGTAATGCAGCTGCGGGGCGCCCAAATCCAGCTGCGCCAACTCGAAGAGGTCGTTTACCCAACGGCTGAGGTGTTCGATTTCGTGGATGATGTTGGCCAAATAGCGTTGGCGCGTTTCATCATCTGGGATCAGGCCATCCTGGAGCGCTTCGACCATGACGCGCATGCTGGTAAGCGGTGTGCGCAGGTCGTGAGAGATGCCAGCGATGAGGCTACGGCGCGTTTCTTCCAATTGCTGTTTCTGCGTTTCGACTTCTTGCAAGGTATCGAGCATGGTGTTGAAGGTGCGCGCCAATTGGGCCAATTCATCTCTGCCTTTGATAGGCACGCGCACTTTCAAATTGCCGTCCGCTAGCTCGCGTGAAGCATCTGTCAAATCATGAATGGAATCGGTCAGCATATTGGCGATGAAGCTGCCGAAGATGACCGCTAGCATGCCGCCAAAGATGAGCAAAACGATCATGAGGATGAGGTCGTGCTCGACATCAAAGAACATCTGCTGTGCGGTGAACCAGACATTGAAGACGAGCAGCAACACCGTGAGCACGGTCGAGCCGATGAGCGCCCAACGCAGGCTGGGCAAGCGGCGCAAGATCCCGAAACGATAGAGGATAAAAGCGAGTGTGATGGTGACGAGGCCGCTGCCCGCCATGAAGAATAGCAGGGAGCGCAAATCTGAATCTGGCGGATTCATCCAGATTGATAGGAGAGCAGCCGCGAGCGCTAACGAGGTGATCAGCCCGCCCCCAAAGAAGTAGAGGATGTGTCGCACGCGCTTCTTCATGCGTCGCTTACCCCATCCTTTTCTGTCTCACGCATGCCTTCGAAGCGGTAACCTACACCCCAGACCGTGAGGAGGAGGCGCGGCTTGCTCGGGTCGCCCTCAATTTTTTCGCGGATGCGGCGGACGTGCACGGTGACCGTGCTTTCGTCGCCGTAATAACCCGGCCCCCAGACGTGATCGAGCAACTGCTGTCGGGTGAAAACCTGGCGCGGGTGGCTGGCGAGGAACCAGAGCAGGTCGAATTCGAGGGCGGTGAGCGCTACCGCGCGGCCGGCGATGCACGCGCTGCGTTGCGCTGGCCATAGGGAAAACTCTCCAAATTGTAGCGCCTTTTGCGTCGCAGCTGCGCCGAAGCTGCCGCGCTTCAGCACTGCCTGGATGCGCAGAACCAGCTCGCGTGGGCTGAATGGCTTCACGACATAATCATCTGCGCCCAGTTCGAAACCGCGCAGGCGGTCACCTTCTTCACGACGAGCGGTGAGGAGGATGATGGGCGTATTACGGGCTTGGGCGCGCGCCTCGCTGCTGGGCGCTTCCCGCAAGGCACGCGTTAACGCAAAGCCGTCAATGCCCGGTAACATCACATCCAATACGAGGAGGTCAGGCCGAGTTTCCTCGAGAGCTACGAGGGTTTCAGGGCCATTCTTCGCTTCGAGGACGCGAAAGCCGGCCGCTTCCAGATAGCGCCGCACGACCTCGCGCACGGTCTGTTCGTCATCCACCACCAGGATGGTTTGTTGGCTCATGCCTACTCCGCGTTGCCCGGCGGCCACTGCGGCTGCTATGCTTCCGCTTGGGAGGAGATGATAGCAGATGGCGGCGGATCGGACAGCGTATCGCGTGCCGGCGCGCGCGCTGCGGGTGGAGATAGTAGTATTGCGTTCGCGTTTCATCGCGAGCGTCATGCGGGCCGATAGCGTGGCGGCGGCGCGCAGCCAATTGAGCGAAATCCGCAACGAGATGGCCGACGCCAGCCACCATGCGTACGCGTTTCGCATTGGGCATGGCGCTAGCATAACTGAGGGCAAGAGCGACGATGGCGAACCCAGGGGCACGGCCGGCGCGCCAATCCTCGCCATCCTCCGCGGAAGCGACCTGGGCGATATTTTGATCGTCGTGACGCGCTATTTTGGCGGCCGCAAGTTGGGGACAGGTGGCTTGGTACGCGCTTATGGCGACGCGGCGCGCGCAGCGCTGGCGGAACTCCAAGTGGAAGAACGTGTCGAACGGCTCACGCTCAGCCTCGAAGTGCCCTACCCCTTCTTGGAACAATTACGGCGCCAGATGGCGAATTTCGGCGCGGAAGAAATTGCTTGTGAATATGGCGCGACGGTGCTGGTGCGCGTAGCACTGGCTAAATCAGCCGCGCCCGCATTCCACGGTATCGCGATGGAGCTGAGCGCCGGCCACATCAAGTTACACGCACAGCCCGATTAGAGGTTCTAGGCGCGACTCAGCGGCGCAATTCCTGCGCGATGTAGGCTTGTAGTTGCAGCAACGACGGGTGCTCTGGATCCAGACTCTCGGCGCGCACGATGTATTGTCTCGCCCGCTCTTCATCGCCAAGCGAAAAATGGCAGCGCGCGAGTTGCGCAAAAATGGGTACGTAGAGTGGATGCGCGCGCAAACCATCTTCTAGGTAACGCAACGCCACTTCGCGCTCGCCCAGTCGCCAGGTTATTGCCCCAAGTTGGTGGAGCAGCGCCGCTTCATCGCCCAGTTGCTCGCGCGCATCCAGCAATACCTCGAGCGCCGAGGCGTAGTCGCGTTGCCTCTGGTAACCGGCTGCGAGTAAGCTATACAAATAAAGCTGGCGCGGCGCTGATTCCAGCGCGTTCTCGAGAAATTCCAGCTCGTTCTCGCGAATCGTACCACCACGCAGGCTGGCACTGATTTCGCCCAGGCGCATTTCGAATTCTTCATCTTCGGCCGCGAGAAGCAGACGCTCGATTTCAGCGATGTCGTCGCCTCGCTCGTCCGGTATGCGCGCGCGCGCCTCTTGAAGCTCGTCAAAGGCAGCAGAGCGCTCATCCAGCAGCAGCAGGTATTCGGCATAGGCGCAGCGTAAATCGATGCGTTCGGGGGCATTTTCGCACGCAGACTGCAGGATTTTCCGGCCGGTCGCCAAATCGCCTTCATAAGATTCCAGCTCGCCGATCAGCGCGCGTAATTCTTCGGCAGCAGCGGGCGCGGCCGCCAAATCGGCGAAGCCTTCCCAGAAACGCGCCGGCTCCAGTTCGAGCAGTAATATTAATTGCTCGTATTGCGTGGCAAAATCCTGCGGCCTGGCGCGCAGCGCGATCTCATAGGCGGCGCAGGCCTCGTATAAGATATCGTCGGTGTCAAAATGCGCCGTTTCTGTGGCTGTGAGCGGAAGTTGCCCGATGACTTGGTCACTCTCGCTGAGCTGCGTGAGCTGGCGCGCGTAATCCAGAGCCAACTCAGCCGGATCGCTACCTGCTGCTATTGCATCTTGATAGACTGCGCAGGCATCGCTCAGGCGAAAGGCTCGCGCGTATCCGTCGGCGAGGGCGCGCACGACGACTGTGGGCGGCGGCTCAGCTTCGCTCAGGATCTTTAGATACGCCAACGCCGTATCACGAGCGCCACACAACGCGAGGTATTGTAGGGCGTTGGCGGCGAAGTGGCTGTCGTCGGAGAGCGCGGAGAGCATTTCGGGGAGATAAGCGGTGGCTAGTTCAGTGCAGGGCGCGCCGGGCAGGAGGGAGCGGACGAGGCAACGGCGCGCCAACCAGCTGGTGAAAAGACGCTCATCTCGGTGCGCAACGGTGAGCAGGCGCTCCAGCTGCGTTTGTATCTCACTTTCGGGCCATTCTTGTCCCGCTAGCGCGACGAAAAGATCGCGCTCAAAATCCCAACATACGCGCAACGCCTCATAAGTGGCCTGGTCAATCTCCATCGTTATCGGTAAAACAGCTTCGATCGTTGTCAACACATCGCCGCCGAGGACGCTCGCAATTTCGTGTGCCAACGTTGGTAGGCGGGCGAGGAGCGCGGGAAGATCGGCTGTCGCGATTTCCCAATCGTGTTCTTCTGCTCCAAAGGGGATGCGCGCGCGCAACCGTAGCGAGCACTTGCTCTCGGATGTATGAAGCTGGCCGGTCAGGCGCGCCGTTTCGCCTAGCGACGGCAATTCGATGCCGGGCGCTAGAACGCGAAACACGTCACAATTGGCGCAATCTTCTAGCAACGCGGCGAGGGCCAACGTGATTCCGTTTGCCCAATGGCCATCGTTCTCCGATTGGATAGGGTAAATGGCGATGCGCAATTCCGGCCGGCCGGCGGCGCTAGCGTGGGCGATTTGCGGCGCTGCGCCGAACATGACGTCCTGCGCCCCAGCGCTTCCGACGCGCTCTACCCCAAGCAATTGCAGATTATGCGCGAGCAATTGCGAATCGCGCACACCCACGTTCAAGATTGACGCTCGCTGATGGGCGCAAGGATCGAGGATCGGCGGCGGCTGCCATCCCAACGGATATCGGGCACGAGCAGATCGCGCTTTGCTGCGATGCGTTCTCGTTGCGGCGCCAGGTCTGACAGCATGATTCGCAGTTCGTCGGGCACGTCATGCTGCGGCCGATAACCGAGCGCCGACAGCTTTTCGCGGTCGGGCTGGTAGTGGTGCGCCTCTAATTCGATGCGCGGGTTATCGTAATGCTCTTGCTGTGTCTCCAGGCCCAGATCAGCGCCGACGCTGCAGACCATGTCTGCCAACTCGCAGACGCTATAGCATTCATCAAATTGGTTGATGACGCGATATTCGCCGGTAGCGGGCGGGTTATCGAGGATGAGACGCACGCATTGCATGACGTCGCGCAGCGGCAAATAGCCACGGCGCTGCCCGCCCCGCCCGTAAATTGTCAGTGGGTGGTTGATGACGGCCTGACAGCAAAAACGGTTGACGGTTGTTCCAAAACATTGGTCAAAATCGAGGCGAGTGCGGAGACGTGGGTCTTCGCTCATCTCGTCAATGCGCGTACCGAAGACAACGCCTTGCATCACGTCGGTCGCGCGCAGGCCGAAGACTTTGCAGGCGAAGACCGTGTTGTGTGAATCGTGGACTTTGCTGAGGTGGTAGAAGCTGCCCGGCTGCCGCGGGAAAGGCAGGCGGTCGCTGCGGCCGCGATATTCGATTTCGAAAAAACCTTCGGGAATATCGACCGCTGGCGTGCCGTATTCGCCCATCGTACCCAATTTGACGAGGTGCGCGTCGGGGCAGACTTCACGCATTGCCCATAGCAAATTGAGGTTGCTGGTGATGTTATTCGTTTGTGTCCAGACGCAGCGCGAGACATCCATCATCGAATAAGGCGCGGATGGCATTTGTCCGAAATGGACGATGGCATCGGGCTGAAAGGTGGCGAGCTGGTCGCGCAGGAATTCGAAATCGCATAGGTCACCGATGGACAGGTTCAACGGGCGCCGAAAGCGTTCAGCGTAGGCGCACGTGCGCTCTTCTGGCGAAGCGATCGGGATGGCGGAGTAGCTACCGATTTCCGCGACCCATTCGCGCCGCAAAAGCAAGTCTGCGCCAGCAATATCGTGCCCACGCGCGCTCAGGTAAAGCGCCAGGCTCCAACCAAGGTAGCCATCCATCCCGGCGATGAAGACTCTCATCGTGGCAACCTACTGGTGAATGATAGTGCGCGGTTGGCGGCAGTCATTCAAACGGGTTGCGCGACGGCCAAAGGCTCAGCACCTGCGCATTCACCCTGCAAATAGCCGCGCGTTAACAGCAATTCGGCGTTGAGGATGCTGCAACCCGCCGCGCCGAGGATGGTATTATGCGAGAGAGCGGCGAATTGGAAGCCGTAATGTGGGCATTCGCGCAATCGGCCCAGAGAGGTAGTCATGCCGGCGCCAGCGTTGCGGTCGCGTCGCGGTTGTGGGCGATCGGGCGCGGTGAGGTATTTCAGGGCGTGCTGGGGCGCGCTGGGTAGAGCAGTGATTTCTGCTGGCGGTGAATAGGATTCCCAGGCGGCGCGGATTTCTTCAAGCGGTGAGATAACGCGTGTTCGTATCGCGATATTCACCAGATGGCCATCGAGCACGGGCACGCGCATGCAAGTCGCGCTCACGCTGGCCGATAGCGGTTCGATACGATCATTGCCGAACGTCCCAAGCATTTTCAATGGCTCACGCGTGAGTTTTGCTTCTTCGTTCGCGATGTAAGGAATGATGTTATCCAGAATATCTAGGGCAGCGACGCCCGGATGGCCCGCGCCACTGATGGCTTGCGCGCTGACGATATGAAGCTGCTCGATACCCAGGCTGAGAAGCGGCGCTAGGGCCATCACCACCGGCGTTGTCGTGCAATTCGAGTTGGTGATGATGCCGCCGCGCCAGCCGCGTTCGTGTTGTTGCCGCTTCAGCAGGGAGAGGTGTTCGGCGTTGGCCAATGGCAAGAGGATGGGTACATCGTCATCCATACGATGGGTGGAAGCATTGCTGCAAACGAAATGGCCTGCAGCGGCCAGCTGCGCTTCCAGCGGATCGGCGATTTCTTTGGGCAGCGCGGAAAAAATGAGTCGTGAGGCGGGCGCTTCGCTGAGCGGCTGGACGATAAGATCGGCGGCACTAGTGGGCGCTTCGCCATCCAATACCCAGCGGGCTGCATCGCGATAAGGCCGGCCGGCGCTGCGCGCCGAAGCGAAGAGCTCCGCCACGCGGAACCAGGGATGACGTTCCAGTAGTTGGACGAATCGTTGCCCGACCGACCCCGTCGCACCGAGCACAGTCACAGGTATGTGCGACATCAGCCTTCCTCTTCGACTGCTGCTATCATAGCCTTTGCGGCCCCTATCGCAAGATGCGATGCGTGGTAGTTGACGCGGCGCAGGGCGCATGCTAGACTATGTTCAGTTTTGGTAAAGTAGCGTGGAGGTGGCGGTATGACGGTAGAAGTGATTCCGACTGACGAAGCAGTGATTACCATCACACCTGCGGCAATGACGACCATCCGTAACCTGCGTGAGCAACGCAACATCCCAGTGCATTCCCTGCGCGTCTTCGTTTCGGGCGGCGGTTGCTCGGGCTTGCAATATGGCATGGCTTTTGAAGAAACGCCGCATACTGCCGACGTCGTGTTCGCTTTTGACGACGTGACCATTGTCATCGACCCAACCAGCTTGCCCCACCTCGGTGGTGCCACGATTGACTTTGTGGATAGCCTGATGGGCGGTGGATTCCGCATCGACAACCCGAATGCAGTCTCCAGTTGCGGTTGCGGGCATTCTTTCCGCACGAAGGAAGAAGAAGCCGCGGCCGCCGGCGCTGAAGCTACCTGTGGAAGTTGCGCCTATTAGGGCGCGCTTTCTAGCGCAATCCGATACCAGCGACCACCCTTCGGGGTGGTCGTTCGTTTTAGCGTCGGATGGTGGCGATGAGCAAGCCTAGGATGCCAAGACCGACTAGCAAAGCGATGGGAATGATGGGCGGTATCTCGCTGGGCCATGCGCCTGTGGGCGTAGCAGGCGCGGGCGTCGAGGGTAACAGTGTATCGCCGCTGTCGGTCAGCTCGTCATATTGCGGTGGGAAGGTGAAAGTCGGTAGGGGCAGATTCGTATCGTCCGAGCTGCTTTGGGATGGAGGCAACGTAGCAGGCGCATCGATGAATTGGGCCCTGGCAGTGGCCGTTTGCAAGCCTCCGGGAGTCTGTGTGATGATGGCTAGTGTGGCGAACAAAGCAGTGTCCTGTGTGGCTGCTGGCGCAAAGAGATCAATTTCGGGAAGTTGCGATGAGTCGCCATGGATGATGACCAGCTCTTCGAAGACCCAGGCGGAGCCGAAGCGATATTCCAGTTGTAACCAGCGAAAGAATCTGCCGAGTACTGGGTATCTCTCCCCGGCGAAGATTTCGCCCAGGAGCTCGCTAGCCACGTCTGGCGCGGCACGCAAATTGGCGCGATCGCGCGCTTCGAGCTGGATGCCGGCGAACGGTGTGTTGCTGGGGGTGGGCGAGGGGCCAGAGGGTTCTATTTGGGGCAATGGCGTCGCGGTGGTGAGGATGGCCGGTGCGGGCGTGGCGGGCGAAATCTGGGCGACGAGCGGCGCCAACGGCAATAAGCTTAACGCTAGAGCCAGATACAATGGGCATTTGGCGCGAATTGCCATCACCAACTGATCTGATTTATAGGGTTATTCCGCCCCTGCTCGGCGACGCGCACTTCATCATCGCGCACTAGGCGGCCCTGATATTCGCGGTAGGGGACGCTTTCTGCGCGCCAACCGCCCAGCGTGAACGGTGGAATGTCCAGCGTGGCCGGGCAGTTCTGGCAATCGGCGGGAATCCATTCGCCGTTGTAACGGCGGGCGATATGAACATGCGTAGCAGACGAGAATCCGCCTTCGCAGGATGGATAGCCGATGACGTCTTCGGCAGAAAGTTGGCTACCGATCGCCACCCTGCCCTCTGCGCTCATGTGTAAATAGAGCAGCAACCAACCCGTGCCAGGATCTCCATCGCTGTCCAAATCCTGCAAGACCAGGCCAGCGTCGCTATAGACCACCTGACCGTCGGCCATCGCCCGCACGGGGAATTTGGAAACGAAGCAGCTGCTGTAATTTTGGCCTGCGTCGGGCGGGGCGAAATCCAACGCTCCCCAGGTGCTATTGCGGCCCCAGCCGTTGTGCGGACCACCGGTGAAGTACCACGTTTCGCCGCGGGCAAAAGGCAAGATGAACGTTGGTTGTTTGAGGTGGCTTGGGATGGTCTTATCGTCGGTACGGGCGAAGGGGTCACCAAAATAAGCCTGGTAATGGCGCACGAAGCCTTCGCTGCTGACGTCTTGTTGCCAGCGCGGAGACGGGTTGATCTGGCTGTAGAGCGTTTGCAGGGCAACGCTGGCTGCGTTGAGGCCGAGGGCGATGCGATAGCGTTCGCCTGTATATTCGGTCAGGTATGTGTGCGAGCCGTATTTCCAGCCATAGTAGCCGCGGTTCAGCCAATCGGCCGCCAAACTCAGTTGATGATACAGTCCCTTCGGAGGCGCGCTGCCAGTAAAGATGGGCTGACTAAGGCGATTGGCATCGGGCAAGGCGTCGCTTAGCCAGCGGCCCTGATATTCGAGCAACGTGAGCAATATGCGTGTATCAATGCTGTATTCGAGCGAGACACTCTCGATAATTTGCGCTGCGCTGCGCGTTTCCGAATTTACGCCACCCGCCGCCGCTCCGTACACCCACAGCTCGTAATAGTCGCGCAAATAACCGGGTAGCTGTGCGATGAAGCCAGCGAGGTCGAAATTGCCGCTGGCAGGTCCTCGGATGAGAGCGGCATTCGGCAGGGTTTTCACGGCAGGTGTCGTTTCGCGCGGCGGACCGGGTAGTTTCAAGATTTGTCCAACGAAGAGCATATTCGGATTTGACAGCTGATTAATATCGATGAGGATGGCCATTGTCGTGCGGAAACGGGCAGCGATATCGGAGAGCGTATCGCCGGCTTGAACGGCATATTCGCTGAGGACTTCAGTGGTTGGAGCGATCGGGTTTTGAGTGGGTAGCTGCGCGTTTGTGGGTGGTGGTGAGAGGGCTAACGCAACGCTGGCGGGTGTGGCAGCGACCATGGCCTGAGCGAGCGCTACGGGTGTGGTGGTGATATAAACGACACGCGCTTTATCGATGTAACAGGCATTCATTAAGCACATCGCCGCCACCGCCAACAGCATGTGAGCGAGCCGCCACAATTTCTTGAGGCCGCTACCGCCTACAGAGCTCATGGCGCCAACATAGAGGTGATCGGGTTGATGATGTCATTCGCGATGACCAACAATCCCAGCGTGAGCAGCAGGACGAAGCCGATGAGGTGAATAGCGCCCTCATGCTGAGGCGCGAGCGGTTTGCCGCGCAGCAACTCGAGCAGCACGAATACGATGCGTCCGCCATCCAGCGCCGGTAACGGCAGCAAATTGGTGATGCCAAGGGCGATGCTGATAAAAGCGGCGAATTCGAGCATTCCGGCCGGATTGCCTTCGGAAACGCTCGCCTGCATCTGCTGGCCGCCGAGCTGGCTGATGCCTACGATGCTCACCGGGCGCGCGTATTCTGCTGGAATGGTGCCGCGCAATAATTCGACCGGCAGGCTCAAAATGGAACGGAGTAAATAGCCGCTCAGCGAGCTCGCGTATTCGATGGCGGCCGGCAGGGAGATGGCCTGGCGCTCGTATAGGAAAGGCCCCTCAGCCAAGACGAGGGCCAGTGGCGCGTATTCGTAAGCTGCGCGAATGACGATTCCCATCGCCCCTTGATTCGGCCCCACTTCGACGCGCGGGATGAGGCTGAGCGTGACACTTTCCGCCTCGCGGCGCAATTCGAGCTGGATTTCTTGGCCACGCCGGGCGGTCGTCAAGGCGCTGAGTTTCGAGATAGGCTCCCCGCCATCTTGACCGAGCGCATTGCCATCCACAGCGACGACGCGGTCACCTGCGCGAATGCCAGCTCGCGCCGCCGGAGAGCCGGGCTCAACGTCGAGGACGAGCGCCTGTACTTCGATCACCGCTCCGCCGTGAGATTTTGTTTCCAGTGTGACGGATTGGCGTGAGCCATCGGCGCGCTCGATGGTGAAGGAAAGGTTACCATCAGCTGCGAGTGCAGCGAATAATTCCACGCTTTCTGAGATGGGCTCGCCATTTAACGCGACGATGCGATCGCCAGCGCGCACGGCGCTTGCTGCGCCAGCTTCGATCACTTCGAGCGTGGCGCTGATGGGCTGCATGACGCCAAGCAAGGCGCTGAGTATGAGAAGCAGGTAGGCAGAGATAAGGTTCGCCGCAGAACCACCGATAAAGAACACAATGCGCGCCCTTGGTTTGGCTTCATGCACCGCCTGACCGTCGGTATCCAGATCGGCATCCCAGTTTGCGTGTTGCTTTACGCTCTCTTCTTCGTCCAGTGGGCGCACCAGGTCTTCCCCCAGCGGGCGCACGAACCCACCAAAAGGCAGCCAGTTGAGCGTGAAATCAGTACCGCGCCAGCGAAATAGGCGGGTCAGGCGAGGAGGGATACCGATACCAAATTCGAGGATGCGAATGCCGACGGCGCGCGCCGCCAGGTAATGACCGATTTCGTGCACGATGATGGCCGGCACGAGGACCAACGCGAAAGCGAAGAGCGCGGAATATAAATCGTTGGCTAAGAGCGATTCGAGCATAGGGAAAGCGGGACCGTCGCTGGCTAATTAACCATTATACGCAAAGCGGCAGGCATCCGTCTTTGGTTGGTCTTATTCGTGAAGGATGCGCGCGCCGCCGCCCCCGCTCGCCAGGCGAGTTTCGCGCACGCCGGGCAATTCGCGCACGAGCGCGCGGAGTTGCGGCGCGAGCTCCGTCGGGCAAAGACAATGCACATTCGGGCCGGCATCCAGCGTATAACAAACGGGGATGCCGCTCGCCCGCCAGCTTGCCACCGCATGCATAACGGTGAGACTCGCGGCTTGCCAATAGAGCAAAGGCGGTTGGCTGGTCATCATCACGGCGTGCATGGTGTTGCTATCCAGCTCGACGACGGTGGCAAGGGCCTCGAAATCGCGCGCGAGGATGGCTTGTTTGCAGATCTCGTAGCGTTCAGTTGCGCTGGCGACACGCGCAGATTGCAACGGGCTGGTGGCGGCTGTCTGGTGGCCGCGGCGCGAAGAGACGGCCTTTTCGCCCGCGTGCACAACGGCGATTACATCAGCGAGCGCCCAGTGCTCGGGGGGGGCGATGCTATGGGCGAAACCGGTTTCGTGCGTCTCGCTTGCTGGCCAAGCGACGAACCCCGTTGGTACAGAACGCGCCGCCGAGCCGCTGCCCAGGCGGGCCAGCGCGCTGACCACCGCTTCGTCTCGCTCTATTCCCGCGGCTGCCAGAGCCGCCACCGTTAACGCCGCGAAGGCCGCCGCTGATGAGGCGATGCCCGCCCCGAGGGGGATATTGGTTTGTGATTCAACGCACGCTTTGCCCTGGATATTGAGCCGCTGCCGCAATTCGTCGAGGTGAGCGACGACGCGGGCGTGGGCCGATGCGGAGGCATCCTCCCCGTTGATGGTGAGTGAATCTTCCATTGACCCCCAACTCACCGTTGTTTGCGCGTAGAGGCCATCCAGGTTCATGCTTAGCGAGGGATTCGCTGGCAGGCGTAAGCGCTCATCCGCGTTGCCCCAGTACTTGATAAAGGCGATGTTGGCGAAGGCGCGGGCCGTGGCGCGGCGTTTTGCAGGCATCATGATTCCAGCATAGTCGGATTGCCCACGCAAATCTATAATGCGGTCATGCGCGAATTGATACTTGCCATGCGGCCCCGCCAATGGACGAAGAATGTGCTTGTCTTTGCCGGGCTGGTTTTTGATCAACAGCTATTCGATGGCGAGGCAGCGGCGCGCGTATTCGTTTGCTTCATATTGATATGCGCGTTGACAAGCGCCGTTTATCTTTTCAATGACCTTGTGGATATCGAGAGCGATCGTCAACACCCTACGAAGCGCAAACGGCCGCTGGCTTCGGGCGCGCTCTCGCCGGGGTTGGCGCGGGTTGCAGCGCTCATCTTGAGCGGAGTGAGTCTGCTGGGCGCCTATGCCATTTCGCCGCACCTGCTCATCGTCTTTACCCTTTATCTCGTCTTGCAATTCTTCTATAATGCGCGGCTGAAGCGGATCATTATCGTCGACTTGATCGCAATCAGCACCGGTTTCGTCCTGCGCGTGGCAGCGGGCACCGTAATCATCCTGGTAGCGCAGTTTTCGCCCTGGCTGTACGTGTGTACGGCATTGTTGGCGCTTTTCTTGGTCATCGGAAAGCGGCGGCAGGAACTACGACTGTTGCGATCGGTTGGCGCGCCTGCGTATCATGCTATGCGTGGTTACGGCCAGGAGTTATTAGATGACCTACTGCGCGTAATCACCACCTCGACGCTCATTGCCTATCTGATTTACACGATCGAAGTAGAGCAGGCAACGCTAGGCGGTGTCAACATAGCTTTGGTGACGACAGCTTTCGTCTTTTACGCGCTTTTTCGCTACCTCCATCTGTTGTATGGCCGCGATTTAGGTGGAGTGCCAGAGGACGTGCTATTCAGCGATCGACCCTTGCAGCTGGCGATCTTGCTCTGGGGGCTCAGTTACATTCTCATCCTATACGTTCTGGCTCCAGCCGTTCAAACATGATAAGGGCTAGCGCCCCCGCGAAAGCGATCCTCTTTGGTGAACATGCCGTGGTCTATGGGCAGCCGTCCATCGCCTTCCCCATACACAGTTTACGAATCGAAGTCGCCGTTGAAAGTAGCCGAGATGGTCGCACTCGCTTCATTGCAGTGGATACCGACGGATCCCTGGATGTGGATGAGGACGCAGCTCACCCTTTAGTGTATGCCTGGCGGCTCGCGCAGGAAGCGTTTGCGCAGGAATTACCAGCCGCGAATTTCACGATCCGCTCACGGATACCCATCGCCGCTGGTTTTGGCAGCGGCGCAGCTTTGAGCACGGCCTTGATACGCGCGTGTCAACGATTGGCGGGATTTGAGTTGCCTACGGAAGAACTCAACAAGTTGGTCTACCGTGCAGAGCAACGATACCATGGCAATCCTAGCGGTATCGACAATCATGTGGTGGTCTACGAGCGACCGCTTTATTTTCGGCAGGGAGAAACGCCGAAATTGTTGCGTTTGGGGAAGAAATTGCCCCTCATCGGTTTGCGTTGCGGTGATGGCGCGCCGACGCGAACAGTCGTCGAAGATGTGCGCATGCGTCGCGAAGCGAATCCGAATGGCATCGACGAGCTGTTGGAGTCTATTGGCGCGCTGACAATGGCCGGGAGGGTGGCGTTATTGGCAGGTGATTTGGCGCGCGTGGGGGAATTGATGTACGAGAACCATCGGTTGTTGCGTGATCTGGGCGTCTCTTCTCCTATGCAGGACCGCGCCGTCGAACTCTCGCGTGCTTGCGGCGCGTTGGGAGCGAAGATGAGTGGCGCTGGTTGGGGTGGGCAGGTGCTCGTGATGACGGTGGCCGGCGATCGTGATAGGCTCTCGGATCAATTCCGCGCGGCGGGTTATCCGCCAGTATTCAGCGAGGCGATTGCCTGATGAGCGAGCTGGTCTTCATCAAGCTGGGCGGCTCACTCATCACCAATAAGCGGGCGGAAGCGAGCTATCGATCAGAGACGGTACTCGCGATCGGCGAAACTTTGCGCGCGGTGATTGCGGAACGACCGGAATTACGCCTGCTCCTGGGGCATGGGAGCGGCTCCTTCGGGCATATGGCGGCGGCGCGGCACGGGACGCGTGCAGGCGTTGCGAGCGAGGAGCAATGGCGTGGTTTTGCCGAAGTGGCAAACGCCGCGGCTGAGCTGAACCGACTCGTGCGGGATGACCTGCGCGCTTGCCAATTGCCAGTGATGAGCGTGCAGCCATCCGCCAGCGCTTTTTGTGAGGATGGTGATTTGGTGGCCTTCGCCTGGCCAACATTGCGCGAATTGCTGGCGCGCCACCTTATCCCACTAATTTATGGTGACGTGGTCCTGGATGCGCGCCGCGGTGGCACGATTGCTTCTACCGAGGAGCAATTTGCGTATCTGGCGCAGCCGCTTGTGCCAAGCCGGATGCTTTTACTTGGGGAAGTGGCGGGCGTATATGATGGAGCAGGCCAGGTAATTTCGCGCATCACGCCGGTGGATTTTGCGGTCCGCGCGGAACAACTGAGCGGCAGTGCGGGCACGGACGTCACCGGCGGGATGCTGAGCAAAGTGCGCGCGATGCTGGCGCAGGTTACGAGGCAACCGGCACTGCGAGTCCGCATTATGAGCGGGGAGGATCAGCGCGCATTGCGAGCAGCCATCTTGGAGGAGCGCACGGACTTACCGGGCACCCTCATAGCTGTATCGTAAAGCCTCATCGCGTATCACCGCGGCGTTGCCAGTTCTTCCGCCAGATGATTGACAGCGATAACGAGAAGCGTGATCGCGCAACCGGCGCTGAGGGCGATCCAGGGTGCTTGCAGGATGGCGGCTCGCCCTTCGCTTAGCAGCACGCCCCAATCGGTTATGCCTGGCGCGCCCGCCAGCCCGAGGAAAGTGAGCGCGGCGCTATTGAGGAGCGAATAACTGAAGACGACGGCCGAATAAGCGAATATCACTGATGCGCAATTGGGCAGGATGTGTTGGCGCAAGATGAATGATTCGCCGGCGCCCTGCGCGCGCGCGGCCAGGACGTATTCGCGCGAATAAACGCTCAGCGCCCGAGCATATGCGACACGCGCGACAGGGGCAATTTGTGCGCTGCCGACAGCGACGATGATCGCGTCTGTGCCACTGCCGAGCAAGGTGATGACCACCAGGCTCCACAGCAAACTGGGCAGGGCCAGCAATGCGTCCACAATGGCGCGGATCGATCGGCTCAACCAGGCGTTTGGTATGGCGGCCATCGTCCCCACCATCATTCCGCCGAATATGGCCAATACCGTAGCCAAGCCGCTTATGCTGAGAGTGCGGCGTGCCCCAATGAGCAAGCGGCTAAAGACATCGCGACCTAACTGGTCGGTGCCGAGCCAATGCCGCGCGCTCGGCGCTTCGAATTGCGCGCCGCTGAGTGCGCGTGGATCATGCGTCGTTAACGCCGGCGCCAGGAGAGCTGCCAACACGATGAGCGCGATGATGATCAGCGCGGGTTTCACGTTGTCGCTCGGATTCGCGGATCCAGCAAGCGGTAACACAGCTCGGCGGCGGTGTTCACCACAACGAAAACGAGCGTGGAAAATATGACGATGCCCTGTACGACAGGGTAATCCTGGTTAATGGTGCGGTCGAGAAGCAATCGCCCGAGGCCAGGCCGGTTGAAGATGGCCTCCGTCATCACGGCACCGCCCATCAGCCAGCCGAATTGCACGGCGATCACGCTCACGGTTGGCAATAACGCTACACGCATTACGTGTTCAAAGAGGATGTGAGCTGGTGAGAGACCTTTCGCTTGTGCCACGCGCGCGAAATCGGCGCCCAAGGCTGCGCGGACTTCGGACGCGACCAGGCGAGCGATGCTCCCCATCCCGCCGAAACCCAGAACGACCACGGGGAGCCAGCTGCGCAGCCAGGCGCTTTGACTGCCAGTAGCCGTTAGCAAGAGCGCCAGCGTCGCTGTCCAGTAGACGGGGATGGCGAGCGAGAGGCTGGCACAAATACGCGCGAGTTTGCACCAGACCCCAGCGCGCGGCGATGCGCTCAACGTGCCGATGGGTATGCCAAGAACAACAGCGAGGATGATCGCGCTAAACGCCAGGTACGCGCTGGGCCCTAGGCGCGGCGCGAGCAAATCCTGCACCGGCGAGCCATCCAATAGCGAAACGCCGAGTTTTCCGCGCGCCAGCCCGGCCAAGTAAGAGGCATATTGTTGTAAGAGGGGCGCATCCAAACTGAGGGCGGCGCGACGGGCAGCGATTTCTTTGGGAGATGCGTTCGCTTCCGCCAATTGAGCGCTGATGGCGTCGCCGGGCAAGAGGCGTAGAGCGAAGAAAGCGAGGGTAACCGCCAACCAAATCGTGAACAGCGTGGTGGCGAATAGCCGGCTCAGCTTCACGTTTCTGCAGGTAAAAGTCGAACTGTGTAGAGCAGCGGGAACCAACCGTAGGGATCGTATTGCAAGCCGACGACGCGGCGGGAAGCGGCGTTGATGTTGACAAATTCGACGAGCGGTAAGACGAGCGCCTCACGCATAATGCTTTGTTGGGCACGCGCGTACAACTCGCTCCGCTCGCTGGCCTCTTCGCTCTGACCGGCGCGTAGCAGGATCTCATCCAGTGTAGCGTCGGCATAACGTGACCAGTTGCGGTTGCCCTCGCTGTGGAAATAGTCAGCGAGCATCGCGGGATCTGGCCCAAAATTATTGAAAGGTGCTAAATGATAGTCATCCTCATCGATGCGCGCAAGCAGGGCCGCGTAGCCTGGCACGGGTTGAAGGATGAGGCGGATTTTCACTGCGCGCCATTGCTCTTGTAAGAGTTGCGCGGCATCGGGCAAGAAGTTCCAATTCGGGATGACCATTACGAGCTGCAGCGGCTTACCCTCGCGCTCGAGCACGCCGTCGTTATCATCGTCGCGATAGCCGGCGTCGGCGAGCAGTTGGCGAGCGCGCTCCGGGTCGTAATCATATTCGGCGCCGGCGTGGGCATCATAGTAGAGCGTCTTGCTGCCGAGCGGTCCGCGCGCGATGGGCGGGAAGCCCTGATATACGAGCTGGGCGATGGCGCGTCGGTCGGTGGCGTAAAGCAGGGCCTGACGGACCGATAGCTCGTTCGTGGGCGCGCGGCCGGTGTGAATGAGGAATTGTAGCGGTTGGCCGGGAATGATCGTGGGCAGGATCTGGATGGCGTCATTTTCGCTTAAAGATGCGGCGTTTAGTGGCGGCAACTCGCCCATGACGTGCGCCGCGCCGTTTTGCAAGGCGATATGACGCGTCGGCGGGTCTTCATAGAAGCGAAAGACAATTTTGTTGATGACGTCTTCGGCGAGCGGTGTGAAGAATGACGGCGCCCAGGCATATTCGTCCCAGCGTTCTAGAACGATTCGATCACCGGGTAAGTATTCGATGAAGCGGAAAGGACCAGTGCCGACCTGATGAAATTGGTAGCGATTACGCGAGTATTCGGTTAACGCAGCCGGGCTCGCCATCGCCAAATAGACCTGGCTGAGGCCATCCAGGAGCGGTGTGTAAGGTTGGGTCAGTTGGATACGGATCGCGTATTCACTGACGATTTCGTGGCTCTCGTAGGGGCCGAGCAGGAATTGCGCTTTCTGGGATACCGGCGCTGTTTTGCTCAAGATGCGGTCGAGATTGGCGGCGACGGCGGCAGCATTAAAAGGTGTGCCGTCGTGGAAGCGGATGTCTTGCCGCAGGACGAATTCGTAAGTGCGGCCATCGGATGAAACACGCCAGCTTTCTGCCAGACCAGGCACGAATTCGTTCGTTTCGGGGTGGCGATATAGCAACGTGTCATATACCTGTCGCAGCACAATGCCCAGCTCAGCGGAGGAGTTGATATGGGGGTCGAAGCCACTTGCTTCCAAGGTCAAGCCATATTGGAGTATGAGCGGATCGGCTCCAAATTCGCTCGTATCGCTCATATCCCCGATCAATAGGTAGATAAACAAGGCAAGCAGTAAAATCGAGAGGATGATCCACTTGACTCCTGGCGAGAGCGCCCCCGAAGTCAGCGGCCGTTCGCGCTTCATTGGGTGTTGGATGTGACGCCATCGTCGCATCGCTAGTATTTCGTCAGTAATTCACTAGAATTGACGCGCACGAGGCGGATTGTAGCACAACGCCTGGGAAGAAAGGACGGCTTGTCGCTGAAGTCTGGAGTGAGCGAGCGCCTGATGCCACCGGATTGGAGGGGTTGGCCTCCCTGAGGGTGCAGTGGCGGGCCATCAGCTGGCAGATGGCGTTGCTGACCCTTGTCATGCTGTCGGTTTATTTTGTCGTGCGCATCTTGCCCATTGGTACGAATTTCCCCAGCCAGCGAGCAATCGCTTTAGCGTTGGTAGTATGGCCAGTGGCGCTCTGGTTACTTTTTTCACACCTGCCCAATTCGCGCCTGCGCCGGCCGATTCCGGGCTTGATGTTGGTTTTCGCGGTTTGTTTATTGGGCGCTCGCGGTTTGGTGCTTCCTTTTGTTGACGGAGTTTTGGAACCGGACCGTTGGTTGCCGGGTGCGCATAGTGTAACGCGGCTCATCGGTTATACGCTCACGGTAGGCTTTGCGCAAGAATGCGCGCGCTATTTCGTCATTCGTTACACCGTCTGGGAGAGCGGGTTGCGGGCACGTAGGGACGCGGTGGCTTACTGTGCGGCTGGAGCAGTGGCCTATGCGCTGGCGATTAATATGGATTGGTTCCTTGCGGCCGAAACGAGCGTTGGCGCCATCGCGTTGGGTGTGCTGGAGACGCAGTACCTACAATTCACGGGCGCTATGATTCTCGCGTTTGGCATGAGTGAAGTGCGCCTGGCGCACGCACACCCGATAGCGCTGGCACTCGCCACCATGATGGGCGCATTCCAAGTGGGTCTGCTGATCACGGCGCGAGCAGGTTTGGCGAACGCGTCTTTCGCGCAACCGGTCAGTGCTGCTCGCGGCCTGAATGGCAGTCTCTTAATTTTGGTAGGCGCACTGGCGTTTGTGGGCATCGCTGCATTGCTTTTCCGGCGGGCCGAGCGACCAACCCCAAGCCAAATTGACACTAGGAGCGGATCAGAAATTGGGTGACGGGTTGATGGAGTCAGAGGGCACCGTTTTGTCTTTTCGCCGACAATTTGTCAGCGACACGTTTATGTGGACGTTATTGGTGCTGGTCATCACAGCCGCAATTTTCTTGCGTCAGCAAACACTCTTTGCTAGTCGCGAATTTGTCGATGAATCCGCCGGTATCCGATTGGATTATCCGGCGAATTGGTTGTTGGAAGAAAGTGAGAACACCATCTTCCGCGTGGTCGACGTGGCGAATCCGCGCTACGAGACGACCATGCAAATTCGCATCATTCCGGTGCGAATTTTGCCACCGGTCAGCGGATACACCGTGCTTTATTCGCTTTCGGTGGATTACGCTGGCATGCTCGCCAATTTCCGCACACTGGATTTCCCGTTGCTATCTTTTGGCGCGTACGAAGATGTCCGTGGCATGTCCTATACTTTCGTCAGCAGCGGAAGCAACCCACTCATCCAACAGGATGTTGTCGTGGTGCGGGGGCTGGACCTGGTGCTGATACAACGTGGACAGGCATTCGTGATCAGTTACCGTGTAGCTGCTGAAGAATACGAAACGCAGCTGCCCTTCTTCCAGCGATTCGCGGAAAGCCTGGAATTATGAGGGGCACGATCGTGTGCAAGTTGTGGAAATTGATGCGCGTGCTGGCGCTGATAGCGGTGGGCCTGGGTGGGTCGAAGCTGGCTTCGGCGCAACAAACAGCCGCTGTGAATATCGAGCGTTTGCAAGGCGCGACAGTGCTCGTCATTCAGGCGCGTGAAATCAGTAACGCGCTGGTGGAAACTTGTGTCGGTTCGGGTACGCTCATCTGGCGCGATGGCCTCATCTTGACGAATGCGCATATCGTCGCGCAATCGCAAATATGCAATGGCGATCGATTGCTAATTGCTATCAGTAAGAGATTGGATGAGCCGCCTGTACCCAGCTTCCGTGCCGAAATTGTGCAAGTTGATCATGGGCGCGATCTGGCGCTCTTGCAAATACGCCAGGATTTGGACGGCCGTTCACTAGACCCCCGAACGCTCACCCTGCCCTATGTCGAACTCGGCGATTCGGCTAATACCCAGCTGGATGACACCATCTTCATACTCGGTTACGAAGGCATCGGTGACGCGCCAATTCAGAGCGTTAGCGGCCTGTTGCGCGGCACAATCAGTGGCTTTTTAGCGGAGCCAAGCGGCGGTGACCGTGCCTGGCTGAAAACGGATGTGCCGATCCCAGGCATGATGTCTGGCGGCGGTGCTTATGATTTGGCCGGGCGACTGATTGGCGTACCGACTTCTTCGCCGCTCATCACAGGCGGATCAGGAGAATGTGTCGCGCTACGGGATAGCAACAGTGATGGATTTGTCGATGGCGCAGATCGTTGCATTCCCCTGGGCGCGAATAGTAACGCCTTGCGCCCGGTGAATATGGTGCAGCCATTGTTTCGTGCAGCGACGCTCGGTTTAACGGCAGAGGATTTGCCAAGCGAAGAAACGGCGCTCGGACCGGCTTCCAGCGTGTCACGTTTGTATTTTGCCTCCACTGTGCGCGATGGCCAGCCGAACACTGTCATTGCTAGTTTGCCAGCCAACCCCACCAGCCTTTACCTATTCTTCGACTATCACGATATGAAACCGGAAACGGTCTACGAAATCCGCGTCATCGTCCAGGGCGTGCCGAATCAGACGCTCTCGTTGGCGCCAGTGCGTTGGAGCGGCGAGCGGGAAGGAACATGGTATTTCGGCAGTAGCGGCCAGGCGCTCCCGAACGGCCGCTATCAATTCACGGTCTTCATTGATGGCGCCGCCGCCGCCACGCGCAGCATCCTGATCGGCGTAGAAAGCGAAAATCCGCCCAACTTCACCGACTTGGTCTTCGGACTGACCGATGGAAGTGGCAATTTTTCGGGCAGCGGTTTTCTCTTGCCAGTCGGCGAAATAGCGACAGCGCGTTTCATTTACCAAAATATGCCTCCTGGTACACCCTGGCAAGCGCGTTGGTATTACGAAGGAGTGCTCTCGAGCAGTAGCGAAGGCGCCTGGTTGGATAGCGCGAACGGTATCAAGGAAATCAGCATTGCGCCGACGGGTGGATTGTTGCCAGGGCGCTATCGTCTGGAACTGGGGATCGAAAGCCGCCTGGCAGCGACGGCCGATTTCGTTATTGCTGGGGGATCACCGGCAACCTTACCGCGAATATTTGAGAATTTGCGCTTTATCGCAGCCGAAACCAGCGCGGCTGCGCGCATCGAGGCGTCCGCCAACACGTTTTCCAGCGGCATGAGCTCGCTCTTCGCCCTCTTCGATTGGCGTCAGTTGGCGGCAGGGATCCCCTGGCGCGCGCGCTGGCTCGTGGATGAGTCGATCTTCTTCGAGCAACAGACCCTCTGGCGTGGAGCGAGCAGCGGCTCTGGTATTCCCACACAGCTGCGGGCACGCGAACAATTCCCCGATGGCACTTATCGTTTTGAACTGGAGGTAGCAGGCGTCGTCGTCGCCGGCGCCGAATTCCTGGTGGGTATCGGCCAGCTGCCCGTCGAAGAAGTGAGCGAACCGAGCGGCATTCGACTGAGCGGGCGGGTCGTAGATGCGGAAACCGGGGCAGGCATCGTGGGCGCCAGCTTCATCCTCATCAGCGAAGATTTCGCGGTGGAAGACTGGGAATGGGATGAAGCGCAGATCTTCGCCCGCACTCGTAGCGATATCCAGGGCGATTTCCAATTCGCCCCCCTCTTACAATACCGTACGCCCTATAGCGTTTACGTCTCGACGCGTGGCTATTTGCCCGTCACAGCGGATGGTTTCATCGTTACCGAAACGACCGCTGATCCGCTGGAATTGCGCATCGAGATGACGCACGACCGGCCATGAAGGGCGAACGGCTGGATCGCAGTTTGTTGGCGCGAGGTATGGTAGCCAGTCGCGCTGAGGCTCAGGCCTTGATCGCAGATGGCAAAGTTCGTTTGGACGGAAAAATCGCGCGGAAGCCGGCGCAACTTTGCCCTCTAGAGGCGCGAATTGTGATTGGGGAGAGCCAGCGTTATGTCAGCCGTGGCGGCGAGAAATTGGCTGGCGCGCTGGCCGCATTTCAATTTTCACCACATGGCATGATTTGCGCTGACGTGGGCGCGAGCGCGGGGGGCTTCACCGATTGCCTTTTGCAGGCGGGTGCCGCTCGCGTGTATGCCATCGATGTTGGCCGTGGGCAATTGCATCCGCGTCTGAGGCAAGACGAGCGTGTGATCGCACGGGAAAACTGCAACGCGCGTCATTTGACAACACTATCAGAGCCAATCAAACTGTTGGTCGTGGATGTATCCTTTATTTCGTTGTCGAAATTGTTGCCTGTGATGGTCAATTGGTTGGCGGTGGAGGCGGAAATCCTGGCGCTAATCAAGCCACAATTCGAATTAGGTCCTGGCGCGGTCAACCGGAGTGGTGTCGTTCGTAAACCGGAAAAGCGACGCGCGGCAATACTCTCGGTGATCGCGGCAGCGCGTGCGCTGGGGTTGCGGCCGCGTAAGTTGGCCCGCTCTTGTTTGCGCGGCCCAGCGGGCAACGTGGAGTATTTTGCGCGTCTCGGTTGGGGTTGCGGCGAGGCGCGCGGGGATGCGTCACTGTTGCGCAACCTGGCTGCCGACGTAAGCCACCCTACATAATTGGCGCGGGCGCGCCCATAATCGCTACATGGATATCGCCCAAAATACCGACCGCATCCGCAATTTCTGCATCATCGCTCATATTGACCATGGAAAGAGCACGCTTGCGGATCGCTTATTGGAGGAAACGAAGACCGTTGGCCAGCGCGATATGAAGGCTCAGCTGCTCGATAGCATGGACCTCGAGCGCGAGCGCGGCGTTACCATCAAGGCTTCGGCCGTGCGCATGCAGTATCGGGCACGCGATGGCCACGTTTATACGATGAACCTCATCGATACACCCGGGCACGTGGATTTCACCTATGAGGTGAGCCGCGCGTTGCAAGCTTGCGAGGGCGCTATCCTAATCGTGGACGCCAGTCAGGGTATCGAAGCGCAGACGCTTGCTAACGTATACCTGGCGCTCGGGCAGAATCTGGAGTTGCTGCCGGTAATCAACAAGATCGATTTACCAGCAGCTAGACCTGCGGAAGTTGCCTTGGAATTGGCAGAGTTGCTGGGTGTCGATGCGGTGGATGTGTTGCGGATTTCTGCCAAGCAGAGTGTTGGGATTAACGAACTGCTGGAGGCGGTGGTGCGAGAGATACCGCCACCGACCGGATTGGTTGAAGCGCCCACGCGCGCGCTCGTCTTCGATTCGCATTACGATGCATTCAAAGGCGTCATCGCCTATGTGCGCGTCGTCGAGGGGCAATTGGAGCGGCGTTCACGCTTGCGGTTGATGATGACAGGCGCCACGCTCGAACCGGTCGAAATTGGTGTCTTCAACCCGGCGATGCAAGTTACCGAGCGCCTTAGCGCGGGCGAAGTGGGGTATATCGCCACCGGACTAAAGACAGTCCAGGTCTGCCGCGTGGGTGACACGTTGACTCTGGCCGGGAGCCGCGGTGCGAAAGAAGCGTTGCCCGGTTACCAGAGCGCCAAGCCGATGGTTTTCGCTGGCATATACCCCACCGAGAATGAAGACTACCCCACCCTGCGGGACGCGTTGGAGAAGTTGCAGCTGAACGATTCTTCCCTGAGCTTTGAGCCGGAAACTTCGCAGGCGCTGAATTTCGGATTTCGTGTTGGTTTTCTGGGCTTGCTGCATATGGAAATCGTGCAGGAGCGCTTGGAGCGCGAATACGATCTGGATGTTCTGGCGACGGCGCCGAGCGTCGCTTACCGAGTGTTGCTGACGAATGGCAATACGAGGCAGGTCGCCAGCCCAGCTGCGCTGCCGGATGAGAACGACATTGAGGCCGTCTATGAGCCGTGGATGAAGATCCAGATCTACACGCCGCAGGATTACTTGGGCGCGGTGATGCAACTGGCGCTCAAGAAGCGCGGTGTATATACACGGACGGAATATTTGGATGGCGGGCGCATCGTGTTGCATTACGACATTCCGCTATCGGAAATCGTCATCGATTTTTTTGACCGACTGAAGAGCGTGACTCGCGGTTATGCCAGCCTCGATTACCAGCATGATAGTTATCGTGAAGGCGATTTGGTGAAGCTGGAGGTGCTGGTGAACGCACAGCCGGTGGACGCGTTGGCGCTCATCGTGCACCGCGACGATGCTTATCACAAAGGGCAGCGCCTCGTCAGCAAGTTGAAAACGCTCATCCCGCGCCAGTTGTTCGCCGTGCCCATCCAGGCGGCGGTCGGCAAACGTATCATCTCCCGCGCGAACGTACGCGCTATGCGTAAAGACGTATTGGCGAAATGTTACGGCGGTGATGTAACGCGCAAGAAGAAATTGCTGGAGCGGCAAAAAGCGGGCAAAAAACGTATGAAGATGGTCGGGAGCGTGGAAGTGCCGCAGGAAGCGTTCCTCGCCCTTTTGCGGCTGGAAGACGAGTGATTTATGGAGCGCTGGAAGTCTCTTTGTCGGAGATGAGCATGCGCCAACCCCGCGCCAATGCCCAGCTCGTCACCCAGAGTCGCGCGAGCGAATGGCGCCCACCGAAACCATAGCTGCGTGAAGCCAGTTCGTTTTCGCTGGCGACGGCAACGGTCGTGCCCGCTTCATCGTCGATGCGCTCGTAGTCATCGTCGTGGCTGACGATGGCGATAGCCAATATGCTGCCGTTGATTTCCCGGAAGTGTCGTGCGGCGCGTTCGGCCAATTCCCGCAACGGTAGATCAGGGGCGACGTCGAGTTCGCGGGCCAATTCTTCGGCGCTGGGAAAGGTAGTGCTCGTCCAAGGGTGCTTATCCTCGTCGACGTGTTCGCCCAAGTGCGCTCCGATGACGTCCAAAATACCAGCGGCGACGAGCGAAACATGGGTGTTCTCTTCGGCCAGCAACGTGAGGAAGACATCAGCCAGCTCGACATCGCCAACGCCGAAGATGAATTGGCCGATTCGAGCGCGGACGGTGGCTTCGGTGTCGGCGATGAGGGCGTTCGCGCCAGCCCCGGAATCGTGCTTGGCGGTAATGCGTACGTCCACCTGACCGCTATGCGCGGCGAGGCCGATGGTTGGATTGCTGCGATTGAGCAGATCCACGCCGAGCATGTCATCCAGCGAAGACTCGCCGATGCCTGCCGTTCGTAGGACGCGCGCGATGATCGTGCCGAGCTGATAGCGTTCGCTCAAATATGGCACGACGCGCTCGGCGAGCAAGTATTTCATCTCACGCGGTACCCCGGGCAGGCTGATGACAGCCCCTTTGCCGCTCTCGACGATGAAGGAAGGCGCGGTGCCGACCGGATTCTCAATGAGGATGGCATCCGTAGGCAAATAGGCTTGCTGGCGGTTGTTTTCCGTCATGCGGACGCGGAAACCGGCGAAGCGCGTGGCGATCTGGTCGTACAGCGCGGGGTGATAGATCAGCGAGCGTTCGGTTGCGTCAGCGACGGAGTCGCGAGTCGTGTCGTCTACGGTGGGGCCAAGGCCGCCGGTGGTGATGACGAGATGGGATCGCGAGAGGCCGTTGCGGATCGCGCTGGCGATGCGCTCGCGATTGTCGCCGACGGTGGTCATCATGAATACGTTGATGCCGATGCCGCGAAAGACGCGCGCAATATGTGCTGAATTCGAATCAATCAGCTCACCCAGTAGAATTTCGGTACCAATGGCGATGATTTCCGCGGTGATGTGTTGCAAGGTGCTTCCTCATCTTATCTGAACGATGATTATGACAACAAAATCTTGTCTTGCCAATCTTCGCTCTTGCAGGGCGATGCTGCGCGATATTTCTCGGTTGCTTCATCCAAGAACGTGGATAGTTTGTAGTATTCGGATGTATTGCCAAGATATTCCCAACGCCAGGTGGGAGTTTCTGTAGTTTCATCGATGGTAACGATTGGGATATGGGGGTCTTCTTCTATCGTTTCAATCGTATACCCTAGGCGTCTGAGCGCACGACAGGTCCATTCGTAAATCCTGCCTTTGCCCCTAACGAAAATTGATGGCTCAATACCCAGTGGATGCTCAAATGCGCCAGACTGATAATTGAAGCGCAAATCGGTATCCAGGAAAGCATTTTCTAGCTGCCCATTTAGGACGATATTCTCAGGGATATCTACAGATATTTTGCCATCTTGCCCAATCAACCAGAAGCTATCCGCCACTCGAAGGGCGGCATCCAAGTCATGCGTAGCGAGCAAAATGGCGCAACCTGTTTTCCGCGTGAGGCGCCGTAGCAGCAGCATGATTTCCACACGTCGCGGCAAATCGAGAAATGCGGTCGGTTCATCGAGCAGCAATAATGTAGGCTCTTGCGCCAGGGCGCGGGCGATAAGTAGCTTTTGGCGCTCACCGTCGCTCAGCTGATTAAAATAGCGCGGTGCTAATTCTTCGGCACCCACGAGGCGGATGGCTTCTGCCACCGCCGCCTGATCTTGCGGCCGCAGTTGCCCGCGCCAATCGGTATAGGGGTGCCGACCAAGGGCCACCAGCGCGCGGGCCTTCAGCATTGCTCCGCCAATGCGCTCGGTGAGGACGACGCTGCGCATCCGCGCGAGCTCGTGCGGAGTATAGCTCGTCAGCGATCGGCCGCGCAGGTGAATTTCGCCGGCGAGCGGGGTGCTCATTCCAGCGAGTGTGCGCAGTAGCGTAGTCTTGCCGATGCCGTTCGCACCGAGCAGGCAGACCAGCTCACCACTTCGCAATTCCAGACACAATTCTTGTAAGACGACACGCGCCGAGCGGTGGCCCTGGCGATAACCAACGGCCAAATCTTGCGTGGCGAGGAGTGGTGTGGGTCCGGTCATCGCGCGAAGAAGGAGATACCGCCCGGCCGCGCTAGGAGCACGCGCAAAACGACCGGCACGCCGATGAGTGCCGCGACCGCGTTCAAGGGTAAGGCGTAGGGGCTGCCGGGCAGACTGGCGACCAGCGCAGCGAGTTGGGCGGTGCTGCCGCCGATAAGCAGGAGCGGCAGGAAGAGCGCGCGGTGATCGGCGGTTTGGAATAACCCGCGGCAGAGGTGCGGAATGGCCAGACCCAGGAAGGCAATCGGGCCACAGTAGGCGGTAACGGCGCCGCCGAGAATTGCCGCCGCGAGCAGGATGC
Source organism: Phototrophicaceae bacterium (assembly GCA_965237765.1). Taxonomy (GTDB): domain Bacteria; phylum Chloroflexota; class Anaerolineae; order Aggregatilineales; family Phototrophicaceae; genus WTGJ01. Next base: position 2,332,047 of record OZ250157.1, read on the forward strand.
CGATGCGCGCCCGCCATACGTTCACCCCCAGGCTGCGCGCGTAGTCTTCGCCAAGCAGCAGGGCATTCAGCGCTTTGCATTGCAGATAAGCAAGGAGCAAACCCAGGCACAAGATGGGTAGCAGAATGGGCAGTTGCCCCAACGAAACGCCGCCGAAGCTGCCAAAAGTCCAACGCACGTACGCTTGGATGCGTTCAGGGATGCTGAAATGAAGCAAAATGCTGACGAGGCCGCTGGTGAAGCTGGCCAGCATGATGCCGACGAGTAAGAGCGTCACGGTATTCTGGACGCGCCGCGCCACCAGTAACACCAGGCCAAGCGATAGCGCAGCACCGAGGCTGGCGGCAACCGTCATGCCCAGGTCGCCGAGCGCGCTGCTCCCCGCCAATAAGACGCTGCCGAGCGTGCCTGTAATCAGGATGACGATCGCAACCCCCAGGCTAGCGCCAGCGCTCACGCCGAGGATAAAAGGGCCGGCCAGCGGGTTGCGGAAGAAAGTTTGCATGAGTGCGCCCGCCACGCCCAGGCTCGCGCCGGCGAAGAGGGCCGTCAACGCCTTGGGCAGGCGCAGCTGCAGCACGATGGCCGACCAAGTGGGTTGCGTCGGCTCGCCGCCCAGGAGGATGCGAGCGATATCCGCCAGTGGGATGGCCACTGAGCCTAACACGAGGCTGAGCGTGAAAAGCGCCAGGGTCAGCAGCGCCAGCGGGAGCAGCAAGCGAAACATGTGTTATTGGCCAAGCTGGCGATAGTAGCGGTGCTCGGCAGTCGGCAGCAATTGTGGGTGCAGGATGCTCACCAGATCGCGCAGCACGAGCTCCGGGAAGGCGCTGCCGCTCTCGAAGAAGTCGTTTCCGAAAGCTTCGTTGAGGGCGAGATTATTCGACCAGACTTGGCCACTGGCGAAGGCCGCAAAATGGGCGTAGCGGCTGTCTTCGGCCAACGCGTCATCCAGCGTGAACCACCATTGGCTGACGTTGAGCCAGATATCGGCCGCCGCGGCGCGCTCGAAAACGGTCTCAAAATCGAGGAATAGCGAACCGATGCTCTCATCCGCTGCCCAGAGATAATCGCCGCCGGCATCGGCCAGAAATTGCGCCATGAAGCTGCGCCCGCCAGCCATATACCAGACATCCTGGAAAGGAGAATTGAGGAAGACCGTCGGGCGCTCGTTGGCGTCGTTAGCCAATTCACGCAGTTTCTCGTATTCCACGCGTGTTTCGTCGAAAACCATCTGCGCCGCTGCCTCTTGGTTGAAGAATAGGCTGATGAATTTGCCCCATTCGGCGCGGGCGAGCGGAGTGCCTTCAGCGAATTCGCCGTTCAGAGCCACTGTGAGGCCCAATTCGCGCAGGCGGTGGTATCCATCTGTTTCGTAACCGAAGCCATACGTCATCGTCAACGCGGGTTGTAGGGCGAGGATGGTCTCGAGGTTGATCTCCGCATAATTCGGGGCCAGCTCGGCGATTCGCCCCGATTCAGTGGCAAAGAGGACTTCAGGCGTATGGATGGTCCGCAAATCCGCGACAGCGACCAGCGCATCGACAGCGCCGAATAGCGGCAAAAAGGGCAAGTAGGTAGTCGAGAGGGCGGCGAAGCTGCGCACCGGTACTTCAATTTGGGTGATCCCTTCGTAACCTTCCGGCGCGGACGTGCCACATTGCACGAGCAGATAGGTCTCGGCGGCGTCCGGCGAAGCGTTCCGCCAAGGATGGCTGACGGTAAGGAGTTTGTAGTTGTCGAAATACTCAACTTGGAAACCCGTTGCCAGTTCGACGCTTATTTTCTCGGGGAAGTAATCGACATTCTCGGCGTATTCGTCGGCGCAAGTAAGCAAATTCTCGGTGGCTCGGGCCGGCGTGATGGCCACTAATGTGAGGAATACGAAGCTTAAAATCGCCACGTTAACGAAATCATCCGCCGGTTGGCGGATGCGAGTGAATGCGGCTTTCGCCGTCGTCCACATGCTCTCCTACCTTTCTCCACGAAGGTGGTGTTGAGCGGCGCGGGTGGGCATTCGGGCTCGCGAGTAATACTCGCACACCGTTGCGGGACAGCGCCGGATTCTCACCGGCTTCCCCCAGGCGGATGGAATTACTTCCGCTGCAGCGCCTCTCTATCGAGTTGTTAAACGCGCCTTTGCGGGCACACCAATATGATAACTCGGCAACTTATCCTGGTCAAGAGCAAATTACTCCGAGCAAACGCTCAAAATGTGCCGGTGCTATAGACATAGATGGCCGCGCCGCGATAATCGCCACTCGTATTACTGCCTTCAATTGTCGTCCAATCGTAAAGCCATTCCGCGTCAGTTACCGAGAGGTTCACGCAACCATGGCTCTTGCGGAAGCCAAAAGACTCATGCCAATAGGTGCCGTGCAGCGCGATATTGTCATCAAAATACATGGTATAGGGGATGTCTTGCAGATAGTAGTAGTCGGGTTCCCCTTCACTGCCGCTCATCACAGTCACGGGAAATCGCAGGTAAATGTGAAAGAGACCTTCTCTCGTCGGCCACATGGCCATGCCAGAGGAAATAAGCGTAGCGTAAACCGGAATGTTGCCCTCGTAGGCGGTTAGGGTCTGTTCGTAGAGGTCGATCCCGATCCAACGGTTGGTGTCGACGGCTTGCGGTCGTTGAATGGGGGCCACTTTGGCGACGTTGAACTGGTGCACCCACTGGTTCTCGCCAATTTGATACCAGGTGTAGCCATCGACGTTTTGTTGTTCATAGATATTGATGCGGGTGAAACGATACATGTAAGGGTTATCTAGCGATTGCTCGCCACCGGGGTATTCGGAAGCGCGTATGTGGAAGAGGATCCAACCAACTGGCAAAGACGGCGCAGCCGAGAAACCCAAGCCAGAATAGCGGGAAACTTTGATATCCGTCTCTAAGGTTTCGGCAGGCAACCACATATCATCATCAATGCGCACCCATTCGCCAGTCTCGTCGGTTTCTTCTACGCTGTAAAAGGTAAATCCTTCTCCCGTGCTGCCGATCACTTCTCCCGTTGGCGAATCATATATGGAGAGATCGCCACGCACGCGAATGTATTCGTATTTGTCCAGCAATTCCTGGTCATAGCCGATGCTATAACCGGGCGGGATGGGGTTGCTGGCAATGAAAGGGTCCACGGCGTCGAAATTGCAATTGGTCTCCGGTGGGCAGCCTTGCGCGAAAACACCCTGCGCGCTGATGAAGAGTAGGATTGCAATCAATTTACGCATAGGTGACCTCTAACGCTACTTGAGACGTGCACTTCCTGTAACTTAGTATCGGATATATTGGCGAAAATACCAACCCCCGCGCCCCAATTGCTCGCTGGCTACGGAAGGATGCACATGACTGAGCGGCTTTATTTTGATGATTCCTACCTTTGTGAATGGAATGCGCGTATCGTTGAGCGAACCATGCTGGAAGAACAGGCGGCGGTGATCTTAGACCGTAGCGCGTTCTACCCGACAGGGGGCGGCCAGCCGCATGATCGGGGCGAGATTGCCGGTTGTGCAGTGGTCGATGTACGCGCGCGGGTAGATGGTGCTGTCTTGCACCTCCTGGCGAAAGCGGCACCGAAAGCGGATAAGGTTGCTTGCGCGCTCGAGTGGCCGCGACGGCTGGATCTCATGCAGCATCATAGCGCACAACATATCCTCACGCAGGCTTGTGTGCGTGAGCTGGGGGCGGCGACGATTGGCTTTCACCTCACCAAAGATAACGCGACGATCGATCTTGACTGCGTTGTCGATGATGCTGAGATCGATGCGGCCCTAGCGCTGGCTAACCAGATCGTGATGGAGAACCGCGCGATTCACTGTGCCTGGTTCACGGGTGCTGCGCTGGCCGGCGTGCGGATGCGCGGCGTTGGCACTCGTGAGCGATTGCGCGTCGTCGAGATTGCCGGTTTCGATGCGACAGCGTGTGGTGGTACGCACGTCCGCGCGACAGGTGAGCTGGGACTTATCCAAATTACGCGGCGGCAGCAGCGGGGCGAATCCAAGCGCTTGACATTTGTTTGTGGCGGGCGCGCCTTGCGGGATTACAGGGCCAAGAATGCGATCCTGCAACAATTATCGGTAGCGGCCACGCGTTCAATGTCTGAATTGCCAGCCGCCTTCGCGCGCCAAAGAGAAGAGATACAGCGCTTGAAACGGCAGGTGAAGCGCATGCAGTCGCTGCTCATCGAAGGAGAGACGCGCGATTTGCTAGCCGCGGCCGAAACGATGGGCTCGCTGCGCGTGGTTGGAAAAGCCTATCCCGTCACTGCGGAGTTTGATCTCCATCAGTTGGCGGGCCGTTTACAGGCTCATAGTGATTGTGTGGCGTTGTTAGGGCGTGCGGGGGAGGCGGCGCAGCTATTATTCGTATTTGGGGAAGCAGGGCCGGAATTGCTGCAATCAGGGATGGTAGCGGCGTTGGCGCTGTTACCGGGCGCGGAGTTGGCTTTCGTGCGGGGAGAGCGGGCGCAAAGCAAACTGTTCGAAGCGACCGAAGGAGACCTCGAAGTGGCTCTCACTGCGGCGACGCAACGAATTCGCGCGCATTTGGGCCTTTAATTTGGATTTTATCGTCGTCGCTGTTATAGTCGCCGCAAAGCGTGAGTGAGTAGCGGCTGCTCAACCGAAATGGAGGGTCTGATGGCCAGCGTTACCTATCAAAACGTATTCAAGCGTTACGGCGATTTACAGGTGATTAGCGACCTCAATATCAGTGTTGAGGATGGCGAATTCCTGGTTTTCGTTGGCCCATCGGGTTGCGGCAAATCTACGAGCCTGCGCATGTTGGCCGGTCTGGAGGAAATCTCCGAAGGCGACATCATGATTGGCGACCGAATAGTCAACGACGTTGCGCCAAAAGACCGTGATATCGCGATGGTCTTCCAATCCTACGCGTTGTACCCACATATGACAGTGTATGACAATATGGCGTTTGGCCTACGTTTGCGGAAAACGCCGAAACCGGTTATCGAAGAGCGGGTGCGTGGTTCAGCCGATAGTTTGGGTATCGGCCATTTGCTGGATCGGCGCCCGCGCCAGCTTTCCGGCGGGCAGCGTCAGCGTGTCGCTTTGGGGCGGGCGATCGTGCGTGAGCCGGCCGTTTTCTTGCTGGATGAGCCACTCTCGAATCTGGATGCCAAGCTGCGAGTCGAGGCGCGCTCTTTTATCAGCAAATTGCACCAGCGCCTATCCACGACCTTCATCTACGTCACGCATGACCAAACGGAAGCGATGACGATGGGCAGCCGCATCTGCGTGTTGAACGAGGGTTACCTGCAGCAAATCGATACCCCCTTCAATCTTTATCACCTGCCAGCGAATATTTTCGTTGCAGGTTTCATCGGCAGCCCAGCGATGAATTTCTTCGATGCCACTGTCACCCGCAACGGAGACCACATGACGTTGGAGACTGACATCTTCTCGATGGAAGCGCCTGTGAGCGTCGCGGCTACATTCGATGATTACCAGGGCGAGGTGACACTGGGCATCCGCCCGGAGGACATCCACGACCTCGATTTTCCGCCGGCTAATATTGACCCCTTTCATACGCAAGCGAAAGTGGAAGTCATTGAGCAGATGGGCAACGAAATGTTCATCTACTTAGAGGATAGAGGCAGGAACTTCGTTGCCCGAACCGACCCGCGCACAGGCGCTCACGTCGGTGGCAGCCTGCCGATCACCATCAATATGGAGAACATTCACCTTTTCGAGAAGGTCAACGACCAATCACTAAAGAGCGTGGTGTCTAAGGAGAAGAGCTCAGCGCTTAAGACGAAGAGCAACTAAACGCGCTGTCGACCACCGAAAATACGCGAACAGCCCGCTGTATGTGTGCGGGCTGTTTTGATTCGAGCGGCGCTCGCTAGGATTCGTGGATAGGTTCGCGCAAGATGGGGCGGAATTTATAACCGTAGACGATGACGCCGCGCGATCCCTCGGTGGTGAGGATGCGCGTCACCATCTCCACTTCGTCACCAATTGCGACGGGTGTTTCGCCAGCTACATCGGTTAGTTGGGTGAGGAGCTGGTTGCCATCTCCCATGCGCACCAGGGTGAAATGGAGCGGAGCCTGAGCGGCGTGGCTGCTTGGCGCGTCGTAGAGCGTGCTGTGGCTCAAGACGACGCCGCTCTGCTGCCCTGATATAGGAAGGCAAGTTGGTCCTGTGTATTGGGTATCCGCAAGTGGTCGGCTGGGCATGGGACGGGCTAATTGGCGATGGGCAAGGGCCGGGCGACCACTTCGCGCGTTCGCTGGTCTTCGCTGGGCCGGGCATTCACTGAGGCCGTTTTCGGCTCGGGCAGAGGCGTGGCGTCGGGCGGGCGCAAATTACTGAGGCGGTAACGAGTCGCTTGCATGCGCCAGTGGCGGACAATTTGCATCGGTTTCCCCTCCCTATCGCACCCGTATCTTAGGCGGCGTGCGCTATCAGAACCTATCGTGGCGGCGAAAAGCCTATCAAAACCCGTCAAATTTGCAGAATATGGGTCACGGCCGTTGCCGCCAGTCCACCCAGGTTTTGGATCAGGATATTGCGCAGGTTAGGCAGCTGGTTGTCACCTGCTTCGCCGCGGAGTTGCTGGCAGGCCTCGGCCGCTTGATAGATGCCGGTAGCGCCGCCCACGTTACCGCGCGCTTTGAGGCCGCCAGCGCTACTGATGGCAGGCTGCCCTACCCCTGCGCCATATTCTGCGGCCAGCCTTCCGCCCGTCCCTGCTTCGGCGAAGCCGGCCGCTTCCAAAGAGAGCGCGCTCAGGATCGTGAAGGCATCGTGCAATTCGAAGAGCTGGATGTCATCACGCGCGAGGCCTGCGCCAGCGAAGGCGTCCTCGGTAGAGCGGGCGGCGGCGGCGAGGTGGGTGAAATCAGCGCGTTCAGCCAACGCAAGCGTATCGGTGGCGACAGCGCTACCACGGATGAGGATGGGCAGTCGGCCATTAAGCGGTGCCATATCGGCGGCGGCGAGGACGAGAGCTGCGGCGCCATCGCCAGCTGGCGCCATATCGAGCATGCTGATGGGCGTGGCAATTTGCGACGCCTTGCTGAAAGCGCCCGGCCGCAGGAGATTCCGGTACATCGCTAATGGGTTGCGGTTGCCGTTGCGGTGCGCGTTGACGCTAAAACCTTCGAATTCGGCGGGCGCGATGCAATAGCGCTCACAATACGCGCGCATGACCAAAGCGGCGAGGACAGGCAAAGTGGCGCCATGGACCGCTTCGAAATCAGAATCCAGGCTCACGCTTTGCGCTACTTGCCGCTCGTCAGGTGTCAGGTCACTGTGCTTTTCCACGCCGCAAACGATCGCGCAATCCACCGCGCCAGAGGCGACCGACAGGTAGCCCGCGCGCAAGGCGGCGCCACCAGAAGCTTCGCCTGCTTCGATGCGATAGCCCTCGATGCCGCTAAGACCGGCAGCACTCGCCAGCAGGGGCGCCAATTGTGCTTGACCGCTGATGGTGCTGCCATAAGCGTTTCCGACATAAAGCGCAGACACTTTTTCGTGGCCAGCGTCTTCCAATGCGAGACGGATGGCTTGTGCGCCCAGATCGCGCAAATTGCTGGCCCAATGCTCAGCGACGGGTGTCATACCTATGCCGATGATGGTAACTTCACGCACGGTTCATTCCTTTAGCTTGCCGCGGAAGCGGCAATATGTGGCGTAATCGATTGGGATTCGTCGGGCGATGTAAGCGGCAGTACTCGGCGCGCGGCCGCGGGTGGCTTCGATACGGGCGGTAACACGCAGGTCGAAAGCGTCTGAGCCGGCGCCGCTGCCATAGCTGACCATGAGGATGCGCGCGCCTTGCTCTGCGACATCGAGAATTGCCGTGAGGCCGAGCATGCAGGAGCCCGAATAAACGTTGCCGATGTGGTCGGCGAGCAAGCCAGTTTCCAGCTGCTCCGGCGCGAAACCGAGCAACTTACCCACGCGCGCGGGGAATTTGACATTTGGCTGGTGGAAGACCGCGTAATCATAATCGGCGGGCTGCGTGCCGAGTTCGTTCATCAACGCCGAGGCGGCTGAGAGTGTATGGGCGAAATAGGAGGGTTCGCCAGTGAAGCGATCCGCATGGCTGGGGTAAGTTTGGCCGGCGCGCCGCCAGAAATCGGGGGTATCGGTGACGTAAGAGTAGCTGGCTTGGAAAATGGCGCACGCCTCTGCCGCTGGTCCGAGCAAATACGCCGCGCCGCCGCTGGCCGCCGTGTATTCGAGCGGGTCGCCGGGGCGGCCCTGCGCCGTATCCATGCCGATGCTTAGGGTATATTTCCCCATACCACTTCCGATGAGTCCGATGGATGCTTGCACCGCTTCAGTGCCCGCTTTGCAGGCGAATTCCCAATCGGCCGCCTGGATACTCGGCGAGGCGCCGAGCGCTTCGGCGACGATGGTGCTCGTTGGTTTGACGGCGTAGGGGTGGCTTTCACTACCGACCCAAACAGCGCGGAGTTGCTGCGGCGAAACCCCCGCGCGGGCGATGGCGTTACGCGCCGCCTCGATGGACATAGTTGTCACATCTTCATCCAGGCCGGCGACGGCTTTCTCGGTAACTGGGCTTCCGCCCGTGCCATTGGTCCAGACGCGCGCCACTTCGCTACCCGGTAGGCGATACTGTGGCAGGTAAGCACCATAACCGACGATACCGACCTCGTTGATAGGGCGCATCAGGTTATGGCGTGTAGTGTCAGATTCACTCATCAGCGGCTCCTGATGTTCTTGCTTCTTTTACCAGCTCACGCGCGCGCGAAAGGCGGATGTTGCCCTCCGTGATGAGTGATTCAGCCAACTCAGCGGCAGTATCGCTCAAAGCGCCGGCGGCGAGGGCGATTTGCCGCGCGTGCAAGCGCATGTGACCGTGCTGGATGCCCTCCCCCGCTAACGCGCGCAGGGCCGCGAAATTTTGAGCCAGGCCGACTGCCGCGGCAATTTCCGCCAGCTCGCCCGCGCTCTCGATACCAAGCAGGGCCAATGCTGCCCGCGCGCCAGGATGAGCGCGCGTCGCCCCGCCTACAGCGCCCAGCGCCAGCGGCAATTCTAGCGAGCCATGCAGGTTTCCCGCTTTATCCAACCTCCAACGCGAGAGGCTGCGGTAGCTACCCGCGCGCGCGGCGTAAGCATGGGCACCGGCCTCGACCGCGCGCCAATCGTTTCCTGTCGCCAGCGCGACCGCGTCGATGCCGTTCAGGATACCCTTATTGTGAGTGGCGGCGCGGTAGGGATCGATTTCGGCGAGGGCGGCCGCTTCGACGATGCGTTGTGCGACGGGAGGCTCCCCGTTGGTTGGTTGTGGCAACGCGTTGACGGAAATTTGAGCGCGAGCCCTTGCCAGGCGTCGGTCGCTGAGGTTGCTGAGTATCCTCAGCACTGTGCGGCCCCCGCTGATTTCGGCAAGGATTGGTGCGATGTGTTCGAGCGCGGAGTTAGTAGCGTTCGCGCCCATCGCGTCGCGGCAATCCAGCAGCAAATGAACGATGAGCATCGTCCCCAGCTCGGGGTGCCGTAACGGACGGAATTGCAGCTCACGCGCGCCGCCGCCGCGCTCTACGAGGCTGCCGAGCGCAGCGTTCGCTTCTGCCAGGATATTTTCTCGTGCCTCATTCAGGGCCTCGATGGCCCTGGCCATGTTGGCAATCTCGAGCAGCTGGACCTGCCCGATCATGAGAGGTGGATCGCTGCTGGCGGTAATGCCGCCAGCTATGCGCATGAGGCGGGCCGCGTTGCTCACGCCAGCGATGACGGAGGGCTCCTCGATGACCATCGGGATGAGCCGGTCGCGGCCGTTGATGCGGAAATTAGTGGCGATTCCGAGCGGAAGGGCGTAACGGCCAATGATGTTCTCGGCCATCTGCTCTGCAGTGGCTAGGTCTAATCCAGCCGGCGGGCCGAGCAAATCACGCCATTGCTGGTCGGGGAGCGTCGAGCCGGCGCGTGTTGCCCAAACGCGCACGGTGTGTTGCTTTTCGACGAGGCTTTGACGGTGGAAACCAGGAAGACGCGAACTGGTTATTTGACTGGCGGACATACGGAGATGATAGGGCGAGGTGGCTGTCAAGAACTATCATGCGGCGCAGTCAGCCATCAAAACCTATCGCGACGTCTAATGTGTTATGCTTTGGTGATGCTTCGGTTTCGTTGTGCCTTAATGTTGCTGCTGATCGCGCCTTTCGCAGATGCTGCGGCACAAGGGCAACAAATCTTGCCTGCTGATGGCACGCTTCGCCGGTTGCGTCTGCCCATCCTCATGTACCATTATATCAGCCCGATTCCACCCGACGCGGATAATTACCGGCGCGAACTCACGGTGGAACCAGAGCTATTTGCCGCGCATATGGCCTACTTGGCCGAAAACGGTTATACGACAGTGACTCTTCTCGATCTTTACCATGCGCTGGTAACGGGAATGGCGATGCCCGCGAAGCCAATTATCCTCACATTTGACGACGGCTATCGCGATCATTACGAGTACGCCTTGCCGATTTTGCTGGAATTTGGCTTCCGCGCGACCTTTTTCATCATCGCCGGGTATGTGGACGAAGGATATCCGGCGCACTTGACCTGGGCACAGGTAGTGGCGATGGACGCTGGCGGTATGGATATGGAAAGCCACAGCAAATACCACCGCGACTTGCGGGGAAAGACTTTCGATTTTCTGGTGTATGAGATGTTGGGAAGCTACGAAACCCTAGAGGCTAAATTGGGCGAGCCACCACAGGCATTCTCTTATCCCAGCGGTTTTTATGATGAGGATGCCGTGTCTGTGCTCGCGAGCACACCGTATAGATTCGCCGTTACGACGGAAGCGGGCAGCTGGCATACGACGGATGATCTATTGACGTTGAAGCGTCTGCGAGTCTATGGCAATATGCCGGTGGCAAACCTGGCCGTGATGCTCAATCCACCTTAGATACGTTTCTCAATCAGGTAGGATGCCGGTATCCGCGAGCAGATCCAGCCAAACCAGGAAAACAAGCCCGAGCGGCACAGCGATGAAGAGGTAATAGAGCGTGCCAAAATCGGCGATCGTGATACCGGCGGATTCGGGTTTGATCGCCGGCAAACCGACGACGACGATGAGCGCGGCCGCCGCGAAGCCCAGCGCCATCGAGATTCCCCAAACAAAAATACGCAATATGGTTTTTCCGGACATCGCCTCGCCTCGTTGCTCGCTGTGCACATTCTAACGAGAGGGTAGCACGACGCAAGGGCGATTGCATAGAAATCGCTGCCCTGCCCTGCTACACTATGTGCGCCGTTTGTGCTGAGGAAACATTTGTGCCTGATCTCTTCGATAAGGCTGCGAAATTCACCTACGCCAAAGAAGCGATGGCGCTGGGCCTATATCCCTATTTTCGCGCCCTGAGCGAATCGGAAGGGACGACAGCGGTCTTTGAGGGCAAAAAAGTCGTGATGCTTGGCTCGAACAACTATCTCGGCATGACGATCGACCCGCGCGTGCGCGCGGCGGCTTGCGCGGCAGTGGATCGTTATGGCACCAGCATGACCGGCTCGCGCTTTCTGAACGGCACGATCGAATTGCACCTGGAGCTGGACCGGCGGCTGGCTCAATTTGTGGATAAGGAAGCGGCACTCGTCTTCCCTACCGGTTACCAGACCAATGTCGGGACGATTTCAGCCCTCGTGCATAAGGGTGATTATGTCGTCATCGACAAGGATTCGCACGCGAGCATCGTCGATGGCGCGATGATGGCGCGTGGCGAGCTGCGACGCTTCTTACATAACGACGCAGAGAATCTGGATAGCGTGCTGGCGAAATTACCCGCCGATGCGGGCAAGTTGGTGATCATCGATGGCGTCTATAGTATGGGCGGCGATATCGCGCTGTTACCGGAGATCGTCGCCGTATGCAAGGAGCACGGCGCTCGTTTGCTGGTAGACGATGCGCATGGCGTTGGCGTGACGGGCGCTGGCCGAGGGACGTCGGCGCACTTCGGCCTCACGGAGGAGGTCGACCTCATCATGGGTACCTTCAGCAAGAGTTTTGCCTCGTTGGGCGGTTTCATCGCCGGCTCTGAGCCAGTTGTGCATTATATCCAGCATTTTGCGCGTTCCCTGGTCTTTTCGGCGGCCATCCCCGCGCCTAGCGCCGCCGCCGTGCTCACTGTGCTGGATATCATCGAGAGCGAGCCGCAGCACGTCGAAGCGCTCTGGGATAACGCGGAATTCATGCGCGCCGGTTTGCGGGAGCTCGGTTTTGACACGGGCAATAGCAACACGCCGATCATACCGGTCATCATCGGCGAGGAATACCTGACAAGTAAGGCCTGGAGCAGCTTGATCGAAGAAGGCGTGTATACCAATCCGGTCGTGCCGCCGGGCGTGCCGCCGAATAAGAGCTTATTGCGCACCAGCTACATGGCGCGGCACACGCGCGAACAACTTGAGCATGCCTTGCGCGGGTTTGCGGTCGTGGGTGAACGTTTGCAATTGATCGATTCCGCTTCCTAAAGCAAAGACGGCGCTCCCATATGGATGCGCCGTCTCTAATAGTGCTGTATTGACTCAAGATCAGTTTTGTTTGGGGCGGCGAAAGTTGAAACGTCGCGCGAAGAAAACGTGCGCCGGATTGAAGAGCATATAGGCAACCGGCACCACGATCAACGTGAGGATGGTGCTACCCAGCACGCCGCCAATCACCACCGTGCCCATTTCTGAAGCGACGATGGCCCCTTCCGAGAGGCCGATCGCCAATGGCAACAGGGCGATGATGGTAGCGAGCGAAGTCATGAGGATCGGACGCAGGCGGCGCTCACCGGCTTCTAGCAATGCTTCGCGCGTCTCCATACCTCGTTGACGACGGTTGGTCTGGACGCGGTCGATGAGCACCACAGCGTTGGTGATGACGATGCCGATGAGCATCAGCAAGCCGATGAGCGCAGAGATCCCCAACACGCGATTGGTAACCGTGAGGGCGATGGCCGCGCCGACTGGGGCGACGATGACGCTGAAGATGATGACCAGCCAGTACACTGGTGAGCCAAAGGTAAAGATGAGGATGACGATGACGAGGATAAGCGCTAGCACCATCGAGCGCCCGACACTGATGAAGCCCTCGGTCTGCACCTCGCTATTGAAGCCCTGGCTGGCGCTAATTTGATCATCGGGCGGCAGGTCGGCGTTGATAGCCAGCAGTAGCGGCAGGCTCTCGATTTCCTGGATGGCCTGCGCGGTAACGCCAATGGAATTTTCTGTTTCCAGTTCACCGCTGAAGAGCAGGGCAGTGCGACGGTTGATGCGTATGTAGGTCGCTCGCTCGGCGGCACCAACCTCGCCAGTCGCGATATTGCTGCTGATATTGACGAGGCCTTCGATACCGGACAGGGTTTGGATGACACAAGCATTGAGACGCTGCAACTGAGCAGAGTTGCCACTCAGGATCATTTCGAAACCGCCCACCTCCGCAAGAGCGGAAGCGGCGGACACGATGATGCTGGTAGAATCGCCACCACTCGTTGGTGAGGCCTCAGTGCCTTGGGCCAGTGCAGGGTCGCAATGGTCGATGTTAACGACGGTATCCTCCTCCGCAGAATCGCCGGCGAAGATCATGCCCGCTTCTTCACGCAATATCTCGATCCAACGCTCCAGCGACTCTTGCGAGCGCAGGGTGAGGGTTAAGTTTGCGCTATTTTCGCTCACGTTGCCGGTGTCGAGAAGACTTGCGTTGCCACCTACGCTGCCGACTTCGGAAAGGATCTCACGCACCTCGCTTGTTTCGGTGGGCCCTGTTTCTTCCCACCCGTCGTTTTCTCGAATGAATGATTCCAGGCGCGCGACCTTCTCGTTTGTCTCGAGTATGGAGGTATCGCCAGGTAATTGGACAGTTACTGAAATCTGCGGTTCACCCAGACTGGGCAGGAAGGCAAAGGGCCGCATGCCGAAGAGTGCAAAGCCGATCATCATAGAAATCAGCGCACCGACAATGACAAAACCGACATTGCGCCAGCGCGCTAAGCTCCAGCGCAGGAAAGGCACGTAGACCTTCATTACCGCGCCGGCGATTGGTCCTACCTCTTCGCCGATGATGTCCTCCTCACGGATGAAGAGCGAAGCGAGCACCGGCACGACGACGATCGCCACGATGAAGGAAGCCAGCAAGGCATAAGTAACAGCGATGCCGAAGGGCAGGAAAAACTCGCTGATGAGCCCGCCAGTGAGGCCGAGCGGCAAGAAAACTACCACGGCGACGATGGTAGCGGTGAAGATGGCTGCGGATACGTCACGCGTGCCGGTGAGGATGGCTTCGTGCTTCGTCATCTTTGCCAATTGCATCTGGCGAAAGATGTTTTCCAGCACGACGATGGAATCGTCCACCACGCGGCCAATAGCCACTGTGAGGCCGGATAACACCATGATATTCAGGGTTACGTCTCGCGGGAAAAGCTTCAAAATAAAGGAGATGATGGGGCCTGAACCGAGTGGCCCCAATAGACGATGCACAAAGCCCGGCAGGTAGTGCAGCATCGCCAGCGCGGCCATCAATGATAGTGGGATGCTGATGGTAGTAACCAGGGTGCTGCGCCAGGCAGGGAGTGGTAATTCGCCCGGCAGAATGAGCACCACCAGGCTGGCGAGCGCGCCGACGATGAGCAAGACGCGCAACACGATGTCGCTCTGGTTGAAGGCCTCTAACAGATCGCCATCAGCCGCGCCTAGATTCCCGAGGGTTACCGCAGCCAAACCCAGCGAAAAAAGGAAGAACATGATGAAGCCAGCGACGCGGCGTGGGCTGCGCGGCCACCGGCCATCACTCAAGAAAAGCAAGATGATGACGATGGTGAATACCGCGCCAAGCGTGCCTTCGCGCGCGACACCCGAAATGGATTCCTCTATGAAGCTGGCTTGCTCGCTGACAACATCGATGACCAAGAAGGGATATTCTGCCTGGATTTTGCTCAATTCCGCTTCGATAGCGTGATAGGATTGGACACTGTTGGCGTCGCTCGTCTTGAGGAGGGAGAGCAGCAGGCTGGGCTGCAAGTTCGCGCGCGTGATGCTGGCTCGGGGGCTGACGTCAACTTTTTCGGAACGTTCTGTAACACTCGGCGCGAGCGACTCGAGCTGCGTGAGGACGGGTGCTGACAATAGGCGTAAGGCCTTGGAGCTGAGATCAGGTAGGAATCCCTCATCCGCGGCGGTCAGGTAAGCCAGCGCTGCGTAGCTGAAGTTGCCGAAGATCCCAGGCGCGATCGATAGTCCCCGTTGCGAGAGAAATAGGCTGTTCATGAAGGCGGCTGGGCTGCCAAGTACATCCTGAAAGCGAATGAAGTCGTCAGCCGTATCCAGTTCGATGCCGTAGAAATTGGCGAGCACCTCCCACTCAACATTGATTGGTGGCCCTTCTGCGATGATCGCTTCGGCGTCAGCATTGGCGGCGCGCCAGCTTTCGAGGGCGGTCGGAGCGCCGTCGACGATCGCTTGCAATTCAACTTGCAAATCGGTGGTCAGGGTGTTCTCGGTAAGTTTGGGCAAGAGCGTCGTAAGGCTTTCCCGCGAGAGACCGCGCCAGATTTCGGCAGTGAGCGTGGCGAGGAATTCCTTGTCACGAAGAGCGAGCGTGCGCAGCGCCAATGGCGACAGATCATCGAGCAAGCGTGTGACGACGACATCGTAATCAGCTTCGGCCACGTGGGCGGCGATCGCGTTAAGGGCGGCGGCGGGTGTCTCGGCGAAAAGGGTGAGCGCGTCGGTGGTAACGGCGCTATCGGCATAATCGGTGAATAGCGTCTCCCAGCTACTGCCGCCCAGCGGTGGTGCAAAACCGGGGAGATCCAGCTCGAGCAACGAATCCGGCAACTGGGCGTAGACATCAGATGTGAGGTTGGGGATGAAGGTTGGGTCGGCCCCTGTGAGCCAGGTTAGCGTTTCGGCGTCAATACAGGTAATTAGCACGCCGGTGCCGGCGGTTGTGAGAGCTGCCGTCTGACTGGGGGATAGTTGGTTTTTCACGCTGCAAGCAGCTATGGCAGAAAATAGTGCGCCCAGATCGAGCTCCACATCCTCGCCCGCACCTGGGGCGTTCGCGAAATCTACGCCGGCCAGCTGAGCCATTGTATTCAGGAATTCAGCGGCGGTAAGCTGCGTGATGCCAAAGGCCGCGCCCAGTTCTGGCGGCAAGGCGATATTGAGCAAGTCGTCCGCTGTGTCCAATTCCAGTCCGAAGGCGGCGCTCAGCGCTGGGTAAATGGCTGGAAGTTCAGGGCCTTCTTCACCGATTATCGTTTCGCGTGGTGGCGGAGGCATAGGGGCGGAGGTGGGCTCTTCGCTACTGGGCAGCTCGACCGCACCAGAGATACTGAAAATGGCGACGGGAAAATCGTCTAAGCTGAAAGCGAGAATTGTCGGCAGGGTAACGCGCCAGGAATTCGGCAAATCGGCAGGCGCCGGCTCACCCTGGCGCCCGAATAGATCCGCGCCCAGGTCCTTGAGCGCGAACAGACGGCGGACGCGCGCGTCTTCCGGCTGGCGAATCTCCTCGGGCAATTCGGCGAAGAGATCCGCAGGGAGGGCCAGCAGCTGCTCCTCATCGAAGGCGGTGGCGAAACTGGAGTCGATCGCCAGCATACGCGCCACAATTTCGGCATCCAGGTCGTCAGTTTGGCCGAGCGGGCCGCGCAGTTGTCCGTTGTTGGCGAGATCGTTAAGCAGGCTGCCGAGCGAATTACCGAAGCTCACGATTTCCAGCAGGTCGTCGGCTGTGCGGAAGCGCGTTTCCGCGGCCGTCTGCCAGCTAATCGGCAGGGCGGGAGCGAGCGCGGGCGCATCTGTGTTTTCCGCGGCCAACGATTCCGCCAGCGCCTGATTCAGATTCCCGCTGATTCCCGCTTTGCGCGCGATGACTTCCCAGGCTTCAGCATCCAGTTGCAAGAGCAGGCTGCTCGTCACGCCGTCGCCATCGCCCGATTCGCCAGTTTCACCCTGGAGTCGCGCGATCGACTCACCGCCGCTGAAAGAGACATCGGCCACGCCTTCCAATTCGAGTAAGTTGGGTACGATTTGCTGTATGACGAAACGCTCTAACGAGGAGGCGCTATCCTCCACCGAGCTGGATTGCGCGGCGAAGAGTGGCAACGCCGCGGCGATTGCTTCATCGGAGAGCACTGCCCATGTTGCCGGCGCTAATTCGAGTAAGAGCGCGGGGTCAGTTGCAGCCAAATAGCGCAGTGTCGCGCCGTCCAAATCGTTGAGCAGGCGTGCGCCAAACACGGTGCTGCTTTCGCCGGCGGGCGGCTTCAATTGGCGAATGGGCAACCAGATGCGATCGATCGCGGCATTAATTTGCGCATTTAGATTAGTGCGGTCGACACCGAATTCATTGGCTAAGTTTAGGAATACAAGGCCCGGACTCGTATACGATTCGAGGTTGACGATATCGCCGATTTTCGCAAACTCTGCCTCCAACGGTAAGGTATAGAGATTTAGCGCCTGTGTGCTGTTCATGCCGCCAGCGAGCGCGAACACAAAGCTGGCGGGAAATTCGACCGGTGGCAAAAGCTCCTGGTTCATGCGCGACCAGGCCTGCCCTCCCAGGACCATGACTGCTGCTGAAAGAGCGATAACTAGCCAACGGAAACGCAAGGAGAGCGTTGTCAGGAAATTGAAGAAAGTCCGCATGGTGTATTAGGCCTCCTGAAAATCAGTCATGGTATAGAGGCGGCGGTAAATACCATCTCGTTCGATCAGTTCACGGTGCGTGCCGACTTCCATGATTTCCCCTGCCTCTAGCACGACGATCATGTCCGCGTTGGTAATGGTGCTGAGGCGGTGGGCGATCACGAAACTGGTGCGGTCGCGCAGGAGATGCGCCAGCCCGCGCTGGATGATCTTTTCCGTTTGGGTATCAATATTGCTCGTGGCTTCGTCCAAAATCAAGATCCGCGGGTCGGCCAACAAGGCACGAGCGAGCGATAGCAACTGTTTTTGCCCGGTCGATATTGAGGCGCCGCCTTCGCGAATTTCCGTGTCGTAGCCGGCTGGCAATTTAGCGATGAAATCATGCGCGCCTATATCGCGCGCCGCCGCCTCAACCTCATCGTCGCGGGCGTTCAGGCGACCGTAGCGGATGTTATTGCGGATGCTGCCGGTAAAGAGATGTGTCTCTTGTAAGACGACGCCCAGTTGGCTGCGTAGGCTGTGTTGCGTGACGTCGCGCAAATCGTGGCCATCGACAGTGATCCGTCCATCGCTCACGTCGTGAAAGCGCTGAATCAGCTTAATGATGGTCGATTTACCCGCACCCGTATGCCCTACCAATGCGACGGTGGTTTTGGCGGGGATGGTCAGCTCGATGTCATGCAAGATCGGCTCGCCTTCTTCCGCATAGAGGAAGGAGACGTCCTCAAAATGAATTTCGCCGTGGATAGTGGGTAGGTCATAGGCGTCGGGTGCGTCCTGTACCTCCTGCTCACGATCGAGGAGCGCGAAGATCTTATTGCTGGCGGCCATCACTGCCTGGAAGAGGTTGTAGCGCTGCGCCAACATGCGGATCGGGAAAAAGAACTGCTCAATATAAAACACGAATGTGAGCATGACACCGACCGTCAGCCGTTCATCCAAAATCAACGTGCCACCGACGGCGACGATCAACCCGAGCGCGACGCCTCCGACCAGCTCAATCGCCGAGAAAAAGATACTGGCGACGAGTGCGGCGTGCGTATTCGATTGGCGGTGTGCGAGGTTGATCTGCGTCAGGAAGCGCTGCTCGTTGAAATCTTCACGCGTGTAGGATTGCGTAACGCGGACACCGTGGAAGGCTTCCGCCAGCTCGGCGTTGACATTGGCGTTGGTCTCGCGCACCAGCAAGTAGACTTTGCGCGCGTGGATGCGCCAGACGTTGGCAATGAGGCCTAGCGTCACAATCACCAGTATCGAGAGCAGGGCTAGCGGTAGGTTGATGGTGAGCATCACGATGATGATGCCGCCGAGGATGAGGATGTCGCGGAACGTGCCAACGAGGGCGAAAGTGATGACCTCGCGCAACAAATTCACGTCGCTGATGACGCGGGCGATGATACGGCCGGTCTCGTAGGTGGCGAAGAAAGAGATGGAAAGGCGCTGCAGTTGGGCGAAGAGGTTATCGCGCAGCACACGGATCACATCTTGGCCAGCGGTGGCCATGATGAGCATCTGCATGCGGAAGCCGATGAAACCCAGGACTTGCGCCGCCATGAAGATCAGCACGCCGAGCGCCACGACGCGGAAATCTTTTTTACGGATGCCCTCGTCAACCGCGTAGCCGATAATCGGGGCAGCTGAGATGCTCGCGCCCACGCTCAATAGCATGAAAAGCACGGAGACGATGACGCGGCGCTTATGTGGCTGTAGATAACTGAGGAGACGGCGCGTTACGCCCCAATCCAACTGCTCGAAACCCTCGGCGCCACTGCGAAATCCCATAGTTTAGTGTCGGTTCAGCCGGTCGATGAGCTTTTGCAGCTCATTGGTGGCGCGCCTTTCGACGAGCTGCGGGCGGGCAGGGGCGAGCGCGGCGCGGGTGCGCTCTTGATCGGCGAGTTGCAGATCGTAGATTTCGCGGTAAAGACCATCGAGGAGCAGCAGCTCAGCATGTGTGCCGCGCTCGACTATGTGCCCTT
Organism: Phototrophicaceae bacterium; assembly: GCA_965237765.1. Lineage (GTDB taxonomy): Bacteria > Chloroflexota > Anaerolineae > Aggregatilineales > Phototrophicaceae > WTGJ01. The sequence continues at coordinate 2,351,650 of OZ250157.1, forward strand.
CGTCGAGCACGAGGATCTGGTCCGCGTTCATCACGGAAGAGAGGCGTTGCGCGATGATGAAGGTGGTGCGATTGTGCATCATTTTGCGCAGCGCGAGCTGGATGAGGACTTCGGTATGCGTATCCACGCTGCTCGTTGAATCATCGAGGATGAGGATGCGCGGGTCAATTAGCAGGGCGCGGGCGATGGCGACGCGCTGGCGTTGACCGCCGGAGAGGGTTACGCCGCGCTCGCCAATTGTAGTCGCATAACCGCGCGGTAATTTACTGATAAATTCGTGCGCGTTAGCGGCGCGGGAAACGGCTAGGATTTCTTCCTCGCTCGCTTTTGGGTGGCCGTAGGCGATGTTTTCAGCAATGGTGGCCGAAAAGAGCAATGATTCCTGCAAAACGACACCGATCTGGTTGCGAAGGCTGCGAAGATCGACCTCGCGGATATCGTAGCCGTCGATGCAGATACGCCCTCCGCTGACATCGAAGTAACGCGGGATCAGGTTGACGACTGTTGTCTTCCCGGAACCGGTCGCGCCCAACAAAGCGATCGATTGCCCTGGTTCTGCCTCGAGCGAAATGTTGTGCAATGTCGGACTGTCGCCGTCGTCGAATTGAAAGCTGACGTTTTCAAAACGGACATGTCCTTCCAGACGTGGCATCGGTTTCGCATGTGGTCGGTTGCGGATCTGGATGGGCGTATCCAAAATCTCAAAGGCACGCTGGCTGCTAGCGACGGCCTGCATAGTGAGCAGGATGACGAAGCCAAGGAAGCGCAAGGGTTGCGCCAGCATCAGCACGTAAGCGTTGAAGGAAACCACCGTGCCGATTGTGACACTACCGATATCATTCAGCACCATCACACCACCAAAGAAGAGCACCGAAGCTAAGGCCGCTGCGACCAGGAAAGCGCTCGCCGGGAAGAAGAAGGTCCATTGGCGAACGAGGTCCAGCTGTTCGTGATAAAGCAATTCGTTTTGCTCGGCGAAGAGGCACTTTTCATGTTCTTCGCGGGCATAGGCGCGCACTACGGCGGCGCCGAGGATGTTCTCCTGTAGGTGGTTGCTCAGTCGCTGGATGCGGTTCATGATGGTGTGCCAGCGCGGCGCTACGCGCGTGATGAACGAGCGCGAATAAAGCGTCAATGGGACGAGGGGCAACATCGCCATTAGGGTCAGTAAAGGGCTGGCCAATAACATTGCGGTTGTGATGCCGAGGAAAAGCAAGAGAGTATAAGCGCCATCCACGAGGCCGAACGCAAAATAGCGTTGGATTTCGTCGACGTCGCTAATGGCACGGGTGATGAGCGTGCCGGTCGGTGTCTTGTTGTGGTAAGCGAACGGCAAGCGCTGCACCCTGTCGTACACTTCGTTGCGGATGTCATAGGTGACATAATGCGAGAGGAGTTCGCCGAAATAGCGGAATAAGAAACCGGTACCGCCGCGCAAGAAGCCGAGGCCACATATCAAGCCACCCGCGAGCAGCATGTAGCGATACCCTTCGTCGCCCAGGTTCGTGCCGTGATCGATGACAGCGCGCAGGATCAGCGGCAACGTGGCTTGTAGCAGCGCCGTACCCAACACGCTGAAGAATGCGATCAGTGCCCAGCGGCGGTAAGGGCGCAGGTAACTCATCATCCGCCGCCAGGATGTAAAGGCGTTGACATCTTTTATTGTAGGATTGACGCTGTTTTCGGTCATGACCCCTCAGCGCGGACACTCGCTATATTTACACAGATCGCACGAATTAGGAAGAGAGCAAAAATAGACCAAGCAAGCCCAAAAGGATCAACATCAGCCGCTCAAAAGCGGCCGCATGGATGCGCCGCAAACCGAAATAGCCTAGCGCGAAGCCAAGCGGAATGAGCGCAAAGACCCAGGCGATGGGCCGTATATCTTCGATCCTTAGCACACCTCCACCAAGATAGCCGGGGATTTTCAGTGCGTTTAGCAAAAAAAAGAAGAGCGTCGCCGTGCCGACGAAGATGCGCGGTTGCACATCGGGTTGCAGCAGCATGTAGGCGGTATAGGGTGCAGCGCCGGAATTGGCCAGCGCGGCGCCGAAAGCCGAACCCCAACCCGCCAGCGCTCCATGCCAGGGGCGCGGTCGATAGCGCAGATGATACGCTCGACTTCCGATGAGTTTGTATGCGATCATGAGCAGTGTGAAGGCGCCGATCACCCGACGTAATGAAGCATCGGGGATGGCGAGTAAGACCATTGTACCTGTGATGATCCCGAGCACGGCAGCGGGCAGCATCAAGCGCAGGTAACGAGCGGACCAACATCGCCAATACATGCGCAGCGCCAACATGTCGGCGAAGAGCAACATGGGCAGTACGATGCCCACCGCATCTGTCGACGGCATGACGAGCGTCAACAGCGGCGCGGCCATCGAGCCAGGCACCGGCCCTCCCAACCCTCCCTTGGAGAGACCAATTAGCAACGCCGCCAGCGCCAACATCAACGTTACTTCCATCAGCTGCTCGAGATGAAAAGAGCCGGGGGATTATCCCCCAGCTCTATTTCTTGCAAGTTGCCGAAATTAGAGAATATCCGCATGTGCGCGGCGGGGTATGAAGCGCCCGGCGCCGTTTTGCCCGTGCCAGTTCTCGCCATCCACCAGCAGGTTGCCACGTTGGTAGACGCGCACGGGTTTGCCGCGCACGCGCATGCCTTCATAGACGTTGTAATCGCAACGCATGTGGCTGTTCGTGACGCCCATCGTATGCTCCAGGTTGGGGTCCCAAACGAGGATATCGGCATCGGAACCGACAGCGATCGTGCCTTTTTGCGGGTACATGCCGAAGATGCGCGCGGGGTTGGTGCAATGCAGCTCGACGAAGCGCTGCGGCGAAAAGTTGCCTTGGTTCACGCCCGCTTCCCACATCACAAGCAGCCGATCTTCCAGTCCTGGCATTCCATTAGGGATCTTGCTGAAATCACCGATGCCGAGCTCTTTGCCCGGGCGGCGGTAGCTGGCGTCTTGCTTCTCGTAATCAGCCCATTTCGTACCGCCGGTGCGCTCCTCCCATTCTTGCCAGGGGCCATGCCCACCGTCATACCAGAAATCGCAATGGTCGGTGCTCACGGCCTGTAGGGTGCCATCACTCAGCGCTGTCCAGAGAGCTGCATGGTCTGCGCTTGAACGAATCGGCGGCGAACAGACGTACTTGGCGCCTTCAAAACCGGGCGCGGCCAGATGCTCTTCAACGGTGAGGAAGCAATATTGCGTGCAGGTTTCGCCCATGACAGGGTAGCCAGCGGCACGGCCACGACGAAGCGCATCCAGCGATGGCTCGCATGTCATATGTACGACATAAAGCGGGCATTCAGCCAAGCCTGCCAGGACGACAGCGCGGTTCGTCGCTTCGCCTTCGATTTCTGGCGGGCGCGAATCAGCGTGGTGTTTGGGTTCGGTCATGCCTGCAGCGAGCAAAGCGGGTGTGAGCGCTGCTTCAACGTCGCCATTTTCGGCGTGCACCATTACCAACATGCCGTGCTGTGCGGCGATGCGCATCGTGTTGAAGAGCGTGCCGTCATCTATCTGGAAGACGTTCTTATAGGCCATGAAGAGCTTGAGGCTAGTGATGCCTTCGTCGATTATGGTGGGGATTTCGGCCATGATGGCTTCGTTGAGGTCAGTGATGGCCATGTGGTAGCCATAGTCAATCTGAGCGGCAGTGGATTTGGCGCGCCAGGTAGCCAGCCCGTCTTGCAAGCTGCCGCCGATGGGCTGTACGACGAAGTCGATATGCGAGGTCGTCCCGCCAAAAGCAGCTGCCATGTGCCCGACGTCGAAATCACAATTGCTGATGGTGCCGCCAAAAGGCAAATCCAGATGGGTGTGCACGTCGATGCCGCCCGGCATGACATAAAGACCGGCGCAATCGACGACATTTTGCCCTGCGGTGGGTAAATTATCGCCAATTCGCGAGACGATTTCTCCTTCAACCAGGACGTCGGCGATTTTCATATCGTTCGCCGTGATGAGTGTCCCGCCTTTGAATAGCGTTCCCATGCTTGCCCCCAAGTCTTTGCAAATTTGGTCAGGAAAATTGCGGGATGATGTACGTGCCGTAAGCATCGACAATGCGTTCTTCTTCGCCGCACATCAGGTAGATGTTGAATTGAGTAACGCCGACGTCATGCAGGGTGCGCAACTTGGCAAGATGCGCGTCCACCTCACCGAGGATGCTGAAGCTGTCGATGATATCGTCTGTGATGAAATCCAAATGCTCGGCGTCTTTATCGGCGTGCTCGGCGTAATCGTAGCCGCGCCGCCCTTCGATATAGTCGGTGAGCGATTGCGGCACCTCGTCCGTGTCGCTGCCATATTTGGAGACGATATCAGCGACGTGGTTACCGACCATGGCGGGGAACCAGCGCGTTTGCGCGCGCGCTTTCCCCATGTCACCGACCCATGCGGGCGCGGCCGCCATGATGCCAAAATCGGACATATCGCGGCCGGCGGCTTCGCCGGCACGGAGGGCTTGCTCGCTGAACCATTTCAAAAGCAGCGGCTCGGCCAATTGGATGACCAGGCCATCGCCTATTTCGCCCGCCGTTTGCAGCGCCTTCGGGCCATAAGCGGCGACCCAAATGGGCAGCTCATAGCCTTCCGCCCAGGGCAGCTGAGTCTTTGTATCGCCGTAGCTGGCGCCGTCGCCGTGCACGAGGGCTTTCACGGTATCCGTGAATTGGGCCATGCGCGCGAGTGTGTTGGGGCGCTTTCCCAGCACGCGGCGCGAACTATCCCCCCGCCCCAGACCGAGCATGAAGCGGCCCTCGCTTTGATGTGCCAGCGTGGCGTATAGGCTGGCGGCGACCGACCATTCGCGCACGCCCGGATTGGTCACGAGCGGCCCGAAAACCAGATGCTCGGTGTGCTCCATGCACATCGCCATCGTGACGTAGCATTCGCGCCAGAGCACGTGAGAATCGAAAAACCAGGCGTAACGGAAGCCGGCCGCCTCTGCCTGCTGGCAGAGAGCGACAGTGCGTTGTGCGCTGATATCTCCCTTGAACGTGATTCCAAAATCCATGCGATGCCCCTATTGCCCGTTAGGCAGTTGAGACCGTATCCTGCGTGAGCAAGTCATACTGATCCGGGCGACGATTGAAATAGAAACTCCAGGTATCGCGCACTTCCTGGACGAGCGAGAGGTCCATATCGCGAATGATCATCTCTTCGTCGTGCGCGCTAGCGACTTCGCCAATGAATTGACCCTTCGGGTCGCAGAAGTAGCTTTCGCCATAGAAATCGTTATCACCCCAGGGCTCGACGCCGACGCGGTTGATGGTGCCGACGAAGTATGTGTTGAAGATGGCATGTGCCGTCTGCTCTACGCGCCATAGGTGTTGGCTCAACCCGCGCGAAGTGGCGGAGGGGATGAAGACCATCTCGGCGCCACTGAGGCCCAGCACGCGCGCGCCTTCGGGAAAATGCCGATCGTGGCAGATATACACACCCACTTTGCCGACCGCAGTATCAAAGACCGGGTAGCCTAGGTTGCCGGGGCGGAAGTAAAACTTCTCCCAGAAGCCGGGTAGGTGTGGAATGTGTGTCTTGCGATATTTGCCAAGGTAGCGGCCGTCGGCATCGATGACCGCGCCGGTGTTGTAATAGACGCCGACGCCATCACGCTCGTACATGGAGGCGACGAGCACGAGATTCAGCTCCTGCGCAAGCTTCTGTAGGCGCTCTGTTGTCGGGCCATCGGGAATGGGTTCAGTGAATCGGAAAAAATCGGGATCCTGGATCTGGCAAAAATAGGGTCCATAAAAGAGTTCCTGGAAGCACATGATTTGCGCGCCTTCATCGGCCGCTTTACGCGCGTATTCTTCGTGCTTGACGATCATCGACTCCTTATCGCCGGTCCAGGTCGCTTGCAGAAGGGCGCCGCGGACAATGCGAGACATTGGCTTATTACTCCTTGGGCTGTCTGTGATCGGTCATTGGGTAGTGGAATTGGCGGCGTGTTCGCGCTCGCAACGCAGCAGGATGCGCTGCGCTTGGCGAACGTTGATTTTGGGTGCAGCGTCACGAAAGAAAGCTGCCGCCACCGCCTCTCGCTCATCGATGGCCGCCGCTGCATCATGCAACGCTGCATAATCTAAGATATCGAGGCCGTGTATGGGCTCGAGCGTGATTTCCAGGACATGCTCGGCGCGCGTGCGCTCGAGGCGTTGGCGGCGTTTATCCGCGGCGCGTGCCTCATCATCTTTGCCCGTAGCGACATATGAGTCGCGCAGAGCTGCCTCTAGCTCAATGGCATAACTGAGGACGGCGCCGAAAGTGTTTAACGCGCGCATCGGATCGTCAGACCCAGCGCTCAATCACGACTTTGCGCTCGGTGTAGAACTCGATAGAATCTGCGCCTTGGCCGTGCAGATCACCGAAGAATGAATCTTTCTGTCCCCCAAAGGGGAAGGAAGCCGAAGGCGCCGCTACGCCGATATTCACGCCGATATTGCCCGCGTTGACGTTGTATTTGAACTCGCGCGCGTAGTTGCCGTTCGTGGTGAAGATGCTCGCACCGTTGCCGAATTTGCTGCTATTGATGAGCTCAATCGCGTCCTCAAAAGTATCCGCTTTCATCAATGAGAGCACTGGCCCGAAGATTTCTTCGCGGGCAACGGACATCTCTGGTTGCACATCAGCGAGGATCGTGGGCCCGACGAAAGAGCCGTTTTCGTAGCCTTCCACCTGGATGTCGCGGCCATCCAAGAGTACTTCTGCGCCGGCCGCTTCGCCTTCTGCGATCATGCGCTCAATGCGCTCGCGGGCGGCGTCACTGACGACCGAACCCATTTGTGAGCTTTCTTCGAGGCCGTAGCCGACCTGCATTTCGCGGGCCTGTGCGCTGAGCTCGGCCTTGAGCGGCTCGTAGGCGTCGCCGATGCCGACGGCCACCGCCGCTGCTAAGCAACGTTGCCCCGCGCAACCATAAGCGGCGCCGAGGATGTTCTTTACACTCGCATCCAGATTGGCGTCTGGCATGACGGCGATGTAATTCTTGGCGCCGCCCTGGGCCTGGACGCGCTTACCGTTCCGAGTGCAGGTCTCGTAGATGATTTTGGCGACGGGTGTTGAGCCAACGAAGGAGACGCCAGTCACGCCGGGGTGTTCCATCAGCGCGGTGGAGGCGCTGACGCCACCATGCAAGACGTTGACGACGCCTTCCGGCAAGTCCAGCTCATCGATCAGCTCAATGAGAAGGTTGGCGCTGAGCGGCGTTTGTGGCGAGGGCTTGAGGATGAAGGTATTGCCGCAAACGATAGCCGCGGGCAGAAACCAGAGCGGCACCATTGATGGGAAGTTGAAGGGTGTGATGGCGACGAAGACGCCGGCAGGCTGGCGGATGGTTGTCTCGTCGATACCGGAGCTGATGTCCTCCACGCCGTCGTTGCGCATCAGGTAGGGGATACCGATGGCGAAATCCACGCTCTCGATGCCGCGTCGCACTTCCCCGCGCGCTTCGTCGATGGTCTTACCGTTCTCGATGACGATGGTGCGAGCAACTTCTTCAAAGCGTTCTTCCAGCAGCACCTTGAAGTGATGCATCGCTTGAGCGCGGCTGAGGAGCGGCGTGCGTCGCCATTCGTCGAAGCCGGCCAGCGCGGCCTGCACGGCGCGGTCTACATCCATCGCGTTAGACTCGGGGCAATGGCCGAGCAACTCGCAAGTCGCCGGGTTGTGCACCGGCACGCTCTCGTTACCAGCAGCGTCAACCCATTCGCCGCCAATGTAATTTTGGATTCTCCCGACCATGATCCATCCTTTCTGTGGCACGTGGCCCTAGTAAACCAGAATCATATAAACGGTCATTCTAGCAGATGCGCGCAGCATTACAACCAGGTTAGACATGGCGGTGGCCCATTACCCTCGGCCCAGATTCCCTGCTAAGATAAGGTGAGTGCGGGCCAACAATGTGGAGCTATCAATGACAGCTACGAGTGACATCCTCGAGCGTTACGAGCGAGTGATTTTCCCCGCTGCAAAGCCTTATCACGAGGCGCCGCTGGTCGTGAGCCATGCCAAGGATCAGTATGTTTGGGATGTGGATGGACAGCGTTATCTTGATTTCTTCGGCGGAGTACTTACCATCAGCTGCGGGCACTGCAATGACAAAATCACCGAGCGCGTCGCGCAGCAACTACGCACGATACAGCATACGACGACGCTCTATATCAACGAGATCATGGTGCAAGTTGCGGAGAAAGTGGCGGCGCTCACGCCCGGGCGCTTGCAGAAATGCTATTTCACCAATAGCGGTTCTGAGGCAATCGAAACGGCCATCCTGGCGGCGCGTTTGTACACTGGCAACTCGACCATTATCGCGCTGCGCCATGGTTATTCCGGGCGCACGATGCAGGCGATGAGCCTGACAGCGCACAGTGGCTGGCGCCTGGGCAATGTTGTGGATGCGAACGTGCGTCATGTCCGTAACCCCTATCAATATCGCGCGCCAGATTGGATGAGCGAAGAAGAGCTGGTCGAGCTATGCGTGCTGGATCTGGAAGAGACGCTGGCGACGACGACGAATGGGCGCGTTGCTGCTTTTCTGGCGGAGCCGATCCAGGGCGCTGGCGGTTTCATTACGCCACCTGAATCGTATTTCGCGCGTATCGTCCCTATCATTCGGGAAGCCGGCGGTGTCTTCATCGCGGATGAGATCCAGACGGGTTGGGGGCGAACCGGTGGCAAGTGGTGCGGTATTGAGCATTGGGGCGTCGAGCCCGAAGTCATGACTTTTGCCAAGGGCATGGCCAATGGCTCGCCGATTGGTTGCACCGTCGCCACGCCTGAGGTGGCGGATGCGTTGGTCGGATCTACCTTCTCCACGTTTGGTGGCAACCCGGTGACCATGGCCAGTGCGTTGGCGACGTTGGAATATATCGAGGATCACGACCTGCCGACGAACGCGGCCGTCCGCGGTGCGCGGCTATCCGAACGGCTGCAGGAATTCGCGGATGAATTCAACTTCGTCGGCGAGGCGCGCGGTATGGGCCTCATGCAGGGGCTCGAATTCATCATCCCCGGTGGTAAAGAGCCGGACGCAGCCCGCGCCAACGCGATGATCGACGCGGCCAAAGCACGTGGTTTGTTACTGGGCGAGGGTGGTCTCTATAACAACATCCTGCGAATTGCGCCACACCTTAACGTCTCCGCTCAAGATATGGAGACGGGCTGCGATATCATCGCCCAGGCGTTGTTGGATATTACTTGACCGCGATGGCCTGAACAATGAGCGCGGGGGACGCACACGCGGGAGCAAGGCCGAGGCGACGGCGTTATTTCTTAGTCGCGCTTGTATTGGTTACCGCAGTGTGGCTCTTTTTGTTGGCTGGGATCTGGGCCGCGCTCGGCGTAGATTCGCCAGTGCTCGTCAAATCAACACCAGGGCAACTCGCGCTCTGGCTGAGTGAGCAAGCGGAAGAAGAAGCGCCAAAATCTCTGCTCGGTCAGTATGCGAGCACCCGCCTGGTAGATGGCGAGGATTCCGAGCAGCTCGCCGCACGCCTGCTGACCGAGGTACGCGCGTTACTTGTGGTCTACACGTTCTCAGTAGGAATCGTTGCGTTCGTCGCTACCTATCTTTTTTGGCGGCGCAGCAATTTGCGGCAGCGCGCGCTCGTTGCGGTTCTCCTGGCGACGATGGCCATGCTCTTCATCTATTCTCCGGCCACCAATCTGGCGCTTTTCTATAGCATCGTTGTGATTGGCTTGATATTGCTCGTGACGCTATTCGCTGACACAGGCCGAAAAAGCCGCTTGGTCACTTTCTTTGCCTTCGTTAGCGCTTTGTTGCTCGGTTGGGAAGTGGTGAAATTGGGCGCTGACATCCTCGATTATCGCATCACTCAACCTATGCCTGATTGGGATTACGCGACTTATCCTGATTTGGCGAGCGCTTTGGATGCGCTCGAGGTGGGAGAGCTGGACGCCGTCGTGGCAGACCGCGGTTTGTTGGATGACCTGATGCCGCCCCATCCCATCACCACGCGGCAAACAGAAGAGGAGCGGAACGCCCTGCCTCGGCAAGGTTTGCGTTATGCTCGTATTTTTGCGCGGACGGAGAGATATCTCATCTTCCCCATAGATCCGAGATTCCTGACGCGTTTGACCATCGCAGTGCGTGAGGAGGATGCGGGGCGCTGGTCATCAGTGGCGGAATTGCGCTCGCTGAATATCGCCACCGACGCGGCCAGCTACGCTGATGAGCGTTATCTTTCGGCGCCGCGCAGACTAGTTTTGCTCAATTTGCGCATTTTGAACGATTTGAACTTGCCGCATTTGCAGTATGTCACGCGCGCATTCCTGCAGCCAGCGCGGCGGAACGGACCCTTCTTGCTCATCAGCATCCTGAGCGGCGCGGCGGTATTCACACTGGCGGAGGCGGCGCTGGGTTTCGCGATCGGTGCGGCTTTGGGCCTTGTGCTCGGTGCGGTCTTCGCGCATTCGCGCCTGTTGGAACGCTCGTTTTTGCCATTCGTCGTTGCCTCGCAGACGGTGCCCATCCTCGCGTTCGCGCCGATGGTCGTGATCTGGTTGGGGGCGAGCGCAGTCTCGGTGGCTGTGATCGCCGCCTACTTGACCTTTTTCCCCGTTACCATCAACACCCTGCGCGGTTTGCTTTCACCCAGCCCCACTGCATTGGAGCTGATGCGCTCCTATGCCGCGAGCCGAATGGAAACGCTTTGGAAGTTGCGTTTGCCGACTGCCCTGCCATATATCTTCACCGCGCTCAAAGTATCGGCGACGGCAAGCGTGGTCGGCGCGATCATAGGCGAGTTGCCGTCGGGCATTTCCGATGGCCTCGGGCGTGCGATCTTGAATTTCTCTTCAGATTACAGCCTGGTTTCCACGCCGAAGCTATGGGCGAGCATCGTGACGGCGGCGGGCATCGGTATTCTCTTTTTCGTGTCGGTCACATTGGTCGAATGGCGTGTGCTGCGCCACTCTAGGCAACTGAGCTGAGCGGAGCAGATATGGAGAAGAAGAAGGCAGAAATCGTCATTGAAGCGGAGAGATTGCACAAAGTTTTCAATCCGGATAGCGAGGACCGCGTCGAAGCGCTTAGCGACATCAATTTGACAGTAAGGCGGGGAGAATTCATCTCGCTCATCGGCCCCTCCGGTTGCGGAAAATCGACTCTATTGCGCCTGATGGGCGATTTGCTGCCGCTGCACGAAGGTGAGCTACACATCAATGGCAAGGTGCCGCGAGACGCGCGGCTGGATCGCGATTATGGCATCGTCTTCCAGGCCGCGACATTGTACGACTGGCGATCGGTGAGCAAGAATGTGCAATTACCGCTCGAAATCATGCGCTACTCCAAGCCGGAACGTGTAGCGCGCGCGCGGGAGTTGCTCGAGCTGGTCGAGTTGGGCGATTTTGAGAAGCATTACCCATGGCAACTATCGGGCGGCATGCAGCAGCGGGTGGCCATCGCGCGCGCGTTGGTCTTCGAACCGACGCTCTTGTTGATGGACGAGCCTTTTGGCGCGCTCGACGAATTCACGCGCGAACGCATGAATATGGAATTGATGCGCATCTGGGAGCAAAAGAACCTCACGGTCATCTTCGTGACGCATAGCATCCCGGAGGCTGTTTTCCTCTCGACGCGGGTAGTGGTGATGTCGGCGCGGCCGGGGCGAATCATCAAGATTGTGGAGAATGAGGTGGAATACCCGCGCGTTTTCGCCTCACGCAAGACACCGCGATATTACGAGACAGTGAACGAGGTGCGCGAGTCGTTGGCCTCCGCACACGGTTACGAGCTATGATATCGGCGATTTTCGCACAGGCGCTGGCCATCTTGCGAAAATATGCGCCGCCTATCGCACTAGCAGTGGGGGTGCTGTCGGTCTGGGAACTGGCAGTTACCATCTTCGAGATTCAACAATTCCTGTTACCCAAGCCCTCAGCAATTCTGGCGGAATATTTCACTGAGCTGCGCCTCTTTCTGGATCCAGAGAGATCTTCCATCTTGTTTGAGGCCAGCGGTGCTACGTTGCGCGAGGCGCTGGGGGGCTTCGTGATCGGTTGCGGAAGCGGCATCGGCATCGCGTTGCTGACGGCGCGCTGGACTGCGGTGAATGAGGCGTTGATGCCCTTCGCCATTGCCGCGAATTCGGTACCCATTATCGCCTTCGCGCCCATCATGAACAACTGGTTTGGCATCACCAACCCCTTTTCCAAGATGGCCATCGTGGCGATCATTGTCTTCTTCCCGACCATGATCAATACAGTGCGCGGCTTGACGCTCATCGACGCGAACCAGCTGGAGTTGATGCATTCCTATGCTGCCTCGCCGATGCGCATCATGCGGGATTTGCGCATCCCGAATGCCCTGCCCTTCGTCTTCAGCGCGTTGCGTATCGCCAGTTCTTTGAGCGTGATCGGTGCAGTCGTTGGCGAATTCTTTGGCGGTCCGCGGGCGACGCTGGGCGTTTTCATCACGCAGGAAGCGAGCAGCTTCGATTTCGCGCGGGCCTGGTCGGCGATCATCATGGCCTCGCTGATTGGATTGTCGTTGTATTTTGTCGTGCTGGCGTTGGAGCGGTGGCTGATGCCTTGGCACGTTTCACTACGGGGTGACCCAGCGGAAGTTTGACATCACAATTTCTGCGCGATATGATCGACACGCGATGCTGCGTGTCTGCGGTTACTGTTCAAAGAAGGAAAAAAGGAGCGTGGAGGAGATGAAACTACGACTTGGGTTTATCGTATTGGCGCTGTTGCTGTGCCTGGCGGCGGGCATCAGTGCGCAGGATGATTTGGTTGAAATTCGCCTGCAGCTGCAATGGGTGACACAATCACAATTTGCCGGATATTATGCTGCTCTCGATCTCGGCTTCTTTGAGGATGAAGGGCTGGACGTCACCATTCTTGAGGGCGCTGTCGAACTGGTTCCGCAACAGGTAGTCGCATCTGGCGGCGCTGAATTTGGCCTATCCTGGGTGCCTAAGGTGCTGGAATCGAACGAAGCGGGCGTCAACCTCGTCAACATCGCCCAAATCTTCCAGCGCAGTGGCACGCTGATGGTTTCGTTTGTGGATACAGGCGTCGAATCGGTGGAAGATTTCGCCGGTTTGCGCGTGGGCACCTGGGGCTTTGGCAACGAGCATGAGCTATTCGCGGCCATGCGCGGAGTCGGCATTGATCCAGAGAATACTGACGACGTTATTGTCGTCCAGCAACCCTTCGATATGTCGCTTTTGCTCAATGGCGGCCTGGACGTCGCGGAGGCGATGACTTACAACGAATACGCGCAGGTTTTGGAACAGGTGAACCCGGCTACGGGCGAACTGTATCAACCGGAAGAACTGAACGTTATCGATTTCAATGAGGTCGGCACGGCGATGTTGCAGGACCTTGTGTTCGCGAGCGCCCATTGGCTGGCGGAAGAAGGCAACGAAGACATCGCTGTAGCCTTCCTACGCGCGGCATTTCGTGGCTGGATTTATTGCCGCGAGAATTTCGACGAGTGCGTAGAAATCGTGCTGGATAACGGTTCCACGCTTGGCGAGAGCCACCAGCAGTGGCAGCTGAACGAAATCAACAAGCTCATCTGGCCTTCGCCTGCGGGCATCGGCATCATGAATCCGGACCTTTGGGCGCAGACAGTCGCTGTAGCGCTGGAAGGTGGTGTCATTATGGCTGAGCCAGGGGCGGACTCCTACCGTACCGACCTGGCGCAAGTGGCCCTCGATTCGCTGGGTGACGAGATGGATGTCATCGGCGATATGTGGGAGCCGGTGAGCATTACGCTCCGCGAAGGCGGCGACTGAGTTTTCAACGTGAGTTAAGTTTTGGAGTGCGGGGCCAAATGTGCCCCGCACTTTTCTTATTCGAAACTGGTGGCGACGTGTCCGACGCGGTCAAGCGCTTTTCGCAAGAAGGCTGGCGGCAGTCCGTAGCTGATGCGTATGTGCTGCTCGACGCCAAAATGCGCGCCCGGCGCAGCATAGGTACTCTCTGTTTCCGCTAAGCGGCGCACAAATTCCTCCGAACGGACAGCGGGTTGATAGCGTAAGAAAGCGATCGCGCCCGCCTGCGGCGGTAGCCAAACGAAACGCCTGCCCTGCTCCGCACCCCATTCTTCCAATGCTGCGTAGCCATCCTGCAAGAGGCGGCGCGTCCGCTGGCGGATGCGGAATAGGTTATCGGGCGCGAGGGCATATTCGGCCAAGTGGTTGGCCAGCATGCTCGCGGTGATGGTCGTGTAATCCTGCCGGGCCGCACAGGCCTCGACGATATCTGGCGGGGCCAACACCCACCCCAGGCGCAATCCCGGCAGGCCATACGCTTTGGAGAGGCTGCCACAAGCGATGACGCGCTCATAACGACCCCAGAAGGAGGGCGTGATGTTCTGGGATTCGCGTTCGGCGCCTCGGTAGACCTCATCGGCGAGCAACCAGGCGCCCACCTGCGCCGTAGCCTCGACGATGGCGTCCATCTCGCTTTCGCTCAGCACACGGCCTGTGGGGTTGTTTGGGTTGCAGACGCATACTACGCGCGTGTTTGGCGTTATTGCGCGCCGCAACCCCGCAATATCCAGGCGCCAATTGTCTTCGTCAAGGAGGGGGAAAGTACGCGTTTCGGCGCCGAGGTTGCGAGCGATGCCCCAGAGTTGCAAATAATTCGGCGTCATGAATACTGCTTCATCGCCAGGCTGAAGCAGCGAAGTCAGCATAAGGAAATTTGCGCCTGCGCCACCGACGGTCATCAATGTATTTTCCGGCGTCGCGCCGTCGTAGAGCGCCGCGACGCGCTCGCGCAGGAGCGGCCGGCCCTGGGCATGCGGATAATCCAGCGGAGTATCCAGCAGCTCGTCGAGGAAACCGTCATCGTTGACCAACTCGCGCAACGTAATCGGCCAGACACCGCTCTCAGAGATGTTGTATTCGACCTGCTTCTCCCAGCGCGACATCTCGCGTTCGAGGGCAAAGGGGGTGAATGTGCGATGCGTATCAAGCCTCATTTCGTTATCCTCCTACTGGACTCACGCAAACAGAGGCCCGCAGGCCTCCGTTCTGAACGGGAGCGACGGGATTCGAACCCGCGATCTCCACCTTGACAGGGTGGCATGTTAACCGCTACACCACGCCCCCGATGCGGCAATCTTAGCAAGCGCAGGTGGTGATGTCAAGCCAACCGCGCTTGTTTTTTATTCAAGTTCACTTTGTGCTATTTTAGGCGAAAGTGAATGGAGTAGAAGAATGCGCGTTTTGATCATGGCCGATATGGAAGGGGTGAGTGGCATCGTCGTTTGGGAGCAGGTTTCTGGCGGCGCGGCGATGTATGAAGAGGGGCGCATCCTTTATACGGAGGAAATCAACGCTGCTGTGCGCGGCGCCTTGCGAGCGGGAGCGACAGAAATCGTTGCCGTCGACTGCCACGGTGCCGGCGGATCATGGAGCTTCAATTCCTTCATCCCCGAGCGTTTGCATCCTGAATGCGAATGGGTCGCACACCATACCTGGGGGCGCTATACAGAGATGTTTGAGACCGGTTGCGACGCCTGTGTGCTGGTCGGCATGCACGCTCGTAATAACACCATCGATGGCGTGCTCTGCCACACTATTTCGACCGTGAAGTGGCACAATCTCTGGTTCAACGATGACCTGGTCGGCGAGGTGGGTGTGAACGCGGCAATTTGTGGGCATTACGGCGTGCCAGTGGCCATTGTCACCGGTGACGAAGCTGTTTGCCGCGAAGCGCGCGAATATCTGGGCGATGGGTTGCCGACTGTGGCCGTCAAGCGTGGATTGAGCCGATTCTCCGCGCGGCAATTGCCGCCTGTGAAGGCGCGCGAACGCATCGAGGAAGGCGTTTGCGTGGCGCTCAATCATATGGATGGAGTTCGCCCTTATGTCCCCGAGCGGCCGACGACGATCACCATTGAAGTCGATAGGGTGGAGAAATTGGTCGAATTTCAGGGCGTTGCGGGCGTGGAGGTAGATGTCGCTGCGCAGAGAGTCTATAGTCGCGGCGTCGATTGGATGACGGCCTGGAACCAGATCTGGCCGCAGGGCTAGCGCTCAGTTATCCAAAAGCACGCTGAGTGCGGCATATTCCTTGCCCGCGTGCGCTTCGTGAGTTTCCAACTTTGTTTGGATTTCGGCGCGGCTAGTGGTATCGGTCAGCAAGGGCAAGTTGGCGCGAGTGGCATGGGCAGCTGAACGCGAAACGGCCAGCGCCAACTCGCCAGCTATCACGCTATCGACGCGGGCGTTTGTGTTTCCGCGTTCGGCCGCACGGCGCGCCAACACGAGCGCCTCTCCGGCCAGCTCCGCGCAACGCAATGGCGAATCGGTCATGGCGAGCGCTTCTGTTTGCCAATCTTGATCAGATTTTTGCGCTTGGTGGAAGGCGCGAACGATGCACGCGTCGGATTCAACTAGCGCCGTGAATTGTGATTGGAGCGCACGGGCAGCTACGGCCAATTTTTGCATCTCTTCTTTTCGTTCGGCATAACGTTGCAGACGCGCTGTGCCCACCGCCAATTTTTGGACTAGGGCGGCTGCTAATGCGCCGGTTTGGGCAGCGGCGGAAACGCCGGCTGGGCTGACCGTCGGCGCCGCGAGCCGCTCGAGGAAACCAGCGCGGTTGCCCATGATGGCTTCGACGCGCTCTTCGAGGATGTGGCGATCGTCGAGCTGTGGTAGGTGCCAGGTTCGGCGGGCATCATCCAGCAAGGCAGCACGTGGCAATAGACCGATCAGCTCTGAATGGTCAATGGTCATGTTGGCGCGTGTCGCTTCTCGTTCGATAGCGACGATGACGGTGGTGAGCGATGTCTGGCGGTAGTCTGTTAAGTTCATCGAAATCTGCGCGCGCCCGCCAACGAGCAGCCCGAGCGCTTTCACCTGTTGCAGGCCGCCCGACGATTCTCGGATCTGACTCGCGATGGATCGGGCGATGCTGATGTCTGTGCTCGCCATATAGACATTGAAGGCGATGAGCGGGCCGCGCGCGCCAATCGCCGAAGCGCCAGCGGGGCCCAGGATGGCGGGCCCAAAATCTGGCGCACGCGTAAGGTCGCTGGCGATACTCTCTCGCAACGCTTCGTATTGCCCGCGGCGGATTCGTTCCAAGCGGCGTCTTTCTGAGCGGAAAGCCGCTTCACCATAGCAATAGACAGGAATGCTGAGTTCGTTGCCAACCCGTTCGGCCAGCTCGTGCGCGGTGGCTACGCAGATGGGCATCTGCTCTGGCGTGAGTGGTACAAAAGGGATGACATCAGCGGCGCCGATGCGAGGGTGTACGCCACGGTGTTGGCGCATGTCGATCCGTTCGCAGGCGATTGCGATGGCCCGGAAAGCCGCTTCTTTTATTACCGAAGGCGGCGCGATGAAAGTGAGCACGCAGCGGTTGTGATCGACGTCGACGTGCGTATCGAGCAAATGCGCGCTGTCAACCGAGCGAATTGCGGCCTGAAGTGCGGCAATGGTATTGGCGTCGCGCCCTTCGGAGAAATTGGCGACACACTCGATCACTTCCGGCACGAATTGTTACCTTTCTCCAGCACGCCCCCGGCGCCGGATTACTACGCGCGCGAGTTGCTCGCCCGTCACGGTTAGCTTTCTGACTGAAAGCGCAACAGCCAGCGCGAGAGCAAGAGCGCCAAGACAGCGAGCACCAATAGGAAAGCGGCCGCGGCGATGGCGGCGTCGATCTCTGTCGCCAGGGCGCGCTCGATCAGTAGCGGCAGCGTTTGTGTAGTAGCGCGAATATTGCCCGCAAAGACAAGCGTAGCGCCGAATTCGCCCGCTGCCCGCGCCCAAGTGAGCACAATGCCGCCCGCTAACGTGGGCGCAGCCAGGGGAAGCGTCACCAAATAGAAGACGCGCCAGGGGGAAGCGCCATCCACTTGTGCCGCTTCTTCCAGCTCTACCGGCCGTTGCCGGAAACGCGCCTGGGCTACGCGGATATAGAGCGGTGCCGCCACGAATAGTTGCGCGAAGATGACAGCTGTGCGCGTGAAGGTAATTTCCAACGTCAGACCGGGCAACCACTCGCTGAGCAAGCCGTTGCGTCCGAACGCGAGCAGCAGACTCAGACCCGCAGCGGCTGGCGGCAACACGATGGGCACTTCAACGAGCACATTGACCAGCCACCGAAGCGGAAATTGGGCGCGCGCCAATATATAAGCCAGTGGCGTCCCGAAGATCAGCGTGGCGAATGTGGCCGCTGTCGTCGTGCTTAGGCTCACCCACAAGGCGTCTCGTAAGGAAGCCAGAGTAAGCGCGCTGCCAGCGCCGATGCGCAGCGTCCGTTCTACAAGCGCGAGTAAGGGCAGAGTAAGGAAGACAGTCGCCAACGCGCCCGCGGCGATGACGATGGCGAAGCCGCCGCGAAGCCGCCAGCGAGGCATCAGATCAGCCGGCGCTTTCCGCAACGGGCACAAGCCCCCAACGCGCCAGTATCGACTGCCCCACAGGCGACAAGACGAACTCGATGTATGCCTCGGCGAGCTCGGCCTGTTGCGTAGCCGATAGGGCCGCGATGGGATAGGCGATCTCGCTCTGGTAGCGCGGCGGCGTCGGGATGATGATGACTTCGTCAGCGACGTCGGCGGTAACATCCGATTGGTACACGAGCGCGGCATCTGCTTCGCCGAGGATAACCTTTGTCAGGACGAGTCGGACGTTCGCTTCTTCGGATCTGATATTGGCGAGCACGGCAGCGAGGTAGCCTTCGCTGCGCTCGGCAGCGGCGGAGCTCAGCAATGAGTCGGTGTAGGCGCGTATAGGCGTGCCGGGCAAGGCAAGGACGAGGCGCAGGCCGGGTATGGTCAAGTCATCCAGCGAAGCGATGCCGGCGGGATTGCTCGCGGGAACGATGAAGACTACTCGGTTGCTGGCGAAATTACGCGCTTCGCCGAGCAACAGGCCAACGTCCGCGACTCGGTCCATCTGTAACGCATTGGCGCTAGCGAAGATATCGGCCCGGGCGCCTTCGCGTATTTGCGTTGCCAGGGTGCTGGAAGAGGCGAAATTGTGTTTCACGGTGATGCCGGAGTGCTCCTCTTCGAAGGAGCGCGCCAGTTCTTCCTGGGCGTTGGTTAGCGATGTGGCGGCGAAAACAGTGAGGGTTTTCGTGCGCGGCCCGCAGGCGCAAAGGGCGATCATGGTGCTGATTGAAATTAAGGGCAAAAAGCGAGATATGCGCAGCATGCCGCCGATTCTAGCATACTCTGATGACGAATATGCCCGCACGGCAGCGCTCTCGCTGTTATAATCACGCGAATGCCAGTTACGCAACATCGCGCTACCAAATGCGGAACCCGCACGCCCGTTGATGAGGGCAATCTCCAGCCACTGACACAAGCTAGCGAGGATGGCGCGCTCCCCCGCCCGCGTGAGGCCAATATGCGCTGGCTGCTCAGTTACCTGGCCCGGCATCGCGGCGCGGCGCTCGGGGCGTTGGCGTTCGGCGCGGTTGGCGGTTTGACGCTGACACTCGAGCCGTATCTCATCGGGGTCATCATCAACCATCTGGACGTTGGTGTGGATATCCCACTTTTGCTGCGCGATATCGCCAGCTTGCTCGCGTTAACCGCGGTCACAGTACTAGCCTTCTTCGGGCAGCGCTATTTCAGCGGTGTCGTCGGATATGCTGTAACCTATGATATCCGCCAGGCCCTATTCAAAAATTTGCTGACGCTTGAAAAGGGTTTCTACGACCAGTACGAGACAGGCGACCTGATTTCGCGCATGTATAGTGACCAGAATATGGTCTGGCGCTTGCTCGGTATAACTTTCAGCCGTTTGGGAAGCGCGATTGTGGCGGCCGTACTTAGCTTTGTCGTGCTGGCAAGCGTGAACCTGCCGCTCACCGCGGTGGTCTATGTCGTCATCGCGGTGACGACGGCGCTGCAATTGCGCGCAGGCGCGATATTGGTGCGGATATTTCAGCGTGTTCAGGAACAGGCCGGGCGCATCTCCGCTCTGGTGCAGGATAGCTTCAGCGGGGTGCAGACGCTCAAGACATTCGGCAAAGTGCCGGCTGCCAACCGCGCCTTCGCCCGCGAGAACCGCGAATTTCGTCGCCGCTGGCTCTATTTTCGTCGCCGCAACGAGCCGATCGGCATGTTGCCGCAGGCGATTACGCAGTTGGCAACCGGCATTGTCCTCCTCTTTGGCGGTGTGATGGCGGTGCGCGGCGATATCTTGCCCGGTCATTTGGCTCACTTTCTTCTCAATTTGGCGTTGATTAGACGAGTGCTATTGCAATTGGGTATGATCTATCAGCGTACCCAGCAGACGCGCGGAGCCTTGCAGCGGCTCACGCCCTTGCTCAGTGACGCCGCCATTCGCAATGCGCCCGATGTGGAGTCTCAAGAACAGCCCGAATCCTGCCACATCTCTTTCCAGCAGGTTTCGCTCAGCCTCGATGGCGCGCAGATACTGGATCGCGTTTCGTTGGAAATTCCCGCCGGCCAGGTCGTTGCGTTGGTGGGGGCGACGGGCAGCGGCAAGACCTTACTCGTCAATTTACTGGCGCGCGTGCTGGATCCTGATTCGGGTTCAGTGCGCATTAATGGTGTCGATGTTCGGCATTGGGATTTGTCTTCGCTGCGGCGGCTGATCGCCTATGTTCCACAAACAACCTTTCTCTTCAGCCAGGAATTGCAAGAGAACGTGCGCATGGGCCAGGAGAGTTTGCCTGATAGCGGCTTGTTGCGCGCGGTGGAGATATCGCACCTGGCGGAAGACCTGCCGCAATTGCCACATGGTCTGGCGACACACGTCGGCGAAAAGGGGGTGATGCTCTCCGGTGGGCAGAAGCAGCGGGTGGCCATTGCGCGGGCCGTGGCGCGAGACCCGGCCATACTGGTGCTTGACGACGCGCTTTCGAGTGTCGATACGCGGACAGCAGCGGATATCCTGCACGACTTGCGGCAATTCCTCTACGCGCGCACCAGCCTGGTCATTGCCCATCGCGTCGCCACAGTGAAGGACGCGGATCGGATCGTCGTCCTCGATCGTGGGCGCGTCGTCGAAAATGGTAGCCACGAAGAATTGCTGAGGTTGGGGGGTCTCTACGCGCGTATGGTAGAGCGCGAGCTGAGCGAGGAGCAATTGCCTCATGCGCTCTCCTAGGCTGACCGCGGCGCCCACGAGGGACAGCGCCAAATTCAGTGACCGACGGCTGGTGGCTTTGTTGGGTGGTTTCCTCACACCATATTGGAAGCAGATGGTACTGGTGTTTTTGCTGTTGCTGATCGTCACAATGATGACCGCCTTGCTCCCCTACCTCGTCCAGTTGGTGGTCGACGGCCCTATACATGCTGGCGATTTGGCGGGGCTTTACCCCTATGCAGCGACGTATTTTTTGGCGATCTTCGTCTTGTTCGGTGCGCGTTTCGCCCATACTTATTTGCTGCAAACGGTTGGCCAATCGGTGCTGGTGCGCATTCGCCAGGCGCTATTCGAGCACTTGATGCGAATGGAGATGAGTTATTTTCAGCGCACGCCGCTGGGGCATATCGTCTCGCGTTTGACGAATGATATCGAAGCGGTGACGGAGCTGCTCTCCACCAGCATCGTGATGGTCGTGAGCAATATGATCACACTTGTCGGTTTGGTGGTGGCGATGCTCCTCATCAATTGGCGCCTGGCGCTGTTGGCTTTCAGCGTGCTGCCAGTGATGGCGATGATGAGCGTCTATTTCCGCCGCAAGATCCGCGCCGCCGCTGCCCGCTTCCATCGCCTCATGGCCGAATACCAGGCCTTCTTGAACGAGCAATTCAACGGCATGTTGGTCATCCAGCTCTTCGGGCGTGAAGCGCAAAGCCGCGCCGAATTCGATGTCATAAACCGCGGTTATCGCGATCTTCACCTCAACCTGCGCGATTCCTTCACTCGCTTTTCGTCTGCCTTGCAGGTGCTCACAGTGTTTGGTGTGGCGTTACTGCTCTACGGTGGCGGGCGCGGTGTCCTGGCGGAATGGGCGACGCAGGGTATGCTCATCGCATTCTTGCAATACACGAGCCTGAGCTTCGAGCCCATCTTGCAGCTCGCAGAGCAATTCGCGCAAATCCAGCAGGCGCTTTCCGCTGGCGAGCGCATCGCGGATGTGCTGGCGATGGAACCGGGCATCCGTTCGTCAGCGGAACCGAAGGAACTGGTCGAATTCCGACAGACGGTGCAATTCGAAAACTTAAGTTTCCATTATCACGAAACAACGCCTGTCCTGCGCGACATCAACTTGTGTATAGAAAGCGGCCAACGTGTTGCCATCGTTGGTGCGACGGGCGCAGGGAAAACGACCTTGGCCTCGTTGCTCGCAAGAGTTTACGACGTGAAGAGCGGCGCAATAAGGCTGGATGGCGTGGATTTGCGCGAATTGCCGCTCGAAGATTTACCGCGCTTTGTCAGCCTTGTGCCGCAGAACCCTTACATCTTCAATGGCACGATTGCCGACAATTTGCGCTTGTTTGACGATGGCATCAGCGAAGAACGGATGCGCTCGGCGGCGGAAACGGCTTGCGCGGCGCTGTTTATCGAACAATTGAACGATGGTTACGAGCAGCATTTGTTGCCCGGTGGCGCGAACTTATCGGATGGTCAACGGCAATTGTTGGCCCTGGCGCGCGCTTTAATCCATAGTCCTGCCAGCATCCTGATTCTGGATGAGGCCACCAGCAATATCGACACCGAAACGGAGGAGTACATCCAGCGCGGGCTGGAGCAAACTTTGCGTGGGCGCACTTCCATCACCATCGCCCATCGCCTGAGCACAGTGCGCGAGGCGGATCGCATCCTCGTCATGCACGAGGGGGGTATCGTCGAAGATGGCCCGCATGAAGAGTTGTTGGCGCTTGGTGGCTTGTATGCGGAACTATACCAGCGTCAATTCGCCGAGCACGAGGCGGAGGAAACGGAGTTGGGACAGGAGGCCAATCACGCGCACCAACGCGCGCAACATTCCGCCAACACTGCCGAGCAACGATAGACGCTCGCCAATTCTACCCATTCTTCCGCGGCATGTGCGCCGGCGCCGCATGGGCCGAAGATCGCCGTCGGGATGCCGGCAGCTACCAAAAGCGCTGAATCCAGCCAACCGAAACTCGCGCCCAGTGGCGGCTCTGCGCCCAGTCGTGTTGCGAAAGCGGATGCGAGCGCGCCGACGATTGGCTCCGAGGGGTCGATCTCCAGTGGCGGACGCTCGAAATCGAGGCGGGCTTCGACGTGGAATCGATCTCGCTCGTGCGCGAGCTCCTGAAGGTAGGCATGCCAATCGGTGAGCAATTGTGCTCCGTCTTCGCCGGGGATGGTTCGGTGCTCGATGCGCAATTCGCAGCGATCGGGGTAAGTGCTCAGGCCGCGGCCGCCGTTGACGAGGCTGGCGTGGACTGAAGAGCGGCCGAGCAGGGGGTGCCGCCGCTTCGGATAAATCTCGTTTTCTAGCCGCGCGATATGTTCGAGGATGGGCGCCAAGTGTTGGATCGCGTCCACTCCCTGCTCGTAGTCGCTGCCATGGGCAGCTGTCCCGTAGGTGGTTATGGTGAGCCAGGCGAAGCCGCGGTGGGCGATGCTGATGATTTCGTCGGTGGGCTCGGTCAGGATGGCGGCATCGGGTTGCAGACGCTGTGCGAGCGCTTCGGTGCCGATGCTGGCGTATTCCTCGTCACAAACGAATCCCAGCCAGATATCGCCGTGCGGTTGGTAATTCGCCACTTTCAGCGCGGCGACAGCGCCCAATATCGCCGCCAGCCCGCCCTTCATATCGTAGGCGCCGCGGCCATACAGGCGACCGTCTTGGATTCGCGGCGAGAACGGCGTACCCGGCATTTCGGCGACACCAACGACATCCGTGTGTCCGGTGAGGAGCAAGCTCTTTCCGCCGCCGCGGCCGGGCCAGCGGGCAATCAGGTTGGGTCGGCCGGGCGCCACTTCCTGTAATTCGATTTCCAGCCCCAGTGCGTGGCAAATCTCCGCCAGTTTTTCCGAGATGACACTTTCGCCAGCGCCGCCTTCCACGAGATCTGGATTAACGGAATCGATGGCGACCAACTGGTGCAGGTAAGTGAGCGTCTGCTCCCGCGAAATACGAAATTCGGTCATCTCGCTCAAGCTTGTATCGCGGCGATGAGCTCCTCGGCGGCACCTGCGCGTTCCAGCATGCCGTTCTCTTCGATACGGCGGATGAGATCGACCCATTGCTCGGCCAGCTCATCGCGCAGCACGCTCTCGCGCAGGATGGTGGCGGCCTGACTCACGGATTCGGCGCTTGGCTTGCGGTCGGCCAAAGCAGCTGCCTGCCAGAAGCCGAGTTCTTCCAGCTCTGGGGCTTGCTGACGCGCTTCAGACCAGGCGGCCAGCGCCGCATCTAGTTGCCCCTCTTGCAATGCGGTATGCCCACGGCGGTCGATGTGTTGCGCGTGCTGCAGCCGGACCAAGCGTGCCAACTCTTCGACTGGATAAGGGTGCTCGTCTACGCGTAGGTCGTAGGGTGATTGCCAATCCAACGCCTGGCGGTCATTGTGCATCACACGGACGCAAGCGGATTGCATGCCGCGGATATCGCCAGCTTCGGCTTGGGCCGCTTTAAGTGCCGCCAACATACGCTGGGCCAAGTCGCCTGTCGCGCTCTCGAAGGCGTCTCGCATCGCGCCTACGACGGTCATTCGCGTCATCATGTTGGCCTGGATGCTATAGCCTTCGCCGACATGATGCCCGAATTCTCTGATGCAGCGCTCTCCACTATAAGCGGCGACGTTGCCATCGCTCGCCAGGACCGCCAGCTGGCGGTAGGCGGCGCCTTCATCGGAGGCGACGAGCGCGTCCACGATGCTCTGGACGGAAACTTGTTGTCGTAGCATTGTCATCGCGATATCGGGAAATTTCTGGTTCATTGCCGATTGCGAATTGACGACGCCGACGCCGGGTACGATGGTGGGGATTCGCGCGCCGACGCACATCTGGTGTGTCTGCACAGCGCCACCCAACCAGCCGGCCTCGCGATCGATCGCGACGATGCTATAAGTAGAATGGAGTTGGTCATAGCGCGGCAAGGGCATGTGTCACCCCTTTCATTAGTTGCTCGCGCGTATTGTAGCGCAGTCGACCGTGTGTTGACGGGTGCGGACGCGCTGAAGTATGCTGCTTCGCATGGAAGAATCTCCGTTGCGCCCAACCATCTTTGCCAGTACGCGCGAATTCCTGCAACGGGCAGAGCCGCTTTTGTTGCGGCGCGAAGTTGAGCACAACTTGATGCTCGGCCTTTGCGCGCAACTGATCGGCGGCAACACGATGTATGAGGAGCGCCCCTTTCATTGCGTCATCGAGACGGCGGCTGGCGAGGTGGTCGCAGCTGCCTTGCGCACGCCGCCCTATCACCTCATCCTATCGCATGTAGAGAAGGAGGCGGCCTTGCCTGTGCTCGCCGGTGCTTGCTTGGCGGCAGAACAAGATTTGAGCGGTGTGCTCGGCAAACCTGATCTTGCCCAAAAATTCGCCGAAGCCTGGCGCGCGCGCGGTGGGCAGGAATTTCGCCTGAAGATGCGCCAGATGCTGCATCGGCTGGACGAAGTGATTCCGGCGCGGCCGCCGATTCTCGGCGAGATGCGTGTCGCCACCATAGTTGATGTGGCCATGCTGGAGCACTGGTTCGTCGCTTTCCAGGGCGAGGCTTTAGGCTCGAAATTGAGCGAGCGGCTCTGGCAAAAGGCGCGGCGGGGCGTGCAGTCACGATTGGCGCAAACGCCTGCTCACCACTTTTTGTGGTGGGATGGGGTGCGGCCGGTCTGCTGGGTTAGTTACACGCCGACGACGGTGCGGGTGGCGCGCGTGGCGCCGGTGTATACACCGCCATCCGAACGCGGCCGGGGTTATGCCAGCGCGTTGGTCGCGGCGGTATCGCAGCTGTTGCTCGATCGCGGTTTTCAGTATTGCAGCCTGTATACCGACATCGCCAACCCAACGTCGAACGCGATCTACCGACGCATCGGTTACGTGCCGTTCTGCGAGATCAACCAATACGAACGAGTCACTCACTGATGCGTTTCGATACTCATCGCGTGCGCGCACATATCGTCTGGCAGTTGATGGGGACGCCGGGCATCACCGATATCCAGGATGATGGTACGGATATCGTTGTCGTCCGCACGAGCAGCGGTGCGCGGGTGATGATTCATGTCGTCGATCGCCTGATGCCGCTCATCGAATTGCGCCCGCTCTTCCGCGAAAATAGCGACGCTGGCATTCATACCTTGCCGCTATTCTGGGCGGATATGCTGTTGCCAGCGCACGGGCAAATCTACGAACCGGATGAATGGATGCAGGCTCTGCTCCGATTGCAAGGCGATTGTATCTACGGCTATGAAGCTTTCGGCGAGCAGGTCTTCCTATTTGGCGTGCATTATCGTGGGCGCGGTTGGGCGCGGGAGGCCGAGCACAGCCGGCCGCTGGATTTCCACGCGTTACAAACTGCGACGGTCGATTGTGATTGGCCGCCAATGCGGGGGAGGTGGCTGGTTGCGGGTTTGGGTGATGTGCGGTCGGGAGAGGAGGCGGAACAGCCGTTGCGGATGTCTTTGCCTTTCCTACATATTGATTTTGAGCGCTTGAACCTGCCGATAGACGCGGATTTCACCCAGGTACAGCGCGCGTATCGTCTGCTGGCGCGGCGCTATCACCCCGATAGCAACCCGGCGGCGGAAGCGAACGCGCGCATGCAGCAGATCAACGCTGCATATGCGCGCATCCGCAGGCAGATGTTGGGCAGCGATTCCTTTTAGATGCCGCTCGCGATCAGCGGCGCCAACACGAGCGATACGATTGCCAGCAACTTGAGCAGGATGTTCAACGAGGGGCCGGAGGTATCCTTGAAGGGGTCGCCGACTGTATCGCCGACTACCGCGGATTTGTGCGCGTCCGAGCCCTTACCGCCGAGTGCACCCGCTTCGATATACTTCTTAGCGTTATCCCAGGCGCCGCCGGCGTTGGCCATCATAACCGCCAGCATGAAAGCGCTGACGAGTGAGCCCAGTAGCACACCGATGAGCGTCGTCGCGTTTACGTAATCGCCCAGCGCGTTGCCGCGCCCGAGCACGGTGAGGATCGCGATCACGGTCGGGACAGCGACAGCGATGATACCTGGCGCGAGCATCTGCTTTATGGCGCTGTCCGTGCTGATGGCCACGCATCGCTCGTAATCCGGTTGGCCTTCGCCAGCCAAGATGCCGGGAATCTCGCGAAATTGGCGGCGCACCTCTTCCACGATTTGTTGCGCCGCGTTGCCGACAGCTACCATCGTCAACGCGCTGAAAACGAATGGAAGCATTGCCCCCAGGAAAAGGCCGGTGATGAGGCGCGGGTCGAGCACTAGTTCTTGCACTGTGGTGGTATCGCCCAGCGCCGCGCCCAGCGCGGTGATGAAAGCGGCTGTCAACGCTAGGGCCGTCATCGCCGCACTGCCAATCGCGAAGCCTTTGCCGGTGGCGGCCGTGGTGTTGCCGAGGCTATCCAGCGCATCGGTGCGTGCGCGGACGCTTTCATCGAGGCCGGCCATCTCAGCGATGCCGCCGGCGTTATCGGCGACGGGGCCATAGGCGTCGGTGGCCAGCGTGATGCCAAGCGTGGAGAGCATGCCGACCGCCGCCAGAGCCACGCCGTATAGTCCAGTGGCCGATGTAGCGACGAGCGTAACAGCGACAATGATGATGACGGGCGCGAGGGTAGAGAGCATTCCGAGCGCCAGCCCGCGGATGACGACGATACCCGCTCCGCCTCCCGCACTATCCGCCAGCCGCCGAGTGGGCGGATAGCCAGCAGAAGTAAAATATTCGGTGAAATAGCCGATGAGCACTCCGCCAATCAATCCGCTCAATGTAGCGATGATGACGCCTTCGCCCAGTTCAAGCCAGAGCGCCAGCGCGATGATGGCTAGGGCGACGGCGACGCTCGCGCTATAGATGCCGCGTCGGATGGCAGCCAGCAGCTGCTCTTGCGTGGCGTCTTCTTGTGTGCGCACCAGGAAGGTTGCCAGCACGCCAATGATGAGACCGGCAGCGGCCACGAGCAGCGGGAAGATTTGCGCCTGTACGCTGATGGCGATCCCCGAACCGAGCGTGGCCAGCGAGATGGCAGCGATAATGGAACTCGCGTAGCTCTCGAACAGATCAGAGCCCATGCCGGCGACATCACCGACGTTATCGCCGACGTTATCGGCAATGGTTGCGGGGTTGCGCGGGTCGTCTTCGGGGATACCCGCCTCGGTCTTGCCGACCAGATCGGCGCCGACATCCGCCGCTTTTGTGTAGATGCCGCCGCCGACGCGCGCGAAGATGGCGATGCTCGTGCCGCCGAAGCCAAAGCCAGCCAATGCGCTGGCCGCCTGCGCTGCGCCCAATTCACCCGTGAACAGGATGAAAAGCAAGCTGATTCCCAGTAGGGCCAGCGATACGACTAGCGTGCCCATCACGGTGCCGCTGGCAAAGGCGACGCGCAGTCCGCGGTTCAGGCTTTGTGTAGCGGCTTGTGTGGTACGGACGTTAGCGCGAACGGCGATGTACATGCCGAGATAACCCGCCAATCCGGAAGCGAGCGCGCCGCAGAGGAAGGCCAAGGCGGTCCAGGCACTCATGCCGGTGTCTGGCAATGCGCTCAACAACAGCAGGGCGGCGGTGACGACGACGACGAGGATGGCGATGGCGCGGTATTCGCGCGATAAGAAGGCGCTTGCACCTTGTTGCACTGCCAGCGAAATGCTGCGCATCTTCTCGCTGCCCGCGTCTTGACGCAAGACCCAGCTGCGTTGCCAACCGGCGAAGGCCAAGCCAACCACGCTCACCACCGCGGCGATCAGCGCGGCATCTTGAATGCTCAACTCCATGCTACAATGCTCCTACGAATCAAGAATTTACACACTGTATTATGCGTGGCGACGGGGCAAGATGCAATGATGGCATCGCAGCAGGCAGCGCGCGCACTGGGTGAACGGGGCGAGCGGGCCGCGCGAGAATTCTTGGCGCGCGAAGGTTATTCGATTCACGAAACGAATTGGCATTGCGCGCGCGGCGAGTTGGATATCATCGTTGAGCGAGATGGTATCCTCGTTTTCGTGGAGGTGAAAACGAGGCGCGGCGGCGGCAGTGATGCTTGGAATGCGGCGCTGGAAAGCATTACCCCTCGAAAGCGCGAACGGCTGTTGGCGGCTATCTATCACTATCTGGATGATGTGGGCCTCGAGGAGAACGAGTGGCGCTTGGATGTCATCGCAGTGCTCTGGCACGAGGGCGCGCCGCCGCGCCTGAAGCATGTGGAGGGTGCGCTTGGCTGGTGATACGGGCGGCCGTCTGGGTGTCATCCTGGGGCCGACGGCTGTGGGCAAGACCGGTCTGGCAATCGCGCTGGTGGAGTGTTTGCAGCGGATGGGAATCCCTGCTGAGATCATCAGCGCTGATAGCCGCCAGATCTTCCGCGGCATGGATATCGGCACCGCCAAGCCCAGCGCCCAGCAGCGGCGGCGCGCTCGCCACCACCTGCTGGATGTTATCGCGCCAGACGAAACGCTTGGCCTCGCGGAATATTTGCGTTTGGCAAAGGCCTGTTTGGACGATTGTGAGCGGCGTGGCACCTTGCCCATCCTTGTTGGCGGCACCGGGCAATACCTTAGCGCGCTGTTGGAAGATTGGCGCATCCCGCGAGTGCCCCCGCAGGAAGAATTGCGCGCCCGCTTGCTCGCTGAAGCGGAAGCGAAAGGTGTTGTGGCTCTGCACGAACGCCTGCGCCAGCAAGATGCATTGGCGGCCGAGCGCATCCATCCCCACAACGTGCGACGGGTCGTGCGCGCGCTGGAGGTAATCGCGGTGAGTGGAAGGCCATTCAGCGCGCAGCAGCAGCGTGGGCAGCGGCGGGAGGCGCTCTTTCAACTCGGCCTTTCGTTGCCGCGTGATCTACTGCACGAGCGCGCGGATGCTCGACTCGAGTCTATGATGGCGGCTGGCTTCCTTGCGGAGGTGCGTGGGTTGCTAGCACAGGGTTTTTCTCGCGCGCTGCCGTCGTTTAGTGCGCTGGGTTACCGCGAGCTGGCCGCGCACTTGGCCGGTGAATGCACGCTGGAAGAGGCGCTCGCGAATACAGGGGCGGCGACACACCATTTCATCCGCCGCCAGCTCAGTTGGTTCCGTAACCATGATGAAGGCACTGAGTGGTTGGATTGGACGGAGCCGAATATCGATGAAACGCTAGATCAACTGACCGCGCGGATCGTACTCGCCCAATCAGTAGAGTCGACGGTGCCCTCATGCCAACTTTGAGCCGCCGCAAAGCGTTGACTGCGCTCTTCATCTTCGGCTTGCTGATGATCTTTATCGGCCCGAATGTGCTGCCGCGGCTATTGGGCAACGTATTGACGGGCGCGGACGAAGGTGTGCCTTGCGATTGGCTGCGGCGTGCGCCAGATTTGCGCGAAAGACAATCCTTATTGGCGCGCACGTCTGCTGAGCCGTTATCCTTGCGCGTGAAGAGCGTACCCTTCCCCACCAGCGCCGAGACCATCTGGACGGTGAAGATCATCGTCATCAACCGGACAGCTGGCAGCATGCCCATCCTCTATCATCCAGATCAAGTGCTGATCGGTGATGACCCGACGACGAGCGGTTTTGGCATCATCTTCCGGCCGGGCCTGCCGCTGCAGAATTATGCAAGCCGTCAAGCTCGCACGTCCTACCCCCTCGAGGAAATCCGATTGCTCGGCCCGCGTCAACGCTGCACGATCACTCTGGATTTTCCTGGCGCGGCCGCCATCGTCGATATCGATACTGTGCGCTCTCTCACCGCGCAGGCCTATTACCGCATCTTGCAACCCGGCGAGCACCCTGAGGACGACGGATCTGTTGAGCCGACATTCCTCGATCAGGGCTTACGCGCCTCCGAAAAGGATATGGGTGTAATTTATTCGGAACAGTTGGCGATACCTGTGGCGCCGCAAGGTTAATCTACTTGCGGCAATTCCACATAATCGCGCGGGATGATGTCGTTTGCTCCGATGCCCAGGATCCCGAGCATCTCCTGAATGAGGCGAGCTTTCTCCTCTGCATCTTCGGCGGACCAAGTACGACTCTTGAGCTCGATGAAATGCCCTGGCAAATCGGGCCGTGTGATACGGTCGACATGTAGGAAAAAAGGCACGCCGCGGAACAAGATCTGCCAGCGTCGCCGTTCCTTGACCAATTCGGATTCGTGCGCGCCTTGGAAATATTCGCGGTAGAAGCGCAGCGGCCGGTCCGCTGGCGAATAAAAGCGGGAATGTGAGAGCACGGCCGAGCCGAGGATACTGCGTTCGTTGAAAGGGTTGGTGTAGGTGAGGCGGCTGCGAACTGAAGTCACCTCCCCCACTCCGCTGATGCTATCGTCCTCGCGGTAACGCACCATTCCCGCGCGTGGGTCGTCAAAATGGAAATAGGTGTCGTACTGGCGGTAATGCACCGTGCGCTGAATTTCTACTTCTTCATGATCGAACAATTCCTCGACCACCCAGGGGTCAGCGACGGTTGCCTTCAGCTGGACCTCGTAGGTTTCGCCGCGCTCGATCCCCAGGCTGATTGCGACCAATTTGCGCAAGACATCGCCTTCACGCGCGGAGAGGAAGACGCCGATGCGGTCGGCATACCCTTGTGATTCGTCGAAGATGGCGCCCTCGTCAATCGTGAGAAGCTGACGGTCACGCATCAACCAAACGCCATCGACCAGCGAATGGCAGACGTCTGAGCTCTTCACGGCGTAGACGAGTTGAGAATAAACCGCCTGCGGGTTGCTGCGCGTGTAATGTGGGAAATTGTGCAGCTGCTGACTATCTATCACGATGATATCGGCGTGCTTGCCAACCTCCAGGCTACCGCAAAGCGCGTCCAAACCGAGCGCTTTGGCGCCGTTGCATGTGGACATTTGCAGGACTTGCCAGGCGGGTAGTTTGGTGGGGTCACCAGTGCTGGTCTTGGCGAGGAAAGTCGCGAGGCGCATCTCCTCGAACATATCCAGGTCGTTGTTGCTGGCGGGGCCATCGGTGCCCAAGGCAACTGTGACGCCGGCATCCAGCAGGGCGGCGATGGGCGCGATGCCTGAAGAGATTTTGGTGTTGGCGCTCGGGTTATGGGCGACGGCGGTGCCTCTCTGCCGCATGAGGCGCATCTCGCCTTCGTCGATGGCTACGCAATGGGCAGCGACGGTCGGCGCATCCAGCAGGCCATTGGCGGCCACGCGACGGATGACGGTCTGACCGAAATCGCGCTGGCTCTCCTCGACCTCTGCCGGAGTTTCAGCGAGGTGTGTGAAGATGGGCAGGTCGTATTCCAACGCCAGGTTTCGACATAGCACCATGATTTCGTCTGTAGTGGAATATGGCGCGTGCGGCGCTATGGCCGGAGTGATGCGCGGGTGCGGCAGCCAGCGCTCGATGAACTGGCGCGTGTAAGCGAGGCTTTGCATGTAGCTTTCGGCATCCGGCGCGGGGAATTTGAGGATGGTCTCGCCCAGCACAGCTCGCATACCAGTTCGGGCGACCGCTTCGGCCACATCGGATTCGAAGTAATACATATCACCGAAGCAAGTGATACCGCCGCGGATCATCTCCGCGCAGGCTAAGGTTGCGCCTAGTTGGCAGAAGGCCGGATCCACGAATTCGCGCTCGACCGGCATGATGTAACCGATGAGCCAGACATCGAGGCGCAGGTCATCCGCCAGACCGCGCAACAGGGTCATCGAGATGTGTGTATGCGAATTGACGAGGCCGGGCAGGATGTATTGCCCGCGGCAAGAGACCAGCTCTGAGGCGCGGTATTGCTGGGTGATGTCCTGGCTAGCGCCAATCGCGATGATGCGATCACCGCGGATGGCCAGCGCGCCATCATACAGGACATCCAGCCCCTTGTTCATCGTGATGACGATGCCATCGCGCAGGATGAGATCAACCGTTTCCATATGCGGTTACTCCGGCGCCAGGTGTGGGGCAATTTGTGCGAGCAAGGTACGGGCGGCGCGTTGGGCCGCTGTTTGTTTATTGGGACCGCGGCCTTGTGCGCTTTCGCTTTCAGCGAGGCGGACTTCCACGACGAATTCGGCGGCGTGGTTGGGTCCGGCATGGGCGATGGTATCGTACTGAGGCGTAATGCCACACTCCGCTTGCGCCCATTCCTGAAGGCGGCTGCGCGCATCCTTGGCTTGCGCTTCGCGCAACGCCGCTGGCAAGCGTGGACGAAGTAACGGTATCAGGAAACCACGGAGCGTGTCCATCCCCTGGTCCCAATAGAGCGCGCCGATGAAGGCTTCGAAAGCACCGGCGAGGATGGATTCGCGCTTGCGGCCACCGTTCGCTTCCTCGCCGCGGCCGATGCGCAAGTGAGCCCCCAAATCGCAAGCGCGAGCCAACTCCGTCAGCGTTTCCCCGCGCACCAGCGCCGCCCGCATACGCGTGAGCGCTCCTTCGCGCAAATGCGGATATTCCGTCATGAGTAAATCGGCAACGATGGCGCTGAGCAACGCATCGCCGAGGAATTCGAGACGCTCGTTATTCTCCACAGCCTGGCGCGATTCATGCGTGTATGAGCGGTGCGTGAGCGCCATTTGCGGCAACTCCGGATCATGGAACTGCACGTTCAGTCGCTCACAAAGCGCGGTCAAGGAGGTGTCGGTCATCCCTGGCGGTCGGCAGGTTGGGGCTGGTAGCTACCTTCCACCCACAGTTCACCCTCGCTGCCGAATTCCTTTTTCCAGATGGGCACGATTTCCTTTAAGCGATCGATGCCGTAACGTGTCGCTTCGAAGCAGCCACTAGCACGATGGGCGGATGCGCAGGCGATGAGTACTGTCGGTTGCCCGACCGCTAGGTGGCCGGTGCGCTGCACGATGGCGATCCCTTGCACCTCCGGCCAGCGCGCACGAATTTCGGCAGCGACCTGCCCCATTTTGCGCTCGGCCATCGGTGCATATGCTTCGTATTCGAGGCTCGCAGTCTCGCGGCTCGTCGTGGCGGAATGGTGATCCATATGCGTCGTCCGTCCGCGCACGATACCGCTGAACAAGCAGACGGCACCGGTGTCTGGCGTGGAGATGGAACGGAGCAATTCATCATGGCAGATGGGCGCCGCCGTGAGGCGCAAATGAGTTGGGTAATCGTGACCGCCACTCACGGGTGGGAAGAAAGCGACGCGGTCGCCATCGCGCACGCGATCTTCGGCGAAGGCGAATTCCTCGTTGATGGCGGCGAGGGCCGCTGAAAGGTGATCACCCAGCGCCGGGTATCGCTCGGATATGCGGGAGCGCAATTGCTGCAGCGTCGTCTCTTCATCTGGCAGAGTGAGCGTATCTTCGCGGGCGCCAGTCAACTCGCGCAGGGTAGCGAAGAACAATACTTTAACCCGCATCGGCGTCATCCATTGTGTCAGGCGCTTCTTCCAAGTCATCCGCGCGGTAATCTCCGCTTTGGCCGCCGCGTTTTTCCAGCAATCGGATGTCGCTGATGCGCATTTGGCGATCGATGGCTTTCGCCATATCGTAGATAGTCAGGGCGGCTACGCTGGCGGCAGTTAGCGCTTCCATCTCAACCCCGGTTTGGGCGGTCGTCTGCACACTGGCGCGGATGCGGACACATGATTCGTCCTGATCCAGCTGCAAATCGACGGCCACGCTCCCTAACGGTAGCGGGTGACAGAGCGGAATCAGCTCCGAAGTTCGCTTGGCAGCCATGATGCCGGCCAAGCGCGCTACACTAAGCACATCGCCTTTGCGAATCACACCCGCTTGGATCTGGATGAGTGTTTCCGGATGCATGTAGACAGCGCCCGCGGCCACCGCCAACCGCGCGGTGGTTGGCTTCGCGCTGATATCGACCATCTGCGCGCGGCCTCGCTCGTCCAGGTGGGTCAATCGCTGTTTCATCACGGTTGATTATAGCAGAGACGGGATGGAAAACCCGTTTGGCCGGCTGACTACCGCTCGGCTATACTGCGGCAGTTTCTATAGGTGATGCGAGTGCCCGAAAATATGTACAAAAGCGCGCTGGGGAAGACGCGCCGCTCGCTGCTTGGGCGGTTGGCGGGCTTATGGTCCAGCGCGCAGCTCACAGAAGAGCAATGGGGAGAATTGGAAGCGACCCTCATTCAGGCGGATGTGGGTCTTGCGGTCGCCACATCGATCATCGAAAAAATGCGCGCGTCGGGCATTCGTGATGAAGCAGCTGCGCGAGAAGCGTTGCGCGAGGCCTTGCTTTCCCTGTTGCGCGAGCCGGCGCCTCCGAATTTGAGCGGACGACCGCTATCCGTCGTGCTCATAGTGGGCGTGAACGGCTCTGGCAAAACGACGACCATCGGCAAGTTGGCGCATCGTTTTGGCAATTTGCAGCGACGGCGCGTCCTGCTGGCCGCAGCGGATACCTTTCGCGCGGCGGCGATCGAGCAGCTGCAACTTTGGGGCGAGCGGGTGGGCGCGCCTGTCATCGCGCAGCAGCCTGGCGCAGACCCAGCGGCTGTGGTCTTCGATGCAGGCGATGCGGCACGCGCCGGTAATTATGACTTGCTGCTCATCGATACGGCCGGACGCTTGCATACCAACGCCAACTTGATGGCCCAATTGGCAAAACTGCGGCAAGTGACGACGCGCATCGCGCCGGGTGCGCCACACGAAACCTGGCTGGTACTCGATGGCACCACGGGGCAAAACGCCATCCAACAAGCGCGCCAGTTCCAGGAGCAACTGGCGGTGAGCGGCGTCATCGTCAGCAAACTGGATAGCTCGGCGAAAGGTGGTATGATCTTTTCTGTCTGCGAGGATTTGCGGCTGCCCGTGCATTACGTCGGACTGGGGGAGCGGCTGGAGGATTTAGCGCTCTTTTCGCCTGGCGTTTTTGTTGATAGCCTAATCGCCGCGTCGTGATGGCTGAGCGAATACCCCTGCCTCGCATCATGAGCGCGCGCAACCCGCGCCTGCAACAGATTCGTCGCCTGTATCGTAAGAACGCGCGCCTTCATGAGGGTTGCTATGTAGTGGATACACCGCGTGATTTGGAGCGAGCGCTGGCGGCGGGTTATGCGCTGGAATATGTTTTAATCTGTGAGGAACTGATCGATCCCGAATCTGATGTTCTGGCCGCTCTGCCTGCCAAGTGTAGTCATGCGGTATCTGCAAAATTACTGGCGCGCGTCGGTTACCGGCAGAATCCGAGTGGCCTGTTGGCTGTATTGCGCTCGCCTACGCCGCCTGTTTGGGATGAGCGCACGGCCGAGGTACCTTTGTTGCTAGCGATGGTCGGTTTGCGCGTGCCGGGTAATATTGGTGCTCTCTTGCGCAGCGCGGATGCGTTGGGAGTGCGGACATCACTCTTGGTAGATTCACCGCTCGATTTGTATAATCCAAACCTGATTCGCAACAGCACCGGCGCCTGCTTTTTGCAAAACCTCATCCCGCTCAGCACCGAAGCGGCCATAGCACGGATGCGGGAGGCAGGCTTTGCACTGGTCGCAGCGGCGGTGGATGGGGAGCGCTCAATTTACAATACAGAATTGCCCGAAAAATTGGCGATTGTCCTTGGCGAAGAACACGCCGGTCTGGATGAGCGTTGGCTGGCATCCGCTGATATGCGTCTGCGAGTACCGGCGGCGGGAGAGGCGGTCGACTCGCTCAACGTTGCGGCTTGCGGTGCGGTAATGATGTACGAGGCGCGGCGCCAACAACACGCGCGGCTCGATCGGGAGCGATGAACGTTCTCATCGCCCAGCTCAGATCCCTCGCCGAGCAATGCGCATTGTTAATGGCTCGCTTGGATATCGAAGGGCGCGAACGCCAGGCCGCCGAATGGCAACAGCGTGCGCAGGCGCTCGATTTTTGGGACGACACGGAAGCCGCCCAACAGATGATGCAAAGGCTCTCACGCGTGCGGGCGAGCATTGAGCGCTGGCGGGGCCTGGCGCGGCGAATTTCGGAAGCGCTCGAGTTGGCCGAATTGCAAGATGAATCGTTGCACGATGAGCTGTGCGCCGAGACGGATGAGTTGTCGGCTATTGTCGAGCGGATGACGTTACGCGCCATGCTCGGCGGTGAACACGACAATGAAGACGCAATTTTAGCAATACACGCCGGCGCGGGAGGGACCGATTCGCAAGATTGGTGCGAGATATTGGAGCGGATGTATCTGCGCTGGGCCGAAAGCCAGGGATACCGCAGTGAAATCCTGGAACGGAGCGAGGGCGAAAACGCAGGCATCAAGAGCGTCACGATGAGCGTCAGTGGCGAATACGCTTATGGTTATCTGCTGAGCGAGCAAGGGGTGCACCGTCTCGTGCGCCTTAGCCCATTTGACGCCGCCAACCGTCGCCATACTTCCTTTGCCAAAGTGGAGCTTTGGCCGGATATTCAAGGCGATATCAATATCGTGATTTCGCCGCGGGATTTGCGCATCGATACCTATCGCGCGGCCGGCGCCGGTGGCCAGCACGTGCAAAAGAACGATACCGCGGTGCGCATTACGCATGAGCCATCGGGCATTGTCGTGCAATGCCAGAATCAACGCAGTCAGACGCAAAACCGCCAACGCGCGTTGCAGATTTTGAAGGCCCGGCTGTATGAGTTGGAGCGTCAGAAGCAGCGAGATGAGTTGGCGGAATTGAAGGGAGAGAATGTTGGCGCCGCCTGGGGCAACCAGATCCGCTCCTATGTGATGCACCCTTACCAAATGGTGAAAGACCACCGCACCAGCCAAGAGACGGGTAACGTTCAGGCGGTCTTGGATGGGCGGCTGGATGAATTTATGGAAGCCTTCTTGCGCGCGAAAATTGGCGGAGGTTGAGTCTGCGGCCAAAGGCCAAAACATCCTTGACAAACATGTTCCAAAATGCTAAATTTGCCAGTTATGGGCGGCGTGATATTCGCGTTTTGAAATTTGCATAGCTGTAGCGACCCTGGCGAGAGGCGGGGAGATGGGCGATTCGTCTGCCTTTTTGCCTGTTCGTGTGTGGTTTCGCGCGTGTGCTCGTTTTTGCGCCGAGGCTTAGCTGCCCATTCGGTCCATTAGGCAAGGAGGTTTCTCTTGGAAGCGAGAGATTTCAGCGCATTGCGCATCAGCCTGGCTTCACCGGAAGAAATCCAACGATGGTCCTATGGTGAAGTTACGAAACCAGAAACCATAAATTACCGCCGCTTGCGGCCAGAGAAGGACGGCTTGTTTTGTGAAGCCATCTTCGGCCCAACCAAGGACTGGCAATGCTATTGCGGTAAATACAAAAACGTGCGCCATCGCGGCGTGATTTGTGATAAATGTGGCGTTCAAGTAACGCGCTCCTCCGTGCGGCGTGAGCGTATGGGGCATATTGAGCTGGCGGCGCCAGTCGCGCATGTCTGGTATACGCGGCGGGTGCCGAGTCACCTGGGTTTGTTGCTGGACGTCAATCGTAAGAATCTCGACCGCGTGCTCTATTTTGCGCAATATGTCATCACGCAGATGGACGAGGACGCACGGCAAAAGGCGTTGAAGCGGCTCGATAAGGAGCTCGCCGAGCGCGAACAGGAAGTCTGCGCCGAAATCGAAGAACAAATCGACGAATTGCGGGAAGCGCAAGCCGCGGAAGCATCGCGCTTGGTCAGCGAGAGGGAAGAATTGCTATCCGCGATTGCGGCGGACCTGAACTCTAAAACAGAAGCCTTAATGCGGGAAGCGCAGGCAGCGCAGTCTCAGATCGAGGATTCGATGGATGTGCCCGCCAGGGCCGCCATTCGTCTCGATAGCCTGGATCTGGAGATTGTCAAGAAGGGTGCAGAGCCCAAGAATCAGCACATCTCGTTCATCCAGGAAGCGGTCGCCGAGCGCTTGCGGCAACTGCAAGCGGAAAACGAAACCGAGCGCCAAAGACAATTGGCGGAGCTCGCCCATCCAGCCGCCGCGGGAATTGATTCCGAGTTGGAAGCCGAGTTGAGCGCGCAAATTGAAGCACTCCATGTTGAGGCAGAAGAGACCCGCGCCATAATAAACAAGCGCATGGGGGAGAAGGCAGAAGCCAGTATTAAATTGGATTCGCAGAAAAAATACATCATCACCAAGGGTAACATCATCAAGGAATTGCATCTACAGCGCATTGAGGATGCTGTTGAGGAACGGCAGCAGGCATTACATTTCGCCAAAGAGAAAGAGCGCGAAACTCGGCTGGAAGAGCTAGCGAACGCTCAAGTGAACGAATCGGTCGATTATCGGGCACAGATCGCCGAGTTGGAGCGTCTTTGTGACGAAAGGCGGCGGCAAATTCGCCAAAGCGCCGATCGAACGCGGGAAGAGTTGCTCTGGTTCCAACCGGTTGATTTCCGCCGACCGCCGCAATTCCTGACCGAGAATCGCTACCGTGAATTGAAGGGACGTTACGGGCAGGTCTTCTCAGCGCATATGGGGGCAGAATCCTTTCAGATACTGTTGCAACGGCTTGATCTCGATGGCCTCTCCACCCACCTGTGGGAAGAGATGCGCACGACGCGTTCGAAGCAGAAGCGCGATAAAGCGGTGAAGCGTCTGCGCGTAGTGGAACGGCTGCGAAAGAGCGGTAACAAACCGGAATGGATGATTCTCACGATGTTGCCGGTCATCCCGCCTGATTTGCGGCCGATGGTGCAGCTGGATGGTGGGCGTTTCGCTACAAGCGATATGAACGACCTATACCGTCGCGTCATCAATCGCAACAAGCGGCTGAAGCACTTGTTGGACCTCGGTGCGCCTGATGTCATCGTGCGCAACGAGAAGCGTATGCTGCAAGAAGCGGTGGATAGCCTTATCGATAACAGCCAGCGTGGGAAGGCGTTGAGCCGCCGCGGCCGTCGTGAGTTGAAATCGCTCAGCGATATGCTCAAGGGCAAAAAGGGCCGTTTCCGTCGCAACCTGCTCGGCAAGCGTGTCGATTATTCCGGGCGCTCCGTCATTGTCATCGGGCCCAAGCTGAAATTGCACGAATGCGGCCTCCCGAAGACGATGGCCCTCGAGTTGTTCCGGCCCTTTGTCATCAGTCGGTTGGTACAGCACAACTATGCCAGCAATGTCAAAGGCGCAAAACGTATTATCGAGCGCGAACGATCGGAAGTCTGGGAAGTGCTCGAGGAGGTCATCAAGGAACGGCCGGTCTTCTTGAACCGCGCCCCTACCCTACACCGCCTCGGTATACAAGCTTTCGAACCGAAGCTGGTGGAGGGCGATGCCATTCAGATCCACCCACTTGTCTGCTCGGCATTCAACGCCGATTTCGATGGCGACCAGATGGCGGTCCACGTGCCGCTAAGCGAACGCGCCGTCCGTGAAACGCGCGAGCTGATGCTGAGTACGCGCAACTTGCTGAAGCCTGCTGATGGCTCGCCTATCGTCGGGCCGTCGAAAGACATGGTACTCGGCATCTACTACCTCACCATGGACCCCACGGTGGATATCGTCACTAGGAGTGAGCGAGCGGATGACTTTCGGTGCATCGCGACCGTGCACGACACGAAGGTTAAAGTGGGCATCGCGCATTCCTCCAACGGCTATTATTTCTCGGAACGGGAAGAAATCCCCGGACGCGTGATCTATCAGGATGTCGTAGAAGAGGATGAACGCGGTCGCTCGCGAATTAGCGAAGGGGCTATCGATCGCACCGTGCGCGCCTTACGAGAGGGTGAGGTGGATTGCCTGCTAGCCAATGGCCATGAAGCGCTAATACAATACGCGCCGCTCTTTGAATCCGGCGAGTTGGTCATCAGCAATTTGCACGGGCGCCGCAGCGTCGTCGATATCGACGAGGTGATGATGCTCTATAACATCGGCCAGGTGGGGTTGCATACGCCGATCTTGCTCGGCAATCCCTACGAGCGCAAAGTGTCTGACACGGCGCCCCAGATCACGACGGTGGGCCGCGCGATCTTCAACTCCATCTTGCCTGATGATTTGCGCTTTCAAAACGAAAAGTTCACCAAAGATGGTTTGCAAAACCTGGTTGCGGAATGCTATCAGAAGATCGGTTCGGAGCAGACGACCCAGGTTATCGACGAGATCAAGAATCTCGGTTTCCAATACGCGACGATTTCCGGTACGACGGTGGCCATCGCCGACCTGACCATCCCTAAGGAACGTGACAGGATCTTGAGCAGCGCGCAAGTGGCTGTGGACGATGCGTCTCGCGATTATCGCCGTGGCCTGCTTACCGAAGACGAACGCTATCAGATCACGATTGAGCGTTGGAACGAGGCAAAGAATCAACTACAAAGCATCATTGGTGACGCCATCGACCCTTATGGCCCCATTGCCATCATGGCGCTCTCTGGTTCATCAAAAGGAGGTTTCGGCCCGATCACCCAAATGGCCGGCATGCGCGGCCTGATGGCCGACCCCTCCGGGCGTATCATCGATTTGCCGATCAAAAGCAACTTCCGTTCTGGCCTCACACCACTGGAGTATTTCATCTCTACGCATGGCTCACGCAAGGGCCTGACCGATACAGCGCTGCGCACTGCTGATGCGGGTTATCTGACGCGCCGCCTCGTCGACGTCGCGCAGGATGTCATCGTCAACCGCTGGGATTGCGGGACGAGCGAATGCGCGAAAATCCGAACGAGTGATGACATTGCGGGGCAGAAGCTGAATGAGCGCATCGTGGGCCGTTGTGCCAGCGAAGACATCCTCCACCCCGAAGATGGCACACTCATCGCTGCCCGCAATGATCTGATTGATGAAGAAATCGCTCTAGAAATCGTCGAAGCGAAAGTGGAAATAGTGCCGGTTCGCAGTCCACTCACCTGCGGCCTCACGCATGGCATTTGCGCGCTTTGCTATGGGCGTGATCTAGGGCGCGGCGAAATGGTGGAGATCGGCGAGGCCGTGGGTATCGTCGCGGCGCAATCCATCGGCGAGCCTGGTACGCAGCTCACGCTCCGCACTTTCCAAACCGGTGGTACGGCCGGCCCGGTCGATATCACGAGCGGTTTGCCGCGCGTGGAGGAGCTCTTCGAGGCACGCACCAGACCCAAGGGTGAAGCGATCATGGCGGAGATTGGCGGCCGAGTACGGTTGACGCGCGAAGAGGGTGTGCGCCGCATTACCATCATTGATAGCCAGGTGCGCAACGAAGAATTTCCGTTGGGCGACGGCTGGGAGTTACTCGTCAGCGAAGGCGCCAGTGTACAAGATGGCACGGAAGTCGTGCGCAATCTTGAGACAAACGAGCTGCTTGTCGCCAGCGGCGAAGGTGAGGCGAGTATTGAAGATGACCGCCTATACCTTCGCTACGAGCAAATTGACGAGCGGGTGTATGATTTGCCGGTCAGCGCGATCATCATGGGAGATATCGTGGATGGTGGCCAGGTAATTGCTGGGCAGCAGCTCACCGAAGGTTCAAAGAATCCGCACCTCGTGTTGCGCGTGCAGGGGCGTGACGCGGCCCAAATGTATCTGCTGGTCGAGATGCAAAAGGTCTATCGTAGCCAGGGCGTCATAATTGCCGACAAGCATTTCGAAATTATCATCCGCAAGATGTTTTCCAAAGTGCGCATTCTCGATAGCGGCGATAGCGAATTGCTGCCAGGCGATGTGGTGGAGCGCTTGGTGCTGCTGGATACAAACGACAAGCTGGTAGAGGAGGGTTTGGAGCCGGCGACAAGCGAGCCATTGCTCCTGCGTATCACGCAAAGCGCGCTAG
Organism: Phototrophicaceae bacterium; assembly: GCA_965237765.1. Taxonomy (GTDB): domain Bacteria; phylum Chloroflexota; class Anaerolineae; order Aggregatilineales; family Phototrophicaceae; genus WTGJ01. Next base: position 2,394,292 of record OZ250157.1, read on the forward strand.
AAACGGAAAGCTTCCTCTCCGCCGCCAGCTTCCAGCACACCATTAAGGAGCTCGCCAGAGCCGCTGTGGAAGGCGCCGAAGATCGGCTTTGTGGACTGAAAGAAAATGTTATCATCGGCAAGCTCATCCCGGCCGGCACCGGCTTCCACACTTATCAGCACCGTGATTTGGGAGCTGATGTTGATGATTACGACGAGTTGATTCCGGAATTGGGTAGTGAAGAAGTCGAGTTTGTACTAGAGGGCGATGCGCACACGACCGATTCGGAAGAACTCACCATTGCTGATGTCGATGGAATCGGCTCCTTGCCCGAACCGAGTAGCGATAATTGAGCGAAATCCGACGAGTATCAGACGGCACGGCGAGAATATGCGCCGTGCCGTTGGTTTATGGGCAATCCCAGATGACGCAACCGGTGAAGGCTTCCCGGAGCTGCCAGTAAACCGGCCGCTCAATATATTTGGCGGGGATAATCAAACTATAGGCAGCGCGCTCGTCGCGGTTGTTGATGTTCAACTCGCTCGCGCCGAAGTTCAAATTCCATAGGAACATTTTGTCGATATCGGCCCGCTCTTCGCTAATTTGGAGTGCGCGCAGCGTGTATTCCGATTGTTGGGCCAGGTTATTATAGGACATCCATGGTTGTGGTGGTTCGCCCCATAGGTCTTCCCAGGTCGCCCAGCCAAATTCAGTCACCCAAAAAGGGATACCGCCGTGGCCGTTGGATCTCATGATCGCGCGATAATCATCCAGCGTGTTGGCGAAGAAGAACTGTGGGTGTTCATCCCAGCCTCGTTCGGGACCAGATGAGCAGCAACGCGCATCAGGCGGATTGCCCCAGCTATAGGGGTGGATGCCGACGGCGATATCGTGATAATTCGCCAGTCCGGCAGCGTACATTTCACGCAGGTATTGACGGTCATCGCGCGCGTGTGGTAGCTCTGCGACTGGTGAAAGACCGGCTGTGATGATGGTGACGCTGGCACTATGCGAACGAATGGCTGTATGGGCGGCGGCGAAATAGCGCATGTATTCGCGGCCATTCAGGGGCCGCCCAGTCCATTCGCGGATCAAATTTGGTTCATTCCAGATTTCGTACGCGTTAATCAGCTGTCCGATGCCGCGCCCAAACAAGAAGTGGATAAAATTCGCCAGCGTGTCGGGGTTTTCTGGCGGACCTTCGTCTTTGTGAGAGGTTCGGGCCCAATCAGGCGCGCGCGCCAGACTAACGAGGATGTTGAAGCCGCGGCGCTTGGCGTCTTGCAGGTGCAGCTCCGTGCGCTTGATATTTTCCTCCCATTCAGCGGGGCCGCGGGCTTGCAGGTAATCCCAGGCAAGTTGCAACTTGATCCAGCGAATGCCCAGGCGTTCGACTTGCAGCATCGCCTGCGCCCAATCCTCGTCGGAGAGGTGCAGCACGAGTTGGATGCCCACGTTTTCGCCATTGAGGCGTGGCGCTGGTGGCAGGGTGGCCATTGGGATGGCGGTAGGTGCTGGTGTAGAGGGTATCGGGCTTTGCGTGGGCGGGCGCGTATAATCCGGGCCGACGACGGCGCCCGGCCAGGCGGTTGCCGCGGTGACGGGCGTACTGAGGGGCGTATTTTCCACATAGGCTATGGGGGTTTGGCCATCCGTGCAGGAAACGATCAGGCCAATGAGCGTGATCATGGCGAGGGTGAAACGTATATTTCGGACGTTCTTCATCGTGCTGTTATGATAGCACGTGTGTCTATAGGCAACTTCCGCTTAGGATAGATGCTCAGTTTCGCAGCAGCAACAGCACGAATTGATAGGGCAGCCAGGGAGAAGCGATGAACGCAGAAGCGACCGGCATGGTCCATATCGAGAGCGAAATGAGCGATTCGTATTTGGACTATGCGATGAGCGTGATCGTGGCGCGTGCTTTGCCGGATGCGCGCGATGGTATGAAACCGGTGCACCGCCGCATACTCTACGCCATGCACGAGATGGGTATGCGCGCCGGCGCCGATTATAAGAAGAGCGCACGCATTGTCGGCGAAGTGCTTGGCAAGTTCCACCCACATGGCGATGGCGCGGTTTATGACACAATGGTGCGCCTCGCTCAGGATTTTGCGATGCGCAACCCACTTCTCGAAGGACAGGGCAATTTCGGCAGCATTGACGGCGACGGCCCGGCGGCCATGCGGTATACCGAAGTGCGGATGGCCGCTCTCGGCGAAGAGATGATGGTTGATATCGCGCGCGAGACAGTGCCCTTCATCAGTAATTTCGATGGCACCTTGCGCGAACCCGTAGTATTACCTGGCAAAATCCCAAACATGCTCGTTAACGGCGCTTCGGGCATCGCGGTCGGTATGGCGACGAGCATCCCGCCGCACAATTTGGGCGAAATCTGCGATGCCCTGCGCTATATGCTGGATCATTGGTTGCGCTTGGAGGAAATCACCCTCGAAGAATTGATGCAATTCATCCAGGGTCCCGATTTCCCGACGGGAGGTTTGCTCTTCCGGCATCCAGATGGCGACGAGGAGGGAGGTGCAGACAGTTTGCGCGCTGCGTATCAGAGCGGTCGTGGCAAAATTACCTTGCGCGGCCGTTTGCATACGGAACCGATTGGCCGCGGGCGGATGGGTATTGTCGTCACACAGTTGCCCTACCAAGTGAACAAAGCGTCGTTGGTCGAACGCATCGCAAATTTGGCACGCCGCGGCCGTCTCGAGGGCCTGGCTGATCTGCGTGACGAATCGGACCGCAAGGGTCTGCGTTTGGTGCTGGAGTTGGGGCGTAACGTCGAGCCTGAGGCTCTGCTTCCCCTGCTCTATCGCCATACGCCATTACAGGATACGTACTCCATTATCCTCCTCGCGCTGGTGGATGGCGTGCCGCGTTTGCTTTCGCTCAAGAAGGCGTTACGCATCTTCCTGGAGCATCGACTGGTCGTCTTGCGGAAACGATCGGTCTTTGAACTGCGCAAAGCGGAAGAGCGGGCACATATCCTGGAAGGATTGCTGATCGCTCTGAATAAACTGGATGTGGTGGTGGAGATCACGCGTCGTTCACGACGCATCGAGAGCGCGCGGCAAAATTTGCGCAAGGCGTTGAAGATTAGCGAAGACCAGGCGCGCGCCATCCTAGATTTACCGTTGGGGCGCCTCGTCGCTTTGGAGCGCCGAAAGATACGCGCTGAATATCAGTCTATACAACGACGAATTCATGAGTTGCAAAAGCTATTGGGTAGTGACGAGCAACAGCGCGTCGTCATCAGCGAGGAGCTGGCCGAGCTGAGGGCACAATACCAGGACACGCGCCGCACGTTAATCGCCGATAGCTCCGCCAAAATCGACACCCAGAATAATGAGATGCTCGCTGAAGCCTGTTGGGTAACGCTGAGCGCGAGCGGAAAGTTGGGCCGCGTAGATCACGCAGAGGCGCCGCGCCCCAACACACGCAACCATGACACCACACGTGCATTGCAACGCGCTAATACTGCACAACCCTTTTTCGCATTCGCCGCTTCCGGGTATTGCGCAGCAATCAGCCCGCGCGATTTGCCACAAGTGCAAAAGGCGCAAGCAGGCCAGGGCATCGCTTATGTTTCGTCGATGGCATCTAGCGAGCGGGTCGTAGCGCTATTCGGTTTTGCGCCAGAGGATTCGGTTGAGGGTTTTCTTTTATTAGCGACGGCCGGTGGACTGGTGAAACGGATCGAGCTGGCGCGTCTGCCCGCTGGCCGGCGCGATGCTTTCCAAGTTATGAATATCCCCGAAGGCGACCAGCTGCTGACGGTGGTCAGGCATAACGTTGGGGACGAAATCGTGCTGGTCAGTGCTCGGGGCCGCATGATTTGCTTCGCGGCCGAGCAGGTGCGCGCCAGCGGATTGGCGGCAGGCGGCGTGCGTGGTATGAAACTCGCCGGCGAAGGGGATCACATCGTCGCCACACTAGCTGCGCCGCCAGAAAGCGGCGATTGGCTTTGGTACATGACGGCGGAAGGACTGGCGGGTCGTACGGAGCTCGCCGAATTCCCGCGCTACCGTCGAGGGGCACAGGGCATCTTGACATTACGTATGCCATCGGATAGCCAAGGCCTGGGAGCGGCAGCGTTGGGTGGCGAGCGCGATCAATTGCTCGTCCTCAGCGATGCAGGCCGTGGGCGAATCGTTCGCCTCGGTAAAGCTCCCGTTTTAGAACGTGGCGCTAGGAAACTGACCGAAGCAGTTAATCTGCGCGACCGAGAGAAGGTCGCTGGAGTTTTGCGGTTGACTTAGGAATGGATCAAGTGGCTCATATGGACTGGCGGCGGAAGACTTCAATGACGCTCGGGATATCCTCAACGCGCGTCATCACGCGGCTGAGGCGCGTCAGATCACTGATTTCCATCGTGAGTTGGAAGGTGGCGACTTCCTGTTTTGTGGAAACTGCGACCTCGCTGAGGTTGATTTTTTCATCCGCGAGCAGGGTGCTGATATCGCGCATGAGCCCGGCGCGGTCATAAGCGATGATGCTGATCGGAACGCGGTAAAAGCGCAAGCTATCGGTATTTTCCCAGCTGACTTCGAGTAGGCGCTCGGGTTCATCTAGTGCTTTGATATTGGTGCAATTCTCGTGATGAACGCTCACACCGCGGCCGCGGGTGATGAAGCCGACGATGGGGTCGCCTGGCATCGGGTTGCAACAGCGCGCCAAATTGATCAACAGGCCGGACATGCCATCGACCCGGACGCCAGTATCCGCGCTTGGGTGTGGCGTGAGGCGCGGGCGGATGAGGACCTCGAGCCCGTCTTCGCGCTCTTGTTCCAGGCGCGCCTTTTGCTCCGTTTCCAAGATGCGCCCGGCAATTTGGCTGGTGTTGATGTCACCCGAGCCAATGGCTGCGAGGAATTTGTCGCTATCGTCGAACTTGAATAGCGCGGCGATTTGCTCGTAGGTCATGCGCTCGAGTACGCCGATGCGTTTTAGCTCGCGCTCTAGCGATTCGCGGCCGAGGGTGACGTGGTGCTCGAAATTCTGCTTGCGGTACCAGAGGCGTATTTTTGAGCGTGCGCGTGAGGTCTTGACGTAACCGAGGTGCGGGTTCAACCAGTCGAGGCTGGGACTGCTGCGTTTGGAGGTAAGGATTTCTACCTGATCCGCATTTTGTAGGCGGTAATTCAAGTTGACGAGGTTTCCCTGCACCTTGGCGCCACGGCAGTGGTGGCCCACTTCGGTGTGGATGTGGTAGGCGAGATCGATGGGTGTCGCGCCCGCTGGTAAATCGACGATATCACCCTTTGGCGTGAAGACATAGACGCGGCCTTCGAAGACTTCGGTCTTCATTGTATTGAGGAAATTTTCGTCGTCTTCAGGCAATTCGCTGCCGAATTCCAACAGGCGACGAATGAAATTCAAGCGCTCTTCGTAATGTGGGTCTCGTACGCCGTCGCGACTACCTTCTTTATAACGCCAATGAGCAGCGATGCCATATTCGGCGTTCATGTGCATTTCGCGCGTGCGAATCTGAATTTCGATCGTCTTACCTTCTTTATCCAGCAGCGCAGTGTGCAGGCTCTGGTAGAAATTATCCTTGGGCGCGGCGATGTAATCGTCAAACTCGCTGGGGATCGGACGCCAGAGATTGTGCACGATACCGAGCGATAGGTAGCACTGTGGCACGGTATCGACGATGACACGTACGGCGCGGATATCATAGATTTGTCCGAAGGATGTCTCTTTCTTTTGCATCTTGCTGAATATGCTGTAAATATGCTTCGGCCGGCCGGCGAATTGTGCGTCTGTGATGCCGTGTTTTTCCAACTCGCGGCGCAGGAATTGTACGATGGAGCTGATATCCTCCTCACGTTCCTGACGGTGCGCGTCGATGCGGCGGGCGATGCGCTCGTAATTCTCTGGATGCAAGAAACGAAAGCTGAGGTCTTCGAGCTCCCACTTAAATTGCCAGATACCGAGGCGGTTGGCTAGTGGCGCAAAGATATCCATCGTTTCCTGCGCGATTTGCTGCCGCTTGTCGCTGGGTAGATAGCCCAGCGTGCGCATGTTATGAAGGCGGTCCGCCAGTTTGATGAGCACGGCGCGCACATCGTCGCCCATGGTGAGTAGCATTTTGCGCATGTATTCTTTATCGCGTTGGCTGCGTTGTTTGGTGTCTCCAGTGGGCAAACGAGCCAACTTCGTCACCGTCTCCACCAGACCGCAAATGGCCTCACCGAATTCCTCTCGAATTTCCTTGCTGGTTACAGAAGTGTCTTCGATTGCGTCATGCAGGAGGGCAGCAGCGATCGTTTCGGCATCGAGGTTCATTTCCGCCAGAATCTGGGCGACGGCGACGCAGTGAGTGATGAATGGCGCTCCGGATTTGCGGAATTGCCCTTCGTGCGCAATCTGCGCCTTCAGGTAGGCTCGTTCGATGAGTGCGCGGTCGTTTAGATTCAAGCGGTGGAGCTTGCGGAAGAGTGAGTTGAGTTCCGCTTCGGGGGCGACTACGCTAATGGCCTTAGTTCCTCCACAACGCGTTTACCTCTTGATTATTCTAACGCATTTTTGCGCTCTGCTATAATTCATATGATAGTGGAATTCTGGATGATTGTATGACTTTGCGTAGCGTAGAAATTGCACTAGCCGATGTCCTGGTAAATATCACTCCGCTGGCGGTGGAGCGTGTTCCACTGGCGCAGGTGAGCAGCCGTGTACTTGCCGAAGACATCAGCGCCGACAGTGATTTACCGGCGGCCCCAAATTCTAGCATGGATGGATTCGCGGTACGCGCTGAGGATGTCGCTAGAGCCAGCCCGGAATCACCCGTGTCGCTGCCGGTGGTGATACATATTGCGGCTGGGAGCGTGGCTGGACGGATGCTGGGCCACCGCGAGGCGGCGCGTATCATGACTGGTGCTCCCCTGCCCCCTGGCGCTGACGCCATCGTACCGGTGGAAGCCACCGACGCGGATTGGTCCGTAGAGGCGGCGATTGGCGAAACGGTCCAGATCCATAAGGCAAGCGCGGCTGGCGCCTATGTTCGCCCGCGTGGCGAAGATATGCGCGCGGGTGAGGTAGTACTGACCTGCGGACGCCATCTGCTCGGAGCAGAAATCGGGGTACTCGCTGCTTTAGGCGTAGTAGAGCCACTGGTCTATCGGCAGCCGCGTGTGGCCATTTTGAGCAGTGGCGAAGAATTGCTCAGCGTCGACCAGCCCCTCGCTCCCGGCCGCATCCGTGAAAGTAATTCTTATGCGCTTGCCAGCCTAATTGCGGAGCATGGTGGCCAGCCTCTGCGTTTTCCCATCGCGCGGGATGACTTGGGCGATATCCGCGCGACGCTCTGGAGCGTAGTCGCGCACGCGCCGGATCTCATCATCAGCAGCGCGGGCGTTTCCGTCGGCGCTGCTGATTACGTGTTGGCGGCGCTTCGCGAAATCGGCGAACTGCAATTCTGGCGCGTCAACATGCGGCCAGGCAAACCACTCGCCTTCGGGCGCATCCAGGGCATCCCATTCTTCGGTTTACCTGGCAACCCCGTATCGGCACTGGTTACGTTTGACGTCTTCGTGCGCCCGACCTTACTAAAAATGGGCGGTCATAGCGAAGATCGCTGGCCGCAACCGGTGATCAGCGTGCGAGCAGGCGAGGAATTTCGTTCGGATGGGCGGCGTAGTTATCTTCGCACGCGGCTGGAGTGGCGAAATGGCGAGTGGTTTGCCTTTTCGACGGGCACGCAAAGCTCAGGGGCGATGATGTCCTTGGTGCGCGCCGATGGATTACTCATCATAGATGCTGGTGTTGCGCGAGTTGACGCCGGTTCTGTGCTCTCATTGCGGCCATTGCGACCGCTGCCACATCCCACCGGAGGAGATGCGTGAAACAACTTTCAGGCCGTCCCCTGACCCTCTTATTCATCATCGTCGGCATCTTCGTCACCAGTTACCTCAGCTACCTGAAGCTGGCGGAGCAGAAATCAGTGTGCTTGAGCGGTGGCATGATCAATTGCGAGGCAGTACTGAACAGTCGCTATTCGGAAGTCGCATTGCTCGGGAGTAGCGTGCCGATTGCCTACCTTGGTTGGCTGGTATACATCCTGCTCCTAGCGGTCTGGCTATGGGAAAGGCGCGGCGCTAACCGCGACGCGCTGATTGCGCTCTTCTTCGGGCTCAACGCGTTCGCCTGGTTCTATTCGATGTATTTGGTGTATTTGCAGTTCTTCGTCTTGCGCGCTGCCTGTCCCTGGTGCTTGACACACGAGGCAAATATCACGCTGCTCTTCGTCTTCACGTTGTTCCGCTTGCGGCAACTATTGCGCGCTGGCGCCTAATCAGTTTCGCTATGCGCACGAAGTGTGCGCGCAATGATGTCTTCTTGCTCAAGGGAGCGGTTGCGGCGTTTCTCCCTACGGCTGACGTCGTTGGCGCTTTTGCCTCCCGAATTCATTGCGCGACGGAAGGCGAGTTCCATCGCCGTCGGCAACGCCTCAATTTCCTCGCCTTCTTCCTCAATATGCTCCAGCGGCTCTTTCATAGTGAGGTCAATTTGCCGTTTGCGGCGGTCAACCTTGAGCACCCAGACATCCACATTTTGCCCGATGTTGAGCATGTCGCTCGGCGCACTGAGGTAACCATCGGTAATTTCCGAGACGTGCACCATGCCAGCGCGCTCGCAACCAATATCCACAAAAGCGCCAAAACGCTCGATGCGCGTCACGGTGCCCGTGAATTGCTTGCCGTTGGTCAGGTCATCCCAAGAGACAGTCGGCGGCCGTTGCATCGCCAGGGCGACGCGCTTGGTTTCAGCATGAATCTTGAGCACGAAGACATCGAGCTCCTGTCCAACGGAGAGGAGATCGGCGACGTTCTTCACGCGCGGTGTGATCTGCGAGATATGCAATAAGGCATCTATGCCAATACCGAGATCGACGAAAGCGCCGAACAATTCCAGGCTCTTGATTTTTCCGCGTAGCTGTGTGCCGACTGCTAGGCCCTCCAGCGTACGCGGCTCCATGTTCGTTTTTTCGTCGCTCATTTAGGACTGGCTCCTCTCAGCCGATGATTACAGCGCCTGCTCACTTATTCACCGCGTAAATCCGCCAACAGCTCCGCCAACGGTTTCATCGCGTTTTCTGGTGGCAGGAGCACGCTATCGAGCGCGTAGACCCAGCCATTGGCCGCGACGTAATTCTGCGGCGCGAGCTTGACGCTGTCATTTAGCGTGATATCCAGCGGGATGAGCTCAACGTTGGGGTCGGCTGTTTCGCCTTCCGCGAGCGGGGGGTTGGGGTCATCGACGGTGAAATTGATATTTGCGCCCAAAGCCGTCTTCACTGAGTTGAGACCGCCAAGGGTATGAGCGCGCACGTTCTCAGGTGCCAGGTGATAGGCCAATACATTCGCTAGCAGCTCTTCATCCGCCAACAACGCGTCGAGCGAGAGGCCAAGCTCCGTTGCGGCCGTCACGAATGCCGCGTCACTGGGAGCGAAGATGGTATATTGCTCACTGCCAAGTAGTAAATCACTGAGACCGAGCGCTTCTATAGCAGCGAGCAAGTGGGTGAAGTCATTTTCCGCGAGGGTATCGAGCAGTCCTTGCGGCGGTGACCAGGGCACAGGGTCGCCGGAGCGCAACTCAAATTCGGCACCTTCATCGGTCGAGTAGACGTTGAAGGACGCGCTGCCTTCATAGGTATGCAGGTCGTTTTCGCTCAGAATCGTTTCCATCTCGGCGTAGGTCATCAACATGAAGCCAATGACTTCGCTTCGATCACGCAGTTCGCCTTCGGCGCCCTGGTCGACGTAGGCGTAGATGACCATTGGGATATCCGGATAGATCATATTCATGAGTGCCTGCTCGTCGTCGCGTTCGTAGACGGCGCCAACGAGATAGGCGGGTGGGCCATATTTTTCGATAAACGCGCCGACCTTCATACCGAGGCGCTGGCTCGGCGCGACCTGGATAATGAGCACATCCACGACATCGCCCGTCCGCGTGAACAACTGGCAACAGAGCGCGCCGACCTGGCGGCTACGCACCGGGCGGAAGGTAGCGATGCTGGTAATTTCGTCCGTATCGTCGAGATCATCAACTTCCAGCTCAGCAATAATTCCGCTGGTGTTCTCTTCGAGCGACCAGATGAGTGTATCCAGATAGTCGATGGCTTCGTCCCAAGAGGTAAGGCCGGGTGTGATGGTGTGCCAGCATGGTACGTCGCAAATGGGATCCTGGGCGACCAGCTCACGGTCGTGCATCATGCTATCGTCACGTAGATTGGGAGTGACGGGCGCGCAGGCGACCATAGCCAGGAGGAGCAGGGCGAGAACCGGCATTGCCAAGCGCTTGTTCATTTGCATCACTCTTCGCCTCGACAAGAGGTTGAATGGATGCGGGCACAGCAATCGCGCGCGCGCAGGAAATGTAACGCAAATTAACGCGCATTCCCAACTGTTACTGGGCTGCAAAACTTGTGGGAACATCGCGTTTCAACCGTCGGTCATCGGATTAATAAGGAAAGTTGATAGGGGCCTTCGGTACCACCATAGCGGATGCCATAACGCGTCGCAAACACAATGTAAGTACCATCTTGCGTCAAGACGATGTCGCTCAACAAAGAATCGGTCGTTTCGCCGGAGATCGCATCATCATTTCCGCTAAGCACGATGCCATTCGGATCGATGAGGTAGAGCAAGGTGTCGAGGGTACCGGCAGAGGCGACCATGCTGACAGTGACCACATCACCAGCGTGGCCCTCAAATATGTATAGTTGGAAGGGTTGCTCGAATAAGATCGTACCGAGCCCTTGTCCGCCGACAAATTCTTCGGCGCTGGCGATTTGAGATTGATAATCCAATCCTTGGAGACCCGTGAAGATACCGCCGCTTCCCATGTTCACACTGCCATCCAAATTCAACTGAAAGTTGGTCAGGTAGCGTTGCCCAGGATCGATGGGCACATTGGCGGAAAAGAGCAACTGCCCGCGCACGGTGATGTAAAGCGTGAAGGCGACCGGCGTCGTATCCCCGCATGTATCTTGATACCAGATATCCACTTCATACCAACCGGGGATGGCGCTGCCACTCGGCCAAAAGATATGCGAGACAGGGCTTGCCAGATCGCTGCTGCAGCCTACATTGCCTGCCAGCGCTAAGCTGGCACCATATACGGTCGTCGGGAAGTCGTCATATACCGAATTGCCGCGCGGGTCACGCACGAGCAGCTGCAAGTCTGCAGCCGTACTCCAGAGCAGGCTGACTTCCACATCGCCGGAAGGCAAATTCAACGCCGCTAACTCGGATGCTGTCTCCGAGGATTGCTGGCTAAGCGTGAGGTTGAAATTGCCCTCAGTGCCGCCCAGATCGCGGCCATAGCGGCTGGCAATTACAGTATACGCGCCGCCCACTGGAAGCGCCCGCAGGCGAATCGCCGAATTCGTGCCATCGTCAATATCATCGTTTGTGGCGACGAGGTTGCCATTTGGGTCGTAGAGCGCGAGCAGGGTATCCAGGCTGCCATCGATAGCCAACAATTCCAGCGAAACGACGTCACCCGCTACGGCGCTAAAACTATAAGCGCGTGCGTGATCGCTGTTGGTGATCGTGCCAGCGACTGTCTCCGTTGGGCGGATTGACGCAGCGCTCTCATTCCATTCGCTGAGGCTGAGCGTCTGAGAATCGTTGTAGCTGCCGTGCAACCCGAGGGAGCTATTGCCATCAGCGCGGATGACAAGACGGCCAATGTACACGCCACCTTCATCCAGGCCGCCGGCAAAACTATGCTGCAGGCTGCCATTCAGGCGAATGTCGACGGTGAAGTCGCTCGCGCCGAGTCCTTGGCAATCTTCCTGATAATAGACGAGGATTTCGTAGCTGCCACTGGGTAGGATACCAGCGGGCCAGCTCGCGCGTTCAGGTTGCTCAGATTGAAGAAATTCGCACGAGCCGTTGCGATTGGCGGGCAAGACACCGCCACTGGGTACACTCGGGTTGAGCCAATACAAGCTGCCGCCAAGGGGATCACGCACCTCGAGATCGAGGTTAGAGGTGTTATCCCAATTCAAATCAATTTCCAGGCCTGCGGTTAATACCTGCGTGGATGGATAGCCGCTCTCCGTCGTGCTTTCGTCGTCAGCGCTGGTGGAAGTGCCGAGGCGGGTGATGGTGAAGGGAATGATATCGCTGGCCCCGCTACCAGTTGAAAATACGGTGACATAGTAGCTCCCGGCGGCGGGTATTGTGGTTACCAGGCGCGTCATGCCTGGTTCGCCGCTGCTTTGCGCCAGGCTATTCCCAAAGGCATCGGTGAGCGTCAAGGCCAGATTGGCGCCCGTCTCGTTCGTAGCCAGCAGTTCGATTTGCTCGTCGCCGACGCTACTCAACAGGTAAACATGTGCCAGTTGCTCAGCATTCAACGTATCGCTCTGCGTTGCGCCTACCTGGAGGCTGTGATCTTGTGCGCTAGCTACCGCAACGACCAACGTTAAGCAGAAGAGCGTGAATATTAAGCGCGGCAATTTACGTTGTATGTGCATGTGTTACCTCCTTACGCGGCTCAAGCTCAACTCGCACCCGCGCGCGACCAGTGTAGACGAGATGGCCGCATTATCCAAGTGTGGGGCCGCTGGGCCTGCAAAAGAATCATACCCGCCGGAAAGGGGCGAATAGCAATTTCATGAGCGCGAAGGCCAGGCGATCGATGATGCGAAAGGCGCGCTCCATCATGTGTCACCCGCCAACCCAAGCGCGGCCGCCTCCCCCGCCATCGCTGACAATACGTGTTGGATGTGCTCATCCAAGGGGATGCCAAGCCTAGTCGCCGCTTCTTCAATTTCGCCACGATTCACCGCCGCAGCGAAGGCGCGGTCCTTCCATTTCTTTCGCACGGATTTAAGGCGCACCTCGCGAATATCCTTATTCGGGCGCACAAGAGTCACGGCTATCAAGAAACCAGTCAATTCATCGACAGCGACGAGTGTCTGTTCCATCAATGAGTGAGGTTGCACGCCGGTGATCTCCGGCGCGTGCGCGAGGATGGCCTGGCGGATCTCTTCGGAGATGCCGCGCTCGCTTAAGATGCGCTCGCCAACGATGGGGTGCCCTTCAACGGAAACGTCGGGATTCTGCTCGTAATCGAAATCGTGTAGCAGACCGACAACGCCCCATAGTGCTTCGTCTTCGCCAAAATGGCGCGCATAGTGGCGCATAGCCGCTTCAACGCTGAGCATGTGGCGGCGCAAGGTGGGGCTAGCGGTAAATTCTGTGACGATATCCCAGGCTTCGGCGCGTTCCATATGTGCTACTCAGCTCCCTGCGATGCCGCCATCGGTCATTCGGCGCGCATCCAGGGCATCGGCGAGTTGCCCTTCATTCAGCAGGCCCAGCTCAAGCACGACATCACGCACGCTTTTGTTTTCGGCAAGCGCTTTCTTGGCGACGGCCGCGCCCGCCTCGTAGCCAATGAGCGGGTTGAGTGCGGTGACGAGGATGGGGTTGCGTGCGAGCCAGCTCTCAGCGCGTTCGCGGTTTGCCACCAGCCCGACAACGCATCGCTCGGTGAATGCTCGGACGGCGCCGATCATCACCTGTAGCATTTCGTTGAGATTGTGCGCGAGGATGGGCATCATGACGTTGAGCTCGAGCTGTCCGGCCATCGCACAGAGCGTGATGGCATGGTCGTTGCCGAGGCAATGGTACATCGCCTGATTGAGCATCTCCGCCATGACCGGGTTTACTTTGCCGGGCATGATAGAGGAACCGGGTTGCACGGGTGGGCAGGTCAGCTCGGCGATACCGGTGGTAGGGCCGGCGGAGAGCAATCGGATGTCGTTGGCAATGCGTGTGAAGTCTTGTGCCATCGCGCGCAGGGCGCCGGCGAAGAAGACCGCATCCGCCAACGATTGCATCGATTCAAAGAGGTCATCTGACTCGTGCAGCTCGATGCCGCTGAGTTCGCTGAGCGTTGCGACCATGCGCGCGTGGTATCTGGGATGGGCGTTGAGGCCACTGCCAGCAGCAGTCCCGCCGATGCCCAGTCGCCGCAAGCCATCCGCGGCCAGCTCGATCTTGGCGATGTCACGCTCGATGGCGCGGCTCCAGGCGCCCACTTCCTGACCCAAACGGATGGGCACAGCGTCTTGTAAGTGCGTACGGCCGGATTTCACGATGTTATCCCAGGCTTTGGCGTTGGCGCGGTTGGTGGCCACGAATCGATGCAGGACCGAGAGCAGCTCATCCAGCCGCCAGAGCGCCCCAAGGCGGATGGCCGTCGGGATGGTATCGTTGGTGCTTTGCGCCATGTTGACGTGGTCATTGGCGCTGATGGGTTTATCAGCATCATCGAGCGCATGCCCGAGTAGCTGATTGGCGCGGTTGGCGAGCACCTCGTTCATGTTCATGTTGTGGCTGGTGCCCGCGCCCGCTTGGAAAGGGTCAATGACGAAATGTTCGTGGTGCTCGCCGGCGAGCACTTCAGCGGCGGCTTGTATGATGGCGCCCGCGCGGCGCGAATCGAGCAGCCCCAGCTCGGCGTTGACCTGAGCGGCGGCGCGCTTGATGAGGGCCATGCTCCAGACGAAGGCCGGCCAGGGCCGCATACCACTTACTGCAAAATTCTCGACTGCGCGCTGAGTTTGCGCACCATATAGGGCTTTCGCTGGGAGGCGCACTTCACCCAGCGTATCTCGTTCTACTCGGTATTCGCTCATCCGCTTGCTCTCGATAGGAAAAGGCGCCACGCTAACGCGCGACGCCCTCCCCTACACATGTGCTTATTGATTGAGAAAGCCGAGCGCCATCTTGTAGAACTCAGAGACTTTGCTCCAGTTAACGATATTCCAGAAGGCGGCAATATAATCTGGGCGACGATTCTGGTAGTTGAGGTAGTAAGCATGCTCCCAGACGTCAAGGCCGAGGATGGTGAAGCGCCCTTCCATCAGCGGCGAATCCTGATTTGGCGAGGAGCTGACCTGCAGGCCATCGCTACCGACAGAGAGCCAGGCCCAGCCGGAGCCGAAGCGCGTCGCTGCCGCCGCCGAGAACTTCGCCTGGAAGTCCGCGAAGGAGCCGAAAGTATCATTGATCGCGGCATCCAACTCAACCGAACGCGAGCTGGGAGTGGGCGATAGGATCTCCCAGAAGAGGCTGTGGTTGGCATGGCCGCCGCCGTTATTGCGGACAGCGGTGCGGATGTTCTCGGGCACGGAGTTAAGGTCGCTCAAGAGTTCAGCGACATGCTTGTCTTCCAACTCCGTACCGGCGATGGCGTTTTTCAGATTGTTGATGTAGGAGGCATGGTGCTTGCCATGGTGTATTTCCATCGTGCGCGCGTCGATATGCGGCTCCAACGCGTCGAGGGCATACGGAAGGACTGGTAATTCAAAAGCCATTGGTTCTTCTCCTCGTAATCTTGCAACGGATGACAGATTCAGAAGCGTTGCCCAGCTCCCAGCGATGAAAACGGAACTGAACTTCAGAAAACCTCGGCGGCTACGGCCCTAAACCCCACTAGCTGCTCTGGGGGATGTGCGCGAGCCGCTCAAGTTTCCCACCTTCCTACTAAAGAAGATTGATAATCTCACTTCTTACTCGCTTAGTATAGCAGTTTTACGCGGGCACAACCCTAGTGGGATCAATTTAATGTCTCTCGTATAGGCTCTCTCTCAACCGCGGCCACTGCCAATTTGAAGCGATACCTTCTTGTCGGGCCATTGCGAGATGCGGTGCCCCATATTCGGCAGGTCTGGATTCGTGAGTGGCTCCAATAGCATAGTCAGCCTCCCATCCTGCGCGAGCGCTTGTAGGCTTAGTTCGACCAGGTTACGGAAGGCGACATCGTTTTCTGGTGTTGTGATGCTGAGGTATTCTCGTGAGAACCATATT
Organism: Phototrophicaceae bacterium; assembly: GCA_965237765.1. GTDB lineage: Bacteria > Chloroflexota > Anaerolineae > Aggregatilineales > Phototrophicaceae > WTGJ01. Next base: position 2,410,122 of record OZ250157.1, read on the forward strand.
CCCCCATTCGCATTGCTGGCTACGCGAAAACGATCAGGGTAGTCGCGCAGGAATGGCGCCAGGACGAGGCTATCGGCGAAGATGGCGTCTACTTCCTCATCGGCGAGCAACTCATTGGCGAGCAACGCGGCGCTCACGATCCGCGTATCGCCCAATTCGATCCCTGACGCCTCCGCCACTTCTCGCAGGCGGGCGAGGATTAAGGGGTCTTGAGCGGGGATTGCGATGGTCGCAGGCGACGGCAAGTTGGCAAAGCTGGTGATATCGCCTGCCGCGCGCGTTAGGAGCAGCGATCCGTGTCGTAAAAAGGGCGCTGTGAAATCGACGCGCGCGCTTTCCGCCCAGCTGGGTGCGACCCCGATGGCTATATCCGCTTCGCCAGCAACGACGGCCGCTATAGCGGAAGCCGCTTCTGCCGTTTCAAAATCGACCGTGAGGCCCCAGAGCTCGCCCAGCGCAGTCGCAAGACCAGTGCATAAATTTGCCAAGCGCGAATCGGGTGTATTCACCAGCACTGCCCGCAATACACTAGCCTCTCGCAGGGAGGGGAGCGTGAAATGTTCTGGGTATGCGATCGTATCGGGCGGGTTGAACGCGCCATCATCACCAAGATCAACCCATTGCGGTATTTGCTCTTCGTCGTGTGGGATGCTGGGGAAGTAGAGGGTGTGCAATTCGCGCAGTCGCCCATTTGACGCGATCGTCTGCAGCGCATGATTCAAAGCGTCGCGCAGAATGCTATCCGCTGCGGGCAGGGCAAAGGCGAGCGGCAATGCGCCCAGCACGCTTTCCAGCGGCCGTATTTGCCCAGGTTCCCGTTGCAGTTGTTCCAGCTGAGATCGTTCGCCGACCAGCGCTTCAATTTCTCCCGCCAGGAGCGTGCGCAGGCCGCGGTCGAGCGTCGGTTGTGGGCGAGTCAGGTAAGCGATGTTCTCGCGCTGGCTCCATTCGGCTAGATAGTCTTCCTCAGCAGAAACGCGAACCACTCCGACGCTTTGCCCGGTCAAATCGGCGAGGGTTTGCCAGGGCGCATCGGCTCGCACGAGCATCTGCAAAGTGTCCAGGTGATAGGCATGGCTGAATGCGTATTCCTCCAGGCGCTGGCTGAGTAGCAATTGCCCACCAGCGAGTAGATCCACTTCCCCGGCGTGAAGCATCTCCCCACCTGTTTGCCTCGTCACGTGCAGGAAGCGAATGTCTATGCCCCACAAAGCGGTGATGCTGCGTAGGATGTCGGCGTCGTAACCTGTTACGTTGCCGCGGATATCCAACCAGCCGAAGGGCACCTCGTTGAAGAGCATGCCGACGGTGAGGGTGCCGCTCTGTATCGCCTCGTGCCAGTTCGAACGGGTCTCCAACCCTTCATCTAGCGCTCGCACCGGGGTGGGCACAGGGGTTGGTGGAGTTTTGGTCGGAATTTGCGCGCGCAACGGCGCAAAGATGAGCGTGCAACTAAGCGCGAAAATGAACAGACGCATCTGCTGCGGAGGGCCGAATCTAACCATCATCCCCGACGTGATAGATTCCCTCGCATTGGATATATGCCAACATGTTTGGCGCGAGCGTCGCCGATACATCTTTGCCCTGCTGTAGGCGATCCAGCAAATCACTTGACGAGATGGCCAACTGCGGCCCATCGAGGAGCACGCAGCGCTCCACCAGCTCTGGCAGCGGGGTATTCTCGATGGCTGCGTGAAAACCATAACCCTGCCGCTTCATCACAGCTATTTGACAGCGCCGCAACAACTCATTCGGTTGCCGCCAGGTGGGTAGTTTGGCCAGCGCATCTGCTCCCATGATGAAGAACAACTCCGCTCCTGGGTATCGCTCCCAGAAGATGCGTGCTGTATCCACCGAGTAATGTGGGCCGGGCCGCTCGACATCTACAAGCGAAATTTCGAATTGTGGGCATCCCGATACGGCCCGCTCGAGCATCGCCAGGCGTTGCGTGATACTGGCACGAATTTTTCCATGTTTGTGCGGTGGGTCTGCGGCGGGTACGAAGAAGGCGCGTATGAGCTGGAGTTGTTGGAGGGCTGTTTCCGCGAGGCTGATATGTGCTCTGTGCGGTGGGTCAAATGTCCAGCCCAGGATGCCGATTCGGGTCCTTCGTATTGTGCCGTCGGCCGCCGTCATTCACTCCACTCCAGCTCACGTTCGCCGATGATGACAGTATCGCCAACTTGCACGCCCTCCTCGCTCAGCGCATCAGTGATGCCTAGCACGGCCAGAATCTGTTGGAAGCGATGCACAGACTCCTCATATTCCCAATAGGTCATTGCGGCAGCGCGCTCAATGCGTTGACCTCGCACGATGAACCGTCCGGATCGGTCGCGCCGGATCGTATAGAGAGGTTCTGCGGCAGATTCGAGCAGTGAGAACGTCGTCTCATCTGTTCTTTGTTTCAAAGGCGGCAGCGCGTCATATTCGGCAAAAAGGCGGCGAATCAGCGGCGTGATGCCCGCATGAGTGGCAGCAGAAATGGCCAACGGCTCATTGCCCCGTTCGCGCAAAGCAACGCCCAATTGGGGCCAGACCTCCTGCGCAGCGGGCAGATCCTGCTTATTCACGACGATGATCTGCGGTTTGCTGCCCAATTCCTCGGTGAAGAGTGCCAATTCAGCGTTGATGAGTGAAAAGTCGGCAAGTGGTTGCGGTGAGCTGCCGTCGATAAGGTGCACGAGCAAGCGCGTCCGCATCAGGTGCCGCAAGAAAGCGTGCCCTAGGCCCACGCCGCGGTGCGCGCCTTCTAACAAGCCCGGGATATCGGCGACGATCAATTCGCGATCACTCTGGTAGACGACGCCTAAATTTGGCTCAAGTGTAGTGAAAGGATAATCGGCGATGCGCGGCCGAGCTTTGCTGATGACGGAAAGCAACGTGGATTTACCAGCATTGGGTAAGCCGACAATGCCAATATCAGCGAGCAGGCGGAGCTCCAATTTCAGCCAATGCGCTTCGCCAGGGGCGCCCTTTTCCGCCAGGCGCGGCGTTTGCTGCTGGGGGCTGACGAACCGGCAATTGCCCCGGCCGCCCCTGCCACCCTTTGCCGCGCGCCATGTATCACCCGCTGCGACCAAATCGGTGAGCGTTTCGCCGGCCTCTGTGCGCACCAGCGTGCCCGGCGGGACGTCGACATAGAGCGTTGGGGCGCTGGCGCCCGTCTTCCGGCTGGAGCCGCCTCGCCCACCCGCCTGCGCGCTGAAATGCGTTTGCCGTTCGAAGCGGCGCAGGGTATGGATGCGCGAATTCACGCGTAGCAGCACATCGCCGCCGCGGCCGCCATCACCGCCGCTGGGGCCGCCTCGCGGTACTCGTTTCTCGCGCCGAAAGGCGACGATGCCATCCCCGCCATCGCCACTGCGCACGTAGATTTTCGCTTCGTCAAACATCGCGCGTGGCAAGTTCCCGCTAAGCGGCGGAGTTCAGGCGGCCGTCTTCTGTCCAGCGCAATTTACGACCATCAGCGCTGTAGATCAGTGGTTGAGCATCTTCCGTGAAGACTGCGCGTTGCAAGACGACGCGACGGATTTCCTCGCCACCGGGAATTTCGAACATCACATCCATCAGCCCGCGCTCGAGAATCGAACGAAGGCCACGCGCGCCTGTGCCACGACTCAAGCTCATTTCAGCCACGGACTCCAGCGCATCCGCTTCGACGACCAGCTCGACATCGTCTAGCGCGAAAAGTCGCTGGTATTGGCTGATGAGGGCATTGCGCGGTTGGGTCAGGATTCGCACGAGATCTGCCTGCTCGAGGGGGTTAACACACGTGATCACTGGCAAGCGCCCGACCAACTCCGGAATGAGGCCATAAGCCATCAGATCCTCTGGAGCCAGGTGGCTAAGGAGCGCCGTGTGGCTCGTGTCTTGTTGCTGGGCGGCAGCACCGAAACCAATTTGCCCGCGCGCGCCGATTCGTTTGCCAATGTCCTCCTCTATCCCGGCGAACGTGCCGCCACAAATGAAGAGGATGTTGCTCGTGTCTATTTGAAGGAATTCCTGATGTGGATGTTTGCGACCGCCCTGCGGCGGCACGTTCGCGACGGTGCCTTCGATGATTTTCAAGAGCGCCTGTTGCACCCCCTCGCCGGATACATCGCGCGTGATGGAAGGATTATCCATCGATTTCCGGGCGACCTTGTCAATTTCGTCAACGTAGATGATGCCCCGTTCGGCGCGGCTGATTTCCCCGTCGGCAACTTGGATGAGGCGCAACAGGATGTTCTCAACGTCTTCGCCAACGTAACCCGCTTCGGTCATTGCGGTGGCGTCCACGATACAGAAGGGTACGTCCAGAATGCGCGCCAGTGTCTGCGCGAGCATGGTCTTGCCACAGCCCGTAGGTCCAGCGATGAGGATATTGCTTTTCTCCAGCTCGACATCCGGCGCGTCGCTCGCATGGAATAGCACGCGCTTATAGTGGTTGTAGACGGCTACGCTGAGCACGCGTTTGGCCTGCTGTTGCCCGATAACGTATTCATCCAACGCCGCGAGAATTTCCCGTGGTGGTAGGAGGTTGATGTCGTCGGCAACGGTCGCCGATTCCCCCGGTTTTTCTTCGCGCAGAAGGCCCATGCAACGCTCGACGCATTGATTACAAATGAAAATTCCTTCTGGGCCGGCAATTAATCGCTCAACCTGGTCGTGATCTTGCTGGCAAAAGGAGCATTTGGGCATCGTAGTCCGTTTCATCAGCAGCGATCTACTCGGCTTTGGCGCCGTTGCTGGCGGCGGCTTTCTTGGGGGATTCGAGCACGCCATCGACGAGGCCATAATCTGCCGCTTGCTTGGCGCTCATGTAGATATCACGGTCCAAATCGTGCTCGATCGTTTCCCGTTTTTGCCCGGTTCGTTCCACGAAGATATCCAGCAGCAGCTCTTTCAAGCGCACGCCCTCGTTCACCTGGATGAGCAGATCGGAGATTTGCCCCTGAGCGCCGCTCAGCGGTTGGTGCATGTGGATGGTGGCGTTGGGTAAAGCGTAGCGCAGTCCCTTGTCGCCAGCCGTAAGCAAGACTGTGCCGAAGCTGGCCGTAACCCCCACGGCGACGGTGCTGATTGGCGCGGCGATTTGCTGCATCGTATCGTAAATTGCCAGCCCAGCGTAGATCACGCCGCCGGGCGAGTTGATATACATCTGGATCTGGCGCTCGGGCGCTTCGCGGTCCAAAAAGAGCAGTTGCGCGATGATGAGGTTGGCAACCTGGTCACTGAGCGGCATACCGACGAAAACGATTCGCTCCTTAAGGAGAAGCGAATAGATATCGTAGGCACGTTCACCGCGGCTGCCCTGCTCAATCACCATAGGGATGATGTTGGTGGCGGTCATCTGGCGCTCTCCCCTTCTCCTGTTGGGCTTAGATCATCTTCGGCTTCGTGGGTCAGGTCGGGCGCTTCGCCGCGGCCAATCGCGAATAGCCGTTCATCGATTAGCCGCTGCAACAAGCCGTTGGCGATGCGAGTCTGCGCCTCCGCCGCCTCATATTGCGTGCGCAGGCTTTCGTCAGCGCGCTCGCCCAGGTTGGCGAAAATTTGCGCGATTTCCTCGGCGATCATCTCTCTCGTCACTGCGATTCCTTCGGCGGCGCGGATGGCATCCCGCAATAGCCAGGATTCGAGGCCGCGTTGCGCATCGGGACGAAATTCCGCGAGCATTTCCTCGTCGCTTGTGCCCTGGATGCGCTGATAGTCAGCGAGCTTGAGGTTGTAGCGTTGTTGCAATTCGTTGGTGAATTGCTCCAGGCGTGCTTGCGTCTCGTCCGCTAGCATCGCCTCAGGATAATGGATGCTCGCTTGCGCGAGGATGGACTCCTGTACTCGCTGGATATAAGCGGCGTGAGCCTGCTCACTTGCCTGACTCTGCATGTTCTCGCGGATGCGTTGTCGCAATTGCAAAAGCGTCAACGACTCATTTTCATCTTTGGTGAGGTTGGCGGCGAAAGCATCGTTCATCTCTGGTAGCGTGACATTATCGATCTTGCGGATCTTGACGTGGCAATCGACCGTTCGCCCGACAGCATCGTGGCGGTAGCGCGCTTCGTCGGGCACAGTGAGCGTGAATTCGCGCTCTTCATCCAGCGCCGCGCCGAGTAAGGCCGCCCGAAAGCCGGGCAACAAAAGTTCTTCTTCAGCGTCGAGCCAGATGGTTTGATCGTCTCCGCGCGCGAAATCGCTACCGCGGAGGGGTGTTTCCGCCGCGTCTACATTGTCATCGTCATCATCACTTTCAATGACGCGATCTGGCCCATCGGCAAAGGTAACATGGTAGTCGATGGAGACGCGGTCGCCATCAGCAACAGCGCCACGGCTCTCTTCGAAGACCGCATTCTGGAAGCGCAGCGATTTTAGCTGTTGGGCAAGATCTTCGTCGCTGATGATCGGCTCTTCGTAATCTATGAGTTGTGCACGATAGTTGTGTAACACAACTTCCGGTTGCAGCGGTAGCGTGAAGGTGAATTGGGGTTCCGGTTGCAGAGAGAAATCTTCAAGTTTTCCAGGGCCGTAAGCCAACAGGTCGGATTGTGATAAGGCTTCACGATAGACTTCGTTGCCCAGGGCCTCGAGCGCCTCTTCGACGATCGCCGCTTCGCCAAGATGGCGCATTACGATCGGATAGGGCGCCTTGCCTTTGCGAAAGCCGCGGATGTTGTTGCGTTTCGAAAGGCGGCGCGCGGCCGCTTTCTTGGCGGTCTCCAGACGGTCATTGGCGATCGCTACAGTGAGCCGCGCCTGATGCGCTTCCAGCCGCTCCGTTTGAAATTCCAAGCGTTTTACTCCCCTCGCTGCGGGCAGTATAGCGCGGTCGGCGCTGGCGAGGAATATGGAGGAAAATCAGAAACTCCTAAGAAAAAAGGACGCCCGCGAGCGCCCTGTGGGGAAGGAGGGATTCGAACCCTCACATCATTAAGATACATGATCCTAAGTCATGCGCGTCTGCCATTTCCGCCACTCCCCCAGTTTCCCGCATCATTCTGGCATTGTCGTCGTCAGATCGGATGTCAGCTCGCTTTCATCCAGCATCGAGGTGATGAGCAGGCGCGCGAAATTGAAGAGCGCTTCCACTTGCTCAATCCGCTCCAGGAAATACGTTGCCCGCGTATGAGTTTCCGCATCAATTTCTTGCTGCTCCTGCTGGATCTGTAGCAAACGATCGACGTTTTCCCGCAGCACATTTAGCGTACGGTCAATATCTCGCTTTTCGCGCACGCTGAGGATATTGCGGATGATTTGCCAGAGATCAGTTTCCGCTTCGTAGAATTTGCGGCGCCGTTGTTCGCCGCGCACGTAGACTTGCCGCACCATCCCCAGCTGTTCCAGGGTGCGCATATGCATGCTGACTCCCGCCTTGGAGATGCCTAGACGCGTGCGAAGCTGGTCTAACGAGAGTGGTTGTGGCTCGAACAAGACGTACGCATACAGCTGGCCGATGACCTTGTTGAAGCCGAAATAGCTCGCCAATTGTCCCAAGCCATCCAACATCGAATCCTGGATGGAGATCAGATCCGGATGCGCATCCAAAGGCTGCTCCGCGCTGGGATCACTATGATTGTTCTTGATGTGCGAATCCACCATGCTGCAGCCTCATTCATTGATGATATTGTAGCACATGCGATTGGAATAATTTGGATATGTGCTGGAAACCCGGCAATCACGATTTCCTCGCAGAGCAGCCGGCAATGGCCGGATGATATCTTCGTAGAATCTTACGCAAAGATTCGCATTAGAGACCGCACAGGTAATTTACGCAATGGGCCGAGGTGACAGTCAAACGGGCTGGGTGACACTCCGCAAGAGAACCGGTTCTGTAATCGCGCGGCCGGCGCCAATTGCCACTGCTGATAAGGGGTTATCTGCCAGAAAGACGGGAACGCGCACCTCCCCGGTAAGGAAGCTGTCCATGCCGCGTAGCAGCGCGCCACCGCCGGTGAGCAAGATGCCGCGCCCCATAATATCCGAGGCTAGCTCCGGTGGCGTATTGATGAGCAGGGACTTGACGACCTCGGCGATTTGCGCCAGCGGCTCCTCTAGCGCCTCGATAATTTCGCCAGTGCTCAGTGTGACCGTGCGCGGCAATCCGCTCACATTATCAATGCCCTGCATTTCGTTCGAAAGCGCTTCTTCGCCATCGCTGGCGGCACCAATTTGCACCTTTAGAGCCTCGGCCGTGGGCTGGCCGATGATGAGGTTGTATTTCTTTCGTACATATTGACTGATGGCCTCATCCATATGCAAACCACCCACGCGCCCGCTGGCGGCGCGGACAACATGATTCATCGTCAAGATGGCCGCCTCGGTGATGCCGCCGCCGATATTCACGACCATATCGCCAGCCGGGGTGCTGACGGGCAAACCAGCTCCTAGCGCCGCTGCCAGCGGTTCCCAGATGAGGTATGCGCGCCTCGCCCCGGCCGCCAATGCTGCCTCATAGACCGCACGCCGCTCCACACTCGTTACGCCCCAGGGCACTGAAATCATAACTTCCGGTTTGAAAAAGGACATGCGCCCAGAGACGCGGCCGAAGAAATATTCCAGCATCGCCTGCGTGACCTCGTAATCGGCGATCACGCCATTAACCAGTGGTCGGACGATCTCCAGATCTTCTTCGTCCACACGCCCCAACATCTCGCGCGCTGGTTGCCCAATTTCCACAATCCCGACGTTGCCGCGCTCGTCCGGTTCCACCTTGAGGGCGACGAGAGAGGGCTCCTGCAGCACAATCCGCCCTTTTTGCCAGATCAGGACATTGATCGTACCGAGGTCGACTCCAAGTTGTGTGCTGAAGAGGGGCATGCCGCGCCTTTGGCTGGCCGGGTGTTAGTCCTCGTCGTCGCTGAGGATGCGGAGGACGCGTCCACGCGCTTGCAATTTGCGCTTTAGTCGGATGGTTATTTCGGCGCGGCGCAGCGCGCGTTGGGCCTCGTGGCTTTCATTGGCGGAGAGACCCTCAGCCATGATCTGGGCGGCTCGTTCACGGGCGGCGTCGGCTTCTCCCACATTCAAATCGTAAGTTGACGCGGCCAAATCCGCTAGGATCACAACCTTATCAGGCCGAATATCCACAACGCCGCCGAAAACGGCGAAGCTTTCTTCAGCGTCACCCTTACGGATGATGAGCTCGCCGTCGGACAAGGTCGTCAGCACCGGCGCATGGTTTGGCAGGACGCCGATCGTGCCTTCTACGGCGGGGATGAGCACCATATCCACCGCCTCTTCGGCGAAGACACGCTTTTCTTGCGAGACCAGCTCCACCCTAAGCGTCATGGTTAGTTCCCGTTCGCGCCCGCTTCTTCATTGCGCGCCAGCACATCTTCTATCGCCCCGGCCATATAGAACATCTGCTCGGGGATATGATCCAGCTCGCCATCGAGGATCAGACGGAAACCGCGCACCGTATCGCGCACGGGCACATAGCGCCCATCGCGGCCGGTGAATTGTTGCGCGACGAACATCGGCTGGCTCAGGAACAGCTCGATCTTGCGGGCACGGGCCACGAGCATACGGTCTTCATCGGAGAGTTCGTCAACACCCAGGATGGCGATGATATCCTGCAGATCTTTGTAGCGCTGGAGAACCTGTTGCACGCCGCGTGTTGTATTGTAATGCTCGTCACCGATGATATTCGGATCGAGGATTTTGCTGGTCGAGGCGAGCGGATCGACGGCGGGGAAGATGCCCTTTTCGACGATGGCGCGCTCGAGAGCGATAGTGCCATCAAGGTGCGTAAAGACGGCCACAGGCGCCGGATCGGAATAGTCATCGGCTGGGACGTAGACAGCTTGCATGGAAGTGATGGAGCCGCGACGGGTGGAGGTGATGCGCTCTTGCAGCTGGCCCATCTCATCCGCGAGCGTGGGCTGGTAGCCAACGGCGGAAGGCATGCGCCCGAGCAAAGCGGAGACTTCCGCGCCCGCCAACGAATAGCGGAAGATGTTGTCGATAAACATTAGGACGTCTTTGCCCTGGTCGCGGAAATGCTCGGCCATTGTCAGACCGGCGAGGGCCACGCGCAGGCGCACTCCCGGTGGCTCGTTCATCTGCCCAAAGACCATCGCCAGTTTATCCAGCACGCCAGCTTCTTCCATTTCGCCGTAAAGCTGCGTGCCTTCTCGCGTGCGTTCGCCGACACCAGCGAAAACGGAAAGACCCTCGTGTTGGGTGGCGATGGAGTTGATCAGCTCCATGATGGTCACGGTCTTGCCCGTACCCGCGCCGCCAAAGATGCCGGTCTTGCCGCCGCGCGTCATCGGCGCGATGAGGTCGATGACTTTCAGGCCGGTCTCGAAGACTTCGATCTGCGTGGATTGATCTTCGAATTTGGGCGCGGGCGCGTGAATCGGCCGGTAGGGTTCGCTGCTGGGGACAGCGGGCCGGTTATCGATCGGCCGGCCGAGCACATTGAAGACGCGGCCCAACGAGGCGTCGCCGACGGGCACTTGGATAGACGAACCGATGGCGAACGCTTCTGTGCCACGCGCGAGGCCGTCGGTCGTATCCATGGCCACGGTGCGCACACCGTCATTGCCGAGGTGCGTTTGGACTTCCAGGATGAGGTCTTCTTTGTCTTCGCCAATGGGGACGCGGATCGCCTCATAGATATCCGGTAGCTCGCCATGCGGAAAAACCACATCAACGACCGCGCCGAGCACCTGCGAAATCACGCCTCTGGTTTCTGCCATATTTTTCTCCTACTGTCGCCTGGCGGGTGGCCCGTCAGGCAGAGACTCCGTTCGTTTGCGCTTGGCTGCCCTTTTCCAATTGTTGCGCCAGGGCATCCAGCGTCTCTTGTAAGGCCTCCGCCCCGCCGACGATATCCAGTATCTCCGAGGTGATGACCGCCTGCCGTGCCTTGTTGAAGACAAGCGTCAATTGGCTCGTGAGGTCGCCAGCCGCATCCGAGGCGTTGCGCATCGCCACCATGCGGGCTGCGTGTTCGCTAGCGCGGGATTCCAGCGCCGCCTGGTAAAGCTGTAACTGTGTGAAGCGCGGTACGATCTCGTTGAGGATCGCTTCCGGGCTGGGCTCATATTCGTAGCCGCTCATGCCACCACTCACGGCCGGTGACGCTTTTACATACTCCGCCGCGACTTGGTCCTCGGTCGTGTAGGGGATGAGCGGTAGCCAGCCGAGCACGACTGGGCGCTGGGTGAGTATGTTGATGAAATCGGTATAGGCGATGAAGACCTGGTCGGCACGGCCGGCGAGAAATTCTTCGCTCGCCAGCTGAGAGATGGGCGCTAGAGCAGCGAGGGTTGGTTCATCTGGCAAATCGCTAAATTCGCCGATGACCTCTGCGCCGATGCGGAACATCGCGTCGCGCGCTTTGCGTCCGATGGTGATATAACGTGTGGGCACGGTCAGACGTTCGGCGAAGCGTTGCCCAGCGCGCAGGATGTTAGCGTTATATGCGCCGGCCAGGCCGCGGTCAGCGGAGATGATGACGATGAGCGCGCTACGCACTTCCTCACGCTCGGCCAGCAGGGGATGCAGCACCATGCCGGTCGGTGACATCTGGTGCACGTTGAGCAGGATTTCCCAGGCTTTTTCGGAATAGGCGCGGCTGGCGAGGGCGCGCGCCTGCGCCCGTCGTACGCGTGAGGCGGCCACTGCTTCCATCGCCCGCGTGATCTGAGCGATATTATCGACGCTCTTGATGCGCTTCTTGATCTCACGGACGGTCGGCATACCGAATACCCCTGCTCGTGCCTACTTCCAGCTGGTGTTGAACCGCTGCAAAGTCTCACCCAGGCGGCCAATGATCGCTTCATCCCAAACGCCAGCGTTGTTTTGGATCTCGTTGGCGACGTCGGCGAATTGTGTGTGATAAGCGCGCAAGAAGGCGGCTTGCCACTCTATTACACGGCTCACTTCTACTTCGTCTAGGTAGCCGTTGGTGCCGGCATAGATGATGGCGACCTGGTCCGTGAGGAGCATCGGTTGGTATTGCGCCTGTTTGAGCAATTCGGTAAGGCGCAAGCCGCGGTCGAGTTGTTTCTGGGTGGATTGATCGAGGCTGGAGCCGAATTGCGCGAAGGCAGCTAGCGAACGGAATTGCGCTAGATCCAGCCGCAAGCCGCCCGCGACTTTGCTCATCGCGCGCGTTTGCGCATCGCCACCGACGCGACTGACGCTGATGCCGACGTTCAAGGCCGGCCGCTGACCAGCGTAGAAGAGGTCCGATTCGAGGTAAATCTGACCGTCAGTAATAGAGATGACATTGGTGGGGATGTAGGCGCTCACATCGCCCAGCAGCGTTTCGATGATGGGCAAAGCCGTCAGGGAGCCGCCACCGTGCTCTTCGTTGAGTTGGGCAGCGCGCTCCAGCAGGCGGCTATGCAGATAGAAGACGTCGCCCGGGTAAGCCTCGCGGCCGGGTGGGCGGCGCATCAACAGCGACACCTGACGATAGGACCAGGCGTGCTTGGAGAGGTCATCGTAGATGACGAGCGCGTCCTTGCCCTGCTCCATGAACCATTCGCCGATTGCGCAACCAGCGTAAGGAGCAATGTAATTCATGGCTGCTGGGTCCGAGGCTGATGCGATGACGATAGTCGTATAATCCATCGCGCCGTATTCCTCAAACAGCTTGACGAGACGCGCGATTTCGCCCTTGCGCTTGCCGATGGCGACGTAAATGCAATGCATGTCCTGACCCTTTTGGTTCAGGATCGTGTCGATGCCTAGGGCAGTCTTGCCCGTCTGGCGGTCGCCGATGATCAATTCGCGCTGGCCGCGGCCGATGGGGATCATGGAATCGATGGCAACGATGCCGGTTTGCACCGGGCGGAAGACGTTCTGGCGCTCCATCACCCCGGGAGCGATGCGCTCGACGGGGTAGCTATCGGCGGCGGCGATGGGCCCTTTGCCATCGATCGGGTTGCCCAGCGCGTCGACCACACGGCCAACGAGAGCGGCGCCCACGCGCACCGATGCGACGCGACCCGTGGGGCGCAACTCATCGCCCTCGTTGATGTTGTCGTATTCGCCCAAGATGATGATGCCGACTCTGTTACTTTCCAAGTTGAAGGCGATGCCCGCCGAACCATTGCTAAAGCGCACCAACTCGCCGAACTGGATGTTTTCCATTCCTGAAACACGCGCGATGCCATCGCCGACTTCCTCGACGAAGCCGACTTCAACCGCTTCATAACTCGGTTCGTATTCCTGGATTTGTGAAAGCAGGGAGGCAAATATTTCATTCGTGGCGTTTGTCATCGTCCTCGTTCTTCCTCCGCTTCTGGGAAGCCGTACCCTCATATATCGCACTTATCTTAACGGATGCGGATGTGCTTGTCTAGATTTGCACGAAGCGGCCAGTGAGCTTCCGAAGCTCTATTGTGGTCATCATTCCGGGAAATGCTGCCCGTTGCTGCCTAGCGATATAGAACGCTCGTAAGCTGCCCAGACAGCGCGCGCGATCACGGTGCGCAAGCCGCCTTTTTCCAGATGGAAAATGGCTTCGGCAGAGGTGCCGCCCGGGCTGGTGACCTGGTTGCGGAGCGAGGCTGGGTGCAGACCTGATGCCTGGGCAAAGGCGACCGAACCGAGTAGCGTTTGTTGCACCAATTGCTCGGCGATGCGCCGGGAGAAGCCCATATGCACGCCGACGTCGATGAGCGCTTCCATGAAGAGGAAAACGTACGCGGGGCCGCTGCCACTCAACGCCGTCGCCATATCCAGCAAGCTCTCATCTTCGACAGCGATTTCTTGCCCCAACGCGCCGAGCAGGGTGCGTGCCCAGCTGCGTTCGCTCTCAAGCACAGCGGCACGCGCCAACCAGATGGTGATGCCCTGCCCGATTTGCGCCGGTGTATTGGGCATCGCGCGGATTATGCGCTCCGTGCCCAGCCCATCCGCTAGACGTTTGCTGCTGGCGCCTGCGACGATACTTAGCACGAAGGTGTCGTCTCCCAGCGAATCGCGCAACTCCGGCAAGACCTGCGCCAAGGCCTGCGGCTTGACGGATAGCACGAGGATGTCCGCATGGGCTGCGGCGATCTTATTGTCAGATTCGTAGCGCAGATCATATCGCTCGACCAGTTCCTGACCGCGCTCTTCCCGAGGGTCAGCGGCGACGAGTTGCGCGGCGCTCATGGTATCCTGTGATAGCAATCCCTTTATCATCGCCTCGGCCATCACGCCGCTGCCGATAAAGCATATGGTTGGCTTCGGCGCGTGCATTATTAGTCCCAGCGTATCGTTGTATAGGGGTTATTGGCATGCCAGGCGGCGGCGCTACTCTCCAGGCGATCAGCTTGCACCTCGACGCCGATGCCCACGCCATCGGGGACGCGAATCGTGCTGTCTTCCGCCAGCGTGAAGGCCGGCTCGCTGATATCTGGATTGTAGTAGCGGTCCGTAGCGGAGATATCGCAGGGCAACGTAACGCCTGGCAGCGAAGCGAAGGCGAGGTTGGCCGCGCGCCCCACACCCGTCTCCAGCAGGCCGCCAACCCAGAGCGGAATATCCTTCTCCACACAAAAGCGATAGATCGCCAGACTCTCGGTATAGCCCGTAACGCGCGCCGGCTTTAAGTTGATGATGCGATAGGCGCCGATCTCGTAGCCCAGCTGCGCATCACCCAGGCTATGGATGCTCTCATCCAGGCACACATCGGTCTTCAGTTGTGGCTGCAACTTGCTGTGCTGGTAGATATCCTCATAGCCGAGCGGCTGTTCGATCATCAGCAGATCCAGCTCGTCAGCCTGTGCGAGGTGGGCGGCGTCATCCAGCGTATAGGCGCTATTCGCGTCCAGCATGAGCGAGATATCGGGAAATGCGGCCCGTACTGCGCGCGCCATCTCGATATCCCAACCTGGACGGATCTTCAGCTTGATGCGCCCATATCCCTGCGCGAGGCGCTTGCCAATCGTCGCGATCGTCTCCTCGTGCGAGGATTTGATGCCGATGCTCACGCCGACGTTGGCATACCCGCGCGATTCATGGTCCGCCGGTAGATGATGGGCGAAAGCATCCGCCAGGCGCAGATCATTCGCTTGTGCCCAGACATCCCAGACAGCCGCTTCAACCGCATGCTTGGAGAGCGGATAGCCGCGCACAGATTTCATCAGCGCGGGCAGCTCGGTCGGGCTGGTGACCGTCTTACCGAGCACCGCAGGGATGAGGAACTCGCGGATGATGTGGTAGGAGCTGCCGAGTGTCTCGTAGCTATACCCAGGCTCGAGCATCGCTGAGGATTCGCCCCAGCCGACGAGGCCATCACTGGTGCGCAATTCCAACAACATGGCGGATTTGTTCGCTTCTCCGCCAAAACTGGTCGTCAAGATCTCGACGATCGGTAGGCTGATCAAATGGATGCGGATGGATTCGATGGTGATGCTGCGCATGGTATCACTCACAATCGGCTATCGCTGGCTCTTGGTCGAGCTCGCGTTCGAGCAAATAGAAGGCGCGCCTCGCCGCTTCGCCCGGCAGCTGCCCATGCCAGAGGTCGGTGATGACATAACCGCGCCCATTCAGCCATTCTAGCAGCAGCTGGCGCAGTTGTACCTGCCAGGCAACGGCGGTGGCGCGGTCTTCCGCTAGGATTTCGTCGAAATTGGCGGGCAATTCGATAAGCGCGCCAGCGCGGAGCATCTGTCCTTCGTTCCCAAGATGGTGTTGAGCTCCGGGAGTGCGCCAATTCCCTAGCCCAGCAACGCTCGGGTTGAGGATCGGTGGTGCAGTTTCCAGGCGTTCAGTCAAAAGGCGCGGCGTCGGTGGTGGTAGGGCGGCGCGTTCGCGGACGCGGGCGGCGTGTACCCAGTATTCCACCAGCAAGCGGTCTGACGTTCCGAGGGTAGCGAGCGGCGTATCGGTGCCGTAGACGTCGCGGTCATATTGTCGACTGATACCACCCAACTTGGCCAGGTTAAAATGCGCGTTCAGACTCATGGTGGGCGTGAAAGTCCAGGTGATGAGCGGGATTCTCTGCTCGATCGCCAGTTCGCGCTGGGCTAATTTGAGGCGCATGGCAACACCAAGATTGCGATATGGCGGCGCGACCACCATGCGCTTGGAGGCCATCACCGTTTTTCCGTTCCGCAAGCCAATATAACCGATGATGAAGCCAACCAACTGACCATTGATATACGATGCCAGCACATGGCCGCCATAGCGTACGAAGTGGATGAGCATTTGCGCGGGCACGAGGCCCCCTGCCCCATCTTCTCCCCATGTGGCGCGCTGCAAGGGCATGATGGCGAGAATTTCATCATATGTTCGAAGGGAGCGGATGAATAAGTCAGACATGATGCTCAACAACTGGCGCGCTGCGGTCGCCGCCGAAAGATGCGCTGCATTAGGGTGCGGAAATGCCTTTGTCGCGGCAAATATCCCAGCAGAGTTTCCTCCAAACGCTGCGGATGGATCCCAAACGAGCGCGGTAGGTTGCCAATGCCCGTCGTGCGACTGGTCGCGACGAGGTCGAGCCATTGCTCGGTGATGAGCGAACGCGGGAGCAATCGGCTACCGACAAGGGCCAACCAGCTTAAGAGATAGGGAGGCGCATCCAGGAGCGGACGCTGCATACCCGTCACGCGCATGATGGTGCGAAGCAGCTCAGTGAAGGTGAGATACTCTGGCCCGCCGACTGTGACCGTTTCATCCACCACATCCAGCCTCTGCAACGAACGGGCAATGGCTTCCACCAGATCACCAACATAGATGGGTTGCAGCAGGTATTCGCCGCGGCTGGGTTGGGCGAAGAAGAGCGGATTGGCGCGCAGAAGGGCGGCCAGATGGCTAATGAAGGAATCCGCCTCGCCAAATACCAGCGCGCTGCGGATGATGGTGAATGCCAGCCCGCTTTCGCGTAACAGTTGCTCTTGTGCGCCTTTGATGCGCAGCGTCGGTATGCCGGAAGCAGGTGACGCATCCAGATGGCTGACCAGTATCACGCGTCCGACGTGAGCCAACCGCGCTGCCCGAATCAGCGCACGTGTACCTTCGATTTCGATAGCGTGCAAATCTTGTGCCTGCCCCCACCACATTGCGCTGCGCAAGTGGATGATGCAGTGCACACCATCGACCAACTGTGCCCAGAGCGCATCGTTCGGCTCGTGATGGATGTGGGTTTCGAGCGCGGAGTCTTCTGGTAAGGCGCGCGCGTGTTGTGGCGTAACGAGGCAACGCAATAGTCGGCCTTCCACCAAGAGGTGTGCCACCAGCCTTCGCCCGATATAACCGCCCGCGCCAGTCACCAGGATCATCGCGCCTGCCTCGGGGTCGCGCGCTGTGCTATACTCGCGCCGAGAATTCGCATCATCACCCGGACTTGCTGCCTAATTTAAGTACGTTCATGCGGCATTATAGCCAAAGCGGCGCCAAGGGAGCAGCAAGTGGCGCGCAACGCCAGCCAGGCGATGGGGTTAAGTAAATGAGTGCGAAAGGTGCGGCGGCAGTGAAAAGGCGGCGCGTGGTGATTACCGGAATGGGTCTCATTTGCCCGGTCGGCAACGATGTGGAAAGCGCCTGGCAGGGCATTCGAACGGGTCGTTCGGGCATCGGCCGCCTGACGCACTTTGAGCCATCACATATTGATACGCAAATCGCTGGTGAAGTGCGTGACTTTGATGCCGAGGCCCTCTTCGGCCGTCGAGAAGCGCGCCGAACGGACCGCTTCGTGCAATACGCTCTGGCCGCCAGTCAACAGGCGCTAGATGATGCTGGATTCCTCATCTCAGATGCCAATCGTTACGACATAGGTTGCGTGGTCGGCACTGGAATCGGTGGCATCGGCACGCTCTATTTGGGTATCCAACGCTTCATCGCTCGTGGACAAAAAGGCGTGAGTCCGCTGATGGTGCCGATGATGCTACCGGACGCAGCGGCAGGCAAAGTGAGCATCGATTTTGGCATCCACGGCCCCAATTGGTCCATCAACACCGCCTGCGCGACCGGGAACAATTGCATCGGTGACGCGGCCGAGCTCATTCGGCGTGGCCTCGTCAACACGATGCTGGCGGGCAGCGCCGAAGCCTCGTTGCAGGATATCTGCGTGGTAGGGTTCGCCAATATGACCGCGCTCTCCCGCCGCAACGACGAGCCGGAGCGTGCGTCCCGCCCCTTCGATGCCGACCGCGATGGCTTTGTGATGGCCGAAGGTTCCGGTATGCTTTTGCTCGAAGAACGGGAGCAAGCCCTCGCTCGCGGCGCCCATATCCACGCGGAAATACTGGGTTATGGCAGCACTTCAGACGCTCACCATATCACTGCGCCAAACAAACAGGGTGAGAGCGCAGCCAAAGCGGTGCGCCTTGCTATGGCGGATGCGGGATTGAGCGCTAACGATATCCATTACATCAACGCGCATGGCACCAGCACACTGCTCAACGATACCAGCGAGACGAACGCGCTAAAGCTGGCACTGGAAGAAGCGGCTTACCAGATACCCATCAGCTCAACGAAATCGATGACCGGGCACATGTTGGGCGCGGCGGGCTCAGCGGAGGCGATCTTCAGCACCCTCGCCATACGTGATAATTTCGTCCCACCGACCATTAATTATGAGACTCCCGATTCCAGTTGCGACCTCAATTACACGGTGAACGAAGGCGCGCGCCGCGAAATCCGTCAAGTGATGACCAATTCCTTCGGCTTCGGTGGGCATAACGCTGTATTGATCCTGGGGCAGCATGACAGCTGAACGGGCGGGAAGCGTTAACGGCAACCGACCTCAACGTTACGCGCATATCATTGGTTGGGGCATGGCAGTTCCCGAACGCGTAATGACCAACGAGGAGCTGGAGGCCCTCGTTTCTACTGACGATGCCTGGATCCGCGCGCGCACGGGCATCGAGAAACGGCGCATCGCCAACGAACGTGAATCAACAGCAACGCTCGGCCTCAAAGCGTCACAAAATGCGCTCAACGTCGCCAACATCGTCCCGCGCGAGCTGGACCTCATCATCTGTTGCACTTCGACAGCGGAGAACGTCTTTCCGACATCGGCGAGTTTAATTCAAGGTTGGTTGGGTGCGACGGCGGCGGGCGCTTTCGATTTGAGCGCCGCCTGCTCGGGTTTCGTTTATGGTGTGCAGATGGGCGCCCAGACAATCGCAGCAGGAGGCGCAGAGAATGTCCTGGTCATTGGCGCGGAGACGATGAGCCGTGTGCTGGATTGGCAAGACCGCGGCACCTGCATCCTATTTGGCGATGGTGCCGGCGCGGTCGTGCTGCGTGCCAGCGAGCAGCGTGGCGGCGTGCTATCGGGTGTCTTGCGCTCCGATGGCACGGGCGGCGACTTGCTCGGCATCCCCAATATCGCCAGTATGGGCGTCTCCAACCCTGATATCCTCACGCAGGAGCGCAAACTCTATAAGATGCACATGAAAGGTAGTGAGGTCTTCAAATTCGCGACACGCGTGATCGGCGAATGCATCATGGAGTCGTTGGCGAAAGCATCGGTAGCGTTGCGAGATGTCGCGCTCATTATCCCGCACCAGGCCAACCTGCGCATCATCAAGGCGGCAGCGCGCAGCTTGCGATTGGATGAGAGTCGCTTTATGTGCAATGTAGCCGAATATGGCAATACTTCGGCGGCGAGCATCCCGCTGGCGCTATGCGAGGCGGTCGAACAGGGGCGCATCCAAAACGGTGATCATATCGTGCTCGTTGGCTTTGGTGGTGGGCTCAGCTGGGGGGCGATTACGTTGAAATGGGGCGCGCCATTGCAACGGGCGCCCATTCGCCTGACGAAGCAGCGGCGCGAGTTGAGCTACTTGATGGTTCGTTGGCGGATGCGCACGCGTGGGTTAATGTCTCATGTGCGGGCGCTCTTGCAAAGGAGCCGCCCGAACCGTGGCCGTGTGGATCGCCTGCGCAGCCGCATCGACCCTTATCAAGATGGAGACGATCCGCCATTCGCGTGAACGATCACCACGCGACGCCGAGCAGCGCGCTCAAATCAGCGCGGGTATTGCGAGTAGCTGGAAGCAACGTATTGTCGATGAGACGCACGTCGCCAATGCGGACGGCGACGAGGGCCAGCAAAGACTGCTCGCTCGTTGCCAGCCATTTAACGGGGCGCAAATTCCCTGTATTGACAATTTCGGCGTAATCGACGCGCAGTGCAGGGTCGGTGGTGAGCGTATCCCGTATGGTTTCACGCAAAGAATCGGTGTCGTGAACGCCGGCCTCATAGGCTGCGCTAGTGGCACAAAGGGCCCGATAGATACCAGTAGCGGATATGCGCTCGTCTGCCGAGAGGCGCTCATTGCGCGTGCTGAAGGCCAGACCGTCCGCCGCGCGCACGGTGGGGATGACGGCGATCTCTGTGGCGATCCGCAGATCGCGCACCAGGCGGCGGATGACGACCACTTGTTGCGCATCCTTTTGCCCAAAGTAGGCGCGCGGTGCATCCGCTAAATTCAGCAAGATCGTCACGACTGTCGCTACGGCGCGGAAATGTTCCGGCCGCGCGGCGCCTTCCCATTCGCTGGATAACGCCGGCACGCTCACTTCAGTCTGGAAGCCATGCGGATAGATTTCGCTCGCTGTGGGCGCGAAGACCAAATCGACGCCTTCCGCACGCAGGATGGTGAGGTCCTGCTCCAGATTGCGCGGGTAATAAGCGAGGTCGGCAGTTTCGGAAAACTGTGCTGGGTTGAGGAAGATGGTGGTCAGGACAGCGTCGTTTTCTTCACGCGCTGCGCGGACCAGGGCGAGGTGCCCTTCATGCAGGCCGCCCATGGTGGGGACGAGGCCAACGCTGGCGCCCAGCCGGAGTCGGATTGCGCGCAGCTCGGAAATCGTTCTGGCGATTTGCATGCTATACCGCTCGCGCCGCTTCGTCACCTGGGCTGAATTCTTCGTATAATGCGGCTCGGATTTCGGGGGCTAGGAGCGCGCTTTGGGCAACGGTAGGAAAAGTGCCAGCCTTAACGCTCGACACATAGTCACGCAAGGCGTCGCGCATTTCTTGCCCCAGCGATGCAAAATGGCGCGTATGGCGGTGAGGTTTGCCTGGCAAAAGGGCAAGCAAATCATGGAACACCTGCACCTCACCATCGCAATCCGGTCCAGCGCCGATGCCAATGGTGGGGATTTCAAGACGCTGACTGATGAGCGCGGCCACATCCGCCGGCACTAGCTCCAGCACAACGCCGAATGCCCCTGCCGATTGCAGCGCGTCCGCCGCCTGGATGAGCGCACGTGCGTCTGAATGGCTCCTGCCTTGTATGCGAAAGCCGCCATGTTGGTGCACGCTTTGCGGCGTCAAGCCTAAATGCCCCATGACTGGGATGCCCGATTTGACGATGGAGCGAACGGTTGGCGCCATGAAACGCCCCCCTTCCAACTTCACCGCGCCGACGCCGCTCTCTTGCATCAGGCGTGCGGCGTTCGCGCGAGCGCGCTCCGGACTAACGGCATAAGTCATGAAGGGCATATCGCCGACGACGAGTGGCCGTTGGCTGACGCGAGCGACGATTTCGGCGTGGTAGATCACCTGCTCCATCGTGACGGGGATGGTGCTATCGCGTCCTTGTATGACCATGCCGAGCGAATCGCCGACGAGCAGGATTTCCGCGCCGGCATCTTCTGCCGCCAGCGCCGACATCGCGTCATAGGC
Source organism: Phototrophicaceae bacterium (assembly GCA_965237765.1). Classification (GTDB taxonomy): domain Bacteria; phylum Chloroflexota; class Anaerolineae; order Aggregatilineales; family Phototrophicaceae; genus WTGJ01. The sequence goes on from OZ250157.1 coordinate 2,431,693, forward strand.
GGTGAGCATGGCGATGCGCTGCCCATCGCGCTTGAATTGTTGGATATCGCGGATGTTCCGTCGCATGTACGCCTCGTTTTCGTTGGGTGAAAAGAAACCATTTAGCCGCCGGACGTGACGGCGGGCTCTTTGGCAATATATATGGTCACTTCGCAAGCGGCGCGTATTTCGTTGGCAATATCGAAGACGATAAGGCGAAAACGATAACTGCCCGCATCGAATTGCGTTGGCACGAACTGCCCCAGCAGCCCCGGCAAGCGCACGGCGTTGTGGTAGCGCGTCAGCACGACGAAATTACCTAAAGTGCCCGGACCCTTCAGTTCTAAGATATATTGGTTGAAATCCTCAGTGTAGGCGGTGCCAAAGACCGCCAGCGTACCACTGATCCGCTGCCCGTTGGCGGGGATCTGCAGCATCGCCTGCGGCGAATTACAGCCGCCGGGCGGTGGTGCGCCGGGCAGGATGGTGCCTACAGGCGTGGGCGTTGGTACAGGTGTGACTAAGATCTGGTTCTGCACGGAGAAGGGCGTCAAATCCACCTCAGCGATCGAACCTTCGAATGGTAAATTTTCCAACGGCGGCGCAGGCACAGGCGTTACGAATAGGCCATCGACAATTTCTTGCTCGATGGCACGTCCTTCTCGCAACTCGGGTGACACAACAAGTTGAATCCCGACGACGATCAGCGCCAGCTCCAGCAGCAATATTAGGGTGGTCAAGGCATTGGCGCGGCGGTAGCGTGCCAGATCGCGTTCCAGATCGTATCGACTGGAGCGCAGCGCGCGTTGCCAGCGCCACCAGCGCCAGATCGTGAGCGCGCAGGCAGCGGCGATGAGCAAGTAGATACCGACCGCTACTTGCCCGAGCAAATAGACAAGCGACGCGAGCATCTAGAGCGCTTTCAGCACCCTCCGCAACAGGGAGGTGAGGCGCGGCACGATGATTTGTCCAGCTTCCAGTACTTCTTCGTGGTTCGTCTCGCGCTCGGTGTCGACCTGGTCGATGGTCTGGTTGGTGATGCCAGAGAAGGCGAGCACTCGCGTTCCGCCGTGGACGGCGGCGAGCACTTCGTTGGCGGTGGACATCCCCACGGCGTCCCCACCGAGCGCGGCCACAAGGCGAATTTCTGCCGGCGTTTCAAAGAAGGGGCCGCTCAAGTGAAAATACACTCCGCGCCTCAGCGTAATGTCGAGCTCCGCTGCTGCCTTGATAGCCAACCGCCGCAATGAGCCATCGTAGGCCTGGGAGAGATTCAAGAAGCGCGGACCGATCGCCTCATCATTCGGCCCCATGAGGGGGTTGTGTCCTGTCATTCCCGGCAGGTTGATGTGATCTTCGATGAGCATTACGTCGCCGACTTCGAAGCTTTTATTCAGGCCGCCGGCCGCGTTCGTCAGGATGATGGTTTCGACCCCCAGTTGCTGCATGACGCGCACGGGGAAGGTAACCTGTGACATACTGTAGCCTTCATAGTAATGCGCACGGCCACGTTGCGCGACGACGGTCTTCCCCGCCAATTGCCCGATGACCAACATACCACTATGCCCGACGACTGTGCTCTTAGGCCAATGCGGAATTTCTTCATAAGGGATTGTGACGCTTTCTTCGATCTCATCCGCCAAGGGCCCCAAACCGGAGCCGAGCACCAGGCCCACCCGCGGTTGCACCGCAATCCGTTCGCGGATCGCGTCGGCCGCTTCTTCCCAGCGCGCGATTTCTTCCTTCATATGCGCTCCTCGTTCATCGACATTATAGCGAATCGGACGTTAACGCATCCAGAATGGCGAGCGGTGGGAGTCCAGCTAGTTGTCGCTGCTTGGCGTAATCTTGCGGCGTATCGACATCAGCGAGCACGCTATCATTAGTTACTGGGACGAGGGTGGTGTCGCGCGCATATTTGGCGATCACATCGCGCGGGGCCCCCTCTTGCAGTGCCAGCAGCTCTGGCCAATAGGCGCGATCGATGAGGATGGGGTGCCCACGTTTCCCTTCGTAGATGGGTGCGACGATACCGGCCCCGCCGCGCGCGTACGCCGTCAGTAGCTTATAGATCACGCTGGGTTGCAATCGGGGTTGGTCACCCAGCACGACGAGCGCCGCCTGTATATGCGCCGGCAGCGCGCGCAAACCCACTTGTAGCGAAGAGAGCATCTCGCCATGCGCGTAATTCGGGTTGCGCGCCGTGCGAATGTCATATGAGCGCAGCTGCTGCTCGATGGCGGCTGCTCTTGACCCGAGGACAACGCAAATCTCCGCTAGTCGGGATTGCTCCAAAACAGATAACACTTGCTCGAGGACGCAGCGTCCGTCGCGCCATGGCAGCAGCACCTTCGCTTCTCCCATGCGCTTGGATTGGCCGGCGGCGAGGACGACGGCGCCGACATGCTGGTGCAGCTCAACCACTGGATCAGCTGAACGGGCGGCGCCGAAAGCCACGCGTCCGATGCGTGATTGGCGCAGTAAGAAATACGAGACGCGGCGCGCGCGGAGGTAACGTTGCTCGTTGAAGCGATTCAAATATACAGCGACTCGAGCTTTGGGAGGGATCCCTTTCAGCCCCAGCTTTTCATCTCGCAGCACCTGCGCCAGCCAGACAGGCGGAATCTCCACCCCTTCACCAAAACCATAACGCGATTGGATGGCTTCGTGGTTGTAGACATGCTGCTTATCCAGCGGCGCGCCCAGCGCTGTAAGAGATGCCACCGCAATGACGAGTGTAGTTTCCGGGGGAATCTTCGGCTCATGCTCAAACGGTGCTTTGAGTGGCATGCCGCGCGCGTCATCTGCTTCGATGAGCAAGACATCGCTGGCGACCGTATCGAGCAACGTGGGGATTTTCTCTAACGGTAGCCCACTCGCCTGCATGTCGTGGATGTCGTCATACAAAAAGACGAAACGCTGACCATCGAGCGCGGCGCTGATTTGCGTCGGCGAGCTGCGGGCCGGTAGCGCGAGCGGGAAGAAATCGAGTTGCTCCGTGGGGATGCGCGTGCTCGTCGTTGCCAAGACGCGCCAGCCTGCCTCCGCCAACTCGTGGCCGAGCGCGTGTAGCGTCGCCGTTTTGCCACCCGCCCCGATGAAGGAGACGATCTCGCCCCGGGCAACTCGGAAAGCTGGCGCCAATTTCATCGTGTCTCCATCCCTCCATCCTCACAGGAGGCCAATGCCATGCTCGCGTAAGCGGGCGACGACGCGGTCGGGCGTGAGGGGGATTTCGTCAAACCACACGCCAGTTGCTTCGTGGATTGCGGCGACGATGGCGGGCGCGAGCGGGAGCATTGGCATCTCCGCCATGCCGCGCGCGCCCCAAGGGCCCAATGGGTCCGGATATTCGAGGATGAGCGAATGCACCTGTTCAGGGATATCGGCGACGGTGGGGATGAGGTAGGTAGAAAGGAAAGGGTTGCGGATGCGCCCTTCCGTCGAGATCAGATGCTCCATCAAGGCGTAGCCCTGCGCCTGCACCACGCCGCCCTCGATTTGCCCTTCGATCAGATTGGGGTTGAGCGCCCGCCCGACGTCGTTGGCAGAATAGACCTGCACGAGGCGGATGAGGCCGGTTTCGATATCCACCTCGACTTCTACAGCCTGGGCGACATAACCATAGGTGATATTCGGCGTGCTGATGCCGGCCTCGGGGTTGATCGGGGTTGTCGCTGGTGGGCGGTATTGGAAGGTGGCGATGGCCGGGCGCTCTTCCTCATCCCAGGCGGCGAGGGCGCGCTCGGCGGCGCCGCGGATGGCGTTGCCGGCCATGAAGGTCAGGCGAGAGGCAGAGGCGCTGCCCGAATTGTTCGTCTCGCTCGTATCGTGGTAGCTCATCTCGAGCTGCTCGAGTGGGATGTCAATTGCTTCCGCTGCCATCTGTGCGAAGACGGTATGCGCCCCCTGTCCCACTTCTGCGCCCGCTTGCCGAACGACTGCCCGCTCAATTTCAACACCGCCATATAGCTCCACCGTCGCCCAGCATTCTTCTGGGAAGCCCATGCTGAAGCCGATATTCTTGTAGCCGCACGCGAAACCGCGGCCACGGCGCAAGGCGGGCTTGTTGCCGTTGACGGGTGTCGACGCGCGCCGCCGCCATTGCAACGCGCCATCTTCTTGCCAGTAGCTGGCGCGGGCGCATTCGGCAATCACCTCGGGTAGCGAAACGCCGGCAGGCATCGCGCTGCCGACCGGATGAATGGAGCCTTCGCGCAAGATATTCTTTTCTCTAAACGTGACGGCGTCCATATCCAGCGCGGCGGCCAGCTTATTCATCTGGCTTTCAGCGGCGAAGAGCGCTTGCGGTGAGCCGAAGCCGCGAAACGCGCCGCACGGCACGTTGTTGGTGAGGATGGCGTAGGCTTCGGTATGGACGTTGGGGATGGCGTAGGGTCCCGTCGCGCAGACGGTGGCATTGGCCAACACCTTGGTGGAGGTGTAATTATAAGCGCCGGCATCTTCGATGACGGCCGCTTCAGCAGCAACCAGCTCGCCCGCGCGCGTCGCCCCCCATTTCATGCGGATCAGGTAGGCATGTCGTTTGTGGTGATAGAGGATGGATTCCTCGCGGCTCCAAATGGTTTTGATCGGACGGCGTAAATTGTAAGCGGCCAGGGCGAGCACGATCTGGATGGACATGTCCTCCCGACCGCCAAACGCGCCACCGACTGCCGGATACACGACGCGCACCTGGTCCTCCGGCAAAGCCAGCGCGTGGCAGATTTGCCACAAATCTTCGTGAATCCACTGCCCAGCGACGCAGACCGTGACGCGGCCGCGCTCGTCGATATAAGAAAGGCCGGCTTCGGGTTGCAAATAGGCATGTTCTTGCATGCCCGTGCGGTATTCGCCTTCGATGACGACTTCTGCCTGCGCCCAACCAGCCACCATATCACCACTACGGATGGTGTAATGGCTAAGGATGTTGTTCGGTAAGCCTGCGTGGAGTTGCGGTTGTCCTGGCCCCATCGCCACCTCGGCATCAAAGACGGCGGGTAGGTCTTCGTAATCAATTTCTACCAGGGCGGCGGCTTCTGTTGCGATCGCTTCATCTTCGGCGATGACGACCGCGACGCAATCCATGTAGCTGCGTACGATATCCGCGCCGGCGATGCCGCTGCCTGGCCCGCATAATACCGGCTGGTCTTTGATGACCAGGCCATATTCGTTGATGGGGACATCGGCGGCAGTGAATACGGCGTGCACGCCAGGCAGAGCGGAGGTGGCACGAGTATCGATTTCTCGCACGCGTGCATGAGCTCGGTCGCTGAAACGCAGCTTCATCCATAATTGACCCGCGTGGTCGATATCGCCGGGATAATCGGTTTCGCCGGTGACTTTGCCACGCGCGTCGGCGCGGGTGAGCGATTGGCCGATGCGCCCACTGCGGCGTTGGAAATCCCGCATCACTTCTCTCTTAACGGCGCTCATCCCTCACCTCGCGCTATGGCACGAATGATCTTGTAATAGCCCGTGCAGCGACAAAGATTGCCGCTAATACTGTGCTCGATTTGCGCCGGTGTGGGTTTGGGCCATTCTTCCCATAATTTTGCTCCGCTCATCAAGAAGCCGGGGATGCAATAGCCGCATTGCACGGCGCCTTCGTCAATGAACGCTTGCTGCAGTGGGTGCAGATCGTCGCCTTGGGCCAGCCCTTCGATTGTCCTCAGCTTTGCTCCATGCGCGCGCGGCGCGGCAACCATGCAGGACATCACCGCCGCGTCATCTAGGAAGACCGTGCAGGCGCCGCATTCGCCTTCTGCGCAACCTTCCTTGGTGCCGGTGAGGCCAGCGTCTTCGCGCAGCCAGCGGAGCAGTGTTTTCTCCTGACCCCCGGGTGTCTCGACCTTACTGCCGTTCACTTCTGCGATGATCGGCTCTGTGGCATCATGCTGGTGGCTGGCAGCGAGTCCGGCCGCAACGCGCGTTTCAGCTTCGCCCCAGAGCATCGCTGGTTGCTGCGGGAAGCCGCGCGCCTCTTCGCCATCTGCTAATGACTGTAGGCCGCGGCGGAGGAGCACGCGCACCATCTCGCGACGGTAATTGGCAGTGCCGCGGATGTCGTCGATGGGGCGCACTGCTTCGGCAGCGAGGCGAGCGGCGGTAGCGATGTTCGGTGGAGTGAGGGCTTTTCCGCGTAGATATTCTTCCGCAGCCGGTGCGCGCACGATAATCGGCGCTACGCAGCCGAGCGTGATCGCTGCGCGCTGAATTACGCCCTCCACCTCTGTGATGACGATGGCCGCGTTGACGACGGAAATGGCCTGCACGCGCCGCAACCCCAGCTTGAGGAAGATACCGCGCTCATTTTCAGCCAATGACGGGATATTTACGGCTGCCATCAATTCGTCGGCGCGTATCACGGTCTGCCGCAAGCCAGTATAGAAATTGGCAAGGGGCACTGTACGCTCGCCAGCCGCCGAACGTAACATCACGGACGCGCCCATGGCCATTAGCGGCGTTATGGTGTCGTTGGCAGGCGAAGCGGTGATGAGATTGCCAGCGACAGTGGCGCGGTTGCGAATTTGCGGCGCGCCTACTTCCCAGCTCGCCTGCGCCAGGGGGAGCGCGCCCGCAACTAATGCTGATGAGCCGACGACGTGGTTGTGCGTTACCAGCGGCCCCAGACGGAAATGTCCGTTCTCTCGCGTGATGAGATCGAGGCCCGGGACACGTGTGATGTCAATCAGCGTATCTACGCCGGATCGTGAACCCTGTTCCAACTCTATGAGGATATCCGTGCCGCCGGCGATGATGCGCGCCCGCTCGCCATGCAGCGCTAACGCGACAATGGCCTCATCCAAACTGGCGACGCTAAGGTATTCGCTCCACATAACGGCTGAGATCCATTCTTGACGCCCCAATATAGCATGGAGGCGTTAAATTCAGCGAATCGCGCCGCTCAGTTGGAATACCCGTCAGCGAAAGTATCAATCATAAAATGCACGTCGGGGCCAAGCGGATAAAGGATCGGACAGGTGGCGCCCGTGGCGACGTATTCGCGCACCTTGGCTTTCACTTCGTCTGGCGTGCCGGAGGCGGTGATCATCTGCACGACGTCATCGGGAACGAGGCGCATCGCCTCGAGGATCTGCTCCTCAGTGGCTGGCCAGGTGAGCACCTGGTTGATTTCGTCGAGCAATTCGCTGCTGACACCGCTGGCTTTCATGATATGTGGTTGTTGGCCGAGGTATTGCGTCACCAGTTTGCGCGCGCCATCAAGCGCTTTCTGGCGATCCTGATCTACCGAGCAGACCACGAGTTGCGGCCGGTCAATATCTTCTACGCGGCGTCCTGCCTTGCGCGCGCCAATTTCCAGGCGTTCCATTGCGGTAACGTTATATTGCGGCGAGACGAGGTAGTTCAGCACGACGCCATCGGCGATTTCGCCGCTGAGGGACATCATCTGCGGCCCCGTCGCGCCGATATAAATGGGCACATTGCGCGGCGCTTTGTTGCCATGGACCACATCCAACTCGATGTCTTCCACCTGAACGAATTCGCCCTGAAAGGTTACGCGCTCGCGCGCGAGCAAAGAACGGATGACAGTGACAACTTCGCGCATGGCCAGCAGGTTCTTGCGGCGCGTGATGCCCACTTTGGTGGCCAGCGGATCCCACCAGGCGCCGATCCCGCATAAGATGCGGTCGGGCGCCAGGTCATCCAAGGTCAAATACGTGGCGGCGATGACGGCGGCGTTGCGCGTCCAATTGTTGATGACGCCGGAGCCGATTTTGATCCGCTCAGTGGTGGCCGCGAAGGCGGCCATCGGCACGATCGCGTCGCGCACGAGGCGGCTCTCCGCTTGCCAGACTGCCTCGAAGCCATTCGCTTCAGCGTATTGCACATATTCGATCGCATCCTGCAACGGGTGCGCGTCCTGCAAGTATAGGGCAACGCGGTCAGTCATGATATCCCTCACCAGTTTCGCCTATGGCCAACAAACCCAAAGGGATTGTAGTCGGGAACACCTCACTTTGCACCAAATCGTGAGCTCGTCGCAGGTCTTCTGGATTGTCAACATCGTGTTGTAGACGGTCTGAGGAATAGAATTGCACCGAGGCGCCGGTTTCATTCGCTCGTTGGATGTGGCGTTCATAACTGCCAGTACCGTAGGCGAAGTTGATGATACCGGGAGGTCGGCAATATAAGGCGTTGGTGCCGTCGTGCTTCTTATCCGTGGCGATGACGATGCGCGCTTCACCTTCACTGCCCAATTGGACAATACCCTCCAAATCCTCCGCCGCCACGAATGGCAAATCGGCGGGTAAGATGAGCATTGCTTCTGCCCCCCAGCCGATCAGCACCTGTGTGGCACGCTGCAAGGCGATGTTCAACTGCGGCGAGCCGGTCTCTTGCATGGTGTTCGCGCCCGCTTCCCGCGCGAGCGCTAACGCCCGCGTATCGCGACTAACGACGAGCGTGCCGAGGACACGCCGCTGGGATAGCGCGATCCCGAGCACGTGTTGGAAAAGCGCCTCGGCCAAGGTTTGGCGCTGCTCGGAGGTCAGGACTTCTGCCAGGCGGCTTTTGGCGCGGTTTAGTGGTTTGACGGGAATCACTACCCAGCAGGTCATCTCAGCGCCAGCTTTCTATCCACGCCAACAATTCACTCGCCAAGCGTATTTTAGTCTGTGTGTCCACCATCAGCGTATCCAGGGTGATTTTGCGCAGGCAATCATTCGGATTTCCGCTGTTCATTTGCGCCGCATCTTGCTGGTCGTAGACGAAGCCATTGAGCAAGGAACCGTAATACTGGGCGACTCCTGCAGCGGACACTTTCAGCCCCAATTGCGCCATCAGTTGCGCGGCAGGTCCTTTCAGCGCGCGGCCATCGACGATCGGCGATACAGCCACGCGGGGGATGGTGCGCGCTTGGAGGGCCGCCCGCATGTCTGGTATGGCGAGGATGGGCGCGATGGATAGCCAGGGATTGGATGGGGCGATGAGCAGGATATCCGCCTCTTCAATCGCTTCGCGGACGTTAGGTGTTATGGTAGCGTATTCGGCGTCGGCATAACGCAAGGAATGCACGCGCGGCTCGCAACGGCGGCGCACAAAATACGTCTGAAAATCCAGCTCCCCTTCATCGACGCAATCGAGCATGGTGGGCAGCGGCTCGTCGCACATGGGCAGCACGGCGGGAGCCACACCCAGGTGGCACGCTTGTTCGGCTATGGTTTCGCTGAGGGAGAAGCCAGCGCGCAACCGTTCGCTGCGAAAAATCTGTGTGGCAATATCGGCGTCCCCCAGCTGGAACCAGGTGTCCACGCCATAGCGTTCGCGCAGTGTATCGAGCACCCGCCGCGTATCGCCATGCAAACCCCAGCCGGTCTGTGGGTTGGCGATGCCCGCCAATGTATAGAGCACTGTGTCAATATCCGGGCAGACGCGCAGACCATAATGCCAGAAATCATCGCCTGTGTTGACGATGATGCGGAGCTGCGCTGGCGGTAAGACGTGCGCCAACCCCAGCGCCAGCTTCGCGCCGCCGACGCCGCCACAAAGCAGGGTCACACGGCAGCCGTTCAGCGCCATAGAGTCGATTCCGCGAGTGGGCGGCGCGTCTTCACGCGTTCGCTGGCTGCATAGCCCAGGGTAATGAGTCCCTGCGCCTGCCATTCGACGGGCAAATCCAGGCAAGCCCGCACCGTCTCTGGACAAAACAGTGGCGCGCATAACCAGCAGCTCGCCAGGCCGGCTTCATGCGCGGCCAGCATCAGGTTTTGTCCGGCCATCGCCACGCTCTGCACCGCCATCAAGTATTCCGCCTGCGAGCGCTTCTCGTCCGGATAAACGTCCATCTCCCCCATGGTGAGGCAGAGCAGCACGAGTGCCGGCGCGGAGACAATGCGTTGCCGCGAGCGCTCACAATCAGCTTCGATTTGCGCTGGCGGTAGGCCATCAGCGCGCAAATCCGACCGCAAGCGCGCGCCCATTGCGGCCGCCAGCCGCTCGCGGTTGGCGCCAGCGCCAATGATGATGAAGCGCCAAGGTTGGCGGTTGTGCGCCGAGGGCGCCCAGCGCGCCGCATCGAGCAGCTGACAGAGGGTTTTTGAGGAGATCTGTTTCGGTAGATAACGGCGGATCGAGCGGCGTTCACGCAAATTCTGCCCGATTGGGTGTTCATGGGCGGTCATTAGCGGTATAGGTCTGTTTCGGGCGAGCGGATGAGGCAGGCGGCCCCTTCATCGCTGCACGCGAAACGCAAGCCATGTATATGCACAACGGGGTAGCCTTCGGCGCCTTCGCCACTGAGCAGGGTAGCAGCGCTAGCGATCTGGTCCGCGAAGCCGATGATACTAGTGCGCAGCTCACGGCCGAAGAGATCAAACTCGCCGCGGATATCGATCAATGGCGGCAAGCCGGAAGCGCCAATCGCCACGCCTACGGTGCCATTGCGGAAGGGGCGGCCGTGCGAATCGCTGATCACGATGGCGCAATCGGAGTCGAATGCTCGCGCCAAACCGGAACGGATGCTGGCTGCGCTGGCGTCAGGGTCGGCAGGTAGAACCAGCACGTTATGGCCGGTGTTGTCCACGTTCGAGCGGTCGATGCCGGCGTTCGCTGAGATCAAGCCGAGCATATGCTCGACGACTAGCACGTTCTGCGCCTGGCGTGAAATGCTGCGGCTCTGGCGCAAGATCAGCTCGACCAGCGCCGCTTCCTTGCTCGTCTCAGTTGCCAATTGTTGCGCTCGCTCGCTCACGACGACGTGTCGCAAATCGACGAAGGCGCCTTCCGCTTTGGAGACAATCTTGGAAGAGATGACGAATACATCACCTGCTTGGGGTGAGATGGCGGCGGCGCGGGTAGCAGCGGCGATGAGCGCGACCAGGTCGTCACCTGGTTGGATGAGCGGAATCCCCGGCAGCGCTGTCAGTTGCAAAGAGGTCAATTCAGTCAATTCCCGTGATGCGGATGCCCGCGCCACGGACCTTATAGTGGCGATTGATGTGCAAAAGAACGGGTGTTAGCGATTCGACCGCTATGGCGTTACTCAGGACACCGGCGTCGACGCCGCGCATACCGGCCGCCGCCGCCAGTTCGATCGCAAAATTGCGCGCTTGTCGATCATCGCCGCAGACCAGTACGTCGCAATCAACCACGTGCCCCGCTTCGCCGAGTTCTTCGGAGCTGACATTTTGGAAGGCGGCCACGACGCGCACTTCATCGCCGAGCAGCGCTTGCGCTTCCAAGGCGGCCGCTTGCCCTAGTGGCAAATGCACGGCGCGCACTTTGGGCGGCCGCAAGGGCACCGTGACATCTACCAGGATTTTGCCGCACAGGGCCGCCGCCAGCCCGGTCAGTGTTGCCTGATGCGCGCTATATGGCACGGTGAGGATCGCGTGTTCAGCCGCGCGCGCCGCGTCTAGATTGGCCATGCCGCGCAAGTCTCCAACCATGCCCGCCGCTGGAAAGGTGTCCCGCAATTCCGCGGCGCGGGTGACCGCTTTCTCTTCAGAACGCGAGCCGATGATGACGTCATAACCATGCTGCGCCCAGCGCGTAGCCAGGCCAGCTCCTTCTTTGCCAGTGCCACCCAATACCGCAATGGTCTGCATTTGCTCCGCCTTCACTTAGTCCTGGGTGGCGAGGACGCGCTCCGCCCCGCGTTCGTATTCTCGCCAGATGGCTGGCGCCAGCGCCAACGCCTCACGTTGGATACCGCGCTCATCCAAAGTGAGCACCTGGCGGTCGCGCATCAGCAAGCGCCCTGCCACGATGGTATGCGTGACCATCGACGCTTCGAAGCCGAAGAGCACATGCCAGGGGAAATTGCCGCCGTTTAGGGGCGTAAAGGGCCGATAATCGACGAGGATGAGATCCGCACCGGCGCCAACTTCCAGACTGCCAATGGGCTTGTCTGGGAAAAATTGCTGGATCAGGGCCGCATTGTGTTGTATGGCCACGCGCGCAATATCGGCGCCGTTCGCCCTGCGCGCGTCGCGAGAGACGACCTTGTGCAACAGGTATGCGGCCTTCCACTCCGCCCACATGTTGTTGCTAAAGCCGTCATTGCCAAGGCAAAGGCGTACGCCCGCTGCCAGCAAATCCTCCCAGGCCATCGCGCCCACCGCGTTGTTCATATTGGAGCGTGGCTGGTGGCTAACCCAGCTGCCGCTCTCGGCGAGCAAGGCGTGCTCGGCGGGCGTAGTGTGGACCGCGTGGGCGATGATACTGCGCGGCCCGAGTATGCCGTGTTCTGCCAGACGTTCGACGACGCGACGGCCATATCTAGCGAGCGAATCTTCCTGATCCGCTTCGTGCTCGGCGACGTGTATGTGGAAACCGCCAGCGGGGTTGGCGGCGAGGCAGCGACGTAGCGTCTCGTCGCTGAGGGTCATGCTCGCATGCAGGCCAAAACTGGCGGCGATATTGGCCCTGCGATCAACCTCCCGCAAGAAGCGCGCATTCTCGACGATTCCCGCTTCTGCGGCAGCCGGGCCATCGCGATCACTGACTTCATAGCAGAGCACGCCGCGCAGGCCAGCCTGCTCCAGCACGTCGGCAATATGATCCAGGCTGCCCTCGACACAAGCAGGGCTGGCGTGATGGTCGATGAGCGTGGTCGTGCCATGCTTGATGGCGTCGAGCGCGCAGACCAGGGTGCTGAGGCGGACTGCGTCGGCGCTCAAGGCGCGGTCCAAGGGCCACCAGAGGCGTCGCAAGATCTGTGGGAAATTCACTGGTGCCGGACCGGGGATGCCCATGCCGCGGGCGTAAGCGCCGTAGAAATGGGTGTGCGCGCAGATGCCGCCCGGCATTACCAGCTGACCATCCGCATCCAGGCGCTCGGCAGCGGGATAGCGCGCGCTCAATTCAGCGCTCGGACCCAGGTCGGCGATGGCGCCATCGCTCAGCAATAGGGCGTGATCTTCCAGCAATTGCCAGTCCGCGTCGCAGCAGACGAGGCGACCGTGGGTGATGAGGGTTTGGTCGGGCATCATACGCTCCAGGTTAAGGCTAGCGATCGATCCCCAAAGAGCTGGCTGATGCGCCGCGCGTGCGTGAAGCGCTCCCAATTGGTTCTGATGAAACTGAAGCGGTGCCCGCCATCATTGACGATAGGCGGTAGGCGTTCTTGTAAATACCCGAGCTTCAGGCAGCAATAAACTTCACGCGCGCGCGGGTGATCCGTCTCCTGCGGCAACAATTGGTAGCGATAGGCCAGCTCGTAGCCGAGCACTTCGGCGAAATAGCAGATGGCCCCTCGACCAACCAGACTGGTGCACGGCCTGGGTTTTCGTGCAAGAGCGCCACCCGCGCCAGCCCACAATTTCCGCATTTTTCCATTGAGGAAAAGTGCCAGATATTCTGTCTCTTCACCGCGCCATTTGCTCAGCGGGATGCGATACCAGCCACCTTCGCGCGCGCAGCGCAAATCCTGCGCGCGTTTCACCACCCCCACCAATACGCGGTCTTGGGCGTACATCAGCGGTTCCCCCACTGTTCGCGGCCGCAGCGGTCGTCAACGCGCATCAGTGGCCCGTTGACCGCTCGTGGCGGCGGCGAATATCGGCGCGCATCAACCACTGGCCCGCTTCTCGTTGAGGGCGCGGTCAATCTCCGCGACGCGTTCCTGTTCTCTTCGCCACCAGGCTGGCTCCCGCTGCGCGTCCAACTCCGCCACCGATTTTCCTTGCTGTTCCACCCAAGTGTAATACTTCAAATTATGCCAGCGCTGGCGGTTCATCGGCGTGCCCGGCAGTACCCAGTCAGCGCGCAAGCCATGGAAGAGGCGCTCGACCCGACCTACGGCCTCCGCTTCATCCAACGCGCCATGACTCGCGCGGATATGGGCCATCACCGAGTGGTAGCGATCCAGCGCATCCGTCGCCACCGTCACGATGAGATCGTCGTCGCCCAAACCATAATGACGAGCCGTCTTGATGGCGCCGAAGATGTTACACATGCCACTGATGCCAAAGAGATCGCGTATTTTCTCTACATCTTCCTCGGCCAGGCCATACCGCCGCACCAGCGTCTCGCAACCAGCGTCTTCGGCGAAGAGCTGCAAGGCCAGCTTGCAATCCATATCGTCGATGCACATCAGCGCATCCATATTGAGCACGTTGTGGATCCAGGTGACGTGTTTATCGCCGATGCCCTGGATATCGTGTGCGCCGTAGCCGTTGTTATAGAGCGTCGGGCACTGGATCGGCTCCAGGCCGACGATCTTATGCTCTGGCCAAATCTGCTTCAGTCGGTCGCCCGCGGCGATCGTGCCAGCGCTGCCCATCGCTGAAACGAAAGCGGAAACGTGGCCAGAGCCGATCCCGCGCGCGGCCAGCTCGCCCGCCAATTCGGCGATGGTGTTGCCGGTGACGTGGTAATGGAAGCGATAATTGCCCATCACTTCGAATTGGTTGAGGATGCGAATGTCTGGGTCGCTCTCTCGCAAGCGCCAGGTCTCGTCGTAAATCTCTTTGACGTTGCTCTCCGAGCCGGGCGTGCGGATGATTTCAGCGCCGTAATTCTGGATCTGCTGGAATCGTTCAGCGCTCATCTCTTCCGGCAAAATGACCAGCGAATTGAATTCCATGCGGCAGCCCACCCAAGCGCCGCCGATGCCATAATTGCCTGTGGATGGCCACACCAGCGTATGCGCCGCCGGGTCAACCTCGCCGAAGAGCTCCTTTTCCAGTAGCACTGAATAGGCTGCGCCGACCTTATGGCTGCCAGAGGGGAAATCACGCCCGTAGATGACGACGATGGGGCAAGCCACGCCCGTCAGCGCCGGCGGCAGGACGACGTTGTAGACCTGGTCGTCAGCACCTCGCCAGCTGATATTGAAGAGATTGGCCGGATGCAATGGGTCTTCATTGCGCATCCGCTGGGCAAGCGCGCGCGTTTCCTGCGGCATAGTCCAGGGGTGCAACATCTCGGCGAACGTTGGCCCGTAAATCATGTTTCGTTCCCTGCCTCCGTCTCTTCCGTAGCTAGCATAGCGTCAGCAGCTGCGAAGCCCTGTCGACCTTTGAGGAGGTAGAGAGGCCGGCGGCGCACTTCATCGAAAATTCGCCCCACATATTGCCCGATGATGAATAGAAAGAATAGTTGGAAAGCGGAAAGGAGCAAGGTGATCACGATGCTGGTCGCCTGCCCGCCGAAGAAGCCTGGCCCCTGCCCTAGGCGCAGCACCAGTATGACGGGGATCAAGCAAATGGAGACGAAGGTCAGGAACAGGCTCGCGTATAACATCAGCTGCAGGGGAAAGAAGGAGAAGCTGGTGATGGCATCAAGCGAGAGCACGAGCATTTTGCGAAAGGGGAATTTGGTCTCGCCGACGGTGCGCTCGTCGCGGTCGTAAAGCACGCCGGTTTGGCGGAAACCTACCCAGCTGGTCATGCCGCGCAAGAAACGGTGCCGTTCGGGCATTTGTTGTAGCGCCAAGATCACGCGCCGATCCAGCAAACGAAACATGCCTGAATCGAGCGGCATCTCCATTTCAGTAATGCGATTGATCAGGCGATAAAACAGGCGTGCTGTCAAGAGTTTGAACCAGCTCTCGCCGCGGCGGCTACGGCGCGTTCCATACACGACCTGGTAGCCTTCGCGCCATTTTGCCAGCATCTTCGGGATGACTTCTGGCGGGTCTTGCAAGTCCGCATCGATGAGCACGACGGTTTCGCCCTGCGCGTAGTCGATGCCAGCGGCGACGGCGAGCTCTTGCCCAAAATTGCGCGTCAGATACAGGCATTTTACGCGGCTATCTTGTGCGGCTATCTCGCGCATCTCCGCCGAGCTACCATCCGCGCTGCCGTCGTCTACGAAAAGGAGCTCCCAAGCGACCTCGTTTGGCTCCAAGGCGCTTGCCAACCGTCCGTGGAAGCGCAACAAGTTTCCCTCTTCATTGAAGACCGGTGTGATGACCGAAAGGGTGGGACGCGCGCTCATCAGGGCCTCTGCAGCGTGCGCGCCGCTTCTTCTATGTCCGCCGTTACGCGCCGCGTTTGCCCGCGCCCTCTACCTGCGACAGCGCGTTGCGCCGCCGGTATGTCCTTAAGGCCATTGCCTGTTATGAGGATGACGATCTCGTCATCCGCCCCCAAATGTCCTTCCGAGACGGCTTGACGCGCGCCGGCCAGCGCGGCGGCGGCGGCCGGCTCAGCGAAGATGCCTGTCAGCTGCGCCAACTCGGGTATGGCTGCCAGGATCGCCTCATCACTGACCGCCACGAAAGCGCCATCGCTATCCCGCACGGCGCGAAGGGCCTTGGCCCGGTCGCGCGGCATATTTGCTGAGATGCTATCGGCGACGGTCGCTGCGCTCACTGCGTTCATTGAGGCTGCCCCTTCTCCTGCAAGCCAGGCCTGATAGAGTGCGCTGCTGCCTTCGGCTTGTGCGCCGATCAACTGTGGCTCATCCTTCAACCAGCCCAAGGCCACCAGCTCACGGAAGCCTTTATGCAAACCGCCGATGATGCTGCCATCGCCCACGCTCACCACTACGGCCGCCGGCGCTTGCCAGGCCAAGCCTTCGGCAATTTCGTAGGCGGCTGTTTTTTTCCCCTCGCTGGTATAAGGGTTGATACCGGTGTTGCGGCAATGCCAACCCTCTCGTTCCGATAGCGCCAGGCACAGCTCAAACGCATCGTCATAACTGCCTTCGACCAGTAGTACATCGGCGCCATAGACTTGCAACTGCGTGATCTTGGCAATGGGGGCTGTTTCGGGCACGAAGATTACTGTGCGCAACGCACCCGGTATGGAAGCAGCGATTCCAGCCAGCGCGGCGGCAGCGTTGCCAGTGCTGGCTGTGCTCACTGTAGTATACCCGGCCGCGAGCGCGTGCGCGACGACCATGGCGCTGGCTCGATCTTTGAGCGAGGCGGTTGGGTTCTGGCCCTCGTCCTTAACCCAGACACGAGCCAATCCCAACGCTTCCGCCAGTGCAGGCGCATCATATAGAGGGGTGCCGCCCACGCGTAATGGCGGCAACTCAGCGTCGGCTGCCAAGGGCAATAGCGCACGGTAGCGCCACATCGAATCAGCGCGTGGTTGGGCGGCTAAGGTTTCCCGATCTACCGACGCGCTCAGGGCTGACAGGTCATAACGGATATCCAGCGTGCCAACCTCGCCGCAAGCATCACAGGTATAGCGCGCCGAACTGGCCCCATAACGGTGGCCACAAAGCACACAACGGAAATCGCGAATTGCCGCCATGAGTGCTATTCGCTAACTAGCCTATCTTTTCCACCTGCGCGCTGCTGCTTTCGAGCGGCCATTCAACCGGGCACCACGCGCGTGCCAGCATGGCCGCGCAGCGCCAGGTGCAGGTGGTGCGGGTCCGTGATCAATGCTTGCGGCCCGCCGAGACGCACGAAATCCACCGCTGCCTGGATCTTCGGTAGCATGCTGCCCGGTGCAAAATGCCCTTCTTCGATGTATTGCTCTGCTTCCTGGATCGTAACGCGGTCCAGGCTGCGCTGATCGGGCGTGTTGAAATTGATGGCGACATGGCTCACGCCGGTGGTGATGATGAACAGGTCAGCCCGCAACTCGCGCGCCAGCAAGCTACTTGCGTGGTCTTTATCGATGACGGCGGCGATGCCTTCGAGGGCGCCGTGATCGTCGCGAATCACCGGGATACCGCCGCCGCCACAGGCGATCACCACGAAATCTTCTTTCATGAGTGAGCGGATGGCATTGATTTCGTTGATTTGCAACGGTAGGGGTGAGGCAATGACTCGGCGTTTGCCACGGCCGGCGTCCTCTTTCACTTGCCAGCCGGCGCTTTCGTAATGGGCGGCCTGCTTATCGCTCAGGTAACTGCCTATGGGCTTGGTCGGGTTTTGAAAGGCCGGGTCTTCGGCGTTGACGCGTACTTGCGTGATGACGGTGACGATGGTCTGGTTGATCCCTTGTAGGCGCAGGGAGTTATCCAGCTCCTTCTGGAACATATAGCCGATGCTGCCTTGCGTGTCAGCGACGACGAGATCCATAGGGATGTCGTGCATGCCCTGCTCGATGGCTGCTTCGCCACGCTGGATGATGAAGCCGACCTGTGGTCCATTGCCGTGCGTGATGATCACTTGCCAGCCCGCGGCGATCATTTCGGCGATGCTATCGCAGGTCTTGCGAACGGCGATCCACTGGTATTCAATTTGTGGCTTTTGAGGGTCTTCGATAATCGAATTGCCGCCAATCGCGATGACTGCCAGTTTCGTCGCCATCATTTACCTTCTTTCCTGCAGGAGAATGCTGAGTTCGGCGTGAAGGGTCTAACGCATCGAGAGCGCCAAAGCTGCTTTTTGCACGTGCAAGCGGTTCTCCGCCTCGTCAAAAACGACGCTCTGCGGGCCATCAAGCACGCCATCAGTGACTTCGATGCCGCGGTCTGCCGGCAGGCAATGCATGTAGACAGCGTGTTCGTTGGCAAGTGCCATGCGCCGCTCATCCGTAATCCAATCGCTATATTTGCGGCCGATGCGTGCCGATTCCTCGTCATCGTGCGTCGTCATCAGGGCGCCCCAACTCTTCGGATAGAGCACATCTGCGCCCTCGAAACCGGCGTCGAAATCGTGTAACACGTCCAGAGTACCGCCGTGCCGTGCTGTGTTGGCGTGCGCCTGCTCCATTATTCCGGGCATTAGCTCATATTCTGGCGGATGTGTCAGGCGCACGTTCATTCCCAGGCGCGTCATCAACAGCACCAGGCTCTGCGGCACCGATATCGGTTTCTGATAACTGGCAGCATATGCCCAGCTGATGTTGATGGTGCGGCCGCGCAGATCGTGACCAAATTTTTCGCGGATGGTCATCCAATCGGCCAAGATCTGGAAGGGGTGATAGATGTCACATTGCATATTGAATACGGGTGTGCGGCTGGCTTCAGCGACGGCGCGGATGTATCCGTTGCCCACCTCCCAATCGCATTGGCGAATGGCGATGCCGTCATTATAACGGCCAAGGATTTCACCGATTTCGGTGGCCGTATCGCCATGGCTGATTTGTGTCGTCTGGCTCTCGATGAATTGCGCGTGCCCACCGAGTTGAGCCATGCCCGCCTCGAAACTGGTGCGCGTGCGCGTGCTGCTAAAAAAGAAAAGCATCGCCAGCACCTTGTCGCGCAAGTATGGGTGCGGCTCGCCCAGCGCTCGCTTGCGCTTGAGGTCGAAAGCCACCGCCATGAGCGTCTCCAGCTCTTCCAGGCTCCAATCCTGTGTGCTGATCAAGTCACGCCCTCGCAAATCTGTCTGCATCAATGCCTCCTCTCATTGCGCCATATGATAGCGTGAATGTGTACGAGAATGTGTAAAGGATGCCGGTTTCAATCCGCGCCGATGAGCCGCCGTGCGTGCGTGTTGTGTCGCTCGATCAACATGGGCAAATCGACGCCGAGCAAGACACCATCGCGCACCCGCTGCACGCCATTCACCCAGGAATGTGTCACGCCTGCAGGTGGGGAAAAGACCAGTCCGGCCACCACATCATGCTGGGCGCCGGCGAAAGCGAGCTGGTCCGTGCGAAAGGCGATGATATCTGCTGCCATGCTGGGAGCGAGTGCGCCGACATCATCCCGCCCCAAAACACGTGCGCCGCCGCATGTCGCCAACTCCAGCGCCTCGCGCGCCGTCAAACCCGCCGGGTCGCCGCCCACGCGCTGCAGGAGCATGGCCTGCCGCGTCTCTTGAAGGAGGTTACCGCTATCGTTAGAAGCGGTGCCATCCACGCCGAGTCCCACCGGTACGCCCGAATCGAACATCTGCCGCACCGGCGCAATGCCTGAAGCCAGGCGCATATTGGAGACCGGGCAATGGCAAACCCCGGTACTGCTGCGCGCGAAGAGGCCAATTTCCGCGGCGTCCAGCTTCACACAATGCGCGTGCCAGACGTCATCACCCAGCCAGCCCATCGATTCAGCGTATTGACCCGGGCGCATCTGATAATGTTCCAGGCTGTATTCCACATCGTTGTCGTTCTCCGCCAGGTGCGTATGCAGCGAAACGCCATAACTGCGCGCAAGGGCGGCCGCTTCGCGCATCAAATCTTGCGTGACGGTGAAAGGCGCGCACGGAGCGACGACGATGCGCAACATGGCAAAGCGCGAATCGTCGTGGTGCTCCTCGATGACTCGCCGCATATCGCGCAGGATGTCTTCCTCTTCTTCGCAGATGTGATCGGGTGGCAAACCGCCCTTGCTTCGCCCCAGGCTCATCGCCCCGCGCGCGGCATGGAAGCGCAAACCCAGCTCGGTGGCGGCCTGGATCTCATCCTCCAAACGTACGTCATTTGGGTAGAGGTAGAGATGGTCGCTGGATGTGGTGCAGCCGGAAAGGAGCAACTCGGACATCGCCAATTGGGCTGAAATGTAGACATCTTCGCCGCGCAGGCCGCCCCAGATGGGATGCAGGGTGCGCAACCATTGGAAGAGCTCGTCATCCTGGGCCATCGCCCGCGTCAAGGATTGGAACATGTGGTGGTGTGTGTTGATGAAACCAGGCAGGATGAGCAGGTTGCGCCCATCCAGTACCTCATCCGCTTGCGTCACCAGCTGCTCCAGCTCGGACGCCTGCGCCAGTGCTTCAATGCGATTCCCGCGAATGAAGAGCGAGGCGCCATGCAGCTCGCGCCGCTCAGTATCCATCGTTACCAGCGTGTGGATGTTGCGGATGAGAAGGGTCTTGGCCATGGTCCGCTCCTCGCTCAGCTTTCCGCCTGTCGCCAGGCGGCGCAGATCGTGTTGACCAGCAACATCGTGCGCGTCATTGGCCCCACGCCACCGGGCACCTTGCTAATAGCGCCAACGACTCCGCTCGCCGCAGCGAAATCCACATCGCCCACCCAACGATAGCCGCGCTTGTCGGTCGGATCGTTAATGCGGTTGGTGCCTACGTCGATCACGACGGTACCTTCTCGCAACCAATCCGCCTGCACGAAATTAGGTCGTCCGATCGCTGCGATGACCACGTCCGCGCGCCGCAATTTTGCCGGCAAGTCGCGCGTGCGGCTATGGCAGATGGTGACGGTGGCGTTGGCTTTCACCAGCATCATGGCCATTGGCAGCCCGACGATATTGCTGCGCCCAAGCACGACGGCCTCAGCGCCGCTCAATTCCACGCCCGCTTCCTTGAGCAATTCCATGCAACCGCTGGGCGTTGCCGGCGCGAAAGTTGGTTCGCGGCCTTTCATCGCCAGCTTGCCGATATTGATCGGATGGAAGCCGTCGACATCCTTGGGGAGGGCGACGAGTTGCAACGCGCGCTCTTCGTTGATTTGGGACGGTAACGGTAACTGTACTAGTATGCCATGCACGCGAGGGTCGTCATTTAGGGCCGCGATGGTGGCTTCCACTTCGGCCTGTGTGCTGCTGGAATCCAGCTCGTACGTCTGCGAGATAATGCCCACTTTTTGACAATCGCGTCGCTTCATCCGCACGTATTGGGCGGAAGCGGGGTCGTCGCTCGCCAGCACGGCGCTCAATTGTGGTGGATAGCCGAAGCGCTCAGTAAAACGAGCGGCCTCCTCGGCCAACTTTGTTTGCATGCGTTTGGCGAGCGCGTTGCCATCCAATATCCTGGCCGCCACTGTGATTCCCTTCCTCTTCACTGCAGGAACACTATACCCAATTCGCCCAAGATGCTGCTACACTGGGATAGTCAACGATAGGTGAGGCGCGCACGTGGGCGAAGCGAAGACGGGGTTATTCTTCGCGCTGGTTGGCCCAGGCGGCGCCGGCAAGACCACGCTCCTCAAAGCGGCCCTCGGGCAGATCGATAACCTGCGGCAGTTGGCGACGGCTACCACGCGCGCGCCGCGGGCCGGCGAAGCACATGGCCGCGAGCGTTATTTCCTCAACGAAACGGAATTCGTCGCGCAAATCCGCGCCAACTCTTTCTACGAATATGAAGAAGTGCACCCAGGCACCTTTTACGGCACACCGCGCGCGGATATTGACGCTGCGCTCTGCGCCGGCCGTGATCTCATCGCCGATATCGACGCCAAAGGCGCCTGTTTCTTGCGCGTTGCTTTGCCTAATAATTTGTGCCTCGTTTTCGTCGCACCGCCCGATATATCAACCTTGCGCGCGCGCCTGGAAGGGCGCGGTGATGCGGCGGCGGCCACTCAGGCGCGCATCGTTCGCTTCACCTGGGAGATGGCCTTCGCGGATGTGTGTGACGAGATGATTGTCAACGAAACGTTGGCGAGCGCGGTGGCTGCGCTGAGCGCCATTGTCGAAGCAGCTCGGGCAAGTCGGCGCGCGCGTGGCACGCTGCCCTTTTACGCCCGCGTCTTGCCCATTCGTAGGGATTGCCTCAACCTGCGCGCGGATGAGCGGGCTTTGCCGCAAACCCAATTGCGCGAGCATGAGCTGCCACATGAAGCAGCCTGGCGAGCTATTGAGGAGAATTTACATCTTCCGCCGCGACGAGAGAATATGAGCCCCGGGCAAATTGCGGCGCGCGATTTTATGCCCATCTTGCATGTGACTCCTTCGCCGGATGCGGTTGTGTTTGAATATATCTACTCGCTGGCGATGGACGAGCAGTTGCCGGCAGGATGGTGCGCATGTCCGCTGGAGCAGGCGCCGCTCTCCAGTGACGTGCGCGCGGCCATCCAAGCGCGATTTCAGCGCCAACCTGCCGACGTCTAAAGGTCTAAAGATGGTCGTTGCGGTCAGTGATCCCCACACGCAAGACGAAGAAGCTGCCGCTCTTGCCCAATACGCCGCTGCTCATACTGGAGCGGTTATCTTCGATCACAGCCATGCGCCTACCCTACTCATGCGCGGCGCAGACACCTTCGCACTGCTGCAACGTCTGAGCACGAATGATGTCGCGAGCCTCGCAGTTGATGAAGCTTGCCCCACCCTATTCCTCAATGCGACCGGCCGCATCTTGGAGCGTGTCATCGTTCAGCGAGAGGGCGATGACGCACGCCTCTTCCTCGAACCCGGCCGCGACACTCTCCTGCTGCCCTACCTGCAGCGCAATATCTTCTTCCGCGATGACGTTACAGTCGCGTGGGAGACCGATCGGTCGCGATTCGAAATCATTGGGCCGCTAGCCATGAAAACCCTCTCCTCGCTCGATCTGGTTACACACGGCGCCAGCGCCATTCGCACAGATAACGATCGAGAAGATGGCTGGCTCATCAGTTGCCGCACTGTGGCTGGGTCGGCGCTTTGGCGGGCCATCCAGGTGTCGTCTCCCGCGATCCTGAAGGGTAGCGAAAGCATCCGTGAATTCCTGCGCATCGAAAGCGGTCTCCCCGCGGCGGATCGCGAACTCACGCCCGTTTACTTACCACTCGAATTGGGGCTATGGGATGAAGTGAGCTTCGATAAGGGTTGCTATATCGGCCAGGAAATCATCGCGCGCATGGAGAGTCGACAGCAATTGGCACGACTCTTGGTTTGCCTCGAACTCGATGATTCAGCGGTGCCAGACATGATATTGCTGCGCGATGGCAAGCGCGTCGGTAAAATCACGAGCATCGCGCGCGGCCCATTTTGCTCCAGCGGAGATTGGCGCGGCCTGGGCGTGGTGAGGCGGGGGAGCGCTGTACCGGAAACGGAATTGATCGTCAGGGAAACGCAGGCGTGCGCACGTGTTCGTGCTGTCGCCGGCCGACAACCGGCCTGGGCCACCGCATAGTCCTTCATATAGCAAGCGTTTAGTTATTGCCAGGAACTGGCCCATCGAAGAAGAGCTGCCACCAGAGCCGCCAATTCGCTGAGGTGTTATAGGTAGCGATATTGGTTTCGGTGTAACTACTCCTCAGTGACGGATTCGTATCGGTCGCCGCAGGCGCATCCGAGTTCGGCGCGGCACCCAGCGTAAAGACGAGCGTTTCGCCCGGGCGCAACATCTTCGCTTCACCTCGCGCCCAAAATTCAATGTACGCGTCGCTCTGGATAAAAGCCAGTTCCTCGCGCAAGGCGGTGCGTTCTGCTTCCAACGCGAGGAGTTCGGCGCTCGTCTGTGCGAATTCGGCGTGTAGGGGTTTCGCTTCCGAAATGCGTTTGGTGAATTGGAATGCGAGCAACATCCCCAACGCGAGCGCAACCGTGAACATGAGCTGTAAGCTGGCTAGATATTGCCGCCGTTCCTGCAATTGCCGCACGTTATCCGGCATGCTGCCCCCAAGCATATCCCCTAGAATATTCGAATGGAGCAAAGCCGCAACGCCCATGAAAAAAGCCCGGCACGACCGGGCTATTTTGCCGAAGGTGGGAGTCGAACCCACACTCCCCAAAGGGAACTACGCCCTGAACGTAGCGCGTCTGCCTGTTCCGCCACTTCGGCTCGGACGATAGTGTAGCGCGAGGGCGAGGTTCGCGTCAACCGCCATTCAGGCGACCACTCCTTCTGTCAACAGCCGCTCGATGTCCGCTTCCGTATGATCCAATTGTGCCAATATCTCGCGCGTGTGTTCGCCCAGGCGCGGCGGATGGCGGCGGTAGACGAGCGGTGTTTCCCGAAGCTGCACTGGCGTGGCAATGGAGCGTAATTCGCCCAACTCAGGGTGATCCAGTGTGATGACCATGCCGCGGGCTTGCACATTCTCGTCGGTGAGCGCCTCTTCGATATTGTTGATACGGCCGGCGGGTACTCCCCCCGCGCGTAATAACGGTAGCCATACGCTAACCGGGCGCTGGCTGATGATCTGGCGGACGCGACTCATCGTCTCGTCATAGTGCGCGACGCGATCGGCATTCTTGGCGAAGCGAGGGTCTTTCGCCCAGCCCTCATGACCGATTAGCGCGCAGAAGGAGCGCCAGACGTTATCTGAACCGACGCCCAGGATGAACCAGTCGCCATCGCTGCCCTGGACTGCTTCATAGGGCGCGATCTGGGGGTGGCGATTGCCCATGCGCACCGGCACTTTCTCAGTGGAGAAATACTCGCCAGCGTAATTCTCCAACCAGGTAAGCTGGCCTTCTTGCAGCGATTGGTCGATGAATTGGCCGTGGCCGGTTTGTTCCCGTACCCGCAAAGCGGCGAGGATGCCGACCAGCGTGAAGAGACCACAGGTCATATCCGCCATCGGGCTCAAGAAGCGCATCGGCGCGCCATCCGGCTCTCCTGTGAGCGACATCGTGCCGGATTCCGCCTGGGCAACGAGGTCGTAACCCGGTTGGTCGGCGCGCGGTCCCTCCCGACCATAGCCGCTAATGGAGGCATAAATCAGGCGCGGGTTGCTCGCAGAAAGAGTCGCATAATCCATCCCGTATTTTTGAAGAGAAGCGCGCGTCGCCAGGTTTGTCAGAAAGATATCAGCGCCGTCGGTGAGCTGGCGCAGGATGCCCTGGCCGCTGGCGTTGGCGATATTCAAGGCAAGGCTGCGCTTATTGCGGTTCACGGAAAGATAATAAGTGCTCTGGTCTCCGATATATGGCGGTCCCCATTGGCGTGATTGGTCACCGACGCCGGGTCGCTCAATCTTGATGACATCAGCACCCAAATCCCCCAGCATCATGGTGCAATAAGGGCCGGCAAGCGCTTGAGTTTGGTCGATGACGCGCATCCCTGCGAGTGGCCCATCAGTCATGCGAGATTCCTCCGCTGCTTCCTAGCAATCTCCATGAATAATAGCGCGGCGCAGATGCTAGCCGCCCATATGCCGAACACCTGCGCCCAACGCCCGGATTCCGCTAGCGAGCCAATGACCGTTCCCGAAGCACCACCCGCCACACTCCAGACCGCGGTCAGCAAACCGCCCGCGGAAGATACCCGCCCTGCCGGCGCCAGCAGCAATGGCAACGCGCTCAGCGTCAGGCTGGCGAGGCCGCTTGCCGCCAGAACGGCGACGAAGGTGGCGATTAGCGTCATCCAACCGCCAAGTAGTGCGCCGCCGAGCGTACTTGCGATGAGCGTCAGTTGAAATATTCGTGTCGTTCGCAGAGCATCTTTCCCGCTCGCCAACAATCGGCCAGCCAATAACATGCCAGGCACGCCCAACAGCGGCAATACAGCCGTCTGCGCGCGTTGCCAATTGGGTGGCAACGGCACGTTTGCTGCTACCAGCGTAGGCAACCAGAGCAATAATCCTAGGTAGACGAAACCGGTGCAGGCAGCGATGAACAGGTAGGGCCACCAAGTGCGTAATTCACGGGTGATTTCGCTCCACTGTAAATTGGCGTTTGGGTTGGCGCTATGGTTTGGTGGCGCATCCAGACCGCTGCGCCACCAAGCAAATGCAGCCAGGGCCAGCATGATGCCTGGCAGCCAAAACAACGCGCGCCATTCTGCGCCCAGCGCCAGCAAGAGAACTGAGATCCCCCAGCTCGCTGCGGTGCCAACTTGGAAGCTCATCGCGAAGGGCGTCGCGAGGTGGCGGCGCTGCCTTTCATCGAAGCGAGCGTTCAGGATGCGCAGCATCGGCCCCCAGCCCGCCGCTTGCGCGAAGCCATTCATAGCCCAGAGCGCGAGCATGGGCGCAAACGCATCCTGCGCCGCGAAGAGCAGATTCGTCACCGCGATCACCACGAGGCCGAACAACACCATCCAACGAGGGCGGATGACATTACCTAGCTGACCGTGCACGAGCTGGCCGACGCCATATGCCCAGAAAAAGACAGTCCCCAGCCAACCAACTTCACCCAGGCTGAGTCCGAGCGCCGCCGCCAGTAACGGAAAGGCCGGGCTGATGTTGACGCGGCCCAGATAATAAGCGGTGTAAGTAGCCCAGCAGCGCCGGATGAGTGCCAGTTCGGCCGGTTGGTAGTGCGCCTTTTGGTCCGAAAGTTTAGCCACGCTGCAAATAATCGCGGTAAGGTACGCGTTCCACCAGGCGCAAGCCCTTCCAGGCTGCCAACTCCATCAGCTCATCAGTAACATCGCCGATGCCCACCGCAAAATGGTGCTCATGGCCATTTACGATGAGGCTATTGAAGAGATCCCAGTGGGAGACGGTCTCTTTATTGAGCTCGAAATCGGCGAACCAGCCGCGCGTGCCATCGAAGCCGCTCGTCTCGTGCGGCACGATGCTCGCACGTGCGACGAGGAGTTGGCTGCCACCATCGCCGAGGTAGGTGAAGGTAGTGGCCGGTCGCGGCGCAAAGACCAAATCGCCCGCCACGCCTACGGGCGGCTCGTCTGAAAAGCGCCCGAGCGTGACGTGATCCACCCAGCGGATGCCCTTCTCGTCGGCGAAATGGCGCGGCGTTACGCCGCAATGGAACATCATCATTGCAGGTGAATTCGGGTCGAAGGCGGCCAGATCCAACAACGTCGATGATTGCGCCTCGCCGCTCAGCTCATTGAGCAAGAGCATGCTGATCGCGCCCTGGATATCGCCCTCGCAGGAAACCGCGAGGTTGTCGTCGCTGCCCAACCAGCTATAGGCCATGCAGGGCACAATGCCGTATAGCTCTTGAATACGCGACCAACATTGCACCGCCAGCGCGTCATATTTCCGTTCAGCCACTAACTGCTTGAGCGCCAAATATACCCGCGTGACGCGCGAGAAGGTCTGCGGGTTGCTGACGGTCACTTCGGCCGCCGCGGCGCGCATGATCTCCGCTTGAGCGGCGACGTCCGCCTCATCAAAACGCTCGGCGAGCGCGACGAGTTCTTCCATTTCGTGCTCGACGAGCGTCGTGCCGAGGCGGTCTTGTATTTGCTCTGGATCCACTTCCAGGTTGTAAAAACCGGGTGAGACGCCGCCAATCCAACCGACGCGCGCATTCTCCAAACGGAGCAGGCCGCGTAGTGCGCGCACGGTGATCCCGAAGCGGCGCTGGAAAATGGGCGTATCTACGTGGTCGTAATACCACTTGAACGGGATATCACGCGCGCGCAGCGTTCGTTTCAGGATGCTCGAGTGCTCCTGCAGCGCGACGAGCGAATGCAATTGCACTTCGCCATCCAACGCGGGGTCCGGCAATGACCAAATGCCCAGCCGTGGCGCGCATTCCAGCAGCGGTAGTAGTTGCTCGCCGATGCTGATGGAACTGTTCTGGATAAGGAGAAAATCCAGATCCGCCGCGCGCAGGGTATCGGCGGCGCGTTGGGAATCGGCCTCGCTTTGTAGTGGTTCGGAGATGGCGTGTAGCTCGAAACCCCAATCGTTGGCCAGCTGTTGTAAACCCTCGATCGAACGCTCCCGATAGCCCAGCTTCTCGGCGAAATACGAACCTAGTGATAGGCCAGCGAAGCCGACGCGCAGACATCTTCCAAGCATTTCTCTACTCCTTACCCATATATAACGTCTTACAGGCGTCGTGCCAGGCGGCGAATAAAGTGGCTACACTGCGTGCGCCGGCATCCATATGCCCACGCGATCGTTCGCCGAGGTATTTGGCGCGGCCATGCCTGGCGACGAGCGGTATCGTGGCTTCGGCGCCGGTCTGGGCAGCATCAGCGGCGTCCTGGAGCGCTTCTGCAAAAGTGGCGCCGGATTTCGCCCCGGCTTTGAGCGAATGGACGGCCGGTTCGAGCGCATCCAACAATGTCTTATCACCCAAATCCGCGCGGCTGCGGCGCTGGACGCTGGCTAATCCGGCTACGCATGCCGCCGTGAATTGCGCCATGCTGAGCGACGGTTCGCCGCGGATGGCCGTCGCAACCCCCAGGAAGAAGCTCCCGAAAAGCGCGCCCGCCGCGCCGCCCATGCGGTTCATCAATTGCGTGGCGGTTTGCAGCAACATTTCGCTCATCGTCGCCTCGGCAGTCAAGCCCACAATGGCGCCAGCAAAACCCGCCGCAAGGCCACTGCCATGGTCGCCGTCGCCCAGTGCGGCATCGAGCGCGTCTGTTTCGGCGTGGCCCTCCTGCCAGCTGGTTGCCGCCGCGCGCAGTAAGACCAACAGCTGTTCTGTCCCAATTTGCTCTTCCGTCATACCAGAGCGCCTTTATGCTTGCACAAGGCGAACGTTCGCGCCGATTGCAGGCGCATCCCATAGCGCTTTGAGTTGCGCATCCACTTTGCATAGTGACAGCGCAAAACCGGCCATCTCCTGTGTCGTCGCGTAACGGCCAATCCACGCTTTATAGGTCTGGATGCCCGCCTCCGCCAGCCGCTGAGCCACGCACCGATATAGGATGAACAGCTCCATTTGCGTCATGCTCCCGCTGTTATTGAGCATCACGAGAACTTCGTCGCCCGCCTTGTAGGGCAAATCCGAAAGGATCGGCGGCAGCATCAGGTCGATGGTCGCATCGGCACTGGTGAAAGCTTGCTGCTCTTGCCCGACCTCGCCATGTACGCCCATACCGATTTCCATCTGGTCATCGGGCAAATCGAACATCGCCGCGCCGTTGAAGGGACTGCTACCGGGAGTGAGGGCCAGGGCTAGCGAGCGCGTGTTATCGCGGATTTTCTCTGCCATAACGCGGCATTGTTCGAGCGTCGCATCGGTTTCCGCATAAGCGCCCAGCATCTTCCAGACGAAGAATAGACCGGCCGTCCCGCGTCGCTCAGCCTCCTGACCGCGCGGCGCGCTGGAGATATCGTCATAAAGCAGCACCATTTCCACCGGGCCGATGCCTTGCGCCGCGCAAAGCTCAAGGGCGATTTCGGCGTTGATTCGATCGCCTTCATGGTGCGAAACTAGCAGCAGGACGCCGGCGCCACGGTCAGCCGCCCGAATGCCGTCGACGATGCGCTCTGGCCCCGGCGCGGCAAAGATTCCTCCCGGCACGTTAACATCAAGCCAACCCGGCCCTATCAGGCCGATCATCGCCGGCTCATGGCCGGTGCCGTTGCCGATGACCAGGCCAACCTTGCCAACCGCCTTCGCCTTACGCCGCACAATCAGTCCATCATCGGTAAGCCGAACGACATCGCCATATGCTGCTGCGAGGCCTTCCAGCATCTCGCGTTGGATATCTTCCGGTTGATTGATGAGCTTCTTGGTGCGGACGGCCATCATTCCTCCTCGTCGGCGGGAACGAAATGCATCAAATGCAAGGGGTGTGATACAGGCCCCGGGCGGTAGGCGATGCGCACGCGGAGGCCGCGCACGACGCTCTCGGGCCGGCAGCGCAACAGGTGTGGGAAGAGCGTATCGCTGCCATCCAGCAGCACGTAGGCGAGCAAGAGTGGCCCTTCCAGGGCACGTACGTCTTCTCCTATAGCGGAGTTGAAATGGAGCAAGGTGTAGGTCTCGAGCGTGCCCGCGCCGGTCAGTTCATGCCATTTGGTGGTGCCCTGGCAACGGGGACAGAGCGGCCGTGGCGGCGTATAGACGCGGTCGCATTTCGCGCAGCGCGTGCCGAAAAAGCGCCCCACCGCCAACTCGCGGAAGAAGCGTGAATAGCGTCCGAGGCTATGCCGATATCGTTGGTTTAACTCGAAAGAGAGCGTGATGTGCTCAGCGAAATCCCGCCAAGGGTCGCCATTCGCGGCTGTAGGTTGCTGATGATCGAGCAGGTTGCGCACGCGGTCGTTTTTCAGGATCATTCGCGCTGTTCCCAAATATTGATAACGCAAATGCTGCCGATCCCGGCGTGCGTGTCCGTCAGGCCGCGGCGCGCGCCTGCCACCTGCCGTGCGCCCGCTTCGCCCCAGAGTTGTTGGCTGATTTCGATGGCCTGGGCGATGCCGGTAGCGCCGACTGGCGCACCTCGCCCGAGCAACCCGCCGCTGGGATTGACGGGAAGTGCGCCATCGGCATCGAATTCCCCGGCAGCGGCGGCTGGCCCACCCTGCCCACGCGCGACGAAACCCAAATCCTCCATCGCCTGCAGCTCGGCGCCGCTATAGCTATCGTAACATTCGGCGACGTCGATGGCGCGCGCTGGCTCGGAGATGCCGAGTTGTGCATATGCCCTCTCCGCAGCGTAATGCTTTGCATCGAAATTAGTGATGTTCGGATACCGGTCGCCGAGGCGCATCGTGTCAGTCCCGCAGCCGCTTGCGGCGAAATAGATTGGTGGTCGGCTGGCGAAGCGCGGGCTGTGCGCTGCCGCCCATTCGCGCGTGGAGAGCAACATCGCCGCTGCGCCGTCGCTGAGTAGGCTGCAATCGAGCAGGCGATAAGGATCAGCGATCATCCGTGAAGCGAGCACATCGTCGATGGTCAGTTCCATCGGTTTTTGCGCCAGCGGGTTGCGCGCCGCATTGCGCCGATTGCGAACGGCGACATGGGCGAATTGCGCGGCCGTCGTGCCAAATAGATCCATATGCGCTTGCATCATCGCCGCGTAGAAGCCGGTGTAGGTGCCGCCGAGCATCACTTCCCAATCCACATCGGCGGAGAGGGCAAAGAGTTGGTTCGCGGTCTGCGAAGAAACGCTGCGGCCGTTCAATTCGCAACCGTATACGAGAACGGAATCGCACATGCCGCTCACGAGGTACGCCCAGGCAGTACGCAGAGCCAGAGCACCAGTGGCACCGCCGCCTTCCACACGTAGGTTGGGCAATGGCGTCAACCCGAGGTGGTCTTGCAATATCGCACCCATCGTCATCTGGCGATTGAAATGGTCGCTCTCATAACTGGTGATGCCGTGCTCGATGTCCGCCAGATTCTCCAGGCCGGCATCGTTCATGCACGCGAGTGCGGCGGCGGCGGTCAGATCGCGAGCGTTCTGGTCGGCGTGGTGCGCGGCGAAGGGGGTCATGCCGACACCGACAACAACAGGTAAGCGAGGATGGGTGACACTCATTGCCGCAAATACCAGTCGTTGCTCGGGTTGGGTTTGGCATAAAATTCCTGCCAGGGGCGCGCGTAGACGTGAGCGATGGAGGAGAGCAGCTTCAGCCTGGGCCGCGCCACTTCGCGCAGCCAAATGCGCCGATCTGCTTGTGTTGGGCAAGCTGTCGCTTCACCCCAGAGCGCGCGCCCGACCATAAAACCACTCGCGCCCGCCTGGCAGGCGATTTCCACCTGGCGCGCGAAAGTAGAGAAATCGACGCCAGCGCTGAGCAATACCCAGGGGATGACCAGCGCGGAGCTCAGCTCGCGGCAAGCGGCGCGCCAGTCTTCTTCAGCAGGATGCGATTGAATTTCCAGCGGAAATTCCAATTTCAGCACGGTGGCACCCAATTCCTGTTGGCGGATGGCCGCAGCGATGACGCGCTTAGTCAAATTTTCATCCTTATCGCCGCTAATTACGATGGGTTCGGAAAAGAGGGGCAGGTCATATGTGCGGCAATCGCTCGCAATTTGGCGGATGAGCGTGTCCTGCGAAGCACTAATTTCGCGTTGAGTTGGGTCGTCATATACGAAGAGCTTTACGCCAGCAGCGCCCAAGCGGGCGACTTGCGCCACGCTCCAACCGGGCTCGATTTCCAACGCCACAGGCATGGGCTGCAAGGCGTAATCGCTGCGCTCGATCGCCACGAGCAAACCACAATGCCTTGCGTGACCTGCTGGCAACACTGCGGGGATTCCCGTTGGCGCATCGAGCAGGATGCCGCTGGCAGCGTCGGCGAGCGCCGCGGCCACATCTTCCTTAAAACTACCGATATCTGCCATGGTAACGACTGCCGGCGCCTGGGGGTTGAATGCGCGCCGCAGCGAATCCTGATGGTCCAGCGCGACTATGGCGAATACCCCGCTGCCCGCGCTGCACCGCCAGAGCCGTGCGATCTGTGCCAAGCCCAGCGTCTTCGCTTCAGCCATCCCGCTCATACCGCTGAAGTCAGCTCTAGTGCGACCTGATAGACGGCTTCGTTGCTGCGGTCCAGCGCTGTCTGCTCAGTCTCCGTGAGCGGATCTAGGAAACTGCGTCCTGCTAGTAACATGTCCCAGACGACGAGCAAGGAAACAGCCGGGATATCGAAATAATTGGCTACCGCATAGGTCGTCGCCGTCTCCATATCGACGCCGAGGAATCCTTCATCATGCCAAGCCTGGATATCCTCACCACGCTGCGCAAAGAGCGAAGCCCAGGTTAAATGCGGTCCCGTGAATGAGCGCAAACCGCGCCGCTCGAGCGCGCTCGCCGCCAGCCGAAGCCAGTTTTCGTCACCCACGGCGGCCGCGCCCGCGCCATACAACCTCGCCACCCCTTCCCTCGTCGCGGCGGTTTGCGGCAGGATGATATCGCCCGGCCGCAAGCCCGATGCTAATCCGCCGCAAGTGCCAATCTGAACGGCCAATTTCGCGCCCAAGATGGCGAACAGATGGGTGATTTCGTTTGTCCGCGGCGCGCCATAAGCGCAGCAATACACGATCTTTTTCTCGCCCCAGCGCCCCCAGAACATATCGGGAAAGTGCAGCTCGCGCACATCAGCCAGCGCGCTCAGGCGCCATTCATTCCGTTGAGCGCGCCACCACGAGCCCTCGACAATGACTACATCGGGAGTTTCATTGGCGGGCAAACGTAGAGCCGCGCGCCACTCATCGGCGCCGATTTCCATAATGGAGCGAAGAGGACCGGGCGCAGACATTTTGCCTGGCTCAGGCGGTCTCGCTGGCGTGCTGGGCCAGCTTGCGGAAAAAATCACGGTAGATTTCATCACGGTTTATTCCATATGCTTCACGCATTAGATATGAATTTGGGTTGGGTAAATAGATTAATTCATCACTCAGAATTGGGGACGGTCGCACTCTTGACGGTACCCAATCTGGTCTCATGAGCCAGGCAAAGTTAATGAGATCCCAAACGACCCAGCTGCGGCCGAAGAGATCATCCATTCTAATGCCAAACATCGTTCGGAGGAGGTTTTTCTCTGTATACAACTCATGCAAATAAGCGCCAATGCGGCCATAGGGTGCCACCCAGCGCTCCATTTCCGGTAGCGAGATACTCAGCATTTCACCCACATAATAACCGGGTAGATAGATGTGTGGCACGCCACATGCGAAGAGTAATCGCGAGGAGAGTGGGTCTAGTACGAGATTGAAGGATGGGGCATTGCTGCCGTCCCAGGACGTGGGGTAAGATGCTGTCCAGGTGACGACGATGCGCTCGCGGATACGCGGTTCCATGAGAATAGCAGAGGCGATATTCGTCACGCAGCCGATAGCGGCGATATAGATCGGCTCATCATCAGGTGATCGGCTCATTGCCTGCTCGACGATGAAACGCGCCGCCGGCGAATCCACGGGTTTATTGTAGGAGGATAAAAAGGTTTCCGAGCCACGATAGCTGCAGTCGGAGAAGTCAGCTCCCATTAGCTCGCTTACCTTAAGGATTTCCTGGTAGCTGAGTTCCATACCTTCTGCAGGGGTAACTGCGGGAATTTCGCGCGGGTTTATATCGTTAATCAGCATGCGTCGTGCTTTATCGATAAAGCGGCTGGCCGGTGGAGTTAGACTTGCGTTGGTGTCAGCACGCAAGGCGTCATAAGCGGTAATCGTATGTTCGAGTTGATGGACGGTTTCATAGGGTTCAGCAAGGATACCAAGGATTTCGAAGTTATCTTGAGAGAGCAGCGCCCAAGCGAGAGCAAATTGGTCGTCGATTTGGGTATGCGCGTCGGTATCGATGATGAGGCGTATCCGGCCGCTTGGCAATTCCAGACGGCGTTTAAGCAAACTTTCATCAAGGGGTGGAAAATCGGGTAACTGTGCCATTGACTTACTCCAGATAATCGCTTCGTTTTAGGCTCGGCGATCGGCTCCTATACCAGGCGGTAGTCATCAGGCTTGGAGTTGGACATTTTGCGTATGCTTTCCCCTACCGGCGGCAGTACCCAGATTTTCCCCAGCAAAGAATGAAGCGTCACTTTCGCACTCAAGATGGCGAACAGGTGGATGATTTCGTTTGTTCGCGGTGCGCCATAAGCGCAGCAATACACGATATTTTTCTCGCCCCAGCGCCCCCAGAACATATCGGGAAAGTTCAACTCGCGCATATCAGCCAGCGCGCTCAGGCGCCATTCATTCCGTTGAGCGCGCCACCACGAGCTCTCGACAATGACTACATCGGGAGTTTCATTGGCGGGTAAACGTAGAGCCGCGCGCCACTCATCGGCGCCGATTTCCATTATGGAGCGAAGAGGGCCGGGTGCAGGCATTTTGCCCGGCTCAGGCGGTCTCGCTGGCATGTTTGGCGAGCTTGCGGAAGAAATCGGCGTAGACGGCGTCCCGTTTCAAGCCATAAGCTTCGCGCATGGGGTATGGCTGCGGATGCGGGCGAAAGACCAGATCGTCATCCAGCAAGACGGCCGGCCGCAGGCGCGAAGGCACCCAATCCGGCCGCATCTGCCAGGCAAAATTGATGAGGTCCCAGATTACCCAGCTGCGCCCCAGCGTATCGTCAACCGGTATACCCCACATAGGGCCTAGCGGGTTACAAACGAAAAGGTGATGCAAGTAGGCGCCGATGCGGCCATGCGGTTTCACCCAGCGATCCATATCGGGCAGCGTGATGCTGAGCGTCTCGCCCACGTAATATCCTGGCAGGTAGACAAATGGCACGCCACAACCATAGAGCAATGACGATGAGAGCGGATCCTGGACCAGGTTATAGGAGCGAGCGTTACTGCCATCCCAGAAACTGGGGTAAGAGGAGGTCCAGCTCACCACGGTGCGTTCGCGGATGCGCGGCTCCATCAAGATGGCGGAGGCGACATTGGTGAGCGCGCCGATGGCCAAAATGTAAATCGGCGGGTCTTCCGGCGATTGGGCCATCGCCGTTTCGATAATGAAGCGCGCCGAAGCGGAATCGACTGGATCGTCGTAGGAGGTAAGGAAGCGTTCCGAGCCGCGGTAGCTTCGGTCGGCGTAATCGGCGCCCAGCAACTCGTTGACATTCAGAATTTCCTGGTAGCTGAGCTCCATCCCCTCGGCGGCTGTCGAATATTTCAGGCTGCGCGGATCGAAATCGTTGGCGATCATGCGCCGCGCGTATTCGGCATATGGCTGGAGCGGGGGCTCGAGCTGTACGTTAGCATCCGCCAGGAGAGCATCATAAGCGGCGATTTGCGGCTCGCGCCGATCATCTCTCGCGTAAGGCGCGGCCGTCATGCCGAGGATATCGAGGTCATCTGGCGATAAGATGGCGTAGGCGATAGCGAATTGATCGTCAATCTCGTTAAACGCATCGGTATCGATAATGATGCGCGAGCGGCCGCTCGGCAATTCGAGGCGGCGGCGGAGAAAGACTTCGTCCAGCGGCGGTAAATCGGGCAATCGGGGCATACTAAACCTCCATCGTTCCTGTGATTGTGGGCTTGCCGATTAGCGAAATTTCATCACTTCGCTAAATTGGGAGCAAAACTGATCATGCTGTGCCTTTATCCTGATTGGGTGTAGAGCCATTGGCCTCCTCGACGGGCAACACCCAGATTTTCTCAGGCGGGAAATGCAATTTGACCTTTGCTCCATCAAGGTATTGTTGGACTTTTCCGGGCTCCGTAATGGCTTCGATCACGTGTTCGCCCAATTGAACGCGGAAGCGCGCATAACGGCCGACGTATACGTGTGAAAGGATGACACCATACGCGTCGTTATACCCTTCCCCACCCATCTGGATCGTTTCCGGGCGGATACTGAGCATCGCTTCGCCAGCCGCGACACCGCTGCGGGGTGCCTGGAATTCCCCACATGCGCAATGGATGCCGCCGTCAGCATACGAGCCCGGCAGGAAATTCAAACCGCCGAAAAAGCGCGATATGGCGACAGAGGACGGCTCCTCGAAAAATGTTGATGGCTGGGCATATTGTTGCAGCACGCCGTCAAAAATCAGGGCGATTTTGTCGGCGAGGACGACCGCTTCCTCCTGATCGTGGGTGACAAAGATGGTCGTGATGCCAAATTCTCTTTGGATATTGCGGACGAGCTCGCGCATTTCGTCGCGTAGGTGGGCGTCCAGGTTGCTGAGCGGCTCATCTAGCAGGAGCAAGTTGGGCTCAACGATGAGCGCGCGGGCCAGGGCGACGCGTTGCTGTTGCCCGCCGGAAAGTTGCGTTGGTTTCCGCTTTTCGATGCCGGGCAGCTGCACCAACTCGAGCATCTCGGCGACGCGGCTGGCGATTTCTTTCTTATTTACGCCACGCATTTTCAAGCCGAAGCCGATGTTGTCACCTACGTTCATATACGGGAAGAGCAAATAATTCTGAAAGACCATCACGGCGCCTCGTTTTTCGGGCGCGATGTTGAGGATGGAGTTACCGCCAAAATAGATATCGCCATCCGTAGGGCGCAGGAGGCCGGCGATCATTTTCATCGTTGTCGTCTTACCACAGCCAGAAGGGCCGAGCAAGGCGGTCAAGTTGCCGCTTTCAATTTCCAGGTTCAAATTGTCTACAGCGACAAGGCTGTCATCAAAAACCTTGGTAAGCCCAAGCAGGCTGACATGCGTCATATGTTGCCGAAACCTCCAACAGCAGAGCGACCGGTCAAAAAGCGTGAAGTCAGGAGCAAAATTACCATAGCCGGCGCGATGAAAATGATGCTCAGGGCGCCGGTTACAGGGTTATCGGTAGAAGCTGCGAAGCTGAATAGCTTCAAGGGCAAGGTTTGCACGCGACCGCCACCAATGATGAGTGTGGTGATGTATTGGCTCCAGGAAATCAGGAAGGTGAAGAGTCCGCCAACGATGACGCCGGGCAAAACCGAGGGCAACATCACATACCAAATCGTCGCGACCGGCCCGGCGCCCAATGATCTCGCCTGTTCCTCGAATTGCGGGTCGTAATTGGCGAAGACGCCGGCCATCACCAGTGTCATATAGGGCAAGCCGGGGATGATGTGCACCAGAATCACGCCGGTCACGGTATTCGCCAGGCCCGTTTTGAGGAAGATGACATGCATGCCGAGGATGACGACTAAGCCGGGAACGATGATGGGCGAAAGTATCAGCAACTCGACCACACGCTTGCCACGGAAACTATGCATGCCCAGCGCGCGGCCCGCCGGCAGGCCAATCAGGATAGAGAAAATCGTAACGACAATCGCAATGTAACTCGTGGTCCATAAGGAATCCATCACGCCGGCGGTATCTGAAAAGACATAAGTCCAGGCACGCATGTTGATGCTGGCCGGCAGGAGGTCCGGGAAGAACCAACGAAAAGCGAAGGACCAAATGAAAAGTGGTACCATCGGTGAGACGAGCCAGAGCATCAGCAAAATTATTCCGCACCAGCGCAAAATCAGGACCCAATTGATGCGGCGCTGGCTCATTTCGGGAGCAATGGCGGCAGTTTTGTCTCGCTTTTGCATCAGGAAGATCTCACATAGCGCCGCGTAAGGTTCATGTAGGCGAGAACCAAAATGGATGCCAGGACGGCGATTACCATCGCCATGGCCATCGCCTGCGGGCGCGCGCCCAGATCAACATCCGTATAGCTGCGCACTGCCAGTACTGGCAAGGCGGCCGGGTAGGACTTACCCAGCAAGAAGGGAATTTCAAATGCGCCAAAGGTGAAAGCGAAGACGATCACCGAGGCGGAAAGCACACCCGGCGTCACTAATGGCAGCGTCACATAGCGAAAGCGCTGCCAGCGGTTGGCGCCGAGCGATTGCGCGACCGATTCGTAATCCTCGCCGACCGATTGCAGTATCGCCAGCACGATGACGCCGATGAAGGGTATTTCCTTCCAAATGTATTGCAGAATGATGCCGATGGCGAAGCGATCGTAAATCAGCGCCGGAAATTCGTGCGGCCGCTGGATGATATCGAGGCTGCTCAAGATCCGCGCAAAAAAGCCGCTCTGAGAAAAGAGGAAGAGTATGCCGATTCCACCCACCAGATGGGGGATGGTGAGGTTAAGTTGGAAGAAGAAGGAGCTGATTTTCTTGCCGCGAAAGGCCGGCCGCAGCAATAAGGCTGCGCCTACTGCTAACACGCTGGAAATGACCGTGCTCGTGAAAGCGATATGGAAGGTCAGGATAAAGGATTGGATGAATTCCTTGTCTTTGAAAACGAGTTTGTAAGCATCCAGATTCGGGTCATTCAGGCCAATGAGCGGGAAATAGTTAAAGCTGCGCAGGAATCCGGTCAGGAGGCCGCCGATATACAGTAATATCAATATCGTTATCGCCGGCGCCAGCAAGAGGGCGATGCGTAAATTGCTTCGCCCGCGATCACTGCTCGGCCAGGGTATTTTCAACATCCCAAATTCCTCTTGCGAAAATGGAGGGGGCTAGCGCTGCGGCCCCCTCCTGTGGTTCAAGCTTAGTTTTCGAGGACGTTAGTGCGCCAATCCTCTTCGATGCGGATGAGCCAGCTCGCGAGCAGTTCAGGCAAGGCCGCCGCCGCCAGTTCTTCCGTCGTGGCATGGGCCGGGTGACTCGGGATGGCATCGAAGGCGGCCCGCTCTTCGTCGGTCAGCATCCTAGGATCCAGCACGGGCATCGAACCCCAGACCTCCGGTTGCGCGCTTTGCAACTGCCCGCGTACGGAGAGCAGGGTGTTGGCCAGGACCATCGCCGCCGCCTTGTTGCTGGCGTTATAGGGGATGGCCGTGAAGTGCACATTGCCGATGGTGCCGCTTTCCAGCACATAGGAATCGGTGCTGGGCGGATAGAGGCCGTCGTCGATACTGGCGCCAACGCTCGTTGCGCCATAGGTAACCAGGAAACCGACTTCGGTGTTGGCATAGAGCTGTTCCTGGGTCACGTTATCGTTCGGATAGGTCTCGCCGCTGCGCCAGAGGCAGGGCTCAACTTCATTCAGCGTCTTCCAGGTCGCTTCCGCGACCGGCGCGTAGACTTCTTCTACGAAGGGGCCGAGCAGCTTGCGGTAACCGCCTTCGTCAGCGTAGATCTTATCCGCTTCGTTATAGAAGACATGGCGGACGAAGACCGAGCCGGTGAAATCGGGCGGGGCCGCGTAGGTCAGGAGGCCGGGATTCTCGCAGGCATAAGCAAGGAGGGCATCCATATCGGCCGGTGGCGCGGGCACCAGGTCGGTGTTGACGATGATGGCGACCTGTGCGCGGCCCCAGGGAACCTCGCAGCCATCGACGGGCGTGCCGAAGTCGTTGAGGATGGTCTGGTCATCCGGGTTCACATTTGCCATCGATGGCAGCAAGTGGGTGTAGCCGCAGAAAGCGAGACCGCCCTGCTTGAGGGTGCGGAAATTCTCGCCGTTGATCCAGATGAGGTCAACCGAACCGCCTGAATCTACACCCGCCTCGCGTTCACCCAATAGGATGTTTAGGGTGTTGCCGGCGCCACTATGCACCTGATTCATGGTGATGTTGTATTCGTCTTCGAGGATGCCGCCGATGAATTCCACGACGAAGCGATTGATGCGGTCGGAACCGCCCCACATGAACCAGTTGACCTCGCTGCCATCGGCGGCAGCGACGATCTCATCCCAGCTCATTCCAGCGAGCTCGCTATCTTCGAATTGCTGGTTGGCCGGGCCGTCGTCCTGTGCGCTCACGGCGCCGGCGAGCGCCAACACGCAGATCAGGGTGAGGCCGAGGAAACCCATTTTACGAACGGACATGTGTACCTCCTCTTTTATTGTGCACTAATGCTCCAGCAGAGTGTAACAACGACTAGCGTGTGATTCAAGAAACGCGCGAATATGTTCGCTTGCCTCGGGATATAAGACGCCCGCTTTCACGCTGGGTTCTACAGCAGCTCACGGCGCAGGAAGGCAGCGGCGGCCATCGCTTCGACGTCGTAATCCTGCACGAGCGGGCGCCAGGTGTTGACGGTGCGGCCTGTTTCCGCTTCGGGATCGGGGAAACATTCGATGACAATCCCGCCTTGATAGCCAATGTCATCCAGCGCTTGGCGGATTTCTGCCCAATTGATATGTCCCTGGCCGGGCATTTTACGGTTGCTGGCGGCACAGTGGAAATGCCCCAGCTGCGCGCCGGCCGCGCGAATGGCCGTGCCGATATCATCTTCTTCCATATTCATGTGGTAAGTATCGAGTTGCAAGCGCACGGCGGGGTGCCCTATGCGTTCCATAAACGCCAGTCCTTCGGCGACAGAGTTGAACATGAAGGTCTCGAAGCGGTTGATAATTTCCAGCGACAGGTAGATACCCAGATCGGAGGCGACGCTGGCGACGTCCCGCAAGGAATCGGCAGCGCGCTCGCGATGGCCGGGCATTGCCGCGGGCTCAGGAAAATACAACCATGGCACATATGGCAAACCGCCCAGGAGCGGGCTGCCCAGCGCGGCGGCGGTTTCCAGGCATCGTTTCAGGTAGTCGATCCCTGCCTGGCGCGTGGCGGCGCTGGGGCTGCTGATATCCACTTCTGCCGGCAGGCCCATGCTGCAATATACAGCGAGGTCGTAGCGCTCAAGCTCGTCCCGAAAGGCGGCGACATCGATATCTGGCCCGCTGACCAACGAGATTTCTACCGCATCGTAACCTGTGGCACGGGCGCGGGCAAAATGCGCGACCTGGTCGCCACTCCATTCCGCAATCCAATAGAAGATCTCAATACCAAGAGTACGCATGATGCCCCCAATCGCACCGGAAATGTAACATATGTCGCTCAGATCGCCAATTAACTAACGATTTTGCGCTGAGCAACCGAGAGGTTTATGATGCGGTCATGCGCTGGCGCCTGATCTTCCAATTCTTCATGATGCTCGGGCTATTCGCCTTCGTGATAGGCGCGCGTAGCCAGGGTGAGGTATATGCGGAAGCGTTCGGCCAAGCGAATCTCCGCGCACACGATTACATAGAAGCGGCCAAAGTTGGCGAAATCGTCGCTGGTCAGCGTTATCCAGTGCTCGGACGCAGCGCCCGTTACCCCTGGCTATTGCTTGGCGATGCGCAAACCGGCGCGCCGCTGGGATGGGTCTACCGTGAGTTGGTTCGCGTTGAAGGCGATTTAGCCAACGTGCCCTATTCAGAGCACATCGTTCGTGAACCGGCCGCCATCTCACCTGACCAGACCAGCACACCGACGTCACGGACAGCCGTCAACGGCACAGCGCGCGGCGAAATCAACCTGCGAGCCGGTCCGGGTGTCGGTTATCCACGGCTCGGCGTGGCGCGCGCGGGGGAACGTTATGAAATCCTGGCCACACACGCGCAATACCCCTGGCTGCGAATCGCCAGCCCTGACCTGCCTGACGGCAGCGCCTGGGTGGCCGAGGGCTTGCTGGATATCGAGGGCAACCTCGCCACCCTACCGCGCGAAACGCCATTGACATACGCTACACCCGCGTTGACGGCTACACCCGTAGTCGTGCGCGCCCCAGCTGAAGCGCCGCCGCTTTCTCCTGCGATGAAAGCGTTGGGGGAAAATATTTGGTCGTTATTCCTGGCAGCTGGCTTCGATTTCCTGACTGAGCCGGTCGGCGCGCTGTATCTTTATGATTTGCGGCGAGGCGCCGCCTTGCAATTCGGTGAGCAGATTGCCTTTAGCGGCACCAGCCTGACGAAAATAGCCATTCTCATCGAGCTATACCGACAGTTGGATTTTCCGCCCTCGCAAGAGTTGGCCTTGCTCGTCGCCAACACAATGATTTGTAGCGACAACCGCGCGACGAACGAG
Source organism: Phototrophicaceae bacterium (assembly GCA_965237765.1). Classification (GTDB taxonomy): domain Bacteria; phylum Chloroflexota; class Anaerolineae; order Aggregatilineales; family Phototrophicaceae; genus WTGJ01. The sequence goes on from OZ250157.1 coordinate 2,473,941, forward strand.
TTACTGCGCATCGTCGGAAGGGGCGATGAGTTAGCAGGAGCGTTGCAGGTTACAGCAACCATGCGCACTCTCGGCCTCACAAAAAGTTTCATGAGCGCGCCTTATGCCATTCCAGGAGAGGTGACTATTCCTATCCCAGCCCTACCTATTGACACCATTGCTGACCAGGAACGCAACCAACCGGACCCCTATAACCAGGCGACAGTGGATGAATTGGGGCAGTTATTGCGCGGGATGTATGATTGCGCGCGCGACGAAACGGGCATCCTGAATGATGCATTCCCCGGCAAAATCCGTGCCAGCGAATGCCGCAGCATGCTGCACGTCATGGGCGCGAATCATGTGGATAGCTTGTTGAAGAGCGGCGTGCCTGCAGGCATCACAGTCGCCCATAAGCACGGTTGGGTCGCTGATACGCACGGCAACGCGGCGCTCTTCTTCACGCCTGGAGGCGATTACGCGCTGGTGATGCTGCTCTATAAACCGCAGCGATTGGATTTCTTGAGCGAATCCCTACCGCTCTTCGCCGAAGTATCGCGCGTAGTCTATAACGCCTTCAATCCTGTGGCACTGCTTGCTGAAGCGCGCCCCGGTTATATCCCGCCTCTGTCAGAATGCGATTTCGTCGCATCGCCGCTGCTCTGGGATATCCAGGCGGCGAATTCTGGTTTCCCGCCTTAATCTTCGCTCCCTTTCGGACACAGGCGGCGCAGGAATTCCCAGGTATAGATGCCCGTATCGTGCCCATCCGACCAGCGCGGTTGCAAGGCGTAGTTCCCGACCGGCAGTAGCTCGTCGATTTCGTAGGAGCGCGATGGTGTCAGATGGAGGGATAGCAGGTCTTCCGGTTCGTGCGCGCTCCCCATCTTGGCGTGGCCGCCGCGGCATTGTACGCAGGGGCAGGCTTCGCGCAACGGCCCGAGCGGATAATGGCAATTGGCGCCATCCTGCCAGCTGATGCGTAGCCAGCCATCCGCCTTGTTCAGTTGAATTGCTTGTGGACGCGCCAAAGGAAGATTCTCCCCTCTTGCCGCATCTAGATTAGCATGAAACGATCTTGTGGGAGGGCTGAAGATGACGATGCAGACGAAAGCCGACTGGACACGCGCCGCGAGTCTACACGAATTGCGACGGACGAATTGTCTGACCGCGCGCGTTAATGGCCACACCTTGGCACTTTTCTTTCACGAGGACAAGATCTTTGCCGTAGACAATCGCTGCCCGCATATGGGCTTTCCGCTCAGCGATGGCACTGTGCGCGACGGCATCCTTACCTGCCACTGGCACCACGCCCGCTTCGATATCGCTAGCGGTGGCACTTTTGATCCTTGGGCGGATGATGTGCCCGCCTTCCCCACTGAATTGCGCGGAGACGAGATCTGGGTAGATATCGCGACACGCGCAGACCCGATCCCCCGTCAAAGGGCGCGTCTGCGTGAAGGGCTGCAGCGCAACATCTCGCTCGTGCTCGCGAAGGCGGTAATCACCCTTCAGTGCGGCGACATCGACCCGCGTGAGCCATTTGCCGAAGGTGTGGATTTTGGCGTTCGTTACCAGCGCAATGGTTGGGGCCAAGGCCTCACGATCCTGACGTGCATAATGAATCTGTTGCCGCAGCTGGAAGCCAAGCAGCGGGCGCGGGCACTTTACCATGGCCTCTCCGCCGTCGCCAGCGATAATATCATGGCCACACCGCGCCATCTCTTGCTGCCGCTACCGACGCGCCAGGGCGATATGGAGCAGATCACACGCTGGTTCCGCCAATTCATCGAGGTGCGCGATGCCGAAGGGGCAGAGCGCGCCATCCTCACCGCTTGTCGCGAAGGCGCTCCTCGCGAGCAGCTGGCCGAGATGCTCTTCGCCGCCGCCACTGACCACCGCTATATCAACGGCGGACACACGCTGGATTTCATAAACAAGGCGCTGGAGGCGCTGGACACGACTGATTGGCGCGACGCCGACGCTGTGCTGAGTAGTCTTACGCCCATTCTGGCGAACGCGCAACGCATGGAAGAGAGTAACGCCTGGCGCCACCCGGTCGATCTGGTGGAAATCGCCGAGGGCGCCTTCATCGAATTGCCCGCCGCGCTCGAGGTTGGCCGAGGGAAAACAGCGCTGCCCGCAATCTCGGCAGCGCTGGAAGAGACACTGCTTGGTGATGATCCTGCGGCGATTGCGGCAGCATTATTGGGAGCAGTTCGTGCTGGCATGAGCCCTGTGGAACTGGCGGGCGAGGTCACTTACGCCGCCGCTACGCGCATCGCCCGTTTCCATACCAGTAACGAATTCGGCGATTGGGATACGGCCCTGCATACTTTCACTTTCGCCAACGCCGTTCACCAGGGCTTGCGGCGGATACATTCGCCTAATTTGCTGCGCGGGGTCTGGGATGCCGCGATGAGTGTTTATCTCGATCGTTTCCTGAATATCCCGGCTGCGCGCTTGCCCGTGGCCGAAGCGAATGGCGAGGCGCCGGCGAATCTGCTCGCGCAGATGATGACGCTGCTGAATCATCAACAGCAAGTAAACGAAGCGGCAAAACTGGCGCAACATTACTTGAGCGGTGACGGCGAGGCGCCGGCGCTCATCGCGGCGATGGGCGAGATGTTGCTCCGCGAAGACCGCGACTTCCACACGATTCAATGTCTGGAAGCGGCGGCGAGACAATGCGAGTTGTGGGCGGGCACGGCACGCGGTGAACTCATTTTAGTGGCGGCGGCGCGCTATCTGGCGGCCCATGCCCCTACGATGCGCGCGCAGGGACAGACCTTCCTCATTGCACAGCGGTTGGCCAGGGGAGATGCGCTTTTCGCGGATTCATGAGGCGATTGCCATTTTGCGCCAATTAGTACGCGTGTTACAATGGACGTTGTTCAACCTCCTATCTGGAGTTTGCATGAAACTCATCGGTCTGCTCGCTATCTTGCTCATACTGGCGGCCTGCGCCGCCAGCCCTACGCCGGAGCAGATCGTCATCGTTGTGACGGCCACACCAGCACCGAATGAGATGGTCATCCGGATTACTCACACTCCGGCGAGTATTCTCGCCGAAGCGGAAGTGCCCAGCAGTCCCAGACCTCCTAAAGCTACCGCGACGCAAACCATCGCGCCGACACCCACCTACGACCTTTTCCCCGATCCTGTTGCTAAGGAGATCTTCGTTGCCGAGCAGGAATTCGAGCGGGGGCGTTTTTTTTGGCTCGAGCCGGCCGAGCGCGCACAAAGCATCTGGGTGCTCTATTATGAAAAAGGCACTCCCAACAAAGGCCGATGGGGCATTTTTGAAGATACATTTGAAGAGGGCGAGATCAGCATCGATCCCAATATCGTCGCGCCAGAGGGTCTGTTGCAACCGATACGCGGTTTTGGCAAGCTTTGGCGCAATAATTCGGAGCTGCGTTCCGATGTGGGTTGGGCACAGGAGCGCGAATTCGGTTACATTGCGGAATACCGCTATGAATATGGCGGCGAAGTAGTGTCTGACGAATACATCGCCGCGCCGGGAGTACATTTCATCACAAGTCGAGAAAATAAGACGTTTCGCTTCGATGAGACGGACTTCACCTGGTCCATCGTCGACGACTGAACAGTTGCCTACCAGAATGAATTCGGAGCGCTTCCTCGTCAGTGGGGCGAGCGGGTTCCTCGGTCGGGCGATCACAAAAACATTGGCGAGAGACGGAGCTTCCGTGCGCGCGCTCGTTAGGCGGCCGGAACGTGCGCGCGATATTGCGCATGTGCCAGCTGTTGAAATTGTAATAGGCGATATCACGGACGCGGGGCGTGTGTTGGAAGTAACCGCCGATTGTCATCATGTGATCCACTGCGCGGCGAGTTTGAGTGGTGGCTGGGCGGAAGCGCGTAGAGTCAACGTCGATGGGACGGTGAATTTGGCACGAGCGGCCGCGGCGGCAGGGTGCGCACGCTTCACGCATATCAGCAGCGTTGTCGTGACTGGGTATGACGTCGCCGGCGATGTTTGGGAAAGCGCGCCGCTCGCGCCGGCGAATGATCCTTATTCACAAAGCAAGGCAGCCGCTGAAGTCGCGCTGCAGGAGGTAGCGGAGGAAACGGGACTGCCCTATTCCATCATACGCCCGGGCGCGATCTTTGGCCCTAGCGCACGACTATGGACCGGCGCTATCTACCGCCTCGTGCGAAGGCGACCTTTGCTCTTCCCTGGGAATGGTAACGGGAGTATCCCGGCTATATATGTGGATGACGTCGTGGATCTTTGCTTGCTCGCGACGCGGAACGAAGCGGCAATTGGCGAAACTTTCCATGCGACGCCGCAACCATCGCCCAGCTGGCGCGAATACCTGCTGGCATATGCGGCGCTGGCCGGCGGTCGGTGCTGGCGCTCGTTGCCGATGTCAATGGTTCGCGTTGGGGCACAATTAGCCAGGATAGGCGCGAAAACAGGCAGCACGCGCGCCTTACTGCCAACTTTATTGAATTATGGCAGCCGTACGGTTTGTTACCGTCATGACAAGGCGCAGGAGCTGCTCGGCTGGCGGCCAAAGGTTTCCTTGGTAGATGGCGTGCAACGTTGCCGCCCCTGGTTGATCGAAAGTGGCCTGCAAGGATAGCCCGTTCGGGTTATCATCAACTCGTTTCGTAGTGGAGTAATCATGCAAAGACTGGCTAGTGAAATAGCAGCAGAGATTGCTGGCGCCCTGGCGCAAATGCAGGTGGGCGGCGAATTGCCGTCATTCGACCTGCCTCCGATCGAGCTGCGGCCGCCGCGCAATCCGGAGCATGGCGATTATGCATGTAGTATTGCTTTGCAACTCGCGAAGCCGGCGCGGCGCAACCCACTGCAAATTGCGCAGGCTATCGTTGAAGTATTGGCTGACTCTTCGCGATTGGCCGCGGTCGCAGCGGCACCGCCGGGTTTCTTGAACTTCCGCATTCGCGACGATTTCGTCCGCGCGCAGCTGGCGGAAATAATTCGAGACGGCGCCGATTATTTCCGGCTGGAAATCGGCGCCGGTTTGCGCGCGCAGGTAGAATACGTCTCCGCCAATCCTACTGGTCCACTCACCATCGGGCGGACGCGCGGCGCCGTCATTGGTGATACGATGGCTCGCGCCATGGTTGCGGCTGGTTACGCCGTTGAGCGCGAGTATTACTTCAATAATGCCGGCAATCAGATGGCGAATCTCGGCAAGAGTCTACGCTTACGTTATTTGGCGGCGCTGGGCCGCGAAGCGCGAATACCGGATGCCGACGAAGAATGGTTTTACCAGGGCGAATATCTGGCAGAATTCGCCGCGCAGCTCGTCGAGGAACATGGAAATAGTCTGGAAGAAGCGGACTGGCAGCCCTTCGCCGTCTACGCTGGACGGCAGATGTTTGGCTGGATTCGCGATTCGCTCTGCCAGATCCGGATTGCACACGACGTCTATTTCAACGAGCAATCGCTCTATGAAAACGGGGCGATTTGGGAGACGCTCACTGCTCTAGAAGCGGCCGGGCACACCTACCGTGCTGCCCAGCGCGAGGGTGAAGAGTCAGTGACGACCAAGTTGCCGCCGGCTACCTGGTTGCGCAGCTCGCGCCTGGAAGAGAACGTGGAAGATCAGATTCTTGTGCGCAGCAACGGTGAACCGACTTATACACTCACCGACATCGCCTACCACCGTGATAAGTTCGCGCGCGGCTTTGATTTGCTTATTAATGTGCTCGGTGTTGATCACCAGTCGGAGGCGCGCGTGGTGCGCTCCGGCGTGCGCGCTCTGGGTGTGGCGCCGGAGCGGTTGCATGTGTTATTTCATCAGATGGTGCGCGCGGTGATCGATGGCGTCGAAATGAAGATGAGCACCCGCCGCGGAGTCTACGATACGCTGGATGATCTGGTTGAGCGGACGAGTGCCGACGCCGTGCGCTACCATATGCTAGCGCGAAGTCCCAATTCGCACCTGGATTTTGATGTGGACCGCGTCGTCCAACAAAGCAATGAAAATCCTGTCTTTTACATCCAAAACGCGTACGTGCGATGCGCCGGTATCCTGCGCGAAGCGGCGGCGCGTGGGTTGGCTGCCGAGGGTGCGGACTTAGCGCTGCTCGGCGAAGCAGAACTCGGCTTCCTACGCAAGGCGCTAAGTTTTGGTGACCAATTAGGGCAAACTGTGGAGCGCATGGCTCCGCACCGTATCGCTTTCTTCGCCCACGAATTGGCCTCCGCTTTCCACCCGGTTTACGAGCAGGTGCGCGTCTTGCAGGAAGGGATCAGCGAAGAACGTGCGCGAGCGCGGCTGGCATTCTACGCCGGCGTGCAGCAGATTTTTCGCGCATTGTTGCAACTAATGGGCATGTCCGCGCCGGAAAGGATGTGAGATGGGCTTAAAGCCAGACCGTTGGATTCGCCAGATGGCCTTAGATAGAGGCATGATCGAACCTTTCGTCGACGAGCAAGTGCGAGAAGGGGTCATTAGCTACGGACTCTCTTCCTATGGTTACGATATGCGCGTTGGTGATCGCTTCAAGGTATTCACCAACGTCTATTCGGCTTTTGTGGACCCAAAGGACTTTTCACCGCAATCCTTTGTTGATATCCAGGCGGAGGTCTGCGTAATCCCACCCAATTCCTTCGCGCTGGCTGAATCGATAGAGTACTTTCGCATCCCGCGTAGCGTCTTGACTGTGACATTGGGCAAGAGCACCTACGCTCGTGCAGGAATCATCACCAATGTGACGCCATTTGAGCCGGGCTGGGAGGGCTACGTCACCTTGGAGATCAGTAACACGACGCCGTTGCCGGCTAAGATTTATGCCAACGAAGGTATCGCTCAGGTCATTTTCTTCGAGGCGGATGAGGAATGCGAGGTCTCTTATGACGAGCGACGTGGGAAATACCAGCATCAACAAGGCATTACCCCACCGCGAGTATGATGCCTTGCGCGCTGGGCGGCGATGCGCTATTTTAGCGGGCGGGCGATTAGCTCAGTTGGTTAGAGCGCGCCCCTTACAAGGGTGAGGTCGTTGGTTCGAATCCAATATCGCCCATAAGTGCTCATCTGATGGTGAGCCGACGAGTCACTTGCGCGAGTTACGCATTCGGTTATAATAACGTATGAATGAAGTTGGAAGAAGTTTGTAGTATAGATGATGCCGAGCGCGGAACGCACGCATATCCTGGTGGTGGAAGATGACGACGATACCGCTGAGGTCGTTGCGGGCTTGCTCGAAAATTCCGGATATTCCGTCACCACCAGTAGCAACGGCAGCGAAGCGCTAAAAGAAATCGACAAGGGCGAGACGGACCTGGTTCTATTGGATATTGATCTGCCGGATGCCAACGGCATTGATGTCTTGCAGCAAGCGCGCCGTAACACTCATATGCCGATGATCATGCTCAGCGGTTATGGCAAGGAGATGGATCGCGTTCGCTCGCTCGAATCTGGCGCGGATGATTATATTGCCAAGCCCTTCATCGCCGACGAGTTGCTCGCGCGGATCCGCGCGCTCCTGCGGCGAGTAAAATGGGCGCCGGCGACGAGCACACGATTGCAAGTTCGTGGGCTGGTGCTCGATTTGCCACGTCGTCAGATCTGCATTCAAGGCCAACATTTGCTGCTAACGCCGATCGAATATGGTATCCTCGTGATCCTGATGAAGTATGCCGGCCGTGTTGTCAGCCATCGCGAATTGATGAATTCGGTCTGGGGCGATCATTTTAGCGATGATTTTTCGGTCTTGCGCGTCAATATCTCGAGGTTGCGCTCTAAGTTGGAGGTCGACCCGCGTCAGCCCACTTACATCCTCACCGTGGCCGGCAAGGGTTATACCATCGCCGACTAGCGGCGACCATCCACGATGAAAGCGCGCGTTATCCTTATATTTGGGGGCGTGCTAGTAGTCGTGCTCACGTTCACCTACCCCAATTGGCGGCCATTTCTAACAGGTGAAACCGGTCGCGGCTTCTTCCCCGGCTTGAGCGAAGCAGAAAACGATGTCTTCCAGCTGCTTTCTGCTGAGCAGCGCGCCGTATATCGTCAGATGCTGAGCGAAGATGCTGTCATGGCCGTCGCGATGGTGCGCGCTGCATTGCAACCCAACACCACCGTGCCGTTGGAGCAGCAGGCCCTACCGCCCATGTTAGCGCCGACCGAGATAGCTTATGGAGATTTCATCGCTCTCGACGCCATCCGCTGGGCTAGTGGGAATTTCATCCTGTATCGCGAAGCGGATGCTGCTAAACTACTTAGGTTGGAGAATTTCCGCAGCGCCCCCGGGCCAGATTTGCGCGTTTTGCTGGCCGTCGCGCCCCCAACCGATGAAGATGGCATCATCATGAGCGAAACCTGGGCGACCTGGGAATTGAGCGAACCGTATCTGGATGTTGGACTCCTCCGGGGCAACATAGGCAATCAGAATTTCGCGCTGGCGCCGGAGGTGGACCTGGGACAATTTTCCATGGTCATCATCTATAGCACTGTGCACGACCTGCTAATCAGCGCCGCACCTCTGCGCTTGAACTGAGGAATCGCCACCAATGAACCTTACCAACACGGTGCTAGAGGTTGACCGCGAGCATCGCGCCTTGCAAGCGACCATCATCCTTAGCTTCTTCCTGGGGGCGTTGGCCTCCTACTCGCTGATCAGCCTGGCCTTGCAGGTTTCAGGTGTCAACCTCATCGCCGCCGCGGTCGCGCTCGGTGCGGGTTTCCTGATCTCCAAGGGCTTGGAGTTCTGGTTGAAAGATCGCTGGCGTAGCGGGCGGCGCCTGCACCTTGAAACCACCCGCTATTACACGCAAAAGGGACAACGCGTTCAGCAGGACATCCAGCTCAAGAGCGATATCGATTTGTTATTTTGGCGTTTTACGATCAAACGCGGCGGGCGCATACCTAAAGGTTGGTATTTGTTGGGATGCGCCTTACAGCAGGATGGTAATTACCTGCCTGTTTATTCGTTCATGCCTGCGACGGAATTCGAGCAGCTGCCGCAAGCGGAACGTTTCATAGAGCTTTCCCCCAAGAAACGTATGGAGAAAGATGGTGATTTGCGACTGCTTGGGCAGCAGAAACGCTTGCATACTGCTGAAATCTTCCGTTGGAATGAAGGTGCTGAGTTGAGCCGCGATGATTTTCGTTTCTTTCTCGAGCGAATCGCCACCGATTCTTCGCGATGGGGCGTCTGATCCGCAACGCCTGTGCCTTGTTCATGGTGATTTTCCTATTTGCCCGTGCCCACGCTCAGGATGCGCTCCTTCTCGCTCCCTTCTCGCAGGTGATTTCGCCCTTAGGGGAAGGCGAAGTGGATAGCTGGCAGCTGCCGGCTTTAACGGGCAGCGTGCTCTCGCTGAAGTTGGAAGCGCGCTCGGGCGATCTTGATCCTCAGCTGCGCCTGTACGATGAAGCGGGTGTCCTCGTGCTTCATCGTGACAATGCCCTCCACCCGACCGACCGGAATGTGTTGGTCGAAGCGTTCACAATTCCGCAGTCGGCAGTTTATCGCATCGAAGTTCGCGGTGGTATGACGAGTGGGGATTACGTGCTGGAAGTGTTGCCAGGCTATGCGAACTGGTTGGCTGCGAGCATTACCAATTCAGATATTTGGGAAAGCGCAACGACAGACCAGCTGATATTCAGCCCTGCGCGGCTTTCGCTCCTTACTTCGGCTGGCGTACCAAACGTACACGCACAATTCACTGGGGAAAGTGAGAGTGATCGATTCTATGTGCACACTGAAATTGCCGAAATCGATGGCGACGATGGCTGGCTGGCGGGGTTGACAGTAGGAGGTGACAATGAGGCCTATTATGCCCTCAGCGTGAGCCAGGATGGGTTTTGGCGTTTCGCGTTGCATCAAGGTGACCAGGTCGAGCCACTGCGCAATTGGCAGCCGCATCCGATCATCGTCGCGGATAAGCGCAATTTCTCGTTGGCAATCTTGGCCAACGGCGGCATCTACGAGCTGTTTTACAATGGCCAATATATCGATAGTGTAAGCGATGAGCGATTACCGCATATGGGCAGTGGCGGTTTGTTGGCAGGAGATGTAAGCGCCTCGTCTCGTAGCAGCCGCGTGCATTTCTCTCGCTTTGCCATCACTCTGCCCGCCATTGAGAAGATCGATTACGCCAATTTCAGCTTTGTGCCGAATTCCAGCGCGAATATTCTCCGATTCTTGTGGCGGGCAGCGCTCATCCCGAACGAAGGCGAACTCGCCGCGCTCATCCCTGAAGCGAGTTGGCAGGTGGTGCAGGCAGGCGTCGCTCGGTTCTCAGCGGTGAGCGAGGAAGAATATGGTAAGTTCGTCCTGGTGACCACGTTGCACTGGGAAACGACCAGCACAGCGCTGGCAGGTTGTGGGTTGGTCTTTGGTAACCACAGCCGTGATGATTACCGGCTGGCTTTCGTGGATGGTGGAGGTTATGGGTTGGCGAAACGGACAGGAGAGCGCTTCATCAACCATTCCTTCGCGGAACAAACTGTCGACGCCAACAGCGAGCAGCAGCTGCTTATCCTTTCGCGTGGCGGTGAGGCAGTCTATTACCTCAATGGACGCTTTGCCGGGGTGATAAGAGAAGCCACGAGCGCGGGGCCCGTGGCTTTCGCTGTGCTGAATTATGCGGATGGCCTTACCCTGTGCTCCTTCCGCGATACCTGGCTCTGGGCTTGGGATTAACCTCCCATCGCCGCTTTGAGTGCCGAACACGCCGGGCAATCACCGTTGGCGCGTATGATGGCGTAGCCTGCTTGGGGGTCTGTGCTGTAGTGCGTGAAGTCTACATTCCAGATAATCATTAATCGAACGATACCACTTGCGCGCGCGGCAGTGACTGCTTCGCCGAGCCACTGTGCATGCTCCGCTGCAGACGTATTTTCGGCCCAAGCGAAAGAAGGAGCAGTGCTCGCCAGTGAAGCGTAACCTTCGGGGGATAGGTAACCCAATTCCGTAATACAAACAGGTGTGCCACCAAACGGTGCATAGGCGCGGTTGAGATTGCCGCCGAAATAGCGCGTGGGATGGCCGCCTCGTGGGTCGCCACTTTGTTGAGTTGGTGAAATTATGCCCTCGTTGTAATGGCTGCCCACACAATCCATGTATTGATTGGCGCCGGCAGCGGCCATCTGTCCGAAGAACACGCTATCGTCGATAACTCTACCTTCCTGGCTGAAGCCCACGGGTGAAGGAGCACCGCTTACCACCAGGGTGTTACCGTTTTTGGTTTTAATGGCCTGATACGAAGCCTTCAAGAGTTTCGTGTAGTTTTCTCCGCCCAGAAGGTGACCGGGCCATTCGCGGTCGATATTTGGCTCATTCCAAATTTCAATCGCATCCGCATCATGAAAAGCGACGGTAGCCACGAAATCGGCGTAAGATTGGATGTAGGAATCGAAATTGGCGCTCAATTCATTCTTATTGCCGATGATGCTCAGTTTGATCTTGAAACCCGAAGCTTTCGCCGCATTAACCAGACCGACAGCATGCTCCGCACCTTCGCCAAGGGTGTATCGATATTGCTTCTTCAACCAGGTCATGCCGGCGTTTCTAGCGGCACTGATGGAACGCTCATCGAATGCAGCGATATGCCCGCCCAGCTCAAACGCGCCCGCGCTCGTAACCACTGGCGCTGAGGTTGCCGTGCCTGAACCCACCACGACTGGTGCTTCATCACAAATCGCCACTTCTTGCAGGCTATAGCTGATGCGCGCGCGCATCCGGAAATTCGTGAGCGACGTGATGTTAAATTCCCACCCAATGAAAATTGGCCGCGCCGAAGCGGGGTCGTCCACGATGACCGCGCTCACACAATCGTCGATGCCGTATTTCCAGGACGTCTCTTCCCACTGCCAACTTTTCACGAAATCCAGGCTGCCACCGTGCTCTTCTTCGAGGTGTTCGCGCACGATATCGAAAGCCAAGCGTACATAGTCCACAAATTCGCCTTCGCCATCCTGCGCGCTCAGCATCGCGGTGCTTAGCAGCAATCCACCCAGGCTGAGCACCAAAAGCAAACGCGAAAAAACTTGCTGAAATCTCATCAGGTCACCTCACATCAATTGCTCGATGTTTCACAGTGCGGCCTATCATAGCGCAAATTGAACCGTTTCAACTCAATTGTGGCAATGTTTCAGCGGCGGCGCGCAATGCTTCCAGTCTTTCCAGCCGCATGGTGTCGCCGCGTTCTTCCAGGATGGGTTGCAGTTCCGCTATCAGCACCAGCAATTCATCCCGCAAGGGCGCGCCCACAGCCGACAATTTCCTCAGGGCCACTTCGAGATCTTTCATTTCCAGCAATTCGTTCAGCAGTATCAATTCAGGACGCATCACCTTCTGAATGGCTGCTAGCACAGTTTCTTGCAAAGAACGCAGGGCTTCCGTTTTTACGGCATTGCCAGCTCGCTCCGCTTCCCCCAACCGTGCGCCCAGCGCCCGGAAGAAATGTTGGTCGATATATGGCAGATACTGCTGGAGGGCTTCCGTTAATTCTGACGCTGACAACATTTCGGCGATCAGCACGTCGGCCTGTTCGAGCGCGAGCTGTTGCAGTTGGTCAACGCGTGCGCTGATCTCCAGCAGTTTTTCGCGCAATGTGGTCAGTTGCTCTTTTTCCGTCGGCGATGCGCCATGCAGTGCTGCGGTGAGCTCCTGGTAGAAGGCGTAATCCAGTGCCGGCCGCAGCGCGCTCACCAGTGTTTCCAAATAGATGTCCTCCTGTTCGATATAACACAAGGCTAGCTGACGGATGCTTTGGCGTGATGGCTTCTCGCCCAGCGCGGAGACATCTGTCTGAATCGCCTGTAGCGCCGCGAGTTGCCGATCGCGCTGTTGTCGCATGTGTTGGCCGGCCGTGCTCACCTCGAGAAGGCGTTCCATGAGTCGCTGGATATCCGCTTCTGCATCCGCCTGCCCGTCGCGCCGCATCTGTTCGTGCAAGAGAGTGATGGTCGTCAAGAACCGCTCATCGATGTGCGCGTCGTGTTGGTGGATGGCGTCGTCCAGTGTGGCGGCTGAGGCGCTGAGCAAGTTTTGCAATAGTTCACCCATCGTCCGCTGTGTCTCAATCTCCTCGCTGCTATACCCTTCAGCGGTCAGGATTTGCTCACGCAGGTTTTGCATCGTGAGGCTGGAGCGTGGTTGGAATAGATAGCCGCGCACGCTCTCGCCGGGCAGGCTGGTAATTAGGCCGTTCAGCAATTCGCCGACGATCTTCTCCTGTTGGTCGGCGCTCAGATTCAGCTGCGGCGGCACATGCGTCACGCAGAGGTCTTTGGTCGCGTCATGGTAGAGCAGCGGCACGATGATGGGGTTGTTGGCCTGGCAACGCGGGCAATGGGATACGTTGAGATCGCCGGCGAGCAGGCGCGCTTTCAGCTCCGGGGCAGCTTCGGCATCGACGATATTGGTCAGCTGAGCCAGGTAAGTATGCTGACAATTTTGGCAGCTCAGCGTAACGGCCTGCGGCCCCACGCGCATCATCGCTTCACTCCTCCAGCGCAATTGGCAAGGTGAAATAGAAGACGGAACCACGACCCGGGGCGCTGCGGAGGTGCAGACGTCCCTGGTGCGCGCTAACGATGGACTTCACCAGGTATAGCCCGAGCCCGGCGCCCGGCGTGCTGCGGCTCAGCTTGTCATCGACGCGGTAAAAGCGCTCGAAGATGCGATCTATTTCTCGCTCAGCAATACCCATTCCCTCATCGCGCACGAAAAGGAGCACTTCCTCTTCACGGCGCTCTCCGCCAATTTCCACTTCGCCACCTGCGGGAGAATACTTCAGCGCGTTGCTCAGCAAATTCTCGAATACTTCGCGGATTCGGTCTTCATCGGCGCGAATGGTCGGGAAATCAGGTGGGAAACGCAATGAAATTCGGTGCGTCTCGCTCTGAGTGCGGAAGCGGGCCGCCAAACGAGCCACCAATTGAGGTAGATCGACCTCGCTCAGCTGCAAGACGAAGCCATCTTGCGCTTGCAAGCGGCTGGCGTTGAGCATGTTTTTGATGAGCGCATCCAGGCGATCGGCTTCCTCGTCGATGACTTGTAAGCCTTCAACGATGGTTGCGCGGTCCCAACTGGCATCGGTTCGCAGCAACGTATTTGCGTAGCCTTTGATGAGCGCCACGGGCGTCTTTAGTTCATGTGAGATGGTCGAGATGAAGAGGTTCTGCTGCTCTTGCTCGAGCATTTTCCGAGAAAGATCACGAATGTTGGCGATAACTCCCAGGAGCTTGCCCCTATTTTGGTGGCGTAATGGCGCGTAGGTAACGCCGATATAAAAGGGCAAACCATCGCGCCGCACAATTTTTCCTTCGCAATATAGCGTGGGTTGGTCGGCGGGATTCTCAGGCCAACCAGCGGCGATTGCTTCCCGTAAATCAAGGACATCTGCGCTGCGCCAGGCAAGCAACTCTTCATAATTTCGCCCATAGGCGGTCAACGCCGGCCAGCCACTCATTCGCTCCAGTGCCGGATTCAGATTCTCGACGCGCAACTCGCTATCAAGGATGAGGATGCCATCGGCGCTATGCTTGACTAGGGTAGCGAGGCGCTGTCGCTCCTGCTGGACGCTTCGGAATAGGTCGGCGTGGTGGATGGCGATGGCTGCCTGCGCCGTGATGGTTTGAAGCGCCTGCCCTAGAAATTCCGTAACTTCGGAATGGTATGAGCGGAAGATGAACAAGATGCCGAGCAAATCCTGTTCGAAGGATAGGGCGATGGGGATAGTCTGCCGCCATTCTGGCGAGAGGCTCGCGGCCATTTGGTTCAATGTGTCTTCGAGGTGTGTTTTGTCACGAGGCGCCGCGCCCAGCTCTGTCAGCCCACCCAAGCTATCTACAAGTTGGCGGAACAGTTCATCGAATTGTGGCCTTTGTTCAGGATCAATGCCCAATTCACTGGCGATATAGAAATCGCCGTCCTCGCCGCGCAGCGAGATGATGCCACCTTGCCCGGCGAGCAATCGCACGACGAATTTAAGGCAACGTCGGGTTACTTCTTCGAGTTCCAGCTTCTCACTGATTGCGCGCACCATTTGCAGGAGGTCGCTGCCGTGGCGCGCGGAGATTTCCGGTAACATCAACATGTAGGCATTGTAGCATGGGCCACGCGCCGTTTGCGTTGGCTTCGCTGTATTGTTACCCACAGGCTGCGCTGTTAGAATGGCGCGAAACAGGCGTGAATGACATTGGCTACGATCTCCCCCCTGCGCGAGCAATATCTGCGCATTAAGAGCGATTATCCCGATTGCCTGCTCTTCTTTCGGCTGGGCGATTTCTACGAGACATTTGATGGTGATGCGGAAATCGTGGCGCGGGAGCTGGATATCGTCCTGACAGGGCGCAGCTTCAGAAAAGGGACGCGAGTTCCCATGGCAGGCGTGCCCCACCATTCACTGGAAAATTACCTGGTTGCGTTGCTGGATCGCGGTTACCACGTGGCCATATGCGACCAGGTCGGGGACTTCAAGCCCAGCACTGGTTTGGTGGAGCGCAAGGTAACGCGCGTGTTGACCCCTGGCACGCTGCACGAACCTTCTCTGCTCGCTGAGCACGAATCAAATTATTTGCTCGCGATTGTTCCAGTGGCGCTGAAAGGAGAGCGCAGCTGGACGCAGGCTGGCCTGGCCTATTGTGATTTCTCTACTGGTGAATTCGCCGCGACACAATTCACTGGCGATGATGTGGGTATGCAGATCCTGGAAGAATTAGCGCGCCTCAAACCCCGTGAAGTGCTATTGCCCATCAGCTGGGAAAAAACTGGCATCACTTTCCCCGCTGGCATGCATTGCAGCCATTTCCCGGATTGGGTCTGTGATGATGATCGCGCCGAGCGAGAACTACGCACGCATTTCAACGTACGGACTTTGCAGGGATTTGGGTTGGAAGCGATGCCGCTGGCCGTTGCTGCAACTGGTGCAGTGCTGCATTACTTGCGCGAAACGCAGAAAGGTATGTTGACGCAGCTGCGCCATTTGCGAGCGTATTCCACGAGCCAATTCATGACGTTGGATGTGGCGACGCGACGAAATCTGGAACTCACAGAAACCATTCGCGAGCGTGGGGAGAAAGGTAGCCTCTGGGGTGTGCTCAAAGCGACGGAAACGGCGATGGGCGCACGCACCCTGCTCTCCTGGATCAAACAACCTCTGCTCGATATCGACCGCTTGAATCGGCGGCTGGATGCGGTCGAAGCGCTCACCTTGCGAGACGCGAAGCGCGAATCTCTTCGGGAAAACTTGAAAGCGATCGTTGATCTGGTGCGCTTGGCGCAACGCATCTTGCTCCAGCGCGCCAACCCGAAGGAACTGCTGAGCCTCAAGCATAGCCTAGCCCGTTTGCCAGAAATCCAATCCATTTTGGCCGAAGAAACGGCGCTGTTGCCCATCTCCCGGCGTTTGCTTCCCTGCCAGGCCGTCCAGGATCTGATCGGCGCGGCTATCGCAGAAGACGCGCCTGTCAATATGAATAAACATGGGAGCATCCGCGCTGAATATTCAGAAGAATTGGCGGACATTCTGCGCGAGACGGCGCACGCGCGCCAATGGATTGCCGAGCTGGAGCCTCGGGAACGGGAACGCACGGGCATCAACAACTTGAAGGTGGGCTATAACAAGGTCTTCGGCTATTACCTGGAAGTGAGCAAGACAAATGAGGCGAAGGTGCCGGCGGATTATATTCGCAAGCAGACGCTGGTCAACGCCGAACGTTACATCACACCTGAGCTGAAGGAATACGAGACGCAGGTGCTTAACGCGGAGGAAGAAATCCTCGCCTGTGAGCGACGCTTATATGCGGATATCTTGCGTCAGGTTAGTGAGCACTGTGACGAAATTCGGCGGACGGCGACCGCTATCGCCTCGCTGGATGCGACGCTCTCCCTCGCCATCGTCGCAGTGCGCGAAGCTTATTGTCGGCCACAATTGACCGAAGCAAACGTGTTGCGAATCCGCAATGGTCGCCACCCGGTCGTCGAGCGTATGCTGCCAGCCGACCAGCAGTACATTCCCAATGACACGCATTTCGACGCCGATTCGCGCATCCACATCATCACCGGCCCGAATATGTCCGGTAAGTCGACATACATTCGCCAGGTCGCCATCATCACGTTGATGGCTCAGATTGGCTCCTTCGTGCCGGCGGACGAGGCTAGGATCGGTCTCGCCGATCGTATCTTCGCGCGGATTGGCGCGCAAGATGAAATTCACGCGGGCCAGAGCACATTCATGGTTGAGATGGTGGAGACCGCACGCTTGCTTTCCGGTAGCACTGAGCGCAGTTTGCTCATCATCGACGAAGTCGGGCGTGGCACATCTACTTATGATGGCCTGGCGATCGCACGCGCAGTATTGGAATACATACACGATCAGCCGCAATTGAATTGTCGCACGCTCTTTGCGACGCATTTTCACGAATTGACCGAACTGCCCAATACGTTACCGCGCGCGGAGAATTTCAACGTCTTGGTTGCGGAAGAAGGCGAGCGTGCCATCTTCACCCATCGGCTTACAGCTGGTGGCGCCAATCGCAGCTATGGTGTGCATGTAGCGCAATTGGCTGGGATGCCACCACCGGTCGTTTCACGCGCGCAGAACTTGCTTCGACAGTTGGAAAGCCAGGCGGTGCGGTCAGTGGCTAATGCCCATACACCCGTGCCTCAACCTGCCAAAGCGAAAATCCCGCCGAATTTCTCTGAGGCCAAAGCGATCAATGTGAAAACGCCTGTGCGGGAAACGGTCAACATTGAAGACGAAGCGAAAACTTCCTCACCTGCTGCGATTTCGCCTGACCAGCTATCCCTGTTTCTCGATACGTTACCGGAATAACAGGTTTTCTTCCTGCGCTCAGGTTTTCTCTGCTGCGAAGGTGGGCGAAACAGCCTGCGGGTTTGGTGCGGGAATTTGCGCTTCCTGTTCGGCGAGCAAGCCTTCGGATACCAACACCCGTTGGAAAGCGACGATGGCCACTTCAATCATCGCCAATTCCGGATGGCGCGTCGTGAGGTGTTGCAAGGCCAGGTTAGGGAGGATGAGCAAACGGACGAGCGGATGCTGGCGGTGGCGGGCGGTGAAGCGCAGCAGCTCGTAGGAGACGCCGGCGATGACGGGGATGAGCGTCAGGCGTGAGGCGACCAGCGTCAAGAATGGCGGCCGCCCCAATAGCGAGAAAAAGAATACGCCAACAAAGACGACCGTGAGCAAAAAAGCAGTGCCGCAACGCGGATGCTCGATCGGAAAACGTGTGACGTTTTCCGGCGTTAGCTCGGCGCCGGCTTCATAAGCATTGATGGTTTTGTGTTCCGCGCCGTGATAACGAAAGATGCGCTTCACATCCGGCAGCAGACCTATGAGCGAGATGTATGCGATGAGGATGCTGAGTTGCACGGCGCCTTCGATGAAGTTGACGATCGTAGGGTGGTCGCGCAAATCAAGCGCACGTTGCAATCCACTGGCGATTGTCGTTGGCAGGAGGAAGAAAACGCCGAGGCCGATGAGAAGCGAGACGGCGACAGTCGCCCAGCCGATCGGGCCATTGAAATTGATGTCCTCCTCTTCGCCGATGGCCACATCCGCCGCCCACATGAGCGCGCGCGTACCGAGCGCCAGCGCATCCCAGAGACCAATGAGCCCACGAAGAAAAGGCGTCTTGATGAGGCGACCGCGGTAGAGGCGCTCATTGAGGGGTTGTTCGTGCACTACGATTTGCCCGGCCGGGTCGCGCACAGCGATCGCTGCGGTGTGCACGCCGCGCATCATCACACCCTCGATAACCGCCTGTCCACCGTATGAGAAGCGCATCGGCTTCATGTTTTCGTTCATGCTGGCTATCATAGCACAGCCAGACGGCGAATAGGATGGCGATATGCAGAACGAGGAGGCGAAGCCGATTCGGGCTAACCTCTCTCGCCGCGAATTCGGTCAATGGAGTGCAGGCTTGCTGGCTGCGGGGCTCATCGCGCGTGCGCGCGCGATGGCGGCGGACGATAGAGGTTCATTGGCACTATCCGACGTCTTCTTCAGCCCCCCCCCCATTACGATTTCTTTCGCACCGGCATCTACGAGCCATACGGGGTTGGTTGGACCGTCTGGGGCTATTTACCATTAATCCGCTGGCAGACGAATATGGCCGGTTACCTCAAAGCGATCGAGCGGCATCGTGAGACAGGTATCGGCTTCCAAGCGCGGGTGGAATGGAACGCCGTTCGCAATGGCATGCCGATCTTCACGCTTGAAAATGATGAGGCGGCCATTCGCGATTTGGCTGGCGAAATCATCACCGTGCCTGGTCCGCGGGCGAAACCTAATTCTGCAGCCATCAGCCGCTCTTCCAGGCTAATTTGCGTTACCAGATTGACCTGGCGCTCAGCGGCGCAGGCGAAGGGCTCGCGCCAGATGCGTTGATGTTCGATTGCCAGACGGCGGCCCCCTCACGTATCGCTATGGCGGTTGCTTCTGCGACCGTCGCCTGGAAGATTTCCGCGAATGGTTGCTCAATCAGAAAGCGGGTGGCTTGTCTTTGTCGGATGAATCCGTCGAACTGGCGGCATTTGATTATCGCGAGTACCGGCACTCCAAGGGTTACACGGTGGAAAATTACAACGAATCGGTCAATCGCTGGCCGAATGCCATCCCGTTTTCTGAAGAATACCGCCTCTTCCAGCTGCAATACTTGCTGACACTGATCCAGCAACTTATCGATTACGCGCGCGAGCAAGTTGGCGACGCCCTCGCTTTCAACACCTCGGCGCCACTCACACACGCGCCGCGCCTCGTTCTTAACGTATCCTCGAGCCATTACACCGTGGAGGCCGGTCATTAAGCCGACCAGAGAGCGCCAGCGGATGAGATGTTCTCGCACTACAAACTCGTGGGCGCCATCAAACGGCCGCTCGTGCTAACAGCGCTACCGAATCTAGATTGGCAGACGATGGCGCTCGAAGGCCACCAAACCTGGCGCGCAGCTGGATCGCTCAGGCATATGCCAGTGGCGCGCTCTGCATGGTGCCGATCGAACAATGGGCATACCGTGGCACAAGTCACCTATGGGATCGCAGTCGGCCAGGAGAATATGCGACGATCTATCAATTCATTCAGCAGCAGAGCACTCTGTTTGACGACTATGAACCGGCCGCCCAGATCGCGTTACTTTACGTGCACGCCGCTTTCAGGAGGAATCCCCAAACGCACCACACAGTCGTTCGGATGTTAACGCGCGCCAGTGTGCCGTTCAGCTTGTTCATTGTCGGTGATGAATGGTGGCCGTATCCCAAATCTACGTCGGCAACCGACGATTTTACGCGCCTGCTCACAACCACCGACGTGGTGCGAGTTGATGCAGCGCAGCGTGGTTTTCTCGTTTCGCTGGTTGATTTTCGCAACAGTGCCAATTGGGATGACTAGCGCACCCGCATGAGCGCGCCAGCTGTTTGCCACCTGCTGAATCGTAATTGTTCGGCGCTCGATGAGCATTTTTCCCTGCCAGGGGAATTCACAGTGATAATCTCGCGCAATATTTACGGGAATATCTTCGAGCAAGCCACACTTGATGCGTCTGGCGCCGATAGCCAAACGCTTCGCGCCACCAACGATTCGGAAATCACCGAGATTCTGGTACCCAATCTGAATTACTTGGCCGTTCTCGAGTTACGGTAACGGTTGTACCCTCCTTCATCCTGGGTATGCAGGTCGCAAATCCTGGATATTCAGATCAATCGTGCGTCGTCCATTCCACACATTGCCCTCGACGAACGTGGCGACATCGACCCGAGGCGCCAACGTATTCCGCAAATCCCCCATATTGAACGCTATGCCGCGTAGCGTCCCACCGGCCGGATTCACGAATTGCACACTCAGGTGTGCGCCATCTTTGCCGATTGCTCGCGCTCGCCTCACGCGTAAACCGCCCACCTGGAAGAGTGGCTGCGGATTGCCATACCCGGTTGGCTCGAGTTGTGCCAGCTCATCGATCAACGCGAGCGAAATTTGCTCTGGCCGCAATTCAGCATCCAGCCGCAATACGGGTTGCAAGAACTTGCCACGCAGCGTTTTCCGAGCGAGGTGTTGAAGGCGCGCGGTTAGCGCGGCCAGATTTTCATTCCGCACCGTCAAGCCCGCCGCCGAAACATGTCCGCCATGGCGCACGAGCAGGTCATCACAAGCGTCCAGCGCCTCGATGATATTAAAATCAGGGATGCTGCGGCAGGAAGCGTGGCTGATCTCTTCGCCCTGCTCCCAGATCACTGCTGGTCGGTAGTATTCTTCTGCCAAACGGCCCGCGACGAGGCCGACGATGCCGTGCAGGAATCCCTCGTCACCCGCGCAGATGATAGGCGACTTTTCGAGACCGCAATCGCCCAGCCGTTCACGCACTGTTTCCAGCGCCTGAGTTGTGAGCGTTTGGCGGCGGCGATTGAGCGCGACCAGCTCGTCGGCCAGCTGAAACGCTTCGCCTTCGTTCTCGCAAAGGAGCAAATCGTAAGCGAGGCGCGCGTCGGCCAGACGGCCGGCGGCGTTGATGCGCGGAGCGAGGCGGTAACTGATCTTGCCAGCGTCCATTTCGGCGGGCGCAATATCGGCGGCGGCCATCAAAATGCGCAACCCTAGACGCCGCCCCGCACGGATGACATCCAGCCCCGCATTCACCAACGCCCGGTTGATGGGATCATTTAGAGGCATCAAGTCGGCGACGGTCCCGATGGCCACGAGATCCAACAAATCGGAGAGACGGATGCCAGGAAAATTTGTCGGACCATCGCGCCTCCGCTTTTCGCGCAAGAGCGCATAAGCCAGCACGAAAGCCACGCCAACGCCAGCTAAATCCTCAGAAGGGTACGGACATGCTGCTTGCTTCGGATTGATGACCACCTGCGCCGGTGGCAGAGTCGCACTGATGGTATGGTGATCGGTGATGATGACTGTGAGGCCCGCTTCTTGTGCCCATTGCACTGCCTCGTGATCGCGAATGCCGCAATCGACCGTGATGACGAGGGATACTCCTTCGTTCGCCAGACGCTGCAAGGACTTGATATTCAGCCCGTAGCCTTCGCGCACGCGGTGGGGAATGTGGGCACGGGCATCGGCGCCGAGGGCTACCAGCGTTTGCATCATGAGCGCGGTCGCCGTGATGCCGTCTGCGTCGTAGTCACCATAGACGGCGATTCGCTCGCCGCGTTCCAGAGCCGCAAAGATGTGCTCAACCGCCGCCGGTACGCCGAGCATTACTTCTGGCTGTCGGTGGATGTCCTCCACGTGCAAGAATTGTTGCGCATCGTCCTCCGTGCGCAGACCTCGGTTGAATAAGATTTGTGCCAGCAGTTGTCGATTCCCCAAACTGGTGAGCTGATTCGCCGAGGCTGGGGGCGCCAATTGCCAGCGTTTTGTAATGCGCGGTTTCACCACAATTCACTCTCTAACCTGCGTATGTATACTAGCAGCAAGCGGTTATGCCTGTGAACAGTGTCGAGTGGTGGAGGGCGAATGCGCATCGTATTCATGGGCACACCAGCATTCGCTGTGCCATGTCTGCAGATCTTGGTGGAACAGGTCGAAGTCGTCGGTGTTGTAACGCAGCCGGACCGGCCGAGCGGCCGCGGCGGCGCCATCCGCGAATCGCCCATCAAGCGAACAGCGCGCCAATATGGCCTGCCGCTGATCCAGCCGCGTAAATTGCAGGAAGAGGCGGCGATGGATCAGTTGCGAGATTGGCGACCGACGGTCATCGTTGTCACCGCATTCGGAAAATTGCTTCCGAAAGCGGTGCTCGATTTACCGCCGCTGGGCTGTGTGAACGTTCATGCGTCCTTGTTGCCGCGCTGGCGTGGGGCGGCGCCAATCCCGGCCGCGATCCTTGCTGGAGACACCGAGAGCGGCATCAGCATCGTGCAGATGGACGTAGGACTGGATACCGGTCCGGTGCTCAGTCAGGCTCGTTACCCGCTCTCTCTGACAACGACTGGAGCTGAGCTGCACAATGCGTTGAGTGAGCTCGGCGCCCGGGAGTTGGCGCGAATTTTGCCTGCTTTGGCGCGAGGTGAAATTCAAACGGAGGAGCAAGAGAATGCGCGCGCAACATACGCGCCGCAATTGCGAAGAGCGGATGGCGCGATTGATTGGCGGCAACTGGCGAAGCAAATTGAGCGACAGCTTCGGGCATACGACCCTTGGCCAGGTAGTTTCACCAAATGGGGCGGGCAACGGCTTATCATCCACGGCGGTGAAGTGGGCGTAGGTGACGAGCCGCCGGGGCAAGTCTTCTTGCGGGATGGACGTCTGGCAATTGGCTGCGGTGAAAGTGTGTTGCTACCTGAGCGGTTGCAACTGGCAGGTAGGCGCGCGCTACCGGCAGCCGAATTCATTCGCGGCCGGCCAGCTGTGGTGGGCGCGCAGCTGGATGAAGCGGCTGATTCGAACTAGGCAATTAGATCGGCGATAGCGGCACGCTCTGCCCGCAATTCCCTTTCGTTTTCTTGCAGGCGTGCCCGTCCATAGTCACTGAGTGAGAGGCCATCGACAATCGAAACTCGGCCCTTTGCCGCAGTGCGCAAAGGGAATGAATAGAAGAGACCGCTTGTGATGCCGTAAGGGTTGCCGGCGCTGGCGATGGCCGCGCTATACCAATCGTCTTTCGGCGTAAGCTGGATGAGCGAACGCAACGTATCCAGCGCGGCGTTGGCGGCGCTGGCGGCGGAGCTGGCCCCGCGTGCGTGGATGATGGCGGCGCCGCGTTGTCCATTCACGCGCTGGAATTCGCCTTCCAGCCAAGCGCGCTCGGTGATGACTGTAGTCGCTGGCTTACCGCCAATGCGTGCGTTCTCGAAATCGGGATATTGCGTCGCGCTGTGATTGCCCCATAGCGCCAGATTCGTGACTTCGTGGACCGGGCGGCCGCTGTGGCTGGCGAGCTGCGCTTTGGCACGGTTCTCGTCCAGCCGCGTCATCGCGAACCAGCGCTCTGTTGGGATATCGGGGGCGTTAGCGGAAGCGACAAGGCAATTTGTGTTGCAGGGATTGCCGACTACGAGGACGCACACATCATCGGCGGCGTTCGCGTTGAGCGCGCGGCCTTGCTCGACGAAGATGGGGCCATTGATGGTGATCAGGTCCGCGCGTTGCATGCCGGGCCCGCGCGGTCGGCTGCCGACCAGCAACGCCCAATTCGCGCCGGCAAAAGCGGTTTTCGCATCATCGCTGGCGACGACTTCATGCAATAGCGGGAATGCGCAATCCTCGAGCTCGAGGATGACTCCTTCGAGTGCGCCCATGGCCGGCGGGATTTCCAACAGTTGCAGGATGATCGGCTGATCGGGGCCGAAGACTTCGCCGCTCGCCAATCGGAATAGCAAGCTGTAGGCAACTTGACCAGCCGCGCCGGTTACGGCCACGCGGATTGCGCTCTTTGTCACCTTCAGATCACCTTTCGCCCGTGAAGTGGGGTATCACCGCAGCATTATAGCGTTGCGCCGTCCGTATTCCAGCGCCTTGACGCGACTGGCGCGAAACGGCACAATAGCCGTAGTGGTGCGAATGGTAGGGTGGCGATGAGCGCAGATCGGCGAGATTCAGCGAGCATGCTGATGGCGATGGTGGCGGGCGCAGGCTTCCTCCTCTGGATGCTCGTCTTTTTCCTCGGCGCGGTTGGTGGTGCGGACGACCAGTCACTGAATTTACTCTTCTTGCTGGGCGCATTCTTGTTGCTGGCGGGCTTCGGGAGCTGGCTATTCCGCAGGCAGCCGTTCCGTCATTTTGATGACATCAACCGGCCACTCGAAGAAGAAGCGCACTGAGCGACACCGCGCGAGATCGCGCCTCATTCCGCTCAGGTTATGTGGCCGTCGTCGGCCGGCCGAACGTCGGCAAATCGACGCTCATTAACTGCCTTTTGGGGGAAAAAGTCGCCATCGTTAGCGCAAAGCCGCAAACCACGCGCCAATTGCAATTGGGCATATATGACGACGACGCGCACCAATTGATCTTTGTAGATACGCCTGGCATACACCGTCCGCGCCAGGCGCTCGCTCGTTCGATGGTAAGCCAGGCTGAGCGCGCGTTGCGAGACGCCGACCTGATCCTCTGGCTGCTGGATGTTAGCGCCGCGCCCCACCCCATCGACCGACACATCGCCGTCACGTTGAGCAAACGGCGTCCGGAGCAATTCCTCATCATCGCGCTCAACAAGTCCGATTTGCTCGCTCGTTTGGATGAAGCAAGCGGCGCGGCGCATCTATCGTTATGCGATCATGACGAAAGCATCATCATCAGCGCGCTCTCCGGTACGGGTACAGCAGAGTTGCTCACATTGCTATGTTCGCACCTCCCCCAGGGGCCACGATACTTTCCCGACGACCAACTGAGTGACGCGAACATGCGCGTCATGGCAGCGGAGCTCATCCGCGAGCGCGTGTTGGAGCATTGTGAGCAGGAAGTTCCGCACGCAGTGGCGGTAGAAGTGACGTCCTATCAGGAACACGGAGGGCGCACAGATATCGCCGCGGTGATTTACGTCGAACGGGAATCACAAAAAGGCATCCTCATCGGCCGCGGCGGCGCGATGATCAAGCGGCTGGGGCAAGAGGCGCGCGCAGCGTTGGAAGCGCTGACAGAAACGCATATTTTTTTAGACCTGCGCGTGAAGGCGAGGAAGAATTGGCGGCGCGATGAGCGCTTCTTAAAGAGGCTGGGTTATCACTAGGATTCGTTTATTTGCGCGCGCAAATATCGCGTTCCCATCTCGACATCGCGCGCAATTTGCTGTTTGAGCGCATCGATGTCGGCGAAACGCTCTTCGGGGCGCAGGAATTTTTCGAAGCTGAGCGTCATTTCTTCGCCGTAAATATCCGCATCAAAATCGACGAGATAGGCCTCGACGGTGATTTCGTCTTCAGCAAAGCTTGGGCGGCTCCCGAGGTTAGTGAGCGCCATGAATCGTTTACCACGCACGGTCGCCCAGCCCGCGTAGATGCCATGCGCTGGGAGCAATTGCTCCTCCCAGACATGCAGATTCGCCGTGGGATAGCCCAGCGTGTGCCCGCGTTGGTGACCGCGCACGACCCGGCCGCGAAGCGTGTACGCTCGCCCCAGTAGCTCGTCGCGCACCAGTTCCATCAAGCCGGCCAGCAAGGCCTCGCGAATGGATTTGCTGCTGATCTGCGCATCGCCTGACCGCGCGATGCGCATGGCATGCACATCGAAACCCCAGCGTTCGCCCAGTTCCCGCAAGAAAGGGATATCACCCTGCCGCCGGTGCCCGAGCGCGAAACCTTCGCCCAGCACAAGCGCGGACAATCGCAGCCGATCGCGCAATTCAGCAACGAAGTCCTCTGCGGACATATGGCGAATCGTCTCGTCGAATGGCTGCGTGATGACGATCTCTACGCCGAGTTCGTGCAATAGTTGGGCGCGTTCATCCGGTGCCGTTAAGTAATAGCGGCCAGTTTGCCCGCGCAGGATCACGTCTGGATGAGGGTGGAAACTGAGTACAGCCGGCAGCAACCCTTGCTCATTCGCCAACGTCACCAGTCGTCGAATGAGCTGCTCATGTCCTCGGTGCACGCCATCGAAGACGCCAATTGCCAGCGCTGTGGGCTGGCTCAATTGCGCTTTATTCAGACCAAGAAGGTGTTGAGCCATCATTTCGTTTCTACGTTGCTGGCAGCAAGACTTTAATCGGTTTCCAGCCAGAATCAAGCGCTTTCAACACTGCGATGAGTTGACCGGCGCGCATCGCCAGCGCCAGTTGTCCCTTATCAGCCGCCTGTTCACTCACGATACTCCGACCGTTTCGGATGGCGGCAGTTTCGGCCACGTTGAGCGACAATTTCAGCCAATCGGCAAAAGGCCATTCCGGCGGGATGAGGTGCGAACGCCAATCGGGTGTGCACTCGAGAGCGGCGGGTCGAATCGCATCTGCGACCTGAAAGCGCCCGCTCCCCACCCTCTCCAATGCGACGAGATGGGCGCCCACGCCCAGCGCCGCGCCTAGATCATGAGCCAGGCTGCGGATATAAGTGCCGGCTGTGCAGAGCGTTTCCAGCTCTAATTCCGGAGGTTGCCAGGCACGCAATGCCAGCTCGCTGATGCACACCGAGCGGCTGGGCGGCGTGAAATTTTCGCCAGCGCGTGCCAGCTCATAAAGTTTGCGACCACCGTGCTTGATGGCGCTATATCGAGGCGCAGTTTGCTCAATCAACCCACGGAATTGGCAGAGCGCAGATAGCACATCATCTCGCGTGATGCCGCTGGCGTCCGCACGAGATGTGGTTTCGCCCTCGGCATCATAAGTGTTCGTGCTTTCGCCAAGTCGGACTCTGGCCCGGTAACGCTTATCCGCGCCGAGCAAGTATTCGCTCAGCCGCGTCGCTCGCCCGACGCAAAGCGGGAGCACGCCGGTCGCTAGCGGATCTAGAGTACCAGCGTGACCAATGCGGCGGATGCCAGTGACACGGCGCACACTAGCGACGATATCGTGGCTCGTTGGGCCGCTCGGCTTATGAATATTGAGGAACCCGGCCGGCGTTTCAGTCAAGACCACCCTGCCCCGCCGCGGCATGCAACAGCGGCAGGACGCGCGCCTTTGCCTCGGCCAGGTTGCACTGGATGGTCGCCCCGCTCGCCTGCCGATGCCCGCCACCACCCAATGAATGCGCAACGAACGAAACGTCGCATTCCGCATCGCATCGCAGCTCGACTTTGATTTCTTCAGGATTCACTTCGACGAAGACGACAGCGATCGCCGCTTCCTTCACCTGGCGCAATAGGCCAACGAGGCCGCCATCTTTGCCCGGCGCGACTCCCACAGCCTGCCAATTAGCCTTCAGGACGGTGGCGGAAATCACGCGGCCATCCAATTCGACGCCGGGCAACACGCGCTGCCAGAGGCGAATTGTGGCGAATGAGCGCTGGTTGAGCGTGTGACGCATGGTGCGGCTGAGAGACGCGCCACAATTTATTAAATCCTGGGCGATGGAGAGTGTCTCCGCGTTTACGTTGTCGGTGCGAAAGCCCTGCGTGTCCGTAACCAACCCGGTGAGCAGTGCCTGCGCAACCGGCGTCGATAGCGCGACACCGACCGCGCGCAACCAGCGATATACGATTTCGGTAGCCGATACCGCAGTGGTCAGAATCAGTTGCGCGTCACCAAAGCCATCATTAGTGATGTGGTGGTCGAGGTTCAACACGCGTCGCGAATGTGCTCTTCCATAAACGCCGCTTGCGCCAGTTCGCGCTTCGTCACTGGTATCCACCGAGATGAAAAGATCCCATTCGCCACTGGTGGGCGTGTTGCTGATGGCCTCCGCGCTAGTCAAGAATGCAAAGCCGGGTGGGAGGCCACCATCCACAGCCATATCGACTGTTTTTCCGTGCTCGCGCAGGCAGAGCCCGAGCCCCAGCATCGATCCGATCGCGTCGCCATCTGGTTGGACGTGACAGGCGATCAGAATACGCTTTTCGCCAGCGACCAACGCCCATGCGCCCTCCCAATCAGGGGACATCGACAGTCGTTTCGGTTGTTGAATTCGCGTCCACTTCGGTTGTTTCTGCAGCGATTTCCTCGAGTAAAGCGTGGATACGCACGCCATGTTGCAGAGTAGCGTCCCAATGGAAATGCAACTGTGGAGTGTGCTTCAAGCGAATGAGTCGGCCAATTTCGCGCCTTAGGTAGCCCGTGGCCCGAGCTAGCGCTGCCATGATTTCTTCCTGGCGCTCTTCTTCGCCCAGCGCATTAATTTTCACAAAGGCATGGCGCAATTCCGGATCCAGCCGCACGCTCGTCACTGAGAGGCCAGTCAGGCGCGGGTCGGCAATTTCCCGCTGGAAAAGCACGCTCAGGATATGGTGTATTCGACCTTCTACCCGCTGGCGTTTGATCGACATCTGAGCACTTAGTTGACTTGCTCCATCTCGTAGACTTCGATGATATCGCCCTCCTGGTAATCGCTCACGCCTTGGAGGCCGATGCCACATTCGAAGCCGAAGCGAACTTCGCGCACGTCTTCCGTGAAGCGCTTGAGCGAATCAATAGTGCTATCCTCAACCACGATACGATTGCCGCGCCGCAAGCGAGCCCGGGCACGGCGCTTGATTTGCCCTTCCCGCACATAAGCACCGGCGATTGCCCCCACTCGAGAGATCTTGAAGATTTGCCGCACTTCGGCGACGCCGGTCGTGCGCGTTTCGTACTCTGGCTCCAGCATGCCCTGCAGCGCCAGCTCGATATCCTCTAGAAGTTTATAGATGATGGAATAATGGCGGATATCGACACCTTGGGCTTGCGCTTGCAGTTTGGCGGCGTTATCCTCGCGCACTCGGAAGGCAAGGATGATGGCTTTCGATGCGAAAGCCAACATCACATCGTTCTCGCTGACGTTTCCAACGTCGTCGACCAGGATTTTGATGTCAATTCCCGATTCATGCCGCTCTCCCAATTCGTTCAGCGAATCGACGATCGGTTGTAATGAGCCGAGGACATCCACTTTGACGATGAGCGCCAATTCATTACGCTCGCCCGCAGTAAATTGAGCGAAGATATCTTCTAACGATTGCTGTGGCTTGCGACTGCTGCTGGCACGCTCTTCCTCATTTTGCGCGGCGAGGACGCGTGCGCTCTTATCGTTAGGTTGTAGCGCGAAGCGCTCACCTGGCTGCGGCGGCGTGTTAAGCCCCAGGACAGCGACTGGTGTCGACGGTCCTGCTTCTTGTAGCGCGCGGCCATTCTCATCAAACATCGCTTTCACGCGGCCATAGACCGACCCGGCCACAACGATATCACTACGGCGCAATGTGCCATTCATCACGAGCAGCGTCGCTACGGTGCCGCGTTGCTTTTCTATTTGGGCTTCAATGACGATGCCGGACGCTTCGCTCTTTGGATTGGCGACAATTTCGCTATCGTCAGCGACCAAGGAGATCGCCTCCAGCAAATCATTGATGCCTTCACCAGTGAGACCCGAGAAAGGCACAAACATTGTATCGCCATCCCACTCGCTGGGGATCAGATCGAGCTCTGCCAGGCCTTGCTTCACCAGTTCCTGGTTGGCGTTGTCTTTATCGATTTTGGAGATGGCAACGATGATGGGTACGTTGGCGGCACGGGCATGTTGCAAGGCTTCGCGTGTGGTGGGCATGACACCATCATCGGCTGCGACCACGAGGATGGCGATATCGGCGCCTTGGGCGCCGCGCGCGCGCATGGCGGTGAAGGCCTCGTGGCCGGGGGTATCGAGGAAGGTAATTTTCTCCCCTTCGCGTTGCACCTGGTAAGCGCCGATGTGCTGCGTGATGCCTCCTGATTCCCCCTCAGCAACGTTCGTGCGCCGTACCATATCCAATAAAGTTGTTTTTCCGTGGTCGACATGCCCGAGGATGGTGACGACAGGAGCGCGCTGCTTCAAGTCCGTCGCGTCTTCTTTCTGATAGATCTGGCGCCAGGTCTGCGTAACTTCGCGCGCAGTGGTATCCTCTTCTTCGACGACAGCGTAGGCCTGGATTGCGCGAACCCCCATCTCTTCCATGACGATGGCCGCAGTATCGAAATCGATCTGCTGGTTCAACGAAGCCATTACACCGTTATTGAGTAGGGTGCGCATCACGCTGATAGGGTCCGCGTCGATGAGCTGGGCCAACTCGTGCACTGTCAAATAGTCAGGAACGAGAAATTCCTGTGCTTCTATCATCCATTCCTCCTAGGCCAACGTAGCGAGGGCTGGCCGATCCATCAGTTTAGCGGCAGCGCGATTTCGGTGCCGAGGGTGGCCAGGTGCTGGCGATCTTTTTCCTGCAACGGGTGTCGTAGCGCTCGGGCCAAGACATCACTTGACGCGGCGCGCTGCCAACAGGTTGCATCGGCGCAAAGATAGGCGCCACGGCCGTCACGCTTGCCAGATGGATCGCGCGTAAGGCCTTCGTCTGTCATAACGATGCGCGTCAGTTGGCGTTTCTCTTGCCGACGGCGGCAAACGACGCAACTTCGTATGGGAATATGCCGCGGCATCGCCCCTCATTCCATGTATTCGTCCCAATCCGCGCGGCGACGACTGCTCTTGCGCAAGCGGCGCACCACAGTCTTGCCCAATTCCTCGTCGTAAATCAGCTGGCGGCGTTGTTGACGATCCTTTTTGGATGAAACGTCCTGTTCACTGTCCAATTCTTCCGCATCATCCTCAATCTCGTCCACTGCATCATTCGCCACCACGGCAGGTGTGATGAAACGACGGGCGGAACTTTGCAGGTGCTCTGGCCGCTCGGGTGGGGTGGCGCCCACCGGCTCAGCTGGAGCAGCTTCTGGCTCGCTCGCCGCCGGGTCGCTCAAATCCGGCGCATCGCCATCGCTGATCGCTTCATCAACCGGTTTTAGGGAGCTTTCTTCGGTGGCTTCGGTGATTTCCGCCTCTCCCTGGTCCGGCGTTTCGGATGGCGTGGCAGGCTCTTCGACAACTTCCGGAATTGTAAGATCAACCAGCGCCAGGCAAGCTCGGATCTGCGTTTGCAGCGATTCGACGTCCTCATTGACGCGCTGGAGCAGTGGCCGCAGCGGGTCTTCATCCAAGTAGAATCGAGTTTGCAATTCGCCAATGTTTTGTATGGGCTTGAGCGTATTAAGCAGAGGGGCTGGTAGGTCGAGCTGCTCGATGCCTAACTTGAAGTAACGTGGGGGCACTTTTTCACGCGCCTCAGATAGTTGCTGGCGGCGGATTTCGCGCCTTTTTTCGCGTTCCGCATGCGCGCTCCGCTCGATTTGTACGGCGAATTGCGAAATGGTGTTGAATTCTTCCGGCATGATGGTGAGGCCGGCTTCCCTCTTTTCTAGGATGCGCTCGATTTCCTTCAATCGTTCCGCACCGAATTTGACGACGGCTTCGGATTCCGGCCGCGTGAGCGCTTCACTCACCGTTTCAATTTCGCCTTTAATATCGACGCGCCATTGCGTGAGTTTGGCGGCCAAGCGCGCGTTTTGCCCTTCGCGGCCGATGGCGAGCGAGAGCTGATCTTCTGAAACGAGTACGTTCGCCGTGCGCCCGGCGTCAGGGTCATCATCCAAAAAGACCTCAGTGACGCGCGCCGGGCTCAACGCTTTGGTGATGAAAATATGATGGTCTGGGTTCCATTCGATGATATCGATTTTCTCATCGTGCAATTCACGCACGATATTTTGGATGCGAATGCCGCGCATTCCCACACAAGCGCCGACTGGGTCCACCCCATCCTGCAACGCGGCGACGGCTACCTTAGAGCGGAAGCCTGCCTCACGCGCAATGTTCTTGATTTCCACTTGACCGTTGAAGATTTCTGGCACTTCGTATTCCAGCAAGCGGCGAAGCATGTTGCGGTGAGCACGGCTCACGACGATTTCCGGACCGCGGTTGCGCATTTTTACTTCGAGGACGTAAGTGCGCAGTTTTTCGTGCGGTCGCACACGTTCGCCCGGGATTTGCTGTGAGCGCGGAAGAATCGCTTCTGCCCGCCCCAGGCTCAGGGTAACTAGTGTAGGATTGACGCTTTGAACGGTGCCGGCGATGAGGTCGCCTTCACGCTCGATGAATTCTTCGTACAGTACCGCGCGCTCGGCATCGCGTATTTTTTGTAGGATGACCTGTTTGGCAGTTTGCGCGGCGATATAACCGAAATTAGCGGTCGTATTCTCGATCGGGATCATCACCGTATCGCCAATTTCCGCGCTCGTGTCGTGTTGCTGCGCGCAATTCAGCAACACCTCGGTATCGTCGCTAAAAATGGAATCGACGACCTCTTTCTCGACGAGGATGCGGTGCTGGCCGCTGGTCGGGTCGACGATGGCCTCAATATTTTGCCCAAGGCTCGCTCCCGTATCGCGCCGATAAGCGGATACGAGCGCTGTTTCCAGTGCATCAATCACCACTTCTCGTGGCAAGGAACGCATGTCGGTAATTTCGTTGAAGGCGAGTTCGAATTCGCTGCGCATTTACATCACCTAACAAAAAGGTGGGGAAACCCACCCTATCCAGACAGAAATCTAACATAATTGACGGTGCATGTCAACCGATGGTTACACAAGCTATCGGGAACATCACAAGATCAACCGTTCGGCGCATACAAGGAGGCGGAATCATACGGGGGGAAGCGGAATATCCGCTTGCTACCAGCATCCGCAATCAGCAGGTTGCCCGCATCATCGACAGTGATGTCCGTTACGCCTTCGAAGTGATAGGGTTGGTCGGTGAAGCTAGGACCAAAGCTGGCCAGGCAGCTGCCCTCACGATTCATCACCAGGATGCGGTTTTGTGTGGGGATGCTCAAATAGACGAGATCTCGTTCGGCATCGAGCGCGATTTGCGCTGGGATGCCTTCCCGCTTGCCAGAAATGGGGTATTTGAAACTGCGTAGGAAATCTCCAGTGAGCGAAAAAATTGAGACGCGCTGATTCCACCATTCGGAAATGTACAATTCGCCACGCGCGCGATCGATCGCCAGCGAACCGGGCTCTTCCAACTGGCCCGGTAAACTGCCACTCATGCCAATATCGTGAAGATGCGCGCCACCAGCGTCGTAAACACGGATGCGTTTGTTGCCAGTATCGGCGACGTAAACGTTTCCGGACGCATCCAAAACCAGATCTCGTGGCCCCCAAAAGCCAGTGACTGGTTCCGGCGGTGCGCCGGCCCCATAGGGGAATTGCTCCCCCCAGATCGCCTGCGCCTCCCCAGCCGCGCTGAGCAACTGGATGCGGTAATTCCAGGTGTCAGCGATGTATATGCCGCCATCCCCTGCAAGCGCTACGCCATTCGGCCGGTACAAGACCGGCGCTCCATTCGGTTCAGACAGCTGATACTGTGGATCTTCGGGGTTGTAGACATCACCGTAACTGCCGTATGTGTTCAGTAGCTGTCCGGAAGCGTTGTAGCGTCGGATTTGATTCGTCATTTCATCCGCGATAAGGATATTCTCGCCCGCGGTTACCATACCGATGGGATGCTCTATGGATAAGTCAACGAAAAGGATGCTGCCGATGTGTTGCCCGTCATCCAATGGGCAAATTGCTTTATCCTCAGCGACGATCGAGCTGAGGGCGCTCAGGCCACCAATTTCATAAGTCCAAACACGCGCCGCAAAGTCGCGACGGATGTAGAGATACATATGGCCAGCGGGGTCCCAGTCGCTGATGTCCGTGGCACGTCCGACTGTTTCGAAGTATTTCGTGAAATCGCGCGACCAGAAAATATCCATCAAACCGGCGCGCAAATCGGACGAGTATTGATCGTCTAGCGAAAAGTTGAAGAGTTGATTCACGCGCTCTGGCTTGAGGTTAAAATAATCTTGATTCGGCCACCAGAGACGAAGGTATTGTTGGATGATGTATTCTGAAGAGAGCAAGTCGCCATAAGAATTGTGCAAGTTAGGGCCAAGTATCAGCACGTCTTCTTGTTGCAGGCTGTGTAATTCTGGATCAACACCGAAATACGCGGAATTGGGGTAATCGCGCATATACCATTCCAGCGGCCAGGAAACGCCATCGCCCGCATAGCCAAAACGCATTCCTGGGCCATTTTCGCTGCGCTCGCTCATCTCACCCAGGATTCCGAGCACGTATTTGACCTGTGGCGCCGCATGGGCGTAGACGAGGAATTCGTTCGCGTAATCATGATTGACAAAAGAAGCGGCGAAAGCAGTGCGCATGGTCATCAGGCAGAGGATAATAAATGAACTCAAGGCGCACGCCTGTGGGATATAGCGCCAATTGCTGCGTCGCCTTTCGCGATAAGCGAGCCAGAAGAGAAATCCAATGAGCGCGAGCGTGAGCGCTAACGCGCCCAGCCAGAGAGTGGTGTTTCTCAGCTCGCTGCTACTCAGCCCGCCCAAAGGGCCTTCGCCGCGTAGGATGGCTCCCAACAAGCGCCATAAGCCCCAGACCACACCAGGCATAAGCAAGAGCGCGATCCAGCCAGCGCTCAATAATTCCCGCCACTTGAAGCGTGTGAACAGGCGCCCGAAGAAGCAGGCGCTCATCATGATGAGTGGGAAAGCCATGTGAATTCCCAGCCATGGCATTTTCTCACCCGCCAAGGTATAGCCGAAGATGGCCAGGATGCCCCACCAGGCGAAAAGCAGCGGCCACGATAGTCGCGTGAGATTTTCTGACGAGGTGGGATCTTTTGCATGATCAGCACACAAACGCCTGCGCCAGTATTGGCCGATACCAGTGATAGTAGCCAGGAAGGAGCCAATGATCGGTAGGTATTCGTAGAGTGGTAAGATGATGCCGGTGTAGTAATACTGTGGCTGGGAGCCGCGGCGCACGCCTTGTTGCCCAAGCCAATAACCTAAGCTGCTCACCATACCCGTGCCAAGACCGTTGGCGTTGGTGAATATCGAAGTGAAAATGACAGCGTATAGCCCAAAATACATTGTCGCCAAGATGAGCCAGCGGCGCCAGTTCCATGTTAGGCCGACTGCGGCGGAAACGATGAAGAAGGGCAATATCGGCAACAACGAGAGCAACACCTGCCAGGCGTGGGTATTGCCCGCGAAGCTGTGCGTCGCCTCGTCATAGCCGGGGAAATTAATCGGCAGCACGGCGCGTATCGCTTCGACGGCCGCGCGGGCAATATCGGTGAGGATGGAAGCGTTGACATGCTCGCCATATGTAAAACTCGGGCCCATCGCCGTGATGAGGATGGCGGAAAGCCAGGGCAAAGTGAGCGTACCGAGGACGATGAGCACGTCGAATTCTGGAAAGGCGTGCATCGCTTCCCAAAAACCGCGCCGTTTCAGGTAGCGCACGCCCAAGATGATTACTAAGGCGACCGCCCAGGCTGCGTAAAATGGGAAGCTGTGCAGCGGGTAATGATAACCTTCCGCGCTGGTATCCGGTGCCTCGTGGGGTCGTGCTTCAAGCGAGCGCGATTCCAACACGAGCAACACCCCGCAGACGAGCGCCGCGATGATGAGTATGCCCAATACCTCCCGCCAGGGTATCGAGAAGCGACGATAGACCCAGAGCGCCGGCCCGATCAACATACCAACTGTGGCCAAACCCAAGATGCCGCCCCATCGTAGGAAGCTTAGGAAGCCGAGGCGCTCGCTTTGCTGTTGATTGAGCAGGTATTGGTCGACGGAGCCGTCTTCCAACAACGGTACGGGCTCAGGCGAAAACCAATTGACGATACCGTTCGCGGAAGCGTCGATGCGGCCGCTGACAGAATTGTGCCCATGGAAGGCAATTGCTAGGATCCCGGTCATCATGATGGCCACGAAGCCGCCGATGAGGATCGCGAGGGTGAGCGAATGGAAGTAGCGCTGGGCGGGGATGCTGCGATAGCGCTCCGCGACGCGCAAGAGCCAATATAGGGTCAGGAATGAGCCGAAGATGCCGACGTAGATGAAAGTGTTTTCTTTCGAGGCCAAGCAGAGCAGCAAGCTCAAGCCCATCGCATAGAGCCAGCGCGAGCGTCCTCGCTGCGAGGATGGTCCCTCCAGGTACATCATGGCTGACCAAAGCAACAGCAGCGCGTAGAAGAGCACCGGCGTGTCGTGTCGGATGTAGCGGTTGTAATACATCGTTATTGGCGATATGAGGAGGAGTAAAGAAGCCACAAGCGCGGTATGCCGACCGATCCAGCGGCGGAATAGCAGCGGCGACATGACGAGCAGGACACCGAGCAGAGCCGGGTAGATCCGTGCTGTAAAGTCGTTGGCACCGAAAAGGGCGTAGAAGAGCGCATTGGCTTCGAAGAGAAGCGGCCCATGCATCAGCGGCGTATGAGCGAAATCGCCACGCTCAAAAAATACGTAAGAGTAATACGTGTGAAGGCTCTCGTCGTGGCTCATCACGCGGGCACCGAGGATGTGGAAACGCGTGAAAAGCGCCGCACAGAGGATAAGCGCGTAAAACAGCGTTTCCCAATTGACCCTGATTGGTTCCCTCAACCAACTCGTAAAAAGCGTCTGGGTCTCGCTGGGTGGGTAGATGGCCGGATTTTCCACAGCAATTCCTAGCGCTTATTCGAGGGAATAATCATTGCTGAAGGCGGATGAACTTACCCAGAGGATGATATCCAATGCGGCTGTGTCAGAAGTATCGGTTTGGCGTGGCTCATCGCGCCGCAAGAAATAGCGCAAGATGTCAATATCGCTCCCCCCCACATGCTGTTGGCGAGAGAGCACGAATCGTTGCCCGTAGTAAGGGCCGGCAAGCGCGCTTTCGGCAATATTACCATCCACCGAATCGCTGATGACGACCGGGAATCCGGCCGCCAATTCGAGCGTTGGGAGCACTACGACATCCTCAAATTTACGAAGATTCCAGAGCAAGGTGTTCACTTGCGCCAGATTTTCCGCATCTTCTAGCGCGAGCGCGATGGTGAATTCCGGCACATTCGCGCTCAATTGATGGGAAATCGCAGCGAGTGATTGCGCGAAATAATGATTTGCTTTCGTTTGCGCAAAGGATAGCCATGGCGCCCTATTCACATTGTCGTGAGCTGCGACGGTGCGCCAGCCATTACTGAATGCGCCGGCCAATAAGAAGCAAGCCACGGTGGCGCCGATGACTCGCCTGACGATGCTCCTTTCGATGTAAATCTGTGCGCCGAGATATAGGGCAAGCAACATAAATAACCCAACCACTAAACGTAAGACAGTCCAAATAGCCACCGAGGAACTCTGGTTGAAGATTCCAGAAAAGAAATCGCCCAGTGTGGTGTATATGCCCATATGCGCAGTGAGGATTCGCAATTGCACGGCCAGCCAGGCGAAAAGTAACGCACAGGGTATTCCAACCAGCCAGGCGGCTTGGTGGGCGCCAAGCAATCGTGTTGTGCCGTTGGTGGCGTTTGTTTTCGTGAATAAGGGTTTCAGCGCAGCGAGCACACATATGGCGAGTGGGATGCTCAACCAGCTGGCGTGGGCAGGGTTGGTGCCCCGGTCTAAGGTGAGGGCGAGCGTGAGCAAAACGAGCCAGGCCGCTGCGAAGCGCTCGGGAAAGGGTATCTCGCCACGTTTCCAACGACTTATGAGAGCGAATGCCGCCAAGAGCCAATAGCCATGCTCATAATAGAAACTGACGCCAATAATTTGTAGAAAATTGCCTGGGCTTGCCCATCCCTCGAGCGCCCCTGCCAGGTTGTCACCGACTAGTGCGAGGCCGTCTAACTGTGTTAGTAAGGCGGTGCTCAGGAGTAATAGGCTGGCCAAGATGACCAAAAGTGATTGTCGCCAGGGCCAATCGCGGAGCAGCACGCGACTTTCGTCAGACAAGCGAACGCCGCCACCTATCGCATAAAATGCGGCCAAGATCGCGCTGCCAGCGAGCAAATAACCCCGGCCGTCTGTCAAGAAGACCGTCAGCGCAAGGGTGAAGGCGCTCGCTATTTGCCAGCGGTGGCGCGCTTTTGACTCTTCATCATTCCGATTCAGCCAGCATTGATAGATGGCGTAAAGCATGCTGATGATGGCGAGTTGCGACAGAATCGCGCTCTCTGCGCTGCGCGAAGCGAACAATAATAAAGGCGAAATTAGTAGCAAACCGCTAAGCGTCAGGCTTTGCGCCCTACCCAATAGCGGCCGGAAAAGCTGGGGCGAAAGAACCAACGCGACACCGGCTAGCGCTACCGGCAGGCGCAGCGAGTCGGTCTCGGCGCCGAACAGGGAGAAGAGCAACCGGTGCGCCATGCGCAGGATTGGGCTAACGCCGGTGGTATCGATTGGCAAGGCCGTAGGTGCATAGATAGCGGCGACGGCT
The DNA here is from genome assembly GCA_965237765.1 of Phototrophicaceae bacterium. GTDB lineage: Bacteria > Chloroflexota > Anaerolineae > Aggregatilineales > Phototrophicaceae > WTGJ01. The sequence continues at coordinate 2,512,598 of OZ250157.1, forward strand.
GCTGGTAACTCGCGAACTTGGAGTGGCGAGACACTCAATTCGGCGAATCGAGTGCCCAGAGCCAGTAGCGCGATTGCCACGAGGACCAAAGTTTCACGCGATAGCGTTACAGAGAATTCGCGTGAATTCGTGAGTGACCCTGCGGTTAACACGCTTCGCTCCATGAATATCAATCAGTTTTCTTGTCGATAGCCAGTGGCATACGCGAGCGAGCGCCCTTCGATCAGCTCTTGCGGGCAATAGACGCTCAGCTGATCGGCGAACTTCTGCTCTGCTGCGGCGCCATAAGTGTCCTGCTCCTCTCTCCCCCAGACAATATACTCAATTTCATAACGGCGTATAATCTCTTGCATCAGTTGTGGGTCATCCAGTCGATAGAGATTGTCAATATCTTCGGGTCGAGCTCCAACGGTCGCAGAATAGCTATCGCCGCGCCATTGGCTTTGGTGAGGTTCCCAGGCGATCACGGTAGGCAGGCCGCTGATGGTCGCGATCCGCCCATAGCGAGCGTTATAGGCGCGGCGATCGCGCGCAGGCAGGCCCTCGGTGATCACTACCGAACGCCCGGCCAATTGCTGCATCAAGCATTCGCTCAAAGCCTGGTCAGGCGCACTCAAGACGGTATGCGCGCCATCCAGCGAATATTCTCGGAGATTCGCGTTGCCAATGCGGCTGAGAATCCCTGCGGGCAGATAGAGCGCGCCGAGCGCAACTACCAAGATGAGCGCGCCGCCGGTTACAAAGCGACCAGAGCCGGCGGACGCGATGGCGTTATGACAGCCATAGGCTGCGGCGACGGCGAACAACAGCCAGGCCTGATAATACAGCTTGAAAATGGTGTTCATGCGCGACCCGAAGAGATCATGAATGTATACGAACTCGGGGACGAGCACGAGCAGCATCCCGAGCAGGACAAGCAACATGGTGAAATCGCTTGCCAGTTTCTTGCCACGGCACAGCAACAATTGCCGAGTGAAGAAGAGGATCCCGACCGCCAAGAAAACAGTGCTGAGCGCGTAAATTACCTGGCTGCGCCGCACGAAAAAGGCACTGAGATTCTGCGACAAATTTCCCACACCCGAAATGAGCCCTATGACAATCGTGAATAGGCTTAGCGCGAAAAGCAGGAAAAGGGTCAAGCTGATCGCCAGGCGCCAAGTGCCTCGTGCATTTTCGCGCCGCCAGTCGATGCGGTTGATGAAGGTGATAAGCAAGAGCACAAACGGAGCGAACATAATGAAGAGTTGCTGCACTCGTGTCGGATGATCCAGGTTGGCCAATAAGCCGCGTGCTTGGGTGCGGATGGTCAATAATAGGGGTGAGGCGTAGATGAGCATAAAGACGCCCAATAGAGCGGCGAAGCGCAATAGTGCCCAACCATCTGCCCGCTGCCAGCGGGATTCTGATTTGCTGCGCCAGCGCCGCAAGCCTTCCGCCGCAACGAGCAGGAAATAATAGATTGGAGCGTCCCATATATTGGTGCAGAGTTGAGCGCCCAGACAAGCGCCATAGAGGGCAATATCGCGCAATCGAGGTGGGGCCGCGTTCGTAAAACGGTGCCAGGCCAAAGCCATTAGCAGAGCGGCAAAGGGGATCCCCAAGACGTGCGGGTGATTATCGCTGAGCAAAAAGCTGAACGCTGGAAATTCGTCGATGACTTCGATATGGAAGGCGCGGTCGCAATCGTCCGCATAACCAGGAGCGCGGTCAACTAGTGTGCGGGCGGCGCCAAACCACCACCAATAGACCGTGCCAGAGCCTTCGCAGCGATCCTTGGCATCCCAGAAGCGCAAGTATTCTGGTGAAGCCGTGCCGCTCTGATAGGGTAATTCGATGATGGGATAATGTCCGTTGCTGAGCCAGAGCGCGAAAAAAACCGCCAGCAACGCGCCGGGAATGACAGAGAGCGTTCGCCGCCCATCACGGATCTCCTCGTCAGGCGGCCCGCCGCGCCAACGCAAAAGGTTATAGGCAACGCCATAGATCGTGATGCCGCTCAAGGCAAACCACGAAGCGCTGGTCAGGTTGAAGGCTACTGCGTTCGCAACGCCGCTCAATTTCGCCAGGGATGCAGCCAGCAAATAGCCAAAATAGTAGTAACTGAGCGAATGACCGCTGAGCCAGGCGTCGTTTGGCGGGAAGCTGGGAGAATTGTTAATAGCGCTCAGCATCATCAAATCCATCGGCTTTTCGGTGGAAGCCAGCTCCTGAATTTGCGCGCGCACCAATGCCCAGCCGAAAAGCAATATCAAGAAGAGCAATTCGCCACAAATGATGGCCATTCTCTGCCTGCGCCACCAGGCACGCCAATCGCCCTCGCCCTCCTGATGTCCATGGGTGAAGGTCAACACGCTTCCCAGCAGCACCATCAGCCAGCACAAAGCGATGCTGCCGGCGCTATTCGTGAGCAGGCCAAAATTGACCAGCAGCCAGAAAAGCCCGCCGATCAGCAAAAGCCCGAGCGCGCGCGCCAACAACGCGCCACGATCTGGCAAGTTGCGCAACCAGCTCATCGTGAGTGGCAACACCGCAACGCCCGCCAGCGAGATCAGTGCCCACCATTGCAAGACGAGGCCGCCTTCCCGCCAGAGCCATTGCAGCGTCGCGTTCATTCCGCCACCACTTGCAATATTCGTGCTACCGCCGGGTAATCTGTCCCATATGTTTGGTAGCTATAAGGGAGCTCGAATACTACTTCCAGCATGCCCGCTTCGATCATCGTGTCGAATTTGGCGTAACCGTTGACATAGCGCGAGGGATCTGTCTCGTCGGTGCGGTCATATAGCGCGTGCTCCAATGGACCGAGGATGATGTATTCCACATCGTAAGCGCGCAATATCTCTAACGCGGCATCGATATCCTCCGTCGTATAAAAGGCGGTCACGTTTGCGCCGCGGCGCTGAATCAGTTCGCTCATCGGCGGGAAGGTGCGTTGTTGTTGTTGATGGTATTGCCAGCCAATCACGCTAGGCAGACCGGTAAAAGAGGAGATGCGGCTCGTCCAGCGGTATTCGCTGCCGTAGGTGCGACCCTCCATGATGGTCGGTGCTCCTTCGACATTCTCGAGCAGCCAGCGAATCATCTGATAATCCGGCTCGAGTGGGAAGAGTTCTTCGATATCCCAATGTTTCGAGTATCGCATGAATTCGAGGCTATCCAGCGAGATGGGCATCGAAGGTTCGAAGCGATGTGCGGCGCGAGCAGGTATGGCCAGGATGGGATAGGCGGCCGCCGAAATGAATAAGAGGAAAGCGGCAATCGACCAGGCCGAACGCAGCGCCTTACTCCAACGGCGCCGCACGTTCCACAACAAGGCGAACGCCACACCGCCGACGATGCTGAATAGCAACCAACCCATGAAATACAATTTGAAGATGGTGTTTTGCCGGCCAATGTCCAAACGTAAGCGCATCAATTCCGGCATCATTGTCAGGCCCAACGCGAGACCGGCGAATAGGAGCAGCACACGCACGCTACTGGATGTTTCGCGCAGCAGCAACGCGGCCGTCCAAAGGAGCAAAGGCAAGATGAGAAACATCAAGCTGCGGCCGTCGATGCCCAGGGCCAGCCCAGTGGCTGCCAGGATAGCAACGCTCGCGATGGCTAGCGGCTGTCGGGCCAGCGACGTGATGCGCCAAGCGTCAATGTGGTTGCGGCTGATCCAGAGCAGCAAGCCCAGCAATAAAAAGAGCAAGTGCCCATGGATGCTGAGGTAGGCCCAAATTGGTGTGAAGGGCCCCTCCCAAACCTCGAATTCCGCAGAGGTTGTCGCGAACCAGGCACGATAGGGCGCGGTCGCGAGTAAATTGAGCAGGACGAAACCGCCGAGGTAAATGAGCGCTTCGATGACTGCTGTGCGTTGCTGTGCTATAGACCAGAGGCGAGCACGCCAGCTAAGCGCGACCTCCCCCTCTATGCGCAGCGACCAACGTCGCAACCAGGCCAGCACGATAGCTACGAGACTCAGCAAGGTGAATGGCGCCCAATCCCAGCTATTCGCCGCCCAGCTGAGCCCAGACGTGATCGCCCAACAAGCGAGTAAGGCGCCGCGTTGCCAATTATTCCGGCGGTCTTCCCCGGAGATGAGCAATTCATGCGTGACGAATGCCAATGTGAGGATGAGGATGGGCAAAGCCATCATATGCGCGTGCAAGTCACCATAGAGGAAGGTGAAGAAAGGGAATTCGGAAATGGCGTTGTCGTTGATGCTCGCGCCGATGACGCGTGTGGGATTCCACATCCATTCGCCACCGCCAATTAGCAAATTCGCACCCCCCAGCCAAGCGCGCAGCCCTTCGTAAATTGCAGTGATAGTCGTGCTGCTTTGTGCAGCGAGGCGAGAGAGTCCGAGTTTATGCACCCCCGCAAGCCACACGCGGATCGTATCCAGATTGCCCAGCAGCGTCATCAGCGACATGGCAGCGATTCCTGCCAGCGCGGGACGTAGACGCGACAGGCGCATCCCGGCAGCGATGTTGTAGGCTATCGAATAGGTGCCAATTCCCGTGAGCGCAAAGATTGTCGGTATGATCAAGTTATAAGCGACCGAAGGCATGATGCCGCTCAACAGTGTAGGTGCGCCCACCATGACGAAGCCGAAATAGTAATAATTGATGTATGAACCGGCGTACCATGGGTTGATGGGCGGGAAGATTTCGCTGCGCAATACACCATTGAGGAAGGCGCTATCCATCATCTTCTCGCCACCGAAAACGTTATGCCATAAATCTGGATTTGATAGCCGCACGAGCAGGAATCCGAAAAATAGAGCGGCGGTGAGCAACTCGATGGTCAGTATCGTGCGCCATCTCAGTACCAGGTACGCGCGGAATTCTGCTCGTTTCCGCCACGCCAGCGCCGCGCTCCCGAGCGATGCGATGCCGGCCATGAACCACAGCGCCGTGCCATTCCATATGGGCAGCTGTGCGCTAGCGAGCATCCAGGCCAGCCAGCTCAGAGCCAGCATTCCCATCGTGCGCGCCAGTCCATAGCCGCGGTCGGCGAGTGCTGGCAACATAAAATACAGCGGCACCCAGGCGATCAGCCCCAGCAACCAGATGATCAGCCACCAAACAACTAGGGCTAGTCCGTGGTTCCGGTTGAGCAAGCCGGCGAGGTCAAATTGCGTTGTCCAGGTCGAGCGTTCTGTTTGGATTTCGAGCTGCTCGTTGGAATAGAGCAACTGACTGGGAACAGTGTCAATTTCACGAGGTGGCAGCCGATAGAAATTGGCGATATCAGGTGTGCATAGAAAGGAGAGGTTATGTGAAGGGTCGAGGTGTGGACAGCTTCCATAATAAGGGGAGGAATGCACCATGGCGAGCGAAACACCTGCGAGCAGAGCGCGCGTTCGTTGCGGGTCATAGTCAGTTGTCTTTTGGAAAATGAAGACCGCCGGATGGTCGTAGACGTGAAAAGCTTCATCCGCTTCCAGTTGATTGAGCCAGGTGGGCGGAAAATGATTGGGGAAGCGCTGATCGAGGATGCGCAAGGGACCCAGTTGGTAACCCTCGATGAAGCTCGCAACCAGCTCAAACCCCAATTCGCCACTGAAAAGGCGGCGATAATAGGCGTTCGTGAGCGAGAAGCGGGCGGGGTTTCGGGCTTGCGAATCATAAAAACGATTGCTGCTGATGGAAATGTAATCTGACCGGGCCAAGCCGTTCAGCAAGTTTTCGAGTTTGTATTCATCATCTTCCGCGGCCATGCTCATGTTGTATTGTAAGATTTGCGCACTGTAAGGATGCACGTATTCACATTCATCCAGCAATTCCAGCGGATCGGGTCGGCAGGAGCGCACAGCGGTAACCGCGTCATCCCAGGCGCCTTCATCACTGACGATGGCGCCGCCAAGATAGAGATCGCCACCTTGGACTTCCACCCGGATCCAGTAAATGGCGCCAGGATCCAACGTGACGGGTTCCGACAGGATGGCACTATATTGCGTGCCCAGCGGGTGTGAATCCGTCGGGAAAGTATGGACGATGACGCTTCGCGCGAGCGAATTGCCCGCCTCGTCCAGCAATTCGAAGCTCAGATTGATCCGGTCATCGCCGGCATACCGGCGCCCGACATGCGGCAACAACAGCTCATTCACTTGGCCGCCCGTCGGCGCAACGAAGAATTGCTCAATTAAGGTGTTATCGCTGATGATGCTGCTTCGTTGGAGAAGCAACTCGTCGCCAGGTAGGCTATCACTATTGCGATTATTCAGTGTGATATTGATCAGGGGTGTTTCCGGCGGCGCGTCTGCGATACGAATCGCGATATCGGCGGGGATATTCGCTTGTATCCAGAAACTACCCTGGATGCGCGTGAGCGGTTGGCGATAGATGTTGTGGAACATCACCGCCCAGAGTAAAGAGAGAACCACGAGACCACCGACGAGCGCCGAGGGAGCAAATCGGTAACCTCGCCAGACGCGCCATTTCCGCCGCAGCAACCAGGAATGCGCATCCCAGACCGCGCAGGCGCCGAAGACGGTCAGCGCGCCGTAAAGCGGCAGGTAATATCGCATTGTCATCACCCAGGAGCCGCCTATCCAACCGAAATAGCCAAATATCCAGGCGAGGAGCAGGAGATATTTCGCGCTACCCAAGTGGCCACGCAGCCATCGGTAAGCGCCTCGTAAGACGCCGAACCAGGCCGGTACACACGCGCTCAGACCAAGTCCCCAGAGCAATATGTCCTTCAGCGGATAGACATAGGAAAGCCGACCAGTCCATTGCCAGTTGGGCGGGAAATCGCTATAGCCACTAGCCGAATTGATCGATTGTTGCAGATCGAGCAGCCAGCGCTCATTTAAGCCGGTGAATAAAGCGGGTCCTATAAAAGCGTAAGGATTGAAGAAGCGAAAAAATGCCAATGCGACTATGGCGCTGAGCAGGAGGCCAATGAAATCCCGCAGCGCCACATTGCCAATCAGCCCATCAGCCTGTTCGGTACGCAGGTGCTGCCACATGCGGTAGACGAAGGCGAGCGCAACCACACCCGCGAGCGGCGCCAAATTGATACGGCAGGCCGTGGCCGCCGCCGTAGCAAAACCGAAACCGATATAGCTATGCCAACGCCCCGATCGTGCCACTCGATTGGCGAACCAGAGTGCCAAAACCACGAAAAAACTGGCAACGGCGTTGACGGTAGCGAAATGAGAGAGTTGTATTGGGAGGGGTGCGAACGCGTAGAAAGCCGCCGCCAACAAACCCGCACGTCGGCTATGCACCTGCCGCCCGATCAAGAAAATGAAACCGATGGACAGGAGATCGAAGAATGAAGAAAGCACGCGGCCAACGCTGGCGATATCCGAATGCCATAAATATATGTATGACGAGCGGTGCGTAACCCTTTGCCCCAGGGAATTTAAAAGGGCATCGTATGACTCAGCGACCGCGCGCGTCATGAACAGGGGCAATGTGCCATAGGCAAATGCAGCGCTGCCGGCGTTGTGAGGGTTCGTCGGCGAGCAGGCAGTATCCAGCAAAGGGCCGGCGCCAGCAGTTCCCGGATATTCGCGCAGGCAATGGAGGGTTTGCTCATCTACACTAAGTGGTTGTTTCATTTCTCTGCGGATGGTGAAATGCAGAGCGGTGCAATCGTGAGCGAGGGCGCCTGTCGTTTCATATCCCCGCAGGCATTCTTGCGAGCGCAAGGTCACAGCTTCCCGTTCGTCGGCGCGGATGCCAACGTCAAAGCGTGTCTTGGTCATCAAATCGACCAGATAACGCTCGTCGGGATGGAGCATCGTGCCCTCGTCCCAGTTGTGGCCGGTGAAACGCAGCGCGCCGCCCATGACCATGATGAGCGCGAGCAAGAGATATGGTTGGATCAGCGGCTGCCAGCGCCAATTCCGGAATCTGGGCCTTTTCCCGATACCGGAGAGGTCTATGGGCTCGATCCATTTGGCGATCAGTTCGAGGAGCATGGCGTCAGGTTATCACGACGAAAGATGGAGATAAGAAAAGATCACACCTCAACAATATCGTCGGCACAAAAACCTGCCCTTACAACCACAAGCAGCGGTAGATTAGTAAAAGGTAGGGCGATATGCAACTTGACAGCGAAGCGCATGAACACTAGATTAGCGGGGGTGCGGGTGTAGCTCAGGGGTAGAGCACTTGCTTCCCAAGCAAGGTGTCACGGGTTCGAATCCCGTTACCCGCTTGCAAATGTTCCCTGCGTGAGCTGGCGCCTCTGGGCGCGATAAAGGAGAGGCGGCGTGGCCGAGAGTTACACCCTCGAAACAACAGAACGGACCATCACTGGCAAAAAAGTGAAGCAATTGCGGCGGGAGCAAATCGTCCCGCTTTGCGTTTATGGCAACTGGATGGAGCCGCAAAACTTGCAGGCGGACTACCGGCAGCTGGAGGTCGTCTTGATGCGAGCAGGTGGCACGAACCTCATCGAATTGCGGCTTGGTGAAGAGCCGATCAATGTCCTGGCTCGCGAAGTCCAACGCGACCCCATCCGTGGCACGATCCAACATGTCGATTTCTTTTCGGTAGATATGCAGACACGTGTCACTCTCGATGTGCCGATCGTTTATGAAGGAGAATGTCCTGCTGTCATCACGCAGGGCGCCCTGCTCATCGTTGGCACGAATACCATCAGTATCGAGACACTTCCCAGTTTTTTGCCCGACCAGATTACGGTGGATCTTACGCAACTTGTGAACATTGGTGATTCCGTTTCCGTGGGCGATTTGGTGCTGGATGAAGTGATCACCGTGCTGAATAACCCGGATGAGACGCTCGTTTCCGTGACGCAACCGGCGGCCGCGCGCGGTGAGGATCAAGACGAGGAAGAGGCGGACGATCTACTTAGCGAAGCTGACGTTAGTGAGCCAGAAGTTATCGGCCGTGGCGAGGAAGACGCGCTTTAAATCCGCGGCCGGCGCAATTGGTGATACAGGTCGCGGAGGTTAATCACCAGACGCGGCCGTGGCGCCATTGGCGGGCACGAGGCTCGGCTCCATCTCCAGCGTTGCGAGCACGGTGACGGCCACGACGCAATCATCATCATCCAGATTCATCACGCGTACCCCCTGGGTGATTCGGCCAGTGGGATTGATCTGCTGCACGTTGGTACGCAAGATGGTGCCATCGTGCGACATCAGCAGGATTTCGTCGCTCACGCTGATCACGTGCATCGCCACAATTTCGCCGCGGTCTTCATTACGGGCAATCGTCTGCACGCCGATGCCATTGCGTGATTGCGCGCGGTAGGCGTCCATCCGCGTGATTTTGCCGTATCCCTGGTCGGTGATGATGAGCACGAACTCCGAATTATCGTTGATCACATCCACGCCAACGACCTGGCCCGCCTCCGCCAGACGAATCGCGCGGACACCGCGCGCCGCGCGCCCGAGCACGCTCACCTGATCTTCCGGGAAGCGGATGCTCATGCGTCCGGCTGAAGCGACGACAATTTCCTGATCGCCGTCGCTGATGCGTACCCAACCCAGCTCGTCACTTTCTTCCAGGGTGATCGCAATAAGGCCACTCGGCCGCACGTTGGCGAAGGCGCTGAGGGGCACGCGCTTGATATAACCGGCACGAGTCACCATCACGAAATAGCCGCGCGCGTTATCTGGATGGAAGGGTAGTATCGCCGTGATGCGTTCATCCTCGCGTAACGGCAAGAGAGCCTGTAGGGGTATACCGCGTCGTGTCCGCCCTCTTTCGGGAATGCAGAAAGCGCGCTCGGCATAAACGCGACCTTGGTTAGTGAAGAAGAGCAATGTATCCAGACTGAGCGCGGAGCAAGCCAACGCGGGGAAGTCATCTTCCTTTGTCGCGACGCCGATGACACCCTTACCGCCGCGTAGCTGGGCGCGGAATACCCATTGCGGCACGCGCTTGATGTAACCCATCATCGTCAGGAATATAACCACCGGCTCTTGCCGAATGAGGTCCGCTTCGTCAAAATCCACGCTTTCGCCGTAGAGCAATTGCGTGCGCCGTTCATCGCCGTAATTCTCTGTAAGTTCGACGATTTCCTCGCGAATGAGCGTGAGTCGGCGCGCTTCGCTTGCCAGGACCCCTTCCAGCTCCTCGATACGGATGAGCGATTCCGCATATTCATCGGATAGCTTCTGGCGCTCGAGAGCGACCAGCCGGCGCAAGCGCAACGCGAGCACGGCATCCGCTTGTCGATCGCTAAGCCCGAAACGTATGCGCAGATGTTCGCTGGCCTGCCCGGTGCTATCGGCGGCGCGGATCAAAGCGATGGCTGCGTCCAGATCGTCCAGGATGCGCAGCAATCCTTTCAGGATGTGTTCCCGCTCGCGCAATTGGCGCAGTTCATACTCCGAACGCCGGCGGATCACTTCCAGACGGTGTTTCAAATAGAGCAGCAGACAGCTCTTTAGGTTAAGCGTCTTCGGTTCACCGTTATCCAACGCAAGCAATTGCACACTGAAGCTGGATTGCAGTTGCGTGTATTTATAGAGACGGTTGAGCACTTTGGTCGGCTGGGCGCGAGCGCTCAGATCCACGACGAGGCGCATGCCATCGCGGTCGCTCTCGTCGCGAAGATCGCTGATGCCGTCGATCTGTCCGCTACGTGCCAGTTCAACGATGCGCTCGATGACGGTTGATTTGTTGACCTGATAGGGAATATCGCTAAAAACGATGCGAAATCGCTCGTTGTGCCCCTCGACGATTTCGGCAGTGGCGCGGATGAAGATGCGCCCGCGGCCCTGTTGGTAGGCATCGCGCAGCCCTTCATCGACGAGGATGTTGGCGCCGGTTGGGAAATCAGGACCCTTGACGAATTCCAGCAAATCAGCGACATGAATATCATCGCGCCGCGCGTAATTATCAATCAGGTGCGTGATTGCGCCGCAGAGCTCGCGTAAATTATGCGGTGGGATATTAGTAGACATGCCGACGGCGATGCCGCTGGCGCCATTAAGTAAGAGATTGGGTAAGCGCGCCGGCAAGACCACTGGCTCCTCTTGCGACCCGTCGTAATTATCGCCGAAATCGACGGTTTCCTTTTGGATATCAGCGAGCAATTCAGCGCTGATGCGTGAGAGGCGCGCTTCGGTATAGCGCATGGCCGCCGGCCGATCGCCATCGACACTGCCGAAATTGCCCTGCCCTTCAACGAGCTCATATCGTAAAGAAAATTCTTGTGCCATGCGCGCCATCGCGTCATACACAGCGTCGTCGCTATGGGGGTGGAATTTGCCGAGCACCTCGCCGACGATGCGGGCGCTTTTTTTAAAAGGTGTGCCGGGGCGGATGCCCATCTCGTGCATGGCGAAGAGGATGCGGCGGTGCACTGGTTTGAGTCCGTCGCGCGCGTCTGGCAAGGCCCGCGCCACGATCACGCTCATCGCATAATCAAGGTAGCTATCGCGCATTTCCTGATTGATATTGACGTGCTGCGGGTTGGTCATCGTCAGCTGGATATTCGCTCCCATGTGCCGTGATTATAGCACAGCGGCCATCAATCGGGGAGGCGCTGCCAGCGATCGTCTACGAGGGCAAAGCGGATCTGCGCGGGAGCTAATTCTCCTTCTTCCTCGTAACGGAGCGTGGCGATCAATTGTGTCGAATCGGCATCGGCTATGGCGCTCAGTGTGGTAATTTTCCCTGCGAAGTTCGGATCCCCGCGCGCGAGTTGCCATTCTAAGTAATCGCGCCAATCGAGGCGCGAGAGATCCACAAGGCCGGCGCGGGTGACTTGGCGGATCGCCGGGAGCAATGCCTGTTCTTGACGAAGTTGTACCAATTCACCAATGGCAGCTACCCCATAACGGTCCGCGATGCTATGCAATAGCGGACTCGCATCGTTTCGCCCCAGCAACGCGCCCCACAGCCAGGCGCTGATCGCTTGCTTGAGGTAAAGGGCTTCCTCTTCTTGGGTATCTACAATCGCGAGTGTGGAAGAGCTGAGTAGGCGGTCGCTGAGCAGGCTGGCGATAACAGAACGCAACTCTGGCGAAAAAGGCATGTCGCTACGCGAGCGCGTCAAATATGGTGAGGGGATGCGCAAATTCCAGGGAGCCAGTGCCTCCCAGCTGAGGTTGAGATTCGGGTCGGGTAGGATTTCTACGTGCCAGCTGGGTAGCGTCGCGCAAGCCATGGCCTCACAGCCGATCTGCAACCAACGCGGTAAAGTGTCAGCCAATTGCTTGGCGAGTGCTTTGTCGCGCGCATAATAGTCAATCCGCAAGTGGTCCGAACTGTTCGTGGCCGCGTCGCCCCAGAGGTCAGGATTCTGTGGCAAGTGGCGCCATCCCAAATCGGCGAAATTCCAATAGAACCAGAGCCGTTCATAGGGCACCGCATTCTCGATTTCCATCAAGCGCACAACGCCAAGCAAGCCATCGCTCGTTATTTCGCTTTCCAGGATATTCCCGCTGAGTTGCAGATCGGCCGCGCCTTGCACCGCAACAAAATAATCTCGTTGCTGCGCCAGCCAGACTTCGTCGCCGCTGTGTTGAAATTCCAGGAAGGCGTTCTCGTCGCCGATGCGCAAGGCGGTCACTTCCGCGATGACGACATCTCGCAAGGTACGTTGTTGCCATTCGTCAATTTGCTGCAATCGGATGCGGATGGCAGCGTAAACAATGGCTACGATCAGGACGATGGCGAAGGCTGCCACCCAAGGCCACTTCCGGCGGGAGTGATTGGGAAATGGTGGAAGGTCATCATGGGCGGTGGAACCACTCTCCCACTCCAGCTCGACACCCATCACTCTGATCCCCGCCACTCTTGAAGTGTGCCGGCTAGGATACGTTCTTGCCTGCCCTCGGGCAGATCCAGCCAGAGCGCGCCGCTCTCATCAACGGCGCTGGCGATACCGCTCAGTTCCCCGATCTTCACGGGGCGACCCAAGCTGTTCAAGCGCGCACGCCAGGCCCTGAATAGTGTTGCGCTGCCTAAATGCGGTCGCCAGCAGTCAGTGATGGCGAGTAATCGCCGCAGAAGATCGCAACGGTCATACGAAAATTGGCTGGCAGTTTCTAGGCTAATGGCAGTCTTGGCGAGCGGCGTTTGTACGAAGTCTGCGCGCACGTTTAGCCCGATCCCGAGGGCCACGCCACTAAATTCCTCACCGTCCCAGAGCGCTTCGGGCAGGATGCCACAGACTTTATACTGGCCAATTTGGACATCGTTCGGCCACTTGATACCAATTTCACTGATCCCGAGTTCATCGAGCAATTCGTAAACAGCTACCGCAGCCAACATCGTGCTCTGTTGTGCGGCATCGACACTACAACGGAGGATGATCGAGAGGGTGAGCGCGCTAGCGGGCGGTGTGTACCAGCCCCTGCCCTGGCGGCCACGACCGGATGTTTGGTGGTCAGAGATGACGAGCGATCCTTCTTCCGCGCCGTCTTGCAACCAGGCGAGCGCCTCATCATTGGTGCTGGCGAGGGCAGGATAATATCGAAAAGGTCGGCCCAGCAGCGCCGACCGCAGCTTATCCTTCGTTAGCGTCAACGTCGCCACCCGGCGCTGGACTCGTGCTTGCGCGCGCCTGGTCGGTTGGTCATACTGCAGGGATGGGCGAGACGGAGACGATGGGTGCCTCGGGCGCAAAAGGCACGATGGATCACCTTAGCGCACCCTGGCGCTGGGATTACATCCGCGGCGAAAAGAAGTTGGCAGGCTGTCTTTTTTGCCTGGCGGATGCGGGCGATGAAGCGGGGATTATCGCTCGTTCGGAGCATGTTTATGTCATCCTCAACCGCTACCCATATAATAACGGACATTTGATGATCGCTCCTTACGCGCACCTTGCTTCGTTGGAAGATTTAACTGACGCGGAGCAGGTTGATTTCATGTACACCGCAAAGCGTGCCTTGCGATCTCTGCGAGAAGTCTACCAGCCGGCGGGCTTCAATATGGGCGCCAATATCGGCGCGGTCGCTGGAGCTGGCGTGGCGGCGCACTTTCACTGGCATATTGTGCCGCGTTGGGCGGGTGATTCGAGCTTTATGACCATCACGGCAGCGGCACGCGTTCTACCCGAAACGCTGCCTGATACAGCGCGCAAGCTGCGCGCGGCTTGGGGTCGGAGTAGTGATGCACAAGTCTCTACGGATGGCTGATCTTCTGGCATTCTGTATCTAAACATGTGGCCCTGGCTCTGGCTCGCAATCGTTATCTTGGCTGCATTACCCTGGGCGCTTTGGTGTGGTGGTCGGCGCGGGAGTGGAGGCAGCTCCGCGTTGGTCATTTGCCTGTGTCTATCCATCAGCCTGGGGTGCCTGACCTTGCTAATGTTTGGGTTTGGTGTCTTCGGCATCTCATTGTGTCTCTGGGTAATTAACCTGCCCTACTTCGCCGCGATGGCTATCGGCGGACGGCTGATATGGCGCGACCGCGCGCAGCTGGCGCCATTGCGTCTTTGGCCAGAAACCTGGGAGCGGCGTAGCATTTGGTTGATGTGCGCGGCTATCGCTATCGCTCAGCTCATCAACGCGAGCTACTGGCCTTTTTTCCGTGACGATGCGCAGGGAATCTATGCGCCTTATGCGGTCGAAATTTATGAGACGCGGGCGCTGGTTTCCCTGAAAGGCAAAGCCGATATTGTCTCCCGCTACGATAGCTACCCGATGATGATGCCGCTGGCCTATGCCTATGCCTACATGAGCGCCGGTGTGGAGCAGGAATACCTAGCCAAAACGCTCGCGACCCTGCTTGCCATTGCAACGATGCCAGCGGCCTACCTGCTTGGGAGGAGTGCACATTCCGAAAGCGTGGGCTGGCTGGCGGCCGGACTGCTGGCGCTGACGCCGGCGTTCTGGCGATGGGCATCGGCAGGCTATGTCGACCTGCCAATGGCTTTTTTTTATACCATGGTCGGTTATTTCGTGTTGCGGCTTTGGCGAAGCGGCCGGACGAGTGACGCTTTCCTCACGGGTTTGCATTTCGGCCTGGCCTGTTGGGTAAAAAACGCCGGCCTCGTCGCAGCGCCCTTGCTAGCTGTGTGGTTGGTATTGGCTTGTTTTCGGGGGAGCGTACGCTGGCGACAGGTCTTCGTCGTTGGCCTCGCGGCTTTCTTCGGCGGGTTGGCATGGTATGTTTGGACGTATTGGCAGGCTGGCGTCATCGTTCCGCGCACTGCCTGGACAGAGCGGGCACAACACTCGCTCGAAACGCTATTCATATTCGTGCAGCAATGGAACGTCTATGCCTTCGTGGGCTGGCTGATCATGATCGGGTTGGGCTATACACTGTGGAAATTCTGGCGAAACGGTTTGGCTGTTCCAGGTTACGCATCATTATTACTCTGGGTGTTACCATTCTGGTTGGTTTGGTGGTGGTTCGTCAGTTATGATCCGCGCTTTGTCCTGTTGTTCCTGCCGCCTGCCTGCGTGATTGGCGCGTTCTTCGTGGCCGATGTCTGGTCGCGCTGGCCATTGCACAGCCGAAGCATCGCAACTGCCATCGTCTTGATCGCCGCGGCAGTCTGGACCGCGCAAGGCGCGCTCATCAGCATACAATTCAAGGATGAGTTGCTCGCCGACCCGTTCATGAGCCATGCCGCTAAAGCAACTATTGTGCGGCCGGCAGAACGCGAATCGTGATGGGTAGGACGGCGATATATCCTTCGCGCGTTTCGCCGCCATTGGCAGTCAAGTGTTGCAGTTCTCCATTTACATGGTAGTAGACTATCAACCACAGCTCGTATTCGCCCGCCGGGAAATCAGCAGGCAAACGAAGCGCCCGCAAATCCCAGTGAGGGATGCCCACTTCCCAGGCGCTGGTTGGGTCCAGTCCAGCGCTTGGCTGCCAATCTGTCACCCCCAAACGCGCTCGTCCGACACTCGCAAGTTTCCATGTGATGGTGAGGTCTTGCGGGATGGGCGATTGCGCCTGCCATTGCATCGCGAGAGGGATCGCTTCACCGGGGCTGAATTCGTCGCCGGAAGGCAACGTGATACCCACCAACTGAAAACCATCACCGAAGCGAACTTGATGAGGAATTTCGGCATCCTGGTAAACGGCAGGTAGTGGCGCGCGAGCGTATTCCAAGAGACGGACATCAGGCGCGGTATTGATTTCGCGGATGGGAAAAGCCCGCTCGGCGAAGTAGCGTTCTAGAACGCGTGGGCGCCAAGGCAAGAATGGTCCGGCATCAGATAAGAAGTAGAATTCATCAACCCCTGAAAACACAATGTTCAGGCGATGAATGGTATAGCGGTCGAGCGCGAGTTGTGGGCTGGCACTGGCCACGACAGGCGCAATTTCGGGGTGATAACTTTCGCCGGGCTGATAGGCGAGCACGATGTAACGCGGGTTGTGGCTGGTGTCATGATTGAGCAGAAAATCGCGATATTCTTGCGTGACGAAGACGATATCGTCACGCTCCGTAACTTCATCAAAAATGGGCAGCATCTCCCAGAGCCCATCGCGTCCGGCGGAATAAACAGGATCCCACTGGATCGAGAAGAGGCTCACGGCGGTCAGCGTCAGAGCGGCGACTGGTAGAATGGCCAGCTGCCAACGCGGCAGGGGACGTCGTCTAAGAAATAGTTGGCGCAAGATATATGCGGAGGCGCTGGCGAGCAGGATATATAGTATGGGTAGCAGATGGGCACCTGTCCGCCACCAGGCGAAATCCCAACCTCGCTGTCCGAGGGCAGAGATAATGAGCACGGGGCGCAAATACGCTAGCGAGAATAAGCTACCATTCCATTCCAACAGACCCTCAGCTTGTTCCGGCAGAGGCAAGTTATCCCAGCGCATCACAACGGACGCGAATTGCCACCCGAGGCTATAGGCCAGCAACGCGCCAGCAGCGACCAGCGCCAGGCGATGGCGGTGCTTCAGCAGCCATTCCAGCGCCGGTAAGGTGAGTAGCATCACGAAGGGCAGCGCAGGTAACAGAAAGCGCGGCGGCCAGGATAACCCGCCAAACCAGTGGGAGCCGCGCATCGCATGTCCAACGGCATAACTTAGCAATATTAGAGTCGCTGCCCAGAGGTGCCGCCTACCCCCTCGCCGCCATAGTAGATAAGCGCCGGGCACGGCGAGTAACAGGATGGGCGAGCTGCCCCAGAAACTGCCGCCCGGACTGAGGAGTTGGCTGGCCATCGCTTCGCGGAAGAATTCCCAATCCCGCCGGGGCACTGGTAGGCCTTGCTCTTGGAAGAAGCGCAAGACCTTCTCCAACGAATCAGCCAGATCGAAAATGCAACTGGCCAAAGCTGACAAAATGAACACGAAAAACGCCGCATCGAGCAGCGCCCGCACGAAACGGTGTGCACCGGCAAATTGCGCACGTGTGCCCCAGGTTGGCGCTAGCAGGCATAACAGAGCGGGTATGGCGAGTAGCGATGATTGCTTGGTTTGTGTCGCCAGTCCGAGCGCAATCAATCCGCTAATTAGCCACACCAGAGCGCGCCAGCCCCGCCATTTGCGCGCGTTCACCGCAGCCATAGCCACCATGAGCAAAAAGAGGGCCGCCAGCGGTTCGCGAAAGAAGGTCTTGCTATACGGGAGCAATATCGTTGACGCGCCGAGTAATATCGAGGCCAAGGCACTAGTGTTTTCCGCATAACCCAGTTGGCGGCAAAGCATGAAGAAGACCGCAACGAGTACCAACGTCACAATGATGTTGAATAGCCAGGTCGTTTGCACTAGGCCGATGCCCGGCACGAGCCAGGCCAGCGCGTAGAGCGGTATGGCCAGCGTCGGCTGAAGCCTCTCCCCGTAGTAGGGGCTCAGGCCCATCCCAACATGATGCTCATCGAGAAAAGCCGCGCTCTCATCCAACAACCAATCGCCGAAGCGGAATTGGCTACTTGTCGCGTCAAATAGCAACAGTGAATCGCCGCTCTCGATGCGTCCGCTATAGACAAAAAGGTATATACATGTGAGCAGGATGAGGAATGACAATAGGATGGCAGTGGAACGTCTGGATTCCTGATTGGCGTTAGCGCGCAGCGACCCGAGTACCCTACGGAACATCGTCGCTTTGCCCTCCCTGCGTCCATACTCAGCAAGCCGTTTGCCGGGATGAGTTAGTTTTCGCCGTCTTTTTCTTCACCAAGGCTGGTCATCGCTTCAGGTGGTAGGTTGCGGCGCACGATTTGCTCGTCGATACGCTCGACCAGGGGCATGCTCTCCAACACCCGTTGGATGAGGGATTCATCCTTTTCCACGATACCCAAGTCATTCAGCGCCCAAATGGTGATGAGACGGCTGCCAATATTCGGCCATTGCTCTTTTGCCCATTGATAGCGCTGGCGCGCGAATTGCCAGATTTCCTCCGGTTGCCGTTGGATCTGATAGCTACTGAATTCCGCCCAAATCTGCTCGAAATCAGAACGACGGAATAGCATCTGGATCATCGCGCGTTGGACTGTTTCGACGTCCCGCTCCTCGCTGACCCAATTGAAGGAGTAATTATTCACGTAAGTGAAGACGCCAAAATGCGAGAATTGCTCGATGGTTTCTAGTAATTCCTCTCGCATTTCGGTCGCTCGCTGGAAGGCCTCTTGCAGGGGCAGATTACCTGGTTCAACTTGCTCGCTGTGCAAGAGGGCATTGTGTGTTTCATTCCAGTTTGCGGGCAGGATGTCGTAGACATGACAGATCAAGCGGCGGATGCGAGTAGGCTCAACGTTAAATTTGACCAGCTCGCCATCAAGTAGCAATTGGTGCACGGCGCAGGAGATGCCTACCTGCCGCATGTCATCCAGCGATCGCTCGCGGCCCGATTTGAAGAGTCTCGGCATCCCCGGCCGCATCGAGCGTGATTGCTCGGCTGAGCTGACTGGAAAGAAGCGGCTAAAGCCACCGCGAAAGACGAAGATCTGGAAGAGCGTGATGAGAGCGGCAATGATGATAATTGCCGGTAGCGCCGAGGTTTTCTGCGTGATCAGTATGAGAAGCATCAGATAGCTGGCGATCATGCCGCGGAGGCCGGCGAAGCGGATGGAGCGAGCCGCCGCTGAATCCGGCAGTATATTCTTCCGCACCAGCGCCCAGGGCCGCACGAAAAACACAGTAGTGCTGGTGATGACAAATGCACTCACAAAGCCAAAAGCGTAATAGGATTCTACGCGTGAAACGCTCGGGATGGCGGGGATGAAAGCGGCCGCTGCCAACCAGATGACGGCGATTCCGATGCGGTCATTGGCAAAATAACGTGGCAACCGGCCCAAGCGCGCCGCATATGCCGCAACCGCCGCCCCGCCGACATAGCCGCCACCCTGCGCGAGTAACAAGATCACAGCGAGCAACAAACCGGCGAGTGTCAACAAGAAGCTCCCATAGCCGAATGCAATTTCGTACTCGATCAGCAGGGTGCTATAGCCTTCTGTAGCAGGGATGGCCCAAGTTTTGGCCGCGAATAGTTGGATGATACCTGTCAGGATCAAGAATATTGCCGCCAGCATCAATGCGGTATTGACCACCTTCCACTTTGGGCGGGTGGCGTGTTTGCCGCTGGCGGGAATCACTTCATAGCCGGAGAAGCCAAGCATCGCACTGCTCATCGAGCGTAAGAAATATTGGAAGAAGAGCGCTCCCCCCAATGCCGGCGCATCCGCAGCAATGCGCGTAACGTGATCGACGACCTGGTTATCCTGAAGGCGTTGGATGATGCCTGGCACCGCGTCGCTCATTCCTGGTTGCGATATGGCCAATACGCCTACGTAGTTAAGTGCAAAGAGCGTGAACACCGTGAAGGCGCCGCCGCCTAACAAGAAGAGCAGCACTGCGCGCTTCGGGCCCAGCGAAACCAATAGCAACATGATGAAGGCCGCATAAGCTTCCGCCAGCAACAAGCGCCAGGGCGCGATTTCAGGTAGGAGCAATAGCGTTGCGTCCGTCGCAGCGATGGTGCTGATGATGATGGTTAACACGGCGTCGATGAAGAACATGCTGGTCCCCACCCAGGAGAGCCAGCTCAAGCGCGGCGGGCCGATGGCATCCACCAGCGGGCCACTACCGCCAGTATTGGGGCTTAAATATGCTCCGGCTTTGTATGCGGGTACGACGCCGAAGAAAAGCATTACGGATAGCGCGCCGAAAGCGAGGATGGCGATGTCATGATGCCCGGCGGCGCCTTCGATAGCCAACAGTGTCTGGTAGGCGGCAACGCTGAAGGCATCCGAGGCAATCAAGAAAATGAGCGCGAATATGCCCAGCCCGCTACCACCAAGCAATAAACCCTCGAAAGACAGCCGCAACCAGCTGCGGTCTGCCTTGCGCCTTTCAGCGAGCGGTATGTAGCTACGCAACAAACGAGTTTCCTCACGGCGACTTTGCGCACAGGGCGCAATATAGCATAGAAGGATGGCGCGAAACGATAGCGGCGGCCATTCAATAGAATTCACGCTGGAATCAACGAATTCGCTCATGTATGCTAATGGTGTAGTTTTCTGTTTATGATAAGCGGTAGAAAGGAAACAAGATGCGCATTCAATATCGCCTCATTGCGCTCGCCATCCTGTTGGCCATGATGCTGACAATCGGGCTCGCTGTTCAGGCCGACAGTCACACCACCCTCGTATTCGGCCTCGAATCGCCGAAATCACTCGATCCAGCGACGAATAGCAACGACCCGGAGATCCTCTTTCAGCGCACAATTTATGACTTCTTGCTCGAAGTCGGCGTCGATGAAATGGGGAGCACAGTATTTCTCCCTAATCTAGCGACTGGCTGGGATGTTAGCGAAGATGGGCTGACCTACGCCTTTAACCTGCGAGAGGGTGTACGCTTTCACGACGGCTCGCCGTTCAGCGCGGCCGATGTCGTCTATACCTTCGAGCGGCTCGTGGAGCTGGGCTCGCCGGCCAACGCTTTATTGGGTGATTTCACCGTTGTCGCCGATGGCGATAGTCGCGTTGTCTTCACGTTGGCTGGCCCAAATGCTGATTTTCTCTTCGGTGCCTCCTCGCGCTGGTCGCTCATCATCCAGGAAGGCAACACCGCTCCGGGCACCATCGCGGAGGACAGCGATAATCCCTACCAGAATTTCAATGGCACCGGCGCTTTCGCGCTGACGGAATACATCCCTGAAGTGAGCGCCACTTTTGCTGCCAACGAGGATTATTGGCAGGATGGCGCCCCTGGTGTGGAAACGCTCATTTTCCAATTCATCAATGACGCCACCACTCGCGTCAACGCGCTAGCCAATGGCGAACTCGACGCCATCTTCAAGCTGAGTATCCCGCAGCTCCGTGAACTGGAAGAAAACGATGCCGTCAAGACCTATGTCGTTCCCACCAACCAGCATCCGGTTATCCGCCTTCGTTCGGATGCGGGATTCGCAGGAGAGAGCGCGCAAGTGCGCCAAGCCTTCAAGTTGGCGACGGACCGCGAGTTGCTCAATGATGATCTGATGGGCGGCGCCGGCACGGTCGGCAATAACGACCCCATCGGGCCGGTCTATGGCTCCTTCTACAACCCACTGGAAGCTTCGTATGCTTATGACCCCGAGCGTTCCTGTGAATTATTGGCCGAAGCGGGCTACGCGGATGGCTATTCGGGCACGCTATACGTGGTGGATGCCTTCAACTACTCCGATCTGGGCGTTGCCTTGCAGGAACAGTGGGCGCAAGCGTGTATCAACGTGGAAGTTTTACTACGCCCGCAAAACATCTACTATGGCGATAACGAGTGGATGGAAGTCGAGTTGGGCATCACCGGTTGGGGCTCCAACCCGGTTGCACAGCAATACCTCGTACAGGCTTATGTTTCCGATGGTGTCTGGAACGAGAGTCGTTGGAGCAACGCTGAGGCGGATGCGCTGATCGCTGAAGCTAGCGTCACCAGCGATTTCGCTGAACGCGCCGCGATCTACGCTCAAATCTCGGAGATATTTGCCGCTGATGCGCCCATCATCGTGCCCTGGTTCGCGCCGATGATTGGCGCGACGTCGGCGCGTGTCGATGGCTTCAACCTGGCCGCCTTTGCTGGCCTCACGGATTTGCGCACGCTTAGCATTACAGGTGAGTGACCCACAGTCAGAGTGAACGTTCGTCAGCGGGGCCGAGTCAGGCCCTGCTGACGACATTACCTAGCGTCCTACGTAGCGTCGCAGGGTCGCTACAGCACCTGACGGAAAGGCTGCCCGCTCTTGTGGGCACGCTTATTGTGTTCGGATTCGTAGTGGTTGCCCTGCTGGCCCCTGTTTTCGCACCCTATTCCTACGATACTATCGTCCGTAATGAAGAGCGCCGCGCTGTTAAAGAGCAAGCACCTGGCGCGCGCTATGCGATCGGCTACCCGGTCGTCGGTAGTGAGCTATACCCACGCAACGCGCGCAGCCGTCTCGGCTATATCACCGGCTTGCGTGGTGATATAACATTCGTGCTCGGAACTGATTGGCAGGGGCGCGATGTTTATTCCCGTTTGCTCTGGGGCGCGCGCGATGTGCTTATTTTGCCCGGTGTTGCGGCGGCCATCTCTGTCGCCCTCGGCGCCAGCATTGGTACGCTGATTGGCTTTCGTGGGGGTTGGCTGGATGAGTTGGTTTCGCGCTTGTTGGAGACCCTGCTGGCCATCCCCGCGCTGATCCTCGCGCTGGTCTTGCTAGCCGCGCAGCCTGGGGGTGGCGCAGGCGGTAGCGCGGAGCTGAGCTTGCTGCTTGTTATCGTTACGATCTACACGCCTATTGTCGCCCGCGTCATCCGTAGCGCCACCATCGCCGTCCGCGCGAGTGGATACGTAGAAGAAGCTCGGCTGCGCGGTGAATCAACCGTGTATATCGTCTTCCGCGAGATTTTTCCTTCGGTGCTACCGGCGCTGGTTGTAGAGGGGGCACTGCGTTTTTCTTACGCCATCTTCCTCACCGCCTCGCTTGGTTTTCTGGGCCTTGGCGTTTCACCGGCTTCGCCGGAATGGGGTGCGACGATCAACCAGGCTCGGCGCGCGGGCACTTTCACCATTACACCCTGGGCACTTTGGACCCCTGTCGTCGCCATCGCGACCCTCATCATCAGCATCAACTTGATGTCCGATGGCCTGCGTCGCATCTTGCGTTATGAGGGCCAGCTCACATGAGTGAGACACCCGTAACCCTGAGCGCGCGCGATTTGTCGATCGATTATCGCATCGGCAAACGTTGGTTGAATGTCATCAACGATGTGTCGCTAGATTTACGGGCGAAGCAGACACATGGCCTCGTCGGCGAAAGCGCGAGCGGAAAATCAACCCTGGCGCTGGCTCTCATGCGTTACCTGGCAGATAACGGGCGCATACGAAGTGGCAGCATCCGCTTCGGCGATCGTGATTTGACGCGCCAGAGCCCCGAAGAGTTGCGCGGCCTCTGGGGGAGCGAGATGTGCCTAGTCCCGCAAAATGCGCTCTCGGCCTTGAACCCGTCCTATACCATCGGCGAGCAGATGGGTGAGGTGACGCGCGCGCACCTTGGCCTCTCGCGGCGGGAGAGTTGGGCGGCGGCGGCGGCGATGCTCAGCCGCGTAAAAATTGCTGATGCTAAGAAGGTCTTGCACAGTTACCCCTACCAGCTCAGCGGGGGTATGTTGCAGCGCGTCGCGATTGGGATGGCGCTCAGCGCTTCCCCACAATTGCTCGTGCTTGATGAGCCAACTACGGCGCTCGACGTAACGACACAGGCCGTCATACTCGATCTGTTTCGTGAGCTGATCGACGGCCAGAGTGCGGCGGCGCTCTATGTTTCGCATGATTTGGGGACGGTCGCGCAATTCTGCGACGAGGTGACGGTGCTCTATGGCGGCGAGGTGGTGGAAAACGCGCCCGTGCGTGAGCTTTACGCTGCGCCAAAGCACCCCTATACGCAGGGCTTGCTCGCCAGTTTGCCAGCGCACGCCAACGCGAACCGTGAAGCGCGCCTGGCGACGATTGGCGGTGTGGCGCCCGGGTTGGCGAAGCGACCAACGGCTTGCGTCTTCGCGCCGCGCTGCGCAATCGCCATCGACCGTTGCCATGCGGAAAAGCCACCGCTCGAAGCTGCCGCACCTGGACATAATGTGCGCTGCTTTCGCTGGCGAGAGCTAGCGGCGGGCGAAATCCGGCTGCACGATAAAGCGTCGCCCGCAGTCGTTCGCGGGGATGTGAGGAATGACCGAGTCCTGGATGCCCGCGATATCCATAAATCTTTCGATGGCGGTAGCATCTGGCAGCGGGCGCTGGGCAGAAAGAAGCGCCCCATCCGCGCCGTGGATAGCGTTTCGCTCACCGTGCAGCGCGGCCAGACATTGGGCATCGTAGGTGAGAGCGGCAGTGGCAAGAGTAGTCTAGCGCGCGTACTGTTGGCGCTGGAAACAGCCGACTCCGGTGAAATAGAGTTGCTCGGTTCGAAACTCGCCTTTGATTTGCGCCGCCGCAGCCCGGAAAACTTGCGTGAGATGCGTTTCATCCCACAAAATCCGGACGACACTTTGAACCCATATCTCACAGTCGGTGCAGCATTGGAACGAACACTTAAGGTGCTCGAGCGGCGGCCGGCACACGAGAAAATAAAACAGCCAGCGCATATAAACGGGAAAGCAAGAAGACGAGCGCGTGTGCGAGATTTGCTCCTTGCTGTCGGGTTAGATCCCTCCTACACATCGCGGTACCCCAACCAGCTCAGTGGAGGCGAGAAGCAGCGGGTGGCGATTGCCCGCGCTTTTGCCAGCGAACCTGCGCTCATTCTTGCCGATGAGCCCACTTCATCGCTGGATGTTTCCGTGCAGGCCGTCGTGCTTAATTTGCTGAAAGATCTGCGCACTTCCCATGGCGCTTCCTATATCGTCATCTCGCACGATATGGAGGTCATCCGCAACGTAGCCGATTGGGTGTTGGTAATGTACCTGGGGCAAGTTGTGGAAAGCGGCAGCAGCGAACAGGTGCGCAGCCTCCCTTCGCAGCCTTATACAGAAGCGCTGCTCTCCGCGATCCCGGTGCCAGATCCGCTGGTGCGCGGCGGCCGGATTCGCTTGGAGGGCGATTTGCCGAGCGCACGCGATTTGCCGAGCGGTTGTCGTTTCCACACCCGCTGCCCGCGTAAGATCGGCGCGATTTGTGAAGAAGAAGCACCCCCCTGGCGACGCGTTAGTGGCGAGCATTACATCCGTTGCCATATCGAGGTCGACGAATTGCGACGCTTGCAGAGCGAGGCAGAACCTGAGGCACCAGCGTGACCTATTATTTGCTGCGCCGCCTGTTGTTGATGCTGCTCACGATCTTGCTCACGTCGGCACTTGTGTTCGGGTTGACGCAGTTGCTACCCGGCGATATGGCGCGGCTCTTCCTTGGTCGCGACGCGAGCGACGCAGCCATCGCTGAATTCAATGCGACCTTCCGTCTGGACGATCCGCCGTTGCAACAGTATCTGCGCTGGATTATCGGTGATCTGGGCAGCGAGCGGGAGAATGCTGCTGGTGGAATCTTGCGCGGCGATTGGGGGCGCAGCTTCGGCGCCGGCTATCCCCAGGTGCGCCCGCTCATCAGCCGAGCGTTGCAATACTCCACCTACCTGGCACTCATGACTCTGCTCATTAGCGTTCCTTGTTCTATCCTGCTCGGCATATTAGCTGGCTTGAAAGCGAATTCTTGGCTGGATAACTTGATTTCTGTGCTCACGCTCTCCGTCGTCGGCCTGCCGGAATTCGTGACGGCCCTAGCGCTCATCAATATCTTTGCGTTAGGTTTGGGCTGGTTCGACACGACATCCATGCCCAACGCGCGCGATGGTTTCGGCGAAATCGTGCAAAAGTTAATGCTCCCCGCCGTTACGGCCACATTTGTCCTGCTCGGCTACGTGACGCGCATGACGCGCGCCGGTGTGCAGGAGGAATTGAAGAAAACCTACGTTCGCACAGCGACGCTCAAAGGCTTGCCGCGACGGGTGGTGGTGCTCAAGCACGTCTTGCGCAATGCCCTGCTGCCCTCCATCACCGTCATCGCGCTCAGCATCGGTTGGCTGATGGGCGGGTTAGTGGTGATCGAGCAGGTATTCAATTACCCCGGTCTCGGGAAGCTCATGGTCGACGCCGTGCTATCCAAGAATTATCCTGTGCTGCAAGCCTGCGTGATGATCGTGATCGCCTTCATCGTGCTCGCCAATCTGGCCGCGGATTTGCTATATGCGCTGCTCAATCCGCGCGTGCGTCTGGAATAACCCTCACCAGCGCCGCCACCAGAGGCCGGTGCATTCTGGCACGATCGCCGCGCCGCGCGCTGCCACTTCATCCGCCAACTCAGCGCCGAAGAAGAAACGAATTTGCGCTACTGCTTCAGCCGCGTTGGCGAACTGGTAGTCGGTCCGCAGCCAATGTCGTTGGAAGCCTCGCTCGCCCTCTAACCAGGAATAATAAGCGGCTAGCGCCTCATTTGGTGGCACTGGCCGGCGTTGTCCGGTGCCAAGGGTTTCAAAGATCAAGAGCGCTCCGCCGGGTCTGGTGACGCGTTCTGCTTCAGCCAACGCTGCGCGCACCGCCGGCAGCCACCCTTCTGGCTTTTCGTCGACGAAAAAGCCGAAACTCCAACCGGCGACGGCTAGATCGGCGCAATTCGCGGGCAGCGGCAAACAGCGATGGTCAGCAGCGAATACACGCCAATTCTCAGCACCGGAATCCCGCAAACGCTCCGTCGCAACGCGCAGCATCGCCGAAGAAATGTCCGCCGCGAGGACGCGCTGCGCACGTAGGCTGAGCAAACGTGTCAGGCGGCCGGTGCCGGCGCCGAATTCGACAACGGTCTGGCCGGCGAGCGGCGCGATATCCTCTATTGCTGGGAGCAGTTTACCGCGATGGTCTTCATGCGCGACCAGCGAGTCATAGCGCGCTGGCTCCTCGGCGTAGATTCGGCGGAAATGCTCGACCGTCACTCGACCGTACGCGCCAAAGACGGCGTTAAGCTCGGAAACGTTCGAGTTGCGTTTCCAGCCGTGTGAGATTCACCTGTGGATGTTCGCGCAGCAGCGTGGCGAAGCGCGCCATATATTCCACGATCTGGGCGCGTTCGTAAGCTTCGAAGCGCAAGGTGATCGCCGGTTGTGTGTTGCTCGCCCGCACGAGCCCCCAGCCGTGCTCGAATTGGACGCGCGCGCCATCGACCGTGTTGACCACAAATTCCTGTCGCAAACTGGTGGTCATGGCTTCGATGATGTCGAATTTTAAATCATCCGGTGCATCGAGGATGATTTCCGGCGTCGCCTCGAGCTGTGGAATCTCGGCGAAGATTTCGGCAATGCTGCGCTCGTTGCGGGAAAGGATGGCCAGCGTCTTCAACGCGACGAGTGGAGCGTCATCGAAGCCATAATAATTCTCGCCGATAAAGAGATGCCCACTCACTTCGCCACCCAACGGCGAGCCGATTTCGTTCATCTTTTGCTTCATCAAACTATGGCCAGATTTCCACATTACTGGCACGCCGCCATAACGCTCAATTTCTGTCGGTAGCGCTTGCGAAGCTTTCACATCGAAAACGATGGTGGCGCCTGGCTGGCGGCTGAGCAAATCTCGCGCGAGCAGCGCCAATAAACGGTCGGCCGCAATGTGATGGCCATGGTTATCGATGAAGCCACAACGATCGGAGTCGCCATCGAAAGCCAGGCCCAGATCCGCGCTCACTTCGATGACCTTTGCCTCCAGGTCGCGCGTCATCTCTGGATCTTCTGGGTTGGGCAGATGGTTGGGGTATGTGCCATCCGGCTCGCAATATAAGCAGGTAACACGCGCGCCCAGGCTCTCGAGGAGTGGTGGAATGAATTTTCCGCTCAAGCCATTGCCAGCATCCAACACGACATGTAGCGGCTTTTCCAGCGTCACCATTGCGCCTATGGCTGCCAGGTGCCGCTCAATCAGGGTGTGATCCTGTGTGAGTTGGCCGGCGCCGACAGCGAAAGAGCCGCTCTCAATGATTTGCCAAAGTTCTTGGATTTGCTCTCCGGCCAGCGCTAATTTGCCATAAGCCATCTTGATGCCGTTGTAGCGCGTATCCAGGTGGCTGCCGGTAATCATCACACCGGCGCCGTGCTCGCCATATGAAGCCGAAGCAAAATAGACCGTCGGCGTCAGCACTTCGCCGATATCCACCGCGTCGAGGCCAGTGCTCGACAATCCGCGCAGCATCGCGTCTTTTAGCATCGGCGATGACAGCCGATTGTCAGAGCCGACGAAAACGCGTTCGCTGCGAAAATTTATCGGCAAATATGTGCCCAACGCCCGCCCCACCGCTTCGGCAAGAGCCGGTGTGAGTTGGGCCGGTGAAGCAACGGCGCCACGGATATCGTATTTCCGAAACACCGAGTGGTCGAATTCAGCCATCCTTATTCCTCTACAGCTTTGCTATCTGCCAATAGCACGGGCGACGGGGGATCCATTCCCACGTCGAATCGCAATTCCTGCTCGCCAGCCTCGGGCGCTTCGATGTGCACGGGTGTGTCAGCTGGCGGATTCTCGCGCAGTAGGAAATCGGCCAGTGGCTCCCGCAATTGCCTCTGCAGGATGCGCCGTAAAGGGCGAGCGCCAAATTGTGGCTCTGTGTTCCTCGAGACCAGCCAACGCAACGACTCATCGCTATAGCTGAGTTTCAGGCCGCGCTCTGCCGCCAATTCCTGTTCCTTTGCCAACATCAGCGCCATGATTTGTTCCAGATTCGCGTCGGTAAGCGGGTTGAATATCACAATGTCATCCAGACGGTTAAGGAATTCTGGGCGAAAGAAAACGCTGACCTCATCCATCACACTCTGGCGTATTTCGTCATCCAACAGGCGCGTGGATAGTTGCACGGAGCCGAGGTTGCTGGTGAGGATGATGACCGTCTCGCTGAAACGCACAATATTGCCGCGGCCGTCGGTCAGACGCCCTTCCTCGATGATTTGCAACAGGATATCGAGTACACCGGGATGCGCTTTTTCCACTTCGTCGAAGAGGACGATGTGATATGGTTGTTGCTTGACGCGTTCCGTCAATTGCCCACCGAGCGCGCTATCGACATAACCGCTAGGCGAACCAAGTAGGCGATTGAGGCTACTCTCGTCTTTGAATTCGCTCATATCCAGCGCGAGTATATTTTCTTCGCTGCCGAACATAAACTCAGCCAGGGCGCGCGCCAGCTCGGTTTTGCCGACGCCGGTGGGCCCCAGCAAGAGGAAAGCGCCGATTGGACGGCGCCCGTCACGCAGCCCCACGCGCGCCGTCTTGATCGCGCGGCTCACAGCGAAAATGGCTTCATCCTGCCCGATAATGCGCTTTTTGATCTGCTCGACCATGCTTGCATATCTGGCGCGCTCGTCCTCGCCAAGTTGTTTGACGGGCACGCCGGTCATCAAACTGGTGGTGAGCGTTACGTCTTGCGCATCCAGCGCGTTGCTATCTTCCAGCTGTGGTTTGAAGGCGAGCTGCGATTGCTGGCTCATCGAAACCATGGCGGCGGCGCGGTGCAGCAGATGCTCGGCGCTGCGCGGCAAGGGCATCGTCGTCAGATAGCGTTTGGCCAGCCGCGACGCCGAACGGACAGCCTCGTCCGTCACCTCAATTCCGTACGCGGAGGCGAGTTGCGGCCGCGTTATCCGCAACATCGCGATGCATTCTTCCAATTCTGGTTCTCCCACGGTAACCAGCTGGCTATGTTCGGCGATGGCGCGGATGGGGGCGATGCGCTCGCGGTAATCCTGCTCGGTTGTGGCGGCCATTATCAATGGCGCGTCGCCCAAGAAGGATTTCTGGATCAATGACGCGGCCTTGGAATATTCGGCGCGCAACCGGCCATCAAAGAAGCGATGCACATGTGGCAAGAAGAGGATGCCACCAACTGCTTGTTTGATGCCATCCTGTAATGCCCGAACCGGATTATCCAATAGGGCTGTTTCTTCCAGCTGTACCAGATTTTCGATGCCAGCGGGGCCTTTCCCTTCTGCAATGATCAGCGCAAGGCTATAAGCGAGCGTGCGCTTGCCGACTCCGTCCGGCCCGATCAGGATGACATGCCGATTCACCGCCTGCGAGACGATGTTCATTACCGAACGCAGCAATTCCTCTCGAAAATAAACCGCGCGCAGGTTGCCTGTTTTTGCTTCCTCGACGTGGTCTATGAATAGCCCGGCGGCCTGGCGGTGCGGGCCCTTCTTAATCTTACTTGAAATCCCCAGGCTTCGTGACGTAATTCCATGCCGCTTCAAGAGGTAGCTGGTATTCAGCTGGCTCTCCGTCATCACCAGCAGGACGTGATCCGTGTCGATGCTGCTCTCGTCGCGAGCGTTGGCGATGCTCAATGCCTCATCCAGCATGATGACTGTCTGCCGCGATAACCCGACGCGCAAACCCGCTTCAGTCTTGTAGAATAACTTGCCATCCAATTCGCGCTGGGTGCGCAAGGTCTGCTCCAATTGCCGTTCCAGCGTTTCCAGTTCGGTGACGCCCTTCTCGATGAGCGGCCGCAAGAGGCGATGTGCGGCATTCTGACTCTGGCGCAGCAATGCCAACAAGACCAGTGCCGGCACCAACTGCGGCTGACGGTAGCGATTGCGCAAGAGCGCTGCTTCATCCAGCGCGCGTCGCAGGTCAGCACTCAATAATTTCGGGTTCAGCATGCCCATTGCGGTGGTTGTGGAACTCCGACGTTTGGTCCAGCTTCGTGGCCGAGTATAGCAAAACTGACGGCTTTCATTCTGCGGGTGCGATGGCTAAGCGATAACCGACGCCGCGGACATTTACGATGCTGTTGCTGGTGCTCTGAATGGCCCGCAGTTTACGGCGTAGATTGCTGATGTGCGGGCGAATGAGGACGCGCGCTTCCTGTTCCTCGGCATGATAGCCGCGCAGTTCGCGCACCAATTCGCCGCAAGTGACGACGCGTTCCTGGTGTGCGGCCAGATATAGCAATAGGTCGAATTCGGTTGGGGTGGCGTTTACTTCGCCGTAGCCGCTCTGCAATTGGTATCTTCCCGGATGCACGATCAAATCGCCAAGTTGGATGGGTGACGTCTCTACAGTTACTGCCCTGTGGGCGGGCAGCGGCGAACCTTCCCGAGAATTGATCGTAGCGGGATCCAGCGCGTCCAACTGATCGCGGATGCTTTTCAGCAGGAAACGTCGGTTCTGAATCTGCCTTGCCTGTGCCAATCCCCTCGCTACCGCATCCCGCAAAGTGTCGCTGTGAATGGGTTTGCTGAGGTAATCGAAAGCGCCTCCGCGCAGGGCCGCTAAGGCCGTTTCCAGGCTGCTGCACGTTATCATGAGTATGACGACCAGTTCCGGATCGCGTTCACGCAGGGCATCGAGCAGGCGCAGGCCATCCGCGCGGCGCAGGTCCAGATCGACGAGTATCAAGTCTACGGGCGTAGATTTTTGGAATTGTAAGGCCGCGCTCGTACTATGCGCCTCGTGAGTGTGGTGCCCAAGGCGGCGCAGGCTGCGACAGAGGGCGTAGCGCTGGGAGCCATTGCTTTCGACTACGAGGATATCTGCTTTCGTTTCTGGCATATTTTTTACACTTAGCGTTAAGTTCGTGTCCGTATCTTTATGATACCTTAACGAAGCCAACGTAGTTGATAGATACTTGCTGGCGACCCTTTTGTCGGGTGGAATTGCTCGCCAATATGCCAGCGTCCATGCCAATGGATCGCCGCGATGGCGCCATCGACAATCAGCAAAGGCAGCCGCATCCGCAATTGCCGTGGCACTTTGCGGTCGATGAGCCAGCGCTTCAGCGATTTGCTTTGCCCTTTCATCCCGGCCGGCGCGAAACGGTCACCTGATTGCCGGGTACGTAAGGAGATTTGAGCCGATTCGGGCAGATGGATGTTTCCCCTGTCCTCTGTAGCTACCGATTCGATCACGAGCGACCAGGCGCTCTCCGGTAATGGAAATGAACCTGGGATCCTCAGAGCAATCTGATGACCCGCAGGTAACAGAGGCAAATCATCTGGCAGGGGCGCATCTTCGCGTTCGATGATCAAGATCTCGTAGGCTAGGCGCAGACGGATGTCCCCTGTAAGCCTTTGAATCTTTTCCCCTGCCCCATGCTCGGCGAGGTGTTGTGCCTGCTTTAGCGCGGCCTGATAAAGTGCTTGCCGTCCACCCAAAGCGAAGACTGCGTCACGCAAAATTACTGATTGCAACGCGCGGTGTTGGGAGAGGAATTGCGCCCGCGGAATTTCGATGCCGCCGTCGCGCTGCTGGCATTCGCTATGGAGGAATGACTCAGCCTGGGATTGCAGGTAATCTTCCGCCTCCGCCGCCACGCCCGCCAGGCGCAGGATGGTTGCATCCAACTGTGGATTGTATCTTCGTAGTAATGGCAGAGTGTAGTGGCGCAAACGGTTGCGCGTACGCCGCAAATCTGCATTCGTGGCGTCCTCGCGCGGACGCAAACCAGCGCGCGCGCAATATTCGATGAGTTGTGCACGGCGAAGGTTAAGCAGGGGGCGTACATGCAAAATGTTTGGATGCCCGGCTAGCGCTTGCCGCTCACGCATGCCGGCTAAACCGCGGATGCCACTACCGCGCAAGAAATGGCCGAGTACTGTCTCTACCTGGTCGTCGGCATGATGCGCGGTGAAGATGGCGGACACCTCCTGTTCCTGCGCCAGATTCGCGAGGAAATTGTATCGCAACTCGCGCGCCGCATCTTCCAAGTTCAAGCGCGACAATTTCGCGTAGCTCCGCGTATCGACAGTGCCGACGGTGCAGGGCAAACCCCATTTGGTAGCCAGTTGCTGGACGGCTTCGCAATCCTCCTGGCCGGCTTGGCTGCGAAGGCCATGATCCAGGCTACCGACCACGAATTCGGCGCTCCACTCCAGCCGCCAGCGCGCGCAGGCATGCATCAATGCCAGCGAATCTGCTCCACCGGAAACAGCCAATACTACACGTTTGGAAGGTAATGCTTCCAGGTGCTCGGCCAATTTCACTTTTAGGGCCACTTTCCCTTCTTTGGGATGGAGTTCTTGTGACATGCGCATACTCCGCGCGTTACTAGTGAGGGTGTCTACCATGCTATAATCCCAACTGGCTGCGCTGACGCGGCTTCACGGGGGTAAGGTGTTTAGGAACCCGCTCGACCGGATCTTCGGTCTCTTTTCGCTGGATATTGGCATTGACCTCGGTACAGCCTACACGCTCGTCTATGTTCGCGGTAAGGGTATCATATTGAATGAACCTTCGTTTGTGGCGTTGGAAAAACGTTCGCGGCGGCCGATCGAGTTTGGCGCTCGTGCGAAAGAAATGTGGGGCAAAAACCCACGTGATATCTTGATCGTTCGTCCCGTGCGCGATGGCGTCATAAGCGAATTTGACATCACCGCGATGATGCTCGATCACCTCATCCGTCGCGCACATGAGCGGAGCTGGGTGCCCGTCCCGCGGCCACGTGTCGTCGTTGGCATCCCCACTGGCGTAACGGAAGTAGAAAAACGCGCGGTCTATGATGCGGCCATCGCCGCGGGCGCGCGTACGTGTTACTTAATCGAGGAGCCGGTTGCGGCGGCCATCGGTGCTGGTCTGCCCGTACAAGAAACACGAGGCAGCATGGTCATCGATATCGGGGGTGGCACGACTGAGGTGGCTGTCTTTTCGTTGGGCGGCATCGTCATCAGCCGCTCCATTCGCGTAGCCAGTGACGAGATGGATGAGGATATCATCCGCTACATGCGCAGCAAGCACAAGTTAATGATTGGCGAAGCGATGGCTGAACGCGTCAAGATCCAGATCGGTTCCGCCTATCCGCTGGTACAGGAACTAACCACCGATGTTCACGGTCGAAACCTCATTAGCGGATTGCCAGACACGGTGGAATTGAGCAGCATCGAAGTGCGCGAAGCAATCGCCGGCTCTCTCAACATCCTCATCGATAACGTAAAAGATGTGTTGGATGAAACGCCACCCGAATTGATTTCTGATCTCATCACCAACGGCATCTGTATGGCGGGTGGCGGTAGCATCCTGCGAGAAATTACGCGTCGCATGACAGATGAAGTGAATATCGACACGTGGATCGCCAACGATCCACGCACCTGTGTCGCGCGTGGAGCCGGCCTCGTGTTGGAAGATTACGCGAATCTGCGGCGCTTGTTGGTTGGTGTGGAACGTGGCAGCACCCGCCACTGAGCGTTGCCGCATGATCATCGCATTCACAGGGTTTTTGGCTAAAGGATGAACGCGCGTTTCTTGCGCAATCGCGGCTTCTTATTCGCGCTCAGCGTCACCCTTGCGCTCGTGCTTATCCTTCTGAGCGTGAGTGGCAACCTGCGCTCGCTCGAATCGGTTATCGCCTTTCCGTTGACGATCGTCAGCAGCGTGCTGAATCAACTGGCCCTCCGCCTGAGTGGAGACATCGAAGATTTGAGCGAGTTGCGCTATTTGCGCCAGCGCGTCATCGATTTGGAGGAGCTCGTCGGCCAATACCAGAGCGAGCAGATCGCCCTGCGCGAAATCCAATACGATTTCAATCGGATGGCTGCGTTGCTAAATTACGCGCAAACGAACGAGACGGCGCGCTACCTAGCGGCGGAAATCATCGCGACCGAAACAAGCGGTTGTTGCAGGGCATCATCATCAATCGTGGCTCACGTGATGGTGTAACGGTGGGTATGCCGGTTGTCACCGAGCTGGGCCTAGTAGGACGAATTGTGGATGTCAAAGCGAACGCCGCACAAGTCTTGCTCGTTACGGATGTGAATAGTGCCGTGAGCTCGCGCTTGCAAAGCACTCGAGCGCAGGGCAGCGTTCGGGGCGGATTTGGCGGAGGATTGCGCATGACCTTAATTCCGCTCGACGCAGTGATTCAGCTGAATGACATTGCCTTGACATCTGGCCTAGGCGGCAATATTCCGGCTGATTTGGTAATCGGTCAGGTATCCAGCATCCGCCAGTTCGAGTTTGAGCTATTTCAGGAAGCGGAAGTGAGCAGTCTCATAGATTTCGACGCGCTCGAATTCGTTCTCATCATCACCAGTTTCCAGCCAGTTGATTTGAGCGCTTTCGAGGATGCGGGCTGACAAGATGATGACAGAATGATCGGGAAATTGAGTATCCTAGCCGGCGCGGCCGTGCTTCAAGCGACGGTCTTCGCGCAAATACGCGTCGGTGGTGGTGGGCCAGATTTCGCGCTTGTTGTGCTCATCATTTGGGCTGCGCGGCTGCGATTGCGGGATTGCCTCATACTCACATTCGGCAGCAGCTTTTTTCTAGATTTGTTCTCACTATTGCCCACTGGAAGCACAGCCCTGGGGTTGTTGCCGGCGATCTTCGCGTTGGATTATTGGAAGGAACGTTTATCTCGCATTGGCTTCCCCATCGTGATATTCACCGTATGGTTGGCGACGGTTGGCAAGTCGTTCGCTTTGTTGGTGGTGGCGGCACAGGTGGGCTACGAGGTGCCACTGTCGCAGGCCAGCGACGTAACGATTGTCAGCATGCTCTATAATTCGTTTATCATGGTGCTATATTACTTGTTTAGCCGTGTCCGGGGCGATCGGCGCATTATTTCTCCCTCGGCCACTGCGACCTGACGATGGCCACTTACGAACATCCCGCCGTCGGTTGGCGCCTGACATTGTTCCGCGGCATGATTTTAGCCGTTTTCATCATCTTCGCCTTGCGCCTTTATCAACTTCAAGTGCTCGAATACGAACAGCATAGTACCGACGCGGATGAGAATCGCCTGTCCGAGCTACCCCAGCAAGCGGTGCGCGGAATCCTCATTGACCGTTACGACCGTGAGCTGGCCGTCAATGTTCCTTCGTATAACGTGACCGTGATCCCAGCCTATTTGCCGATTGGCGCAGATGCCGAGCAGGAGATATTCAATCGCCTTTCCGCTCTCACCAATGTGCCAGCGACAGCAGAAATCGCCGAGTTGACCGGGGAAATCAGCATCGAGGAGCTCATTGACGAAGGCGAGCGCATTGCTCCCTTTCGCCCCGTTACCGTTGCCGCCGATGTTGATTTCTTGGTCGCTTTGCAAATCTTGGAGGAAAAGTTTGACTTGCCAGGCGTGGATATCGACCCAACGAGCGTGCGGGAATACCCCTATGGTGCTTTGACTTCGCATGTGGTCGGTTACCTTGGCCCCATCCCCGCCGAAGAGGACTTGGAACTGCGCGAGTTGGGCTATAACCCCGCCTATGACCGCATCGGCTACGCGGGGATGGAGGCTTACCTCGAAGCCAGCATCAGCGGGCAGCGCGGCTCGATCTTGCGCGAAGTGGATGTCGCAGGCGAAACCTTGCGCGTATTGGGATTAACGCCACCGACTCCAGGTTTGAGTTACCGCCTCACGCTGGATGTAGATTTGCAGGCAGTTGCTGAAGAATCACTTAAAAAATGGATCGCCTTTCGCAACGAAAGCCCCATCGACTCTACAAAAGGCGTTAGTCAGCAAGGAATCGTGCTGGCGATGAACCCCAAAACGGGTGAAATTCTGACGATGGTCAGTTACCCCAGCTATGACAACTCCCGCTTCGCCCGCACAATTGACGGAGAATACTATTTCGAGTTATTGGATGATCCGCTCAAGCCGCTTGTCAACCAGGCAACGCAGGGTCTCTACCCACCCGGATCGGTTTGGAAGCTGATCACAGGCATCGGCGTTCTCGAGGAAGAAGTCATCGACCCTCGGACTTTGCTCTTCGATGAGGGATCGCTCACAATCGAGAATCGCTACGCGCCGAATGACCCTGCTGCTTCGCAGACTTTCGTCTGCTGGCTCGATGAAGGGCACGGCAGTGTGAATTTCTTGCAGGGCCTTGCCTGGAGTTGCGACGTATATTTCTACCAGATCGGTGGCGGCAACGTGAACGTATCTTCGAGCTTTTTACGGCCAGGCGGGCTGGGGATCAACGATCTCTTTCGTTATGCGACGGCTTTCGGCATCAATACACACACGGGTATCGAGTTGCCATTCGAATATATTGGCCGTATGCCCGACCCAGATTGGAAACGCATCAATTATGGCGAAAGTTGGTCTACCGGTGACACCTACAACGCATCTTTCGGTCAAGGCTATATCAATATAACAGCCCTGCAGCTCATCAACTCCATAGCAGCCATCGCCAATGGCGGCACACTCTACCAACCGACGCTCATCCGTGACGCAATCGATCAACAAGGAAACGTGATCGAGCCATTTCAAACCGCCATACTGCGCGATGTGCGCATTGAGCATTTGCCCGTTGAACACACCATCACGCTCTTGCTGATCGAAGACATGATCATGAAAGGTGAAGATAGCTTGGCTTGCCGCTGCGACCCGTTGGCGGATAGTTACAATCCGGACCGCTGCGATCCGCTCAATTATCGCAATAGTTTTAACGTCAGTTCGGCGTCCGAAATATTCGAGCCGCGCGCCTATCAGATTTATGAACCGCTGAATTTCTCCTATTCTGGCACCTGTGAGCCATTGCGATTCGATGGAGATTACCGCCCGGCTTTTGCTGGCGCCCAGTCGCTCGCTTTGGTGCAACAAGGGATGCGCGATGCTGTGACTATCGAAGGCGGGACTGCACTTAGGGCTGATTTATCATACGTCGAGGTCGCGGGTAAGACGGGCACAGCGGAATATTGCGATAACATCGCGCAGGCGCGGGGATTTTGCCGCTTCGGTGCCTGGGCCGCGCATGCATGGTTCGCCGCTTACGCGCCGTATGACGACCCGGAGATACTGATCCTCGCATTCATGTATAACGGAGAGGAAGGATCGCGCGTGGCATTGCCGATCGTCACGGAGACCATGGATAACTATTTTCAGCTGAAACAGGAGCGTGAATTAGCCGTCGATGGCTCACTCGCACAATAAGTGGGTGAAAACGAAGCGTGCTATACTGTTTGTCATGACGAGCAAGACGATTGCGAAGGCTGAACCGCTCGCCTGGTTGCAAATCCTTGGCCGCCAACTGGCCCTAACCCTTAGCGGGACAGAGCCCTGGCCGATGGTGATGGCAGAAGTCACCA
Source organism: Phototrophicaceae bacterium (assembly GCA_965237765.1). Classification (GTDB taxonomy): domain Bacteria; phylum Chloroflexota; class Anaerolineae; order Aggregatilineales; family Phototrophicaceae; genus WTGJ01. Next base: position 2,550,438 of record OZ250157.1, read on the forward strand.
GCCAGCTCCAGGAACAAGGCGACGCCTTGGACGTTGCAGAAGTAGTCGTGGAGTTGGGCGAACGACCTGTTCCCAAGTATGAGCTGGCCTCGCTGGCTACGCTACTGAATCGCCGCGGTTTGCGATTGCGCGCCGTTCATAGTAGCAGCCGCACCACCCAACAATCGGCGACAGCGCTCTCGCTCTATGAAGAGGTGCCTGAATCCTCAGGTAATACCAAAAGCAGCTCAGCGCATTACCCGGGTGCACAACTGCCGCTCATCCCTGAGCAAGCGGGTCTACCGGCGCTCTACATCCCCGGACCGGTGAGTAGCGGGCGGCGAGTGTATAGCCGGGGGCAACTAGTCGTCGCGGGCGATGTGGATGCAGGAGCGCAGCTCATGGCGGTTGGTGACATCTTGATCTGGGGCCGGCTTATGGGCGGCGCTCATGCTGGCATCGATGGCGATGCGCGAGCGACCGTGCGCGCACTGGCTTTTTTTGCCGAGCAGATCCACATCGGCGCATACCGTATTGACTCCGCTACCTATTGTGACGCAGCGGGACCTTCTGAGCTGCGCGTCTCTGCCGGGTGTGTGGAGTTACGATCCTGGCCTGCGGGTGCGGGCATCTGATCAATGAACCGACCAAGCTCACTCTGGGGGCAATTCGATTTTGTGCTCCTGGCGATCGCTGCGCTCCTTATCGGCTTCGGCGTCCTCGTCATTCGCAGCGCCACGCTGGATGCAATCGATACGGACCTCATCGCCCGCGTCCCAGATCAGATACGCTACGCGCTCATTGGCGCGCTCTTGATCTTCGGCCTCGCGGCGATGGATTATCGCATCTTGAGTGGGCTGAGCACGTGGTTTTATGTGGCGATGGTTTTCTTGCTGGTGCTGGTGCCCTTCATTGGCCGTGAAGGCGCCGGCGGCGCTCAACGCTGGTTATCTTTTGGCATCCTGATACAGCCATCGGAAATCAGCAAAATACTCCTTATCCTCACGCTAGCGCATTTCTTCTCGCAAAGGCTGAAGGAGATGAATCGCCTGCGAACGGTCCTGATTTCTTTGTTGCATGTGGGAGTGCCAGCGGCACTCATATTCAACCAGCCTGATCTGGGCACCACGATCGTGGTCGGTGTTATCTGGTTCACGTTGGCTTGGGGCGCGGGGTTGCGCGCCCGACATATCGCGCTCTTCGTCCTCGTCGGGATCGTGATGCTACCAATTGTCTTTTCGTCGTTGGCCGACTATCAAGTGGATCGTATCCGCATTTTCCTCTTCCAGGAAAGCGACCCTGACGCGCAATACAACATCGACCAAGCGCTGATCAGCATTGGTAGTGGCGGCGTCAGCGGCAAGGGTTACGCGCAGGGGACACAGAACCAGGGGCGCTTCTTGCGTGTACGGCATACCGATTTCATCTTCAGCGTCGTTGCCGAGGAATTTGGGATGATAGGCGCGCTCACGGTCATCATCTTGATAGGTTTGGTGCTCTGGCGCATCTTGCGAGCCGCGCAATTGGCGCCGGATGTACTTGGCAGCTTGATCTGTTATGGAGTGGCCTCCGTTATCTTTTTCCAGACGACCGTATCCATTGGCATGAATTTGAACTTAATGCCAGTAACTGGCCTTACCCTACCTTTCATCAGCTCAGGTGGCACTTCCTTACTCTCCACCATGGCGGGAATCGGCTTGGCGGAAAGCGTCATTATGCGAAGGCGCGTATGAGCGAATCCGCGACGGTGCGCACGCGCTTCGCGCCAAGCCCGACTGGGCCCTTGCATATCGGCGGCGCGCGCTCGGCGCTCTTCAGCTGGCTACTGGCGCGGCGTTATGGCGGCCAATTCATCCTGCGCCTCGAGGATACCGACCGCAAACGTTATGTGCCCGGCTCGGAATCGGAAATCTTCGCTGGTTTACGTTGGTTGGGTCTGGAATGGGATGAGGGACCAGATATCGGTGGGCCACATGCGCCCTATGTGCAATCTGAGCGTAAGGCTGATTATCAAGCCATCAGCGTACGCCTCGTGCGACAAGGCGATGCTTATCCTTGTTTTTGTACCGCCGAGCGTCTTTCGCGAGTGAGTGAGGAAAAGCGCGCTCGCGGTGAGCAAACTGGTTATGACCGCCATTGCCGCGAGTTCGCGCCGAGCGATGCGGCACGGAGGATCGTGGCTGGCGAAGCACACGTCATCCGCTTGCGTGCGCCGTTGGCCGGGCAAACGGTAGCTACAGACCTCATCCGTGGTCCATTGCAGTATGAGAACGCGCGCTTGCAGGATGTAGTCTTATTGAAGTCTGATGGCTTACCCACCTATCACCTTGCAGTCGTCGTCGATGACCGGGCAATGCGCATCAGCCATGTTACGCGCGCAGTGGAATGGCTTTCCTCCTTTCCCCTGCATGCGTTGCTCTGGCGCGCGCTGGGATGGGAGATGCCGCAATTCGCGCACTTACCTGTGCTGCTGAATCCGAATGGCAAAGGCAAACTCAGCAAACGCCACGCCGGATTCCAACATGATGGACAGACGGTGCCGGTGCTCGTGAGCGAATTCAAGGAGGCGGGCTATCATGGTCCGGCCGTCGCTAATTTCCTGACGAATATCGGCTGGGCTTTTGGCGACGAGCGCGAAGTCTTCTCCCTCGAGGAAGCGGCGGCGCGTTTCGAAATTGCGCGAGTCAACGCGGCGAATAGTGTCTTCCCCATCGACAAATTGCGCTGGCTAAACGGCGTCTACATTCGCGAGCACATGTCAACGATAGAATTGGCGCAACACTTGCGGGGAGCATTAGAAGCGGCGGATTATGTAGTGAATGTGGAGATGTTATGCAGGGTAGCGCCACTGGTTGCGCCGCGCATCAAGACATTTGGAGAGGTCGTTGCACTCGCCGGTTTCCTATTCGCAACTGAGTTCGCTCCACCAACGGCGCAAATGCTCGTCCCACGAAAACTCACTACCGAAGAAACACTCGCCGCACTTCGCGCCAGCCACGCGCTCATTGCATCCTTTGAGGCAGTGGAAGCGACAACGATGCACGCGCGATTCGTTGAATTGGCGGGGAAGCTGAACATGAAAAACGGCCCGCTTTTTGGCTGTGTTCGTGTAGCCCTCACCGGCAAAGCGGTCTCTACACCCACCTTCGAGACGATGGAAATCATCGGCAAGTGCAAGACCCTGCGTCGCATCGAGCTCGCGATCAGCTTGCTGGCCGCGGTCGCTCCAGATCGCCCGTAAATTTACTTGAAATAGTACCCCGATGCACTATACTCTGGCGTGATGGGAGATAGTTTAATGGCAAAACAACGGGTTCTGGCCCCGTCGATCTTGGTTCGAATCCAGGTCTCCCAGCTAGCAAATCCCCGCTGTTAAGCGATTGGACGAGCTGCTCCAGACCATCATTCTCGGTATCCTCGAGGGGATCACTGAATTCCTGCCGATATCCTCTACCGGGCATCTTTTCGTGGGTGCGCGTTTATTGGATGCCACCGAATTGGCCAAAGGGCCTTTCATAATCGCCATTCAATTCGGCGCCGTTCTGGCCTTGTTGCTTCATCATGCGCCAGAATTCGTTGGACTATTTCGTTGGCATTCTCAGCATCGTCTATTTTGGCGCGCATTGGCGATCAGCTTCGCGCCGGCGGCCTTAGTAGGGGTCGCCATTGGCGGCGCCATCGAGCAATTGAGCATCACTGACGAAAAAGGACCACTAATTGTGGCGTTTGCGCTGATTGCGGGTGGATTGGTGATGCTGGTTGTCGAGAGGCGCTTACCGCCACCCATAGAGAAGGAATACAACGGCTTGCCTCAGCTTTCCACGAAGTCAGCGCTACTTATCGGCATCTGCCAAGTGATGGCTTTCGTGCCTGGCGTTTCGCGGGCAGGCGCTAGCATCGTCGGTGGTTTGCTCGCTGGTCTCGATCGACGAGAAGCCACGAGATTCTCTTTTTTCTTGGCCATCCCTACGGTCGCCGGCGCGGCGGCTTATTCCACTTGGCTGAACGCAGAGCGAATTCGAACGGAAGATTTTGGCGCACTCCTTTTGGGGATCACAGTATCAGCGCTCGTGGCCTGGTTGTGCATCCGTTGGTTGCTTCGTTATGTCAGCGCGCACCGTTTCACTCCTTTCGCCTGGTATCGTTTGGCTGCGGGAGGCGCAATATTGCTATTCCGCTGGCGAGGAATCATCTAGGTCTGGCACGAATTGCGCGCAATTCCTTAATCAATATACTGAAACACAAATTGGGCGATTGGGTGGCAGACCTATGCGCGCTGTTGGCGATCGTTGGGGCATTGGCGTTATGCTGTTGGCAGTCGTTTTGTTGGCCGCGGCTTGCTTCCAAACCGCAAATGTCCAACCGAATACTGGCTTACAACTCGCGCCTGCCTCCACGCTCACTCCCACAGTTACGCCCATCACAGTTGCCCAGGCGCCAGAGTCGCTGCCAGTCATCACGGTTACTGCCTTGTCAACCAATAGCGAAGGCATCGATACCGGATCTCTTGAAGTAAGCTCCACACTGGAGCCGCAATTGAGCGCCGCTCAGATCGAAGCGACCAATATCGTCATCGAGGCTACCTCCGAAGCCCTTTCTACCCAAGAACCAACCCCACTCTCCACCGACGTGGCTACCTTAGACGGTAAGGGCCAAACAGAAGAAGGCATCGTCAAGGTCTACAAACCAAATGAAAGTAGTGGGCCGCAATCACAACCGGCCGACTCATGCATCTATATCGTCCGTGATGGCGATACACTATATAGTATCGCCCGTCAATACAATACGACAGTAACGACCCTCGTCACGCTGAATCGCATCGCCAATTCCGATATTATCTCGGTCGGACAGCAGATCACGATCCCCAGCTGTGGCACGGAGCTCGCTGAGGAGACTGGCGAAACGGAAACAGCCGGCGCACTTGTGGTTGCTGTGCCGGAGATCACGCATGTGGTGCAGGAAGGCGAGGGCCTCTTCGATATCGCCTTGAGATATGGCGTGACTGTCACCTCCATAGCGAACGCTAACGGCATCAGCGATATCAACACCGTCTTCCTCGGGCAAGTGCTGATCATTCCGGCGAGTGAATGAGGCGAACGCCTAGCATACTGTCCGTAACGTAATTCGATCTGTGGCACGAAAATATGCATGAGAAGATTCTGCAACAAGAAACGGTGTATTGTGGCCGTCAATTTACTCTGAAAAAACTACAAGTGCGCTTGCCAGATGGGCAGGAAGCGCAACGAGACGTTATACGGCACCCCGGCGCAGTCGCGATCGTCGCAATCGACGAACAAGGGCGTTTGCTGCTCGTGCGGCAATTCCGGATCGCGGCGGGCGAGACGGGCAATATCACCTTGGAATTGCCCGCCGGCACACTGGAAACGAACGAGGCGCCGCTTTTATGCGCACAACGCGAACTGCGCGAAGAGACGGGTTATCGTGCCGATAGCATGCGCGCGCTGGGTGGATTCTATGTCGCACCAGGTTATACGAGCGAGTTCATCGAAATATTCCTCGCTTCTCAATTGCAACATGACCCCTTGCCAGGCGACGCAGACGAGTTCATAGCGCTGGAACGCATGAGCATTCCCGAAGCTCTCGAGGCGGTCGACGCGGGCAGAATATGTGACGCCAAGACCATCATTGGACTCTGGTATGCGACGCGAGAATATTCTTAAATCGGGCGCAGTCGCACTTGTATTTTGATAATTTCCGCGTTAGGATGCGCGCCGGACTGACGCACTGGAGTAGCACAATGGACAACGTGACGATGAATAGCCTGGCGGCCGCCGAGCCGACGCATCCAAAGCTGGAAGTCGGCGACACAGCCAAGATCCATCTGCGCATTGTCGAGGGCGGCAAAGAGCGCATCCAGGTATTCCAGGGCGTCGTCATTCGTCAGCGGCGCGGCGGCAACAACGCTAATTACACACTGCGACGCATCGCCAGTCACGGTATCGGCGTCGAGAGGACCTTCCTTTGGCGCAGTCCGCGGGTGGAGAAAATCGAAATCATCCGTCGTGCCAAGGTGCGTCGTGCCCAGCTCTATTTCTTGCGCGAGCGGCGCGGGCGCGCTGCGCGGCTTAAAGAACGGCGTTAATCATGCTCGCGCTGATCGGGATCAGCGCGAGCATCAAAGAGAACGACGACCTCGGCTGGTCGTTTCATAGATTGCCGAGTACTTATAGCATTGCGTTGGAGCGCGTTGGCGCAGCGCCCGTCATCATACCCAACGGTTTGTGTGATGAATCGTTACGTACGCTTTACCAGCGGCTGGATGGCGTGTTGCTATCCGGCGGCGGCGACCTCGATCCAGAGCTTTACCACGCCCTCCCCCACCCGAAGACGGAGCGCATCTGCGCTGCGCGCGACGAGACAGAAATCGCGCTGAGTCGTTGGGCATACGAAGATGACCGGCCGCTATTCGGGATTTGCCGCGGTATCCAGTCACTCGCCGTCGCCCTTGGCGGTACACTCTTGCAAGACATCCCCGATCTTGTGGGCGAAGATTACCCCCACTCGCTAAAAAGCGAAGAACCACCACATAATCTGCACGCACACTCGGTTTCGATTCTGCCGAAGAGTCTGCTGGCTGAGCTGCTGGGCAGCACACGTCTCGGCGTGAATAGCTTGCACCATCAGTCGGTGGAGCGAATGCCACCGGGCTTCATTGCGACCGCACATTCTCCCGACGGCGTGATCGAAGCGATGGAAGCGCCCGGGAGCGCCTTTTGTCTGGCGGTGCAATGGCATCCGGAGGATATGATCGATAGCGATCCGTTGATGTTGCGCCTATTCGCGGGGTTCGTGGAAGCATGTAGGCAGCACCAGACCGTCGCAATGTGCTAGCGGCTCGGTGGAAGTATGTAGCGCGTTCCTTTTTTACTGCCCACTTTTTGCGCCAATCCTTTGTTTACTAGATCTACCAAATCCAGCCGCAACGTCTCGGCAGAAACTTCCTTGCATAGCTCGCGGAATGTACGGTTTGTGATACTGCCGTGTTGCCGAAGATGGCGCAGCGCCCGCTCTTGCCGTTGGTTGGTATCGGGCGGCAGCATATGACCGGTGCGATGTTCGCGCACGTTGTATAGAGTCACGGTGAAGCTATTGGCACGGGCGTCGAAGGTGGGTGGTTTTTGCCCCGCTTCCTCCATCACCTCCACCATACGGTCGATACCAAGCCCGAGCTCCTCAATATAGCCCCATTGGAATAAATTCTGAACGATGCGTGGGTTACGGCTGTAATGCTCGTGGATGATGTTCTCGACTGTGACGAAGCCAGGCAATCCACCTGGCGAGATGACCTCCAGGCGATCCGCAAACATGCGTACCTCGATGCGCCGCCCGCGCAATCGGTAGTCTCGGTGGCAGACAGCGTTTACAATCGCCTCACGTACGGCGAAGGGCGGGTATTCGGTTGTCTCTTCACGCTCGAGTCCTTGCACGACCGCGCTGACTGCCATTTCGCTCCAAATATATTGCCAGGTGCGCTCAACCAGGCGCGGGAGCGGGCCGGTGATTTCCTCGCGGCGCGAATAGCCCGCCAGTCCACCCGCTCCACGCGGCGTGGTGCCGATGAATTTTACAAAGACGATGCTGCTTTGTGGCAACCAACGTTGCGGTTCATCGCAAAACGTAAGCACGCCACTCACTGTCGCCCTGCCAGCGCTATCCATGGCATTGATCTCACGCATCGATTCGGATAGCGGCGCTTCGGAGATTTGACGGCTGCGACGGTTGCGCTTCTCAATATATTCGGCGATCAGTTCTTCGCTGAAATCTTTGCGTGTGGTTTCGCTCAACACACTCACTTCGAAATCACCGCTGCTCTTGGCATCGGCTAAGCGCTGGATTTCCTGGCCACCCAATGGGCGGTTCTGAGCGCCGCGGCGAACCAGCACGCGACCATCCACTAGCGCATGCAGAGCCAGGCTACGCGGCACCTTTACGCGAAATTGCGCTCGCCCTTCTGTATCTATTCGAACCGGCGGTGAGCAGATCAGCGAAGGACTCACACGCTTTCCTGCCGTTACGAGGTGCGCGTTTGCCTCTGAAAAAGATTGCGCATCGAGCAAGTAAATTTCGCCGCCTTCGGTATTGGCGAACGCTACGATCGTTTCAGCAAGCGTGAGTGTATCGGCGCAATGAACCAAGGCATTGAGTGGGCCTTCAACCAGCGGCGCTTCACTGATGGGCTCCAGGCCAAAATTGGAAATACGCATAGTTCATTCTAGCACGGTGGCATCATATCCAAATAATGGGCGCAACCAATGAATCGTTGCGCTTGCCGCGGAATTCAACCAACAGTCACCAGCCGCCAGCCGAGATAAGCCGCCGCCAGACAGAGCGCATTGTGCGCCAAGACGCTCATCAACGCCAACCACCAGCCGCGCTCACCCTGCAAATTAAGCGCATCGAGCGTGAAGCTGGAGAAGGTAGTGAAAGCCCCGAAAAAGCCTATTGCAAGAAATTGTCGCGTCGGCTCAGGCACAATGGCTCGCTCGCTCGCCCAGGCAATGAAAGCCGCCATTAGGAACGATCCGATGCAATTTACGATCAATGTGGGATGAAAAAAGCGGCCATTCAACCACGCTGGCAACCAACCTGCCGACCAACTCGTCAGGAAATAGCGCGCATTGGCGCCGAGAAAGCCACCGATGCCTACCCACAATGCAGCTGCCATAAACCGCCCGCTCTCGCCCCTTGGAATCAGCCTATACGGAAGGGTTGGATTGTCAAGCGATGATAGCCGCGCTTACGCTATAATGTCTGGCGTTTCGCATAATGGAGTGATGCATCACGCAGAGCAGGCGGAGTCGTTACTGGTTGGTTCTGCGGGGCAATCCGCAATTCCTGCGCCTCTGGCTGGCGAGCGTGGTGAGCTTATTGGGGGATTGGTTCGGCACGCTTGTGCTGAGCGCGATGGTTTATGAATTCAGCGGGCGATCCGGCGTGGCCCTGAGCGCTTATTTACTGACACGCATCTTACCCCCCATCTTTATCAGCCCGTTGGCGGGCGTGCTTATCGACCGTTTCAATCGGCGTGCGCTCTTGATTTTCAGCGATGTCGCGCGTTCGGTGATTGTGCTCGGTTTGCTATTTGCACGTGAGCCCGGTGACTTGTGGTTGGTATACTTACTGAGCGCGACGCAATTCACCATCGCCGGTTTGTTTGAGCCATGCCGCAACGCCTGGCTGCCATCGGTGGTGCGGCGGAGGCATCTGATAGAAGCGAATACGATCACTAGCATTACCTGGTCGGTGATGCTGGCGGTTGGCGCGCTCATCGGCGGTATCGTCGCTGCGGTTTTCGGCACCCAAGTCGCGCTGATCGTCGACGCTGGTACTTTTGCGGTCTCCGCGTTGCTCATCGTCTCAATTCGCCCGCCATCGTTTGCGGCGGATCAACCGACACTTGACATGAGCTCGCAAGTTCACAAATTCGACAACCGCAGCTTCCTCGCTGGCCTCGAGTACATCCGCCAGCGGCCAGTAACCGCCTGGATGCTTTACATCAAATTCGCGACGCATATCGCTTCGATCCAGGCGATTCTACTCATTTATGGCACGAAGCTCTTCGCAATTGGCGATGACACAACCACACCGCTTAGCATTTTCTGGAGCGCATTTGGCATCGGGGCGGTCATCGGCCCACTCATCACAAATCACTATTTCAACGATGGGTCGCTACAACGGATGAGGCGGCTCGTCTTGCTCGGCTTTGGCATCGTTACGGTGGGTTTGTTGCTCGTCAGCGTCGCTAATAGCATCCTCCTGGTTGCATTCGCCATCCTTTTCCGCGCGATGGGTGGTTCGATTAATTGGACGTATAGCTCGGTCATGATCCAACAAAGTGTCGATGATAGTTATCTGGGGCGGGTCTTCTCCCTGGATTGGATCGGCTCATTCTCCGCGACGGCGATCAGCACCTTGGCCATCGGCGCGCTGGTGGATTATTTCGGCGATTCAGAAATTCGCGCTGTGATCTTGCTCTTCACCTGCTTGTCGCTCGTCGGCATGATGGTGTGGTGGTGGGCGCTGCGTTGGCAAGAACGCTATGAGCTGCGAATAAAGGCGGCAGCGGTCATCGGTCGCTAATCGAGTGAAGCTTTGTCGAACAGATGAATATCGAGCCAACGCCGCATCCGCAACATCAAATCTCGTTGGTGGGCGCGTTCTTGTAGTCCATGTGGCTCGCGCGGGTACAGGACGAGCTCCGCGGGCACGCCAAAATGCCGTAGCGCGGTATAGAATTCGACCGATTGTTCCGGCGGCGCCACGACGTCCTTCGCACCATGAACGAGCAAAGTGGGCGTGCGGACTCGATTCGCATAGCGGATCGGTGAGCGCGACCAGTGCAATTCCATATCTTCATATACATTCGAGCCGAACATCGTGCTTTGCCACTCGCGGTTGAGCACCACGCCATAGTTGGAGACGTAGTTGGTGATATTGGCTCCGGCGATGGCGCAACGGAAACGGTCGGTTTGTGTTACCGCCCAGGTGCTTAAGAAACCGGCGTAGCTCCAGCCCATGATGGCCAGGTGGGCTGAGTCAGCAATCCCTTCGGCGACGAGCATGTCGATCCCAACCATAATATCTTGCCAATCTCCGCCGCCGAGATCGCCAACATTTGCCGATTGGTAAGCATGCCCACGCCCCCAACTGCCGCGTGGATTCGGCAGCAACACCGCGCAGCCCAGCTCGAGGAAGACGCGCAACCAGGGGTTGAAATAGCGCGGGATGATGGAGAGCGACGGCCCGCCGTGCACATTCGCGACCATCGGGTAAGTCCGACCCGCCTGATACCCTGTGGGCAACGCGAGGTAGGCGTGCGTCGGCGTACCGTCGGCGTGCTGCCAGTGTCGATCCTCGACCTGCAGCGAGGGTAGCGCGTCAATTGGATATTCGAAATCGCTAACCTGTTGCCATTCATCATTGACGAGCGAACCCAGGTAGAGCTGCGGTGGTTCTATGTGGCTTTCGCGGATGGCCGCGAAGCGATGGTCGCGGGCGCTGACGATCTCCGGACCGCCACCATTGATCGCGTATGCGCCTCGGTAAATCATACGGGTCTTGCCTGTACTGGGGTCCAGCCATCCGAGCTGAGATGCCTCTATATGCCGCGCGCCATATAGGATGCCCTCGTCGCACCAGTCGATCCAGGTGATCGAATGATCGATATCGGGAGTGAGGTTGCGCGCGTTTCCGCCAGCATGGGGTATGACGTAAACCTCACCAGCAACGTTGCCTTCATCGCTACACACACCGCCGACATAGGCGATAGAAGCGCCATCCGGTGACCAGCACAAGCGCCCGATTTGATAAGGCGTTTGTGGAGATAGTTCTCGCCAATCTCCTGTTTCCAGCGTCGCCAGATATAAGCGCGCGCCGTACCAGCCCTGCATCGGGTTCGGGTGATCAGAGGCGAGCACGACAGCGTGTTGGCCAGCAGGAGAAATAGCGAATTCGTGTACATGGAAATTGGATGGGCTGATGTAATGCCGTCCTCCATCGGACAATGATACGACCGTCAGGCGTGCAAAATTCGGGCGCGCGTCGACGACGTAGGGATCAGCTTGATTGGTGCGCTCCTGGCTTAAATAGGCGATGCCCGACCCATTGGGAAGCCAGGCCAGCGCGGAAGCATCCGCGTTTTCGGCAGAGAGGATGTCTTCTCGTTCCCCCGCTCTGTCAGTGAGGTACAGGCATGTTTTGCTCTGGCCATCTCTTTTCGCGAGAAAGGCTAGCCGCCGCCCATCTGGTGACCAACGTGGAGCGCGATTCGTCCCAGCGTTGGCAGCGTCCAGTGCATGGCTGTGACCATCACCCAGGTTCAGTATGTGTATCTCGGAGGGGTGAGGCGTTTCGGCATCCGGCTTGTTCATCACGCCGAGGACATAGGCAATATAGCTACCATCGGGTGAGAGCTGTGCGTCGCTTGGGATTTTGACGTCCAGCAGAGCGTCGATATAGGCGATATCGTTAGTCATCATTCCACTCCTCTCATACGCGGGTCGAGCGCATCCCTCAGGCCATCGCCCAGGAAATTGAAGGCGAACATGATGAGGAAGAGCGCCAGCGCGGGGAAAACAGCCAGATAAGGATAGGGTTGGATGATTTGCGCGCCTTCTGCGATCATTCCACCCCAGCTGGGCGTCGGCGGCAAAACGCCCAGGCCGATGAAGCTGAGGAAGGCCTCATAGGAGATGTAGCCTGGGATGCCCAACGTTTCGGCGATGATCATCGGCCCGAGGATATTCGGCAGGACATGACGAAACAAAATCCGCGGCGTGCTCGCGCCCATGGCGCGAGCGGCGGCGATGTATTCGGTCTGGCGGATGCTGAGTACTTGTCCCCGCGCCAGCCGCCCATTTCCCATCCAGGAAGTTATACCGATGCCAATGAAAACGAAGAGCAAACCGCCAATCGATGCATCCAACTTGCCCATCGTAAAGAGGAAAGTGCCCGGTTCGGCCTCTCGGAAAGCGGTCCGAAAATAAACCAACATCAAGATGATGAAGAGTAGGGTGGGAAATGCGTACATCACATCCGCAATGCGCATGATGGCGTTATCGATGCGCCCACCCAGGAAGCCGGAGGTGATGCCGATCAGCGTGCCGAGCACCAACGCCACCGTGGGTCCGATGAAAGCGATCAATAGCGAAACGCGCGCGCCATAGAGGATACGGCTCAGCACATCACGTCCCAGGGCATCGGCGCCAAGCGGGTAGTCCTCGTCAATTTTCATATAGCCGCCTTCATTCTCCGGCTTCATGTTGGGGAAAAGGCGAGTCAGCCAATAGGGAATGGCGTAGGGCGCGCGCAGGTTCGCTTTGTCGAAAGGACGCGGCGCCAGGAGCGGCGCGAAGACGGCAGCCAGAATGATGATGACGATGATGAGGGCGCCGGTGATGGCCGCCTTGTTGCGCGATAGGCGCAGCAGCGCATCCAACCATAGGCTGCGTTCTTCATAGACTTCAATGCTTTTGATCTTACTATTCTCGACCATCAATCGTAACGGATGCGCGGATCCAGCCAGGCGTAGGCCACATCCACCAGCGTATTCGCCAGCACTACCAGTGTCGCCAAGAGCATTATCGCCCCCATTATGACCGAATAATCGCGGCCGAATAGAGAAATCACGAAGAACCGGCCCATCCCAGGAATGGCGAAAATCGTCTCGACAATGAAGCTGCCCGTGATGAGAAAGGCGAGCATCGGCCCGAGCACGGTGACGACTGGGATGAGGGCGTTCTTCATCACATGGCCGATTACCACGTGGCGCTCTCGTAAACCCTTCGCGCGCGCGGTGCGGACATAATCTTCGTTCAATACTTGTAACATGCTGGCGCGGGTGATGCGCGCGATGACGGCCGACTGGCTGAAACCGAGCGTGAATACCGGCAAAATCATCTGTGCGGGCTTGCCCCAACCCGTGAGTGGCAGCCAGCCAAGTTGCACCCCGATGACATACTGAAGGATGGGCGCGGATATGATAACGGGAACAGACACGCCGAAGATGGCGATGCCCATGCCGCTGTAATCGTAAAATGTGTTGCGGCGCAGTGCGGCCACTACGCCGAGCGGGATGCCCAACGCGATCGCGAAAATCGCCGCCTGCATGCCCAGTTGCGCGGAAAGCGGCAGGTTTTCGCGGAAAATGTCATTCACCGTTCGCGTCGTGGATTTATATGAGGGGCCGAAATCCATCCAACGCAGGACCAGGCGATCGCCAAATGGCAGCGGCAGGTTGATGAGGTAATTATGCTTTAGCTTATCGCCGCCTTCGCCGCTGGTGAAGACCGGCAGGAGGATGTCGGACATGTAGTTCAGGTATTGTTCGGGCAGCGATAGGTGCAACCCATATTTCATTTTAAGTTGTTCGAGTGTGGCCGGCGGCAGCGGTTTTTCTAGTGTGAATGGCCCGCCGGGGACGGCGTGCATGAAGAAGAAGGTGATGAGCGATACGACAAGAATTACTAGCGCCATCCAGCCCAGTCGACGCGCCACGAATTTGGCCATCAGTCGGCACTCTTCGCAATACGGGGATGTGCACAGACACCCCCGTATTGATCTTCCTGGCGCATGACGAAACCTGCGCTCAGATTAACTTACTCGCCTGTGCGCTCCCATTTCCAGAAAGCGTCCAGGCTGCTCGGGACAAAGGTGCGTAAAATATCCGGCTTCGTCAGCGTTGGGACCACGCCCCAGGAAATGGGTACGACCGCAGCGTCGTCCAAGACGATCTGGTTTTCCGCCTGGCGGTAGAGTTCGCGGCGAATATCCGGATCGCTTTCTGATTGCGCGGCGTTAATCAGCGTATCAAATGCTTCGCTGGCGTAACGGCCATAGTTGTACTGCCCGCCCGAAAGGTATTGGTCGCGCAGGAAGTTGTTGGCGTCGTTGTAATCCGGGCACCAACCGGCGAAGTGGATGGGTCCGGCGTCTTCGATCGCGCGCGCCCAATAGGTGGTTACATCCTGCGGCGCCAGCTCAACGCGAATCCCCAGCTCGTCTTCCCACATAACCTGGAAGGCTTGCGCGCGGGTATTCTCGTTTTCGCTATCGCGGAAGTAGACGGTGACGGGCGGCAGGTCAGCTACGGATTCCAGGCCCAGGTCGGCGAGGCCAGCGGCGAGTTCTTCATCCGCCTTCATCGGGTCATAGGCGATGCCGACATCGGGGTCAGTTTCTGGGGTCGGCGCCAAGTAGATGCTCGGTGGCGTAATCCAACGCGCGGGGAAACCAGCGCCCTGAAGCACGGAATCGACGAAGAGTTCACGGTCGATGGCATAGGAGAAAGCACGGCGAATATGCACATTATCAAAGGGCGCCTTCTCGGTATGGAAGGCGATGACGAAGCTGCAAGCGCCCGGCGAAAGCGTCAGTTCCTGGCTGAATGTCGGATCCGCCTTCAAGCGTGGGATCTGAGCAGAGGGGACACCGACCGTATCCAGGTTGCCCGCTTCGTATTCGCGTAGCGAGACGCCCTGGTCCAGGAAGCGGAAGATGATTTCTACCGCTTTGCCCTGCGCGTAGCCGGCTGAGCCGGGCCAGTGGGGGTTGCGGATGAAGGTCATGCTGTCCTCATGTACCCACTCCTTGAGGGCGTAGGGGCCAAAGGTCTGGATGTTTTCGGCTTCGATCCAGCGGTCGCCGCTCGCTTCGATGGCCCATTGCGGGCTGGGCCGCGCGGACATCAGACTATAGAGGGGGAGGGCATAACCGACGGAAATTGGCGCCGTGACCTCGAAAGTGAAATCATCGATGGCGCGGACGCCGAGGTCGCTGCCGTCGCTCTCGCCAGCGTTAAACGCTTCACCGCCGGCAACGAGCGGCGCCAACATGAAGGCGGAGAAGGTACCCGTCGCGGGATCCAGCGCGCGGCGGAAACCGTAGACAAGATCATGTGCGGTTACGATGCGCGGGTTGCCCATGTCGTCCATGATCTGCTCGACATCGCCTGATTCGGCGTTGTAACGGACCCAAGGGATGCCTTCCAGCAAATGGAAAGTTGTCGTCAGGCCGTCTTCAGAAACCTCCCAACCGCTCACGAAACCTGGCTCCAACTGATTGCTTTCCTCATCGAGGGAAACGAGGCCAGGGAAAAGTAGGTTGAGGAGATACCAATCGCGCATATTGATGCCCTGTTGCGGGTCGATGCTGCGCGGGTCACCAGGACCGCCCGAAAGACGCAAGGTCGTGTCTTCCTGCGCTTGGATCAAGCCTGTTGATAACGCAAGCAGCAGCGCCACAAGCGTAAAGAACAAGAGTTGTTTGCTTCGCACAAGATTCACCTTTCACTACTATCGTTAACGGGTATGCTAACGAATCAGATGAGGTATGTAAAGTGGACTATGCCTATTTGCGCGCGAAGGAGCCGCGCCGTGCATTCCAACAACAACGTTTGTATTTCTGGCCGCTGCCGCAGGGGCATGGATCGTTGCGGCCAGCTACCTGATAGGCGTTGGCGAGCGCCTCGTCTTTATCGCGCATATAGGCGATGACTGTGGCCGGTGGGCGTTGTTGTCGCAATTGCGCTGCCATGTATCGCATTGGTTCATCAATGTGATTGAAGAAAGCGCGGTAACCGGCGCAGAGGTAATTCAGGCCGGGCTCACCAGCCGGAGTACTGATGATGCGGTTCTTCGGGCAGCCGCCATTGCACACGAAGCGCACCTCGCAATCGCGGCAGTATTGCGGTAGTGTGTCGCGCTTGGCTTCGCCGAAGCGACGCTGCGGCTCTGAGACCACGATCTCGCTAAGAGGAATATCAACGATATTGCCGACGAAATAATTCGGCTCGACATAATGGTCGCAGCTATACACAGCGCCGTTGTGCTCGATGGCCAGCGCTGCGCCACAGGTTTCCTCGAAGACGCAGAGCCCCGCCCGCTCGCCCGCCCAGGCCGCCAGCGCGACGTCGAAAATCTGCACGAAAACGCGCCCGACATCGTGCCGCACCCACTCGTCAAAAATGGCCATGAGGAAATCACCATATCCGTCGGCGCGGACGGAACGGTCGGTTACGATGTTGCCCTCTTGGTAACCGCTCTCGTTATCGCGCTCGACAATGGGGATGAATTGCAGGTAGCGAGCGCCCACTTCATCGCGCAGGAAGCGATAGACTGTCAATGGGTGATCGGCGTTGGCAGCGTGCACGGTCGTCAAGATGTTGTATTCGACGCCCTGTGCTTGCAGCAAACGCAAACCGCGCATCACGCGCTCGAAGGTTGGTTGCCCGCCCTTATCCACGCGGTAGGCGTCGTGAAACTCACGCGGGCCATCGAGGCTGACGCCGAGCAGAAATTGGTGCTCCCGGAAGAAGCGACACCATTCCTCATCCAGCGTGACAGCATTGGTCTGTAAGGAGTTGAGGATGCGCATGCCAGGTTTGCGGTATTTTGCCTGATATTCTACGGCTTTGCGGAAGAATTCGAGGCCCATTAGCGTCGGCTCGCCACCCTGCCAGGCGAAACTGACTTCGGGTTGTGGCTGCGCGACAATATATTGGCGCGTGTATTCTTCCAACACTGCATCGGACATGCGGAAATCGCTGCCGGGAAATAGCGCTTCTTTTTTCAAGAAGTAGCAATACTTGCAATCCAGGTTACAAATCGCCCCGCGCGGCTTGGTCATGATGTGGAACGGATGCGGTGCAGATTTGGTTTGCGCGTGTGCTACCATACGCTTGATACTAGCGTCCAATGCGCGGCTTGCCAAATCCCGCGTCTTGAGGAGCGCTTTTACAAACGCTACATTTGTGCCATGCGATCCCGCCGTTATATCGCCCTGTTGAGCGTGTTACTCCTGTTGACCGCCTGCGAGCTATCGCGCGCGCCGCGGCCGACGGCACCACCGCCTACACTCACCAGCGCACCGCCCACCGCCACATCATCTCCTAGCCAGACTCCGCCTCCCAGTCCCAGCAAGACGCCCACTCCAAAGCCAACCGAGACCTCTAGCCCAACGCCAACCGCGACACCGCTACCGAGTACCACTCCTTTACCCTCTTCTACGCCCTACTCAGGCGCTGATTTCCGCAACGACCAAATGCAGGTCATTGACGCATCGACGGTGGCGCGCATTGACTTAACACAGCCTCACCTAATCATTCTCAGCATCAACGACCGTAGCAGTGGCGGCAATTTGGCGACCGCCCTGCCCGATTCCGAACTAGCGGTGCTCTATTACGTCAACGCACGCAATCCGGGCATCCTGCGCAAAGTCCATGAAATGCACGCCAGCGTGCTCGGGCACATCTTCCCCTCTTCGGACGGCAGCGCGATCGCGTATATGGAAGAAAACCTCGCCAGGGGCACGAGTCTCTATGTCCTTTCGTTGCGGGAAGGTTTCCGCTTGCGTATCTTGAGTCTTTCAGAGACTGCGCCACGCGGCATACCGCTCCGGCCAAATTGGTCACCGGATGCCCGCCAATTAGCCGTTTCCATCGCCACTGATTACGATATGGACCTCTTCGCTTTCGAACTGGCGAATAACCAATGGCGGCCGCTCACACGCGGCGGCGGTTATGATTTTCACCCCGTATGGTCGCCAGATGGGCGTTATCTCGCGTATCTTTCTGACATCGCGCGCTGCCCAACCTGGCAGCCGTCCTCGCCCGAATCTTGCAATTCGCTTGAAGCCACCCTGCCTCGACGCGGCCAACTGCACATATTGGACCTACAAACGGGCGCCAGCCAACGCTTGAGCGAGGTTTGGCTTAGCGAACCACCGCACTGGCTGGACGAAACGACACTCACCTTCGTTAGTGGCGATCTTCTCTACGGCGAGACCGAACGCATCCTCTGGCTTGCCAATACTGTGACTGGCACGACGCGGCGATTACTGACGAATGAAAGTGAAGCTATTCCACTACCATTGGACGTATTTTGGGCGGCGGATGGCAGCGCGGTGGTCTATCAGAGCGCAGGCACGGAGAACCGTATTGTGGTCGTGCGGGCGGATGGCGTGTTGCTTGGCAGCAGCGACGAGTTCATCTTCCCGCGCTATGGCATGGCCGCAGCCTGGGCACCAGATGGCTCGCGTCTGGCGATCGGCGGTGTCGAAGGACAGTGCCCGTTTGGCGCGCTGGTATTCACGAGAGAATTGCAACTTATTGCGCAAGGGACTATTCCGCCAATGTGCGAGCCGAAATTTTCGCCAGATGGCGATTACTTGGCGTTTGAGGGCGTGAATTCGCTCCTGGATGGCCGGATTCATGTCTACCGTGCGTCCGTCAACGGTTTTGGCGCGCTGAACCTTACCGAAGGATTGCGCGGGCAAAATCGCCTCATTGGCTGGGCCGGCGGGCGATAAAGACGCGCTGATTGCTATAATCGCGCTGATTCGAAATAAAGGAGCGAACATGAGCGAACATGGAAGGTAGAGTGGCGCTGGTAACAGGCGCCAGCCGCGGCATCGGTCGGGCGATCGCCTTGAAACTGGCGGCTCTCGGCGCTCGTGTGACGGTGAATTATCGCTCCGGCGAGGCGGCGGCGGATGAAGTGGTCGAGGCGATCACTTCATCTGGCGGCGAAGCGCGCGCTTTCAGGGCGGATGTCTCAGATGAGGAGGCGGCAACTTCGCTCGTTAAAAGTGTGGTCGCAACCTACGGCCAGCTCGACATACTCGTAAACAACGCTGGCATCACGCGTGATAACATCATGGCGCGCATGAAGGCGGATGACTTTGACGCTGTGCTTGCCACGAATTTGCGCAGCTGTTGGCTCATGTGCAGAGCCGCATTGCGAGTGATGATGCGCGCTCGCTATGGCCGCATCGTGAATATCAGCAGCGTGACAGCATTGATGGGCAACGCTGGCCAGTCGAATTATGCTGCTAGCAAGGCGGGCATCATTGGAATGAGCAAATCTCTGGCACGCGAGATTGCCAGCCGTGGCATCACCGTCAATGTCGTTGCGCCAGGCTTCATCGCTACGGATATGACGGCCGAATTGCCTGAGGATCTCCTGGATACGGCGCGCGCACACATCCCGCTCGGGCGTATGGGCCAGCCGAGCGAAGTCGCAGCAGCAGTTGCTTTCTTGGCGTCGGATGAGGCGAAATACATCACCGGACAAACGCTGAATGTGGATGGAGGGATGTACATGTGAACGAGCCGACGATTTTTGCGCGCATCATTGCCAGGGAAATCCCTGCCGATATCGTCTATAGCGACGATTGGATCACCGCTTTTCGCGATATAGACCCACTGGCACCCGTTCACATCCTCATCGTGCCGAATAAGGCTATCGCCACGGTCAATGATATTGATGATGCGGACGCTGAACTTATCGGGTGTATGTTGTTGGTGGCACGGGACATAGCCAAGCAAGAAGGCATTGCGGCGAGCGGCTACCGCCTCGTCATCAATTGTAATGTGGATGGCGGGCAAGAAGTTTTTCACTTACACATGCACCTGATCGGTGGCCGGTATCTGGGACGAACTGTAGCGCGCTAGTCATTCCCCTCCGTCATCACCGATCGCTTCGGTTGGCGGCAGCGTGGCGGTAGCGGCGACACCCGGCACGGGTATGGCCGGCACTTCGGTCGCGGGGATCAAGGTGGGGGTAGTTTCGGCCGACGCCGCTTCATCGGCCGTATCTTCATCTTCAGGCACTGTTACCTCTTCCTCGCCCTCCTCGAGAGCAGTAAGGGCGGCATCTAACGCGTTTTGGATCTGTTCGAGTGTCGGCAAATCGCCGGGCGTTGCGGGAGTGATGGGTTCCAAATTCACGGCGAAGAGTGGGAAGCCATATTGGTTGAAACCGAGTTGTGCCTCGGCTGCGGCCAGGGCAGTGTCAATTGTCTGCTCGACCAGGCTACCGCGCACGCAAGTTTCCACTTCGGAGCGATCCAGCCCAAGATTCTCGATGCCATTGGCGAGACGAGCGCTCGCATATGCGCGTTGCTCGTATTGCTGCCAGGAATAGAGCGCTTCTTGATATTCCCAGAAGCGGCCATTTCGCCCGGAGCAGATAGCGAATTTCGTCGCGAATTCGGCGTTCTGGAATTCCAGCATTCGTGGCGCGACAATGGGGATGAATTGCAACGATATTTCGCTATCGGCGGTGAAACGCTGCAACAAATCGTTCAGCAATTCGCCCTGCGCGGCGCAGCGCCCGCAATCGAAACTGGTGAATAGCTTGAGCGTTACCGCGGAATCTTCCGCGCCCAAGGTGGGGAAGCCTTCCTCGCTCCTGCCTTGTGGAATTTCACCATATCTTTCCAGCGCTTCAGGGGGAATTCCGCCTGTAGCCGGCTGATTGCCAAAGATGAAGAGTGCGCCGACCAATATAATACCCCCTACCGCTACCAACACGACAGTTGTCCAGCGCTGCCTCCGTTGTTGGCGGCCGCGTTGCCGCTTCCGTTGACGGGTTTGTTTGATCGCGCTGCCAGCATCTTTCCCACTTTCGCGCTTACTCGTTTTCGCCAAGTCGTTACCTTACCTTTGTCTGCCGATTCGAGCCTTGATTGTAGCCAGCCCCGCTACACTTTCCCATTCTAATTTCAGACGATAGCAGTCATGAAGGCTAGGCAGGCTTCGCAGACCCGCTACAATAGTGCCAGTTGTAAGCGAATTCGCCTGTGTCCATGCCAACCTTCCCTGCCGAAGCGATCCTCACCACGAACCTTGGCGACGCGACCATCTACCGCCTCGATGCGCTTGAGCGCGCCGGACTATGCGATCTGAGCATTCTCCCATTCAGCATCCGATTGCTATTGGAAAACGTACTCCGCAACCATCACGCTGGCGCCGCCAGCGCGGAAGATGTGCAGCGAATCGCTTCCTGGAGCGCCGCGGAAACGAGCGACCAAGAAATTCCATTCCAGCCGGCGCGTGTGCTGTTACAGGATTTCACTGGCGTGCCCGCCGTCGTTGATTTGGCGGCTATGCGCAGCGCCTTGCAACGACTCGGTGGAGACCCCGCACGCATCAATCCGCAAATCCCCGTCGACCTGGTCATCGACCATTCGGTGCAGGTGGATGTCTTCGGGCGTAAAGATGCGATCCGCATCAATTCCCAGCGCGAATTCGAGCGCAACCAGGAGCGATACGAATTCCTGCATTGGGGGCAGAAGGCCTTTGCCAATTTCCGCGTCGTGCCGCCTGCGACCGGCATCGTCCACCAAGTCAACCTGGAATTCCTCGCCGAAGTAGTGCAACAGCGGCGTGATGCTTCTGGCCGGTTGATCCTGATGCCGGATACCCTGGTCGGCACGGATAGTCACACCACAATGATCAATGCTCTGGGAGTGCTCGGCTGGGGTGTGGGTGGGATCGAGGCGGAAGCGGCAATGCTCGGTCAGGCGATCTACATGCTGTTGCCACAGGTGGTCGGCTTCAAGTTGTTTGGAGCATTGCCTGACGGCGCGACGGCCACAGACCTCGTGCTCACCGCCACGCAGATGCTGCGAAAGCGCAAGGTGGTTGGCAAATTCGTGGAGTATTATGGCAGCGGTCTTAGCCAACTCAGCCTACCCGACCGCGCCACTTTGGCCAATATGGCGCCGGAATATGGCGCGACAGTTGGTTTCTTCCCTATCGATGCCGAAACCATCAGCTACCTGGAGCGCACCGGACGCGACCCGCAGCACGTCCGCCTCGTCGAGCGCTATTGCCGTGAACAACAGCTCTTCCGCACCGATGATACGCCCGACCCTCAATATCACGACACATTGGAACTCGATCTGGCGACCGTGCAATCGAGCCTCGCGGGGCCCTTGCGCCCTCAAGATCGCATCCCGATCGGCGAGATGAAGCCTCGCTTTCATCAGGCGCTCGCCGCACCGGTTGGGCCACAGGGTTTTGCGATCGCCGCTGACGAGCGCGATCGTCGCGCCAGCTATCGCGATAATGGAGGCAGCGCCGAGTTGCGCCATGGATCGGTGGTGATTGCCGCCATCACCAGCTGCACGAACACCAGCAATCCGTCGGTGATGGTGGCGGCGGGCTTATTGGCGCGCAACGCTGTCGCCCACGGACTGACGAGTGCGCCGCAAGTGAAAACCAGCTTGGCGCCCGGCTCCAAGGTCGTATCCGCTTATCTGGAGCGCGCGGGGCTGTTGCTTCCGCTCGAAGCGCTGGGCTTCCATGTTGTTGGCTATGGCTGTACGACTTGCATTGGTAACAGCGGCCCGCTACCCGCTGCGCTCAGCGAAACCATCGCCGAGAATGAACTAGTCACTGCAGCCGTGCTCAGCGGCAACCGCAATTTTGGCGGCCGTATCAGCCCAGACGTGCGCGCTAATTATCTAGCATCGCCCCCTTTGGTCGTCGCTTTCGCCCTCGCCGGTAGGGTGGATTTCGACTTCGAGAATGATGTACTGGGTCATGGCGCAAGTGGCGAGGCGGTCTACCTGCGCAATATCTGGCCCACGCAAGTGGAAATCTTGCAGACCATTCAAGATTCGCTTGGGCCGGAGCTGTATCACGAGCAATACGGCAATGTGTTTAACGGCAACGAGACCTGGAACGCCATCCCGAGCGGCGACGCGCTGGTTTATGATTGGCAAGAGAGCAGCACGTATATCCAGGAGCCGCCGTTCTTCGACGATATGCCGCTCATGCCGCAACCACCTGGCGAAATTCGAGGGGCACGGGTGCTAGCGATGTTCGGCGATTCGATCACGACCGACCATATCTCACCGGCAGGCAGCATCGGATCAGCCAGTCCAGCTGGCGAATACCTGCGCGCTCAGGGGGTAGAGCGCGCGCAGTTCAACAGTTTCGGCGCGCGGCGAGGCAATGACCGCGTGATGTCACGGGGCACATTTGCCAATATCCGGCTGCGCAACCTGCTCCTGCCCGGCAGCGAGGGGGGCGTGACGCGGCATTTTCCGAGCGGCGACGAGCTGAGCATCTACGACGCTGCGGAACGCTACCGCGAAACAGGCACACCGCTCATCGTCATCGCCGGCGAAGATTATGGCATGGGCTCGAGTCGCGATTGGGCGGCGAAAGGGCCGTTATTGCTGGGCGTAAAGGCGACGCTCGCGGTCAGCTACGAACGCATCCACCGCAGCAACCTCGTTTTCATGGGCATCTTGCCCTTACAATTCGCGCCGGGCGAAAACGCAGCTTCGCTCAGCCTGACTGGCGCGGAAACATACGACATCCTGGACTTTCCAGAAGAAATTACCCCCGGGCAATGGCTAGAAATTGTGGTGGTTGCGGATGACGGCCAGCGCGCACGCTTCCGTGCCCAGGCGCGCATAGAAACTCCGATTGAAGCAACTTATTATCGCCACGGTGGCATATTGCAGTACATGCTGCGGACGCTGCTGGATGACTGAGCAAACCGCGGATCGGCCGCGGGTCACGGTATATACGGATGGTGGCTGCCGCCCAAATCCGGGTCCTGGCGCCTGGTCCGCCATTCTGCTACAGGACGGTAACGAGCGGATCCTCCGCGGCAGCAGTGTTTCCCACAGTACGAACAATCAGATGGAACTCACCGCGGTGACGGAGGCTTTGCTCGCCATGCCGCAGGCGACCGAGATCACCATCTACACCGATAGCCAGTATGTCCAGCGCGGCATCACGGAATGGTTGCCCAATTGGCAACGAAATAATTGGCGCGGCTCAAATCGCCGCCCAGTGAAGAATCAAGCACTCTGGCGAGCGCTCGTCGCCGCCGCCACGTCGCATGAAATCTGCTGGGTTTGGGTAGCCGGGCATAGCGGCCATATACATAACGAACGCGTCCATCGATTGGTGCGCGAGCAATTGCGCTCTGCCGCCTCCCCCGTTACCAACGAAGGTTATGAAAATTCAGGAGCCCGGATGAAATTCGCGCAACGAGTGGCTGGCTTTAACACCACCATTTTCAAGGAGATCAATGACCTCGCCCGCGAGAGTAAAGCGATCAACCTCGGCCAGGGCCGGCCGGATTTCGATGGGCCGCCACAAGCGATCGAGGCAGCCGTCGCCGCTTTCCAACGCGCGGATGGCACCGCCAACCAATACGCGCCAGGACCCGGTGTGCCCCAATTGTTGGAGCGTGTGGCGCAGCATGCTGAGGCGTTTTATGGCCTTCAGGTCGATCCCAAAGAGGGTGTCATCATTACAGCTGGCGCCACGCAATCCGTTTTCTCGGCCGTATTGGGTCTGGTGGATCCGGGCGAAGAAGTCATCGTGATTGAGCCCTATTACGATAGCTACGTGCCGAGCATCCTGATGGCTGGCGCGAAGCCTTTGTATGTGCCGCTTCGGCCGCCAGCCTGGAGCTTTGATCGCGAAGAATTGCGCGCCGCTTTCGCTCGTCGTCCGCGTGCCATCATGATCAACACGCCGCATAATCCTGTCGGGCGCGTCTTCACGCGGGAAGAGCTGGGTTACATTGCCGAGTTATGCAGGGAATTTGATGTGCTGGTCATCTCTGATGAGGTCTACGAGCACCTCACATTCGATGAGCATGAGCATATTCCCATTGCTACCCTTCCCGGCATGTTCGAGCGAACGGTGACCATCGGCAGCGCCGGGAAGACTTTCGGCATGACGGGCTGGAAAATCGGCTGGTCTTACGGTCCACCGGAGTTGATACAGGGCATCTGGCGCGTGCATCAGTTCGTCGTTTTTGCCGTCAATCACCCAACTCAACTAGCCGTCGCGCATGCCTTCGGCCTGGCAAACAGTTTTTATGGGGAATATCGTGACTTGCTTGCGGGCAAGCGTGAAATCATGACGCAAGCGCTCGACCAGGCGCACCTGCGGTGCTTGAAGCCGGAAGGCACTTACTTTGTGATGGCCGACTTTTCGGATGTCTTTGTGGGCGATGATTTAGATTTTGCGCGTTACCTCGCCCAAGAGATTGGTGTAGCCTGTATCCCGCCTACGGTCTTCTATAGCGAAGCGAATCGTCATATCGCCGCCAAACAGGCGCGCTTCGCCTTTTGCAAGAGCGACGAAACGCTCCACGAAGCGGCGGAGAAACTGGTGCGGCTGGCCCGTGGCTAAGGAAGAAAACGATGGCCGATGAAGTACGACTCCTCACGGCAGCCGATATCGATGCGGCGCGCAAACTGCTCGACGGCCGTATCATCCGCACGCCGCTGATTGCCGCCCCTGCCCTGAGCGAACAGACTGATACAGAGCTCTTTTTCAAAGCGGAAATGCTACAACTCACTGCTTCGTATAAGCCGCGCGCAACCATCACTAGATTGGCTGCTCTAAGCGATGACGAACGCCAGCATGGCGTGCTCACAATTTCAGCTGGCAACCTGGCGCAAGGATTGGCGCTGGCGGCTGCAGAGCTGGGAATTGCTGCCACGGTCGTCTTGCCAGCTGGCGCTCCCAAAAGCAAAATTGCCGCTACCCACGCGCTGGGCGCTGAAGTCGTGTTGCATGATGGTGATATCACCGGCCTGATGGCGCGGGCGCAAACGCTCATCGATGAGCGTGGCCTCACCTTCATTCACCCGTTGAGCGCGCTCGAACTCGCAGCCGGCAACGCCAGCATCGGCATGGAGATCCTGGAAGATCTTGAAGATATCGACGTGGTGTTGGTTCCTGTCGGGGGTGGTAGCCTGATTGCTGGGATCGCCGCGGCAGTGAAAATGAATTCACCAAAAACACGCGTAATCGGCATGGAACCAATAGGCGCTCCTGCCATGACCGAGGCGCTGGCAGCCGGCCGTGTCGTCCCGCTCGATTCAGCGAAGAGCATCGCCGATGGCCTTTGCGCGCCTTTCGCCAGCGAAAATACGCTATTGCACACGCAAGAGTTCGTTGACGAGATTGTCTTGGTGAGCGACGAAGAAATCATCAGCGCTCTGCTCGCCATCCTGGAGCACAGTAAGTTGCTCTGCGAGGGAGCGGGCGCGGCGGCCTTCGCGGCCTTATGGTGTGGCAAATTGTCGTTTCCTCCCGGCGCGCGCGTGGTCTGCGTGCTCTCTGGCGGCAATTTGGATCTGCCCGTCTTGCAGCGACTG
This sequence comes from Phototrophicaceae bacterium, assembly GCA_965237765.1. GTDB lineage: Bacteria > Chloroflexota > Anaerolineae > Aggregatilineales > Phototrophicaceae > WTGJ01. Next base: position 2,576,862 of record OZ250157.1, read on the forward strand.
TTGGCGGAGCTAAATCCATCATGAAGGCTCACGATTCTCTACTTGACGCCGTTGGCAACACGCCCCTGCTGCGTCTCCAACCACTCGATCGCGCCCATCCCGCCAACATCTACGCCAAGCTAGAAACCGCGAATCCGAGTGGTTCCAGCAAAGACCGCGTCGCAGGTGCCATCTTGCGCGCTGCCCACGCCAACGGTGAGTTGGCGGCTGCGGCGTCGATCGTCGTCGCTACCAGTGGCAATTTAGGCATCAGCCTGGTTATGGCGGCAAAAGAGCTCGGCCATCGTTGCATCTGCGTCGTCGCTGATTCCGCTTCGGATGAAAAATTGCGCATCATGCGAGCTTTTGGCGCGCGCGTCGTGGTTACCCCCGCGGATATCGGGGAGAACAACCCCGCCAGCAACGTGAGCGTCGCTCGGCAGATGGCGGCGGAGTTACCGGGCAGCTACCTCGTCGATTATCGCGCCAACCCTGCCAATCCGGCCGCGCATTACGATTCGACCGGCCCGGAAATCTGGCAGCAGAGCGGCGGCAGTATCCGCGTTTTCGTCGCCGCGATAGGCAGCGGCGGCACGCTATGTGGCGTTGGGCGCTATTTGAAGGAGCAGGACGATTCCATCCGTGTGATTGGCGTAGAACCACGTGGTTCGGGTTACGCCAGCGCTACAGAGCGCGCTACACAGGGGCGATTTTTTCATAGTCGGCTGGAAGGCGTGGGCAGTGGGTGTGTTAGCCCAATATATGATGCCAATGTAGTGGATGATGTGCTGCAAGTTTCTGACCGAGAGGCGATATCCTTCACGCGGCGACTCGCGCGCGAACAGGGCATTCTTGCCGGTGGCTCGAGCGGGCTGGCCTTGGCCGGCGCGCTGCGTTATGCCGAAGCGGCTGCGTTGGACCCCGCGGAAAACATTGTCGTCCTCTTCGCTGATTGCGGGACACTCTATCTCAGCACAATCTTTGACGATCGATGGATGCAGGAAAGTCGCTTTCTGGATAGTGACTGGGATGAAGAGACACTCGACGCGTTGTTGGGCAGCGGGATTCGGCCAGCGCTCATCTTCGCGTATGCAGATGAGACGGTGGGCGACGTAGTGGCCAAGCTATCAGCCGCGGGCGTATCGCAATTGCCTGTGCTCACGCGCGATGAGCGTTTACTTGGCCTGACGACGGAATTCCGTTTGTTGGATTACTTGCTGCGCGAACAGCGCGAAGGTGTGCCCCAAACTTCTCTCGTTGATGCCGCCGTCATCGAAATCGACGTCCCCACGCTCGACCGCACTATACCGCTCGATGACGTGCTCATACTCTTCAGCAAGCACAAGACCGCCATCATCATGGAGGACGACCCTTTCCGCGGCGAGCCAAGCGTCGTCGGAATCCTGACTCAGATCGACCTATTGGATTATTTGGCCAAACGCTAAAACGAGCGCATTTTGCCGCCGTCGACCTGCAAACTGGCGCCCGTGATGTAAGCGGCCGCCGGTGAGAGCAAGAAGGCGGCAGCAGTGCCATATTCTTCGATCGTGCCGAGCCGCTGCAACGGGATTGCCACCTCGCTGCGCCGCCGCGCCTCTTCCGGCGTGATGCCGAGATTCGCCGCCGTATTGCGGTCCAATTGGGCGACGCGATCGGTATCGATGCGCCCGGGCAGCAAATTGTTGACGCGGATGCCCTCGCCCGCCAGCTCATCTGCCAGGGTCTTAACGAAACCGGCCACCCCAGCGCGCATCACAGTGGATAAACCGAGGCGCGCGATCGGCTCGCGAATTGAGGAAGAGGTCACGGTAAGGATGGCGCTGCCGCGGGTGAGATGCGGCAAGGCGGCGCGTACCAGACGGACGGCGCTCATCAGGGTAAGTTCGAATGCGGCCTGCCATTGGCCATCATCAAAATCACGCAAATAGCCAGCCGGCGGGCCACCAGCGTTCACAAGCACCGCGTCGATACGACCAAAACGCGTCACCGTCGCCGCCACCCAGGCCTCGATGGATGCGGCGTCGCGCATATCGCAAACAGATGCCAGCGTCTCGTTGCCGGTCTCTTCGCGCAAGCGCGCCGCGGCCGCCTGAATATCCGCGTCTGTTCGGCTGCATATCGATAACAAGGCTCCTTCGCGAGCCAATGCCTGCGCCACGCCGTAGCCAAGCCCTTTACTCGCTGCCGCGACGAGCGCCACGCGCCCTTTCAATCCCAGATCCATCGCTATCCCTCCATCGTATCCAGCTGCAAGATTTCCTTCGGGTCTTCGATACCGACACGCCGCAAGATCCAACTCAACTCCTCGCCCACGCCATCGCCTAGTGGCGCAAAGGGTTCGCGCGGCGCTGGATGCGCGATCGCTCCCCGCAGGTGCAGGATAAATTTACGCAACGTGAGGTTGATGAGCGGCTGATTTTCATAGCGAATCAGTGGCAGGTAGCGATCGAAGATGCGCGCCGCCGCTGCGTCATCTCCACGATGATGGGCGCGCTCGACGGCGATCAACACTTCAGAGAAGGCGAAACCAGTCATCGTGCCGGCCGCGCCACGCCGCAATTCTTCGAGCAAGAACATCCCGCCTAACCCGCCGAAGATCACCACCTCGGGGTTGAGCGCCAAAATTGCGGCGATTTTGCGCATGAGTGGCGGGTCTTCCAGCTTCAAGTAACGCGCAGCTGGCACATCAGCTGCTAGCTGCGCGATGGTTGCGGGAGACATAGTGACGCCATTCACCGGCGGAAAATCCTGCACGACGATGGGGATGCTGAAACTTGCGGCGAGCTGCGCATAGTAACCGGCGAGCTCGCTTTCAGCCTGCTCCGCGAAGCGTGGCGGTGGCGCAACCATCACACCGGCGGCGCCGGCCCACTCCGCACCGCGACAAATTTGCTGGCAAGTCGCATCGTCAGGATGGCTGGCGCCGACAACAATGGTGACTCGCCCAGCGGCAACAGTGACAACTTCAGCGAGCACCTGTTCGCGCTCTGCGACGCTCAGTTTTGCTGCTTCGCCAAGTACACCGAGGATGGTGAGTCCATCAACGCCGCAAGCGATCTGGAATTCCACTAGGTTGCGTAAACTGGGTAGGTCAAGCGCGCCACATTCGTCGAAAGGCGTCGCCAGGATGTTGAAGATACCGCGCATCTCACTCATTAATTCACCTGCATATACCAAACCCTCATCATTCACGATGAGGGTAGCATAGCCCCAACGGGGTTCGAACCCGTGTCTCCACCTTGAAAGGGTGGCATCCTAGTCCACTAGACGATGGGGCCACAGCGCATCATTCTAATTGCCGGTGGAGCAATCGTCAAGACGGGTTGCCACGATGACCGTCAATGTCCCTGTAGCGTTTGACGGTGGTGGCGCAATCTGGCTATTTCGGCTACTGGCAAGTCTTTAACTTCGGCGAGCTGCTGCGCCAAGTGGATGATTTTCGCCGCCCCTTCCAGCGCCTCCAGGCGCCACAGCGCCTGCCGCAAACTATCGCCCAGCGTGAGTGTTCCATGCCGCGCGAGCACGATTGCTTCGTGTTGCGGCGCCAACTCGCGGATTGCCAGGGCGTTCTCTTCGCTGGCGGGCAATGAATAGGGTGCGACGCCAACCTCACCCAGAGTCAGGATGGTTTCCGGGACTACCGCGCGGCGAAAATCGTAGCCGATGATGCTCAGGGCGACGGTATAGGGTGGGTGCGCATGGATGACGGCCTTAAGCGCGGGCCGTTGCCGATAACTTTCGCGGTGCATCGGCAACTCGGAGCTCGGGCGGGGGCCGCTCGTCGAGACTTCAGATTGCTGGTCACAGAAGGGCAAAACGAGTAAATCATCCGGCTGAAGCTCGCCTAACGCGGCGCCAGATGGTGTGATCAGGATCGTATGCTCATCCAGACTGGCGCTGATATTCCCGCTGCTACCTGGCGCCCAGCCATAAGCCGACAAAACACGTCCGATATGGCAACATTCGGCACGTAAATCAGCTTCACTTCGTCTCATCATTGATTAGGGAGTTGGAATTAGATTGCGGCCGATTAGGCTCAATTCATTCAGCGGCCAATAGCGAAAGAGTACTTTGCCAATTAGTAGTTCTCTCTTCACGAAACCAACTCTTCTGCTGCGAGAGTCTACACTGTTATTACGGTTATCACCTAACACGTAGTACGTGTTAGGTGGTACAATCCCATCAATTTCAACTTGGCGATTGGAGAGCTTACTTGTTTCTGTGAGATATGCTTCTTCGAGTGGGAATCCATTTACGAAAAGATGCTTGTTGCGAGAATTGAATTGATCAATGGGTACAAGGATTTCTCGCTGGCGGTCATAGTGTGTATTTAATTCTGTTTCCGTGAGATATGCATCATCAAGTGGATCTCCTATTTCATAGAGTCGTCGGTCGCGGAATTCGATGCGATCACCAGGAATGCCGATCACGCGCTTGATGTAATCTTCCTCCAGGTTGCTCGGCGCATGAAAGACAACAACATCGCCGCGTTCTGGTTCCTCAAACCAGTAATGTACACGACTGACGATGAGGAATTGCCCCTCGCCGAAAGTCGGATCCATGCTGCGCCCATGCACAATATACCGCATGCTGAGCAGGTTAACGAGCGTGTATATCGCGATGATGGTGAAAGCCATCTCTAGTAGTTCTCGCAACCAACGCCAGCGGAAGGCATTTGGCCGCGGAATTTCCATTGACACAGGCGGCGGGGTTAGTGTTGCCGTTTGTGCGGGGCCAGCGTTGTGGTTATCCTCAGGCATATGATCATTGTCGAAATGCATCGCTATTCGGTGCTCTCCCGAAAGCTGAAACGGAGTGGCGTACCCACAAAATCATAGACATCCCGGATGCGATTTTCCAGGTAGCGCGCGTAGCTGAAATGCAACAACCGCCGGTCGTTGATGTGGAAGAGGAATAGCGGCGGGTTGACAGCAACTTGAGCAGCGTATCGCACCTTCAGGCTGCGGCCACCGCGGGAAGGCGGCGCGTGTTGTTGCAGCGCGTCGCGGATGAGCTGGTTGAGCGCGGCGGTCTGGATGCGCAAGAACCGCGCTTGCCAGACGCGATGCGCGGTTTCCAGCGCCAAATGGATGCGTTGACCGCTCAAAGCGCTAATGAAGATCATGGGTGCGTACGGCACGAAATTCAGGCGAGCACGGATGTGGGCTTCCATCTCGTGCATCGTGTGCGTTTCGCGCTCGACGGCATCCCATTTATTAACGACAACGACGAGGCTACGGCTGGCATCAACAACATAACCGGCAATATGCTCGTCCTGTTCGGTGAGACCCTGGACGGCGTCAACCAGCAATAGGGCGACATCGGTGCGCTCGATTGCCCACATCGCGCGGATTACGCTGTATTTCTCAACGCCGGGCACGATCTTACCCCGGCGGCGGATGCCCGCGGTGTCGATCAGCGTGACAGGCAGGTTATGCCAGCGGATGTGCGTATCTAGAGCATCCCGTGTGGTGCCGGCGCGCTCGCTGACGATTGCACGCTCTTCGCCGAGTAAGCGGTTGAGCAGGCTGCTTTTGCCGACATTTGGCCTTCCGACGATGGCCACGCGCATTTCTTCGTCATCGTCATCTGCAACTGTCGATGCGCGCTTGCGCAAGCATTCGCTCACCGCATCGAGCAGATCACCCACACCGAGGCTATGAATGGCGCTGATCGGATAGACCTCGCCTAGGCCAAGCGCGTAGGCATCAAGAGCTGCTTCGCGCATCGAATCGCTATCGATTTTGTTGGCGGCGACGAGGATAGGCGGCAACGCGCGGCGCAGGATATCGGCGACTTCTTCATCGGCGCCGGTCAAACCCGCTGCGCCATCGACGAGGAAGATGACACAATCGGCTTGCTCGGCTGCGTCCAGCGCCTGCGCGCGAATTTCAGCTGCGAAATGAGTGGAACCATGCTCGGCCTCAGACCCCAAAGCCAGAACCGGCTGTTGCAACTCGATACCGCCAGTATCAATGACTATGAAGTCGATACCGTTCCAATCCGTATGCCCGACGAGGTGGTCGCGGGTGGTGCCAGGACGGTCATCAGTGATGGCGACACGCGCCCCCACCAAGCGGTTGAAGAGCGTGCTCTTGCCGACATTGGGGCGGCCTACAAGGGCGACAATTGCTTTTTCGGCCATGTGGCCATTGTAGCATAGCGCCCGTCGTGGCTATGGCGGCTGATGACCTTGGTTCATTCCTCGCTTGTAGTGCGCAACTCCAGATCCAATAGAGCGGGCACGACTGAGAGTGAAGTAACATCCAATTCTGTAAAAGGCAATGCGATTTGTGGTGGGATGGAGTGCACACCTAGTGTCAGATCGCTCACATCGATATGCGCTTGCACCTGTTCGGCGCTGAGGAGTTTTAGTATAGGCAAGGGTCCAGCTAAAAAGATGGCAACTTGCTCAGGAGATACCAATGCCTCCACACCCTCTGGCAAGCCAATGACTTGAACAGAGATGGCGTCGTATTGCCGATAGCCTTCCTGAGCGGCGATTCCAATGCTCACCGTCACCATCCGCTGGTTATCGATGACCACCAGACCCGCCGGTATATCGATCGGTACCTCTACCTCGAAATCCTCTGTGCGGTCGCTGAGGTCAACTCGCTCAGTTGTCAAAAAATCTGGCAAAGCGGCGAGTTGCGCTGGCGTACCGCTAACGAAAATAACCTGGGGATCAAAGTGGATCGAAGATGGATAATAGCCCCATGGTAAGGAGGCGAAATCCAGTGGCGGTTGGTGAACGGCAATCTGTTGAATGTCATCGCGCGTGGTAACCTCTACGCTCACGTTTACGCGCTCTGGTGACAAGCGCACGTTCAAGACGCGTTGGCCGTTGGCGTTCGTAGCTACCAGGCTCAGTTCTTCGCTAAACGAATTACGCCGCCCATGAACTGCAATAACGGCACGTGCGCTGACTACTTGCTCGATGACGTTGGCGGGGCCGATTACTTCTACGTTTTCTGTTTCAAGCTGCGGCACACCTAAGAAATAGCCGGGTTCCGTATCGCCCAGGATCTCGACCTCTATTGCAATTTCCCGCGCAATTTCCCGCTCTAATTGAATGGTAATTTGACGCGGCGAAACATCAGCGATCGCTGCCGTGTGGCCAGAGCGTACTTCCGCTCGCAATTCGACCGTGTGCTCGCCCATCCCCATATTATCCAAGTCGGCAAAAAGCGATATATCATCTCTGGTGAAGCGCTCAAACATAGATTCTTGGGCTCGCACGAAGACAGTGGCCGATCGTCGGGGTTCCTCCACGAATAAGTAACCATCGCTCAAGCGCAATTCGATCGGCACCTGGATGTAACTACGCTGCACAATTGGATCGCGTTGGAAAGTAGCGAGAACCCAAATGAATAGCGCCAACAAGAGACAGAAAAGCAACCAGGCAAGGTTGCGGAGAAGCGCAAGGGCGCGACTCATTGGGCACCTTGTTGGTCTTTACGCCACGCACCACCCAAAAGCCAAGAAAGAAGGCTTCCGGTTTGAGAACGTGGTTGCGGCAAGGCTTCGTGCAAATGTTCACGCAACTCGCTAATGCTCAAGCGCAAATCGAGGCGGCCGCCCCTCGTGAGGCCTATACTGCCCGTTTCTTCGGAAATGACAATGCAGAGGCAATCACTGACTTCGCCAATGCCCAAAGCAGCCCGGTGGCGGGTACCCAGGCGACGGTCGGGGAGGTTGCGGCTTGCGGTTAGCGGAAGGACAGCGGCCGCTGCGGCGATGCGACCTTCGCTATCGATAATGACAGCGCCATCGTGCAATTCCGCGCCGGGGAAAAAGATCGACAGCAGCATTTCGGCGCTCAATTCACAATCCAGCGAGATACCAGATTGGATGTATGCCTGCAGGTTGCTGTTGCGTTGTAGGACAATGAGGGCGCCGTGGCGACGCTCGGCAAGGATAGTAGCAGCGCGACAAAGCGCATCCAGGATGCGCGTGCGGTCCTGTTGCGCTTCTCGACGGCGAGAGACCAGCTTGGAACTGCCGAGCAATTCGAGTGCACGCCGCAGCTCGGGCTGGAAGACGATGAGGATGGCCACGCCGACGATAGCCAGCAGGCTTTCCGATAGCCAGCTAAGCGCCGGTAACACAAAAAGATTCGCGACGACGAAGAGGAAAATGAGTAGTGATGAGAGCGCCAGAAACATGCCACGCACTAAGGCAGCGGCATGGCTTCGGCGTAACAAATGGCTGGCGACATAGAGCAAGGCCGTCACCAACAGGATGTCGATGATCGAAACAATGCTGATGTTTTCCAGGATCCAGACGATCTCCACGAGGCGTTCCCGGAACTTCAGCCGCTGCTAAGCGGCAGATGACGAGGCTGGTTCTGTTCCCATCAATGCGACGAGGATGGCTTTTTGGGCGTGCAAGCGATTCTCGGCTTGTGGGAAAATTAACGATTGCGGGCCATCGGCGACTTCGTCAGTGATTTCTTCGCCGCGGTGCGCGGGCAAGTCATGCAAGATGATGGCGTCACTGGGCGCGCGCGCGATCAATTCGGCATTGACCTGATACGGCGTAAAATCCGCGCGCCGCCGAGCCACATCGACGTCCATACCCATGCTTACCCAAACGTCGGTGTAGATCGCCTGCGCTCCGCGGACGGCTGTGCGAGGGTCGTTGCTGGTCTCGATCGTCGCGCCGCTGGCTTCGGCCAAAGGAGCAACCGCGCACAAATCATCTTCCGGCAAGGCATAACCTGGCGGCGAAACAAGAGCGAATTGCATTCCGAAATGTGCGGCTGCCCAGAGCAAAGAGCGCGCGACGTTGTTGCCATCCCCGATATACACCAAACGGACGCCGGCGAGCCGCCCAAAGTGCTCGTCTATCGTCAGCATATCGGCCAACGCCTGGCAAGGATGTGTGGCGTCGGTCAGTCCATTGATAACAGGCACAGTGCTATGCGCGGCGAATTCTTGAATGATCGAATGCGAAAAGGTGCGCAGCATCACGCCGTCGACATAACGCGAGATGACCCGCGCAATATCGGCAGTCGTCTCGCGCGAGTTGATGCCAATTTCTTGTGGTCCGAGCATCAAGGCATGTCCGCCAAGATGCAGCATTGCCACATCGAAAGATACGCGCGTGCGCAGCGAAGGCTTTTCAAAAATCATCCCCAATATTTGCCCACGCAGGCGCGCGCAATTGTTGCCATCTCGCCATTCTGCTTTGAGTTCGTGCGCGCTTTGCAATAACGAACGAACGGTTGCGTTGGGGATCGTTGCGAGTTCTAGATAGTGTTCCATTGGTACATGAATGTCCTTTCTCTATTATCTGAAATATAGCCTTAGCAGGATCGCATGTCACACCAATTGGGGCCGCATTCGGCATCTGTGCGCAAAGGTACACGCAATTTGCATACGGTCTCCATCGTATCGACGACAATGATCCGCGTTTCTTCGAGTTCGGCCTCCGGCACTTCAAATACCAATTCATCATGCACCTGTAGCAACATCTTGGCGCGCAACTTTTCCTCACGAATTCGCGCATGCACCGCGAGCATCGCCATCTTCATGATATCCGCAGCGGAGCCCTGGATGGGGAAATTGATCGCCACGCGTAGGAGAGACTGAGTGTGCCTGCGGTTGACGTCCGGGCGTTTGAGTGCGCCGAAATCGCCCAATCTGCCGAATAGAGTTCGCAGTTCACCCGTTTCCTGTGCGCGCCGTTGTGTTTCTTGAATATAGCTGCGCACGCGCGGCAGGCGCTCGAAATAGCGCGTGATGAATGCGTCCGCCTCTTCGAAAGTCATCTGGCTCGTGCGCGCCAGGCGGTTCGCACCCATACCATACATCAAGCCGAAATTGACGCGCTTGGCGAGGTCGCGCTGCGACGCATCTACCTCAGCCAAGGGCACGTCGAATACCGCCGAGGCCGTAGCCCGGTGGATATCTTGCCCTTCGTGGAAAGCAGCCATCAACGCTTCGTCTTCTGACATATGCGCGAGAACGCGCAATTCAATCTGGTTGTAATCAACCGCCAGCAGCAACTGCCCTGCTCCAGCCACGAATGCCTTACGAATTTGTCGACCTTGTTCACTGCGGATGGGGATGTTCTGCAAATTGGGATTGGAGCTGGAGAAGCGCCCAGTCGTTGCCCCGGCCTGGTTGAAGTTGGTATGCACGCGCCCCGTCTGCGGGTTGACCAGCGCGGGCAAGGCGTCCACATAAGTGCCCTTGAGTTTGGTCAACTCGCGGTATTTCAGGATATTGGCGACGATGGGATGCTGATCCTGCAAGATTTCCAGCGCGCTGGCGTCAGTGGAATAGCCATGTGTGGTGCGGCGCAATCCGGCGGTAGGCAGACCAAGCTGTTGGAAAAGCACGTCGTTGAGCTGCTTTGGGCTGTTGATATTGAAAGGACGATTTTCATTCAGCTCAAATATCTCATCCTGAATGTGCGCCAATTCGGCCTGCATACGACCGCTCATTTCGCGCAGGAAATCGCTATCAATCTTTACGCCGGCATGCTCCATTTCAGCGATGATTGGGATGAGTGGCATTTCCATCTCATCAAAGAGCGACTGCACCCCTGCGCGCGGCAGTTCTGGTGCGATTTCCTGCCAGAGCCGATAGGTCAACGCGGCGTCTGCACCGGCATACGGTGCGGCATCGGCGATGGCTACCTGGTTCATTGTGCGCTGCGAACGGCCGCTGCCCAGGAGCTGTTTGATTTCAGTCATTGCTACGTTCAAACGATGCAGGGCCAGCGCTTTGAGACCCAGCGGAGCGGAATATTTTCCGGCCGGGTTCACGCACCATTCCGCCAGCATTACGTCGAATTTCACAGGAGTGACTTCGATGCCATAGCGCGCCAGCATCAAATAATCGTAATTCGCGTTGTAGGCGATCTTGCCGATCTCCGGGTTGGTGAACGCCGGCCGGAGTGCGTCGATGACATCTTTCAGTGGCAACTGCGCGCCCTCGTTATGTCCCACTGGCAGGTAATAGGCGCGATCAGGCGCGATCGCCAACGATATGCCCACCAAATCCGCCACCGTCGGATCGACACCAGTGGATTCAACATCCCAGGCGATCGCCGCGGCGCCATTCAGCGCATACACCAAATCAATCAGCGCGGCATCATCCTGCACAATGACCGTATCGATGATATCAGCGGCGTGCTTCAACGAGGGATCCGTAGGCACATCACCGTCGGGCTGGGGATCGCCGAACATACTCAGTTGGCCGCCGTCTTTTGCTATGACACGCTCGCGTTCGCCCTCGAGCAACTGGCGCGTCAGGCTGCGGAATTCCAGCTCCCGGAAGAGCGCCAGCACTTGCTCAAAATCATACTTATGAGCGACACTATCGGCGAGATCGATGGCGAAAGGGACATTGCGGCGAATTAGTGCCAATTCATAGCTGAGGAAGGCCATTTCGCGATCGCCAATCAACTTTCGTTGGTTGGCGCCTTTAATTTCGTCGATATGTTCATAGATTGCTGCCAAGTTCCCATATTGTTTCAGCAGTTTTGTCGCAGTTTTTTGTCCGATGCCACGCACGCCGGGGATGTTATCCGAAGAATCGCCCATGAGCGCTTTCAAATCGACCAGCTGCCCAGGCTCGATCTCATAGCGATCGCGAAATGCAGCGACATCGTAAACGCGATCCGGACCGCCACGCTGTGGCAATTGCACCTCGACCCGATCGGTCAATAATTGTAACAAATCGCGGTCGCCGGTAATGATGCGTGCCTGGATATCGCGACTCGTGGCAATTTGCGCGCAGGCAGTGCCGATCAGGTCGTCGGCCTCGTAGCCATCCAGAACCAGTATAGGGATGTTGAAAGCGCGAACCAGTTGTTCGATTCGCGTCAGTTGCGAAGACAGCTCGTCGGGCATCTTCTCGCGCGTGCTTTTGTATTCGGGGAAGACCTCTTCGCGGCCGCTCATGCCGCGGTCAAAACTAACTGCCAAGTATTTCGGCTTTTCCTTGCGCAGGATATCGAGCAGGAGGCGCGCAAAGCCGAAAATAGCGTTGGTCGGTTCGCCGGTGCTGGTAGTAAACGCTTCCATGCGCAATCCGAAGAACTGACGATAGGCGATGGCGTGGCCATCCAACAAGAAAAAGCGTTCTGTGACGGTCATGAAATGGCTTTCATCATGTAGTTGCAATACCCATAGCGCGGGTCTTCGCAGCTTGCGATGCGGCAAAAGTGAGAAATTGCTGTCGCTCGCTCTCGTTTAAGGAATGGGCCGGCTGGCGGAAGAGGTAGGCTGTTGTCTCGCCGATCAGGCTGGCTATCAACTCGCGCGGAGAAACGGTGGTGGGCACACGAGCGGCGAGATAGACCGCCTGGCTGCCAAAATCCAGCTCGATCACCCTACCCATGACAGCTCGAACGCGGTCGTGAATAGTTGCGGAGCATACCGATGCTCCCGCATCAGTCAGCCAATAGCAAGTGAACGAATGGTTTGCCTCATCGGTAGGCCGCATCAACGCGGGGGATACTCGCGTTTTAGCCAAGTCAATACGTTTTTCCCGGGTTAACCAACCCTGAGCGCAACACGCGATGGTCGGCATGCCAATGGCCGGCGTTCGCTCTTCGGCAGGGATTTCTATAGCCATTTCCAGTGCAGCGATGAGCGTTTCGGTGTCACAAGGCCAGACGATGCTGGCATGAGTATCGGCGCGAATCTCCGCCTGATCCGCATTACGTAGTGCGACGATCGGCAAATGCGCCTGGCGCTCGTGGATGCTGGCGGGCAGCGGTGCATTGTCTTCCGAATCTATCCACAACGAGACGAGCGCCGTATCCTGGGTTTCCGTATCCAGATAATCCAGCGCGCTCTCAGTGTGTGTGAAGGTGCGACATTGAAAACGCGCGTCGACAGCAAGAGCTATCGTCAGGGAGGCTGCCTGCTCGTGTTCGGGATGGATGATGATGACGCGCCAGCCACCTTGCATCGATCCTACCAATCTACCGGCCGCTTGTATTAAGGCGCAAATTGAGGATTCCGGCAAGCGAAATGGTTAAGCAGACAGAAGTGGCAGGACCCGCTCCGTCTCCATCATCGCCAACGCTTCTGGGAGGCGTGCCTGCATGCTCCAGGGGCCGGTCCAGGTAACTTGCACATCGATGAGTTGCCCGCGCCAATCCCGTTCGTCCGCGAAGAAAACCAGCTTGTTTTGCGGCGTTCGACCGCGCCATTTGCCGCGTTGGCGCTCTTCGACGAGCACGCTCACAGTCTCACCTAAGTAGCGGCGATTGATATCGGCGACCACTCGTTCCTGCAAGCCATCCAGCGCGCGTTGTCGCTCTTTCTTCACGGCGGCAGGTACATCGTCTTCCATACGCCGTGCGCTCACCGTATGCGGCCGCGGGCTATAGCGCGCTAGGTGCGCCTTATCGAACTTCAGATCCGCCAACAAATCATATGTGCGCTGGAATTGCGCGTCGCTCTCGCCGGGGAAGCCGACGATGATATCAGTATGAATGGCGACTTCGGGGATGGTAGCGCGGATGCGGCCGATCAGCCGACGATATTCCTCCACCGTATAACCGCGCTTCATCCGCGCGAGCACCTCGTCGTCACCGGCTTGCACAGGCACCTCAATTTGCGGCATAACGCGCGGAAGCTCGGCGACCGTCTCCAATAGTTCATCCGTCATCCAATTGGGATGGCTGGTGAGAAAACGAATCCGTTCCAGACCACATTCTTCCGCTTCGCTGTGAACGACGCGGAGCAACTGTGCCAGGTTCGGGCCATCCGGGATGTCGGTGCCGTAACGATCGACGATTTGCCCGAGCAACGTGACTTCCTTAACGCCCTGTTGTGCCAGGCTGCGCACATGCGCCACGATTTTCCCCACGCTGCGGCTGCGCTCAACGCCACGGCGAAAGGGGATGATGCAGAAGCTGCACGCATGCGAGCAGCCATAAACCACCGGCACATGTGCGGAGACGAGGCGACCTTGTTCTTCGGTAGGGAGGATGAGCTCGCCATCCTGGATCGCGTCTCGTTGCGCGCGGCGGCGTTCATCTTCCCGTCTTGTAGCCGTTTCGTCCGTGCGCTCGCCAAGAAATTGAAGCAAGGGTCCTGGCTGTGAAGGCGGCAGGAAGACATCCACATAAGGCAACTGTTGGCGCAAACGCAAGGGATCGCGCACGCCGACCATACAGCCCATCAATCCGATGATCTTTGCTGGATCGGTTTCCTTAAGGCGGCGCAATTCCTGGAGGCGACTGAGCGCTTTGTTCTCCGCACTCTGGCGGACGACGCAAGTATTGACGATTAGGATGTCGCTTTCGGTCGGGTGTATGGCGGCGCGATGCCCTTGGCGCTCCAATTCGGACACAAGCAGCTGCGAATCTGCCGTATTCATCTGGCAACCAAAAGTCCAGATATAATATTTCATCAGGTTTGGCGCGTCCTTAACCTGTATTCTAAGTGGGCATTGTAACGCTGGCGCGGCGGCCGGTCAATCATGTCCTGTATTTCAGAGTCCTTGTGCGTTCGGCCTTGTGGAGGATAAAATCGGCACATCATGAGCGAATGGCAATTACTGCAAGCGCTGAGCGATTTCGACATTGCCGAAGCGGAGAGCATATTCGGCGCGGAATTTACAGCGGATATTGAGGATTCCTTCGCCCAATACGGGGTCGAGCGCGCGCCTGTCCACCGCGTGGCCATCGTAACCGAAGCCTTTCTACCCAAAGTTGACGGTGTCAGCAAGAGCGCGTATTTGACCATCCGCTATTTACAACAGAGCGGCCGCGAAGCGTTGGTTATCGCCCCAGATATCAGCATCCGATCGGTGGGCGAGACGCGCGTCATCCCGATGCGCTCCTTTGGGTTGCGGTTGGCGCCTGAAACGCGCATTGCCCTCCCAAGCCGTAAGATCGGCACATATCTAGATGAATTTCAGCCTGATATCTTGCATCTTTTCAGCCCGGCCTGGTTGTCGCTGGGCGCAGTGTTGGCGGCGCGCAAACGAGGTATTCCTATTGTCGCTAACTATCAGACCGATTTGCCAGGCTACGCAATTGAATATGGCCTTCCGCGTTTTACATCCCACCTGGCGCGAGCGCTGTTGCGGCTCATGCACAACCGCTGCCACATTAACCTGGCGCCTTCGCCATATACGTTGGGGCAATTGCGGAGTTGGGGTTTCAAGCGATTGCGCATCTGGAAGCGTGGCGTGAGCATCACCCGTTACCACCCGCAGCGCGCGTCTTCACGTTGGCGAGAGCGCTTGCTCAACGGCCGTGACCCAGATTCCTTACTCTGTCTATATGTCGGACGATTGGCGCAGGAAAAACGAGTCCGCTTGTTGCGCGAAGTAGCGCGCACAAAAGGCGTGGCCCTAACCATCATCGGCGATGGCGTCGACCGCCCCAATCTGGAGGCCGCCCTCGCCGGAACCGATGTGCATTTCACTGGTTATCTCTTCGGCGATGAACTGAGTCAGGCCTTCGCCAGTGCAGACGTCTTCCTCTTTCCCGGCATGGCGGAGACCTTCGGCCAGGTCGTGCAAGAAGCGATGGCCTCCGGCTTGCCTTGTGTGGTAGCGAACCGCGGCGGCGCGGCGGATTTGATCGAGGAGGGAGTAAACGGCTATACCTGTGCACCTGAAGAAGCGGAATTCGCGCGCATCGTGCGCCAACTGCGTGACGACCGCGCACATTGCGAAAAGCTGGGTCAACAAGCGCGAAAATTCGCCGAAATGCAACCCTGGGAGAAAATCCTCACGGAGTTAGAGGGTCATTATGATCATGCCATCCGTCTCAACCAGCGTGCGCTTCGCCTATCCCGCCGGTGCTAGCTCATCCAGCTCTGCCAGGGCACGCTTGAGCTCTTCAACCGAGATCGGAACTGTGCGCCCATAGCGCAAATAATGCACAGCGGCATGTAATCTATCACCATAAGCTGAGCTTGCGGCTGCATGGTAAGCGGCCAACTGCGTGGTGTAATTCGCCGCGTGGCATTGGAGCACCGCTTCGTCTACTTCCGCGCCAGGCACTGCGCTCGTTTTGTAATCGAGCACATACCAGGATCCATCGCGCTGGCGATAAAGGAGGTCAATGCGCCCGTGGATGACCGCGCTCTTGCCACGATATATGAAAGGATATTCCCGATACACTGCGCTCGGCTCGGCCGCGCAAAGCTCGCGGTACAAATCCGAGCGACGGTATGTTTCCAGCAGGCGCGCCGCAGCTGCGATGAGCGAGCGAGCATTCTGCCGATTGCCAAAACCCAGCCGCCAACACAGATCAGTCAGCATTTCTAACAGGACCTCACCCGGCGAAGGTATCTGCTCCTTTCGCAAGGCGGCATGAACGAGCGAGCCGAGCTCTTTGCTACGCGCGCTGGTGGGCTTCCCACCGATTGCTTCGTCATCATCGTCGTCAGCAAAGCGGCGTTCGATATCCGCCCAGCTATCACGTTGGCGAGGGCGCGGCACCAGCTGGCTGGCGGAAATGTGGCGCAAGCCGGTCGGAGCAACATGTGCGATTTCACCCAGTAAGGCAGGGGCGAATCGTTGACTATTCAAGAGAGTTGTCTCTTGAATCGCAACAGGTGCTGGTGGCGAATCGCGAACTGAGCGCAATGTATCTTCCCGCGGCGGTGTTTGTGCTACGTAACAGCGTACGCTTCCCCATGGGTAACGCTGGATTACAGCGTGATCGGGCTTGATGGCATCCGTTCCATCGACACCCAGCCAACCTAGGATCGCCTCCCAATTCGCTCCCTGTTTGCTCCAACTGCCATCGTGGCGCTCGGTTGCGATTCCGGAGAGCAGCAGGCGATCCCGCGCGCGCGTCGCCGCTACGTAAAGCAGGCGTTTGTCTTCCGCCGCCGATTTGCGCTCCGCCAGCGCGCGCAGGCGACGATAGGTGTAGCTCCCCACTTCTTCGCCTGTTTCATCATTCAACACTCGGCAGGCGGGTCCCTGTTCGCTATCGCGTAGATAGAGCCAAGAATGCTCGCGCGGTTGGCTGCGCCCCAAATCGGCCAATACGACCACGGGAAATTCCAGGCCTTTGCTGGCGTGCGTGGTCATCAAAGATACTGCGCCGTGGACTTCGAATTCCGATTGTCCCTC
Organism: Phototrophicaceae bacterium; assembly: GCA_965237765.1. Classification (GTDB taxonomy): domain Bacteria; phylum Chloroflexota; class Anaerolineae; order Aggregatilineales; family Phototrophicaceae; genus WTGJ01. The sequence goes on from OZ250157.1 coordinate 2,593,910, forward strand.
GTGCACTTCGCGCGCGCGCATGTTGCGGATGTACGTCTGAAAATCGCTGAGTTGAATATCGCCGCGGGCACGCGCCACATCGACCAGTTTCTCGAGATTGCCGCGCGCCCTTTCGCCATCAGCGCCGGCGCCGACGATAGCTCGGAAGTCGCTGCGTTCAAGCACCTCACCGAGCAATTCTGCTACGCTGAGACGGCCGCGAAGAGCGCGTAAATCCGTAAGCATCTGAGCGAATTTGTGTATCGTATCCAACTCATTGGTCGGGAAGAGCGGCAATTCTCCTGCGGCGGCGCGAATCACTTGCTCACAAAGTGATCGGCGTCCCGCTCCATTCTCATCACGCTCCTCGCGTAAGGCATAGAGCGCATCATCGCTCAGGTTGCCCAAGGGCGACCGCAGCGCACTTGCCAAGGCCAGTTCATCTCGCGGATTCTGAAGCGCCGCGAGCAGGTTCAAGACATCCCAGATTTCTTGTCGCTCATAAAAACCGCGCCCGGCATGCATGAAATAAGGCAAGCCACCGGCAGCGAAAACTTCTTCATACAGGGTGATGTCGGAAAGCGAACGGAACAATATCGCGATATCGCCATATTCTAGCGGGCGGCTGCGATCTGTATCTTTATCGTGGATGAGCGTGTGATTTGCAACCAGTTCGTGCAACCTTTGCGCCAGCAGGCAGGCTTCCCAACGACGGGCGGCCAGTCGATCAGTCTGTTGCCACACTCCCTTGAACCTACTCTGGTTGACGCATAGCAATTCGAGCGGCGGGTCATCGCTAGGCGCCGATTGCCGATGCGCGCGGAGCGGTTCGCCCATACTGACTTCGTAATCGGCCAGTTTCTGCCCAGCCGCCGGCGCGAGCAGTTGACCGAAGAAATTGTTGAAGGCACGGATCAAAGGCGCGTGCGTGCGAAAGGATGTCGACAGCGCAATTTCCTCAAAATCATCGCCAATCCGCATGCGGACACGGTTGAACACGCGCACATCCGCGCCGCGAAAGGCGTAAATACTCTGGCGCGGGTCGCCCACCAGGAAGAGTGATGCCGCCTTTTCGCCCTCTGTGAGCGCACGGACGATTTGCCATTGACGCTGGTTGGTGTCCTGAAATTCGTCTACGAGCAAATGGCGGAATTCGGATTGATAGCGCGCGCAAACCGCTTCATCGGACAACAATTCTGAGCATCGCACCTCCAGGTCGTCGTAATCCAGGGCGTCATGTCGCTCCTTTGCCGAGCGGAAGCGCTCCTGCACGCGCGAGATGAGTGCTTGCCATCGCTGTAGATCTTCGGCTGCCTGCCTGTCGTTCTCGTCCGGTGGCGGCCCTATTTCGTCGCGAAGGTTGCGCGCGGCCCTAACCAGTCTTCTTGAGTTCCCCTAGCGCTGCGGCCTTCTTTTCTTTTCCGCCCCAGTGCTCTGCTTTCCCCGCGTTGGTGAGCGGGAGCGTGGCGATTTTCTCGACGGACTGGTATCGGTGCCATGCGCTCACATCCTCACGCATCTCCGCTAATTCCACGAGCGCGCTGCACCAGCGCTCACCCAGGCGATCCTCCGCGGGCACATCAATAGCGATGTCCGAATTGGTTGCTGAAAACGATGCCAATGGGCCGCGCGCCGCAGATTTCCATTCCGCCAGCCAGCCTGCGAAGAGCGTTTCGGCGTTGGCAATAGGGAGTAACGGTTCTGTTTCCCGCCGCAAGACTTCACGGATATCGCGCTCACGGAAATGGACAAAGAGCGCGCGGTAGGCGCCTACCCCAGTTTCGTCGCTGGCAAGCTCATCCGCGATGGCATCATCCAGCAAAGCGCCCGTTTCGGCTTCGTCCAGCACACGAAAATTAGGGTCAAGCCTAATCGACGCGGCATTCGCTCGCAAGATGTCAGCGCATAATGAATGGATCGTTTGGATGCGGGCACTGGGCAATTCCGACAGCCGGTCTGACCAGCGCTTCTTTTCGCCTTCCGCGCGAGCTTCGCTAAGGCGCGTTTGTAGGTGTTCGCGGACGCGTTCGCGCATTTCGCGGGCGGCGGCACGAGTGAACGTGATGGCGACCAAGGATGGTATGCGCCAATCAGCGTTTGCGTCCAGCAAAGCCAGGTACCGGTGCACGAGTACATGGGTCTTGCCCGAACCGGCTGCCGCAACGGTGATGAGTTTGCGCGCGCGCGCCGAAATCGCACGCCCTTGCTCCTGCGTGATTTTCATGCGGATTTGTGGAGACTGGTGCGCACGAGGCGGCAGAGCTCGAAATAAGGGCAATAGCGGACGCAACGGCCTTTATCCGGCTTGGCGGGATTCACGCTGAAATTACCCGCGCGAGCGCGTCGCAAGATATCGCGCACATGTCCGCGCGAGCGCGCGAGCAAATCACCGTCACTGCTGTTGATCACTGCGCTGCGCTTGCGGGAGCGCGTGTGCCAGTAAAAGGCGGCAAATAGCGCAACCTGACCGTGCCGCTCCCGTTCTCGTTGCGCCGCCAGTAAATAGAACGGGAGTTGTAGCTCCAACCCCTCTTCAATCTCGGCGCGCGGAATGATCCGATTGCCGCTCTTATAATCGACGATCACGAAAGTATCACCGATGCGATCAACACGATCGATTTTTCCCCGCAGCTGGATGCTACGAGGGGCTCCACCACCGAGAACGATGCGTTCTTTGAAGGAAAGTTCAAGGGAATGGACATAGCGAGGGCCGTTGCCAATATCCTGGAAAGGCGAATCTGCGCTGAAATCCTGGTCGATGAGCGCACTGAGTTGCCGGGTGATGTATTCGCGAATCGGCGCAAGTAGCGCGGGAATTTTACGGCCCTGAAAAGTGATGAAGCCGGAATCACCCTCAGAGAAAACGGTTTCGATGGTTGCCAAGAGTACTTCTTGCGCACGGGTGAGATGCGCGGGTTCGATCGGCAAGTGCTCGTGCAGAAAAGGTTCATACGTGCGTTGCAAAATAAGGTGTGTCAGCGAGCCATATAGCGTCGCTTCGTCGTCTTCCTCTTCTTCGGCCAAGGGTGTCAGTGCCAGGATGCGCTGCGCGAAGAAACGAAACCCACAGCGCGCGAATTCGTTGAGTTGGCTGACGCTCCATTCGTAATCTTCCCCGAGTGCAGCCGTGATTTCGGCGCGAATCGCTGCTCCCCACAAACGACCGCTGTATTGATCATAAGGCGCTGCGGAGAGGCGACGCGCTTCGATGGAGGCCGCGCGCTGGATCTGCGCCAAACGCCTTTGGCGCTCGCTCGAAACGGTTACCCAGTCTCGTAATTTGGTCGCGCAAGCCGTTTTCGCTGGCAAGGAGAGCAGCACGGTAAATGCTTCATCATGGGAAGCGACGACATCGGCTGCCGTAGTTACGCCAGCCGCGACGCGTGTGCTTTGTTGAGCGATGGATTCACTCGTGAAACAAGCGGCAACGGCCTGCCAATATGCACTGGCAGGCCGGGGTTTGCCGTCGTCGCTAAAAGGGCGCGATAAGGTCAATGTTTGGCGCGCGGAGATGGCTAATTGATAGAAAATGCCATCTTGCTGGAAGGAATCCACTTCCTCGCGCAACGAGATGTCCCGTTTGCGCAAATCTTCGCGTTCCGAGCTCAAATAAAAAGGTGATTCGGGGGTAGATGGCGGATAGATTCCCTCACCGAGGCCGATTAAGTAACTATGGGCAGGCGCTAGTACGCGCGCTGCGACCGTCGTAGTTACGCGCACGGCTGCTTCATTGGTCTCCGCATCTGGTAGCTGTGTATCCGCAAGAGCGTGGTGCAATTCCTCGTGGAAATTGAGTGTCGCCGAATTACATGTATCAATAAGCAAATTACTCAGCGAACTTAGTTTGTTGATCTCGTTCTGGAAAGCACGCAAGGCGATGCGGTCGCGTTCGCGCAAGGCTCGCTCGCGCGGCAATGCGCTTACATCATTTTCGCAGCGCACCAATACACCGAGATGGTAGCCACTCGGCACATCGCTCAAGCCGAAGAAGTTAACCAACCAATCCGCATAATCGCGCCAGGTATTTCCTGTCCGCGCATTTAGCGCCGCGAAGAACGCTACCAAAGCCGCCCGCACTCGCTCGCGTGGCGCCGCTTCCTCTTCGTTTTCCGTTCGACCTGGCAGTGGATTCTCCAACGCATCAAGCCAGAGCTGTTGCCACACCTGCCCATGGAAGCGTGCGCTGGTCTGCTCCAGATAAGCGACAATTTCATCATCAATATCGGCGGGTTGTGTATAGGGAGATTGCAGCGCCTCCAACAACTCTCGCCGCGTGAACTGGCCATCGGCTAGTCGGGCGCAACGCAAAAGGGCGTCGATGGCCGGGTTCGTCAACAGCGGCCGACCAATGTGTATCTGGATTGGGATCGCAAATTCACGCGCGATCGGCTCCATATAGGGCAGATATTCTTCGGTAGAAGCGAGGATGAGCGCGATTTCATCAGGGCGCGCTTCCCCGGAGAGCAACTGCCTCTTCACGCGGCGCAACACGCCTCGTATCTCTTGCGCTGGCGTGGACGCTTCCAGGAAATGGATATGCCGGTCGACGATCGCGCGCGCGGGCGAAAGGCGAAAGAGTTGATTGGCGAGATGTTGTAGGCTGACGGGGCGCCCTGGCGGCTTAATCACGGGTGTGCACGCGGCTGAAAGCCGCAAACCCTGCTTTTTAAACGCACAACGCAGTCGCTCTTCGGCGAGTTGGTATCGGCGCACCTGACTATCGGAGCGGCCGCTGTCCACATCGCTCAGGCTAGGCAACGTGACGAGCGTATGTCCGACCTGCGCTGCGACGGCAGCGATTAATTCCGCTTGCAACGGGGTGAAATGATCAAAGCCGTCGACCAGAAAAAGCGGAATATCGGCGAATGACGCTCTCTTCTCCAGGACGGCCAGCGCCAACCAACCGGCGCCATCGCGATCGATCAGGCGATGCTCGCGCAAATATTCCTGATATTCCCGATAGACCAGTGCCAGCTCTCGATCTTTGGCATTCAGCGCGCACTCCGCAAAGCGCTCCGGCGAAACGCGGTGCTGCTTGAGTTCGTCTATAAAATGCAACACCTGCTTTGTCAGACCTGGTTTCTGCGCAATAGCCTGGAAATGCTGCAATTGCTTCTCACGTTGCAATCGGTGGAGCAACTGACGGATCAACGCAAGGCGAATTGGCATAGAAATGAGCTGCTGGGCTTCACCGGCCAGCTCCAACAGGAGCGTATACAACTTCTCGAATAGTAAGGTCTCGACGCGAAAAAGCGCTTTACCCTGTGGCTGGCTCAGGGCCAACCGCTCCCGAAACGCGCGCAAATGGTTGCGATCGGGTAACAAGACCCAGAGTGGCGCCTCTGACTGCGTTTCTTTGATCGACAGGATGACTTCAATTAGCGCCCCGGTCTTACCGGCGCCGATGGGCGCCCGCAGCAACTCGCAGTGTGCCATTATGCTTCGAACGGGATGCGCAATTGTTGAAGGGCCGCGCGAAGGGCGCGCATCGTCACCCGCTCGCGCCGCAGGTAATTTTGTGCCAAGCTCTTTGCTAGCGAAGATAGATATGCCATAGGGATGATTTCGCCAGACGAATGGTATTGCAACTCCGGCAATGGACGAGTGGAAACGATGACGCCAAAAACGGGAAAATCAGCGAGGTCGCTCTTCGTCAATTGCGAGCGGAGGCGTAGGATATCGTGAAGTAATTCTCGTGTCGGGTTGAAAGATAACGGTATAAAATCACCGCGCTTGCTTTGCTGTAGCCAGTGACCGTGCTCTTGATAGAGATCGCCGCGCATATCCAACAGGCGCAAAACGAGTAAACCTGGCGGACCGGCAATTAGCGCGTCGATGTCGCTCAGGCCGCGGACGTTGAGGCGGGTGATGAAGGTAAAACGGGAATCGAGTTGCTGACGCAATGCCATACCCGCGCGACGAGCGAGGCTATCATCATCGCGCCGCCGATAAGCGCGGCCCGCCAGCCAAAGCCCCAACAGCGCGAGAATGATCCCGCCAAACATTAGCCCCTGAGTGCCGCCCAGATAGAGCCTGGCGAAACTCCCTTCCCGACCGACCAAGGGAATTACTGAAAGCGCCAAACCGATGAGGGCCAAGAAACTGCCGCCGCTCACCACTAGGATGGCGCTCTGTAAGCGGCGCCTGGCCTGGCGGGAGATGCCGCCTCCTGGCGAAAGGCTGCGCATCGGTGCTCGCTCCGCATCAACGATTGCTCGCGTTTCGACAGACGCGGGCGGGTAGATCTCCTCCATGTTGGCGATGAATACTTCTTCGGGCGCAGAATCGTCGAGAGCATCGGCGTTTTTTTCGATCAGGGATTGCAATTCCTCATAGAGTCTATCGAAGCGGGGCAATGGTTTGCTCATCACACGGTCAGCACCACTGATCTGCAAACAATGCTGCTTCTCTTGCTCGGTGAGCGAATAGGCCGTATTCAGCACGATGGTGATATGTTTGAGGGCCGGGCAGCTGCGGATGCGCTGGGAGACGGTGATGCCATCAATTTCACCCATCAGCCGAATATCGATCAGCGCCAATTCGGGCAGCTTAGTGACTTCGGCACTGTTGACGCGCTCCAGCCAAGCCAGCGTCTCTTCGCCATTTTGATGCGCAACGCATTCTATCTGCCATATGTCAAATACAGCGAGCAGCATCTCGCTGATATCGGGCTCATCTTCGACCAGCAACCATGGTTTCACGCGAAGCAGGCTTTCTCCATTGACCGCATCATATGTAGACGAGCAAACAAGCGCAAGCAGACAGCCGGCGCGATGTGCTATACTGGGCAGCCAATCCACAAATGAGGGATGTGGAATGTTTTATGCTGTCATCCCATCGGCCGAAACGGAGCCTGTACGGAGCGAAACGACCCCCTCTCCCAGTCTTTCCACCACCTTGCCTCCCTCCTTACTCGCGCGCTTTTCCCACGAAGTCCGTACGCAACTCACCAGCCTGCGCTATATCAGCGATTACCTGAACAGCAGCACCGACGCGAGCAGCTCGCAATGGCGTTCGTTGCAATTGTTGAGCCAAAATATGGGCGTACTCGAGCGGTTGGTAACTGATCTATTCTTCGTTAGTGAATGGGAAGAAAGCAATTTCCAGCTACAACGTGAGACGCTAGAATTTGAGAAATTCGTTTGGAGCGTGGTGCGCGAGGCCCGCGGAGAGCTGGAAGCGGCCGGTATCACGCTAACGGTGATGCTCGCCGGGCTTGGCGAGAGGCCACTCGTAGCCGACTCTAGGCGCCTGCGCTGGGCGTTGTTGCAAATCATCCGCAACGGGGTGCAATACGGCCAAACGACGACCGCCCTGGAAATCGCCGCTCGTCGAGAAAAAATGTTCGTCGAATTCCGTATCAGCGACGATGGCCAGGGCATCCGCGCCGAGGAAATGCCGCATATATTTGAACGTTTCTATCGTGGAGATGCGGCTGTGGCCATGGGCGAGCGACAGGATATTCGTGGCCTCGGGCAGGGGCTGTTTTTCGCGCGCGCGTTGGCGGAGGCGCATGGCGGTTCGCTCGACATGACGAGTGAGCCAGGTAGCGGTGCTCAATTCACGATGCGCATACCGGTGATCGAACCGCTGCAACCTTAGTACATGGAGAGTCGATGACAACAGTAGGCGCGTTTCAATTTGTCTTACACAGCCATATACCCTATGCGCGCAAAGCTGGGAGATGGCCGCATGGGGAAGAATGGCTGCACGAAGCTGCCTCCGAAACTTACATCCCATTGTTACGCATGCTCTACGAACTGCGGGAAGAAGGCGTTCCGTATCGCCTCGCGATCGGCATCACCCCCGTTTTGTCTGAGCAACTGGCTGATGTCGACGTACAGGAGCATTTTGAAACCTACCTCGCCCAACGAATTGCCGCTGCGGAGCACGATGTTTCCCATTTCAGCGCCGAAGATACCGCCGACCCACATTTGCACTACCTCGCCGGCTGGTATCGCGATTGGTATTGCGGGGTGCGCGACGCCTTCATCGGGCAATTCTCGCGTGATATTCTTGGCGCATTTCGGCTGCTCCAGGATGAGGGCTTCGTAGAGATCCTGACCAGCGCCGCCACGCACGCATATTTACCCTTGCTCGCAAACGATAGCTCAATCCGCGCGCAGCTTCGCCTTGGCATCAATAGCTACCAGCGCCATTTCGGTCGGTTGCCGCGGGGCATTTGGCTGCCAGAATGCGCTTACCGCCCCGCGTATTACGAAGGCGACACTTTGCGCCCGGGCATCGAGCAATTCTTGGCTGACGCGGGCTTGCAATTCACTTTCGGTGAGACACACGCCATCACAGGCGGGCGGCCGGTTGGCATCGCTGCGGGTGACGTGTTGGGGCCTTACGGCGAAATTACCCGCCGCTATGCCGTGCCCATCGAAGAGAAAACTCCATCTCGGCTCGCCACCACTTTTCAACCCTACCGCTTGTTCGACAGCACCAGAAGCGACGGCGATGGTGAGGGGTCACTGACTGATGTTTCCGTTTTTGGGCGCAACGACCGCACAGGTATCCAAGTTTGGGGCGCCGATTGGGGTTACCCGGGCGATTATGACTACCGAGAATTTCATAAACGTGCGGGCACCAGCGGCTTGCAATTCTGGCGCGTCACCAATTCCAACGCGGATTTAGCGCGCAAGGAATACTATCAGCCTGAATGGGCGGCAATGAAATGTCAACTGCACGCGGAGCATTTCATCCAACTCGTTTACGCTACCCTTCGCGAATACCAACAAACGAATAACGGCGCACAGGGTTTAATTTCTTCCAATTATGATGCGGAGTTGTTTGGGCATTGGTGGTTCGAAGGCGTGGATTGGCTGGGTAAAGTCCTGCGCGGGCTCGCGGAGCACGAGGAAATACAGCTCACTTCGCCTGGCGCTTATCTGGATCAGTGTCCGCCCACTCATGGGATCCGCTTGCCAGAAAGCTCCTGGGGCGCCGGCGGCCGTCATTTTACCTGGAACAATGGTGACAATCGTTGGATGTGGCGGCCAATCCATGAGCTGGAGGGCCGCATGTCGGCGGTCGCAGCGCAATACAAGCGACCGGATGCGGATGCGACGGCGACCCTCCAGCAAGCCGCGCGCGAATTGTTGCTCTGCCAATCTTCCGATTGGCCCTTTCTCGTTAGCACCGGTCAGGCCCGCAACTACGCCATCCAACGTTTCAGCCAACACGCTGAGCGCTGCAATCGCCTATTGAGCAGCCTGGAAAAAGGAACCCCTGACCGAGCCTTGGCAGACGAATATTGGGAACTGGATAAGATCTTCCCCCAATTGGATTACCGTTTGTTCCGCGCCTGATGCAACGATTAACTTGGTCGCAGGGTCGGGCCGCGTGACGCGGGTGCTAATAGCTAGCGCTGAAGCCGCCCCATTCGCAAAAGTAGGCGGACTGGGCGATGTGATCGGTTCGCTGCCGGCCGCCTTGCAGGAAATTGCGATCGATGCGCGTGTCGTCTTACCGGCCTATGGCTTCATCGACAAAGGGCAATACAGCATCGAGCGCGCGTTCCACTTCACCGCGCAGGATCGGCACGGGCCGATGGAAGTGGAAGTGTTTCGTACGGAAACGAGGGGAATCATATTCTATTTTGTTGCTGTTTGGCCCTTTTTCGGTAGCGATGATTCGGTCTATACCGTGCGCGAATGGGATATACCGCGCTTTGTCGTCTTCAACCGCGTGGTGATGCACTTGCTGGATGAGCTGGCGGAGCGAGAAGGTTGGCGAGCGAATATCTTGCACGCGCACGATTGGCATATGGCGCTATTGCCCTTCCTGATATCTTTGCAGCGGCAATTCCCCAGATGGCGCGGTTTGCGAAGTGCATTAAGCATCCACAATATCGAATACCAGGGCGACGGTGTGGGCGGTTGGTATTGGGACCGCGGTCTCCATCCGCGCCATTCACCCCTACTGACCGAGCGTGCCCTCGTCGACAACCAGCTTGCCATCGGCATTGCCTACGCGGATTTCATCACCACTGTGAGTCCCACTTACTCGCGCGAAATCCAACATCCCTCTTACGGCCACGGATTAGATGACCTCTTGCGCGCGCGCAGTGATGACCTTTACGGTATCCTTAATGGTATCGACACGGAGCTCTATAATCCCGCGCTGGATGATGCGCTCGAATCCTGTTACGATTCGCGGAGCTATAGGGAGAAGCGCCCGCCGAATAAAGCCCTGCTCCAAAGAAAGGCAGGCCTGGCAGAAAATGATGATATTATGCTCATCGGAATCGTCAGCCGCCTGGTCTGGCAAAAAGGCCTCGACCTGGCGATACCGGCATTGCGCGCGCTGCTTGCCGATAGCCCGGTGCAACTCGTTATCCTGGGCGATGGTGATGATGCGTTGGCAGCGGAGATGCAGACATTGGCTGACGATTTTGCCAGGAAAGCGTACGCGCATCTGGGTTTCAACGCCGAATTCGCGCAACAAATCTATGCGGGATGCGACGTGTTCTTGATGCCCAGCCGCTACGAGCCATGCGGCATCGGGCAGATGGTGGCGATGCGTTATGGCGCCCTCCCCATAGTGCGTGAGACGGGCGGCCTTTCAGATACAGTCAGCAATTACGACAACGCTTCCGGAGAAAGTGGCACTGGCTTCGTTTTTCTATGGGAGCAGCCCCTGGCCATTGAGCGAACGTTGCGTTGGGCTCTGAAAACCTTCCAGGAGCAACCAGCTGCCTGGTGCAAGATGCAACTGCGCGCCATGGAGCGCGATTTTAGCTGGTGCGTGAGCGCCGCCATTTATGCCGATCTATATTGGAAATACGCGGAGGATCAGAATTAGTGAAAGTCAAAGCGGTCATCCTGGCCGGAGGTGAAGGGCGGCGACTAGGGCCACTCACTATGAAGCGCGCCAAGCCCGCCGTCCCTTTTGCTGGCAAATATCGCATTATCGATTTCACGCTCAGCAATTGCGTGAATTCGAATGTCTTCAACATCTACATCCTGGCGCAATACCGACCACATTCGCTCATCGACCACCTTGGCCAGGGGCGCCCATGGGATTTGGATCGCAGTTTTACAGGTGGTATTCAAATCCTACAGCCCTACCTTGGCAACCATGATACCGATTGGTATGCAGGCACAGCCGACGCCGTCACACAGAATCTCAATTTCGTCCGTCGCGGCTACCCGGATTATGTCTTGATCCTCGCCGGTGATCATGTCTACGAGTTGGATTACAGCACGCTCATTGATTATCACCGCGAATGCAACGCCGATGCGACAGTCGCTTGCATCCATGTCCCCCCTGACGACGCGAGTCGATTCGGCATCCTCGAAGTTGGCGACGATCGTCTGATTAGCAATTTCGAAGAGAAGCCAGATAAACCGAGTAGCACATTGGCGAGTATGGGCATCTATGTTTTCTCTTACGATATGCTGGAAGAAGCGCTCTCCGCTGATCGTTATCGCACCAATTCCGCGCATGATTTTGGGCGCGATATCATCCCCCAGATGTTGGAAGCCGGTCACCGCGTCGCCGCTTACCATTTTGATGGTTATTGGATTGATGTTGGCACCATCGAAACCTATTGGGAAGCGCATATGCACCTTCTGAATTCGCCGCCAGCCATCAACCTGAACGACCGAACCTGGGTGATCCACACTCAATCTGAGGAGCGCCCGCCGGCTCAGATCGCCGCGGGCGCCTCCATCCGCAACAGCATGATTTCTGAGGGCGCCTTTGTGGCCGAAGGGGCCTTCGTCGAGCAATCAGTGCTTTCGCCAGGGGTATTCGTTGGACCAAGCGCGGTCGTGCGCGAGTCGGTGATCTTCAACGATACGTATATCGAGCAAGGCGCCGTCATTGAGCGTTCCATCATTGATAAGCAAGTGGTTATCGGCACGAATTCGCGGGTGGGTAGCATCCTGGAAATCGGCGAGCTGGGCATCACCTGTGTCGGCAAGAACACTCATATCCCTGCCAATTTTCGCATCGAGCGTAAAGTGATGTTAGGGACGGATTTGCGCGAATCCGACTTCACACAATTCGAAACCAATTCTGTTCCCTATGGCAGTAGTTTGGGACTCGTACACAACAAAGGTCGAGTGTGACCAGTTCCGAATTTAGGAAATGCCCCGACCAAATCTGCCAAATATTTTGTCAGGAAGAGCAGAGGTGAGCGAATGAAACCCGTTGCCCGCATCCGCGTCGTCCCCGATTTACCGCAACCGCTCACAATTTTACAGGAATTAGCCTATAACCTTCGCTGGTCTTGGGATTACGACAGTTGGATCCTATTCCAGCGTCTCGACCCGGACTTGTGGGATGCGACGGGACATAACCCCGTTTCCATGCTCGGACGGATCAGCCAGCATCGTTTGCAAGCGGCAGTGGAAGACGGTGCCTTTCGATCGCAATTGGAGCGGGTTACGGCTTCTTTCAACGATTATATGTCCGCCAAGGACACCTGGTACGCGCAAAATCATGGCGATATCGACCCGGCCCCGATCATCGCCTATTTCTCGATGGAATTCGGCATCACCGAATCGCTGAAGAATTATTCTGGCGGCCTCGGCATCCTCAGTGGTGACCACCTGAAAAGCGCGAGCGATCTGGGTTTGCCACTGGTCGGTGTCGGTTTGCTGTACCAAGAAGGATATTTCCAGCAATACCTGAATGCGGATGGCTTTCAGCAAGAATCTTACCCGCTCAACGATTACGCGAACTTACCGGTGAGCTTGGCGCGTTATGAAGACGGCATGCCCATCAAAATCACCGTGCCAATGGTGAACCGCAATCTCTACGCCATCATCTGGAAGGTCCAGGTCGGGCGAGTGCCGCTATTCTTATTGGATAGCAACGTCGAAGAAAACTACTTACCCGAAGACTTGCAACTTACCAACCGCCTCTATGGCGGCGACCGGCGCACGCGCATCCGCCAGGAAATGCTATTGGGAATTGGTGGCATCCGCGCTTTGGAGGAATTGGGGCTGCGGCCAGATGTCTGCCACATGAATGAGGGGCATTCCGCCTTTCTGGCGTTGGAGCGAATTCGTCAATTAATGGCCGAAAAAGACCTTACCTTCTCGCAAGCGCGAGAGTTGGCCGCCGCACACAACGTCTTCACCACACATACGCCAGTGCCCGCCGGTTTGGAACGCTTTGGCTTCGACCTGATCGATGAGCATTTTACGCCCTATTTCAAGAACCTCGGCCTGAGTCGAGATGAATTCATCGACCTCGGTCGCGAGAACATGGGCGATTATGAGTTGTTCTCTATGCCCGTCCTTGCCCTGAAGCTCAGCGCGGTAGCGAATGGCGTAGCGCGTCTGCATGGCGAAGTCTCGCGCGAGCTTTGGACCTGGGTGTACCCGCGCTTGCCGAAGAAGGAAATTCCCATCGGTTCAGTCACGAATGGCGTGCATTTGCAGACCTGGATCAGTGACGAGATGGGTGATCTCTTCGATAGTTACCTTCATCCTGCCTGGCGAACTGAAGAAGATAACCCTGAAATTTGGGAGCAAGCTGATCGCATTCCAGATGGCGAAATCTGGCGCGCGCGCAGCCTGAGCCGCCAACGCCTCGTTTCTTACGTGCGCCGCAAATATCGTAAGCAATTGTTGGCACGTAACGCGCCGGCCTATGAGATAGCGGAAGCGGATGAGGTGTTGGATCCCGAAGCGTTGACCATCGGCTTTGCCCGTCGCTTCGCTACTTATAAACGCGCCACCCTACTCTTCTACGACTTAAAACGCATCAAAAGCATACTCACCAATAGCGAACAACCCGTGCAAATTATCTTTGCCGGCAAGGCGCACCCAGCCGACATCCCGGGCAAGGAGCTCATCCAATCCGTCTTCAATATTGCACGACGCGAAGGGCTGCAACACTCCGTCATCTTCCTCGAGAATTACGACATGGACGTGGCCCGGCATTTGGTGCAGGGCGTCGACGTTTGGCTCAATACGCCGCGCCGTCCCAAAGAAGCGAGCGGCACGAGCGGGATGAAGGTCATATTTAATGCTGGGCTGAATTGCAGCATCCTGGATGGCTGGTGGGCAGAGGGCTACCAGGCCGGACTGGGCTGGGCGATTGGCCGGGGCGAAGAATATCCCGAAGAACTCTGGCAACATCAGGATTATGTGGAGAGTCAGGCGCTCTATCAGATGCTGGAAAAAGAAATCGTGCCTACATTTTATGATCGCGGGCGCGATAATCTGCCGCGAGAATGGATCGCGATGATCAAGGAATCCATCAAGCAGCATACGCCCTTTTTCAACACGCGCCGCATGCTGATGGAATATCACAATCAGTATTACATGCCTTGCTACGCGCGCGCGCAGCGCATCACCGGCGAGAATATCAGCTACGGCCTATCCTTCGTCGCCTGGCGCCATCGCATCGAAGAACTCTGGCAGAAAGTCGCCATCAATCGCGTGCTGCTCAAAGAAGCAATGGTGCGCGTGGGAGAAGAGGTTTCTATTCTCGCCGAAGTGCAATTGGGCAAGCTGACGCCGCTTGATGTGAGCGTGCAGCTCTACTACGGTCAGGTTTCTCCTGAAGGCCTCATCGACAATGGCAGCACCATTGTGAACATGGATCCAGTGAGCACGAACAAAAACGGTGTCTTTATGTATAAATCGGCGCTCAGTTACCTCAGCACTGGTGAACACGGCATTTCGGTCCGCGTTCTGCCCCACCATGATCACTTAGCGACGCCCTACCAGCCGAACCTCATCACCTGGGCGCGCAGCTAGCGAAGCGCCCTATGCGCGAAAGAGCTGCGGAATCTCCCGTAGCCGCGGCAGGCGGCCGGCCAATAAGGTGTGAAAGCGGAAGAGCCGGCCTGCCAGCCAAAACATCGCCAACACGGCTGCGCACATCAGAGCCAGGCTGAGGACGATTTCCAACGCAGGAACTTCAGTAATTGCCAGGCGCTGCACCATCGCTAAGGGTGAAACAATGGGCAATACACTGAGTGCGACGGCAAGGCTGCCATCCGGATCGGTAGCGAAGACGCTGGTAAACCATAGTGGCACCATCGCTGGCAACACGAAAACAACGGTGAATTGCGGCCCTTCTTGCATCGATTGCGATAACGCCCCGACCGCGCCGAAGCCGGCCGCCATGAAGAAATACAGGAGCAGGAAATAAGCGAGCAAGAGCGCAAGATACGCCAGCGAGATATCCTGCAAAACCAGTTGAACATCCACCAAAACACCCGAATTGCTGGCGACTTGTAGCAGGCCATAGCCAGTAAGAATCCAGAATAGGATCTGGAATAAGCCCAGCACACCGAGGCCGAGCGCCTTGCCGGTAAGCAGAGTCCCCGGGCGTACGGTGATGAGCAATACCTCAATCAGCTTCGTCTCTTTTTCTTCGATTACGCTTTGCAACAGATAGCCGTTCGTCATCATGATACTCACGACAAAGAGGATGGCAAAGCCGTAGACGACGGCGAAGGAAGTGCCGAAATCCTCTCCATCGACGGTGGCAGCAGAATCGCCTTCGTAAGGCAGCAGCTCAAACCCGGCGAGCGGGTCCAGGAAACGGGTGGCGTTGGTCTCATCCGTCGTGGCGGCAGCGATGAGGCTGCCCCGGATGGCGGATTCGATCTGCCAATTGTTGTAGCCTTCGAAGGAGAAGCTGGCTTGCACACGAGTAATTTCGCCGCTCGCCAAATAATCAACCGGGATGAGCCAATAGGCGCTGATTTCGCCGGCCTCCAGGGCAGCGCGCGCGGCCGCTTCGTCGGCGAAGGCGCGCATCTGCAGCAAGTCGTTTTCAGCCCAACCATTCAAGACGCCGCTCTGGTCCACGTAGCCGGCACGCAATTCGGAATCTCCCACCGCGCCCTCGTTATCATCGCCACCACTACCGGCAAACAATTGGCTGCCGATCAGGATGGCGAGGGCTAATAAAGGGAGGCCGATGGTCAGGCCGAGGAAGCCGCGCCGCCGCAGGTTGCGTATCAGCTCGAAGCGAGCGATGAGGAAAAGGTGTGAGTTCATGCCTTTTGCCCGACCCATTGCTCGCGCAGCGTGCGAAACAGCCCACGCAGGCTGCTGCGCTTGCCATAACGCAACAGTGACCACCGAAATAGTCGTTCGCCCACCCAGAGCGCCGCGATGGTCGTCAGCAGCAAGATCGTGGCGCTGATCGCGAGCTGCAACGTGGGGATATTGCTCAAGCCGAGGCGCAGGGTTACCGTCATTGGCGCTGTGAGCGGGAAGAAGGTGAGTATTTGCGGCAAGAGCGCGTTCGGGCTCGCGATGAATAGCGAAAACAGCATCATCGGTATCCAGATGAGCAAGGTGAGAATACCTGCATATTGACGACTCTCATGCACCGTGCCGACCACTGCGCCGATCGTCGTGGAGACGATAGCCATGAGCGCAAAGATCATCAGAAAATAGGCGGAGGCAATGAGCAACATATCCAGCGGGACTTGCAGACCCGCGAGGAAGGGGATGCTCCGGCCGCCGGCGGTCAGTATGAGGGCGCTGACCAGAGACCAGACCAATAATTGCGTTAGCCCCAGAGCCGCAAGGCCGAGCAATTTGCCGCGCAGCAGCTGTCCGGGCGTCATGCTCGTGATGAGCAACTCCATGATGCGGTTGCTCTTCTCCTCGACGACGCTCATAAGGAGATAGCTGGAAGTGGTTTGCGCAGTCATCATCCAGATCATGCCGAAGGCAATCGGCAACAAGAAGAAGGAAGTCGGGTTTGCCAAATCTTGCTCGAGTTCGTTATCCAGGGTGAAGAGTGTGATGTTGCCAGTATCGACGGCGCGTTCACCTTCCGCTTTGGATAAGCCCAAAATGCCCACCAGCAATTGCGAACGGAGATAGGCGCTGATTTCCTCCTGGATGACCCAATCAATCGGCGCATCGGTGGTGAGCTCAGCGCCGCCTCGCTCGCGATAATCGAGCGGCAGGCGCAATATACCATCGACTTCGCCCGCCTTTAGGGCCGTGCGCGCCGCCGTAAGGTTGGCGTAACGCTGAAATATGCCCCGCTGACTATCAGTAATGACGCCCGCCTCGTCGATCACCGCTACCCGTTCCAGCTCGCTCGGCTTAGTAAAGCTGCTGGCAACGAGACTGGACGCGATCACCATCAGACCGACGCTTAGCAGTGGCACGCCAAAGGCAGCGAACAGGAAACCTGCGCGCCGGATATGTATGCGGTATTCATGTGCGGCGACGCGCCAAAGATTACCCATCTACGGGCGTCGCTCCGTTCTCACCCTCGACGATATCGATGAAGATATCATTCAGGCTTGGCGTGGCGCGCTCGAAGGAGTTCAGGTGAATGTGATCCGCACGCGCGATGCTGGCGAGGGCTTCATCCACGCTCATCTCTTCGCACAAATGAAGCACATAGCTCCCATTCCGCGCCGGGCCTTGCGTGCGAACCACACCCGGCAGGGCAGCCCAATTGCCTTCGCCGTTGACGCGGATGGCATGCGGCGCGAAGCGCTGACGGATTTCGCTTACTTCGCCATAGAGCACGCGCCTACCCTCGTGGATCATCAACAAACGGTCAGCCATCTCCTCGACGGAATGCATCATATGGGTGCTCATCAGGATGGCCACCCCTTCGCGGCGCAGCGCCAGCAGCAACGCTTTCACGAGCTGGGTGTTGATCGGGTCCAGACCAGCGAAAGGCTCGTCGATGATGATGAGCGCCGGCCGATGCAGGACCGTGACTGCGAATTGCACCTTCTGTTGCATGCCTTTGCTGAGCTCGCTGATCTTAGTTTTGGCGTGCTCGGCCAGCTCCAACTGCTCGAGCAGCTCCATGGCTCGCTGGCGCGCTTCAGCGGCGGGGACGCCTTTGAGCGTCGCCAAGTAGACCATCACGTCCAGGGTCTTTTCGCGTGAATAGAGGCCGCGCTCTTCGGGCATGTAGCCGATGCGCTGTTTCAGCGCCTCGCTCATCGCGCCGCCGAGAATGGCGATGTCACCCGTGTCTGGTTTGATGATATCCAACAGCATGCGCATGGTGGTCGTCTTGCCGGAACCGTTTGGACCGAGAATCGCGAGGATCTCTCCATCAGCCATTTGGAAGCTGAGCGACTTCACCGCCTCAAGGGCGCCATAGCGTTTGCTGATGCTATCGACAACGATGGCTTCGTTCATATTCCTCATTTCATTCGGATTCAAACAGCGTTGCATCCAATGCGCTGAGCAACGGGGAGACATTGCTTGGCAATGGCTGCTCTGGAATATATACGCGCCATTCATCGCTGCGGTTGCGCATCTGCGCGCTATGCTGAACCTGCAGCCAGCGTTCGACTGCGGCATCCAGCGCCTCTTCCATCTCAAGGGGGTTGAGGTATCTCGTAGACCGCTCCTCGATGCGCAGGATGAAATATCCCAACGCGGTCTCGATGGGGCAGACGATGGCGCCCACTTCGGCATCAGCGATGGTCGCTTCGATATCAAGGTGGATTTCGCCGGGAAGGAAATCCCCACTCCGTTCGCCCTGGCTGAAAAAGGCGAGTGTATCACCATCTTGACCGATGGCGTTGGGGTCGAGCGAGATTTCACGCGCGAGCGTAGCGAAATCTTCGTCGGCACGCAGTTGTTCCAGCGCAGCTTCCGCCGCGGCGGCGCTATCCACCAGGATGTGTTGCGCGCGCAGGGCGAAAGCTTCATCGCGCAAATCAGTAACTTGAAGCAACGCATGCCCATTTTCAACGACGAACGGTCCGAGGATGTCGCCATTTTCGCTCTCGAAGATGGCAGTGATCACTTCGACAGGCAGCCGTTCACTATCCGGTCGGATGTAGCCCAAGTTGCCGGCGCTGCGCTTGCTGGCTTGGTCGAGCGAATGCTCAGCCACAGAAGCGACGAAATCTGCCCCCGCCGCCAATTCTTCCAGCAAAGCTTCCGCCTCTTGACCAGTCGCGACGACGAGGATGCGCGCTTGCGCCAGCAAGTTTCGCGGGCGGATATCCATGATCTCTACCAGATGATAGCCATATGCGGATTCAAGCGGGCCGAGCAATTCACCGATTTCAGCGGAGAAGACCACATTCTCCATCTCTGGGAGCAACTGAGTGCGCGTGAAGTAGCCGATTTCGCCGCCGAGAGCAGCCGTCGGCGTGTCGTGCGAATGGAGCTGCGCGAGCGTGGCGAAATCGGCGCCCGCCAACAAATCAGCTCGCAGAACTTCGGCTTGCTGCAGGCTAGGTACCTGAATATGCCGCAGCCGGATTTGCGGCGCGATTTCGGTAACGCGCGCGACATGGAAACCGAAATCGGTCTCGATCGGGCCGATCCACTCGCCCAATTCGGCGGCGAAAAGCGCACGATCCAGCTCAGCAACCACGAGGCCGCGGGTGATATAACCGAGATCGCCGCTGTTGCCGTAACTATCCGCATCAGCACCATACTTGAGCATGGCGGTCGTGAAATCGCCTCCAGCGTTGAGGGCGCCCAAGGCTGCGGCGCTGCTGGCTTCATCATTCGTGCGGATCTGCCGCGCGCGTATGGTCGGCAATTCGCTGATCGGCGGCAGATCCGCGTGGATGGTGGCGCGCAGATCAGCAAGCAGCACCTGAGCGGAAATCGAATCGTGTAACGATTCTTCAGTGATACCGGTGAAATGCGCGGCGCTGGCGCTGAATTCCGTACGTGCATTAACGAATTCATCCGTATCCGAGCAATTGGTCGGCGGCGGCCACAAGATCAGCTGAGCCCAGGCCTCCAGTAAAGCACATGACGAGACCTCGAGCTCTCGCTGTGCCGCGGCATCACGATAAAACGCTTCACGCGTGAGCCTCTGCCAAGCAAATTCGGCGAACCCGCTCTCGTCATTCAGAAAATTGAACAGGTTGCGCAGCGTTACTCGATATGGATTCGCGGTATTCGACAAATCGAGCACCGCCTCGCCGTGTTCTGCTACCAACTGGTCGAGCGAGCGCCAATATAGCCAGCGCTCGAAGCGGACGCGTGCCCAGAAGTCGCCTAATGTCACTCTTTCGTCGCCATATTGTGCGATGACCGTGTCGCCAGCGAGCGAAGCTGGCGGCGGCTCGAGCGCGTATTCCTCAGCCGCTACCGCGAGAGGCGCCAGCAGGGAGACCCACGCAACAAAGGCGAACAACTTCTTCATCATGCGCCTTTCTGATTCCTAATTGCCGCCATAAAGCTCGCGATAGATCACGTATTGTGCGTAGATTCTTTGCACATAATGACGTGTGCTGTTGATGGTAATAGCAGAGATGAAGAGCTCGATATCGTCCCCAGCCAACGCCAACCATTCTGCCGCGCGCCCCGGACCGGCGTTGTAGCCAGAAAGGGCAGCAAGGGTGTGTTGGTCAAAGTTTGTGAGCTGCTCTGCCAGATAATACGCGCCAAATTCGATGCTGGCATATGGGCGGAATAGATCGCTATGCGCATAATTCGGCCATGTGAGGCGACTGGCAATATAATCGCCAGTACTTGGTATCACTTGCGTCAATCCCTTCTCGCCAGCGGCGGCAGTAGCGTGGGCATTGAAAAGGCTTTCTTGACGGATGAGGGCGAGAAGCAACAAAGGATCAATTCCGCGCGCACGTGTAGACGCCAGAAGTGGTTGTAAATAATAACTCGGGTAACGCAAACGCGCGATAAAAGCGGGCGCTTCAAGGGTCGCCAAGCCCGCCAGCCGAATGACATTGGCGGCCGCCACGAGCGAGGGATAATAAACCGCCGCATCGCGCAGGTAGACGGCTAGCTGATAAGAAGCGAGCGCGTCGCCCTGGTTGGTGTTTACCAGAGCCAAAAATTCATCCTGTGCTTCGTCGAATTCGCCCAGCATCCACATTTCTTGCCCACGCAACAATCGCACATCGTTGCGTAACGCATCCGATAAAGGCCAGAGAGCGCCCAGTTGAGACAAATTCCAATGCTCACGTAGCCAGGCTTCAGCGGCGGCGCGGTCGCTCCCTTCATCGAAAGAGAATTGGAAGCTGGTGGGAGGCGAGAAAGGTGCACGCGTGGCGGTGATATCCGCAGAGCGTGCGGCGAAGTAACTATCTGGTGCGCTGGCGGCCGCCTGGGCCAAGGCGACAGCGCTGTCCAACCCGTCCGCCGCTTCCGGATGCGCACCCAACCACAACCAGGCCTCAGCGCGCAATTCCGTAGAAGCGGTTTGGGTCAATATCATGTAGATTTGCGCGGCGGCCTCATTATCTCCCATTTTGACAGCAGCGGCCGCTGCAAGTGATAACCCGCTCTCAGCCTGTTCGCTCGTCGGGTATTGCTCATATAGTTGCAAGAATATGCGGCGCGAGCTTTCTGTTTCGTCTCGCGTGCCGTAGAGGTACCCTACCCGCCAAAGTGCTTCCGCCGCCGCGTTCTCCAGCTGGGGATAATCTGCGGCGATTGACGAATAACGCTTGATGGCGGCGTCAATATTTCCCGATTGGAAATAGGTGCGCCCCTGCTCCAACAACGCCTCTCCCAGTAGTGGGGAATCAGGATATACTGCCGCCATGATCTGGAAGGTCAACTGAGCAGCTGCGTAGTCGTCTAGCCCGCGTTGGCTGCGGCCCATCATCAAGTACTGCTCAGGCGTTATGGGCTTACCGGCTGTTTCCTCCTCAAGCGCAGCCAGCGCACTGGCATAATCACCCAACTGATAACTAATGAAGGCGCGCTCGCTATCGGGCAATGCAATGCCATACTGATCTAAGGTCTGCAAAGCCAGATAGGCGTGAGCTGTCTCTGGATATTCGAGCGTGATCTTGCGCATGCGTTCTATCCCAGCCGCGCTTTCGCCGCTTTCCAGCGTTGCCAGTGCGGCGTTGTATTCCATCTCAGCGCGGTAGGGCGCATTGCGCGCGACAGCTAGAATTTCATTATACTGCGTCACGGCCTGCGCATATTCGCTCGCTTGCCAATGGATCCGCGCCAGCTTTTCACGCAAGATCAGCTGGGGGATAAGCGAACGCGGATGCTGGAGTGCAAGTTGATAGTGCTGGATCGCCTCCGCATATTCATTGAGGGCCAGGCGCGCGTCGGCGATTCGCTCCCAGACGTAACTGGCGAGCAGGCTCGACCCTTGAGCAAGATATTCCTGGAAATCCGCGATGGATAGCTTCCATAAACCTAGCGAGAGTGCTGCACTCCCCCTCAAGTAATGGGCCTGTGGCAGGCGTTCATCGGTGGAGTAATCGCGGATGAAAAGCGAAAGTGCGGCGCGCGCCACCACATATTCACCGGCGCGATTGCCCACTTGCCCCAACGCAAAGGCGGCATCTGCGCGCGTAAGCGGCGGCACATGCTTGGCTGGCAGATCCAATATCTCGTGATAAGCGACGAAGGCCTCTTCATAATAGCCGTTGAGCGCAGCTTGAGCGGCAATCCGCATCGTTTCAGCGGGCGGGCGAGAGGGTGTTGGCAATGGAGTGGCGGCTTGCGCGAGGACCGGCGCATCTGGCGTGACCACGATATAGGTAACAGGGGCTGCTTCCAGGATCGTACAACCCATCAAACTGAGAATTGCTGTGCAGCTGAATTTCCGCAGGGCCGCAAACATCATGTTATCAAGGAATAGGGTGACAGAGACAAAACATTATGTGCGGCCGACGCAGACCCGTCAACCAGGCCTCACAGTGGGGGGCGTCAACTCATCCGCCAGCCATGGCAATCCATAGCCTACGAGCAGATGTCCGGCCTCCGCCAGAGCGGCGCTCAACTCCGTTTGATCATGGTAACTCCACCAATGCTGCGCAGAGGGCAAGATCGCCACGGTAAAATCACGCACGACCAACTCGCTCAGCATGCGGCGCGCATAATCGGGATCGTTGCTCAGGAGGTGTGACTGCTCAGCGTCGCTGCGCGTCAAATACACAGTGAAGCGCGATGCAGCTTCCGGCGCCCATTCGCTGCTGACGTATACCAGGTGCTGAAATTCGATATAAGCATACAATCCCTGCAGCGTTGGAATATCTGTTGAAAAACGCTTCCAGAATGTAAATTTACCGCTGGATTCTCGTAGTGCACCCTGAAGGAGCTCATAGCCGGCCGCCGCCAACGCTTGCCCGAGTACCAATTGGAGCAGCGTACCGAAGCGTTCGTTCACTTGTTGCGATTTCACGTCGCGTTTAGTTCCGCGCGTAAAGCGGACGTGCTCGTTACTGGCAAACGGCAGGCAAAATTGCGGCATACGTAAGCAGTGGCCCGGCCGTCTTGCATTAGGCGGTCGCGCAATAGCGGAATGGCGCTCTTGACGGCCGCGGCTTCCGTCGCAACAGCGCGCACCAGATTGGGGCGATAAGTCTCTTCGAGTACGGCCAGAAGCTGTTGTGTGCCAACGTCAGCGATATCGCCGATGATGGCAACTTCAACAATGCCAACAATCCGCGTCTCTAGCGCGTTCAGGCTACCCGCGAAGGCCTGCGGGTATTGTTGCATCGCCGCGCGCGTCTTATTTAGCGCCGAGATAGCCGCCGCTTCGTAGCGCGCTTCGCCCGTATAGGCGGCGAGGCGCAGCAATTGGCGCGCGAAATGGGCGTTGGCAGAAGGAAAAGCGCCGTCTTGCAAATTGCGCGCCCGAGCGACGAGCGGCTCGTGTTGGTCGCTGCTATCGTAAAACCCACCGTCTTCACCACGGAAATGCTCTAGGGCGTAATCCGCTAACGAGCGCGCTTCCCGGTACCAGCGCTCATCGAAAGTCAGCTGATATAGCTCGATCAAGCCATCGATGAGGCAAGCATAATCTTCCAGGAAGGCCCGTATCTTACTCTGGCCCAGACGGCGCGTCCGCAGCAAGGCGCCATCGCTCAGCCGCATTTCTCGCAACAGAAAATCACCAGCACGAATGGCCGCTGACCGATAGCGCTCATCGTCCAGTACGTGCGCCGCTTCCGCTAGGCTGGCCAACATCAAGCCATTCCAGCTGGTGATGATTTTGTCATCCAGCAAAGGCGGGATCCGTGTTGAGCGCCGCGCGTAAAGTTTCGCGCGCGCCGCCGCGATCCGCTTGCGCAATTCGTCGAGCGCGATGCCCTGCTCCTTCACAAATTCATCTTCGAGAAGTGGCAGATGCAAGATGTTCTTGCCTTCGAAATTGCCAGCTTCCGTTACACCCCAGTAAGCGCTGACCAGCTCGGCGTCTTCGCCGAGAATCTCTTCCAGCTCGGCTTTTTCCCAAACGAAGAATTTCCCTTCTACGCCTTCGCTATCCGCATCCGTCGCCGAAAAGAAACCCCCGTCGGTGGCGGTCATTTCCCGCAAGATGTAATCGTAAATATCTCGCGCGATGTGCAAGAAGATTTCGTCCTGGGTGAGTTGCCAACTCTGCAAAATGATGCGGCTCAGTTGCGCATTGTCATAAAGCATCTTCTCGAAATGCGGAACGAGCCACTTCGCATCCACACTATAACGAGCAAAACCGCCACCAACCTGGTCATAAATGCCGCCGCGCGCCATCTGCTCGAGGCTATGGGCGACCTGTCGCAAAGCAGTCTGTTCGCCGGTTCTCACACAAGCGCGCAGCAGGAATTCGTGTGTCATTGGCTGTGGGAATTTGGGAGCGCCGCCAAAACCACCATGCACACTGTCATATTCGGAGCTAATTTGCCGTTGCGCCTGTTCGAGCAATGCGCGGTCCAGCTCCTTGCCACCTTCATACGACGCCTCCAGACCCGGCCCGCTTAACATTTCCTTCAGTTGGCCAGCAACCCGCTCCACTTCATCCCGCTTTTCACGATAGATTTGTGCGATCCCGGTAAGCAACTGTCGAAACGAAGGCATACCGTAGCGCGCTTCTAGTGGAAAATAGGTCCCGCCATGGAAGGGTCGCCCATCCGGTAGCAGAAACACCGTCATCGGCCAGCCGCCACCCCGCGTGAGCACTTGTACGGCCGTCATGTAGATTGCGTCGACATCCGGCCGCTCTTCGCGATCGACCTTAATGTTGATGAAGTCGGCATTCATTTGCGCGGCCGTCGCTTCGTGCTCGAAACTCTCATGCGCCATCACGTGGCACCAATGGCAACTGCTATATCCCACGCTCAGCAAAATTGGCTTATCTTCAGCGCGGGCACGGGCGAATGCATCTTCACCCCAGGGGTACCAATGCACAGGGTTATCCGCGTGTTGCAGGAGGTAAGGGCTCGTTTCGTCGCGAAGGCGGTTCATTAACAGCTCATGTTCGTTAGCAAGGCAATACGCAGTATAGCCAGCAATCGCGGCGATATTGTATATTTCTAACATTATCCGACCAGGTTATTGGCCACGCCAAGGACGAAAACGCTACAATAACATTATCCGTATGAAAGTGAGCACATGCATTTCTTCCAGAACAAACCCAATCAATCGCAAAACGATGGCGAAAATCGCCCACCCTCGCCACAGGGATGGCGGCGCTGGGTCTGGCCGATCGTGCTCGGCTTGTTGGCCGTGTGGTTCCTGTTGCGCATCCCGGAGCTATTCGGTGGATTGCAAAATTCTAGCTACTTGACGCTGGGTTATTCTGATTTCGTCACCCAGGTTACGCGGAGCAATATTTCTTCCGTCAGCGTGCGCGGCGACGATTTGGAAGGACGTCTACGCAACGCCATCGAATCTTCCGGCGCGCTCTATTTCCGCGCAACCCGCCTCGAAGGCGCCGAAGATTCGCTGATCACGTTACTGGATAGCCACAATGTGCGCTACGAAATTGACCCGGTAGAAATCTCGCCTATCTTATCGCTTTTGATAGGTTGGGCGCCGATGCTGCTCATATTTGGTTTTCTGATCTGGACGGCAAAGCGCGCGCAAGGGCAAGCGGGCAATATCTTCGGTTTTGGCCGCTCTGGCGCGCGCGAATATATGGCTGACCGCCCACATGTTACTTTTGGCGATGTGGCCGGGCAGGAAGCATCCAAGAACGAATTAAGCGAAGTTGTGGACTTCTTGAAGGAACCGGCGAAATACATCTCTTTGGGTGCTCGCATCCCCCGCGGTGTATTGCTCATCGGCCCGCCAGGCACCGGCAAGACTCTATTGGCGCGTGCAGTGGCGGGCGAAGCGAAAGTCGCCTTCTTCAGCCTCGCTGCTTCGGAATTCGTGGAAATGTTCGTCGGGGTCGGCGCCTCGCGCGTGCGCGACCTCTTCAGCCGAGCCAAAAGCACGGCCCCCAGCATCGTCTTCATTGACGAAATCGATGCGGTTGGCCGGCAACGCGGCGCTGGCCTCGGCGGCGGCAACGACGAACGCGAGCAAACGCTGAACCAACTCCTAGCGGAAATGGACGGCTTCGAGCAGGACGCGACGGTGATCGTCATGGCGGCCACCAACCGCCCAGATGTGTTGGACCCCGCTCTGCTCCGCCCCGGCCGCTTCGATCGCCAAATCACTGTCGGCCTCCCCGATAAAGCCGGCCGCAAAGACATCCTTGACATCCACACACGCAGCATACCGTTGCACGAAGATGTCGCGCTGGAGCGCATCGCCAGCGCGACGATAGGCTTTTCTGGCGCGGATCTGGCCAATCTGGCAAACGAAGCGGCCTTATCCGCTGCGCGACACACGAAGAAGCAGATCACCATGCGCGATTTCACCGATGCTTTCGATCGTATCGTTCTCGGCACGGAAAGTCCACCGTTGGCCAACGAGCAAGAGCGGCGGACCGTCGCCTACCACGAAGCCGGGCACGCGCTGACCGCGGTCTATACGCCTGAGGCAGACTCGGTGCTCAAGGTAACCATTGTGCCACGGGGGCAGGCGCTGGGTGTCACAGCACTGGCACCCATCGACGAGAAGCGCAATTATCCGCGCGAATACCTGATAGCGCGCGTGCTGGTGGCCCTGGGCGGACGTGTTGCCGAAGAGCTGGCCATCGGCGAAATTACCACTGGCGCCGAACAAGATTTGCGCCTGGTTACCGGTCTGGTGCGCCGCATGGTTGCTAACTGGGGCATGAGCGAGGAGGTCGGCCTGATTAATTACGGAGATGACGAGCGCCAACCATTCCTCGGCTATTCGTTATCCCAATCCCGGCCTTATGGCGAAGGAACGGCCTCGCGCATCGACGTTGAAGTGAAGCGTATCATCGACGGCGCCTACGAAGAGACGCGCAAGTTACTATCCGGGCATCGCGCTGAGTTGGATGTGCTGGCGAACGAGCTGCTGAACGAGGAAATCGTCGACGGCGATCGCGTGCTGGAAATCGCCGGCGTGAACGATGCCGCCAAGCGACCCAATGTCATCGCCTTTGCTCAAGAAGATGCTAGCGATGCGGAGGAAACGCCGGCCGCCACGGATACCTTGGCCGATAACACCAGCTCGGAAGAAGCGCGCTAGTCCTTGCCTCTGTCTTCCTGGTTACTGGCGATAATCTGCTCGATGAGCTGAGTGGGCACTTTTTCGTAATGGTCAAAACCCATCTCGTAATGGCCGCGACCGCCGGATAGCGAACGAAGGTCGGTGCCGTAACGCAGCATTTCAGCAAGAGGTGCCTTGGCGTGCACTATGCTACGTTGACCATCGTTATCAATGCCCTGAACGCGCCCACGTCGCGTATTCAGATCTCCCATCACATCCCCAAGCAGTGAATCGGGCACCGTGATGCTAACGTCCATAATGGGTTCGAGTAGAACTGGGGCAGCGTCTCTGAACGCCATCTTGAAGCCTTCGCGCCCGGCAATCTGGAAGGCGATGTCTTTTGAATCGACCGGGTGCTCCTTGCCATCAATTACCTCCGCCTTGACATTCACCACTGGAAAGCCGGCGATGACGCCATCAGGTAGTACCTGGCGGATGCCTTTCTCGATGGATGGCAGGTATTGTTGAGATATCGCGCCGCCGAAGATTTTCGTCGCGTAAACGAATTCTTCTTCATCGTTCGGAATTACGCGCAACGATACTTCGCCAAATTGGCCGGCACCGCCGGTCTGCTTTTTATGGCGGTAGGTAGCTTCCGCTTCCCGCGTGATCGTCTCGCGATAAGGCACTTTGGGCAACTTCATATCCAGGCCGACGCCCAATTTTTCGGCGCGCGATAAAGTAATGAGGATGTGCGTTTCGCCCATGCCCTCCAACCAGGTCTGGCGAACATCGCCGTTGTATCGCCAGCGCAATGTAGGATCTCCGTTGCAGAGACTGGTGAGGACGCTACCCATCTTGGCGCTATCCGCTTGTGTTCGTGGGTCCAGGGCGACGATATAGAGCGGATCAGGGAAGCTCGGCGGTACAATCTGGATGGGTTGCTCTTTTATGGCAAAACTATCGCCCGTCTGCGTGTTGTTGAGCTTGGTGATAACGCCGATATCACCAGCGTGCAAGCGATCCACCTTCAATTGCTCTTTGCCGCGCATGACAACGAGGGAGCCAAAACGCTCCTCTTCTTCCCGCGTCGAGTTGAAATATCGCGAATCCGATTCCATGCTACCAGAAAATACGCGCAAATACGTGAGGTTGCCGACGAAGCGGTCGCTCATTGATTTGAAAACATAAGTGACGAGCGGGCCGTCATCGCTAAGCGGGGTGGCTAACGTCTCGTTATCGTCATTTTCATCTCGGTTGAAAATGGCAATTTGACGCTCTACAGGGGATGGCACATAGGCTACTAACGCCTCGAGCAAGGGAAACGTGCCGATATTGCCTGTCGCGGAAGTGACGAAAACCGGCACGGTAGATGAATTCGCATCTTTGGCCGCTAGGCGCATCCCAGCGCGGATTTCCTCTTCGCTCAGCGTCTCTTCCTCGAAATATTTCTCGATCAGTTCGTCGTCGGCTTCAGCAGCCGCTTCGATGAGCGTGAGGCGTGCTTCTTCGACTGCATCGGCGAGTTCCTCTGGCAAATCACTTCGCTCCGCCCCATCGCCATAGTAGGCTTTTTGCGTGACGAGATTGACGACTCCTTGAAAATCAGACTCCGCGCCAATAGGTAGGACAATGGGCACGAACTTGCTATCTGGAAACGCTTCGTTTAGGCTGGCAAGCGCACGCTCGAAATCCGCGTTTTCGCGATCCAATTTGTTGATGGTAACGAGGATGGGTAGCCGCTCGGCACGCGCATTTTCCCAGGCGATTTCTGTACCGACTTGCACTCCGGATACTGCGTCCACTACCACAAGCACGGCGTCCGTCGCGCGCATGGCATTTTTCATTTCACCTTGGAAATCCGTGAAGCCCGGCGTATCGAGTAAATTGACTTTCATCTCACCCGTTTCCACGGGGATAAGCGAAGTATTTAGCGAAATCTGCCGCTCTTTTTCCTCGTCGTCCCAATCGGAGGCGGTTGTACCCTGCTCCACTTTGCCGAAACGGTTGACGGCGCCGGTCGCGAAGAGAAAAACTTCGCTCAGCGATGTTTTGCCACAACCTTGGTGACCGACAATGGTTACATTGCGCAAGGATTCGGTCGGGTATTCCTTCATCGGACGCGCTCTCTGCTCGACAGAAACAGTGTGGGGATTGTAAGCCGACACATGGGTGCTTTCAAGGTTGCGCGCGAGCTTGCGCCAGTCGCCGCATTAGTTGCCAGGCTTGACCACATCTGCTAGCATCAAGCGTCATTATGGATGGTGTAAGGGGCGTGGTCATGACCGGTGATACCGGACAAGGCCTAATCGAGTACATCCTTATCCTCGTGCTTATAGTCGTCATGTTTATGATAGCCTGGGCGCTTCTGGGCCCCACGATCGAGCAGATTTTCGACAACATCATCAATTCGCTCTAGCGCCAATTGCGCTGCTTCGCTGGAAGGAAACCATATGCATACCAACGACTATCTGTTCCGCGGCAACCTGGAAGAGCTCGACCCCGATGTTGCGGAACTGGTACGTTTAGAAACCGCTCGTCAGTCCAGCACGCTCATCATGATCCCTTCGGAAAGCACCGTGCCTGAAGCGGTGCGTGAGGCAGTTGGTTCCGCTTTCCACAACATCTACGCCGAGGGTTATCCGTTGGAATCGACGCGGCGCCTCTCACAGGCAGAAATTCTCGATTTCGGCGCGCGCATGACGGAATACCGCCGCCGCTCCGACCTGCGTTATTACAAGGGCACTGAATACGCCAATATCGTCGAGGCCTTGGCCCGGCGGCGCGTAGCGGAAGCGTTCGCAAGCGATACCGCGCCGCCCGGTTCGCTCTACGTCAACGTCCAACCCCTTTCCGGCGCTCCGGCGAATAGCGCCGTTTATACCGCGCTACTCAACGTAGGCGACACAGTGATGGGCATGGATCTCATCACGGGTGGGCATTTGACGCATGGTAGCCCGGTCAACCGCAGCGGTTTGCAATACAACATCGTTAGTTACGGTATCCATCCCGAAACGGAGCTGCTGGATTACGAGTTGGTGCGCGCAATGGCCCTCGAGCATCGGCCGAAAATGATCATCGGCGGCTTCTCCAGTTACCCCTTCGCGCCGGATTGGCAACAATACCGCGCGATTGCCGATGAAGTTGGTGCATATTTGCTCGCCGATGTTGCGCATGTGGCCGGGCTCATCCTGGCGGGCCTTTACCCAAATCCAGTGGGAGTCGCCGACGTCGTCACTTTCACCACGCACAAGTCGCTCCATGGGCCGCGCGGCGCCGTCGCTATTACGCACAAACGGGCGCTGGCGCGCAAGCTGGACCGCGCCGTCTTCCCCGGCGAACAGGGCGGGCCACACATCAACAGCATCGCCGCCCTGGCCACCGCCATGCGTATCGCCGCCACCGAACAATATCACGACTTACAGCGACAGATCGTCGAAAATGCCGCCACCATGGCGGAGCGCCTGCTCGAGCGTGGCATGCGCATACCCCACGGCGGCACGGACACGCACCTGTTGTTGGTGGATTGCAAGACGCAACGAGGCGACGATGGCACTGCACTAAGCGGTGATATGGCGGCGCGGATTTTGGACCTCGTCGGCATTGTTGCCAACCGCCAAACCATCCCCGGCGATCGCAGCGCGTTGCGGCCTTCGGGCCTGCGCTTCGGCGCTAATTGGGTCACGCAGCGCGGCGCGGGCCGCAAAGAGATGATCGAGATCGCCGATGTAATCGCCGACTTGCTCGTCGCTGCACAACCCTACAGCCTCACCGGCCGCATCCGCAAGCAAGCGCGCGCCAAAGTAGATTTCGCCGTGCTGCAAGATTGCCGAGCGCGCATCCGTCAGTTGGCTGCTGCGTTAGGGAGTGATACAGATGGCGGCGATTTCGGCTATCCGCACAACAATGACCTGCACGATGCATCGGCGGCGGCCATTACCCTGCGCATTTCCGGCAGAGCGGCACGCGCCTTTCTGCATACGGCGCTCACGAGTGATGTCGACGTGCTGCGCGATGGCGAAACCCAGGTCACCAGCCTGCGCGATGCAGCAGGGGATATTCTGGCTAGTGGTTTCCTGTGCCGCTTGAGCGGAGAATATACACTGCAGCTCGACGAGAATGGCACCGCCGCTACGTCTTGGCTACGCGCGCTTTCCGACGGTCTGACGATCATGGATGCGAACGATATCTATGCCAACGCGCCCGGGCCTGTGGTGATCGAAGAGATGCCCGCGCCTTCAACCACCTTGAGCGCCAGCGGAGACGCGCTGGCCATCAAGGCGTATGGTATTGGTGCTCCATATGCTGCTGGACTACCGGTGCTCCCGCGCTTCGATTGGCAAGCGCTGGAGGAAAGCAAATTGCAGATCACGCCTTTGCACGCCCAGCACCAGCAGCTCGGCGCCCGCATGGCTCCTTTCGCCGGTTATGAAATGCCGCTCTGGTATTCGTCAGTGGCAGAAGAACACAGAGCCGTCCGTGAGCGCTGCGGCATCTTCGACGTCGCGCATATGGGCGTATATCGCGCAACAGGAGCCGGCGCCGAGCGCGCGCTAGATACCCTCACGACCAACGACGTGCGCCAGCTGCGCGTCGGCACTTCTCATTACACCTTCTTGCTCGATGTCGACGGTCAACCTTTTGACGACCTGTTGATCTACCGCCTCGGTGCGGAAGATTTCCTGCTCGTCGTGAACGCCTCCAACGATTCAAAGAATTGGGCCTGGATGAACGCGGCCATAGCCAGCAAAGCGCGCATCGATGAGGCTTACCCCGAACGACGCCTGGAAAGCGGCGAGCGCACTGTGCTGCAAGATTTGCGCGCCGACGCCAGCGGAGATGGACGTCTCGTAGACCTTGCGTTGCAAGGGCCAAAAAGCTGCGAAGCTTTGCTCACCCTCGGCGCCGATGTGAAGACGCGCCAGCGGCTCATGCGCTTGCCCTGGGCTGGCATCTCAGCGATGACGTTAGGTGGCTTCGAACTGTTCGTCTCTCGCACGGGCTATACGGGCGAGCGTATCGCATATGAGCTATTCGCGCATCCCGAACAGGCAAACGCGCTATTCGCGGCGCTCATCGAAGCGGGCGCCACACCGTGCGGCCTCGCGGCACGCGATAGTTTGCGGACAGAAGCTGGCCTACCGCTCTATGGTCAAGAACTCTCCGGACCGCTATCGCTGAATCCCGCAGACGCTGGCTTCGGGGCTTATGTGAAGCTGTACAAGCCCTTCTTTGTCGGTAAAGCCGCTTTTATTGCCCACGAGCGCGTGCGGGATTCGGCTATTGTCCGTTTCCGCTGCACGCAACGCGGCTTGCGTCCTGCACATGGCGGTGATCCTCTCGTGGATGAGCGTGGTCGCGTCGTCGGCGTGGTAACCAGCTGCAGCGTGATGCCAGACGGTCATTTCATTGGTCTTGCTTATGCGAAACGGAGTTCGGCCAAGGTTGGCAGCCAGCTGGGCGTAATCGCCGGCAGTGGGCGTGCAGGCGCGCAATCGCTCCGCGATTTACGTCTTGGTGCTCGCGTTACCGTCCCACAGGGCGTGGAAATCCTGCGCCGTTTTCCGCGCCGCTAACGCGCGACGTTCCGCTGCTAAGAACCAGCAACCGCGCTTGGCGGCAAGGCCGGTCTGCAACAGAGCACCAATTCCTTGGCCGCTTTTACCTCATCTAGGCGCTTGACCGGCATGGTGTGCGGCGCGTTCAGGAGCAGCTCGGGTTGCTCGCGCGCTTCCCGCGCGATCTCGCGCATCGCCGCAATGAAGCGATCGAGCGTCTCCTTGTCTTCGCTCTCTGTCGGTTCAATCATCAAGGCTTCGGGCACGATCAGGGGAAAATAATTTGTCGGCGGGTGAAAGCCATAATCCATCAGGCGCTTGGAGATATCGAGCGCATGCACCTCATCCGCCCCTTCGAGATGTCCGGAAATTACGCATTCATGTGCGCAGATCCGCGGATAGGGAATGTGGTACGTATCCGCTAGTTGCGCGCGGATGTAGTTGGCATTCAGCACGGCATGCTTGCTGACTTCATGCAGGCCGCTTCCGCCATAGACGCTCATATACGCATAAGCGCGGACGTGCATGCCGAAATTGCCGTGGAAGGCCTTCAGGCGGCCAATAGAATGCTCCGGCATGCTCAACGTATAAAGCGGCGCTTCCTCGCTTTCCTCTTGTTCCTCAGTGATGGTGACGATGGGTCCGGGCAGGAAGGGTGACATCTTCTCGTTGACGGCGACTGGGCCGCTGCCCGGGCCACCCCCACCATGGGGAGTAGACATCGTCTTATGTAAGTTGTAATGCATTACATCGAAGCCCAGCTCGCCTGGCTTGACGACGCCCATCAGCGCGTTCATATTCGCGCCATCCATATACATCAAGCCGCCACAAGCGTGGACTGCTTCAATGATTTCGAGCACTTGCCCCTCGAAGAGCCCCAAGGTGCTGGGGACAGTGATCATCATGCCCGCGATGCGTTCGTTACATGCCGCGCGCAACGCCCCCAGATCCACATCGCCATTTTCATCGGCCGGCAATTCGACTGCCTGATAGCCAGCCATCGTCACGGTCGCCGGATTGGTGCCATGCGAGCTATTCGGCACGAGCACAATGTTCCGCTCAGTATCGCCTCGTTGAAGATGATAAGCGCGGATCATGAGGATGCCTGCAAGTTCACCCTGCGCGCCGGCCGCCGGCTGTAAGCTCACAGCCGCCATGCCGCTGAGTTCGGCCAGCCAATCTTGCAACTGGAACATCATCGCCAACGCTCCTTGCGAGCCGGCTTCGTCCGCTAGCGGGTGCATGGTTCCAAACCCCGGCAGGCGCGCTACATCCTCGTTTAAGCGCGGGTTATATTTCATCGTGCAAGAACCGAGCGGATATAGGTCGAGGTCGATCGCGTGGTTCAGGTGGCTGAGGCGCGTGAAATGGCGCATGACCTGCAACTCCCCCAGCTCGGGAAGCGCGAGGTCATCCCTTAAGAGCGCGGCATCTATATCGCTCGGGGGGACATCCAGCGCAGGCAAACTGATCCCTATGCGGCCTGGCACGCTCTTATCGTAGAGGGTTGGTTCCAGTGGCTTCATGCTCCCACCTCCGCCAGCCGCTCGACGAAGTCGTCAATTTCCGCGCGGCTATTCATTTCAGTGCAACAGATCAGCATTTGGTCGGCCAGGTCGGAGAAATCCTGCCCCAGGTCATAACCGCCGATGATGCCATGTTCGATGAGCGCCTCATTGATCTCGCTCACCGGGCGTGGGCAAGACAACACGAATTCATGAAAGAATGGCAAGGTCGTCTTGACGCGATAACCGGGTAATTCGCTGATTTGCGTTGCGGCGTAATGCGCCTTCTGGTAGCAAAGAGAGGCAACCTGCCGCAAGCCGTGCTTACCAAGTACCGCCAGATATATGCAAGCAGCAAGTGACATCAAACCCTGATTCGTGCAGATGTTGCTGGTCGCTTTATCGCGACGGATATCCTGTTCGCGTGGGCGCAGGGTCATCACATAGGCCAGGCGGCCGTCTGCGTCCTCTGTCTCACCAATGATGCGGCCAGCGATTTTGCGAACATAACGCTGCCGCGTGGCGAAATAACCCAGATAGGGACCACCGAAACTGAGCGGGATACCCAACGGCTGCCCTTCGCCGACGACGATATCAGCGCCCAATTCGCCCGGCGACTTGAGCAAAGCCAACGCTGTCGGGTTGGCAACGACCACGAAAAGCGCGCCGACAGCATGTGCGGCTTCGGCGTATGCGGCCACATCCTCAATTTCGCCGAAGAAATTTGGATAAGCGACAGCGAGCATGGCGGTATCTTTATCCAGCAGTGCGGTAATGTGTTGAGCGTCGAGTCGCTCGTTCTCGCCCTCATCGCCGACGATTTGCAAAGATCCGCCCTGGTGGTAAGTGCGCACGACGTCGCGATAATGGGGGTGGATATTGGGGCTGAGGACGATCTTGTGGCGTTTCCGCCGCAACTGGGCGACGGACGTTGTAACCGCTTCGGCGAGGCTGGTAGCGCCGTCATAATGGCTGGCGTTGGCGGCGTCCATCCCGGTCAATGCGCATAGCATGCTCTGGTATTCGTAGGTCGCTTGCAGCGTGCCTTGCGTCATTTCCGGTTGGTAAGGCGTATAGGCGGTGAGGAATTCGCCACGCTGGATGAGGTGGTTGACAGAAGAGGGAATGAAATGATGATAAGAGCCAGCGCCGCGGAAGAGGGCGTATTCGGCCGCGCATTCGTTGGCCTCGGCGAGGGCAGTCATCAATTCCATGACTTCCAGCTGACTTTGCGGCGCAGGCAAATCCAGTTGCGGGAAGCGTAAAGCCGCCGGCACCGCATCAAACATTGTCTCTATGCTATCGACGCCAATGGCCGACAGCATCTGCTCGCGTTCTGCCTCAGTATGGGGGATGTAGGACATAGCGTTCAGCGTGTCTCTATGTAAGCGGCGTAAGCTGCGGCGTCCATGAGCGTATCTAGATTGCTCACATCTTCGACGCTCAATTGGACGATCCAGCCCTTATCATAAGGGTCGGCATTGACGATTTCTGGCTCGTCCTCGAGCGTCTCGTTGACGGCCGATACGGTGCCCTGTAGATGTGCGTACAAATCCGATGCCGCTTTCACCGATTCGACCATGCCGAAATTATCTTCTGGGCCGTAGCTTTCGCCGACTTCTGGCAATTCAAAATAGACGATATCGTTCAACATATCCTGCGCGTAGTCGGTAATGCCGATGGTAGCAATATCGCCATCGAGCCGCACCCACTCGTCCGATTTGGCGTATTTCAAGTCAGTTGGCAAATTATAATCCATGGGCTCCCTCCCCTTCGGCTGGCAATTGTAGCGAAACTATGTGCCGCGTGCAATGCAATCGAGTCTAATAATAGCGGTTTTGCTATTGTAGAATCGGTGTAAACGTCATGGGGATTTGCTTTGCCGCAACCAATGCAGCAGCGTCGTCATACCCGCAACATTTTCGCCTTGAGCGTGGCTCTCACCTTCCTGACGATGCTGCTCCTACTCAGCGCGGCCGGCTGGTTCACCGCCGATAATAGCACGGAACCCAGCGATTTCCCGCTAGCGAACGAAGCGGGTGATCCCCTTTTGGCGGTCGTTTCGGGCACACCAATCTTTGGCGACGAAATGGTCGCGAGTACGGGCCTGGCGATCGATCCGCCGCGCGCCTTGCCAGATTTCACGCTGCTCTCCCAGGAAGAACAGCAAGTGAGTCTGAGTGATTTCCGCGGGAAGCATGTCCTGCTCTTTTTCGGCTATACGAACTGTCCCGATGTTTGCCCATTGACGTTGGATGGCTTCCGCCGCATACACTCTGATCTGGAGCCGGAACAACAGGAGCAACTCGCTTTCGTATTCATCAGCGTCGATGGCGCTCGTGATACACCACAACGGTTGCGGGAATACTTAGCGGCATTCGACGTGCCGGTTACCGCGCTATGGGGTGATGACGAAGAGATCGCCAGCGTCGGCGAACCTTATGGCCTGATCTGGCAAATCGTCGAGCCTAGCTCAGAGATGGCGATGAACTTGTCTGATGGGCACGAGCATCAGCATAAGATGGAAGATGATGGCTATCTCATCGACCACACTTCGTCACGCTTCCTCATCGATGCTAAAGGCCGGTTGATCCGCCGTTACTTATTCTCGCCCGACCCCGTCGCGTCGGCTGCCCTTATGCTCGCCGATTTGCGCCGTTTGCTGGCGGATGATTAATTGAAGTAACGTCGCGGTACGCGCGCGGAAATCGCTGTAACCACTTCATAGTTGATCGTGCCAAACCAACGAGCCAACGTTTTGGCGGAAATGCTAGCGTTTCCCTGCTTCCCAAGCAGAACTACCTCGTCGCCGGGCGCGACAGCAAGATCCTCATGAATGCGAATCGCCGTTTTCTCCATGCTCACGTGACCGACGACCGGGCATTTACGACCGCACACGAGCACGTGTTGGGCAGCAGCCGGCGCGCGCCGATAGCCATCTGAATAACCTACCGGCAGGATGGCGATGCGCTGTGGCGAATCGGTGAAATACGCGCGCCCATAACCCACCGAATGACCAGCCGGTAGCGCCTTTACTTGTGCAATCACCGTCTTCCAGCTCAACGCCGGGCGAAAGGAATCGCCCAAGGGCGCGGCCGGCGTTGACTCCAGGCCATATAGAGCAATTCCTATACGCAGCAGGTTGCCGATTTGTGGTCCGCCACCCAGACTGCCCGCCGAATTTGCCGCGTGGATGTAAGAGAACGAAACGCCCATCGCGGCTGCTTGAGCCAATACCCTTTCAAAAAGCGCGATTTGCCACGTGGTGAAATCGTCATCCTCGGCGGCGCTTGCAAAATGGGTGTAGATACCAGTTGCGGCGAGACGCTCGCTCTCACGGAGGGCCTGAATGGCGACCACTGCTTCGTTAGCTAGAACGCCCATCCTGCCCATACCGGTATCGACCTTCAGGTGGACTCGCAAACGCTTGCCAGCTGGCATCGCTGCTTCGTAAGCGGCGATGGTTGTCAGATCGAACGCTGTGAGCGCAATGCCGGCCTCGCCGGCGGTCGGCGCATATTCCGCTGGGCAATATCCGAGCACGAGGATTTCCCGCCGAATACCCGCGGCGCGCAGGGCCAGCGCCTCTTCTAACGCCGCAACTGCTAGCTGATCTGCGCCGCCGGCCAACGCGCGCTCCGCCGCCAGCACAGCGCCATGACCATAGCCATCCGCCTTGACGACGGCGAGCCATGTTCGCTCTGGGCCGGCACGCTTCGTAATGGCGCGCGCGTTTTCCTCGATGGCCGCCAGGTCAATTTCCAGCCAGCAGCGAGTCGCAACTTCCATCTACCGAGCCATCCAGCGCATCTTCCCCATCCGTAGGCCAGTATAATCCATGCTATGGCTGCGAACGCCGACGAACGCTTCTCGCTAATCGCCCGCGATGGCCACGCGCGCGCGGGTGAGTTGTGCACGCCCCATGGCATCATCCCGACGCCCGTCTTCGCGCCGGTGGGCACGCTGGGCACAGTCAAGGCATTGACGGCGCGACAGCTGCGCGAGGATATCGGTGCCTCGCTCTTATTGGCGAATTGCTACCACCTGGAGCTGCGCCCCGGGGCCGAGCTCGTCGCGCAACTCGGTGGCCTACACGAATTCATGGCCTGGCCGGGTCCGATTCTCACAGATTCTGGCGGCTTCCAAGTATTCAGTCTGGCCAAAGAAGCGAATATAGATGATGACGGCGTAACTTTCCGTAGCCATATTGACGGCAGCCCGCGACGACTGACACCGGCGCGATCCATCCGCATACAGCAACAACTCGGCGCCGATATCATCTTGTGTCTTGACGAATGTTGCGTGCCGAACGATCGGCTCGTCGTAGAGCGGGCGCTGGGGCGGACCACAAGCTGGGCGCGCGTCTGCCGCGAAACACATCCGGATGACGGTCAGCAGGCGCTCTTTGGCATCGTCCAGGGTGGCATATACGCTGATCTGCGCGAACGTTCAGCGCGTGAGCTGCAGGCGATAGATTTCTCTGGCTACGCTGTTGGTGGCCTGGCTGTCGGTGAGAGCAAAGCGGAAATGCATCAGGCGCTGGATGTGACCTTGCCGTTGTTGCCGCTGGAAAAACCGCGCTATCTGATGGGAGTAGGTTCGCCTGAAGACTTGGTGGAAGGCGTGCACCGCGGCGTCGATATCTTCGATTGCGTGCTGCCGACTCGTGTGGCGCGCCACGGATCAGCGCTCACGCGTTTCGGTCGGTTGAACTTGCGAAATCAGGAATTCCGCGCCGACGAGCGCCCTATCGCAGACGAATGCGAATGCTTTACCTGCAAGCAACACAGCCGCGCTTACCTACGCCACCTCATCGTCACGCGCGAGCTACTGGCGCATACCCTGCTCAGCCTCCATAACCTGCATACCCTCATCCAACACATGGCGGCGATGCGGCGAGCCATTCTAGCGGGCGAATTTGAGCGCTATGCGCGCATGTTCCTGCGGGATTATCTGGGTGCAGGATAACACTTGACGCTCAAATGTACTAGAATAGATGCTGAACAAACTCACGAAACGGAATGCAATCGTGCAAGAGCACATCGTCGTTCGGGGCGC
Organism: Phototrophicaceae bacterium; assembly: GCA_965237765.1. Lineage (GTDB taxonomy): Bacteria > Chloroflexota > Anaerolineae > Aggregatilineales > Phototrophicaceae > WTGJ01. The sequence continues at coordinate 2,633,225 of OZ250157.1, forward strand.
GCGCGAACACAACCTCAAGAACATCGATGTCGATATCCCGCGCAACCAGCTCGTCGTCATCACCGGCCTTTCAGGCTCAGGAAAATCCTCGCTCGCCTTCGATACTATCTTTGCCGAAGGGCAACGACGCTATGTCGAGAGCCTGAGCGCCTACGCACGCCAATTCCTCGGGCAAATGGAGAAGCCCGATGTTGACCAGATCGAAGGATTAAGCCCTGCCGTCTCTATCGACCAAAAAGGCGTCAGCAAGAATCCACGCTCGACCGTCGGCACCGTCACCGAGATTTACGATTACCTCCGCCTGCTATATGCGCGTATCGGCGTCCCCCATTGTCCGACCTGCGGCGTCGTAGTCGCCGCGCAGAGCGCGCAACAGATGATCGACGAGGCGCTGCAATTACCGGAGGAAACGCGCCTGCAAATCTTGGCGCCAGTCGTGCGCGATAAGAAGGGCCACCACGAGAAAATAATCGCCGCGCTGCGTGATGGCGGCTACGTCCGAGCCCGCATCGATGGCGAAGCGCGTTCGTTGGATGAAGAGATTGAGCTCGATCGCTACGTGGTGCACAACATCGAAGCCATCGTTGACCGTTTGGTCGCCCGCAGCCGCGATGACGAAGAATTCTCTGAATACGAAACTCGCCTGACGGATGCCATCGAAACCGCCTTGGAACTCGGCGATGGCACGCTCATCATCCAGGCCAATACCTCCGATGGACAGTTGCGGGACATCCTCTTCAGCGAACAGCTTGCCTGCCCGCACGGACACGGCTCTTTCCCGGAGCTGGAGCCGCGCATCTTCAGCTTCAACACGCCGCGCGGCGCCTGTGAACGTTGCCAAGGTCTTGGCTTTCAGTTGGAATTGGACCCCGATATCATCATCCCTGACCGCTCGCGCAGCCTGAATGAAGGGGCCATCCAGGCCAACGGCTGGTCGGTCGAAGATCAGCGCGGCTGGACCTATAACATCCTTCGCGCACTCGCTGAATACGGTCAGTTTTCGTTGGATACGCCCTTCGAAGAATTAACGGAAGAGCAACAGCAAACCGTCCTCTGGGGTATCCGCGACAACACGCGCCTTGAAATCATCTATTCCGATAGTCAGGGCGTCGAGCGAGGCTACGGGGCACGCTATGAAGGCGTGATGAACAACCTACTGCGCCGCTACGAGCAGACCGAATCCGACGCCATCCGCATGATCATCGAAGCCTATATGACGAAGGTAATTTGCCCCGCCTGTGAAGGCAAGCGCTTGTGTGCGGAGGCGCTCGCCGTGAGTGTGGCCGATACTAGTATCTACGACGTCACGCAGCTGCCCGTCAAGAATTTGCGCGCATGGGTCGATCGGCTGCGCGGTGATGTGGAAAGCGGTAGTGAGCTCGCTGCGCGCGAATTGCAAATCGGCGCACAGATCTTGAAAGAAATCAATGCGCGGGTGCGCTTCCTGAACGATGTCGGCCTCGGCTATCTCTCGCTGGCCCGCAGCGCCAGCTCGCTCAGCGGCGGCGAAGCGCAGCGCATCCGCCTGGCCACGCAAATCGGTAGTCGGTTGACCGGCGTGCTTTACGTTTTGGATGAGCCTTCCATTGGCCTCCACCAACGCGATAACGCCCGCCTCATCCAGACCTTGAAGGACCTGCGCGATCTGGGGAATACTGTCCTGGTCGTGGAGCACGATGAAGAAATGATGCGCAGCGCCGATTGGCTGATCGATATGGGACCTGGCGCTGGTGAACATGGCGGCGAAATCGTCGCCTGCGGCACACCATCTACGCTAATGGAGGTAATTGGCAGCCTGACTGGAGATTATCTCTCTGGCCGCTTTCAGATCGCGATGCCCGACGCACGACGCAATGGGAATGGCGCCTCGTTGCGGCTTCTCGGAGCGCGGGCGAATAACTTGAAACGCATCGACGTCGATATCCCACTCGGCAAGCTGATTTGCATCAGCGGTGTCAGCGGTAGCGGCAAGAGCACCCTTCTCCTGGATGTGCTCTACCGCGGTCTGGTGCAACGTTTGCACGGCAGCCGTGAACGCCCCGGCGCGCATGATGATATTGAGGGTGTCGAGCAGATCGATAAGGTCATCCATATCGACCAGAGCCCCATCGGCCGCACACCGCGCAGCAACCCCAGCACTTACACGAAGATGTTCGATGAAATCCGCCGCCTATTCGCCGAATTGCCCGAGAGCAAGATCCGCGGCTATAAAGCCGGGCGCTACAGCTTCAATGTCAAAGGCGGTCGCTGTGAGCATTGCCAGGGCCAGGGGCAAATCAAGATCGAGATGCAATTCATGCCCGATATCTTCGTGCAATGCGATGTCTGCAGCGGCACACGCTACAACCGGGAGACGTTGCAAGTGCGCTTCAAAGACCAGAACATCGCCGGCGTATTGCAGTTGACCGTGAGCGAAGCATTGGAATGTTTCGCCAACATCCCGCGCATCGTGAATAAGCTGATGACGCTGGAAGCTGTCGGCCTCGGGTATATTCGGCTCGGACAACCGGCCAACACGCTCAGCGGCGGCGAGGCACAGCGAGTAAAACTCAGCCGCGAGCTCAGCAAGCGCGCAACCGGGCAAACGCTCTATATTCTGGACGAGCCATCGACTGGTTTGCACGCGGCCGATGTGAGCAAGTTGATCGATGTCCTGCAACAGCTGGTTGATCAGGGTAACACTGTCGTCATCATCGAGCACAATTTGGATATCCTGAAGGTGGCAGATCACATCATCGATATGGGCCCGGAAGGTGGCGACGCCGGTGGGGAAATCCTCGTCGTGGGAACGCCGGAGCAGATCGCTGCGCATGAAGGCAGCTACACTGCGCGCTACTTGGGGCCGATGATTGGCACAAATGGAGCAATCCTATGAAGATGATCGAGTTACCCATCCGTGGCATGCATTGTGCTGGCTGCGTGAACACCGTGGAGAAATCGCTGGCGCGCGTGGCGGGCGTCGATACCGTTCACGTCAACCTGGCCAACGAGCGTGCGACTGTCCACCTCGCCGACGAGGGCCTGCCATTGAGCGCGCTCGTGGATGGTGTCGAGGCAGCCGGTTACGGCGTGTTGCTGGAAGAGAACAGCTATCCTTTCTTGCCCAATGGCGGCAACGAAGAAGACATCCGATTATCCCTCACGAGCTTGCCCGGCGTCCACCGTGTAGAAATCGACAACTCGCAAGGCTTGGTCGTCATCACTGCCCTGCCGGGCCAAGCCGATCGCGAACGCCTGCGTCAGGCCTTGATCGATAACGGCGCTCAGCTCATTCCGGAAGATACCCCTGTTGAAACGGAAACCTCCGGCGAAGCCGAGAGCCGCGCCCGCGAAGCAGAAAGCGCCAAACAATGGCGCCTTTTGCGTTTTGGCATCTTCTTCAGCCTGCCGCTCGTCATCTTGAGCATGTTGCGGCACGCGCTGATGCCGGTGCTAAGCGCTGATTTGCTAATCGCTGAGCAGTTCCTTTTCTTCGCGCTTGCGACGCCAGTCCAGCTCGTGCTTGGGCGGCAATACCTGCGCGGCGCCCTGATTTCGCTGCGCAACCGCAGCGCGAATATGGACGTTCTGGTCGCGCTCGGCTCTTACGTCGCTTATGGTTATAGTGTCATCGTCAGTCTCGGCATCCTCTTCGGTTATTCGGAGCTGGTCGGTGAGCGAGAATATTATGAGACCGCGGCCGCCATCCTCACGCTCATCACGCTGGGGAAATTGCTGGAAGCGCGTGCGCGCGGCCGAACCAGCGCTGCCATCCAGCGCCTCTTGCGCCTTGCGCCCCTGACTGCCTGGTTGCTCGTTAATGACAAGAGCGAAGAAGTGCCTATCACAAGAATCCAAGCCGGTGATCACTTGATCGTCCCCCCGGGGGCAAAGGTGCCGGTCGATGGTGAGGTACTCGAAGGCGCTTCCACGGTTGATCAATCGGCCTTCACCGGGGAAAGCATGCCGGTCGAAATCGAAATTGGCAGCGATGTAATTGGCGGCACGGTAAACCAATTTGGCCGCCTCGTGATTCGCGCGACGCGCGTCGGTGAAGAGAGCGCGTTGGCGCAGCTCATCCGCCTGGTTGAGCAGGCACAAGCGAGCAAACCACCCATCCAGCGCATCGCCGATCGCATCGCCAGCATCTTCGTGCCCGCTGTGCTCGCCCTCGCCGCGATTACACTGCTGGTCTGGCTAATCGCAGCGGCGCCGTTGAACGTCGCGCTCATTCACACGATCGCCGTCCTGGTCATCGCCTGCCCTTGTGCCCTCGGGCTGGCAACCCCAACAGCAACGATGGTCGGCATCGGCCTGGGCGCGGAACACGGGGTGCTCTTCCGCAATAGCGCTTCGCTGGAGCTGGCGGAGCGCGTCTCGACGATTGCCTTCGATAAGACTGGAACCATCACGCACGGCAATCCGCGCGTCGTGGCCATCATCCCGAGCGCAGGCACTGATGTGGAGCGCCTGCGTTATCTCGCTGCGAGCGCCTCATTAGACAGTGAACATCCGCTCGCGCGCGCCCTCGTCGCTGCAGCGGAAGAAGCGGGCCAATCGCTCGCGCAACCGAGCGAAGTCACCGCCCGGGCCGGTCTTGGTATACGCGCTCGGGTGGGTGATGCCCTGGTGCAGCTGGGAAACGTGGCCTACTTGCGCGAGAACGAAATCGATTGTTCTGCGTTGGCGAATGATATCCAACAGTTGCAGGAACGTGGCGCGAGCATCGTTATCGTCGCCGAAAATGGCCTGGCGCTTGGCGTCTACGGCATCGCGGATACGGTCCGGGAGAATGCGGCGACGACCATCGCCCAACTGAATGCGCGTGGTCTACAGACTGTGCTCATCAGCGGCGATAACGAAGCTGCTTCCCGCGCGATTGGTGCTGAAGCAGGTGTGCAACAGGTAATTGCGGACGTTTTGCCGGCGGGAAAGACGACGGCCATCCAGAAATTGCAGCGGGATGGTCGCAAGGTGGCCATGGTGGGCGATGGCATCAACGACGCGCCGGCCTTGGCGCAAGCGGATATCGGTATCGCCTTGAGCACCGGTACCGATATTGCGATCGAAGCGGCCGATATTACCCTGATGAGCAGCGATTTGCGGCACGTATTGAGCGCATTGGCTATCAGCCGCCTGACGATGCGCGCCATCTACCAAAACCTTTTTTGGGCGTTCATCTACAACCTGATCCTATTGCCCGTCGCGATGTTGGGCTTGCTGCAGCCGGCGTTCGCCGCCGCGGCGATGGCCAGCTCGTCGCTGTTTGTCGTCGGCAATTCCTTACGCATTCAGCGACAAGCGCGGTTAGATCTAAACTGATGAAATTCCTGCGCATCCTGCTCCGTTTGCTCGTCGCGCTCATAATTATCGCTGCGGTAGTTTATGGATATTTTGCCATGACCTTCACACCGACCCCAACGCATCCGTATCACCAGGGCCTAGAGCGAACGCTCGTCATCGCCCACCGCGGCGGCAAGGGAGAACGCCCGGAAAACACGATGCTTGCCTTCGAATATGCGCGGGGAATCGGAGCCGACGCGCTCGAATTGGATGTGCACATGACCAGCGATGGCGTGCTCGTCGTCATCCATGATGAGACCGTCAACCGCACGACCGACGGTATCGGCCTCGTCCACGAACTTAGCTATGCTGATTTGAGCGCGTTAGATGCGGGCTATCGTTACGAAGAGAGCGTTTCGAATGGTGGCGAAACAAGCCATCCGTACCGCGGTTCTGGATTGCGCATCCCGATGCTTGATGAAGTGTTATCAGAATTCGCATCGCTACGCTTACTGATCGAAATCAAACCGAAAAGCAGCGAAGTAGCTAACGCGCTCTGTGATGCCATCCGCGCGCATGGAATGACGGAGCGTGTCCTTGTCTCTTCCTTCCTGGAACAGCCGCTTTACGATTTCCGCAGCGCTTGCCCTAAAGTCGCCACCGGAGCGACAGAAAGCGAAGCCCTGCTCTTCTTTGCACTCAATCGGCTCGGGTTGGACCGCGCCGCGCGCCCGGCTTTCGCCTCCTTTGCTCTCCCCCTGACTTATAATGTCGCGCCAATCGGAGAGGTGAACGTCATCAGCGAACGCTTCCTGCGCGGCGCCTCGCTGCACAATATTCCAATCGATGTGTGGACCATCAACGACGAAACGGAAATGCGTCGCCTGCTCGCACAGGGCGTGTCCGGCATCATCACCGATTATCCATCACGATTGCTTGAGATACGTGAAAGTTTCGTGGCTGAATCAATCCAATAAGGCGCGTACTTCTTCCCTCGCGCCTTCGTCCGTCTCGCCCCGCTCGTATTGTCGCAAAATCGGCCACGCCACGCTGCCCAGGATTCGCCACAGCCCCCAGGCCGCATGTCCGCGAACGATGGCCGTCTCATGTCGTAACAATCGCTCAAGCGGCGCGATGGCCGCCTCATCACCCCAGTTACCAGCCGCGATGCACGCGTTGCGCAATAAACGCGGCAGCCCTATCCGCCAGAGCGCCGTTTGCCGATAACGCGCCGCGAATTTCGCTTCTGTGAGTGTGAAAAGAGCCAGCAGCTGGGGCGCGGCGCGCTCGATATCCGCTGCACAAAACACCGGCTCGCACTCATCGGGGGCGAAGCGCTGGAATGGGCAAACTTCCTGACAAATATCGCAGCCGAAAATCCAGTTGCCCATTTTGGGGCGCAACTCGCGCGCGACCCAACCCTTATATTCGATGGTGAGATAGCTGATGCAGCGGCGCGAATCCAACACGTATGGCGCTGGGAAGGCATCGGTCGGGCAAGCTTGCAAACAACGTTGGCAACTGCCGCACATCGTTTCAGCGGCGGGAGCGTCGTATTCGTCGAAGGTCATCGTAGTCAGCAAGACGCCGAGAAAGAAATTGCCGCCGCGCCTTGGGTGAATGAGCATCGTATTCTTGCCTACGAAACCCAAGCCCGCGCGCTGGCCATGGCTCCGCTCGAGCAAGGCGCCCGTATCGACATAAACCTTCCAATCTTCCGAGCGCCGGCGCGGTGCAATACCGGTAAGCGAATGCGCGAATGCCTTCAGCCGTTCTTCCATAACATCGTGATAATCCGCTCCCCAGGCATAAGCTGCGATCCTGCCGCGCGCGGGATTGCGCAACTCAGCAGTAGGGATCTGCCCGCGCATGGCCTTAGCGTAATCCAACCCGACCACGACCAACGAACGAACACCGGGCAATACCATCTTCAGATCCTGCCGGCGGCGGACGCGATCTTCGCGCGCCAAATAGGCCATACTCCCATGCATTTCCGCCGCCAGCCAGCGCAGGTAAGCGCCCAGGCGTGGCGAGGCTTCGGCTGGAGTGATGCCTACCAGGTTGAAACCGGCCTGCCGCGCGCGCTCCTTCCATAGCGCAGCTGATGCACGCAAACTCCACCTCCTGATTCAGAAAGGAGTGCCCCTATTCTTGCGCTATACTCGCGCGAATGTCAAATTGCGCGCCGGATTGGAGCGGGATGACGAAACCAAACGCCAAGCTCGATTCGAAGAGTTTGTCGCAGGAGCGTTATAGCCGTCTGGCAGAGCGCTACGTGCATAGTGACACGCACGCGAAGGGAGAAGATCTGGAACGACTCTTCGCCATCGGCGCGCCGCAGCCAAATTGGTGTGCGCTCGATATCGCCACTGGCGGCGGACACACGGCCTTGAAATTCGCGCCCTGCGTTGCGCATATCACCGTAAGCGATTTCGCCTCCCCGATGCTCGCCGCGGCCGAGGCCCATTTGCGCTCCCAAGGCGTGACGAATGCCGACTATCAGTACGCCGATGCCGAAGAAATGCCCTTCGCGGATGCCAGCTATGATCTCGTTACCTGCCGCCTGGCACTCCATCACTTCCCCCAACCATCGCGCTTCTTTCAAGAAGCGGCGCGCGTGTTGCGGCCTAGCGGATACCTGCTCATCCAGGACCATTGCGCGCCCGAAGATGAAGCTGCCGCAGATTACCTCGATGCTTTCGAGACGCTGCGCGACCCCAGCCACGGCCGCACACTGCGCGAAAGCGATTGGCAACGGGAATTCCACGATGTCGGGCTCACCATTGTCGCGCACGAAACGCTGATGAAGCGGCATGATCTACGCTCCTGGGCGCGGCGTCAGGATTGCAGCGATGGGGTAATCAAACGGCTGGAGGTGCTTTTGGCCCGCGCGCCGCAAATCGCCCGCGAATGGGTACAGCCGCGCGCGCTGGGTAGTGAGGACGCCAGCTTCGCCAACCGCAACATCATCATTAAAGGGCAGAAAGCGAGCTAAACGGATACCGTCATTTCTTCTAGCGCCTGCGCCGCGCGCGCCGCCCCGCCCAACGAACTCATCTCTTTGGCAAGCTCAAGCGCACGTTCTCGTACCGCCTCATCTTTACGCAAAGCGAGCGCCGCTCCCGCCAACATTCCCTGGCGCACGTCATGCGCGCTCAACTGAAGGCCTACTTTCGCCTGCGCCACGCGCCTCGCCTGGGCGCGTTGGTCGGCGGCATGCGGCACGACGATTTGCGGAATGCCATGGATAAGCAGGGCGTGTGTCGTGCCCATGCCACCATGTTGGAATGCGAGACTTGTCCGCGGCAATACATGGGCGAATGATATCCATTGCAAGAGACGCGTCGAGGGTGGCAAGGCGGCCAATAACGTCGCTTTTTCCTCTGCTTCAATGTGTTGTTCGCCCAGCGTGATGATGGGGAGCAAGCCTGCGCGCGCTGCCGCCTGCGCTGCCCAAGCATAAAACCCCAGCTCACCGCGGAAAGTAGTGCCCAACGTGATGATCGCGAGCGGCCGCTGCGCTGGAATCTCGCGCAACCAGGCCGGCGCATCTTCGGGCGGCGGCCTCAACGCCACACCACCGAAATAGCGATTTTGTGGCAACAAATTCGCCTCGTCTGCCTGGTACCAGCCACGGGTAAAAAAGCATAGGTGCAGATCCGGGCTCAACACGGCCGGCGCCGCGCCAGCGGAGAAGTTGCGCCCCTCCACGCCAAAATGCGCAAAGAGTTGCGCCAAGCGCTCGCGACTTGCGGCGGCCAGTTGCCTTTGCACGGGAAACAGGTTTTCCTCATCCAGTGGCCGCAAGGCTGGCATCCCCACTACGGCGAATTTAGCGTCCAGTCGCTCGGCCACCAATGCTGCTGCTGGCAGGAACGGGTCGCTGACGATGACATCAGGCGCGGCGGCGAGCGAATTCGCTGCTTGCAGCAGCGCTTCACCACCAGCCAGCACATTAGGTAGGCTCAGCCAGGTATCCAGCGCCCGCGAATATCGCTGACTCACCGCCTCCATCGGCGCCAATTCATCTACCGCCAGTGGCGGCGGTGGCCAGAGCCAGCCTGTTTCGGTAAGGGCGTGGAACGGCAAGTCCGCCCGTTTCAGGTATTCCGCCAACCCGGCGCCGCTTAGCCAACGCACATCATGCCCGGCGCGGCGCAGGATGAGGGCTATCGGCAGCATCCCCCCCCAATCCGTATGGCTGCGAAGCGGCGCCGAAACGAACCAGAATTTTGCCATCGTGGTCAGGCGGGGGTTTCGTACAGCTCGAGTAATACGCCGCCTGCGCTGCGTGGGTGGATGAAGGCGTAACGTGTGCCGTCTTCGTGCTCGCTCGCCTCCTCGTTGATGAGCACAACGCCGGCGGCGCGCAGTTTAGCCAGCTGCGCGTCCAGATCAGCCACCTCCAGGCAAAGATGGTGAATCTTTGTGCCCGGCCGCTCGAGTTGGTGCGCGAGCGGACTATCGGCCGACAGTGGTTGTACCAACTCGATGAGCGAATCGCCTATGCGCAAGAAGGCGATATCCGCGCTCTCGCTCGCCATCACCTTGCGATCATCCAGTTCCAAGCCCAAAACATCCTGCCAGAACGGCAACGCAGCGTCCATGTCAGCGACCAATACGGCGATGTGGTGAATCTTCATCGGTTAACTCCGTAAAAAGGCAGGTGAGGAGCATTTGCTATAATGTAGGCGGAATGGACATAGAAATAAACCAGTAGTGCAGAATGGGCAAATGAACGCGAATGAGATACCCAACCTCCACGGCCTGAGCGAGGAGCACCTGCAACTGCAGCGCGCCGTTCGCGATTTTGCCAATCGTGAGATTGCTCCCATCGCTGCCGCCATTGATGAAACGGGTGATTTCCCACTGGCGACGATCCAACAAGCCGGCGCGCTGGGGCTCATGGGTATCGAGGTGCCGGAGGAATATGGCGGCGCCGAGATGGACGCGCTCGCGTATGTGTTGACGATGGTCGAGGTCGCGCGCGCCGATGTTAGCCATTCTACCATTATTAGCGTCAACAATTCACTCTATTGCCATGGCATCCTAAAGTTTGGCACCGAGGAGCAGAAACGCCGTTTCCTAGTACCCGTAGCGAGTGGTGCGGCGATCGGCGCCTATAGCCTCACTGAGCCGATGTCCGGTAGCGATGCTGGCACGATGGCCAGCCGCGCGGTGCTCAATGCTGCCGGAACGCATTATCTCATCAACGGGCGCAAGAGCTGGGTAACGAGCGGGCCTGTCGCCGATTACGCCGTGCTCTTCACCATGACCGATTCGGCGAAAAAACAAGGTGGCATTACGGCTTTCCTCGTCGATTTGAACCAGGAAGGTTGCATCCGCGGCAAGATCGAGCCGAAGTTGGGCATCCGTGCCAGCGCGACCAGCGAGCTGGTCTTCGAGGATTATGCCTGCCCGGTCGAAAACGTGCTCGGCGCGCCGGGTCAGGGTTTCAAAATCGCTATGACAGTGCTGGATGCTGGGCGCATCGGCATCGCCGCGCAGGCCCTGGGCGTCGCCGAGGCTGCCTATGAAGCCAGCCTGTCATATGCGCGCGAGCGGCAAGCTTTCGGCAGTCCCATCGGCAGCTTCCAAATGATCCAGAGCAAGATCGCCGATATGAAGACGCGCATCGAAGCCAGTCGCTTGCTGATCTATCACGCAGCGCGCGCTAAGATCGTCGCCGCCCAGAATGGCGCGCGTTATACGACTGAAGCGAGCATCGCAAAGTTGTACGCCAGCGAAACAGCGATGTTCGTCACTGACGAGGCACTACAAATTCACGGCGGTGTGGGCTATAGCAAGGAGCATCCAGTGGAACGATATTACCGCGACGCGCGGATCACGCGCATCTACGAAGGCACAAGCGAAATCCAACGAATGGTCATCGCCCGTAACGAGCTGGGGCTGCGCTGATGGCAAGCAAGATGCGTGGTGCCGTCCTGCGCGAACACGGCGGCCCGGATGTCATCGAATATCGTGAAGACTTGCCCATCCCCGAACCGGGCGCGGGTGAAGTGCGGCTGCGGATCAGGGCGGCGGCGCTCAATCGGTTGGATCTGTTCGTACGGCGCGGCTGGCGTGGGCTGAATCTGAATTTTCCGCACGTGATCTGCGCGGATGGCGCTGGTGTCGTCGATGCGTTGGGCGATGGCGTGCGCCGCGTGTCGGTTGGTGATCGCGTTTGCGTAGACCCAACCATCGTTCCACCCGATTCGCCCGCACTGGCAACGGGTTTGGAGAATCAGTCGCGCATCGGCATCTTGGGCGAGCACTATCCTGGCCTGGCGGCGGAATACGCGGTAGTGCCAGCGCGCAATTTGCTCGCCCTGCCGGAACATGTCGATTTCGCCGAGGCGGCGGCGGCGGGCCTGGTCTACGTAACGGCCTGGCATTCGCTGATTACGCGGGGCGGCTTGCGGGCGGGCGAAAGCGTCCTCATCGTCGGCGCGGGCGGCGGTGTGAATAGCGCCAGCATCCAAATCGCGCGCCTGGCTGGGGCAAAAGTCTACGCAATCGGCAGCGACGCCGATCGCTGCGAGCTCGCCACGAAATTGGGGGCTGACGTCACCATCAACCGCGCGGAAACGCCGGCTTGGTCTCGCGAGATCTATGCGCTCACGGGCAAGCGCGGCGTGGATGTCGTCGTAGATAATGTTGGCGCGGCCACGTTGGGAGATAGCCTGCGTGCCGCGCGCATCGGCGGGCGTGTACTCATCGTCGGCGGCACGAGCGGTTATGATTTTCCGTTGAATATCGCTCAATTATTCACGCGCCACCTCTCGCTCATCGGCAGCACGATGGGCCCACATCAGGATTATCGGAAGGTGATGGGCCTCGTTTTTGACGGTGCTTTGCAAGCAGTAATTGGGGAGCGACTCCCGCTCGCTGACGCGCGCCGCGCGCAAGAATTGCTCGAAGACTTCGCGGTACTCGGCAAGATTATCCTTGAACTTTGAAAGCCGCGGCGCCTATGCACGCCGATTCGCGCTGTTGCACCACCTGCGCGCCCTCGCTGATGAATTGGGAATACCGCCAATGCAGAACCTGCTGGCGGAACGTGGGGTGCAGGAAGCACTGCGGCTCAGTCGAAGATTCGACGATGGGCGCGCGCTGGATTCGCTGGCAGATTTGCGCATCATGAACACTTCAGGCGACCTGCGCGTCTACTTTCGCGGCGCTTTTGGTAGTAAGCCGTTGCGTTATCCCATCGACCACTCAACTATAAAGCGCTTACAACACAGGCTGAATGAAGCCAGTTTCGACCACGCGCGCGATGTGGAGCGCTTGCCGCTTGCCACGCCAGAAATCTGGCTCATCGAACGCGCTGCTGGTGCATACTCCCACAGCCTGCTCGTTTCACCGCACAGCGAAGTTAGGTCGCATGCAGCCATCATCGCTGCAGTCAGCGAAGCCATCCCGCAGGCGCTGCGTGAAATCCGATGAACGAACATACCGAAACCGAGATCAAACTATATGCGCCAGATTTGGACGCAGTGGAAGCGCGGCTCCAAACGCTCGGTGCAGAGCTAAAGATGGCGCGCGCGCACGAATACAACCTGCGCTTCGATCATCCGGCGCTGCAGCTGGCGGAAAGACGTGTAGTTTTGCGCCTGCGGCAGGACCAGCACACGACGCTTACCTATAAAGACGGTGCCACGTTGTATGACGACATCGTCAGCCGCTTCGAGGCAGAAATTTGCGTTGGGGATTTCGCAAATACGAAACTCATCCTAGAGAAATTGGGTTTTGTCATCAGCGCCAATTACGAAAAATACCGCTCCAAATACTCTTTGGCGGATGCTGAAATCGTGTTGGACGAGCTGCCCTTCGGTAATTTCGTGGAAATCGAAGCCGTGCGCGAAGATATAGCCCCATTAATCGAGCGACTGGAATTATCACTCGCGCCGCGTTTACCCTTTAGCTACCTGCAACTCTTCGCTCATGCCCGGGCCTGGGCACAAGACTCGCTCGGCATAGCGATCGAGAATCTCAGCTTCGAGAATTTCGCGGGTATCCAGGTGCCACTGGCTGCGCTAAAAGCCCAACGGGAGGGCACGAACCTTGAATGACTCGGGCGATCATTCGTCGGAGCATCGTCGGGAAGACCAGGCGCGCGCGGCAACAAATCGCTTTGTAGAACGTAGCGTTTCTTTCCGCACTTCTTCGGGTATCCAGCTGGCGCCATTCTATTCAGAAGAGGACGACCACGAATCTCCCGGCGACTATCCCTATACGCGCGGCATCCATCGCACCATGTACCGAAGTCGTCTCTGGACGATGCGTCAGTACGCTGGCTTCGGCAGCGCGGCTGAATCGAACGCGCGCTATCGTTTCTTGCTCGAGAAAGGACAAAGCGGCCTCAGCGTCGCCTTTGACTTGCCGACACAAATCGGTTACGACGCGGATGACCCGCTAGCGGAAGGTGAAGTCGGCAAGGTCGGCGTCAGCATCAGCAGCCTGCGGGATATGGAAATGCTGCTGAACGGTATCCCACTGGAACGCGTTTCCACCAGCATGACGATCAACGCGCCCGCCGCCATCCTGCTCGCGATGTACATCGCGGCAGGCAAGCGCCAGGGCGTCGACGTGCGGCAGCTGCGTGGCACGGTCCAGAACGATATCCTCAAAGAATACATCGCCCGTGGCACTTACATCTTCCCGCCCGCGCCATCGATGCGCCTGATTACCGATGTGATGGCTTATTGCCGCGAGCAGGTGCCGCGTTGGAACACGCTCAGCGTCAGCGGTTACCACATCCGCGAGGCGGGCAGCAGCGCCGTGCAAGAGGTGGCGTTCACACTGGCGAACGGCATCGCATATGTGCAGTCAGCGGTGGATGCCGGTATGCAAGTAGACGATTTCGCGCCGCAAATTTCTTTCTTCTTCAATGCGCACAATCATTTTCTGGAAGAGGTCGCTAAGTTTCGAGCCGCACGCCGTCTCTGGGCGAGCATCATGCGAGAGCGTTTCGGCGCCCGCGAAGAGCGCAGCTTGATGCTCCGTTTCCATACGCAAACAGGGGGCAGTACGCTCACTGCCCAACAGCCGGAAAACAACGTCGTCCGCGTGACTCTGCAAGCGCTAGCGGCCATTCTGGGCGGGACACAGTCGCTACACACCAACAGCATGGATGAGGCGCTCGGTTTGCCTACGGCGAAAGCAGCGCAGATCGCCCTGCGTACTCAGCAGATTCTCGCGCATGAAAGCGGCATAGCCGATAGTGTTGACCCGCTCGGCGGCAGCCATCTCATCGAAGCTTTGACGACGGAAATCGAGGCGCGCGCGCGGGATTACATCGCCCAGATCGACGAACTGGGTGGCGCGCTAGCGGCCATCGAATCCGGTTGGGTGCAAAACGAAATCCTCGATAGCGCATATCGCGCCCAGCGCGAAATTGAGAGTGGCGAAACGCTCATCGTCGGCGTGAATTCCTTCGAGCAGGAGGGCGACGCTGACTTGCCTTTGCTGCGCGCCGATCCGGCCGTCGAGCAGGCCCAACGCGACCGGCTGCAACGCCTGCGTGCGAAACGTGATGGTGCCGGCGCTTCAGCCGCTCGTGACCGCTTAGCGTGCGCGGCCAGAACCAACGAGAATTTGATGCCGCTGCTGATCAATTGCGTGGAAAGTGACGTCACTATCGGCGAAATCTGTACTATCTTGCGGGATGTCTTTGGCGAATATCAGCCTTCGACCAGCGTTTGAGTGACGGGCGAAGCCCGCTTACAACTGGAAATCGGGGCAGCACTGGCTATAATCGTTGCGGACTGTGCCATCCATAAGGCTTACCATAACGCAGCGCCCACGTCAGCGGGGTTACTTGATGCCACCAAATCCCAAGTTGGAAGACCTGCGCAATCGGCGTCTCCAGAGCCGCGCGGGTGGCGGCGAAGAGCGAGTCGGGCGGCAGCACGCCCAGGGGAAAAACACCGCCTACGAGCGCCTTGACATCCTGCTCGATCCGGGCAGCTTCCGCGAGCTGGATGCCTTCGTTCATCATCGTGCTCGCAATTTCGGCATGGGTGAACGATATTTTCCTGGCGATAGTGTAGTCACCGGCTGGGGCACGATTGATGGCCGCCTCGTTTATGTCTTCTCTCAGGATTTCACCGTCGTAGGCGGTACCTTGAGCGAAGTGCACGCAGAGAAGATTTGCAAAATCATGGATATGGCGATGAAGACGGGCGCACCGGTCATCGGCCTTAACGATAGCGGTGGCGCGCGCATTCAAGAGGGAGTGGAGAGCCTCGCAGGCTACGCCGACATCTTCTTGCGCAACACGCTGGCGAGCGGCGTCGTGCCGCAAATCAGCGTCATCATGGGCCCCTGCGCCGGCGGCGCGGTCTATAGCCCGGCGCTGACCGATTTCACCGTCATGATCGAAGGCACCAGCTATATGTTCATCACCGGCCCCGATGTCGTGCGCCAGGTGCTGAACGAAGAAGTGACTTTCGAGGAACTTGGCGGCGCCAGCGTGCATTCTTCCCGCAGCGGCGCATGTCACCTCGTTGCAATAGACGAAACGCAATCACTGCTGCTAGTGCGCGAGCTCCTCGCCTATTTGCCACAAAATAACCTGGAAGACCCACCCTTTGTCACCACCAATGACGACCCGCTGCGCACGGAAGCGTCGTTGGATGATCTCATACCCGATAATCCCAACCGCCCTTACGATACGAAGCATATCATCCAGCGCATCGTCGACGATGGTGTTTTCTTCGAGGTGCACGAGAATTACGCGGCGAATATCGTTTGTGGTTTCGCGCGGCTGGGCGGAAATAGCGTCGGCATCGTCGCCAACCAGCCGATGGTGTTGGCTGGCGTGTTGGATATCGCGGCTAGCGAAAAGGCGGCGCGTTTCATCCGCACCTGCGATGCCTTTAACGTACCACTGGTTACATTTGTTGATGTACCCGGTTACCTACCCGGCACAGACCAAGAACACAATGGCATCATCCTCTCCGGCGCCAAGCTGCTCTTCGCATATTGCGAGGCGACGGTGCCCAAATTGACCGTGACGACTCGCAAATCCTATGGCGGCGCTTATTGCGTCATGAGCAGCAAGCACATCCGCGGTGACCTGAACCTCGCTTGGCCCTCCGCTGAAATCGCCGTCATGGGGCCGGAAGGTGCGGTGGAGATCATCTACCGGCGCGAGCTGAAAGCGGCTAAAGACCCCGAAGCCACCAAGTTGCGGCTGGCAAACGATTATCGCGAAAAATTTGCCAACCCCTATGTCGCGGCTGAGCGAGGCTTCATCGATGACGTGATCGAGCCACGAGACACTCGCTCGCGTCTCATTAACGCGCTGCAGGTATTACAAAACAAACGCGACCAAAACCCCGCCAAGAAGCACGGCAACATCCCCCTCTGAGCGCACATGCCTAAGCAACTTCCAACACACGTGCACAAATTGCTTGTCGCCAACCGCGGCGAGATTGCCGTGCGCATCATCCGCGCCGCGCGCGATCTGGGCATTCCGACCGTTGCCGTTTATTCCGATGTAGATCGTTCCGCCTTGCACGTTCGCTATGCCGATGAGGCGGCACATATCGGCGGGCCGCGCCCCAAGGAAAGCTACCTGCGCAAGGAAAAACTGATCGACGTCGCGCGGCAGACGGAGGCCGATGCGGTCCATCCCGGTTATGGCTTTCTGGCAGAGAACGCTGAATTCGCACAGATGGTCATTGACGCTGGTATGACCTGGGTCGGCCCGTCACCAGAAGCCATCGCCATCATGGGTGATAAAGAGGCGGCGCGGCGAGCGGTGAAGCAGCGTGGCGTGCCGCTCATCCCCGGCACGGAAGCGGGCCTATCGAATGACGAATTGCGGAACGCCGCCGCTCAAATCGGTTACCCGGTGCTGGCGAAAGCAGTCGCTGGCGGCGGCGGCAAAGGGATGCGCGCCATCCACCGTGAAGAAGATTTTGGGCAAACGCTCTCCCTCGCGCGGCGAGAAGCAGAAAGCTCTTTCGGCAATGGCGAAATCTATCTAGAGAAATTGCTCCTCGGCGCGCGGCATATCGAGATGCAAATCCTCGCGGATAGCCACGGCAACACCATCCACCTGGGTGAGCGTGAATGCTCCATCCAGCGTCGTCATCAGAAGTTGGTCGAGGAAGCGCCCAGCGTCTTTGTCGACCGTAATCTGCGTGAGGAGATGGGCAATATGGCCATCGCCGCCGCGGAATCCGTGAATTACGTGAACGCCGGCACGGTCGAATGCCTCGTCGACCGCGATAAAAATTACTTTTTCCTCGAGATGAACACGCGCTTGCAAGTCGAACATCCAGTCACCGAGCTCGTGACAGGCATGGATCTAGCGCGAGAACAGATCCGTATCGCCCGCGGCCGGCGCATGACACGCCGTGAGAGCGTGCTAGACCCACAGGGTTGGGCAATTGAATGCCGCATCAACGCTGAAGACCCCTACCAGAATTTCATGCCATCGACTGGACAGATTCGTACGATGATTCAGCCGACGGGCCCCGGCGTGCGCGTGGATACGGGTGTCTACGCTGGTTCTGAAATCACACCCTATTACGACAGCATGATTTCCAAGCTCATCACCTGGGGCGAAACGCGCAATGAGGCGTTGCTACGGATGCGGCGCGCGCTATCAGAGTATTCTATCGTCGGCCTCAAGCACAACATCCCCTTCCACATCAATTTGATGAATAGCATCAGCTTCATCGCCGGCCAAATCGACACGAATTTCGTCGAGCAACGTTTTAGCATGACGACCTACGAAGACCAGCCGACCGGGACGGAGCTCGAGACAGCGGCGATCGTTGCCACGCTATACGCTCACCGGCGGCGGCAACTCTCGGCGCAAGTCGTTGCACCCGCCAAGCGTGACACGAGCAATTGGAAATGGGTCGGGCGTTGGGAACGCATGCAACGATGACGCGAATTGCAAAGTACAACACTGAGGTCAATGGCCAAAACTATGAGATTGAAATCTTCAAGGATGGCCACTTGCTCGTGAATGGCGAAGAGCGCACGGTGGATTTTCACAATCTCGGCCCTTCGGTCTATTCCATCATCACCAATCACAAGTCTTTGCTGGCGATCATTGGCGAAGAGAGCGGCGCGCGCATTGAAGTGCAATTGAGCGGCAAACTCTACACGACCGAAGTGTATGATGAGCGTGCCTTGCTAATGGAACAGCGCAAAGGTGGCCAGCGTCCGAACTCTGGCGACGTACATTCGCCGATGCCAGGCCTCATCGTCATCGTGCCTGTTGAAATCGGCCAGGAAGTCGAAGAAGGAGATACGCTCGTCGTGCTCGAATCGATGAAGATGCAGAACGAGCTCAAGTCACCGATACGCGGCACGGTGAGAACCATCCAATGCACGAACGGTGAGACAGTGGAAAAAGGCGCCCTACTCGTCGTGATTGACGCCGCGCCCGAAGAAAGCTAACGCAAAACCAACAGCGCGTCCGAAAATTGTCGGTGCAAACGACGTGTCTGAAAACCCCGCCAGATCTGCGCGAACTGGGCAACGCATGCAGTCTCCCGCTCGCGCAGGAGCGCCAAATAAGCCGGAATTAGTGAATCTTTCGCGTCACCCTCACGCGGCAACCGTGCCAATATGGCGCGCGCGCTATAGATGTCGTTCAGGGCGCCCAGCTCATCCTGCATACGTTTCAACTCGCTTACGAATGAATCGGCAGAAGTGCCGAGTACAGCCGCGAATTGAGTGATCAGGTAACGCAATCGCTTGATTTCGATGCGCAGTTGGTGCAGGGTGGAAACTTTTGATACTGGCAGCTTATCGTCATAAGCGCGGACGATCGCCAGCTGTTGATGCAACACCAAAGGCAAGACGTGGCGCACTTCGCGCGGGGCACGTTTGCCACCCTTCTGTTTCGGCGGGGAAGCGCGTAGGAACGCGCGGATGGCCCGCAATGAGCGCCGATACTTTCCACTTGCCAGATAAGCCGAAAGGCGCCGCGCATGACGCGCGCGGGTATGTCTCAACTGCTGGCGCAATTCATCCCAGGAAAGTGAATTGGCTTCCAGCTGATCACAATATGGAGCTAGCGCGAGCAGGAAGACGTCGTAATCTCGCACGGCGCCGAGCCGCTTACCGAGTTGCCGAACGCCTGCCCGCAGCGGCTTGACCTGCTCTACATCATAATACGGCCGCAATAACTGCAGCGCGCTGCGAAGCCGGCGGCAGGAGACGCGCATGTGATGCACCGCCACCATGTCATCCCCACGCAAGCAGGCATTTTCACAATCCAACATGTGCAGGAATTCTGCGAGCAGTACCTTGCGCGCCGCAAGTGTCATTGAATCGTCTGCTCGGATTTGCACTTGCGCACTGATCAACGACGCCATCAACTTTGCCGACTTCATTTGCATGACCTGCAGTCAATCCTCAATTTCATTGTAGCGCAAAGGAAAGGATCCTCGCGCGTGCTATAATTGGACCAACTTTTAAGGGGATAGTCATGGCAAAACCCAATCACGAGAATAACGGCGTGCCTCCCGGCTCCGAACGACGCCGTTGGGAAGAGACTACGTTGCGCCGCAGCCTGGAGCGCCTGCCAGAGAGACGCGCCCAATTCCTCTCACAATCTAGCGAAGCTATCGACAGACTCTATACCCCGACGGATGCCGACTCGGATTATGAAACGTGTCTTGGTTACCCCGGCGAATTTCCTTTCACGCGCGGAATCCACGCCAGCGGTTATCGCGGGCGACCCTGGACGATGCGCATCTTCGCCGGCTTTGGTTCTGCGGAAGAGACCAACGCGCGCTACAAATACTTGCTCGATCAGGGAAATATGGGGCTCTCGGTCGCCTTCGATCTGGCTACGCTGATGGGCTACGATACCGATGCGCCGGAAGCCATAGGCGAATATGGCAAATGCGGCGTCGCCATCAGCTCGTTGCGCGATATGGAAATCCTCTTCGATGGCATCCCGCTGGGCGAAATCTCCACCAGCATGACCATCAACAGCCCCGCGGCGCCGATCTGGGCCTTTTATATCGCCGCGGCAGAAAAACAGGGTGTCCCGCGTGCACAACTCCGGGGAACACTGCAGAACGACATCCTGAAAGAATTCGTCGCGCAAAAAGAATTCGTCTTCCCGCCGGAACCATCCATGCGCCTGGTAACCGATACGATGGAATTCGCCAGCTGCGAATTGCCGCTCTGGAATTCCATTAGCATTAGCGGTTACCACATCCGCGAAGCGGGCAGCACAGCGCTGCAGGAGCTGGCCTTCACGCTGGCGAATGGGTTGGAATATGCGCGTTGGGCGCTGGAGCGCGGCTTGCATATTGACGACTTCGCGCCGCGGTTGAGTTTCTTCTTCAACGCGCATAACGACCTCTTCGAGGAAATCGCCAAATATCGGGCGGCGAGGCGCATCTGGGCGCGGGAGATGCGCGAATCCTTCGGCGCTGAGAATCCGCGTTCCTGGTTGATGCGCTTCCACACGCAGACGGCGGGTGTGAGTTTAACCGCGCAACAGCCAGAAGTGAACATCGTCCGTGTGGCATTGCAGGCGCTGGCGGCCGTGCTCGGTGGTACGCAATCCTTGCATACGAACAGCATGGACGAGGCGCTCGCTCTCCCCAGCGAAAAAGCAGTTACTATCGCCATGCGCACGCAACAGGTGATCCTGGAAGAGAGCGGCGTGGCGAACACAGTCGACCCCCTCGGCGGTAGCTATTTTCTAGAGTCGCTCACAGATCAAATGGAAGCCGGAGTATATGATTATCTAGGGCAAATTCAGGAGCATGGTGGCGTCCTACCCGCGATCGAGAGCGGCTTCTTCCAACAAGAAATCGCTGACGCCAGCTACCGCCACCAACGTGAGCTGGATGCGAGGCAGCGCCATATCGTTGGTGTGAATAAGCATGTCGTCGATGGCCCACTCCACATCCCCGTCCTGGAGATGGATGCAGATGGCTACCGGCGCCAATGTGCGCGATTGGAACGGCTGCGGCTGGAGCGGGATAACGAAGCGACTGCTATGGCGTTGCGGGCCATTCAAGACGCGTGCGAAAACAACCAAAACGTCATGCCCGCCCTAATCAACGCCGCGCTTGCCGATGCCACTCTCGGCGAAATCATGAACGTCATGCGCGTTGTCTTCGGCGAATATCATGAACCTGTCACCATTTGATGTCAGATAGCCGCGTCGCCCTCATCACCGGCGCCTCGAGCGGGATTGGCGAAGCGGCGGCGATCGCCTGCATGAAAGCGGGCATTCATGTTGTGGGGACATCGCGCAAACTGGCGAACCTGGCATCGCTCGAGGAAACCACGGCAAATCTGACTGGTGAGTTCTTGCCCCTGGCGGCCGACGTCCGCGCCGCATCGGCAATGCGACGAGCAGTCGAGGAGACCCTAGAGCGTTTCGGCCGCTTGGACTATCTGATCGCCAATGCTGGTGTGGGCCATACCGGCAGCTTAGTAGAAGCGACTGACGAAGAAGTCGACCAGCTCTTGCGAACCAATATCGACGGCGTGATTCATAGCGCACGCGCTGCTGCTCCAGCCCTGCGCGCGAGCGGTGGCGGTCATATCATCATCGTCTCATCGGTGGTCGCGCCGATGACCCTACCCTATGCTGCGCTATATGCGGCGAGCAAGGCCTGCGTTACCAGCCTGGCTCGTTCGTTGTATTATGAGTTACACGCTGACCAGATCCACGTGAGCGACTTTTTGCTTGGGCGCACAGAGACACAATTCAATGCGAATCGTTTGGGTAAGGGCCGCCAACTGGTCCGCACCAACATCCCGCCGATGTCTGCCGAAGAAGTAGGCCGCGTCTTGCTACGCGCATTGGAACGACGGCCGCGCAGCTTCGTCGCGCGGCCATTCGACCGCCTTCTCCTGCTGGTGAACGGCCTATTTCCGCGTTTCGTCGCTCGCAGGGCAGCGCGTATTTACCGTGGCTAAGGAAACGTCATCACCGGGCCTCAATTCGCTGCGCATGCTGCAGCAACGCGGCATTGAGCACGAGGTGCTGCTATACCCTGAATCGCTCAAGAATGCGCGTGAGGTGGCGCATTCCATCGATTTGCCGCCCTGTGAGGTGTACAAGACTCTCGTCGCGCGCGGGGTGAGCGACGAACGACCGTTACTGGCACTTGTCGCGAGCGACCGGGAGTTGGAATTGCGCATGTTGGCGCGCGCAGCAAATCAGAAGCGCGTTCGCATGCTGACCCAACGCGAAGCGGAGCGGATGACCGGTCTACAAGTCGGCGGGATGAGCGCACTCGCCCTCCTAGCAAAACGCTGGCCTGTTTTTCTCGATTCCGCTGCAGCAGAACAGGAACATATCGTGATGAACGCTGGCCGCCGCGGGGTGCAAGTGCGCATTAGCCGCGCTGATTTCATCGCGCTGACCGCCGCAATTCTGGCGCCAATCGCCAACTCCAATTAGCTTATTTCTTCTTCCAGTAGCACATTGCCACTCCCCACATACTGTGACAACTCCCTGAACAAATCGTCGCAAACCCGCGTGCGTGCGCGGGGGAATCGCAAATCTTGCCTCCGCTTGCCCCAGCACAACTGGATCAAATAAGTATCCTCGCCTTCGTAGCTACGCAGAATTTCATTGACCTTGCGCAACAGACGCTCATTCTGCTGCGCGTCTTCCACGAGTTGCAACTTCACTAGCAACTTCCGCGCTCCCGCCATTTTCGTTGGCTTCTCCAGCATGCGCTCTACTGCCGGCGCCGGCGGCTGGCTTTCACCATTGAGGAAGATCTCAAGATCGCGGCGCAACGTCTCGACGATGATCTGTGAGTTTCTGCCAGCATCTTGCGCGGCATTCTGTCCGTCGGCATCTCTGCTATTAAAGCCGCGGCCCGTCTCATAGCGACCGATAACGAGTACGATATCCCCTTCGCTCAGTGGCTGTTCCGCCTCTTCAAATTGCGCTTGTAATTGCTGCCAAGTGCGCGGGAATATGACCAACTCAATCGTTTCGGCGCTCTCGTGCCAGCATTCCAGCTGCATCACGCACATTGTATTGTCACTGCGCGTTAAAACGCGACGCATAGATAGAATTTCTCCAGCGACGCGCACGTCCTGCCCATTCTGCCCATCCCTAAGCAGGTTGTGCAACACATGAGGATTGCTCTGAGCAATGGCGGCGGCATAACGCTCTACTGGCCGGCCGGTCACGTAAACCCCAAGCAGTTCTTTTTCCCAGCGCAGCAACTGCCGTGGATCGAGCGCTGGCGCTTCCGGCAAATCTTCCAGCGCATCCACCGCTCCGCCTGATTCGCCAAACATATTCGCCTGCCCGATTTCAGCGTCGCGGTGCTGCGTGCTGCTCGCCTGGATGATACGCCCGACTGAAGCCAGCAACGTCGCTCGTTCTCCCAGGTCACCAAGCGCGCCCACTCGTACCAAGTTCTCGAGAGAGCGTTTCGGAAATTGGCGCAGATCCACCCGCGTGCAAAAATCCGACAAATTGACGAATGGCTGCTCGCCGCGCGCTTCCACGATGCGCTGCAAACCGACGATGCTGACATTTTTGATCGCTGCCAGACCGAAGCGAATGCTACGTCCTTCGCCTTCGGCCGCGCTCTGGATATCAAAATCCAACTCACTCTTGTTGACTTCGGGCGGCAGAACTTCGAGGCCGCGCTGCTTGCATTCATAAAGCAGCTGCGCGACCTTTTCGTGATCGTTGCTATGGACGGAGAGCATCGCCGCCATATACTCGTATGGGTAATTCGTCTTGAGAAAAGCGGTCTGCACAGTGATGACGGCGTAATCGGCAGCGTGCGCCTTGTTGAAACCATAATTGGCGAAGAATTCGATGTCTGCAAAGACTTTCGCCGAGGTAGCCTCATCGATGCCATGCCGCGGGCCGCGCTCAAGGAAAGTGTTGCGGTGCAATTGCAGTTCAGCTTCGTCCTTCTTGGAAATTGCCTTGCGCATCAAATCCGCCTCGCCCGGCTCATAACCGAATAGCTCACTGGCGATTTGGATGATTTGCTCCTGGTAGACCATGATGCCGAAGGTTTCTTCCAAGTAGGGCTTCATGCGCTCGTGGTGATAGGTGATGGGTTCGTTGCCGCGCAAGCGGGCGTTATAGGTCGGGATATAATCCATCGGTCCGGGGCGATATAGGGCGATGGCGGCAACGATGTGTTCGAAGCGCGTCGGGCGCATGCCGCGCAACATTTGCTGCATGCCCTCGCTCTCGATTTGAAACACCCCCACTGTCTCGCCACGCCCGATTGCCGCGAAGGTCTCGCGCAACATCGCGTCTTCCTCATCATCGCCGCTGGGGCGAATCGGGATGTTGTTGATGTCATAGTGGCGCCCGTGGTATTTCGCGATGAGGTCACAGGCGCGCCGCATGATAGTGAGTGTGGATAAGCCAAGAAAGTCAATTTTTAGGAGCCCGATGGATTCGCAGGTCTCCATCGGGAATTGCGTGATCGCTTTCAATGCGCCACCGCTGGGGTCTTTGCCAGTGATGCGGTGCAGCGGCAAATATTCCACCAGCGGCCTATCGGCGACGATGACACCCGCCGCGTGCGTGGAGGCGTGCCGGCTCACTCCTTGCAACGAGGCCGCTGTATCCAATACACGCTTCACCACACTTTCACTCTGGTAAAGCGTTTTCAACTCCGGCGTGCGCTCGACGTAATCAGCGATGGGCCGTTGGCGAATTTCTTGCGGGATCAGCCGGGCGGATCGGTCGATGAGGCTGGCGGGCGCATCCAACACCCGCCCCACATCGCGCACCGCCGCACGCGCGCCCAGCGTGCCGAAAGTGATAATGGCCGCCACGCGCTCTTCGCCATATTTTTGTACCGTATAGGCGATCATCTCACCGCGGCGGTCATCCGGATAATCCAGGTCGATATCAGGCATCGTTACGCGTGCAGGGTTCAGGAATCGCTCGAAGAGTAAGCCATGCTCGATGGGGTCAATATTCGTGATGCCGAGCACGTAAGCCACGAGGCTGCTGGCGCCAGAGCCGCGCACATTCCACCAAATATCGGCGTAGCGCGCGTATTCGCAGAGATCCCATACAAGTAGGAAATACGGCGCGAAGCCCATGCGGAAGACCATCCTGAGCTCGTAATCGAGGCGTTGGCGGTAGTTCGGGTCATTCGCATGGCGTCCAAAGCGCCACTCCATCCCCAGCTCGCACAGATATCGCAGATAACTTTCTTCATCGTAACCAGCGGGAACGGGGAATTGCGGCAAATGGTAACCGCTGCTATCCAACTGAACATCACAACGCTCTGCAATGAGCAATGTGTTCGTCAGCGCGTCTGGTAATTCGCCAAATTTCTGCCACATCTCCGCTGGCGATGCGAGGTAGTAGCTTGCATCGGACATGCGCATGCGATTGCTTTGCGATTTGAGTGTGCTGGTTTGAATGCAGAGCAGCGTGTCGTGTGGGTCGTGGTCTTCCTGGCGCACATAATGTACGTCGTTGGTGGCGAGCAAGCCAAGCGGACGGGAGCCCCGGCTCTCAGCGACGAGCCACTGGTTGACGCGTCGCAACTCTTCAATCTCATGCTGCTGCAACTCGAGGAAGAAATTATCATCGCCAAATACATCGGCATACCAATGCATATGCTGGCGGGCTTCCTCCTCTCGTCCTTCCAGCACCAATTGCGGGATTTCGCCGGCCAGGCAACTGCTGGTGGCGATAAGACCATCGACATGCTCCGCCAGGATTTCGCGGTCCAGCCTCGGATGGTAGAAATGCCCCTCAAGCTGGGCAATGCTCGCCAGACGGAGCAGATTCTGATAGCCTGTCCGGTTTTTCGCGAGTAGCAGCAGGTGCGCGGCTTTGCGGTCGCGCTGCGGGTCGCGGTCGTGTCGGCTGCGCGGCGCCAAATAAGCTTCCATGCCAATGATCGGGCGGATATCGGCGGCGCGGCAAGCGCGGTAGAAATCCATCACGCCATACATCGCGCCGTGGTCGGTGATTGCGAGGGCAGGCATCCCCAGCTCGACCGCCCTGCTCACGAGCGCGTCGATCTTGCTCAGGCCATCCAGCAGTGAGAATTCGCTATGGACATGCAAATGCACAAAATTCTTGTTTCCCATCACGCTCCTCAACAGCCACGTCTCATGATAGCGCGCGGGCGAGCATAGAGGAAAGATGAGCCTTCGGCTATCATGCTTTCATGCCAGAATTGCCAGAGGTGGAGAGCGTCATCCGCGGCCTGCGTGGCGAGTTGATCGGGCGGCGCTTGCTCAATTTGGATT
Organism: Phototrophicaceae bacterium; assembly: GCA_965237765.1. GTDB lineage: Bacteria > Chloroflexota > Anaerolineae > Aggregatilineales > Phototrophicaceae > WTGJ01. The sequence goes on from OZ250157.1 coordinate 2,659,715, forward strand.
GCTTCTGGGAGCGCACCCTCAGCGACGAGACCGCGTCCGGGTTCGCAGCGGCGATCCGAGGACGCGAAATCCGCTCGCTCACTCGTCGGGCGAAATACATCGTCATCCACACCGATACTGCAGCAATCGTCATACACTTGCGCATGACGGGAAGGCTATACATAAGCGAGCCAGGCGCGCAGCAGGAAGCCGACCGCTGGCTGCGCGTTTCCTTCTCGCTCGACAATGGCCGCCAACTGCGCTTCTCCGATTTACGTAAATTTGGTCGCATATATTGGGTGGAGGAATTGACGGCTTTCTTCGCGCATCTCGGGCCAGAACCTCTATCCGATGCCTTCGACTTGGCATATTTGCGCACCGAATGCGCGCGCCGGCATAAATCGCTTAAGGCTCTGCTGCTCGACCAGGAAATCGTCGCCGGAATCGGCAATATCTATGCGGACGAGACCTGTTTTCTAGCGGGCGTGCATCCCACGCGGCGCGCCAACACCCTCACTGCGGGAGAAAGCGCGCGTTTGTACCGCTACATCCGCGATGTGTTACGCTACGCCATTCGCTACGAAGGCGCCAGTTTCCAATGGTATCGTAAGCCGGATGGCAGCAGCGGCAACGTCCAGACACATTTTTACGTCTTCAACCGTGCCGGCGAACCCTGCCGAAATTGCGCTACGCCAATCGTGAAGATACGCCACGGCGGTCGTGGCACGCATTTCTGCCCTAGCTGCCAACCACTACTTGACAATTCCGCTGTGGCCTTAAGCGTTCACCCAGCGCTCATCGAGTGTCCGCAGGGTGAATCGGCCATCGATCTCGACGGCGCGACAAGCTGGGCGCGCCGCGTCGTGTGGGAAGATGAGAATCGCCTCGCGCTCCTGCGCCCATCGCTGCCAGGCACGTTTATTCTCCAGCGTATGCAACGGTTCCACGTCGTATGCCGTCATCCAGCCGAGGTGCTCAAAATGAATGGCCAGGCTCGCCAAATCGCATACGAATCCCAGATGCGCGCCCCCACCGCTGACGCGCACGCTCATATGCCCCGGCGTGTGCCCGCGCGTGACGATGCCTTCTACATTCGGCAGAATTTCGCTGTCGCCCTCGAGCAGCTGCAACCGACCTTGCTCATATAGCGGCGTGAAATTCTCTGCCAAATAGGTCGCGCGTGTGCGTTCGTTTGGTTGCGAGGCATCCCGAAATTCCCGCTCTTGGGTGTAATAGGTGGCGTTCGGGAAACTCGCGACGAGTTGCCCGCGCTCATCATAATGTGTGTTGCCGCCGGCATGGTCAAGATGCAAATGCGTGCAGATCACCGTATCCACCTCATCCGCGATCACACCCAGCGCGGTCAGTACTTCCAGTAGCCCCCCTGATGGCCGCTCCAGATGCCATTGCGCCTGTTGCTTGGGGGAGACTTTATAACCCATCCCCGTATCCACCACAACAATATGCCCATGACCACGCAAGAGCAAACAGGTCTCAGCGAAGGGGATCAGGTTGTTCTCGTCGGGGGAAACGAGCCGTTGCCATAGCGCCTTAGGCACGAGGCCAAAGGCACCGCCGCCATCCATGCGCAGCCAACAATCGTTGATTAAATCAACACGCCATTCGCCAAGCTGGAACATGCTCAGCCCCGACCCGCCGTCGCCCGCGCTTTCTGCCCATCGGCGTGGTCTTGCCGCATGTGGCATTGCTTGTATTTCTTGCCACTGCCACACCAACAGGGGTCGTTGCGGCCGATTTTGTTTTGGGCGCGCACAGGCTCGGGGCGCGCGGACTCAGCACCGTTGCTGAGCGTGGGGCGCAGGGCGCGCATCTGTCTTAGCTTCGGCAACGCCACGTTGACATGCACAAGAAAGATATCTCGTAGCGCTTGTTGGTTGGCGGCGTCTTGCATCTCGCGGAACATTGAAAAGGCTTCGCGCTGGTATTCCACGAGCGGGTCGCGCTGGGCGATCGCCATCAGGCCGATTCCTTCGCGTAGGATATCGAGGTCGGTCAGGTGCTGCTGCCAGTGCTGGTCGATGGCGCGCAACATGACGATGCGCTCTGCCTTGGCCATCAAGCCCGGCTCTTGGCCTTCGAGGAAATCCGCTTTTGCTTCATACACGCGCTGGCCTGCCGCCACCAACATCATCAGTATTTCCCCCGGTGGCGTTCGAGCCAGGCTATCTGGCGATATCTCCTGCGGCACCGGGAAGACGGTGAAGAGCCGACGGTGGAGCGCGTCATGATCGATCTCGCTCGCCACAGCATCTTCATCGACGAAATTCTCGCAGGCGCCTTCAATCGCATCCGCCAGCAACTCGAGATAAGAATCGCGCAGGCTATCTGCGGCCAACAACTCGCGGCGTTTCGAGTAGATCACCGCGCGCTGCTTGTTCACCACGTCGTCATAGTCCAGCACGCGCTTACGAATGTCAAAATTGTGCCCTTCGACTCGTACCTGCGCTTGTTCCAACGACTTCGTGATCAATCGATGCTCGAGCGGCTGATCATCATCCGTATTCGCCCAGGTCATGAATTTCCGGACACGGTCGCCCGCAAAACGTCGGAATAGCTCGTCCTCCAGGCTGAGGAAAAAGCGCGTTTCGCCGGGGTCACCTTGCCGCCCGGATCGGCCGCGTAGCTGATTGTCGATGCGGCGGGCATCGTGGCGCTCTGTGCCGAGCACATACAAACCACCCGCTGCCAAAACTTGCGCACGCCCTTCGGCGCATTCCGCCTCCGCAGCCTTCATGGCCGCAGACCATTCCCGCGTCTCCAGTTTCGAGATTTCGCCGCTGGATTTACGCAAGCGCTCCCGGGCGATACCTTCCGGGTTGCCACCCAAAAGGATATCCACACCGCGTCCGGCCATATTCGTCGCGATGGTCACAGAACCGACGCTGCCGGCTTGCGCGATGATGGTCGCCTCGCGCTCATGCTGCTTGGCGTTGAGTATGTTGTGCGGTATTCCCGCGCGACTCAAGCGCCGACCGAGCACTTCGGAAGTCTCGATCGCGACTGTGCCAACCAGCACCGGCTGCCCACGCTCATGGCGCTCCCGGATCTCTTGAACGACGGCGCGCCACTTCGCCTCTTGCGTCATGTAAATGAAATCCGGTTCGTCGGCGCGGATGACCGACTCATGCGTGGGTATGGCGACTGTTTCCAGCTCGTAAATTTTCTCAAATTCTTCGGATTCGGTGAGGGCCGTGCCCGTCATCCCCGCCAGCTTTTCGTACATACGGAAGTAATTTTGAAAGGTGATGGTCGCCAGCGTCATGTTTTCGCGGCGCACCTGCAGGCCTTCCTTTGCCTCAATCGCCTGGTGCAAGCCTTCGGAAAACCGTCTCCCATACATCATACGACCAGTGAAATCATCGACGATGATCACCTGCCCATTCTGTACGACGTATTCTACGTCCCGTTGGTAAAGCGTTTGCGCACGCAGGCAATTATCCAGATACGGGATCATGCGCGAGTGCTGCGGATGGTAAAGCTGGTCAATACCCAGTATGCGCTCAACCTTGAGGACACCCGCCTCGGTCAGATAAGCGTTGCGCTCCTGCTCGTCGATGATGAAATCGCCATCTGGCTCACGCTCCTCATCCTCGACGCTCGCCTCGCTGCTGCGCTTGAGCTGCTTGACGATTCGCGCGAAGGTGCGGTAATCATCTGCCGGCGCTTCGGCGCTACCGGAGATGATGAGCGGCGTGCGCGCTTCGTCGATGAGGATGTTATCCACCTCGTCGATGATGGCGAAATTCAAACGTCCCTGCTGCACCATCTGCTCATGCGAATAGACCATGTTGTCGCGCAGGTAATCGAAGCCGAATTCATTATTAGTGCCATAGGTAATATCGCAGGCGTAGGCTTCCTGGCGCGAAATGGGACGCAGGTGTTGGTAGCGATCATCTTCAGAGGTGAATCCTGGGTCGTAGCGGTAAGAGCCGGCGTCGCCACTCGGGCCGGCGTTTTGGATAACGCCCGCGCTCAACCCCAGGAATTCGTAGACCGGCCCCATCATTTGCAGCCCGACCTTGCTGAGATAATCGTTCGGTGTGACGAGGTGCGTCCCCTGGCCGGCGAGCGTGTTCAAATAAAGAGGCAGCGTGGCGACGAGCGTCTTCCCCTCTCCTGTTTTCATCTCCGCAATTTTACCCGCGTGCAAGACGATGCCGCCGATCAATTGAACATCATATTGACGCAGACCGATGGTGCGGACTGCCGCCTCACGCACCAAGGCGAAGGCCTCTACGAGCAATTCATCCAGCGTCTCGCCATTGGAATGGCGTTCGCGCAAAGCGACGGAATGCGCGCGCAGCTCCTCGTCGCTTTGCTTTTTTAGCGCTTCTTCCTGGGCGTTGATTCGCTCGACGACCTTACGATATTCGGCCATCTGCCGCGCCACTGGATCGCCAAAAACCCGTTTCGTTATGTCCTTAAGCATTTGCTATATTCTCGGAGTGGTTCGGATAAGCATTTTTGATTATAGCACAGCCGCGTCGCTGGCTTAGCAAAGGGAGAATTCCTCAGATGAAATTCACCAACCTCGGCCGCACAGATTTACGGGTCAGCCGCCTCTGCCTCGGTACGATGACCTTCGGCTGGCCAGCCGATGAACGCACGTCATTCGCCATCATGGATCGCGCCTGCGATGCCGGTATCAACTTCCTGGATACAGCCGATATTTATTCCAGTTGGGTGGAGGGCCATAGAGGCGGCGAATCCGAAACCATCATCGGTCGCTGGCTGAAAGGCAAAGCGCGCGACCGCCTGGTCATCGCTACCAAGGTGCGTGGTCAGATGTGGGAAGGTGCAGATGGCGAAGGCTTGAGCGCGGCGCACATCACACGCGCCATTGAGGATAGCCTGCGTCGCCTGCAGACCGACTACGTCGACCTCTACCAGACACATTGGCCAGACGAGAACACGCCACTCACGGAAACCGCCGCAGCGCTTGACACTCTCGTACAATCCGGCAAAGTGCGCTACCTCGGATGTAGCAATTATCCAGCGGAATTGCTGCGCGCGGCGAACCAGGTCAGCTCGGAGAATGGCTTGGCGCGTTTCGATTGCCTGCAACCCAACTATAGCCTCCTGAAGCGTCGCGAATTTGAAGAGGAGTTGGAAGCGCTTTGCCGATCCGACGAAATCGGCGTCATCCCCTATAGCCCTTTGGCGGCCGGCTTCTTGACCGGCAAGTACACGCGCGCCAACCGTCAGCCCGATAGCACCCGTCTCAGCAACCGCCTCATCCAACGGCTCAGCAATGATGACGACGCCTACAAAGCGTTGGATTGCCTGCGGGAAATTGCCACTCATCACGGCGCGCCCATTTCACAGATCGCCCTTGCTTGGCTACTGGCTCGACCGCACATCCACGCACCCATCATCGGCGCGCGCACGCTGGCGCAATTGGAGGCGAGCTTGGGCGCAACGGACATCACACTGTCTGACGAAGAAATCACTCGCCTTAACGAACTGACCGCCGCCTATTAGCGATGGCGCAATGCTTGCTAAAGAAGGGGCAACGATGAACAGTTTGATGATGGATTATCCACTCACTCTGCAGATTTTCATGCAGCGAGCAGCGCAATATTTCCCTAACAAAGAGATCGTCACCAGACGAGAGGAGGATTATCACCGCTACAATTATGGGCAATGGTATGCGCGCGCGCAACGCCTGGCGGGCGCATTAAATAGCCTCGGCATCCAGCGCGGAGACCGCGTTGGCACGCTCGCCTGGAATACTTACCGCCACCTGGAGCTGTATTTCAGCGTGCCCTGCATGGGCGCTGTGCTGCATACACTCAATCTTCGCCTACCCGAAGATGAGCTGGTTTACATCATCAACCACGCCGGCGACCGTGTCATCTTCGTCGACGACAGTCTCTACCCACTCCTTTTTAAAATCGTCGACCGTCTACCGTCTGTCGAGCACATCATCTGGATGAGCGATGCACCACCGCAACAAACTCCTCCCGGCGTGTTGCATTATGAAGAGTTGCTCGCCGCCGCGCCGTCCGAATTTGGCTGGCCGCGCCTGGATGAAAACGCCGCCTTAGGGATGTGCTACACCTCTGGTACCACAGGCAAGCCCAAAGGCGTCGTCTATTCGCACCGCGCTATCGTGCTGCATACTTACGCCGTTGCCCTCAAAGACGCGCTCGATATCGGCGAGGCGGATGTCGTGATGCCCGTCGTGCCGATGTTTCATGCATTGACCTGGGGGATGCCCTTCGCGGCGACGATGCTGGGTTGCAAGCAGGTCTTCCCCGGCCGCTACATGCAACCAAAATACATCGCACAAATTCTACAGGAAGAAGGCGTCACCATCTCCGGGGGTGTGCCGAGCATCTGGTTACCATTACAGGGCATCCTGGCGTCGGGCAAGCACGACATTTCCCGTTTGCGGGCGATGCCTGTGGGCGGCTCGGCGGCGCCACGCGCGCTGATCGAAGCCTATGACCGTCTGGGCATTAAAATCATCCACGCCTGGGGAATGACGGAGACTAGCCCGCTCGGCACCATTTCACGCATCAAGAGCGAGTTGGAAACGCTGCCTGAGACGGAACAATACCACTACCGCGCCACGCAGGGTCTGCCTGTGCCCGGCATCGAACTGCGAGGAATTGATGAGAGTGGCGCGAAGATACCATGGGATGGCGCAACGATGGGCGAGCTTCAAGTGCGCGGCCCCTGGGTCATTAGCGCCTATTATAACGATGAACGTAACGAGGAATCCTTCAGCGCCGATGGCTGGTTCCGAACCGGAGACGTCATCACGATCGACGCGGAAGGCTACATTCAAATTGTCGACCGCACCAAAGACCTGGTCAAAAGCGGCGGCGAATGGATCTCTTCCCTAGATCTGGAAAATACGATCATGGCGCATCCGCGCGTGCTGGAAGCGGCGGTCATTGCCATCCCACACGAGCGCTGGCAAGAGCGGCCCCTGGCTATCATCGTCGCGCAAGATGGCGCGTCCATCCGCGAAGAAATCTACGCCCTGCTGCGCCAGCGATTCGCCAAGTGGCAATTGCCCGATGATATGATCTTCGTGGAAGAAATCCCTAAGACGAGCGTCGGTAAATTCGATAAGAAGCAGCTGCGAGCTCGTTTTGCCGATTTCGAAGTAGCGCAGGCCTAGCGTTATTCGTTGAACAATTCGCCTACGCTACGGCCCTCATGCGCGCGCCGGATGACTTCGCCAATCAGCGGCGCGATAGAGAGCACCGTCATATTCGGTAGTAACCGCTCGGGTTGGATTTCTAGAGTATTGGTGGTAATGATCTCGCAGAGCTGCAACTGAGCCAGACGCTCCACCGCGCCGGGCGCTAATACAGGGTGAGTGAATGCTAAGTACACATCCTGAGCGCCGTTTTCGCGCACAGTTTCCGCCGCGCTCGCGACACTGCTTCCGGTAACCAATTCGTCATCGACGAGCAGCACATTCTTGCCGCGCACATCTCCGATAATGGAGAGCGCGTGCGGGTTCTCGGCGTTGTCGATGCGTCGCTTCTCGACGATGGCCATCGGCGCATGCAAGGATTCTGCCCAATTCCGCGTCTTCTTCGCAAAACCCAAATCCGTCGCGACCACCGCCAAATTCGGGATATTGCGCATCTTCACATAATCGCAGAGCAAGTGGAAGGCGGTGAGCGTATCGCCGGGGATGCTGAAGAAGCCCTGAATTTGCCCGGCATGTAAATCGATCGTCATATAGCGATCGGCGCCAGCGACCTCAATCATTTCCGCCAACAAGCGAGCAGCGATCCCGACGCGCGGTTGGTCCTTCTTATCGGAACGAGTGTAAGTAAGGTAAGGTACGATGAGCGTCGTGCGCCAGGCGAAATCGCGCTTGAGCGTATCCAACATGATGAGCATTTCCATCAAGTTCTCATGCACGGATGACGCGCATGTTTGGATCAAGTAAACATCCTGCCCACGCACGCTTTCGTTGAGCTTGATGAATATGTTCTCGTTTGAAAAGGTTAGCTTTTCGTAACGCCCGAGCGGCAAGCGCAGGTAATCACCAACTTCGCGAGACAATAGAGGCGATGCGGAGCCACCGAACAAACGGACACCGGCGCTAAAACGCGCGTCGCTGAGGTGTTCGTGCAATGGCTGCGGCTCTTCCGTTTTGATTAGCTTCGTACCAGGGATGTTAGTGGTCAGGCCAATCAACTGCTCGTGGATATTGCCAGGCGCAGATTCCACCGTGCTCAACCTCCTCTTACTGGGACGATAGCCCCGTCGGCGCCAACAGGATCATGGCAGGCAGACAAAATATATTCTACAGCGGTATGCGGGTCAATCGCGCGCGCTTCCAGCTGCGATAAGACATCATCGAAAACGCCGCCATCAAGTTGGCGCCAAAGCAGCTGCGTGAAGGCCGCTGCAGCACGCTCGCGCAATTCGCTCGCTAGTCGCGCCCGCCGCCAAGAAGACAACAGCCCATGTGCTTGTTGATGCGCGTGGTGTTCGTTGATAGCCATCCATAATTGCTCGACGCCTTCGCCGCGCGTGGCCACAGTGCGCAAGATAGGCGGAGACCAAAACTCCTTCCCCTCTTCGGACGAATCCGCTGTTGGCGAAAGGGTAAATGCTTGCCCGTGGTGATTGACCCAGGCGGGTCGCGCCGTAGGATGCCCCAGATCAAGCATCTGCTGTAGGCTCTTCGCCGTCTGAGCAGCGCCTGGCCGGTCGGCTTTGTTTACCACGAAAATATCGGCTATTTCCAAGAGACCCGCTTTGATGGCCTGCACATCGTCGCCGAGGCCCGGCGCTTCGACTACGACTGTCGTATGCGCCAGCTTCACAACCTCCACTTCGCTCTGCCCTGTGCCGACAGTTTCCAGCAATATCACTGGGAACCCGGCCGCATCCAGCGCGCGAATCGCGTCTCGTGTGGCGCTGGCCAAGCCGCCGAGGTTTCCGCGAGTCGCCATGCTGCGGATGAAGACACCATCATCCCCTGAAAGGGCGCGCATCCGCACGCGGTCACCCATGATCGCGCCGCCAGTGAAAGGGCTCGACGGATCAATCGCCAAAATAGCGACTTCCGAGCCGTCGCCGCGAATGGTTTGCGTGAGCGAGTTGACGAGCGTACTCTTACCTGTTCCCGGCGCGCCCGTAATGCCAATGACCTGCGCGTTGCCGGTATGAGCGAATATGGCACGGGATAATTCTTTTGCTGTTTCGCCGCCATTTTCGATGTGCGTCAATGCCTGCGCCAGGGCGCGCCTCTTACCCGCCAACAGCAATTGCGCCAGCGCCTCACCCATCAGCGCGCGCGGCGGCGCTCGGCCATCAAGCCCTCGATTTGGGTGATGATGGTCTCGGCCCGTGTGCCGGGGCCGAAGATCCCCGCCACGCCATATTGCCGCATCGTTTCGTACTCATCCTGCGGGATGATGCCACCGAGTAGCAGATGAACGTCCTGTAGGCCATTTGCGTTCATCTGCGCCCGAATGCGGGGCACGAGTGAAGTATGCGCGCCGCTCAAGATGCTCAGACCAACCAGATCGACATCCTCTTGCAGCGCCGCTTCGGCGATCATCTCCGGTGTCTGGCGCAAGCCCGTGTAAATGACCTCCATGCCGGCGTCTCTTAACATCCGCGCGATCACTTTCGCGCCGCGATCATGGCCATCAAGCCCGGGTTTGGCAATGAGCACACGTATGCGCCTGTCGCTCATGCGCTGCCTCTTCCACCGATATAGTTAGTATAGCAGGCTGTGCTTCAGAAGCAGAAAGTCCGAACAAACCCACACAAGCGAATTTACTGGCTGCAATATTGGCGGGCTATCGCAGTTTGTATATCGCGCTTCTCAATCACACCAAATTTCTATTCCATACTGAGGTGTACTGCGAGCTCTTGCAGGATCTTATCCTTCGGTTTGAAGCCCGTAATGCGATGCACGTCTTCACCACCCTTGAACAGGATGAGTGTAGGTATGCCGCGGACGCCATATTGCGTAATGAGATCATAATTCTTGTCAGCGTCCAGCTTGCCTACGCGCAAAATGTCTGCTTTCTCAAAGGCAATTTGATCCACGATAGGAGCAATTGCCTTGCAAGGCTGGCACCACTCCGCCCAAAAATCTACCAACACTGGCATACCCGAATCGATCACTTCTTCCTGAAAATTTTCTGTGGTCGCTTCGAATGTATTTCCAGCCATGAGCTAATGCCTCCTAAACGGTTAATACGGACATACCCTAACACAATATAGCGCAAATTTCCAATTACTATTCCATTATTCGGATGCTGATTGACGCGCGCATCTTACCTGATGACCTAACGGGCGTATATCAGAATTTGCTTAAAGTTTAGCGCGTACTTTGACGCTAGTCCAGCACGCTGCTATGATGCATTGTACGATAAATCAATATTGAGCATCCGCCATGCCCCAACCTGAGTCTACTCCTCAGGATTTACCTGGACTTAGCGAGCGGCAAGAGCGCATCCTCGCCGTACTCGTCCAATCCTACTGCGAACACCCCGAAGCGATCAGTTCACAACATCTCGCCGACCATAGTGACCTCAACGTGAGCGCCGCAACCATTCGCAACGAGATGGCTATTCTGGAACAGCACGGTTACATCGTAGCGCCACATCCCTCCGCCGGCCGCATCCCTACAGAGCGCGGCTACCGCTATTTCGTCAGCAGCTTGCTTGGCGAGCACGAACTACAACCGCAAGAGCAACGACAAATTGAGCGCAAGTTCCGCAGTGTACCCTCTCGAAGTGAAGCGTGGTTGCAACTGGCGGCGAGCATGCTTGCCAGTCGCGTCAATGCCGCTTCCCTAGTAACCCCGCCGGTCGCCATCGACGCTCGTTTGAAGCACGTACAGCTCATCGCGATCCAGGAACATCTGGTCCTGCTCGTCCTGGTGACACAACAAGGTAGCGTTCATCAGCGCATGCTGAACCTGGGGGAAAGCCTGGCGCAGGAGCAGTTGAGCCAAATCGCCTCGATGGTGAATGAAGAATGCGCCAATTATTCCGCTCATCTCATCCGCATTAAAGCGATCGGCTTACCCACCTTCCAGCGCGATGTGCTAGAGTTGCTCGCCGAGTTGCTCGATCAGGACGCAAACCACGTGCGCACCGTCTATCGCGGTGGCTTGCACGAAATCCTGACTGCCTTCCCAGACCAGGAAGGTAGCCAGCAAGCCTTGCGAGTCTTTGAGGAAGAAGCAATCCTGAATTGGATACTTGGCGAATTCGCGCAACCACAAGTCAACCATGTCCGCGTCGTCATCGCTAGTGAAGGGCGACTGGATGAGCTGAGCCGGCTCACGCTGGTGCTTTCACATTATGGACTCCCAGACAAGGCTATCGGCACAGTCGGCGTGCTCGGGCCCATGCACTTGAATTACAGCCGAGCCATCAGCACAGTGCGCTATATCTCCCACCAACTGACCGGCCTCATCGAGGAGTTGTATTCAGGCACGGCGCCGGTCTAATGATGTTAAGATTTTGCTATCAAACTATTGCTACACTCACGACAGGCGAGGCGACATCGCAACTACGCTGACCTTAGGAGGGAAAGTGCAAGCGGAGAACGATCCGGAGCGTTTGGAGGAAGGGCCGGCCGAAGCAGAGAATTCTGCGCCTGACGCTAGCTGCAACGGCGCTTCGGAAAGCGACGCTGAGAACAGTGAGCTACTTGAGCCGGGCATCAATTTGCTTGAAGCCTTAATGACGGCGCAGAAAGAAGCCGCTGAATATCGCGATGGCTGGCAGCGTGAACGCGCCGATTACAGCAATTTCCGCAAACGCAGCGAGCGCCAGCAAGCCGAAACCCTCCAACAGGCTACCTTCACGTTGTTCCGCCAGCTGCTCCCCATCATCGATGACCTGGAACGCGCTATCGCCAGCATTCCGGCGGACTTCAAAGGTGAAGCCTGGCATGATGGCCTGACTCTCATCCAACGCAAAGCCGAAAAGTTTCTCGCCGATAACGATATCGAGACGCTCGACCCCATCGGAAACGAGTTTGACCCCAATATCCACGAGGCAATTGGCATTGAAGAGACAGATGCTTTCGCGAGCAACATCGTTACTGAAACGCTACAGAAAGGTTACGTGCGTCAGGGCCGCATTTTACGTCTAGCCCTGGTCCGAGTCGCAAAATGACAGATCTTACGTAAAACATAGGAGTTCACGTTCATGGGAAGAGTGATCGGGATTGATTTAGGGACAACCAATTCGGCAGTCGCAGTGATGGAGGGCGGCGAGCCTATCGTAATTCCATCGCAAGAAGGCGGCCGCGTTATCCCCTCCGTTGTCGCCATCAATTCCAAAACAGGCGAACGTTTGGTAGGCAAAGTGGCACGCAACCAGGCGGTCGTTAACCCGGAGAACACAATCTTCTCCGTCAAGCGCTTCATGGGAAGGAAATTCAAGGATCCGGAAGTCCAGAATTCGATCCGTCGTATGCCCTATAAAGTCAAGGCAGCCAGCAACGGCGACGTGCGCGTCAGTATGGCAGATAAGGATTACAGCCCACCAGAAATCTCCGCCATGATTTTGCAGAAAATCAAGACGGATGCCGAAGCCTACCTGGGCGAAACGGTTGACCGCGCTGTCATCACTGTTCCCGCTTACTTCGACGACACGCAGCGCAACGCTACCAAAGACGCCGGTAAAATCGCTGGGCTCGAGGTCTTGCGCATCATCAACGAGCCGACTGCCTCCAGCCTCGCATATGGCCTCGACGAAACGAAGAACGAAATCATCGCCGTCTACGACCTGGGCGGAGGCACCTTCGATATCTCGATTCTGGATGTCGGCGACGGCGTTTTCCAAGTGCGCAGCACGAACGGCGATACCTACCTTGGCGGCGATGATTTTGACGAAGCCATCATCGATTGGCTTGCTGAAGAATTCAAGAACGACCAGGGCATAGACCTGCGCAAGGATCGCCAGGCGCTGCAACGATTGAAGGAGGCGGCCGAAAAGGCGAAGATCGAGCTATCAACAACGCTTAGTGCCGAAATCAACTTGCCCTTCATCACAGCGGATGCGAGCGGGCCAAAGCACCTCACTACAACCCTCAGCCGCGCCAAACTGGAAGATATGGTCTCGCAACTGATCGAGCAATCCATCGAGCCCTGTCGCCGGGCGCTGAAAGATGCTGATCTCAGCGCGAGCGCAATTGATACCGTTATCCTCGTCGGTGGCATGACGCGCATGCCTGCGATCCAGCAGGCAGTGCAGAGATTCTTCGGCAAAGAACCCATCAAGAGCGTTAACCCGGATGAGGTCGTCGCCCAGGGCGCGGCAATCCAGGCGGGTGTCTTGGCCGGTGATGTGAAGGATATTCTGCTGCTCGACGTTACGCCATTGACCCTCAGCGTGGAGACGCTGGGCGGAGTCGCTACGGCGATGATCGAGCGAAACACCACCATCCCCACGAACAAGACACAAGTTTACTCTACCGCCGCCCATAGCCAGACGAGCGTGGAGATTCACATCGTACAGGGCGAGCGGCCGATGGCGGCAAACAATAAGTCACTCGGCAAGTTCATGCTGGATAGCATCCCACCGGCGCCCCGCGGCGTGCCGCAAATCGAGGTTACCTTCGATATCGACGCCAACGGCATCCTCAACGTCAGCGCCAAGGATATCGCTACCGAGCGCGAACAGAGCATTACCATCACCGCCAGCAGCGGCCTCAGCGACGAAGAAGTCGACCGCATGGTGAAGGAAGCGGAGCAATTTGCCGCTGAAGACGCCAAGAGCCGCGAGGCGGCCGAAATCAACAATCAGGCTGAAGCGGCGATCTTCACCGCAGAAAAGACCCTGCGCGATTTCGACGATAAGTTGCCAGAAGACGCCAAACGTGAGACCAACGAGAAAATCCAAGCCGTTCGCTCCGCGCAAACCGGTGATGACCTGGGCACAATCAGCCAGGCGACCGAATCGCTCGTAGAATACGTACAAAGCCTCGGCGCGCAGATGTACCAACACATGCCGCCAGAAGAGAACGTCAGCGATGATAGTGCCAGCGCCAACGGCAATACACACGAAGAAGAAAACGTTGTGGATGCGGAATTCACCGAGACATAACGCATTTTCGGAGCGTGATATCGGGGTGGGCGCTGTTGCCTGCACCAATATGTGTAGATACGCCAGTAGTGAAGCTATGCGGAAAGCAGATTGATGGCAAGCGATTATTACGAACTACTGGGCGTAGGGCGCTCCGCGAATAAGAACGAAATAAAGAGCGCCTTCCGCAAACTAGCGCGCCAATATCACCCGGATGTCAACCCATCCGCCAATGCCGAGGCGCACTTCAAGGAATTAAACGAAGCCTATGTCGTTCTCAGCGACGACCAAAAACGCGCCCGCTATGACCGCTTTGGCCATGCAGGCGTAGAGGGAATGTCCGGTGCTGGATACGCGAATGGCTTCGGCGGCCTTGAAGATATCTTCGAAGATCTGCTGCATAATTTCGGCGGTTTCAGCCGCGCCCGCCCAACGCGCGGCCCAAGGCCCGGTAGCGACCGACGGCTGGATGTCGCAATCGAGTTCGAAGAAGCCGTCTTCGGCGTCGACGTGACGCAGGACTTCGAACGGATGGAAATCTGCGAGATTTGCGAGGGTAGTGGCGCTGAAGCGGGTTCAAAACCAGTGCGATGCACGGATTGTGGCGGTAGCGGCGAGATCCGGCAAGTACAGAACACCTTCCTCGGCTCAATGGTGCGCGTCGCCCCATGCGGCTCTTGCAACGGTAGCGGGCAACGCATCCACCACCCTTGCATGGGTTGCCGTGGCGCCGGTCGGCGTTTGGCGCGCGTAACGAAAACTTTTTCCATACCTGGCGGAGTCCACGACGGCACGAAAATCCAATTTCGTGGCGACGGTGACGTCGGCGATTCGGGCGCGCCGCGTGGAAACCTTTACCTCGTCGTACGCGTCAACAAGCACAAGTATTTCAAGCGCGAAGAGCACGATATCATCCTGGACATCCATATCAACGTCGCTCAAGCGGCGCTGGGTGACCAGATCCGCGTGCCCACTGTCGGCGGTGAGGAGCGTGAGTTGCTGATCCCTGCAGGCACGCAAACGGGCAAGTCATTCCGCCTGCGCGATCATGGTTTTCCACGTTTGCGAACGGATGGCACCAGCGGCGGCCGCGGCGACCAAATCGTCTACGTCCAGGTTATCGTCCCCAACCAGCTGAATGAACAGCAGCGCGAGCTATTCCGCCAACTCGCAAACACATTGGGTAAGGATGTGCAACCGCAACAAAACGGCCGTGGCTTCTTTGACCGCATGAAAGATTTCATCACTGGGGAAACCAGCTGAGCGACGCAGAGCAACCTCCACAATATTGGAAGCACTTGCGCCTGCGCGCGAATGCCGATTCATCCGACGCTCTAGCGAGCTTGTTACATGACATATCACCCAACGGGATCGTAGAAACGCGCGAGCCAGGCTCTCCGGATGTTTGGTTGGAGGCTTACCTGCCCGCAAATGACGAAGCATGCACGATCATCGATCGTTTGCGCGCATCTCCCCTCTTGCGAGATCATCCGCTATTCGTCAATCAAATCCGTCAGGAGGATTGGATCGTGCAATGGCGGCAGCAGCACCACCCCCTCCTTCTTGCGCAGCATTTGTATATCCGCCCGCCATGGGACGAAAGTACGCCGCCCACAGGTGCTATTTCGCTGACGATCGAACCATGCATGGCTTTTGGCACCGGCCGCCATGAAACCACACAGCTGTGCGTTCAGGGCCTGGTGGAGAGGCTGGAACCCGGCATGCAGGTGCTGGATCTGGGCTGCGGTTCGGGCATATTGGCGCTCGCCGCAGCGAAATTGGGCGCCACCGCAGTGCTTGCGTTGGATATTGATCCAGTCGCCGTTCAAGCAGCGCGCAAAAACGCGAGCATGAATGACCTGAGGACCAACGTGCAAATCGAGCGCGGCAGCCTGGCTACGATCCTTCATTCACCACGTCGTTTCGATCTGGCGTTGGTAAATATCGTGGGGACAGTGATCCTGCAACTGCTAGCGAGAGGCCTGGTTTCGTGCCTTCGGCCTGGTGGCCGCGCACTATTCAGCGGCATCCTGGCGTCAGAATTAGCGGAAATCATTGCGACATTACCGAGCACTGGCTTTGAAATGATCGCCCAACGCGCGCTGGGTGAATGGCACTATATTGAGGCGATCGCTAAACATGACAACTGAACGCCACGACAAAGATCCGTCCCAAATTCAGGAGATGTTTGGGCGCATTGCCCCACGTTATAACCTGCTCAATCGACTCATGACTGCCGGCATGGATACACGCTGGCGTCGCGCCTTGGTGAAGGAGGCCGCAATACCGGACGAAGCAACCGTGCTAGACCTGGCCAGCGGCACAGGCGATATCGCCTTCGCCATGCGAAGGCAATCGCCACATGCACGCATTATCGCCGCCGATTTCGCGCTGCCGATGATGGCGGTGGGGCGACGTCATGCGCTGGGCTCATCCGTTCGCTGGTGTGCAGCTGATGCGACACGCCTGCCCTTCCCTGATGGCAGCTTCCAAGTCGTTGCGTCCGGTTACCTGCTGAGGAATGTCAGCGATATACCGACATGTCTGTGCGAGCAGACTCGCGTGCTGCAAGAGGGGGGCCGCCTTCTCGCCTTGGATAGCGCGCCTCCACCACCATCGCTATTGCGTCCGGCCATCCGCGCATACCTGCGTTATGGCATACCGCTGCTGGGACGTATCGTTGGCGGGGCAAGCGGCGCCAGCGCTTACCGGTATTTGCCGGAAAGCACCCTCCATTTTCGCAATCCCGTGGAGCTCGTTGCGATGTTCGAGGAGGCTGGCTTAACCAACGTATGCCATCGCTGCTTCCTCTTCGGCACGATGGTCTTACTATGGGGGGATAAACCCGCGACTCTCAGCTCCGATGCAAGGGGTTAACCACGCACCGTGTCGCGGTGACGGTAAATAATGCGCCCACGCGTCGGGTCATACATGCTCATTTCCACACGCACGCTGTCGCCCAGTAAAATACGAATGTAAAATTTACGCATTTTGCCAGATAGGTAAGCGAGTAAACGATGTCCGTTATCCAGCTCTACCATGAATTGTGCATTCGGTAAGGCTTCAACCACCTTACCTTCGACTTCTACTTTATCCACTTGTTTCGTCATCCGCTCGCTCGCTAGCGCATCATACTGAGCTTGCGCTGGCGGCGACGAGCACGGCGAATGGATTTCTTTTTCTCGATGCGCTGGAGCTCACTCTTGGAGATATGCCAGCGCTTGCGGCGAACAACACTCAAGATACCGCTATTCGTAACGCTCTTACGGAAACGCCGCAAGAGTCCTTCCTGAGATTCGCCAGGTTTCAATTCTACCGTAACAGCCATTGCCTTCCTTTCACTCCCACCATTAACCCTCGCCCCTTTCCAATGAGGCAGGGTGAGTATAATGTGGGGAGCACTGCCTGTCAATATTCGCGCCTCGATCAACAGCGCCCCTCATTTGAGGAGCGCTGCCGTCATTTATTAAGGTTTCGGAAAAACAGGCCTTAAGTTATTCCTGGCTCTGTGCGTCCACTTCACCTTCAGAAGTACCCTCACCCCCATCAAGCGCGATATCAGAGCCACTCGGATCGCTGCTATCAGTGCTATCGTTATTATTACTGCTCTGTGCGCCCACTTCACCTTCAGAAGTACCCTCACCCCCATCAAGCGCGACATCAGAGCCACTCGGATCACTGTTATCACTGCTCTGTGCCTCCAGATCAGTTCCCCAACGTTGTGTGAAACCGACGCGTCTCTTTTCCGGCTCAAGGTGGCTGATGCGCATGCTCAGACGATCGCCCTTCTTGACGTAGGAATGCGGTTCCTTGAGCGAGCCATCACCCATCTCGCTGAGATGGAGCAATCCCTCTAGGCCGTCATCCAGCGCAGCGAACGCGCCAAAATCAACCACGTTGGTGACCACACCTTCAACCAGTTGGCCTTCGTGATACTTGCTCGAAGCGATGTCCCAGGGGTCACTGAGTAGGCGTTTGCGGCTGAGGGCAATGCGGTTCGATTCATAATTTAATTCGAGCACGTAGACATCGATCTCCTGTCCGATAGCCAGCAAATCGCGCGGGTGATCGACTCGATGCCAGGCCAATTCGCTCACGTGGATCAAACCATCTGCGCCGCCTAAGTTGACGAAAGCGCCAAAATCCCGCAGTCCGGTGACCGTCCCTTTAACGACATCGCTTTCTTGCAACTCTTCCAACAGGCGGCGCTTTTGTTGAGCGCGCCATTCGCGTTGCGCTTCTCGCTCACTGAAAATCAGTCGGCGCCGATCTTGGTCAACCTCGATCACCTTCACGCCAATGGTTCTATCCTTCATCTCGCGCCAGGCGTCGGTACGATCGGCGCCGTAGCTCACGGAGACGAGATGCGAGCCCGGAATGAAACCTTCGAGCCGATTCCACCGCACGAGTACGCCGCCGCGGTTGTGACCGGTGATCAGCACGCTCACCGCATCTTCAGATTTCAACAACTCGCGCGCCTTCTCCCAATCGTAACGTTGCAATCCCATGTTGATGGAAACGATGAGGTTTTCGTCTTGGTTTCGTTGAGTGAGAATATAGACGGGCACTTCATCGCCCACTTTGAGGCTATTGCGAAACTGCTCGTCCAAACGCTCCAAATCCTGTGCCTGCACGATTCCGTCGTGCTTGGCGTTGAGATCAACAATGATTTCACGGGGGTCAATATGACTGATGATGGCAGTGCGAATTTCCCCGCGCTTAGGCGGCGAGAAGTCATAATCAGTGGTAGAATCGAGGAGAGCCTCAAAATCCTGGCTATCTTCACCCAACATTTCATTTACTATCATTGCTCGAACAAAGCTCCTTCAACCAGCGTGAGAACGCTGCTTGCCAGCGGACGTTAGCGGAGCGCTCGGCCCCACAATATCTATCATAGAGGATTACACGCTACGTTTCCAGATTGGGATTCAGGAAGATTGCGGGTCGTAAAGGCCAATCCGCCGCAAATCCCGATCACTTTCCCAAGGGTAGACGATGTACGCGTCAGTGCGCGCGCCGTAGAAATCGGGTTGCGCTTGCGAATAGAGAGAGCGAAACGGGTTGAAGTGAAATACGCAGGTGAACGCTTCCGCGCCAGCACCTTCGACTCGCGCTCGGACAGCAGTACTGGTACGGCCGCTGCCCCAAACGTCATCTACAATTAGTGTG